>CAWJRW010000001.1:0-156483 GCA_963845385.1 uncultured Alphaproteobacteria bacterium
TCTTGGCGAGGTCGCCGACGCGGTCGCGGACATAAGCCTCGTCCACCGTCACGGTCTCGCCCGCGCGGTCGGTGGCGGAAAAGCTCACCTCGTCCAGCACGCGCTCGAGCACGGTGTGCAGCCGCCGCGCGCCGATGTTCTCCACCGTCTCGTTCACCTCGGCCGCGATGTCGGCGAGCGCCCCGATCCCGTCCTCCGTGAAGTCGAGCGTGACACCTTCCGTCGCCATCAGCGCCTTGTATTGCGTGACGAGGCGAGGCCTCGGGCTCGGTCAGGATGCGCCGGAAATCCTCGCGCGTGAGCGCCTCCAATTCCACGCGGATGGGCAGCCGCCCTTGCAGCTCGGGCAGAAGATCGGAGGGCTTGGCCATGTGAAACGCGCCGCTCGCGATGAAGAGAATGTGATCGGTGCGCACGATGCCGTGCTTGGTGGGCACTATCGTGCCTTCGATGAGCGGCAAGAGATCGCGCTGCACGCCTTCGCGGCTGACATCGGCGCCGCCGCCCACGCGCTCGCTGCGCGCCGTGATCTTGTCGATCTCGTCCAAGAAGACGATGCCGTCCTCTTCGACGCTCTTCACCGCCTCGCTCACCACGCGCTCGCCGTCCAGGAGCTTGTCGGATTCCTCGGCGACGAGCACGGCGTGGGCGTCGGCCACCGACAGCGTCTTGCGCTTCGCGCGTCCGCCGAAGGCTTTGCCGAAAATGTCGTTGAGATTGATCATGCCCATGCTGGCACCCGGCATGCCGGGAATCTCGAAGCTCGGCATGGCGGGGCCGGTGTCGGCGACTTCGATCGAGATCTCGCGGTCGTTGAGCTCGCCCGCGCGCAAGCGCTTGCGAAAGCTCTCGCGCGTGACGTCGCGCGACTCGGCACCCGCCAGCGCGTCGAGCACGCGCTCCTCGGCATTGAGATGGGCGCGCGGCTCCACGTCCTTGCGCAGGCGCTGGCGCACCATGCCGAGCGAGACCTCGACCAGATCGCGCACGATCTGCTCCACGTCGCGGCCGACATAGCCGATCTCGGTGAATTTCGTCGCTTCCACCTTGATGAACGGCGCCTGGGCGAGCTTGGCGAGCCGGCGCGCGATCTCGGTCTTGCCGACGCCCGTGGGCCCGATCATGAGGATGTTCTTGGGCAGCACTTCCTCGCGCAGGCCTTCGGGCACTTGCTTCCGCCGCCAGCGGTTGCGCAGCGCGATGGCGACCGCGCGCTTGGCCGCGTGCTGGCCCACGATGTAGCGGTCGAGCTCGGAGACGATTTCGCGGGGGGAGAAGCTGGTCATACCCTCATCTTACTTGGGGCGGCTCGCCGCGCGAATCCAGCCGGCGAAAGCGGCCTCGTCCAGTTCGCCCGCGGCGAGCGCCATCATCTTCTCATAAGCGTCGATCTGGGTCGCGGTCAGACGCAGGCCATTGAGCGCGAGGAACAAGCCCGCGGCGATGAACGCCGCGCGCTTGTTGCCGTCCACGAACGGGTGATTGCGCGCGATGCCGAACGCATAGCCAGCCGCAAGCCGCGGCAGATCGGTCACGCTCTCTTCAAGGAAATGACCTCGC
The DNA here is from genome assembly GCA_963845385.1 of uncultured Alphaproteobacteria bacterium. Taxonomy (GTDB): domain Bacteria; phylum Pseudomonadota; class Alphaproteobacteria; order CAWJRW01; family CAWJRW01; genus CAWJRW01. The sequence goes on from CAWJRW010000001.1 coordinate 1,561, forward strand.
GGCCATTCGAGCGCGGACTTGAACGAGCTTTCGTTACGCAGCCCGGTCCTGCCGCCATGCTCGGCGAGGCATTCCATGTGAAGGAGCTTGAGCGTGCGGCTGTCGATCCAGCGTGGCTCGGTCATTTCGCGAGCGCGCGGAGCACGTCACGGCGCTCGCGCATGATTTCACGTCCAAGCCGGAGCTGTTCCTCGATATTCGGATCGTATGGCGTGAGCACGAGGCCGCCGGGCGCCTCCGTCACGAAGACCGAGTCGCCCTTGTCGAGCTTGAGCTTGGCGAGCACTTCCTTGGGCAGCACGACGCCTACGGAATTGCCGATCTGGGTGAGCTTGAGCTGGTGCATGGCGGGCTCCTCGGTCCTTGACGTTATAACATATGTGGCACTTATATACTTCGTGAACCAAGTGCCTAGGGCGTTAGAACAACGGTTCTAACATAGGCCATTTTTGGATTGGATGTCAGAGGTCAGGCAAACATTTTTTTGCCGGGCAACATCTAGTGCCGTTCTTGTTTTGTCCGATCCTTTAAAGGATCGGAAAAATGACTCTTGTGCCTTGCTCACTTCTTAGCGGCGCTAAAACCCACATTGTTGTGGGTCCGCCCGCTACTTTGAATTGCTCCTGGTCCGAAAGGGAAAGGGCCAGCTTCCGCTGGCCCTTTGTAAATGTGGCGAGGTGGCAGATTGGCTATGTTATCCCTTTGCACGGGGGTTTAAGTCGGTTCGATTCCGGCCCTCGCCTCGTAGAGGCGGTCAGTTTGCGCTGGCCGCCTCTCACATTTCTAGCCCATCGATCTTGACGATTTGATTCGCTTTTCGCCCACGAGAATCCTGACGGTGTGCCAATATCGTCAACCTCAAAGTACCTTAAAGTACTTCAAAGTACCTCTCGGTACCTTACAATGGCTTCCGCATGGCAAGACAGCCTCAGGACGCCAGGCTTCAATTGGGCGAGCCGTGGGCCGGTAAGCTAGCCGATTTCTGCGCCGCGCATTTCAATGCGCCACAGAAAGACGTGATAAGAGCGGCCCTAGAGGCCTTCATCGACGACCAGCTCAATAAAGACCCAGCGTCTCGGAAACGGTATGAAGCGGCGCGCGCAATTCGTCTGGCGAGCAGTCAGGAAACTGTGCAGCTGCTTCGACCAGTAGAAGACTGAACGGCCATTACTTGGCAGCTTTCTTCTTTGCCGGTCTGCGTTGCCGCTTTGGTGTAGGGCGTGGAGGTATCGGCGCTCTCCCTATTGCGCCAAGCACCTTGTCAAAGGCTGCCTCAGATTTATCACAACCGAGAGTTCTTGCGGCTTTGATAAAGGCTTGCCGTTGACCTTTGTTAGTTTTGGTGGAGTCCTTTTGAGTTTTGCCACCACGATTAGCCCTCATGCCTCTGCATAGCTTCATAGCGTATATTGATGAATCTGGCGACGACGGCCTAGGAAAATTTCGCAAGACAGGAGATCGCGGTGGCGCTTCCAGTTGGCTGGTGATCTCTGCGTGCGTTTTTCGATTCACTTATGACCTTGATGCTGTCGCTTGGCGAGACGAAATTTCCGACAAAATGGCCGAAAAGAAATCTCGGCAAATTCATTTTTGGAAAATGAACCATAGCCAGAAAACCGTAGCCGCACAGTGCCTTGCGAATAAATCAATCCGCGCGATCAACATCCTATCCAACAAGACTACAATCCCCGCAGGCACCTATAACGAAAAGAACCAGCTCTATTTTTATCTTACGAGGTATCTAATCGAGCGCATCTCATGGCTTTGCCGTGATTTGCGACCTACTGTGCCGCAGGGCAACGGTACAGTGAAAATAATATTCTCACGACGCGGCGGGCTATCTTATAGCGATTTCAAACAGTACCTCTTATGGCTGAAAATTGGTGGTGGACAAGATGTCAATATCCATTGGCCCGTTATCGATATCGACGCAATCGACGCACAAGATCACTCTAAGCTGGCTGGATTGCAGATTGCTGATGCGCTCGCGTCAGCTTTCGCGACAGGAGTTGAGCCGGACAGATATGGAAACTGTGAGAGCAGATATGCCGAATTGCTCCGACCAATCGTCTACCATCGAAAAGGAAATTATCTCAGCTACGGATTTAAAATGGTCCCACACCCGGATACCATGCAATTGACACCCGAGCAGCTTCGAACAGTCAAATATTTAGGTAAGTCGGGCAGTCCCCCGGCTCATGATTGCGATTGCTCGCCTGCAATCTTTCGAATGCTCTGGGTAACCCCGGCGCATGACTGCCCGCTGACAATGTAATGGATTTAGCGAAATGAATCAATAGCTTAGGTAACTCATTGATTCGACTCGCATTTTTTGTGCTCGGATGCTGTCAGCCCGCCGATAGGTCAACCTCTTACCCTTCGCTCCATCGAATGCGCTTTCCATGCGCTCATGGTCGCTGACAGTGCGAGCGTTATATCGAAAGTCGAATTCGCTGAGATATCGGTGCAAGTGCTTCTCTGAGCAATGCTGATAGATGCCCTTCATGCCTCTCTTGAAAATCGAGAAGTAGCCTTCAATCGTGTTCGTATAGGCTTCGCCGCGCACATATTCCTTGCGCATGTGATTGACGGTCTCGTGGGCCGCAAAGCCTAGGTTCTTGGCCCGATAATGGCCCGCCGTATCCGTCATCAGCCTCGTTTCCTGGCGCACATTCTCGCGCACGATCCGCTTGACCTCGCGCGCGTCCATCCGAGCAAGCTGAAACGAGCGGACGGCGCCGCCGCGCTCAACAAGGCTCAAGACCGGGATCTTGTGGCCCGCGCCGCCACCCTTCATCTCGACGCCCTTCCGGCGACCGATAAAGGTTTCGTCGCTTTCGACCGTCATGCCTTCGCCGCCCATGGGCTCTGGCATCAGGACCCGCATGGCCTCGCGGACGCGGTGCGCCATGAACCAAGCCGACTTGTACGTGATCTCCAAGGTCCGGTGCAGCTGATGGGCGCTAATGCCCTTCTTGGACGCGGACATGAGGTAGACCGCCTGGAACCACTTGTGCAGCGGGATATGGGAAGCCTCGAAAACCGTGCCGACGCGGACTGTGAATTGCTTCCGGCAGTGGCCGCATTTCTTGAGGCCGATCCGGGTCTTGGAGAGGTCGTAGACCCGCTCCTTGTCGCCGCAATGGTGGCAAACGGGACCGGTTGGCCAGAGGATTTCCTCTAGCTTAGCGAAGGCTGCTTTTTCGTCGCGGAAATAAGGGCGGTTCAAGATGCTCATGGCCTAACTCCTTAGGCCATAACATGGACTCGCCCTATGGGTTTGTCAAGTATATAATCGTGACATACGTTAGTACGGCAGAGCCGCAGCGTCAAGACTTGCTGGGCGCTCCGTCCCGGCTTGTATGATGGCGTCATGCGCCGGGCTCTCATTCTCCTCGCCGTTCTCGTCCTCGCGGCCTGCCAGCCGCCGGTGAAGCCGAAGCTTCCGCCGGAGCCGCCGCCGCCCAGGCCCAGCGCGCTCGAGGCCAAGCCCGGCCCCGGCGTGCTCATCGTCTGCGCGCCCGTTTCCGATCCGGATTACGGAGATTGCTGCGTCCAGCACGGCGGCATCGCGGGCGTCGCCGCGCATGGGCCCGTCATGTGCCGCGACGGCGAAGCGAGCGCGACCTGCCGGTGCGAATAAAAGTGCGCGCCCTAAAGGGCGGGCTCGACGTCGGTCTTGCGGAAATCGTCGCCCTTGAACAGCAACGGCTCGCCGGTGGCCTTCGATAAGGCGTAAGCGAAGAGATCGCCGAAATTCAACCCCGCCGGATGCCGGCCTTTGCCGAAGCGTCGAAAAGCGCGCTGCGCCAGACGCGCTTGTTCGCGATCGACCGGCACGACGTCGATGGCAAACTCTTCGAGAATGCTGTCCGCGATCGCCTCGCCTCCGGGACCCGCATGGCGCGAAGCCACAATGCCGAATTCAACGACATTGGCGGCCGATGCGCGAGCAACGGCGGCTTGCAGCATCGCCCGGCGAAAGGTCACGTGATCGGGCTCATCGAAAAGCACAGCCACCAGCGCCGACGTGTCGACGATCATTACGTCGGCAACCCATTTTCGTCGTAGCCCAAGATTTCCTCCGGGCTGCGATCGTCGAGCACGGGCAAGGCGTTGAACCGCTCGACGAGCTCCATGATGCGCGCCTCGCGCTCCGCAATTGAGGCGGCCTTGCGCTGGCGGGCCAAGCGCTCCTCCAACGCCTTGGTGACCGCCTCGGTCAGGCTCTCGCCCGTGGCTTGCGCAAGCTCCCGCGCCAGCCGGTCGGCCTTTGAGTCCTTGATGTGGAGGGCCATTCCATGTTCCTATGTACACCTTCGTGTACATTTATACACAGGGCCGGGTCAGGGTCAAGGCTATCGGCTACGGCAGCGCCGTAGCCTCAAAGGCTTTCGAGCGTCACGGTGTCGTTGGTGTAGACGCAGATGCCGGCCGCGATGGCCATGGCGCGGCGGGCGATCTCCTCGGCCGTGAGGTCGAAGCCCATGAGCGCGCGGGCGGCCGCGAGCGCATAGGGCCCGCCGGAGCCCAAGCCGATGAGCCCGTCCTCGGGCTCGAGCACGTCGCCGGTGCCCGAAAGAAGCAGGCTCGTGGAGACGTCGGCCACCGCCATCATGGCCTCGAGCCGGCGCAGATAACGATCCGTGCGCCAGTCCTTGGCGAGCTCGACCGCGGCGCGGGTGAGGTTTCCGGGATGCTTTTCGAGCTTCGCCTCCAGCCGCTCGAAGAGCGTCAGCGCGTCCGCCGTGGCGCCGGCAAAGCCCGCGATGACGTCGCCCTTGCCGACGCGGCGCACTTTCTTGGCGTTCGACTTCACCACCGTCTGGCCGAAGCTCACCTGGCCGTCGCCCGCCACCACGACGCGCCCGCCCTTGCGCACCAAGAGAATCGTCGTGCCGTGCATGGAGCCGGGCGAGCCATCCGAGTGAGCGGTCAAGGGCGAAGCCATCGAAGCCGAGAAAGCCGAGAGCCACATTTGGGTGCGCGCCGGGCCGCGGGTCAAGGCTGCGGTGCGCTCTTCGTCCCCCAAGGTGGCGCGAGCGTCGATGTGCGAATAAGTCGCACTTGCAACCTAGGCCTGCCCGGCCTAGCGTGCGACTGACACTCACTCGCAAATTCTGTTGGGGGGATCATGGCTGTCCGATGGGGAACAAGCGCGCTTTTCGTGGCGAAAAGCATTCGCACGAGATTGATTGCCGGCGCTGCGGCCGCGCTTCTCGCGCCGCCGATGGCGGACGCGCAGGAAGCGGACGCCGCCGCCGCAAGCGCGGCGGGCGACAACGTGCTGGAGCGCATTCTCGTCGTCGCCCGGAAAGAGCGTGCGCGCGAGAATTCCCGGCGCGGTGACCTATATCGGTCCCGAGGAGCTGGAACGGCTCGACTACGACGATGTCACGCGCATCCTGCGCACGGCCCCCGGCGTCAACATCCAAGAAGAAGACGGCTACGGTCTCAGGCCCAATGTCGGTCTGCGCGGCACGGGGCTCGACCGCTCCTCCAAGATCACGCTCATGGAGGACGGCATACTCATCGCACCCGCGCCCTATGCGGCGCCGTCCGCCTATTACTTTCCGCACACGGGCCGCATGGACGCGGTCGAGGTGCGCAAGGGCTCGAGCGCCATCAAGTTTGGTCCGTATACGGTTGGCGGCGCGCTCAATCTCATCTCGACGCCCGTGCCGGACTCTTGGAGCGGCCGCGTCGAGGCCTTGTTCGGCGAACATGCCGAGCGCCGCATCCACGCCTTCGCCGGCGGGCGCACCGCGCATGTGGGCTTGCTCGGCGAGACCTTTCAGCACCGGAGCGACGGCTTCAAAGTGCTCGACAACGGCGGCGGCACGGGCTTCGACATCGAGGATTATGTCGCCAAGATCGAGCTCACGACGGGCGAAAAGGCGCGCATCCGCCAGACGCTCGCCTTCAAGTTCCAGTATTCCGACGAGGTCTCCGACGAGACTTATCTCGGCCTCACCGACGCCGATTTCGCGCTCACGCCCTTCCGCCGTTACGCGGGCTCGCAGCGCGACGAATTGAATGCCGAGCACAAGACTTATCAGCTCAGCCATCGCGTCCAGTTCACGCCAAACATCGATCTCACGACGGTCCTCTACCGCACCGACTTCCACCGCAATTGGTACAAGCTCGAGCAAGTGAACAATGGCCTGGGCGGCCCGAACCGCAGCCTCTTGAGCGTGATCCGGGATCCGGCCACCTTCGCGGCGGAGCTCGCCATTCTCAAGGGCGCGACCAGCGGCGACAACGCGCTCGTCGTGCGCAACAACAATCGCACTTATTACGCGGAGGGCGTTCAATCGGTCGCGGGCTTTGGCTTCGCAACCGGCGCCATGGCGCATCAGATGGAGATCGGCGGCCGCTTTCATCGCGACGAAGAGGACCGCTTCCAGTGGAACGACCGCTATCGCATGGACAACGGCACGATGGTGCTGACGACGGCGGGAATTCCCGGCACCCAGGACAACCGCATCGGCGGCGCGCGGGCCTTCGCCTTCTTCGTTCAGGACGAGATCACGCTCGGCCGCTTTCGCTTCGTGCCGGGCGTCCGTTACGAGCACATCAAGCTCAAGCGGGAGAACTTCGGCACCGCCGACGTCAACCGCACCGGCGCCAATCTCGCGGTGAGCGAGAACACCGTCGACGTCGTCATTCCGGGCCTTGGCGTCACCTTCGATGCCACGGGCTCACTTCAGCTTCTTGCCGGCGTGCACAAGGGCTTCGCCCCGCCCGGCCCCGGCAGCAGCTCGAAAGAGGAAGAAGCCATCAATTACGAGGCCGGGCTGCGCTATGAACCGGGCGCGGTGTTCGCCGAAGCCATCGGCTTCTTCAGCGACTACTCCAATCTCATCGGCTTCTGCACGAACTCCACGGGCGGCGGCTGCACAATCGGCGATCAATTCAACGCCGGCGCGGTCGATGCCTATGGTGTGGAGCTCGCGCTCGATACCGATCTTGCGAGACTCGTCGATCTCGGCAAGCTCGCCGTGCCCCTCAAACTCGCCTACACCTTCACCAAGGCTGAATTCCAGAACAGCTTCCAGAGCGATTTCGAGCCCTGGGGCACGGTCGTCGCAGGCGACGAGGTTCCGCTCATTCCGCCGCATCAGGTCTTCTTCGGCGCCGGCATCGAATACGGCCCGTTCCACGCCAACACCGTGGTGAGCTATGTCGCCGAGACGCGCAACACCGCGGGCCAAGGCCCCATTCCGACCACCGATGCCATCGACAGCCACGTGGTCGTCGATCTTGCGGCGAGCTACGAGATCCTGAAAGGCGTGCGCCTCGTGGGCAAGCTCGACAATGTCTTCGACGCTGTCTACAGCGTCGCGCGCACGCCTGCGGGCTTGCGGCCGGGCAAGCCGCGCACATTCAGCGGCGGCTTGCGCGTGGCGTTTTGAGCGCAGCCGCTATTGGCAGACGATTTCCGACGCCGTGACGGGCTCGGCCTTTTCGACGAGACGGAAGTTTGCCAGCGACAGCGCGGGCACCGGCACATACCACGTCGTCGAGACGCTCGTTCCCTCCGGCACCGGGCAACTCGGCGAAAGCGTGTACGGCTTGCCGATGGGCTGGACATAGGCGTCGAAGACGAGCGTGCCCTCGAAATTGTGCGTCACGACGAGGCGCGAATTGGTCTTGGGCTCCTTCGTTTGCGCGTATTGGAGCACGATTTGCCCGGCACCCTTTTTCACCGTGGCGCCGAGCGGCGCGGGATCGGCGTCGGCCGCTTTCGCAACTTCCGCGAACGTCACCTTGTCGACGACCTTGCCGTTGCTTTCCGCGTTGAGTTTCAGTGTCTCGCCCAAGAGCACGGTCACCGTGCCCATCTCCGTGTTGGTGTAGGCGAGCTTGCCGGCGTTGGCTTTCTTCTTCTGACCGTCGGTGTCGATAAAGACGACCCAGGCGTCGGCCGGGCGGCACGTGTTGGTGAGGCAGGGGTCGGCTGCTTGTGCTGCGGCGGGCGTGTCCGCGGCAAGCGCATTCGAGGCCTGAGGCCCGGCGAGCAACGGCACGAGCACGACGAGCGCAAAGCTTAAGCCACGCATTTGATGACCTCCCGAGCTTTCTTCTGTCTTGGCCCCCGGCCCCCGAGCCCCGCCCCCCGGCCCCCCGGCCGTGACCGAGCCTAACGCCGGAGCCGCGGATAACCAAGGCTCGCGAGATTTTGCGGCAAGATCGGGGCGGGGGCCGGGGCACGAGGGCGCACGGCCTTTCCCGGAAACCCCTCGCTCAGAGCTTTATGCTAACGATAAGAGGCTTCCCGGCCCGCTTGGCTCGGGCGCGCGGACTTTCGGGAGTGCCTGATGCGCACCGCCACAATCGAGCGCAAAACGCGCGAGACGGACATCTCGGCCACCGTCAATCTCGACGGCACGGGCGCGTTCGACATCGCGACCGGCATCGGCTTTCTCGACCACATGCTGGAGAGCTTCTCCAAGCACGCGTTGATCGACATCAAGCTCGGCGCCAAGGGCGACCTGCACATCGACTTCCACCACACGACCGAGGACACCGGCATCGTGCTGGGCCAAGCCGTCGCCAAGGCGCTCGGCGATCTTGCGGGCATCAGGCGCTTTGGCGCCGCGCTCATCCCCATGGACGAGACGCTGACGCAGGTCGCGCTCGATGTCTCCAAGCGCCCCTATCTCGTGTGGAAAGTCGACATCCCGACCGCGCGGCTCGGCGAGATGGACACGCAGCTTTTCAAGGAGTGGTTCCACGCCTTCGCGCAGAATGCGGGCATTGACACTGCACGTCGTCACGATCTATGGCGCCAACAGCCATCACATCGTCGAGTCGTGCTACAAGGGGCTCGCGCGCGCGCTGCGCCAAGCCATCGAATTTGATCCGCGCCAGCGCGGCGTTCCTTCGACCAAGAACGTGCTGGGCGGCTAACGAAGGATCGAGTGTTCGATGCGTTTCTACACGGTTCACGAAAACCCCGCCCGCCGGAACGAAGACGATCGCGTCATTCTCGTTCGCGAAGGCTTCAGCTTCGGCGGCTTCTTCATTCCGGTGCTGTGGGCGATTTACCGCCGGGCCTGGATCGTCCTTCCGGTTTACGTGGCGCTCGCGGGCCTCGTCATGGTGCTCTTGATCATGTTCGATGCCGGACGCTGGACGCTGGAATACGCCATGGCCACGCTCGGCGCCGGCATGCCCGTGCTGCTCGCCGCCCATCCGCATCCGGCCATCGCCGCGCTCGCCGCGTTGATCGCGGCGCTCCTGGGCTTCGAGGCGAACGACCTCAGGCGCTTCATGCTGGCGCGCCGCGGCTATCGCGTGGTCGACGTGGTGGCCGGCTCCTCGCTCGTCGAGGCCGAGCGCGCCTATTTCGGCGCCAAAGGCTTTCCGGCGTCGGAGGCCGAGCCCCGGGCGCAGCATGCGCGCTTCTTGGATTCCCTCGGGCCCCCGCGCCGGCGCGGCTTGAGCATCATTCCGGGCCTGGACGATACGCCATGACGGGCCTACGCCCGCCGAAGCCTTTGTGGGGGATGACGGTGGAGAAAGGGCTTCGGCCCGCGAAGGCGGGCGGGCGCAACGGCCGCAGCGCTCGCCATCATCGATTACGGTTCCGGAAATCTGCGCTCGGCGGCCAAGGCTTTCGAGCGCATGGCGGCGGAGACGAAGACGCCCGATCGCGATCGAGGTTACGGCACTGCCGGAGCGCGTGGCGGAAGCCGAGCGCGTCGTACTGCCGGGCGTCGGCGCCTTCGCCGATTGCATGGCGGGGCTTTCGGCCATTGCGGGCATGCGCGAGGCGCTGGAAGAGAGCGTGCGCAAAAAAGGCCGCCCGTTCCTCGGCATCTGCGTCGGCATGCAGCTCATGGCGACGCCGCGGCCTCGAGCATGGCAGCCATGACGGCCTTGGCTGGATCGAGGGCGAGGTGGTGCCGCTCGAGCCCGCCGATCCCGCGCTCAAAGTGCCGCATATGGGCTGGAACGAGCTCGAGATCGTGGCGCCGCACCCGCTCGCCGAGGGGCTGCCCGCGCACCCGCATGTCTATTTCGTCCACGGCTATCACCTCGCGCCCCGTGACGCGCAGGTCGTCCGTGCACGGACGGACTACGGCGGTGCCGTAGCCGCCCTCATCGCGCGCGACAACATGGCGGGCACCCAGTTCCACCCGGAAAAGAGCCAGGCGGTGGGGCTGAAACTCATCGCCAACTTCCTCGCCTGGCGGCCGTGATATAGAAGCCTCATCCTTCGAGACGGCCGCCTAGCGCGGCCTCCTCAGCGATGACGGCTCCCAGTGGGAGACAAGATTTGTCCTCATCCTGAGGAGCGAGGCGCGGACGCGCCGAGCGTCTCGAAGGATGAGGACCAAAGACCGGCAGCCAGATGATCCTCTACCCCGCCATCGACCTGAAGGACGGCGACTGCGTGCGGCTGGAACGCGGCGAGATGGCGCGCGCGACGGTCTTCAATGCCGATCCGCGCGGCCCAGGCGCGCGCTCTTCGAGAGCGCGGGCTTCTCCTGGCTCCATGTCGTCGATCTCAACGGCGCCTTCGAGGGCCGCGCGGTCAACGAAAACGCCGTGCGCAACATTCTCGCCGGCGTGAGCATTCCCGTGCAGCTCGGGGGCGGGATTCGCAACATGGCCGACATCGGGCATTGGCTCGAGGCGGGCGTCAAGCGCGTGGTGCTCGGCACAGCGGCGGTGAAAAATCCGTCGCTCGTGCGCGAGGCGGCGAAGAAATTTCCCGGATGCATTGCTGTCGCCATCGACGCGAAAGACGGAATCGTGGCGGTCGAAGGCTGGGCGGAGGCGACAGCCTTGCGCGCGGCCGAGCTCGCGCGCCGCTTCGCGGATGCCGGCGTCGCCGCCCTCATCTACACCGATATCGGCCGCGACGGCATGCTCCGTGGACTGAATGTCGAGGCGACGGCCGTGCTGGCGCGCGTCGTGCCCGTGCCCGTCATCGCCTCGGGCGGCGTCAAGGGTTTGGACGACATCAAACGGGCGAAGGACGCGGGCGTCATCGCGGGCGTCATCATCGGCCGCGCGCTTTACGACGGCGGCCTCGACGCCAAAGCGGCGCTGGCAGTGGCGCGGGATTGAGCCATGAGCGCGCGTCGAGACAAGAGACCCCTCACCCCATCCCTCCCCCTCAAGGGGGGAGGGAGGCGCGTATGCGGCGCCCAGCACTTCCCCTCCCCCCTTTGGGGGAGGGGCGGGGTGAGGGGGACGCGGTCGCAGTCATGTCGTGCACCCTCACCCGGCCTCGCTTCGCTCGGCCACCCTCTCGCCAAAAGAAAATGCTGAAAGCCCGCGTCATACCCTGCCTCGACGTCAAGGACGGGCGCGTCGTCAAGGGCGTGCGCTTCGTCGATCTCAAGGACGCGGGCGATCCGGTCGAGGCCGCCCGCGCCTATGACGCGGCGGGCGCGGACGAGCTCTGCTTTCTCGACATCACGGCGAGCCACGAGGAGCGGCCCATCCTGCTCGAGGTCGTGCAGCGCACGGCCGAGCAATGCTTCATGCCGCTCACCGTGGGCGGCGGTGTCCGCACGCTGGAGGACATTCGCGCGCTGCTCGCCGCGGGCGCCGACAAAGTGTCCATCAATACGGCCGCCGTCAGCGATCGCGACTTCGTGCGCCGCGCGGCGGAGAAATTCGGCACGCAGTGCATCGTCGTCGCCATCGACGCCAAGCGCGCAGGCCCCAGTCCCAATCGTTTCGAGATCTTCACCCATGGCGGGCGCAAGCCCACGGGGCTCGATGCGGTGGCTTACGCAAAAGCGGTGGTGATGCTCGGCGCGGGCGAGATTCTCCTCACCTCCATGGACCGCGACGGCACGGGCCAAGGCTTCGACATCGCGCTCACGCGCGCGGTGGCCGATGCGGTGCGCGTTCCCGTCATCGCATCGGGCGGCGCGGGCACGCTCGACCATCTCGTCGAAGGCATTCGCGACGGCCACGCCACGGCCGTGCTCGCCGCCTCCATCTTCCATTTCGGCACCTTCACCATCACCGCCGCCAAGCAGCATCTCGCCGAGGCCGGAATCCCCGTGCGCCTTTAAGCTCTTAGCCCGTGGCCGGGGCGCGTGTGGCCTTGTGTGATGGTTGTGGCATAATTTGCTAACTCCACAGGGGCGGCAGGGCTACGTTCCTCCATGCCGCGACAAAGCGTGTCAGCTGAGGCGAATATTGAGCGGGCCTTCGCCCGCCGACTGCGCTCCGCAAAGCTTCGCGCAGCGGAGAGCATCGGCGCGACGAGGGATCAGAGCGAAGGCTTCGGCCCGCGCAGGCGGGAGGTCGAGCTCAAGCTCGAGATCCGCCCGTCGGATATCGGACGCTTGAGCCGCCTCAAAGGCTTGCCGGGGGCGCGGCTCGGGCAAACGCGCGCCGAGCAGCTCTTCACGGTCTATTTCGACACCGAGGACTGCGCGCTGCGCAAGGCGGGGCTGTCCTTGCGCCTGCGCCACGCGGGCACGCGCCGCATCCAGAGCGTGAAAAGCGCGCCGCGCGACCAGAGTCTCGCCGCCGATCGCGCCGAGGACGAGGTGCTGCTCAACGGCAAGGGTCCGGACATCAGCCATATCGGCAATATCGCCTTGCGCGAACAGGTGACGGCGGCGGCGGGCGGCGCCGCGCTCAAGCCGCTCTTCGAGACGCAAATTCTGCGCACCACGCGCCACATCAAGACCGACGCCGGCGACGACGTCGAGCTCGTGGTCGATGTCGGCCAGGTGCGCGCCGACCGCGGCGACAGGCCCTTGGCCGAGCTCGAATTGGAGCTCAAGGGCGGCAGCCGCGCGGCGCTTTACAGGCTCGCCCGCGCCTTGAACGAAGAGGCGCCCTTGCGCGTGCTCACGCTCACCAAGGCCGACCGCGGCTACGAGCTTCTGGGTACGGCAGTGCCGGAGCCCGCCAAGGCCCTGCCCATCGCGCTCGCGCCCGACGCCAGCGCGGGCGAAGCGCTCAAGACCATTCTCAGCGCCTGCCTCGGCCATCTCATGGCGAACGAGCCGGCAACCGTCGAGCGCCAGGACGTCGAGGGCCTGCATCAGATGCGCGTGGCGCTGCGGCGCCTGCGCACGGTCTTTGCCATTTTCGACAAGCCCGCCGCCGCCCCGCCACTTGCGATGCTCGTCGAGGAAGCGCGTTGGCTGTCGCGCTGTCTCGGCGAGGCGCGCGATCTCGACGTTTTCAAGGACGAGATCATGGCTCCGGTGGCGAAGGCCTTTCCCGAAGATCTCTCCTTCGGTCTTCTCGCCGAAGCGGCGGAGAAGGCGCGCGCGCTCGCCTGGACGGAGGTGCTGACGGCGGTCAACTCCGCGCGCTACACCGCCTTCGTGCTCGATCTCGCCGCCATCATCGAGCAGGACGACTTAGGCGGCGCCGATGCCGAAACATATGCGCTGCTCGCCCTGCCCGCGCGCGCCTTCGCCGGCACGGCGATCGAAGCGCTGTTCGACAAGTGCAGAAGGCTCGCCAAGAAGCTCCCCGGCCTCGAATGGTCCGAGTGCCACCGGCTGCGCCGGCGGCTGAAGCGCCTGCGCTACGGCGCGGAGTTTTTCTTGAGCCTCTATCCGCCCGACGACACCGGGCGCTACATCAAGCGCCTCGCGCGGCTGCAAAACACCTTCGGCGCGCTCAACGACGCGGCCACCGCCCAGCGCATCGTGGACACGCTCATCAACAAGAACCCCAACGGGCTCGAGACGCTCGCCTGGGCGGGCGGCATCGTCGTGGGCTGGCACCAGCACACGGCGCGCGCCATGCGCAAGGCCGGCGCCAAATGCTGGGACGAGCTGTCGCGCGTCGACGCCTTTCTGGCGCGAGGCTTGAGCGTAGCGCTCGCCCTGCTAGGCAGGCTCATTGGCAAGCCGCGCGGACTCGTGCGCATCATGCCGGACGTGCCCGTGATTTGTGGCCCCTGGATGCCCGGGACAAGCCCGGGCATGACAGCGTGGAGAGCGCTGGATGCCAGTGCACCAAACTCAAGCCTGTCATCGCCGGACTTGTTCCGGCGATCCAGGGCGAAACGCTTCGGCGCCTGCGGCGAGGCTAACAGCTATCCGAGTTCTTGACGCCATGAGCTCTTCCTCGGTGCTCGACCGGCTTTATGCGGTCATCGTCTCGCGGCGCGGCGGCGACACGAAGACGTCCTACAGCGCGCGGCTGCTCGCCGAAGGCCCCGAGGCTTGCGCGAAAAAGCTCGGCGAGGAAGCGGTGGAAACCGCGCTCGCCGCGGTGAAGGGCGACAAGGCTGCGCTCGCCGCCGAATCGGCGGATCTCCTTTATCATCTGCTCGTGGTCTGGGCGGCGGCGGGTCTCAAGCCCGAAGACGTCTACGCGGTCCTTGCGGCGCGCGAGGGACGGTCCGGCATCGCGGAGAAAGAGTCCCGTGACAAGCGCGCTTGATTTCCAAAAGGGCGCGGCGAGCGCGGCGGACGCGATCGAGGCGCCGCCGCCCGACGGCACGCTCTCGCCTTTCCGTCACTTCACGGCGGCGCAATGGGCGGAGCTGCGCAAGGACACGCCGCTCTCGCTCACCGAAGAAGAGCTTATCGCGCTGCGCGGACGCGGCGAGCGCGTCTCGCTCGACGAAGTGCGCGTGATCTATCTGCCGCTCTCGCGGCTCCTCAATCTCTATGTCGCGGCGACCCAAGGGCTTTATCGCGCGACCTCGGACTTTCTCGGGCGCAAGCACTCGAAGGTGCCTTACGTCATCGGCGTCGCGGGCTCGGTCGCGGTTGGCAAGTCGACGCTCGCGCGCATCCTGCGCGCGCTGCTGGCGCGCTGGCCCGATCATCCCAAGGTCGATCTTCTGACCACGGACAGTTTTCTCTATCCGAACCGCGTGCTGGAAGAGCACGGGCTCTTGGGGCGCAAGGGCTTTCCGGAGAGCTTCAATCTGAAGGCGCTGCTTGGCCTGCTCGCGGAGCTCAAGGCCGGCAGGCGCAAGGTGCATGCGCCCCTCTACAGTCACGAGCTCTACGACATCGTGCCCGGCCGCACGGTGGAGATCGAGCAGCCCGATATTCTGATCGTCGAAGGCTTGAACGTGCTGCAGGCGGCGGCCAACTCCTCGCATGCGAGCGTCGCGCACCCCTTCGTCTCGGACTTCTTCGACTTCAAGATCTATCTCGACGCCGACGAGCAGGCGATCCGCGGCTGGTATGTCGACCGCTTTCTGTCGCTGCGCGGCACCGCCTTCCAGGACCCCAAGGCTTATTTCCATCGCTATGCGTCGCTGGGCGACGACGCCGCGGCCGAGGTCGCGGCCACCCTCTGGATCGCGATCAACCTGCCCAATCTGCGCCAGAACATTCTGCCGACCCGCGCGCGCGCCGATCTCATCCTGCGCAAGGCGCCCGATCACTCGATCCGCGACGTGTGGCTGAGGAAGCTTTAGGCCGGGGCGGGCCCGCCACCGACACTTCGGCGACGATGACGCGATCATAGGCAGCGAGCGTCACGCTGTCAAGATGAATTTACGAAATACGTACAAACGAAATTTGACATTGGCGCGATCTGCGGCATATCTTGGTGAATAGAAATTAACCATAAAGAAGAAATCTCGCATTTCGTAAAGTCGATGTCAGGGCGATGACCCTCATCCTTCGAGACGCTCGGGCCTTCGGCCCTCGCCCTCAGGATGAGGGCATAAGTCTTGTCACCTCATCCTGAGGAGACCGAGCGCAGCGAGGGCGTCTCGAAGGATGAGAGCGAGCAACGAGTCGCAGCTCAAAGCCCCTTCTCCGCCGCGAGCTTCTTGAGCGAGGTCTCGGGCCGCGGGCCGATGTGGCTGATGACTTCGGCCGCACAGATGGCGCCGAGCCGGCCGCAAGTCTTGAAATCCTTCCCGCGCGCCAGCCCATAGAGAAAGCCCGCGGCGTAGAGATCGCCCGCCCCCGTCGTGTCGACGACGCGCGCCACGGGCTCGGCGTCGACGACATGGACCTCGCCGTTCGGCGAGCACGACCGAGCCTTTCTCCGAGCGCGTCAGCGCCGCGATGGGCAGCTTGCCGCGCGCGATCTGCAGCGCGTCGTCGAAGCTCTTGACTTCGTAGAGCGCCTCGATCTCGCGCTCATTGGCGAACAGAATGTCGATGGCGCGCTCCTCGATCAGCGCGCAAAACTCGTGGCGATAGCGATCGACGCAGAACGGATCGGAGAGCGAGAACGCGACTTTGCGCCCGTTGCGGCGCGCGATCTCGATCGCCTTGCGGAACGCTTCCTTGGCGCGCGGCGGATCCCAGAGATAGCCTTCGAGATAGACGATGGCGCCGCGCGAGACGAGAGCGGGCTCGATGTCCTCGGGGCCGAGATCCTGGGAGGCGCCCAGAAACGTGCTCATGCTGCGCTGGGCGTCGGGCGTGACGAGAATGAGGCAGCGCGCGGTGGGCGCGCCGCGTTCGGCGAAAGCCGTGTCGTAATGCACGCCGAGCGCGCGGATGTCGTGGGCGAAGACCCGGCCGAGCTCGTCGTTCTTCACCCGGCCGATGAAGCCCGCCTTGCCGCCGAGCGAGGCCACGCCCGCAATCGTGTTGGCGGCCGAGCCGCCCGACACCTCGACCGCCGGGCCCATGGCCGCGTAAAGGGATTCCGCGCGCTTGGCGTCGACGAGCGTCATGGCGCCCTTGGCGATGCCCTGTTTGATGAGAAGCTGGTCGTCGGCCTGCGCCAGCACGTCGACGATGGCGTTGCCGATGCCCACGACATCGAGATCGGGCTTTGCCATGCAGATTCCCCCTCGTTTCGCGCGCGCCTTCGCGGCGCCGCCGCAGGCGCGCGAGTATAGTGGCCCGCGCCCCTCGCGCAACATTCGCGCTTCTTTAACGGGGCCGCGCTCAGATGGCCCGGAGCATTTTCCGCCGAAGTGGGCACCGGTTCGGCGCAGAACATGCGACAAAGAAGAGTGCGGGGTGCTCGGCATGATTGAGGCGTTGAAACGCGCGCTCGGCGATTTGGGCGACAAGAGCTTCGGGCGCGTGCTCTGGAAAGCCGTAGGGCTCACGCTCGTCTTGCTCGCAGCACTTGGCTACGGCGTCTTCCAGGGCCTCGAGGCGCTGACGCCGCATCTTTCGGGCTGGCTCAAAAGCGTGGCGGAAATTCTCGCAGGGCTCGGCGTCGTCGTGCTTTCGATCTTGCTCGCCATGCCGGTGGCCGCGCTCTTCGCGAGCCTCTTTCTCGACGACGTGGTGGACGCCATCGAGCGCAAGCATTATGCGCAAGCGCCGAAGGGCGAGGGCGCTTCGCTCTTCGCGCAAGTGTGGGCCGGGCTCGTCTTCGCGCTCGCGGTGATCGGGCTCAATCTCCTGGCGCTGCCGCTTTATCTTCTGCCCGGCGCCAACATCGTCGCTCTTCCTTCTTCTCAACGGCTATCTCATCGGCCGCGAATATTTCGAGCTCGTGGCCTTGCGCCGCATGGGCGCGCGCGCGGCGCGGGCCTTGCGCCGGCGGAACCGCTGGGCCGTGCTCGGCGCGGGCTCCATCATCGCCCTTGCCTTGAGCGTGCCGATCGTCAATCTGTTGGCGCCGCTGTTCGGCGCGGCGCTCATGGTCCACCTCTTCCATCAACTTGCGCAGAGAAATGCCGCTCATGCTTAGAACCCTCGCAACGCAAGCGCTGGCTTTATGTTGTCTCGTGGCGCTCGCGGCTTGCGCGGGCGGGAGCAAAGGAGATACGCCGAAACCGGCGCGCGCCGTGTCCTCGGCAAAATCCGAGGCGCTGGTGGGCAAGGGACCGGAAGCCTTGCGCGCCATGCTGGGCGAGCCGTCGCTGCTGCGCCGCGATCAGGGTGTGGAGGTCTGGCAGTATGCGGGCGAAAGCTGCGTGCTCTTTCTCTATCTCTATCCGGATGCCGCGGGCGCGCCGGTGGTGAGCTATGTCGACGCGCGGCTCAAGACCAAAGGCCCCGCGCCCGTGCCGGACTGCTTGAATGAAGCGCTCCGCGCGGGCAAGCGCGGCGGCGCGTCCACGTCGTAATTCTTTCCAGAGCCGCCATCCCTCATCCTTCGAGACGCGGCTCCTCGCAAACGCTCGGATCCGCTCCTCAGGATGAGGTAGACAAAATACAACCCCTCATCCTGAGGAGCGCGAGCGCAGCGAGCGCGTCTCGAAGGATGAGGGCGATTGCCTACACCGTTTTCGCCGGATAGCGGCACAAGTCGCGCACGACGCAAAGCCCGCAATTCGGCCGGCGCGCCATGCACACATAGCGTCCGTGCAGAATGAGCCAGTGATGAGCGTCGTGCTTGTAATGCTCTGGCACGATGGCATCGAGCTTCATTTCCACTTCATGCGGCGTCTTGCCGGGGGCGAGCCCCGTGCGGTTCGCGACGCGGAAGATATGCGTGTCGACCGCGATCACGGGCTCATTGAAGGCGGTATTGAGCACGACGTTCGCGGTCTTGCGCCCGACGCCGGGCAAAGCCTCGAGCGCTGCGCGCTCGCGCGGCACGTGGCCGCCGTGCTCGCGCGCGAGCTTCTCCGACAGCGCGATGATGTTCTTCGCCTTGTTGCGATAAAGGCCGATGGTCTTGATCGCCTCGCGCAAGTCGCGCCTCGCCGAGCGCGAGCATCTTCTCCGGCGTATCCACGCGCTTGAACAAGGGCTCCGTCGCCTTGTTCACACCCTTGTCGGTCGATTGCGCGGAGAGCACGACCGCGACCAAGAGCGTGTAGGGATTTTGGTACCGAAGCTCGCTGCGCGGATTGGGCCGCTCCTCTTTGAGCCGCGCGAAGAACTGCTCGACCTCGGCCGGCGCGAAGGGCTTTGCCGCCCGCTTTCGCATTGAGCCAGCACGGTTTTTTGGCGCTGTTTTGTTCTTGGGGCTCGCGCGCATTATCCTTGGGCTCATGGCTCTGTCTGATTCTGATTCGTCCGCTCAGAGGCTGAGGAGGCGCGCGTTTTCTTCGACGCGCTCTTGAAGCCGCACCGCTCGCTCTCGCCCCGGGGCTTTCTCATCGTGATGGCGCTCCTGGCGGGCGTGAGCTTCGTCTCGGGCATCGTCTTCATGCTGGCGGGCGCCTGGCCCGTGTTCGGATTTTTCGGTCTCGACGTGCTCCTTGTCTATATCGCGTTTCGCGCCAATTATCGCTCGGCGCACCATTCCGAGCGCGTGGCGCTGACCACGGAGGCGCTCATCATCGAGCGCGTGAACATCTACGGCGCGCGCTCGGCAGTTTCCTTCGAGCCCACCTGGCTGCGCGTCGAGATGGACGATCCGCCCGCCCATGACAGCGCGCTCGTGCTCGCCTCCCACGGCAGGCGGCTCGCCATCGCGGGCTTCCTCCCGCCCGAAGACCGCGCGCGGCTTGCCGAAGACCTGCGCGAAGGACTGCGGCTCCGCCAAGCGGCGCTGGTCGAGCGCGGCGCTT
This sequence comes from uncultured Alphaproteobacteria bacterium, assembly GCA_963845385.1. GTDB lineage: Bacteria > Pseudomonadota > Alphaproteobacteria > CAWJRW01 > CAWJRW01 > CAWJRW01. Next base: position 20,918 of record CAWJRW010000001.1, read on the forward strand.
AGCCGACTTGGCGCGCAAGAAGCGGGGCGCGCAAGAAGCGGGTGGGCGCGGCGCGCGTCATCGTTTAGATCCCCCCTCACCCTGACCCTCTCCCCTCCGGGGAGAGGGAAAGCGCGCTGCATGCGAGCTATTCTCCCTCTCCCCTCTGGGGAGAGGGTTGGGGTGAGGGGACGGCTTAGTCCGCAAGAGAGTCGAGCGGTGACATCATGAACATCGCGCCACATATCGATACCCAGGCCACGCCGCGCGCGGCCGATTACCTGCGCATGACGAAGGCCATCGCCTTCATCGAGGCCCATGCGCGACGCGCCGCTCGCGCTCGCCGACATCGCAAGCGCGGCGGGGCTTTCGCCCTTCCAATTCGAGCGGCTGTTCGCGCGCTGGGCGGGCGTGTCGCCGCTCAGGCTCAAGCGTTACCTCGCCTTTCGCAACGCCCGCGCGCGGCTCGAAGCGGGCGCCTCGGTGCTGGAGGCCGCGCTCGATGCGGGGCTTTCGGGTCCGGGGCGGCTGCACGCGCTCAGCGTCGCCATCGAAGCCATGACGCCGGGCGAGATCAAGGCGCGGGGCTCAGGGCTCAGCCTCGCTTACGGCATTCACGATTCGCCCTTCGGGCTCGCGCTCGTCTTGGCGAGCGAACGGGGCGTCGCGGGGCTCACCTTCGCCGATCCCGGCGAGGAAGACAAAGCGCTCGCCCAAATGCGCGCGCGCTTTCCCGCGGCGCGCTTTCGCGAGGCAAAGCGCGAGACCGCTTGGGTCGCCGCGGCGATCGAAAAGGCCGCGACGCGCGTGCCGCTACATCTTTGCGGCACAAATCTGCAGATCAAAGTGTGGGAAGCGCTGCTCGAAATTTCGCCCGGACGCACGACGAGCTACAGCGCCGTCGCGCGCGCGGCCGGCGCGCCGGCGGCCACGCGCGCGGTAGCCTCCGCCATCGGCGCCAATCCGGTCGCCTTCTTTATTCCCTGTCACCGCGTGCTGAGAAAGTCCGGCGCGCTCGGCGGCTATCGCGGCGGCCTCGAACGCAAGATGGCGATGCTCGCTTACGAAGCCGTTCAGACTTCTACTGGCGCATGATCTTTTCGGAAAACCGCCCGGGCGCGAAGCGCCCTATTCTCTAATAGGCGGCTTCGCCGCCGGGCACTTTTCCGGATCATGCGCTGAGCCCGAGCACGTCGGCCATGGAATAAAGCCCGGGCTTCTTGTCTTGCGCCCAGAGAGCCGCGCGCAGCGCCCCGCGCGCGAAGATGGCGCGGTCCTCGGCGATGTGGGTGAGCACGAGGCGCTCTTTTTCGCCCGCGAAGACGACCGCGTGGTCGCCCGCCACCGTGCCGCCGCGCAAGCGAGGCAAAGCCGATCTCGTCTTGTCTTGCGCGCGCCGGTCTCGCCGTCGCGCGGGCGCGCGCGCGCCTTCTCGAAATCGAGCCCGCGCCCTTCCGCGGCCGCCCGTCCCAAAAGCAGCGCCGTCCCCGAGGGCGCATCGACCTTCATGCGGTGATGCATCTCGAGAATCTCGATGTCGAAATCGGGGCCCAAAGCGCGCGCGGCTTGGCGTGTCAGCGCGGCAAGGAGATTGACGCCGAGCGAGAAATTTCCCGAGCGCACGATGCGCGCGTGACGCGCGGCGGCGGCGATGGCCTTGTCGTCGGCGGGCGTGAGCCCCGTCGTGCCCAGGACATGGACGATGCGCGCCTGGGCCGCGAAGCCTGCGTGCTCGACGCTCGCCGCGGGCACGGTGAAATCGAGCACGGCATCGGCCTTGGCGAAGAGCGGCAGCGCGTCGTCGGTGAGCTTGACGCCCAAGGGCTTGAGCCCCGCGAGCACGCCCGCGTCTTGCCCAAGCTCGGGCGCGCCCTTGCGCTCGCTCGCCCCGGCAAGCGCGAAGCCCGGCGCGTTCGCGATCTCGCGCACCAAGGCGCGCCCCATGCGCCCCGCGGCACCCACGACAACAAGTCTCAAATCAGACATGAACGTAACGCAACCGCTGATCAATCATCCGCATTCGACAGGCTCCAGAGAATCACGCCCGTATCGGCCAGTTGATATAACACGCGCCGCCACGGAGGCGTGCCGACTCCTATGTAAAAGCTCGCCACGTGCAATCCAGCATCGTTGTTCGGCGGATGCAGTTCCCCAAACTCGTCGGGTTTTCGCAGCCGGAAACGCACATATTGGCGCACCGCGTCACGATATTCAGACGGTACAAACTTGCTAAGGCCTGCGAGGTAGAATTCCGTTTCTTCGATTTCCATCGCAGAGCTCAGGCCATGAGGCCGTGCCGCCGCGCCTCGTGCTCTGCCCATTCGCGATCCGCATCCGTGACCTCGGAAGGCACTAACGCGAATGCGGAATAGTAGGGAATGCGTTCCCCCAATTTGGCGAGCTGCCAAGCCTCGTTATGACTGAGTTCGCTTATCTCTCGGGCGCTCTTCGCGCACACAAAATCAACTATGTCTTCGAGTAGTCTCCGGTCGTGCTCTGTGAGCCGCTCTCTGCCAGGCTCTGCGATGCTGATGAAATCAAGCTTTGGATATCCAAAATAGCTTCGCTCCTCAACCCGCAAGCGTCCCGATTCCTCGAGTTTGCCAAGAGCCCAAGTCAAATGACGCGCCACAGGTCCGAACGTCTGCTTTTGGTATTCGACCCCGGTCAAAGGGCGCCCGGTCTCCAAGTATGTGAGCATATCGGCGAAATAGAGCGCCTTATGGAGCTTGACCTTTCCCAGCTCCGCGGGGCTCTGCCTGCAGAGGTGGCAAACAAAGTGGACAACATCCAAGAACTTCTGCCTGTCGAATTGAATGTGTTCCTCGGCCACGTTCATGGGGCGAACTCCTTGATTGCGCACGTGATCCTGCCAGGAACGAATCGGAAACGCAATCATCACTTAATCTGCCACGCCACACGCCTTCGATCCGCGCATCGGCGAGGCCATCCGCAAATCACGCGCATTAAGCCTTGAGCTTAAGAGTGTGGGCAGCTGGACAAGGCGTGAGTTCGCAAGCGACACTGCGCAACGGCGCCGCGCACCATTCGGCGGGCGTCCGAACGCACATGCTCTCGAAAAAATCCATTCCGACCCGTGAGCGCTTGATCTTCGCGCTCGACGTGCCGGACGCGGAGGAAGCGCGCAGACTCGTGGCGCAGCTCGGCGAGGCCGTCTCCTTCTACAAGCTCGGCCTCGAATTGTTCATGGGCGGCGGCACTTTCGAGCTGATGGATTGGCTCGCCGAGCGCGGCAAGCAAGTCTTCGTGGACTTGAAATTCTTCGACGTGCCGAACACGGTCGCGGCGGCCGTGCGCCAGTTGCGCGGCCGGCCCGCGCGCTTCGCCACCGTCCACGGCAATGACGGAATTCTCAAAGCGGCCTGCGCCGAGAAGGGCGCGTTGAAAATCCTCGCGGTCACCGTGCTGACGAGCCTCGACGACGCCGATCTCGAGGCGCTCGGCTTTCAAGTGGACGTGAAAGCGCTCGTGCTGTCGCGGGCAAGGCGCGCGCTCGCGATCGGCTGCGACGGCGTGATTTCATCGGGCTTGGAAGCCGAAGCGCTGCGCGAAGAATTGGGCGAGAATTTTCTCATCGTCGTCCCCGGCATTCGCCCCGTCGCCAATGTCGACGACCAGAAGCGCACCGTCGATGTGGAAGAGGCGTTCCGGCGCGGCGCGGATTACATCGTCGTCGGCCGGCCCATCAAGGACGCGCCCGACCCGAAGAAAGCCGCTGAAGACATCCAGGCGCGCATCGCCGCGCTGTTCGGCCACTGAGCACGCTTTCGAGTCATCGCTCGCCGCCCAGGATCTACCGTGTTGAGAGTCAAGTCAGGCTTGAGCGTGGTTCCAGGGTTGATGATCGCGGGCCATGGCGTTGAGGGTGACGAGCATTTTGCGCATGACGGCGGTGAGGGCAACTTTGCCGGGGCGGCGGTTTTGTGTGACGAGGCGCTGATAGAAGTCACGCATGATGGGGTTGTGACGGATGGCGGCGCGGGAGGCATTGAAGAGGACGCAGCGTATGCCGGGCCGTCCATGTCCGATCGAGGCGCGGCCCTTTTGCTTGCCGCTCTCGCGGGTGCGCGGCGCGAGGCCTGCGAGCGCGGCGATCTCTTTACCGGACAGATGGCCGAGCTCGGGCAGCTCGGCGATCAGCGTCTTGGCCGTGATGGGGCCTACGCCTTTGAGTGTTTGCAAGCGCTGGCGTTCTTCGGCGAGAGCCGGGCTCTCGGCAATGCGCGCATCCATCTCGGCGTCGATGAGGGCCAGGCTCTTGTTGAGCATCCTGATGAGATCGCTCAAGCTCTTGCGCACGGCCGGCGTATCGACGAGCGCCTGCCGGCACAGCTCGGCGTGACGCATATCCAAGAGCTGGCGCCTGCGCGCGGACAGCGCACGCAAGACCTCGTCGGCCTCGAGCGGAGGCCTCAGGCCGCGGCGCACGAGCTCCTCGGCGGCGAAGGCGGCAAGAAGCTGCGCATCGATACGATCGGTCTTGGCCTTGACGCCCCGCCGCGTGCGGAAGGCAGCGACTTCGCAGGTATGGACGCGTGTGAAGAAAACGCCTTTTTCCATGAGCGCGCTCTTGAGGGCGCGCTCATAGCCTCCCGTGGGCTCGAAGGCGACAAGCCCGATCCGTTCGGGTCCCAACTCTGCGAGCCAGGCTTCGATCGCTGCACGTTCGTTGGCCAGGCGCTTGACCTCACGCGCGCCAGCCACCGCCACATCGAGCCAGTCCTTGGACACATCGACACCGATGATCAGCTTGTTCATATCGCAAGTCTCCGCCATGATTGGAGCCTGGTCCACACGCCGGATTGCGATACGGGCGATGAGCCCCCTCTACCGTGCGCGTGCAAGACCGTGACGCCGACGGACCCGAGATCCAGACGGTCGCCAAAGACCATCCCCGGAGTATCGAGCGCCCGTCGGCGTCCCCACCTCAGCACGGTAGGACCCCCAACATGCAATCCCCGGCACAAGGCCGGGGGTGACATGTATCTGATTGGTGCAATGTCATCGCACCACACATAGAAATGTCATGCCCGCGCTCGTCGCGGGCATCCAGGGGCCACCGGCGCAAGCGCTTAAGCCCGCGCGGCGGCCGCCGATGACGCCGCGCGCGGATCGGGCGGCGGCACGGGCTGCGGCGCGCTCTCGAACATCGTCTTGCAGGCCGGGCGCGCATTGATGCGCGAAAGCCAGTCGAGGAGCCGCGGCGTGTCCTTCTCGTTCACGAGCTCGGGGAATCCGCGCTGCATGCCGTTCGCGATGGCGAAATTGCAGATGTCGGCGAGCGTGTAGTCGGGGCCGGCGAGCCACTTGCTTTCCGTGAGCCGCGCCTCGAGCTTCTTCACCGAAAAGGCGATCTTGCGCATCTCCTCCGCGAGCACCTTGGGGTCGAAGCCGTTGCGCGCGTTGCGCCATTTGACCTTCTGCTCATGGATCGGCACGCGCTGCGACGAGCTTCTCGAACTCCTCCTCGGAGACGCTGCGCGCGATGCCCTTGACGTAGCGCTCCCAGCCGATCGTGGACACGCACCAGCAGAAATACTCATCCACCCATTTGGTCCAGATGCGCATCTGCGCGCGGAGATAAGGATCTTTCGGCCGCAAGGGCGGCGCGTCCGTGAACACGTCCTCCAGGTATTCGCAGATGACGGTCGATTCGGTGATGATCTTGCCGTCATGGTCGAGCGCGGGCACCTGGCCGTTTGGGTTGATCTTCTTGAACCAGTCTTCGTGCTGCTCGAATTTCGCCGGATTGAGATAGCGCGGCTTGAAATCGAGGCCCTTCTCGTAAAGCGCCAGCAGCGGCTTCAAGGAATTGGCGCCGGGCCCGAATGAATAAAGCGTCAGCATACGGATCGATCCTCCCCTTATGTTGTTTCGTTGGTCAGGCGTTGCGGTTGCGGCAGGATGGATCGGCTTCCGCCCTCAGCCCTTCGCGCCGAGGGCGGCCAGGAACGCCTCCGACGTTGCGGTCCAGCCGAACAAAGCCTCGATCACCAGCAAGGATGCGTCGTGGTTGCTGCGCGGCAGGTCCGCGCCCACGGGCTCCGCCGTGCAATCTCGAAGCAGCAGGCACGCGTAGTCGCGGAACATCGCGTCGCGGATGGTCGAACTCGACACAGACGCTCGTGGTGCAGCCTGTCACGATGAGCGACGAGACGCCGAGCGAACGGAGAATCATGTCCAAATCGGTTTCGAAGAAGGCGCTGAAGCGGTGCTTCGACACGACGATGTCGCCGGGCTTCGGGGCAAGCTCAGGCACGATTTCCGTGTTCCAGGTGTCGCGAATGAGGATGCGGCCCTTTCGCTCGCCGGGTCCCGCGACCGGCATCCCGAGATTGAGCGGCGCATGTTTGCGCCGGTTGGGTGAGTCGGGGGCGCCGACATCGGACAAATCGGGCCGGAACTCCATCTTCACATAGATGGCGGGGATGGCTGCGGCCCGCGCGGCGGCGAGCACGCGCGCGGTCGGAGGCACGGCCGCTTTGATGGGTGCGATGTCGATCCCTGCGCGATGAAACATCCCGCCCTCGGCGCCGAAGTCGTTCTGCATGTCGATGACGAGCACCGCCGTTTTGGCCGCGTCGATCGTGAGCGGCTCCGGTTGTGCGTCGATGCGCAGTATCTTGCTCTGTCTCGTCGTCATGGCGTGCCCCCAAATCGCTCGGCCGCGCGCGGTCGCTGCACACCGGCTGCCGAATATACAGGCGATTGTCGGAGAACAGGTGATCGCGGCCCTAGGCCGTCTTCGCCGCTCAGCCCTTCGCGCCGTCGAAGAATTCCTTGACGCGCTTGAAGAAGCTCGAGGCCTCGGGATGGTTCGCCTCCGAGCCCGCCTTCTCGAACTCGCGCAAGAGCTCTTTTTGCTTCCGCGAGAGATTGACCGGCGTCTCCACCATGCAATGGATGAAGAGATCGCCCGCTTGGCCGCCGCCGCGCAGCACGGACATGCCTTTGCCCTTCAGGCGGAAGTGGCGTCCGGATTGCGTGCCCTCGGGAATGGTGATGCGCGCGCTTGCGCCGCCGAGCGTCGGCACCTCGATCTGACCGCCCAGCGCCGCGGTGCCGAGCGAGATCGGCACGCGGCAATGAAGATCGTGCCCTTCGCGCTCGAAGAAGGAATGCGGCCTCACCGCAAGGAAGATGTAGAGATCGCCGGGCGGCGCGCCGCGCATGCCGGGCTCGCCTTCGCCCGCAAGCCGGATGCGCGTGCCGTCCTCGACGCCCGCCGGAATGTTCACCGCGAGCGTGCGCTCTTTTTCCTGGCGGCCGTTGCCCGCGCAAGCGCGGCAGGGATTTTTCACCAGGCGCCCCTGGCCCTGGCAGTTGGGGCATGGGCGCTCGATGGTGAAGAAGCCTTGCTGCGCGCGCACGCGGCCGAGGCCGGAGCAGGTGGGACAGGTTTGCGGCTTGGTGCCTGCTTCCGCGCCCGAGCCGCTGCACGCTTCGCAGGTCACGGCACCCGGAACGCGGATGGTGACGGGCTTGCCGGCGAAAGCGTCTTCCAAGCTGACTTCGAGGTTGTAGCGCAGATCGCTGCCGCGCGCGCGCGCGCCCCGTCGCGTGCCCATGAACTCGCCGAAGAGATCGTCGAAGACGTCGGCGAAGGAGGCGGAAAAATCCGCACCGAAGCCGCGCGCATGTGCGCCGGCGCCGCCCGGGCCGCCCGGGCCCCCCGGGCCTTCGAAGGCCGCGTGACCGAAGCGGTCATAGGCCGCGCGCTTGTCGCCGTCCTTGAGGACGTCGTAGGCCTCGTTGAGCTCCTTGAAACGATGCTCGGCCTTCTCGTCGCCCAGATTGCTGTCGGGGTGACACGACTTGGCCTGCTTGCGGAAGGCGGCTTTGATCTCGTCGGCGGCTGGCGTTCCGGGCGACGCCCAGGGTTTCGTAATAACAGCGCTTCGACATTAATCACCGGCCCCGCCCGCGTGGTCGATCGAGCGCGCGCGCATCGGACGCAAGTCAGTTCGAGTGGCGCTTCTTCTTTTCCTCGTCGACTTCCTCGAATTCCGCATCGACGACCTTTTCCTCGCCACCGCCCGCGCCGCCCGCGCCACCGGCGCCACCGGCGCCCGCTTCGGGTCCACCGGGGCCGCCTGCGCTTTCGGCCGCGCCCTTATACATGGCCTCGCCGAGCTTCTGGGAGGAGCGGGCCAGCGCCTGCATCTTGGCGCGCATCGCCTCCAAATCGTCGTCCTTGATCGCGGCCTTGAGATCGGCCAAATCGCGCTCGATCTGCTCCTTGTCGGCCGCGCCCACTTTGTCGCCGAACTCGGCCACCGATTTTTCCGTCGCGTGGACGAGCGCGTCGGCATGATTGCGCGTCTCGACCTTCTCGCGGCGCGCCTTGTCGTCGGTGGCGTGCTCTTCGCCTTCCTTGATCATCTTCTTGATGTCGGCCTCGGACAGCCCGCTCGAGGCCTGAATGCGGATCGCCTGCTCCTTGCCGGTCGCCTTGTCCTTGGCGGTCACGTTGACGATGCCGTTGGCGTCGATATCGAAGGTGACTTCGATCTGCGGAATGCCGCGCGGCGCGGGCGGGATGCCGACGAGATCGAACTGGCCGAGCAGCTTGTTGTCGGCCGCCATCTCGCGCTCGCCTTGGAAGACGCGGATGGTGACGGCGGTCTGGCTGTCCTCGGCGGTCGAGAACACCTGGCTCTTTTTGGTCGGGATCGTGGTGTTGCGCTCGATGAGGCGCGTGAAGACGCCGCCCAAGGTCTCGATGCCGAGCGACAAGGGCGTCACGTCGAGCAGAAGCACATCCTTCACTTCGCCCTTGAGCACGCCCGCTTGAATGGCGGCGCCGATCGCCACCACCTCGTCGGGGTTCACGCCCTTGTGCGGCTCGCGGCCGAAGAATTGCTTCACGATCTCCTGCACCTTCGGCATGCGCGTCATGCCGCCGACAAGCACGACCTCCTCGATGTCGCCCGCCGTGAGCCCCGCATCCTTGAGCGCCTGGCGCACCGGCGGCACCGTCTTCTGGATGAGGTCGTCCACGAGCGCTTCGAGTTTTGCGCGCGTGAGTTTCATCGTCAGATGCTTGGGGCCGGACTGGTCGGCGGTGATGAAGGGGAGATTGATCTCGGTCTGCTGCGCGGAGGAGAGCTCGATCTTCGCCTTCTCGGCCGCCTCTTTCAGACGCTGCAGCGCGAGCCGGTCGTTGCGCAGGTTGATGCCCTGCTCTTTCTGGAACTCGTCGGCGAGATAGTTGAGGAGGCGCATGTCGAAATCTTCGCCGCCGAGGAACGTGTCGCCGTTCGTGGCCTTCACCTCGAAGACGCCGTCGCCGATCTCGAGAATCGAAATATCGAAGGTGCCGCCGCCCAAATCGTAGACCGCGATGGTCTTGCTGCCCTTGCCTTCCATCTTGTCGAGGCCATAAGCGAGTGCTGCGGCCGTGGGCTCGTTGATGATGCGCAGCACTTCGAGGCCCGCGATGCGGCCGGCGTCCTTGGTGGCTTGGCGCTGGGCGTCGTTGAAATAGGCGGGCACGGTGATGACGGCCTGCTCGACCTTCTGGCCGAGATAGGCTTCGGCCGTCTCTTTCATCTTGGCGAGGATGTGGGCCGAGATCTGCTGGGCGAGATCTTCTCGCCGCCCCGGCCTTCGACCCAGGCGTCGCCGTTGTCGGCCTTGATGATCTTGTAGGACACCATCCCCATGTCCTTCTTGACCATGGGGTCGTCGAAGCGGCGGCCGATGAGCCGCTTGATGGAGTGAAAGGTGTATTGCGGGTTCGTTACCGCCTGACGCTTGGCCGATTGGCCCACCAGGCGCTCGCCGGACTCGGTAAAAGCGACGATGGAGGGGGTGATGCGCGCGCCTTCGGCGTTTTCGATCACCTTGGCCTGCGACCCTTCCATGACGGCGACGCAGGAATTGGTGGTGCCGAGGTCGATGCCGATGACTTTGGCCATAGCTTAATCCCTTGCTTTCTGGCGAACCCCTGTGTGCGCCCTACGGGCTACGCCGAGCGCAGCCCGGCCAAGCGCGGCGCGCGAAGCCGGGCACGAAAATGTGACGTCAGCGGGTATATAGGCGGGGGGCACTAGCCCCGCAAGCGGTTGAGGCTGCAAGGGACATGAATGTCGAGGCTGTGACGGACACAGGTTTCCAACTCCTAAAGGGCCAGCTTTCACGGCCCGAGCAGGAGGCCCTGCGCGACGCGCTCTTGGCCGTCATGGCCGAGGCCCCGCTTTATCAGCCCACCATGCCCAAGACGGGAAAGCCGCTCTCCGCGCGCATGACGAATTGCGGGCCGTTGGGCTGGGTCTCGGACGCCGAGGGCGGCTACCGTTACCAGAAGACCCATCCCATGACGGGCAAGCCTTGGCCGCCCATGCCCCAGCTCGTTCTTAAGATATGGCAGTCGCTGTCGGGCTATCCCGCGCCGCCCGAGGCCTGCCTCGTCAACTATTACGATGACACCGCGCGCATGGGGCTGCACCGCGACGTGGACGAGGAGGATTTCTCCGCGCCCGTGCTTTCGCTGTCGCTCGGCTGCGACGCGCTCTTTCGCCTGGGCGGGGGCAAGCGCGACGACCCCACCCGGTCGCTGCGGCTCAGCTCGGGCGATGTGGTGGTGCTGGGCGGGGCGGCGCGGCTTTTCTTCCACGGCGTCGACCGCATCTATCCCGGCACCTCCGATCTCCTGCCAAGGCGGCCGCATCAACTTGACTTTGAGGCGCGTGAGAAAGCCCGCCGACTGAACGCGGCCTTACTGACTTCTTAGAGACCGTTTGATAATCACCTCATCCTTCGAGACGGCCGCTTTGCGGCCTCCTCAGGATGAGGTAATCCCTGGTCGCCTCATGGTGAGGAGCCTCGCCCTTCGCGGCGCGGCAGCGCCGCGCACCTCAGGATAAACTGCGAGGCGTCTCGAACCATGAGGCATCAAATGCGCATTCTCAAACGGACTTTATCGCAATCGAGCGGTGCTAACGCACGGCGCCCAGGTATTTGTCGAACCAATTGCTGATGTCCATGGCGATCGAGTTCGACGGAAATGCGAAGTGCCCGACATCGTAGACGAGGTGCTTTTTCTCGCTCGGCGGCGTTCCCAAAAGGTCGAACATGCGCTTCTGCGACTGTTCGTAAGAGAAAGATGTGGTCGTAGCGCCCATTGACCATCAGCACCGGAATCTTGATGCGCGGCACGTAATTGATCGCGTCGGCCATGGGGTGAAGCTTGCGGCTGAAGGCCGCCGGAAATCAGGATGGCGGTCTTGAGGCGCCCTTCGGTGGCGAGGACGATTGGGCCAATCAAGCCCGCGCCATAACTGAACCCCATATAGCCCGTCCGCTGCATGTCGATGTCGGGGCGCGTCTCGAGATAGTCGAGCGTTGCGCTCACGTCTTGATAGAAGGCCAAGGCAGCGCGCCGCATGCGATCGGCCATTTCTTCCGGATTGCCTTGCGGCGGAAGAGCGCGCTCATAGCTCGTATCCCAGATCGGAATCACCAGCGCGCGCCCGCTGTTCACGATCGTGTCGGCGGGCGGGCGCATCTGTCCCAAGGCGTTGCGGTTCGGCCGCTTGCCAAGAAAGCAGCAGTCGGCTGGGGGCCCGTAAATGACCGGCTGCATCGGATTGCGCCGAGACTTGGGCCGGACGATGTAGAGCGTCGTCGTCTCCTGATTCGCAAATTTCAGGATCACTTCTTCGGCGATCCAGAGCGGCGTTTCCTGGACTTGCTGCACCAGCGTCTCTTTCGGCTTGGTGCGTGCCGAGGTGAATTGAAAGCGCATAGCCTGGAACGCTTCGTCGGAAACCGGCTTGCGGTCGACGCTCGGATTGTCGAGGGCGAGCGTGATCGGCTTCAGCAGCTCCCCGCTCACATCCGCGCTCGCCAAAGGGTGCATCAAGCGCATGCCGTTCTCCGGCAAGCGCTGCATGGGCGATGTCGTGTAGGCGGTCTGATAAAGCGTCGCGTAATCGCTCCACGCGCCGCCCATGGCCAATCCGCTCGTGCCCGCGAAATTCCACACCCATTCGCGCACATTGCCGGCCATGTGGAACGTGCCCCACGGTCCGAGGCCGATAGCGCTGCTGCGCGGGCAAGGGCGCCGTCCGCGGAAAAGCGGCTCGCAAGCGCAATCGGCGGGCGCCGTGTTGAACCAGGCCTCGTGAGGAGCGAAGGCGGCTCTTGCCCAGTGATGAATGGTCGGCAACGCCTGGCCGCGGAAACGCGCATAGGCCACCGGCCTCGTACCAGCTAATGCCGCCGACCGGCATATCGGCCTGGCCGGCCGGATAAGTGCTGAGCTGCCAGCCCGCAGGCCCCGGCCGGTTGGTCGTATCGACGAAGCGCTTCTTCGCCTCTTCCCAGGACAGCGCGCGGCCATCGTCCTCGAACTTCAGGCCTTCCCAATAGGTCGGATTGTCGTAGCCGCCGGCATCGACGAACTCTTTGAACTCCTGATTGGTGACTTCGCTCCGCGCAATGGCGAAGGCCGGGATGTCGTATTGACCGGTGCCGCCACGAGCTGGTGCTCCGGACCAATCCGGCCACATAAACCGGAAGGTTGGTGTGCGGCACGAGCACCATGTCGTCGGGGATCATGCCCTCGGCGGCGAGCGGCAGCGGCACTTTGGCGAATGATATGCCGGCGATCTCGGGATCGGGCGGATCGTTCTCGACCGACGGGCCCGGATTGTGGATCACGAAAGTGCCGGTGCGGAAACCGGGCTTTTCGATCTTGAGCTGCAACACGCCGCGCGGCGCATCGATGGCCTTGGTAAAAGGCGTAACGCCCGCCTTGATCCAATCTCCGTCGGTGTCCTCATAAGGCTTGAAGTAGACGGTCGCACCGGCTTCGGACACCAGCGGCCTTATGGGCAGAGCGATCTGGCGCCACAACTCCTGGAAGTTCGCGTCCTCCTTCGCTTGCGCCTCGCCAATCAAGGGAAGTGCCAGCGTGAATGCCGAGCCGTAGCGGTCCTTTTGGACAGCGTCGGCGATTTCGCTACGAGTTCGGCACGCGGCTCGACCTTTGCGGCGGTTGCATCCGCACCCTGCGTTTGCCGTAGAGCTTGGTGCTTGTCCCGCAACCTCTTCCTCGGCGACCTGCGCAGGTTCATGCTCCGTAGACGGACGGATGAACACAATCAATCCGCCGGCGCCGATCAGCATGAGCATCGCGACGATCGTCATTTCGGCGGGACTGAAGCTCTTCAAGCCCTTGTGGCCGTGATACCAGGCAAATGCGAGGGCGACAGGGAAACCAGCGATGAGCGCACCCATCACGACTCTGCCCCACCGACCTCGGGCCAGTGAAACGTGTGCCCCAGGAGCTCCTGTCCATGCGCCAGCGCCAGCGCGGCGCCGAGATAGGCAAGCCCCCATTGGATGACTTTGTGCTCGTGCAAGCGCCGCCACAGGCGCGCGATGCGGTCGACCGGTGGGGGCTTCTTGATCTCTGTCCCGGCAGGGGCCGCTGGAGCGGACGGGCCGGCGGCCCCGAGGCTCACGCTTTCGGGCGTGTTTTCGGCGCTGAGCGGGGTTTCGGTCATGCGCCAGATACACTAAAGCAAAGCCCGGTCAGATTGAAGCATAGTAGAGCTTGTGGTCGGGTAACCAAATCCGCCGTCCCCGATTGAACGCGAGGGTTTGCTCTGCGAGAATTTGGCGCTCGGGGGACCGGGGGACTAAGCCATGAGACTTATGTTGCTTGCAGCGTTCGCGGCCCTCGTTCTTGCCGCGCCAGCGCGCGCCGAGAACTGGATCAAATACGACGACTGGTACTATTACGACGCCAATTCCGCGACTTACAATTCCGCGGACGACGTGGTGGTCGTGCATACCTCCGAAGACATCGGCTGGGAGATGGATGAGGACGAGTATTGGGATCGTCTCTGGATGGCCTTCAATTGTGCGAGCAACTCCACCTGGAACTGGTCGGACAAGGAGCAGATCTGGAAGGGCTACACGCTCGACCGCTCGGACGAATGGGACGAGGCCTATGTCTGGACGCGCGATCAGCTCTGCGCGCGAAAATCGAGCCTGCCCTATAGCGATTTCTGATTCGCGCCTTGCGCGGGGGCAACGCTTCGCGCGACATCCGGCTTCAGAGTCGTAAGTTGAAATCTGTGCGCCGTTCGTTGCACGAAACCCCCCTCCCTGTCCCTCCCCCTCAAGGGGGGAGGGGAGTGCGCGTTGCGCGTTCTCGCCTCACCTCCCCCCTTGAGGGGGAGGTCGACATGGCGAGCGACAGCGAGCCGTGTCGGGAGGGGGGTACGTGTTCAGAAAGGATGCCGCGCAACTGGAATGCGGGATTACACGCTCGTGTCGACCGCGCCGCCGCGCGCGCCGGGCGAGGCGCCATCGGGCTTCTTCGTGATCACCACCATGGCGGGGCGCAAGAGCCGCTCGCCGATGGTATAGCCCGTCTGCGCCACTTCGATCACCGTACCTTCCGGCTTGTCCGCCGCGGGCACTTGCGCCATCGCCTGGTGCAAATGGGGATTGAAGAGCTGGCCCTTCGCCTCGATGCGCTTGATGTCGTAGCGCTCGAGCACGCGCAAAAGCTCCTTCTCGGTGAGCTCGATGCCCGCGATGAGATTCTTCACGGGCTCGCTTGCGCCCGCACGCGCCTCTTCGGTGAGGCTCGACAGCGCGCGCTGCAGACTGTCGACGACCGCCAGAAGATCGCGCGCGAAGCGCGTGACGCCGTATTGCAGGGCGTCTTCCTTTTCGCGCTCGGCGCGGCGGCGCAAATTCTCGGTCTCGGCGAGCGCGCGCAAGAGCTTGTCCTTGAGCTCGGCCTCGCGCGCTTCCGCGGAGGCCGCGGCGGCCGCGGCCGTCTCCTGCGTCTCGGGCTGAGCCGCGGGAACGTTGTCGTTCGCCTCGCCTTCGCCGTTCGTGCTGTCGCGCGCCATCCTGCGTTCTCACTTGCTCATTTGATGAGGCGGCCCATGACGCGCGCCGTGTAGTCGACCATGGGAATGACGCGCGCATAGTTGAGGCGCGTCGGGCCGATGACGCCGAGCACGCCCACGATCTTGCTGCGCGCATTCTTGTAGGGCGCGACGATCAGCGAGGATCCCGACAGGCTGAAGAGCTTGTTCTCCGAGCCGATGAAGATGCGCACGCCGTCGGCCTCCTTGGCGAGGTCCAAGAGCTGGATCACGTCCTTCTTGCCTTCGAGATCGTCGAACAGCATGCGGATGCGCTCGAGATCCTCGGCCGCGGTGACGTTTTCCAAGAGATGCGCCTGGCCGCGCACGATGAGCTGCGCCTCGCCCGCGCCTTCCCGCGCGGCGCCGGCGCCTGTGTTGGAGCCCGACCAGGTGGCGAGCCCGAGCTCGATCACTTTCGCCGCGAGCCGGTCGAGCTCGGCGCGCGCGTGGTCGATCTCGCTCAGGATTTCCTCGCGCGCCTCGTCGAGCGTGCGCCCGCGCAAACGCGCATTGAGAAAGTTCGTGGCCTCGACGAGCGCCGACGGCGGCATGCCGAGCGGCACCTCGAGAATGCGGTTCTCCACCGCGCCGCCTTCCGAGACCATGATGCCGAGCGCCTTGCCCGGCCCCATGCTCACGAACTCGACATGCTTCAGCGCCGCGTCGAGCTTCGGCGCCACCACGACGCCCGCACAGCCCGAAAGCCCCGACAGCATGGTGGTGGCGAGCGTGAGCATATCCTCGATGCTCTGGCCCGAGCCCGCCAGACGCTCCTCGATCTCGGCGCGCTCGGGCTGGGAGAGCGAGCCCACTTCGAGCAAGCCGTCGACGAAGAGCCTGAGGCCGAGCTGGGTGGGCAGCCGGCCCGCGCTCGTATGGGGCGCGAAGAGCAGGCCCATCTGCTCGAGATCGGCCATGACGTTGCGGATGGTGGCGGGCGAGAGCGCGAGCGGCGTGGCGCGCGCGAGCGTGCGCGAGCCCACGGGCTCGCCGGTCTCGAGATAAGTCTCGACGATCTGGCGGAACAGGAGACGCGAGCGCTCGTCGAGCTCTTCGACGAGCGTACGCGAAGCGAGCTTGGTGGGGTCGACCATCACGCCTAAAGCTCCCGGCAAGCGGTTGAGACGAACGCGCTCAAGGCCCCGCACGGGGGCACACGTCCAACCGTCAATCTAGGAACCGCCCTCCGTTGCGTCAACGTGGGGGCCGGGCTAGAAACCGCAAGCTCCAAGGGAAGGACAAAGCGATGCGGCCATCCGGGCGGGAAGCGGACGCGCTCCGGCGCGCGAGCTTCGAGACGGGCGTCATCAAGCACGCCGAAGGCTCGTGCCTTGCGAAATTCGGCGACACGCATGTCTTATGCACGGCGAGCCTCGAGGCCACGGTGCCGCCCTTCCTGCGCAACTCGGGCCGCGGCTGGGTCACCGCCGAATACGGCATGCTGCCGCGCTCGACCTCCGAGCGCATGCGCCGCGAGGCGGCGACGGGACGGCCCTCGGGTCGCACCCAGGAAATCCAGCGGCTCATCGGGCGCTCGCTGCGCTCGGTCATCGAGCTTTCCGGGCTCGGCGAGCGCCAGATCACCATCGATTGCGACGTCATCCAGGCCGATGGCGGCACGCGCACCGCGGCCATCACGGGCGGCTGGGTCGCGCTCCAGCAATGCCTCGAATGGATGCGCGAGCGGAGCATGCTGGCCGCCGAAGGCTTCGCGCCGCTCAAGGACCACGTGGCCGCCGTCTCGGTCGGCATCTATGAAGGGGTCGCCGTCCTCGATCTCGATTACGCCGAGGATTCGTCGGCCGAGACCGACGCCAATTTCGTGCTCACGGGGCGCGGCGGGCTCGTCGAGGTGCAGGCGACCGCCGAGCGCGAGCCCTTCAGCGAGGACGAATTCAACGCCATGCTTGCGCTCGCGCGCAAGGGCGTGGCCGAGCTTATCGCGCTGCAGCGCACGGCCGTCGGGCAATAGTCAGTATACGGATGACAGCCGATGGCGCGGCGCTTCGAAGATCAACGCCTCGTCGTGGCGAGCCACAATGAGGGCAAGGCGCGCGAGATCGCGGCGCTCTTCGAGCCCTATCGCGTCAATGTGGTCTCGGCCAAGGCCTTGAGCCTGCCCGAGCCGGAAGAGACCGGCGAGAGCTTCGCCGCCAACGCCATTCTCAAGGCGCGGCACGCGGCCTCCGCGAGCGACATGCCGGCACTCGCCGACAATTCGGGGCTCGAGGTCGCGGCACTCGGCGGCGCGCCCGGCATCCAGTCGGCGCGCTGGGCGGGGCCCGAGCGCGATTTCGCCAAGGCCATGGCGAAAGTGGAAAGAGCCTTGCGCGAGAAAGGGGCGACCGGCCCCAACGCGCGCCGCGCGCGCTTTGTCTGCGCGCTGGCACTCGCCTGGCCCGACGGCCATGTGGAATGCTTTCAAGGCGACGTGGACGGCACGCTCGTCTTTCCGCCGCGGGGCGACAAGGGCTTCGGCTATGATCCGATGTTCCTGCCCGACGGCTACGCGGAGACCTTCGGCGAGATGGCGCCGGACAAGAAGCACCGCATCTCCCACCGCGCGCGCGCCTTCGCGGCGCTCGTCGCCGCGTGCTTTGCGGGCTCGCGATGACCCCCCTCCCTGGCCCTCCCCCTCAAGGGGGGAGGGAAAGCGCGGGCAAAGCCCCTCCCCCCTTGAGGGGGAGGGGTTGGGGAGAGGGGTATGTTCCGCAGACGGACGATCCGGGCTTCGGCATCTATATCCACTGGCCGTTCTGCCTCTCGAAATGCCCCTATTGCGATTTCAATTCCCATGTGCGCGAAGGCGTGGACCATGCGCGCTTCCGGCGCGCGCTCCTGCGCGAGCTTGAAACGCTCGCCGCGCGCGCGGGAGCGCGGCGCGTCACGAGCGTCTTCTTCGGCGGCGGCACGCCCTCGCTCATGGAGCCCGAAACGGTGGGCGCGCTGCTCGACAAGATCGCCGCGCGCTTCGCTGTGGCGTCAGACGTCGAGGTGACGCTCGAAGCCAATCCGACCAGCGTCGAGGCCGCGCGCTTTCCGGCTTCCGCGCCGCGGGCGTCAATCGCCTTTCGCTCGGCGTGCAGGCGCTGGACGACGAGGCCTTGCGCTTTCTCGGCCGCCATCATTCGGCGGCCGAGGCGCTTCAAGCACTCGCGCTCGCGCAAGTCACGTTTCCGCGCACGAGCTTCGATCTCATCTATGCGCGCCCCGGGCAGACGGAAGACCGCCTGGCGCGAAGAGCTCGCCCGCGCCATTGCTCTTGGTACGGAGCATTTGTCGCTTTACCAGCTCACCTTCGAGCCCAAGACGCCCTTCGGCGCCGCCCATGCGCGCGGGACCATGCCCGGCTTGGGCGAGGAAGCGGAGGTGGCCCTTTACGAGGCGACGCAGGAGCTCAGCGCGGGCGCGGGGCTTGCCGCTTACGAGATCTCGAACCACGCGCGGCCGGGCGCCGAATGCCGGCACAATCTCGTCTATTGGCGCTATGGCGATTATCTGGGCGTGGGGCCCGGCGCACACGGGCGCATCGGCGGCCGCGCGACCGCCGCGATCCGCGCGCCCGAAGCCTGGGCCGCCGCTGTCGAGCGCGCGGGCCATGGGCTTGCCGAAGACGAAGCGCTGTCGCCCACCGCGCGCGGCGAAGAATATCTCCTGATGGCGCTGCGGCTTGTGGAAGGCGTGGACCTCTCGCGCTACGCGGCGCTCGCGGGCGCGCCGCTCGACGCGCTTCGCATTCGCGATTTGAGCGAAGAAGGACTGCTCGCGCGCGCGGGTGAAAAAATTGCCGCGACGGCAAAGGGCCGCCTCGTGCTCAACCGCGTCATCGAGGCGCTCGTCGCTTAGATCTATCTTGGCATTCGATTGCTGCAGGAGGACCCCCACTGCAGTCCCCCTTTCCCCGGAGGTGAGAGGGGGAGCAAGATCCGCGCACACACTGAATGGGCTCCCTTCTTACAGCTTCTGGGAGCCCAATGATTCGGATGAGCCGGCCGGAGCGCTTGGCGCATGGCGGATGAGGGCCAGACCCTCGCACCGCCGAAGCCGGCGTGCGGAGGCGTCACAGAGGAGGCTTCGGCCCGCGAGGAGAGGTGGAGGTCGGCCGCTGTCAGAAGCCTTGACCTGGAAGGTGGCGGGCGCGGGGCTCACGGCGGCCACGCCGCCCGTGAGCACTTCGTTCACCGCAAGCCCGCGCTCGATGCGGCCGTCCGGGTCGAAGCGGAAAAGCCCGTCGATGCCCGAAAAGCCGTTGGGATTGGTGAGGCGCTCCGGCGTGAAACGCTCGCCCGGCGGCGCGTCGGCAAGCGAGGCCGTGAGCGCCACCGCGTCGTAAGCAAGGCTCGCGATGCGCGGCGGCGTGCGGCCGTAAGCCGCCGTGAAACGCTCGATGAATTTCTGGCGCGCCTCGGGCGGCGGCGCGGCGAACCAGCCATGCACGAGCGCGGGCTCGCGGCCGAGATTGGGCTCGTCCCACAGTCCCGTGCCCAGAATCTTCACGCTCCGCGTATTCACGCCCGAATACGGCAAGAGCGGCGCCAGCGCCCGCAAGTTCGTTCCGCCATCGGGCAGAAGCACGGCGTCGAAGCCGCCGGAATTGGCGAGATCGCGCGCGGGCTGGAACATCTCCGAAAGCGTGGGCCCGTAATGGGCGACGGTGACGAGCGTCGCGTGACGGGCCGCCACCGCGTCGCGATAGGCCTGCTCGACGATGGTCCCGTAATTGTCGTTCGGGATCAGGGCGGCAAAGCGCGAGAAGCCGCTCGCCGTCGCGAAATCGACGATGCGCTCGACCTCGAGCTCGGGCGGAAAGCTCAAGAGATAAATGCCGGGCTTGGCGCTCGAGGTGTTCGTGGAGAAGGCGACGATGGGCGTGTCGGTGCCGAGCCCGTAAGGCGCCACCTTGTCGACCTCGTCCGAGCGCAGCGGGACCGAGAATGATCTCGGCGCCCGCCTTGAGCACCTTTTGCGCGGCGTCGGCGGCCGCGTCCGGCGAGGCGCCGGTATCTTCCGGCAAGAGCAGAAGATCGCGCCGCCCGGACTCGAAAATGGCGAGCTGCGCCGCGTCCAAGAGCGCCTTGCCCGTCGGGGCGTCGGGCCCGGTGAGCGGCACGAGAAAGCCGATGCGCGTCGGCTCGCGGCCCTCGGCCGCCATGCTGGGCAGCGTCAGAAGCTCTTTGTCGATGATGATTCGCGGCGCGGCGCCGGGCGCCGCCGGGCCCGGCGTCGGGCCCGGGCTTGGGACCGCGCGCGCAGCCCGCAAGGCTCAAAAGCACAAAGATAGCAACGACATGCGGCGCGGCGCGCCGTAGCAACACACTGATGCCTTGCACGATGTCCCCTTGGGCTTGTTGAGGCCCCCGCCCCTGGGTCGAGACTACCCGCCTACGCGGGCCGAAGCCAGTGCATGAAGTACTCCATTCGCTGAGGCTTCGGCGGGCGTAGGCCCGCCTTCGCGGGCCGTAGCCAGTGCGTGAAGTGCTCCACCCGTTGAGGCTTCCGCCTTCGCGGCGCGCCAAAGCGCCGCTTCGGCGCGACGGCGGCGGCGGGCGAAGGCCCGCCCGGCGCCGTGCAGTAAATGCGTGGGGCAAGCTAGACTGCGGGCGTGGCACGACGCGCGACGACGACAATCAGAGCCGGGAGCGGCGGCGGCAGCAGCCGCGGCCGCGGCAAGGCCCGCGCTCGCCAAAGGTCTCTACATCGTCTCAACGCCCATCGGAAACTTGCGCGACATCACGCTGCGCGCGCTGGACACGCTCGCCGCCGCCGATCTCGTGCTCGCCGAGGACACGCGCGTGACGCGCAAGCTCTTCGCGCGCTACGGGCTTTCGACGCCGCTCGAAAGCTATCACGAGCACAACGCGGCGCGCATGCGCCCGAAAGTGCTGGCGCGGCTCAAGGCGGGTGAGGCCGTGGCGCTGGTGAGCGATGCCGGAACCCCGCTCATCTCCGATCCCGGTCTGAGGCTCGTCGCCGGGGCGGTCGCGGAAGGACATGCGGTGTTCGCGGTGCCGGGCGCCTCCGCGCTGACGGCCGCGCTCGCGGTGAGCGGGCTCGCCACGGAGCGCGTGCTGTTTCTGGGCTTCCTGCCGCCCCGTCAGTCCGCGCGGCGCGCCGCGCTTCAGGAGATAAAGAGCGTGCGGGCAAGCCTCGTGCTCTTCGAGGCGCCGGGACGGCTGGGCTCCTTGCTCGCCGATCTTGTCTTTGTGCTCGGCTCGCGCCAGGCGGCCGTGGCGCGCGAGCTCACCAAGCGCTTCGAGGAGGTGCGCCGCGGCTCTCTCGAAAGCCTCGCGGCGGAATTCGCCGAACACGCGCCGAAAGGCGAGATCGTCGTCATCGTGGCGCCGCCGGCCGAAGAGGCACAGGCCGTTTCGGCGGAGGATCTCGATGCGACGCTCGCGCCGCTGCTCGCGCGAAAATCCTTGCGCGAGGCGGTGGGCGAAGCGGCGAGCGCGACGGGCCTGCCGCGCCGGCAAGTTTATGCGCGCGCGCTCGCCCTCAAGGAGAAAGCGTGAGCCTTCCCAAATGCGCGAGCCCCGACGCGGCGGGCCGAACCGTGACGGCCCGCCGCGTTTCAATGGAAGGAGCTCGCCCCCTAGAACGACAGGAGCGCGTAGCCCTTGTTCTGGAATGTCGCCAGCATCAGCAGCGCGTCGCTGCCGAGCGTGATGTCGGGCGACAATGTGGCGGGATCGATGTTGGCGATGACGAGATTTTGTCCGCACACCAACAATTCGACGCCCTCAGCCTTGAGCGCGGCAAGGATCGGCAGATTGGGATTGTCGATCTTGAACTTCGCCCGATAGGCGTCGTTGCCCAAAATGCTGTTGACGGCGTCGCCGTGAAAGACGAGGGCGAGCTTGATCTTGTTCTTGGGCACGCCGTTGCCGCGCAGCTGATCGAGCTCGGTCGCCGCGAGCGCGATCCCCAAGGCGGCCTCGCCGGGCTTGCCGGCGGCGCGCGCCACATCGAAGACGATCTTGTAGGTATGCTTGGGATCCGGATTGTAGGCGGCGTCCGGCAGCCGCGCATAGCCGAGCGAGCCTGTCACGCCCGGCGGCTCGCTTTTCGGCGGCCAATCGGCCGCGGTGGCGGGCAGAGCAAGCGCGAACGCGAGAACGAGAGCAGCGATGATTTTCATGGGTCCCCTCCCTGGAGCTTCAAGGCGGCCATTGCGCCGCAAGCAAAGAACACTGGGAAGGGCATTGTTGGCAACGCTAAGCTGGTGTGCATGAAAGGCCGCGCGAATTTCGCCGCCATTCCCGAAGCGCGCGCGCTCGCCCTCAAGGAGAAAGCGTGAGCTTGCGCGTCGAAGCCGAGCGCCGGGGACGGCTCGCCGAAGGCGCGGCCGCGCTCTTCCTCGCCATGAAGGGCTATCGGATTCTGTCGCGGCGCTTTCGCGCGCGCGAGGGCGAGATCGATCTCGTGGTCTGGCAAAGGACGCCGCGGCCCGACGGCACGGTGTGCTTCGTCGAGGTGAAATGGCGCCCCACCGTCGAAGAAGCGAGGGAAGCCATCGGCCTCAAGCAACGCCTAAGGCTTGCGCGCGCCGCCGAAGCTTTCCTCATGCGCCATGCCTATCTCGGCTCGGCCGTGGTGCGCTTCGACGTAATCCTGCTGGCACCCGCGGCCTGGCCGCGCCACCTGCGCGACGCCTGGCGGCCGTAAGCCTGCATTCATCGAGCGCCGCCCGGAAGCGCCTCGGTTTGAAGTGAGACACTTCCCAATTCTTTCAGTTCAATCTGATATCCTGCCCGTAATAACGGAATAGATTGCAGGCGACTTGCCTACAGCAACGACGAGTACCTCGCCGCCGTTATTTGGTGGCTCGTAAACGATACTGATGTCTCTGGCTTTAACACGCCTAATGTTATCGAATTCACGCAGAGGTTTGGACCCTGACAGATGGGGGTCCACTTTGATTTCGTCGAGTTTGTCAAAGACCGCTTTCCGTTTGCCCTGCGAGAGGCGAGCAACATCCTTTTCGGCCTCCACCAAGAATCTGACCTTCAGAGGCACTTATCACAGTCCGTATCTCGCTCGAACCTCTTCTAATGTAGCACCCTTCTTTCCCTGCCTTCGCTGCACAGCGAGCGCATACCACGCCTCATCCTCGCTGAGCGCGGCCGGCGAAATTCGGAAAACATAGTTATCTGTGGCGAAGACTTCGACGCCCGTGACGCCCATATTGGAGGAGTTAATGGTCACGTGCTGTGGGCTTGAGCTCCCCCACTCTGAGAGAGACTTGTCAGACGTACCGATAAGCTGATCCGTCATGGCTTTCTCCTGAGACGCTTCGGCGCCTTTGTGTCTGTCACCAAGAGTGCCTTGAAATTGTAAAGTGGGCTCCCATCGGGAGCGAACTTGTCCTTCACTCTAACAATTTCAATAAGGACAGGCCGAAGGCGAAATGTGACGCCGTCGCTTAGGGCGTATTCAGTCCATTCCTCTCGCACCGAGTTGAACGTGCGGGGGTCCAGCTTCTGACTGGATCTGGGCTTCGCGCGCGTTGCTTTCCTCAGCTTTCTCGCCACAACGGCCATCTTTCCTTCAGCGCCACCATGTTGCGGCGGCTTTCGGCCAGTCTATACGACTTCCAGTTGGGGTGGATACCGTAAGGGGAGAAGCCTTGCCAGGGTTCTAAAGCACCAGCCTAGGCGATGAAAGGAGCGGTTGGCCCGGCGGTTATTTTTCGTTGGGCTTCGAACCGGGCTACTGCGCACCTATTTGTTCATACTGAGACAGTAGTCGCCAAAGCGCCCGCTTCCGCTCCGCAGGGCGGGCCATTATGCTGGCCCGGCGAAAACAAGCGGGGCGGAGCGTTGAAGGACGAACGCGAGGAACCTTGGGTCACGCTCGCCCGCGTGGGCGAAACGGCCGACGCTGCCATCGATCTCGCGGAGGCCGCCTTGGCGCTCGCGGCGCTCGATGAGCCGTTGGCGGATCTCTCGCGCTACCGCTGGCACATCGACGATCTCGTGGCGCGCGCGGGCGCGCGGCAGACGAGCTTAAGCGACGCGGAAGCCCAGGCCCGCACGCTTTCGCATGTGATCTACGAGGAAGCGGGCTATGACGGCGACCGCGTGAGCTACGATCACCCCAACAACGCCAATCTCATCAAGGTGATCGACCGGCGGCGCGGGCTGCCGGTGACGCTCGGGATTCTTTATCTGCATGTCGGGGGGGCGCTCGGGTTTTCCGTGCACGGCCTCAACATTCCGGGGCACTTCGTGCTTCGGATTTCGGCCGCCGACGGGCGCGTGGTGCTCGATCCCTTCAACGGCGGCGCGCTGCTCGACACGCCGGGCTTGCGGCTCCTCCTGAAGCGCGCGCTCGGCGCCGACGCCGAGCTCGAGCCCTCTTATCTCGTCGAGGTGGGAAAGCGCGCGGTCTTGCTCCGCCTACAGAACAATTTGAAATCCCGCGCGATGGCCGAGGGCAAGCTCGAGCGCGCGAGCGAGATCATAAAGCGCATGACCGCCATCGCGCCGCGCGAGGCGCAGCTGTGGTTCGAGCGCGGCGCGGTCGAAAGCGAGCTCGGCCGCCTCGGCGCCGCGCGCGAGCATTTCGGCCATTGCAGCGCGCTCGCGGGCGAGAGCGCGCTCCGCCGCAACGCCGAGACCGCGCTCGCGCGGCTCCAGCGCAAGCTCAATTGAGCGGCCGATGACGCTTTCGGTCGCGATCCAGATGGACCCCATCGAGCGGGTCGACATCTCCTCGGACTCGACCTTCGCCTTGGCGCTCGAGGCCCAGGCGCGCGGGCACAAGCTGCACTATTACCTGCCGCGCGACCTCACCATGTGGAAAGACCGCGTCAGCGCCCGCACGCGCTCCTTGAGCGTGCGCGCGGCCCGCGGCGATCATTTCACGCTCGGGGCCGAGAAGACCCTCGATCTTTCCACCCTCGACGTCGTGCTCATGCGCCAGGACCCGCCCTTCGACATGGGCTACATCACGGCGACACACATTCTGGAGCACATTCACCCGAAGACGCTCGTCGTGAACGATCCGGCCCATGTGCGCAACGCGCCGGAAAAGCTTTTCGTCACGCATTTCCCCGATCTCATGCCCGAGACGCTGATCACGAGCGACCGGCGCGAGATCGTGGTCTTCCGCGCCATGCACAAGGACATCATCATCAAGCCCTTGTTCGGCAATGGCGGGGCGGGCGTCTTCCACATCACGCCCGGAGACGAGAATCTCAACGCGCTGCTCGAGCTTTTCACCCAGTTCTATCGCGAGCCCGTGGTCGTGCAGCGCTATCTGCCGGAGGTGCGCGAGGGCGACAAGCGCATCATTCTGGTGGACGGGGTGGCGGCCGGGCGCCTTCACGCGCGTGCCGCCCGCGGGCGAGGCGCGCTCGAACCTGCATGTGGGCGGCAAGCCCGAAGCCGCGACGCTGTCGGCGCGCGACCGCGAGATTTGCGCGGCCATAGGCCCCGCGCTCGCCGAGCGCGGGCTCGTCTTCGTCGGCATCGACGTCATCGGCGACTATCTCACCGAGATCAACGTCACGTCTCCGACAGGCATTCAGGAGCTCCGCCGCTTCGACGGCACGAATGTCGCGGGGCTCATCTGGGACGCCATCGAGAAGCGCCGCGCGGCCGCGCGCTGAGGGCTCCCCGAGACTCCGCTCCTTGCGGGATCATTTTTTTGGGGCGACGCCGCCCCAGACGGAACGCGCACTTGTCTTACGCGCCGCGGCTTTCCTGGCGGCTTCGAGAATTAACCGAACCGAAGGAATCGCGGGCCGAGAATTCCACGGTATCGCAACCGTGGTGCCGCGATGGAATTGAAGTCCTCCGAATTGCAGCAACTCTTCCGGGAGTGGGAGAGCTCGCGCGGCACGCGCCTGTTTCCCTCTGGCGCGGATATCGAGCCCTTGTCCATGCGCTACATTCTCGAAGACCTCACGGTCGTGGACGTCTTCTACGATCCCCTGCGCTTTTTCTACCGCATTCATGCCAGCGCCAGCGCAGAGCGAATTGGCTTCGATCTTACGGGTAAGTTCCTGGACGACCTGCCCGACGCGAATTTGCGCGCAACGATGCAAGGCACTCTGCTCACAGTTCTGCAGAAGCGCGCGCCTCACTTGATCTCCTACTCCAACCGGCCGGTGGCCGGCGCCGTGACCGGCGATTTGGAAGTTCTCGCGCTGCCGTTCTCGAGCGACGGGCAAACGATCGACATGATCGCCTACGGCACGCATTTCAACGTTCACAAGGGTCACGCGCCGCGGCTGGCCGCGGCGCCCGCCAATCCCGCCTAAGAGCCACCCGCGCCCTGGACAAGTTCCGCCGTTTGCCTATATCGAGGCGCCTCTCACCCCACTTCGCCAAAGCAAAGCTTTGGCTTTGCGGCGGCAGAGGGGCACTCCTCGCCTGCGGGGACGCCCAGGTAGCTCAGTCGGTAGAGCAGCGGACTGAAAATCCGCGTGTCGGTGGTTCGATTCCGCCCCTGGGCACCATTGCTCTTCCCAACAAACGGATTTTCTGGCGCGCGTCACGTGCAACAGCCTGCCGCAAGCTGTCTCGGCGGACATTTCACCGTGCCGTAAGAGCAGAAGACGCGACAATCGCCCGCCTTCGGCCGCAAGATTACGCCGCAGTGCGGACAATCGAGAAAGTACTGGCAGGCGTCCGCCGGCATTTCGTGGATGCTGATATGTGCGCAATGCGGACAGGTCAGCGCGGATTGGCGCTGGATCGGCTCAATCGTCATCGCGATGCACGGTGTCGGGCGAAAAAGCCGGTACGCAGACGGCAATGTATTCCGCACCGCCGGCCTCCGGCGTGCTGTAGCGCACCCATTCGCCGCGCGGCGCAACAATCGCTTGGCCGGCAGCGAGTGTGTAAGTCAGGCTGCGCGTCTCGACCCGCAAACTGCCCCGGAGGACCAAGGTATACTCGTCAAACGCGGGGGTTTGCCCCGGTTCGGCCCATCCGGCGGGGCTTATCATCCGCGCAACGCTCACTTGGCGCGTGTCCGTGTTGGCGCGCCCGACAAATTCCTCGATCCGCTTGGGCGGCTGTCCCGCCGCGTTGATCACGGTCGGAGACTCAATGAGCATGGCCATGGTTCTTCCTTTCACGTCCCCTGTTGAAGGCGGCAAGTATAATGCGCCGCCCGGACCCGGGGGGAAATCCGGGCGGCGTCTCGACGCGCATGAAAGAGGAGGCGCTTACGAAAAGCTGGGGGTGGCTGCCTCGATCATGCGCCGCTTGCCGGGGCTGAGATCGCCCAGCGTGTCGAGAAAATTCGGGTGGCTCATGCCCGAGCCGAGATAGGTCCAGCGATTGGCCTGATGCTGCACGCTGATGAAGCGCGTGCGTTCGTCGTCGCCGAGCGTCCGGCGCGCCGCTTGTGCCGGATCGTCCTTGTCCCGCACCTAGGCCATCGAACATACTCGCTGTGCCGGGCCGCCGGCATGGCGCGCGCAAAATAATGAGACCGGGAGGACGCTCGTGCGGACGGACGGGAGTTCGAGCTTCGAGATGCACGCCAATGGCGGCATCCCCGTGTGGCGGGGACGCATGCGCACGCTCTTCAAGTCCTACAATGCGCTGGCGAACGGCGTGAGGCGCCAAGAACTCGTTGATTGTTCACAAGCGGAAAAAACACGAAAGGCAGGAGACGATGAATTCTTATCGCGCCGATCATGTGGGAAGCCTGCTCAGGCCCAAGCGCCTGCTCGACGCGCGCCGGGCGCACGAACAGGGCAAGATGAGCCGCGAGGCGCTCACGAAAATCGAGGACGAAGCGATCCTCGACGCGCTCGCCATGCAGAAGAGCACGGGCATCGATGTCTACAGCGACGGCGAGTTTCGCCGCGCGAGCTGGATGGAAAGCCCCTTCGCGGCGCTGGAGGGACTTGCGCCGCGCACGTCGTCGCGCTTCGACAACCCCTTGTGGCAGGGGCGGGGCGCCAAGGAAGCGAACGAAGACATGCCCATCGCCTGGGCGATGGTGACGGAAAAGCTGAAGCTCAGGCACTCCATCACCGGCCGCGAGACGGCGTTTCTCAAGCAGCACGCGCCGGGACCCTACAAGATCACCATGCCCGGGCCCACCATGCTGCTCAATCTCTACGAGCCGGGCGTCTCAAGCCGCGTCTATCCCACGCGGCAAGCATTCCTCGACGATGTCGTGCGCGTCTACCAGACCGAGGTCGAGGCCCAGATCGCCGACGGCGCGTCTTATGTTCAGCTCGACTCGCTGCGCTACGCCATGGCGCTCAGCGGCTTTCCCGGCCCGATCGAAGACGACATGAGCGACGTGAAAGCCATCGTCGCCCAAGCCATCGCCGCCGACAACGCGGTGCTCGCGCGCTGCAAGGGCAAGAACGTGGTGACGGGCGTTCACATCTGCCGCGGCAACCACAGAAGCGCCTGGCTCATGGAAGGCTCCTACGACGCGGTGGCCGAGCAGCTCTTCACCCAGACGCAAACCGACCGGTTTCTTTTGGAATATGACGATGCGCGCTCGGGCAGCTTTGCGCCGCTGCGCTTCGTCCCGAAGGGCAAGATCGTGGTGCTCGGGATCGTCACGACGCGAACCGGCGCGCTCGAATCCCAAGACGAGCTGATGCGGCGCGTCGACGAGGCCTCGCGCTCCGTGCCTCTCGAGCAATTGGCCTTAAGCCCGCAATGCGGCTTCGCCTCGACCGAGCTCGGCAATCTCCTGAGCGAGGACGAGGAGCGACGGAAGCTCGAATTGGTCGCCAAGACCGCGCGCCGCATCTGGGGCTAGAAACGTCTCCGTTCGCGTTGAATTGGCTTCGACCCCCACCCATCCTCCCCCTTTCAGGGGGAGGAGCAGGCTTCTTTTCCCTCCCCCTGCAAGGGGGAGGGTCAGGGTGGGGGTCGGACCGCCGCGACGAACTTCAATCAGAGCGAAATCACTCTCGCCTTGTCACGTGTCCGAAACCTCGCGCAGCCGCCCATGGCATGGTTGTTGAATTTGTGGCGGCATGCATATCGACATCATCGACGATCTCAAGACGCTTACACAGTTAAGAAGCAATTGGGACGCGGTCTACGAAGCCGATCCCGACGCCCAGTTCTTCCTGTCTTGGGACTGGCTCTCGAAATGGTTCAAGAGCTTTTCGAGCCCGAACGGCGAGTGGTTCATTTTGGCCGCCAAGCCCTCGGCCGATGCTCCGTCCTATGTCGCCTTCTTCCCGCTCCAGCTCCGCACGGAGATGAAGAAGGACGGCACCTTCTATAATGAAGTGAGGATGGGGGGCTCGGAATTCGCGGACTATACGGGCATCCTGTGCCTGCCCGAGTTCGAGGATCGCGCGATCCCGGCTTTTGCCGACTACCTCAAGCGGTCGAACTGGACGCAGCTGCATCTCAAGAACGTTTACGCCTCCAAGCAGCGCTTCCGCCTCTTCATGAAGGCGTTCGCGGCATCGAAGTTCGAAACCGAAACGCTCGACCGCCAGACCACGGGCGACAATCTCAATTGCGACCTTTACCCATACGTGAAATTGCCCGGCGACTGGGAAACCTATCTCGCGAAGAAGCTGAGCTCGAACACGCGCCAGAAAGCCAAGCGCTTTCTCAAGAGGGTGGGCGAAGCGGGGGAGTTCCGCGTCACGCATGCCGATGCGAAGACGATCAAGCGCGACGTCAACATTCTTCTTCACTTTTGGAAGCTGAAATGGGGACGCCGGAAGGGCGAGCGGCTCTCTTCGATCCTGTCCACCAATCGCATCATGCTCACGAACGCGCTCGAGGCCGGCGTGCTCTTCATGCCGGTGCTGTGGAAGGGCGACAGGCCCTTGGGCGCGCTCGGCATCTTGATCGATCGCAAGAAGAAGGCGCTGCACTTTTTGATCGCCGGCCGCGACGAGACGTTCAACAGCCCGCCGCCCGGCTTTATCCTGCACATCTACGCCATTCGCTGGGCCATCGAGAACGGTTTCACGATCTACGATTTCTTGCAGGGCAACGAATCCTACAAATACATGTACGGCTGCGAAGAGCGCCGCATCACCTACACAATCGTGACCACCCGCAATAAGCAGAATCTCGGCGGCAAGCTCGACCCGCGCTCTCTTTCGTATGTGCTCGAACGCGCGACCGAGCTGCACAAGAAAGGCAAGCTCGGCGTGGCCGAGCGCGGCTACCGCCAAGTGCTCGACGCCGAGCCCAACCACCCGCTCGCGCTTTATCTTCTGGGTCAGCTCATGGCGGCCAAGCAAAAGCACAGCGACGCCGAGAAATTCTTCAAGGCGTTTCTTGTCCGTCAAGCCGGACGTGCACAAGGCCTGGCTCAAGCTCGGCAAGACACTCGAAGCGCAAGGCGACACGCAAGGCGCGCTTCAGAGCTATCAGAAAGTGCTCGAGCTCGACCCGGGCAATCGCGACGTAGAGCGTCTCCTCATGGAGCTGTCACCGCTCCATCAGCGCTTGCAGCGCGTGACGGCGCACAGAAGCTAGGGCGCTTATCATCCACGTCATCGCGCAGATCCCTGGCGCGCCGATCTCTTTGCTCGGCAGGCGACCGCCGCCGCACACGACGCGATTGACGCGCGCTATCTTTTTGTGCATGATCACGGCAGAAATTCTCGGCACGAAGGGGATGGACGATGGCCGCCACGAAACGCCGCCGGCCTGCAGCGCGCAAAGCGCTCTGTGCAGAAGGCTGCACCTGCTGCGTCCAAGCGGTGGCGAAGCGCGCCGAGAGGAATGCCGCACCGCCGCGCCAAGAGCCCGCCGCCGCGCGCGGCCATGATCGATTTGATCTGCGGTTACTGGGTCTCGCAGCTCGTCTTCGTCGCGGCGCGGCTTAAGCTTGCCGATGCCTTGGCCGACAAGCCGCTGACGCCCGAGGCGCTCGCCGGGCGCGTCGGCGCCAATGCGGAAAATCTCTACCGCTTGCTGCGGGCGCTCGCGAGCGTCGGCGTCTTCGCCGAGTTGCCGGACGGGCGCTTTCGTCTGACGCCGCTCGCGCAAATGCTGCGCAGCGATACCAAGGGCTCGCTGCGCGATTTTGCGCTGATGATCATCGACGATTACCACTGGCTAGGCTGGGGCGCTCTCGAGCATGGCGTCGTCACCGGCGGCAATGCGTTCGAGCACGTCTACCACGTTCCGCTATTCCGGTACTTGCAGGACCATCCCGAGAAGGAGCGCGTCTTCGCCGCCGCCATGGCGAGCATCTCCACGGGCCAAAACGTCGCGGTGGCCGAGGCGTATCCATTCGGCAAGCTCACGCGGCTCGTGGACGTCGGCGGCGCGCACGGGCACATGCTCGTGGAGATCCTCCGCCGCCACAAAAAGCTTGAGGGCGTGCTCTACGATCAGCCGCAAGTCGTGGCGGGCGCGCCAGCGAGCGGCTTCGTCACAGCGCCGGACATAAGGAACCGCTGCGCGATCGAAGGCGGCGATTTCTTCGCCTCGGTGCCCAAGGGTGCGGACGGCTACATCATGAAGTACATCATCCACGACTGGGACGACGCGAAGTGCATCCGCATTCTTACAAATTGCCGCAACGCCATGGCGAAGGGCGGGCGGGTGCTTGTCGTCGACAATGTGATCCCCAAGGGCAACGCCAAGAATTGGGGCAAGCTCCTCGACATCAACATGATGGTGGGTCCCGGCGGCAAGGAGCGCACGCGCGAAGAGTTCCGCGATCTCATGGCCCGCGCAGGCCTCCGCCTCATGCGCGTGGTCCCCACCAGGGCTGGGCTCGGCATTGTCGAGGCGGTGGCGGCCTGACCTGATCCCGTAAGCTTGCGGCGCGTGAAACGCGCAAGTCTTTGCGGGCGCGAGGCGCAAGGCCGAGGTGGATTTCGCCCGCCTGCGCTCTCATAGGTAGTATATAATTATTGACACACTCTATGGTTTAGTCATCATCGTGGCCGATCGCCTTGGCGAGATGGAGACGATGGCTGCACCCAGACGCCGCCCTGCGCGCGCGCAATCGCCCCGCCACAAGAAAAGCCCGGCCGCGCGGGAGGGCATGCTCCATTTGATTTGCGGCTATTGCGTCTCGCAGCTCGTCTTCGTCGCGGCGCGGCTCAAGCTTGCCGATGCCTTGGCCGAGGGGCCGCTCAGCGCCGAAGCGCTGGCCCTGCGCGTGGGCGCAAACGCGGGAAATCTCTATCGCGTGTTGCGGGCGCTGGCGAGCCTCGGCGTCTTCGCCGAGTTGCCGGATGGGCGTTTCCGCTTGACGCCGCTCGCGCAAACCTTGCGCAGCGATCACGCGCAATCGCTGCGCGACTTTGCGCTCATGACGATCGACGATTGGAATTGGCAGGTTTGGGGCGCGCTCGAGCACGGTGTCGTCACCGGCGGCAATGCTTTCGAGCATGTCTTCCGCATGCCGCCGTTCCAATATTTGCGCGAGCATCCCGACAAGGAGCGTATGTTCGCCGCCGCCATGGCGAGCATTTCCGCGACCGAGAATAGCGCCGTCGCGGGCGCTTATCCGTTCGGCACATTCACGCGGCTCGTCGATGTCGGCGGCGCGCACGGCCACATGCTCGCGGCGATTCTCCGCCGTCACAAGAAGCTCACGGGCGTGCTTTTCGATCAGCCGCAAGTCGTGGCGGGCGCACCGCAGAGCGGTTTCGTCACGGCGCCGGATATCCGCGCGCGTTGCAGGATCGAAGGCGGCGATTTCTTCCGCTCCGTGCCCAAGGGCGCCGACGGCTACATCATGAAGTACATCGTCCACGACTGGGACGACGAGAAATGCATCCGTATCCTCAAGAATTGCCGCGCCGCCATGGCGCCCGAAGGGCGGATTCTCGTCGTCGACGACTTCATCGCCAAGGGCAAGGCCAAGACCTTGGCGAAAATCCTCGATGTCAGCATGATGATCATGCCCGGCGGCAGAGTGCGCTCGCGCGAGGAGTTCGGCGACCTCCTGTCCCGCGCGGGCTTGCGCTTGAAGCGCGTGCTCCCGACCGCGGCCGGGCTCGGCATCGTCGAAGCGGCGGCCGCTTAACCAAACCCCTCGGTCCAAGGGCCCGTGCCGCGCGCGGCCGTCCGTGCTAAGGTGTGGCGCGGCACAAGGCTCTCGAGGGGGGAGGCCATGGCCATCACGCTCACGGTCAATGGCGAGGTGCGTACGCTCGAGATCGAGCCGGACACGCCTTTGCTCTGGGTGTTGCGCGACGCGCTCAAGCTCACCGGCACCAAGTTCGGCTGCGGGGTCTCGGCCTGCGGCGCCTGCACGGTGCATGTGGACGGCGTGGCGCTCAGGTCCTGCACGCTGCCGGTCGCGGCGGTGGCCGGCGCCCAAGTCACGACCATCGAGGGCCTCGCGCAAGAGGGCGCGCTCCATCCCGTGCAGGAGGCCTGGATCGCCCATCAGGTGCCGCAATGCGGCTACTGCCAGTCGGGCATGATCATGGCGGTGGTGGCGCTCCTCACCGAAAACCCCAATCCCACCGACGCCGAGATCGAAAACCTCGTCACCAACATCTGCCGCTGCGGCACCTATCCGCGCGTGCGCGCGGCCATTCGCGCGCTGATCGGCGGGGGCGGGGGCGGCGGGCGGGGGCGGCGCATGAGCAAGTGGACGCGGCGCGCCGTTCATCGTCGCGGGCACGCTCGCGGGCGGCGGGCTTGCGGTGGGCGCGGGCGGGCTTCTCTTCGCGCCCAACAGGCTTGTTCTCGGCAAGCCGCCGGCGCGCGACGCGGTGCCCATCATCACCTGGGTGAAAATCGCGCCCGATGGCTTGATCACCGTGGTCGTGCCGCATGTCGACATGGGCCAGGGCGTGCACACCGCGCTCGCCATGATGCTCGCCGAGGAGCTCGAGGCCGATTGGGAAAAAGTCCAGGTCGAGCAGGCGCCCGCCACCGACGCTTACGCCAACGGCTATCTCCTGCGCACGCGGCTCGGCATGACGGTGGTGCCCGCGTCGTTCCAGCGCATCTTCGATTACGCGTCCTACAAGGTGAGCGAATTCTCCGGCGTGCAGCGCACGGGCGGCAGCATGAGCGTGCGCGGCACGGGCTGGTACGGCATGCGGCCCGCGGGCGCCGCGGCAAAGGAGATGCTCATTGAGGCGGCGGCCCGGCAATGGCAAGTGCCGCCCGCAGAATGCAGCGCGCGGCTCTCGGTTGTGCATCACGCCGCTTCCGGCCGCAGCGTGACGTTTGGCGCGCTCGCCTACGCCGCGGCCGCCTTGCGGCCGCCCAACGCGCCGAAGCTCAAGGCGCGCAAGGATTACACGCTCGTCGGCACGGCCAAGCCGCGCTTCGACATTCCGGCCAAAGTCGACGGCCGCGCGATCTACGGCATCGACGTCATCTTGCCCGGCATGCTCTATGCCGCGATCAAGCACGCGCCCGTCTTTGGCGGCACGCTCACGGGCGCCGACGAGGGGCCTGTTCTTTCGCGGCCCGGCGTGCAACGCGTCGTCAAGCTCAAGGATGCGGTGGCCGTCGTCGCCGACGGTTACTGGCGCGCCAAGAGCGCGCTCGACGCGCTTGCCGTCCGCTTCAGCGAAGGCTCGCTCGCCGGCGCCTCGAGCCGCCAGATGTTCGACCAATTCGCGAAAAATCTCGATCAAAAGGACGGCGCGCTCGATCTGCGCGAGGGCGAGGGCGCCAAGGCGCTCACGCAAAGAACGCGCGTCATCCAAGCCGAATACCGCGTGCCGCTGCTTGCCCACGCCACTCTGGAGCCGATGAATTGCACGGCGCAAGTCAAGGACGGGCGCTGCGACATCTGGGCGGGCGTGCAGGATCCCTTGAGCGCGCGCAACGTGGCCGCGCGGATCTTGGGATTGAGGCCCGAGAACGTCACCGTGCATGCCGTGCCCTTGGGCGGCGGCTTCGGACGGCGTCTGCCTTACAGCTTCGATTTTCTAGAAGAGGGCTTGCGCATCGCGAGCCGCGCTGTCGCCCGCGCCGGTCAAGCTCATCTGGAGCCGCGAGGAAGACATCAAGCGCGATTACTACAGGCCCGCGGTGTTGAGCCGCTTCGACGGCGCGCTCGGCAAGGACGGCTTGCCGCTCGTCTGGGTCAATATCTATTCCAACAATGACGGCGCGGCCGCCTTTCCGCCGTATGCCATCGCCCATCAAGAGATCCGCCGCGTCGCCGGCACATTTCCCGTGCGCACGGGCGTCTGGCGCTCGGCGCAGCACTCCCAGCAGGGCTTCTTCGTCGAGTCCTTCATCGACGAGCTCGCCCACGAGGCGGGACAGGATCCGTATGCCTATCGGCGGGCCTTGCTCGAAGGACAAGCCGCGCCACAGAGCCGTGCTCGATCTCGCGGCGGAGAAGGCGAGCTGGGCCGCGCCGCTCGCGCCCGCCATGGGGCGCGGCATCGCGCTGGTCGAATGCGCGGGCTCGATCGTGGCGCAAGTGGCCGAAGTGGCGCTCGAAGCCTCGGGCGCGCTCACCGTGCGCCGCGTGGTGTGCGCCGTCGATTGCGGCCAAGTCGTCAATCCCGACAGCGCGGCGGCGCAGATCGAAGGCGGCATTCTCTTCGGGCTTTCGGCCGCGCTGATGAGCGAGATCACGGTGGACAAGGGCCGCGTCGTGCAGAGCAATTTCTGGGATTACAAAGTGGCGCGGCTGGCGCACACGCCCGCGATCGAAGTTTATTTCATCAACTCGGGCGCGGCGCTCGGCGGCCTCGAGGAGGCGGGCGTGCCGCCGATCGCGCCCGCTATCGCCAACGCCGTCTTCGCCGCGACGGGCAAGCGCCTGCGCAGCCTGCCGCTCGCCAATCGCGGCCTCACACCCACCGCCGCGCGCGAGTCCGCAACGCCGACGTGAGGCGCGCTCTATAAGAAATAAAGCGCGAGCGCGCCGGCGGCGAGCGCGGGCAGGATGACGTAGCCACTTTCAGCGCGAAGCGCCACGTGCCGAGAATCGCGGCGAGCCCCACCTTCCAGGCCGTGTTGACGAAGGCCGCGATGAGCACGGCGGTGGCCGCGGTCTCGAGCGCCACTTGGCTTGCCGTCGCGCGCGCGATGGAGAGCGAGATCGCGTCCACGTCCACGAGCCCGGAGAGCGCCGCGAGCCCGTAAAGCCCGGTCTCGCCCGCGAGCTGTGCGCACGAAATAAACGAGCAGCGTGATGACGGCGAGCAGCACGCCGAAGGCCATCGCCGGCACGAGCTCGAGCGGCTTGTCGAGCACGGGGGACGGCGCGGCGTCGGCCTTGCGGGCGCCGCGCGAGACGATGAGCGCGGCAAGAAACGCAACGAACGCGATGATGAGGAAAGGCGCGAGCAGCCTCTCGGCGAGCGGCGCGCTCACCACGGCGAGAAGGATGAGAAGCCGGACGAACATCGTGCCGGTCGCGGTGGCGATGCCGGCGGCGAGCGCGTTGTGGGTGCCCGCGCTCCTGCGCGCCGCGCGCGCAAAACTCGCGGTGAGCGCGGTCGAGGAGGCAAGCCCGCGCGAAGAAGCCGATCATCAGGAGACCGAGCCGCGCGCCCGAAAGTTTCACCGTGATGTAGCCCGCAAACGAGATGGCCGCCACGAGCACCACCATCCACCACAGAATGTACGGGTTGAGCACTTGGCCCGGGCCGTAGCCCTCGTTCGGCAAGAGCGGCAGGATGACGACGGAGATGAGAAGGAGGCGAATGAAGGCGACAAGCTCTTCGTCCTGGATGCGCGTGACGAAGCGGTGCATGCGCTCTTTCACTTCGAGCAGCGCCACCGTCACGACGCCCGCCGCCGCCGCGAGCGTCATGTCGCCGCGCACCGCGAAGGCGCCGAGCGTGAAGGTGAGAAGCGCCGCGATGTCGGTGGTGATGCCGTAATCCTCCTCGGCGCGTGCGCGCGCGCTCTGCGCCACGATCAAGAGCGCGGCCACGCCCAGAAACGCGAAGCCCAGCACGAGATCGCCGAGCACTTGGCCGAGCGCGCCCCACACCCCGCCCAAGAGCCCGATCAGCGCGAAGGTGCGGATGCCCGCGACGCGCTGGCCTTCTTCGGCCGCGCGCTGCTTCCAGCCGCGCTCGAGCCCGATGATGAGGCCGATGCCGAGCGCCACGGCCAAGCGTTGGAAGAGCTCCTCCTGCGGCATGCCGGCGCGCCCTAGGCGGCGGGCGTCAGGCGGCGCACTTTGATGCGGCCTGCATGCTTCAAAGC
This sequence comes from uncultured Alphaproteobacteria bacterium, assembly GCA_963845385.1. Taxonomy (GTDB): domain Bacteria; phylum Pseudomonadota; class Alphaproteobacteria; order CAWJRW01; family CAWJRW01; genus CAWJRW01. Next base: position 57,897 of record CAWJRW010000001.1, read on the forward strand.
GTGCGCAAGATCGTAATGCATTTGCAAGGTGAGCCAGAGTCTCGGGCTGCCGCCGAACGCCTTGGACAAGCGGATCGCCATGTCCGGAGAAATGCCCGAGCGGCCGTTGACCAGATTGTTGAGCGTCTGGCGCGTCACGCCAAGCTTTTCCGCTGCCTTGGTCACCGACAAACCCAGGGGCTCCAAACAATCGTGCCGAACATGCTCGCCCGGGTGTGGCGGATTTTTCATCAGCATCTCGAAAGCTCCTCAGTGGTAGTCGAGATAATCGACATCAAATACGTGGCCGCCTTCGAATCGAAACACGATTCGCCAGTTGGCTCTCACCGATACGGCCCATCTGCCCTTGAGATCGCCTTTCAGCGGATGCAGCCGCAGGCCGGGCATGTTCAGCTCGCCGGGAGCGACGGCCGCGTCGAGATCGGCAAGAATGCGCTTGATCTTCTTGACGTCGCGTTGCGGTAACCCGCGCGAATCGTCGTCCTCGAACAGCCGCTTCAGGGCCTTGTGCCGAAAGCTCCCGATCATCGCAGATGTGTATATTGACAATTGTCTATTGTCAATTCGCGCCGGTCCCGGCGTTCCAGCCGATGCCGAGCGCCACGGCCAAGCGTTGGAAGAGCTCCTCCTGCGGCATGGGGGCGTTTCCTAGACGGCCGGCAAGTCGCGGTAATTCATGAGCCGGCAAACCTACCAGATCGAGAGAGGGATGCCACGCGGGGCATCGCGGGCGCGCGGGCTCATTCGCGCGTGAGTGGCACTTACTCGAGCTTGGCCGCCGCCATCTCAGCTTCGAGTTTCTTCGAGAGCGCCTTGTAGCGCGCGTTGTCCGCAAGCGGCACGGTGAACACCGGGTCGCGCGCGATGAACGCGGGCGCCAAGAGCCGGAGTCGGCTGCCCCAACTCTCGAGAAGGTTCAGCACCTCGTCCTCTATGCCCGCCCAGGCGAGACACTTGGGCGGCGGCATGTACTTCGTCAATGTCGCGGTCGTGGAGACTGGGAAGGATCGCGGTCATCGCAAGCGCTTCGCGCGCGGCTTTCGCCGCCGGCTTTATCGCCGGAGAACAAGCGGGCGTCGGCTGTAAGGGGCGCAGGTACCACGCATTCCATTCCGTCTCCTCTTGCCCTCGCGACAAAAGCCTTGATGGCCGCCCGTCCTGCGCGGCGGCGATTTCGTCGCCGAGCAGCAGATTTGCCCAGCCGCGAACGTCCGCGACCGGCATGCGGCCAAGGGCAAAGGCGGGAAATTGGCGATCAACGCGATGCGGATTGACGCTGCTTCGGCCTTGTCGAGACGTTCGATGATCTCGCTATAGCGGTGTTGGCTGCGCCGATAGGCGGCAAACGATATATCGCGTTGGCAAGCTGCGCTTGGCGATCGAAGTGTGGGTATGGCGTCGGGGTCTGCCTTGAGCGACGGCCGGTAAACTCCAAGAGACGCAGGAGCAAGAGCGTTGATTCGACCGAGCTGAACGTCGCCGGGCCTGCGCGGCGGAGCGAGATTAGCACGCGCGAAGCCTCCAGAACGGTGATGCGCCGCGACGAGATCGAGACCCAGTGAGCAGAGAGAAGGCGTCGCCCAAGCGATCCGCGCGGAACGAGCGCGACGCAAGAAATAGAGATTGAGCGCATCGCTTGCCGTCCGCTGATGCTCAAGAGAGTGGCTTCTCTCTGCAGACGATTCGGGTCGGCAACCGCGCCGTCCGCTCCGCGAACAGAGTGTGCGGCGATCGTAGTAGCGCTCGCAAAGGCCGCGTATTGCGCCTCGGCGGCATCCCGGAGGGATTCTTGGCGAGCCGCCGCGCCGCTTCGAGATCGGCGCCCGCGAGACGTAGGCGCTCTTCGATCGGTGTCGAATTGGCCAAGTAATCGGAGAAGCGTGGTTCGAGCGCTCCACATAGGCCAGCCGAAATCGGGATCGCGCGCGATGGCGCTGGCGAACAAGGTGTCCATCCGCTGAAGGGCTCGCATGATGGCAGACGGGACGAGCTGCTTCCGGATGAGCCGCGCCTTGAGATAGAGATCGTAAGCCTCGGGATCCGTTGGTGGGCGGCTTGCCCGCTTGCGCGCCGCCGCGTGAGCTGCACGGAGAGCTGCGAGGCCACCTCGGCCGCGACATCGGATTGCAAAGTCAGCGCGAGACTTTCAGCGTGCGGTCATAGGTCTGCGCCCACAGGTGATTGTCCGTGCGGCCGTCGATGAGCTGGAGCGTGAGCCGCACGCGGGTGCCCTCGCGGCGCACCGAGCCTTCGATGACATGGCTTGCGCCCAATTCCTTGGCCACTTGCGCGATGGGCTTCGGCGCCTTGCGGTAAAGCATCATGGTCGTGCGCGAGATGACTTCGAGCCCCGGCGCGCGAGCTTGCCAGCGTCGAGATGATGTCCTCCTGCAGACCGTCGGCGAAGAAGGCGTTGTCGGGATCGGGGGAGAGATTGTCGAAGGGCATCACGGCGATGCGCGGCTTGCCGGACGGGGCACGCAGACGCGAATGCTGAGACGAGCGGGGCGGCGATCGTGCGCTCGCTTGCGTCGATGTTGCGCTGCAGTGGGAGCGGGTGCTGTGGCCGGCCGCACGAAGACAACAAGCAGCACGGCGCAGATCACCATGAGGAGCGAGATGATCGCGGCCTCGGCACCTGAGACGCTGCCGCGCGCCCTTGTGGCCGTGATACCAGGAAAGCGTCGCCACGATGGGCAGGCCGAGCGCGAGCAAGACGACCACGATGCGGGGCACGATGTGCGGCCATTCGAAGGCTTGGGCGACGAGCTCGGCCCCGTGCGCGAGCGCCAGCGCCGCCGCGAGATAGGCAAGCCCCCATTGCAGGACTTTGTGCTCTTTGACCCGCGCCCATAGGCGCGCGAGGGAATCGATCCCGGATTGCGCCGTGGCATTCGCGCTCGTTTGTGGTTCTTCGGCAGTCATTCGAGCTTCGTCGCGGCCATTTGCGCTTCGAGCTTCGCCTTCAAAGCCTGGTAACGCGCATTGTCCGCGAGCGGGACGGCGTAGAGCGGCTGGTCCGCGATCTGCGCCGGCGGCAGGCCGGGGATCGACGTCGCCAGCTCTTCGAGAAGCTGCATCGCGTCGTCGGGCCGCCCCGACCACGCGAAGATTTCGGCGGCCATGGCTTTGGCGATCACGCGGTGGTTCATGTCCTGGGATTGCATGGCGATGGCAAGCCCGTCGCGCGCTTGGCGCACCGCGCGCTCCGCTCGCCGAGCATGGCGTAACCTTCCGCGCCGATAAGACGCAGAAACCAGCGGTTCCACGCGGTCTCTTTTTCATGCGCGACGAAATCGAGGACCTTATTGCCGTCTTTTTCCGCGGAGGCCTTATCGCCCAGGATTAGATCAATCTGGCCGCGATAAAGTGCGAGCGGCACGCTGCCGAGCGCAATCGTGGGCGTGATGCCGATCAGGCTCGTGCGCAAGGCGTCTTTTTTCGCGCCGTCGATCTCCTTCAGCGTCTCCGCATAGCGACGCAATAGAATGCCGTAAGCCACATTACTATACAGGACTATGTCATAGTCGGAGGACGCCATGGCGGCGGGCGTGACGACTTCGAAATACTCGTCCAACTTTCCCGCAAAGTTGACTCTGACAAGGGTGCGCAATAGCAACCAAATCTGACTCTCCGGCGCGCGCGCATGTCCGAGCGCCGTGATCCGGACAGCGTCGACGGGCTTATGCGCGCCGACATTGACGAACCAGGCAAAGGTGAGAAGCCAGGGATTGCCCGGATCGAGCGCAAGAAGGCGGTCGTAGATCGCGAAGGCTTCGTCGTAGCGGCCCATCTGGCCCAGGACCGTCGCCTGCCATTGCAGAAGATCCGCATCGTTGAGCCCGGCCTGCTCGGCCGCCTGGAAGAGCTCGAGCGCCTGCGCGTAGTCGATATGGGCGTAGGCCCAAAGCCCTTGCACGGCAAGCACGGCCGGCAAATCGGGCGCTAGTTTTCTTGCGCGATCAAGATCCGCGCGCGCGGAATCGAGCGTCTTGCCGCTCGTGTCGTGATTCGCCATGAAGAGCCAGAGATCGACGTTCGCGCGCTCCAGATAGGCAAGCTCGAAATTAGCATCGCGCGCGATCGCCTGGCTCAAGAGGCTTTCCACCTTCTGCCACGACTCGACAGGAAACGAGCCGTTCAGGTTCTCCCGCGCGAGCCGCGCCTTGAGATAAAGGTCGTAGGCCTCGGGATCGCTGGTCGGTGCCTGCGCCATTGCGCGGCGGCGGAAAGCTTCGCGGAGAGCTGGGTGGCGACTTGCGCCGCCACCTCGGACTGCAAGGTGAGCGCGTTCGTCAGCGTGCGGTCGAAATTCTGCGACCAGATATGACCGTCGCTGCCCGCGTCGATGAGCTGCAGCGTCAGGCGCACATGGTCGCCCTCGCGCCGCACCGAGCCTTCGAGCACATGGGTGACGCCCAGATCCTTGGCCACCTGCTCCACCGTCACCGGCTTGCCCTTGTAGGACATCATGGTGGTGCGCGAGATGACCTCGAGTCCGGGCGCGCGAGTTGGCGAGCGCCGTCAGAATCTCTTCGTGCATGCCGTCGGTGAAGAAGGCGTTGGCGGGATCGGGCGAGAGATTCTCGAAGGGCAAGGATGGCGATGCGCGGCTTGCCGGCGGCGGAGGGAAGGCGCATCGGACCAGGCGCCGCCGGCGCCACCGGGACAATGGTGTTCTCGACGGCCTCGCGCGGCGAGGGTGCGACAGCGATGTGCGGCGGCGATTGAGGGGCGGGCGTTTCGGCGTGCTCCGCCGACGGCCGCACCAAGGCGAAGAACAGCCCCGCGCCGATAAAGAGCAAGAGCGCGATGATGGTGAGCTCGGCGCCGCTCACACGCTTGATGCCGCGATCGCCGTGATACCAGGCGAGCGTGACAGCGAAGGGCAGGCCGAGCACGAGCAGGATGACGACGACACGGGAGACAATGTCCGGCCATTCGAAGGCATGGCCGACGAGCTCCGCCCCGTGAGCGAGCGCGAGCGCCGCGGCGAGATAAGCGAGCGTCCACTGTATGATCTTGTGCTCTTTGACCCGCGCCCAGAGACGCTCGAGCTTTTCGACCGGCGCAGCTTCCGCGGGCTTGGCGCCCGGTGCCGGCGCGAGAGGGACGACCGGTGCAGTGGGCGCACCGGGCCCGCCCGAGCCCGAGCCTTCCGGCGTGGCGGCATGAATTGGCCCGGGATTGGCCGGCGGCGAAGGGTCCCCCATGGCGGGCACCCTATCAAAGGTTGCGCGCGGCCGACAGATCGCCCCCGCTCAGCGCTCGCGAGGGCGGCGGAGGTGGATGTAGAGCGCGCCTTCACCGCCATGGCGCGGGCCTGCGGCGGAAAGCCCAAGAATCCATTCGCTCATCGGCGGCAGCGAAAGCCAGCGCGGCAGCGCCTTGCGCAACACGCCGCGCTCGCCGCGCTCGCTGGTCGAATGCTCATCGTCGTCGAGCACGCTACCCTTGCCCGTGACCACGAGCACGAGGCGATGGCCGCGCGCTCGCGCATGGGAGAGAAAGCGCTCGATGGTTTCGCGCGCGCGCTCTTGCGTGTAGCCGTGAAGATCGAGCCGCGCGTCGAGGGGCACATCGCCGCGGCGCAACGCGCGCAAGAGCTTCGGCTCGATGGCGGCGATCGCTTTTGCCGTGTGCACCTTGATCGCGACGGGCGCAGGCTTAGGCAGCGGCGCGCGCGGGGCGGCGGCGGCGGCGGCGGCCGGCGCCTTCTCGGGCTTCGCGCCCGGCTCGGCGGCGTCACCCTTGCCGAGCGGATGCGCGCTCTTCGTCGCTTCGCGCCACAGCGCGAGCTCTTCGGCTTTCGGTTTGCGCTCGCCCTTCTTGGTCATCTCGACTCTCAACGCGCTCCCGCTTCCAGGCGCGCGGCCACCGGATGAGGCAAGAGCACGGTCATGCGGCCTTGGCGGTTCATCGCGCCCGCGATGGCCGCGGCTTCCTCGCCGAAGCCGAAAAAGATGTCGCCGCGCACGGGGCCGCGGATCGCGCCGCCGGTGTCCTGCGCCACCATGAGGCGACGAAAGGACGAAGGCTTGTCTTGCGCGCCGGATGCGGGCAACGCCGTCTCGACATACACCGGCACGCCCAACGTATGCACCGTAAGATCGACGGCGAGGCTGCGGCCCGGCGTGAGCGCCACGCCCTCGGCGCCTTCTGGTCCAAGCGCCGGATCGCCCGCCGGCATCTCCGTGAAGAAGACATAAGAGGCGTTGGCATCCATGAGCGCCGGGGCTTCGGCGGGATGGGCGGCGAGCCAGGCGCGGATCGACTGCATGGTGACGGTCTTGGGATCGAGCCCGTCGCGCTCGGCGAGCAGGCGGCCGACGGGCGTGTAGGGGTGGCCGTTCTGGCCGGCGTAGCCCAGGCGGATCGACGTGCCGTCTTCGAGGCGGACGCGGCCCGAGCCCTGAATGTGGAGAAAGAAGGCGTCCACCGGATCTTCGACCCAGACGAGCGCGCGTCGCAACGGGTCGCTCTCCGGGGCGAGCGCTTCAGCTTCCAGGCTCTTGCGCTCCGCATAGGGGACGAGCCTGCCGTTCTCGACGCGGCCAGCGATGCGCTCGCCTGTGTGCGTGTCGCGAAAGAGCCCGAGATCGACGCTCACGAGATCGGCGGGCTTGGCGAGCAGCGGCACGGAAAAGCGCGCGCTCTTCGTGCGGCTGCCTTTGAGCTCGGGCTCGTAATAGCCGGTGAAAAGTCCGTCCCTCACGCCGCCGGCATGCACGGAAAACGGCACGAAGGCCGTCTCGAAGAAAATGCGCGCGAGGCGCTCGCTCCGGCCCGTGGTTTGAGTCATGCCGCGCGCGGCGGCGCATGTGTAGAGCCATGACTCGACGGTGCCGTAAGGGCCCATTTGCGCTTCCGGCGCCTCGGCCTCGATGACGGCGCAGGAGCGCAAGAACGCTTCGAGCGCCGCGACATGATCGTCGGCGGCCCAGCCTTCGAGGCGCTCGAAGCGCGTCGGCGCGAGCGCGAGCGGCCCCGGCCCCGGCCCCGGCCCCGCCTTGCGCGGGCCTAGAGGACACAAGAGCAGATAGAGAAGCCCGGCGAGGAGAAGAAATCCCGCGAGAAGTACCGCAAGTGCCCGCATGGCTCGTCACGTCGCGCGAGAGGAGAATAACTGCATCGAAACCCGATTACCTTGAGGCTTCAACCTCGAACCGTTCACCCCACCCCGCCGCGCCTTCGCGCTCCGCGCTTCTGCGCGCGACCCTCCCCATCGAGGGGAGGGTAATGACTTTTTTGGAGCAGCACACGCTTCCCCTCCCCCATGTGGGGAGGGGATAGGGGTGGGGGTGGGGGTGGGGGTGGGGGTTACTTGTTCGGGCGGACGCAATGAGATCACGGCGCAATGTGACCCCATGTGATCAAAGCATAGCAGAGTGCAACGGATTCAGGCGGTTTGGGTCGCGACGAGCTTCCAGTTCGGATCGGACGAGCGCGTGTCGCGCGCAAACGTCCATAGATCGCGGACCTCGTGAACGCTCGTCGGATCGCCGTCGATCACCGCGCCTTCGGCATTCTTGGTGCATGACGTGATCTCGCTCACGAAGCGCACGCCGACCTGCGCGGTGTTGCCGGCGAGCGAGGCGTTCGCGATCTCGGCGCTGCGCAGGCCCACGAAACGCTGATCGAGCGTCTCGCCCTTGGTCTCGCGCGCCGCGATGGCGGATTCGAAGTCGCGATAGACGTCCTCGCCCAAGAGATCCTTGAGCGACGCGCGATCGGCCTTGGCGAAAGCCGTGACGATCATTTCATACGCCATGCGCGCGCCGGCGAGGAACGTGTCGACATCGAAATGCCGGTCGGCGCCTTGGATGTCGGTGAGCGCGCGCGCGAGCGGCGAGCCCTCGAGCGCAATGTCGGAGATGCGTTGCGCGCGCCGGTTCTTCGCGGCCGAAGCTGCGCGGGCGCGGGCCGCGGGGGCCGGAGCGGAGGCGGCGGCAGGCGCCACGCCCTCGTCGCCCTCGAGCGCCTGGGCGGGCTTGCCCGGCTCGGATTTCGGCCCTGCATAGGGATTGAAGCGCTGGCGCTCATGGCCCGTGCGACGGCCGAGCGCCGCCGCGAGCCGGTAAAGAATAAAGCCGGCCGCGATCGCGATCAGGACGATATCGAGATTGGGAAAGCTTCCGTCCATCTTCCAAAGGGCCCTTTGGCCATACCCGCAGGCGACACAAACCACCCTGCCTGCATCAGCTTAGAGGCAGCGCCCCGAGCGGTCCAGACGCAGATATTGTGGCATGCGCCGGCGCCAAGCCTATGCCTGCTGGGCGAAGGATCCTTCCCTGCATAGCGCTAACTCGTTAAATGGTGTGCAAAGGCCCGGGAACAATGACTCCGCTTGGCGTTCTATGGTTACTTTTCCTTCTCCTGCCCTTAGGCGAGATCGCTGTCTTTATCGTTGTCGGGCGCGCCATCGGCGTCGCCGCGACGCTCGCGCTCGTCTTGGCGGGCGCCGTGTTGGGCACGATCCTCGCCCGCCACGAAGGCCTTGCCACCATGCGCGCGGTGCTGAAGAGCATCGACCGCGGCGAGCTTCCGATTGCCGAGACGGTGAGCGGCGCGCTGCTCCTCATCGCCGCGGGGCTCATCGCCTTTCCGGGATTCATCAGCGACATCGCGGGCTTTGCGCTGCTCTTTCGCCCGCTGCGGCTCAAGATCGGCGCGGTGGTGTTGAAGGCCGTGCTCGCCGCGCACATGCGCCGCGAGGGCCGTGCGCCGCCCACCATCACGGTGGAAGCGCGGCGCATCGATCCCGAAACGGATTGAAGGCCAGGTTGTTCCGAGGGGCCGATCCGTGCTAGCAGCCAGGCGTCTTTGGCGCGAATGAGGCTTGCAATGGCCGACGAGAAAACGACCCCTCCGGGGGCGGGGGCGGGGGCAGGGATTGCGGCGGGAGCGGCCGCGGGCGCCCAGGTCCCGGGCGTCACCATGCGCGTCATGGCGCAATATGTGAAAGACCTCTCCTTCGAGAGCCCCGGCGCGCCGGGCTCTCTCGTCGCCGGCGCGGCGGCGCCCGCCGTCGAGGCCGCGGTCGACGTGGCGGCGCGGCGGCTGGGCGAGGCCGAGTTCGAATGCGAGCTGCGCGTGAAGGCCACCGCCAAGCGCGGCGAAGTCACGGTGTTCATCGTCGAGCTCGTTTATGGCGGGCTCTTCCAAGTGGAGAACGCGCCGGCCGATCTTCTGCAGCCGATCCTGCTCATCGAATGCCCGCGCCTTTTGTTTCCGTTCGCGCGGCGCGTCATCGCCGATGTCACGCGCGACGGCGGCGTCATTCCCTTGCTGCTCGATCCATTGGACTTCGCCGGCCTCTATCGCCAGCAAATGGCCGAGCGCGCGAAGCAGCAAGCCGGCGGCGACGGCAAAGGCGCGCCCATGATCATCGGCCCCGCGGGCAAAGCTTAAAAAGACGAAGCGCGGCTACTCTTCCGAACGTCCGGCGGCGAGGCTGCGCCACAGCGCGGGCGCGGGCAACGCGTCGAGAAAAGCGTCGTGCGCCGTGCGCTCGGCCTCGCTCAAGCGCGGCGGCAACGCCGTCTCCCGCTGCGGCGCCGCATTGTGCGTGAGGTGCTTTCCCGCATCCACCGCCGCGCGCAACGCGAGCGCAGGCTCGCGCCCGCCCACGAGCTCGAGATAGACGTCGGCGAGCAACCGGCAATCGAGCAGCGCGCCATGCAGATTGCGCTCGCTCAGATCGATGCCGAAGCGGCGGCACAAGGCATCGAGCGAGATCGAGGCGCCGGGGAAGCGCTTGCGCGCAATTTCGAGCGTATCGACCGCGCGCGAAAATTCGAGCAGCGGGCGGCCGCAGCGCTTGAGCTCTGCATTGAGGAATTTCAGATCGAAGGACGCGTTGTGCATGACGATGCGGTCGGCGCCCACAAACGCCTCGAAATCGCCCGCGACGTCGGCAAAGCGCGCCTTGCCCGCGAGAAACTCGCGCGACAGGCCGTGGACGCGGAAGGCGTCGAGCGGCATCTCGCGCTCGGGATCGACATAGCTGTGGAAGACGCGGCCCGTGGGCAGGTGATTGACGAGCTCCATGCAGCCGAGCTCGACCACGCGGTGGCCGTCCTCGGGATCGAGCCCCGTCGTTTCCGTGTCGACCACCACCTCGCGCTGCGCCATCACGTGCTCCTCATCGAGTCGTGGTGAAAAATAGCGCGCCATCGTCGCGCGTTTCCAGAGCATGTTCTCGATCACGCGACTACGCCTGCGTGGCGCCGGAGCGTTGGGATACTTCCGCGGGCTCGTGGCCGATGTTCATCGGCGGCGGCGCATGCGGGATCGTTTCGAGCGCGCGGGCTGCCTGGTCGCCCAGGGGATTCGCGCGCGCGCCTTTGAGCTCGCGCAGGAGGCTCCTCTCGAAATCGTAATAGTCGACCTCGACGGCGTGGCGCGGGCGCTTTTCGAATGGCCAATGGGGATGGCGCTTTTCATATTCGATGCGAGCTGCGATGTCGGCGGGGCGCGCAAGGCGGCCCGCGATCTGAAGCGCTGCGATCTCGGCTTGAAAATCGGCGAGCGTCCAGATGCAGCCGATGGGCTGAAAAAGGCCGATGAAATAGAGATTGGGCGCGTCCGCGACCATCATCTTGAGATAGAGCGGCAGCGCCAGCGCCTCTTCCCAATCGATGAAGCCTGCGTCGAAGAACGGAAAGCGCATGCGGTAGCCGGTGGCCCAGATGATGGTGTCGAAGGCCTCGCGCTTGCCGTCGGCGAAGACGACGTCGCGCCCGTCCAAGCGCTCGATCCCGACGCGCGGTTCGAATGCGGCCGTGGCGGATAAGATAGAGAAGCTCGCTGTTGAGCGTCGGATGCATGGACATGATCCGGCGCGCGGGCTTCACAAGACCGTAGCGCTCGAAGCGCCCGACGAAGAGCCTCAAGCCCTTCTCGAAAATCCATTGGCGCAGGGGCTTCGGAATCCAGCGCGCCCTGCGGTACATGACGTCCACCGGCTTGCCGAAGATGATCTTCGGGATGATGTAGGTGCCCTGGCGCATGCTGATGGCGGTTTTCTTGGCGACGCGCGAGACGTCGGCCGCGATGTCGCAGGCCGAGTTGCCGCCGCCCACGACGAGCACGCGCTTGTCGCGGAACGGGTCGGCAATCTTGTAGCTGTGGGAATGCAGCGCCTCGCCGGAAAAATGTCCCGGATAGCGCGGCACGCTGGGCTCCGAATGGTGGCCCGAGCACACCAAGAGATAGTCGAAAGTCTCCTCCGCCGAGCCTTCGGGTCCCGTGATGCGCACGCGCCAGCGCCCATCCTCAGCGCGCGCCGCGTGATCGACGCGGTAGCCGAAACTGATGAAGCGCTTGACGCCGAAGGCCTCGGCATAGGCCTCGAAATAAGCCTTCATCTGCTCGCGCGAGGGAAAGTCCGGATAATCGTCCGGCATCGGGAAAGTCGCGAAATTGCGAGCGCTTCTTCGATGAAATGATGTGGGCCGAGGCGTAGACGCTGGAATGGCCGTGGGGGTCGCGGAACACCCAGTTGCCGCCGACCTCGCTGCCCGCCTCGTAGCAGGTGATGTCCGAAAGGCCTTGCGCGCCGAGGTTCTTGAGCGCGGTCAGTCCCGAAGGACCCGCGCCGATGACGCAGATTTTGGTCTCCGGATTCGCGGGCAAGCTTCTCGGTCCCTTGGCTTGCTGAGGACGGATTGAGCTCGCGTATGGCGAGCACATAGGCGGGCGTCGGCATGAAGCTCACCGGCGGCACTTTCAAGCCGACCACCTTGGCCGCCTCTGCCGGCAAAGTCATTGCAATTGGCGAAGAACATGTTCCACACCTTTTTTTCCTTTTTCGGCCTGCGCAACGAACTCGACGAGCTTCTTGATATTCGTCGGCCGTCAGCGTCTTGCGGTAGGTGACGAGGGGCTTCTGGCTTGCCGGTCGAGCTTGATCTCGTCCACCGTGCCGGGCGCGGCGACCACGCCGCCGAAAAAGCCCAGCATGTGGTAGTTCGGGGCAAGAAGCCCGCGATGTTCTCCTCGAGCGGCTTTCCGTTCTCATCCTGCGGCCCATACACGATGTAGGCATGGCCGGTGACGATAGATGCCATGCGCGCGCGGAACTCGACATAATAGCCGTCGGCGCCGGGAGCGGCGCCGCTTGCATTGGCCGGTGCGGGGTCAAACGGCCTCCGCGAGCGGCGCCGTGGCATTCGCGCCCCTTCAAGTCGTCGTTGAATACGGCGCAACCCGCAAGGAGCGGCATGAGCGCCAGCGCAAGCAGAGCTCAAACGCACTCTGAGGCGCAGCAGCATTTCCCCTCCCCTTGGCGGCGAGCCGCAGCGGTCAAGCCCCAATACGCGCTATCCATAGCACGCGCCCTTTAACGCGGCCAACCCGGGGCCGGATGCGCGGGCTTTCGTCAGGGCCTTGCGGCGGCGCGCCAAACCTTGCCTTCGCGGCCGGCGAGGGCGCGCAGAATGCTCTCTCACCTGGGCCTCGGCGTGGGGAAGGCCCTTGTCCGTCTCGACCACGAAATCGGCGTGGCGGCGCTTTTCGCTGTCGGCCATTTGGCGGCTAAGAAGAGCATCGAGCTTTTCCGGCGTCATGCCCGGGACGCGCGAGCACGCGCGCGCGCTGCACAGGCTCGGGCGCGCTGGCGAGCACGACGACATCGACCTGCGCCCGGCCGCCGGTTTCGAAGAGGAGCGGGATGTCGAGCACGACGAGGCCGCACCCTCTTTCGCGCGCGCCTCGAGCCACGCCTCCTGCGCGGCGCGCACCAGCGGATGGATGATGGCTTCGAGGCGGCGCATCGCTTCGGGCTTGTCGATCACTGTTTCGGCGAGGCGCGCGCGATCGACCGCGCCTTCGCGCACCACGCCCGGAAAGGCGCGGCCCACGGCCTCCACCGCCGCGCCGCCTTTCTCGTAAAGCGCGTGCACCGCGGCATCGGCGTCGTAGACCGGAATGCCCAGGCGCAGCGAACATGCGCGCCGTCTCGCTCTTGCCCATGCCGATGGAGCCGGTAAGGCCGATGATGAGCATGGGCTCTAGCGTTTCAAGCGTTTGCAGCACATGCGCGCGCAGGCCGGGGGTCACCTTGGGATCGACGCCGAACCAGGCGGCAAAGGCCGGCCGCGCCTGATGAAGCAGCATGGACAGGCCGTCGGCCACGGGATTCTTGTGCGCGCGGGCCGCTTTGAGGAGCGCCGTCTCGAGCGGCACATAGACGACATCGCAGACGAGCGCGCTCTTGGGCAAGCGGTCGAGCGCGAGCTCGAGCGGCGGCTCGCCTTCCATGCCGAGGCTCGTCGCGTTGACGAGCATGTCCGCGCCGTCGAGCGCGGCAGAGCGCGCGGCCCAGGGCACGACGCCGATGCTCACCGAGAGCTTGTCGAATGCGGCCGCGAGCGTTTCGGCGCGGGTCGCCGTGCGGTTGGTCAGGCGGATTTCCTTCACGCCGAGCTCGGCAAGACCGCCGAGCACGGCGCGCGCGGCGCCGCCCGCGCCGAGCACCACCGCGCGCTTGCCCGCAAAGCCCGGCATCGCCTCGCGCACGCTGCCGCAAAAGCCCGCGATGTCCGTGTTCATGCCGCGCAGCTTGCCGTCGCCGCCACGATCACGGTATTCACGGCGCCGACGAGCTTGACGCTCTCATCCACCTCGTCGAGCGCGGCAAGCGCCGCTTCCTTGTGCGGAATGGTGAGGTTGCAGCCGGCGATGCCCGAGCATCGGCAGCGCGCGCAGCGCGCGCTCGAGATCGGCGGGCTTCACCGGAAACGGGCACATAGGCGCCGTCGATCTCGTGCTCGGCGAGCCAATAGCCATGCACGACGCGGCGAGCGCGAATGGGCGACCGGCAAGCCCATGACGCCTGCGATGCGCGCGTGTCCTGTGATCGTCACGTCGAGCCCTTTGGGAGAATAGCCGAGGCGGATCGACGGGAATCCAGGCTTGAGAAATCTACGCTCCCTCACGCGCGCATGCAAAGGCAGCTCGGCCGCGACAGCAACTTGCATTGCTGCGTCTTAGCGCACAGTCGCACGCTATGACTTCTGTCGTCACCGCACCCGTGGTGAGGGTCACCCAGACCGTTCGCGTTTTGCCGCCGTCGAGAATCCGCATCTCATAAGTGGTTTTCCCATGATCTGTGATCCTCACGCCGGCCTGCGATCGCCTTTCCGCCGAGCTTTTCGGCGTCAGCGATCGCAGCAGGCAAGCCCAGCCTTCGCGCTCTGAACGGCGATGTCTCGGCCTTAGAAATCAACGGTGCTGCCCGCTGCCTCAGCCTGCGGCAGGGTCGTCAGGCAGCGACTTGGCCCGTTTGTGCGATCGATGTTGACGCTGCGAAGCTTGCCGTCAGCGACCAGATGTCACGAGGTAGCGGCCTGGCGATCCCGCTGGCACCACGAAAACTGTCGCTCTGGTCGCCTTGCCTCCTTGCTTCTCGGCGGCGTCGACGGCGTCGGCAAGGGAAACTCTCGCTCCCTGAAATGCTGCGATATCGCCAACCGGCAGCAGCGTCATGTCGATTTGCTTCGGGTAGTTGTAGTTCGCACCGGTCGAGGCATCGACGGCCAGCCCAATCACGCCCCCGGCAAGGACATTGCCCAAGGTCGCTCCATTGAAGACCGGCGAGTACACGACTGAATTGTCGGCAAAGCCTGATTTGCGGCAAGTGACCGTAATATCATCCTTGCTTCTGCCGATCTGGATGCTGCCGGGCGTCATCGCCACGGCGCCGACGGTTTTGCCTTGTCTTTCCAACTTACACTCTGCGCCCGAGGGATCCGTCGTAATGACAACTCCCTTCGTGGCCACCCTTAATGACGGTGGCGCAACTACCAAGGATAAGTGGCAAGCAAAAGCAAATTCTATGATCGATAAGATGCTTGTACATTGTTCCCCCTGCACCTTCACACTTTGGACCAGAGGCCCGATTGTTTGCCCAAGATTATACTCAAGCCGTGTCGCTTGAAGAGATCTGAAGCTTAGAAATCCCTTCACGCGGAAGAACGTCTGCGTGCGAAAAGTCAAGGAGCGGCAGGAGGGCAGGCCGAGCACCGTGAAATAGTCGCCCTCGATGCGCGGAGAAGAGCTGCGCGCCAAGCCCTTCGAGCGCATAGGCGCCGACCGACGACGAGAATGCTCGCGCCCGCCGCGGCGAGATAAGCATCGATGAATCCGTCCGAAAGCGGGCGCATGCGAAGCCGCGCGCTTCGCGCAGGTGGCGCCAGAGCACCGCGCCGTCCCGCGCCACCACAAGCCGCCGAGATGGAGCGCGTGCGTGCTTGCCCGCGAGCGCCGCGCAATTGCGCGCGCGCTTCCGCCCTGTCCTTGGGCTTTTCGAAGAGCTTGCCCGCGCAGGCGAGAACCTGGTCCGCGCCCAGCACGAGCATGCCCGGATGGCGGGAGCTTACGCGCTCGGCCTTGAGCGCGGCGAGAACATCGGCGACGTCGCGCGCGTCGGCGCTCCTTCGGCGAGCAAGGCTCAAGCGCATTTCCGCCTCGTCGACAGCGGCGGGATCGACGACGACGCGCAGGCCTGCGGCTTCGAGAAGCCGCGGCGCGGACCCGGCTCGCCGAAGCGAGCACGATCTCCTGATCTGCGAGCAGCGGGGCGTTCGGTCTGTCAGAGGTCGGCATGCCGGTGATAGAGGTTGAGGATTGCGGCCGCCGTCTCCTCGATGGAGCGTCGCGTCACGTCGATGACGGGCCAGCCGTGGAGCTCGAAGACGCGCCGCGCGGCCAGCATCTCCGCGCGCACGGTTTCCAGGTCCACGTAGTCGGTCTCGGCGCTTTCGTTGAGAGACAAGAGCCTGTTGCGGCGAATATGAACGAGCCGCTCGGGGCTCACGGTGAGGCCGACGATGAGCGGGCGCTCCAAGCGTCTCGAGCTCGCCCGGCAGGCGCGTGCCGGGCACGATCGGGACGTTTGCCGCCCTGATGCCGCGATTGGCGAGATAGATGCAGGTGGGGGTCTTCGAGGTCCGGCTCACGCCGACAAGGACGACCTCGGCCTTGTCGAGATCGGCCATGCCATGGCCGTCGTCATGGGCCATGGTGTAAGGTGAGCGCCTCGATGCGCTTGAAGTATTCGGCGTCGAGCTCGTGCTGGATGCCGGGTTTCTCGACATGCTCGTGCGTGCCGAGATAGTTGCGCAGGCTCGCGAGCACCGGATCGAGAATGGCGATGCAGGGTATCCCGAGATCGCGGCAGTGGCGTTTCCAGACGCTCTCGCAACACCGCATTGATGAGGGTGTACATGACGACGCCGGGCGCGGCTCTCGATCTCGTGCAACACGCGCTCGAGCTGACGTGCGGTGCGCACGAGCGCATAAGCATGCTCGATCGGCATGCACCATCTCGAATTGTGCGCAGGCGGCCTTGGCCACGGCATTGAGCGTCTCGCCCGTGGCATCCGAGACGAGATGCAGATGGAAATAGATCACGGGCCGTTTGCTGTGGTCATGAAAGGGTCCGGTTCATGTCACGCCCAGACAAAATCTCGCGTCCTGTGCAGCCAGGATGAATTGGGGGCGAAAGACGTCTTTTACTCCACCTCGCGCTGGGGCATCGACGCGCGCCGCACCTCTTGTTCTCCTTTTACAACCCCATCCAATAGTCCACGGTCTTCTCCTGCTCGCCGGAATACCTCTGGATTACGATCAGCCGCGAGCACAACATGCGCGCTTGCGCCACGGCATCAGCTCGATCGAGGCGCTTTTTCTTGACTTCAAGCCAAACCCGCTCGCTTCTACCCAGACGCCTCGGCTTCATGCCGCCACCGAAAACGCCTGGGACAAAATCGTCGACAACCCTTGCACAACAGGTATTCCCCGTATTCCGCCGCACCTACCTATTTCAACAAAAGATTCTATTTGATAAGAAAGATAAAGGGCACGTGACGGACAAAGCCTTTACTTCGCGCTCTGAACAGAGAGCGCCAGGCGCCGCCACCGATTTGGTTCATGCGTCAGGCTGGCCGGTATCTTCCTGAATATCGGAAGCTGCGCGAGCAAGCGGGCGATTTTCTGACGTCTCTGCTACACGCCGGACTTGGCGGCTGAGGTAACGTTCAGCCTGTTCGCCGTTTCGGTCTCGATGCGGCGATCATCTTTGCGGACATTCTCCTCGTGCCGCATGCCTTGGGCCAGGAGGTTCGCTACGACGAGGGCGAAGGGCCTCTGCTTCACGAATTGAAAGCGAGGCGGAGATCAGGCCATTGCGGCCGAGAGAAAGACGAGCCGAGCGGCTTGCGCCGGTTTTCGAGACTGTGGAGCGCGCACGCGCGGCATTGCCGCCGGCGTGTCGCGCTCATCGGCTTTGCCGGCGCGCCTTGGACGGTCGCGACCTACATGCTCGAAGGCCAAGGCTCGGCTGACCAGCGCATCGCCCGTCTCTGGGCTTATGAGAGACCCGAGGCGCTGGACAAGCTCGTCGATGTGCTGACCGAGGCCACGATCTCCTATCTTTCCGGTGCAAATCGAGGCCGGCGCCGAGGTCATCCAGCTCTTCGATACCTGGGCGGGGCGCTCTCGGCGGAAGGCTTTGCACGCTGGTGCATCGCGCCGGCAAAGCGCATCGCCGCCGCCCTCAAAGCGCGCTTTCCCGCGCTCCCCGTCATCGGCTTTGCGCGCGGCGCGGGCGCCTCGCTGCTCCGCTACGCGGAGGAGACGGGCGTTTCGGCCGTGAGCCTCGATTGGACGGTGCCGCTCGACTGGGCGCGCGACAGCGCTGCAGCCGAAGGTCGTGCTCCAGGGAAATCTCGATCCCTTGGCGCTGGTCGCGGGCGGCCAGGCCATGCGCGAGGCGGCGCGGCGCATCATGGAAAGCTGGGGCAATGGACCGATGATCTTCAATCTCGGCCACGGCATTCTGCCCGAGACGCCGCCCGAGCACGTGGCCGAGCTCGTGAGCCTCGTGAGAGAATGAGCCTCTGTGAAGCTCGCCATCGTGCTCTACAATTTGGGCGGGCCGGACCGGCCGGAAGCCGTCAAGCCGTTTCTGTTCAATCTCTTCAACGACCGCGAGATCATCGGCCTGCCGCAGCCTCTGCGCGCCTTGTCGCGGGCCTAATCGCAGGCGCGCGCGAGCAAAAAAGCGCAAGCCATCTACGCCCAGTCTCGGCGGGCGCTCGCCCATCCTCGAGGAGACCGAAGCCCAGGCCGCGCGCACTTGCGCCGTGCGCTGCAAGGGGCCTTCGCGGCCGATGTCGACTGGCGGCTTTTCGTCGCCATGCGCTATTGGCATCCGGACATCGCCCGGACCGTGGCGCGAGATGTGAAGGCATTCCGGCCCGAGCGCGTGGTCTTGCTGCCGCTCTATCCGCAGTTCTCGATCACCACCACAGGCTCGTTCGTCGAGGCTTGGATCGCGGCAGGCGCGGCGCAGCGGCTTGGACGCGCCGGCAACCGTCGTCTGTGCTGCTATCCGTGCGCGCAAGGCTTTGTCGAGGCTCATGCGGCGCTCTTGCGCGTGGCGCTGGAGAAGGCGGGCGCGGGGCAAAGCCCGTGCGCGTGCTCTTTTCCGCCCAGGGCTGCCGCGAGCGCGTCGTCATGCGCGGCGATCCCTATCAATGGCAGATCGAAGAGACGGCCAAAGCAGTCGTCCGGGCCTTGGGCGGAGCACAAACTCGATTGGCGCGTGTGCTATCAGAGCCGCGTCGGTCCGATGGCCTGGCTCAAGCCCTCGACCGAGGACGAAATCCGCCGTGCCGCGCCGCGACGGCATGGGGCTCGATCGTCGTGCCCGTGGCCTTCGTCAGCGAGCATTCCGAGACCCTGGTCGAGCTCGACATCGAATACGCAAAGCTCGCGGCGGAGCTGCGGCGTCTCGCCCTACATCCGCGTGCCGGCGCTGCGCACCCAGGCGCCCTTCATCGAGGCCTTGCGCGCGCTCGCTGCTCGCGGCCGCCGGGGGCAAGGCGTCGTCTCGGCGGCGCCCGGCGGCGAGCGCATCTGTCCCGACGCCTTCAAGATCTGCCCGCAGCGCGAGACGCTGAGGCACTGATCGGGGGAATCCCATGCATGCCTGGCTCGCAGGCGCCTACGTCTGGCTCAAGGCGCTCCACATCATCGCGGTGATCGCGTGGATGGCGGGGCTGCTCTATCTGCCGCGGCTCTTCGTCTATCACGCGGACGTGGCGCCCGAGAGCGAAGCCGCGGCGACTGTTCAAGGTGATGGAGCGGCGGCTTCTGCGCCGCATCGTCAACCCGGCAGCCATCGCGGTCTGGGTCTTCGGCATCCTGCTCGTTCTGGCCTCGCCGCCCGGGCTGATTGCGGCGGGCTGGCTGCACGCCAAGCTCGCGCTCGTGGTGGCGCTCACCGTGCTGCACCATTTTTTTGCGCGCTGGCGGAAGGATTTCGAGCGCGGCACGAACCGGCACTCCTCGCGCTTCTACCGCATCTTCAACGAGGTGCCCGCGCTGCTGCGTCGTCCTCATCGTCATCTTGGTGGTGGTGAAGCCGTTTTGAGGGCAATCGGGCTCGGTCGAAGGCCTGTCGAAGATGCTTCAGGCAGGGGCCCGTCGGCGCCGGTAACACAAAATTAACTATTCCCCTACAGACTTTACTCGGCTAAGCTTATCTAGCCGGAAAACGCTTCGCGCTAACAGAACCCGCCGATATAGCACTTTCGTCCGGTACCTCGAGGAATTCTGGCGGCGGCGCGCAGACGACGTCCCCATCCCTCTTGGTTGCGCTTGCCCGCCGTGCGCCCGCGACGCACACGCCCAGCAAGACCCGGAAGGCCCATCTTCGAGGTCAAACTGGCACCCATGACCGTTCAAGAAATGAAGCTGCGCGATCTGAAGTCCAAGACGCCGACGGACCTCTTGGCCTTTGCCGAGGAGCTCAAGGTCGAGAACGCCTCGGCCATGCGCAAGCAGGACATGCTGTTTGCGATCCTAAAGCAGCTCGCCGAGCAACAGATCGAAATCACCGGCACGGGCGTGCTCGAAGTGCTCCAAGACGGCTTCGGCTTCCTGCGCAGCCCCGAGGCGAATTACCTGCCCGGCCCCGACGACATCTATGTCTCCCCGGCCCAGATCCGCCGCTTCAGCCTGCGCACCGGCGACACGGTCGAGGGCCAGATCCGCTCGCCCAAGGACGGCGAGCGCTATTTCGCCCTGCTCAAGGTCAACACGATCAATTTCGAAGACCCGGAGAAAATGCGCCACAAGGTCCATTTCGACAATCTGACGCCGCTCTATCCGGACGAGCGGCTCAAGATGGAAATCGAAGATCCGACCATCAAGGACAAGACCGCGCGCGTCATCGATCTCGTGGCGCCGCTCGGCAAGGGCCAGCGCGCGCTCATCGTCGCCCAGCCGCGCACCGGCAAGACGATGATCCTGCAGAACATCGCCCAGTCCATCTCGGCCAATCACCCCGAGTGCTATCTGATCGTGCTCCTGATCGACGAGCGGCCCGAGGAAGTCACCGACATGCAGCGCTCGGTGAAGGGCGAGGTCATTTCCTCGACCTTCGACGAGCCGGCGACGCGCCACGTGCAGGTCGCCGAGATGGTGATCGAAAAGGCCAAGCGCCTGGTCGAGCACAGCCGCGACGTGGTGATCCTGCTCGACTTCGATCACCCGCCTCGGGCGCGCCTACAACACCGTCGTGCCCTCATCGGGCAAGGTGCTCGACCGGCGGCGTCGACGCCAACGCGCTCCAGCGGCCCAAGCGCTTCTTCGGCGCGGCGCGCAATATCGAGGAAGGCGGCTCGCTCACCATCATCGCCACCGCGCTCATCGACACCGGCAGCCGCATGGACGAAGTCATCTTCGAAGAGTTCAAGGGCACCGGTAACTCGGAAATCGTCCTCGACCGCAAGGTGGCCGACAAGCGCATCTTCCCGGCCATCGACATCCTGCGCTCGGGCACGCGCAAGGAAGAGCTCATCGTGCCGAAGGACCAGCTCCAGAAGATCTATGTGCTGCGCCGTATCCTGGCGCCCATGGGCACGGTCGACGCCATCGAGTTCCTGCTCGACAAGCTCAAGACGACGAAGACCAACGCCGAATTCTTCGAGAGCATGAACACCTAAAGCTCGCAGCCGGGGGCCTCAATGAGCACTTTCCCCAGCCGGGGGTTTGCCGTCCTTCTCGTCCTTGTGGTCGCCGCCTGCTCGGGATCGAAATCGCCCAAGGGCACCTGGCTGAGCGACGAACGGCGAAGAAAAGCTCGAGTTCCTCGACAAGGGCGAAATCTTCGTCACCGGGCCGGACGGCACCTTTGCCGGCAAATGGGAAGTGGTGGAGAGCGGCCAGGTCAAAGTCGCCTTCGGCGGCCGGGGCGCGAGCTTCGGCGACCAGATTTGCGAGTTCAAGATCGAGAGCAAGGAGCTCACGATGTCCGGCGACTGCGGCCTCGAGGGCACCTATCGCCGGCAGTCATAAGATCGAGCGCGAGGCCTCGGAGGCCTCCGGCCGCGGACCGAAAAGCGCGGTGCCGATGCGCAGATGCGTGGCGCCAAAGGCGATGGCGGACTCGAAATCGTCGCTCATGCCCATGCTCAATTGCGACAGCCCCTGCCGTGCCGCGATCTTGGCGAGCAGCGCGAAATGGAGCGACCGCTCCTCATGCTGCGGGGGAACACACATGAGGCCCACGACCGGCAGGCCGCGCTCGAGGCAGTCCTCGATGAACGGGTCGGCGTCGGCGGGCCACACGCCCGCCTTTTGCGGCTCCTCGCCCGTGTTCACTTGGATGAAAAGCGGTGGTAGGGGGTGAGCCTCGGACTGCGCCTCCAAAAGCTTGTCGGCCAGGCGCGGGCGGTCCAGCACGTGGAAGCAATCGAAGAGCTTGAGCGCATGTTTGAGCTTGTTCGTTTGCAGGCTGCCTACGAGATGGAGCTTGAGACCGGAATGCTTGGCCTTGAGCGCGGGCCATTTCAATTCGGCCTCTTGCAGACGGTTCTCGCCGAAGTCACGCTGGCCATGCGCGATCGCGGCTTCGATCGCTGCGAGGCCGTGACTCTTGGCGATGGCGATGAGCGTGATGGCCGAGGGATCGCGGCCGTGGGCCTTGGCGGCGCGGGCGATGCGGCTCTGCACGTCGTCAAAACGCGCTTCGAGAGTGGACGGTGTGACAGACGTCATGAAGCCGCGCCAGAGGCATGAGCGGACGGGAATCGGGGCCGCAAGTCGCGCGAGCCTAGCAACAGCGGCCCGGCGCCTCAATTGCAGCGCGGGCTCAAGAATCTTCCCGCGCTCTTTCTCGTCACGGACGAGCGATGGCTCGCCGACCCCGCGGCCGCGATCAAAGCCTTGCCCCGCGGCGCAGGCGTCATCTTCCGCCATTACGGCGATCCCCTGCGCGCGCAACGCGCGCAAGCCCTGGCGCGGCTCTGCCGCGCGCGTGGGCTCGTCTTTCTCATCGCGGGCGATGCGGGCTTGGCGGGGCAGCGTGCGCGCGAGCGGCGTTCACTTGCCCGAGTATCAGATCGGGCGCGCGCGTGCGCTGAAGCGCGCGCACCCTGGCTGGCTCGTCACGGCCGCGGCGCATGGCGAGGGCGCACTGCGCAAAGCCAAAGAGAGCGGCGCGGATGCGGCGCTCTTGGCGCCCGTCTTCGCGACGCGAAGCCATCCCGAGCGCAAGCCCCTCGGGGTCTTGCGCTTTGCCGCGCTCGCGCGGCGGGCGGGGCTTCCCGTCTATGCGCTGGGCGGCGTGGATGGGGAGAGCGCAAAGCGGCTCGCGGGCTCGGGCGCGGCCGGGATCGCCGCCCTCGGTGCGCTCGTTCCCTAAGAGATCTCAGCCGAAGCGGCCGGTGATGTAGTCCTGCGTCTTCTGGCTCTTCGGCGCCGTGAACAGCGCCTCGGTCGTCGTCGAACTCGACGAGATCGCCCAGATGCATGAAGGCCGTGAATTGCGCGACGCGCGCGGCCTGTTGCAGGTTGTGGGTCACGATCACGATCGTGTAGTTGGCCCTGAGCTCGTCGATGAGCTCCTCGATCTTCGCGGTCGAGATGGGATCGAGCGCCGAGCAAGGCTCATCGAGGAGGATTATCTCGGGCTCGGGCGCCAGCGTGCGCGCGATGCACATCCGCTGCTGCTGGCCGCCGGACAGGTCGTAGGCGGAGTTGCGCAGACGATCCTTCACCTCATCCCAGAGCGCCGCTTTGGTCAGCGCACGCTCCACGCGCTCGTCCACCACCGACTTCTTGCGGATGCCCCGAATCCAGAGCCCGGCCGCGACGTTCTCGTAAATCGACTTCGGAAACGGATTGGGCTTTTGGAACACCATCCCGACATGCAACCGGGCGAGCAGCGGCGGCGTGCTCTTGGCCACCAGGTTGAGATTCTCGGGCTGGAGCCGGATTTCGCCCTGGTATTTGTTGCCCGAATAGAGGTCGTGCAAGCGGTTGAAGCAGCGCAACAACGTGGTCTTGCCACAGCCTGAGGCGCCGATAAGGGCCGTCACCTGCCGATTCGCAATGGGAAAGTTGATGTTCTTCAGCGCCTGGGTGCCCGTCGCATACCAAAAACTGAGGCCGCGCACCTCGGCCCGGAGGGCGACTTTCTCTTTCGGGTCTGCTGGCGCGTCTCCTACCGCTTTGAGCGGCAGGGGCGCAGGCTTGATGCCCATCGGGTCCTCCAACCTCGAACCGATTATCGCCGCGTCGCGCGCCGGATTCGATAGCGAATCCAGATAGCCACGCTGTTCATGGCGAGCGTCATGCCAACAAGAACGACACCGGCGGCAGCGGCATTGATGTGAAATGCCGCCTGCGGCCGCGAAATCCAGTTGAACATCTGAATTGGCATCACCGTGAACGGCGAGAACAGCCACTCGAAATTGATGAACGGAAACGTGGCCTGCACCGGCGACGGCGGCAAGAAGGCGATGAAGGTCAGCGCGCCGATGGTGATGACGGGCGCCGTCTCGCCGATCGCCCGCGACATGCCGACGATCGCTCCGGTGAGGATGCCGGGACGCGCCGCGGGGATGATGTACATCCGTACCGTCTGCCATTTGTCGGCGGCGAGCGCGAAGGACCCCTCGCGGATATCGAGGGGAATGCTCCGGATCGCCTCGCGGGTGGCAACGATCACGACGGGCAGCGTGAGCAGCGCAAGCACCATTCCGGCGACGAGCACGACCTCCCCGAGCTCGAACTCGTAGACAAACAAGCCGAGGGCGAGCAAGCCATAGATGATGGAGGGAACGCCCGCGAGATTTGTCACGTTGATCTCGATGAAATCCGTGAGCCAGTTCTTCGGCGCGTATTCCTCGAGATAGACGCCGGCGAGCACGCCCAAGGGCACAGCCAAAGCCGCGGTCACGATCATGACGAGCGTGGTGCCGACCCAGGCCGAGAGAATGCCGGCCTGCGCCGGTTTCCGTGAGGGGAAATTCACGAAGAAGTCCCAGTTGAGGCGTGGTACGCCGTCCATGGCGAGATCGACGACGAGAGCCACGAGCATCGACATCGCGATGACAAGCACGATGAGTCCGCCGAGCGCGAAGAGAATGTCCGAGCGCTTTGCATGGGCAATGATCGCTTGGTGACTCGCATCGCGGATTCGTGGAGCCATGGTCAATAGACCTCGCGGAAGCGCCGCCGCAGGAAGAACCCGATGATATTGAACACCAGCGTGATCAGGAACAAGACGATCCCGGCGGCGAATATGGTTTGATATTCGATCGACCCGTGGGGAAGATCGCCCAGGCTGATCTGCACGATATAGGCCGTGATCGTGGCCGCGCCTTCCAGCGGGTTCATGGTGAGATTGGGATTCTGGCCCGCCGCGATCGCCACCACCATCGTCTCGCCGACGGCCCGCGACATGCCCAGAATGAAAGCCGCGGTGATGCCGGAGAAGGCCGCGGGCACCACCACGCGCGTGGCCGTCTGATAGCGGCTGAAGCCGAGCGCATAAGCGCCTTCCCGCAGCACGTTCGGAACCGCGCGCATGGCGTCCTCGCTTACCGAAACCACATACGGCAGGATCATGATGCCCATGACGATGCCGGGAACGAGCACGTTGAAGGACGCGAGGCCCGGGATGAACAATTGAAAGATAGGGGTGAGAAACAGAAGCGCGAAATAGCCATAGACGACGGTCGGCACGCCTTCCAAGAGCTCCAAGCTCGGCTTGATGAACTCGCGGACCGGAATGGGCGCGAACTCGCTGAGATAGATGGCGAGCACCGTGCCGAGCGGAATGGCCACCAGAAGCGCGACGCCCGCGGCGAGCAGCGTGCCCGACAGCAGCGGAAGAATGCCGAAATGCGCGTCTTGGAAGACGGGCGTCCACTGCGTGTCGGTGAGGAAGTCGATGAGTGGAACCTGCTCGAAGAAGAGGACACTTTCGCTGACCAGAACGTAGATGATCGCGCCGGTGACGAAGACCGAGAGGCTCGCGGCTAGGAACAAAACAAGCCGCATCGCGCGATCGATGAGCCTGCGCCTGAAGTCGAAGACCGGATCGATCAGAACCTTTCGCCCCTGATCGATTGCTTGGGTGGCTGGTCTCTGTGCCATGCGGCAAGCACTCTAAGAAAGAAAAGCCCGCCCCGAAAGGTTTCGTTTCGAGGCGGGCTCAATACGTGATTCGGCCTCAGAACACCTTCTGGGACTTTAGGATCTCGTCGACCGTGACGCCAATCTTGGAACCGCCGGCGAACGCCGTGCCGATGTGCCGGCTCTTGAAGTTCTGCAGGGCGAGGTCATAGGCTTCCGGAGGAAGCGGCACGTAGCCCACTTCGCTCACCAAGGTCTGGGAGTTCTTGTTGTCGAGATAGAACTCGACGAATTGCCGCACGGCTTCGTTGTTCTCCGCCGATTTCTTGCTCACATAGATGAAAATCGGACGCGATAGCGGCTGGTAGCTGCCATCAAGGACACCTTGGGCAGAGGGCGCAGCCGTCTTGCCCTTGTAGGTTATGGGCACGCCCTTGAGCTTGTTCTTGTTCTCCTCGTAATAGGCGAGACCGAAGAAGCCGAGCGCGTTGGTGTCGCCGGCCACGCCCTGCACAAGCACGTTGTCGTCCTCGCTCGCCGTAAAGTCGCCGCGACTCGAATGCTCGACGCCCACGGTCGCCAGCGTGAAGTAGTCGTAGGTGCCCGAGTCGACGCCGGCGCCGAAGAGCGTCAGCGGCTTGTCGGGAAAGCCAGCGCGGATCTGCTTCCAGTTGTTGACTTTGCCCTGAGCCGCCGGCTCCCACATCTTCTTGAGCTCTTCCGTTGACAATTGATCGACCCAAGTGTTGTTCGGATTGATCACGACGGTGAGCGCGTCGAAGGCCACCGGCAAGTTCGATGTACTCGATTCCCGATGTGCCGCACGCCTGACGCTCGCTCGCCTTGATGGGACGCGACGCACCGGAGATGTCCGTGTCGCCGCGGCAGAACTTCTTGAAGCCGCCGCCCGTTCCCGAGATGCCGACGGTGACGCGGTGCTTGCCGCCTACACTTTTCTGGAATTCCTCCGCCATCGCCTCGGTGATCGGAAAGACGGTGCTCGAGCCGTCCACTTTCACATCGAGTGCGAGGGCGGGCTTGACAGCTACTATGGCCAGTGCCGCAGCGGCCGCCAGCGAAAGCCGACTAATCATCATGATAGCCTCCACCTGTGTTGATAAAGGTATGCTGATCCAAGGCAGTGACGCTGCCCGCGGTCAGCGACAGTACAAACAGGCTCCCGTTGATTGCCGGTGACGCATTGACGAAGCTTTTGCGACAACCTTGTGGAGCCAGGGCCTTGTCCTCGCGCCGCGATTAGGGACGCGCTGCATTCCGTTTCTGGTGAGTAAGATGCCCCGCCGAAACTGCCACACATCGGCGGGGCACCACACCGGCCTTCGTCTCAACTCAGAACGCGAACTGGAGACGACCGGCCACAGCGTCAAGCTCTTGGCCCGCCTGCAAGCCCGCGGCGTTCATGCGATCGACGTCGATATTCAGATAGTTGAACATCATCCGGATGTTGGCGTTCATGTACCAATTGAGCCCAACCGTCCAGATGGTCTGCTCGCCGCCGCGAATGGCACCGGCGGCCGTGGCGATCGCCGTGCCGGGCAAGCCTTCCCTGAAGTTGAGGTCGAGCACGCTGTAGCGGCCCGTGAGCTCAAAGGCGCCCCATCCGCCCTCACTGATCGAGAACGGCCTGATGACGGTGGGCGATCCCCATACGCCAACTTGGTTGCTGTTGGATTTGGCGGAGTAGGTTTTCGGCTGTCCGGTGAGAACCCAGGAGCCCTCGACATACCACCCCGTGAACTCGGGATCGACGGCGGTCGTGTTGCAGCCCGTGCACGCCCGGTCGCGGTCGATGCCGAACTTGTAGTACTCGCCCGAGACATAGAAGTTCTTGATGTTGGCGCCGCCCTCGAAACCGTAAAGCCAGCCACCTTCCGCAGGTATGCTCCCGGTGCTCACGAGGCGCGTGCTGTCGGAGCGCATCTCCGGGCGATCTTGCAGGTTGATATTCTTCGCGCCGCCGGGCACTGCGGCGCCCGTCGGCTGGAGAATCTTTGCGCCGTCCGCGCCGATCTGGATGTTGGACGTGCCATCGGACCACAGACGGAACGCGGTGCGACCCAAAATCTGCGTGCCTTCGTCGGTGCCGTCGGCGCTGGTCGTCGAGGCTCCCGTGTACGCACCGGTCAGCACGAAATTGTCGCCCTCGTAGAACAGGCCGCTCTTCTGGAACGTCATTTCGACGCCGCGCCGCGAGTCGCTGCCGCCATACGCGCCGACGATCGTGTTGATGACAGACGCGCGCTCGATGAAGGTGATCTCGTTCGACGAGACGGCGTCCGCATGCGTGAAGACCGGTTGGATCACGCCCACATTGACGCGGAAGTTCGGGATGCCTTGATAGGCGACGCGCATCAGATTGATTGTGCCCGAGCCTTCGGTGCCCGAGCCGCCGAACTCGTAACGAATTTCGTACCAGAAATCCTTGAAGACCTTGCCTTCGACGCCGAACTGCGCGCGCCGAATGAATGCGCCGCTGTCGAGGTCGCGGCCCGTCGTAACAGACGCAGGCAGATTGTCGTCCTGGAAATAGGATGCCCGCGTCGGCATGGAAGCGTGCGCGAATGGCAAGCTCGAAGCGGCCGTCACCGCTTTGAATTTTGGGACGCCCGTTGGAGTAAGGACCATCTGGCGTCCTTATAAGAGTCCTCGATCGGCGAGAGGCGCGAGGCCGTCTTTTCTTGCTGCTCCTTGCCCTCCTCGACTTCCTGCTCGAGCTGCTCGATGCGCTCCAACAGCTCTTGATTGCTGGGCTGCTTGGCTTTGCTCGCCGCCATCGCGGGCGCCGCGAGCAACGCCGTGCTTGCGAGCAGCGTACCGGCAAGCAACGCGAACTTCGACTTTTCCATTTTTCGACCCCTCTGTTTGCATGGGACAGAAGGCCGAATTCACGCCGTGGACGGCCGCATTACGCAGCGGCCGGCCCCCCGCATCCAACGGCCTCTGAGCCCGAGGCACCTTCGCAAGGGGCGGTAACAACTCGTTAACCAAGCGGTGACGTTTCGGTGACAAAGACTGCGGCAAGATTTTTCGCGGCGTTCCGTGGCGGGGGTGTCACGGGCGCGCGGTCGCTCTGGGGATCGGCGCTCTAGAAAAGCGAAGCGGGCCACATGGCCTTGCCACGTGACCCGCCTCTGCCATCCCCTCAATGCGCGCGAGCTCTCAGAAGTCGACCGCGGTCTCGAGGAACACGACCGTCGATGAGCTGTCCGTCAGGCGATCTTGCCCGGCGGCCGACAAATTGAGCGCTGAATCTTGGTAATCCCAGAACTGCACGCCGGCGGCGAGCGCGAAGCCGGGCGCCACGCGATAACCGCCTTGCAGCGCGATGGCGCGGCCCCCTTGCGCCGGCGAGAGCGAAGTCATCTGCGCCGCCAGCGCCGAAGCGACATCGACTTGCGCGGTCTGATAGTAACCGCCGAGCATCCACGGACCGTAGGCGTAGCTCAGCCCCGCATCCCAGGCCCAGGCGCTCGTTTGGTCGGTGAGGATTCCGGCAAGCCGGCCCGCCGCTCCATTGAGATTCACGTAGTTGCGGTTGCTGTAGGAGCCGCCAAGCGCGAGAGCGCCCGCGCTGCCGAGCTTGAGGCCGATCTTGCCGCCGACGCCCCAGGAGCGCGCCGCCTCGAGGCTGATGGCGGTGTGCTCAGGCTCGGCGGCGAAATAGCTGCCGGCGAGCTGGAGACTGACCGCCTTGCCACCGGCCGCATAGTTCACCCCGAGCTCGACGCTCCCGGGCAACGGGGCGAGCCAATCGCCTCTGCGGGTCGTGCACACGGCGCAATCGAGCTTTATGTCCTGAATGCTCAGACCTTCGTCGGGCGATGCGGCATAACGCACTGCAAGCTGCACGCCGCGCATCCGCTGCGTGAACGCGCTCGTGGTGTCGACCTCGATCTCGGACTGAAAGGCGATGGGGCGGATATTGAGCGCGCCGAGCTTGCCGCTCGCCCCGGGCTCCGCGACATAGGGCGTCAGCTCGCTGATGGCGGCGCTGTCCTGGCCCTCGGCAGCTGAGGCCGGGACGGCCGCAAGCACTACCGCCCCCGGCAGCAAGGCCGCCGCCATAAGTACTTGATTCCAAAGGAAATGCCGCATTTTCGCCGTTCGTGCGCTCATTCGCGCGACGCACAAGCCATACGCCCGGTCTGCGGGCAAACTCAGCCCTACCGGTCCCACTCCATTAGCCGACGCGTGGAAAGAAGGGTCAAGGCTCGCAGGCCAGCCCGGAACGAAAAGGCCGTCCTGTTGTAGCTCCGCCACAGACAGGACTTGCGGCAAAAACGTCTTTCCGGCCAAAGGTGTTGGCAAAGATTGCGCGAGCCGGGGCCCTCAACGCTATATACCTCGGCCACGCCGTCCGACACGCGCGTCGGGCACTCGGTCACCGGCCTAGGAAGTCCCCCAACCATGCCTTTTCTGCGCTCGAATTCACTGCGTTCCGCCCTCATCCTGCTCGCGGGGCTCGGCCTCGGCCTTGCCGCCTGCGGCAAGTCGGAAGGCAGCCCGAGCGCCGGCTATCCGGGCGAGGCGGGCGGCAAGAAAGAAGCCGGCATCGGCGTCAACAGCTTTCTGTGGCGGGCGTCCCTCGACACGCTCTCCTTCATGCCCCTGTCGTCGGTCGATCCCTTCGGCGGGGTCATCATCACGGATTGGTACGCCAACCCCGACGTCGCCAACGAGCGCTTCAAGATGACGGTCTATATTCTCGACCGCCGTTTGCGCGCGGACGGCGTCAAAGTCGCCGTCTTCCGCCAAGTCAAGAGCGGCTCGAACTGGGCCGATGCGCCGAGCAATCCCGACACCGCCGTCAAGCTCGAAAACGCCATTCTCACCCGCGCACGCCAGCTGCAAGTCGATACGATTGAATGACGTCTCGCTATAACGCCAAAGAGGCGGAAGCCCGCTGGCAGGCGGCATGGGAAGCCGCAAGCGTCTTCAGCGCGCGCGAGGACACGACCAAGCCGAAATACTACGTGCTCGAGATGTTCCCCTATCCGTCGGGGCGCATCCATATGGGGCACGTCCGCAACTACACGATGGGCGACGTGGTGGCACGCGTTAAGCGCGCCCAGGGCTTCAACGTGCTTCATCCGATGGGTTGGGACGCCTTCGGTCTGCCGGCGGAGAACGCCGCCATGCAGAACAACACGCACCCCAAGATTTGGACTTACGAGAACATAGCGAGCATGCGCCGCCAACTGAGGGCGCTCGGCTTGGCGATCGACTGGTCGCGCGAGATCGCGACTTGCGATCTTTCCTACTACGCCCATCAACAGGCGCTGTTTCTGGATTTGTGGGCGCACGATTTCGCCTTCCGCAAGGAGTCGTCCGTCAACTGGGATCCGGTGGATCAGACCGTGCTCGCCAACGAGCAGGTGATCGACGGCCGCGGCTGGCGTTCCGGCGCGCCGGTGGAAAAGAAGAAGCTCACCCAGTGGTTCTTGCGCATCACGGACTTTGCAGAGCCACTCCTCGAAGAGTTGTCGCGGCTCGAGCGCTGGCCGGAGAAAGTGCGCGTGATGCAGGCGAACTGGATCGGCCGCTCCGAGGGCCTGGCGCTTTCGCTTGCACTCGCCGGCGCACCGGCCGATGTGCCCCAGACGCTCGAGATTTTCACCACGCGACCGGACACGATCTTCGGCATGAGCTTTTGCGCCATCGCGGCCGACCATCCGCTGGCCCAAGCGCTGGCGCGCCGCGATGCGGGGCTTGCACGCTTCATCAAGGACTGTCTTGCGAGTGCTACCTCCGAGGCTAGTCTCGAGACGGTGGAAAAGAAGGGCCACGCCACGGGCCTTTCCGTGCGCCATCCCTTCCGCAAGGGGGCGACGGTCCCGCTTTTCGTCGCCAACTTCGTCTTGATGGAATACGGCACGGGCGCCGTGTTTGGATGCCCGGCCCATGATCAGCGCGATCTGGAATTTGCCCGCAAATATGGCCTGCCGGTGTTGCCCGTCGTCATTCCGCGGGATGCCGATCCCACGCGCTTTGCCATCGGCGACACGGCGTTCGCGGATGACGGCGTGCTCGGCAACTCCGATTTTCTCGATGGGCTCTCGGTTGCGGACGCCAAGCGCGCGATTGCCGAACGCGCCGAAGCAGCGGGACAGGGGCGCCGCACGATTCATTATCGCCTGCGCGACTGGGGCATTTCGCGCCAGCGTTATTGGGGCTGCCCGATCCCGGCAATTCACTGCGAGACTTGCGGCGTCGTGCCTGTGCCGCATGCGGATTTGCCCGTGCGCTTGCCGGAAGACGTGCGCTTCGACAAGCCCGGCAATCCGCTCGAGCACCATCCGACATGGAAGAATGTCTCTTGTCCGAAATGCGCAAAGCCCGCAAGGCGCGAAACGGACACCATGGACACTTTCGTCGATTCCGCCTGGTACTTCGCGCGCTTCTGTGCGCCGCAGAGCGAAGACCACTTGCTGCGCGCCGCGGTCGATTACTGGATGCCGGTCGATCAATATATCGGCGGCGTGGAGCATGCGATCCTGCATCTGCTATACGCGCGGTTCTTCACGCGTGCGCTTGCCAAGATCGGGCGCATCGGCGTCGAGGAGCCATTCGCCGGTCTCTTCACCCAAGGCATGGTCACGCACCAGTCCTACAAGGACGAACAGGGCAAGTGGGTGTTTCCCGAAGATGTCGTGAACAAGGACGGCGCGCTGGCTCATCGTGAAACAGGCCGGCCGGTCACGATCGGCGCCGTGGAGGCGATGTCGAAGTCAAAAAAGAATATCGTCGATCCCGAAACGATCATTGCGCAGTACGGCGCCGACACGGCGCGCTGGTTCATGCTCTCCGATACCCCGCCCGAGCGCGACAGCGAATGGACGCAAGCCGGCATCGAAGGCGCGTGGCGCTTCGTGCAGCGCGTATTTCGCCTCGTGCAGAAGGAAAAGCCCGCGCTCGCGCCCCTGGGCGCCCCATGTCCGGCGACCATCGGGCCCGCGGCCCTCGCCTTGCGCCAAGCCACGCACCGGACGATCGCGCGCATGACCGAGGATTTTTCCGCCTTTCGCTTCAACCGGGCGGTGGCGCGCGCCTATGAGCTCATGAATACGCTGGAGGAATGGCGCGCGGAAGGCGGCGAGGGCGAAGGCTTCGCGCTGCGCGAGGCGCTGGAGAGGCTCGTGCTGTTGATCGCGCCCGTCATGCCCCACTTGGCCGAGACCTGCTGGGCCGAGCTCGGCCACCGCCGGATGGTGGTCGAGACGCCTTGGCCCGTTGCCGAGGACGCTCTTGTTCGCGAAGATACGGTGACGGTGGCCGTGCAGGTGAACGGCAAGCGCCGGGGCGAGATCGAGGTTGCGCGCGATCTCGGCGAAGGCGCGCTCAAAGAGGCCGCGCTCTCGCTCGACGGCGTGCAACGCGCGCTCGGGGGCAAGAGCGTTCGCAAAGTGGTCGTCGTGCCGAACAGGATTGTCAATGTCGTGGTCTGATCTGCGCCCTCTCTTGCTCGCGCTTGTGCTGCCGCTTATTTCGGCTTGCGGCTTCACGCCGGTTCTTGGCGAGCACGGCGCGAACGCGCTTGTGGAAGAGAAGCTCTCCCAGATCTCGGTCGAGCCGATGTTGGGGATCGTCGGGGTTTATTTGCGCAACGATCTCTTGGACCGGCTCCATGCCGAGGACAAGCCCGCCGCGGCAAGCCACCGCCTGGAAGTCGGGCTCAACTCGAATCTCATCGGCTCGCTGGTCGAGCCCGACGCGTCCGTGACGCGCTACAGCTTGATGCTCGGCGCGAGTTACAAGCTCGTCGATCTGTCCAACAACGCGATCGTTCTTGAAGGAAACACCGAGGCGACCTCGGCCTACAACGTGGTCGAGTCCGAATACGCGACGCTGGTGGCGCGGCGTGACGCCGAGCGGCGGGCGGCCAAGATGTTGAGCGATGATCTGAGCTTGAGGCTTGCCCTCTTTTTCGCGCAATAGGCGGAGCTAACAAGCGCCGCGCGGATCGACGGAGTTTCTGTGAAAGCGTCGGCGAACGACATCGCGGGCTTGCCCGCGCGCATCGACAAGCTCGCGGCCGCGCTCGTCTATGGCGAAGACCGCACGCTGGTGCGCGAAACGGCCGAACGGATCGGGCGCGCGGCGGTGAGCGATCTTTCCGATCCGTTTCGCGTCGCCGTCTTCGAGGCGGATGCGGTTCTGCGCGACGCCGCGCGCCTCAATGACGAGCTCGCACAGCTCTCGCTCACCGGGGGCCGCAGATTGGTTTGGCTGCGCGAGACGACCGATCGCCATACCGGCCTTATCGAAGCGACCGAGGCGCTGTCGGTCGCCAAGGCCCAGGCTTTTCTCCTCGTCGAGGCGGGCGCGCTCGCCTGGCGATCGAGCCTCAAGGCGCTCTTCGAAGGATCGCGCCATGCGCTCGCCCTCGCCTGCGCGGAGGGCGCGGGCTTCGATGGGCTTTTGCACGACATGCGCGAGCGTGGCTTTAGCCTCGACGCCGATGCGCGCGCGCTCCTCTTCGACCGCGTCGGCGGCGATCACGGGCAGGCGCGGCAGGCTTTGGAAAAGCTCGCGCTCTTCAAGGGCGAGCCCGGAACCGTCACGCGCGCCGATGTCGTGCTGTGCGTGGAGGATGCGGAGGCCGGCGCCGCCGAAGACGTGGTCGACGCGGCGCTCGACGGCAAGCTCGCCGCGCTCGAGAAAGCCCTTGTGCGCGCGCGTGCCGCGGGCACGGGCGCGGTGACGCTTCTGCGCGCCGCCCAGCGCAATTGCCAGCGCGTCGATCTCGTGTTGCGGCTGTCCGAGAGCGGGCGCGGTCTCGAAGACGCGGTGGCGAATTTGCGCCCGCCGCTTCCCTTCTCGCTGCGGGGCGCCTTCGCCGCGCGCTGCCGGGGCTGGACGACCACGGCGCTCGAACGGGCGCTGTCGCTTCTTCTCGATGCCGAAGCCAAATGCAAGACCACGGCGCTGCCCGACGACATCATCGCCGCGCACGCGCTTGTCGAGTTGGCGCGCCTTCGCCCGACGTCACGCGCGCTACGCGGGAGAGCGAACTAGCTTAGGACAGACGGCACGGGATTAGGTCTCGCACCTGAAGGAACAAGTGACCCCCACCCCTATCCCCTCCCCACACGGGGGAGGGGAATAGCCTCGTGTTCTCTGCAATAGTTCTTACCCTCCCCTTGATGGGGAGGGTCGCCCGCCGTAGCGCGAAGCGCGCAGGCGCGGCGGGGTGGGGTGAAGGGTTAGTCTGCCTCGACCGTTGCGGCTCGGAGCCTAATTCGTCCGTATACGAATGAAATTGCGCGGCGGGGTCAAGCGCGCTTGAGCCGGTTACAGATGTCGTCGAGCTGCTCGAGGCTCTTGTAGGCGATGTGCATTTCGCCGCTCTCGGCGCTCTTGGTCACGAGCGTGACCTTGAGCCCGAGCGCTTCGGTGAGATTGTCTTCGAGCGCGCGCGTGTCGGCGTCCTTCTCTTTCTTCGAGTGGGGACGCTTGCGCCCGCCGGCCTTGAGCTTGCCGTAACGGCGCGCGGCGTCCTCGGCCCCGCGCACCGAGAGCTCGCCCTTGACGAGATAGGCGGCAAGCTCCTCCGCGTTCTCCATGCCGACAAGCGTGCGCGCGTGACCCGCGCTGAGCTGGCCTTCGACGACCATCGTTTGAATGCTCTGCGGCAGCGTGAGCAGACGCAAGGTGTTGGCGATGTGGCTCCGGCTCTTGCCCACGGTCTCGGCCACGGCTTCGGGGCGATGGCCGAAGCGCTCCATGAGCACGACATACGCGTTGGCTTCTTCGATGGAATTAAGGTCCGTACGCTGAAGATTTTCGATGAGCGCGATCTCGAGCACCTGTCCGTCGTCGAGTGTCTTGACGATGACGGGCACCTCGTGGAGCTGCGCACGCTGCGCGGCGCGCCAACGCCGCTCGCCCGCCACGATCTCGAAGCTGTTCGGATGCGTGGGGTCGCCGCGCACGATGATGGGCTGGAGCAGGCCTTTGCTCTTGATGGATTGAGCGAGCTGATCGAGCTCGTCTTCGGCGAAGCGCTTGCGCGGTTGGAGCCTGCTCGGCCGCAAGAATTCGATGGGGATGTGCTTCAAGCCGCGGACGGTGTCTTGCGACAGCGTGACATCGTTGTCGCCCATCAGAGCCGACAAGCCGCGTCCTAGGCGCTTTGCTTTCGCGTCCTCGCTCATCTCAAGCCACGCTCAAGGCGCGCTCCTGTTGGATCAGCTCGCTCGCAAGCCGCATGTAGGCCTGACTGCCGGCGCAGCGATGGTCGTAGACGAGCGCGGGCTTGCCATGCGAAGGCGCTTCCGAAAGACGTACGTTGCGGGGGATGATCGTCTTGTAGACTTTGGCGCCAAGGAAGCTTCGCACGTCGCTCGCAACTTGATCCGAAAACCGGTTGCGCCTGTCGTACATGGTGAGCACCACGCCCTGAATCTCGAGATCGGGATTGAGCGTGGCCTGGATCCGCCGCACGGTCTTCAAGAGCTGAGTGAGACCTTCCAAGGCGAAGAACTCGCATTGCAACGGCACGAGGATCGAGTGGGCCGCGACCAGTGCGTTGAGCGTGAGAAGATTGAGCGAGGGCGGGCAATCGATCAGCACATAGCCCGGCCGGAGCAGGCTCGCGTCCTCTTCGGCCTCTGACAGGTAATGATTGATGGCGTCGGCCAGGCGATATGAGCGGCGCTCGAGCTGAGCAAGCTCGAGCTCGGCGCCGGAGAGGTCCACCGTGGCGGGCACGATGTGAAGGCCGGGAATGAGCGTGGGTTGGATCGCGTGTTTGAGCGGCGCCGAACCCATCAAGACTTCATAAGACGAGATGCGCCGCTCGCCCTGGGAGATGCCGAGACCCGTCGAGGCGTTGCCCTGGGGGTCGAGATCGATGATCAGCGTGACCTCGCCCACGGCGGCGAGCGCCGTGCCCAAGTTGATGGCGGTCGTGGTCTTGCCCACCCCGCCCTTCTGGTTCGCCAGCACAATGATGCGCGTGCGCCGGCCGGGTGTTGCCTGGCCCTCACTCTTAACGCTGGCGTCCGGGGACACGCTCAAGCGCCCTCACCATGAGAATCGTGCCGGAAGGGTCGCTCCGGCTGGGGGCGAACTGGACGTCGAATGTCCAAGATTCGCGCGCCTGGGTCAATTCGTGCTGGACATCCTGGCCCTTGTGAAAAAGGCCGAGCGTGCCCGGTCCCCAAAAGCGGGCGGCATAGCCTAAGAGCTCATGCAGGGGCGCGCAGGCGCGGGCTGTGATGACGTCGGCCCGAATGGGCGGCGCGAACTCGATCCGCACGGCGTGGACTTCGGCAGGCACGCCGAGCTCGCCAATGGCGGCGGCGAGGAATGCCGCCTTGCGCTTGTCGCTTTCGATGAGGTGGGCGCGAAAGCCCCGGCGGTCTGCGAACATGATGGCAAGCACGAGACCCGGAAAGCCGCCGCCGCTACCAAGATCGACCAAGATCCGTGCATCGGCCGGGACGAGCGGGGCGAGCTGGGCCGAGTCGAGCATATGGCGCTGCCAGAGCTTGGTGAGGCTCGCCGTGCCGACAAGGTTAATGGTCCTCTGCCAATGCTGGAGAAGCGCCGCCAGCCGCTCCAGCTTTTCTTTTGTTTCACGTGAAACAGAAAGCTCGGCGGCAAGCTCGGCGGAGCCATAGGTTTGCATGCTCAAGCCGCCGTTCTCGCCTTATCGCGCTTTGCCAGGGCGAGAAGGAGCGTCAACGCCGCGGGGGTCATGCCGTCCAGCCGCGCCGCTTGACCGAGATTGCTGGGCCGGTGGGCCGCGAGCTTGTGGCGGATTTCAGCCGAAAGTCCGGGCAGGGCGAGATAATCGAGCCTCTCGGGCAGAGCCACCGCCTCGTCCCGCCGGAATGCGGCAATGTCGCGCTCCTGACGCTCCAGATAGCCGGAATAGAGGGCGTCGCATTCCAGCCGCTCGAGAGTTTCCGGCCGGAAACGGCCAAGCTCGGGCCAGAGGAGAAGTAGGCGGGAAACGGAGATTTGCGGGTAGGCAAGCAGCTCAAGCGCAGTCCGGCGCTGGCCGTCGAGATTGACGTCGAGGCCGTGGGCGCGGGCCTCGGTCGGCGTGAGCGTCTTGCTCGCCAGGAAAGCGCGCGCCCGAGCGAGCTCCGAGGTCTTTGCCTCGAAGGTGCCGCCGCGCTCCGGCCCTACGCAGCCCAGGCCGAGCCCGAGTGGTGTCAGCCGCTCGTCGGCATTGTCGGCGCGGAGCGAGAGCCGGTACTCGGCCCTGGCCGTGAACATGCGGTAGGGCTCGGTCACGCCCCGAGTCACCAGGTCGTCGATGAGGACGCCGATATAGGATTGTGCTCTGTCGGGAAGAAAGCGGCGGGCGCTGCCCGAGACCAGGAGGGCCGCGTTAAGACCCGCAACCAGGCCTTGGGCCGCGGCCTCCTCGTAGCCGGTCGTGCCGTTGATCTGCCCTGCCAGGAAAAGGCCGGGGAGAAGCTTGGTTTCGAGGCTCGGGTGAAGCGCCCGCGGGTCGACATAGTCGTATTCGATGGCATAGCCCGGGCGCGTGATCACCGCTCGCTCGAGGCCGGGAATCGAGGCAACGAGCGCCCGTTGGACCTCTTCGGGCAGCGAGGTCGAGATGCCGTTGGGATAGACGGTGTCGTCGTCGAGCCCCTCCGGCTCGAGGAAAATCTGGTGCCGGCTCTTGTCGGCAAAGCGCACCACTTTGTCCTCGATTGAGGGGCAATAACGCGGCCCAGTGCTGGAAATCTGGCCGGAATACATGGGCGCGCGGTGGAGATTGGCCCGGATGAGGGTGTGGCCCTCAGGCGTCGTGCCGGTGATGTGGCAATCGACTTGAGGGGTCGTGATGCGCGTGGTTAGAAATGAGAACGGCACGGGCGGCTCGTCACCCGGCTGGCGGTCGAGCCCGGCCCAGTCGATAGTCCGGCCGTCGAGGCGAGGTGGCGTGCCGGTCTTGAGCCGGCCCATGGGAAAAGCCATGGCATAGAGGCGCCGGGACAGGCCGATCGCCGGCGCCTCGCCCGCGCGGCCCGCCGGAATCTTCC
The DNA here is from genome assembly GCA_963845385.1 of uncultured Alphaproteobacteria bacterium. Classification (GTDB taxonomy): domain Bacteria; phylum Pseudomonadota; class Alphaproteobacteria; order CAWJRW01; family CAWJRW01; genus CAWJRW01. The sequence goes on from CAWJRW010000001.1 coordinate 96,362, forward strand.
GCTCGCCGATGTGGATAAGTCCGTCGAGGAAGGTGCCAGTGGTGAGAACCACCGCGCCCGCCCTGATTTCCTCGCCATCGGCCGTGACCACGCCGGCCGCCCGGCCGCTATCCGCCAGGAGATCCTCGACGGCGGCCGCCCGCACGCTGAGGTTTTGGTAGTGGAGCACCGCATTCTGCATCGCGCGCCGATAGAGCTTTCTGTCGGCCTGGCAGCGGGGCCCGCGCACGGCAGGTCCCTTGCGCCGGTTGAGGAGCCGGAACTGGATGCCCGCGGCGTCGGCGACCCGGCCCATGAGGCCGTCCAGGGCGTCGATCTCGCGCACGAGATGGCCCTTGCCGAGCCCGCCGATGGCCGGGTTGCAGGACATCTCGCCGATGGTCTCGAGCTTATGGGTGAGAAGGAGCGTCTTGGCCCCGAGGCGCGCCGCCGCGGCCGCCGCCTCGCAGCCCGCATGTCCACCGCCGATGATGACCACATCCCACATTCGCCGCATTGGCCGCCCTTCTAGGATGCAACTCCTGGTTTGTCCAGCGTGTCCCCACGACCTCGTTCCCTGTCCGGCGAAGCAAGGAAAGGGAGATTAGACCTGCCGATTGTTAACTTTTTTCCTTGCGGGGGCGAAACGACAAGCGGTTTCACGTGAAACAAAGCACTACTTGCCAATGCAAAATTCCGAGAACACGACGTCGAGTATGTCATCCACGTCGACGCGGCCGGTGAGCCGGCCGAGCGCCCGGGCGGCCAAGCGCAGGTCCTCCGCCAGTAGTTCCAGAAAGTCATCCCGGCGTGCGAGCGCCCGGCCCAAGGCCTCCCGGCACTCCTCCAACGCCGCGCGGTGGCGCGCACGGCTGATGGCGGGCGCTTCGCCCGCGCCGAGCGCCACCTCGGCCCTGCTCCTGTAAGAAGCCAAGAGCGCGTCGAGACCCTGTCCCGTGACGACGGAGACAGTCATCACCACACGACCCCCACCTATCCTCCCCCTTTCAGGGGGAGGACCGATTCGGGGCGCAATGTGACGGCTCTCTCCCCTGGAAGGGGGAGAGGTGGAGTGGGGGTCAGGCCTGAAAATGCGCTGCCTGGCGGAAGGAGATCCGCTTTGGTCGCGACGAGAATGTCGTCCGGCCTGGCGAGGCTCGCCAATTCCGCCGGCAGCGTGCGCGGCCCGGTCGCCTCAAGGAGCAGCAACCGCAAGTCGGCCGCTTCGGCGCGGGCGCGGGCGCGCGCGATGCCGATGGCCTCCACGCGCCCTTCCGCCGCGCGCAAGCCCGCCATGTCGGCGATGGTCACGGGGTATCCGCCGAGGTCGAAATGCGCCTCGAGCACGTCGCGCGTCGTGCCGGGCTCTTCGGAGACGATGGCCACCTCGCGCTTGGCGAGCGCGTTGAGAAGCGAGGATTTTCCGACATTGGGCTCGCCCAGAAGCGCCACCTGAAAGCCCGCCCGCAAGCGCTCGCCGCGGCCTTGGTCGGCGAGATGGGCCGAGATGGCTGCGTGCAGCGCCGCGAGCGCCGTGCGCGCGCGCTCGAGCACGCCTTCGGGCACATCCTCGTCCGGGAAATCGATCTCCGCCTCGGCCAGCGCCATGAGATGAAGAAGCTCGGCCCGCCAGCCTTCGTAAAGCTGGCCGAGACTGCCGCCGAGCTGGTCGAGGGCCTGGCGGCGCTGGGCCGCCGTCTCCGCGGCGACGAGGTCGGCGAGGCCTTCGGCCGCCGTGAGGTCGAGGCGTCCATTCTCGAAAGCGCGGCGTGTGAATTCGCCGGCCTCGGCGGGACGCAAGCCCGGAAGGCGGCCGAGTGCGGACACAACGCCCGCGATCACCGCGGGTCCGCCATGGATGTGGAGCTCGGCGCTGTCCTCGCCGGTGAAGCTTGCCGGGGCCGGAAGCCAGAGAATGAGCGCCCGGTCGAGAAGCGCGCGATCAGCGGGATCGCGCAGCGCCGCCACACGGGCGCGGCGCGGCGGGGGCAGCGCGCCGGCAAGTGACTTGAGCGCCGGGCCCGCATCGGGTCCGCTCACGCGCACGACCCCAATCGCCGCCCGACCGCGCGCGGTCGCGAGCGCAAAGATGGTATCCCGGCCGCTCATGCCGCGCCGGAACTCCCGCCGGTCAGGTCTTTCTTTCGTTTTCGCGTTCGTCCGGCTGCTCCACCATGGAGCGCGCGGCATCGAACATGAAGCGCTGGAAGTGCTCGAGCGATTGCAGGCCGATCGGTCCCCACTGCTTCATCAGCGTCTCGGGGTCCATCAAGTTCATGGCGTTCTCGGTGCGCTCCTGAAATTGCTTGAGCATGGCCTTCTGCAACGGCTCGACATCGGGAAGGCCCAGGAACTTGCGCGCCTCCAGCGGCGTGCAATCGAGTGTGATGTTGACTTTCATCGACAAGTCCGCCTCTTGCGGCCCACAATGGGGTTCGCGCGGCTCCGACCCTATGCGATGCCGGATGACAGGCGCAACGCGCGCTGGCCGAGCGCGCCATCTTCGCCGTCGCGCCAGTGAGGTTCGATGCTCCGCAATCGCTTGAGCGAAGAGACGAGCCCCTATCTCCTGCAGCACAAGGACGACCCGGTGGCCTGGCAGCCCTGGGATGCTGAGGCGCTCGCCGCGGCGCGCAGCGAAGGAAAGCCAATTCTCCTCTCGGTGGGTTACGCCGCCTGCCATTGGTGCCATGTCATGCACCATGAAAGCTTCTCCGACGCCGAGACGGCCGCGCTGATGAACAAGCATTTCGTCAGCATCAAGGTCGATCGCGAAGAGCGCCCGGACGTCGACGCCATCTACATGAACGCGGTGCAGCTCCTGGGCCTTCAAGGCGGCTGGCCGCTCACCATGTTTCTCACGCCCGAGGGCGAGCCGTTCTGGGGCGGCACCTATTTTCCCAACGTGTCGCGCTACGGGCAGCCGGCGTTCAAGGACGTGCTCGATGCGATGCGCCGCGCATTCGACGAGCAGCCCGAGGCGATCGCGAAAAACCGCGCGTCCATTCGCGAGGCGCTGCAAAAGCTCGCGCAAGGCAAGCCGCAAGCGAGGCTCGTGCCGGAAATTCTCGATCGCGTGGCAGAGCGCGCTCGTGCGCGAGTTCGATTCCGCACAATGGCGGCCTGCGCGGCGCGCCGAAGTTTCCGCAGGTGCCGCTGCTCGAGCTTTTGTGGCGCGCGCATCTGCGCGCGGGCGATGCGCGTTTCTCGGAGCGCGGTGACGGTCTCGCTCGATCACATGGGCCAGGGCGGCATCTACGATCATCTGGGCGGCGGCTTTGCGCGCTACGCGGTGGATGAACGCTGGCTCGTGCCGCATTTCGAGAAGATGCTCTATGACAACGCGGCGCTCATCGACATTTTGACGCAAGCCTGGCTCGGCACGGGAAACGCTCTGTATACGGAGCGTGTGCGCGAGACGGTCGGATGGCTCACGCGCGAGATGCTGACGGAGGAAGGCGCGTTCGCGGCCTCGCTCGATGCGGACTCCGAAGGCCACGAGGGCAAGTTCTATGTCTGGTCGGCGGCGGAGATCGCCGACGTCCTGGGTCGCGAGGCGGGGCTTTTCTCCAACGTGTACGACGTGAGCGAAGCCGGAAATTGGGAAGGCACGAATATTCTCAATCGCCTGAACTCGCTCGAGCGCCTGCCCGAGGACACCGAGGCGCGCCTCGCCAAGAGCCGCGCCGCTCTCCTTGCGCGCCGCGAAATGCGCGTGCGCCCCGGCCGCGACGACAAGGTGCTCTCCGATTGGAACGGCCTCATGGTCGCGGCGCTCACGCGGGCCGGGCTCACATTTGCGGAGAGCGAGCTGGCTCGCGGCCGCGGCGCGAGCCTATGACTTCGTGCGCGACACGCATGACGGAAGCCGAAACGGGCGGGCTCAGGCTCAAGCACAGTTTCCGTCTCGGCCGCGCCCGCCATCACGCCGTCTCCGACGGCTACGCCAACATGGCCCGCGCGGCGCTTTTGCTCGAGGAAGCGACGGGCGTGCCGCGCTATCTCGAAGACGCGCGCGCGTTGACCGAGAGCTTGAACCGGCACTACTGGGACGACGCCCAAGGCGGGTACTACTTCACGGCCGACGATGCCGACGCGCTCATCGCCCGCAGCCGCTTTGCCCACGACCATCCCGTGCCCAATGCCAACGGCACCATGATCGAGGTCCTGATGCGGCTCTACCACCGGACGGGCCACGCGCCATACCGCGCGCGCGCGGAGGCGTTGGCGCAAGCCTTGTCGGGCGAGCTCGAACGCAATGCGCTGAGCCTCGGCACCTATCTCAACGGCTTCGACTTTCTCCTCAATGCGCGCCAGGTCGTGATCCGCGGCAGGCGGGGCGAGGCCGAGACGGAGGCGCTCTTGCGCGCGGCCTTCAAGGCGCCGCTCCCCCAGAAGGTCGTGAGCGTGATCGGCGCCGACACGGCGCTGCCCGCGGATCATCCGGCCGCCGGCACGACGCTCAAGGACGGCCGCGCCACCGCCTATGTGTGCCGGGGCACGACCTGTTCGCTGCCGCTCACGGACCCGGAAGCGCTGCGCGCCGCGCTTGGCTGAGCCGCTCGCGCAGGCGAGGCCGGGGCGGTAGAGTGGCGCCCCGAGCTACCCATTCCCCAAGACAAGAGGAGCGCCGCCGTGAGCGGAGAAACCATCACCATCAAGGGCGCCGAAGGCAACTTTTCCGGCTATCTCGCGCGGCCCAAATCCGGCCAAGGGCGCGGGCGTCGTCGTCATCCAGGAAATCTTCGGCGTCAACCCATGGGTGCGCTCGGTGGCCGACGGCTTGGCGGCCCAAGGCTTCTTCGCGCTGGCGCCGGATCTCTTCTGGCACATCGAGCGGAATGTTCAGCTCACGGACAAAACGCAGGCCGAGTGGCAGAGGGCATTCTCGCTCATGCAGAAGTTCAACATCGACAGCGGCGTCCGCGACATTCAGGCGACCATCGACGCGTTGCGCAAGACGCAAGGCGTGACGGGTAAGGTGGGCGCGGTGGGCTTTTGTCTCGGCGGCCTTCTTGCTTATCTCACCGCCACGCGCACGACCGCCGATGCCTCGGTCGGCTATTACGGCGTCTCGATCGACGAGCGGCTCGCCGAAGCAAAGAACATCAAAAAGCCGCTCATGCTGCACATTGCCAGCAAGGACGAATACGTAAAGCCTGCGGCCCAGAAGAAGATCATGGACGCGCTCGGCAAGAATCCGCTGGTGACAATTCATCAGTACAAGGAGCAAGACCACGCCTTCGCGCGCACCGGCGGCGAGCATTACGACAAGACGGCCGCCGAGCTCGCGGGCAAGCGCTCGCTCGATTTCTTCAACAGGCATCTCGAATAGAGGCAAGGCGCGCGATGGTGAAGGCGATACGCTTTTCCGCCTTCGGCGGGCCGGAGGTGTTGCGGCTCGAAGAGGTGACGCTCCCGCCGCCCGGGCCCGGGGAGGTGCGCGTGCGCCATCGCGCCATCGGCCTCAACTTCGTCGATATCTACCAGCGCAGCGGGCTCTATCCGGTGACGCTTCCGTCGGGGCTCGGCAGCGAAGCGGCGGGCGTCGTCGAGGCCGCGGGCGCGGATGTGCAGGGCTTTACGCCGGGCACGCGCGTCGCCTATGCCACGGGTCCGCTTTGCGCCTATTCGGAGTCTGCAAACGTCCCGGCGCGCGCCCTCGTCAAAATTCCCGAAGCGATTTCCGACGAGACCGCGGCCGCCATGATGCTCAAGGGCATGACGGCGGAATATCTCTTGCGCCGCACTTATGCGGTGAAGCGGGGCGACACCATCGTCTTCCACGCGGCGGCGGGCGGCGTCGGGACCATCGCCTGTCAATGGGCCGCTCATCTCGGCGCCACCGTGATCGGCGTCGTCGGCTCGCGCGATAAGGAAGCGCTCGCGCGCGCCTATGGCTGCGCGCATGTCGTCGTCTCGAGCGAACAGGACATCGCCGCGCGCGTGCGCGAAATCACGAAGGGCGTTGGCGTGCCCGTGGTCTATGACTCGGTGGGCAAGGCGACGTTTGCGGCCTCGCTCGATTGCTTGCAGCGGCGCGGATTGCTTGTGAGCTTCGGCAACGCTTCCGGCCCGGTGACGGGCGTCGATCTCGGCATCCTCACGGCCAAGGGCTCGCTCTATGTCACGCGCCCGTCGCTCCGCGACTATGCGGCCGAGCGCAGCGAGCTCGAGGCGAGCGCGCGGGCGCTCTTCGATGTGGTGCAGAAGGGCGCGGTGAAAATCGAGATCCGTCAGCGTTACGCGCTCAAAGACGTCGCGAAGGCGCATGGCGATCTCGCAGGCCGCCGCACCACGGGCGCGAGCATTCTTATTCCTTGAGGGAGCGGAGGACGATCATGAAATACTCACGTCTCGGTGACTCGGGCCTCGTTGTCTCGAAGCTCGCGCTCGGCGCCATGACCTTCGGCGAGAACCCGCGCTTCAAGATCAACATGCTCGACACGCGGGGCGCGGCGGAGGTCGTGGCGGCGGCGCTCGACCAGGGCGTCAACTTCATCGACACCGCCGATGTCTACAGCATCGGCGAATCCGAGGAGATCGTTGCGCGCGCGCTCGGCGAGAAGAGAAGAGATGTCGTCATTTCCACCAAGGCCGGCATCCGCATGGGCGCAACGCTCACCGATGCGGGTCTGTCGCGCCGCCACATTCTGGAGAGCGTGGACGGAAGCCTGAAGCGGCTCAACACCGACTGGATCGACGTCTACATCGCCCATCGCATGGATAAGGTGACGCCGCTCGAGGAAACGCTCTTGGCGCTCGATCAAGTCGTGCGCTCGGGCAAGGCGCGTTATATCGGCTTTTCCAACTGGCCGGCTTGGCTCGCGGCCAAGGCGATCGCCATGCAGCGCGCGAACGGCTTAGCGCGCTTCGTTACGGGGCAAATGTATTATTCGCTGGCCGATCGCGACATCGAGCGCGAGATCGTGCCGATGGCGCAAGACGCGGGCGTGGGTCTCATGATCTGGAGCCCGCTCGCACGCGGCATTCTCTCGGGCCGCTACGACCGCGATCATCGGCTGGACGAAGCCAATTTCGCCTCGCGCATCAATTACAATCAGGAGCGCGCCTACGACGTGGTGCCGGTGCTGCGCAAGATCGCGGCCGAGCGAAAAGCCTCGGTGCCCGCGGTGGTGCTCGCGTGGACGATGGCGCGGCCCGCGGTCGCGACCGTGGTCATGGGCGCATCGAGCCTCACGCAGCTCAAGGACAATCTTTCGGCCGCGACCGTGACGCTCACCGACGCCGATCGCGCCGCGCTCGACGAGGCGAGCAAGCTTCGCGAAGAATATCCGGGCTGGTTCATCGGCTTCTCCACCGATGCCGCCGTCAAGGAGGCGCTCGAGTCCTGAGGCGGACGCCGCGCGCTATTGCGGGCCGCCTATCGGGCTGGTGCGGCGTTTGCTAGACTTCGCCCGCTTTGCGGACGCGGGCGGCGGGCGGCGGCTTTCGGATGAGAAACCTGAGGGCGAGAGGCGTGTCGGCGGAAACCTTCGCCTGTTCGCGGCCGCGTGGCGCGCGCTATCAGGCGCTGTCCGAGCGTCTTGAAGCGTAGATTCGCGCAAGCACGCTCAAGTGAGACGATGACTTAGAGCGGCTTGCGCATTGCTTGAAGGATCAGGTACGCACGCACGCCCCGCGCTTTGCCGTTTCATCGGCACGCAAGATATCAACGCGGGGCGGCGGACTTGGACGGCGTGCTCGTCACGGCGTGGCGTTACGCGGGTCGTCCTTCGGATTGACGTAGGTGATGCCCCACGGTCCCATGCCGTTGATTTGAATGACCGTCTCCGCGTCGGCGAACCCGTAGTGTTTCATGCCGGGCTCGAGCGCAAAGAAGCTGCCGGCAGTGAAAGCCTTTGCCGTGCTGTCCTTGGCGGCTTCGCCCATGGCCAAATGAAACGAGCCAGAGATCACCGTGACCACTTCGGCCACAGGATGCGTATGCAACGGAACGCGATAGCCTTTCGGCAATTTGAGGCGCATCGCGAACGGCCCCGCCGCCGCGGGATCGCCGTAGAGAACGGCCGCTTGTGCACCGGCCGGCAGCGATGGCGGCGCGGGACCCCAGCTGATCTCCTCAGGCGCGAGGACTGGTGATGGTGCTGGTGTTGGTGATTGAGTTGCCGCGCTTGCGCTCATGGCAACGACGGCGCTCAACAGAACAGTTGCGAGTGTCGGCCTCATGTCATTCCTCCCCTGCAACGGTGAGCCAACTCAAAGCGCCGCAGAAAAATCCAAGCGGGCCTTGCATTTCAGGCTTCGTGTGTTGCGTGAGCGTTAGCACGCCCGGCTGCGAATTGTCAACAAAGCCAGTTCCGCGGCGGCTTTGCGCGCGGTGCCCGAAATTCTCGATCAGCCTGCAGCCCGCACCGGCTAGTGCTGCGACTTGGGCATGCGGACGATGAGGCCGTCGAGCGCGTCGCTGACTTTGATCTGGCAGGAGAGCCGCGAGCTCGCTTCGAGCTCGATGGCGAAATCGAGCATGGACTCCTCCATCTCCGTCGCGCGGCGGCGAGCTTGTCCTGCCAGGCGGGGTCCACATAGACGTGACAGGTGGCGCAGGCGCAGGCGCCGCCGCAATCGGCGTCGATGCCGGGGATTTCGTTCTTCACCGCGCCCTCCATCACGGACCGGCCGACCGGCACTTCGACCGTGTGCTCCGTGCCGTTGTGTTCGATGTAGGTGATCTTGGGCATCGCGGGCGCTAGAGCTTCGCGAGCTCTTTCATGGGGATGCGTCGTGTCGGCGAGCCTTGGCTGCCGGGACTGCGCGCGCGCGCGGCGATGAGCTTGCGGCCGAACATGTATTCGTGCGCGGCATTGACGGCGTCGACCGCGATGATCCGGCCTTGCTTCAGGTGGAACACGGCAAAGGCGCGCTTTCGGGGATCGCCGCGCGTGACGAGCTGGTCATGGCCGGCCGCAATTCCCGCGATCTGCAGCTTCAGGTCGTACTGGTCGGACCAGAACCACGGCACTTCGCGCGTAAGGCACGTTCTCGCCCAGCATGGCCAGCGCCGCGTGCTTGGCCTGATCGATGGCGTTCTGCACCGATTCCAGGCGAATTCGTCCGCCTACGAACGGATTGGGATGGCTGGTGCAGTCGCCCGCGGCGAAGATGTCGGAGTCGCTTGTCTGCCCGAATTCGTCGGTGACAATGCCGTCGTCTGCATGCGAGGCCCGCCTCTTCCGCAAGCTCGACATTGGGCATGACGCCGACGCCCACCACGGCGCAGTCGGCCTCGACCGTGCTTCCGTCGGCGAGCCGCACGCGCTGGAGCTTGCCGCCTTCGCCCTCGAAGGCGGCGACCGTGGCGTTCAGCCGGATGTCGGCGCCGTGGCGTCTCGTGCTCCTCGAGATAGAATGCCGACACGGGCTCGGAGACGACGCGCATCATGAGCCGCGGCGCCATCTCGACCACGGTGGCCTTGGCGCCGCGCTTGATGGCGGACGCGGTCACTTCGAGCCCGATATAGCCGCCGCCGACCGTGACGAGCCGCGTGCCGGGCTTGAGCGCGCCGCGAATGGCGTCGGCATCGGCGATGCCGCGCAGATAGAAGATATTGGCCAGCGTGCTGCCGGGCAGACTCACGCGTCTGCACCCGCGCGCCGGTGGCCAGGAGAAGCTTGTCGTAGGTCTCCTCGCGCGCCGTCGGAGAGCTTGACGGTGTGCGCCTTGGGGTCGAGGGCGAATGGCGCGCGTGCCGAGCTTCAAGCGCGATGCGTTCGCTGTCGTAGAAGGCATGGGGCTTGAGCGCCAAGCGCTCCACGTCCAGCGTGCCGGCGAGATAAGCCTTGGAGAGCGGCGGGCGCTGATAGGGCGCGTAGGGCTCCTCGCCGATGATGGTGAGCGCGCCCGCAAAGCCCTTGCTGCGCAGCGTGGCCGCGGCTTGCAGGGCGGCTTGGCCCGCGCCGATGATCAGGATCCGTGTCGTCATGCCGTCCGCAAAGCGGGCTACGATGGAGAAGGCTATGAAGAAGCCGTCGGGGAATCAAGGGTGGGCGCGGGGCCTTGCATTGTGAGGCGACGCGGCGCCCCGGTAAGTATGGCCCTGATGCCTGCTGACCAGGTCGGCGAACAAGGAGCGTGACCGGTGTGCGTTGCCGAAGAACGCGCGGCGGACCGATGGCGGCGCGCTTGTCGTGGCGCTTCCGGACCTCGACGCGACGGCTGCGCTCGGGCGCTTTCTCGCCGCGCGGGCGGGAGCCGGGCGATGTTCTCTTGCTCAAGGGTCCGCTCGGCGTCGGCAAGACCACGCTTGCGCGCGCCATCATCGGCGCCTTTCCTGCCCGGCCAAGAGGTGCCGAGCCCGAGCTTCACCCTCGTCCAGAGCCTACGAGGCCAGGGTCTTGACATTGTTCACTTCGACTTTTACCGGCTTGAAAGCGAAGCGGAGTTATTTGAATTGGGCTGGGAGGATGCGGTGGGGCGGGGGCGTGCGCTTGTGATCGTGGAATGGCCGGAGCTTTTGCACGGCGTCCTGCCCGACGACCGGCTTGAGATAACGCTCACCCATGGTAAAGGCGAGGGTGAAAGGCAGCGCGCTGCTCGTTCCCCATGGCCGATGGGCGAGCAGGCTCGGCGACGAAAGAGGGCTCATGACGACGCGGGACGCGCGCATCGAAGGATTTTCTCGCCGCCTGCGGCTGGGCGGGCGCGCGCCGTCGCCGCTCGCGGGCGACGCCTCGGCGCGCCGTTACGAGCGCTTGATGCTCGGCGCGCGCAAGCGCCGTGCTCATGGACGCACCGCCCGAACCGGGCGAGGCGGCCGCGGGTTCCGCGAACGGACGCATACGACGCCCTCGGGCTACAGCGCGGCCGCGCGTCTCGCCGATCGATTGCCGGCCTTTCGTCGCGCTCGCCCGGCATCTCGCCGCGCGCGGTCTGTCCGCGCCCGCCATCTATGGGCAGGATATTGCGCAGGGCCTTCTGCTGCTCGAGGATTTCGGCGACGACCTTTTCGTGCGCCTGCTCGAGAGCGCGAAGGCCAGGAGCGAAGAAGAATTCTATTCGCGGCGGTCGATCTTCTGTTGGCGTTCCATGCCAACCGCCGCCGGAGCGCTGCCTTTGCCCGGCGGCGAGACTTATGCGCTGCGTGGCCTATGACGCTTCGGTCTATCAGGTCGAAGCCGATCTCTTCATCGAATGGTTCCTGCCGGCCGTGCTCGGACGTACGCTCAGCGAGGCCGAGCGCGCGGGTTACCACGAGGCCTGGCGAAGGCGTTGCCGCTCGCCGATGCTTTGCCGCGCGTGCTTGCTTTGCGCGATTATCACGCGGGCAATCTCATGTGGCTCGCGGGCCGCAAGGGCGTAAAGCGCGTAGGCTCTTGGATTTTCAAGACGGGCTCGTGGGATCGCCCGCCTACGATCTCGTCTCGCTGCTGCAGGATGCGCGCCGCGACGTCTCGCCTGCGCTGAAGGAGGCGATGCTCGCGCGTTACATCGCGGGCGCGCGCGGGCGCGCGGGATTTCGACGAGAGCCGAGCTTCCGCAGCGCCTATGCCGTGCTCGGCGCGCAACGCAACGCCAAGATCGTGGGCATCTTCACGCGCCTGTCGCGCCGTGACGGCAAGCCCGTCTACTTAAGCCTCTTGCCGCGGGTGTGGCGCTATCTCTCGGCCGATCTCGCCCATGCAAGCCTCGCGCCGCTGCGCGCGTGGTTTGCGCGCATGGTGCCCGAGGACATGCGCTCGCGCGCGCCCGCGCCCGACGAGCCCGGCTTCGCGCCGCTCAAGAGGGCCGCGTCATGAAGCAGCCGATCAAGCGCGCCATGGTGCTTGCCGCCGGCCTCGGCCTGCGCATGCGGCCCGTGAGCGAGACGCGGCCCAAGCCGCTGGTCACGGTCGCCGGCCGCACGCTTCTCGATCACGTGCTCGACCGGCTCATCGAGGCCGGCGTCGAGCTCATCGTCGTCAATATCCATTATCGCGCCGAGATGATCCGCGAGGTGCTCGCAAAGCGGCGCGAGGTCGAGATCCGCATCTCCGACGAGACCGACAAGCTGCTCGACACGGGCGGCGGCATCGCCAAGGCGCTGCCCCATTTCGAGGGCGAGCCTTTCTTCACGCACAATGCCGATTCGCTGTGGGCCGAGGGCATGGGGCAGTACGCTTGCGCGCATGGCAGCAAGCCTATGATCCGGAGCGCATGGATGCGCTCATGCTCATGGCGCCCACGGTCTCCTCGCTCGGCTATTTCGGCCGCGGCGATTTCATGATGGACGAAGAGGGCTTGCTGGCGCGGCGCGAAGAGGCGCGCGTGGCGCCCTTCGTCTGGGCGGGCGTTCAGATCATCCATCCGCGCCTCTTCGAGGGTTGCCCCGCAGGCGCATTTTCGACCAACCTTCTGTGGGACCGCGCGATCGAGGCGGGCCGTCTCTATGGCATTCGGCACGACGGCGTTTGGATGCATGTGGGCTGCCCGGAGGGCTTGCGCCAGGCCGAGGCCTATCTCGCGCACCGCTGATCGTTTTCACCTTCGCCGTTGGTTTTCGTGGCTCTGCGCGGCAGGACGAATGGCGCGCTGCTCAACTGCGTGCTCTTCTGCATTGCCGGAAGAGGCGCGGCAATGACAAAAGAAGCAATGAGCGCGAAGGTCTACACCATCCCGCCCGAACGGCCGTTTCTCGAAGCCCTCGCGGAGGGCTTGCTCGCGCGTTTTTCGACGCGCGGGAACCGCGTCGCTCGCGCGCGATCACGGTGCTGCTTCCGACGCGCCGCGCGGTGCGTGCGCTCGCGGAAAGCCTGCTTGTTGCGGCGGAGGCCCGCGCGCTGCCGCCGGCGCTCGTTCTGCCGCGCATCCGTCCCATCGGCGATGTCGACGAAGAGGCGCTGGTGCTGGGCGAGGCGGATGTCGGTCTCGATGTGAGCCCGCCTTGCCCGCCTTGCGCGCGCGGCTCTTCTTGCGCAGCTCGTGCAAGCGCGTCACGCCGAGGCCGAAGGCGCGGATCCAAACTCAAGCCGCGCAGGCGGCGCGTCTCGCGCGCGCGCTGGAGGACTTTCTCGCGCGCGTGGAGACGTTCGGCGCGGATTTGGCGCGGCTTGAGAGTCTCGTGCCCGATGCGCTGGCCGGCCATTGGCAGGAGACGCTCGAATTCCTGCGTATCCTGACCGATGCCTGGCCCGCCATTCTTGCCGAAGAAGGCGCGATGAGCATGCCGCCGCGCGCCGCAACGCGCTTCGCCGCGCTCGCCGCAGCGCTGGCGGAAGACGCCGCCCAAGGGCCCTGTGATCGCCGCAGGCTCGACCGGCACCGTTCCCGCGACCGCGCAGCTTCTTTCGGTTGTCGCTCACATGCCGGAGGGCGCGGTCGTGTTGCCCGGCCTCGACCAGGCGCTCGATGAGCAAACTTGGGCGCTTGTCGGCGAGAGCCATCCGCAAGGCGCGATGAAGTCCTTGCTTGCGGGCCTCGATATCGCCCGCGAAGCGGTTGCCATGTGGCCCGAAGGCACGGCGCGGGGCAATGCGCCGCGCGCGCGCCTGCTTGCCGAGGCTTTGCGTCCGGCCGAGGCGACCGATGGCTGGGCCAAAGCCGCGCCGCGCTTGACGGCCACGTTAACGCGCCGCTTTCGCTCGCCGTCGTCGCAGCGCCTCATCCCGCGCTCGAAGCCGAAGCGATCGCGCTCATTCTGCGGCCGCGCTCGAAACGCCGGAGGAAACGGCGGCATTGGTGACGCCCGATCGCGCGCTCGCGCGGCGCGTCGTGGCGGCGCTCGAACGCTATCGATTTCCGTCGACGATTCGGCCGGGGTGCCGCTCTCGCTCACGCCGCCCGGCGTCTTCTTGCGTCTTGTGGCGCAAGCGGCCGTGGAGGCGCTCGCGCCCGTGCCGCTGCTTGCGCTTCTCAAGCATCCCTTGGCTGCCTGCGGAATCGAGCCCGGAGCGCGCGCGTGCGGAAATCCGCGGCGCTCGAGCTTGCCTTGTTGCGCGGACCCGCGCCTGCGCCCGGGCTCTCGAAGGCTTGCGCCGTGCCGCGAAGGCAAGAAAAGACGCCCGCCGCATGTCGCGGCCTTCATCGAGCGCTGGCGGCTGCGCTCGGACCGTTTCTCGAAGCGATCGCGCGGGGCGAGACGCCGTCTCGACGTGCTCTTGCGGCTTCATCTCGGCGCCGCGGAGGCGCTTGCCGCCGACGGTGAAAAGCCGGGCGCGGCGCGGCTCTGGAGCGGCGGTGCGGGCGAGGCCGCGGCGCGCTTTTTCGCCGAGCTCACGGCGGAAGGGGCTGCGTTGCCGGATTGTCCGCCTACGGAATATCCGGCGCTTCTCGATGCGCTGATGGCCGAGCGCGTCGTGCGGCCTTCATTCGGGCGCCATCCGCGCATCTTCATTTGGGGGCCGCTCGAAGCGCGGCTCCAGCGCGCCGATACCGTCGTTCTCGGCGGCCTCAACGAGGGCACCTGGCCCGCGGAAGCCGAGGCCGATCCCTGGCTCAGCCGGCCCATGGCGAAGGCGCTCGGGCTTCCCTCGCCCGAGCAGCGTCTGGGCCTCTCGGCGCATGATTTCGTGCAATGCGCAAGTCAGGCGCGCCAGGTCTATCTCACGCGCTCGGAAAAAGTGGATGGCGCGCCCACGGTGCCGTCGCGCTGGCTCGTGCGTTTGCGCACGCTGCTCGCAGGGCTAGCATCGCGCCGATCTCTTGCGGCCCGAGGAGCCATGGCTCGGCTGGGTCGCGGCGCGCGACACGCCCGCCGGGAAAAGACCGTGCGATGCCGCCCGCGCCGCGCCCGCCCGTGGCGGCGCGCCCGCGCACGCTGTCCGTCACGCGGATCGAGCGCTACTTGCGCGATCCATACGCCATCTACGCGCGTTATGTGCTCGGTCTGAAGCCGCTCGACCCGGTCGACGAGAAGCCCGACGCGCTTCACCGCGGCATAATTCTGCACAGGATCTTCCAGCTTGTGGGCGAACAGGATTTCGATGTCAACGCCGCCGATGCGCTCGAGCGGCTCTTCGCCATCGGGCGCGCCGTGTTCGACGAAGGCGCCGTGCCGCCCGCCGTGGAAGCGCTTGTGGTGGCCGCGCTTTGTCGCGGCCGCGCGCGGCTTCGTCGCCGACGAGCGCGATTGGCTTAAGTCCGGCGCGCGGATTCTCGCGGCCGAGCGGAAGGGGCGCATCAAGCTTCGCCGCGCCCGCGGGAGACTTTACGCTCACCGCGCGCGCCGATCGCATCGATCGCCTGCCCGACGGCGCGCTCGCCATCTTCGATTACAAGACGGGGCAGGCGCCGAGCGGGCCGCAGCTGAAATCGGGTCTTTCGCCGCAATTGCCGCTCGAGGCCGCGATTGCGCAAGCCGGCGGCTTCGAAGGCATCGATGCCGCGCGCCGTCTCGGCGCTCGCCGTCATTCGCCTGCACGCCAAAGGCAGCGAGCGGCGCTTCTTCGATGATCCTCAAGCGCTGGCTCAGGACGCGCGTGCCAAGCTCGAGCAAATCTCGTCGTTCGCTATGACAATGCGGCAGACGCCTTATCTCGCGCGTCTGCGTCCGATGTTCGCCCAGCGATCCGATGGCGATTACGATCATCTGTCGCGGCTCAAGGAATGGAACGCGGAAGGCGCGGAAGGCGCGGGGGAGGAGTCGTGAGCCCATCACCGCGCCGCGCCGCCGACGATCCGACGAACCCAGAAGCCTCGCTCTGGGTCTCGGCCAATGCCGGCGCCGGCAAAACCCATGTGCTCATCGAGCGCGTGGCGAGGCTTCTCGTTGCGGGCGCTGAGCCCGAGCGCATTCTCTGTCTTACCTTCACCAAGGCCGCGGCGGCGGAGATGGCGAACCGCTTGAGCGAAACGCTGGGTGGTTGGGTTCTCGCAAGCGAATCGAAGCTCGCGCAGGGCGCTCGAGGAGCTCGGCACGGAAACGGTTGACGCGCCGCTCATCGCCAATGCGCGGCGTCTTTTCGCGCGCGCGCTGGAAACGCCGGGCGGGCTGAAGATCCAGACCATCCACGCTTTCTGCGAGCGCCTGCTCAAGCGCTTCCCGATCGAAGCGGGGCTCTCGCCCAATTTCGAGGTGCTGGACGAGTTGAGTGCGAGCGATCTTCTGCGCGAAGCGGGCGAGCACGTGCTTGCCGCCGTAACGGTGGGTGCGCGCGCCGATCTCCGCGGCGCCCTCGCGCGCATCGCCCAAAGCGGCGAAGAGGCGCTGGGCACGATCGTCAAAGACCTCGCGAGCGACAGGCCCGCTCTGCAGCGCTTCCTCGACGCAACCGGAAAAGCGGGAGGCATGGAAGCGCTGGTGTGCCGGGCGCTCGACGTCGCGCCTGGCGACACGGCGGAAACGATCCGAAAGTCGACAATTGATACTGTGCCCGCGGAATCTGTTGCGTCATGCCGCGGCAGCGCTCGCCAAAGGCGGAAAGGAAGACCAGGAGCGTGCGCAAACGCTCGCGGCATTTCTTGCGGCCAAAAATCCGACAGATGGCGTTCGACGATTATCTCCGGGTATTTCTGAAAAAAGATGGAGATGGGCGCGAACGTCTCACGACGAAGGCTGTGCGAGACCGCGATGCCTCCGTCGAGGAGATCTTGCGCGCCGAGCAACGGCGCCTCGAAGAATTCCTCCAGCGCATGAAGGCCTGCGAGGCCGCCGCCGATACGGTGGCCGCGCTCGACCGTCGGCGCAAGCCGTTCTCGATCGTTATGCCGAGCTCAAACATGCGCGCGCTGCGCTCGATTACGACGATCTCATCGCGCGCACCGGCGATCTCCTGCGCGGGCGCGATGCCGCCGCCTGGGTGCTCTACAAGCTCGACGGCGGTCTCGATCACATTCTGGTGGACGAGGCGCAAGACACGAGCCCCGCGCAGTGGCAGGTGATCGCGGCGCTGGCCGAGGAGTTCTTCGCCGGGGCGCGGCGCGCGCGAAAGCTCGCGCACCATCTTCGCGGTCGGCGACGAGAAGCAGTCGATCTTCAGCTTTCAGGGCGCCGATCCCGATGCCTTCGATGTCATGCGTCGGCATTTCGCCGAGCGCGTGGGAGCGGCGGGCCGGCCTGGTCGCGACGCCCGCGCTCGAGCGCTCGTTCCGCTCGACGAAGCCTGTGCTCGGCGCTCGTGGACAGAGTGTTTGCGCATGAGGAGCAGAGGCGCGCGCTCAGCCGCAGCGTCGCGCCGCTGCACCATGTGCTGGATCGCGTAGGCGAAGCGGGACTTGTCGAGCTGTGGCCGACCGAGAAGCCGGACGAGGCCGAGAAGCCCGAGCCGTGGGATTTGCCGCTCGATCATGTGAGCGCCGAAAGTCCCCTGGCGCGGCTTGCGCGCCGCGTCGCGACGCATATCGCAGCGACTGATAAAGAGTGAGCGGCTGCTATCCAAGGACAGACGCATCAAGGCGGGCGACATCATGGTGCTCGTGCGCCGGCGCAACGCCTTCGTCGATACGCTCATCCGCCTGCTCAAGATAAAGAGCATTCCGGTCGCGGGCAGCGACAGGCTCGTGCTCACCGAGCACATCGCGGTCATGGATTTGATGGCCGCGGGCGCCTTCGCCCTTCTGCCCGAGGACGACCTCACGCTCGCCACGGTGTTGCGGAGCCCGCTTTGCGGCTTGAGCGAGGACGAGCTGTTCGACCTTGCTTACGGTCGCCCGGGCACGCTTTGGAACGCGCTGCGCGGCAAGGTCGGAAAAGCGCCGCGCCTCGACGCCGCGCACGCGCTTCTGTCGGGACTTCTCGCGCGCGCCGATTACGATACGCCCTTTTCCTTCTATGCGCGGCTTCTGGGCGCCGAGGGCGGGCGCAAGGCGCTGCGTCTCGCGCCTGGGCGAGGACGCGAACGATCCCATCGACGAGTTCTTGGCGCGCGCGCTTCACTACGAGCGGCTGCATCCGCCTTCGCTCCAAGGCTTTCTCCATTGGCTCGAAGCGGGCGCGGCCGAGATCAAGCGCGACATGGAGCACGGCCGCGACGAAGTGCGCGTCATGACCGTGCACGGTGCCAAGGGCCTGCAGGCGAACGTCGTCATTCTGCCGGACACCTGCAGCTTGCCGCTACCGGCCCTCGGCCCGGCTGCTCAAGGCGGAAGGGGGCGTGCTGCTATTGGTCGCCGCGCGCGTCCGATGCGCCGCCGCAAGTCGCGCAGTGCGCGCGCGGAAGCTCAGGCGCGCGAGGAAGCCGAGCATCTGCGGCTTCTCTATGTCGCGCTCACCCGCGCCCGCGACAGGCTCTATGTCTGCGGCTACGAGACGACGGCACGGACGGCCCGAGAATTCCTGGCACGCCTTGGTCGAGCGCGCGCTGGCCGAAATCGGCGAGCCCTTTTCGCCTTACGAGGGCGCCACGGGCTATCGTCTCGAATCGCCACAAGAGAAGACGCCTGACCGCAAAGACGAGACACTTGACCGCACCTTTCGAGGCCGCCACGGCCGCCCGACTGGGTTTTTCGCGCGGCGCCCGCACCGAGCGCCGCCGCTTCGCGGCGCGCTCGCGCCCTCTCTTCACTTCGAGGACGCAGACGAGCCACCCGTGCTTTCGCCGCTCGCGCCCGATATGACGCCTGCGCGTTACGGGCGCGGGCGCCTCATTCACAAGCTTCTCGAATTGCTGCCCGCGCTGCCGCGCGACATGCGCGCCGAAGCGGCGCGCAAATTCCTCGCGCGTCCCGCCCATGGCCTCGCGCGCGAAGCGCAAGAGGAAATTGCTTCATCAGCGCTTGCGGTGCTCGAAGCGGAAGAATTCGCGCCGTACTTCGCGCCCGACAGCCGCGCCGAGGTCGCGATTGTCGGCAACGTGACGCGCGCGGGCCGCAACTTTCGCGTGAACGGCATTGTGGATCGGCTCGCGCTCGTCAACGATCGCGTCCTCGTGATCGACTACAAGACGAACAGACCGCCGCCGCAAACCCTCGACGACGTGCCGCAACTCTATCTTCGGCAGATGGCGCTTTATCGAGCGGTGCTCGCCGAAGCTTACGGCGGACGCGCAATCGAATGCGCGCTCGTCTGGACCGAGGGACCGCGGCTCATGAGGCTTCCGTCCGACATGCTCGACGATGCGCTTGCCGCTCTCGCCCGCCTTGACGGGCGCAAAGGCCGCTTCCTAGATTCGATCCGAACCGACTCTTCCGCGAGGCATTGTCATGGCGACCAGCAAGGTGACCGATGGGTCCTTCGAAAAGGACGTGCTCGGCGCGAAAACCCCCGTTCTCGTCGATTTCTGGGCCGAATGGTGCGGGCCATGCAAGCAGATCGGCCCCGCGCTCGAGGAAATCGCGCGCGAGATGTCGGGCAAGCTCACCATCGCCAAGCTCAATGTCGACGAGAATCCCCACACGCCGACGAAATACGGCGTGCGCGGCATCCCGACGCTCATGCTGTTCATGAACGGCCAGATCGCCGCGACCAAGGTGGGCGCGCTGCCCAAGAGCAAGATCGTCGAGTGGATTCAGGGCGCGCTGGTCACGAGCTGAGACTTTTCCGCCGCAATGCTGCGTTATAAGAACTGCAGGGGCGCGAACGGCTCGCCTTTGACGAGCGCGCGCGCTTCGGCCGCGAGATAGAAGGCGCCCGTTATCAGCACGACGCCGTTCCTTGCTTGCGCGTCGGCTTTCGCGCGTGCCAGCGCGTCGGCCAAATCTCCTGCCTCGGTTACGGGCGGCGCCCCGTGCCTTGCGCGCACATGCGCGGCAACGGCCTCGGGCATGGCGCTTCGATGCGTGGCGCGCGCGACGATGACGGAAGCCACGCGTGGCAAGAGCGGATCGAGAACGGATGCGGGCTTTCCCGCCGAGACGCCCGCCACGAGCACGACCGGCCGCGTAGATAATGTCTCGCGCAAGGCGTCAGCGAGCGCCTGAGCTGCGCCCTCGGTATGTGCGCCGTCGGCGAAGATGTCCGGATTTGCCGCGATCTTCTCGAAACGTAGAGGCAAGGCCGCCGCCGCGAAGGCCGCGCGCGCCGCCGCCGCAAAGCGCGCGGGCTCGAGCGTGCGACCGCTGCGCTCGAGAAACGCGCGCGCGAGAAGAAGCGCGTGGATTGCGTTCCAGAGCTGCACGGTTCCCGTCGTCGGCGCGCGCAAATCCTCGATGACGATGTCGCCCATGCGGATCGTGGCGTAAGTCTCACCAGGCACGAAACGCGCTTTCGCCGCCTCGGCCATCTCATCCGTATAAAGAACATCGACGCCCTTCAGGCGGCCATAGGCCGTCAAGCGCTCGCGCAAGGACGGGAGCGAGTCTTCCTGCGATGAGAAGCGCGCCCGCCGGCGCGAGATCGGCCTTGTCGTAGAGAATGTGCTCGGCGCTCGGGCCGAGCACGGCGATGTGCTCGCGCTCGATGCTCGTGAGCGCGACGAGCTTGCCTTGCGCGGCGCGCGTTGCGTCGTAGCGTCCGCCAATGCCGGCCTCGAGCACGAGCGCATCGAGCGGCGCGGCGGCGAAGGCATGAAGCGCGACGGCGGTGATGGCCTCGAAGGCGCCGAAGGCTTCATCGCCATGCTGCGCGAGATAGGTCTTCTCCTCGGCCTCGAACCAGGCATAGGCCTTGCCGAGCGCGTCTGCGGAGATCGGCGCGCCGTCGAGCGTGATCCGTTCCTCGAAGCGCGAGACATGGGGCGAGACGAAGGCGCCGACGCGCAAGCCGAGCGCCTGCAAGAGCGCCGCGGTGAGCGTGGTCACCGTGCCCTTGCCGTTCGAGCCCGTGACATGGATCACGCTCGCGGGCGAAAGGCGCGCCCCTTGCGGCAGCCGCTCCTTGAGCCAAAGCATGCGGTGCAAGGCAAGCCCGTGGCCGAAGCGCGGGCGCGCGAGAATGCGTTCTGCGATGCCGGGCTCGGTCACGCGCGGCTCCGGCATTCGGCGAAATATGTGCGCGCCACCTGGCGCCAGATCGCGCGCACCCGCGCCTCGCGGCCCGTCGCCATGAGCCCGTCGAGATTGGGATTGCTGTTCACCTCGATGAGATGGAGCCCCTCGACGCGCGACGAGCCCGGTTCGGCGAAAAAGTCGATGGCGCAGACGCGAAGCCCAAGCGCCGCCGTGACGCGCCCCGCCCAATCCGCCCAGACGTCCGGCATCTCTTCTGTGTAATCGAGCATGCGTCCGCCGGCGCTGATATTGCCGCGCGGAGAGACAGGGATTTCTTCGCCGCGGCGCAGCACATGATCGGGCGAAAGCCCGCGCAGGCGGAGCGTCTCGCGCAGGAACGGCGAATCCGTTTTCACCTCGCTCACACCCTGCGCCGTGAACTCGGCGTTGTAACGCTCGAGAAGCCGCTTGATCGCGCTCGTGCCGTCGCCCAGAAGGACGGCACGCATGCGCCGGTAACCGTAGATCACCTTGCCGTCCATGACGAAGAGTCTGCGATCCTCGCCCGCAAGCACGCGCTGGATGAGTGCCGCGTGATGAAAGCGCGCGATGCGCTCGAGCAGCGCGTCCAAGTCTTGCGGACCATAGGCGACGTCGCAGAGCGTGCCCTTCGAGCCGTCGATGGGCTTGACGAAGACGGGATAGCCCAGGCGCTCGGCATAGGCAAAGGCATCGGCGCGCTCGCGCCCCTTTCCGCGCAGACCTTGATGCAGCGGCTCCAGAAAAAAATGCCCGTAATCGGGCACGGCCAAGCCCGCTTTGGCGAGCACTTGATAGACGAAGGCCTTGTCGCGCGCGATGCTCGCCGCGACCGCCGTGTTGAGCGGATAATTCGCCACGCGCCCGATCCCGGCGAAGAAGAAATGCTCGCCGTCCGCCACGCGCACGAGCTGCTGCGAATAATCGTCGATGAGCAGAGAACTCATAGCCCTCCTCGCGGCAGACTTGCGCAAGCGCCGTAAGGCTCGGCGACAAGGGGCGGGGCCTCAGCCATGGCCGGCGAGAACGGCTCGGGCAAGCGAAAGCGAGCCGCAAACGAGAAGGCGCTGCGGCGTGCGCGCCTTGGCGAGAATTGCCGCGGCTTCGTCAAGGGTAGCCCGCGACTGTGCTTGCTAAGCCCCGCCCGCGCCGCCGCCGCGCCGAGCGTCTCCGCGGACGCGGCGCGCTCTTCGCCGGGAATGGCGAGTGTGACGAGCATGGGCTTGAGCGCGCCGAAGGCTTTGAAGAAACCCAAGGCGTCCTTGCTCGCGCGCATGCCGACGAGAAGCGCAAGCGGCATGGGCGCGCGCCGCGCGCGTTCGGTGAGAAAGCTTGCGAGCGCCGCCGCCGCATGGGGATTGTGCCCGCCATCGAGCCAGATTTCGGAGCCTTCGGCGAGCGCCGCGACCAACGGTCCGCGCTTCAGGCGCTGCAGGCGCGCGGGCCAGCGCGCCTCGGCGAGCCCCCGCGCGAGACTGTCCTCGCCGAGCCCGAGCCCGGCGAGCGCGCGAAGGGCAGCGATGGCCATGCCTGCATTGTCGATTTGGTGGCGGCCGGCAAGCGCGGGCAGAGGCAGGTCGAAAAGACCGGTTTCGTCCTGATAGACGAGCCTGCCGTTCTCGGCATGGACGAACCATTCCGTTCCGTGACGCAGGAGCGTCGCGCCGACCTCCTTCGCGCGCCGCGCGATCACATCGCTCGCCTCCTCCGTTTGCGGGCCGATTACGGCGGGAACATGGGGCTTCAGAATGCCCGCCTTGTGGGCCGCAATCTCGGCGAGCGTGTGTCCGAGATAGTCGCAATGATCGTAGGCGATGGGCGTGAGGATGGTGAGCGCGGGGCGCGCCACGACGTTCGTCGCGTCGTCCCGGCCGCCGAGGCCGGTCTCGATCAGCGCGATGTCCGCCGCGTGCTCTGTGAAGGCGAGAAAGGCCGCCGCCGTCTCGGCCTCGAACGCGGTGAGCGGCGCGCCGCTGTTCGCGGCTTCGATCGTGTCGAGAAGCGCGGCAAAGCCTGTCTCGTCGAGCGGCGCGCCGGCGCAGACGATCTGGTCGGCGGGAATTTGCAGCGGCGGCGAGGTGAAGCTGTGCACGAGAAAATCGCCCGCTTCCATGATGGCGCGCAAATAAGCGATCACCGAGCCTTTGCCGTTCGTGCCCGCGACGTGGATCACGGGCGGAAGGCGCTTTTCCGGATGGCCGAGCCTTTCGAGCAGCGCCTCGATGCGCCCGAGCCCGAGCGCGATGTCGGCGGGCGCCGCGCGCGTAATGAGGGCCATGAGCTCCGCGCTCCGCAACGCCAGTGCGGCCTCTTCTTTCATGAGGCGCATGGGAGGCGCGGTCTGTCGCTCGATCGAAGATTCATGCGCGCCACGTCCGGGCGATTTTGGAATTCCGGCGAGACTCACTCGCCGACGACGGGCAGATTGGCCGGCACCTTGTGCGGCTCGACGATCTCGGGCTCGACAAGCGCATCGGTGTAGATGGACGTGACGGGCATCAAGAGACGTAAGATTCGCGCGAGCGTCTCACGCAGCTTGTGGCGATGGATCACCATGTCCACCATGCCGTGCTCGAGCAGATACTCCGCCCGTTGAAAGCCCTCCGGAAGCTGCTCGCGAATTGTCTGCTGGATGACGCGCGGCCCCGCGAAGCCGATGAGCGCGCCGGGCTCGGCGATGTGAATGTCGCCCAGCATGGCGAAGGAGGCGGTGACGCCGCCGGTCGTCGGATCGGTGAGCACGACGACGTAGGGCAAGCCCGCCTCGCGCACGCGCTCGACCGCGATCGTGGTGCGCGGCAGCTGCATGAGCGAGAGAATGCCTTCCTGCATGCGCGCGCCGCCCGAGCCCGTGAAAATGACGAACGCCGCGCGGCGTGCCACGGCCTGGCGGGCGGCCTCCAGAATTGCCTCGCCCGCCGCCATGCCAAGCGAGCCGCCCATGAAATCGAAATTCTGCACGGCGACGACCGCGGGAACGCCTTCGATCGCCCCCGCCGCCACCATGAAGGCGTCTTGCTGTCCGGTCTTGGCGCGCGCCTCCTTGATGCGGTCGGCATAGCGCTTCTCGTCGCGAAATTTCAGGGGATCGGCGGGAACGGTGGGCAAGGGAATGAGCGTCGAGGCCTCGTCGAACAGCGCTTCGAAGCGCCCTTGCGGGTCAAGGCGCATGTGGTGCTGGCAGTTGGGACAGACATTCTGCGCAGCCTTGAGATCGCGGTGAAAAATCATCTCGCCGCATTGCGGGCACTTGAACCACAGATTGTCCGGCGTTTCGCGCTTGGCGGGCGCGGCGAACAGCGCCTTGATCTTCGGCCGCGCGACGTTTCGGAGCCAACTCATGACGCAAGTCTCCCGCTACGCGCACCACGAACCGCTTTGGCCAGAGCGCTTGCGCGCGCCAGCACGCGCTCGGCGGCGGTTCCGCCTTTCTCCACGACGGCATCGACGAGCGCCGAGCCCACGACCACGCCGTCGGCGATGCGCGCGACCTCCGCCGCCTGCTCGGGTGTGCGGATGCCAAAGCCGATCGCCACGGGAAGCTCCGTATGCCGATGAAGCCGTGCCACAGCCTGTCCGAGCACCGCCGTCTCGCCGGCGCGCGTTCCCGTGATGCCCGTGATCGAAACATAATAGACGAAGCCCGAGGTGTTCGCGAGCACGGCGGGCAGGCGCTTGTCGTCGGTGGTGGGTGTGGCAAGCCGGATGAAGGACAGGCCCTTCTTGAGCGCGGGCAGGCACAGCTCCTCGTCCTCCTCGGGCGGCAGGTCCACGATGATGAGGCCGTCGACGCCCGCGGCCTTGGCGTCGGCAAGAAAGCGCTCTCCGCCATAGGCGTAGATCGGGTTGTAATAGCCCATGAGCACGACGGGGGTCTTTTCGTCTCCGGCGCGAAAGGCGCGCACGAGCGCGAGCGTCTTCTTCATGGTGGCGCCCGCCTTGAGCGCGCGTAAGGACGACGCTTGGATCGCGGGCCCGTCCGCCATGGGATCGGAAAATGGCATGCCGAGCTCGACCAAGTCGGCGCCCGCGGCGGGCAGCCCCTTCAGAATGGCGAGCGAGGTCTCGTGATCGGGATCGCCCGCCGTGACGAAGGTGACGAGGCCCGCGCGGGCTTCCGCCTTCAACGCCGCAAAGCGCGCGTCGATCCGTGTACGGACTTCACTCACATCTTCACTCCGAGCGCGTCGGCGACGGTGAAGATGTCCTTGTCGCCGCGGCCGCACAGGTTCATGCACAGGATATGGTCGCGCGGCAGTTTCGGCGCAATCTTGGCGACATGGGCGAGCGCGTGGGCGGGCTCGAGCGCGGGAATGATGCCTTCCTGCCGCGAGCAGAGAGAGAAGGCGTCGAGCGCTTCCTTGTCGGTCGCGGTGAAATACTGAACGCGGCCCGCATCCTTGAGCCAGGCATGCTCGGGACCGATGCCGGGATAATCGAGGCCGGCCGAGATGGAATGGGCTTCGAGAATTTGGCCGTCGTCGTCCTGCAGCAGATAAGTGCGATTGCCGTGCAAGACACCGGGCCGCCCGCCCGCGATCGAGGCCGCATGCTTGCCGGTCTCGAGGCCTAGGCCGCCCGCTTCGACACCGTGCAAAGCGATCTGCGCTTCATCGAGAAACGGATAAAAGAGCCCCATGGCGTTCGAGCCGCCGCCGATGCAGGCGACGAGGGTGTCGGGCAAACGCCCTTCCGCGCGCATCATCTGTGTACGGACTTCCTCGCCGATCACCGACTGGAAGTCGCGCACGAGCATCGGATAGGGATGCGGGCCCGCCACGGTGCCGATGATGTAGAAGGTCTCCTCGACATGGGTGACCCAGTCGCGCAGGGCCTCGTTCATGGCGTCTTTCAGCGTGCGCGAGCCGCTCAATACCGGCCGCACCTCCGCGCCCAGAAGCTTCATGCGGAAGACGTTGGGCTTCTGGCGCTCCATGTCCTTCTCGCCCATGAAGACGACGCAAGAAAGCCCGAAGCGCGCGGCCACCGTCGCGGTCGCGACCCCATGCTGGCCCGCGCCCGTCTCGGCGATGATGCGCGTCTTGCCCATGCGCCGCGCGAGCAGGATCTGCCCGATGCAATTGTTGATCTTGTGCGCGCCCGTGTGATTGAGCTCGTCGCGCTTGAAATAGATCTTGGCGCCTCCGCCGAGGCCGGAGGCCTCGGAAATCTTGGCGAAATGCGCGGTCAGCCGCTCGGCGAAATAGAGCGGGCTCGGGCGCCCGACATAGTGCTCGAGGAAATAGTCCATCTCCGTCTTGAAGGCGGGATCGCTCTTTGCCGCCTTGTAGGCGCGCTCGAGATCGAGAATGAGCGGCATCAGCGTCTCGGGCACGTAGCGCCCGCCATAGATGCCGAAATGCCCGCGCTCGTCGGGCAAGGTGCGGTACGAATTGAGTGCGGGCTTGGTCATAAGCGTTTCACTGCGTCGAGGAATTCGCGAATGCGCGCGGGGTCTTTCTCCCCCGGCGCACGCTCGACGCCCGAGGAGACATCGACGAGCTTGGCGCCGGAGCGGCGCACGGCTTCGCCCACATTCTCCGCGGTGAGCCCGCCCGAAAGCATCCAAGGCTTGCCGATGTCGCGGCCCTTGAGAAGCGACCAGTCGAAGCTCCGTGCATGGCCTCCGGGCCGCGTCGCGGAGGCTTCGGGCTTGGCGTCGAAGAGCAGCATGTCGGCCACCGCCGCATAGAGCGGCACGGCGTCAAGGTCGGCTGCTTGCGACACGGAAAGCGCTTTCATCACCGAGACATTGTAGCGCTTGCGCAATTCCGCAACCGCCTCGGGGGTCTCCTGCCCGTGCAGCTGCACAAGATCGGGGTTGAGCCGCGCGACCACCTGCCCGAGGAACATATCCACGGGCTCGACCAGAACGGCGACGGCCTTGACGCTCTTGGGCACGCGCCGGCGCAGCGCGGCCGCCGCTTCGATCTCGATATGGCGGGGGCTTTGCGGAAAGAAAACGAAGCCGACAAAGGCCGCGCCGCCCTCCACGGCGGCGTCCAACGCCTCGCGGCTCGTGATGCCGCAGATCTTCGCAGCAACGGACATCGCTCAGTCCGCCATGAAGGCCGCGCCGACCGCGTCGGCCGTGACAACGCGCCCGCCCCCGCCCCCGCCCCGGCCCCCGCCCCCGCCCAACGACATGTGCGCCTTCCATGCGCGCGCGACGGCGTGTGCGGCGTCGTGCAGCTTGGGGTCGAGAAAGCTCGGTGCGTCTTCTTCCGCGAGTATTTGTTGCGCCTCAGCCATGGCGTGGCGCTTATAGCAGAGCAAGGCTTTGCGCGCTCAATCCTCGCCGGGATCGGTGCCGTCGTTCAACCGCTCGCGCAGCTCCTTGCCCGTCTTGAAGAACGGCACGTGCTTCTTCGCAACCTGGACCGCCTCGCCGGTACGCGGATTGCGCCCCATGCGCGCAGGTCGCGCTTTGACGGAAAAGGCGCCGAAGCCCCTGAGCTCCACACGATCGCCGCGTGCGAGAGCCGCCGCGATCTCCTCGAACACGGTGGAGACGATGCGCTCGACATCCCGTTGATAAAGATGGGGATTGGCTTCCGCGAGCCGGGACACGAGTTCGGATTTGATCATTGGCAAATTGCAAAGCGGTGCCTCGGAAAAAAATTGGCGCCGCATGCCCCCCTAAAGACCGCGCCTCAACTGCGGCCTACGGGCCAGGGTGCCAAATGGCCACCAGACCGTCAAGGGTAAGCCTTTTTGATTCAAGGGTTTTTCCCGTCAGGGCGGTGAGCGCAAACTGGCCGAGGCTGCCCTCGAGCGAGCCCAGGAAGCCCTGCCGCTTGAAGGGATTGACCGTCCGCACCGGCAGGCTCTCCGAGAGGCCATATTGGCTCTTGAGCCACGCCTTGGCGGTGTGCTCGTCGCCGAGGCCGTCGATGAGCTTTTGCTCCACCGCCTGCTTGCCGGAAAAGGCACGTCCGTCGCCCAGGACGCGGGCTTGGGCGGGCGGGATGCCGCGCCGGCTCTCCACGATCTCGAGGAACCAGTCATAAGCGTCGTCGATCAAGATCTGGGTCGCCTCGCGCGCCTTCGGATCCAGCGGCTTGAACATCGAGGGCTCGCCCTTGAGCGGCGCGCTTTTCACTTCGGTTACGGAAACGCCCACCTTTTCCATAAGCCCGGAGAACTCCATGGCCTGCATGAGCACGCCGATGGAGCCCGTGATGGTATTGCGCCGGGCGAGGATGTGGTCGGCGCCGAGCGCCACGATGTAGCCGCCCGAGGCCGCGGTTGCGCCCATGACGGCCACGACCGGCTTTTGCGCCGAGACGCGGCGCAGCGCGTCATAAATCGCTTCCGAGCCCGTCACGGTTCCGCCGGGGCTGTCGATGGCGACAATCAGCGCCTCGGCGGAATCGTCATCGGCGATGTCGTCGATCGCCGCGGGCAGGACGGGGCTGTCGTCGATAATGCCCACGATCTCGATGCGCGCCACATGCCGCGTGCGAATGACGCCTTGTTGGATCAACGGCGCCGCCACCAGCACCACGAGAACCGCGAGCGCCACCAGCCGCCACAAGGCGCGGCTGCGCTTCAGGCGGCGGCGCTCGACAATGACATCGGCATCAATAGCCATGGCTCCTCGCGGCTCCCTTACGCAGGGCCAACTCGACCCCCAGACACTGCCAGGGATGAGTTTACACGAGGTTCAGCTTTTCTTGGAGCCGGGGCCGGGCTCCTCGCCCTCTTTGCCGGTCTGGGCGCGGGAGAGCGCGGCGCCCAGGATATCCCCGAGCGAGGCCCCGGAGTCCGATGAGCCGTACTGGGCTACCGCCTCCTTTTCCTCGGCGATTTCGCGGGCCTTGATGGAGAGGGTGATTTTGCGGCCGCTGCGGTCGAGATTGGTCACCTTGGCGTCGACCTTGTCGCCCACGGCGAAGCGGTCGGGGCGCTGCTCGGAGCGCTCGCGCGAAAGCTCGCCGCGCCGGATGAATGCCTTGACGCCGTCTGCGACGCTCACTTCGATGCCGCTCTCCTGGATCTCCGTCACGGTGCAGGTGACGACATCGCCTTTCTTGATCGCGGCAGCCGCCGCCGAGGGGGCGCCCTCGAGCTGCTTGATGCCGAGGCTGATGCGCTCCTTCTCCACGTCGACGTCGAGCACCTGGGCGCGCACGTGATCGCCCTTTTTGAATTGGGCGATGGCCTGCTCGGCCGGCTTGTTCCAGTCGAGATCGGACATGTGAACCATGCCGTCGACATCGCCGTCCAAGCCGACGAAGAGTCCGAACTCGGTGATGTTCTTGATCTCGCCTTCGATGACGGTGCCCGAGGGATGCGTCGCGGCGAAGGCTTCCCAGGGATTGGGGAAGCACTGCTTCAAGCCCAGTGAGATGCGCCGCTTGACCGGGTCGACCTCGAGAACTTGCACTTCCACTTCCTGCGACGAGGAGATGATCTTGCCCGGATGGACGTTCTTCTTCGTCCAGCTCATCTCCGAGACATGCACGAGGCCTTCGACGCCCGGCTCGAGCTCGACGAAGGCGCCGTAATCGGTGATGTTGGTCACGCGCCCTTTGTAGCGCGTGCCGACGGGATACTTGACGGCCACTGCCTCCCACGGATCGGCCTCGAGCTGCTTCATGCCGAGGCTGATGCGCTGGGTCTCCGGATTGACCTTGATGATCTGCACCTTGACCGTCTGGCCGATGGACAGCACTTCGCTCGGATGATTGACGCGCCGCCAGGCAATGTCGGTGACGTGCAAGAGACCATCGACGCCGCCGAGATCCACGAACGCGCCGTAATCGGTGATGTTCTTGACGACGCCCTCGATGACTTGGCCCTCGCGCAGATTGGCCACCAGCTCGCTGCGTTGCTCGGCGCGATCCTCCTCGAGCACGGCACGCCGCGAGACGACGATGTTGCCGCGGCGCCGGTCCATCTTGAGGATTTGGAAGGGTTGGGGAAGGTTGAGCAAAGGCCCGATATCGCGCACCGGGCGCACATCGACTTGGCTGCCGGGAAGAAACGCCACCGCGCCGTCGAGATCGACCGTGAAGCCGCCTTTCACGCGCCCGAAGATGTGACCGGTCACGCGATCATTGGCCGCGAAAGCTTTTTCCAGACGGTTCCAGCCTTCCTCGCGCCGCGCCTTGTCGCGCGAGAGAACGGCTTCGCCCAACGCGTTCTCGATGCGCTCGAGAAAAACTTCGACTTCGTCGCCGACGACGACCCTGGACGGCTGTCCAGGCGAAGCGAATTCCTTGATCGGCACGCGGCCTTCGGTCTTGAGGCCCACATCGATGACCGCGAGGTCGTTCTCGATGGCGATTATCCGGCCTTTCACCACGGCCCCTTCCTGGGCCCCGGTCTGGCTCAAGCTTTGCTCGAGCAGTGCGGCGAAATCATCGCGCGTCGGATTGAGCGATCGCTGTGCCTCTGTGCCTGCCATTCGAACGACCCGAAGACCTCCCGTTCAGTCCTGCGCGACAAAGCCCGCCTGCGCCGTTGCGCGGCGCGCGTTCAATCGGGTGGCCGTGCCCTCCGGCGCGCACGTCCACGCCTTGCCTCATCAGGGAAGAGCCCGTTTGGCGGCCCCTGCGGGGCCAATGCTAAAGCGAGCGCGATCCGTCCCCGGACCCGCACCCTGACTCGAGCACCCGATCGATGATCGCACGCGCTGCCGCGACCGTGGCCTCTATATCCAATGTCGAGGTATCGAGCAAGTGCGCGTCCGGCGCGCGTTTCAGGGGGGCCACGGGCCGGTTCATATCCCTGTGGTCGCGCTCGGCGATGTCCGCGCGCACGGCGGCCTCGTTGGCCGCGATGCCACGCTCCTCGAGTTCCAAGGTGCGGCGGCGGGCGCGGACATCGAGGCTCGCCGTCACGTAGAGCTTTACGGTCGCGTCGGGGCAGATCACGGTTCCGGTGTCACGGCCGTCGAGCACGGCGCCCGGAGCGCCGCCCGGTGGATGCTCGGCAAAGGAGCGCTGGCGCTCGAGGATTGCGGCGCGCACGGCCGGGATGGCCGCCACGATGCCGGCGGCTTTGCCGGTCTCGTCGCTGCGCAAACGGGCCTCGTCGAGCTTTGAAGGATTAAGCGCGCGGGCGGCCTTCACGGCGGCGGTCTCGTCTGCCGGGTTGGCGCCTTCCGCGAGCACGGCCGCGGCGATGCCCCGATAGAGCGCGCCGGTGTCGAGATGCGCGAAGCCGTACAGGGCCGCAAGGTGCTTGGCGAGCGTGCCCTTGCCCGAGGCCGCCGGGCCGTCGATGGCGATGACGATGGGCCGCCTGCGGGCGCTCGCGCTCACGGCGCGCCGTCCAGCCGCGCGCCAAGCCCGCGCATGAGGTCGGCAAAGCCCGGAAAGCTCGTCGCGATCATGTGCGCATCGTCGATGGCGATGGGGGCTCCGCTGGCAAGCCCCAAGACGAGAAAGGCCATGGCGATGCGATGGTCCATCTGCGTTTCGATGAGGCAACCGCCGGGAACGGCCGCACCCTCACCCTTGCCGTGAATCACGAGGCCGTCTTCCAGGCTCTCGACGTCGACGCCCACGCGCGAAAGGCCACGCGCGATGGCGGCCAGGCGGTCGCTCTCCTTGATGCGCAGCTCTGCAAGGCCGCGCATCACCGTGCGTCCGCGTGCGGCCGCGGCGGCCACCGCCAGCACCGGATATTCGTCGATCATGCTCGGCGCACGCTCGGGCGGCACCTCGACGCCCGAGAGCGCGCTTGCCGAAACGCGGATGTCCCCCACGTCCTCGCCGTCCACTTCGCGCAGGTTCTCGAAGACGATGACTGCGCCCATCTCGCGCAGCGTCGCATAAAGCCCCGTGCGCAGCGGATTGAGGCAAACGCCTTCAAGGGTGATCTCCGAGCCCGGAACGATGAGCGCGGCGACCGCGGCGAAGGCAGCCGAAGAGGGGTCGCCCGGCACGCTGATGGTCGTGCCCATGAGCTCGGGACAGCCGACAAGGCTCACGGCCGTGGCGTGGTCGTTGATGCGGTCGACGGCGATCTCGGCGCCGAAATGGCGGAGCAGACGCTCGGTGTGGTCGCGCGTGGGCTCGGGCTCGATCACGGTGGTCATGCCCGGCGTGCCGAGGCCCGCAAGAAGGATGGCGGACTTGACCTGCGCGGAGGGCACCTCGAGGCGGTAGGTGATGGGCAGAAGTGAAGCCCCCTGCAGCGCCAGAGGCAGCCTGTCGCCGCCGCGCGCCAGCGCCCGCGCGCCCATCTCGCTGAGCGGCTTGAGAACGCGCCCCATGGGCCGTTTCACCAGCGAAGCATCGCCGGTGAAGAAGGCAAGGATCGGATTGTGAGCGACCGCGCCCATGAGGAGCCGGGCGCCGGTGCCGGAATTGCCGAGGTCGAGCACGGTGTCCGGCTCGGCGAGCCCGCCCACGCCCGAGCCCGCCACGCGCCACGCGCCGGGCCCCGTACGGACCAGGCGCGCGCCGAGCGCCTCGAGCGCTCCAGCCGTCCGCAACACGTCGTCGCCTTCAAGAAGGCCGGTAATCGTGGTCTCGCCCACGGCGAGAGCCGAAAGAATAAGCGCACGATGGGAGATGGACTTGTCACCGGGAACGCGAACACGGCCTTTGAGGGCGCCCGCGCGCCGCGCTTGGAGCGCACCCTGTTGCGTCTCTGCCGAAAACTCCGCCATGGCCGCCCGTTTGCTTGCGTTCCTTCTAGACCCGCGGCTTGATGCCCGCAACGCGCGGGCCGCCTCGGAAGGCCTTCGGATCACAATCCTTTTGACAGGGAACTGCCGCCATGGCAGTAGCCCGTCACTTCAACAACACTTTGGAGGCGGCATTGGAGAAAGTAGGGCTCGGCACCAAACGCATCTGCCCGAGCTGCGGCGCGCGTTTTTACGACCTGTCGAAGCGGCCAATCGAATGCCCGAAATGCCGCTTCGCCTTCGAGCCCGAAGCGCTGCTCCGCACGCGCCGTCCACGCCCCGAGCTGCGCGCGATCGCGGTGCCCGTGATCGCGCCCTTGCCTGCTGTCGTCGCGGAGGAAGTGGCCGAAGAAGAGCTCGTCGAGCCGCTCGAAGAAGAAGCCGAAGTCGCGGAGGAGGTGGAAGAGACGCTTCCCGAGGTGCTCCCCGAGACGGAGGAAGAAGCCGTGGTCGTTCCGGCTGCGGCGCGCGGCCGCAAGCGCAAGCCTGCCGCGGGCGATGAAGACGAAACCATACCCCGCGTCGAAGGCGAGGGGCTCGAGGGCGAGGATGTGGTCGTCGAGGGCGCGCTCGACGAGGCCGAGGGTGTGGGCGACATCCTCGAAGAGGACGTGGACGAGGAAGAGCGGCGCTGAGCGCGTCTTGCTCTGTGCGCATAAGAGGGCGACGGAATCCGGGGCCATAGCTCAGTTGGGAGAGCGCTTGAATGGCATTCAAGAGGTCGGCGGTTCGACTCCGCCTGGCTCCACCACCCAGTTCCGGGCTAACTGGGTGACTTCGGGGGCGTTCGGAATGTGCCCGACATTCCCGGCCGGTTAGCTGAGGCTTTCCACCAAACTGAGCCTCTCAGGGCGCCGAAATTCGCGCCCACCTGCCCCTTCGCGCGCCAATTTCTCAGCTCCAAATTTTTCTGTTCCGCACGCGCCGCCGGTCGTTCTCCCAGAGAGCGGTTCGCTCGCGTCGTGGGAGCACGCGTCGGAACGAAAACTCCAGCCACATCCCGAGCAGGAAGTCGAAAACTCGGGGGCAGCGCTCACGTATCGGCCAGCGATGTGACGAAGCCATGGAATCAGTTCTAATCCCCCAGCTTGGATGCCTGGCTTCATTTGCAGTCCGGGCCGCAAAGCAATATTGGGATCGCGGAGGTAGAATACCGCACAGGCTGCAACCATGATTTGCCCGGGCCATTTATGAAGCGCTCGTATCCATTCCACGATCTCAACCCAGATGATTTCGAGCGGCTCGTCATTCACGTGTGCATGAAGATTCTCGGTACCGGCACAATAGTCTTTGCGGCCGGAAAGGACGGCGGGCGGGACGGTACGTTCGACGGCACCGCCGAAAAATTCCCCAGTGCAGCGGCACCCCTCAGCGGAAGATTTGTCATTCAATCCAAACACAACTCCAATCCAAATAGTTCCTGTTCGGACAAGGAGTTTGAGAGCGTCGTCAACTGCGAGGTGCCCAAACTTAAAGCGCTCCTGGCCAACGATGAGCTGGACCACTACATGATTTTCACCAATCGCAAGAAGCCCGCGGAGAAGGCCATCAAGGCCGAGAAGGCGCTCAAAAAACTGAAGCTAAAGACCGCGCACATATTCGGCCGAGAACAAATCCGAGAGTGGCTGACTGCCAATCACGATGTTTGGAAGAACCTGGGCTTTGATCGGTTCGACGCAAAATTCGAGGTTGGTCCGAAAGACTTAGCCGAAGTCGTCCAAGCCTTTCATGGTGCCGTGAAATCTGGCGCCGACGGAGTAGCCAGCGCCACGGATTTTGGCTTCGTGCTCAAACGAAAAAAGAACAAAATTAACGGCCTAAGCGCTGCTTATGACCAGTACATCCGAGAGAGTTCGCTCAAATATTTCAGTCAGATTGAGGCATTTCTGAAAAATCCGAGGAATGAAGTCTACCGCGACTATTACCACGATACGGCAGACGAACTGAAAGCCCAGATCGTGGCCAACAAGGCGGAGTTTAAGAATTTCGACGATGTCCTGATTCATGTTCACGATCAGGTCTCGAGCGTCCCGGGGCTGCGGCGTCACCGGCGCTACGTTAGGCATTTTCTCCATTATATGTACTGGACGTGCGACATAGGCCAGCATGATCACGCCAAACAAACATCTTGATCTCGACCGCTCGGCCCTTCGTGTCTCGGCTGAGATCCTCCGCGAATTAAAGAAGCGTCGCACGATGCACCACGACGACGTAGTCAATCTCGTAAAACGTAGAACCGGTGATGCCGCGGATATTGTCGTCGGACCGGCGATTAATTTCCTCTACTTAGTCGGCCGCATGGAGTATCACGTCAAAACGGACTCGTTTGAGTATCGAGAACCAGAGTCTGCTTAGCCATGCAGCTCAGCAAGATTTATTCGAAATCTTAGACACCCTCTTTGCCCAGATCGATTTCAACTGCAGGGCAAACGCGAAGCTCTTGAACGTTATCTATGCACGCGTCAAAAAGCCCAAGCAAAAGAAAGGCGATTCACACAATCTCGGAAAAACGACCCTCATTGCCCTTATCGATTTTCTGCTTCTCAAGGATATCACGTCGACCGACCATTTCCTTGCGAAGCACTCGAACTCGTTTCGCGAAATTCGTTTTTTTCCTAGAACTCGTTTTGGGTGACGGCTCTTTCGTTACAGTCAGACGCGGCGTCGAACATCCGACTAAAATTGCCTTCAAGCGTCACGCGCTCGAGAAGCAGGATTATCGCAACTTGAGTGAGGAGAATTGGGACCACTGGGATGTTGCCTTGGATGCTGCAAAGACAATTCTCGACTCCTATCTCAGCCTAAGGATGATTGAGCCGTGGGATTATCGCACCGGTGTGTCGTATTTCCTGCGAACACAGGAGGACTACTCCGACTATTTTCAGATCAGAAAATTCATGCAGGGCAAGCATGTTCAGTGGAAACCGTACCTTGCTGCGATTCTAGGATTGGATCATGAGGCCGTAAGTCGGAAATATTCGATCGATGAGCAGATTGACGACCTCACCAGTCGCAGGAAGGAGCGCGAGGCTGAAATTGATGTTACGGATCACGATCGCGGCGCGATGGCTTCCAAAATAGATATTCTGCGAGATGAAATTGCCGCAATCGATGAACGCCTGGACGGCTTCGATTTCTCGCAGGAAGAGCGGCGGATAAGCAAAAAGGTCGTCGAAGAGGTCGAAGTCCCGGATAGCCGCTATCAACGAGGAGCTCTATGACCTTGAACTCCGACATAGAACAACTCACGCGCTCAATCCAATCCGGCATCAAGTTTGATCTCGGCCGGATCAAGGAGATTTTTGATGAAAGCAGGATTGCAATCTCCGGCGAGCTAGCCAAGTCGTATGGCGAGCTTGTCGATTTCAACAAGAAGATGACGAAAGAACGTAATGCAGCTCTGCGCGCGCAAGTAAAGGAACTGGAGGCCCGGCGAGATACGCTGTCAGTCGAACACCAAAGGGGCGACGCCGAAAGACAGCGCCTGCTCCAGATCATCAAAAACGCCGATACCTTCAGGAAGTACAAGGCCCTTCAAGCGGAGCAATCCGAGAAGCGAGTTCACGCTGACCTACCTCAGATTCCCAGCTTCGCAAGATCGATGTCGTTGAGGAAATGGCGCGAGAAATGCGCGATCTACGAAAGAAGAAGGATGATCAGGTCTCTGCCATTGAGGTAAGTCTGCGACGCGGCAGCGTTGTCAAGACCAACGTCACAACGCTATTCAATCGCTTTGTCCGTCAAGTTCTCGATGTAAACGGCGAATTCATCGTGACGAAGAACTCGGAAGGTAATATTGAGTTCGAAATTAAGACGAAGGACTCCTCGGGTTCGGAGACAAGTCAGTCGGAAGGACATTCGTACCACAGGCTTCTGTGTGCACTATTCGATTTGGCTGTCCTGAAAGCGCTGGAAAACACGCCATTCTATCATTTCGTCTATCACGACGGCATCTACGAAGGCTTGGACAATCGGGTGAAGCTTAGGCTCACTGAGCTCATTCGGGATTGCATTTCGAATGGTAAACTTCAGTACATCCTATCGGTGATCGACAGCGACCTGCCGCGGGATCGTGATACCGATGCTCGGCTTCCATTCTCGGATGATGAAATTGTCTTGACACTTCACGACGAAGGTGATGACGGCCGCCTATTCAAGATGCCGCCATTTTAACGCTTGAGCTCCGCGAGCATCTTTAGCCCAAGCTCGTCAACGGTGTTGAAGTCCGCCAGTAGCTGGGCGTGAAACACGACGGGCTTCGCTTTTTCCTCGAATGAGTGGGTCATCCAGGGCATAAATTTGCCCAGCGCGTCTTGAGCGGCTGTAAGCCGCTCGTATTCCGCGAAATCATGTTTCTGGAAGGCGTCGGATTTACGGACCTCAAGCTCGCGATAGGTGCCCTCATCATTTGTCGAGATGACTGAGGGTGGAATGTAAAGTGGAATTCGGTGAGCGAGAGCGTGCCGAAAGTCCTCAAGGTGGCAGATCCACTCATCAAGGCCAACAAGGTAGTCCCGAAATTCCTTTGAGAACGACGCACGCACGATCTCATTCTTTGCCGTCAGTCCCACGCGGGTTCGGTTAAGGGGGGTGCCATCCGGATTCGTGATGCTGCGTTCCTGCACCCAAATCCAAGCGAGATTGTCAATGCTCCCGAAGACATTAAAAACAAACGCCTGAATATTGATGACAGCATCTGCGAGTTCGTTCGCCGTCGGTAATGCCGTTCTCTCGGGTGGCAAGATCGTGAAGACGTTCTCGATGCAACGGACGAGTGTCTTGAGTCGTCTCACAAAACCGTGCATCGCGTACTCTTGCGCCTTGGCGTCCTTGTATGTTCGTGTGAAGTAACCAAGCACGAGGTGCTCGTACTTGTGCTTAACTGAAGAGTATCCCTCAGCGAGCTGCGCAAGCGCTTTCTCTGAAAAGTACATGGTGAAGCCAGAGCACGTTGCCGAATCAGTTCGGTAGATCATACTCTGCATCGAATTCGTGCCGGCCCTGCCACAGAGTGCGACAGTCAGAGGTCTCTTCGACAAGTCTATAGATGAGGGTGAGCTTACGGCTCACCTCCGAGCAGCTCTTAAACGTCGTCCTAATGGCCCCTTCAGGTCGAGAGCCGCTATTGACCGCATTGGGGTGATCTCTGCCATAGAACATCATCTGACCTGGAATTGACGCGCCTGCTCGTTCCACGACAGCGGTATGCGATCGACGAATCGCGATTTGCCCATATTCGCGAGCAATGTTCCCTGGATGATGGCGTGAACGATTTCGGGCGCGAGGAACGCGAGCGGCAGTGTCATGCGGACATGACGCTCGGTGACGCCCTCACGCTTCGCGATCGCGGTGGTGTCGGCAATCCGGCCCGTCACGAGTTCGTCCGCCCAACTCCGCGCCTTCGCGATCGCGAGGATCAAGCGCTTGCGCTTGTTGGATCGCATTTTGACCGGAATGTGCCCCTCCGATCCTTCCGGAACGATCTGTCCTCGTCTCCGCCTCACCGTCCGGACCTGGAATGGCAGGGCGAAGTCGCTGCGCTGGGATGACGTGGCCGCTCCTTCCGGGTGAATGAGCGTGATCTCGATGCTGCCGCGCGTGAGGACAGCGCGTTCCAGAAGAGTCGCGACGAGGGTCCGGTCATCCGGGACAGGCGCGACGATTTCGGGATTGCGGGCTTGCCAGACCTGACGCAGGCCTTCGAGCACGGCCGCTTCGATATCCGGCGCCGGAACGCGGCTGACCGTGCCCGGCGCCCTCTGGCCTCCGCGCCGGAGCGGTGAGGAGACGTAATAGCGATAGCGCGCAGCGCCCTTGTTCTTCTGGCTGTTCATCGGGCTCATGAGGTTGCCGGCATCGTCATAGAGCTTGCCCATGAGAAGGGCGCCGGACTCCATCCGGGTGCGCTTCAGCTCGTGGGCGTTCGCCTCGAACTGCGCTTGGACGGCGTCAAAGAGCGCCTTGTCTATGATCGGAGGATGCTGGCCGGGATAGGACTTGCCCTTATGGGGCAGCTCTCCGATGTACATGCGATTTTGGAGGAGATGAGCGAGGCCTCCGACATAATAGGGCTTGCCTCCAGTGACACGCCCATCGGTGAGCTTTCGCTTCTTGCTCACGATGCCCCGCGCCCGCAGCTCCTTCTGAAGCGCAAAGAGCGATTTGAGCTCGAGATAGCGCGCGAAGATGGCGCGAACTTGCTCGGCTTCCTCCTCGACGATGATCAGCTTTCTGTCTTGGACGGCATAGCCAAGGGGCAGAGGACCGCCCATCCAAATTCCCTTCTGCTTGGAGGCCGCGATCTTGTCCCGGATGCGCTCGGCCGTGACCTCCCGCTCGAACTGGGCGAAGGAGAGGAGGACATTGAGCGTGAGCCGGCCCATGGAGGTCGTGGTGTTGAACTGCTGGGTCACCGAGACGAAGGAGACGGCGTTGGCCTCGAACAGCTCCACGAGCTTGGCGAAATCCGCGAGCGAGCGCGTGAGCCGGTCGATCTTGTAGACGACGACCACGTCAACCTTGCGCGCGCGGATATCGCCGAGAAGGCTCTGCAGGGCTGGGCGCTCGAGTGTGCCGCCCGAGACGCCGCCATCGTCATAGTGGGCAGGAAGCAAACGCCAGCCCTCATGGGCCTGGGACTTGATATAGGCCTCGGACGCCTCGCGCTGGGCATCGAGCGAGTTGAAGTCCTGCTCCAGGCCATATTCGGTGGATTTGCGCGTGTAGATCGCGCAGCGGATCGACACGCTTAGGCTCGGCCATCTTTCCTCGCCTTCCGCTTTTTCCCCGAGGTCAGGCCGAAGAAGGCGGGACCATTCCAGCTCGTGCCCGCGATGGCGCGCGCCGCGGCCGAGAGACTGGCGTAGGTCTGGCCATTCCAGGCATAGCCGTCCGCCATCACCATCACGCGATGAAGCGTGCCCTTCCACTCCCGGACAAGGATGGTGCCGGGCTTGAGCCGCGTGCGGTGTCCGTCGAGGGCTTTCTCGTCGCCCTCGGCCAGCTTCGCGAGTTTTTGCTTCAGGTCACGGTCGAGATCGCCATAGGCCTCCGCTTGAACGTGGTACGCCAGGGCGCGCGCCAGAAACTCGCGATAGAGACCGGGCGGCGGCATGGTATCCGAAGACGTGCCGCCACCGGGTTCGAAGACTGGCGAGATCGGACTGCGCAATCTCCGCCACCTCACGCTCCACCGCCTCGCGGTCAACTGCACGCGACGCCCTGCCAGACTACTCCTGACTCAAGATCGCCTGCCATCTGCGGCCCCGCCGTCTTCCACGCGCTCAGCCTTCGACAGGCGAGCGCGCGCCAGACTCGCGCAAGAGCTTTTTCTGCGCGCGTTCGCGCAGACACTCCGCGTAGCTGCGGAGCGGCCGCAAGAGATAGGGGCTGACGTAATTCTCGCTCGAGGCCATGGCGCTCTCCGGCCTTCTCTTGGTTTGCGGCATCAGCGCCCGGTGATCTGATAGACACGTCCGCGTCCTTCGACCGTTGCGGAGGTCACCGTGAGCCCGAGCTTCTTCTTGAGCGCGCCCGACATGGCGCCGCGCACCGAGTGGGCTTGCCAGCCGGTCGCTTTCACGGCTTCTGCGATCGTCGCGCCGCCCTTCCGCTTCAGAAGGTCGATCAGCAGAGCCTGCTTTGTGCCGGCGCGGATACCGTCTTTCCGCGCCGGGCTCTCGGTCTTTGATGCAGTCTTGGCTTGCGTCGCCATTTGCGCGCTGTTTCTTCGCGCGTGAGGCCGTTTTCTGTTTTCGCTGGAGACTTTTGATCCTGCTCGACGCCGATCGCGCGGAGACCAGCCTCGGTGATGACGAGCGTGAAGCGCGTGCCATCCTTGGCTTCGCGCCAAGCCTCTTCAGCGCGCGCCGCCGGCTGTTCGGCAACGAGCTTGTGCTTGAGCAGGCTCTTGAGGACCTTCGCCGCCGCGCCCTTGTTGCGCTTGAGCGTCTTGGGCAGCGGCAAGACCGCGCCGCCATCGCGTTGTGCGGCGGCGGAGAGAACAATGAGCTGGGAATCGGTGAGCTTCGGCACGGTGACCTCTTTCAGGTGAGTGGCGCTGCGCGATTGCAGCGCTTCCACCACCTGAAGCCCGGCCGGAGGCCAGGCGCGAGGTCCGGGCATCACGGGCCCGCTTGTCTCGATGCCATGCACGCTCTGTTGCGCCGGGAAGTCCAGCGCATTGTCGGCATGGATTGGCGAGAATCTCGAACGTCAGTTAATGCGCGCGTTTCGGGAGGCTCCGGCGCGCCACGATGGCCGCGGCTTCTGCAAGAATCACAGCGTCGTTCGCGGCGTTGCGCAGAGAACGCGCCTGTAGTGTCATAGCCTTTGGGCGCGAGTTTGGGCGATTGGCCATTCACCGCGGCGGCGAGCGCGTCTTCGAGCACGACGGTGGCCATGGCAAAAAGCCGTCCCACCAACTCGCGTTCGTCTTTGTCCATTGCCCCTCTCTCGATCCAAGACGCGCCGGCCATGGACGCTTCCTTTGCGCGGGAAGTCGAGACGAAAGTCTAGCCGGGAGCGGAAAAGATCAGGCGCCGGCGGATACGGGAGGGGGAAGGCTCGTCCGGGTTGCCGATTTTTCGGCTAGGTGCCGCCCGATCTCTTGAACGAGGGAGTCGAAGTTGCCGTGACGGAAGCGCCGCCACTTGTCATCCGCCTCCGGTTTTGGCGAGGCAACCATGACGAGCTTGCCGGGCTTTGGCTGGGCCAAGTCCCGAAATTCGGAAGGGGGAACGAGCCAGGCGGTTTGAATGGCGCATCCCGTAAGAAGTGCGGCAAGAACGAAGATTCCCAAATCTTCTTTGAAGGCACTGAGCCTCACGTCAAACTCCACGGTGCCATTCGCCGCACGATCGGCCCCGGTGCGGCATTTCAATTGAAGCGGCAGGACTCCTTGTCCCGCCTTGTCGAAGATGAGGAGATCGATCCCCCCGTCATCGGCAAAAGGCTTAAAGGGGGCAAAGCGGCCCTTTGAGGCGAGGATGAGGCCCGCCGCCACCACGGCCTCGCCGACAGCCCCAATTTGGGTGCTTGTCAGCCACTTGGGCTCAACGGCCGGCGCTATCGTCATGGTGCGAGCAACGCTTGCATGGGCCCTGCAAGTCAAGCGGAATGTAACTCATCGGCTGTAGATCAATCGGCTGCGAGGCCCTCCCCATCTGGGGATGGAGATCCGGAAGCAGCTGGGCCTCAATGTCCAACGCTTAAGGCGCGCGAAGGGCTGGTCCCAGGAGGACCTCGCCTTCGAGAGCGGCCTGCACCGGACCTATGTCAGCGGCATCGAGCGCGGCGTGCGCAATCCAACGATCACCATCTTGGCCAAGCTTGCCAAGTCCCTTGGTGTATCGCCGGGTCTCTTGGTCGAGAGCCAGAGCAAGAAGCGCAACTAATCTTCTTCGGACTCCGACTTGCGGAGATGATGCCGCGCCTGCTCCTGCTTTCGCGGGGGGCCTTGTCGATCTCAAATCAATGGTCGCGCATGGCTGTGATCAGTCATTGAGGCGTTCAAGGCCTGCGGCCATGAGGGACGGTGCCTCGTGTTCCGGGACTTCGAAGATGCCGTTTCCATCACAGTTGACCATCTGGCCCGTGGATAAGATCACAGTGGAGGGCTGACTGAACTTGGTCCACTTCAGCCTCACTGTCTTAAAGAAGGATGTCAGACCCGCTTCTCGCTTGTAATATTCGATCCAGCCAGCCGCGGAGTTGTTGCAGCGCTCGAAATTCCAGGCGAGCGCATAGACCGTCGAATCGACCTGATCGTCATATCTGGATGCCGGGAAGGTCGTGAGCTTCGAGGACATAAGCCTCAAGCCAATGAGCCTCCTTGGGCAAATGAACGAAGCCGCTTTCGAACTGTGCTGACTGGTGACGCAGCCGCATGGTCTTGTTTCCCTCGAGCGCAGGCGCGGCCTCAATCGGAATGCCCTCGCGGCGAAGATCCTAAATCAGCGCGATCCCCGAGGCCTTTTCCTCGATGATGACGACATCGGGGCGATGGAGCCGACAGAGCTGAAGGGCCTTTGCTCTTAAGCTCGGGAAGTCGAGTTTCTGGCGAAAGACGTCGATGAGATAAGCGTGCGAGCCCTGAAATCCCCCAAGTCGTGCAAACGCTGAAGTTTGCAAATTCGCTCTCCTTACTCGCCGTGTCCCAACTCTGCAGGACGGTGTCGAACTCTTCAGGGGTCTCATTAGGCGCGTAGTACTTGAGCCATTCCGGATTGATCAATGCCCCGGAGGCGGAGAGCGGGTCCTGCTGATACTGGGCCGCAAAGGCGAACGGCTCCATATCTGCCTTGAGCTTTTCGAGCGTCTCCAAGGGTTCCCGCGAGGGATGCAATGCCTCGCCAAGAGCCCTCCGGTGGACGCGCTTTGCGCTTAGGCGAATCGCCTGGTCCGTCTCGGCGATCGCGGGCAAATTCAGGTGCGTCCAGCCGCCCTTCTCTAGCAGCATCCCGGCGAGATCATCCGCATGAAGGCGCTGCATGACGACGATGATCGCGTCATCGGACTTATTGTCGAGGCGGCTCATGAGCGTGTTCATGAACCAGTCCTTGACATTCTTGCGCTCGGTTTCCGAGAAGGCATCGATCGCCTTCATCGGGTCATCGATGATGATCAGATTGCCGCCGAATCCCGTGATCGCGCCCTGGACGGAGGTGGCGAAGCGCCGTCCCCCAGCCGTTGTCTTAAGCAATGTTTCCGTGTTCTTGGCCGGATCGATACGCGTCTTCGGAAAAGCGCGACGATACCAGGCTGAGCCCATAATCGCGCGGCTGCCGTTCCCAAAGTCCTTCGCGAGTTCTGCCGAATAGCTAAGGCAAATGATCCGCCGCGCCGGATTGTTCCCCAGAACCCACGCGGGAAAAGCGACCGACGCGCAGATCGACTTGAGAGAGCGCGGCGGCACCGTGATCAACAGGCGCTTGATCCGGCCCGCCGCCACTTCGGACAAGTGCCAGGCCATCGCCTCGATGTGCCAATTGGGCTGAAACTCATCCCCCGGCACGACCGTCGCAAAAGCCTTGTGGACGAAGATCGCAAAATCCTTACGCAGGATCGCGTCAAGGGCCTGCAACTTCATGTTGGTCATACGAACATTTCCTTACTTAAGCGCGTCCTCGAACGCTTTATCGACATCACTAGGCTCGGGCTCGCTTTCTTCCTCTAAGCGGCTCTTCAGCAGAAAGGCGTTCAGGATCGCCTCGTCGTCCGGCTTCATTTCCTGTTCGAGTGCGTCCTTGGCTTCCTCGACACCCCACCGCTCGCAATATCGAAACAAGAGATCGATGGCCTTCAGATCCCCCTCCATCGCCTTCTTCTTGGCGCGCTTGACTGAAATGCGGAACGACGACAGGCGCTCTGTCTTGCCATTCATTGTGACGGCGAACGTTTCGGCGAGCTCTTCCCGAAGGACCGACTTATGGCTCTCGACCTTCTTGCGCCTACCCTTCCGATTACCCGACTGACCGGGCTTGAACTGGGTGCGCGTCGGCGGCTTGCCGTAACCGACGTCGTAGTCTCTCTTCATGTCCTTACTCATCACACATGGCCCTCTGCCATTCGATCTCGCCAAAGCTCTGATCCAAAGCGTCGCGTGCAACCTCGCCCGTAAGCGTCTGCCAGCGGCGGATGATGGTGTCGACATAGCGCGGCTCGAGCTCGAGAAGTGCGGCGCGCCGGCCGGCCCGTTCGGCCGCGATCAACGTCGTGCCCGAGCCGCCAAAGGGATCAAGCACGAGATCCCCGCG
Organism: uncultured Alphaproteobacteria bacterium; assembly: GCA_963845385.1. Lineage (GTDB taxonomy): Bacteria > Pseudomonadota > Alphaproteobacteria > CAWJRW01 > CAWJRW01 > CAWJRW01. The sequence continues at coordinate 140,520 of CAWJRW010000001.1, forward strand.
CTTCGAGCAATCGAGAATGGCATCGGCGATCAGCGCCACGGGCTTGACGGTCGGATGCATGGCAAGCGCCTCGAGGCGCTCGCTTCCGAAGCTGTTGACGCCCGCGTAGGTCCAAAGATTTGTGCGGTAGCGGCCGTTCTTGCCGAGCTCGACATTGTTCACATGGGGCGCCGTTCCGCTCTTGAAGACACAGACAAGCTCGTGCTGCGAGCGATAAAGAGAGCCCATGCCGCCGTTCGTCTTGGCCCACACGCAGATGTTCTTGAGCTCCGAGTAGGCAGCGCGCCCGGCGCTCAGCATCTCGTAGAGATGGCGCCAGTCTATGCAGGCGAAATGGATCGAGCCGTCTTCGGAAAAAGAGACAAGGTTCGCGGAAGATCGCCTCGAGGAAGGCCGTGAATTCCTCGGCACTCATCTCGCCTGAGGCCATAGCGAACTCGTCATGCTTGATGCGCCCGAGACCGCAGACATGGCCATCGATGGGAACATTATAAGGCGGGTCCGTGAAGACCATCTGCGCCTTGGCGTCACCCAAGAGCGCGGCGTAGCTCTCGGGCTTCGTGGCATCGGCACAGAGCACACGGTGCCGGCCGAGAATCCAGAGATCGCCCGGACGTGTCACGACCGGGGCATTCGGATCGCTTTCGGGAATCTCGTCGGCTTCGGGATCATCGGCCGAGCCCTCGAGCTCCCCGATCATGAAATCGATCTCGCCCATCGAGAACCCCGTAACCTCGACGCTGAAATTGAGATCGAGCGCGGAGAGCTCCTGGAGCTCGATTGCGAGAATTTCCTTATCCCAGCCAGCAAGCTCGGCCAGCCGGTTGTCCGCGAGCACATAGGCGCGGATCTGCTGCGGCCGACAGATCCTCGAGGCAGATCGTCGGCACGCGGCCGGCGCCCAAGAGCTTCGCGGCCTCCACGCGGCCGTGACCCGCGACGATGAACCCGTCGCGATCGATGAGAATGGGATTCGTAAAGCCGAACGCCTTGATGCTCTCGGCAATCTGCCGGATGTGCTTGGGCGAATGCGTGCGGGCATTGCGCTTGTTGGGCTTAAGCTCGTTGATAGCCCGATAAGCCACCTTTAGCGCAGTCGCCGGGGAAACTATTGGATCCATCTTGGGGCCTCCTCAAAAAAGGAAGAACCTGCCCTTCGATGGAAGGCGTCAGCAGTGTGGACTTAAGGGACTTTGGTTGCGACGGGGCGCACTGAATGGGGACCGTTGCGGCAAGGCCGGTCGCACCTACGTTCAGTAGGATGACATTACCGTATCTTCAGGATTGCCCGAATCCGCTGCCTGTCGAAATTCGAGCGCTCGAAAGCGACATTGGTGAGGGTCGCAATGACGCCATAGAAGGGCCTGCCAAACATACGTGTTGTCTCGGTCGCAAGCCCCTCGACGAAAGCTTCAATCTGTGCATCGGAGCGGCGGCGCTGGACGATATAACGCGCAGCCTCCGGCTCGGTCGCCTTCCGCGCAAGAGCGGTGGCCCGTTCGTGTTGCCCCCTTGCTGCCAGGCCCTCTGTCACTCGATCAAGCTCGGACTCCGTGAGCGTCTTGAGTCCTGCGCTGTAAAGGGCAACGACCAAGGTAAACACAGTCGCGAGCGCTAAGTCATGGCGCTGTGTCTCGCTCAGCGGCTCTGGCGGGTGTAATCCATGCCATGCCTCTGCCGCGACAGCATGCCTCTCGAACTCTAAAGCGGCTGCTTCGTCACCCAACTCGTGAGCCTCCCTTGACCGGTGCCGCCAAGCCTTTGCCATCTCCAACCAAGGATTCCACTGCTTGGGGGAGTCATAGACTGGTGGAAGGGCCTAGCAGTTGAGCGGTAGCGCTCGCGTCGGCGCTTCTTGAGTTCTTGCCACACGCCCTCCATGCGAGGATCTAAGAGAAGTCGCATGACGAGCTTGAGGACTTCGGGCGGGGCGCTCTCGTCCGCGTTGACGACGACGTCCGCCACTCGAGCGACAATCGTCGGAACCCATGAGGGGACGGGGATCTCTTCCACAAGTTCGACCAAATTTGCCTCTGAGTCCTGTGCAGCAAAGGGTCGACGAACTCTACCTCGGGTCGGATACATCCCTGCGGTCCACGTCACAAGTCCCCCAGAAAAATTCACGCCAACATTAGCCCTATGCATGGTGGATCCGCGAACGGGGCGCTATGGGAATTGCCCTTGACGTATCCCACGCAGACGCTGAGACCCCGAGAACGGGTCTCGTTCCAAGCTGATTCACAATCGCTGGAAAGTGCACTGTTGGGAGACTTGAACTCTCCGGTGCGCGACGGTAGTGTCTGAGGATGCTTATTGCTGCCCTTCAACGCCTAGTGGTTGTCCTGACTACCCTCGCCTTTCTTGGCGGCACGACGGCTCAGCTGATGCCGCCTGCAATGGCAATGGGCTCTGCTGATCCCAAGATTGTGATGGTTGCATCAGGCGATTGCAGTCAGATGGATATGGGAGACCAGAATAGCGGCACGACGAAGCAAATGCCGTGTCAATCGATGACATTGGATTGCCTCCTTCAAATGGGATGCTACGGCTCCACGCCCAGTCTCGCATTGAGCGCGCATGGGCTCTCGGCGCCGGTGTCGTATGTCGCCGTTCGCTACTCGGTCCCATCGGATGCGCGAAGCGGGCTCTCACTCGCGCCGGAACCCTTCCCCTCCCAAGACCCTCGTCTGAACTAGGCGCGCGGTTCGCGCGTGCCTCCTCCTGCATCACGGATGAACGGACGCGGTGCGTCACGGCTCAGCCGTCAGCGGAAACGTTGAGGCTTGGGTCACCGCCATGCCCAATTGCTGCCTGCGGGCACGTTGTCCATGGCCTGGAGGGAAAAATGTCGTTCAATCGTCCAATTCTGATCGCGGCCGCGGTTGCCGCGGTGCTTGTGCTCGCTATCGCTGCCTATTTTGCCTTCGGCGGCCGCGGGTCTTCGCCTGATTCCACTTCAGTTGGCAGCAGCTATCGTTTCGAACTCGCGGGCGAACCGCAAAAGACAGGTCCCGGTGTAAGCGTCGTATCGGTACGGCTGGTACAGGCCCCGACAAAAAGCCTGTGCCTGATGCGGTGATCTTCGAGATCAGAGCCGACATGGGACCGGACGGCATGGGCGCGATGACGGCGCCGGTAAAGGCGCTCCCCGAATCCGAGCCCGGGGTCTATCCCTTCGAAATCGAATTCGGGCCGGTATCGAATAGACCGGCGGTTGGGCGCTCTCGCTTGACGCGAAGGTCCAGGGCGAAGCCGAGACCGTCCGCGGCAGTGTCAAGCTCACCCTAGAGCCCTGACATGCGCATCCGACCGAAGACGGCTGGCGCGACGCTGCACCGGTCGACTTTGCGGCTCGCAGCGGGGCTTAGCGCGATGCTGTTCGTCCTCGTGGCGGGATTCTTCGGCTCGCTCCGCAGATGCGCCGTTTGCGAACATGCCGACACTCGATCCCAATCGCTTGGTCGAGCTTGTCCTTGCGCGCAATGCCAATCTTGAAGCGGCGCGCGCGGCAGCCGCGGAAGCCGCAACACGAATCACGCCCGCAGGTAGTCTCGATGATCCCATGCTGAGCTACATGCTCGCACCGGCGACCATCGGCTCGCGAGACTTTGACACACGACAGGGAGTCGAAGTTTCACAGGCGCTTCCCTGGCCTGGAACCTTGATCGCACGCAAGGCCAAAGCGACGGCGGAAGCCGAGGCGGCACAAGGCGAGACGAGCCTACGCACGCTCGAAATTATCGCCGACACCAAGGCGGCTTTCGCCGAATGGGCCTTCGTCCATGCCGCAATCGCCGTCAACCGGCATCATCAAGCCTACTTACGCGACTTGAAAGCTGCGACCGAAGGAAGCTACGCGGCTGGCGTTGCACAACTGCAAGACGCTCTCAGGGCGAGCCTGGAACTTGCGCAGATGGAAAACGAGGCATTGCTTCTCGAAAGCGAGCGGCAGATGGTGCAGGCGCGCATCAATGCGCTCCTGAATCGCGCTCCCGACGCCGAGATTCCCAAGCCCGCACCGTTCGGGCCCATCGAGCGGCCACCCTCTCTTGATCGTCTCAAGGAAGCGGCGCTCGCCCGCAATCCAAAATTGCAGCAGATGCAAGCGATGTTAGGGGCGGGCGAGGCCGGCGTAACGCTCGCTCGTAAGAGCTTCTATCCCGATCTGAGTGTTGAGGCCGGCTACAACGAGATGTGGGAGCGCGAGAAATGCGCACCAGCGTCGGCGTCTCGATCAACGTCCCGTTGCAATGGGGACGGCGCAAGGCGGAGCTCGATGGGGCGCGCGCCGCATATCGGAAGGCCGAATGGACACTCGCTGATGCCAAGGCAACGGTTCTTGCCGAATTGGTGCAGGCCTATGCCCGTCTGGAGCAAGCCAGCCGGTCAGTCACGTTGCACAAGAACAGACTTCTGCCTGTAGCCGACGCAACACTATCCGCTGCCCTCAGTTCCTATCGTAACGGCAAGGGAGATTTTCTTGCCCTAATCGCCGCGAAACCTACGAAATTCGAACAGCAACTGAATTTGGAGCGCTCGTTCGCCGACCAATACCGTGCGCTCGCAGGACTCGAAGAAGGCGGTCGGCGGATCGCTTGCTGATATCTCAGACTTGCCCGCGCCCGCTCCCGGTGATCGAGAGCTACACTTGGAATCTCACCCGTGATCACCTTCCGTAATAAACATCGCCTAGTCTCGCTCGCGATCGGACTCGTTCTCGCGGCGGGAGTAGGAGGTTACATGATCAGCCGGCGCACAACCGACGGCGATCCCGCGAATGTCCCACATTCGACGACTTCCCCTGCGACCAATTCGGCCAGCGAGCGCACGAGCGATGGCCGGACCACTCTACTATCAGCATCCAGACGGAAAGCCGGTCTATTCCGCGACGCCGAAGAGAGACAGAAGACGGCCGCGACTTCGTGGCCGTCTTTGAGGACAAAACAGCGGCGATCGTCGCATCCGGCACAGGACAGCCAGATAACGCGCCGAAGAGCAGAGGAAAGTAGCCTCGATTACCGCAATCCCATGGGGCTGCCTGACACCTCACCAGTGCCGAAAAAGATCCGATGGGGATGGACTACATCCCGGTCTATGAGAACGAGGCCACTGTCGGTCCGGCATGGTCCAAATCAGTCCTGGGCGCGTGCAGATGCTCGGGGTTCGCACAGCTCATGCAAAGATGCGCGCGCTTTCGCGCACGGTCCGCGCCGCGGGTACTGCCGGGCTCAACGAGCGGCGGCTTGCCGTTGTCACGACCAGAGTTGCGGGCTGGGCCGAAAAGCTGCATGTCGCAGCGAACGGTGATGCGGTCACGAAAGGACAGCCGCTGCTTGAACTCTATTCTCCCGACCTTGTCACAGCGGAGCAGGAGTATCTCGTGGCCGCCGGCTTGAACAAGGCCCGGCAAACGGAAACTTTGAGCGTCACAACATCAGTCGCTGGCCGAAGCGTCTGCTGGAGCGCTTACAAGCGCTCGGGGCACCTGAAGATGAAATCGGCACGTCTTCGACGCACAGGAAAAATCGAACGCAGCATCACAATGGTTTCACCGGCCGATGGCGTGGTGATCGAGAAAAACGTGGTTGAGGGCATGCGTGTCGAGAGCGATATGCCGCTCTACAGGATCGCCGATCTCTCGACCATATGGCTGATCGCCGAAATTCAGGAGCAGGACCTCGATCTCGTCAGGCCGGACGAGCGGCTCAAGCGTCCTTCGTCGCCTTCCCGGACCGTACATTCGAGGGAATGGTCGAATTCATCTATCCAACGCTTGCGTCAGACGCGCACGGGGCGCGTACGCATCGTTGTCCCGAATCTCGACTATGCCTTGCGTGCGGACATGTATGCGACTGTCTAGATCGGCGCCCCCGCTACTGCCGAGCCAAGCCTGTGCTCGCGTTCCCGACTCAGCCGTATCGATAGCGGCACGCGACAAGTTGTGTTTGTCGCCCATGGCGAAGGGCGCTACGAGCCGCGCTCGGTCCGGCTCGGTGCCCGCGGCGATGGATACACCGAGATGGTCGATGGCCTCAAGGCAGGCGAGGAGGTTGTTGTCAGTGCGAATTCCTGATCGATGCCGAGAGCAATCTGCGCGCTGCTCTTCAAGCCATCGCATCTCCAGGGACAGACTCCTCGTGAACGGGAGCGCGCAATGATCGGGCGGCTCATCGAGATTTCGGCGCGCAATGCTTTCTGGTGATTCTCTCGACGGTCTTTGTGATCGGGGTGGGGATCTGGGCGCTCGTCAACACGCCGCTCGACGCGATCCCCGATCTCTCCGACACGCAGGTCATCATCTACACCGAGTATCCGGGCCAGGCGCCGCAGATGGTCGAGGACCAGGTCACCTATCCGCTCACGACCGCGATGCTCGTCGGTGCCGCGCGTCGAAGGTGGTGCGCGGCTTCTCGTTTTCGGCGTTCTCGTTCGTCTACGTCATCTTCGAGGACGGCACCGATCTCTATTGGGCGCGCAGCCGCGTGCTCGAATATCTCAACGTCGCATCGCAGGCGCCTGCCGCAGGGCGTCACGCCGTCGCTCGGCCCGGACGCGACCGGCGTCGGCTGGGTCTTCAGTACGTCGGTCGACTCGGCGCGAGCGCACGCCTCGCCGAGCTGCGCACGCATCCAGGACTGGTATCTGCGCTATCAGCTCACCAACGGCCGAAGGCGTCGCCGAGGTCGCGTGCGATCGGCGGCTTCGTGAAGCAGTACCAGGTCGCCGTCGATCCGACGCAAGCTGCAGCGCCTACGACATCTCCGCTCGCCGAGGTCACCGAGGCGATCCGCGCGCAGCAACAGCGATGTCGGCGGCCGCGTCGATCGAGATGGCCGAGAACGAGTACATGGTCCGCGGCCGCGGCTATCTGCGCGGCCTCGACGATCTCGCGCAGATCGCGCTCGAGCGTCGACGCGAACGGCGCGCCCGGTGCTGCTTGCGCGACGTCGCCAGCGTCGAGCTCGGGCCCGACAAGCGCCGCGGCATCGCCGAGCTGAACGGCGAGGGCGAAGTGGTCGGCGGCATCGTCGTCATGCGCTACGGCGCAGAACGCGCTCGACGTCATCCGCGACGTCAAGGCACAAGCTCGCGCGAGCTCATGCCAGAGCCTGCCCGAAGGTGTGACGCTCGAGCACCGTCTACGACCGCTCCGAGCTGATCGACCGCGCCATCGACACGCTGAAGCGACACGCTGCATCGAGGAAAGCATCGATCGTCGCGCTCGTCTGCATCGTCTTCCTGCTGCACGTCCGCAGCGCGCTGGTCGCCATCCTCACCCTGCCGATCGGCGTGCTGATCGCCGTTCATCGTGCATGTACGCGCTCGGGCATCAGCTCCAACATCATGAGCCTCGGCGGCATCGCGATCGCCATCGGCGCCATGGTGGACGCGGCGATCGTCATGATCGAGAACGCGCACAAGCACCTCGAGCGGCTGCCGCCCGGACGAGCCGCGCGCGCAGGTCATGATCGACGCCGCCAGCGAGGTCGGCCCGGCGCTCTTCTTCTCCCTGCTGGTCATCACCGTCTCGTTCCTGCCGGTCTTCACGCTCGAGGCCCAGGAGGGCGGCTGTTCAAGCCGCTCGCCTACACCAAGACCTTCGCCATGGCGGGCGGCCGCGCTGCTTTCGATCACGCTGGTGCCGGTGCTGATGCTGCTCTTCATCCGCGGCCGCATCCGTCCCGGAAGCGCAGAACCGCTCAACCGCTTCCTGATCTGCGCTCTACCGGCCGGTCATCGCGCTCGTGCTGCGCGGCGCACGACTGCTGATCGTCGTCGCTGCGGCTGCTCGTCGCTCGCCGTGACCGCTGCTCCCGCGATGCGGCTCGGCAGCGAGTTCATGCCGCCGCTCAACGAGGGCACCTGCTCTACATGCCGACCACGCTGCCCGGCTTTCGATCACCAAGGCGGCCGAGCTGCTGCAGACGCAGGACCGCATCATCAAGTCGTTCCCCGAGGTGGACGTCGGTGTTCGGCAAGGCCGGGCGCGCGGAGACCGCCACCGATCCGGCGCCGCTCGAGATGGTCGAGACCGTCATCAATCTGAAGCCCGAGGCCGAATGGCGCCCGGGCATGACCATCGACAAGCTGATCGCCGAGATGGACGAGGCGCTGCAGTTCCCCGGCGTCAGCAACGCCTGGACCATGCCGATCAAGGCGCGCATCGACATGCTCTCGACCGGCATCCGCACGCCGGTCGGCGTCAAGGTGTTCGGCCCGGACCTCGACGACATCGAGCGCCTCGCGAACGAGGTCGAGCGCGTGGTCGCAGCAGTGCCCGGCACCCCCAGCGCCTACGCCGAACGCATGCGCGGCGGCTACTACCTCGACATCGAGCCCGACCGCGCGGCGCTCGCGCGCTACGGCCTGACGGTCGGCGAGTGCAGGACGTCATCGCGACCGCGCTCGGCGGCGAGATGGTCACCACCACCGTCGAGGGCCGCGAGCGCTACGGCGTCAACGTGCGCTACCCGCGCGATCTGCGCGACGAACCCGCAGGCGATCGCCACGCCAGGTGCTGGTCCGACCATGGCGGCGCGCATGATCCCGCTCGGCCAGGTCGCACGCATCCGGCTCGACCAGGGCCCGCCCAGCGATCCGCACCGAGAACGCGCAGCTTGTCGCCTACATCTATGTCGACATGCACGGCCGCGATATCGGCGGCTACGTCGCCGAGGCGCGCGCGCGCCGTGCGCGAGCAGGTGCAAGTTCCCGCCCGGGCTATCGCATCGAATGGAGCGGGCAATTCGAATATCTGGAGCGCGCGGCGGCCAGGCTCAAGCATCGTCGTGCCGCTGACGCTGCTCGATCATCTTCGTGCTGCTCTATCTCAATTTCGGGCGCCTCACCGAGACGCTCATCGTCATGCTGTCGGTGCCCTTCGCGCTTGTCGGCGGCGCGTGGCTCATGTGGCTGCTCGGCTACAACATGAGCGTCGCGGTCGGCGGTCGGATTCATTGCGCTCGCCGGCGTCGCGGCCGAAACCGGCGTCGTCATGCTGATCTATCTCGACCAGGCGCTCGCGAGGATCGGAGGAACGCGTGCGAACTGGACGGACGGCAGATCCGCACGGCGGATTCTACGGCGGCGATCATCGCAGGCGCCGTCGAGCGCGTGCGCCCGAAGATGATGACCGTGGTCGCCATCATGGCCGGTCTGCTGCCGATCCTGTGGAGCCACGGCACAGGCTCGGAGGTGATGCGCCGCATCGCCGTGCCCATGGTGGGCGGCATGGTCTCCTCGACCGTCCTCACGCTGCTCGTGATTCCCGCGATCTATGCGCTCGTGAAGGGCAGGCAAAGCGTTCGGGCAACGGAGGGCACAAGCGTCGAACACCTCCCCGACCGACCCCGACTTTCTCAGGAAGCCAAAGAAGATGCGTCCGTCGTTTCATAGGACGGGTGACGACGACAAACACGTCGTATGTGCCGTGGCGAAGTCAATCATCACGCTGGCCTTGTTCTTTGTCGCGCTTGTGGTTTTTGGGAGTGGTTTTGGGTCGCCAGTTCCTGTCAGTGAGCCGCCCACGCTGGAACAAGCGTTTGTCTCGGTCGGTGGTTCCTGTGACGCAGCAGATGTGAACGACTGCGAGCGCCTCAATTGCGTTGGCCGATGCGCTCTGATCCAGGAATCCTGCCCGACTAGCGCGGGATGTTCAGCGGGTTCATTGTTGATCGCTGGAAGCTTGTTTTCGTCTGACGGGATATCCGAGGCGACTTGGCCGGCGGGCCATCTCGACGATCTTGCGGGACGTACCATCGGGCCCGAACATCCCCCTATTTTCATGGTCTGAGCACGGCCAGTGTTGGTCGTCCGCTTAGAGTAACGCGGCGCCGACGAACCGAGCCCACTCTGCTTCCAAAACATCTCAACAGTGCGGTCGCCGCTCTGCCCCTTCATGGCGGGCAGTGCGCGGCCGCCCGAAGACCATGAGGAAACCATGACTCGCATTCTTGCAACTTTTATCGCGACCACGCTGCTCGCAGGATGCACGGCGGTGACTGTTCCCGTTCCAAGGACGGTAACTCCATCGACCTGTGTCGGACCAATCAATCCAAAGTTTCCAGGTTCGACAAATTGTACCGCCCGGAAAACTGGATCTAATAAAGAACGGCAAACAAACGGCCAAAACCGCTGGTGTTCGGGACCGCTCAATCCGAAGCTGCCGAGTTCAATACTTTGTCATCGGTGACAACTCAACCCTGGGGTGGCTTCAAGAGGGCTACCCCAGCATTGCCATAATCCGCGACGGAGTTGCAGCGTGCCTGCCGTGTTTCACTGGGCCGGAGCGATCACTTCTCACCCAACAGCAAATACTTAGCCAGAGCAGCGATCCCGAGAACGAGCAGGATCACGAATAGAAGGCCGATGATGCCCATGCCGCCCATCATGGAGCCCACCTGATCCATCATCTGGTTCATGTCTATCATCGTAAGCTTCTAATTCCCGCGTGCGACGCCTTCATAGAGAAACGTCATTGGCTTCGGACCCTTCATATAGCGAGTTTCCAGGCGCTCCAGCCGGAATCCTGCCGCTGCGATCAATGCGCTGATTGGCCGGTTCAAGTGACAGCCGCCACCGATGCGCTTCCAGAGCGGCGTGAGGCGATCCTGCCAGCGCCGAACATTCGCGTCTGGCGAGAATCCGTGCTCGGCGAACAGGAGCCGCCCTCCCGGTTTCAGCACGCGTCGCATCTCAAGGAGCGCGTGTTTCGCGTCGGGGATGGAGCACAAGGTCCAGGTTGTCAGCACGGTATCGACGCTCCCATCGTCGAGCGGAATTGCTTCGGCGGATCCTTCCACAAGTTCGACCGGAACATTTGTCCTTGTTGCCGAGCGGCGGGCCATCGCCAAGAGCTCCGGCGAGGAATCCATTCCGATCACGCCTCCGACTTTGTCGAATAGAAGGGCAGATTGAGGCCTGAGCCAATGCCGACTTCGAGCACTCGGCCTTCGGCAGCACCGACAATCCGAGCGCGATAGGCGGCAAGCTGCTCTTGACGCATGGCAAAGGCAATGAGGCGAGGCAGCACGTGATGCTGGTATATCCCCATCGCGTCACCTCACATCGTTGACTTGTCTGAGGGGAGTTCCTTCGCCGGCCCTGATACTGGTCCGCCGAAGCCGTCCCGACATCGCTTTGATTACGGTTCCATCACGAAGACTTTTGGTTTTTCAGCGTCGGTCGCGATCTCGTAAATCGCAATCGGCTCTGAAACGGGAACCCTCCATACCTGGCACGCCAGCCGGCATGCCAGGGAGCGCGATCCCGATAATCTCGGCCGCTCGGTCAAGAGCTTATGGATGGTATCGACCGGAACGTGCCCCTCGATCACATAGCCCGCGATGAAAGTGGTATGGCATCCTTCAAGGGCATCGGGAACACGAGCGTTGCGGTTGATGGTATGCAGATCGTTGGACGGAATGATCTCAACCTTGAAGCCATTCTCTTCGAGATAGTTCGCGTAAGCATCGCAGCAGGTGCATTGCGGATTCTTGTAGAGCGTTGCTGCAATCGATGCGCCAAATGCCGGCGCTGGGAGCAGGAGTCGGCGGCAGGGCAGCGCTCCGTCGCAATTTTGCAAGGGTCTTCAGCATGTTCTCACTCCTTTCGCCATGAGCGCTCGGGCCGCGTGGGCATAAGGCCAATTTCATCGGTGGTTCGTCGCTTCGAATTCCGCAAGAATGGGGCATGATGGCCGATCATCGCCATGGCAGCGTTGGGCCAGGGCCGCAATCGTGCCGCGGATCGCCGTCATTTCAGCGATCTTGCGGTCAAGCTCCGCGACATGTTTGAGCGCCAGCTTTTTCACGTCCCGGCTTGCGCGGCGGCGATCACGGTAAAGGCCAAGGAGGTCAGTCACCTCCTTGAGCGAGAACCCCAGACTGCGCGCCGATGGATGAACCGCAGCGTTTGCACGTCGGACTCATTGTAAGTTCGATAGCGGTTCTCGCCACGCCGTGCCCTCGTGATGATCCCCGCTTCTTCGTCAAACCGAATCGTCTCGGCGGCACACCCGAACGGGTGGCAGCTTCACCAATCGTCATTGTTTCGCTCACCCGGCATGCTAATTCCTATTCCCCATGGTTGGATGCCAGCGACGAGCAGTAACGCGTTCGAAACGACGCTGACGGATGAGAGCGCCATGGCCGCCCCCGCGATCATCGGGCTCTACCACCCCGCGGCGGCAGCGGGCATCGCAATTACATTGTAGAAGAAGGCCCAAAAGAGCCCTTGCCGAATCTTGTTATAGGTCGCCTTGCTGATCGCGATCGCATCGCCGATCAGCAGCGGATCGCCACGGATCAGCTGATACCGGCCGTTTGCATCGCAACGTCCGTGCCCGACCCCATGGCAATCCCGATATCCGCGGTTGCCAGTGCCGGTGCATCATTGACGCCGTCACCGACCATTCCGATGCAGCGGCCTTCTGCCTGGAGCCGCTGGATTTCCGCGGCCTTCTCGCTCGGCAACACGCCTGCCAGAACTCTGCCGATGCCGACCTGCATCGCCACCGCAGTGGCAGTCCGTTCATTGTCACCGGTCATGAGCACGGTGCCGATGCCCATCTTTGAAGTTGTCGAATCGCCTTGCGCGCGGTTGGCTTCACGGGATCGGCGACGGCGATGATGCCGAGAAGTTCCGGCAGAGGCGCAAGAGCGGCGATCCACATCACCGTCCGGCCCCGGTCTTCGAGCCGTTCGGCGGCTTCGACGAGCCCATCCACGGCGATTCCGTGCTGCTTCAAAAGCTTCCGGTTGCCGATGGCGATCAGTCTGCCGTCCACACGCGCCGTCAATCCGAGACCCGTATGACTCTGGAACTCATCGATCGGCGGCAGACTGAGTCCGGAAGCGTGGGCAAGCACCGCGCGCGCGAGCGGATGTTCGCTGCCCGTCTGTGCCGCCGCGGCAAGCGTCAGCAATTGCTGCTCGCCGACACGGTTTGGGACGATGTCCCGTGACCGCCGGTTTCCCTTCGGTCAGCGTCCCTGTCTTGTCAAATATTACGGTGTCGAGCCGGTGCGCACGTTCAAGTGCGTTCGAGATCGCGGATACAGGATTCCCGCTTTCGCCGCGGCACCTGTGCCGACCATCAGCGCTGTCGGCGTCGCAAGACCAAGCGAGCAAGGGCATGAGATCGACATGACGGAAACAGCCGCGATCACCCCCGCTGTGAAGTTGCCCCAATCAGCCACCAGCCGAAAAAGGCCGCAAGGGCGGCGAGGATCACGACCGGCACGAAAATGGCAGCGATGCGATCGACCAGCCGTTGTACTGGGGCTTTTTTTGCCTGAGCGCTTCCGACGAGCGCGATGATCCGCAAGAGCGTCGATTGCGCGCCAAGCGCCGTCACCTCGATGCGCAGCATTCCGCTGCCATTGACCGAGCCGCCGATAGTTTTGTCGCCGGGTGCCTTCGCGACCGGCAAGCTTTCTCCGGTGAGGAGGCTCTCGTCGACCTCACTCCGGCCCGAAAGCACGATGCCATCCACGGGCAGCGTCTCCCCGGGCCGAACGACGACAATATCGGTCAAGGCCAGTGCGGCCCCGGCAGCTCGATCATGCTGCCATTACGCTCGATCCTGGCGCGCTCCGGGCGCAATGACATCAAGGCGCGGATGGCTGCGTCGTCGACCGCTTGGCCCGCGTCTCAAGCCACTTGCCGAGCACGATGAGTGCAACCAGCACAGCCGCTGCATCGAAATAGAGGTGCGTTCCCCCGGACCTGTGAGAAGCAAATAGAGGCTGTAGAAATAGGCCGCTGACGTGCCCAGCGAGACCAAGAGGTCCATATTGCCAGTCCGGGCCCGGACAGCTTTCCATGCGGCGACATAGAAGCGCGCGCCGATGATGAATTGCACCGGTGTCGCGAGAGCAAGCTGGATCCAGCCCGGAAATGCCATGCCAAGCATCGGCAGCAGAAAAGACGCGCTGAGAACGAGCGCAGCCACGACGCGCCAGAAGCATGCCGCAACCGCTGCGCCTCGCTCGCCCTCGATCTGCAATCACGTTGACCGTCCCCGTCAGAAGTTCCGCGTTGTACCCAGCACGTCTGATGGCCGCGATGACTCAGCCGGGCGGAGGAGCCCCGCAGTCCCTTCAACCGATGCTCTCTCATTCGCAAGATTGACTTCGGCGCGCAGGAGTCCCGGGGATGTCCGCCAACGCCCTTTCCACCCGGCTCACGCAGGACGCACAGGTCATGCCCTCGATGGACAGCACGGTGTGTTGGAATTCGGAAGCCGCGGCCTCGGACACACTCATGGCTTTTTCCACCAGCCTTTTCCGAAGACAATTGAGCACCGAAGCCGGCACCTTGGACGGCCGCGATCAAGACTTCCGCTCGTGCGGTGCCGTCGACTTCAGCGCAGCCGCCGTCGAGATCAACGTCGGCGAACACCGTTCCGGGCACCCCCGACAAGATGCGTTTGACCGTATTGGCGCAGCCGCTGCAGAGTCATGCCTGAAATCACCAACGCTACGCGCCGGCCATTTCTGTTGCTCGGCTCGCTCATAGCCCTGATAGCCTCCAAACCTTCCAGTAATCTGGAATAGATGTAAGGCTTCCACCAACTGGAAGGTCAAGGGTAACGTTGGGAGGTTCCGCTGGCCTTGGCCTGCAATCGCCGAGTAAACACTTCTCCATAGGCGCCATCGTTGTCGCGGATGAGAAGTGTTGGCGCCGTCTCGACATGTATTTTGAAACCGTCGATTATGCGACCTCGAATCCGAGCTTCAAGAGTTCGCCATGAATGCGGGGCGCACCCCAAAGCGGATTTTCCTTGCACCTGCGGCGAACCAGATTGCGCAGCTCAGGATCGATTGTCGGACGGCCACCACAATTGCTGGACTTCCAGCGCCACCAGGCACGAAACCCATACGATGCCGGCGAAGGTTGGCCTCCGGACGAATGATCACGACGGCGTTGCCGATATCCGGGAAAAGCCGATACAGCCAGACGAAGGTCGCCCGATTGCCCAGAAAACCGCAATCTCTTAGGAACCGTCCGCCGCAGACTATTCAACTGATGGCGTAGAATGAGATTTCAGCCTTCAATCGCTCACTTGGACGAAAAAAAGCTCCAGACGTATCCGAGCAGAAGTCTTATGAAGTCAGCCATCAGCTTCGATGATGATCTGGTTCTCCTCTCAGCCACAATTCCATCGGATGAGGTTGTCGGAAGGGACAGGTAGCCTGCTACGAAAATCCCGCGAACACATCGCCCGCCGTTAAAGCACGCGAAAACACCCGGCATATAGCGGGCAAGCCAAAGTCCCGAAGCCAGTCCGAGCGCGGTTGTAACAAGATTGTCACGCCATAATGCAAAAGCATCCATCCGTCGGTCGGGATATAGATAAACTTCCATATCACGAGTTTGACACCCGCAAGGAGCGGATAATGCACGCTATACAGAAAGAAGGCAGCCCACCATAGCGCGCGACGACGGCACCGAAAGTCGTTCGCGCGAAACGAATGAAAATGCCCCAACACGCGATGACCCCGATAATCCGCATACTACGCGTCACGGCCGCAAGAATGCCCGTTGTTTGGTAGCTCGGATCAGCGACAAAATAAGGTGCGAGTGCGCGCAGGCCTACCAATACGACATACACCGATAGAAGGACTAAGAGTCTGTCCGGAGACTTTAGGCCGGATTACATAGCTTTCTGAGCATGAGGCGGATTGAAGCGAGGCGCAAGAATGCAAGCGCTTTGCGATTGAGGTTCTCCCAATCCTTGGCAAGTCTTCGGCAGCGATTGAGCCATGCGAAAGTTCGCTCAACGATCCAGCGTTGGGAAGGACGATGAAGCCCTTGACGCGATCCGAGCGCTTGACGATTTCCACGTCGATGCGCGACAGCGTTTCTTCATCGCTGCTTGGAACTCCGGTCCTTGGTAACCGCCGTCAGCGTAGAGCTTCAACAAGAACGGATACAAGCCGAACAAACTTGTCATGACGAGA
>CAWJRW010000002.1:0-378981 GCA_963845385.1 uncultured Alphaproteobacteria bacterium
GAGGCCGTTTGCGCGATGCCGCGGCGCACGTGGCTGAGCGTGCAGCCGCCGACGAGATGCTCCGTCGCTCTTGCGGAAGATGAAGAAGGGATAGGCCTCGTCCAGGCGCATGGCCTGGGCAAAGTGCCGCAAGCGCTGCCGATAGGCCGCACGCGAAAGATCGTTGGGGGCCCAGGCGGGCTCCCAGGGTTTGAGAAAGGCGTGGCTCAGGGCGCGCAAGTTGGCCCAGGACTCGTGGTCCTGAAGCGTGGGCGGCCGCAGCAAGACGTCCGCGGTGTCGATCTTAAGCGCGCCCCCGCGGGGCGACGTGCCGTTGATGCGCAAAAGGAGGCTCATGGCGGCCTCTCGATTAAATTATTGTTTAATAGAATAGTGAAGTAAAAAGAAGTGGTAGGAAGAAGGATGATGGTATGGTGATTCAGCCGAATCTCGCCGCGAGGCTCTCATAAGATTCAAGTCGCGAAACGGGACCGAGCGCCGCGAGCGTCGGCTTGCCGCGCTTCAAGAGATCGCGCGCGAAGCGCCGGACCGCCGCCGCATCGATGGCCTCGATGCGCGCGATGGTCTCCTCGACCGGAACGACACGACCGAAGATGAGGAGCTGGCGGGCGCTCTGCTCGCAACGGGCGCTCGAGGATTCGAGGCTCATGAGAAGCCCCGCCTTGAGCTGCGCGCGGGCGCGCGCGGTTTCCTCCTCGCTTGCGCCCGCCGCGATGGCTTCGATCTCGCCCACGATCACGGGCGTGAGCTCTGAAAGCTCGGCCTCGCCCGTGCCGGCATAGATGCCGAGCAGCCCCGCGTCGAAATAGCTGTTCGCGAAGGCATAGATCGAATAGGCGAGGCCGCGCTTTTCGCGCACCTCCTGGAAGAGCCGCGAGGACATGCCGCCGCCCAGCGCGTTCACAAACACTTCGCAGACATAGAAATCCGCATGCTCGTAAGGAACGCCTTCGAAGGCGAGGAGAAGATGGGCCTGCTCAAGCTTCTTCTTCTTGCGGAACTCGCCGCCCCGATAGCGCCCCGGCAGCACGGGCCGCGGGATCGAGGGCGGCAGCGCCGAGAAGGCTTCGTGCGCGCGGCGCAGGATGTCGTCGTGATCGACCGCGCCCGCCGCCGACGAGCACCATGCGCGGCCCGTGATAATGCTCGGCCATGTAGCCCATGAGGCTCGCGCGGCCGAAGCTCTTCACCGTCTCGACGGTGCCTAAGATCGCGCGCCCGATGGGCTGGTCCGGAAAGGCCGCCTCCTGGAGATAGTCGAAGATGATGTCCTCCGGCGTGTCGAGGACCTGGCCGATCTCCTGCACGATGACGCCGCGCTCGCGCTCGAGCTCGCCGGGCTCGAAGATCGAGTGCTGCAGAATGTCGGCCAGGAGGTCGAGCCCCAAGCCCAAATCCTCCTTGAGCACGCGCGCGTAATAGGCCGTGTGCTCGCGGCTCGTATAGGCGTTGAGATAGCCGCCGACGGCCTCGATCTCCTCGGCGATGGCGCGCGCGCTGCGCCGCTCCGTGCCCTTGAAGGCCATGTGCTCGAGCATGTGCGCCACGCCGTGCTGCGCCGTCCTCTCGTGGCGGGAGCCGGCATCGACCCAGACGCCGAGCGAGGCCGTCTCGCACATCGGCCATGGCGATGGTCGCGATGCGAAGCCCGTTCTGGAGCGTGGACAAGCGCGCGGTCATTTGAGGCTCCGGCTGCTCTCCTCGATGAAGCGCCGCACCTTGGCGACATCGTTGGGCAACACACTCATCCGTTCCGGCTTGCCCGCGAGTTCCGCGAGGCGCGGCGGCAAGGGCACGTCGAGCCCCGTCGCCTTGCGCACGGCATCGGGAAACTTTCCCGGATGGGCGGTGGCGAGCGAAACGAGCGGCACTGCGCGCGCGGGGCGTTTCTTCACGCCGGCCGCAACGCCCACCGCCGAATGCGGATCGATGAAGAGGCCCGAGTCGCGATGGACGGCCGCGATGGTGCGCGTCGTCTCGTCCTCGTCGACGCGCGCCGCATCGAAGCTTTGCCGGATGGGGGCGAGCGCATTCTCGCTCAAGCTGAAGCCGCCTTCGCGCTCGAGCGCCGCCATGAGGCTTGCCACCGCCTTGCCCTCGCGCCCATGCACGTCGAAGAGGAGCCGCTCGAAATTGCTCGCCACTTGAATGTCCATGGAGGGGCTCTGCGTCGCCTGCACCGCGGCCCGGCGGTAGGCGCCGGTCGCGAGGCAGCGCGCAAGAATGTCGTTGACGTTGGTCGCGATGACAAGGCGCTCGATGGGAAGGCCCATTTGCTTTGCCACATAGCCCGCATAGATGTCGCCGAAATTTCCCGTCGGCACCGAGAAGGCGATTGGCGCGTCCGGGCGCGCCAAGTGCAAGCGCGGCCCAGGCGTAATAAGGAATCTGCGCCATCACCCGCGCCCAGTTGATGGAATTGACGCTCGGCGAGACCGGGCGCGGTCGCGGAAGGGGTGATCGTTGAAGAGCGCCTTCAAGATCGCTTGGCAGTCGTCGAAGGTCCCTTCGAGCGCGATGTTGTGGACATTGGGCGCCGCGACCGTCGTCATCTGGCGGCGCTGCATCTCCGAGATGCGGCCTTTCGGATGAAGAATGAAAATGTCGATGCGCTCGCGGCCGCGAAAGGCCTCGATCGCGGCCGAGCCCGTATCGCCCGAGGTGGCGCCGACAAGCGTGAGCGCGCCGCCCGATTTTCCCAGCACATGGTCCATGAGGCGCGCCAGCACCTGCATGGCGAGATCCTTGAAGGCGAGCGTCGGCCCGTGGAAAAGCTCCATGAGCCAGTCATTCGCCTTAAGCTGGACGAGCGGCGTCACCGCGCGATGGGAAAAGCCCGCATAAGCCTCGCGTGCGAGCGTTTCCAGCGCGGCTTCCGAGAGCGCGTCGCCGATGAAGGGCGCCATGACGCGCGCGGCGAGCACCGGATAATCGAGCCCGGCAAGACGCGCCCACTCCTCGGGTGAGAAGACGGGCCAGCGCTCGGGCACGTAGAGCCCGCCGTCGCGGGCAAGGCCTGCGAGCAAGACGTCGTTGAACTCGAGCACGGGCGCAGACCCGCGTGTGCTCACATAGCGCAAGGCCGAAGTGCCTCCTCAAGGCGCGCGAAAACCGGCCGACACTAGCACAGAGCGCGAGCGCCTCAGCCGAGCCGTCCTTGCGCGCGGTGATAGGCGAGATAGACGAAGGTCAGCGCGCCCGCGAGGCCGAACCAGGTGAGCGCGTAGCCCAGATGCGGATTGCGGAGCGCGACCACGGTCTGGCCCCCTTGCGGAAAGCCGCCCGGATTTTCCGCGGCGTCGGCCTCGATGAAAAAAGGCTCGACTTGCGGGAACCCGACCGCTGCGCCCATGGCGGAGGCATCGCGCGTGAACCAGAGATTTTTTTCGGCTTCGTTCGCGGGCGTGAAGGGGCCGCCCCTTTCGCCTTCGCGCGCGATGCCGCGGAGCCTCACCTCGCCTTCGACATTGCCCGCCGCGCGCGTTGCGGGCTCGAGGCGCGTGGGCGGCACGAAGCCGCGATCGACGAGCACGGGCAAACCCTCGTCGCGCAAGAGGGGCGTGATGATGTGATAGCCCCCTTCGCCCTCGCGGCTCGGGCGAAAGAGGTGGAGCTCGCGTTTGTGGTCGAAGCGCCCGCGTGTCACCACGGGGCGGTAATTCACCTGCTCCCCGTCCGCACGCGCGCGCGCGAGGGTTTCGAGGGAGACGGGGGGCTCTGAAAGCTGCGCCGTCATCTCGGCGATGAGCGCGAGCTTCCATTCCCGCCGCTCGAGTTGCCAGACGCCGAGCGCGAGAAGGAGCGCTAGGGCAGGCAGAAAGGCGAGCGTGGCGCCCGTGAGCGGGCGGAATTTCATCGCCTCAGGACTGCTCCTCGCGGCGGCTCTCGGCGGCCTTGTGCTTGTATTGAAGCGCGATGAGCGTGGCCTTCACCGGGCGCAATAGGCCCAACGTGACGATGAGAACCGCGGGCAGCCAGAGCGCGAGGTGAACCCAATAGGGCGGCTGATAGACGGCTTCGACGATCAAGCGCACCCGAAGCAACGAGCGCGCCGCCGATCAAGATGACGAAGACCTGCGGCCCGTCGCCCGTATCGATGGGCGAAAAGTCGAGATTGCAGCGCTCGCAAGACGGCCGCAGCGCGAGGAAGCCCTGGAAGAGCCGTCCTTCTCCGCAACGCGGGCAGACCGCGCGAAAGACCACCTTGAGCACCGGCACGCGCGGCGTGCCCTTTTCGAACCAGCTCGAATGGCCCTCGCTCATCGGTCGCTCGCGCCTACCTCAATGAGCCGTCGGCCCCGCGCCAAGGACGTAGATGCAGCTGAACAGGAACAGCCACACCACGTCGACGAAATGCCAATACCAGGCCGCAGCCTCGAAGCCGAAATGCTGCTCGGGCGAGAAATGGCCTTTCAGTGCGCGGAAAAAGCAGACCACGAGAAAGATCGTGCCGACGATGACGTGAAAGCCGTGGAAGCCCGTCGCCATGAAGAAGGTGGAGCCGTAGATGTTGTCCTTGAAGCCGAAATAATGCTCCGAGATGGCGTGGTGATATTCGTAGGCCTGGAGCGAGGTGAAGAGCATCCCGAGCAGGATGGTGAGCGCCAAGCCCTGAATGAGTCCCTTCCGGTTGCCGTTCTGTAGCGCGTGATGCGCCCAGGTGACGGTGGTGCCCGAGGTGAGGAGCACGAGCGTGTTGATGAACGGCACGTCCCAGGGATTGAAGGTACGCACGTTCGCAGGCGGCCAGACGCCGCCGGTAAAGGCGCTGCGCGCGGCCTGAATAGGCTCGCTCGAAAACAGCGCGGCATCGAAATAGGCCCAGAACCAGGCGACGAAGAACATCACCTCCGAGGCGATGAACAAGATCATGCCGTAGCGCAGGCCGAGCTGGACGATGGGCGTGTGGGCGTGCTGGACTTGCGCTTCCTTCACCACATCCGCCCACCAGCCGAACAACGTGAAGCCGATCACGGCGACGCCGACGAAGAGCGGCAGCATGCCGAGCGAAACCGGCATGCCGAAGAATTCGATCTTGCCGCCATGCATGGCCATGATGGCGCCGAAGGCGAGCGTAAAGGCGCCCACCGCGCCCACGATCGGCCAGGGACTCGGATCGACCAGGTGATAGCTGTGCTTCACGCCTTCTTGCGCCACATCGTGGGCCATGTCACCTCAAGCTCCCGTCTCTGTTTCTTCCTGCATGTTCCGAACGCGTCCGCCCTTAAGAGGGCTGCTGCAGCACGTTGCCGCCGAGCCTCACGATGGTGACGACGAACACCAGCACCACGAAGGCCACGAGCACCGCCGCAATGGCGAGATTGCGCTTGCGCCGCTGCCGCTCCTCCTCTTCCGAGAGAGTCATGTCCAAAGGGGCACGAAGGCGGGCAGCCCCGCCATGCGCTCCGCGAGCAGCGCGCCGAAGAGAAGCGCCAGATAAAGAATGGAGAAGCCGAAGAGCCGCCGCCCGTGACGCTCGAGCGCTTCTGGCTCGCCGCGCACGCGCCACAACGCAAAGGCAAGCACCAAGAGCGCGCCGCCGCTCGCCAAGGCGACGCCCGCATAAAGCGCACCGGCAAAGCCGAGCAAGGCCGGCGCCGAGGCTGAGCGGCACGAGAATGAGCGTGTAGAGAAGAATCTGCTCGCAGGTTTTGCGCGCGCCCGCCACGACCGGCAGCATGGGCACGCCGGCCTTCGCGTAGTCGCCGCCGCGATAAAGCGCCAGCGCCCAGAAGTGGGGCGGCGTCCAGACGAAGATGATGAGAAAGAGCACGATGGGCGCGAGCGCCACATCACCCGTTACCGCGGCCCAGCCGACCAAAGGCGGCAGCGCGCCCGCCGCGCCGCCGATGACGATGTTCTGCGGCGTCTTGCGCTTGAGCCACATGGTGTAGACGAAGAGATAAAAGCCGATGGTGAGCGCGAGCAGAGCGGCCGCCAGCGGGTTCGCCGCGAGCGCCATCAGGAGCACGGAGAAGAAGGCGAGCACGGCGCCGAAGGCGAGCGCATCCGCGCGCCCGATGCGGCCCATTGGCACGGGCCTTCTCCGCGTGCGCGACATGAGGGCGTCGATATCGGCGTCGAACCACATGTTGAGCGCGCCCGCGGCACCGGCGCCGAGCGCGATGGCCAAGAGCGCCGTCGCGCTCAAGACGGGATGCAGGCTGCCGGGCGCGATCGCCATCCCCACAAGCGCCGTGAAGAGCACGAGCGACATCACGCGCGGCTTCAAGAGCGCGAGAAAATCGCCGACGCTCGCAGCGGAAGCTTTTTCGAGCGCCGCCGCTTCCGCGATGCCCGCCTCTGAGATGGAAACTTCGCTCACGAGAAGCCTGCCGCGCTAGCGGATGACCGGAAGTTCAGAAAACTGATGGAATGGCGGCGGCGAGGGCAGCGTCCATTCGAGCGTCGTGGCGCCCACGCCCCAGGGATTTTCGCCCACTTTGCGTTTGCGCGCGAAGGCGTCGGCAATCACGTAGAGGAAGACGAGCACGCCGGCCGCCGAGACATAGGAGCCGATGGAGGAGACGAAGTTCCAGCCCTCAAACGCGTCCGGGTAGTCGACATAGCGGCGCGGCATACCGGCAAGGCCCAAGAAGTGCTGCGGGAAAAAGGTCATGTTCACGCCGACGAACATGAGCCAGAAGTGCAGCTTGCCCAGCGCTTCCGAGTATTGGAAGCCGGTCATCTTGCCGAACCAGTAGTAGAAGGCCGCGAAGATGGCGAACACGGCGCCCAGCGACAGCACATAGTGGAAATGCGCGACGACGTAGTAGGTGTCGTGGAGCGCGACATCGACGCCGGCATTGGCGAGCACGACGCCGGTGACGCCGCCGATCGTGAAGAGAAAGATGAAGCCGATCGCCCACAACATGGGCGTCTTGAGCTCGATCGAGCCGCCCCACATGGTGGCGATCCAGGAGAAGATCTTCACGCCCGTAGGCACCGCGATGATCATGGTCGCCGCGATGAAATAGGCGCGCGTCACCGTCGACAGGCCCGTCGTGTACATGTGATGCGCCCAGACGATGAAGCCGATGCCGCCGATGGCGACCATCGCATAGACCATGCCGAGATAGCCGAAGATGGGCTTCTTCGAGAAGGTCGAGACCACCTGACTGATGATGCCGAAGCCGGGCAGGATGAGGATGTAGACCTCGGGATGGCCGAAGAACCAGAAGAGGTGCTGGAAGAGGAGCGGATCGCCGCCCAGATCGGGCTTGAAGAACGCCGTGCCGAAATTGCGGTCGGTGAGCAGCATGGTGATGGCGCCCGCGAGCACCGGCATTGCGAGGAGAATGAGAAACGTCGTGATCAGGATCGACCACACGAAGAGCGGCATCCGGAACATGCGTCATGCCCGGCGCGCGCATGTTGAAGATCGTGGTGATGAAGTTGATCGAGCCCAGGATCGAGGAGGCGCCCGCGAGATGGAGCGACAGAATGGCGAAGTCGACCGCGGGGCCCGGATGGCCGGTCGTCGATGACAGCGGTGGATAGATCGTCCAGCCGCCGCCCACGCCGTTCGAGGCCGCGCCCGGCACGAACATGGAGATGACGAGCAGCGTGATCGAGCCCGGCAAGAGCCAGAAGGAGATGTTGTTCATGCGCGGAAACGCCATGTCGGGCGCGCCGATCATGATGGGCACGAACCAATTGCCGAAGCCGCCGATGAGCGCCGGCATCACCATGAAAAAGATCATGATGAGGCCATGCGCCGTGATGAAGACGTTGAACATGTCCGCGTTGCCGAAAATCTGCAGGCCCGGCTCCATGAGCTCGGCGCGCATGGCCATCGACAGTGTGCCGCCGACGAGACCCGCGACGACCGCGAACACGAGGTACATCGTGCCGATGTCCTTGTGGTTCGTCGAATAGACAAAGCGCCGCCAACCGGTCGGATGATGGGCGTGGCCCGCCTCGTGTGCCGCGTGAGCGTGGGTTTCGGCCATTGTTCTTTCCTCGTCTAACTCAGCGCGAAGAGCGGACAGGCGACGCGGCCGCCATGGTGACAGGCGGCGTGTCCGCCGCGGCCAGAAGCTTCGCAGCCTCGTCGGGATCGCGCTCGGCGGCCTCGGCCCAACGATTGAACAAATCCTCCGACACCGCGTGCACCTCGATCGGCATGTAGGCGTGACCCTGGCCGCAAAGCTCGGAGCACTGGCCGTAATAGATTCCCTCCCGCTCCGCCTTGAACCAGGTTTCGTTCAAGCGGCCCGGTACGGCGTCGATCTTGACGCCGAAGGAGGGAATGGCCCAGGCGTGGATGACGTCGTTCGAGGTGATGATCATGCGCACGACCTTGCCCACCGGGACCACGACTGCGTGGTCGGCGGTGAGAAGCCTGGGCTCGCCCGGCTTGAGCTCGGCGTCGGGCACCTGATTGGCCGTAAAGGCGAGCGTGCCATGATCGGGATACTCGTAATCCCAGCGCCACATATTGCCGATTGCTTTGACCGTGAGATCGGCTTGCGGAATGCGCCCTTCGTGGAACAAGAGGCGGAACGACGGAATGGCGATGATGATCAGAATAGCGACGGGGAGCACCGTCCACACGACCTCGACCATGGTGTTGTGGGTGGTCTTGGAGGGCGTCGGATGGGCGCGCGCGTTGAAGCGAACCATCACATAGACGAGAAGCGCGAGGACGAAGACGCAGATCACGGAGATGATGGGCACGAGTAGCCCGTTATGAAACCCTTCGAGCTCTCTCATGACCGGCGAGGACGGCGCTTGAAAGCCAACCTGCCAATCGTGCGGCACGCCGATGCGCTCGGCCGCCTCGGCAGCGGTCACGAAAAGTGCGGCCACGACCGCGGCGCCCGAAATTGCGCTCAATGGCGATTTCATCCTTGCCCCAGCAATTTATGCGTCCGCCATCCGTCAAGAACCTCGCGCGCGCATGGCGCCCGCGCGACGCACGAGGGACGGGAATCGAACAAAAGACGGGGCGATTATAGCCACGGCCCGCTCGGAGACGAGCGAGCCCCCGCGCCCGCGACCTTATGCCACGCTTTTGATTGTATTACATTTTCCGGGTCGTGAGCGGGCTCCGCGCGCGCCGTTTTTGGGTCCGCGTTTTCTCTGGCACGCATGGGTTTTTGGCGCGACACTCCGCGCGGCTTCTTGCCCGCGAGATCTTGCTCACGAAGGGGCACGCCATTCCCAATGACAGCGCGCGCGCAAGACGAAAAGAGACGAGCGCGCCGGCTCATGGCGCGCGCGGCGTTCTTTGCCGCGGCGCTCGCCTGTCTTTTCGGGGAGCCGCCCCTTAGGGCGACAGCGCAAGATGCGAGCGCACCGCGCGTGCGCGTCATCACTTTGGACGGCGCCATCGGCCCGGCCTACACCCAATATCTCAAGCGCGAGATCGCGGGCGCGCCCGAGCGCGGCGTGACGCTCCTCGTCGTGGCCATGAACACGCCGGGCGGCCTCGTCACCAGCATGCGCGAGATCGTGCAAGACATTCTCGCCGCGCCCGTGCCCGTGGTCGTCTATGTGAGCCCCCAAGGCGCGCACGCGGCGAGTGCCGGCACCTACATCCTCTATGCGAGCCACATCGCGGCCATGGCGCCGGGCACTACGGTGGGCGCCGCGACGCCGATCGAGATCGGTGGCGGCGGATTGCCGGGGCCGCCCGAGCAGCCCGCCGCGCCGGGTGAAAAAAAGCCGGACGAGCAAAACCCCCAAGGCAAGGATGACAAAGGCGGCGAGGCGGCCAATGAGCCGCAGGCGCCGCCCGGCGCCGCGGATCTCAAGGCCGTCAACGACCTTGTCGCGCTCATCAAGGGTCTCGCCGATCTGCGCGGCCGCAATGTCGAATGGGCTGAGCGCGCCGTGCGCCAGGCCGAGACGCTCACCGCGCGCGAAGCGCTCGACAAGAACGTGGTCGATGTGGTGGCAAACGACCTTCCCGATCTCTTAAGCCAGATCGACGGCCGCAAGGTGAAGCTCGGCACAAACGAACACACGATCAAGACCAAGGGCGCCGCAATCGAGTACGGCGAAATCGGCTGGACCACGCGGCTCCTCATGATCATCACCGATCCGAACGTCGCCTTTCTTCTGATGACGCTCGGCATGTGGGGCCTCATTCTCGAGATGAGCCATCCGGGCGCGGTGTTTCCGGGGCTCTTCGGCGCCATCTGCCTCATCCTCGGCCTCTATGCGCTGAGCATCTTGCCGGTGAGCGTCTCCGGCGCCGCGCTCATGCTGCTTGGCATCGCGCTCATGGTGGCCGAGGTCTTCACGCCGGGCTTCGGCGTCCTTGGCTTGGGCGGGCTCGTCGCCTTTGCGCTGGGTGCGCTCTTTCTCTTCGACACCGAGGTGCCGGAATTCCGCGTCGCTTGGCCGGTCGTGGTCACCGCCACCGCGGCGACTGGCGCGTTCCTGCTCGTGGTCGTGGGCTATGCGCTTAACATTCAGCGCCGTCCTGTGGTCTCGGGGCGCGAGGCTCTCATCGGCCAGAAGGCGCTCGTCACCGAATGGCAGGGAACCCACGGCTTCGTGCATGTCGAGGGCCAACGCTGGCAGGCCCATGCGCGCGAGCAGCTCTCGACCCGGCGCCCATGTTTTTGTCCAGGGCATCGAGGGCCTTGACCTGCGCGTCGGACCGACGCCACCGAGCCAAAAGAAGGAGCAGCGTTCATGATTGGAAACTTGGGTGTGTCTGGTCGCGATCGCCGTTTTGGGCCTCATGCTCCTCAACGCCGCGCTCAAGGTGCTCTACGAGTACGAGCGCGCGGTCATCTTCACGCTCGGGCGCTTCACGCGCGTGGGCGGGCCGGGCCTCATCTTCTTGATCCCGGTCTTTCAACGCATGCGGCGCGTCGACACGCGCACCCTCGTGCACGACGTGCCGCCACAGGACGTGATCTCGCGCGACAACGTCTCGGTCAAGGTGAACGCGGTCATCTACTATCGCGTGGTCGATCCCGAACGTGCGATCAACAAGGTCGAGAACTATATGGAGGCGACGAGCCAGCTCGCTCAGACGACGCTGCGCTCGGTGCTCGGCAAGCACGAGCTCGACGAGATGCTGGCCGAGCGCGACAAGCTCAATCACGACGTTCAAGCCATTCTCGATCAGCAGACCGACGCCTGGGGCATCAAGGTCGCCAATGTCGAGATCAAGCATGTCGATCTGAACGAGAGCATGGTGCGCGCCATCGCCCGCCAGGCCGAAGCCGAGCGCGAGCGCCGCGCCAAGGTCATCAGCGCCGAGGGCGAGCACCAGGCGGCCGAAAAGCTTGTCATGGCGGCCCATGCGCTGGCCGCCGAGCCCCAAGCGCTGCAGCTTCGCTATCTCTCGGCCATGATCGACATCGCCAGCAACAAGACGAACACCATCATTCTGCCCTTGCCGCTTCGAGCTCTTGGGACGCCTTGCCGGGCCCGCCGCCGAAGTCTTGAAACATCGGCGTTCGCGGAGAGGTGATTGCCGGTGGCGGCCGGGCGGGACTATGCTAATACAACGTGTCCGAGCGGCGGCCGGTCTGCGGCTCTAAGGGGCTAAGGTTCGGGACTTTGAGGATCGCGCGCTGCGGGCGCCCAAGCGGGCGCTACCGCGCACGGACTCGTCGGAGGTGACGCCATGCGCTTCATGTTTCCCGTCCTCGTTCTTCTTGCCGCGCTGCAATTCTATGCGGGCTCCGCCGCGGCGGCGGTCTCCGTCATCGGCAGCAATTTCGCCCATGCCTGCTACATGGCCGCGCGCGATAACTCGGTCGGTGACGGAGCCTTGCGACAAAGCGCTTCGAAATCGAGACCCCTGGTGGGGCGCGATCGCGCGGCGACCTATCGTCAATCGCGCCATCATCCTGACCAACGGGCGGCACTTCAACGCGGCCCTCGAGGATCTCGGTGCGCGCCGAAGAGTCAAGCCCGATCTCGGCGAGACGTATGTGAGCCGCGGCAATGTCTTCTATTACCGGCATCGCTACGAGGAAGCGCTGACGCAATACGACCTCGGCATCTCCAAGGGCATCACCGAGCTTTTCGCCGTCCATTACGACCGCGGGCTTGCGCTCGAACGCTTGGGCCGGATCGAGGAGGCGAAGGCGGCCTTCCGTCAAGCGCTTGAACTCGCGCCGGGCTTCAGCCTCGCGCAAAGAGCGTCTCGCCGCTATACGAGATCGGCACGGCGGCTCAATAATTTCAGGGCGCGGCGCAAGGCCGCTTTGAATTCATCTGCCGGCCGGGGTAGAGTGGTGGTCCTTCTTTCGCTCACCACTCTCCACCGACGCGACATGGCACGAGACCCCGAAGACCTATTTTTTCTCGAAACCGGTCTCGATCGGCGCCGCGTGCAAGCGCTGCTCGACGACGCGTTGATGAGCGCCGATGACGGCGAGCTCTTTCTCGAATACCGACTGTCGGAGACCTTCGCCTTCGACGATGGCCGCCTGAAAACGGCGAGCTACGATTCCATGCAGGGCTTCGGCCTGCGCGCCGTGGCGGGGGAAGCCACGGGCTATGCCCATGCCTCCGAGCTTTCCGAGGACGCCTTGCGGCGCGCGGTGCGCGCCGTCCAAGCGGTGAAAGCGAATTATTCCGGCGTGCTCGCGGTGCCGCCCGCGCGCACCAACGTTTCGCTCTACGCCGCCGACAATCCCCTCTCCGATGTGCCCTTCGAAGACAAAGTGCGGCTTCTCCAGGAGATCGACGCCTATGCGCGCGCCAAGGATCCGCGCGTGAAGCAGGTCTCCTGCTCGCTTGCCGGCGAATGGCAGGTGATCGAGATCATGCGCCCGGGCGGCGAGAAGACCCTCGATGTGCGCCCGCTCGTCCGCCTCAATGTCTCGGTCGTGGCGGCCGAAGGCGACCGCCAGGAAGTAGGAAGCCATGGCTCGGGCGGCCGGCGCGGCTATGCCGCCTATATCGATCCGAGCCAATGGCGGGACAGCGTCGACGAGGCGCTCCGTCAGGCGCTGGTCAACTTGTCGGCCGAGCCTGCGCCAGCGGGCGAGATGCAGGTGGTGCTCGGGCCCGGCTGGCCCGGCGTTCTGCTCCACGAGGCGATCGGCCATGGCCTCGAAGGCGACTTCAATCGCAAGAAGACCTCGGCCTTCGCGGGCCTCATGGGCCAGCGCGTGGCTGCGCCCGGCGTCACCGTCATCGACGACGGCACCATGAACGAACGGCGCGGCTCGCTCACGGTGGACGACGAAGGAACGCCCGACGCAGCGCACGGTGCTCATCGAGGACGGCATTCTCAAAGGCCTGCTTCAGGACCGTATGAATGCGCGTCTTATGGGCGTCGCGCCAACCGGCAATGGGCGGCGTCAGTCCTATGCCCACATGCCGCTGCCGCGCATGACCAATACTTTCATGCTCGCAGGCAGCCATGCGCCGGAAGAGATCATCGCCGCCGTGCCGCGCGGCATCTATGCCGTCAATTTCGGCGGCGGCCAGGTCGACATCACGAGCGGCAAGTTCGTCTTCTCCTGCACCGAGGCCTACCGCATCGAGAACGGCAAGATCGGCGCGCCGCTCAAGGGTGCGACCCTGATCGGCAACGGCCCCGACGTGCTGACGCGCGTGAAAATGATCGGCAACGATTTGAAGCTCGATCCGGGCATCGGCACCTGCGGCAAGGCGGGCCAAGGCGTTCCCGTGGGCGTGGGACAGCCCACGCTCTTGGTCGACGGCATCACGGTCGGCGGCACGGCCGCATAAAGTTTCCATCGCGATAGCTTGCGACGGCAATCGTCGCACGCCCGAGTGATGAATGGCTGTTGTCTCTTCCAGAATGATCGTTGGGCATTGCCGATGGCATCACGAGCTGTGCGAAACCGGATTTTCCTGCCGATTTTCCTCGCAGCGCTTGCTGTTGCCTCGGCCGCGCAAGCGGCCGAGGCGCCGACCTTCGACGATCTGCGCTGGCTCGATCCCAAGACCGACCGCGTGGCCGCGCTGACGCGCGCGCTGCCCGAGCCGCTCCACCTCGAAGGACTCGATGCAAGGAGCGCTTTCTCGTCGAGCTCGGGCGCATCGCTTTTCGCGCTCCCGACACCTTGGGCGGGCTTGCCGCGCGCTGGGGCATGAGCTGCCAGACCTGTCACATCAATGGCGGGCGAAACGCGCAGTTCTTCATCGACGGCGTGTCGAGCGCGCCCGGCACATTCGACACCACCAATGCCGTCTTCAACAAAGTCACGCAAGATCATCGTGGCAAATCCCTTGCCGATCCCCTCGCTCTACAATGTAGTCGCGACCGCGCCTTACGCCCATGACGGGCGCTACGCGAAGCTCGAAGACATGGTTACTCACGTGATCGAGGAGGAATTCGAGGGCGCGACGCCGGAGCCGCTCGTCTTTCAGGGGCTCATCGCTTATCTTTCCGCGCTGAAAAGCCAGCGAGCGAGAAGACGATGAAGCTCAATTTCAAGGAACGCAGGCCGGGATATCGCGCGCGGAAGCAAGCACGCTCGAGACCGCGCTCAAGCTCGAAGACGCCGCCTCGTCGCAATTCATCGTGCAGGCGCTCAGCCGCGATCTCGGGCGCATGGCCGCGCGCTTTCCGGGCGAAGAGGATGCGCCGCGACTGCTCGCCAATTTGAGCGCTGTGCTTGCGCGAATCGCGCGCGACGCGGAAGCGGGCGAGTTCGCGCTTGCCCGCGTCGAGCCTTGCCTCATTCGAGCGCGCGTTCGACAAGCGCGGAAGACAGGCTCGCCCGGCGCGCGCCGCCATTCGCTCTACAATCCGGCAGTCTTGCGCGAGGCGCTTGAGGCGCTCGATGCGCCTCAATAAGCGCATTCGGTAAAGATGCGCTCGATGTCGCGGCCCCAGGGCCCGCGATAGCGCGCGAGCAGATCTTCGGCGGGCGTCACCCCCGTTTCGGCGATCGTTTCGATCTCGTCGAGGAAAGCGCTCTCGTCGGCGTCCAAACCATCGCGCTTCGCGCGCGCCTTGAGGCCCTCTTGCGCGATTTTCACCACCTCGCGGGCGATGTCCTGAACCGTCCGTGTACGGAATTGTGTCTTGAGCGCGCGCCGCGGCACTTGGCGTCGCAAGGTCTCGCGCTCCTCCTCCGTCCAGTCCCGGGTAAGCCGGAAGGCCGCCTCGAGCGCGGCATCGTCATAAAGAAGCCCGACCCAAAATGCCGGCAGCGCGCAGAGCCGCCCCCACGGCCCGCCGTCGGCGCCGCGCATCTCCATGAAGCGCTTGAGCCGCACTTCGGGAAAAAGCGTGGTGAGATGATCGGCCCAGTCGCTCATGCTGCGGCTCGATATGCTCGAGCCCCGGAAGCTTGCGCTCGAGAAAGGCGCGGAAAGGGTGACCCGCCACATCGAGATAGCGCCCGTCGCGATAGAGGAAATACATCGGCACATCGAGCGCGTAATCGACATAGGCCTCGAAGCCCATGCCGTCCTTGAAGACGAAGGGCAGCATGCCGGTGCGGTCGGGGTCGACATCGCGCCAGATTTCGCTGCGGTAGGAGAGAAAGCCGTTTTCCTTTCCCTCCGTGAACGGAGAATTGGCGAAGAGCGCGGTGGCGATGGGCTGCAGCGCGAGCGCCCACGCGCATCTTCTTCACCATGTCGGCTTCGGAGGAGAAATCGAGATTTACCTGCACCGTGCAGGTGCGCAACATCATGTCGAGGCCGTGGCGGCCTTTCTTCGGCATGTAGCGGCGCATGATGGCGTAGCGCCCCTTGGGCATGACGGGCGTCTCGGCCAGCGTCCATTTGGGCGACATGCCGAGCCCCAAAAAGCCGATGCCGAGCTCTTCGGCCCACCGCGCGTCACCTGGTCCAGATGGGCATGTGACCTCGCGGCAGGTGTCGTGAATGGTCTCGACCGGCGCGCCGGAAAGCTCGAACTGTCCGCCGGGCTCGAGGCTGATCGGAGGCGCCGCCTTGCGTGAGGCCGATCAGGGTCTCGCCTTCATAAATGCCTTGCCAGCCGTAACGCTGAAGGCCTTCGAGCAGCGCGCGAATGCCGCGCGGGCCTTCGTAAGGCACGGGCGAATGATCGCCGGTGCGAAAGCCGAACTTCTCGTGTTCGGTGCCGATGCGGAAGTCCTTGGCCGGGACGCGCGCCCTGTTCGAGAAAGGCGAACGAGATCGTCCCGGCCTTCGATCGGCCCGCCACCCGCCTGAGGTATCGACATCCGCTGCCCGCCTTTCCCTACTCGTTTAGGCGAGCGGCGGCGTGGCGGCAATGGCTCACCTTTGCGAGGTCCCGCGCCAATCGCCGTGCACGGCCTGCCACAGCGCAAGCGCGGCCACGGCCGCCGTGTCCGCGCGCAGGAGGCGGGGTCCGAGCGAAGCGGCCACGACCGCTTTGTGCTTGATGAGCCGCGCGCGCTCGATCTCCGTGAAATCCGCCTTCGGGCCCCACGAGAAGGGCCCAGGGTCCGGGCGCCGCGCGTTGCAGCACATCGAGCGCGGGCGGCGCAGAGCCGCCTTCGTCGCAAAAAAGCAGACGCCGCTCTTCCGGCCAGCGGTCGAGCAGGAGCGCGAGCCCTACGGGCCCGCGCAGCGTGGGCACGGACAGGAGACCGCATTGCTCGGCGGCTTCGATGGCGTGCGCATGTAAGCGCTCGACATTGACTTGGCGAGACCACGGTGCGCTCGGTGATCACCGGCTGCAGCACGCCGACCCCGAGCTCGGTCGCCTTCTCGGCCAAGAGATCGATGCGCTGACGCTTGATGGGCGCGAACAAGAGCCAGAGATCGGCGAGCGCCGTCTGGGCGCGCAGGCGTCGTTCCACGCGCAGCCCGCAAGCGCGCTTTTTCGCTTCGGCGATGACAGCGCGCCATTCGCCGTCGCGGCCATTGAAGACGAGCACCGCATCGCCCCGCCCCCGGCGCATGACATTGAGCAGATAATGACTCTGCTCTCCCGACAGCGTGAGCAAGGCGTCCGCCGCCAAGGGCGCCTCGACGAAAAGCCGGGGCGGCGCGCGCTCACTCATGTAAGATTTCCGCCATGGCTGAGAAAATGCGCGAGAAAACCGTCGCCGATGCCGCGCCCGAAAACTGGGTCGACCGCTATGCGCCGGCGCCCTTTCGGCCCTATCTCCGGCTGGCGCGGCTCGATCGTCCCATCGGCACCTGGCTTCTGTTGTGGCCATGCTGGTGGGGCGTGGCGCTCGCAGCACCTTACGCCGGCCAGCGCTTTCCGGATCTCGTGCTGATGCGTCTTGTTCGCGGTCGGCGCCATCCTCATGCGCGGCGCGGGCTGCACTTACAACGACATCGTCGACCGCGACTTCGACGCCAAGGTGGCGCGCACACGTGAAAGGCCTATTCCCTCGGGCGCCGTGAGCGTGCGCCAAGCCTGGCGCTTTGCCGGCAGCTTGGCGCTCGCGAGCCTTCTTATTCTTCTTTGCTTCAACCGCCTACACGAAGGTGCTCGGCGTCCTCTCGCTCGCACTCGTCGCCGTCTATCCCTTCGCCAAGCGCGTGACCTTCTGGCCGCAAGCCGTGCTCGGGCTCGCCTTCAATTGGGGCGCGCTCATGGGCTTTGCGGCCGACGCCGGCGCGCTCGCGCCACCCGCCGTCTTTCTCTATGCCGCGGGCTTTTTCTGGACCCTCGGCTACGACACGATCTATGCCCATCAGGACAAGGAGGACGATGCCCTGATCGGCGTCAAGTCCACGGCCTTGCGCTTCGGCCGCAGCACGAAATCCTATCTCTGGCTCTTCTACGGCATGTGCCTGCTTCTGCTCGCGCTGGCCGGCGTCTCGGGCGGGCTCGGCTTTGCCTTCTGGCTGCTTGCTCATCCCCGTGGGCGCGCATTTCGCTTATCAGATCATCATGCTCGACATCGACGATCCCGAAACGCTGCCTGAAACTCTTTCGCGCCAATCGCGAGGCGGGCGGGCTGATTTTTCTTGCGCTGTTTCTGGGCGCGCTCACGGCATGAGGCTCCCATTGCGCAGAGCGCCCTCATGGCTTCGTCCGCGACAACACGGTGATTGGTCATGCGCCCGCTCGTGCCCGAGATCGCGCTTCATCTCGCCGCGGAGGCCGTGGCGCTCTGGCAGATGACCGAAGCGGCAGCTCGAAGAGACGGGGCTTCCGCCGCCCTATTGGGCCTTCGCCTGGGCGGGCGGCCAGGCGCTCGCGCGCTATCTTCTCGACAATCCGCGAAACCGTGCCGGAAAGCGCGTGCTCGATTTCGGCGCGGGCTCGGGCCTCGTCGCCATCGCCGCGGCAAAAAGCGGGCGCGGCGCATGTGATCGCGGCCGAGATCGACGCTTTTGCCTGCGCGGCCATGCGCTCTCAACGCGCGGCTCAACGACGTCACGATCGATATCGCTGGCGCACGATCTCATCGGCGAGCCTGTCGACGCCGACATCCTGCTCGTGGGCGACATGTGCTACGAGAAGCCGCTCGCCGAGCGCTCTGACCGCTTGGCTCTCGACGCTCTCGCGCGCGGGCAAAGACATTCTCTTGGGCGATCCCGGGCGCAGCTATTTCTCCGCGACAGGGCTTGGCCGAGCTTGCCCGCTATGCGCGTGCCGACCACGCGCGCGCTCGAGGATTCCGACGTGCGCTCGACAGGGGTCTTCCGCGTCTCGTCCCGCCTAGCCCTATGCTGTGCGGTGCATAACAACGGGGAAGCCCTTGTCCTACCGTTCCTTGCGCGAGTTCATGGCGAAGCTCGAGACCGAAGCAGAAGCTCGTGCGCGTCAGCAGAGCCCGTGTCCACCGTGCTCGAGATGACCGAGATCCAGACCCGGCTCGTGGCCGAAGCGGGGACCCGCCGTGTTGTTCGAACATGCGCTGAAGAGCCGACGGCACGACGCTCGGAGATGCCGGTGCTCGTCAATCTCTTCGGCACGGTCGAGCGCGTGGCGCGCGCGGTGACGCTGGGCGGCGTCGAGCGCAGGGACGCGGCATCGCTGCGCGCCGTGGGCGAGACGCTCGCCTTCTTGCGCCAGCCCGAGCCGCCCAAGGGCTTGCGCGAGGCTTTGGACATGCTGCCGCTCGTGAAAACCGTCATGGCCATGCGGCCCAAGACGATCGCGCGCGCGCCCTGCCAGGAGGTCGTTCTCACCGGCGCCGACATCGATCTTGCGCGGCTTCCCGTGCAGACCTGCTGGCCCGGCGAGCCCGCGCCGCTCATCACCTGGCCGCTCGTCGTCACCAAGGGCCCCGCCGAAGCCCGCGAGGACAATTACAATCTCGGCATCTATCGCATGCAGGTGAAGGGCCGCGACCGCACGCTCATGCGCTGGCTCAAGCATCGCGGCGGCGCGCAGCATCATCGCCGCTGGGGCGAAGAGAAGCGCGAGCCCGTTCCCGGCCGCCGCCGTCATCGGCGCCGATCCCGGCACCATCTTGGCCGCCGTGACGCCCGTGCCCGACACGCTGTCGGAATATCAGTTCGCCGGGCTTTTGCGCGGCGAGCGCGTCGATCTCGTCCGCGTGCAAGACCGTGCCCATCGAAGTTCCCGCCGAGGCCGAGATCGTGCTCGAGGGCCATGTGTCGCTCGATCGAGTACGAGGACGAAGGCCCTTATGGCGACCACACGGGCTATTACAATGCGGTGGAGCAGTTCCCGGTCTTCACGGTGAGCGCCATCACCATGCGCGCGGAGCCGATTTATCTTTCGACCTTCACCGGGCGGCCGCCGGACGAGCCTTCCGTGCTCGGCGAGGCGCTGAACGAGATCTTCATTCCGCTGCTTCAAGCAGCAGTTCCCCGAGATCGTCGATTTCTGGCTGCCGCCGGAAGGCTGCTCCTATCGCATCGCCGTCGTCAGCATCAAGAAAGCTTATCCCGGCCACGCCAAGCGCGTGATGATGGCCGTGTGGTCTTATTTGCGCCAGTTCATGTACACGAAATGGGTGATCGTGGTGGACGACGACATCGACGCGCGCTCCTGGACCGACGTCATGTGGGCCGTCAGTACACGGATGGATCCCGCGCGCGACATCACGCTGATCGAGAACACGCCCATCGACTATCTCGACTTCGCCTCGCCCTAAATCGGGGCTCGGCTCCAAGATCGGCCTCGACGCCACGAACAAATGGCCGCCCGAGACCAAGCGCGAATGGGGCCGCAAAATCCGCATGGACGAGAGCATCATCCGCACCGTGACCGAGAAATGGCCGCGCCTCGGCCTGCCGGGCTCGGGCAAGCCGATCTGGCGCTAAGCCTGCCGCGATCGTCCGTCCGCCGACTATTCCTTCCGTGCTATGATTTTCTGCGCAAGAACGGCGCCGCAAAGCGGCGCGACAAGAAAAGCGGGAGGACGCCCTTGGCCTATTTTCAGATGACGCAGCTTACAGATCGTGGGCTTTATGCCGCGCTCAACGCCATCATCATGCTCGTGCTCGCGCTTCAATGTCAGCCGCATGCGCGGCAAGGCCAAGGTCAGCTTGGGCGACGGCGGCAATCCCGAGCTCCTGCGCGCCATCCGGGCGCACGGCAACAACACCGAATATGTGCCGATCGCGCTCATTCTCATCGCTCTGCTTGCGCTTCAACAGGCCTCGATGATGCTGCTGCATGGGCTCGGGCTCGCGCTCACCGTCGGGCGCCTCGCTGCACGGCGTCGGCCTGGCGACAACTCGGGCATGTCCCTCGGGCGCGGGCTCGGCGCGTTGCTCACCGCGGTCACGATCATGGTGGCTGCCGATCATGCTCATCTTCATCGCTCTGCCGCTGAGCGGGCGGAAAGGCCGGCGCGCTCTAGGCTTCCCGAGCAACGGGCCTATCTATGGAGCGCACAGACAATTCGACGCGCTCCTACGTCATGGCGAAAGACGTCCGCGATAACCCTGATTTCCGAGGCCGCGCTTCTGCTGAAGGAAGCGCGCCGCGCCGGCGCGGACCAAGCCGACGTCGTCGTCGTCCAAGGCGCTCCCTTTCGGTCTCCTTCCGGCTCGGCCGGCTCGAGGATGTCGAGCGCGCCGAAGCGCGCGATCTGGGCATGCGGGCTTTCGTCGGCAAGCGCCAGGCCGTCGTCTTCGTCGAGCGATCTCAACCGCGCGCGCTTTGCCGAGCTTGCCGAGCGTGCGTCGCGATGGCGCGGCTGGCGCCCGAGGATCCCTATTGCGGCTTGGCCGAGGCGGCGCTTCTCGCCAAGAGCGTGCCCGAGCTTGATCTCGACGATCCGGACGAGCCTTCGGCCGAAGCGCTGACGGCGCTCGCGAGCCGAGGCCGAGGCTGCGGCGCTCGCCCGCCCAAGATCACGAATTCCGAAGGTGCCGGCGCAAGCTGGGGACGGTCGACGGTTGTGCTTGCAACCAGCGGCGGCTTTTCCGGCGGCTACTCCGCTTCGCCCACGGCGTGGGCTGCTCGGTCGTGGCAAGCGAAGGCCAAGCCATGGAGCGCGACTACGAGTTCTCCTCCGCCCGCTACGGGGCCGATCTCGACAAGGCGAGCGCGGTGGGCCTGCAAGCGCGCCACGCGCGCCGCCAAACGGCTCAACCCGCGCAAGGTGAAATCGGCGAAGGTGCCCATCGTCTACGATCCGCGCGTGTCGCGGACGCTGCTCGGGCATTTCGCCGGCGCCATCAACGGCGCCTCGATCGCCCGCGGCGTGAGCTTTCTCAAAGGCGAGATGGGCAAAGCCATCTTCCCCGACCGGCACGCGCATCATCGACGACCCCCATCGCCCGCGCGGCCATGCCTCGAGACCCTTCGACGGCGAGGGCGTGGCGAACCGCAAGATGGCGCTCATCGAGGACGGCGTGCTCAAAAGCTGGGTCCTCGACACGGCTTCGGCCGCGCAATTGAAGCTCAAGACCACGGGCATGCCGGGCGCGGCACGGGCGGGCCGCCCTCGCCCGGCGTGACGAACCTCTATCTCGAGCCCGGCCCGCTCTCGCCCGCGGCGCTCATGGCCGACATCGGCGAAGGCTTCTATGTCACCGAGCTCATCGGCATGGGCGTGAACGGGGTCACCGGCGACTATAGCCGGGGTGCGGCGGGCTTCTGGATCGAGAAGGGCAAGCTCGCCTACCCCGTGAGCGAGGTCACGGTCGCCGGCAATCTCAAGGACATGTTCAAGCACTTGACGCCCGCAAGCGACCTCGAATTCCGCTACGGCATCAACGCGCCGACGCTGCGCGTCGACGGCATGACGGTGGCGGGCACCTGAAGACTGTCAGACCGCCGGTCGCGTTGGCGTTCCGTTAAGCTTTGCCGATAGAATGTAGGCGCGGGCGAAACGATCGGCACGGGCGCCTCATGGCAAACAGCTTCTCCATCTCGTCTTCGGCGGTGAGCTCAAGGATTTGCAGTCGACCGAGTTCCGCGATCTCGACAAGCTCGACATCGTGGGCATCTACCCCAACTACAAGACGGCTTACGAAGCTTGGCGCGAGAAGGCGCAGGCAACCGTCGACAATGCCCATATGCGTTATTTCATCGTCCACATGCACCGCCTGCTCGAGCCGGAAAGCGACCATGAGCGAAACCAAGCGCCGCGCGCGGCAAGCGCCAATGCGCGCGGTTGAGCCTCTCACTCGCGCCTGAGCACCCGATCGACGAGCGTGTTCGCCCACCACTGGACATGAAATGCGCCTTGAGCGCCGCGGCGATCGTACGTCTCGTCGAGCCAGCGCATGAAGGGCACGGGCGCTTTCCGGTTCGCCGCCCGATAGCTTTCGAAGAAGAAATCGAGGATGCCGGTCTTGGCCTGGCGGACATGGCCGTAGCGCCAGGACAGGTGGGCAGCGCGCGCTCGACCGGCACATTCTTCTCGATCATGAGATAGAGCACGCTCATGAAGCCCGCGCGGTCGGCGCCCGATTTGCAGTGCATGAGCGCGGGATATGCAATTCTTTGGAACAGGTCTGCGGGCGCCGTGAATGATCTCCTTGCGCGGCGCATCGCGCGAGCTCACGGGAAAGTTCTCGAGCTTGAGCCCGAGCCGCCGGCAGGCTTCCTCTTCCAGCGCGTAGGAGCCGCAAGGCCGCGCGCCGCGCAAATTGACGATGGTGCGGATGCCGCGCTTTTTCGCGCGCGCGAGACTGCTGGGGCGAGGGTTGATTTGCGCGATACATCTCCCCCGTCACCGGATGGCGCGCCGTCCACAACAGGCGCAAGATGCCGTGATCGACGAACAGCATGTCGAGATGGGCGGCAAGCCGCCCTCTGGGCGTGGAGAGATTGATTTCGGCCGACGTCGCTCATGAGCCCCTGGACCTTGCCGCTGGGTACGGGTTTCTCTAAAACCCGCTGTGAATACAAGGGGCATGAAAGAGAGCGCGGTGCGGCATCGGCCGCCCGAGGCGTCCAAAGCGCCCTGCCCCTTTGTGGCACGGCGCCCGCGTCGCCCTTCGAGGTACCGGGAGAGGGCAAGGGCCTTGGCCGACACGGAAGGACGGGTAAGACGGGTCGAACTCGACGAGACGACGCGGCGTCTCGTCGCTTCGCCTGTGGCGGGACTGGCTCAAGCCCTATGCGGGAAAGCTCCTGCTCGCCATGTTGTTCATGGCGGTTGTCGCGGGCGCCACGGGCCTCTATCCCGTGCTCATCAAATACGCCTACAGCCTCTTCAAGGCGGGCGACTTTCGCATCGTGACGCTCTTGCCGGCGGCGATCATCTTGGTCGTGACGGTCAAGAGCGGCGCCCTCTATGTGCAGACGGTGCTGACGAACAGCGTCGTCTTGCGCGTCATCGCCGATCTGCAGAAGGCGATGTTCGCCCATTTGACCGAGGCCGATCTCGCGCGGCTCGCGCGCGACACGACGGGCAGCCTCATCTCGCGCTTCGTCAACGACATGGCGCTCGTGCGCGAGGCCATGATGCGCGCGGTGACCAATCTCGTGCGCGACGTGCTCACCGTCGGCGCGCTCGCGATCGCCATGGTCTATCTCGATTGGCAGCTCTTTCTCATCGTGTTGG
This sequence comes from uncultured Alphaproteobacteria bacterium, assembly GCA_963845385.1. GTDB lineage: Bacteria > Pseudomonadota > Alphaproteobacteria > CAWJRW01 > CAWJRW01 > CAWJRW01. Next base: position 23,823 of record CAWJRW010000002.1, read on the forward strand.
TCTTCTATCCGCTGGCGATCCGCCCGGTTGTCGCCATCGGCCGGCGCCAGCGCCGTGTCTCCACGGAGACCCAGGCCCATACGGGCGACATGACCGCGCTTCTGAACGAGAGCCTGGCCGGCGCGCGCATGGTCAAGACCTACCGTCTCGAGCCGTATGAAGAAGCGCGCGCGGGCAAGACCTTCGAGCGGCTCTACACGCTCATGATGCGGCTCATCAGAAGCCGTACGCGGGTCGAGCCGCTGCTCGAGGTCATGGGCGGGATCGCGGTCGCCGGCATCATCGCCTTCGCGGGCTATCGCATTGCCCACGCCCCGCCCGAAAAGGTGAGCGAGCTCGTCGGCAATTTCACGGGTTTCGTGAGCGCGCTGCTTGTCGCGGCCGGCCCGATGCGCGCCATCGGCACGCTCAATGCCGTGGTGCAAGAGGGCTTGGCGGCGGTGGCGCGCATCTTCGCGCTGCTCGACGAACGGCCCGCCATCATCGACCGGCCGGGCGCCGTGCCGCTCAAAGTCGCGTCCGGGCGCATCGTGTTTCAGGACGTGGGCTTCGCCTACGAGACGGGTGCTGCGGCGCTCGACAATGTTTCGCTCGACGTCGCGCCCGGCACGACCGCTGCGCTGGTGGGTCCGAGCGGCGCGGGAAAATCCACCATCATCAATCTCATTCCGCGCCTCTACGATGTGCGCCGCGGCGCGATCTCGATCGACGGCCAGGACATCCGCGCCGTGACGCTGTCAAGCTTGCGTGGCGCCATTGCGCTTGGTGAGCCAGGACGTGATCCTTTTCAACGACACGGTGCGCGCCAATATCGCCATGGGACGGCTCGACGCGACAAGCGCCGACATCCAATCCGCGGCACGCGCGGCCGCGGCCCATGATTTCATCATGGCGCTGCCGCAAGGCTATGACACGCCCGTGGGCGAAGCCGGCGCCAAGCTCTCGGGCGGGCAGCGCCAGCGCATCGCCATCGCGCGCGCCATGCTCAAGGATGCGCCGCTGCTTCTCCTCGATGAAGCGACCTCCGCGCTCGATTCCGAATCCGAGCGCCAAGTGCAGGCGGCGCTTTCCGCGCTCAAGCGCGGGCGCACCACGCTCGTCATCGCACACCGGCTGTCGACCGTTCTCGATGCCGACCGCATCTTCGTTCTCGACAAGGGGCGCGTGGTGGAGGAAGGCAATCACGGCGAGCTCTTGCGCCGCGGCGGGCTTTATGCGCGCCTTTACAAGACTCAATTTGCGGCGGGCGTAGGCGAAGGCGAGCCCGACCACGCCGTCCCGATGGGGGCTTGAGCCCGTGCGGCTGCTCAAACGGCTCACCAAGAGCGAAGCCGCCTTCGCCTGCGCGAGCTTTGTCCTCGCGCATTACTTGCGTTTCGTCTTCCTCACGAGCCGGCTCGACGATCGTCAACGGCGCCGTGCTCGAAGCGCTGCAAGCGCGGGGCGAGCCCTATATTCCGGCCTTCTGGCACGGGCGCATGATCTTCCTCACCAAGGTCTTCAATCGCTTTCCGGACGCCTGCGTGCTCATTTCCAACCACCGCGACGGCGAGCTCATCGCGCGCGTGCTGCAGCGCATGGGGATCGCCGCGATCCGCGGCTCGGCCGCGCGTCCGGGCAAGACCGACAAGGGGGGCATGGCGGCTTTTCGCGAAATGCTCCGTAGGCTGAAGACGAAGGGCGCCGTGGTCGGCATCACGCCGGACGGGCCGCGCGGGCCCGCGCATGCGCGCGGCGCCCGGCGTCATCAGGCTCGCGGAGAAATCGAAAGCCCCCATCATCGCCTGCACCTGGTCCGGCAGCCGCTGCATCGTCTTCAAATCCTGGGATCGCTTGATGCTGCCCTTGCCCTTTTGCCGCGCGGTGGCGATGGTAAGCGAGCCCATCCGGATTTCCGACTGCCATGACGATGGCGAGCGCGAAGCGGCGCGCGCGGCGCTCGAGGCGAGGCTCAACCAATTGACGCAGGCTTGCGATGCCGAGTTGGGCCGCGCGCTCATCGAGCCAGCGCCCGCGCCCGCGCCGCAGCCAGCCGCGCAATCAGGCGCGCCGTCTGCCGCCCAGTCCGCGCTCTAGGCTCATGGCGTCCGCGCCGCTACCCAAGACGCTCGCGCTTTATCGCGCGCTCACGGGCTGTGCCGCGCCCTTCTTCGAGCGCCTGCTTCTCTTCCGTGCCGAGCGGGGCAAGGAGGATGCGCAGAGGCTTGCCGAGCGGCGCGGGCAAGCATCGGCGCCTCGCCCGCAAGGCTTTCTCGTCTGGATCCATGCCGCAAGCGTCGGCGAAGCCAATTCCGTGCTGGCGCTCGTCGAGGCGCTTCTCGCCCGGGGCGATGTCAGCATTCTCGTCACGACGACCACGCTCACCTCGGCGTCTCTCATGGCCCAGCGCCTGCCCGGAGAGCGCGCCCGCCATCAATTCGCGCCGCTCGATCATCCGCGCTGGGTCAAGGCTTTTCTCGATCATTGGCGGCCCGATCTCGGGCTCATCGTCGAGTCCGAGCTGTGGCCCAATCTTCTCCTGAGCGCCGATGAACAGCGCATCCCGCTCGTGCTTCTCAATGCGCGGCTTTCGGAGCGCTCGTTCAGGCGCTGGAAGCGCGCACCGAAAGCCGCGGCGCGGCTCTTGTCTTGCTTTTCGCTCTGCCTTGCCCAGGACCAGAAAACCGCGGCGCGGCTTTCTGCCCTCGGTGCGGCGCCTGTTGAGGCGTGCGGCAATCTGAAATTCGTCGCCGATCCCTTGCCCGATGCGCCCGCCGAGCGCGCCCGCCTCGAGGCCATGCTGGGCTCAAGGCCGAGGCTCCTCGCGGCGAGCACCCATGAGGGCGAGGAGCTTCTCCTGGCCGAGGCCGCGCGGCGCGTGAAGCCAGGCTTTCCCGATTTTCTCCTCATCATCGTCCCCCGCCACCCCGAGCGCGGGTGGGGCGTGGCCGAAAGCTTGCGCGGCGCGGGCTTCACGGTCGCGCTGCGCAGCCAAGACGAGCCGATCACCTATGGCACCGACATCTACGTGGCCGACACGTTGGGCGAGCTCGGGCTCTTTTATCGCTTGGCGCCGCTCGCCTTCATGGGCGGGAGCCTCATCGCCCATGGCGGCCAGAACCCGCTCGAGCCCGCGCGTCTTGGCCGTTTCGTCTTGCACGGGCCGCACATCGAGAACTTCGCGGAAAGCTATGCCGCGCTCGAAGCGGCCGGTGCCGCGCAGCAAGTGACGACGCTCAGCGCATTGACCGAAGCGCTCGCCACACTCTTGCCCGCGCCCGAGACCCTTGAAGCGCGCGGCGCGCAAGCGGCAAGCGTCGTGCACGCCGCCGATCAAGTGCTGGCGCGCGTGCTTGAAAAGCTCGAGCCCTTCCTGCCGCCCTCCGGCTTGAGGCGTCGCGATGGAAGCGCCTGAATTCTGGTATCCCAAGCCAGGCGAGCGGCCAACGAAGCCCTCGCCGCTCATCAAGCTCGCCGCGGCTTTCTACGATTTCGGCGGGCGCTTGCGGCAGTGGACGACGACACCGGAGCAGGTGCCGGCCGTAGTCTTCTGCGTCGGCAATCTCGTGGCGGGCGGCGTCGGCAAAACGCCGGTGGCGCTCGCGCTCGCGGAACGCCTGCAGGCGCGCGGGCGCAGGGTTCACTTTCTTACGCGGGGTTATGGCGGAAAGATGCGCGGGCCACTCCTCGTCGATCCCGCGCGCCACGACGCCGCCATCGTCGGCGACGAGCCGCTTCTTCTTGCCGCCCGCGCGCCAACCGTGGTCGCCCGCCAGCGCGCTCAAGGGGCGCATCTTGCTTGCGCGAACGGCGCCGACACGATCGTCATGGACGACGGCTTTCAGAACCCGTCGCTCGCGAAGGACCTGTCTCTTCTCGTCGTCGACAGCGACAGGGGCTTCGGCAATGGCCGGGTCATTCCGGCCGGCCCGCTGCGCGAGCCCATCGAGCGCGGGCTTGCCCGCGCGCAGGGCCTCGTCTTGATGGGCGAGGCGCCGGCGCCCAAAGTCCTGGAATCCCACAAAGCGCTGCCCATCTTGCGCGCGCGGATCGAGCCGGAACCCACTTCAGCCGAGTCCGTCAAGGGCGCGAGGCTCGTGGCCTTCGCAGGCATCGGGCGCCCGGCAAAGTTTTTTTCCATGCTGAGCGCGCTCGGCTGCACGATCCTGCGCGCCGAAGGCTTTCCCGATCATCACTCTTATTCGGCGGACGAGCTCGAGCAGCTCAAAACCTTCGCGCGCGCGAGCGGCGCGCGTCTCGTCACCACGGCGAAGGATTTGGCGCGCATTCCGGAAGCTTCGCGCGAAGGCATCGAGTGCGTGTCGGTGCGTGCCGTGTTCGCCGATGAGGCTGCGCTCGAGCGCTTGATCGACGAGGCGCTTGCCACCTTCTCCCGCCGCGCAAAATCCGCCGTGACAACATCAATGCGGGATCCAGGCGCTCCGCAAACCAATTGAGGCCCCAATGCAGATGCGGGCCGGTGGCGCGGCCGGTAGCGCCGACCGTGCCGATGAGCACACCGGCTTCGATCGTCTCGCCCACCGCAACGGCCACCGTCTTCATATGAAGGTAACTGCTCGACACGCCAAAGCCGTGATCGACGATCACGGTGTTGCCGGTCAAATAGAGATCGCCGACGAAAACGACGTGCCCGCCCGCGACCTCGCGCACGGGCGCGTCTTCACGGGCCGCGAAATCGACGCCGTAATGGGGCGCGCGCGGCTCGCCGTTCAAGATGCGCTGGCTGCCATAAACGCCGGATACGATGCCGCCCGCGGGGCGAATGAATGCCTTGAGAAACCATCGACCGTCCGAATCGACGGTGCGCACCGCCGCCACCTCTTCGGCCTCACGCTTGATGCGCGCGAGGATCTCCGGCGGCGGCGACACCATGTCCTCGGGTAGTCCGTCGATGCGCTGGATGTCGTAACGGCGTTGCTTCACCTTGATGCGGCGATGCTTGATCCGATCGTCGTGAGAGACGACGAGCAGAGCACGCTTGGCATGATCGCGGCCGAAGCCGAAGACGAAGAGACCGTCGGCGCCCACGCGCAAGGCCTTGCCGTCGAGCGTCACGGTTGCCTCGGGAACCGTGCGCCCGATCATGAGGCCGCCCTGCGTCGCCTTTCCCTTGAGCGACAATCCCGGCGCGCAGGCGGCAGCCGCCACGAGAACCGCGCCGAGCATGGCGGCGCGCACCAGAGACGTCACGAACCTGCCTTCTTCAACAGCGCCTCGTGGCGCTTCGCCGCCGCGGCGGGGCTGGCATAGGCTTCCTGCAGCTCGACGTTCCAATAGCGCAGATCCTGGAGCGCAATGCGCTGACCCGTCACGGCGCACAAGACGAAGCTGCCGGGCACGATCACGCGGTACTCACCGTGGCGGTATTCGACGGTGGCAAGGCCGGGCGGCCCGATGTCTTTCTCGAAGCGATTCATGAGCTGAAGATAGCGTGCAAGGCCATGGTTAGAAGAGGGAACCTTGGGAGCCCTTAAGGCCGGGTTGCTTGGGACGCAAGCGCTTTGCCGTGCCCTCGCCGCCGATGACCGCGGGCGCGCGACCATCGCGGAACTCGATCTCGACGGCAAGTCCTGCTTTTGCCTCGGCCCGGCGGCGGATGAGCGTGCCGTCTTGCCCGTGGACCAGCGCAAAGCCGCGCTCCAGCACGGCCTCATGGCTCACCGAGGCAAGGAGCTTTGCAGCCAAGCGCTCCAGAGCGGCGTGCCGCTCGCGGCTGTCGAGCGACGCGCGCCCGGCGTTGCGCCGCGCGGCATCGCGGCTGCGGGCGGAAAGCTCGAGAAGACGCGCGCGGGCGCGAGAAAGATCGGCCTCGATCATGCCGCGGCGCAGGCGCGCGACCGCGGCCACGAGCTTGAGCTCGTGCTGGCGCAAGTTCTCGCGCAAGCCGCCGAGCAAACGCTCGGCCGCCCCATCGAAACGCTGGCGCGCCAGCGCCAAGAAGATCCGACGGCCGTTTCAAGGCCCGCGCAAAGGATGACAGCGCCGTGCGCCCTTCCGCGAGAAGCCGCTCTTCGGCCTGAATGAGCCGCGCCGCGCGCTCGAGCACGCGGGCGAGAATGTCCGCGCGCACGGGCACCGCCATCTCGGCCGCGGCCGTGGGCGTCGGCGCGCGCTTGTCGGCGGCAAAATCGATGAGCGTGGTGTCGGTCTCGTGGCCGACGGCGGAGATGAGGGGAATGGTGCTGGCCGCAGCCGCGCGCACGACGATCTCTTCGTTGAAGGCCCACAGATCTTCGATCGAGCCGCCGCCGCGGGCGACGATGAGAAGGTCCGGCCGCGGCACGGCCCCGCCGGGCTTGAGCCGGTTGAAGCCCGCGATGGCGGCCGCCACCTCGGCCGCGGCGCGCTCGCCTTGAACGACCACCGGCCAGACAAGCACATGGCGCGGAAAGCGCTCGGCCAGGCGATGCAAGATGTCGCGGATGACGGCGCCGGTGGGCGAAGTGACGACGCCGATGACTTCGGGCAGAAACGGCAGCGGCCTCTTGCGCGCGGGATCGAACAGGCCTTCGGCCGCGAGCTTCTTCTTGCGCTCCTCGAGCAGCGCCATCAGCGCGCCGATGCCTGCCGGCTCCATGCGCTCGATGACGAGCTGATAACGCGAGCGGCCGGGATAGGTGGTAAGCCGCCCCGTGCACACGACTTCGAGCCCGTCTTCCGGCGCGAAGCGAAGCACGCCCGCCGTGCCGCGCCACATCACGGCATCAAGCGCGGCCTCCTCGTCCTTGAGGGTGAGGTAGACATGGCCCGAGGCCGCACGCTTGAAGCCGGAAATCTCGCCGCGCACCCGCACATGCGGATAGGCGTCCTCCACCACGCGCTTGAGCGCGAGCGACAGCTCGCTCACCGTGTATTCGCGGACGTTGTCCTTAAGCGCCTCGCCCACGGGGTTTCCTGCGTTGAAAGCTCGACTATCCTTCATGCTACAAGGACCCCTATGGGGCTCACAACGCGCTTTCCGCGACGCCGCATCATGAAAAGCGCCTCATGAATGTTCTTGTGATCGGATCGGGCGGCCGCGAGCACGCGCTGGCCTGGAGCCTGTCGGCAAGTCCGCTGCTTAGCCGTCTCTACTGTGCGCCCGGCAATGCAGGCATCTCAGAGCTCGCCGAGTGTCTTGCCATCGAGCCCATGGATTTCGACGGCATCGTCGGAGCCTGCCGCGCGCATCGCATCGATCTCGTCGTGGTGGGCCCCGAGGGACCGCTTTGCGCAGGCCTCGTGGACCGGCTCGAACGGGAGAAGATCGCGGCCTTCGGCCCCAAGGCTGCCGCGGCGCGGCTCGAGGGCTCCAAAGCCTTCACCAAGGATCTGTGCCGGCGCCACGGCATCCCCACCGCCGCCTATCATACGTTCACCGCGTGCGCACCCGCGCTCGAGCTTGTGGAAACGTCCCCGCTTCCGATTGTCGTGAAGGCCGATGGGCTTGCCGCCGGAAAAGGCGTGACCATCGCCGAGACGCGCGCGCAAGGGCGCGAGGCGGTCGAGGCCGCCTTCAGCGGACGCTTCGGCGATGGCGGCCGGGCTGTGGTCATCGAGGAATTTCTCGATGGAGAGGAGGCGAGCTTCTTCGCCGTGGTCGACGGCCTGCAGGTGCTGCCGCTCGCGAGCGCCCAAGACCACAAGCGCGTGGGCGACGGTGACACCGGGCCCAATACCGGCGGCATGGGCGCCTATTCGCCGGCGCCGGTGATGACACCCGCCGTCACGCAAGCCGTGCTCTCGCAAATCATCGAGCCCACGGCACGCGCCATGGTGGCCGAAGGCGCGCCCTTCCGGGGCGTGCTCTATGCCGGGCTCATGATCACGCGCGAAGGCCCGAAGCTCATCGAATACAACGTCCGCTTCGGCGATCCCGAGGCGCAAGTCGTGCTGCCACGGCTCAAATCGGATCTTCTCACCGTTCTCGTCGCCGCCTGCGACGGCGTCTTGGGCAATGTCGATCTGCGCTGGCGCGACGAGGTGGCGCTGAGCGTAGTCTTGGCTGCCCGCGGCTATCCAGGCGCTTACGTTCGCGACACCGAAATCCGCAATCTCGCCGCCGCAAAGGCGCTCCCCGACGTTTTGATCTTCCACGCCGGCACGCGGCTTTCCGATGGCAAGCTCCTCGCCACGGGCGGGCGCGTCCTCGATGTGACCGCGCGCGGAAAGACCGTCGCCGAAGCCCAAGCGCGCGTCTATGAGGCCGTCGATCTCATCGATTGGCCGGACGGCTTCTGCCGTCGCGATATCGGCTTTCGGGCCATTGCACGCGAGCGAAGCTCAACCGGCGGCTGAACGCGCGTGTTTACGCGGCGTTTACGGCTGCCCCGCGCCATCAAGCAAGACTTAACGCCGAACCTCGACAATCAGGCGCGATCCATCGTCCGACGGCGCCGTCGTGGCGCGGCCCTTCGGCACGCAGAGCAACGCGCGACATGGCCGTGCACGAGAAGGCACAAGACAAGGGGGCTGCCCAAGGTCCCCAGGAAGGGGCCGGATTTTCCGCGCTCGGCGGGTCCAAGGTCTTGGACTCGATGGACGACCTCGTCACCGTTGTCGACGAGAAAGGCATCATCCACGCGCAGAACGCCGCCGTGATACGCAAGCTCGGTCATTCTCCCAAGTCGATGATCGGACAGCCGATCACGGAATATCTCCACGAGGACGACCGGTCCTCGTTTCTCGAAAGACTGGGTGACTTCGCCACGGGTCAGCGGCTGCAGTCGACGATCCACGCCCGGTTCATCACGGCCAACTCGCTGTCGCGCTGGTACGAGATGAGCGCGAGCTCCGAGCGTTTGACGGACCGCGGCAATCTCCTCACTCTTGTGTCGCGCGAAACGAGCGACCTCGACACCTTCGCGAGCTTCTCGCCGCAACACGAGCTGAGCAAATTCGTCGGCCAATGGCGCTTCGACCTCGCCGACAACAAGCTCACCATGTCGAAGGAGTGCTGCAACTTCTTCGGAGTCGTGCCCGGGCCGTCGTTCGATTTCGGCGAATTCGCCAAGATGACCACGCATCCGGACGATTTCGACAGGACCGACCGTCTGTTCTGGCAAGGCGTGGCGCGCCGGGAGCCCTTCGCCTTTTGCGCGCGAATTCTCGCGGCCGACCACGCCTATCACCAGATTCGCACGCAGGGCTTCGTCGAGCTCGACGGCCAGGCCAACCCCAAATCCGTGATCGCCATCTGCCACGACGTGACCGAGCAAGTCGAAGCCGACGAGTTGCTGCGCGAGAGCGAGCGGCAGCTTCGGCGCCTGTTTTCGCAGGTGAGCGACGTGATCGCGCGTCTCGACGCCAAGGGCAGATACCTCTCCGTCTCGCCCGCCGTCGAACGGCTGCTCGGATACACGCCTCAGGAGCTGATCGGCCGCAAGACATTCGAGTTGATCCATCCCGCCGACCGGCCCGGCGTCATCGCCGCGGTGGAAAAACTGTCCCAGGGCGAGGACATGATCACCGTCTCCCATCGTGCCTTGCATCGCGACGGACACGAAGTATGGGTCGAGACCACGCTCCGCTGCGTGCGCAAGACGCGGGCGGGCATTCCGGAGGAAGTGGCGTCCGTCACGCGCGACATCACCGAGCGCAAGCGCGCCGAACAGGAGCTCGCGGCCGCACGCGAGCGCGCGGAAGCCGCCAGCGCCACGAAATCGCGCTTTCTCGCCAATATGAGCCATGAGTTCAGAACCCCGCTCAACGCCATCATCGGTTTCTCCGACATCATGCGCCGCGAGCTCTTCGGACCCATCGGCGTCCCGCGTTACAAGGAGTACGCCCAGCTCATCCAGGACTCGGGCGCGCATCTTCTCGACCTCATCAACGACATTCTCGACATGTCGAAGATCGAGGCGGGAAAGTTCGAGCTGAGGCTGGAGAATATCGATCTCGAGGAGCTCGTGGGTTCCTGCATCAAGCTCGTCGAACGCCGCGCCCAAGACGCGGGTCTCAGCTTGCACGGGAAATACGCGCAGTCGCGTCACACGGTGCAGGCCGACCGCCGCGCGGTGAAGCAGATCCTGCTCAACTTGCTGTCGAATGCCATCAAGTTCACGCCCGCGGGCGGCTTCATCGCCGTCTCGATCGAGGCCCGCCCGGACGGCGTGGCGCTTCAGGTCACCGATACCGGCGTCGGCATCGCGCCCGAAGACATCGAACGCGTGATGCAACCCTTCGAGCAAGTCACCGACAGTGCGCTGCTCACCTCGGCGGGAACGGGATTGGGCTTGGCGCTCACCCAGTCGCTCGTGCAGATGCACAAGGGCACGCTCACGGTCGAGAGCGAGCTCGGACGCGGCACGACGGTGACCATCTTCCTGCCCTTCGATCCGAGCGCACTCCGCGCGGCCTGAGAATCCTTCGTCCAGAGGACTAAGCGCGCTTGTCGGCGAAGAAGGCCCGCAGGAGCTCTTGAGCCTCGCGCGCGGCAAAGCCCGAATAGATTTCCGGCCTGTGATGGCAGGTGGCCTGTGAGAAAAAGCGCGGGCCGTGCTCGACGGCTCCGCCTTTGGGATCGGCCGCGCCGTAATAGAGCCTGCGGATGCGCGCCAGCGCGATCGCGCCCGCGCACATGGCGCAAGGCTCGAGCGTCACGTAGAGATCGCACATCGACAGCCGCTCGCTGCCAAGCGCATCCGCCCCCGCCCGCAAGACGAGCATTTCGGCATGCGCCGTCGGGTCCTTGAGGCCGAGCACACGATTGCCGGCGCGCGCCACGGGCTTTCCCTCCACGACGAGGAGCGCGCCCACCGGCACCTCGCCCGCGCGGGCAGCCGCGTGCGCCTCCTCCAGCGCCAGCGCCATGTAGGGCGTTCTAAGGGTCGCGAGTTTTGGATCCATGGGGCGCCACGCTAATAAGAGCACGCATGAGCGGTCAATCGAATGTCCAAGATCATGGCGCGGGCGAGCGCATCGCCAAGCGCCTTGCGCGGGCCGGCGTCTGTTCGCGCCGGGACGCCGAGCGAATGATCGCCCAAGGCCGCGTCGCCGTGGACGGCAAGGTGCTGACGAGCCCCGCCTTCCTCGTGGGCCCGGACGCCAAGATCGCCGTCGACGGCAAGCCCATCGCCGCCACGGAGCCGCCGCGGCTTTGGCGCTATCACAAGCCCACGGGCCTTCTCACCACGCATCGCGACCCGCAAGGACGGCCCACCATCTTCCAAGCCCTGCCCAAGGACTTGCCGCGCGTCGTCTCCGTGGGCCGGCTCGATCTCAACTCGGAAGGGCTCATTCTCCTCACCAATGACGGCATGCTGGCCCGCCGGCTCGAGCTGCCCGCGACGGGCTGGACGCGGCGCTATCGCGTGCGCGTCTTCGGCGCCGTGCGCGCCGAGGATCTCGCACTTCTCGCCAAGGGTGTCACCCTCGAGGGCATGCGTTATGGCCCCGTTGCCGCGGCGCTCGACCGCGTCCAAGGGCGTAATGCCTGGCTCACCGTGAGCCTCAAGGAGGGCAAGAACCGCGAGGTGCGCAAGCTCCTGGAGCATCTGGGACTCAAGGTGAACCGCCTGATCCGCGTGGCTTACGGGCCGTTTCAGCTCGGAAATCTTGCGTCTGGCGCGGTTCAAGAAGTGTCCCGACAAGTGCTCAAGGACCAGCTCGGCAGCCTCCTTCCGCAAGCCCCTTCGGCGCCGCGCCGGACCGCGCGCAAAGCCAAGAGGAGCCCATGAGGATCGTCGGGGGTCGCTTCCGAGGCCGCGCGCTCGTGGCACCGCCCGGCGCCGACACGAGACCGACCAGCGACCGCTTGCGCGAGGCCATCTTCAACATTCTGGAGCACGGCGATTTTCCGCTTACCGATGCGTCCGTGCTCGATCTCTTCGCCGGCACCGGCGCGCTCGGGCTCGAGGCGCTGTCGCGCGGGGCCAAGTTTGCGCTCTTCGTCGAAGAGAGCGCCGCCGCGCGTGCCGCGATCCGGGCGAACATCGAAGCGCTCGGCCTGACGGGCGCGACCAAGATTTTCCGTCGCGACGCGATCGATCTGGGCCCGATGCCGCCCGGCTCAGGCGGACCGTTCGGGCTCGTCTTTCTCGATCCGCCCTATGGCAAAGGCCTCGTGCGCCTTGCGCTCGAAAGCTTGCGCGCGGGCGGCTGGCTCACGCCTTCGGCCACGCTCGTCATCGAGAGCGGCGCAGAGGAGACGCTGACGCTTCCTCCGGGCTTTGTCGAGCACGACCGCCGCCGCTATGGCGACACACAGCTCACGATCGCGCGCTCGGCTGTCGACTGATCGCCTCGGCGCAAGGGCACCTAATCGTAAGAGGACGGCGATTTCTTGCGCTCCGCGAAGCCCGCCGCGTCATGGCCGATCCACACTTGCGCGCCGGTCTCCTTCACGAAGCGCTCCATCGTCACGCGCGAGGCTCTTGTCTCGTCCTTGTTGAAATCGAAGGAGGGCACGCGGTCCAAGGCCCGCTGCTCGGGAAACTGCCAGAGGTCGCCGCTCAAGAGCACGGGTCCCGTGTGTGCGAGCTTCACGAACAGCGACTGGCTTCCCGGCGTATGACCCGGCGTCGACTTGATCACCACCGTACCGTCGCCGAATATGTCGTGATCGCCGTCGAGAATTTCCGTCTTGCTGGTTTGAAGCGCCGAATAGTATTGCGCGGTCGCGTCCTTCATCGCGTCCGGGCTGAACATGAAGTCGCGCTCGGCCTTCTGGACGAGCCATCTGGCGCCCGCATAGTCGTTGGCGTTTCCCGTGTGATCGGAATGCCAATGAGACAGGACGAGATAATCGATCTTGTCCGGCGTGTAGCCGATCTCCGCAAGCTGGCCCTTGAGCGATTTGTTCACATGCGCGGAAAAGAGCTCGGCGATGGGGCCCTTGGGGCCGGCTTCGTTCCAGCCGGTATCGAACAAGACCGTTCGCTTGCCATGGACGACGAGGTAGCAGGGATCAGCCAGGTCGAGGGTGTGGACCTCTTTCTTGCTGAGGCCGAACATCGTCGGATCCTTGGCGGTCGCTCCGCCGCAATCCAAGACATAGAGCCGAACCTCCTTGGGCGGACGCGCGAAGCCGCCGAGCGCGAGGACAGCGGCAAACGACAACACCGTGAGAAAGACGTGCAAAAGTTTCATGGTGTCTCCCTTAGCGCCTGCCGAACAGGCGCTCGATATCGGCGCGTTTGAGCTCGATATAGGTCGGGCGGCCGTGGCTGCATTGGCCCGCCCGCGGCGTTAATTCCATCTCGCGCAAGAGCGCGTTCATCTCGGGAAGCGAGAGCTTGCGGCCCGCGCGCACCGAGCCGTGGCAAGCCATGGTGGCCACGACGTGGTCGAGCCGCTCGGCGAGCGACAGGCCTTCGTCGGATTCGGCGAACTCGTCGGCGAGATCGCGGAGGATTTCGCCCGCATCGCAGGTGCCGAGCATGGCCGGCACCTCGCGCACGAGCACGGCGCCCGCGCCGAAGGCCTCGACCACGAGGCCAAGCGCCTCGAGCTCGGAAGCGCGTGACAGAAGGCGCGCGCGGGAAATTTCGTCGAGCTCCACGACCTCCGGCACGAGAAGGATTTGGCGCGCGACGCCACCATTGGAAAGCGCCGCCTTCATGCGCTCCATGGTGAGCCGCTCGTGCGCCGCGTGCTGATCGACGAGCACGAAACCGTCCGCCGTCTCGGCCAGGATATAGGTCTCGTGAATCTGCGCGCGGGCGAGACCCAGCGGCGGCAGCGCGCTCCGCTCGCTCGGCGCATTGGCGCCTTCTTCGCTTTGACCCGCGAACGGTTGCGCGTCCTCTGCAAAGCCGTGCGGCGCGGCAAAGAGCTGTTTTTGCATCTCGGCCTGCGTCGCCGGACGGAGCGCGGCGAGCGCCGCGTCCGCAACCGTGGTCGAGGCGCGGTGGCCCGCTTCGGCCAGCGCATGCCGCAAGGCGCCGACGATCAAGCCCGCGCACGCGCGCAGAGTCGCGGAAGCGCACTTCGCTTTTCGCCGGATGGACGTTCACGTCGAGATTTGCGGGCGCGATGTCGAGAAAGAGCACGACCACCGGATGGCGGTCGCGCGCGAGCACGTCCATATAGGCCGCGCGCACCGCGCCGACAAAGAGCTTGTCGCGCACGGGCCTGCCATTGACGAAGAGATATTGCGCGCCCGCCGTGCCGCGGTTGAAGGTGGGAAGCCCGGCAAAGCCCGAAAGCCGCAAGCCCTCGCGCGCGGCATCGATGGCGAGCGCATTGGGCGAGAATTCGCGTCCCATGAGCGCCGCCAAGACGGTTGAGCCGCGCTGCGGCAGGCGGCCCGACCTCTCCTTCGACCGCGATGACGCGGCGCGTTGCCGTCGAAAGCGTGAAGGCGATGTCGGGCCGCGCCATGGCAAGCCGGCGCACCACGTCCGTCACGGCCGTCTGCTCGGCGTCCTCGGATTTGAGGAATTTGAGGCGCGCGGGCGTGGCGAAAAAAAGATCGCGCATCTCGACGCGCGTGCCCGAGGCGAGCGCAGCCGGCGCAAGCGCGCCCTTCATGCCGCCCGCCACGGGCAATTGCCAGGCCTCGCGCGCGCCCTTCTTTCGGCTTGCGAGGGAAAGCCGCGCCACGGCGGCGATCGAGGGCAAGGCTTCGCCGCGGAAGCCGAGCGTTGCGATGGCGTCGAGATCGTCGCCCGGAAGCTTGGAGGTCGCGTGACGCTCGACGGCGAGCAGAAGATCGTCCGCCGTCATGCCTTCGCCGTCGTCGGCGACGACAATGAGGTCGCGGCCGCCGCCTTCGATGGCGATCTCGATGCGGCGCGCGCCTGCGTCGATCGCGTTCTCGACAAGCTCCTTGACCACGCTCGCCGGCCGCTCGACCACCTCGCCCGCGGCGATGCGATTGATGAGGCCTTCGGGCAGGCGGCGGATCGTCACGACACGCCTTCCTTCAGATATTGGCGCGTGAGGATTTTTCCCTGCTCGACGGCGGGCTGATCGAAGGCGTCGATCTTCATGAGATGCGCGGCGATGATGGTCTCGAGCATGAAGTGCATGAAAAGCCCGCCCATGACTTCCTCGTCGAGGCGCGCGATGCGGATCACGCGCGTGGGCCTGCCGTTGCGGATCAAGGTCTCGGCGGTCGCGCGCTGCTCGGCGTCCACGAGATCGCCGATGCTGCGTCCTTCGAGATAAGCAAGATCGGGATCGCCGCCGGTTGCGCGCGCGGTGATGCGCGGCCCCTTCCCCGCCGCAGGTCCCATGATAAGCGTGAAGAGCTTGTCTTTCGGCCCGTCGAGATAGAGCTGGAGCTGGCTGTGCTGATCGACCGGCCCGAGCGCGCGGATGGGCGTCGTGCCCTTGCCGTTCTTGCCCAGGCTCTCGGCCCAAAGCTGGCGGTACCACATGGCAAAGCGCTCGAGACGGTCGAGATAAGGCATGAGCACGCACGCCGCGATTTGCCGCCGTTCCGCGAGTGCCACGGCGATGGCGGCGCCCTGCGCTGCGGGCACGTCGCGCGCCTCCGCACCGCCGAGCGCTTGCGCGAGCACGGAGGCCGCACCCTCGCGCAGCTTGACGGCGTCGAGCCCCATGAGCAGCGCCGGCAAAATGCCCACCACCGTCAACACCGAAAAGCGGCCGCCCACGCCCGGCGGGTGATCGAGCACCGGCATGGCGTGGCGTTCCGCGAGCCGCCTGAGCGGGCTCTTTCCCGGCTCGCAGATGACGGCAAAGTGTTGTGCCATGTACTTGCCGCCGCCTGCCGCTTCCAGGGCCTCCATGGCTGCGAGCATCTGGCCCAAAGTTTCCGCGGTGCCGCCGGATTTCGAGACGACCAAAAAGCGCGTCGTCTTGAGCGGCAGAGTCTCGAAGGCCGCGCTCAAGCTCTGCGCATCCGGATTCTCAAAGAAGTGCACGCGCGGCGCGCCCTCGGGCCACGCGAAGGCCGGCGTGCCATAGCCCTTGAGTTGCGCGAGCGCCTGAGGTCCAAGGCTCGAGCCGCCGATGCCGAAGATGAGAATGTCGGTCGTGTTGGCGCGCAGGCGCTCACGCGACTTTCGCGGCTGCTGCGAGATCCGCGCGCGCTTCCGGCACTGCGAATAGCGGTAAGGTCTTCTTGGCTTGCGCCTCGCGCAACGTTGCGAGCGCTTCGTCTGCGCGCGCAAGAAAGCCCTTGAATGCCGCGCGATCGAGGCCGGCTTCGCCCGCGCGATCCGCAAAGCAACCGCCGGTTTCGTGCTCGAAAAGCATGCCGTCACCTTAGTCCGAGTCTTGGCCGACCGGGAAGCTGGCGTCAGCGCTTGGGCAGGCCCTTGGGATCGCCGACCACGGTGATGACAAGGCGGTCGGGATCGAGGAAGCGCGGCGCCACGCGCGCCATGTCGTCCAGCGTGACGGCTTCGATCAGCCCGTTGCGCTTCTGCACATAATCGATGCCGAGATCGAGGAGCGCGATGCCTACGAGCTCGTTCGCGATCTTGGCGTTGCTGTCGAAGCGCAGAGGATAGGAGCCCGTGAGATAAGTCTTGGCGTTTTCGAGCTCCTTTTCGGACACGCCCTGCTGCAACACGCGGCGAAGCTCCGCCTTCACGAGCGCGATCGAGTTCTTCACGGATTTGTTTTCGGTGGCAAGGCCGCCGATGAAGGCGCCCGCATGGTCGAGGGGCATGAGGTAGCTGTAGACGGAATAGGCAAGCCCCCGCTTCTCGCGCACTTCTTCGGTGAGGCGCGAAGAAAAGCCGCCGCCGCCCACGCTATAGTTGAGCACATAAGCCGCGTAGAAATCGGGATCCTGCCGCTTGAGCCCCGGTCCGCCAAACACGACGACGGTCTGCGGAATATCGCGGCGGATGAGCGAAAGCCTGCCGTCGCCTTGGACCTCTGCTTCCGGGATATCGCTATTCTTTCCAGTCTCGGGCAAGTGCGGAAAACGTGCGGTCGAGAACCCGGCTCAATTCCGCGGCGTCGATGTCGCCCACGACGGCAATCTTCATGCGGTCGCGCGCGAGGTTGTTGGCGAGAAACTCCTGCAAGTCCTCGCGCGTGATCGCGGAGAGCGACTTCGCCGTGCCGTCCACGGGACGGCCGTAAGGATGACCCTTGAAGGCCGCCGCGAACCACGAAATTGCCGCGACTTCTTCCGGATCTTCTTCCTGGCGGGCAAGGCGCGCCATGAGCTGGCTTCGGATGCGCGTGATGGGCTCGTCGTCGAAACGCGGCTCTGTGAGCGCGAGATGCAAGAGCCGAAACGCTTCGTCGCGGTTTTGCGACAGCGTCGAGAGCGAAGCCGAGAACGTGTCACGCCCGCTCGAGAAAGCGAGCTGAATGGCTCTGTCGTCGAGCCGCTTGCGGAAGGCGAGTGAATCGAGCTTGCCCGCCCCTTCGTCCAAGAGCCCCGCAAGCATGGTGGCAAGCCCTTCCTTGCCTACGGGATCGGACGCAGCGCCCACCTTGAAGCCCACCTCCACCGCGATCACCGGCACCGCGTGCTCTTCCACGAGCCAGGCCTCGATGCCGTCTGCGCTCACCACGCGCTTGATGTCGAGCGCGCGCGCGGGCAGCGCGGCGAAGAGGAGTAAGCCTAAGACCAATAGGGCGGTTCTCAACGAAGCGGCTCCGTTGGCGGACCGGAGGGCGCACCGGCCGGCGATGGGGAACGCGCTTTCGACTTGCCCGATGGTCCCGCCGCGGGCTCGAGGAGGCCCGTGACCGAGCGCTCGGGCACGAGATAGCGGCGCGCCGCATCTTCCACCGCTTTCTTTTTCGTCGCTTCGATGCGGTCAGGCCAGGCCACGACATCGGCCACGGTCTCGCCGGTCGAGAGGCTCTCGCCAAAAATGCGCGCCATGGCCTGCTGGCTGTCGCGCGCATAGGTCGCATCGGCGACCATGCCGGTCTTGGCGCGCGTGAGCTCTTCCTTCGTCGCGCCTTTCGCGATGAAATTCGCGATCACGTCATCGAGCGCGGCCTCGAGAGTTTCAAGGGCCACGCCTTCGCGCGGCCGCGCAAAGACGCCGATGGTCGTATCGTTGAGCGCAGAGCCCGAGTACCAAACGCCCGCGCTCGCCGCGAGCGCCTTGTCCACGACGAGCGTGCGATAAAGCCGGCTTGTCGCGCTGCCGCCGAGAATCTCCACCATGAGCTCGATCGCCTCGGCTTCGCCGGGCGCGGCGGTCGCATAGCTCGGCGCCAGGTAATAGCGCGACAGCGCCGGCATCTCGACGCGGGCGTCGGTGAAGTCGACGCGGCGCGCCGCGCGCTGGGGCGGAATATCCGGCCGCAGGCGCGCAGGCATGGGCTCGGTCGGCTCGACCGGGCCGTAATAGCGCTTGGCCAGCGCCAAGATTTGCGCGCCCGTCACGTCGCCCGCGACGACGAGGATCGCATTGTTGGGCGCGTAATAGGTCTTGTAGAAGGAGAGCGCGTCCTCGCGCGTCAGGCCTTCCATCTCTTTTTCCCAGCCGATGGTCGGGATGCCGTAGGGATGCGACATATAGAGCGCCGCTTGCAGCTGCTCGTAGAGCAGGCTCGCCGGATCGTTGTCGATGCGCGAGCGGCGCTCTTCGAGGATCACCTTGCGCTCGGTCGCCACGATCTCCGGCGTGAGCTTCAAGTTGCGCATGCGATCGGCTTCGAGCTCCATGACGAGCGGCAGCCGGTCCACCGCGACGCGCTGGAAATAGGCCGTGTAGTCTTGCGTCGTGAAGGCGTTGTCCTCGCCGCCATTGCGCGCGACGATTTTCGAGAACTCCCCCGGCGCCACCTTCTCCGTGCCGCGAAACATCAGATGCTCGAGAAAGTGGGCGATTCCCGACTTGCCCAAGGGCTCGTCCGCGGCGCCCACGCGATACCAAACCATGTGCGTGGCGACCGCGGCGCGATGATCGGGGATGACGACGATTTGGAGACCGTTGCCGAGAGTGTAGGTCTCGGGCTTGAGATCAGGCGCCGCCGCCGCGGGCGCCGCCGCGAGCCAGAGCACGAGGCTTACAAGGAAAGCGATCCGCGCCGCCGGCGCCGTGAATAGCAGCAGGGCGCGCCTCACGACGCCGCGGCTCCGGTCATGCGAGCCTCTTAGAACGGCAAGATGTCGCGAACCCACCCACGGAAGCCGCCGTGCTTGCGTGCTTCGGTCTTGCCGGGCTTTTTGCTCTCGGCGCCGGTGCTCTCCGTAGCCTCGCCCTTCGGTGCTTCACCTTGCGTGACGGGTGCGCCGGTCGCCTCGTTCTCGCGGATACGCTGGGCTTCCGCGCTGGCATCGACGGCCTTGTCGACTTCCCTTCGCTCTCTTTCCAGAACAGGACACGGTCGGGAAAGCCTGCGTCCTTCTTATCCAGGGCAAGGGTCTCGGATTCAATGACATTGCGGATGTTCGGGATCGGCGCGATCCGCGCCCGCCGTGGCGAGCAATATCACTTCGCCCTTGGAGGTGCCCGGCGACGGCGCGGGAGGCGCCGGCGGCAACCCGAAGACGGTCTCTTGCGCGGAGGCTTCCGCCGTCGCCTCTTGCGGCCGCGGCGCGCCAGGCTCGGGCGGGCGAAGCGAAAATTCGGGCGGGATGACGAGCGGCGCCTTGGTCACGACGGCGAATTCGTCGGGCGGAGTCTTCGTCGCCCCCAGCGCATCCCGCAAGCCGCTGCAGGCGGTCAGACCGCCGAGCAAAAGTAGCGCCGCGGCGGACGTCAACGCCGTCCGCAGTCCCGTTCGTCCGTTGATCCACGCATACATTCTGCGTCCACTCCTCATTCGGTCGTTTTCGATTTCGCGCGCTCGGCCCTAAACAGCGATTCGAAAACGAGCAGGCCTACGCCAATCACGATGGCCGCATCGGCCACGTTAAAGACATACCAATGATAGCCGAAGGCATGGAAGTCAAAAAAGTCCGCAACCGCGCCGAAGCGCAGCCGGTCGACGACGTTGCCGAGCGCGCCGCCGATGATGAGCCCGACGCCGACGGCGACGAGCCGATCAACCACCCGGAAGAGCCACACGCCAAGTGCGCCGACCACGCTGAGCGAAAACGCCACAAGAATCGCGCGCCCGGTCGCGCTGCCCGCCGGGAAGAGCCCAAAGCTCACGCCCTGGTTCCACGCCATGACGATATTGAAAAAAGGCGTGATGCGATAGCTGCCGCCTTCGGCCATGGCGGCGAGGCCCAGCACCTCGAGCAGGAGGAACTTGGTTACTTGATCGAGCGCGAGCGCGCCGGCAGCGACCGCAAAGCCCAAGCCGCGTCGCGCCCTGAGATCAGCGGCCAGCGCGCCATGCACGCACCGCCTCGGCGCAGCGGCCGCAAGCATCCGGGACATCAGAGTGCCTTTCCCACATCGGGCAGGATCATCCAGCAGCGCGCGCATTTGTCGCCCCCGGCGCGGGCGACCGTGACCGCGGCACCGCCGAACGCCATCGAGCCGGAAGGCCTCCGCGGGGCCTTCGCCCGCCGCGATCTCGGCCGCGGACGTGATGGCGATCTCGGCGAGATCGAGACCTTCGAAAAGCGCGCGATCGGCGGCCTGCGCGAGATAAAGCGTCGGCGCAGCTTCGAGGCTCGCACCGATGCGCTTCTCGCGCCGCTCCACTTCGAGCGCTCCCGTGACGACGTGGCGAAGCTCGCGGATGCGCGCCCATTTTTGGGCGAGCGCCTCGTCGCGCCACGCGCGCCGGCGTTTCGGGAAAAAGCCGGAGATGGATGCTGTCCGTCTCGCTCGGAAAGCGCGCGAGCCAGACCTCTTCCATGGTGAAGCACAGAGATCGGCGCGAGCCAATGGTCGTGAGCCGCGCGAAGATCTCGTCGAGCACGCTGCGCGCCGCGCGGCGGCGGATGCTCGTCTGCGTATCGCAGTAAAGCGCGTCCTTGCGGATGTCGTAATAGAAGGCCGAGAGATCGGACGTGCAGAAATTGGCGAGCGTGTGGAAGACGCGGTTGAAGTCGTAAGCCCCGTAACCCTGGCGCACGGTCTCGTCGAGCTCGCTCAAGCGATGGAGCATGAGGCGGTCGAGCTCGGGCATCGCGCTCGTAGCGAGGCGCTCGCTCTCGGCAAAGTCCGCGAGATTGGCGAGCGTGAAGCGCAGCGTGTTGCGCAGCTTGCGATAGAGCTCGACGGTGGACTTGAGGATCTCGGGGCCGATGCGCAGGTCCTCGGTGAAATCCGCGCTCGCGACCCACAGGCGCAAGATTTCGGCGCCGCTTTCGGCCGTGACCTTTTGCGGCGCGACCGCCGTGCCCGCCGATTTCGACATCTTCTTGCCGTGCTCGTCGACGACGAAGCCGTGGGTGAGCACGGCGTCGTAAGGCGCCCGCCCGCGCGTGCCGCAGCTCTCGAGCAGCGAGGACTGGAACCAGCCGCGATGCTGGTCCGAGCCTTCGAGATAGAGCGAGGCGGGCCAGGCGAGATCGGTCTTCGCACGCGGCTCGAGCACGAACGCGTGCGTCGAGCCCGAAATCGAACCAGACGTCGAGAATGTCGAAGACCTGCTCGTAGTCCGAGCTTTTGTATTCGTCGCCGAGGAACCGTTCCGGCGTGCTTGCGTACCACGCATCGGCGCCTTCCTTCTCGAAGGCCTCAACGATGCGCGCATTGACGGCGTCATCGTGCAAAAGCGCGCCCGATTTCTTCTCGACGAACAAGGTGAGCGGCACGCCCCAAGCGCGCTGGCGCGAAACCACCCAATCGGGCCGCGTCTCGACCATGCCCTTGATGCGGTTCTTGCCCTGCGGCGGGAACCAGTTCACGCGCTCGATCTCGGAAAGCGCCACTTGGCGGAGCGTTTGCCCGTTCAAATGCGCAAGCGGCTTATCCAGCGCGATGAACCATTGTGGCGTGTTGCGGAAAATGACCGGCGCTTTCGAGCGCCAGGAATGGGGATATTGGTGGCGCAGCTTGCCCTTGGCGAGGAGCGCGCCCGCCTCCGCGAGCGCCTTGATGACGGCGCCGTTGGCGTCGCCTTCCTTGCCGTCCTCGGTGATGACGCGCTTGCCGGCGAAGAGCGGCACCTCGGGATAAAAGGCGCCATCCTCGCCCACCGTGCGCGGCATTTCGAGATTGTGCTTGCGCCCGAGCTCGTAGTCGTCCTCGCCATGCCCCGGGGCGATATGCACGAAGCCCGTGCCCGTCTCCGCATCGACGAAATGCGGCAGGAAGCACAGGAACATAAAAGTCGAAGTAAGTTCTGGCTTCTTCGGAGCTGTCCCTGAAGGGATGCGAACAATTGAGACCTGATGGATCGACATTCTTCAGCCGCTGCCAATCCTCGATCTTCGCCACTGCCTTGACGCTTTCAGCGAGAACGTCTGCCAGGATCAGCTTTTCGCCCGGCTTTGCATTGCTCCCCTCGGCAACCGCCTTCACTTCATAGAGGCCGTAGGAAATGTTCCTGGAATAGGCGATGGCGCGGTTTCCAGGGATGGTCCATGGCGTCGTCGTCCAAATAACAACGTTCGCGCCCACAAGATCCATTGGCCCCATACACACCGGAAACTTCACGAACAGCGTCGTCGACACGCGCTCCTGATATTCGACCTCGGCTTCGGCGAGCGCGGTGCGCTCGACCACCGACCACATGACGGGCTTCGAGCCGCGATAAAGCGCGCCGCTTTGCGCGAATTTCAGAAACTCGCGCGCGATGGCGGCCTCGGCCGGAAAGGCCATGGTGGTGTAGGGACGCTCCCAGTCGCCCACGCCGCCCAGGCGCTTGAACTGCTCGCGCTGCACGGAAAGCCAATGCTCGGCGAAGGCGCGACACTCGGCGCGGAATTGCAGGACGGGCACCGCGTCCTTCGTCTTGCCCTTGGCGCGATAGCTTTCCTCGACCTTCCACTCGATGGGCAGCCCGTGGCAATCCCAGCCCGGCACATAGGCCGCGTCCTTGCCCATCATGCCTTGGGAGCGGACGACGATATCCTTCAGAAATCTTGTTGAGCGCCGTGCCGATATGGACGTCGCCATTGGCATAAGGCGGGCCGTCATGGAGGATGAATTTCGTCCGGCCCTTGGCCTCTTTGCGCAGGCGCTCGTAAAGCTCGAGACCTTCCCAGCGCGCAAGGAGCTTGGGCTCTGCCTCCGCGAGCCCCGCCTTCATGGGCAGGCTCGTCTGCGGCAGAAAGAGCGTGTCCCGATAATCGTGGGCGGGCGCTTTCGCCTCCTCCGCCCCTTGCCGCGCCGTCATGCTCGATGCGCCTTAAGCCGATGCCGAAGGCGGCCGTTGTAACAGCGCAGAGCCCGGCCCGTCTACGGAGGCAGGCTTCAGCGGCCGACGCCGCCCACGGCATCGAGCCCTTCGTCGAAAGCATCGCGCCGGGCCCACGGCTCCTTGAGAATCTTGCGCGCCTCGGCGCAATCCTCGGCCATCTTGGTCTTCAACTGCGCGGCGTCGGCGAAAGCCGCATCGGGGCGAATGAAATCGATGAAGGAGACGCGCATCAGCCGGCCGTAAAGCTCGTCATCGGCATCGAGGAGATGCACTTCGAGCTGCACGGGGGCATTGGCGAAGGTGGGTTTCGTGCCGACATAGCCCGCACCCGGATAAACGCGCTGCAAGCGCTCGCCGCCACCCGGGGCCGCCACCTGAACCTCGGCCCAGACCGCGTAGATGCCGAGCGCGGGCGTGACGGAGCGGCCGAGATCGAGGTTGACGGTGGGAAAGCCGAGGTCGCGCCCGCGGCCTTCGCCGCGCCGGATATGGCCTTCGACCGACCACCAATGCCCCAGGAGCCGCGCCGCTTTGCGCATCTCGCCCGCCTCGATGTGCTCGCGGATTCGGCTGGAGGAAAAAATCTCGCCGGCGCCCTCTTCGTCGCGGGGCCGCACCACGGGCTCCACCACGGTGACGCCGAAACCTTCCATGAGCCCGATCCAGGACAAGACGCCGACATTGCCGGAGCGCCCGCGGCCGAACGTGAAATCGTAGCCGACAACCGCGTGAAGCACGCCCAGCCCCCGCACCAGCACATCGAGCACGAAATCGGGCGCCGTCTTGTTGGCCATGGCGGAATCGAAGCTCAACACATAGAGAATGTCGACGCCGAGCCGCTCCAAGAGCCGTGCCTTGGAGTGAAACGAGGTGAGCCGAAAATTCGGCCCCTTGGCATTGAAATACTCGCGCGGATGGGGCTCGAAGATGATGACGCCCAAGGGCACGCCCATCTCGTCGGCGAGCGCGGCGGCGCGCGCCACCACCGCCTGATGGCCGCGATGAACGCCGTCGAAATTGCCGATGGCCACCACGGCGCCGCGCGCATTGGCGGGCACGTTGGAATAATGCCGGATCACCTGCATGGCGCTCACGTGCTAGCGAAGCCCGGGCTCACGCGCAACCGCCATCGCTTCACGGGCGCGTGCGTTCAACGCGAGCTTCCACCCGAACGGGTCTTGGAATCCGTGCGCGCGGGCGCCAGAGGCGTCTCGTAGGCCGCCATGACGCGCGCGAGCGGCATGGGCTCGCCGAAGAGAAAGCCCTGGCCGAAGTCGACATCGTGATCGAGAACGTTGAGCAGAGTGCGCTCGTCCTCGATCTTCTCGACGATCATGTCGATGCCGTAGCGGCGCGCGAAGGACTTGAGGTCTTGGGCTTCCACGGGCGCGCCGGCGGCGCGCATGCCGGCCAAGAGCGTCTTGGCCTCGACCTTGATATAGCGAAAGTTGAAGCGGCCGAGCGCCTTGAAGTCGATATCGAGGGAGCGGATCTTGTCCATGGAGAAGGCAAAGCCCTGGCGCGCGAGCCGCTCGAGGCAGGCTTCTTCCTGCGACGAACAGGATTGCGAGATCCTCCTGGCCGAACTCGAAGATGAGCTGGCGCGCAAGCTCGAGATTGGCTTCCATATAGTCGACGAATTGCGGAAAGAAGCTCGTGTCGCGCAGGCTGTAGCCCGAAATGTTGCAGGAGATGGCGACGCCCGGCGCACGCTTCATGAGGCGGCGCACGACCTGCACGCAGCGGAAGAGCAAGATGTTGTCGATGACGCCGATGAGTCCGGCGGGCGCGGCGATGCGCAAGTAATCGCGCGGATAGATGAGGACGCCGTCCTTGTCGCGCAAGCGCGTGAGGGCCTCGTAGAAGCGGATTTTGCGCTGGGGCAGGCTCACGATCGGCTGCAGATAGAGATCGACCCGGTTCTGCTCGAGGGCCTCGCGAATGACGTCGAGCAGTTCCTCGTCCGAGCGTATTTCGGCTTCTCCTTCGGCGGCGTCTTTCGCCTCGCCGCGTTGCGCCGGGGCGGCCGTTGCCGCAGGCGTGGCGTGCGCGCTTGTCATGCCGGTCTTGAGCGCGCTCAACCGCTCTTCCAGCGCCTTGAGCGCTGCGATCATTTCCTCCTGGCGGGCATGGAGGCGCTCCTCGAGCGCGCTGTCCATGACCTCGAGCTCGCGCCGCGCATCCGACGCGCTGGCCTCGACCACCGCGAGCCTTTCCGTGATCAGCCGAAGCGAGGTTTGATTGGCGCGCGCAAGCCGCCGCTCCGCGGTCCGCGCGACCATGATGTGGAGCTGGCTGAACAACATGAAGAGCAGCACGCCCAAGAGCGCCGCTTCCGGAATCGAGGCAACGCCCAAGGCATAGGCCCCGACGCCGAGCGCGCCCGCCACCGCGGCATAGGCAATGACAATCAATATGGTCAGAAACACGAACATGGTTGCGCGCCACTCGCGGAGCGACCTCACGGCGCCCGCGCAGTGCCCTCCCTCCCAAGCATTTCAGCCAGGAATTGACAGAGCCTTAACCATGCGGAAGGCAAAGCAGCAGCGGCGTTCGCGACCGCCGTCTCCTCATACGAGAAGCCCGGCCCTAGCGCGGTTCCAGGCGAAGTGGCTACCGGTTCGCCGTCCGGAACCGCGCTCTCTCAATAAGCGGGAGCAAATTCATGTCGAAGATCGACATGAATTTGCTTGGGGCCGGGCTATCCGCATCATTCGTAAGGAAACAAAGCTCAAGAGGTCGTGAGCGGCGAGATTCTGAATCTCCACGCGCCGGTTGAGCTGGCGGCCTTCGGGCGTGTCGTTGGTGGCGACGGGCCTCGACTTCGCCGAAGCCTTGGACGACGAAGCGTTGCGGCATCAGGCCTTGCGCGATGAGATATTGTGTCACGCTGTTCGCACGGCGCTGCGACAGGTCCAAATTGTATTGATCGCTGCCGGTCGAATCCGTGTGGCCCATGACGTTGACGATCGTCTTGTCGTATTCCTTGAGGACGAGCGCCACGGAGTTGAGCGTGTTGTAGAACGTCGCGTTCACGTCGTAGAGATTGGTGCCGAAGGTGACGTTGCCCGGCATGTTGAGGATGATGTTGTCACCGACGCGCGTGACGCTCACGCCCGTGCCCTGAAGCTGCTGGCGCAGCTTCTTTTCCTGCTGATCCATGTAGTAACCGATGCCGGCGCCCGCGAGCGCGCCGATGCCGGCCCCGATCAGCGCGTTGGTCGCAGCTTCGCTGCCGCTCGATGTGTTCGTGAGCGCGCCGATGGCAGCACCAGCCGCCGCACCAATGGCCGCGCCCGTCGCCGCCTTGCGCGGCTTTCTTTCGCCGGTATAGGGATCGGTCGTGCATGCGCCGAGCGCAAGCGCGCCCGCCAGCAACGCGACACCAAGCTTACGTGCCAACATATCCATCTCCTTGCCAATTGCTTTGATCGAGAAGCCCGGCCCGCCCCGGCGTTCCGGTCATAATCCATTGCCCTCAACAGTCGGTTTATGAAGTACCATCTCTCGCCCGAGATGGCGGCAAGATTGCGGCCGCAGGCGGGTGCCCGCGCGGGGACAATTTACACATTCACGGCACCCGAAGGAAACACCGCTGTCGGCGGCGAGGCGGCGCGACCGCGCGAGGCACGCTCGAAGGAAGGAAGTGTCCGGATATGGCAAGGCGATGGATCCGCCGTCCCGAGGGCTCGAATTGGGGCGAATTCGGCGACGACGACGAGCTCGGCCGCTTGAACCTGCTCACGCCGGAGAAGGTTCGCCAAGGCGTCGCGGAAGTGATCGAGGGCAAGAGCTTCTGCCTCAGCATACCGCTCGACTATCCGGGCGGCGCGGGCATTTTCCCCATGCGACCGGCGCCCGTGATCAACCCGACGGTGCTCGACGGCAAGCGCGCCTTCAATCTCGTGCCCCGCCCGCCGTCGAGCGACGTCCTCAACGACGATGTCGTGCTCCTGTGCCTCCAATATTCGACGCAGTGGGACAGCCTCTGTCACATGGGCAGCCGCTTCGACGCCGACGGCGATGGCAAGCCCGAGACCGTCTTCTACAACGGCTATCGCGCGGGCGAGCACGTCGTGGGCGGCGGCGAAGGCCCACATGTCGGCGCGCTCAAGCTCGGCATCGAGAAGATGGCGGCCAAGGCCATTCAAGGCCGCGCCGTGCTCATCGATCTCAAGGCCCATTTCGGCGAAGCGCTCCACGAGGTGAGCTACGCCGATCTCGCGGCGGTGATGAAGAAAGACAAGGTGGTCGTCGAGCCGGGCGACATGGTGTGCCTGCACACGGGGCTCGCCGATCTCATTCTGTCCATGAACAAGAACCCCGATCCCGAGAAGATCTTCGGCAGCTGTGCCGTGCTCGACGGGAGCGATCCGAAGCTTCTCGATTGGATCCGCGAGTCGGGGCTCAGCGCGCTCATCGCCGATAATGTCGGCGTCGAGAGTTCTCAAGGGCATGGGCGAGGCGCCCAAGGACGGTGCCACGCACATGCCGATCCACGAGCTCTGCCTGTTCAAGCTCGGCGTGCCCTTGGGCGAGCTCTGGCATTTCGGCCCGCTTGCCGCCTGGCTGCGCGCGCACAAGCGCAATCGCTTCCTCTTGACCGCGCCACCGCTCTATCTGCCCCGTGCCGTGGGCTCGCCGGTCACGCCGGTGGCGACGGTCTGACGGCCGCTCAGTAGCCGTAGCGATAGCCGATCACGTAGCTCGAATTGGCCAGCGCCACGGGCCGGCCAAATCGGTCGTAGCACACGGTCGTGCCGATCTCGGCGCGACGGCCTTGGTGATAGCCGAAGCTGCGTTCGACATGGCAGCCGCGCAGCCCGTAATTGCTGCCGTAATGATGGCCGTAGCGGCCGCGGCGATCATCGCGGCCGTCGTGATCATAGCGATCGTAACGATCATAGCGATCGTAGCGGCCGTCATGATCGTAACGCCCATCGCGATCGTTGGTGATGATGATACCGAAGCTGACGCCGCCACCGCCGCGATCATGGGCTTCCGCAAAGCCCGCCGGCAGAGCCGTAAGCATGACGACAGAGATCACACGAAGCAGGACGTGCATGAGTCTCTCCTGCCGAAAGAACGCACCCTTGCTCCGAAGCATCGCGCTTGCGAGCTGAATGCGCGCTGAACCGGATGTTCAGAATCCGGACGATCAATAGAGAAACATTGGCTTTTTATCGATCTCGGCAATGCGCGGCCGGTAGGCCTGCACGTCGTAAAGGGCCGCGACATCGACGCGGCGCTTTCCCTTGACGGGCGTGTCGGCGGGCACGGTGGTGTATTTGCCATCGCGGATCGCCGTCATGAGGCCCGATTGCTTTTTGGCCAAGAGCTGCACGGCCATGATGCCGTAGCTCGTGGCCACCATGCGGTCCAGGGAATCGGGCGGCCCCGAGCGCATGAGATAGCCGAGGCTCTGACTGATGATGTTCACGCCCGTGAGGCGCTTTATTTCCTCGCCCACGATCTCGCCGATGCCGCCGAGCTTCTTGTGGCCGAACGCATCGGCCTCGCCGCGCTCGATCGCGCCGCCGCCCGACATCTGCGCGCCTTCCGAGACGACGAGCATGGCGTAGTTCGAGGGATTGGCCGCGCGGTCCTTGACGCAGAAGCTCGGCGACGCGCTCCGCGAGGAAGGGCACTTCCGCGATCAGGACGCGGTCGGCGTCGGCGAGATAGCCCGCGATGAGCGCCGTCTCGCCCGAGTTGCGGCCGAAGAGCTCGATCACCGCGATGCGCTCATGGCTGCCGGCGGAGGTACGCAGCGCGGTGATGAAATCCACCGATCGCGCGACGGCCGTGGAAAAGCCGATGCAGTAATCGGTACCGAAGACGTCGTTATCCATGGTCTTGGGCACCGAGATGGTGGGCACGCCCTCTTTGGCGAGCCGCGCGGCATAGGAGAGCGTGTCGTCGCCGCCGATGGGGATGAGCGCATCGACCTTGAGATGGGAAAGAACCTCGAGCACATGGGGGGTGCAGTCGACGAGGCCGCCCTTGGCCTCGAAGCGGCCCTTGAGGAACGGGGGGACCTCTTTCTCCTTCATCTTTCCCGGATTGGTGCGCGAGGTGTGGAGGACGGTGCCGCCCGTGCGGTCGATGGTGCGCACGAAGGCCGGATTGAGCCTAACGAGGCACTCCGCCTCCGAGCCCGGGTCGGCCGGATTGAGGTGCAGCGGCCCCGCCCAGCCCCTCCGGAAGCCCACCGCCTCCCAGCCGAGCTCGAAGGAGCGGCGCACGATGGCCTTGATGCAGGAATTGAGGCCGGGGACGTCGCCGCCGCCGGTCAAGACACCGATGCGCATCGCATCACCTCCTTCTCGCCAAGAACGTTAACACCCGCCCGCCGGCCTGACCCAAGAGGCCGCGGGAACGCGTCTGCGGTCACGAAATGTCGCACCTAGCTTGACAGTCCTGGGGCCAGGGACTATGTCCCAGGCGGTCGTTAGCACTCTCGATCGATGAGTGCTAAGCCATTTCTTTCAACGCAAGACTTGAGGGAGAGGTCGCGCATGAAATTCCGTCCTCTACATGACCGCGTTGTCGTCCGTCGCCTCGAGGAAGAGGAAAAGACGAAGGGCGGCATCATCATTCCGGACACCGCCAAGGAGAAGCCGCAGGAAGGCGAGGTCGTCGCCGTGGGCCCCGGCGGCCGGAACGAAGACGGCAAGCTCCAGCCCATGGACGTCAAGGCCGGCGATCGCATCCTGTTCGGCAAATGGTCGGGCACCGAAGTCAAGCTCGACGGCCAAGAGCTCCTGATCATGAAGGAGTCCGACATCATGGGCATCATCGAGGAACGCAAAGCCTCGAAAAAGGCGGCTTGACCCCGGTCTAAGCCGCTTTTCGTTTCCGACACTCATTTGAGGAACAAGGATATGGCTGCAAAGGAAGTCAAGTTTCACGCCGATGCGCGCGAGAAGATGCTGCGTGGCGTGGACATTCTGGCTGATGCCGTGAAGGTGACGCTCGGCCCCAAGGGCCGCAACGTGGTCATCGAGAAATCGTTCGGCGCGCCGCGCTCGACCAAGGACGGCGTCACCGTCGCCAAGGAAGTGGAGCTCGCCGACAGGTTCGAGAATATGGGCGCGCAGATGGTGCGCGAAGTCGCCCAGAAGACGAACGACGTCGCGGGCGACGGCACCACGACCGCCACCGTGCTCGCTCAAGCCATCGTGCGCGAGGGTACGAAGGCGGTCGCCGCGGGCATGAACCCCATGGATTTGAAGCGCGGCATCGAGTTTGCCGTCGAAGCCGTGGTGGCCGAGCTGAAAAAGCGCTCGAAGAAGGTCAAAGGCTCAGAAGAGATCGCCCAGGTGGGTTCGATTGCCGCCAATGGCGAGAAGATCATCGGCCAGAAGATCGCCGAGGCCATGCAAAAGGTCGGCAACGAGGGCGTGATCACGGTCGAAGAGTTCAAAGGCCCTCGAGTTCGAGCTCGAAGTGGTCGAGGGCATGGAGTTCGACCGCGGCTACATCTCGCCCTACTTCATCACCAACGCCGAAAAGATGCTGGCCGAGCTCGAGGACCCGTACATCCTCCTGTTCGAAAAGAAGCTCTCCAATCTGCAGCCTATGTTGCCGATCCTGGAGGCCGTGGTGCAATCGGGCCGTCCGTTGCTCATCGTCGCCGAAGACGTCGAGGGTGAGGCGCTCGCCACGCTCGTCGTCAACAAGCTGCGCGGCGGTTTGAAGGTCGCAGCCGTCAAGGCGCCGGGCTTCGGCGATCGCCGCAAGGCCATGCTCGAGGATATCGCCATCCTCTCGGGCGGACAGGTGATCTCCGAAGACTTAGGGATAAAGCTCGAGAACGTCGCCCTCGCCATGCTTGGCAAGGCGAAGCGCGTGCGCATCACCAAGGACGACACGACGATCGTCGACGGCGCGGGCAAGAAGACCGACATCCAGGCCCGCGTCGCCCAGATCAAGGCGCAGATCGAGGAAACGACCTCCGACTACGACAAGGAGAAGCTGCAGGAGCGGCTGGCAAAGCTCGCCGGCGGCGTGGCGCTCATCAAGGTGGGCGGCGCCACCGAGGTCGAGGTGAAGGAGAAGAAGGATCGCGTGGACGACGCCTTGAATGCCACGCGGGCCGCGGTCGAGGAAGGCATCGTGCCCGGCGGCGGCGTGGCGCTTCTCTTCGCCACCAAGGCCCTCGATGGCTTGACCGTCGAGAACGACGACCAGCGCGCGGGCGTCAACATCGTGCGCAAGGCGCTCGAGTCGCCGCTCCGCCAGATCGTCGAGAATGCGGGCCAGGAAGGCTCGATCATCGTCGGCAAGCTGCGCGAGTCGAAATCCTTGAGCCAAGGCTACGACGCCCAGAACGAGAAGTTCGTCGACATGTTCGAGGCCGGCATCATCGATCCCACCAAGGTCGTGCGCACGGCGCTGCAGGATGCGGCTTCCGTCGCGGGAATGCTCATCACCACCGAGGCCATGATCGCCGAGGCGCCGAAGAGACAGAGCTCCGCCCCGCAGATGCCGGGCGGCGGTGGCATGGGCGACATGGACTTCTAAGTCCAGTCTGCTCGGCGAAATCAATCAGGGCGGCTCCCATGGAGCCGCCCTTTTCATTTGCGCACAGAGATTAGCGGGCGCGCGTCAGCGGGTCTTGGCCGCGCGCTTGAAGAGCCCGTCGATTGCGCGCGCCGCGCGACGAGGCTCGTTGAGCGCCGGACGGCGTTCGGCATCGATGGCCGCCACGATCTTGCGCAGCGCGGCCTTGGCGCGCGGGCTCCAGGGCGCCGTAAGCGAAGCCGCGAGCTCCGCCTCGCTGCGCAAGATGAGGCCGCCTCTTGGCACTTTGAGATTGTTGGCCTTCAAGGTGGCCCCCGTCGTCGTGATGTCGACGATGATCTCGGCGACGCCGCTCGCGGGCGCCGCTTCCGTGGCGCCGCCGCTTTCCACGATGCGGTAGTCGTGGATGGCGTGCTCGACGAAGAACGCCCGCGTCAGTCTCGTGTATTTGGTCGCGACGCGGAGATTGCGGTGGTGGCGTGCGCGAAAGCTTGCTGCCACCTCGGCGAGATCGGCCACCGTTACGACATCGATCCAGGCGCGCGGCACGGCGACCACGACATCGGCGCGGCCGAATCCCAGCGGCATCAGCGTGTAGATCGTCGCCTCCGCATCGGCCGCATGCTCGCGGATGAGATCAAGCCCCGTGATGCCGAGATGGGCCGCGCCGCTTTCCATCGCCGCGGGAATTTCGCCCGAGGCGAGAAAGACAACCTCCGCATCCGGCAACGCCCTGCAGGCGGCCCTTGTAGTCCCGCGCGCCGCCGTTCCGTTCGATGGAAAGACCCGCGCGCACGAACAAGGCGTGCGTGTCCTGCTCGATGCGTCCCTTGGAGGGCACCGCGATTGAAAGCGCGGACCCCTTCACTTCGCGCTCCCGCTGAGCCGCGCGAGCGCGTCCATGGAAATGGCCGCGCCCACGGCCGGAATCTCGCGCTTGGCACCGAGCGCGGCGAGGAGCTTGTCGTAACGTCCGCCCGAGGCCACTTGCAGCGCGGACTTCGCTGGTCCTGCCTCGATGGCGAAGATGAAACCCGTGTAATAGCCGAGCGCGCGCACGAAGCTCGTCTCGATCATTGCGCGCTCGAGATCGATTCCGGCGCGCGCGATGAGCGAAAGCCTGCGCTCGAAGCGGCCGATCGCGGCTCTCGAGAGTCTTGCCCCGGCCTTTGGCGAGCCTGCGCAAGGAACGCCAGCGCCTTCTCGGGCGCGCCCTTGATGGCAAGAAAGGTCTCGATGAGACGCACCGTGTCGCGCTTCAGTGCGAGCGCGGAGGCGTCCGCCGCCTGTTCGAGAAAACGCTCGGCGATCTCCTCGGCGGTTCGCCCGCCGATCGGTTGAATGTCGGCAAGCGAGAGCACGTCTTCCACCACCGCACGGGCCTCGGCTTCGCTTAAGCGCCCGAGCGCCGCGATCAGCGCCTTCGGTCCCTCGCTCGCCTCTTCTTCGCCGGCCGAGGCGCTTAAGAAGGCGCGCGAAGTCCTGGGGCCGCGCGAAATGGCGGCGGAGCCGTCCGCGCCATTGCTCGGGCAGATCGAGCGTGTCGACAAAGGCCGAGAAGAGGCCGAGATCGCCGAGCCTGAGCCGCACGCTCTTAATGCCTGCGGATTTGAGCCCGTCGAGGACGAGAGACAACACTTCGGCGTCGGCCGCTTCCTTGTCCGCGGCGCCGAGGCACTCGACGCCCGCATGGCGCATTTCCGGCGAGAGCCCGCTCTGCTGGCTGACATGCCGGTAGACCGCGCCGTCATACCAAAGCTTGCGCCTCCTTCGGCGCCGCGCCGCTCTCGAGATAAAGCCGGCAGGCCGCGATGGTGAGATCCGGCCTGAGGCAGAGCTCGATCCCATCGGGATTTGCGAACACATAGGTGTCGGCGCGCGAGCGCCTCGCCTATGAGGATCGAGAAAAACATCTGCTGGCTGAAGGATGGGCGGATCGACGCGCAGATAGCCGCGCGCGTCGAACACGGCGCCGATGGCCTCGCTCAAGCGCCCGCGCGCGGCGCGCGCCTCTGCGCTCGCCTTGAGCTTCTCGGCGCTCACGAGGCCCGTCCTCGCCCGTGCACGAGCATTTGGCGCACGGCCTCCACAAGTTTCCCGCGCTCGGCCGAGCTCTGGGCGGGCTGGCCCTTGCGCCATTCCTCCGCAGACTGAATATTTGCGGAAAGCGCCGAACCGAGCGCCAGATCCTTGAGAGTCACTTGGCCTTTGGCCCGCTCATCCTCGCCTTCGATGACGGCGATGGGGGCTTTGCGCTTGTCGGCGTATTTGAGCTGGGCGCGCATGCCGCCCTCGCCCAAATACATCTCGGCGCGAATGCCGGCTTGCCGAAGCTCGGCCGCCATGCGCTGATAGTCGGCGACACGCTGCGTATCCATCACCGAGCACGACCACGGGGCCATCGAAGACGTCCGGCGTTTGTCGACTTGCGCGCGGCGAGCCCCGCGAGCAGCCGGTCGACGCCGATGGAGATGCCGGTGGCCGGGACATCGACGCCTTTGAGCCGTCCCACCAGACCGTCATAGCGCCCGCCGCCCGCCACCGAGCCGAATTGCACCACCTCGCCCTTCTCGTTCGTCACCGGAAAGGTGAGCACGGCCTCGAAGACGGGACCCGTGTAATATTCGAGCCCGCGCACGACCGAGGGATCGAAGATCAAGCGATCGGGGGCGAAGCCCGCGGCCTCGAACAATTGCGCCATCGCTTCCAGCTCGGCGATGCCCGCAAGGCCCACCGCACTCTCGCCGACCACGCTGCGCCATGTTGCGAACGCGGCATGCCAGTCTCGGTCGGGCGTTGCCGCGACATAACGCAATATCGTGGCGATCTGTTCGGGCTTAAGCTCGGCGCCCTTGGTGAAATCGCCCGACTCGTCGCGCCGGCCCTTGCCCAGAAGAAGCTCGACGCCCTGCCGGCCCAGCCGATCGTACTTGTCGATGGCGCGCAGGATCGTGACATGGCGCCGCTCGTCGCCGGCCGCGGCGCCCACCGCGATGCCCGCGCTTTCGAGGACACCGTCCAGCACCTTGCGATTGCCCACCTTGATAAGAAAGTCGCCGCGTTTGAGACCGAGCGCTTCGAGCGCTTGGGCCACCATGATGCAAAGCTCGGCGTCCGCCGCTTGACCGGCCGCGCCCACCGTGTCCGCGTCGCATTGCGTAAACTCGCGATAGCGCCCCGGCCCCGGCTTCTCGTTGCGCCACACCGCGCCCACTTGATAGCGGCGGAAGGGCTTGGGCAGCGTCTCGTAATGCTGCGCCACGTAGCGCGCGAGCGGCGCCGTCAGATCGTAGCGCAGCGCGAGCCAGGCGCCGTCGTCGTCCTTGAAGCCGAACACGCCTTCATTCGGACGATCCTGGTCGGGCAGAAACTTTCCCAAGGCGTCGGCATATTCGAGCGCCGGCGTCTCCAATTCCTCGAAGCCGTAAAGCGCGAAGACTTGGCAAACCCGGCCGAGCGTCGTGCGGCGCAAGCCGGCGTCGGACGCCGTGGCGTCGCGAAAGCCGCGCGGCACGCGCGCCTCGGGGCGAGTTGGCTTTGTCTTGCCGTCCATGAAGCCCTGCGCTCTTTGCCGCCGACTCGAAAGCCGGACGCGGCCCGTTGGGCGCGTTACCTAGCCCAAGCGGCCCCATGCGGCAAGGCGGTGCGCGACGGGTGCGCTTGCCTTGACTTTGCACGTGCCTTCCCCGAATGCTCCGGCCCGAAACGCGCCGAACAGGGACCTTCGCGAAAATGGCGCCTCTCGACACAAAAGCGCGCAAACTTCGCGTCGGGCTCTTCGTCACGTGCCTTGTCGATCTCTTTCGGCCCGTCGTCGGCTTTGCGGCGGTGAAGCTTCTCGAGACGGCCGGCGTAACGGTCGAGGTGCCCAACGCTCAAACATGCTGCGGCCAGCCCGCCTATAACAGCGGCGATTTCGAGAGCGCACGCAAGATCGCCCGAGCGCTCGTCTCCACTTTCGAGCCTTATGATTATATCGTGGCGCCTTCGGGCTCTTGCGCCGCGATGATCGCGCGTCACGTGCCGGGGCTGCTTGCCGACGATTCGAAATTCGCTTCGCGCGCCGCGGATGTCGCCGCGCGCACTTATGAGCTCGTGGCTTTTCTCACCGATGTCCTCAAGATCAAGTCCGTGCCCGGCGCGTTTTCGGGAAACGTCGCCTATCACGACAGCTGCTCGGGTCTGCGCGAGCTCGGCATCAGGGCGCAGCCGCGCGCGCTGCTCGCCAAAGTGAAAGGGCTGTCGCTGAAAGAGCTGGCCGAGCCCGAGGCCTGTTGCGGCTTTGGCGGACTCTTTTGCGTCAAATACGGCGATATCTCCACGCGCATCGCCGACCAAAAGCTCGACCGTGTGCGCGAAAGCGGCGCGGACACCTTGCTCGCCGCCGACTTGGGCTGCCTCATGCATCTCGCGGGCCGTCTCAAACGGCGCAAGGACAAGATCCGTGTCCGTCATATCGCCGAAGTGCTCGCCGGGCTTTCAGAGGCACCCGCGATCGGCGAAGCGCAAGGCGCGCGCAAGCAATCCGTATGAAGCCTCTCTCCCACGCCTTTCCGGAGGGCGCCGCGCGCGGTCTCGCCAATCCGACATTGCAGACCGCGCTCGCGCGAATGCGCGCGCAGCTGCCCTCTTCGCGCGCCGCGGCTGTCGCGAACTTGCCGGAATTCGAGGCCCTGCGCGACGAAGGCCGCGCCATCAAGGACCACGTGCTCGCCCATCTCGACTTCTATCTCGAGACCTTCGAGGCGCGCGTGCGGGCCGCAGACGGCGCGGTCCATTGGTGCCGCACGGCGGAGGAAGCGCGGCAGACGGTGCTCGCGCTCTGCCGCGAGGCGGGCGCCAAGCGCGTGGCCAAGGGCAAGTCGATGATCTCCGAGGAGATCGGCTTGAACGATGCGCTCAAGGAGGAAGGCATCGTGCCGCTCGAGACCGACCTCGGCGAATACATCATTCAATTGCGCGGCGAAGCGCCGAGCCACATCACCAGCCCGGCGATGCATCTCTCCAGGGAAAATGTCGAAGAGACCTTCCGGCGCGCCCACCAGACGCTCGATCCCGCGCGCGATCTCAAGGCCATCGAAAATCTCGTGAGCGAGGCGCGACTCGTGCTTCGCGATCAGTATTTCGCGGCCGATGTCGGCATCACGGGGGCCAACTTCCTGGTTGCCGAAACGGGCACGGCGATTGTCGTGACCAATGAGGGCAATGCGGATCTTTCGCAGATTCTGCCGCGCACCCATATCGTGGTCGCGAGCATCGACAAGATCGTGCCCACGCTCAAGGACGCGTTCGTCATGCTGCGCTTGCTCGCGCGCTCGGCGACGGGACAGGAGCTCACCTCCTACACGACCTTCGCCACCGGCCCCAAACGGCCGGGCGACCTCGACGGACCCGCGGCCTTTCATGTCGTGCTGCTCGACAATGGCCGCACCAAGCTCTTGGGCAGCGCGTTTCAGGACATCCTGCGCTGCATTCGCTGCGGCGCCTGCATGAACCATTGTCCCGTCTATCTCAGCGTCGGCGGGCACGCTTACGGCTGGGTCTATCCGGGACCGCTGGGCGCCGTGCTCGATCCGGCGCTTGTCGGCCTTGAAGAGGCCGCGCACTTGCCCAATGCCTCGACTTTTTGCGGCCGCTGCGAGGACGTCTGCCCCATGCGCATTCCGCTGCCGAAGCTCATGCGGGCCTGGCGCGCGAAGGAGTGGAGCCTTCGCCTCAATCCGCCGGCTTATCGGGCGGGCCTCGAGCTTTGGGCGTTCTTCGCGCAGAGGCCCACGCTCTATGGCTGGGCGACTGCCCTGGCCGCGCGCGTGATGCGGCTCTTTGCGGGCAGGCGCGGCAGCTTTTCGTGGCTGCCGCTCGCTTCTGGCTGGACGCGCGAGCGCGATTTTCCGGCACCCGAAGGCGCGACGTTTCGCGCGCTGTGGCGCGAGCGCAAGGACAGCGAGGCAACTACGCCGACTAAAGACTAGCGGGTAACTTTCTGTGGCTTTTTCGCGGCACTCTGCGCAACTTGTTCCTTCGGGGGGCCGGCTGAACCAGCCGCAAGCTCAGATCGGTCAGAGCGCGTAGAAGTGCCAAACGTCCTCCGATCAAGACGATCGGCCGCCTTGCGGACATCCTCTAATAACCAACCCGGCCGAAGTTTCACCTCGGTTGACATGCTTCCCTCCCGTCAGAGCTGCCAATGGGTTAGCTAATTTAAAGTAGACTCTCAATTTAGCTAAGTCGCAATATCTTTTTCCTCCCAAGAAGCGACATGGGAGATCCGTCACACGCCATGAGCGAACCCTTACCACTCGCAACGACTCCCGAGTTGGTCTTCGGGCTCGTTGCTCCCATTGGGGTCGATCTCGACCTGATAATCGAGGTTCTAAGTGGCCTTCTTGGGGAAATGAATTATGATGCTAGAGAGTTCCGGCTCACCCATTTGATGAGAGATGTTCCCGCCGGAAAGCCAATCGCGAAGTCGCCCTACATCCAATCAATTAAGGATCGGATCGAGTATGCAAACGAGATCCGACGTCATCTCGGGGACCATGCGCTTGCAGCCCTCGCCATTAGTGCAATTCGAACATTCAGAGCTGAGGAGTGGGGGCGCAAGATTGCAGATTCGCCTACTGCTAATCGAGCCCCCGTTCGGGTTGAGGGAAAGAGTAAAGAGGAGACACCTCTTCCGGCGCAGGCTTACATCCTCCGGCAATTCAAACGTCCGGAGGAAATAAATCTCTTGCGCAGTGTCTATGGTCGCCAATTTATCGTCGTGTCGGCCTATTCGCCCCAAGAGATTCGCTGTCGAGCAGTTGAACAACGTGAGCGTAGTAGCCGAGGCGGTTTAATCTCTGACGTCGAAGCACGTAACCACGCTAATGAACTGATCTCTCAAGATGCCAATGAGACTCAGGACAAACATGGTCAAAAGGTTCGCGATGCTTTTCCGCTTGGCGACGTATTTATCGATGCGAGTTCACGCAGAAGCTGCGAGACAACGCTCCGGCGATTTATCCATCTACTTTTTGGTAGCAACCAAATCACACCGACGCGAGATGAATACGGTATGTATATGGCGAAATCTGCATCATTGCGATCATCGGATCTCTCAAGACAGGTTGGAGCGGCGATCTTTCGATCAAGCGGCGAGGTGATCACGCTTGGGTGCAACGAGGTTCCAAAAGCTGGTGGCGGCACGTATTGGAGTGGCGATCCGGGTGATAGCAGAGACTTCGTTGCTGGGTACGATCCGAATGAGCAGCACAAGATCGAGTTGTTAGTTGACGTCCTTGATAGGTTGAAAAAAGGCAGCCATTTGTCGGAGATCCTTCAGGCTGTCGAAGACCCGTATGCATTAGGCAGGAAATTTCTGTTGGATAAGAGCGAACATGGATTAGCAGAATCAAAAATTATGGACATTCTTGAATTCAGTCGCGTCATCCACGCGGAAATGTCAGCTATCTGCGATGCTGCGCGAAACGGAGTCTCTGTTCGAGGGACTACAATATATTGTACGACGTTTCCATGTCACATTTGCGCTAAACACATCGTGGCATCGGGAGTCCATCGGCTTGTCTATCTCGAGCCGTATCCGAAAAGTTACGCTTCGGACCTCCATCGAGATTCAATTGAGGTGGAGAGCGGCAGTCAAGGGGGCAAGGTGTCGTTTGAACCCTTTATAGGCGTCTCACCACTTCGTTACCGTGATTTGTTCGAGAAGGGACGCCGCAAATATTCTGGAACAGCCCTGGAATGGAGCAAGGGCACAAGGCACCCGATGATCGAGGTCTATTTCCCATCCTACTTTGAGGCAGAGTGGTTGGTCGTAGGCCCACTCCGTGAGAAGTTAGAAGCAGCGCGTTCTGCTGGCAAGTTAGTGTCGCAGGAAGCACTAAGCGATAGGGCGTCAAGTTCTTGAAGACCACCGCCCCATATTGCGGCCTACAGTGAGCGAGACCAATTCCCGCAGCGAGATTCTCGCGCAATTCGCGCGGGGCTGAAGCGCGGCGCGCTCGACGAGGCGACGCGCCGGCGCCTGGCTCTGCGTCTCGACAATCCGCCCTCGGGCACCGTGCCCAAGCGCGGACAAGGCGAGCTTGCGCATCGCGTGGCCACGTTCATCGCGCAAGCCGAGCGCGTGCACACGACCATCGCGCGCGTGGCAAAGGAAGAGGACGTGCCTTCAGCCGTTCAACGCACGCTTGAAAGCGCGGGATTTCCCTTGCGCTGCGCGCCGCGCGCGATGCCCTCGTCACGCGGCTTGACTGGTCGCGGGCGCCTCGAGCTCATGCTCGCGCAAGGCCCCGCGGAGTCGACCGACCGGGCAAGCCTCGTCGGCGCCTTTGCCGGCATCGCGGAGACCGGCACGCTTCTTTTCTATTCCGCGCCCGAGACGCCCTCGAGCCTCAACTTCGTGCCCGAGATGCACATCGTGCTTCTCGAGGCCGCGCGCATCCTCGCAAGCTACGAGGAGGCTTTCGACGCGCTCAAGGCCGCGCGTCCGCGGCGGCAATGTGGGATTGCCGCGCACCGTCAATCTCATCACGGGGCCCTCGCGCACCGCCGATGTCGAGCGCACGCTGACCCTCGGCGCCCACGGGCCGCGTTTCTTCCATGTCATCATCATCGACGAACTAGGCTTAGCGCAGCGACTTGCGCGGATCGAAGGCATCGCGCACCGCCTCGCCGATGAAGATGAGCAGCGAGAGCATGCCCGCCAGAACGAAGAACGATGTAAGCCCGAGCCAGGGCGCCTGGAGATTGTTCTTGCCCTGCTGGAGAAGCTCGCCCAAGGAGGCGCTTCCCGGCGGCAAGCCGAAGCCCAAAAAATCGAGCGACGTGAGCGTGGTGATCGAGCCGTTCAAGAGGAACGGCACGAAGGTGAGGGTCGCCACCATGGCATTGGGCAACAGATGCTTGAACATGATGGTCAGATTGCGCAAGCCCAGCGCGCGCGCGGCGATGACATAGTCGAAGTTGCGCCCGCGCAAGAATTCCGCCCGCACGACGCCCACCAGCGACACCCAGGAAAAAAGCAGAAGAATGCCGAGCAGGATCCAGAAGCTCGGCTTGATGACGGCCGCGATGATGATGATGATGTAGAGCCCCGGCATCGAGGTCCAGATCTCGATGAAACGCTGGAAGAAAAGGTCGGTGCGTCCGCCGAAATAGCCTTGCACCGCGCCGGCGGCCACGCCCACGACGGAGGAGAAGAGCGTGAGCACGAGGCCGAAGACGACCGAGATACGAAGCCCATAGACGGCGCGCGCGAGCACATCGCGCGCGCTGCCGTCCGTGCCGAGCCAATTCTCGATCGTCGGCGGCGAGGGACGCCGCCCGGGGGAAGATTGAGTTGGATCGCCTTGTAATCGAAAGGAATGAGCGGCCAGATCATGAAGCCTTTGGGCTTGATGAGATCCTGCACATAAGGATCGCGATAGTCGGCCCAGGTTTCCCATTCGCCGCCGAATGTCGTCTCCGGATAATTGACGAATACGGGGAAGTAGAAGTGGCTCTCGTATTTGACGAGAAGCGGCCGGTCGTTGGCGAGGAACTCGGCAAAGAGGCTCAGGCCGAAGAGGACGAGAAAGATCCAAAGCGACCAATAGCCCCGCTTGTTGGCGCGGAAAAGCGCAAGCCGCCTCTTCGTGATGGGCGAGAGCGCGCGCATCAGCGTCCGCGCGCCTCGAAATCGATGCGCGGATCGATGAGTCGTGTAAGTCAGGTCGCTTATGAGGGTGACCACAAGGCCGATGAGAGCGAAAATATAGAGCGTGCCGAAAACCACCGGATAGTCGCGATTGACAACCGACTCGTAAGAGAGGAGCCCCAGCCCATCGAGGGAAAAGATGGTCTCGATGAGAAGCGCGTTGGTGAAAAGAATGCCGATAAAGGCGGCGGGTAGGCCCGATACCACGAGCAGCATGGCATTGCGGAAGACATGACCGTATAGGACGCGCCGCTCGCTGAGGCCCTTGGCGCGGGCGGTGATGACATATTGCTTTTTTATCTCGTCGAGGAACGAGTTCTTGGTGAGCAGCGTGATGGTGGCAAAGCCCCCGATGGTCATGGCCGATCACGGGCAAGCATGATGTGCCAGAAATAATCCACAATTCTGGCGGGCCAGGACAGATCCGACCAATTGTCCGAAACGATGCCGCGCAGCGGAAACCAGTCGAGATAGGTGCCGCCCGCGAAGATGACGATGAGAAAGACCGCAAAGAGAAAGCTCGGCACGGCATAGCCCACGACGATCACGGCCGATGTCGCGACGTCGAAGGTCGAGCCGTCGCGCACGGCCTTCTTGATGCCGAGCGGGATCGAGATGAGATAGGTGAGAAGCGTCGTCCAAAGCCCAAGCGAGATCGAGACCGGCATCTTCTCGAAGACGAGATGGACCACGCTCACGTCGCGGTAATAGCTCTCGCCGAAGTCGAAGCGCGCGTAATTCCAGATCATCTGGACGAAGCGCTCGGCGGGCGGCTTGTCGAAGCCGAATTGCTTCTCGAGCTCTTTGATGAATTCGGGATCGAGCCCTTGGGCGCCGCGATAGAGCGAGGTCTCGCCCGCCGCAGCCGCGGCGCGCGCGGCGAAGTCGCCGCCGGCCCCGCCGCCGATGCGCGCGGTGGCGCCCGCCGCCGTGCCCGTGATCTGCGCAATCATGCGCTCCACAGGCCCGCCCGGCGCGAACTGGATGATGACGAAATTGACGAGCATGATCCCCAAAAGCGTCGGGATCATGAGCAGCAGGCGGCGGATGATATAGGCGGTCATGGCTCAGGCGGAGGCAATCCTACTTCAGGCGCGATGATTCGCCTTATGCCGCGCGCGAACCCCCTTAGCAGGCCGGGCCGCCGCTCGCCAACCCCGGACCTTGCCGCTCTCGTCCCGCCTCGCAGATCGCGCGTCGCGGCGAATATGAGATCGCTAAGTCTTGCGCCTTACTCGGCCGGCGCGGCCGGTGCGCTTGCTGCGCGGGCGCGCAGCGCTAAGGGCGCGGTTTCCTTGAGCCAGAGCGCGAGCACGGTGGCAACGAGCGCCAAACCGCCTTGAATGACGAGCGGTGCCGCAGGGCCGTGCAGGTCGGCGGCCCAACCGGCGAGCACGGGACTGCCCACGCCGCCCAGAATTTCGCCGAAGCCGACGACGAGACCTGTCGCGGCGCCGACATTACCCGCCGGGAGCGTCTCGGAGGGAATCGTGGCCATGTAGAGCGGAAAGATGCCGCTCGCCGACCAGCCTAAGAAAACGAGCAGGCACAGGCCGAATAGCGGCCCCTGATAGTAATAGGCCGCCAGGGGTACGAGGACCCCGAGCAAAGCAAAGAGAACCATGACGGGCTTGCGACCGAAGCGATCCGAGAGCCCGGGTACGATGAAGGCGGACACCATGGCCGAGAGGCCGAGCACGCTCATCAGGATGCTCATATCTCCGGGCGAATAGCCGCGCCCGTTCAGATAGAAGAGCGGCAGAAAGGTCCAACCGAGCACCATCCACGACACCATGGCGGTACTGATGAAAAGGCACAGCGCCATGTTGCGGTAGCCCAGCATGTGCAATAGCCCGACGCGCTCACCTCGCTCGGTCGCACGCATTGCCGCCGCATCCGGTGCAGGTGCCGGCGAGCCCGGCTCGCGCACTATCTTCCATATGAAGTAGGCGGCGATCAGGCCGGGGATCGCCGCGACAAAGAAGGCGATGCGCCAATTGAAGGCCTCGGCAACCGCCACCAGAACAAGCGGCGCCAGAAACGACCCGAAGAGACTGCTGCCGAAATTCTGCATCACGCCCATGTTGAGCCCGCGCCGTTCCGGCGAGGATTCGGCCACGACGAGGGATTGGCAGATCGGCATGATGGGGCCTTCCGAAAGACCCATCAGCATCCGCGTGGCGAACAAGATGAAGAACGAGACCGCAAGCCCCGAGAAGACGGAGCAAAGCGAGAATGCCAGAATTGCGAACAAGAGGTAGCGCTTGCGCCGCCCCGTTCGGTCGGACAGCAAGCCGCCGGCATAGGCCGAGATCGCCCAAGTCAGCGACAAGGCCGACGACAGCAAGCCGATCTCGGTGTTATTCAGATCGAGCGACTTCGCGACAAACGGCGCGAGATACGCCA
This sequence comes from uncultured Alphaproteobacteria bacterium, assembly GCA_963845385.1. Taxonomy (GTDB): domain Bacteria; phylum Pseudomonadota; class Alphaproteobacteria; order CAWJRW01; family CAWJRW01; genus CAWJRW01. The sequence goes on from CAWJRW010000002.1 coordinate 67,540, forward strand.
TCGCGTTGCGGTCGAAGAAGACAACGCCGAACATGAGCGTGAGCAGAACGATGAGCCGCGTCTCGTAGCTCGCGAGCCGGCCCGTGCTCAACGCGCGCATCCGTTGCCGAAAGCCCTCGGGCATCATGGGCAAGTCCCCCAAGCGCGCGCGCCGGAACCTGGCTCGGAGGACGCGCTCTTGGGACTCGCAAAGAGAAGTCTTGGCTCGATCCCGCACGGCCCCTCCCCTGTCCGCCTTTTGTGGCGATCTTTCCTGTGGCTCGGCGGGCGGGACCTTACAGGCAAGCCTGTCCGGCGGCAAACGGCAGGGCCTCGGCTTGTTGCCGGCGAGCTCTGTGATCAACGGATGGTACAGCTGGGTGGACTTGAACCACCGACCTCTTGATCCACAGTCAAGCGCTCTGACCAACTGAGCTACAGCTGCATGGGCGGGGGCCGGCGCGGACCTTAAGGCGGGCCTCTTTCGAGTTCAAGGCGCGGGGACGATGCGGTCGGCCTCCGCACGCACGTCCTCCGAAAAGGCGATGCCGAGCGCTTTGGCGGCAGCTTCGTTGAGCACGAGCTCGACAATGGCAAGCTCTTCGACCGCGATGCGCGCTGGGCTCTCGCCCTTGAGCACGCGCCGGACAAATCTGCCCGCATGCATGCCCAGCGTCTCGTAGTCGAAGCCGATGGCCGCAAGCGCACCTTGCTCGGCGAGGGAGAGATCGGCGGCGAAAACCGGCTTCTTCGCGACTTGCGCCGCGGCGCGAATTCTGCGAAAAGGCCGCGACCGCGCCCAAATCGGTGGGCACGTAGAGCGCATCGGCGGCGACGGCAAGCGCGGCGAGAGAAGCCCGCGGATCGGTGCCCTCCACGAGCTTCACTTCGATGAGCGAGAAGCCGCGGCGCTTGGCGGCCTTGCCCAAGAGCACGACCAGGCTCCGCGCATTGGCCTCAGCCGGCGTGTAGACGACGCCCAGAGTCCTCGCATCGGGCAGAATGCGGCGGACGAGATCGAGCTGGAGCGAGACCGGGCTCAGATCGGAAACGCCAGTGAGATTGCCGCCGGGTGCGCGCAAGCTCGCCACGAGGCCCGCCGCCACGGGATCACTCACCGCGGCAAAGACGACCGGGATCTTCGACGTCGCCTCGGCCACCGCCTGAGCCGAAGGCGTGGAGATGGCGACGATGACTTGCGGCGCCGCTTGAGCGAGGCGATGGGCAATGGCACGGGCTTCCGCGGGGCTGCCCTTGGCCGAATCAAAGGTGAGGACGACGCCCGCGCCGGGCTTCAGTCCATGGCTTGTGAGATCAGACTCGAGCCCGCGCCGAACCGCTTGAAACGCCGAAAGATCCGCGAAAGCGGTGACCGCGATATGCGGCAGTGTTCCCTCGGCACCGAATGCACGTGCCGCCAAGCTCAAGGCGAGGCTTACGCAAACCGCCGCCGCCCGCCAGCGCCGCGGCATTACGCTCCACCCCGCACAAACGTCGACGTTCAGGAACGATCCCGGCTCCGGCGGAATTGCTCCATCGTGCGATTGATCCGCTCCGAGATTGGCTCGCTCGCATCGCGCGCGAGCTTCACCGAGAGTGCGCGGAGCTCGTCGGCTTGCGTGGCGAACGTCTTGAGCGCCCCTTGCGCGTAACCCGCCTGCAGCTTGAACGCTTCGCTCATATCGCCTACGCGCATCATCTTCTGCGCGTGGTTGATCATGTCGCTGATGTTCTGCTGCGTGATCTCGATCACCTTTTGCTGAAGCGCGGTGACGTTCCGGGCGGTGGTCACGCGCGTGTCGGTGAGCGAGGTTGTGGTTTCGCGTATCGATTGCTGCAACGTTCCCATGGCATCGTTGAGCCGCGCAAAGCCTTCGCCCATGAAGGCCGTGAGCGACTTCGGCGTTTGGAGTCTCGACGGAGAACTTGGGCTTTCTTTGGGTTGCTTTCTCCTCGGCGGACGCTTCTGCTTCGCGTGCCATGCGCTGCCCCTGGGGCCCGCCCGAGCCGTTTTCGCGCCCCTCAGGCTCGAGCATCTGCGCGACGCGGCTTGTGAAAGCGTGTTCGGCGGCTTGGGTCTTCGACTGGGCCGACCGGCGCGCACGCGGGGTTGTTGGCATTATTTCCTCCATTCCTCGTCAGAGTGAGCGGTGTTCGCCGCTCTATACTGCCGCTCCTCGCGTAATGCGCACGCGGCGAGCGAGATGCTGCTCCTCCTGGGCGGCGCTCGTGCCGCTTGTCTTGCGCGCGGATGGCGCGCAAATTGCTACTGACAAGACGCGGTACAGACGGCTTCTGCCGTCACTCGACCACCGCGGGACTGGACACAGATGCGATGGTCCTTGTCGCGCCCACGCTCGCTGAGTGAGCCTAAGGCGGCGTTAAAGTCATTCTCGAAGACGCTCGTACTTTTCGGCGCCGGCAGATTGTCCGCCTGGCGCTCTCTCGTACAAACTATGTTACGCCCCGGAGCGAAATGCCGCTCGTCTGTCTGACACGCTTCTGCTTCTTGTCTACAGTTGAACGTACACGGCAGAGAAATTCGCCGGTACGTCGCGACGCGAAACTTTCCCTCGGACGAGGGAGGTGCTGTAAATGTGTAACGCGCTTCGTAAGTCTGGCTGCAAGCCAATCTCGACCGAAATATTCGTCAACATTGCGACCAGCGCTCCACGTGGCGCAACTCTCCCCGTCTCGGCTCACCGCAGCTTGTAACATACGCGCCTTTAGGCGCCCCCGAAAGGGTCACGCTTTCACTTTGGGCGGCCGCTTAAGGGCACTGGTGGCGATCTCGTGGTCTACGGTTAGAATATCGCAAACCATGTCCTGAGCCCGGAAAGGGATAGGCTCCTCGGTGCCGCGCGTGCTTGTGGATATTTTGGAGACGCTGGCAGCCACAGACCGCCCGATTTGGCTCTGGGACCCGGAGCGGGCGCGGATTGTCTGGGCAAATCCGGCGGCGCTCGCCTTTTTCGACGAGCGCTCGGCGGCCGAGCTTGCCGAGCGAAGCTTTGGGCCGGAGGAGCCGTTTGTCGCCGCGGCGCGCGCGGCAGCCGAAAGCGAGGCACCGGTGGTGCTCAGCGTGAGCATCTTCGGCAGCCGGAGTCCGGGACCGATTCGCTGCCGTCTGTCGCCACACCTCCTTCCGAATCAGCGCGAAGGCCTCATGGTCGAAGTCGAGCCATACCGGTTGCCAGCCCCCGAGCCGCTCTCTGCGCAGCTCGGCCAAGCCTTGACGGATCTCGGCCTGCCCGTGCTGATCGCGGACACCGCCGGCGCGGTCCGCTTCGCCAACGAGGCCGCGAGGGCACTCTTTCCGGTGGCCCCTGAAAGCCTCAAGACGCTCCTTGGCGAGGCCACGGCGAGCCGGCTCATCGAGACACTCAACGCGGGCGGCCGATTTTCCCGCGCACAGCCTTTGCCGACGCGTTTCGGCCTCCGGCGACACCGGGTGGAGGCCTTGCGCTTGCGCGAGCCGCGAACCGGCGAAGGTCTCGCGCTCGTCACTTTGCGCGATCTCGCCGATCGCCTAGCGCTGGAAGAGCTCGAATCGGCGAGACGCGCGCGCCTCGACGACTTTCTTGCCGCGGCAGCCGATTTCACCTGGGAATGCGACGACAAGGGGAGGCTCACCTCGATCGGCCAGGGCTTTTTGCGCCTGACAGGCCTCATGGCCGCCCAAGTCGACAGGCAGGCCTTGGAGCGCGCTTAGTGCCTCAGCCGAGACGGCGTTGCAGCTCCCCGATCCGCCGCGCGCCTTTCGCGATGCCGCGCTCACCGTCCGTCATGTCGACGGCACGCCCCTGACGATGCTCCTTGCGGCGCGGCCCGCCAGGAACGAGGAGGGCAAATTCCTGGGCTATCGCGGAATCGGGCGCCTGCTCGATCCCGCGCTGCTGGAGGCCGCGGATGAAGAAGCGGCACGCGCCTTGGCGCTTCTCGAGGCGCTTCCGGATGGCCTTCTCGTGCTCGACGAGAAGGGCACCATCGCTTTTGCCAATAAGCAGGCGGCGGCGCTTTTGGACCTGCCGGCGGAAGACTTGCGCGGCCACCGCTTCGCGCGCCTGCTCGATCCCGAGAGCCGTATGGCCGTGCGTGAAGAGCTCGGCCAAGCCGAAGAGGGCCGGCCGCTTGCCCTCCTCGGCGAGGGACGCGAAGTGGAGTTCCGGACTCCGGAGGGCGCGCGACGCTCGCTTCTTCTGGCCTTCCGGAGGCTCGATTTGGCGGCCGGTGCCGCCTTCTGCGCGCTCATCCGCGATATGAGCCCCTGGCGCGCGATCGAAGCCGAGCTCACCCAGGCGCGCGACGAGGCCCTGCGCGCCAATCGTCAGAAATCCGAGTTCCTCGCCAAGGTGAGCCATGAGCTGCGCACGCCGCTCAACGCCATCATGGGCTTTGCCGAAATCATGCGCGACGAGCGGCTCGGGCCCATCGACAACCCGCGCTATCTCGGCTATCTGCGCGACATTCACCACTCGGGCCAGCTCTTGCTGAGCCTCATCAACGATCTTCTCGATCTCTCCAAGGTCGAGGCGGGCAAGCTCGAGCTCAAATTCACCAATGTCGATCTCGCGCGTGTGATCGAGCGCTGCATGAGCCTGATGGAGCCGGCGGCGCAAGCGGCACGCGTGGCGGTCAAGGCGGCCATCGCACCCGAGCTGCCCGCCATCGTCGCCGACGAGCGTAGTCTCGAGCAGATCGTGCTCAACCTGCTCTCCAATGCCATCAAATACACCGAGCCCGGCGGGCGCGTGCGCGTCGTCGCTTCCGTGAACGCGCAAGGCGGTGTCGACCTGTCCGTGCAGGACACGGGCATCGGCATGACGCCAACAGATATGAAACTCGCGCTCGAGCCATTCCGTCGGGCCGAATCCAAAGAGCTCTTGGAGAAGCCCGGCACCGGGCTGGGCCTGCCGCTCGCCAAGGCGCTCGCCGAGGCCAATCGCGCGGAGTTTCGCATCACGAGCACGCCGAGAGCCGGCACTTCGATCGAGATCCGCTTTCCCGCGGCGCGCGTGCTCGCCCATTGATCGGCGCGCGGCGCCCCGAACGTCACAGCGTCAGTTTCCGGGCCCCGCCGGCGGCGCGGCTGCGGGCGCGTGCGCGGCATTCCCCGCCTGCTCGTGATTATGTCCATCCAGAAGCGACGAGATGCGCTCGAAGAAGCCGATGAAGCGCTCCGAGGGCGAGCCTTCGGCGATCTCACTGTCCGGGAGTGGCGTGTAGCCGCCATCGGGCAGCGGCCGGTTGGGATAGACCGACGCGGCCCGCTCCATGTAAGCGTGCCAGATCTCCGCAGGCAGGCCGCCGCCCGTCACCTTGCGCATGCGCGCGCCATCGTCATTGCCGACCCAGACGCCGGTCACGAGATCGGCCGTGTAGCCCACGAACCAGGCATCGCGAAAATCCCCGCTCGTGCCCGTCTTGCCTGCCGCGTCGCGATCCAAGAGGCGCGCCTTGAGGCCGGTGCCGCGCAACAGCGCCTCGCGCAGCATCGCGTTCATGGCGCCCGCATCGGCGGGGGCGATCACACGGACCGCGGGCACGGCCTTTGCCGTATAGAGCACGCGTCCTTGGCGCGTGAGAACGCGATCGATGCCATGAATGCGCCGCGTCTCGCCGCCCGTCGCGAAGGGCAAATACGCGCTCGTGAGCTCGAGCAGACCCATCTCTTGCGTGCCGAGTGCAAGCGAGGGCACGGGCTCGAGCGTCGAGCGGATACCGAGCCGTTGCGCCGTCTCGATGACGGCCTCGCGGCCGATGCTTTCGGTCAAGCGCACGGCCACCGTGTTGATCGATTCCGCAAGCGCGGTTTCAAGGGTGACGTCGCCCCGATAGCCGCCGCCGAAATTGGTCGGACTCCAGCGGCCGATCTGAACGGGCGCGTCGCTCATGTGCCAGGAGGGCGAGCGCCCATGCTCGAGCGCCGCGAGATAGACAAAGGGCTTGAAGGCCGAGCCCGGCTGACGCTTGGCCTGTGTGGCGCGATTGAATTGGCTCGCCCCATAGTCGCGACCGCCCACCATGGCGCGGATCGCGCCTTCCCGGTCCATCGACACGAGCGCGGCCTGGCTTGCGGCGAGGGACTGTCCTTGCGCGGCAAGCGCGCTGTCGACCGCGCGCTCGGCGGCGCGCTGGAACGGCAAATGCAGCGTCGTCTCGACGATGAGCTCGCCGCGTGTCGGTCCGATGAGTTCGGGTAGCGTGTCGAGTACCCAGTCCGTGAAATACTGCGCACCCATGGAGCGCGTGCCCGCCGCAAGCTTGATGGGCATGCGGGCCGCCTTGGCGCGCGCTTCCTTGGTGATGAACCCGGCCTTCAGCATGGCATCGAGCACGACTTCGGCCCGCCCCTGGGCGAGATCGGGATCGTTGGTCGGTGCGAAGCGCGACGGCGCCTTCAGAAGACCTGCGAGCAACGCCGATTCAGGCAAGCTGAGTTTCGCGGGCGGCTTGTCGAAGTAGCGGCGCGCCGCCGCCTCCACGCCATAGGTGCCGGCGCCGAAATAGACCCGGTTGAGATAGAGCGTGAGGATCTGATCTTTCGTGAAGCGCCATTCGAGCCATAGCGCGAGCATTGCTTCTTCGAGCTTGCGCTTGAAGGTGCGCTCGGGTGTGAGGAAGACGTTCTTGGCGAGCTGCTGGGTGATGGTCGAGCCCCCTTCGACCACGCGGCCCTCCTCGATATTGGCGAAGAGCGCGCGCACCACGCTCACCGGATCGAGGCCCCAATGGCTGTAGAAGCGCCGGTCTTCCGTCGCAATGACAGCGAGCGGCAGATAAGGCGACATCTTGGCGAGCGGCACGTCGTCGCCATAGACCGCGCCCCGTGTCGCCAGCACCGAGCCGTTGGCGTCCAGAACCGTGAGCGAGGGTCCTGCAGCCGCACGCCACAGGCCGCTTGTGTCAGGAATCCCGAGCGCGACCCAGGCGAGCCCTGCGCTCGCGGCCATGACGAGCCACAGGCCCGCGACCGTGCTCCAATAGACGACCTTCCGCGTACGGCGCGAGAGGCGCAGGAAGCGCCGGCGGCGGCGCGGCGCAGGGCGGCGACGGCGCTGTTGGGATTTGGCCTTGGCTTTGGCTTTGGGCGCGGGGCGCCAGAACACGCCCAGGCGGTCGGCGAGCGCGCGGTGATGGGCGCGCGGCCTGCGCTTACGGGCCGTCACCGAGCGCCTACGCTGCAGTCATTCACGCAAGGTGCGGGCCGCCGGTTAATGAGGTGTTAAGTCGCTCGGCGGGCATGCCCGGCACGGCTCTTACATCCTTCGCGTGTATCTAGAGAGCTCTCTCTATCGCGGATGAGTTGTAGCCAGCGAGAAGCGGCGCGCAAGATGACTTTGCCCCACCAAGTCTTCAGGCGTTTGTCTTAAGCAGAGTTTTTTATAATTATCTCAAAGACTTAGGTAGCCTAGGTGCGGGCCTCACGCGATCGTCGCTCTGACTTTGTGGCAGCGCAATTATGGCGCGGCGTGGCGCTCGTCCTTCTCCTGCTCGCTTTTTTCATCCCTGTGGCCCGTGCAGACGCGGCCTCCTCAAACGAGATCGGCGCGTTTGCCCGCCGGAGACTTCAAGTGGGCACGGAGCGTCGGAGGGCTTGGCTTCCGCGACGGAATTTCCCGGCGAGGATTGGACGGGACGCTCGAGGCCTACTTTTCCCTGCCCACAGCCCTGCGCGCGCAGGCGGGCCGGTTGACGCTCGTCTTGGAAGCTCACTTGCCCGTGGGCGCGCGCGGCACGGCCGAGATCTGCGCTCGACGGCATGGGCCGCGCGAGTCTGACGCTTGCCCAGGGCCTGCATCGGCTCACCACGACGCTCGCCGTCGAGCCTGCTCTCTTGGCGGATGGGCACTTGATGCTCGCGGTGCACTTTGCCGGAATCCTGAGCGCCGACCGCTGCGCCGACGAACGTTTGGGCGGGCTTACACTGACCGTGTTGCCAGAAAGCGCGCTGACGCTTCCTGTCGCGCCAGATGTCCTCGCGCACCCCGACGATGCCTGGGCGGTATTGCCGGAGCGCATGACGGTGGTCTTGCCGCCGCCACCACTTTCGCCCGCGGAATATGAGACGGCGCTCAAGCTCGCCGTCGCTCTCGAGCGTTGGGGCCATGACGTTTCCTTCGCGACGGCGCCGGCAGCAAGAGAAGGGCGGCGGCATAATCCTGCTGCAGCGCGGAGTTGCCGCGAACGAGCCGATGGGGCTCCAACTACGCGACGGCGCGCCGCGTTCTCGCGCTTGCGGCCGACGGCAAGAGTTCCGAGCAGAGCCAACATCTCGCGCGCTGGCTCGCAGGAGCAACGCCGCCGCTTCCCTCGCTTGACGCGCCCATTCCGTTTCCGACGCTGGGTGGCGAGAGCGGCTCGCGCATCGCGGCGCCCGGGGCGGAATGGTCGCTCCCGCTTTCTCTCGGCCGCTTGCCGGCCGGCGCATTTCCGGAAAGCCTTTCGCTCGTTCTGAAAACGCCCGCCGACATCGAGGCCAGCGCGCATCTCTTGCATGTGTTCGTCGACGGCACGCTGATCGCAAGCCGCCGCTTGCGCCCGCAAGGCGCGACGCATCGCGTGACAATTCCACTCCCCGCCGATGCGCTGAGCGTCGATAGCCGCGCGCAAGTGGTGTTCGAACGGGTGGAGGCGAGCCCGGTTTGTCTCGGGCCGCCTCGTGCGCTGCCCGTGGCGCTCTTGCCCGAAAGTGCGCTCGTGCTGCGCACAGGTATCAATCCTCACGATTTCGCGGGTCTCGTCCCGCAGTTCGCGCGGGGCGTCGCGCTCGAGTCTCCCGCAGCACTATCTCGATGCGCCTCAGGCCACGCTGCCGCTCGTCACGGCGGTGGCGCGGGATTTCGTGCGTGCGCCTTGGCTCGCCAATCTGCGGTTCTTGGCGGAAGGAAGCGGGCCCGTGCCCTCGTCCTCCTTCATTGTCATTGGAGCCGATCCTCCGCGCGACGCGCGTATTGCCCCTTTCCTTCGCTCGGGGCGCGGTCTCGATTGTCGATCGCACCAATCGGGAGCTGGTCCAGCATTGAAGCGAAGGACACGGAGAACGCTCGCTCAAGTCGTGGAAGCGCACGGCCAGACCGGGCTTTGGATCCGGCCGGCCTTCAGCATGCTGCCCAGTCGGCGCCGGGCACACCGAGCTTGCCCGCGGCAATGTCGCGCTGATCGACGGCGACGGCGTCGCCCTGTGGTTCGACACCCATGCCGAGCGCGGCCTGATCGTGCGCTATGCCGACAGCTCGCTTCTCGCGTCGCGCTTCGCCCATGTCTGGGCCTGGATCATTGCGGGCGTCTGGCTTCTCCTGACCGTCGTTGTCTTGCAACGCTCCCGCTTGCAGCGAAGGGACGACCCGTGAAACCGCTGCGGACGAGAGCGATCCGGATTCGCGCCGAGGACGATGCGCAGCGCATCGTGCGCGAGGCGGTGACAAGTCTCTATGCGCGCGAGCCCGAGCTGTCGGCGCGGCGCGTTCTCACGGGCAAGCAGATGCTCGTTCTTTACGGCACGCTTTCCCTGCTCCTCGGCCTTCTCGCCGTGGCACCCAGAACGACAGCAGGCGTCATCGTCGTCTTTCTCGCGCTTTTCTATACGGCAGCATTCCTATTCAAGGGCGTGGCTTGCCTTCGCCGGCGCCGCGCGCACCGGCAAAGCCGACGCGATACCGGCGGACGCGACGCTCCCAAGTTACAGCGTACTCGTGCCCCTTTATCGCGAGGCGGCGGTTATCACGCCCTTGCTGCAGGCGCTTCAGTCCCTCGATTATCCGCGCGACAAGCTCGACATTCTTCTCATCGTCGAGGAAGACGACCGCGAGACGCAGACGGCGCTTGCGCGCCAACCTTTGCCGCGCGAGATGCGCCTCATCCGCGTGCCAGCCTTTGGGCCACGGACCAAACCGAAGGCGCTTTCATTCGCGCTCGCCTTTGCGACGCGGCACTTTGGTTGCGGTGTTCGACGCCGAAGACCAGCCCGAGCCCGACCATTTGAAGCGTGCCGCAGCACGGTTCCTTGCCGAACCCAACGATGTCGCCTGCGTGCAAGCGCGCCTCAATTATTTCAACGCGCGTGAGAATTGGCTCACGCGTCTTTTCGCCATCGACTACTGCCTGTGGTTCGACCTCTTGCTGCCGGGGCTCGAGCGCTTGGGCGCGCCGGTGCTCTTGGGCGGCACCTCCAATCATTTCCGCCGAGAGATCTTAGAAGCTGTCGGCGGCTGGGATCCGTATAACGTCACCGAGGACGCCGATCTCGGCCTTCGCATCGCCCGCAAAGGCTTCCGTGTACGGACCATTAGCGCCACGACCTTCGAGGAGGCCCCGCTCCGGCTCTCGTCATGGCTCAGGCAGCGCACGCGCTGGCTTAAGGGCTATATGCAAACCTGGCTCGTGCACATGCGCTCACCGCGCCGCCTGTGGCGGGAGACCGGCGCCATGGGCTTTGCCACCTGCCAGCTCTTTCTCCTCGGAACCATTCTCGCAGGCCTTCTCAACCCGGTGCTCTGGCTCTTGTTCATCATGTGGCTGCGGACCGGCGAGGGTGTCTTGAGCGCGGGCGCGGGCAGCATCGTGCTTGCATTCGCACCCTTAAGCCTCGTCATCGGCAACGCGGTCATCGTCTATCTATCGCTGCTCGCGCCGCTCAAGCGCGGCTGGCTTGATCTTGTGCCATGGGCGCTCGTCGTGCCCGTCTATTGGCTTCTCGTGTCGCTTGCCGCCTGGCTCGCGCTCTTCGAGCTCGTGGCCGCGCCCTTCTACTGGGCGAAGACGCGGCACGGCCTCACCCGCTTTCGCGCCACACCGCGCTTGAGCGCCGAAAAGAGAGAAGCGGCATGAGGACACTCGCGGCGTATTGGCCGCTCCTGCAAGTGCCCGCCGTCGGAGCGCCATCTTGGTCCTTGCCGAGCGTTGCGGATCTCCTGTCCATCGCGGCTCTCCTCTTCTTCTTCTGGCGCGCACTCGCCGCGCAGGGATTGTCGCGCCTCTGGCTCGCCATGTTCCTTCTCTTGGCTCTTGGCCAAGCGGGCCTGCGCCCAAGCGCTCAGCGCGGGCCAAGGCTTGGGTGTGCTCCTTCTCGGCGCGTGGTTTCTGGGCTTCGGGCTCGTAAGGCTCGAGCGCGCACCGCCGGAGCAGGCTTATCTTTCGGTGGCGCTCGCCATGCCGCTCCTTGCGCTTTTCGGCGCATTCGGGCTTTCGCTCGCCTTGGCAAGCTTTCCCGCGGCGCTCCATCTGAGGGCTCCGCGCGAGCGCGGCGGTTTCACCGCCGACGCGTTGCTCGCCGGCTTTCCGCTCGCCAGCACGCTTCTCGCGCTGGCATTCCTGACTTGGATGACGACGGGAAAGCTTGCGGCCATGCCTCTTCAAGATCTCTCGGCCATCGCGAGCTCGTCTCACCCCTGGGCTCAGCTCATGGGCGGCCGCTTCATCGCCCCGTTCCTGTTCTTCGCAATCCTGCTTCTCATCGCGGCCCCGGCCCAGCTTGGCTCGCGCGCGCACGCGTTACGCGTCTTTTCGCTTGCCGTCGCGGCAGCTGGCGCGCTGGCAAGCTTCTTGGACGCGCTTCCCGCGCCGGCGCCGGTGTTCATCGTCGCGGCAGCCGTAGCCCTCCTCGTTCCCGTCGTCACAGGTGCTGCAGAAAACCCAGCCAAGGCCGCGCTCGGTCTTGCTGCTGCCATGTGCGGGGGCTGGCTCTTCGTGCTCGTCGGCTCACAACTCGACGCTTCGCGTGCAGCCTCCCCACCTGTCTCGCGCGGGTCGCTGATCGGGAGCTTCGCGCAGGTACCGGTTGCCGGCGCCTGGGGCGTGCGCGAAACATTCGCCCGCGCCCATCCGGGACGCGTTCCACGGCTCGAGCGGCACGGTGCAGAGTTCGTCTATGTGCTTGACGAGTAGGTGCGTGGAGCACCGGCTCGCATTCGCTTTCGGATTGGCGCTCGTCGTCGGCTGGTCCGCGACCGCTCATGCCGGCGCCTGGACTCAAGAACGCGGCAAGGGGCTCGCCATCACGACCATGACCACGAGCCGCGCCGCCGACGCTTATGACAGCACAGGCGCGCGCGTCGGCCCGCGCGACTTCCGCAAGGACGAGCTCAAGAGCCTGATCGAATACGGACTCATCGGAACGGCGTCACGCTGATGCTCGCCTCGAGCGCGCAAGTCCTTTCCGATGATGCCTCGGGCACCGCGCGCAAGGCGCGCGGGCTCTCGAGCGTCGATCTCGCCGCACGCCTCAGGCTCTTCACCCGCGGCAGTCAGGTCTTCTCGCTCGAGCCCCATGTGATCCTGCCCGGAACCGTCGACGAACCAGGACAATGCGCTCCTCGCCTCGAACAAGACGGATTATCGAGCTCCGTGCGCTTTACGGCGTGAGCGGAGAGGTCATGCACAAGCCGTTTTTCGTCAATGCGGAAGCCGGCTTTCGCCGCCGCAGCGGCAGCTTCGGCGATGAATGGCGCGCCGAGCTTTCTGCCGGCGTCTCGCCCATGCGCCGCTGGCAAATCATCGCCAAGACGTCCTCGATCGTGAGCGCGGAGCGCTTCTCGCTGCACAAGGCGGGCGCTTCGGTCGTCTTTATGCTGAACAAACGGATTTCCCTCGAGGCCGGCACGATGCGCGCCATCGCGGGCCAAGAGGTCGTGCGCGAAAATGCCTATACGGGGGGCGTCTGGGTGCGCTTTTGATCGGGTGCGGCGCGCGCGGCGGCGCGTGCATGCATGTGCTCGCGCAAGATGATGAAGAGCCCGGAGCCCGCGACGAGAAAGAAGCCCGCAAAGGCGATCGCCACCGGCACGTAATCGAAAACGAGATAGCTCAGCACCGTCACCCAGATGAGCTGCGCGTAATCGAAAGGTGCGAGCGTGGTCACGTTCGCAAAGCGATAGCTCGCCGTGTAAAGGAGCTGCGCAACTCCGCCGATGACGCCCGTGAGGACGAGCAACAGAAGTCCCAAGGGCGTCGGGCGCACAGCCGTGAAGGGCAGCGTGAGCGCGCTCACGATGGTGGTGGTCAAGCTGAAGTAGAAGACGATGGTCGATCGATTCTCGACCAGGGTGAGCCTGCGCATGAAGATGAGCGACACTGCGGTAAAGAAGGCGCCGAGCAGCCCGAGCACGAAGCCCTGCGGCGTGACGACGCCTGGCGCGCCGGTGACGAGCGCGACCGGCTGGGCGATCAGAAGGACGCCGCAAAAGCCCACGATGACGGCGCTCCAGCGATAGACGCCCACCTGCTCGCCCAAGAGCGAGACCGCGAGCACCACGGCAAAGAGCGGCGCGGCAAAGGCAAGTGCTGTGGCCTCGGCAAGCGGCAGCAAGGAAAGCGCCGCGAAATTCGTGAACATCGCAAAGGCACCGAACAACGAGCGCAGCGCATGGCCGAGCGGCCGTTGCGTGCGCAGGACGGCGATGCCCTCTTCGCTGCGGAGCGCGATCACGAGGATCGGCAAGAGCGCGAAGAAGCTCCGGAAAAAGACGATCTGCGTCACGGGGTAGTCGCGCGACACGATCTTGACCAGCGCCGCCATGATGGCGAACAGAGAGCGTCGAACCGACCTTGAGCATGGCGCCGGCAAGCGGATGCCGGCCGCTCAGAAGCGGAGGGCCGCAGCTCCATTCATGAACGCTGCCCCGATGCCGGTACCGCGCCGGCTTGGCATTCTATCCAAAGCGCGGGAAGAGAACGCGTGGCCGCGAAACAGGTCTCGCCTATCAGGCCGCAGCCTGAGTGTGCGCGGCTTTAGCTCGTTGGGCGGCCTGGTCTGCGCGCAATCGCTCATTGACGAGCGAAAGCCGCATGAGTGCGTGGTCCTTGCCGAGTTCCGCGTAGTTTTCGTGCGATCCCCGGGCGACAAGCACGCGATGCGTGTTGGCGAAAAGCGCGTCTCCGGGCTCGAAGTCGATATCGAGCGCCAGCTCCTCCACAAGCGCGTGGAAGAGCGCGAAGGCCTGCCGCTGATCGTGCCGTCAAGTCCGCCGCGCCGCCTTCCGCCGCAAGCGGGGCAAAATGGGCATCGAGATGCGCATCGAGGTGCTCGCCGTGGACGCTGAAGAGCGGCCGCGCCTTGCCGATCGGTGCATAGAAGATGGGGCAAGAGATCGGGGCGGCAGCGCGCCATCTCGTTGTGGAGCGCGACCGCGCTGACAAGCCGCAAGTCGCCGCCCGCGCGCGGCGCGCGCAATGCACAGTTGCGCCAAAACGTCGCCTTCGGTGGCGGCAAATGCGTAGCCCTCGCATGACGGCATCTCGCCGACTTTGGGCTCGGCGCGCACGCGGCCGAAATGAGCCGCAAGGCTCCGGAAGAGCTGCTCGGCCTCGGCTTGGCTCAAGCGCTCGAGCGGCAGGCGCCGCAGGACGAAGAAGCCCCGGCCGAAGACCAACGCATCGGACAAGCCCGGAAGCCTGCTGCGCAGCGGCGGCGGCAGGGCGTCGGCCGTTTGCAGCGGCGCCACGTCCGAACGCGGGCGGGCGAGCCTGTGCACATTCTCGGCGAGCGCCTCGATCTCGCTTTCGGACAGCGTGTCGCGCCAGGACTCCGTCTCTTCGAGCTCGGCGCGGGACCACGCACAGAATTCCTCCAGCAATGGCACCGGGGGCCTGCTTTCCATAAGACGCCTCCTTCGCAGGTTGTGGGTCCCCGCGCTATATCTTTGCCTGTGGTGATAGCGCCGATCGGGTCGTTCTTTCAACCGGCGAGCTGTTAATTATGCGAGCTTGACTGTGGACATCTCGGAACAAAAGGCGATCGTGCTCTTTTCGGGCGGCCAGGATTCGGCCACTTGCCTGGCATGGGCTCTCGACAATTTTATGTCTGTGGAAACCGTAGGCTTTGCTTACGGCCAGCGCCACGCCGTGGAGCTCGACTGCCGGGGACGCGTGATCGCGGGCTTGCGGCGGCTATTCCCACGCTGGGAGACGCGGCTCGGCCAAGATCACGTTCTCGACCTGAGCGTCTTGGGCGAGATCAGCGATACCGCGCTCACGCGCGAAGCCGAGATCCATCTCGGCGCGGACGGTCTGCCCTCCACCTTCGTGCCCGGTCGCAACATCGTCTTCTTTACGCTCGCGGCCGCGCTCGGTTATCGGCGCGACATCCGCCATCTCGTGGGCGGCATGTGCGAGACGGATTTTTCCGGCTATCCCGATTGCCGCGACGACACGCTGAAAGCCGTGCAAGTGGCGCTGACGCTCGGCATGGACCGTCGCTTCGTTATCCACACGCCCCTCATGTGGCTCGACAAAGCCGAGACTTGGGCGCTCGCGCAAAGCTTGGGCGGCGCGCCGCTCGTCGATCTCATCCTGCGAGGAGACCCACAGTTGTTATCTCGGCACGCGCGCCGAGCGCCATGCCTGGGGCTATGGCTGCGGCACGTGTCCCGCCTGCGCGTTGCGCGCCAAGGGTTATGAGCGCTGGCGCGCAACGCAAGAGGCACGCGCGTGACCTACACCGTCAAGGAGATCTATTACACGTTGCAGGGCGAAGGCGCGCAGACGGGACGGCCTTCCGTCTTCTTGCGCTTTGCGGGTTGCAATTTATGGAGCGGACGCGAGGCGGATCGCGAGAGCGCCGTCTGTCGCTTTTGCGATACGGACTTCGTCGGCACGGATGGCCCGGGCGGAGGAAAATTCGACAGCGCGGAGGAGCTTGCCCGCGCTGTGCGCAAGACTTGGCCGGAACACGTGCCGGGCGAGCCTTATGTCGTGTGCACCGGCGGCGAGCCCTTGCTGCAGCTCGATGCGTCGCTCATCGCTTCGCTCAAGAAGCAAGGCTTTGCCGTGGCCATCGAAACCAACGGCACGCTCGCAGCGCCTGAGGGTCTCGACTGGATTTGCGTGAGCCCCAAGGCGCACGCACCGCTCAAGCTCACGGCCGGCGACGAGCTTAAGTTTGTCTATCCGCAAGAAGAGGCCGAGCCCGCGCGCTATGCGGGGCTCGTCTTCACGCATTTCTTCCTTCAGCCCATGGACGGGCCTCGGCGCGCGGAAAACACGAAAGCCGCACTCCGCTATTGCCTTGCCCATCCGCAATGGCGCTTGAGCCTGCAGACGCACAAGCTCTTGGGAATTCCTTGAACTTAGTCGGCGAGCGCGGCGTAGACGAGCCCGCGGAGCTCGCGGCGCAGATTGTAGGCGAAGGGCGGCATGACTTGCGCGAGCTCGACCACCACGAGCTCCTCGGCCGGATCGACCCAAAAATAGGTGTTGGCGACGCCGCCCCAATTGAACTCGCCGGGCGTGCCCGGAAGCTGGTTCTCTCACCGGATCGAGCATCACGGCAAAGCCCAACCCAAAGCCAACGCCCGCCATTGCGCTCTCGCTGAAGAGCGAGACGCTATGCGTGTGCAGATCCTTGCCTTCGGGCAGGTGGTTGCGCGTCATGAGGGCCAGCGTCTTCGGCCCCAGAATGCGCACTTGATCGAGCGTGCCGCCGTTGCACAGCATCTGGGCGAAGCGCAGATAGTCGCGCGCCGTGGAAACAAGCCCTCCGCCGCCCGAGAGAAAAGCGGGCTTCATGCGATAGCGGCTTGTGTCGGGGTCATCGATCAGCGTCACAGCACCGTCTTCACTGCGCTGATAGCACGCGGCAAGTCTGTTCCACTTTTCCGGCGGCACAAAGAACGCCGTATCCCTCATATCGAGCGGCGCGAAAATTCTCTGGCGCAGGAATTCGTCCAAAGGCTCGCCGCTCAAGACCTCGATGAGGTAGCCGAGAACATCGGTCGAGACCGAATAATTCCAGTGCTCGCCCGGCGAGAAATCGAGCGGCAGTTCGGCCAGAACGTTGACCCATTCGCCGAGCGGTCTGTCGAAGCTCTCGAGCTTCCGCTCCCGATAGGCGGCATCCACAGGCGTGCGCCGCTGAAGGCCATAGGTGAAGCCAGACATGTGCGTGAAAAGATCCCGCACCGTCATCGGCCGCGCCGGTCTCGTGGTTTTGAAGCTTCCGAGACTCCCGCCTACGAATACGCCGAGATCGGCGAATGCGGGAATGTATTTCGCCACCGGATCGTCGAGCTGGAAGCGTCCCTCCTCGAAGAGCGACATGAGAGCGACGCTCACAATCGGCTTGGTCATGGAGTAAATGCGGACGAGCGTCTCGGGCGTAAACGTCCGCCCGCGCTCGCGATCCTTGAGGCCCTGTGCCGAGAAATGGGCGATGCGGCCGCGGCGCGCGACCGCAAGCAGCACGCCCGGAAGCGATCCGCTTTCGATGTAGCGTGCAAGGTGCCGGTCGATGCGCGCGAGCTGGCCGGCGTCGAGGCCGACATCGTAGGGCTTGGCGGTTGGAAGCTCGGTCATGCGAGAGACCATCGGGATGAACGGGACCACGATAGCGGCCGCCCGCGCCTCTGTCACGAGACACGCTAAACCGATAAAATAACGACATCACGTAAAAGCACAGCTCGCAGTCTATGGAGCAGACAAACGTGTGGCACGAACGCGTCTCGGTCGTCGAGGGCGACATCACGAAGCTCGACGTCGATGCCATCGTCAATGCCGCGAATACGACGCTTCTGGGCGGCGGCGGCGTCGACGGGGCGATCCATCGCGCGGCGGGGCCAGAATTGCGCGCGGCTTGCGCAATGCTGGGCGGCTGCGCGACGGGCGAGGCAAAGCTCACCAAGGGTTATCGCCTGCCCGCGCGCTTCGTCATACACACCGTGGGGCCGGTATGGGGCGGCGGCAAGCGGAACGAGGATGCGCTGCTGGCCTCTTGCTACCGGCGGAGCCTCGAGATCGCCAAAGCGCACGAGCTTCGCCGCATTGCCTTTCCCGCCATCTCGACCGGCGCTTACGGATTTCCGGCCGAACGCGCCGCGCGCATTGCCGTCGAAACGGTGGCGCTGTTCTTCGATGAAAATGCGCGCCCCGAGACCGTGATCTTTTGCTGCTTCGGCGCTCAATCCGCCGAGCACCACCGGCGCGCCATCACCCAACATAGCGGGGTGGCCAGGAAGCCGTGACGCCGGACGAGCTCAAGGCGCGCGTTCTCCATCGCGACGCGGACATTCTCATTCTCGACAAGCCGGCGGGCCTTGCGGTCCACAAGGGCTTCGGCCGCGGGCCAACGGTCGACGATTTTCTCGACGCCTTGTGCTTCGAGGCCGCCGCACGACCTGCGCTCGCCCATCGCCTCGATCGCGAGACGAGCGGCTGCCTCGTCTTGGGGCGCCATCGCGAGGCCTTGCGCAGGCTCGGGCGTCTCTTCGCTCAAGGGCGCGTGGAGAAGATCTATTGGGCCGTGGTGGAAGGCGCGCCGCCGGTGGAGGAAGGCCGTATCGATGTGCCGCTCAAGAAGCGCTCGCCCGACTATGGCTGGTGGATGGCGCCCGATCCCGAAGGTCAACCGCGCCGTCACCGATTATCGGCTTCTCGGCCAGTGCGGCGCGCGCAGCGTTCTCGAGCTTCGCTCCGCGCACCGGCCAGGAAGAGCGCGAGCCCTTGCTCCTTCATGCGCGGGCCGTGAGCATCCCTTATGACGCGAAACAGCCGCCGGTCACGGCGGTGGCAGCGCCGCCTCCGGCCATGCACGAGGCGCTCAAGGTTTTCGGGCTTGCGGAATTAGCCTGAAGCCAAAGGCTGCTCGCGGGTGATGCAGTGGATGCCGCCCCCGCCCAGGAGAATCTCGCGCGCGGGCGCCATCTTCACCACGCGATCGGCAAATGCGCGAGCGAAGATCGCACGCGCCGCATCATCCGTAGCCGGATGAAGCGAGGGCAGGATCACGGCGCCGTTTGCGATATAGGCATTGACATAGGAGGCGGGCAGTCGATCGCCGGCTTTGCGCGGCTTTGATCCTGGAGCCTCGACGACGCCCGCGGCCTCTTCGCGCGTGCGAAAAAGCGGCGGCGGCAGCGGCACCTTCACGACTTCCAGGCTCTGCCCCCGCGCATCGCGCGCCTTTTCGAGCCGCATGAGCGCGTCGCGCGCCACGGCATGTTGCGGGTCGGCGGGATCATCCGTCCAGGCGAGAAGCACGAGCCCCGGTCGCGCAAAACTGGCGAGATTGTCGACATGACCGCCGGTCTCGTCCTCGCAAAGGCCGGCGCCGAGCCAAAGGATGGTTGTGATGCCGAGATAATCCGCAAGCACGCGCGTCCGCTTGCTTCCTGTTCATGTCCGGATTGCGCTTGCGGTCGAGAAGACAGGGCTCGATCGCAATCAACGTGCCCGCGCCGTCGCCGTTGACGGCCCCGCCCTCGAACACGAGCGGCCCCTCGTAGCGAAGAAGCCCTTCGCGCTCGAGCATGCGCGGCGCCACTTGCTCGTCCTCGGCCCAAGACGAATAAAGCCCGCCCCAGGCGTTGAAGCGCCAGTCGACGCCGCGCACCTCGCCCTTTCCGTCGGTGACGAAGGTGGGCGCGACGTCGCGCATCCAGGCGTCGTTGCTCGGCAGCTCGATTACTTGGACGGAAGGCGGCAGAAGGCTGCGCGCGTTCTCGAGCTGCGCGCGCGAGGCGCCCACCGTCACGGGCTCGGTTTCGGCGATGGTCCGCGCGACGCGGGCGAAGGCTTCTTGCGCGGGCCGCGCGCCTTCGCGCCAGACGTCGGGGCGCTCGGGCCACAAAAGCCAGGCTCTTTCATGGCGCGCCGTCTCCGCCGGGAGATGAAACCCGTCCGCAATCGGTGTCGATGTAAGCGTGCGCGCCACGAGCCCTGTTTAGCCCGACTTGGTTCAATAATCGGAAATGACGCCGGCATTCTTGAGTTGCGCGAGGACGGCTTCCGCGCCCTGTTCGGGCGTGAGCTTTGCCGTATCGAGATGGATTTCCGGATGTTCTGGCAGCTCATAGGGCGAGGAGATGCCGGTGAAATTCGTAATCTCGCCCGCGCGCGCCTTCTTGTAGAGGCCCTTCGAATCGCGCTTTTCGGCCAGCGCAAGCGGCGCATCGACGAAGACTTCGATGAATTCGCCTTCCTGCACGAGCTCGCGCGCCATGCGCCGCTCCGCGCGGAACGGCGAGATGAAGGAGACGAGCACGATAAGGCCGGCATCGGCCATGAGCTTCGCCACCTCGGCGACGCGGCGGATGTTCTCGACGCGGTCGGCGTCGGTGAAGCCGAGATCGCGGTTGAGGCCGTGGCGCACATTGTCGCCGTCGAGAAGATAGGTGTGGCGGCCCATCTGGAGGAGCCGCTTCTCGACCAGATTGGCGATGGTCGATTTGCCCGCGCCCGAAAGCCCCGTGAACCAAAGCACGCCAGCCTTCTGGCCTTTCAAGCGCGCGCGCGCATCCTTGCTCGACGTCGAGCGCCTGCCAATGGATGTTGTCGGCGCGGCGGAGCGCGAAATGGAGGAGGCCCGCGCCCACCGTGTCGTTGGTGAGGCGATCGATGAGAATGAAGCCGCCCATGTCGCGATTGTCCGTGTAAGGATCGAAGGCGATGGGCTCGACGAGGCTCAGATTGCACACGCCGATCTCGTTGAGCTCGAGCTTCTTGGCCGCCAGATGCTCGAGCGTGTTGACGTTGACCTTGTGTTTCGGCTGCGCCACGCTCGCCGTCACCGTCTTGGTCCCCGCCTTCAAGAGATAGGGCCGGCCGGGCAGCATCGGCTCCTCGCTCATCCAGATGACGGTCGCCTCGAATTGGTCGGCGACCTCCGGTGCGGCATCGGCGGCCGCGATGACGTCGCCGCGGCTGACATCGATTTCGTCCGCGAGCGTGAGCGTCACGGACTGGCCCGCGACGGCCTTCCGCAAGATCGCCGTCATGGGTCACGATGCGCGCGATGCGGCTTTCGCGGCCCGACGGCAGCACGCGCACGCGATCGCCGGGGCGCACCACGCCGCTCGCGATGAGCCCGCAAATCCGCGGAAATCGTGATTGGGCCCGATGACCCATTGCACGGGCATGCGGAAAGGCTTCATCGTCGAGATCGTCCTCGATCGCGACGGTTTCGAGATATTCCATGAGCGCGGGCCCGCGATACCAGGGCATGCGCGCGCTGCGACCGTGACGTTGTCGCCCTTCAAGCGCGGACATCGGAATGGCCGCAATATCCGAAAGCCGATCTGGCGCGCGAAGTCGCCGTACTCGCGCGACGATCGGTGGAAAGACGTCTTCGGTCGTAGCCGACGAGATCCATCTTGTTGACGGCGAGCACGACGTGGCGGATGCCGATGAGCGAGACGAGATAGCTGTGCCGGCGCGTTTGCGTCAGCACGCCTTTGCGCGCGTCGATCAGGATGACGGCGAGATCGGCGGTCGACGCGCCGGTCACCATGTTGCGCGTGTATTGCTCGTGGCCCGGCGTGTCGGCGACGATGAACTTGCGCTTGTCGGTCGAGAAGAAGCGGTAGGCGACGTCGATCGTGATGCCCTGCTCGCGCTCGGCGGCGAGCCCGTCGACGAGCAGCGCGAAATCGAGTTCGCCGCCTTGGGTGCCGAGCTTCTTGGAATCGGTCTCGAGCGCCTTGAGCTGATCCTCGTAGATCAGCTTCGAATTCGTAGAGCAGCCGGCCGATCAGCGTCGACTTGCCGTCATCCACGCTGCCGCAGGTGATGAAGCGCAGGAGGCTCTTCTGCTCATGCGACTTGAGATAGGCGGCAATGTCCTTGCCGATGAGGGCCGAGGCATGGGCCATCAGAAATAGCCCTCCTGCTTCTTCTTTTCCATCGAGCCCGCGCTGTCGTGATCGATGACGCGGCCCTGGCGTTCGGAGGTCTTGGTGAGCAGCATCTCCTCGATGATGGCGGCAAGCGTGCCGGCGTTGCTCTCGATGGCGCCGGTCAAGCGGATAGCAGCCGAGCGTGCGGAAGCGCACTTTTCTCTTCATGGGCTTTTCGCCCGGCTTCAGCGGCATGCGCTCGTCGTCGACCATGATGAGCGTGCCGTCGCGCATGACCACCGGCCGCTCCTTGGCGAAATAGAGCGGCACGATCGGGATGTCTTCGCGATGGATATATTGCCAGACGTCGAGCTCGGTCCAATTGGAGAGCGGAAAGACGCGGATCGACTCGCCCTTGTTCGACGCGCGCGTTGTAGAGGTGCCAGAGCTCCGGCCGCTGGTTTTTCGGATCCCAGCGATGCTGGGCCGAGCGAAACGAAAAGATGCGCTCCTTGGCGCGGGATTTTTCCTCGTCGCGCCGCGCGCCGCCAAAAGCCGCATCGAAGCCGTATTTGTCGAGCGCCTGCTTTAGGCCTTGCGTCTTCATGATGTCGGTGTGCAGCGCCGAGCCGTGAACGAAAGGATTGATGCTCATCTCGAGCCCTTCGGGATTGACATGGACGAGAAGCTCGAGCCCGAGCCGTTTCGCCGTCGCGTCGCGAAAGGCGATCATCTCCCGGAACTTCCAGGTCGTGTCGACATGAAGAAGCGGGAACGGCGGCTTGTCCGGATAGAAAGCCTTCATCGCCAGATGCAGCATCACGGAGCTGTCCTTGCCGATCGAATAGAGCATCACCGGGCTGCGCGCACTCGGCGGCGACTTCCCGCATGATGTGGATGCTCTCGGCTTCGAGCCTCTGCAAATGTGTCAATCGGGTCATGGGTCGTCCGTGCCCAGCCCATGCGCGTCCGGCCGTCTCGGCGGACGCCGGTCTCTCGGGCTAGGGGCGCATGGGGGCCAACGATGGATGCTTAGCGGCCCTCTTTGCCCCCGTCAACGGAGCGCTGCGTGGTTCACAGCCGGCGCACAAAGGCGGATATGTCCTCCTTCCGGCGCGGTGCCGTGCCGAGCGGCGTGCCGAGATAAAGAAAGGCCACGATATGATCGGCGGGATCAAGCCCGAGCGCCTTCTTCACGCCCGGATCATAGGCGGGCGCGCCCGTCCTCCACATGGCGCCGTAGCCCAGTGCCTGTGCCGCGAGAAACATGTTCTGCACGGCCGCACCGACCGCCACCACCTGCTCGACCTCGGGCACCTTTTCATTTGCCGTGATTTTCGCCGCGACCGCGACGATGACGGGTGCACGCAGAGGCTTCTCGCGCTCTCGCGCCAGCTCCTCCTCGCTTGGTGGCGGCGCTTTGCTACGGCGCAGCTCGGCCATGGCCTGGCCCAGGGCCTCGCGGGCCGCGCCCTCGATGACAATGAACCGCCAAGGCGACAGGCGCCCGTGGTCGGGCGCGCGGGCGCCGGCTTCGAGAATGCGCGCAAGGTGCTCGGGCCTCGGACCCGGCTCGCCGAGCCGGATGGCCGAAGCGCGCGCATCGATCGCATCGAGAATATTCATCATGGAACTCGATCAACGGATTTCTGGGGCGCGCGAACATAGCACCGAAGAAGACCGGGACAAGCCGAGGAGGCGGTCCGAGGGCGGCATTAACCATAAGCTGGGACGTTTGCCCCCGCCCTTCCCTGCCGGGTTTGCTCCGAAGCAATCGGCCCGGGAAAGCGCGCCGCCGGACGATGGGCGAGTGAGGCGAGAGCGCGGCACGGACAGAGATTTTGAACGGCGCTCGAAAACTGTGACGTCGTGCCATCATTGACGATGGGAATACCAGGCTCGATACTTGCCGCCTGGGGACAATAGAATGAGCCGTTCGACTGGCCCAATGTCATGAGTACGATCGCGAAAATTGCGGCGCCCACCAGCTCCGTCCCGGGATCGTTGTGGCAGAATTTGGTGGATGGGTCGCCCGCCACGCGGCTGAAGAGCCAAAGGGACGCTTTGCGCGCGCGCTATCCGGCAGCCAAGCCCTTCCCGCATGTGGTGATCGACAATCTCTTCGACGACGTCGTTCTCGACCGCATCGTCGCAGAGTTCCCGAAGAAGGAAGAGCGCGACTGGATCACTTGGGACACGGCCCATGAGGTCAAGCAAACCTCGCGCGGGATTGCGAGACTATCACCCTTCACCCAGCTCTTTTTCCTGCAGTTATGCTCTGAGCCGTTCATGCAGGTCGTTCGAGACATTACGGGCCTTCCCGATCTCGTGGCCGATCCGTTGTTCCATGGCGGCGGTCTGCATGAATCCGTTCGCGGCAGCTGGCTCAACATTCATGCCGACTACACCAACCATCCGGCTTTGCCGCTTACGCGCCGCCTCAATCTCATCGTCTATCTCAACCGCGATTGGGACGCCGCCTGGGGCGGCGCGCTCGAGCTTTGGGACTCCGCGACCAAAGTCTGTGGCGCTCGCGTCGAGCCGATCTTCAACCGCGCGGTGTTGTTTCCAACGACGAGCCATACGCTCCATGGCTTTCCGACGCCGATCTCTTGTCCGTCCGACCGCTCGCGAATGTCGGTGTCGGTCTTCTACTGGAGTCCCGACCCGGAGGCTCTCAAGGAGGGAAAATACATCAACTTTCTCCCCGGCGAGGGAAGGACGCGGCTGCAGTCCTTCATGCGTTCATTGACACCGCCCATCGCTCTTGCGGCGAGTGACAAGTTGCGCAGAGCACTCTTGAGGGTCATTGCGCGTAGAGGTTGATTTGGCTGCGGCACGGACTCTCGAGCGCAAGTGACCCGCCCGGCACGAGCAGACCGACGTCGTTCACCTTTACGGCGTGATGGCGCAGTCCTTTATCGCAGAATCACACACACTTCTTTCGAGGCCCGCCTCGTCCTCGCGCCGCGCGCCGGCGCCCGTTCACAATGCGAAGATCTCCGGCGATAGCCCGAGCGATTTCAGCGTATCGGTGATCTCTCGCTCATAGACGCGGTTCATGATGATCACGGTCGCGGGCTTCAGTGCGCGGAGGTCGGCGGGGCCGACGATGAGATGGCCCGAGCCCACCATGAACTTGCCCTGCCGATGCGGATTGATATCCACGACGCCCGAGATATCGCCGCCATCGCCGAGCGCGCTCAAGAAGCTTACGCCCTTCGAGCCCGAGCCCCAGATGACGACGCGATCGCCGCGCGCGACTCTCTCGGCCACGACCTTGCGCCACTTGTCGATTTCCTTGGTGAAGGCAGCCGAGAAAGGGAGCACGAGGCTCCGTGTCCGGGCAAGAGCGGACGCACCGTCGTACTTGTATGGCTTGCCCGTGAAATGGCCGACCAGCGCAAGATACTGGCCGTCATATTCGCGCGTAGCCTCCTCGACCACGAAACCATGACGCGCGTACAGGCTGCGCAGCACACCTTCGGTGAAGTAATTGCAGTGCTCGTAATAGATGTCCCAGAAGGCAGGCTCCGTGAGAATACGCTCGCTTTCGGGGATTTGGAGGTAGAGGTGCATGCCGGGCGCCGACTGGCGCGCCACCTGCTCGATTATGGCAACAAAGCGGTCGACGGCCGGAATGTGTTCGAGCGTCATCTTGCTGCACAAGAAGTCCGCCTTGAGCGCACCGATCGATTGGTCGGAAAAGAAATCCGCAACCAGGCGCACATCGTCGGCGCGTTCGCGAACCACGTCTTCGCGTCGGACGTCCACCGCGGGATCGAAGCCAAGGCCCGAGTTCCCACCCCGACGGCATAAGAGATGGAGAAACTCGCCCTGGCCGCAGCCCACCTCGACAATGGTCTTGCCCTTGAGCCCGAGCGTGTCGATCAGGTGCTCGGCCAGGGTCTTGTGGAACTCGACAAAGGTCGGGCTATAGGCCTGCGTCGGTTCGTAGCGCTCCGAATATTCCGTGAGCTTTGGATCGAAGGCACGATTGAAGATGAAGCCGCATGTCTCGCAAAAGACGAGCGCGATGTCGCCGCGCGGATAGGCGACCGCCTCATCGCGGCTGTCGAGCATGAGGCATGAGTTGGTCGGCACGTCATTGATCGTGACGACGGGAATGAAGCGCCGCCCTCTGCATGCGGGGCAGAAATCATGCTCGTCGTCGCGAAGCGATAGCGGGGTTGGGCGAATAATTGGTTCCGACGTGTTCACAGACTGGCTCAACTCTGCGCGACAATCCTGGGCTCAGGCACGGGCAGAATGAAGCGCCCGCCGCGCGCCGTAAAGGCTGCTTGCCCGCGCATGATCTCCTCACCGTGGTTCCACGGCAGGACGAGGAGATAGTCAGGCTTGTCTTGCTCGACCCGTGCCGGATCGACGATGGGAAGTTTCACGCCCGGCACATAAAGCCCATGCTTGTGAGGATTCTTGTCCGCAACCCAATCGAGCAGGGACGGGCCGATCTTGAAATGGTTGAGAAGAATGGTGCCCTTCGCCGCCGCGCCGTAACCCGCGAGGCGCGCGCCCTTGTGCTTCAAATCCTGAAGGAGCGCGCGCAGCGTCTTGCCCATGGCGGCAATCCGGTCGGCAAAGGCTTGAAAGGCTTCCGGCCGATCGAGGCCCGCGGACTTTTCTTCCGCCAGGAGCTTCAGAATGTATTCGCTCGGCGCGTCCTGATGCTGAACGAACATGCGCAAAGATCCGCCGTGGATCGGGATCCGCTTGACGTCGTTGAGGAAGAGCCCGTTGCGCCGGAACAGCGCGCGTAAGGCCGTGACCGAGAAATAGCAGAGGTGCTCGTGATAGATCGTGTCGAACTCGTTACGATCGATGAGTTCGCGCAAATAGGGCGCCTCGATGATGGCGGTGCCCTTCGGCTTCAAGAGGTGCGCGATGCCGCGCACGAAATCGCCCGTGCCCGCGACATGGGCGAGCACATTGGCGCCGAAGATGAGGTCGGCCCGCTTGCCCTCCTTCGCCAAGTCGATGGCGAGCGCCTCGGTAAAGAAAGCGTGGATCGTGTCGATGCCCGCCTTGCGCGCGACTTCGACGACGCTCCGCGCAGGATCGATGCCGAGCGTGCGCACGCCCCGCGCCGCCACATGCTTGAGCAAGTAGCCGTCATTGCTCGCGAGCTCGATGACGAGCGCATCCTTGCCCAAGCGAAAACGCGCGAGCGCTTCCTCGACGTTGTCGCGCGCGTTGTCGACCACAGTCTGGATGTAAGACGAATAATATGGATAGGCGTCGTCGAACAGGACTTCGGGCGCCACGGTATGGCGGAGTTGGGCGAGCCCGCAGGTCTTGCACATGAGGACTTCGAGGGGAAAAAGCGGGTCGGGCGCCTCGCGGGACTTGGAAAACCCGTCGGAAAGCGGCATCTGCCCGAGATCGAAGACGCTCGCGAGGTCGGCCGAGGCGCAGCAGCGGCAGGCCGTGATCGCGTGGTAGGCGGCTCCGCTCATCCGCGCCTCCAGCGCAAATCGGTGCCAAGCTCCTTCGTGGCCAAGAGCGACTTCAACTGTGCCACGCGTTGATAGCGAACGCCTTCGAAATCCTCGGCCTTGAGGCCGATCGACTTGAACGTCTCATAAAGTTGTTGGGCGCCTTTGCGCGCGGTCCATTGCGGTTTCGCAGCCGGCAGCACTGCCGAAAGCTTGTCGCAATTCACACGATAGCAGCGCAGGTCAGGCCCCGCATCTTCGCTGAACCTGATCTTCGTCCCCAGCACCGTCTCCTCGACGATCTTGGCGAGCTCGATAATACGGTAGTTCTCGGCCGTGCTGCCGACATTGAATGCTTCGAGATGCACCTTCTCCCGCGGCGCCTCGATGACGGCCAAGAAGGCGCGCGCGATGTCCTCGATATGGACGATGGGTCGCCAGGGCGTGCCGTCGCTCTTGAGCAGAATATCGCCGGTGGTGAAGGCCCAGGCAGTCAGATTGTTCAGCACGAGATCGAAGCGCAAACGCGGCGACACGCCGTAAGCGGTCGCGCTACGCATAAGCGTGGGCGAAAAGCGTTCGTCGGCAAGCGCAACGAGGTCCTTTTCGGCCATCACCTTCGAGCGGCCATAGGGCGTGACCGGATTGAAGGCGGCCCCCTCGTCGATGAAATTGTCGCCCGCAGCACCGTAATTGCTGCAGGACGAGGAAAAGACGAAGCGCGGCACGCCCGCCTTCTTCGCCGCGCGGGCGAGCCCGACAGTCGCGCGATAATTGATTTCGAATGTGAGCTCTGGATCGAGATTGCCCAGCGGATCGTTGGAAAGCCCCGCATAATGCACCACGGCATCGAAGCCCTTGAAGAGATCGGGCCCGGCATCGCGGATATCGACCGACAAAGAGGGAATCTCCTGCGCCGCGCCGATACTCCGGCCAAAAGTGCAATTGCGATAAAGATCGGAATCAAGACCGACCACCTCGTGGCCGGCCTTGAGAAACATCGGGACCGCGGCCGTGCCGATGTAGCCGAGATGTCCGGTCATTAGTACACGCATGGTCGAACTCCACTACAGGCGCGAGCGTCGAGAGGCTCGCATCGCCATTCCCATTCCAAGCCGCGCTTGTTCGCCAACAACCGTGCTCTCATTGCGGCGGCCGCGCGTCGAATGAAGGACCTCGGCGCACGGGATCGCGCACGCCCGTATCCTTGCGAAATGTGCATCGGAACGACCTCACCCTCCGTCCGCTGCCAATCAGTTCCACACCTTCCACGGGGCCTCGCCGGTCTCCCAAATGCGGTCGAGAAGCTTCTTGTCTCTGATGGTATCCATGCACTGCCAGAAGCCGGAATGCCTGTAGGCCATGAGCTCGCCATCGAGCGCAAGCTTATTCAGGGGCTCCCGCTCGAACTGCGTCGTATCACCTTCGATATAATCGAAAATACCAGGCTCGAGCACGAAGAACGCGCCGTTGATCCAACCTTCGCCGGCCTGGGGCTTTTCGTCGAACACGGCAACCCGGTCGCCCTCGATCTCGAGATGCCCGAAACGCGCCGGCGGACGAACCGCGGTCAAGGTCGCGAGCTTGCCGTGCGATTTGTGAAAGGCCAGGAGATCGCGAAGGTCGACGTCCGAGACGCCGTCGCCCCAGGTGAGGAAGAACGTCTTGTTGCCGACGTAGTTCTTGAGCCGCTTGATGCGGCCGCCGGTGTTGGTGTCGAGGCCGGTTTCCACAAGCTCGAGCGACCAGCCGTTCATCGACGTGCTCGCTTCGTAGTCGACGCTCCGTTTGGTGTAGTCGATGCGCACATTGCCGGACAGAGCAGCGAAATCGGTGGCGTAGCGCTTGATGTGGTCGCCCTTGTAGCCGAGCGCGATGACGAAATCTTGGAAACCGAAATGGGCGTAATAATGCATGATGTGCCACAGGATCGGCATGCCGCCGATCTCGACCATGGGCTTGGGGCGGGTCTCGGTCTCCTCGGCAAGCCGGGAGCCCAGGCCTCCTGCCAAAATCGCGACTTTCATGAATTAAACACCCTCACCGCCGGCAAGTTCTTAGCAGCTTCTGCGCCGCGTCCGCTTGGCGCATTTTGGCGCAGAACTTGGCGCGGCTACAGGGGTCTCGCAATCGCCTGACCAATGTTGTTTCGTTAACGTTAACCGCACGTGCGCAAACCGCGACGATGAACCGGCGGGCATTCCCTAGCTAACGCAGAAAATCGCCGCGCGCCTCTGGACGCGGTCATTTCTGAAGTAAGCGCGCCTTGCGCATCGGATCGCGGCGGACGAGGCAGCGTCAGAAATTTCGCGGGTGTCGAAATCGACGATCTCATATGCCGGCCCGAAGGGCGCGTCGGCCGGATGGCGATCGTACGTCGTGATCTCAATTGAGCATCAGAGTTGCGACCCCAAGGTCATAAGGCCGGGATTGGCAGACGAGCGAAGCATGGACGCCTGTCTCGCGCTTTTTTTGTGGCCCGTGAGATTTCCGAGATTTTCGCTCGGTTTGAGAGCGGAAAGCCGCTTGACTCCGCAGCCCTATATGAGAACAAAATAAGAACATGTCTCGCCCTTCGACCAAGCCAGCCCCCGCCCCTGTCCCTACCCTAGCCCTCGATCTACTGCGCAGCCGCTTGAAGAGGCTGGAACAGGCGGCCTCCCATCCCGCCCCGTCCCGGCCCCGCAAGCCTTCCCTTCGGTGATCCGCGCCTCGATGACCTCTTGCCCGGCGGCGGTCTGCCGCTCGGGCGGCTGCATGAGATCGTGGCTCGGGGCCTCGATGGAGAAACGGGCGCTGCCGGCGCTGCCTTCGCGGCGGCTCTCCTCGCGCGCCTTGCGGGGCCGGTGGTGTGGAGCTTCCTGCGGGCGGATCTGCATGGGCCGGGACTTGCCGCCTTCGGCCTCCACCCGGACCGCCTGATCCTCGTCCACGCCCGCAACGAGGCCGAGGTCCTCGCCGTGCTCGAGGAGAGCCTGCGCACGCCCAAGATCGCCGCTGCGCTGGGCGAGGTAGGCCGGCTTTCCCTCACGGCAAGCCGGAGGCTTCAGCTCGCCTGCGAACGGTCGGGGGCCACGGGCTTCGTCTTGAGGCGCTGGCCATACGGCGAGCCCCGCGCGGGCTTGCGCCAGGAGCCATCGGCCGCTGTTACGCGCTGGCACGTGGCACCCCTGCCGAGCGAGGGAGACAAGCCGGGTCTCGGCACGCCGCGCTTTGAGGTGGCGCTTCTTCACTGCCGGGGTGGGGGTGGGGGCGGCGGAGGCGGGGGCGGGCGAACGGGGCGCTTCATCATGGAGTTGGACGATGCATCGCCGGGTCATGTGCGTGTGGTTGCCGAATTGGCCGATCGCGAGGCTGAGGCGCCGCAAGCCCCCACTCGCGCGGCCGGATGAGCCGCTGGTCACGGTGGGAGAGATCGAGGGCGTTCGCCTTATCGCGGCGCTCGATGCGCCGGCGCGTGCGCTGGGTTTGCGGATCGGGCAAAAGCTCACCGATGCGCGGGCACTTCTGCCGGATCTCATGGCGCATCCCGCAGCACCCGCGGACGATTTGAAAGCGCTCGCGGCACTTTCCGATTGGTGCGGCCGCTTCAGCCCCGCTACAGCGCCCGATGCGCCCGACGGACTTCTGCTCGACATCACGGGCTGTGCTCATCTTTGGGGAAGCGAGGACGCGCTCCTGGCCGATGTCGTGGCGGCGATCGAGGCGCGCGGGCTTTCCTTGCAGGGCCGCCATCGCCGACAGTTTCGGCGCTGCTTGGGCCGCGGCGCGAGGGGGCGCGCGAACGACCATCGTGCCGAAAGGCGGCGCGCGCCGCTTCCTCTCGGCGCTGCCGGTGGCGGCGCTCCGCCTCGACGCCGAATGCGTGGACGATCTCTTGCGGCTCGGTCTTTCCACCGTGGGCGCGCTTCTGTCTCTGCCGCGCGCGGATCTGGCGCGCCGTTTCGGCGAAGCGCTCATCACCCGCCTCGATCAAGCTCTGGGCTTGCGCGAGGAAGCGGTCGCTTTTCGCCGCCCGCCTTCGCCTTGGCTCGCGCGGCGCGCCTTTGCCGAGCCGATCGCGACGCCGGAGGATCTCGCGCGCGCCCTCTGTCTGCTCGCGGAAGAACTCTGCAAGCGCTTGGAAGAAGCCGAGCGCGGCGGCCGCCGCTTCGAGGCCGCGTTCTATCGCAGCGACGGCGCGATCGCGCGCATCGCCATCGCGCTCGCACTGCCCAGCCGCGATGGGGTGCGCATCGCCCGCCTCTTGCGCGACCGTTTGGAGACGGTCGATCCGGGCTTAGGCGTCGATGTCGTGACGCTTCTTGCGCGCGCCGTGGCCCCTTGCGCGTCCGAGCAATCTTGTCTGCCCATGATCGACGGGCGCGAGACGGCGAGCACGGAGCTTGCCCCGCTCATCGATACGCTCGGCAACCGTTTGGGCTTCGATCGTCTGTGGCGCGCGTCTCTTCGCGAAAGCCACGTGCCCGAACGCGCGGTGACGCGCCTAGCCCCACTTGCGCCGCACAGCGGAAAGATGTGGGGGCCGCCCGCGCGCGACCCGTGCGCCTTTTGCGCCGGCCGGAAGCGATCGAAGCCACGGCGCTCGTGCCCGACGATCCGCCGGTGCAATTCCGCTGGCGCGGGCTCGCCCATCGCGTCCGCCGCGCCGAAGGACCGGAGCGCATCGCCAACGAATGGTGGCGCGCCCCCGCATCGGAAGACGAGGACGAGGCCGATCTCATCCGCGACTATTACCGCGTCGAGACGGCGGACGGCCGCCGCTTCTGGATTTTCCGCGCCGGACTTCATGGCGGCGCGCGCCCGCCCCGCTGGTATCTGCATGGCTTCTTCGGGTGACGCCGTAAACAGGTGACGCGCTATGCCGAGCTGCAGGTGACGACGAATTTCTCGTTTCTCCGCGGTGCTTCCCATCCCCACGAGCTGGTGCAGCAAGCGGCCGCCCTCGGGCACGCCGCCATCGCCATCACCGATCGCAACTCGCTCGCCGGCATCGTGCGCGCGCATCTCGCCGCGCGTGACGTCGGCCTTCCTCTTCTCGTCGGCGCGCGGCTCGATTTTCGCGACGGCACGGAAAGCCTGCTCTGCTTTCCCACCGACCGCGCGGCTTACGGCCGGCTCTCGCGGCTCCTGAGCTTAGGCAAGCGGCGCGCGCCCAAAGGAGATTGTCATCTCGACTACGCCGATCTTCTCGCGCACGGCAAGGGGCAGATCATCGTCGCGATCCCACCGGAAAATCCCGCGCCGTCCTTCGCCGAAACGCTCGATCGGCTGCACGGCGATTTTTCTGATCGCCTCTATCTCGCCGCAAGCCACGCCTATCGCGGCGACGATGGGCGAAGACTTCACGATCTTGCCGCACGCGCGGGGCGAGCGCGCATTCCCTTGGTGGCCACCAACGACGTTCTCTATCACGCGCCCGAGCGGCGGCGGCTGCAGGATGTCGTCACTTGCATTCGCGAGAAATGCACCATCGACGAGGCGGGCTTTCGCCTTGCGCCCAACGCCGAGCGTCATCTGAAGGCACCTGCCGAAATGGTGCGCCTCTTTAGCGCCTACCCGGATGCGCTCGCGCGCAGCCTCGAGATCGCCGGGCGCTGCCGGTTCAGTCTCGACGAGCTTCGCTACGAATATCCCGAGGAGATCGCGCCGAACGGCGAGCCCCCGCAGGCGCGGCTCACACGCCTCACCTGGGAGGGCGCCCAATGGCGCTACCCGGAAGGCGTGCCGGAGGCCGTGCGCATGCAAATCGCGCGCGAGCTCGAATTGATCGAGAAGCGCGACTACGCGCCCTTCTTTCTCACGGTGGAGGACATCGTGCGCTTCGCGCGCGGAAAGCAGATTCTCCATCAGGGCCGCGGCTCGGCCGCCAATTCCGCCGTCTGCTATGTGCTCGGCATCACCGAGGTGGACCCTGCGCGCAGCAATTGCCTCTTCGAGCGCTTTATCAGCGATGCGCGTCACGAGCCGCCGGATATCGACGTCGATTTCGAGCATGAGCGGCGCGAGGAGGTCATTCAATATGTCTACAACCGCTTCGGGCGCGAGCGCGCGGGCCTCACGGCGACCGTCATTTGCTATCGCATGCGCGGCGCCATCCGCGAAGTGGGCAAGGCCTTGGGTCTCTCGCCCGACGTGGTGAGCGCGCTGTCAAGCGCCGCACGAAGCTTGGACGAAGACGCCTCTCACGATGACTGCGCGCGCGAGGCGGGGCTCGACCTTAAGGACAATCGCTTGCGCCTCGCGCTCGAGCTTGCCGAAGCGCTCATGGGCTTTCCTCGCCATCTCTCCCAGCATCCGGGCGGCTTCGTCATCGCCCGCGGAAGGCTCGACGAGCTTGCCCCCATCGAGAACGCGGCCATGGCAGAACGCACTCTCATCTCCTGGGACAAGGACGACATCGAAGCGCTCGGCATGCTGAAAGTCGATGTGCTGGCGCTCGGCATGCTCACCTGCCTTGCCAAGAGCTTTGCGCTGCTCAAAACGCATTATGGCAAAGAGCTCGCGCCTGCGACGGTTCCCCCCGAAGATCCCGCCGTCTACGCCATGCTCTCGCGCGCGGACTCCATCGGCGTCTTTCAGGTGGAAAGCCGCGCCCAGCAAAGCATGCTGCCGCGCTTGAGGCCGCAAACTTTCTACGATCTCGTGATCGAGGTCGCCATCGTGCGTCCCGGTCCCATCCAAGGCCAGATGGTTCACCCCTATTTGCGGCGCCGGCAGGGGCTCGAAGCCGTGACCTATCCCAAAGAAGAGCTGCGCGCGGTCTTGGAGAAGACGCTCGGCGTGCCGCTGTTTCAGGAGCAGTGCATGCGCATCGCCATCGTGGCCGCCGGCTTCAGCCCGACGGAAGCCGACGGGCTGCGCCGCGCCATGGCGACCTTCAAACGCATGGGCACGATCCACACTTTTCGCGACAAGTTCATCGAAGGCATGGTCGCGCGCGGCTATGAGCGCGCCTTCGCGACCCAATGCTTCTCCCAGATCCAGGGCTTCGGCACATACGGCTTCCCGGAAAGCCACGCCGCCTCCTTCGCGCTCCTCGTCTATGTCAGCGCCTGGATCAAATGCCACTACCCGGACGTCTTCGCCTGCGCGATCTTGAACAGCCAGCCCATGGGCTTCTATGCGCCGGCGCAGCTCGTCCGCGATGCGGGCGAACACGGCGTCGAGATCCGCCCCGTCGATGTCAATCACAGCGCTTGGGATCACACGCTCGAGCCGCGCGACGACGGCCGCTATGCGATCAGGCTCGGCTTTCGCCTGGTCGCGGGACTGAGCGACGCCGATGCAACACGGCTCATTGAAAATCGCGGGACGGGTTATGCGAGCGCGGGCGATCTCGTTCGCCGCAGCGGCCTCGGCCCCAAAACCTTGCAGCGTCTTGTGCAGGCGGACACGCTAAGCTCGCTCGCTCTCGATCGCCGCCAAGGGCTTTGGCTGGTAAGCGGCGCGCAAGACGAGACCTTGCCCCTCTTTGCGGGCTTGAGCGACCCGTCGCCCGTGCACATTCCCGCAAGCCTGCCGCCCCTGTCCGAAGGTCAGGCGGTGGCCGAGGACTATATCGCGCTCGGACTCTCCTTGAAGCCGCATCCGCTCAGCTTCTTGCGGCCGATGTTCGACAAGCAGGGCCTCGTGCGCGCTTCGGACTTGCGCACGCTTCCCGACAGGAGCCGCGTCGCCATGGCGGGCCTCGTGCTCTTCCGCCAGCGGCCGGGCACCGCCAAGGGCACGATCTTCATGACCCTCGAAGACGAGACGGGCGCGGCGCAACTCATCGTCTGGCCCAAGGTCAGCGAGCGCTTCAGGCGCGCGGTGTACGGCGCGCGGCTTTTGTTCTGCACCGGGGTTTTGCAGCGCGAGGGCCAAGTGATTCATGTCGTGACGAGAGCGCTCGAGGATTGGAGCGGCGAGCTCCGCAGGCTTCATCGCGGTGCGGGCCACACACCCAAAGTTTGGGGCGAGGCTCACACGCGCGCAGACGAGCCGGTCATGCCGGTGAAAAGCCGAGACTTCCGCTGATCAATAATCCCATTTCCAATCGAGCCCCGCCGCCCCGCCAGCAGCCTCGCCGAGCCGACTGTTGAGGGAGATATGCGGCGTCAACTGGATATCGAGCTCGACCGCGCCCGATGTGGCGCTCATCCCCTGGGTGACACCCACATAGACCCTTTTCGAAATATGCCGCCCCGCGCTGACAGTGGTGCCCTGCGTCAGCGCGCTCGCGCTGCTCACGGACGTGGCGCCCATCTCGCCCACGCCGACGCTCAAGACATCGAGCCCCAAAGCCTCGCGCGCACGGCCCAAGAGACCGACGCCGCCGACACTGCCCGTGCCTGTGAGCGTCGCGACGCCGCGCGCCACCTGAACGAGCTCGAAGGCCGAGAGTGCGCCCGGAGGCTTGCCGAACAAGAGGAGCGCCACGGCCTGATCCTGAGGCAAAGCCGGAACGGATTGGATATCGATCCTCGGCGCCGACACGGGACCCGTCACGGCGAGCGACACCTCGGTTCCGCGCACGTTTCGGGTGGCCGCGACGTCGATCTCGGGATCGATCTCCTCGCCGCCCAGGAAGACGACGCGGCCGCGCGATAGATCGAAGACATTACCCGCAAAGTCGAGCGTGCCGCGCACAAGCTTAATCTCGCCCTTGATGCGCGGCACGGCCGTCGTGCCGGCCAAATCAAGCCTGCCCGCCCATTCCGTGTTGAGGCCGCGGCCACGCAAATAGGCGTGCCCCGGTATGTCGATCCCGACATCGAGCTCGACCGCCGCCTGCTTTTCCGCTTTTTGCTGGCGCTCGCGCGCGCTTTCTTCGGGAAGCCCGACATAGGTCACCGGCAGACTGGCAACCGATGTGGGCAGGCGATCCGGAGTGGTGGCATCGACACGCTCGAACGTGAGCGCGCCCTGCAGCTTAAGGTCTTTCAGCGGACCCGACAGCGCTCCAGTGCCGCTCGCCGTCGCCGTGACCTTGTCCGAGCCCACGACGCGAAAGCGCTTCAATTCGATCCTTGCGTCCATGGGATAGCCTTTGTCCGAGGAGAGCATAATGTTGCCGCTCCCGCTCAGCGCCCCGCTCGCGCCGTCGCTCGCCGTTGCGGCGAGTTTCACTTCGTCGGTATTCGCGTCGACTTTGAGATCGAGCCCGACGAGCCGAGTGCCCGTGACCAGATTGTCGTAGCTCCCGTTGGTGAGCTGCAAGTTGCCCGCCAGACGCGGCGCGCGCCAAGTCCCCGACGCGGTAAGCGTGAGATCTCCGTCGCCATCGAGACGGTGATTGTCGAGCAGCAAGAGCGTCCACAAGCTGCCGATCCGCCCAGACCACCGGGCATGACCCGAAAGCTCGCCCGTTGATGCAAAGTCGAGAGCGCCCTTGCGATCGGACACCAGTGGCAGTCGCGCATCGAGCACCGCGCTGCCGGCCGTGGCACTTGTCACTTCGCCATTGAGCGTCAAGGCGCGGCCGTTCCATATGCCGTTGAAATGACCACTGAGCGGCACGCCAGCCGCCTGAGTTCTCGGCTGCAACGCGATGTCCGCAAGGCGGAGATCGAGCGATCCTTTGGGCCGCGCGGCCGCCGTCGAGAGCGAGACTTCACCATCGAGTGCGCCGCGCGGCCAATCGAGGCCAAGCGCGCCGCCGATGAGGGCGAGTGGCGTGTGCCGAAGCTTGAGCTCTGCATCGAGGCTTCTCTCGGTCCTTGCGAGCTTGAGCAGGGCTTCACCCGCGCCGATCGAAAGCCGCGTGGGCTCGAGCGCAAATCCACTTTCGCTTTGGATCAGCGTCGTGGGCGCGGCGAGATGAACCGGCACCTCCCACAAACTGGCGTCGAGCGTTTCAAGCGCGAGCCGGCGCGCCGAGCCCGTGCTTTGCAGCGTGCCACCGAGCTTGAGCGTGCCATGCGCGTCACCAACCGCTTGGGCGTCGAGCGCCACACGGCGGCCCGTCGATGGCCCCTCCATCGAAAACGATAGAGCCCCAACATCCACCGGGTTGCCGCCAGTCATGACGAAGGTTCCGTCGCGCGCCTCCATGGACAAGACATCGGTGTGACCTTCGCGCTTGTAACTCGCCTTCAGCACATTCGCTGTTGCGATATCCCCGACTTTGACGCCATTTGCGCTAGAACTGACTTGGACCGAGGGCTCCGAGGCGAAGCTCACTGTGAACGTGCCGCGTCCCTCTCCGCCTACATCCTCCTCGAAAAAAAGCGCAAGCAGGGGGCCGAGGGTTGCGAAGCGCCCCTCGATGTGGCCCGTGAACGCGTCTTCCTTGCTGAGCGCGAGCGCGCCTTGGATCGCGGCACCGAACACCACGCCTTGAAGCGGGCCGAGCGTGAGGCCGCCCTGCGCATCGTGCGCGAGCGGCGCGGAAATTTCCGCCGCGCCTAACTCGCTCTTGCTCCGCAAGCGGAGCATCCCGGCCGGAAACGGTTGAGCGGAGTCGGGAGCGAGCGTCAGGGTAAGCTCGCCGAGCGCAAGCTCCTCAACGGTAGCCTGTGGGCTTTCGGCGGCAATCGCAAGCTTGGGCGCATCGAGCGCGCCTTGCGCGTCAAGCCTGATCGTCACAGGCCCCGTCGCGACAAAGTCGGCCACCGTTCCAATCGTGGCCAGGTCGGTCTCGATCTCGGCTTCGAGCGCCAACGCAGGCAGAACACGGCCACGCGCGCTGCCACGGATATGTTCCCCCGTAAGCTTTGCAGAACGAATTTCGAGCGCACCATCCGCATCGAGCGCAGCGCGGCCTTCGATGTCGAGCCTTTCTCCCGCTAACGGGGCGAGCGGCGTGTCGTCGATGATGCCGTTCTCGATGTTTCCCGCCCAGGCGATGTCCCACGGCGCGCGACCGGCGCCGCGGCGCGCCTCGGCTTCGAACCCGCCGCTGCCGGCAAGGCGTAGCCCGAGTAGCGGCGACAGCATCTCCAGCTTTTTGGCTTCGAGCTTTACCTCGACATGGCTCGCGGTTTCTCGCAAGACCCCGCTCGCGCGCGCAGAGAGGTCTTGCGCGCCCACTTCGAAGTGCGTAAGCGCGCTGTCGCGTCCATCCAAGCCATAATGTCCAGCAAGCGACCACGTCGCGGTCTCAGCCAGGCGTGCGACGCGCGAGGCCGTTCCCGTCCCGTCGAAGACGAGGGCGCGGCCGCCCGGCAAGGTTCGCAGCGCCAGCGCAAGCTTGCCGGCGAGCGTGCCGGCTTGGCTCGACTGCGTACCGACATCGGAAAGAGCGAGAGTCGGATCCGCGCTCGGCTCCGCATCCGTGCCGGCAATGGTCGCCTCGATCGACGACTTGCCGATTTGATAGTGGTCCGCGGCCAAGGCGATGACGCGCTCGGTGTGGATCGAGCCGGTTCCCGAAAGCATATGACGGCCGAGATAGTCGGAGGCTTTACGTGCAACCTCGAATTCCGCGCGCAAGGCATCGGAGGCGATGCGCAGCGCGGCCGTCTCCCGATCGCCCTCGTTCGCGTACTGGCCGTCGAAGGTGAAACTTTCGCCCAAAGCATCGCGCAATTGAGAAAGGCGCGTGCCGAGCATGGCCTGGCCTTCAAGTTGGAGCGCGATGGCTTCGGTCCAGACGAGGCGGCCCTGAAGCGCAAGCCGACCCGCGTCGCCGAAATCGCCGTCGAGGCGGAGCCGCCAATCGGAAGCCGGACCTTCGCCCTTTGCCTTCACGACGAAAGCGGGCGCATCCGGCCAAGCGAGAAGTGCCGCGACGATCCCGCCCTCCGTCGCTGCGGCATCGAGATCGAGCGCGAGCGTGCGCGTGGCTTCGCGAAAGAGCGCCGTGAGCTCGACATGCTCGTCAACGCCGTCGGTGCGCTTCGCCGACAAGCGCACGGATTTTTCCCGTGCATCGAATCTCAGCGCTCCATCGGCGATAAAGCCTGCGGCTGCGGGCGTTTCGATGCGTCCATCCGTCAGGTGAAATGCCTCGATGACAACGCCTAGAGGCAACTTCGTCGCGCTTCTCCCGGAGGAAGATTTCGGCGCATGGTGCATGACGGGAGCATCGACGGTGAGCGATGTCACGGTAAGACGCCCGCGCAACAAGTCGAGCGGCCGCCAGGCGACAGAAATCCGGCGCGCTTCGAGCCAAGGTCCCGCCGCGTCCGAGACGACAAGACCGTCGATCTCGAGCGAGCGCGGCCAGTCGCCGCCAAGCGCATCATAGCGAACTTGTGTGCTTTCGCTCTCGATGGCGCGCAAGAGCGCGCTCACAACGAGTCCGCGCCCGTTTCTGCTGCCAAGAAGAACTCCCACCCCAACCAAGAATGCGGCGAGCACGCCCAAGCCGATGAGGCTCGCACGCAGGAGAGGATGGCGGGACAAGAGACGCATCAGAATGCCTGTCCGATGCTGACATAGACTTGAACCGGCGCATCGACGCCACGACGACGATCGAGCGGCACCGCGACATCGAGCCTCAAAGGTCCGACCGCCGAGAAGTAGCGCAAGCCAAGTCCGGCGCCCCAGAGAAAGCGACCGAAGCTTGGAAAACTCTTTTCATACACATTGCCGCCCTCGAGAAATGACACGACGCCGAATTGCTTACCGGCGCGAATCCGAAGCTCGGCGCCGACCTCGGTCACCGCGCGTCCGCCGATGGGATCGTCTTGCGCGTCGAGCGGTCCCACGTCACGGTAGCCATAAGCCCTGAGCGATCCACCACCGCCGGCGTAGAAGCGATGATTGGCCGGCACGTCGTCGACGTTCGCGCCGGTAATCGTGCCCAGACGCGCGCGTAGCGCAAGAATGGTTTTTGGCTTGACGATCAAGGGAATGTAGCCCGACGCGGTGCTCTCGATCGTGAGAAACGTAACCGGGCCGTGATTGTCGCCGGTCGAAGGTGCCACCTTGAGCCGAAAGCGTAGCCCGCGCGACGGATCAAGGAGGTCATCGGTCGTATCGTAATTGCCCACGAGCGGCAGGTTCACCAGCGAAACCCTCGAAAGCCCCGTCTGGTCTTCGATGCGAGAGCGCTCGAATTCAACGGCGGCAGAGACGAAGAGCGTGGGCTTCAGCTGACGCTCGAGCCCGGCAGCGCTGACGAAGCTCAGCGCGTTGAAGGCATCGCTCGCCTCATGGCTGAGCGCCAAGCGCCCGACGAGCGTCTGATCGGAGCGCATGAATTCCGGCTGCCGATAGCTGCTCTCGAAAGCTTGGCGGATTGGATTACCAGAGATCAAGAGATCGAGCGTGCGCGCCCGATGCATGAAATTCCGATGTTGCCAGAATATTCTGCCGCCCGGGCCTTCGTTGGTCGAATACTGGACGCCGATGCCGATGGTTCTGGGCTTGCGCTCCGCAAGCCTGACGCGCACGGGAAGCTCGCCCTCTTCGGCTGCGTGCTCGGGCGCGGGCTCGACT
This sequence comes from uncultured Alphaproteobacteria bacterium, assembly GCA_963845385.1. Classification (GTDB taxonomy): domain Bacteria; phylum Pseudomonadota; class Alphaproteobacteria; order CAWJRW01; family CAWJRW01; genus CAWJRW01. The sequence continues at coordinate 107,882 of CAWJRW010000002.1, forward strand.
TGCACGCTTTGGAACAAACCCGTGGCCTCGAGCGCCTGGCGATAGGCCGCAAGCTTGGTTGAATCGAAGCGCGCGCCGCGGGACCAGGGCGCCTTGCGCAGGACATAGCCGGGCTCCACGTCGCGCAAGCCTTCGATCACGATCTCGCCGAAGCGCCAAGCTCCGCCGGGCGCCACATCGAGCCTGACCGCCATGGTCTTGTCGTCCAGGTTGATTGCGTAGTGAGCTTCGCGAATGGCGGCGAAGGGATAGCCGGAGCGGCGCAAGCTCTCGACAACTCGCTCTTGAGCCGCGAGGATGTCGGCGGCGCGCGCCGGCGCTCCCGGCTTAAGGGCAGAAGTCTCCGCCGCCTGCCGCGCCTCGGACTCGAGCATCTCGCTGCCGTCCACATAGACGATCTCGAAACGTCCCAGAAGAAAAAGTGGGCCCGTCTCGATGTCGAGCGTGATGCCGATGGGCTTTGTTCTGAAGTCGATTCGACTTTGGACCAATGACGCGTAATAGCCTTCGCCTTTGAGCGCTTCCGAAAGCTGCGCTTTGTCCTCGCGGGTGCGCTGCTCGAGCGACATGCGCGACATCGGCGGCGTCTTGACCTCCGCGAGAAGCTTCGAATTTTCCTTGAGAACGCTTCGTAGCTTTTCGTCGCTGACGCCGACGAGCTTGACGCGGTAAGCGAGATCCGAGGAACGGCGCGCATTGGCCGCCACCGCAGCCGCATGCAAGGCCAAGAGCAGCAAGGCTGCAAGCACGGCGCGCATTATGAGCCGCCCGATACCGGCGGTGTCTCGCGATGCTGGCCCCGTGAAGATCGCGTCTAGCCTGTCCACGTTGCCGGCTCCGTTCGAGGCGGAAGCAATACTGGGTGAGACACAGGATGAACAATTCCGCTTTGGAGGCATTGTTGCGCTGAAGGCCCAAGGCTTCCTTGATCGGGCGGGATGATGAACCGCGTCCGCCGAAAGCCGGCGCGCGCGGGCCGGCGGCACGATCTCAGAGCGCGGCCGGTCCGCTCCGCGTCATCGCCCGGCCCTGGAAGGCCCAGGAAAGTCCCGATCGAAAGATGCGCCCTTATCACAATTCGTCCGCGGCGCGGCGCAGGCTGGCGTCCCGCGTTGTAGAGCCATGCCCCGATGATCCTTAACCATAAATTTAGCATGCCCGGTTGTAATCGGCGACTAGCTCAAACCTCGCGTGTAATCGATCTGCTGACAACGCCCAGAGGCACGGACGTTTGAACGACGCATCCCACAGCCGATTTTCGGACGCGACCAAGCCTCGCGTGCCGCCGGAGCCGAACACAGCACAGGGTTCCCTCGGCACGCTTGAGGCGTGTGTCAGCTCGGCGACGACGCTCGCTGTACTGCGGCGCGCCGCGCTGATCTTTCTTCCGCTGGCGCTGATCACCGCTGCTGTTCTGTCTCTGCTCTACCGCGCTCAGACGGATGCCGCCCAGCTCATCACGCAGGCGAATGAGCGAAATACCGTTGTCATCGGCGAGAGCGCCGCCTTAGCCGAATTGAGCGAGGTCGCTTCGGATCTGATTTACGTCTCCGAACAATCACGATTGAGAGAGTGGCTTCAGGCTGGAAATGCCGCGGCAACCGGCGATCTTGCCGGGGACTTTCTCGCCTTCGCCAAGTACAAGACGCTCTACGACCAAGTTCGCTTGATCGGCATCGAAGGGAATGAAGTCATAAGGGTCGATTGGGACGGCGGTGCGCCGCGAATCGTGCCCCCGCAAGAACTCAAAAACACGGCGGATCGTTACGATGTGCACGAAACGCTGGACCTCGAACCCGAGCAAATTTTCATTTCGCCACTCGACCTCAACGTCGAGCACGGCGTCATCGAGCAGCCGCTAAAGCCGACAATCCGCTTCGGTCTTGCGGTTTACGATGGGCGTGGCCACAAGCGCGGCGTCATCGTGATCCATTACCTCGCGCAGCGTCTCCTCGACCGACTTGGCGCCTCTTCGGCCGGCAATCCGGGCGATACCTGGCTCCTCAATTCAGACGGTTACTGGCTCCTCGGCTCAAAGGACGAGGATGAGTGGGGTTTCATGTTTCCGGCGCGACATGAGCGCAGTTTCGCGCGGGCCTACCCCGCGGCGTGGAAGACCATCATGCAAAGTCGCGCCTCGGGCCAATTCAATTCCGACGGCGCGTTGTTCACCTTCGAGAAGGTGGCGCTCTCTGACTTGCCTCGATTGGGTTCGCAGAGTGGCTATACCGCGCCGAAGGCACCGAGCTGGATATTGGTCAAGCACGTCTCGGCAAGAGAGCTCGGTGCGCTTCAGCCCGCGGTGGAACGGAAGCTCGTCTTTGCCGGGGGCACCATCATTCTCCTGTTCGCCGTCGCGTCGTTTCTCGCGGCCCATCATTGGAGCGCGCGCCAGGCGTTCGAGCAGGCGGCGCGGCGCAGTGAGAGCAAGATCGTCAAACTTAATGAGCGCCTGCTTCGCGACAATGCAGCGCTCGAAGGCCTCGATAGAGAACTCGAGGCGTTCAGCTACTCCGTCTCTCACGATCTTCGCGCGCCGCTGCGCGCCATCGACGGATTCGCCCAAGCCTTGACCGAAGACTATGCCGGACAGTTGGACGAGAGGGGGCAAGGCTATCTGTCCCGCGTACGGCATGCAGCCCAACACATGGGCACCATTATCGACGATCTCTTGAGCCTCTCACGCGTGGCGCGTGCGGAGGTCAACACGCAAGATGTCGATTTGAGCGCTCTTGCCGAGGAAATCTCGCTCCACTTGAAACAAAGCGAACCCACGCGACAGGCGGAATTCGTCGTCGCACCGAGCTCTGCGCGTGCGCGGCGACTTGGGGCTCCTCCGCCGCGTCATCGTCAATCTCGTCTCGAACGCCTGGAAATTCACGAAAGACCGTTCGCCCGCGCGGATCGAATTCGGGCGCGAAATGGACAACGGCGAGCGGGTCTATTTCGTGCGCGACAACGGCGTGGGCTTCGACATGGCGTACGCCGGAAAGCTCTTCGGCGCGTTTCAGCGGCTCCACGGCGCGGACTTTCCAGGGACGGGAATCGGTCTCGCGACCGTGCAACGCATCATTCACAAGCACGGCGGACACATCTGGGCCCGGGCCGAACTCGAGACCGGCGCCGCCTTCTATTTTACCCTACCTGAACGGGAGTCAGACGATGGCTGAAAAATTGATTCTTCTGGTCGAGGATAATCCCGACGATGAGGCGCTCACGTTGCGCGCATTCCGAAAGAACAACATCGGCAACCAAGTGGTCGTCGCCCGCGACGGCGTGGAGGCGCTCGATTATCTTTTCGGGACCGGTGGCAAGACGCGCGTCACCCCGCAGGTCATTCTCCTCGATCTCAAGTTGCCCAAAATCGATGGGCTCGAAGTCTTGCGGCGTCTGCGTGCGGACCAGCGCACGCAGCTCCTGCCGGTCGTCGTTCTTACATCGTCCAAGCACGAAGAAGACGTGGTGAGCGGTTACCGTCTCGGCTGCAACAGCTATGTGCGCAAGCCCGTCAACTTCGACGAATTCATCGAGGCCGTGCGCCAACTCGGTCTTTACTGGCTTTTGCTCAACAAGTCGCCGGCGGCCGCCTAATTTGAGCCCAACCGGGCGGGAGATCCCATGAAGACGTTATTGCGCGTACTCATCATCGAAGACTCCGAGGACGATACCGAGCTCCTGTTGCGCGAGCTCAAGCGCCACAATTACGAGCCGACCCAACGCCGCGTCAACTCGGCAGAGGGGGTCAACGCGGCTTTGGACAGCCAGGAATGGGATCTCATTATCGCCGATTACACAATGCCGGGTTTCAGCGGCACCCAGGCCCTTGTGCTTGTACGCACGCGCGGCTTCGATACGCCGTTCATTTTCGTCTCGGGCACGCTGGGTGAGGACACGGCCGTCACAGCGATGAAGGCCGGCGCTCAGGACTATCTCATCAAGGGCAATCTCAAGCGGCTCGTGCCCGCTATCGAGCGCGAGCTCCGGGAGGCTGCAACGCGGCGCGCCCGCGCGGAGGCCGAGGCCGAGCGGCGCGCCACCGAAGCGCGCTTTCGTCAAATTCTCGCCGTCGCGGCGGACGCCATCATTGTCGTCGACGCGACAGGCCGCATCAGCGTCTTCAATGGCGCGGCCGAGCTTCTCTTCGGCTACCGCGCGGATGAGATCTTGGGCAAGTCCATTGATGCGCTGATTCCGGAGCGCTACGTGGCCGCTCATCGCGAACAGATCGGAAATTTTGTGCAATCTTCTCTCTCGTTCAAACGCATGAACGATCGAGGCGAGATTGTCGGACGACGGAAGAACGGCGAGGAGTTCCTCGCAGAGGCTTCCATCTCGAAGCTCGTCGACGACGGCTTCATCACAATGACCGTTGTTGTGCGCGACATCTCCGCGCGCAGACGCGCAGAGGAAACACTGAGGCAATTGTCGCGAGCCGTCGAGCAGAGCTCGAATTTCGTCATCATCACCGACGTCGTCGGACACGTCCAATACGTCAATCGGCGCTTCCTCGAGACGATGGGCTATAGCATCCAGGAACTCCTCGGCGCGACGCCCGCTCTCTGGAAGTCGGGCACGATGACGGAGGAGGAGTTCACGGAGCTGTGGAAGACAATCGTAAGTGGCCATGATTGGCGCGGCGAATTCGAGAACAAGCGCAAAGATGGGACATCGATCATGGTCTCGGCCGTGATCTCGCCGGTGCGCGACGAGAGCGACCAGATCACTCACTTCGTTTGCATTCAGGAGGACATTACGGAGCGCCGCGCGATCGAAGCCCAGCTCCAGCAATTGCACCGGATGGAGGCGATCGGGCGGCTCACCGGCGGCTTTGCGCATGACTTCAACAACCTCTTGACCATCGCTATCGGCAACCTCGACGTTCTCCAGGACGAGCTCCGGTCGTCGGCCAAGGCGCAGGAGCTCGCCAATCTCGCGTTGACCGCCTGTCTGCGCGGCGCGGATCTCGTGGCGCAGCTTCTCGCCTTTGCGCGGCGCCGACCACTGAAGCCCGCCGTCTTCGACATCAACATTCTCGTTACCGAGACTGCGGCCTTGCTAAAGCGCTCGCTCGGGGAGCGGATCAACGTGGAGACGAAGCTCGCGAGAGACGTCTGGCCGGTCGAGGCGGATCCGGGGCTCGTTAAATCTGCACTCGCAAACTTGGCGATCAACGCGCGCGACGCCATGCCAGAGGGCGGGCAGCTCAACATCGAGACGAGCAATCGGCCGCTGGATGCGCGCGACCCGGCCGCGGCGCTCGACGCCGCGCCCGGTGACTATGTCATGCTGTCCGTGAGAGATACCGGCATCGGAATCCCGCCAGAGAACTTGGGCCGCGTGTGCGAGCCCTTTTTCACCACTAAGGGTGCGAAGGGAACCGGGCTCGGCTTGAGCATGGTCTACGGCTTTGCCAAGCAATCGGGCGGACATTTGAGGATTAGGAGCGAGGTCGGCCAGGGAACAATTGTGGAGCTCTATTTGCCGCGCGCCGCCGGCAAGACGGCGCAGCTTCCCTCCACCGCCGATGTGGGACGGCCGACGGAGGTGCAAGGGGCGCGCATCCTGGTCGTCGAAGACAACGCCGATGTCCGCCGAACGGTCGTGAAACAACTTGTCAATGCCGGTCATCAAGTCGAGGAAGCGGAAGACACGATCAAGGCACTCGCGATGATCGATCGCGGTCCCCCGTTCGATCTTCTGTTCACCGATATCGTTTTGCCGGGGCCCATGAGCGGGCGGGAGCTCGCCCGCGAAGCCCTTCGGCGCTCGCCGGGCATCAGAATCCTGCTGACGTCCGGCTACGCTGATCCAACTCTGTCGAAGGAAGGCAGTGTCGACGAAAGCATGGTTCTGCTCTGCAAGCCTTATCGGAATCGGGAACTCTTGCTAAAGCTCGGCGAAGTCCTCGGCCCCGACCGATCTCCAGAGGAAAGCCGCAAACCCCGCCGCAGCGCAAAGGCGACCGGGGCTCGTTCGCGCAAATATCACTAGCGCGCGCTGCCCCCGTCTGCGCCCTTGCCGTGGGACCCCCACGGACCTTCATTGCCTTCCGGCGCTTGCTCGGCGGCAGCTGCGGCACCCCGCGGGCCGGCCGTAGGACGGGGCGCTTGCCCCTGCCCCAAGGGTTCTTTCGCCGCCGACCGCGCCTCGCTTTCGGCCTCGCGCGGCGGCGTCCAATCATGGCCCGCGGCAAAGCGCACCAACGCGTCGACACGCCTTTGAACCGAGGGATGGGTGGCGAACAAATCGCTGAAATCCTTCCCGCGGATTGTCGATGCACATCTCCATGATCGCGGACGGCGACTGGGTGAGCTCGCCCTTGCCCTCGATCTTGCGTAACGCCGAAATCATAGCGTCGGGATTCTTGGTGAGCTCGACCGAGCCTGCATCGGCAAGAAACTCGCGCGACCGCGACAACGCCAGTTTCACCACGATCGACAAAATCCAGGCCAGGGCAATGAGCGCAAGGGCAATCAAGACGGCAACGCCCGCGCCCCCGCCTCCGCCGCGGCGGCCTTCGCTGCGGCGGACGCGCATGCCTCCCCTGCGGCCCGAATTGACGAAGCCCCGGAAGACAAGCTCGGCAAAGAAGGAGATGACGCCGGCGATGACGACGGCGATGACAAGCAGACGCACATCGCCATTGCGAATATGGGTGAGCTCATGGCCGAGCACGGCCTCGAGCTCGGCATCGTCCAACGCCTGGATGAGCCCCGTCGTCACGGTGATTGAATATTGCTTCGGATTGAGACCCGTGGCGAAGGCGTTGCGGGCCTCGGTCTGCATGATCTTGAGGCGCGGCATCGGTATGCCGCGGGAGATGCAGAGATTCTCCAGAAGATTATAGAGGCGGGGCTCCTCCTGCCGGGACACCGCGCGGCCGCCCGTGACGGCATCGATGAGCGTCTGATGGAACCGGTAGGCGATGAGAACCCACAATGCGGTGCCGAGAGTGGCCCAGGGAAAAGCCTTGATGAAATCCGCGGCCGCAGCCCTGAAGATCCAATCGAGCGAGGCTTCGGCAGTGAGCGCCTCCGCAGTCAGCGCGCCGGCGAATAGGAGGAGATAGACGAGAAAGAACAAGCCGGCGAGCAGCAGCACCGAACGCACGCGGTTCGATCGGATATGCGTGTAGAGACCGTATGCGTCCGCCATGGCCTAAAGCGGATGTGAGGGCGTCAGAACTTCACCTGGGGCGCCTGGTCGAGCTTCGCGCGCTCACCGCCGACATCGAAGAACTCCTTGAGCGAAAAGCCGAGAGCCGCCGCGAACAAGGCGGCGGGAAAGCGTTGAATCCCGGTGTTGTATTCGTTGACGGCGTTGTTGAAATAGCGGCGCGCCGCTGCGATCTTGTTCTCGATGTCAGCGAGCTCGGCCTGCAACTGCTGGAAATTCGCATTTGCCTTGAGGTCCGGGTAGGACTCGGACAGCGCAAAGAGCTGGCGCAGCGCGGCTGAAAGTTGGTTCTCGGCCACAGCCTGCTGGGCGGGTCCGCGCGCTGTCATCGAAGCGTTACGGGCTTGGACCACGGCCTCCAGGGTGCCGCGCTCATGGGTCGCATAGCCCTTGACCGTCTCAACGAGGTTGGGAACGAGATCGTGCCGCTGCTTCATTTGGACATCGATGTCGGCGAACGACGCATTGGCGCGCTGGCGCAGGCCAACGAGCCCGTTGTAGATCACGATCACCCAGAGCACGAGCAGGCCGACAATGCCTAGAATGACCCAAGCGGCGTTCGACATGGTTGGAGGTTCCTTCCCCTGGAAGCGCGCATTCTATCCCATGCGCGGGTTCATGCGTGTGCCTACCCGACCCACCGAAGTGACTTTTCTCAGAAACGCCGACTGGCCGTCCGCCCCCGGCACCCGGCTTCGAATAGAGCCATGGCATCGGGCCAGGGTGGCGGTGTAAGAAGAGGCGGGCTCCAGAGCGTCGTGGATGAGTTCGACGCCGCGCTTGCGTGTGGCAATCTCGAGTCCCGTTCGAATTGACGAGGGCGGCCTAGGGAGTTTCGGCATGCGGATCGTGGTTCTGGGTGGCGACGGCTTTTGCGGTTGGCCCACGAGCTTGCATCTCTCCAAGCTCGGGCACGAGGTCGTGATCGTCGACAATCTCTCGCGCCGTAAAATCGATGTCGATCTCGAGGTCAACTCGCTCACGCCCATCCAGCCTCTCGGCGAACGGGTGCTCGCCTGGAAGGAGGTTTCGGACCGTGAAATCGAGGTCCACTCCTTCACGGTCGGCGAGCACTATCACCGGCTGCTGACGCTCATCAAGGAGTTCGAGCCTCACACCATTGTGCATTTTGCCGAGCAGCGCGCGGCGCCCTATTCGATGAAGTCGTCGGCGCACAAGCGCTACACGGTGCGCAACAATCTCTGCGCGACGAACGACGTCTGCGCCGCGATCGTCGAAAGCGCGGTCGACGTCCATCTCGTCCATCTCGGGACCATGGGCGTCTACGGCTATGGCAGCGCGGGCATGCGGATTCCGGAAGGCTATTTGCCGGTCAGAGTCGCGGTCGATGGCGGAAAGTACGTCGAGCAGGAAATTCTTTATCCGGCCAATCCCGGCTCGATCTACCACATGACCAAGACCCAGGATCAGTTGTTCTTCTTCTTCTACAATAAGAACGACGGGCTGAAAGTGACCGACCTGCATCAAGGCATTGTCTGGGGCACGCAGACGGAAGAGACGAAGCTCGATGAGCGGCTCATCAACCGCTTCGACTACGACGGCGATTACGGCACCGTGCTCAATCGCTTCCTCATGCAGGCGGCAATCGGCTATCCGCTCACGGTTCACGGCACCGGCGGCCAGACGCGCGCCTTCATCCATCTTCAGGACACCGTGCGCTGCATCCAGCTTGCGATCGAAAACCCGCCCCAGCGCGGCGAGCGCGTGAACATCCTCAATCAGATGACGGAAACCCATCGACTGCGGGACTTGGCGCGAATGATCTCCGACCTCACCGATGCCAAGATCAAGTACATGCCCAACCCGCGCAACGAAGCTGACGAAAATGATCTTCACGTCGTCAACGATCAATTCCTCGCCATGGGGCTGAAGCCCATCACGCTGAAACAAGGGCTGATCGAGGAAGTCACGGAAATCGCGCGCAAATACGCGAAGCGCTGCGATCGGACGAAGATTCCGTGCGTTTCGACGTGGAACCGGAAGCGTGCGCGGGCTCAGAAAAAGAGCGGCTACGAAGCGATCGCGCTCGACCTGCCGAAATGACGGGCCGTCTCGTCACGCCGCGCGTCACCAATAGCGCACTGGCCCTGTATCGACGTGGATGAATCCGGGCGTCGGATAGAGCCCGACGCCGCCACCGCGCAGGAGTCTCGCCGCAACATGGAGATCGCGAAGATCGAAGCCGGGTAAGGAAAGGTCGATCGCCTTGCCCTTCATGTGAAAGCTGTGTTTGGCAACCCCGGAGCTTGCGGCGGCGAGCACGGCGTTTGTCTTGGGCGATCGATAGCCGCAAATGACGTCGAAGGGGCGTTTGGCATCGACTTTCGACGAAAGCGCGTGAACGAGATCGAGCAGCGCCGGATCGATGCGATGCGCCTCACCGGTGCGGAAATCTCTGAGCACGCGATTTATGTCACCGAGCGCGGCCTCGTCATATCCCTCGGGCGTCCGATAGACGGTGTTCACCAATTCGCCCGTATGAATGTTGTGGAGCCGGATGCGCGAGTCGCCGCGCGTGGCGGAATAGGCGGGTCGAACGCCGATCGTGGCGGCCGCGGCTGCAGCCATGCCAACCGTTCTCAAGAGATTGCGCCGGCAGATCACAGTCATCGTGCTCGGTACCCTCATCCGTTCCTGGTCCCGCCCGGTCCGGCGCCATCTTGGCACGACCTCAAATATCGTCATCGGCGCTGACATTATCAAGTCCGTTCAATGGCGGAGAGGCCGCAATATCCATTCGGTCAAATTCCCAGTACGGAACGTGCAGGCCTCCAAATTGGTTGACCCCAACGGTGTGCCCGCCTGGGACAAGGCCTATTCAGCGAACAGATCCCCCTGCACGCGTATCTCCCGCAGCTTCGCGCCCGCCGCCTCGAGCCGGCGCACGATCTCCTCGCCATGCGCCCGGTCGTGTGTCTCGATGGTGAACCCGATATCCGCGTCCTTGGCCGGCAGCGCGGTGATGAGCCTGTCATGCGTCACGTCGATGATATTGCCGCCGGCCTCGCCGATGATCGTGGTGAGCCGGCCGAGATAGCCCGGCCTGTCCTGGGTTTTGATGCGGATCGTGAGTATTCGCCCTTCCCGCGCGAGCTCCCGCAAGATGACATTGGCAAGAAGGCGCGGGTCGATGTTGGCGCCGCTCAAAACAACGCCGACCTTTCGGTTGCGAAAGCGCGTTGCATGAGCCATGAGCGCGCCGAGCGCGGCGGCACCCGCGCCCTCCGCGACCGACTTCTCGATCGTGAGCAGACAGGCGATCGCATGCTCGATCTGCGGTTCCGATACCAAGAGAATATCCGCCACATGTTGGCGGATGATGGGCACGGTGAGCGTGCCCGGCGTCTTCACCGCGATGCCTTCGGCGATGGTGTCCCCGCCGCAAGGAGCCGATCGTCCGAAGATCACATTGTGGATGGTGGGGAAGAGCGCGGCCTCCACGCCAACGACTTCGATTTTGGGATTGAGCGCATGGGCCGCGATCGCGCAGCCCGAAATGAGACCGCCGCCGCCGATGGGCACGATCAGCGCGTCGAGCTCGGGCGCCGCCGCGCACATTTCGAGCGCCACCGTACCCTGACCCGCAATGATGCGCTCGTCGTCATAAGGGTGAACGAGAACGAGCCCCTTTTCGCGCGCCAGCAAAAGCGCCGTCGCCTCGGCATCCGACAGAGTATCGCCCGAGAGGACGACCTTGGCGCCGAAGTCCTCCGTATGCTTCACTTTCACGTAAGGCGTGGGCTCCGGCATCACGATCGTTGCGGGAATTTTCAGGCGTTGCGCGTGGTAGGCCACGGCCTGCGCATGATTGCCGGCGGACATGGCAATCACGCCGCGCTTGCGCTCCGCCTCGCTCAAGCCCTTGAGCTTGAACAGCGCACCGCGTTCCTTGAACGAGGCCGTGAACTGAAGGGTCTCGAACTTGAGCCACACCTCCGCGCCGATCACGCTCGACAAGGTCTTCGAACAGAGCGTCGGCGTGGCAATGATGTCGCCCCGGAGAGCCTCGGCGGCAGCCCTGATATGGTCGATCGTGATCGTCACGCTCGGTAAGCCTCCTACGCAGCAACCGTAGCGCCAAAGAGGCGCTGGAAGAACGCCGAGCTCGTGAGACCGCCCCGTAACGGCTGAGACCGCCCCTGATCGCGGATGATCAGCCTTGCGGACTTCGCTCCGCGCGTCTCAATAACCGACGGTGAAGCGCTCGCGATGATGCTTCGGCCGCTCGAGCTCGTCGACCATCGCCATGGCGAAGTCCTCGATCGAGATGCGGCTTTGGCCATCCTTGTCGAAGAGCATGTCATCGCCGCCGAGCCTGAACTTGCCGGTGCGCGTGCCGGGTTGGATCGCGGCCGACGGCGCCTGGAACACCCAATCGAGATCGCGCTCCTGCTTTAGGACATTGACATAGAAATCGCGCATGGCGCGGATCGCCGGGCTTGAAAGGCTCGAAGGCCTTCGGAAAGGTCGGCGAGTCGAGAAGCTCCTCGCCGGAGGGCAGCTTGAGGCTCGCGGCACCGCCCACCATGAGAAAGCGCTTGACGCCCGACTTCTTCACGGCGTCCAGAACGTTTCGGTAGCCGCGCAGATGATGCGCGTAGACATCGGTCGGCGAGGCGCCGCGGCCTGGATTGACGGCGCCGATAACGACATCGTGGCCCGTGAGCATTTTCGCCAACGCGCTGCTGTCGGCGGCATCGCCCTGCTTGACCGTTAGATTGGCTTGGCTTTTCAGCGCCGCGACATTGCGGGCGATGGCCGTCACCTGATGGCCCCGATTGAGCGCTTCGCTCAGAATTTTCGACCCGATGGATCCGGTCGCGCCGATCAATGCGACTTTCACGGTGATACCTCTCTTTTTTGATATGCCGCGTCTGACTGCGTTTGAGATCTTTAATGATGGCCCGCTTTAGCGTCAAGTTGTGCGAACTGGCGCTCTTTTGCGCGTATTGTTCTCGGCGGATCCCACTCGCGAGAAATTCATGTGCCTAGCGCGCACGCTTCGGCCGCTCAAGGCTTGCGCGCGGCGACGATCGAGAAATAGCCGTATGTGGCAATCGCTTCGGTATCGACGAAACCCGCGTTCTGTAAAAGCGTCGCGAGCTCGCCAAATGTGAATTGCCGGCCCCGCGTGCCGATGAGCATCATCACCGAAAAGCTCGCCGCCGCGCGGGGACCGGCGACGTCTTCATCGAGCAAGATTTCATGTAGATAGATGCGCCCGCTCGCCGGCAGCGCTTCAAAGGCTTTCCCGGCAAGCTCGGCGCAGGTCTCGAAGCTCCAATCGTGAAAGACGTTGGAGAAAAAGAGCGCGTCATAGCCTTCGGGCCACGGCTCTCTGAACATGTCCACCGCGCGGGCATCGACCCGGTCCGAGACGCCGGCGGCGGCGACATATTCGAGCGCTACTTCGCACATGGTGGGCAACTCCATGATCGTGCAGCGTAGCTTGGGATAGGTCTGCGCCAAGGCGACGGAAAAGCATCCCGACCCGCCGCCCACATCGAGCAGGCGCCTCACGCCGCCGAAATCGCCATTCCGCGCCGCGCCCACGGCCGCAGGCAGAGAGTGGCTGTGCATGAAGCGCGCGATCGCCCGCGCGCGCTCCATGTCGACATGTCCGCTCGCCCACGCATCGGCGGGCCGCTCTTGCTCGGCATCGCCGCGTCCGAGGTTGGTCTTGCGTGTGAGCCGATCGCGCAAAATCGCGTAGAGCGGGTTGTTCTGCCGCCGAGCGGAGAAGACGCCGCCCCAATAATACGGGCTCTCGGAGCAGCAGGTAGTTTCGCGCGGCATCGGTGAGATGGAAGCGGCCGAGGCGCGGCACGAGGAGTCCGAGCGAGGCGAGCATGGGCAGGAGAATTTCAATCCCCTTCGCGTTGAGATCGAGACGGCGCGCCAGATCCGCCATGGTCGCCGGTTCCTCGTCGAGCGCGTTGAATAGACCGAGCTCATCGGCCACCAAGAGCGACGGCAGCCAATAGGTGGAAGTCCAAATATCCCAAATGACCCGATCGTCGGTGGTCGGTGTTTCGATCGCCATTTCTGCTCCTTTTGGATGCAGTCTTCGCCATGTGGGTCGAAAAAGTCCGATTGTCGCAAGACTTTGCTTTACTCAGTCCGACATTCTCGATCTGATCTCATGTCATGCGATTGACTGACCCCCAGCTGTGCGGGAAGTATTATGCGACGGCACTGGATTTCGATCCATTCCCGCCAAGTCACCAACAAGATAACAGGGCACGCGGGCAGCGACGAACCGCGCCTCCGGCGCCAAGGAGGGCAGAGATGCGCACGCGCACGCTCGGTCGAGACGGTCCGGCCTTGTCGTCGCTCGGTCTGGGCTGCATGGGCATGTCGGACTTCTACGGCCCCGCGGAAGAGGCCGAGAGCCTTGCCACGATCGACGCTGCTCTCGAGGCCGGCATCACGCTCCTCGATACGGGCGACTTCTATGGCATGGGTCACAACGAGCTCCTGTTGCGCGAGGCCTTAAAGGGCGGCAAGCGCGAGCGCGCCTTCATCCAGGTGAAGTTCGGGGCGCAGCGCGACGCAAGCGGCGCATTCTTAGGAATCGATACGCGACCCGTGGCCGTCAAGACGGCATTGGCTTACACGCTCAAACGTCTGGGCACGGACTACGTGGACCTCTACCAGCCGGCGCGCCTCGATCCCGCGGTCCCCATCGAGGACACGGTGGGCGCGATTGCCGATCTCGTTCGGGCGGGCCATGTTCGCCATATCGGCCTGTCGGAGATGGGCGAAGCGACCATTCGCCGCGCTCATGCCGTGCACCCCATCGCGGCTATACAGATCGAATACTCCCTTTTGAGCCGCAGCATCGAGGCACGGATTCTCCCCACCGTGCGCGCGCTCGGCATCGGTATCACCGCCTATGGTGTGCTCTCCCGCGGCCTCTTGAGCAGCAAGATTGCGCCGAAGCTTGGTGAGAGGGATTTTCGCGCCCGCATGCCGCGTTGGCAGCAAGAGAACTTGCAGCGCAATTTGACGCTCGTGACGGCGCTCGAGGCAATCGCGCGCGAGAAGGGAGCAACACCCGTGCAACTTGCGATCGCCTGGGTGCTGTCGCGCGGGACGGACATTATCCCGTTGGTGGGCGCGCGGACCCGGAAGCAGCTTGCCGAATCGCTCGGCGCGCTTGAGCTGACGCTCACCAAGGATGATCTCGCGCGGATCGAGCGTGCCGTGCCCTTCGATCAGGTTGCAGGCAGTCGCTACGACGCACATCAGATGGCGATGCTCGATAGCGAGCGTCATTGACGGAGTGAGACACGCATGGAATGGCGGGAAGATCGAGAGATCATCACGGGCTGTGGAATCCGGATCATGCGCGGCGGATTCGGCGCCCCGCTGCTCCTCCTGCACGGCGCGGGTGGGGCGGGCACATGGCTGCCCTATATGGACGAGCTCGCCAAGCGCTTCGAAGTGATCGCGCCGGAGAGTCCCGGCTTCGGCACTTCCGACACGCCCGACTGGCTCGATAATGTGGGTGACCTCGCCTACTTCTATCTCGATTTCATCCGCCATTTCGGTCTCGACGGCATTCATCTCGTGGGCCACTCGCTCGGCGGCTGGGTGGCTGCGGAACTCGCCGTGCGCGATTGCCGCGCGCTGTCGAGCCTGACGCTGGTCGCGCCCAGCGGCATTCGCGTCAACGGGGTGCCGCGGGCGGATATCTTTCTGCTCATGCCGGACGAGTTGGTTCGTCATCTCTTTCACGACCCGAAGCTCATCGAGGCGGCGCTCGCCCGCAAGCCCACCGATGAGGACGTCGAGGCACAGATCAAGAGCATGGAAACGCTTGCCCGGCTCGCCTGGGAGCCGCGCTTGTTCAATCCGCATTTGTCCAAGTGGCTGCACCGCGTCTCGGTGCCGACATTGATCCTTTGGGGCGAGAACGATCGCCTCGTGCCCCCGGCCTATGGCCCGGCTTTCGCGGGACTGATCCCGGGCGCACGTCTTCAGACGATAAAAGACTGCGGGCATCTGCCCAATATCGAAAAGCCCGAGGAATTCGTCGCAACGATCACCGCCTTCATCGACGGGACAAGATCATGAAGTTCTACTTCTTCCACTTGATGCCCTATGCCGATTTGGATCTCGACTTCGACAAGAAATACAATTCAGCCTGGGTGACGCTGCCCAATTCCTATTACGACCCGAAAAAGGGCCATAAGCTCTACAACCGCTATCTTGACGAGCTCGAATATGCCGACGAAATGGGCTTCGACGGCGTGTGCCTCAATGAGCACCACCAGAACGCTTACGGTCTTATGCCCACACCGGGCGTCATGGCGGGCGCACTTGCGCGCCGCACGAAGCGAGCGAAAATCGCCGTTCTCGGCCGCGCGCTCCCGCTGCTCAACAATCCGCTTACCGTGGCCGAAGAATTCGCGATGATCGACAACTTAACCGGCGGCCGTCTCATTGCCGGATTCGTTCGCGGCATCGGCGCGGAATATCATTCCTGGGCGGCCAATCCCTCATATTCTTTGGAGCGCTTTCGAGAAGCCCATGATCTGATCGTCCGCGCCTGGACGGAGACCGGACCCTTTCCCTTCGAGGGCAAGCACTATCGCTTCGAATATGTGAATTGCTGGCCGCGGCCCTATCAAGAGCCGCACCCGCCAATTTGGATCCCCTCGACAGGCAGTTACGAAACCATCGAATGGGCGGCTGCGCCGGAAAGAAAGTACACCTATCTGCAAACCTTCAGTCCGGTTCCCGCGGTCGCTCGCTACATGAAGCACTATTGTGAGACAGCGCAGCGTTTGGGGTACACACCGTCGCCCGAGCAGCTCGGTTGGGCTGTTCCGGTCTATGTCGCGGAAACCGACGCGATCGCCTATGCGGAGGCCAAGCCGCATATGGAGGCCTTTCTCACCAAGTTCCTGAAAATACCCGCCGCTGATGTTGCTGCCGCCCGGCTTTACGACCAGGCGCTCGCTCAAAGGCATGATCACAGCGCGCGAAACGTTGCCGACGTTCAGACCATCGACAGCGTCATCAAAGCCGGCATGTTCCTCTGCGGCAGCCCGGCAACCATCCGCGCGAAAATCGAGCAATATCAGAGCGAGATCGGCTTCGGCCACCTGATCGCCTTCATGCAATTCGGAACCCAGCCTCACGAGCAGGTCATGAAGAGCACGACGCTGTTTGCCAAAGACGTGATGCCCTATTTCCGCCGCCGCGCGGCGCGGGCGTCCAGCCCGATCTCGGGCCAGGCTGCGGTTGGAGCCTGATTACACGCGACGAGCGAATTAGCCGCGGGCGCGCCCGCTGCTGTTCCTCGCGTCATCGCTTCGCTGTAAAAGACCGCACGGCCGCGATCACTTGCCATGGGGCGGCCGAATGCTTGACACGCGCGCGAGCCGGGGGGACCAAGCGTGATTGGCCGGTGCGCTCTTTGTCGTTCGCTCCTCCTCTTGCCTTGCTTTTCGCGGTTCAACCGGCAAACGCGGAAAGCGCCGGGGAAGGCGAGCGAGTCCTCGAGAAAATGATCGTCACCGCCAAGCGGAGCGCGCAGCCGCTCGACACGCTCGCCGGAAATCTCGCGCGCCTTTCAACCGACGACATCGATTTCATCCGCGCCGCAGCATCCGAGCGAGGCGCTCAATCGCCTGCCCGGCGTGCTCATTCATCGCGGCAGCGGGCTTGAGCATCTCACGCCATTCGCTCGCCGGTGCTCGTGGGCGACGACGGGGCGGGCTCGTTCCTCTTTCTCGAGGACGGCGTGCCGCTGCGTGCCGCGGGCTTTGCCAATGTCAACGGCCTTTTCGAAGCGCATAGCGAGCTTGCGCAGGCGATCGAGGTCGTGCGCGGCCCGGGTAGCGCATTCTATGGCTCGAACGCACTGCACGGCCTCGTCAACGTCATATCGCGCGCGCCGAGCGAGAAGCTCGAGGGTTTTCTCGACGTCTCCGGTGGCTCCTATGGCCGCGTGAATGGACGGGCTTTTGTCTCCGGCACCGCGGGCAGCGGATGGTATCTTCGCCGGCCTCACCCTCGCCCATGAAAAAGGCTTCCGCGATTTTGCCGGCGTCGACGATCAGAAGTTCACGCTGCGTAATGATCTTGCGCTTCCGCGCGTGAGCGTTCGAACCACACTCTCGGGTGTCAATCTCAACCAGGAAACCGCGGGCTTCGTCGAAGGCCGCGACGCCTATAAGCACGATGTGCTGGCGCGCGCAAATGCCAATCCCGAGGCCTTCCGCGATGCCAAGGCGCTGCGCTTGGCTAACCGCATCGAGGCCCAAGTGGCGGGCGGCACGCTCGCGCTCACGCCCTTCGCGCGCTGGAACAAGATGGAATTCCTGTTGCACTTCTTTCCCTCGAAGGCGCTCGAGGAGAACGGCCATTGGAGCGTCGGTGCGCTCGAGTACCTTCACGTTCCCACTCAAGGGCGGCCACGAGATTGCCATGGGCTTCGACAGCGATTACACGCAGGGCTATCTTCGGGAAACCCAGAAGCTACCCACCGCGGGAACCTTTACCCAAGGCGTGCATTACGATTATGCAGTCGCGGCGCTCGTGCTCGCGCCCTATCTCCACACCGAGTGGCGCCTCACGCACACGTTGCGTGCGACCGCAGGCCTGCGGCTCGAGCACACGGCTTTCAACTACGACACCCGGACGAGCTCCGACACGGTTGGCCGTTTCCAGCGGCCAGCCGACCGGCGCGACACGTTTCTTACCGTCACGCC
This sequence comes from uncultured Alphaproteobacteria bacterium, assembly GCA_963845385.1. Classification (GTDB taxonomy): domain Bacteria; phylum Pseudomonadota; class Alphaproteobacteria; order CAWJRW01; family CAWJRW01; genus CAWJRW01. Next base: position 125,803 of record CAWJRW010000002.1, read on the forward strand.
AAAGCTCGGTCTCGTCTACGCGCCGAACGAGACGCGTCGCCATTCTATGTCTCGGCAGCACGGGGCGCGCGGGCACCGCAAGCCGCCGAGCTCTATCGTCTGCAGAACAAGCAGGTCGTGGGTGACAACAAGCCCGAAACGCTCGACAGCGTCGAGCTCGGCGCGCGCGGCACCATCCGTGACATCCAATTCGAGCTCGCACTCTTTGCCATGGAAAAGAGACACTTCTTCTTTCGCGACGCCGACGGATTCAATGTGCCCGACGGAAAAACGAGGCATCGGGGTTTCGAATGGAACGTCGCCGTGCCTGCTCTTCCCATGGGCCGAGATCGCTTCGGGCGGCACCTATGCGCGCCACGTTTACGACTTTTCCCGTCCGGTGATCGAGCTCGGCGACCGAGGCCATCACCAAGGGCGACGACGTCGACACCGCGCCGCATCTCCTCGTCAATACGCGTCTTATGCTCAAGCCGACGCGCGCGACACGCGCCGAGCTCGAGTGGGAGCATGTGGGCGCCTACTTCACCGATGCCGCCAACGCCCACACCTATCCCGGCCACGATCTCTTCAATCTTCGGCTGAGCGCTACGCTGCCGCGCGGGATTCGAGCTTTACGGCGCCGTGCGCAACCTCACGAACACCGACTACGCCGAGCGCGCCGATTTTGCCTTCGGTACCGAGCGCTATTTTCCCGGCGAGAACCGCAACTACATGCTTGGCCTCAGCGTCAAGATGTGAGCTGGCTCGAATGGCATCCATCACCTGCGAAAGTTACTGGCATAGGGCGACCGTCGCCGATAAAGTCCCGTAAAATGCCGGCGGCGCGGCGCAGAGCGATCCGCCATGTGGAACGGGCTGCCAGGAACATCACATCAGGAGCAGGACGATGGACGTCGAAGGAAAAGTAGCTTTTGTCACGGGCGGCGCGAGTGGCATTGGACTTGGCATAGCCCGGGCTTTTGCGCGCGCGGGTATGAATGTGATGATTGCCGATATTCGCGAGGATCATCTCAAGTCGGCACTGTCTACCTTCAGTGACAACAAGAGAGTGCGCGGGCTCAAGCTCGATGTAACCGACCGCCCCGCCATGGCGCGCGCCGTAGAGGAAACCCTGCGTGCGTTCGGCAAGATTCATGTGTTGTGCAACAACGCTGGCGTTGGTTTGGCTGGCCCGATGAAGCTCGCGACCCACGCCGATTGGGATTGGGTCATGGGGGTCAATGTCGGCGGCGTGATCAACGGCATCGTGTCGTTTCTGCCTCGCATGCTCGCCCAGGGCGAAGGCGGGCACATCGTCAACACATGCTCGATGTCGGGCATCTTGCCCCATGGCGGCGCGGGCATTTACACGACCTCCAAAGCCGCGGTCATCGGCATGTCGGAGGTGCTGCGCTCGGAGCTTGCGGAGGAGAAAATCGGCGTCTCGGCCTTTTGCCCGGGTCCGGTGCAAACCAATATCGCGCAGAGCGGAAAGACGCGTCCCGCGCATCTTGCGGATACGGGCTATGCCGAGTTCGACCGCGCGCGCGAAGGACGCTCCGTCTCGCCGCTCTACATGGAGCCGCTTCTGGTGGGCGAGCGCGTGCTCGAAGGCGTGCGCAAGAATGAGCTTTTCATCTTCACGCACTCGGAATTTCGTGACGGTGTGCGCGAGCGCTGCGATGCCATCATGGCCGCGATCCCGGACCGTCCTGAAGACCCTGCGTTCAAGGCGCTCGTTCCGTTTCTCCTGCGCAACCCGATCTACACAGAGGGTCGAAAGAAATGAGTGCTCCGTTGAAGAACGTCGAGGGCAAGACCGCATTCATCACCGGGGGAGCGAACGGCATCGGCCTCGGTATGGCCAAGGTCTTCCATCGCGCGGGCATGAAGGTCGTCATCGCCGACATCCGGCAGGACGCGCTCGACGCGGCGATGCGTGAGGTTCCCGAACTCCAAGCGTGCTCACGCAATCCGGCTCGATGTCATGGACCGTGCCGCCATGGCGCGCGCCGCGGACGAGACCGAGCGCGTCTTCGGCAAGATCCACCTCGTCTGCAACAATGCCGGCGTCAACTTCTTCGCGCCGATCGATGAATGCACTTACGACGATTGGGATTGGATCCTGGGCGTCAATCTCGGCGGCGTGGTGAACGGCGTCCACACCTTCACGCCGCGCATCAAGGCCCATGGCGAAGGCGGACACATCGTCAATACCGCCTCCATGGCTTCGTTCATCGCGGGCCCCAGCGCGGGGATATACACGGCCGCGAAGTTCGCCGTGCGCGGGCTCTCCGAATCTCTGCGCTGGGCGTTGCGCACGCACAATATCGGCGTCTCGGTCTTGTGCCCGGGCCTCGTTAACAGCGCCATTTACCGGAGCGACGAAATCCGCCCTGCCGCCCTCTCCAAGAACGTCGGCCATGTGGACGCGAACTTCATGAAGCACCTTCCCGAAGTTCAGCGGCTCGGCATGGACCCCGTCGAAGTCGCCGAAAAAGTCCTCGCATGTGTCAAGCGCAACGACTTCTACATCTTTCCGCACCCGGAATTCAAAGAAGAGCTGCGCGGCATCTTCGACGAGGTGCTCGCCGCCCTGCCGGTGGGAAAAGCGGATCCCAAGCGGCTCGCCTTCGAAGAGGGACGACGGCAAATGATGGCGAAAGCCCGGGCCGGGAGTAACTGATTCCATCAATTGAAGATCGCGCAGGAAAATAGAGGCCTATCCATACTCGAGCTCTATCACGCCGAACCCGTCGCCAACTCCATGAAGGTGCTCATCTGCGTCAAGGCGAAGAAGCTCGACTTCGTGAGCCGCTATGTCGACCTCTTGGCCTTCGAGCAACATGAGCCGTGGTTCGTGAAGATCAATCCGAACGGCCAAGTGCCGGTTCTGGTTCACGATGGTGCGGTGATCACGGAGTCCACCGTCATCAACGAATATCTCGACGACGTATTTCCCGAGGCGTCCTTGCGCCCCGCCAATCCGGTCGAACGCGCCCATATGCGAATCTGGAGCAAGTTCGTCGACGAATATTTCATGCCCTCGCTGTCGATCATCGGCTGGCACATCATGGTGCGCCGAATCGCAAAGAGCATTCCAAAGGACAAGTTTGCCAAGCTGCTCGAACGCATTCCCTTGAAGGAGCAGCGCGACAAATGGGCGACGGTGGCGGGCGACTCCTTCAGCGAAGGAGCAGCTTGCCGATGCACGGCGCAAGGTTGGCGTCTCGGCCAAGCGCATGGACGGCATTCTCGAGAAGACACCCTGGCTCGCGGGCGGCAGCTATTCGCTTGCCGACTTCAATACCTACTCGGCGGCAGCCGGCCTCGAACAACTCTTCCCCGATCTCGTCAACAGGAGCGCCACACCTCGTGTCATCGACTGGGTGACGCGCATGAACGCACGGCCCGGCGTGAAGGCCGCCCTTGCCATGCCCGACAAGGTTCCTGAAACGCTAAAGGCGCTTGGCGCGTGAACAATTCGCGCCGACGGGATCGTTCAGTCTAAGCAAGCATCTTGCGCGCGCCTTCGATGGTCTTCTCGTCGCGCTGGCCGAGATCGCGCGGCGCCGGAACGGCCTTGCCGCGAATAACCGCGGGCCGCGCACCGATCACATCGAGCCAGCGTTTCAAGTTCGGCAGGCCGTCGATGTTCACGCCCGACCATTCATAGCCGTTCACCCAGCTCCAATTCGCGATGTCGGCGATCGAATAGTCGCCGGCGAGATATTCGTTCTTGGCAAGCTGGCCTTCGAGGACTTCGAACAGCCGCCGCACCTCGCGCTGATAGCGCTCGATCGCGTACGGAATCTTTTCCGGCGCGTAGCGGTAGAAGACGTTGGCCTGGCCCATCATCGGCCCGATGCCGCCCATCTGGAACATGAGCCATTGGATGACGCGCGAGCGCCCTTTGACGTCGGTCGGCATGAGCTTGCCGGTCTTCTCCGCGAGGTAGATCAGGATCGCGCCCGACTCGAAGACGACGAAGTCGTCGAACTCGTGATCGACGATCGTCGGGATGCGTCCGTTGGGGTTGAGCTTGAGATACCATTCCTCTTTCTGCTCGCCCTTCGAGAGGGAGATGGGCCGCACTTTGTACTCGAGGCCCATCTCCTCGAGCGCAATGGAGATCTTCCAGCCATTCGGCGTCTCGGACGTAAAGAGTTCGATCACGGCAAACCCCTATCTTCGCACTTCCCATCGGTGCTTCTGTCGCCAACATTACAGGTCCCATTCGCCCTCTGTGAAGAGCCGCGCATCTTGCCTCGCGCCGGAAACCTCAAATTGTGAATGAATACGCGCGTCCTGCTATGCTATAGCCCTTACGTGACTTTGGATGAAGGGGACTCGCGATGAAGGTCTACGAAATCGTCAAGGGTAGCAACAGCCTGGAAGGCTTGCGCCACGCCGAGCGACCGGATCCCAAGCCGGGACCGAACGAGGTTTTGGTTCGCATGCGCGCCGCCTCGCTCAACTACCGCGACCTCGCCGTTGTCACCGGAAAATATTTCGCGGGTTCCGTTCCGCGTGACACGATCCCGCTTTCCGACGGCGCGGGCGAAGTGGCGGCCGTGGGTCCGGGCGTCGAGCGAGTCAAAGTCGGCGACCGCGTTGCCGCGACATTCTTTCAAGTGTGGACGGGTGGCGAGCGCCCCGCAAACATGCAAGCTCTGGGTTCCCCGATGGACGGCGTGCTCGCCGAGTACCTCGTGGCGCACCAGGATGGCCTGGTCGCGCTTCCGCCAGGCATGTCATTCGAAGAAGGCGCCACGCTTGCATGCGCGGGCGTCACCGCTTGGAATGCGGTCGAAGGCGTGGGCAAGCCCGTCAAGCCGGGCGATACTGTGCTCACGCTCGGCACTGGCGGCGTATCGATCTTTGCGCTGCAGTTCTCGAGGGCAGCGGGCGCGCGAGTCATCGTCACCTCGTCGAGCGACGAGAAGCTGGACCGGGCGAGAAAGCTCGGCGCGAGCGACACCATCAACTACAAGCGCACGCCCGACTGGCCGGCCGAGGTGATGAAGCTCACCGACGGGCGCGGTGCGGATCATGTGATCGAAGTGGGCGGCGCGGGAACACTTGCGAAATCGTTCCAGTCGCTTGCTTTTGGCGGAAAAGTCGCCTTGATCGGCGTGCTCGCGGGCCCTCAGGGCGACACCGCGCCCCACCCGCTCATGATGAAGGGCGCCAGCATGCACGGTATCTTCGTCGGCTCGCGCGCCCTCTTTGAGGCCATGAAAACCGCGATCATCGTCAACCGCATCAAGCCCGTCGTCGATAAGGTCTTTCCCTTCAATGACGCGCTTGAGGCCTATGAGCTCCTCGCCGCGGGCGGGCATTTCGGCAAGGTCGTCATCAAGAATCTGACCGACCATAGCCAAAGATCAAAAACCAGGCGCGCCGATGAGGCGCGCCTGATTTGTTTGGAGCCAAAGCGTTCCGAGAGCGCGCTAGTGAACGTTGCGGTCGGCGTCGGACCAAAAGCGCTTGCGGATCGCCTTCTTGTCCATCTTGTTGTTGGGCGTTTTAGGAATTTCGGTCCAAAACTCGACCGATTTCGGCGCCTTTACGCTGCCTAGGCGCGTCCTTGCAGTGGGCGATGACGGCTTCTTCTGTCAAGGTTGACGCCGCGTGCCGGCACCACGATGGCCTTGATCGCCTCGCCCCATTTGTCATGCGGGACGCCGACGACCGCGCATTCGAGCACGCCTTGCATTTCCATGACGCAGGCCTCGACCTCGGCCGAGAAGACATTGAAGCCGCCGGTGACGATCATGTCCTTCTTGCGGTCGACGATATAGATGTAGCCGTCCTTGTCGCGGTAGCCGACGTCGCCGGTATGGTGCCAGCCGAACGTGCGCACCTCGGTCGTGGCCTCCGGCTTCTCGAAATAGCTGTGGCTCACAAGCGCGCCGCGCGCCACGATCTCGCCCGGCTCGCCCACCGGGAGGAGTTTTCCCGCGTCATCCATGATTCCGACGCGCACGGGATAAGCTCGGCTTGCCGCAGCTTGCGAGGCGCTCGGGATGATCGCCTTTCGCCGCCCGCGCCACGACATCGGGCGGAAGCCAAGTGAGAACCATCGGCACCTCCACCTGGCCGTATGACTGGCACAAGCAAGGCCCGAATACCTCGACCGCCTGCTTGAATTTGTCAGGCGAGAACGGGCGAGCCAACCAAGAGAAAGCGGCGCAAGCTCGAATAATTGTGGTCGTGCAAGTTCGGGTGGTCGAGAAGCATATAGAGCGCCGTCGGAGGGCAATAGAGATGGGTGACCTTGTAGCGCTCGATGTTCTCGAGCACTTTGCCCGCATCGAAGCCCGGCATGACGACATTCGTGGCGCCGATGGCGAGGGTCGCCAGCGACACCGGTCCCGCGGCGTGGGTCAAGGGCGCCGGCACAAGGCAAACAGGCTTGATGTCGTCGACAACGCAGCGCGTTGCCGACGATCTCGAGCATGGTCCCCCAGCCGAGATTAGTGACGTTGACGCCCTTGGCCGGGCCCGTCGTGCCGCCGGTCGGGAAAATGCCCACCACCTCGTCGAGGTTGCCGAAGGGATCGCCATCGTCGGCCCAGGGCTTTCCCTCGCCCGCCTTCATGAAGTTTGCGAGCGAAGGATTGCCTTCGTGCTCCCGATCGAGGCAGACGAAATGACGCAAGCTCGGCACCCCAGCCTTTAGCTGCGCGACCTCTTTGGCGTATTGGGAGTGATAGAACAGCCAGCTCGTGCGCACATAGTTCATATATTGAATGTTTGCGTCGATCGCATTGCGCGCATTGACGGGAATCCATATCGCGGCCGCCCGCCAGATGCTCAAGAGCGTGAGTATCACGCCCGCATGATTGGGAGAATAGATCGCGACATGATCCTGATGCTTGAGTCCATTCGCCTTCATGGCGCTTGCGATCTTGAAGGTGAGCGCCTGAACTTCGGCAAATGTGTAGCTGAGATCGCCTTGGACGATCGCCGCGCGCTCGGGCTCGATCTCCGCGCCCTTGTCGAAGTAGTCAATGCACCGCATGGTTCACTCTCTCAACCCCAACGGCTGTGTTCCGGGCCCGGCGCGTAAGCATTCGTCGGGCTTGCCGGTCTTGCTCATGGCGAGCGCGGCCTTTACGCCCGGCCGCGCACGGATGCGCTCGAGCCAATCGATGACACGCGGGCTTGCCGACTTGCTGACGAGATCGGGCGTGAGCTTGGTCAGCCCATTCGTAAGCGCGAAGGCCTCGATATCGGCAATCGAAAATTTGTCGCCGACGAGCCAAGGCGACGTGGCGAGCATGCCCTCGATCCGCTTCACGCCACACGCCGACTTTGCGGCGCGAGTCGTCGAGCAAATCCTTGCTGTAGTCGTCCTTGGCGGCGGCCGTCCAGGCTTGGCGCAACTCGAGGCTCGACAGCTTCGAGATAAAGGCATCGATATCGCGCCGCCTCGCGCTTCTTGAGCACGGGCGACAAGATAAGCGTGGCAGCCAAGCGTGCTTGCCGCCGGTGCGAGAACTTCGCCAAGGAAGCGACCCAAGGCCTGAATACGCCAGCGGCCCACAGCGTCGTCCGGTTGCAGCGGCTTTTCGGGGAATGCGTCGTCGAGATAAAGGTTCACGAAGAAGCTGTCGGTCATGACCGCGCCCCCGTTGACGAGGATCGGTCCCTCGCCTTCCATGCTGAAACGCGACTTCATCATTCTGCGGCGGATATTTCCGCGGCATCTTGAAGTCCAGGATATCGACGTAATGGCTCGTGAAGTTCAGCCCCTTTTCCTTCAGAGCCACGAGACACTTGAGCAAAGAGGTGTTCGGCTCCCAGTGATAAAGCTCAAGCATGGCGCTTCCCCCCAACACTTGCCGGCTTGCGCGCGAGATAGCTCGACGCGCGCAGCCATCTGCGTGCGGCCCATGGCCCAGGTCGCTTTGGTCGCCGGGCGCTCGTAGATCTTGCGCAGCCATTCCATGATGTGCGGCGTTTTCTCGTCGTTGCAGACGTCCGGCCGGGCGAGCGGCAGCGCGTAGCCCAAATTGAAGCCATTGACGTCGCCGAGCGAATAAGTCTTGCCCGCGACCCACGGGCGCTCGGTCAGAGCGCGCTTTTCGAGCATGCGCGTGCCGAACTCCGAGCGGCGCCGCGACTCGTCGAGCTCTTCCTTTGAGAACGTGTTGTAGATCGCCTTGGACCAGGCAATGCGCCGCTCTTTGAGCGGAATGCGATCGATCGCGGCCTTCAGCTCCACCGGGATCGCGATCGCGCACCGACGGTCCGACAAAGACGCTCCAGCCGATCATGCTGAGGCGAAGGCGCGAAATACTGGTCGAAGAATTTCATCCACCAGCGCATGCGCCAGCGCTCCTCGGGATCGCGTCGGCCGCAAGGTGCGGGCCCGCGAAAGGCCGCGTCGACATATTCCATGATGGCGGTCGACTCGGTCGAGCACCAGCTCCGTCATGGACCATCGCCGGGATCGTGCCGGCCGGATTGATCTTCAGATATTCGGGCTTGTGCTGATCGAAGTTGAGAAGGTCGAGATAATGGCTTTCGAACTCGACGCCCTTCTCGGCCAGCGCGAGCATCGGCTTGCCGGAATTGGCGTTTGGTTCCCAGTGATAAAGCGTCAGCATGGCTTGTCGGACCTCACTGCTGCGATGACGGGGACACGGCCGGCGGTGTGAGATTGCGTGTCGCGCGCGCCTGGGAGGCAACATACGCGCGAAGGGCGTCCGCGTCCAAGTCCGGAAACCCATTGCGTGAAGTCGGGCATGCCGGAGGATGCCCTCTCGCCATGGATCACGGTTCGCCACTGGTCGGCGTTCTGTAAGACCGGGGAGTGCCGCAGGTCAGCTATCACCCCGCCCGAAATAGCGCCGCCGCCATGGCACATGAAGCAAAATCTGTCGAAGAGCACCTCGCCCTGCGCCACCGTCTCGGGCGACGTTTCGATCTCCGGCGGCTCCGGCATCTCGACGCGCGGCAAGTTCGAGCGGCGGCAAGCGTTCGCTCGCGTCTAGCCGGAATACATTGACGCGGCCGGGCAGGTTCGTTCCCTGCGCCGCGAAGCCGTTGACCAAGAAGAAGACGCGAGCCATAGCCGGCAAGCGTCGCCACATATTGCTGCCCGTCGACGGAATAGGTGGCGGGTCCCGCCTGCGTCGCGCCCTGGTTGTCGAACTGCCACAGCTCCCGCCCGTCGCGGGCGTCATAGGCGATGAACTTGCCATCCACCGTGCCTTCAAAGACAAGTCCCGCCGGCCGTGGCCAGCGTGCCACCATTCCACGCCGTGACGTGTGGTGCGCGCCACACCTCGCGCTGCGCGACGGGGTCCCATGCCAAGAGAAAGCCCTTGATCGAGTTGCGGACTTGCTCGATGACCGCGGGATCGGACGGCAGCGCGGGGAAGGCGACCCCTACATTGAAGCGGCCGTCGCGATAAGAAAACGCCTTGTCGGCGATGTATTCATAATCGGCGTCTTGAACAGGGATGTAGACAAGGTTCGTCTGCGGGCTGAAGGCCATCGGGTGCCAATTGTGCGCGCCGATCGGTCCAGGTGTTGCCTTGAAAGAGCTCGTCTGGTAACGCGCAGCGGGATTCTCGATCGGGCGTCCCGTTTTCATGTCGATTGCGCTCGCCCAAGTCACGGGCACGATCGCTTGAGCCGAGAGCAAGGCGCAATCTTTTCGCCCGATCACATAGAAGAAGCCGTTCTTGGGTGCGTGCATGAGGACTTGGCGCTCGCTCCCGTCGATCGTGAGCGTAGCGAGAATGATCGGCTGGGTCGCCGTGTAGTCCCAAGTCTCGCCCGGCGTCTCCTGATAATGGCACTTGTAGGCGCCCGTATCCGGGTCGAGCGCAACGACGGACGACAGGAACAGATTGTCGTTGTTCGGTCTCGGGCGAATTTGGCGAGCGAATTTGCCGGTTCCACGGTGCGCCGTTGCCGACGCCGATCCAAAGCGTGTCGAATTCGGGATCGTAGACGATCGCGTCCCACACCGTGCCGCCGCCGCCCGAGGTGAGCCAAGCTCCCTCATGCCGGTTCCAGGTCGCGAGTGTGCGCGCGCGCACGCTGTCCGAAGCCGCACGATCGGGTCCTTTGGCATTGGGCGTGGTGTAAAAGCGCCATCTGAGGACGCCGGTTTCGGCGTCATAGGCGCTGACATAGCCGCGCACGCCGTACTCCGCCCCGCCATTGCCGATGTAGACAAGCCCGCGCGCCACGCGCGGCGCGCCCGTAATGGTGTAGGGGCTTTGCCTGTTCGACGGTGACTTGTTCCCAGACCTTGGAGCCATCGGCGGCATCGATGGCGATCAGCCGACCGTCGAGCGTGCCGACATAGACTTTGCCGTTCCAAACGGCCACGCCGCGATTGACGACATCGCAACACGCCTACGCGCCGCGCTCGCGCGGAACTTCGGGGTCATAGACCCATAGCTCCTTACCCGTCTTGGCATCGAGCGCATAGACGATGCTCCAGGCCGAGGTGACGTACATGACACCGTCCACGACGATCGGCGTCGCCTCGACGCCCCGGCCATCGCGAAACTCATAGCTCCAGGCAAGCCCGAGCCTCTTTACGTTTTCCGTCGTGATCTGAGCGAGGGGACTGAACCGCTGTTCCGAGTAAGTGCGCCCATAAGTGAGCCAGTTCTGCGGCTCTTGGTCGGCCGCGAGAAGCCTCTCTTGATTCACGGCGGCCGGTTCGGATCGGTCTGCACGGCGATCGCAGGCTGATAGCGAAGCAAGCATCGCCACCGCCGTGAGAGCGAAGCAAAGTCTCATTCATGCCCCCTGTTCGACGCGGCCGGCGCACCTAATGCGAGCGCCTTATGCCTGCTTCCTGAGTGCGGGCTTGCTTTTTGCACATAAGCCGGGGATTGACCAGGGGAACGCTCGCGTGGGGACATCCGAGGCGCAAAGCTGCCCGTCGACGCCGAGATAAGCCTGCCAATCTAACTCGTTACGGAAAGCAGGGCTCAAACGCGCCTAAGCGGTCCCGCGCGTTCCAACGCGCAAACCCTGAGTTTCACCTCGGCGGTGGGAGAAAAATCCTGCGGCACCCGGCTAATCTTCGAGCGCCCCGATCTTCTCCATGTATTCGTCCCACCTTTCCACCATCCAAGGCGGCATCTGGATGACCGTGCCCAACTTCTCGAGGGGCTCGTCGACGAGGAAGCCTTTCTCAGCCGTATAAGCGGCCTCGAAAAGCGCGCCCGAGGGCGTGCGGAAATAGACCGACAGGAAGTAGGTGCGGTCTTTCTTGTCGGAAACGTCCGTGAAGCCGAGACCTTCGAGATAGGCTTTGTAGTCGGCTTGGGTTTTCTCGTCGTCGACATGGAAGGCCACGTGATGGACGGAGCCTTCGCCATAAGTCCAGCTTCCCTGGTGGAGGTCCGGCGTTTCGAGAATCTCGACAATCTGTCCGGGCCTGCCTTCGCGAATGGCAAACTGCGTGTCGCGACCGCGCGAGCCTACCTTGCGGAAGCCCATGCCCTCGTCCATGAACGCATGCATCTCGCCTGCGTCGCGCGCCGCTACGGTGATGCCGTAGACGCCGTAAATCGCGCAGTCGTCGGGCACGTCGCTGCCCGTCCAGGGCTCGCGCTTGTCCTCGGGAACGCCCACGAGCTCGTAGCCGATGCCCGCCGGATGCTTGAATTCAATTCGCGGCAGACCGAAGCGCTCGATCTTCTTGGTCTCATAGCCGTGCGCACGCAAGCGCTTCTCCCAGAAGGGAAGCGCGTCCGCGGCGACCGAACAGCTCACCGTCTTGACCTGGCCCGAGCCTGGACGTGCGCGCCGGCCGTCCACGCGGAAAGCGAAGCTCGTGATCAGCGTGCTCTCTTTGCCTAGGCCGTTTCCGTAATAGAGATGGTAGATCGGCACCTTGCCGTCGAAGAGAACTGTCTTTTTCACACAGCGCAACCCGAGCGTCTTGGTGTGAAAGGCGTAATCATCCTGCGCCGTGCCGACACATAATGTGAGGTGATGGTGTCCGCGAATTGGCGATGCTTGAGCCATTGTCTCCTCCGCTCACTCAGTGCCGGCCACGGCGGTCGCGAATACTCGGGCCCTGCAACGCCGCTCGCTGTCGATGGCCGACAGTCAATTCCCATTGGCCGGAATATGCTTCTGCACAACTTAAAGGCATACCCCGTTCATGGCAAGCACGCGGCCCCCGTGGCGAGCGACCGCTGGCCAAAGTGTCGCCAAGCCGGTTCTTCCGCGCCTGCGAATTTGGGGATTTCCTTCAAATGCGTGCCGACCGCGTGGCCAAGAGCGATGGTCGAGCGGGCTTTCGATCCCAAGAGTGCGGCTACGGAGAGGAACTTTGCCATGGCGGAATCTCGGCTCCTAAGCAATGCTTGAGCAGGCCGCGCGGCGCGCCACATGTTTCTGAGATCGAGAATGCCTGCAGGGCAAAGAGGCTCGTCATGCAATCCTTCGTCTACAATGCGCTCCCCGCGAAGGTCATCTTCGGCTTCAAGACCATCGCGCGTACAGCCGATGAGCTCCGCGCGCTCGGTGCCAGCCGCGCGCTTGTGCTTTCGACGGCGGGACGAGCCCGCCAAGCCCAAGCGCTCGCCCAGTCCCTGGGCTCTTCTTGTGTCGGCGCGTTTTCCAGCGCGGTGATGCACGCGCCTGTGGAGGCGACACAACGCGCGCTTCAGGTCGTGCGGGAAAAGCGCGCCGATTGCACCATTGCCTTAGGCGGCGGATCGGCGATCGGGCTCGGCAAGTCGATCGCATTCGTGACCGACCTGCCGCAGATCGTTCTGCCCACGACTTATTCGGGCTCGGAAGCAACGCCCATCGGCGGCGAGACGAAGGATGGCGTGAAGACGACCGTGACGACGCCCAAGGTGCTGCCCGAGGTCATCATTTACGACGTCGAGCTCACGCTCGACCTGCCGCCGGCCGTCTCCGTCGTGTCCGGATTCAACGCCATCGCTCATGCCGTCGAGGCGCTCTACGCGCGCGAAGCCAATCCGCTCATTTCATTGCTTGCCGAGGAGGGGATCGGTTCGCTTGCGCGCGCATTGCCGCCCGTCAGGCGCGATCCCAGCGATCGGGAGGCGCGTGGGGACGCCCTTTACGGCGCTTGGCTCTGCGGCATCTGTCTCGGCAGCGTGGGCATGGCCTTGCACCACAAGCTCTGTCATGTGGTGGGTGGAGCGTTCAATCTGCCGCATGCCGAAACGCACACGGTGATACTTCCCCATGCCATGGCCTACAATGCGAAGGCCGCGCCTGAAGCGATGGCGCGCGTCGCGCGCGCGCTCGATGCGCCGGATGCCGTGCAAGGCTTGCACGCGCTGGCGCGGCGGCTCGACGCACCCACCGCGCTGCGCGAATTCGGCATGCCGGAGGCCGGCATCGACCGCGCGGTGGATCTCGTCATGGCCAATCCCTATTGGAATCCGCGTCCACTCGAACGCGAGGCTATTCGCGATTTGATCGCACGCGCGTGGAGCGGCGCCGCGCCACAACATTAGGATTTAGATTCGAGACAGGGCTCACGCGCGACTGATCAGGCGACGGCCTGTAACCCCTCGGCGATGAGGCAGGCGGGCTCCGCCGTGTTGATGAGCACCGCCTGCTTCCGCAAGAAACCCGACGATGCCGGGCGCGCGGCCGGACATCCCCGAGCAACGAAACGCCTCCAACTCGACGATGCCAAAGCCGGCAAAGGTGAGGAATGTGTCTTGGATGCTCAAGACACCGGCATCGATCCGCTCGCCGATGCGTCGCGCTTCCTCCGCGCTGCCGCCGATCACGGCAGCCGACAGGCCGAAATAGGTGTCGTTGGCGAGCCGGACGGCCTCATCCTCGGTGCGGTATTTCATCACCGGCATCACGGGACCGAATGTTTCGTCCTTCATGATCGTCATGTCGTGATTGACGCCCGTGAGCACCGTCGGGCGCATATAGAGGCCACCACCGAGGTTTACACTCTTGCCGCCGGTGCGGATCTCGGCGCCCTTGGCAACCGCGTCCTCCAAATGCGCGTCAACGATTTCAGCTTGCCTTGCCGAGATGAACGGACCGATTTGGCCCTTCAGTTTATCGGGATAGTTCAGCTCCACCTGCAATGCCTCTTTCACAAGGAGATCAACAAAGGCGTCGTGGACCTTTTCTTGAACGTAGATGCGTTCGATCGAGAAGCAGACCTGGCCTGTGCTCGTGACCGCGCCGCGCAGCACGGCCGTCGCCGCCTTCTCCAAGTCCGCGTTCTCGGTGATGACGACCGGATCCTTGCCGCCGAGCTCGAGGATCGCGGGTATGAAACGCCTGGCGCAAGCCTCGGCCACTTTGCGGCCATTGGCGACGCTGCCCGTGAAATTGACAATGTCGACGTGTTGGACGATCGCCTCGCCCGTCTCCCCATCGCCCGGCACGAAGATGAGCACTTGGGCGAGCTCGGGGACCTCGCGGATCGTCGCCATCATCGGTTCGACGAAGCGCGGCGTGATCTCGCTCGGCTTGACGACGACGGCGCAGCCCGCAAGGAGCGGCGCGATGACATGCAGGGTCGACAGCATCAGCGGCGCATTCCACGGACTGATGACACCCACAATCGGATATGGCTTGAGATTGGTGTCGTAGTTGACATGCGGCGCACCCGGCGATGTCCCCGCGCGTCGCGCTTGCGCGAAGACGGCGGGCGCATAGGCCGCGCTGCGCTTGATCGCGGCGATGACCATGTCGGGCGCTACGCGCGAGATCTGGCCGTAGCCCGTGTCGATAGAATCCGCCTCCACGAGAGCGGCTCGATGCGTCTTGATCCGCTCTGCCCATTTGCGCATGACGACGATGCGATGCTCGACTGCCGCGGCGCCCCAAGCCGGTTGCGCCTTTCGCAGGCGGGCGCAAGTCTCGGCAATCTCATCTGCCGAGGCAGGCGTGATGTGACAATCGATTTCGCCGTTGCGGGGATTGCGAACGGGCATGGGCGCCCTCTGCTTCGCCAATGCCATCGTCTTCCTCCCTCGGCCGATTCAAGCCGCATCGTCGGCAATTACGTTTTGGCGCGTGCGTGCGCCGCATTGCAGCAGCGCGCATTCCTTGAAGGATCATTGACCCTCTGCCATGAGCCGTCAATGATGAGGCAATAGCTGCATTCTGAGGCGACGCGCAGCGTTCCGGCGAAGGCGCACGAAAAAGGCTCGAGATGAAAATTGAAGCGGCGGTCTTGCGAGAGGGTGCGCTTGCGCCTGTGCTCGAGACGGTGGACATCGAAGAGCCGCGTGCGGGTGAGATTCTCGTGCGTGTCGTCGCCACGGGAATTTGTCACACCGACATCGCCATGCAAAGGCGCCCAGGTCCCCGGCCGATGGTGTTTGGCCATGAAGGCGCGGGCGTTGTCGAGCGCGTGGGCGCCGGCGTCTCCGAGCTTAAGCCCGGCGATCACGTGGTGCTCAGCGTGAATTTCTGCGGCCATTGCCCGGCCTGCCTGCGCAACGCCCAGAGCTACTGTTACGAAGTGATGCCGCGCAATTTCGGTGGGCTGCGGCCGGACGGGACGAGCTCGCTTTCCAAGGACGGCGCCTTGATCTATGGCCGCTTCTTCGGCCAATCGTCCTTCGCCACCTATGCGCTGGCGGATGAAAAAAGCGCGGTGAAAGTGCCGCGCGACCTGCCGCTCGAAATTCTTGGACCTCTCGGTTGCGGCGTCCAGACGGGCGCGGGCACAGTGATCAATTCGTTCAAGCTCGCGCCCGGCCGATCCATCGCGATCTTCGGCACGGGCTCGGTCGGCTTGAGCGCCGTGATGGCCGCACGGCTCGTCGGCGCGTCCCGCATCATCGCGGTGGAGCTTGTCCCTCAGCGCCTCGCCCTTGCCAAGGAACTGGGCGCGACCGACGTGATCGACGCCTCTGCAGGCGATCCTGCCAAGATCATTTTGGAGCTCACGCGTTTTGGTGTCGATTTCAGCTTGAACACGACCTCCGTGCCGGAAGTTTACAGCCATGCAATCGATTGCCTGGGCCAGCAAGGAGTCGCGGGCTTCGTGACCGCGCCGCGTGGCGACTGGGCGCCCGAGATGTACAAGCTCTTGACCGGCGGAAAATCGCTGCGCGGCATCATCGGCGGCGACAGCACGCCGAGGCTGTTCATACCGCTCATGATCGACTATTTCCGGCAGGGCCGGTTTCCCTTCGATCGGTTGATCACATTCTATCCGTTCGAGAAGATCGGCGCGGCAATCGAGGACTCGAAAGCGGGCGTGACGATAAAGCCCGTGCTGCGCATGGAGAGCGTGCGTCACGCTTGATCATTCGGGAGCGCGCAAGGCGCGCTGAGAAAGGGGATCCGCGATGGTAGAGGCAGTGCGCTTTCCCGACATTCCGCTTTATCAAGGCTGGGGCGCGCCGCTGCGCGTTGAGTCCGACGTGCGCGATCTCGAAGTGATCCACGGCGCCGTGCCATCCGATCTCGACGGCACGCTCTATCGCTGCGGCCCGGACCGGCAATATCCGCCTATGCTGGGCGACGATATCTTCATCGACGGCGAGGGCATGGTGCACATGCTCCGCTTCGAGAACGGCCATGTGGACTATAGGAGCCGCTGGGTGCGCAACGAGCGGTTTCTATTGCAGGAGAAGGCGCGCCGCTCGCTCTTCGGCCGCTACCGCAACCGCTACACCAACGACCCGAGCGTCAAGGGCAAGAACCAAGGCACCGCCAACACCAATGTCATCTGGCACGGCGGCAAATTGCTGGTGCTCAAGGAAGACTCGCTTCCGATCGAGATCGATCCCGACACGCTCGAGACCAAGCGCGAATGGAATTACGACGGCGGCGTCAAGGCCGTGAGCATGACGCGCGCACCCCAAGCTCGATCTCGCGCGCAATGAGCTCCTCACCTTTTCCTATCAAGCGCGCGGCGACGGGACGACGGACGTCGTGTTCTACGTCATCGATGCCAGACCGGCAAGATCGCTCACGAAGTGTGGTTCAACGCGCCTTATCCCGGGATGGTGCACGATTTCGGGGTCTCCGAGAGCCATGTCGATCTTTCCCTTCTTCCCGCTCATCACCGACATGGACGTGTTGAAGAAGGGCGGGCCGTTCTATCAATGGCATCCGGACAAGGAGAGCGTCTTTGCCATCCTGCCGCGCCGCGGCAAGGCAAACGACATCCGCTGGTTCCGCGGTCCCGCCGCGAGCGCGGGCCACATGATGAATGCGGTCAGCGAGGGAGACAAAGGTCCATCTCGACCTTTGCCTTTATGACGGCAATTGCTTCCCGTTCTTCCCCATGCCCGACGGCACGCAGACCCAGCCCGTGCCGCCGATCTTGACGCGCCTTACATTCGATCTCGCCGGCAACAGCGATGGCTTACGCGAAAAAGCCGCTTTGTCCCGTGCCGAGCGAGATGCCGCGTACCGACGACCGCTATCAGGGCAAGCCTTACCGCCACGGCTACATGATCTCGTTTCCGCGGCGCCGACGGCACGAGCGCCGTGGGCCATATCGATCGCGCAACCGGCAAGCTCTCGAGCTGGCAGCCGGGCGCCAATTCCGGCGTCCAGGAGCCGCAATTCGTGCCGCGGCCATCCCGACGCGCCCGAGGGCGACGGCTACATCCTCGTGCTCGTCAATCGCATGGCCGAGAACCGCAGCGATCTTGCGATCCTCGATGCGGCGCGGCTCGAGGCGGGACCCTTGGCGCTCGTCAAACTGCCGGTGCGCGTGCGCTCGACCTTCCACGGCATGTGGGTTCCGGCGCGCGCCTTGAAAACCGGACGTTACACGAATTAGGACTGGCTTCGCCTCGGCGCTCACCGCGTGCAATGCATTTGAATTCCCCGAGCGCCCGGTCGAACCATGAGAGAGGATGCGCGTCATGGCCGCCACGCCTGCAAAGTTATCGGTCGAGGATCGTCTCGACATCGAGGAGCTGTTCGCAAAATACGCGTGGGCGATCGACCTTGCCGATGCGGAAGCGGCCGTCGCCTGCTTCACGGACGACGCCTATTTCGACCATCTTTGGCAAGGGCGCGTACAGGGCCGAGAGGCGATCCTGCAAAATCTCAAGGAGCTCTGGTACGACCGTCAAAGCTGGTGGTACGGCCGCCAGCATCTCTTCAACCATTTTCTGATGACCCCGGAAGACGGCGGCGCGCGCGTCAAGAGCTTCTTTCAAATCCTGCAATACAACGTCGATTATGGGACGAATTTCGTCATGGGCATCGGCACGAGGGACGACTTTTGCGTCAAGCGCGATGGCGTCTGGCTGTTCAAGGCCCTCAAGGTCAATGCATGGACGAGCCGCGACCAAGTGCCATGGAGAGGCGAGATCACCATGCCCGCAGCGCGGTGGGCCGCCGCCGCCGCGCAGGGCCTGACCGGCTTCGTCCGCCCGCGAAGGGTTGCATCGGGACCCGCTCTTGGATGACAGCAAAGTGCGGCGGGATCGCGGATTGACGCCTTGCCGGCTGTCGGAAGACTATGAGGCGCGGGTAACGGGGCCTATATAAGGCTTCGAACCCTCACCAGGGAGGCCGCCCGTGGATACGCGCGTCAAGGAGAAGACGTTTCCGTTGCCAAGCTCGCTGCCCCGAATCAAGGGCACCGAGGCCGCGCAGCGGATGTATCCCTATTTCATGCAATTCACCGAAAGCGACGATCAGCGCTTCTGGTTCTACAACGCCATGCATTTCGGCGAGCCGATCCCGGCTTTCGACACTATTACCGGCGAAGCCGCCTATTCGGCGCTCGGCTCCTTCAACACGCGCGTCTACTGCCTGCCGACGGCCAAGGGCATCGATCAGCGCATCGTCAACGGACGTGTCTACATCAGCGGCAATGTGGTCACCGATCCCAAAGAGATCGAGGAGCGCACCAAGCTCTTTCAAGAGCGGGCCTACTTTTACTACGCGAATTGGGAGCGGCTTTACGCGCAATGGCGCGAAAAGATGGCCGCGCTGATCGCGGAGATCAAGGAAATCAAGGTTCCCACGCTGCCGGCCTATGACGACTTGGAGCCCGTTCATGCGGGGCGCGGCATCGCGCAGAACTACTATGTCCTCACGACCTACCATCGGACCATCGAGGGCTACTACCGCATGTGGCAGCACCATTTCGAGTTCCTGCTGCTCGGCTACGGCGCCTACATGGTCTTCTTCGATTTCTGCAAGAAGGCTTTTCCGGAGATCACCGATCAGACGGTGGCCCGCATGGTCGCCGGCATGGACGCGGAGATGTTCCGCCCGGACGACGAACTCAAGAAATTGGCCAAGCTCGCCGTCGAGCTCGGCGTCGATGGAAAGTTCGTCGACAGCGCGACGCCGGAAGATATTCTGAAGTCGTTGCAGCAAATGGGCGCGCCCGGCAAACGCTGGCTCGAAGCGTTCGAGAAGGCGCGCGAGCCCTGGTTCAATGTCGGCGTGGGCGACGGCTTCTACCATCACCACCGGAGCTGGAACGACGATCTGTCGATCCCATTTTCGGGGCTCAATGGCTACATCCGTCTGGCGAAGGCGGGCGAGTCGCTCGATCGACCGACCAAACAACTAAAGCGCGAGCGCGAGAAGATCATTGTCGAATATCGCGATCTGTTGGGAAGCGACGAGGAGCGGGCGGCTTTCGACCAGATGATCGGCCTCTCCCACCGCGTGTTTCCCTATGTCGAGGATCACAAGTTCTACTGCGAGCACTGGTATACGCAGCTTTTCTTCAACAAGATCCGCGAATTTGGCGCGCTGCTCGCGCGCAACGGCTTCTTCGAGGACGGCGAGGATGTCTTCCAGCTCACGCGCTTCGAAGTTCAAGAGGCGCTTTCGGATTTGATGACGGCGTGGTCGAACGGGTCCCCACCGCGTGGACCGGATTACTGGCCGCCGATCGTTGCCGAGCGCAAAAAGGCGCTCGCCGAATGGGCGAAGTATCCGACGCCGCCCGCGCTCGGACCGGTGCCGGATAAAATTACCGATCCCGCGATCGTCATGCTGTGGGGCGTCACGGCCGAGAACCTGCGCGCATGGCTTAACGCCGACGAGCTCGCAGATAGCAACGAGATCCGCGGCTTTGCTGCGTCCTCGGGCGTGGTGGAGGGCGTGGCGCGCGTCGTCATGACCGTGGACGAGATCAGCCGCCTGCAGGACGGCGACATCCTCGTCTGTCACGTCACCAATCCGAGCTGGGCGCCGATCTTCCGCAAAGATGAGGCGCGGCGGTTTCCGACATCGGCGGCTCCATGAGCCACGCCGCGATCGTGGCGCGGGAATATGGGCTTCCTGCGGTGGTGGGCACCGGCACGGCCACACAAAAGATCAAAGACGGCCAACGCGTGCGGGTTGACGGCGCGCGAGGCGTTGTGACGATCCTGCAATAAGGACCTTCGCGTGCAATCTTCCGCACTCATCGGCTGGTTCGCCGACATCGGGCTTGCCGACAGGCCGAGCGTCGGCGGCAAAGGCGGGAGCTTGGGCGAGCTCACGCGCGCCGGCATCCGCGTGCCGCCGGGCTTTGTCGTGCGCACGGAAGCTTTCGAACGCCTCCTCGAGGCGGTCGAGCGGGAAGCGCCTCTCCGCGAGGCCGTTGAAAGGCTCGACGGAACGGACCTCGACGCGATCACAGCCTGCTCCGAGTCTCTGCGCGCACGGATCATGGCTGCCGCGCTGCCGGCCGATGTGGAGACGGCGGTCACGGCGGCTCACATGTCATTGGTCGAGGAGTCGCGCGCGCCCGTCGCGGTCCGCTCGTCGGCCACGACCGAAGACGCAGAAGACGCAAGCTTTGCGGGCCTCCAAGATACTTATCTTTGGGTCAAGGGCACGAGCGATACGCTGCGCTACCTGAAGAGCTGTTGGGCGAGTCTTTATTCCATTCCTTCGCTGAGCTACCGGCGCAAGCACGGCATGCGCGAGGAGGGCGTGGCGATGGGCGTGGTGGTTCAACGCATGGTGGATGCGCGCACGGCCGGCGTGATGTTCACCCGCAGCCCGACAACCGGCGACCGCTCGGTGGTGACAATCGAGGCAAGCTGGGGCCTGGGCTCTGCCGTCGTGGGCGGCGAAGTAACGCCGGATCGGTTCGTGGTGAGCAAGATCACCGGAGAGATTTCCGCGCGCGACGTTTCAGAAAAGCGCGTCGAGCACCTTCCGGCGGAAGATGGCGGCGTGCGTGAGGCGCCCGTGCCCGAGGAGCGGAAGTCGAAGCCTTGTCTCAGCGATGCCGAGCTTTCCGAGCTCGTCGCCGTCGCCAAGCGCATCGAGCGGCAGTACGGGCGCCCGCAGGACATCGAGTGGGCGATCGAGCGCGAGAGCGGGGACATCTTTCTCCTGCAAAGCCGTCCGGAGACCGTCTGGTCGAGCCGCGAGCAAGCGCCCGTCGCGCGCGCCACGAGCACGCCCATGGACCACGTCTTGCAGCTCTTTTCGGGCCGCAAATGACGATTTCGGCCGAGGACGTGAAAGAAATCATGCGCCTGCTCGAGGCTTCGAGCTTCGACGAGCTCAGGCTCGAGGCGGACGGTGTGCGATTGGTGCTCCGACGCGGCGCGGGAGTCGCCGAAGAAACAGCAGCGCCCGCTACCCCGCTGGCCCAAGCCGAGGCGGTGCCGATGGCCGCTCGGACGCAGCCGGCTGCTGCAAATCCCGACGTGACGATTATTCCCGCGCCGTTGCTCGGCATCTACTATCGCGCACCGAAGCCCAGCGAGCCGCCTTTCGTCGAGGTCGGCACGATCGTGGAGGAGGACACCATCATCGGCATCATCGAAGTGATGAAGCTCATGAACCCCATTCACGCCGGCGTGCGCGGCGAGATTGTCGACATCGTGGTGCAGAATGGCGCAGCGGTCGAATACGGCCAGACGCTGATGCACGTGCGCAAGGCGCGGTGAAGCACATCGCTTACTCGGTGCAAGGTCCAAGAAACTGCCGCAACGGTGGTTGACCTTGGAAAATTCGCACCGAGATCCATAGCTGGGCGGCCTAAAGCCGCCGGAAGGAAAGCTCGAGTTATGGCCCGGATCGACTTGGTCGAAACCTCCCTGCGCGATGGTAACCAAAGCCTTTGGGGCGCCACGGGGCTGAACACGGGCATGATGCTTCAGATCGCGCCAGTGATGGAGCAGGTCGGCTTCAAAGCGATCGACTTTACGACCTCTACCCACATGGGCGTGGCGGCGCGCTTCAAGCGCGAGGATCCGTGGGAGCGCATTCGCCTGATGAGCGCGGCCATGCCGAAGACGCCCTTGCAGTTCCTCACGACCGGAATGCGCTTCATCGCCTGGGAGACCGCCAACCCGGAGTTCATGGCGCTCGTTTTCAAGACCTTGGCCCGCAACGGTATCCGCCGCTTCGCGCTCGCCGATCCGATGAACGACGTCGACTCGATGATTTCCTGCGCGCGAATGGTCAAGGAAGGTGGCGGCGAATTCGTCATCTGTGCGCTCGTTTTCACAATCAGCCCCATCCATGACGACGCCCACTACGTCGAGCGCGCGAAAAAGCTCGCGAGCTGCCGCGACATCGATGCCATCTATATCAAGGATCCCGGCGGACTCCTGTCGCCCGTGCGCGCGCGCGCACTGATCCCCGCCATCAAGGCCGCGGTCGGCGACACTCCCCTCGAGCTCCACTCCCACTGCACGATCGGGCTCGCCGATCTCATCTATCTCGACGCGCCGGATTATGGTGTGCGCACCGTACAAGTCGCCTCGGGCGCGGCGAGCGACGGCAGCTCCAATCCGACGTCCGAGCGCGTGGTCGCAAATTTGCGCGCGCTCGGCCACACGATCGACATTGACGACGCCGCGCTTGCCAAGGTGAGCCGCTATTTCGACAAGCTCGCCGAGGCCGAAGGGCTTCCCGCCGGCAAGCCCCAGTCGTTCGATGCCGCATACCTGCGCCATCAGCTTCCGGGCGGTGTGGTGGGCACCATGTTGCGCCAACTTGCGGAGGCCAAGCTCTCCGATCACCTGCCCGCCGTCATCGAGGAGCTCGGCCGCGTGCGGGAGGAGCTCGGCTGGCCCATCGTGATGACGCCGTTTTCCCAGATCGTGCTCACGCAAGCCGTGATGAACGTCGTCCAAGGAAAACGATACGCCACGGTTCCCGACGAGGTGATCCGCTATGCCATCGGCCGCTTTGGCCGGCCCAACATTCCGATCGAACCCCATGTGATGGAAAAGATCGAGTCCCTGCCGCGAACGAAGACGTTGCGCGCGGAGCCCGAGATGCCGCCAGTGGCCGAGCTCCGACGTCGTATCGGCGCGCACTTGTCCGACGAGGAGTTTTTGCTCCGGGCCGTCATGCCAGCGCCTCAGGTGGACGCCATGATCGCCGCAGGCCCCGCCAAGCGAAGTTACGAGCCCTCGCTTGCGCCCGTGCTGAGGCTGCTCAAGGAGTTGACCGAGCGGCGCGATGTCTCGCAGGTCACCGTGGAAAGGCCGGGCTTCAAGCTCGAATTGCGCGGGCGAAGGGAACGGATTGCCTGACCATGGACACGCGTGCGGCAGACGTGCTTGGGCCCTTGCGCGGCTTCATGTTCGATGTCGACGGCACCTTGGTGCTCGGCGACCGCAGCGGCCGCGCTTACGAGCTTCTCCCCGGCGCGGTCGAGGTGCTCGAGACACTGAATAAACGGGGCCTGCCCTTCGTCCTCTTGACCAATGGCAGCGCCCGTCCGCCGGCCGAGGTCGCGGCCAAGCTCCGGACGATCGGCCTGCCGGTCGAAGACCATCAGTTGCTCACGCCTTCGAGCGTCGCGGGCGATTTTCTCGCGCGGCGCGCGACCAAGCGGGTGCTGATCCTGGGATCGCCCGGCGTCGCGACGCCCCTCGAGGAGCGCGGCATCGAAATCGTGTGGCCCGACGACCCGAGAGCGAAGGATGTCGAGGCAGTCTACGTGGGCTGGCATCCGGAATGCGGCATGCGCGACATCGAAATGGCCGCTCACGCCATCTGGGGCGGGGCCGAGCTCTTTGTCGCCTCGGACGTGCCCTTCTTCGCCACACGCGAGGGGCGCAGCATCGGCTACTCCCACGCCATCGTCGCGGCGATCAAGAGCCTCACCGGCAAGCGCGCCGTCATCCTCGGCAAACCGTCCCAGCACGCCATGCGCTTCGTCGCGCGAAGGCTCGCGCTGCCCATGCGGCAAATCGGCGTCGTGGGCGACGATCCGCAGCTCGAAGTCGCGATGGCAAGGCGCGCCGGCGCCATCGGCTTCGGCGTGACCACGGGATTGACGCCCGCCGATGCGTGGGCCACCCAGCCGGAAGCCCGAAGACCCCATCTCGTGCTGAACACCGTGGGCGATCTTCTCCGGACCGAGCATCTTGTCATTGACGCTTGAACGGCGGGATCGTGTTAACGTCGCGCGCGCAGCCAATCGCTCGGGGGATTCGAGCATGAGCAAGTATCAACTCAACGTGAAGCTCGACCAGATCGTCGCCATCGACGTTCACACCCACGCCAATGTCTCCACGCGGCAGCCCCGCGATCCCTGCTCGATCATCTTCGACGAGACGATGGCGAAATACTTCAAGTCGGCACCGCCGCCGACGATCACCGAGGTGGCGCAGTATTACCGCGAGCGGAAAATGGCGGCGGTGATCTTCACCGTCGATTCCGAGGCCGAGATGGGCATGCAGCGCATCGCCAACGAAGAGGTCGCCGAAGTCGCGGCCGAGAACAGCGATGCGCTCATTCCTTTCGCCAGCATCGATCCTCACAAGGGCAAGATGGGCGTGCGCGAGGCCCGCCGCATGATCGAGGAGTACGGCGTGCGGGGCTTCAAGTTCCATCCTTCCTCGCAAGGCTTCTACCCCAACGACCGCATGGCCTATCCGCTTTACGAGGTGATCGCCGAGGCGGGCCTGCCCGCGCTCTTCCACACCGGCCAGACCGGCGTCGGCGCCGGCGCGCCGGGCGGCATGGGCATAAAGCTCAAATACTCGAACCCGATCTATCTCGACGACGTGGCCGCGGACTTTCCGGCGCTAACGATCATCATGGCGCATCCGTCCTTTCCCTGGCAGGACGAGGCGCTCTCGGTCGCCACGCATAAGCCCAATTGCTATATCGATCTCTCCGGCTGGTCGCCGAAATACTTTCCGCAAAACCTCGTTCAATACTCCAATACGATCCTTCGCCAGCGCGTGCTGTTCGGCTCGGACTTCCCGGTGATCACGCCGGATCGCTGGATCGCGGACTTCGAGAAGCTGCCCATCAAGCCCGAGGTGCGGCCGCTCATCATGAAAGAGAACGCGGCGAAGCTGCTGAAGCTCGTGTCCTGAGGTCGTCTGTTACGGTCTCGTTGCGCGCCGTTCGGTCTCCGCTCCGGCTTCGGTTTCTTGAATGGGTCCGTGCTCCGGCATGCATGCCGGTTGCAACCGGGCCATGAGCCTGCTTAGCTCAAGTGCAAAGACAAACGATCAAAATGCACCGGGCGCGAATCGTGTGACGGGAACACGGCTGAGCGACGCGAAGTACCACGACGTGGCTGCGGCCTTCGGCGCGCGCGGACAACACGTCACGCGTATCGAGGATCTCCGCCCGGCGATCAAATCCGCCTTTGCAAGCAAAGAGCCCGCCTGCATCAATGTGGAGATCGATTTGGCGCCTATGCCGCCGGAGCTCCACCTGTTGATGTCTCGCTAGCGGACAGGCGACCGGCGCATCGCGCATCGAATGAAGAGAGAGGGTGATATGGAACGGCGAGTACTCGGGACATCCGGGATCAAGATCGCGCCCTTCGTGCTGGGCGGCAATGTCTTCGGCTGGACGGCCAATGAAGAGGCATCATTCGCGGTGCTCGATCGTTTCACGGCAGCGGGTTTTGATTGCATCGACACGGCCGACGTCTATTCGTCTTGGGCGCCTGGAAACAAGGGCGGTGAGTCCGAGACGATCATCGGACGCTGGCTCAAGTCCCGCGGCCGTCGCGACAAGATCATCCTCGCCACCAAGGTCGGCATGCCCATGGGGCCCGACAAGAAGGGATTGTCGCGCGCGTACATCCTGCAGGCGGTCGAGGCGTCGCTCAAGCGGCTGCAAACCGACTACATCGATCTCTACCAATCACACGCGGATGACGAGGCAACTCCGTTCGAGGAATCGCTGGAAGCTTATGAGGGGCTGATCAAGGAGGGAAAGGTGCGCGCCATCGGTGCCTCAAATCACGGTGGGGCGCGCTTGAAGGCTGCTGTGGAAACGAGCGAACGGAAACGTCTGCCCCGCTATTGCACCCTTCAACCGCTCTACAATCTCTACGACCGCGCCGGGTTCGAAAAAGATCTGGCACCCGTGTGCGCGGACAAAGGTCTCGGCGTCATTCCGTATTTCTCGCTCGCTTGCGGCTTTCTCACGGGAAAGTACCGCTCGGAATCCGACCTTGCCGGCCGGGCGCGCGGCTATCGCGTCAAGAACTATCTCACGCCGCGGGGTTTCAGGATCCTCGACGCGCTGGATGCGGTGGCGCGCCGCCTCAAGGCAACACCGGCGCAAGTCTCCTTGGCATGGCTTAGCGCGCAACCGAGCGTCGTGGCACCGATCGCGAGCGCGACAAGTGTCGCACAGCTCGACGAGATTTTGGGCGTAGTGCGCATCAAGCTCGACCGCGGGGCCATGAGCCAGCTCAACGAGGCCAGCCGCGAAGACGGTGCCTGAGCCGCTGTATTTCAGCGACGAGCCAACGCCCCCGCCCGAGTTCTCCCGCCGCGAGCGGGTGTCACTCCTGGAACCGCCTAGAAATCGACGGCGATGCCGTCTTTTTCCCAATCGCCATGGCGCGTGGGATCGGGCCCTTTGCGTCCGCCGATCTCTCGCGGAGCGGGCGGCTCGGGCGAACGTTTGCGGCGGCGCTCGTCCGCTTCCGCCAGGGCCCGCTTTGCTGTTTCTTCGCGACGCTTGCGGAGCTCGTCTGCTTTTCGTTTTTCGCTCAAGGCGCACCGTCCTCGAATATTGGCATGCGTAGTTGCCGACCCAAGTATAGTCCATCGCGACACCGCGACGAGGCCTAAACGGACCATGGTTCTCATGGACAGAGGAACTTCACGGCTACGCACCAATTTTCAGCCGTGAGCGAGGAACGGAAACCCGTCGCGCGCGCGGACATCCCGGGGCTCGCAGCGCGCGCCGCCGCGGCCATGCTTCTCGATGACGTGCTCACGCGCGGCCGAGCGCTTGAAGATGCGCTCGCCGAATGCGCGCCCTTCGCCGGCCTCGAGGCGCGGGATCGCGCCTTTGCGCGCCGCCTCGTGGCGACCACGCTCCGGCGTCTCGGTCAAATCGATTCGCTGATCGGCGCGCGCCTCACCGCGGGCCGTCTGCCCGGGCGCGCGGAAAAGGTGCGGCCGTTCTTGCGGCTCGGCGTGGCCGAGCTTGCCTTCTTGAAAACCCCCGTCCACGCCGCGCTCAATACCGCCGTGGCGCTCGCGAGCGAGGATCCTGAAACGCGACCCTATGCCGGGCTCGTCAATGCGGTGCTGCGGCGGCTTCAACGCGATCTTGAAGGCCAGACGAGCGCGGACGCGTTGGCGTCCGTGACCCTGAATGCACCCGCCTGGCTCTTCGACCGCTGGGTGAGCGCTTACGGGATGGACGAGGCGCTCCGTATCGTGGCGGCCCATGCGGAAGAGCCGCCCCTCGATATCACGGTGAAGAGCGAGCCTGCGCTTTGGGCCGAGCGCCTACAAGCGCGCCTCTTGCCCACGGGCACACTGCGCCGCGCGTTTGGCGGACGCATCGAGGACTTGCCGGGCTACGCGGAGGGTGCTTGGTGGGTCGAGGATGCCGCAGCCGCGCTCATCGCGCGCCTCTTGGCGCCGGTTGCGGGTTTGCGTGTGCTCGATCTTTGCGCGGCGCCGGGCGGCAAGAGCGCAGGCCTCGCGCTTGCGGGCGCCGATGTGCTCGCAGTCGACCAGGATGAAAAGAGACTCGTTCGGTTTCGTGAAAACATGGCGCGACTCAAGATCAGTGTACGGACAATCGAAGCGGATGCAACATGCCTGCGTCTGCCGGAGCAATTCCCGCGCATCCTGCTCGATGCGCCGTGCACGGCAACAGGCACGATCCGCCGCCATCCCGACATTGCCTGGCTCAAGAGGCCCGAAGACGTTGATCGTCTCGCGACGCTACAAGATCGAATGCTCGCGGCAGCGGGAGACATGTTGGCGCCGGGCGGCTTCCTCGTCTATTCCGTCTGCTCGCTCGAGCCCGAAGAGTGCGCCATGCGCATCGAGCAATTTCTCGGGGCGCATGACGACATGCGGCGCGCGCCCATACTTCCCGAGGAGATCGGCGGCTTTGCGTCCTTCGTCACGCCCGCGGGCGATTTGCGCACACTGCCGTCTTTTTGGCCCGAATGGGGCGGGCTCGACGGCTTTTACGCCGCGCGGCTTATGCGGGGCTAGCCGCAAGCCTGCGCGGCGCTTTCGGAGCTTCCTTGCACTGCAAAATGCAGGGTGTTAAGCAGGATTCATGACAGATTCGCCCAAGATTGCACCATCGATTCTTGCGGCGGATTTTGCGCGATTGGGCGAGGAGATCCGCGCGCTCGAAGCGGCCGGCGCGGATTACATCCACATCGACGTCATGGACGGACACTTCGTGCCCAATCTCACCATCGGGCCCGCGGTGGTAAAGGCGCTCCGTTCGCACAGCCGGTTGCCGTTCGATGTCCATCTCATGATCGCGCCGGTCGATCCCTATGTCGACGCCTTCGCCGATGCAGGCGCGGATATCATCACCGTGCATCCCGAGGCTGGGCCGCACATCCATCGCACCATTCAGCTCATCAAGAGCAAGGGCAAGAAGGCGGGCCTTGCGTTCAATCCCGGAACCTCCGTCTCCGCGCTGGATTTGCTCTTGGTGGAAATCGATCTCGTGCTCGTCATGACGGTTAATCCCGGCTTTGGCGGTCAGAGCTTCATCGATAGCCAACTTGCGAAAATCAAAGACGTCCGTACACGGATCGACAAGTGCGGCAAGCCCGTCGAGCTCGAGGTCGATGGCGGGATCACAGCCGAGACGGCACGCCGCGTCCTCGATGCGGGTGCCGATGTTCTCGTCGCGGGAACGGCCACCTTTGAAGGCGGACCAAGCGCTTATGCGCAAAACATCGCACGTCTTCGCGGACGCCGCTGAAGAGGCGCCCGTCGAGATCGAGCAGCCGGTCGATCTACCGGCTCAGCTCGGCGAGCCATGGCTGCAACGCTGCGGCGAGCGCGAGCTTGCGCGCGATGCCGTGCGTGGTCTGCTGCGCATCGCAGGCGGTGCCCTGCAGCCGATCGTCTTCGGCACGCCGCTCTACCGCCTCACGCTCGCCGGCACCATGCCCGACACGGTGGTACTCGGCCTGATCGATCCCGTGCCGGGACGCATCGCAGCCGCCAATGCGTTTTTCACGGGGACCTGGACGCTCAAGGGCCATGTGGTGCGTACCGGCGGGCGCCCGCCGTGGCGCATTGCGGCGCCGAACGAAGCTTGGGCGGAAGAGCTGCACGGCTTTTCTTGGCTTCGGCATTATCGCGCCGCCCAAGGCGACACCGCCGTCGCGCAAGCGCGCGCGCTCACGGCGGGTTGGCTGCAACGCTATGGGCGCTGGCATCCGCTGGCCTGGCGGCCCCACGTCACGGCGCGACGCATCATGGCGTGGCTCGCAAGCGCCCCGCTTCTGTTCGAGAGCGCCGATATGATCTGGCGTTGCGCCGTTCTGCGCAGTCTCGCCGAACAAGCGCGCCATCTTTCGCGCGTCGCGGGCACAGCGCCCGACGGCGCGCCGCGGATCACCGCCGCAACAGGTCTTGCCGTGTCCGGCCTTTGCCTCTCCGAAGGCAAACGGCGCCTCGAACGTGGACTAACGCTCGTTTTGCGCGAAATCGAATTGCAGGTTCTTCCCGATGGCGGCCATGTGTCCCGCGATCCGGAGGCGCACGCGCAAGTGCTCGCCGATCTCCTTGCGCTCAAGCTCGCCCTCGCCGAGGCGCGCGCGCCCATCCCGCAAGCGCTGTCGCGGGCCGTCGACCGGATGGCGCCAATGCTTTCCTTTTTCCGGCACGGCGACGGGCGGCTTGCGCTCTTCAATGGCGCGCAGGAGGGAACGGAGCAGGTCTTCGACGCATTGCTTGCTCGCACGGGCGACCCGGGCGCGCCCGGCGCCCCGTTGGCCCACGCGCGCCATTCCGGCTATCACCGGCTCACCGGGGGGCGAACCATCGTCCTTCTCGATGCAGGCACGGCGCCGCGCGGGCGCTTCGCCTCGCGCATTCATGCAAGCGCGCTCGCCTTCGAGATGAGCGTCGGCGGCCACCGTCTGATCGTGAATTGTGGCGCAGCCGAGAGCAGGGGCGACGCCTGGCGAAGCGCTGCGCGCACGACCGCCGCGCATTCCACACTCACGCTCGCCGACCACTCGAGCATGACCTTTCTCACGCGCGAGCCCTTCGCGGAATGGCTCGGCGAGCGGCCGCTCGACGCGCCGGCGGCCGTGGCAAGCGCCCGCGCGGATACGCCGGAGGGGACCTGGCTCGTCGCGCGCCACAACGGCTATCGCGAGCTCGTCCACGAACGGCGGCTTTATCTCGATGCAGACGGCGACGATCTGCGCGGCGAGGATCGTCTCGTGGCAGCCGAGGCGCGTGCGCAACGTGTCCCGCGGCTGCCATTCACGCTGCGCTTTCATCTTCATCCCGATGTGCGCGCCTCTCTTGCACGCGATGGGCAAACGATCCTGCTCCTTTTGCCCAATGGCGACGGCTGGCGCTTCCGCGCCTCGCGGGGGGTGGTCGCACTCGAGGAAAGCATCTATCTCGGACGCGGCGAGAGCGCGCGCAAGTGCGAGCAGATCGTGGTGCGGAGCGAAACGACCTCGGCCGCGACGCCGGCAGCCCTTGTCAAATGGGCCATTCGCCGCCTCGCGCCGAGACCGCGTCGCGCCTAGGAAGGTATCCCCTCACGTAAGACGAGAGCTAGCTCAGCGCGGGCTGCGCTTGGCGAGAATCCGCTGCAGGGTGCGGCGGTGCATGTTCAAGCGCCGCGCCGTTTCCGAGACATTGTGGTTGCAAAGCTCGTAGACGCGCTGAATGTGCTCCCAGCGCACGCGATCGGCCGACATGGGATGCTCCGGCGGCTCCGGCGCCTGTCCCGGCGGGGCGAGCAGCGCCGCTTCCACGTCGTCGGCATCGGCGGGCTTGGCGAGATAGTCGATGGCGCCGCGCTTCACGGCCGCCACGGCCGTCGCGATGTTGCCATAGCCCGTGAGCATGACAATCCGGCAATCGGGTCTGGCCTCGCGCAGCGCGGAGACGACGGCCAGGCCGTCGCCATCGGCAAGTCTCAAATCCACGACGGCATAGGCCGGCTTTCCCTCGCGGGCGAGCGCCCGCGCGCTTGCCACGCCTTCCGCGCTCGTCACCTTGAAGCCACGCGCCTCCATGGCGCGCGCCAGCCGGTTGCGGAACGGCGCGTCATCGTCGACGATGATGAGCGTCTTGTCCTTGTCCTGAGCTTCGGTCACACGCTCCTCTCCGGTTGCCTGGCCTGACTATAGCGCAGCCTGCGGCACGGGAGCGGCAGCCGCGACAGAGGCCGCCTGGGCGGGCCCGCGCGGCCAGCTCAAGGTCACCGAGGCGCCCCCGGTGCCGCCCAGATTGGCTACGGAGATCTTGCCGCCGATCCGTTCGAGAAGGGTCTTGGCGATAAAGAAGCCGAGCCCCATGCCTTGTGGCACGTCAGGTTCGCCTTCGGACACGCCGGCGAGCGCGCCCCGGGTCGTCACATAGGGCTCGCCCAGGCGGTCGAGGACCTCGGGCAAGAAGCCCGGTCCATCGTCGGTGACGGTCACCGTGACCCGCGCGTCGTCCCAGCGCGCCTCCACTTGCACCCGGTTCTTGGCGAAGTCCACCGCATTCTCGATGAGATTGCCGAGGCCGTGCAAGAGCTCCGGACTTCGGCGCACGAGCGGCTGTTGGGCATGGTCGTCCGGCAGTGAGAGCTCGATCATGATGCCGAAGCCCTGGTGTGGCGCGATGATCTCCTCAAGCACGGCGCCGATCGCAGCTTCACCGAGCGCGCCTTCGCTCTCTTCGGGACGGACGCTCAGTCGACGCAGGATTTCCCGGCAGCGCTCGACCTGACTGCCGAGCAGCGTCACGTCTTCGGCGAGCGGTCCCTTGCTGGGCAGCGCGTGCCTGAGTTCCTTGGCAACGAGAGCAATGGTGGCGAGCGGGGTTCCGAGCTCATGCGCGGCCGCAGCCGCGAGCCCGCCCACCGCCGACATCCGTTGTTCTCGCGCGAGCACCGCCTGGGTCGCCGAAAGCGCCTCCGACATGCGCTTGGCTTCTGTGGCGATCCGCCACGCATAGACGCTGGTGAAGCCGATCCCGAGCACAAGCGCACTCCACAGCCCCACCACATAGGTGACGGGCAGGCGGAGTGGTGCATCGCTGAACCAAGGCAACGGCCAGTGGTAGAACGCGAGGAAAGTAACGGCCACGAACGCCAGCACCATCAGGACGATCGTGCTGCGGGGCGGCAAAGTCGTGGCCGAGATGACCACCGGAGCGATGACGAGCAGCGCAAAGGGATTTTGCAGGCCGCCCGTGAGCGCAAGCATCGCGGACAGTTGGATGATGTCGAAGGCGAGGTAAGCGGCGGTCTCCCGCGCCGTAAGCCGTTTGATGGACGGATAACGCAACGACACGATGATGTTGAGAACAGCGGATGCGCCGATTACGAGCAGACAATAGAGCAGCGGCAACGGGTATCGGAGGCCGAAATAGACGGTGAACACGGCGAGCAGCTGTCCGGCTATGCCGAGCCAACGCAAGAGAACGAGCGTCGCGAGCCTGACGCGCCCGGGCAGCGGCATGAGCCCCGGCACAATGCTGTCGGCAGGTTGAGACCGGTCGTCCGGCGCCATCTGTCTTTCCTCGGGGTTTCGATCTACCACTGGCCAGAGCCGGTGACGAGGCTTCTGTTCCCCCTCGCGGTACCCCCGGCCAACGTCTATGTTCGCGCACGCTCAAGAGAGGAAACGCAAGTGATCGAGGGCGAACGACCGGCCATCGAAGTGACGAATCTCGCCAAAAGCTTCGGCGCAGTGCGAGCGGTAGACGGCATCAACTTGCGCATCGCGCAAGGAACGACCGTGGCCCTATTGGGCGGCAACGGCGCCGGTAAGACGACGACGCTCGCCATGATTTTGGGCCTTGTCACGCCGGATGCCGGCACGATCCGCGTGTTCGGTCTGGAGCTTTGGCACGCTCGCAGCCAACTTCTCCCGCTCATGAATTTTCAGAGTCCCTATGTCGACCTGCCGCGACGGCTCACCGTTCGACAAAATCTCATGATTTACGCGCGCCTTTACGGCGTCCCGAAGCCCCACGATCGGGTCGACGCCCTGGCCGCCGATCTTGATCTTGCGCTCTTTCTCGATCGCCCGTTCGGACAGCTCTCGGCCGGCCAACGCACGCGTGCGGGTCTCGCCAAAGCGCTTATCAACCTGCCGCGGCTGCTCCTGCTCGATGAGCCCACGGCCTCGCTCGACCCGGACACGGCCGATTGGGTGCGCAGCTACCTCGAGCAATATCGCAAATCACGGAACGCCGCGATCCTGCTCGCATCACACAACATGGGCGAAGTCGAGCGTCTCTGCGATGAGGTCCACATGATGAAAGGCGGAAAGATCGTCGATCACGGAACACCCCGTGCACTGATCGACGCCTATGGTCGCCGGACGCTCGAAGAAGTATTTCTGGACATCGCCCGCGAACGGCGCGCGAGTGCAGCCGCGCAGTGACCCCATGACGAGCAAGGCAGAAAGCATTAGTTCCGCGGACGAAGCGCCCGATATTCCGCCGCCCAGCGTGTCGCTCCGGCGCATCGGCGCCATGGTGGTTCGGCACTGGTATCTCTTGACGGGATCCTGGCCCCGACTTCTCGATCTCTTTTATTGGCCGTTGGTGCAAATGCTGCTGTGGGGCTTCATCCAAAGCTATCTCGCCAACGCTCGGGGCGTTGTGGCGCAGGCCGCTGGCGTGCTTCTTGGCGCCGCACTCCTATGGGATGTGCTCTTCCGCTCGCAAGTTTCGCTGTCCATTGCATTTCTCGAGGAGATTTGGTCGCGCAATCTCGGCCATTTGCTCGTGAGCCCGCTGCGATCGGGAGAGTTTGTGGCTTCGCTCGTCGTCGTTAGCCTGATCCGAACGCTTATCGGGCTTGCCTGCGCCTCGCTGTTGGCAATCGCGCTCTTTGGCTTCTCGCTCTACGACATCGGCTTGGGCCTCGTCGCCTTCTTCTTCAATTTATCCGTCTTCGGCTGGGCTGTGGGTATCGCTGTTTCGGGCCTGATTTTGCGGTTCGGCATGGGTGCCGAAATGCTCACCTGGGTGCTCGCAGCCGGTCTCGCCCCGCTCTGTGCCGTGTATTATCCCATCGACGCCCTGCCTCACTGGCTTCAATGGGTGCCTCATGTCCTCCCTCCCGCCTACATCTTTGAAGGCATGCGTGCGGTATTGCTTCATGGCGTGTTCCGGCTCGACCTGTTGGGTGCGGCCGTTGGCCTAAACTTGCTCTATGTCGCGGGTGGCCTCGCGCTTTTCATGGCAATGCTCAAGGTCGCGCGCCGACGGGGCATGCTCCTTCAGCTTGGGGAATGATGGGACCGGTTCGGCCGACGCTTTCTAGAGCGTGGCGCCTGCCTCGCGAAGACGCTTTGCAATATCGCGGTGATTGCGCTGCTCAGCAGCCGCGAGGGGCGAGCGGCCCGTATAGTCTTGCTGGTTCACGTCCGCGCCAGCTTTGATCAAAACCGCGACCACATCGGCAAAGCCATTCGCCGAAGCGATGATAAGCGGTGTTTCCCCACGCTCCCCGCCGATATTCGGTTTAGCACCGACGCTCAAGAGCAGATTGACGATGCTCGCCGAGCCGGCCCGCACCGCGCTGGTCAACGCCGTCTCGCCCTCTTTGCTCCGGGCGTCGACGCGCGCGCCCGAAAGCAGCAGCATCTTGACGGCATCGGCATTGCCAAGTCTGGCCGCGAGCACGAGGACTGGCTCGCCCTCCGATGTCTTGGTGTTCGCGCTCTTCCCATCGACGATGGCTTGATGAATCTTGTAGCTGTCGTTCTGCTTGACCGCCTTGACAAACTCCGCATCGCCAAGGCCGTCGCTGCCGCCCAAGTCCAGTTGGGCCCCCGCGCTCATCGGAACGGCCACAGCGAGCATCCCGGCAAGACAAGCTAGCCCCAGGCCCCGCCTCAGGACCCGTCCAAATTCGCTACACGTAAGCTTGGCCTTGGTCTTGCTCACGATTGTTAATAGTATCTTACCCGCAGGCGCCGCGCTGGAACGGATCATGGTTGCACTCTGGGCCAGCACGTCAAGATGAAAGCAAGTCGGGCGCCAGATTTCCAGGCAGGATGAGGCAGCTCATGGGCATGCGCAGCTTTCTCGTGGCGGTGGTCATCGCGTTGGGCATTGGTGCTGGGCTCGCCTTTATCATCGATCGGCCGGCCCTCGACCGAAGCCGCGCGGCACCTGTGATCGCCGAGGGGGAGGCAGCCATCGGCGGACCCTTCGAGCTGACCGATCAGGCCGGGAGGACCGTTACCGACAGGGATTTCCGCGGGCCGTTACCTGCTTGTGTATTTCGGCTTCACCTATTGTCCAGACGTGTGCCCGACAGAGCTTCAGGTCATTTCTGCCGCCCTCGAGCGCTTGGGGCAGCTTGGCAAGGATGTTCAGCCGCTGTTCGTCACCGTCGATCCGGAACGAGACACCACCGCCGTCCTTGCCGCCTATCTCAAACATTTCGACCCCAGAATCTTGGGTTTGACGGGTAGGCCCGCGCAGATCGCCAAGGCAATCAAAGCCTACCGCGTTTACGCCGCCAAGGAGACGCGCAACGCCGGCGCGGCGGGCTATGTAATTAACCATTCAACCGCGGTCTATTTCATGGATACGAGCGGCCACTACATTGACCATTTCAACTACGGAACGACGTCCCAGGATATGGCCGCGCGCATGGCCGGCCACCTCAGAGGGGCCACCCAAGCCAGCCTCAAGACCCGTTAGCTCTCTCGAAATCCATTTCGGTCACCATTAAATCCGAGCTTGCTTTTTCGCAGTGCGGCAGAAAAAATGCTGCATAGCGAATAGCAGGACGCGAGTAAGAGTTGAGCGGGCCTGCGTAGGAGGCTCTTGCGTGCTGTACCAAGTCTATGAACTGAACCATGCCCTCGTTCAGCCGCTTCGTGCCGCGGCGGGCCTGGGGCAGATGCTCCTCAAGAACCCCCTCAACCCCTTCGCCTACACCTATCCCGGCCGCAGCCTGGCTGCGGCCCTCGATGTCTTTGAGGGCACGACACGGCGCTACGGCAAGCCGGCTTTCGGGCTTC
Organism: uncultured Alphaproteobacteria bacterium; assembly: GCA_963845385.1. GTDB lineage: Bacteria > Pseudomonadota > Alphaproteobacteria > CAWJRW01 > CAWJRW01 > CAWJRW01. The sequence goes on from CAWJRW010000002.1 coordinate 162,134, forward strand.
ACGAGACGGTAATCGAGGGTAAGCCCTGCGCAGTAACCGAGAAGATCGTCTGGAAGAAGCCCTTTTGCCACCTCCGGCATTTTCTGCGCGATCCCGACGTGCTCGCCGCAACAGGCCATGGGCGCGATCCCAAGCTCGTCATTGTTGCGCCCATGTCGGGCCATCATGCGACGCTCTTGCGCGGCACGGTGGAGGCGCTGCTCCCCGACCACGAGGTTTACATCACCGACTGGGTCGATGCTCGCATGGTGCCAGTCATCGACGGCAACTTCGATCTCGACGATTATGTCGACTACATCATCGAGATCCTCGAACGGCTCGGCCCCGGCGCGCACGTCATAGGCGTTTGCCAACCGTCCGTGCCGGTGGTCGCCGCAGTCTCGCTCATGTCGGCCGCGCGCAATCCCGCGACGCCGAGGAGCATGGTCTTGATGGGCGGCCCGATCGACGTGCGCCGTAATCCCACGTTGCCGAACAAGCTCGCCATGGCAAAGCCCATCGAGTGGTTCGAGAACAACGCGATCCAATCGGTGCCCCTGCCCCATCCCGGCTTCATGCGGCGCGTTTATCCGGGATTTCTGCAGCTCACCGGATTCATGACGATGAATCTCGAACGCCACATCGACGCCCACAAGAAGCTGTTCCGCCATCTGGTCGGCGGCGACGGCGACAGCGCGGCTCAGCATCGCGGGTTCTACGACGAATATCTCTCGGTCATGGATCTCACGGCGGAATTCTATCTGCAAACAACGCGCGCGGTGTTTCAAGAGCAGCGGCTCGCGCGCGGCACTTGGGAGCACCGCGGTACCAAGGTCGATCCCGGCGCGATCACCGAAACGGCGCTCATGTGCGTGGAGGGCGAGCGCGACGATATTTCGGGCCTGGGCCAGACCGAGGCCGCGCTCACGCTCTGTCGCAGTCTACCGGCCGCGAAAAAGGCTCATCACGTGCAGAAACAGGTCGGCCACTACGGCGTTTTCAACGGCTCGCGCTGGCGCAATGAGATCAAACCCCGCGTTGCTGAGTTCATTCGCGCACATGATCGCTGAATAAACAGACGAAGCGGCGTCGACGCGCTGTCAGCGATACAGGCGAGCGCTCAACTGAAATTGGCTTTCGACAGCACGGGGCGGTAGACTCGGGATAATGCCGCTGCGACCGGTTGCCGTCGACGCCCAGCCCTTCGGCGGTCAAGCGCGACCAGCGAGCGGGAAGTAAGCTCAGGACAATGTCGCCATCGCCCGTCCTGGGGACCGATTTGAGGCCGATAATAGCGCCTTTTTCGCTCCGTCTTGGACGCCCCGGCCGGCGCGACAGGGCACGCCGCGAGAGGCGGCGTTAGGCATTTGTTTACCCTTAAATCGGGCGCGGCCCTCGATCATAAAGTGGCTGTCGTGTTCCTCCGCTGGCGGACGAGTTTCCGTCCCAGCGGGTCGCGAACGAGAGAAGAACTTCGGTGGAGCGGCAAACTATGAGCGCCGAGACGGCCCTGGCGGCGGCCGACCGGATGGTGAGGCGCGTTGAGCGTGGCGGGCTCTGATGGCCCGCCTCGCCCGCATTGCGCGGAGGCCTCGCCATGGGTGTGAGGCCGCCCTTTCCTGTCCGTCAGGAGGTGCTCCGGATCGGCGGCAGGCCGGTGCCGGTCACGGTGCGCACCAATCCACGGGCCACGAGACTGATTGTGCGGGTTCACCCTACGACGGGCGAAGTGGCGGTCGTGGCGCCTTCCACCCGGGCGCTCGAGCGGGCGCTCGACTTTGCGCGCTCGGAGATGGACTGGATTGCCGGCCGCCTTGCCGCCATCCCCGCACCGGTGCTCCTCAAGCCCGGCGATGTCGTGCCCTTCCGGGGGCGCGAACATTCGGTCCGGCATGCGCCGACCGAGCGTGGCGGGGTGTGGCTCGAGGCGAGCCCGCGCAAGGCCTATATCGTGGCCGCCGGGACGGCGTGAGCACGTGCCCAGGCGGGTCAAAGACTGGATGCGGGTCGAGGCCAGGAAGGAGCTTAGCGACCGCGTGCGCACTTACGCCGCGTTGCTTGGCATCGCGCCCCGGCGGGTGGTTCTGCGCGATCCCTCCACGCGCTGGGGTTCGTGCTCGACGACGGGCGCTCTGAGTTTTTCCTGGCGGCTCATTCTCGCCCCGCCCTATGTGCTCAACTACGTGACCGCGCATGAGGTCGCCCACCTCGTGCATATAAATCACGGCGCGCGCTTCTGGTCCCTCGTCGAATATCTCGTAGGTGACACGGGGCGGCCTCGCGAGTGGTTGCGCACCGAGGGCACGACCCTGCACCGCTTTGGCCCGCCCCGTTGAGCCTGGGACGGAAATCTTGGTCGATGTGCCTAGTCTCATCGATAAAGACGAGCTTTGCCGGGTCAAGCGAGGGTTGATCGAGCCTTCCAGCGCGCACGCGCCTCTGCCACATCAGGCCGCTCTTGCTCGGCGGCGTGCACGGTTTTTTTTGACGGTGATCTCCTCGCGCTCGAAGAAGCGCCATACCGTCCCGTAGCCGACGCTGACGCCGCGTTGTTTCAACTCGTCGCGAAGCTCTTCCAGCGTCAGATCGGGCACCGCCTCGATCCGTTCCAGAATCGAGGCCCGCTCACCCATCAATCGGGAGCGGTGGTCGCCACCCATCGGTCTTGCCGCGACGCTGCCCGTGTCCCGAAAGCGCCGGACCCAATTCACCACCGTGCTGATCCCTACGCCGAAAAGCGAAGCCGCCGACGCCGGGACAGGCCCCCCTCAACCGTCGCAACCACGCGCTCGCGCAAGTCTTCGAATAAGGTCGTGCATCAGGCTGGCCTCCATCCGCAGCGAGCTCTGCTCTAGCCCGCAACCTTGCGCTTGAGGGGGCCTTCCATCCCCGCGGCCGCGAGCAGGCGGAAAAAACGTTCCGCGCGGGTCTCCTCGAACGCGGCCAACGAGCTCGCAAAACCAGCGTTGCCCATACACTCGCGCAGACGCGCCCGCACAGTCTCGGCAAGGGTTCCGTCCGTGACACCTTGGCCGGCAAGCAGGAGCAAGAGATGCTCCGCCAGGGCGGCCGGTGCCGGATTGCTCTTTGTGAGACCGTTGAGGAAATCCGGCCTTGCGTTCGGTCTCGACCGCAATTCCATCGAGCGCCTCTGCCATGCGAATTCGGTGGCTCTCGTGGAAGGCGGCGTTCTGAACGCGCGCCTGCAAAGAACGTAGTTCCCCAAGACGCGTCTGGATCGGTTCGCGCCCGTCGACATAGAAAGCCTCGGTCCGCGGCGACCCGAGAATGCCGTTGATGAAAAAGATGAGCTCGCGCTTGTTCGCGTTGCCCACCACATTGCATGCCAGCCCAAGGAGCTTGTCTATTCTCTCGCTGGGACGCTCGAGGCCCGTGAGATAGCGCTCTACCGTTTCGGGAAGCACGAAATGGCTCGAGCGCGCCGATGAATGCGTCCTCGATTTCTTCGGGCGAAAGTAGAACGCCTTGGACCGTCACGAGAGCGGCTGCGAGCTTGCGCATGACGAGGATCTCGTCATCGAGCGAATTGGATTTGAAGCGGCGAGCGCCTCGGATCTCGCGCATGATGCGCTCGCCGATCGCCGCCCGCGCCTGGGGAAGCTGACCTTCGGCAAAGGCCCGCGCAAGAATTTCTGAAGGCTCGCCGAGAGATCATGAATTTCTGCGGCGCGGCCGAGAAAGAGATTCGTGAGATGGAAAAGCGCGCTGCCGAGATCGGGCTGCTCGCCCAAGAGGTCGATGAGCGCTGCGCTGCCTGAGAGCATCTCGGCTGCAATGCCGTCGATGGCCTTGGCGCCGAGTGCATGCGATGCATCGTCCGGCGGGAACTCGGCCATGAGAGCAAGTAGGCAATCGAGCTTCTCGGACCAGCTTCGCGCATGTGCGATATGATGCGCGAGCGCGCCGTTCACGAGATAATCGGGTGTCGCACTATTCACAAGACGGGAAAGGAGTGGCGCAAATCCTTCCTTCTCGATCGAAGGAAACTTGTGCTCTTGGCCGTCGATGACAATGCGCCGTGTGGCCTCCGTGACGAGCTCGTTGAGCTTGATGATGATCTGCTGCACGGGCTGGCCCGTGTTGCCCGCATGCTTCACGGCCCACTTTTGGATCGCCTGCTGAAGCACAGTGCCTGCGAGCTCTAGCCGCTGGACGTGGCCAGGATGATGAAGAAGCTCCGTCGCGGTGATGCGCCAGCCGGCGAGCGCGTCGCGCAGGAGGCGGGCGATGGTGCGCTTGCCGTTGGCGGTGTAGAGATCGTCAGGCTTGGCGCATGGAAGATGGACGCTTTCCTTGGCGACCTTTCCACCCGCATTGCCCTCTTCAAAAACCTTTTGCGAGAGAAATTCGCCGGTGTCGTCGTTGAAGGTCTCGCGATAGACGCGCACCGCGCGCGCCTGCCCGCTGGCGAGCACGTCCTTGGCCGCGTTGACGGCATCATCGCGCCCCGGATAGGCGCCGAAGAATGCCCACGGCCCCCCGGATCCCCGTCGGGAAAAGACCTCGAAATGAGTGCCGCCAAGCGACATGAACGCCTACCCAATCACCGCTGGCAGAGTGTGGGACGCGCGCCTAAGACGAGGTAAATCCCTGGGTCGTCCATAGGACGGCCGCCGCTCTTTGCGCGCCCTGGAAACTTCGGGGGCGCCGGCAGGGACCCCCTGGCCTTTGATCGGAAGGGTTGGAGATGAGGGGCGCTTGCCGAGCCCGGCTTCCCGCTCAGCATGGGCCGCGTGCGCCAAGCGCGCACTCATGCACCAGGCATTGGGAGCTTATGCCGCGTGGGGCGCCGCCGCCCGGACGTCGGCATCGACGTCGCTCTCGTAGCGACGGAAATTCTCGATAAACATCGAGACAAGCTTCTGCGCTTGGGTGTCGTAGCCGGCCTTGTCGCCCCAAGTTGCGCGCGGATCGAGAATACGGCTTTCGATGCCCGGCACGCTCTCTGGCACCGCGAAGCCGAAATGCGGGTCCGTACGCATCGGAAACTTGGCGAGAGAGCCGTCGAGCGCTGCGCGCAGCAGGGCGCGCGTCACTTTGATGGGCATGCGTTGGCCCACGCCATAGGCGCCACCGGTCCAACCTGTGTTGACGAGCCAGCAGTCGACGCCATGCACGCTGATGAGCCGGCGCAAGAGACGGCCATATTCGATCGGATGGCGCGGCATGAAAGGCGCGCCGAAACACGTCGAGAACGTCGCTTCCGGCTCTTTGCCGAGACCCTTCTCGGTGCCCGCGAGCTTCGAGGTGTAACCCGAGAGGAAATGATACATCGCCTGGGAAGGTGTGAGCTTGGCGACCGGCGGCATGACCCCGAATGCATCCGCGGTCAACATCACGATGTTCTTGGGATGTCCGGTCCGGCCTGTCGCACTCGCGTTGGGAATAAACGACAAAGGATAGGCCGCACGCGTGTTCTCGGTAAGCGAGGCGTCATTGAGATCAAGCTCTCGCGTCTCGGGATCGAGCACCACATTCTCGAGCACGGTGCCGAAGCGCTTGGTGGTGGCGAAAATCTCGGGCTCCGCTTCCGCCGACAATCGGATCATTTTCGCGTAGCAGCCGCCCTCGAAATTGAAGAGCCCGTTCTCCGACCAGCCATGCTCATCGTCACCGATAAGCGTGCGATGGGGATCGGCCGAAAGAGTCGTCTTGCCCGTCCCGGACAAACCAAAGAACACAGCGGAGTCATTCGGCTTTGCCCACATTGACCGAGCAATGCATGGGCATGACGCCCTTGGGCGGCAGAAGGTAGTTCAAGATCGTGAACACGGACTTCTTGATCTCGCCGGCATAGCCGGTGCTACCAATCAGAACGAGACGTCTCTCGAAGTTCACGGCGATCACCGTTCCCGTGCGCGTACCGTGTCGCGAAGGCTCGGCGACGAAGCCGGGCAGGTCGACAATCGTAAAGTGCGGCTCGAACTCGGTGAGCTCGTTGCGCTCCGGTCTGATGAGCAAGTGCCGGATGAACAGGGACTGCCAAGCGAGCTCCGTGATCACGCGCACGGGCAAGCGATGTTCGAGATCGGCGCCGCCATAGAGGTCTTGGACGTAGACCTCCCGGCCTTCGAGATAACCCGCCATCGAGTTCAAAGAGACTTTGAAAGTGCGCCGGCGACATGGGCCGGTTGTTGTCCCACCAGACCGTGTTCTCGGTGCCGGGCTCGCGGACGATGAATTTGTCCTGAGCCGAACGGCCGGTATGCGCGCCGGTGGTGACGACGAGCGGCCCATCGGCCGCGACCAAGCCTTCGCCGCGTTCGACCGCGCGCTGGAAGAGGGGCGCCGTCACGAGGTTCCAGTGCGCCACCGCCACGTTCTTGAGCCCGCAATGATCGAGCCCGTAGCGGCTTCGTATTCCGCTGTGCTTCACGCTAGTTCCCTGTTGTTTGACGCCGCGCCGCGGCCTTTCGTTGTCCCTTAGCGCCGGCTCTTGTGACGAACGCGACTTGCCTTCCTGCTGCCGCGCACCCCAGAACACTGGCCTTGCGGAGCCCGAAGGCCCCGGGCACCCCTGGGAGGATAATGAATAGGCCTTCGATGACGCAACCATCGCCGGCTGCGTTAACCCATTTTGCGCTGCACACCGTCGCCCGCTCTCGCCGACCCGCCCTCCTGGCGCCTCGCACCGCAGTGTCGTTCGCCGTCTTGCCGTCCTGGCTGCAGCCTCCGGTCAAGCTCTTCGAGGGGCACCCGGCTGCCTCGGCCCACGGCTCCCATGACGGTTGGAAATCTCTCGCTCCCCTCCCTACAATAGCAAGATCAGCTGGGAGGCTCGAGCGTCACTCGGCGGCAGATTGCATACTATGGCCTAGCCGGGCGGCACATTATGGCAACCATCGCACTAGTCGACGACGATCGGAACATCCTGACCTCCATCGCCATGGCCCTCGAAAGCGAGGGCCATCACGTGCGGACGTTCACCGACGGGGCGACAGCGCTCACGGCGCTGACCGCGACACCACCAGACCTCGCCGTGCTCGACATCAAGATGCCGCGCATGGATGGACTCGAATTGCTGCGCCGGCTGCGACAGAAGAACAATATGCCGGTGATCTTTCTCACCTCCAAAGACGAGGAGGTGGACGAAGTCACGGGGCTCAGGCTCGGCGCCGACGACTACATCAAGAAGCCGTTCTCCCAAGAACTCCTGATCGAACGCATCCACGCCCTGCTGCGACGGCGCGAGGCGGTAGCCAGCGGCGTCGAGGGCGAGGCTGTCGACGTGATCGAGCGCGGCAGGCTCAAGCTTGATCCTCTGCGGCACACCTGCACCTGGGGCGGGGCAGCGGTCACGCTGACAGTGACCGAGTTCTTGATTCTCCAAGCGCTCGCCCAGCGGCCCGGTTTCGTGAAAAGCCGGGATAATCTCATGGACGCGGCCTACGACGATCAGGTCTATGTTGACGACCGAACGATCGACAGCCACATCAAGCGCCTGCGCAAGAAGTTCAAGGCCGTGGATCCTGAGTTCGATGCCATCGAGACCCTTTACGGCGTGGGCTACCGCTATCGCGAAGCGTGACAGCAGGAGCGAGACGCTGCCGGGCTGGTTTGCACGGTTCGCCGGTAATGCACGCGACAACCCTCGCGCCGAGACCTCATCATTCGCCTCGTCAGCTGCAGGCCTGCCGCGACGCGAGGATAGCTTCCGCTCGCCTCCGCCACGCCCTCGGCGCTTTCTTTCGCCCATCACGCGGCGCATCGTTCTGATCAATCTGGTCGGCCTGCTCATGCTGGTGGCCGGCGTACTCGTGCTCAACCACTACCGCGCAGGCCTTGTCGATGCGGAGCAACGCTCGCTCGCAACTCAAGGACAGATCATTGCCGGTGCGCTCGCGGAATCGGCGCTCATCGAGCCCGAAGGCGCCGCGAGCGCGCCGAGCTTCGATCACGAGGCGGCGACGGCGATCCTGCGTCGGCTCGGCGCCACCACGGGCACCCGCGTGCGCCTCTACGACCGCTTGGGCGTCGAGCTCTTGGATACGCGCGACCTGATACCCGCGAGCCAAGTCGAAACCTACCGTCTGCCGCCGCCTGGCGGGATCTTCGGTCCGTGGCCCGCGCTCGAAAAGCTCTACGACTGGGTGATCGGCCTGATGCCGAAGCTCGATCTGGAGCGCTACATCGAGGTACCGCGTGCGCGCGGCACGCTCTACCCGGAAGTCACCGCGGCGCTCAACGGAGATATGGAACAAGCCGTCCGCGTCGATGCGCAGGGAAAGATTATCGTGAGCGTGGGTGTGCCGGTGCAGCGGCTCAAGGTCGTCCAGGGTGCGCTCTTCATTACGACAGACGAGAACAATATCGCAGCGTCCTTGCGCGCCGAGCGGCTTCAAATCCTGGAGATCGCGCTCATCGCTCTCTTGGTCTCGGCAGTTCTGTCGGGGATCTTGTCGCGCGCGATCGGCCGGCCCGTGCGCCGACTGGCGCAGGCTGCGGAATCGGTGCGCGCGGGCGGCACGATGCGGGTGGCGATGCCCAGACTCGATCAGCGCAAAGACGAGATCGGCGAGCTCGCGCGCGCGCTCGCCCATATGACGAATGCGCTCTATGACCGCATCGACGCCATCGAGCGTTTCGCCGCCGACGTGGCCCACGAGCTCAAGAACCCGCTCACATCCTTGCGCAGCGCGGTCGAAACCCTGGAACGCTCGGACGACGCGCAAAGACGCGCACGGCTTCTTGCCATCATCATAGAAGATGTTCGCCGCATCGATCGCCTCATCACCGACATCGCGGAGGCTTCACGTCTCGATGCCGAACTGATGCGCGAGAAGATCACGCCGGTCGATCTCGCGGCACTTCTCCGTACGCTCGTCGACATAGGGGCAGACGAGCGTTCAGAGCACGTGCGTCTTGCGCTTGATACGGGCGCCCGCGGCGGCGATGTCCTGATGGTGCGCGGCCTTGAAGGGCACCTCGCGCAAGTGTTTCAAAACGTCGTCGAAAATGCGCTGTCCTTCAGCCCGCAAGGTGGCGAAGTTCGCGTCAGTGCCCGGCTGTCCCGCGGCACAGTCATCGTCACCGTCGACGACGATGGTCCGGGCATACCGGAGGAATCGCTCGAGAAAATCTTCGAGCGCTTTTACACCGCGCGGGACAACGGTGAGAGCTTCGGCAAGCATTCGGGTCTCGGGCTTGCAATCGCGCGCCAGATCGTGCTTGCCCATGGCGGTTCGATTCATGCTGAGAACCGGAAGGACAAGGACGGCCATATCCTCGGCGCGCGCTTCGTGATCGTGCTGCCCTCTTGGTTTGAGCAGGACGGCACCGCGTCTGCGCAGGGCGCGGGACGCACGCGATGAACGCTCAAAATGCGGACATCGTCCGCGGTACCTGCGTCCTTGTCGAAGGACAAGGCGTCCTGTTGCAGGGTCCTTCAGGCGCAGGCAAGTCCGACCTTGCGCTGCGTCTCTTGGACAGCGGTTGCAAGCTTGTCGCCGATGACTATGTTCGCATCGAGGTCGAGAATGGCGCGCTCCTTGCCTCACCGCCGCCCACCATCGCCGGGCTCCTCGAAGTTCGCGGTTTGGGCATTCTTTCAGTGCCCTTCGCCGAACGCGCGCCCTTGAACGCCATTGTCATGTGCGTCGAGCCCGAGACGGTGCCGCGCCTGCCGGAGAGCCAAACCGTGAGGATCCACGGCATTTCCTTGCCCCGCTACGCCTTGGCACCGTTCGAGCCCTCGGCTGCGGCGAAGCTTCGCGCGCTCATGAGGGCGCTCGCCACGGGCGGCTTCCGCAACGATTCGCCCCGCGAAAATTGAGGCCCGCGCATTGATGAAAATTCTTCGCCCTGTCAACGCCATTTCACAGGCGCCAGGGCCTTGGCGATCGGTGACAATTTGCTATCGTCCTCATCTCCTGACGCGCCTTGTCGTTTTGTACTGCGGGCGCGCCTGATAGGAAGCCCATGATCGGTCTCGTCCTTGTTACCCATGGCCGTCTTGCCGACGAATTCGTGCGCGCGCTGGAGCACATCGTCGGTGCCCAGAAACAGGTCGAGACCGTGGCCATCGGGCCGGATGACGACATGGAGGAACGCCGCCGCGCGATTCTGGCTCGCGTGGCCGCTGCCGACCGCGGCGACGGCGTCATTCTGCTCACGGATATGTTCGGCGGCACGCCTTCCAATCTTGCGATTTCGATCATGGATAAAGCCAAGGTCGAGGTGATTGCAGGTGTCAATCTGCCTATGCTCATCAAGCTCATAAGCGTGAGGCGCGAGATGCCGCTCGCTAAGGCAGTCGTGGAGGCGCAGGAGGCAGGCCGCAAATACATCAGCGTCGCAAGCCACGTGCTTGCGGGCGAGACCAAGTGAGCGGCGGCCGAAGGCGTAAGAGCACATCAAAGACGCGCCGTGCGACGGTGACAATTCGCAACAAGCGCGGGCTCCATGCGCGTGCATCAGCAAAATTCGTGCAATGCGCCGAGCGCTTCGACGCCACGGTGAGCGTTACGCGCGAGGGCACGCGCGTGTCGGGCACTTCGATCATGGGACTGATGATGCTTGCGGCCGCGCCGGGTTCCGAGCTCTTGATCGAGGTCGAAGGAGCGCAGGCGAAGGAGGCGCTGGCCGCGCTTGTCGCCTTGGTCGAAGGGGAGTTCGGCGAGGATAAGCGCGAATGACGGACGTCGCCGATTTGGATGCCGCAATCACTCTCATGCCCGATCAGCGGCAGCACGGAGCGCGTGCTTCTGGCGCAGCAAAACGGCTTCTCTTGGTATCGCTTCCCGAAGTCGGGCGTTCTGCGCGTAGCGCTTCCGCGCACGCTCTCCCAGGAGATCTCGTTTCAAGAGAGTCATGCCGCCGAGTACATCGCGACTTACGAAAAGAAATTCGCCTCCAAGATGAGCCGCTCCATGAAGCGCGCGCGACTCCTTGCAGCGCGCATGCCGGGCAAGCGGCTTCTCGACGTGGGCAGCAATGTCGGGATCTTCTGCGCCGCCGCGCATAGGATCGGGCTCTCGCCCGTCGGCCTCGAAATCAGCCGCGCGCTTCGCGATTACGCCGCCGCGCGCTTTCCCGCGCTCGACTTTCGCGACACGCCGCTCGAGTCATTCGAGAGCGAGGAGCGCTTCGACGGGATATATTGCTCGGAGGTGATCGAGCACACGCTCGATCCCTTGGCCTTTGCGCAGGCGCTCCACAGGCTCCTCAAGCCGGGCGGCGTGTTGTTCATCACGACGCCGGCCGCCAGCGAATACCTCGAAGACGGCAAGCCCTATCGCGACCTGAGTGCGCCCGACCACAAGGTCTATTTCGACCGGGACAATTTCCCGGCCTTTCTCAAGGCCGCCGGGTTTCATCAGGTGTCCTTGCGCTTATCGCTCAAGCCAAGGCGCAAACGGAGGTCTTTCGGCCTGTTTGGCGGGCTTCAGGCCTTCGCCACCGCCTGAGTAGGCAGAGACTTAAAGACATAAAGATTTGGTTATATGCTTCTTGCCGCCCGGGCCGTGGATTGCTATAAGCCGCCCGAGACCGCGCCTCACAGGTCTTATGCACCCTTATTTCGAGGGAGTCCCCCATGAGCCAGGACTATCACGTCAAGGATATCGCGCTTGCCGATTGGGGCCGCCGAGAGATCGACATCGCCGAGACCGAGATGCCGGGGCTCATGGCCGTGCGCCAGGAGTTTGGGCGCTCACAACCGCTTAAGGGTGCGCGCATTGCCGGATCGCTCCACATGACGATCCAGACCGCCGTGCTCATCGAGACGCTCAAGGCGCTGGGCGCGGATGTGAGATGGGCTTCCTGCAACATCTACTCGACCCAGGACCACGCAGCGGCAGCCATCGCCGCGGGCGGCACGCCTGTGTTCGCCGTCAAGGGCGAGACATTGGAAGAGTATTGGGAATATCAGCACCGCATCTTCGAATGGGGCGACGGCGGCACGCCGAACATGATCCTCGACGACGGTGGTGACGCGACGCTTCTCGTGCATTTGGGCGTGCGCGCCGAAGGTGGTGATCAGGCGTTTCTCGACAAGCCGGCGAACGAGGAGGAGGAAGTGCTCTTCGCGGCCATCAAGCGGCGCTTGAAGCACAAGGCGGGCTGGTATGGGCTACTCGGCAAGAACATACGCGGCGTCACCGAAGAGACGACCACAGGTGTTCACCGGCTTTACGAGATGCAGAAGAAGGGAACGCTGCTCTGGCCCGCGATCAACGTGAACGACTCGGTGACCAAGTCGAAGTTCGACAATCTCTATGGCTGCCGCGAGAGTCTCGTCGACGGCATCCGCCGCGGTACCGACACGATGATGGCGGGCAAGATCGCCATGGTGTGCGGCTTCGGCGATGTAGGCAAGGGATCCGCGGCCTCGTTGCGCAACGCGGGCTGCCGCGTCGTGGTGTCCGAGATCGATCCCATCTGCGCGCTGCAGGCGGCCATGGAGGGCTACGAAGTCACGACGATGGACGAAGCGGCGCCGCGTGCAGATATTTTCGTCACGGCGACGGGCAACATCGACGTGATCACGATCGATCACATGCGGCGCATGAAGCACCGTGCCATTGTCTGCAACATCGGCCACTTCGACAGCGAGATTCAGATCACGGCGCTAAGGAACTTCAAGTGGCACAATGTGAAACCACAGGTCGACGAGATTGAGTTCCCCGACGGCAAGCGCATCATCCTCTTGTCCGAGGGCAGACTCGTCAATCTCGGCAATGCCATGGGCCATCCGAGCTTCGTCATGTCGTCTTCGTTCACCAATCAGACGCTGGCGCAGATCGAGATCTTCGCCAATCCCGACCGTTTTGAGAAGAAGGTCTACACGCTGCCCAAGCATCTCGACGAGAAGGTGGCCGCGCTCCATCTCGATAAGATCGGCGTGAAGCTCACCAAGCTCACGCCGAAGCAGGCGCAGTATGTGGGCCTACCCGCCAACGGGCCCTACAAGCCCGACCACTATCGCTATTAGAGCGGGTGGAATGATGGCCCGCGGGAGCGGGCCCCGTGTACGCTTTCTGCGCCCAAAAGTGATTCGCGCCGGAGCGACATGTTTGATCCCTTTCCGATCGCCCAAAGCGCGCCCGTGGTCGTTGCCGCAGGCGCGGTGGCGCTTGGGCTTGCCGCGCTCCTATGGGCCGAGCGCGAGGTACGCGCGGCGCGGCGGCGCTCGGAGACGGCGGACGCCCGAGCGGCCGAACATACGCTTGCCCGCGACAAGGCGCTCTCCATTCTCGCGGCCGAGCCCGGCGCGGTCTTCGTCTGGCCGGGCGACGACCCGCACACGGACGCGCCGCGTCTTCTCGGGCGCGTGGCCGGCCTTCTTGATCCTGCCTCCCCGACGACGCGTGAGGGCCTGCTTGCGAGCCTGAAGGTGCCGGATGCGGAGCGCTTGGCTGCGGCGCTGTCTGGATTGCGCAACCAGGGTGCGGCCTTCTCGCTCGCGCTTACCGCGCGCGACGGGCGGAGCGTCGAGGCGACGGGCAGGCCCGTCGGCGGCCAGGCCGTCTTGTGGCTGCGCGACGGCGCCGCGGAACAGAGCGAGATCGGGCGCCTGTCAAGCCTGCTCGGCGAAGGCGAATCCGAGCGCGCAGGGCTCGCCGAGCTCTTGGATTTCCTTCCCATGCCGCTCTGGCGGCGTGGCGAAAGCCTCGATCTTGTTTGGGTGAACCGCGCCTATGCGGCGGCCGTCGATTGTCCAAGCACGGAGGCCGCGGTCGAGCAGCAGGTCGAGCTCGACACGATGTCGCGTCAGCTCGCGCAGCGCGCGCGCCGGCTGGGCGGGCAGGAGCACGAGACACGGTCGCTCGTCGTTGCCGGCGAGCGCCGTGTCGTCGACGTGACGGAAGTAACCCTCGGCGATGGCAGCTTCGGTTACGCCCTCGACCGCACCCCGCTCGCCGAAGCCCGCCAGGAGCTCGAGCAGCACCAGGCCGCGAGCCGCGAGACGCTCGATCACATGAGCACCGCCGTGTCCATCTTCGGCGCCGACAAGTCGCTTCGCTTTTACAATCGGGCTTGCGCCGAGCTCTGGCAACTCGACCGCGAGTGGCTCAATGCCGGGCCGAAGCACGGCGAAGTCCTCGAGGCCTTGCGCGAGGCGCGGTTCTTGCCGGAGCAAGCAAATTTCCCGGCTTGGAAGCGAAAGCGGCTTGCGCTCTACAACAAGCTCGTCGACCAACCCGAGGAGCTTTGGCATCTGCCAGATGGGCGCACTTTGCGCGTCATCACGCAGAACCATCCGATGGGCGGGCTCATTTGCCTCTATGAAGACATCAGCGAGCATCTCAAGCTCGAGAGCTCCCACAAGCTTCTCATCGGTGTGCAGCGCGCGACCCTCGACCACCTGTATGAGGGTGTGGCGCTGTTCGGCTCTGACGGGTGCCTCAAGCTCTTTAACCCTGCCTTCGCGCACATTTGGTCGCTCGATACGGAGCGCCTTCAAGGCGAGCCGCATTTCGTCACGATCGCGAGCTGGTGCCGCGGCTTGCTCGTCGATACGAATGCCTGGGAGCCGCTTGCCGCGCGCGTGACGTCGCTCGATTCCGAACGGCGAGCCATGACGGGGCGCTTCGAACGCCTCGACGGGGCCGTCACCGATTTCGCCGTCACGCCGCTTCCCGATGGCGCCACGCTTCTCACCTTCCTCGACGTCACCGATACGACCCGCATCGAGCGGGCGTTGCGTGAACGGAACGATGCGTTGGAAGCCGCGGACCGCATGAAATCGGACTTCGTGAGCCATGTTTCGTATCAGCTGCGCACGCCGCTCAACACGATCATCGGCTTTTCCACCATGCTCGACAAAGCGATGCTGTCCGAGCCGCTGTCCGCAAAGCAGCACGAGTATGTCGGCAGCGTCCTCGAAGCCGGAAACCAGCTTCTGCGCCTCATCGACGACATTTTGGATTTGGCGACCATCGATGCCGGGCGGCTCACCCTCGACCTCTCCGAGGTCGATATTGCGCGCGCGCTCGAGGCTGCGGTGGGCCTGGCCGCCAAGCGCGCCCAGGAATCCAAGCTTGCGCTCGAGCTGATCATCGAGCCTGCAGCGGGCCGCATCGTCGCCGATGAGCGCCGCATCAAGCAGATCGTTTTCAATCTCATCTCCAATGCCATTGCCTTCACGCCGCCTGGCGGCCACATCACGGTCGGGGCGCTTCGCTCGGGCGAGGATGTGGCGATTTATGTACGCGACACCGGTCACGGCATCGCGCCGCGCGTGCAGCCCACCGTCTTCGACCGATTCCAGAGCCGTGGCTCCGAGGGCAGGCGCGGCGCAGGCCTCGGGCTTTCCCTTGTGAAAAGCCTGGTCGAGCTCCATGGTGGCTGGGTCGAGCTGCAATCGAAGCCGGGCGAAGGCACAACGGTGACCTGCCATCTCCCCGACCGCGCACGCCCCGTGGAGCTCAAGCGCGAGGCGGCGGCGTAAGAAAGCCAGGGGCCACCTGCCGCGCTTGAGCGGGATGACTTTAATTCGGAGCGGCCGGCCCCATCCTTCGAGACGCCCTGCCCCTCATCCTGAGGGCTCGGCGCGCAAGCGCCGAGCCCTCAGGATGAGGCCTCTTTTGATTCATCTTGAACTCATCTAAACGCCAATTCTCTTTCCGCCGTCACGGCTTTTTCTTCTTCAACGCTTCCTCGTGCTGCACCCAGTAGGTGAAGTCGCGCAGCGGATCCTTGTTCGGGTCCACCCGATAGGCATCGTCGTCGACGGGCGTGACCTCCGGCGGCTCATAGGCCTCGTACGGATCGCGCGTCTCCTCTGCGCGCTCGATCGCCGCGCGCCCGCGCGCCCGCGGCGACACACGCGCCCCGGCCTCTTTGATTTCAGGCGCACTAATTTTGGGCGCACGCCTTGCTTGGGCCGTTTGTGCGCAGGGATGAAGGCCTGACGGCCTCGCGCGCGCTGATCCGCGGCATTGAGCACGCGCCACTGTGCGCAATGCGCGCAAATCTCGCGGAACGCGTGCGAGGGACGGCTGCGTCGCGGCGCATGGCGCTTCATATCGCAGCGCCAGCATCGTTCGCGGGGCCGATTGGAGCGCTCTACTCCCTCGGCGCTTTCGCCCTCGCGCGTCTGCGTATCGATCTTCAATTTTCCGCGCATCATCCGTTCGTCTGTTCCTCTCGCCCACACTTCCCCGTCGCCGCGATGGAGATCCATCCGGCGGGTTGGCATTTCTTTTCGCCCCCTCGCACGAGGGGACTTTGTCTTCTCCCCCTCGCTTCGCGAGGGGGCAGGGGCGCCGGAGACGGCGTCATAATTTTTTGTTGGCCGCCTCTCGGCGCCCATGCGCGGCTTTTCGCGGTCCAGCCCTCTCCACCCACCGGCGGTGACACGGTCGCCCGTGGCCGCCGACCCGGGTCGTGTTGCCCGGTCCCTCACGCTGGCCCCGCCCCGAGTCATGGTCGCGTTACGGCCGTGCCGCGAGTGCCGCCCTCTCGTCCCATGGAGCAGTCGGTCTAGAACCACAGCCCCTCATGACGAGAGATGCCGAGATTGTACGCGCGTTTTTCGGGGTGTGGATAAGGAGGGCGCTGCATGGTTAACGCAAGCTTGCACGGCCCGCATTTGTCCGTGTACGGATCGCATGTACCGGCTTCCCGCAATCGGAGAGTCTCTCGCGCATGGCCCTGGATGCCCGACGTAAAGCTCGGGCATGACAAGCATATGTTTGATGCAAGACTCTCGCACCAAACAAATGCCTGTCATGCCCGAGCTTGTCTCGGGCATCCAGAGCCACTTGCTCCAGCGCGTGTGCATGTCTCTCGAGACGCAGCAACAAAATGCGCCTCGATCCGCTCAGAGCGTAAGGCCAGTTCGCTCAAGAAGGAGCAGCCACAGCCAATAGGCCGCGGCGGTGACCGCGGAAGCCGTAACGAGCGCCAACGGAAAGCCGAACCCGCCCTTGAGCGCGAGCGGCAGCACGATCAGAAACATGAGCGAAGGTATGATCATGAGAAGGATGGAACGCGACAGAGCGGCCACCTGCATGACATCGCGCGTATCCACATAAAGCCAGGTGAGTGCCAAGAGAGACATGAGGGGCAATGAAGCAAGAAGCCCGGCAAAGGTCGTGGAGCGCTTGGCGAGCTCGCTCACCGCGACAATGATGAGAGCCGTGAGCGCGGTCTTGAAGACGATGTAGAGCATGGGGTTGGGTCTTGCAGCACCAGCTTTGGGTGGTCCGATCTCTTACCCTTTTTCGCCCCCTGTTTCCCGTGCTAAATGCGCCTCTCCATGACCGACACGGCTCATATCCGCAACTTCGCCATCATCGCCCATATCGATCACGGCAAGTCGACGCTGGCCGACCGGCTCATCGAGCGCTGCGGCGCCCTGCCGGCACGCGAGATGAAGAGCCAGGTGCTCGACTCCATGGAGCTCGAGCGCGAGCGCGGCATCACCATCAAGGCGCAGACCGTGCGCCTCTCCTATAAAGCGCAAGACGGCAAGTCCTACACGCTCAATCTCATCGACACCCCGGGCCATGTGGATTTCACCTATGAGGTCTCGCGCTCGCTTGCAGCGTGCGAGGGCTCATTGCTCGTGGTCGATGCCAGCCAGGGCGTCGAGGCCCAGACGCTCGCCAATGTCTACAAGGCAATCGACGCCGGCCATGAGATCGTGCCCGTGCTCAACAAGATCGATCTGCCGGCCGCCGATCCAGCAGGCGTCAAGCGGCAGATCGAGGACGTGATCGGGCTCGACGCCAAAGACGCCATCGAGATCTCGGCCAAGACCGGGCAGAACATCGACGCCGTGCTCGAGGCAATCGTTCACCGCCTACCGCCGCCCAAAGGGGATGCCGACCAGCCCTTGAAGGCGCTCCTCGTCGAACTCCTGGTACGACGCTTATCTCGGGGTGGTCGTGCTCACGCGCGTTTTTGAGGGCACTCTGAAGCGCGGCCAGCGCATCCGCCTCATGGCGACAGGTGCGGCCTACGAGGTCGAGTCGCTGAGCGTGCTGACGCCCAAGAAAGAGCCGGTCACGCTGCTCGAGCCGGGTGAGGTCGGGGTCTTCACGGCCGCAATCCGCGAAGTGGCGGACACGCGCGTGGGCGATACGATCACCGACGAGCGCGAGCCCACGATCGCTCCCCTTCCCGGCTTCAAGCCGGTCCAGCCCGTGGTCTTCTGCGGCTTCTTTCCCAGTGGACGCCGCGCGTTTTCAGGACCTGCGCGAGTCGATGGCGAAGCTGCGCTTGAACGATGCGAGCTTCACCTTCGAGGTGGAGACGAGCGCGGCCCTCGGCTTCGGCTTTCGCTGCGGCTTTTTGGGGCTGCTTCATCTCGAAATCATCCGTGAACGGATCGAGCGCGAATACAACATAGAGCTCATCACCACCGCGCCGTCGGTCATCTATCGCATGCATCTCACGGACGGCTCGATGTTGGAGCTGCATAACCCTGCGGACATGCCCGAGCCGACGCGGATCGTCTCCATTGAGGAGCCTTGGATCAAGGCCACCATTTTCGTTCCCGACGATTACCTGGGCGCCGTCTTGAAACTCTGCGAGGACCGGCGCGGAAGACAGAGCGAGCTTACCTATGCAGGCGCACGCGCCATGGTCGTCTACCGGCTGCCGCTCAATGAAGTCGTGTTCGACTTCTACGACCGCTTGAAATCCGTTTCGCGCGGCTACGCGAGCTTCGATTACACGCTCGATGGTTATGAGCCGGGCGATCTCGTGAAGATGTCGATTTTGGTCAACGGCGAGCCCGTGGACGCTCTTTCCATCATCGTGCATCGCGCACGCGCCGAAGCGCGCGGCCGCGCCATGTGCGAGAAGCTCAAAGAGCTCATTCCGCGCCATCTTTTCAAGATTCCGATCCAGGCCGCGCTCGGCGCGCGTATCATTGCGCGCGAGACGATCTCCGCGCTCAGAAAGGACGTCACCGCCAAGTGCTATGGCGGCGACGTGACGCGCAAGCGCAAGCTTCTCGACAAGCAAAAGGAAGGCAAGAAACGCATGCGCCAATTCGGCAAGGTCGAGATCCCGCAGGAAGCCTTTATCGCCGCGCTGAAGATGGACGAGAATTAGCGACCTTTGGCCAGACGGCGCGCGAATCCAGCGCGCCAGCCTTCGGCAAGCGCGGAGCATGACGCAAGCCGCTCGAGTTGCTCGGATGAAGTCCGCGGCGAGAAATGGGCGCGGAAGGTCTCCGCCACCGTGGGCGCCGCTGCGCTGCAGTCAACCCGGATAAGCGCCGCCTTCGTGCAAGCGACCCGTGCGCTCGCCAGGACCCGCAAGTACCAGCCACATCGCCCGGTTTTCACCATGGTGGGCGCGATGTCATCGCGTCCGAGATGCATCGATAGCTTGTAACAGGGCGCGCGCGGCTGACTGACCTGCAGGCGCGCGTCGCCCCAAGCGTAGACGTCGCCGATACGCACCTCGTCTTCGCTTGCGCCGTCGAGGCTGAGATTTTCACCGAACGTGCCCGCGCCGCAGGAAAGCCCATGCTCGGCGTTCCAAAAGGACCAATGCGCGGCCGGATAGCCATAGACCGCCTTGTCCGCGCCGCCGTGGTTGACGAGATCGGCTTGACCGTCGCCCGCGAGATTGCACGTATCGAGCGTGAGCTGTGTCTCGTGAACCGGACGCTTGCGGATGCCGCTTAAGACCGGCGCGCCATTGCGCATGCCGAGCAGCGCGGGCCGCGCGACGTTGACCGAAAGGATGGGGAGCGTAAGCGGCTCATGTCCCCCCTTTTTCTGTCCCATGCCTGGATCTCCCGAGGCGAAGCCCGACAGCCAAGAGCGCGAGCCCCGGCAGGCCGATGACCAACGCCGCAGGCAGACGCAGGATCCGCGCAATCACGGAATCCCACAAGACAGCCGAAATATGGCCTTGAATCGCGACCTGCACGCGAACGATTGTCTCGCGGCTTAGGGCAAATAGCAGATCGCCCAATGCCGTGAGCCGCAGCCCGCCATCCGGGATAGCCTCGATGACATCGGCGACGATGACGGCCCCGGCAACGATAAGCAAAGCGATGCCGAGAAGAAGCGCCAGTCTTGCCGCCATGCTTGAAGAGGGCGGGCGCTCCTGCACGCCCGCCCTCGTCTACTAGCCGCGCTGGCGGAAGATCAGGGCAAAAACAAGCCCGACAACGCCGATCACCGCCCAGGACGGCCAGCCCATCGCGGTCTTGACGAAGTCCGGCCAAGCTTCCGGCGGCGCCCATTTCGTGTCCTGAGCACCAGTTTGGGCGACGATGTTGATGAAGTCCGTCAACGAAGTGAGCGCAAAGCCCTCGCCGTCCTTGAGCCAGTTCAGAGCGTCATAGCCAAGCAGCAAGAGAGCGACAACCACCAAGACGAGAGCGATCAGACGAAAGATGACCATTGCGAAGGCCCCCCGAAGCCACGCCGATTGCGATCATTCAGCGAGCAGGATTGCCCGCTGCCGCTTAATCCAACGCTGCTCAAAATTCGGACAGCAGCGCCATTGACGATTACGGTACTCGGGAACCCGGGTCTGGGCAACAGCGGCCCCGGCCTGATCCCAAGACCGGCGAGGAGAGTGTGGTCGGTCTGCCACAGCCTTCGCAATTGCACAATCAAGGGCCTTTCGCGGTTGGGCGGCGAACGCGCTCACGGCCCGCGAGCATCCCGCCAGGGGCGCGTTGTGTCGCGAAGGGCGGCGGCTATAGTGCGCGTCCTTCAGTTGAGCGTGGAGGGATGGCCGAGTGGCTGAAGGCGCACGCTTGGAAAGCGTGTATACGGGAAACCGTATCGTGGGTTCGAATCCCACTCCCTCCGCCAAACAGTCTGGTCTCTCCCGGCCAGTTCGGATTGGGTTTCCGCAAGGCACTGAAGTTGCGCGGCTGGCGCTCAGAGATTTGATCTCGAGCCCAAGGCGTTCGAGCAGCTCGACCAGGGAGCGGCGTTCGTCTCACGCGACCTCGATATCGGCTGGAAACGCCTTCTCACGCTTCGGCCGGGCTCAGCCCCAAGGCGGCGAGGTAAAGGCCGAGCACTTTGCGGACATAAGATTCGACGGCATACTTTTCCACCGCGATCTGGCGGCTCGCCGCTCCGGCCTGACGGCGAAATTCGGCGTCAGTGAGAACGCGCATGAGTGCGGCTTCCAGCGCAACGGCATCGCGGGGCGGAACCAGAAGCCCGTTATGGCCGTGGCGCACGACGTCGCGGCAGCCGGGCAGATCGGAGGTGACGATAGGCAGACCCGTAGCGGCGGCTTCGATCAGCACCTTCGGCACGCCTTCGCGGTAATAGGTGGGCAAGCAGAAGATGTCGGCGCAACGCAGGGCCTCGGGCATGTCGGCCGTGTAGCCCCACCATTCGATCGTCTTCTCGTCGTGCCAGGCTCTGACCTCGCTCTCCGTAATCGCGCCTCGGCTTTGCAGATCGAGCTCGCATTGGAGCACGAAGCGAGCCGGCACATTGCGCGCTTTGATTCGGCGCGCGGCCGCAACGAAGTCGCGCACGCCCTTAGGCTCAATCAGGCGGGAGGCAAACATCGCGACGGGGGCGGCGCCCGAGCGGCTTTGTTCCAAATCCCGCGGATGAAACTCCTCAAGATCGATGCCGATGCCGCCTAACGAAACCAGGCGGCGCGGATCGACGGCCTTGGCGCGCGTTAAGAGAGCGCGGTCTGTTTCGTGCTCGACCGTCACACGGCAACGGTGATTGGCAAAAACGAGGGCGAAGGCGCGGAGAATAAGGTTATGCCGCAAGACCGCGATGGACCCGTCACCCATGAACGGCAAGCCGAGCCCAACGAGGGTGTGAACCGCCGGCGTTCCCCTCAAACGCGCAATGGCGCCGGCCCAAAGCACGGGCTTCATGCCGATGCCGTGAACGATGTCCGGCGAAAGCTTGGCCACGAGCCCGTAGATGTCGCCTATGAGGGAAAGCTCGTGAAGGGGGTTGGCGCTGGCCCGTCTGAGCGAAATGGTATGGAACGCAAAGCCCAGATCCGTCAGGTGGCGCACCGCGTCGGCATCCCGCCGGCCCGAACTCCGAATCGATGGGCGTTGCAATGTGAACGTCATAGCCCGCACGCTGCGCGGCCTCGGCGAGCGCCAGAAAGTGCGAAACAAAAAAAGGTGCATCGACCGAAATGATAAGAAGGCGGATGCCCCCCGCGCCGCGCTGTCGCGGAAGCGCCGGCCGCCCGCGTCTTGGCTTTGACGACATCTGCCCGCACAACATGGCCTTGGCCGGTCCACACGACATTTGCGTCAACAGGATTTCGCCGCAGGCGGCTCAATCCCGTCGTGGCTACGGTAAGCCTTGAGCACGTCGTCGATCGCTCCGTATTCCACCAATGAGCCGCTGTGCAACCAAATTGCCTTGTCGCAAAGCTGGCGGAGGATCGCGTCGGCGTGCGAGGCGACGAACAGGATTCGCGACCGCTGCACCACGCCTTGAAGGCGCCTGAACGCCTTGTCGAAGAAAGCCGCGTCGCCGACGCCGATGATCTCGTCGAGGAGCAGAATCT
The DNA here is from genome assembly GCA_963845385.1 of uncultured Alphaproteobacteria bacterium. Taxonomy (GTDB): domain Bacteria; phylum Pseudomonadota; class Alphaproteobacteria; order CAWJRW01; family CAWJRW01; genus CAWJRW01. The sequence continues at coordinate 184,571 of CAWJRW010000002.1, forward strand.
CGGGCTCGCGCACGGTGGCGATCGCGAACGCCAGGCGCAGCATCATGCCGGTCGAATAAGTCCGCACCGGAACATTCAGATAGTCACCGAGCTCGGTGAAGTCGACAATGTCGTCAATGCTGTTGGCGATCTGGCTTTGCGTCAGGCCCCAGATCATGCCGCACATGCGGATATTCTCCAGGCCGGTCGCATCCATGCTCATGCCGAGCGTCGCGTCGAACATCGGGGAAACCCGCCCGTCCACCCGGACGGTGCCGTTGGTGGGCGGATAAACATCCGACAGGACGCGCAGCAGGGTGCTTTTTCCGGATCCGTTGTTACCGACCAATGCGATGCGGTCGCCGTCTCGGGCGTCGAAGCCGACATTCGTGAGCGCGCTGACCGTGACGTGCGAGCCCACCTTTGCGAAACGTCCGCCGACGGTACGCCCGAGGATGGTCTTCCGCAGCGACGCGCTGGCGATATCATAGATGGGTATCTCCACCGATACGTTTCTCAAGCTGATGGCAACCATGCTGCCTCTTTCGCTCGGGTCAGAGCCAGAAAACGATGCGCCGCGCCTTACGGCGCAAGAGCAAGCTCGCACCGAGCAAGCCGATGACGGCCATTCCGCTCGCCACGAACCACGACAGCGCCTGCGGCGCATTGCCGAGCAGCGGCGCGCGAACCAGTTCGATGAGGTGATAAAGCGGATTGACGTTCGCGATGTAGGTGGCCTCTCCAAGGGTGTTGACGGGCCACATGATCGGCGTCGCGAACAGCGCGATCTGCACGGCCGTGACGACGATCTGCACCACATCGCGGAAGCGAGTGCAAATGATTGCCAATACGAGCGCCACCCAGACCTGATTGACGTAGATCAGCGCAATACCGGGCAACGCCAACAAGGCGACGAGATGCGGCTTTACGGCGAACACGATCGCGATTGGGACGAAGATGACGACCGTGTGGAGCAAGATGATGAAATTTCGCCAGACGACGCGCAGAACAAACACCGAATAGGGCAGCTTGATCTGCTTGATGATGCGTTCCCCCTCCTGAAACGCGCCGCAGCTTTCGTTGGTCGTCTGCGCGATGAATCCCCAGGTCACATAGCCGAGCGTGAGAAATGGGAAGTAAGTCTTAACGTCGATGTGAAAAATGCGGGCGTAGATAACGCCCAGCAGCAGGATAAACGCGCCCATGCTGAGCGTGATCCAAAATGGGCCCAGCACGGAGCGTCTATAGCGCTGGCGGATATCGTTCCATCCCAGCATCGTCCACAATCGCCAAGCACAGATCCCGGCGTGGAAGTCGCGGGCGATCTCATCGCGGGCGATGAAATCGCCGGCGGCGGGGATTCGCTGCGAGGGTTCCAGCGCGTTCAACTCGCGGGCCTGCACAAATCCGGATTGATGACGGTGAGAATGCCGTCGTTGGTCGAAAACACGCCCAAGGCGCTGGAATGATTTGCGTTGGGCTCATAGTTGAACACGATCTCCCAGCCTTCGCGGGCGAACAAGTCGCGCAGTGATGCGTGCACATCCGCGCCGTGCGTCCCTATATGAATGCGGCGAACCTTTCGCTTCAAAAGTTGCGCCGCCGGCGGAAACACGAGGATTTCCGATTGCTGGATGTCCAATTCGAGGTAATCGACCCTGTCGAACGGGCCCAAAAGGTCCTTCAACGTGACGGCGCTCACGAGCTTGATTTCCGCCATGAAGTTCCGGCCGGGCACCAAGTCCTTGGTGATGCCGGTGCTGTTGGTTGTCAGCAAGTTGCGCAAGGCCTCTTCGGCGCGTCCCGAGTCGACGAGTTGCTTGGCAAATATCTGTCGTGAGAAGCTCTCGTTCGTTGCGACGCAATTCTGCGCACCGGTTCCCGGGGAGCCGACCGGAAACAGGACCGGGTCGTTTCGCTCGCTGATCGCCGCCTGCACGAGCCACTGATCGTCGGGATCGATGCCATTGTCGCGCAAATGACGCGTGGTCCAGTCAAAATTCTCGGGCTCGGGCTCCACTGCGACGAGCTTGTAGGGTATCGGATTGACCAATTGAAGCGCGCGGCAGCTGCCGACCGCTTGCGCGCCATAGCAGGCGCCGAGCGTGATCATCACGAACCGATTGCGCGCCTCGCGCGCGGCCAGGAACCAGTCGACAGCCTCGAACCAGCCCTCACCATCGGCAATCGACGGAAGCCTCGTCTCCATGTATCCGCCTGGAACCTGATCGGGGTCGACGCCGAACATCGCCCGGAAACGCGCATCCGTCAGCGTTCCGAGGAAATCGACCAGGTAGCCTTTCGGGACATTGCCGGCCCATGGCTCTATGCCCCTGAAGACGGTGGCGTAATCTTGCAAGCTATTCATCCGCGTACCTCTATTCAAGCGCGTCCATCACCGTGCGCACCGGCACCTCACGACTCGCGTCATTGTCCTACGCAAACTTGTCGCGAATTTTCTCGACACGGCGGGCGAGCGCTGTCCGGACGAGGCCGGTGAGCGTTGTTGGCCGCAAGCGAAACCACAACCATGCGAGTATGGCCAAGCGGCTGAGTTGGCGTACCGGCATGCGCCGAACCGTCTCCAATACCGAGTGGTCAAGACGCGACCGCACGGCCATCGACCGCACCATTTCGCAGTTCATGGGCACGCTCTCGACCGCCAGCCGAGCCGTTGCAAATCTCCAGCGGTTGGCGAAGACCCGTGCATACCAATGAGGAAACACCGGATCGGCCGCGAGCTTTGCAGGCACGGTCTCAAGCACGATGCGGGCGCGATCGACCTCGAGCGACGTCTTGCGCGAAAAGCTGTCGGCATAGACGCACCACGTCGCAACCACCTGCGGCGCATAGCAAAAGCCGTGCGTCAAGGCGATCTTTCTCGCCAGGTAGCCGTCGGCAAGCGATCCGAGACGCTCATCCAGATTGCCGGCTTCGAGCATGACATCGCGCCGGAACACGGTGCTGCCCGTCAATATCCAATTATCCATCGCAGCCAAGAGGCGCCGCGCGCGCGCCGGGTCGACCATGCCCCTGCGATGGAGCGGCCGAACAGGTGGGCGCACCGCGATGATTGTGCCGTAATCGCCGTCGACGAGGAGAGCTTCGCCGCAGAAGAGTCCGGCCCTGGGGTATGCCTCGAGCATATCGACCGCGAGCTTGAAAAAGCCCGGCATGACCCAATCATCCGAAGCCGCCAAATAGATGTAGCGACCATGCGCGGCTTCGATGCCGCGCGTGAGTGCCGCAATCGCACCCATGTTTTTCGGATTCACGATGACGTTGAGCAAGGGAGCCCGCTCCTCGAAGTGCCGAATGACGGACAGGCTGTCATCGGTCGATCCGTCGTCGACGACGATGATCTCGTCGGGCGGACGGTCTTGCGCGCATAGGGCTTGGAGCGCACGCGGGATAAACCGTGCATGGTCGTAGTTCGCCAGGACAATGGACAATTTCGGCGCATTGCCTGAAGCGCGAGGCTGATCCGGTCTGGCCCGGGGCTTCAGCCGGCGGTCATTCAACGGTTCAACGGGCAGGCTGGCGGGGCGGATCATGGGGCTCAGTCGTCAGCATCTCGAGGCTTTCATACGGTTGAGGGGAGAAGGCGACGTACCCGACCGTGCATCGATCTTCGAGGTTGGTACCGAGCGGCCGTCGAACAGCCGGGCCTCCGTTCAGCGAGGCGCCGGCTGGGCTCTTGCACGCTTGACGTTTCGACGTCTTTGTGCCTGCCGATGATTCGGCGCGCGCAACGCACGAGAGATTGCAATCCTTCGCAACTCATGTTCAGGTTGTACCAATGATTCCATTTCTACTTGCGGTATGCAATCCTGGCAGTCCGCGAGCGCCCCGGGGGTCGGGATTTGGGTTCCGGAAAAGGGTTGGATCTCGTCACCGGAGGCGCGGGCTTTATCGGCAGTCATCTTGTAGATCGGCTGATCGCCGAGGGGAGACGCGTGCGCGTGCTCGACAACTTGGTGGTAGGCCGGCGCGAAAATCTGGCACAGCACGACGCGAGCCCGTGTCTCGACATGATCGAGGCCGACATCGCGGACAAGCGTGCCGTCGATGCGGCCTGCGAGGGGGTCGAACGGGTCTTTCACCTTGCGGCGCGCGCCGACATCGTCCCCTCGATCCAAGAGCCCGAAGCCTATTTCCGCACCAATGTCGACGGCACCTTCACCCTGCATCGAGGCCGCGCGCCGCCATTCGGTTACGCGGTTCCTCTATGTCGCATCGTCGTCTTGCTACGGCGTCCCCTCGGTCTATCCGACGCCCGAGGAGGCTGCCCCCGATCCGCGTTATCCGTATGCATTGACGAAATACCTGGGTGAACAGCTCGTATTGCACTGGGCGAAGGTCTATCGGCTGCCGGCGGTGTCTCTGCGATTGTTCAATGTCTACGGTCCGCGCGCGCGCACGAGCGGCACCTATGGGGCGGTCTTCGGCGTGTTCCTGGCGCAGATTTTGGCTGGTGAACCGTTGACGATCGTGGGCGACGGAGAGCAGACGCGCGACTTCACATTCGTCAGCGATGTTGTTGACGCCCTGCTCACGGTTGCGGCGAGCGACATGTGTGGCGCTGTCTACAATGTTGGCAGCGGTGTGCCGATGAGTGTGAACGCGCTCGTCCGGCTGTTGGGATCACCGCCGACCGTGAATATTCCCAAGCGTCCCGGCGAGCCGGATTGCACATGGGCCGAGATCAGCAAGATTCGCTACGATTTCGGCTGGCGGCCAAGAGTGAGCTTTGCCGACGGCGTCAGAATCATGCGCAAGAACATCGAGTATTGGCGCGATGCGCCGGTATGGACGGCCGGGCGCATCGCGGACGCGACCGATGACTGGTTCCGGTTTCTCGGCTAAGGCGATGCCAAACTTGCGCACGGTCACGGAACACCGCGCGTCGACGCTGGCGCGACCATTTTCGGTTCCCATGGCGTCGGGCCCGCGTGACAAGGTCAAGACGCTGGCCGAGCTTGAGACGATTGCGCAACAGATCAGCCAATCCGGCAAGATCGTCATACAGGCACACGGAACGTTCGATCTTCTGCATCTGGGCCACGCACGCCATCTCGAAGCCGCGCGCCGCCTGGGCGATGTTCTCATTGTCACCGTGACGGCCGACCGCTTCGTCAACAAGGGACCCGGCCGGCCGGTCTTCAGCGAAGCCCTGCGCGCGGAGATGCTCGCTTCGATCGAATACGTGGACTGGGTGGCGATCAACGAGGCGCCCGACGCGGTGACCGCCATCAATCGCATCCGTCCGAACATTTATGTCAAGGGCCAAGACTACCAAAACCCCGAAGGCGACATCACCGGAAAGATCACCAAGGAGCGCGATGCGGTCGAGGCCCACGGCGGACGAATTCGATTCACCGACGAGGTCACTTTCAGCTCGACTAAACTCATCAATCGGCACCTCAACGTTTTCGAGCCCCACATCCGCGAGCATCTCGACTCGCTGCGTCGCGACGGCGGATTCACGGAAATCGTGGATTTGATCGAGCTCGTGAAAGACTACCGCGTGCTGCTCGTGGGCGACGCCATTATCGACGAGTACCAATATGTGCTCCCGATGGGCAAGACGCCGAAGGAGAATATGATCGCGACGCGTTATCAGGACCGCGAGCTGTTCGCCGGCGGTGTCTTCGCCGCCGCCAACCATGTGGCGTCGTTTTGTTCCGAGGTCGAAATTATCACCTGTCTCGGCAACTCGGAGAGCTTTGGCAGACTCATTCGTGAAAGCTTGGCTCCGAATGTGCGTCTCCACGCGCTCAAACGCCAGGGAGCGCCGACGACGCTGAAGCGGCGCTTCGTCGAGCCCTCCTATATGCGCAAATTGTTCGAAGTCTATGTCATGGACGACGAGCCCCTGAGCGCCGAATTACATCAGCAACTGAACCACCTGATCCGCAAAATTGCGCCGAAAGCCGACGTCGTGATTGCCGCCGATTATGGTCACAGCCTTTTGGGCCCGTCATCGATCGAAGCGCTGGTCTCGGCCTCGCGCTTTCTGGCGGTCAACACACAGAGCAACAGCGCCAATTTGGGATATAATCTCATCACGAAATATCCCAAAGCCGACTACGTATGTATCGACGCGCCGGAAGCGCGACTGGCGCTCGGTGACCGGGTATCGCCCATTGGCGACATTGTCCATCGGCTGTTGGATAACCACCTGGATTGCAACAAGATCATCATCACGCAAGGCAAGCACGGTTGCGTCACTTACGAGCGCGACGGCGTCGTGCACACGATACCGGCCTTCGCCAAGAACGTGATCGATACAGTCGGCGCAGGCGACGCCTTTTTGTCCGTGACGGCGCCTCTCGTGGCGGCGGGTGGAGCGATGCACCGCGTCGGCTTCATCGGCAACGTCGCCGGAGCGCTCAAGGTCGAGATCGTCGGACATCGCCGATCGGTCGATAAGCCGTCGCTGATCAAGGGCATCACGGGCTTGCTCAAGTAGGCGGAGGTGTGCGGTGCAGGGCCGGCTGGAAAAGTATTTCGGAACCCTGGCCCGTCTCATCGTCACCGCCGAGGTGACGGACAGGGCGACCAAGCCGCTGTCGCTGGAAGAAGGGTGCGAGCGCGTCCGGCAAGCGGCCCACGCGGCGCATGATGCGGGCAACAAGATCATGTTCATCGGCAATGGCGGCAGCGCAGGCATTGCGAGCCACATGTCGATTGACTTTTCCAAGAACGGCGGCCTGCGGGCGCAAGCGTTCAACGATCCGTCCGCGCTCACTTGTCTCGGCAATGATCTCGGCTACGAAAATGTCTTTGCCAAGCAGTTGGAATTTCACGCGCGGCCGGGCGACGTCTTGATCGCCATCAGTAGCTCAGGGCGCTCGCCCAATATCCTGGCCGGCGTCGGAATGGCGCGCTCGCGCGAGTGCCGCATCGTCACCTTCTCCGGGTTCACTGAAGAAAATCACCTGCGTCGCGCCGGCGACGTGAACTTTTTTGTGCGTTCCCACGAGTACGGGTTCGTCGAGGTTGCACATCTGGCGCTGTGTCACGCCGTTCTCGACCTCGATATGGGCTGGGGGCGTTAAAATTAGAGCGCGTGGCTATGATGACAAAGAGATTTAAGCGTGTCCTCGTTACGGGCGGCGCCGGCTACGTGGGTTCGAGCCTGGTACCGAAGTTATTGCGCGCCGGCTACGAGGTGGTGGTGCTCGATCTGTACATCTACGGCGGCGATATCTTCGCCGGCCTGCGGGACAATTCGCGTCTGATCGAGGTGAATGGCGATGTGCGCGACGCGGGTGACGTCGCGCGCGCGCTCGCCGGTTGCGACGCGCTGATCCACCTTGCCTGCATCTCCAATGACCCCTCCTTCGACCTCGATCCCGGGCTCGGACGTTCGATCAACTTCGACTGTTTCCGTCCGCTGGTGAAGGCAGCCAAAGGGAGCGGCGCCCGACGCTTTATCTATGCCTCCTCGTCCTCGGTCTATGGCCTCAGAGAGGGCGTGGAAGTCACCGAGGACCTGCCGCTCGAGCCGTTGACCGACTACTCCAAATACAAGGCTTTGTGCGAAGAGGTGTTGGACCATGAGCGGGAGCCGGGCTTCGTCACCGTCACCTTGCGTCCGGCAACGGTCTGCGGCTACGCGCCGAGGCTCAGGCTCGACCTCACGGTCAATATCCTGACGAACCATGCGATCAACAATGGACGCATCACCGTCTTCGGCGGCGACCAGCTGCGCCCGAACATTCACATCGAGGATATGACCGACCTCTACCTCCTCTTGCTCGAAGTGCCCGACGAGACGATCAACGGCAAGGTCTGGAATGCCGGCTCTCATAATCTCAAAGTGCGCGAGATCGCCGACATGGTGCGGGCCGAGGTGAGCCCCGACATTGATATCGTGGTCACGCCGACCAATGATCACCGCTCCTACCACGTGTCGTCGGAACTGATCCGGCGCGAGCTCGGCTTCAGCGCCGACCGCTCGGTCAAGGATGCCATCGTCGACCTCAAGGCCGCTTTCGCCGGCGGCAAGGTGCCGAACGCGATGACCGACGACCGCTATTACAACATCAGGCGCATGCAAGCGCTCAGATTGAGATGAACATGGGCGAGGTGTTCTCAGTGCGCGAGGCCTCGTCCTCACGGCCCTCCGTGATCGAGCCCGTGGTCCCGCCGCAGCGCCGGTCCCCGCCGCGGGCAATAAAGTTGGCGTTGCCCGTGTGGGGCTATCGCTTTGTGCGCCAGTTCCTCGAAAGCAGCCTCCCCACGCTGCTCGCGCCCGGAAACATCCCGGCTTTGGCGAAAGCGCTGCCTTGCGAATTCGTTATTTTGACGAGCGCCGAAGACGAGGCCTTCATTCGCGAACATCCCGCGTTCAAACGACTGGCTGCGGTGTGCCGCACGGAAATCCGGTTGGTGGACCATCTCATCACCGACGGCAATTATTCCACCACTATCACGCTCGCCTACACCGAGCTCGTGCGCTCGGCAGGCCAAGCGATGGTCGATACCTGTTTCTTCTTTCTGGTCTGCGACTATGTCGTTGCGGACGGCTCTCTTGCCCGCGCGTTCGAGCGCGTTAATCGGGGTGCCAGTGCAGTGCTCGTCGGCAATTTTCAGGTCGTCCTGGAGGACGCCTTGCCGTGGCTGCAGGACCGGCTCCGTACCGCCGGCGCCTCGCTCGCGTTGCCGGCAAGGGAGTTGATGCGATGGGCTCTCGCACACCTGCATCCGGTGACGATCGCGAACACCGTCAATTTGCCATTTTACCACAACGCCCACACCAACCGGTTGTTCTGGCGCGTCGACGGCGGCGCGCTTCTCGGACGCTTCTATCTGATGCACATGCTCTGCGTCCGTCCCGAGGTCGCCGATTTCGTCATCGGCTCTTCTTGCGACTATTCGTTCGTGCCCGAGATGTGTCCTTCCGGCAATGTCGACGTGATTACGGACTCCGACGAGTACCTGGTCATCGAGATGCAGCCGCGTGATCACGAGTCCGGATTTCTGCGCTCCGGTCCGCTCAAGTCCCGAGTCCTCGCCAAGAGCCTCGCCGAATGGACGACTGAACGTCATCGCGACAACGTGCGCCATTCGGTGATCTACCATGCGGGCGACGTGCCGGAAGGAATCGCGGCGAACATCGCCGAGGCCGATGCGTTCGTCGAGGAAGTGGCGCATGCGATCAAGGTCAAGGCGCGGCCGTATCGCGGCCACCCCTATTGGCGCGGCGCCATGGCTGCCTTTCATGAGGCGACGGGAGAGAAGCTCAGCCCAGACGAGTGGCGGCTGGCGCTCGGATTGCCGCCGACGGCAAGTTGGCCGACCGATTGGCTTGTGTGGCGTGCACGTCACACCGTGTTGGGCCGGCCACCGCACGTGTTGTTCTGGCATCCACGCTGGGCCGATTTCCGCTTGGTGCTGCAGGAGCTCGAACCGTTCTTTACGGATCCGAACCAGCGCCTGCTGATGATCTCCAACGCGCCGACGGCCTTCACCGTCTCGCTCGCCGACAGCGGGGAACGCGCGTATCGCTTGCGCAGGACGCCGTTTCTGCAGAGTCCGCGCGAACGGTACGAGCCGTTGGCCGGCCGTTTCGATCTATGCCTGTTGGAACTCGCCGAACATGAGATGGCGGAGGGCGACGACCTCGTCGACCGGATCGCCCCCCTGATGAAGCCCGGGGGACGCATTCTGGTCGTGGTCTACAATCGGAGATCGGCCCGCGATGCGCACAATTTTGCGCAAAGCGCCAACGACTACAGCATGCGGTTTCTGCGTCCGGCAGCGACACCGGCCGCCATTTATTTCGTCCCGGCGAGTCGCCTGCGCTTCATGGTGCATCAGGCGATGGTTCGCATCGGTCACCTCGCCAATCGACGGCCGTTGCTCGGCGTCCTGAGCATGTTGGTCAGCGGTAGCGTCTTGTTGCCGTTGTGCATGCTGAGCAATCTCAATTCTCTGTACCGAACCAGACGCACGGACTCGCGCCCGGGACTCGCCTCGAGCTTCGTAATGGTCATGCGCGCCGATCCCTATAACGCCGAGGATGCCCATCTCTACTCGAGGTCTGAAATCGTTCGCAAGCGTGAACGAAACCGCAGGACCATCAGCGACGCGACTCGACAGCCTCGAGAGGCCGATGCCTTGCAAGCGTTTCCAGCCACGGAGGAGCGGACGCAAGAGCCGCAATATTCGCGCTGTCTCGAGCTCGAGAATGCGCTCGGCCTTACCACGCTGGGCTTGATGACAAATCAGGTCTGGTATGACGACCCGCGGCGCTTGGGTTTTCTTCTTTCGCGCTACAAGTTTGTCGCCAAGATGCTCAGCGGTCGCCGTGATGTCGGGGAGATCGGCTGCGGCGATGCCTTTGGCACGCGCATCGTGTTGCAGGAAGTGGAAAGCGTGACCGTCTACGACTTCGACCCGCTCTTCATCGCCGACATACAGGCTCGCCAAGATGAACGTTGGCCGCTGGAGGCGCATGTTCACGACATCGTTGCCGGCACACTGTCGCGACGGCACGATAGCCTCTACAGCCTCGATGTGATCGAGCACATCGCGCGCGAGGACGAGCACGCCTATCTCGCTAATCTGCGCGGCTCGCTCGCCGACGACGGCATTCTGATCATCGGTACGCCCTCGATCGAGTCGCAAGCGCATGCGTCGCCGCCGAGCAAAGTCGGCCATATCAATTGCAAGAGCGGCATGGAGCTCAAGGTCCTGCTTGAGCAGTACTTCACCAATGTGTTGATGTTTTCGATGAACGACGAGGTCGTCCACACCGGCTTCTATCCCATGGCGCACTATCTCTTCGCCGTATGCTCTGGGAAGAAGTGAGGCTCATGGCGATCGCGTTCGGCATGGAACCCTGGATGCGGATCGGCATCGACTTCGACAATACGGTCGCCGGCTACGATGGCGTGTTCCTCGAGCTCGCAAAACGGCACGGCTTGGTGGAGTCCGCCTTTCACGGCGGCAAGCAGGCGCTCCGCAATGCCATCCGGCTCACCCCGGATGGCGAGATGGCTTGGCAGCACTTGCAAGGCAGGGTCTATGGCACGTGCATGCCAAGGGCGTCGCTCTTGGAGGGCGTCGATATGTTTCTGCGCCGCTGCCGCGGCATGGGGGAGAATATTTTCATCATCAGCCACAAGACGGAGTTCGGCCACTTCGACCCGGAGCGGGTCAACCTGCGCAAGGCGGCGCTCGACTGGATGAGCGCGCGCGGGTTCTTCAGCGCAAACGGATACGGAATTCCGGTCGAGAACGTCTATTTCGAGGCAAACCGGAACGAAAAGCTGGCGCGTATCGCCACTCTCGCGTGCACGCATTTCATCGATGATCTCGAGGAGGTTCTGTCGGATCCGCACTTCCCGGCCGGGGTCACGCGCATCTTGTTCGCGCAGATGCGGCTGGGCATCGCCGCGGAGACAATCCATTGCAAGACATGGCGAGAGATCGGCGAGGTGGTATTCGGTGAACGGGATTGATCATCATTTCGACGAAATGACAATCGCCGCGCGGCTGCTCGCCAGCATCCGTGTCGACAGCCTTGAACGCGTCGGCGGCGGGCGCAACAACCGGATCAACCGCGTCCGTTGCGCCGGCGGCAGCTACGCACTCAAGCAATATCCATCGCGCCAGGACGATCCGCGCGCGCGTCTTGCCACCGAGGTCGCGGCACTGAAGCTGATGGAGCGCTACGGCATCGATGTCGTCCCGCGCGTTGTCGCGGTCGACCGCGAGCGCGGTTTCGCGCTCTTGAGCTGGATCGAAGGTGCGGCGGTGGCGGAGGTGGGCGACGCCGACGTCGATGCGGCGGTCGCCTTCCTGTCGGCTATCCACGCGCTGCGCCAAGTGCCGCGGGCGGCGGAGCAGCCGCAGGCCGCCGAGGCTTGCCTTTCGGGGAAGGAGATCGAACGGCAAATCCGCGAACGGCTCGCGCGCTTGGCCATGCTTCCGGCGGAGGAACAGGATCTCCATGACTTCCTCGAAGACTCCTTTGTGCCGGCCTTCAATCGATTGTTTGCGGAGGCAAAGGCCGGAATGCAAACGGCCGGCCTTGAGTTTGCGGCGGACGTGACGCGGGAATTCCGTAGCCTTGTCCCTGCCGATTTCGGCTTCCATAACAGCTTGCGCCGCCGCGATGGGTCGCTGGCGTTTGTCGACTTCGAGTATTTCGGCTGGGACGACCCCGTGAAATTGACGGCCGACATCCTGCTGCATCCCGGCATGTCTCTCCCGGCGGCGCAGCGGCTGCGCTTCCGGCGGGCCGCCGAGCGGCTTTACGGCGAGGACCCGACGTTCAGCCGGCGGCTTGCCATTTACTTTCCGCTGTTCGGTCTCAGGTGGGCACTCATCTTGCTGAACGAGTTCATTCCCGAGCTTTGGCGGCGGCGCGTCCTCGCGGGGGCTTCCGACAGCTGGAGCGAGGCCAAGCTTCGCCAGCTCAAGCGTGCGCAGGACATGCTTGCGTCACTGTCTCACTGGGTGGAGGACGAGCCCATGGCCGGCAAAGCCCTGGTGGCGCAACCCCTTGCGGCCGTGACCGCGCCGTTGGACGAGCGGTCGAAATATTTGCGCCGCTTGATCGTGCGCGCGCTGGCGGGCGGCGAGCGCGGCCATATCGGCTCCTCGATGTCGCTCGTCGAAATCCTGCGCGTGCTCTATGACGACGTGATGCGCTATCGCCCAGCGGAGCCGAAGTGGCTGCAGCGCGACCGCATGATCCTGAGCAAGGGGCACGGCTGCCTCGCCCTCTACGTCATGCTAGCCGATAAGGGCTTCATCCCGGTCGAGACGCTCGACACCTTCTGCCACCGCGATTCGATCCTGGGCGGACATCCGGAGGCCGCGAAGGTTCCGGGCGTCGAAGCTTCGACCGGTGCGCTCGGCCACGGCCTGTCCTACGGCGTCGGCATGGCGCTGGCGGCTCGAATTCAGGGGCGCGACAGCCGCGTCTTCGTGGTCATGGGCGATGGCGAGATCAACGAGGGCTCCGTGTGGGAGGCGGCCATGTGTGCGGGCAAGCATAAGCTCGCCAATCTCGCGGCCATCGTCGATTACAACAAGATCCAGTCGGCCGGTCCCACGCGTGAAATTCAGGATCTCGAGCCGCTGCTCGACAAATGGCGCGCTTTCAACTTCGCCACCGTGGATGTCGATGGCCACGATGTGGCGGCCTTGCGCGCCCTGTTCCGCCGCTTGCCGCTCGCGGCGGATCGGCCCAGCGCCATCATTTGCCACACGGTGAAGGGCAAGGGCATTCCCTTCGCAGAGAACGATCCGAACTGGCATCACAAAAGCAAGGTCCCGGCCGACATGGTCGCCAAGATGCGCGCCGCCTTGGTGTAAGCGATGCGCAACACCTGCCTCAATATGGTCCACGCGCTTGCCAAGCGCGATCCGCGCGTGCTGTTCATCGGCTCCGATCTGAGCCCGGGCCTGCTTGCGGACATGAAGCGGGAAATGCCCGAGCGGTACTATATGGAGGGCATAACCGAGGCGAACGTCATCGGCATGGCCGCGGGCCTCGCCATGGAAGGCTTCATTCCCTATGTCAACACGATCGCCACGTTCATCACACGGCGCTGCTACGAGCAGGTGGCGATTGATTTGTGCCTGCACAATCTGCCGGTCCGGTTGATCGGAAATGGCGGCGGGCTCGTCTACGCGCCGCTCGGCCCGACGCACCTCGCCATCGAGGATCTTGCCATCATGCGCGCGCTTCCCAACATGGCGGTGGTGGCGGTCTGCGATGCGCCCGAAATGGTGCGCTTGATGGACTGCTCGCTCGATTGGCCGGGACCGATTTATATCCGGCTCGCCAAGGGCGGCGATCCGGTTGTCAGCCGCGAAGAGCTCGGTTTCTCCATCGGCAAGGCGATCATCCTGCGCGCGCCTCGCCGGAGCAGGCCCGTCGTGCTGATGGCCACGGGCGTCATGACGGCCAATTGCCTCGCCGCCGCGGATCTCCTGGAAGGCTGTGGCATCGATGTCGCGGTCGTGCATTTCCACACGGTCAAGCCGCTCGATGCCGCGACCGTGCTCGACGTTGCAGGCGACGCCGCGCTTGTCGTAACCGTCGAAGAAGGCACGAAAATCGGCGGCTTCGGTAGCGCGGTCGCCGATTTGCTTGTCGAGAAGCTGGGCCATGCGTTGCCGCCGCTGCTGCGCCTCGGCGTGCCGGACGAATTCCCGCATAATTATGGCGGGCAGAGCGATCTCTTCGAGATCTACGGACTGCTGCCAAACCAGATCGCGGCCGCGGTGGCGGAGACGGCGAAGACGGCGAACAAGCGGGAGAAAGTGGCATGAGTGTGGTGGCAGCCGCGTTCATAACCCAAGCGGCCCGGCGGGCGCCCGCCGGCCTTGCGATCCTGCGTGCCGGCTATGTGGCTGCTCGTCGGCGGTGATTCCGAGATCGGAGCGGCGACCCATCGCCATTTGCGGGCGCGTGGATTTCCGGTCGCAGCGACGACCCGGCGCGCCGATCGAGTGTCCGCGGAGCGGCCTTTTCTCGATCTCGCGGCGCCGCTCGACGCCTTTGAGCCGCCGAAGGGAACGCGGAGGGCTTGTGTCTTTGCCGCTGTCGCGCGACTTGCGGCCTGCAACGCCGATCCCTCCGGATCGGCCCTTATCAACGTGACCCAGACCTTGGCGCTCGCGGAGCGATTGATCGCGCGCGGCATTGCCGTCCTGTTCCTGTCGACGAACCAAGTGTTCGATGGCAACACGCCCCATATGCCCGCGGATGCGCCTGTGAGCCCGATCAGCGAATATGGCCGTCAGAAAGCGCGTATGGAGACGGGCTTGCGCCAGCACATGGATCGGCACGCGCGGCTCGCCGTCCTGCGCCTTGCCAAGGTCGTCTCGCCCGACATGCCGCTTATCCGGGGTTGGATCGGTAGGCTCCGTGCCGGCGAGCCCATCCGCGCCTTCCACGACATGAGCATTGCGCCGGTGCCGACGGACATGGTGGCAGAGGTTATTGTCGCGCTCCTGCAGGAGGAAGCGCGGGGCGTCTTCCAACTCGCCGGCCCGCGCGATGTGCCCTATGCCGAGGTCGGCCGTTTCCTCGCTGACCGTCTCAGTGCCGATCCGGCGCTGGTGACGGCGGCGAGCGCGCGCGAGGCCGGCTTGCCGGAAGAAGCGACGCCGCGCCACACGACGCTCGATTCAAGCCGGCTCAGGGAACGCTACGGCTTCACGGCGCCCGATGTCTGGAACGTTGTCGACAGCGTCATTGATGCGACATGGGAGCCGAAACTCCGCGAGGTCGTCGGAAATCGGCTTGCCGGCGCTTAGCTCTTGCCGGCGTCAGCGTCCGGCGACGTTAATCAGCACGCGACCGGCCGTCCCGCTGCGCACCATGTCGAGCGCGGCATTGATCTCGTCGAGCGGGAACTCGTGAGTGATGATGCCGTCGAACGACACCCGCCCGGCCTGTTGCAGGCGGATGATGCGCGGAATGTCGACATGCGGCACCGCGTCGCCGCCATGCGAGCCGGTCAGCACTTTGTTGAAGTGGATCGGCAGCGTGTAAATCGTCACCTTCTCGTGCGGCACGCCGACGAGCACGCAGGTGCCGTCCGGGTGAGTGAGGTCATAGGCGAGCTCGATGACGGATTTGACGCCGGTCGTCTCGATGATTTTGTCCGGCCCTTTGGCGCCGACGATCTTGCGGATCTCGCCGGCGAGATCGGACACCCTTGAGGGGTTGAGACAGTGCGTGGCGCCCCGCTCGCGCGCCATGTCGAGCTTGGCGTCGACAAGGTCGACCGCGACGATCGGGTTGGCGCCGCCAAGATGCGCGAACTGGACGACGTTGAGCCCGACGCCGCCAACGCCGAAGACGACCGCGGATTCCCCGATCTTCAAATCGGCGTCGTTGTTGATCACGCCCGGCGGCGGTGGTCACGGCGCAGCCGAGCAGCGGCGCCACCTTGAGATCGTAGTCGGCCGGGATGACCGTCATGCGGTTCTCGGAGATGACGGCATATTCGTTGAACGTCGTCACCCAACCGGCGTTGAGCCTCTTGCCGCGCCACTGGTAGCTCGGCGTCGGGCTCTGAATGCCCTGGCTCGGTCGCCAGTGCAGCACCACGGTGTCGCCCGCCTTGACATGCGTCACGCCCGGGCCCGGTCTCGACCACGATGCCGGATGCTTCGTGTCCGAGGAGATGGGGCAGGAATTTGTCGGGACCTTTGACCGCGTCGATTTCGTTGATCTGCGCGCCGCAGATCGAGCTGTGCAGAAATCTTGACCAGCACCTGTCCGACGTCGAGCGCGTCGGGAAAGTCGATTTCGTCGACCACCAGCGGCTTGCGTGATTCGGCCAGGATCGCTGCCTTGGCTGTTTTGACCTTCATCGCGCCGATCGCCCGTCATTCGAAATAGATGAATTCGTAGTCGCCCGTATAGCCGAAGTGCTGATAGAGCCAGATCCACTCCGCCGTGTCGAAGAACGCTTCGGCCGTCAGCGCCCAGCACTGCAAGATTGAACTGCTCCAGCTCGTTCCGGTAGCTCTCGACCATGATGTATTTGTTCTTGCCGACGCGCTCGATCTCCTGCACCGCGGTCTGCAGCTCGAAGAGGCGCAGATTGTGCAGGCAGCCGAGCGAGATCACGAGGTCGAAGTGCTTGTCGCCGAAAGGATAGCGGTCCTGCGCCCGATAGCGGAAGAGCTGTGGCGCGCACCTCGTCCTTGGCGCTCGGCGAGGCCATGGCGCGAGATGTCGAAGCCGGCGATCTCGGGCGTCGGGCAGAAGCTGTCTTCAGCTCGTAGAGCAGATGGGCCTTGCCGCAGCCGACATCGAGGATCTCAGCGTCGTCGCTTCAGTCCGTAGATGTCGATCAGGGCCTCTGCGACGGGCTTCCAGCGGCCTTCGATGAAACGGTAGCCGCCATAGCCATAGCGCCGGTCGCCGTCCCAGTAGTCGAACTCGTATTCCTTGGCCTTCAGCATGCAGTGGACCTTTTCGTCCATCATGCGGCCGATATAGTCGCGCTTGGTCAGCTTGTGCAGCGGCGTTACGATGTTGAGAAGTCGACCCATGACGATCCTCATTGAACAAAACATGTGGCCGAGAGCGAAACCCGTGCGACGAGTTCGGGGATGTTGAGCAAGGACGCGTTGCTCAGGTCACGCATAGCCGCGCGGAAAAAGCCAATGAAGTCTAGTGAGGAACGCCAGCTACAGAAGTGCAATCCTCTGCTACAGAATGAGCTGATTCCCGAGGATCTGGCCAGTGGAGAGGGCCTCGGAAACTTGCCAAGAGCAGTGAAGAGCTCCAGGGCCTGGCGGTTCGACCCGGACCGGGCCGGCCCGGGTTTCGTGGGAGTTTCCGGTATTTTCCCTGTTACCAGGAAATTGTCGGGCGAGAGCGGTTCGCGCTAGACTGCGCCCTCCGCCACCCGCCTTCGCTGAAGCTTCGGCGGGTTGGCTCCGAACGTAGGGAAGGGTGTGCGCAATCCATCCATTTTCATTCTTCGTGAAGAAGCCAGCCGCATCCGATCTCGCGACGATCATCCGCTGGCTCGGCGTCTTGACGCCCGTTGCGATCGTTGCGGGGCCTAGTCCGGCCGATATTTTCTGCTCAGCGGCGGCCGCACTCTTTCTTGTTCATGCGGCATGGCGGCGCGATTTCACGTGGTTGCGTCAAGATTGGTTGATTGTGAGCCTCGCGCTGTGGGTTTATCTGTGTGTCAGAGCACTCTTTGCCCCAAACGTCACGACAGGCTTAGCCCTCGCGCTGCCCTTCGTGAGATATGTGATCTTCGCGGCCGCACTGCAAAGCTTGATCCTAACGGAGGCGCCATGGCGCCAGCGGCTTGCGACGGCGGCCATTGTGAGTCTGAGCGTCCTCGCCCTCGATGCATTGCTGCAGTATGTGACTGGATGGGACATCCTTAGAAATCCGCTTCACCAAGACCGGATCGTTGCGTTTCATCGTCATCCTTGGGTCGGTACGAAGATCGCGTGGCTGTTCATTCCAGCAATGCTCATGCTCGTGGACCGGAAGCGGTTTCTGCTTGCGGCAGGCTTCGGAGCGCTATGCTTCGTCGTCATTGTTCTCAGTGGCGATCGAATGGCGTTGCTCTTGACGCTTTTCGAGATCGGTCTGCTCGGCCTCCTCTTCCGGAAATCGCGGCGCGTCTTCTTGATCGCACTGCTCCCCGGAATGGCGATCCTGGGCACAATTCTGTACCTCAATCCGGATGTGTACCGCCGCCAAGTCGTGTCCTCGATCGAGCTCATCAAGAACCTTCCGAAATCGCCTTACGGCCTGATCTGGACGAGTGCGCTCAAGATGAGCCGGGATCATCCCTTGTTCGGCGTGGGCCCGCGGGCGTTTCGCGACGTTTGTCCCGATCCGAAATACGGACCGCTATACCCTCACAAGTCGTTGGAGCCACGTTGCGCCACCCATCCACACAACATCTACCTCGAGTGGCTCGTCGAATCCGGTCTTGTCGGACTTGGGCTGTTCGTGCTGGCGATGGCTCTCGTCGTCAGGCAATTTCTCTACAGGCTCGGCCGCGCGCCGCCCGATTGGGTCTATGCGGGGCTTTTCGTCACTTTGGTCGCGCGGCTATGGCCGCTCGCGTCGTCGACGAGCTTTCATCACGCGTGGTCGGGGGTGCCTTTCTGGCTCGTCGTGGGATGGGGGCTCTCGTATGCCGCGGCGGCCCCGAAAGCTCGGCCTCTTCTCCAGGCAGCGAGACAGCCCCGACTTTGACGGCATCGCGCTCTTCTTCGGAAACGCGTGCTTGCGCCGATAACCCTGCATAGCATCGTCGCCCGCCGCGTCCGGTCACGCCTTGATCGGTATTTCCGGCGATCGCTCCATACGGCTTGTTGCGAACCAACGCGCGGTGCGCGCCAGAGCCTCACGCGGCGGCACGGGAGGGCGCCAGGCGTAGTCCCGCTGAAAGGCAGAGCTGTCGATCTGAAGCGAAACGATCAGGCGGCTCGCCTGCGCCTCGCGTCCGGCCAAGCGTGCAGCTTCGCGGAGGACAGCCGGCGGAACGCCGATGAGACGAGGCCGCATTCCCATTCCTGCGCGGAGCGAAGTTACCAGTTCCGCCGTCGACAAATCCTCTCCGTCGCTGACGAGGTACGTGCGACAGCCCGGCCGTGGTGGCATCGCGAGAACCCGCACGACACAGTCGGCTAAGTTGTCGACGAACATGAAGCTGCGCCGGTTCACGATGGCCCCGAAAGGCAGGGGCCAGCCTGCCGCGACGAGCTTCAAGAGCGAGAGAAAGTTCGCCTTTACGCCTGGGCCGTAGACCAAGGGAGGGCGCAGGATGACGATCTCCATGGGACTGTGCGCAGCAATCTCGGCAAGCGCGCGTTCGGCCCCAGCCTTCGAGCGCGCATAAGCGTCCTGGGGCGCCGGCGGGTCGGCTTCGGTGAACGCCCGAGCCCCGGTCGCCTCGCCGTTCACCTTGATGCTGCTCACGAAAACGAATTGTCGAACGCCCGCGGCCGCCGCCTGTTCGGCAAGACGCCGCGTGCCGTGCGCGTTGACCCGATCGAACGCGCCTTGTGGATCGACGGCCTTGTCTCGCAGCACATGAGCGCGGCCGGCAAGATGCACAACCGCCTCCATGCCTTCGAGCGCACGCGTCCAGTCCGTCTCCGGCCCGATCGGATCGACGATGACCGCACGCGGATCATCGGCTCGGCGAGCCGTCCAGCGAACCTCGTGTCCCGCCCGCGTCAGCGCCGCAAGGACGGCGCCGCCAACGAAGCCGGATCCGCCGGTGACGAGAACTTGGCTCAAGATTGGATCCGCTCGTTGTTGTCTTAGGGCATGAGGGCATGCCCGCAAGACCAAACTGTCGATGCCGCAAATTACCACACGGCGTGCGGCTCCTGTAAATTGCTTACACAATTCCGCATGCCGCTATGTCCCTAGGTCGTGTCGCGCTCTCAACAGCGCGAGCATCCTGACGGACGTCTAGATAAACGTGCAGGAAGCTCGGACTTGGGCCCAATTGATCGGTCAAGAACGGACGAAACGTCTGATCACGTTCTTGACCCAGCGCGGCACGAAGCGCTGCGCCCAGCGCCGCCCCACGACCTTAGCCGCCGGCATCAATCCTCCCGAGAAATCAGGCTCGACCGCCCGCACATCCTTGAGGACATCTTTCAGGGCCGCCTCATAGGTCTCATAGATCGCCGCCGGCTCGGCGCGTTCGGATGTGTAAAATGTGGAGAGCCGATCGAAGCCGCCATTGTCCAGAATTTGAAACTGATGGAAGTGATAAAAGATGAGCGGTGCGTCGTCGACGGTAATGCGCCCCTGCGAGTCTCGTCCAAAGCGATATTGCGC
The DNA here is from genome assembly GCA_963845385.1 of uncultured Alphaproteobacteria bacterium. GTDB lineage: Bacteria > Pseudomonadota > Alphaproteobacteria > CAWJRW01 > CAWJRW01 > CAWJRW01. The sequence goes on from CAWJRW010000002.1 coordinate 204,879, forward strand.
GTAGTTCCAAGGCGCTACGCCCGCCCCCACATACTGAAGAATATGGCAGGACGGATAGCGCTCCGGCCACTCGTCCAGATATTTCTGATCGCCCATCCGTCCGTCTTCGAGGCGGTAATAGCACCATTCGATGCATTGATCGCGCCAGCGCGCAAGACAGGCCATGCCCTCCTCGTCACGCCGGAAGCCGACCCATTGCACGCAAAAGCGGCCATTCACGTCCAAATGCCGCAAGCGCGGGGTGAAGCGGTGCTCGATAATCGCGATGGACTGCGCGCCGATCTCGTCGAACAAGGGTTGCAGCGGCGAGAAGAACAACAGATCGGCGTCGATATAGGTTATGAAATCGATATGGGCGTTGCTCTGCAGGACATACCAAGGCAGGCATGGCGAGAGCGTCCAGCAATATTCGACAAGGCCGCGGTCTTTCTTGGCCGCCAGCAGCGCGTCGTCTTCAAGCGCAGCCAAGGGAATGCAGGTGACATGGGGAAGCGCGAGCCGGGTGAGGATGGCTTGCGTTTGCGCATCCATGCACAGCACATGGACATGAGCATCCGGACAATGCTGCGCCAGGCTGCGCAACATGGCCACGCCCTTCAAAAGGTAATTCCGGTCGAACAGCGTGCAAAAAAAACGCGGCGTCATGACCTCGCCTTCCGGCACACATAGGTTCGATTAGCCTTGCCGCGTCGCGCATCGCGCGGGATCTTGTTCTTCGCTCAACGTGTAAGTCTTCTGAAGAGCGAGACCGTGGGCTTCGAGCAAAGCGAGAAACGCAGGCTCGTTGAAATGGATCTCCACCGTTTCAACCCCATAAGCCCGCTTGCGGAAATACTTTGTCGGCTCGCCGATCACCACGGGAGTCCGGTGGAAGATGGCATACTCTCTTGCGACGCGGGCGGTCTCGGCCACCGCGGTCTCATATTCGGGGATGTGCAAAAGGCAGCAACCGGAAATGACCACGTCGAAGGACTCATCCGCATAGTGCAATGCGGTCGCGTCTTGCACCTCGAAGCGCAAGCCCGGATAGATTTCGCGGGCCAGCGCGACGAAAGCGTCCGAATAGTCGCAGCCGGTATAGCTTACATTCACGCCGGCGATTTTGAGCACATCCGCGTAATAGCCGCTGGAACAGCCAATCTCGAGCACGGAGGCGTCCGGACGCAGTCCGGGCAGCTCACGCAGCGCGCGCACCAGAACGTCGAACACATCGACAGCCACGCCGCGGCGGAAATCATGAAGCTGGCGCTCGACCAATTTGCGCTGGCGTCGCGGCAGCGCATCGTCCTTCCAAGCGGCGCGCAGTACGGCGCCCTGCCTTGCCAGCCTCTTCCCGATTCAACTCCACATAATGCGAGGAGACCGAACCGCCAGGCATCAGCCGCTCGCGCAGGCGCTTTAAGCCTGTCCTCAGTGCAGGGAAGCGGCTGATTGCGGCGCGGAGCATGAGGGTTGTTGCGTCTTGTCCAGATGGCGCTCGAGGATCGGCACCAGCTCCTTCATCCGGTGGCCGTAGGTGTGTTCGGAGAGCGTTCGCGCCTGTCCGGCGCGGGCGATTTGCTCCGCCTCCTCCGAATGCGCGAGATAGTAATTGATGAGATCGGCGGCTTCTTCTCTGCTGGAATAGCAGACGATCTCTTTGCCGACTTTGAACAGCTTATCCAAGTTGTCTTTGCGGTCGGTGATCAGCAATGTGCCGACACCGGTCGCCTCATAGAGCCGCATGTTGTTGGCATAGTTCTCCGCCACATCGATATGGCGGTTTACCGTCACGCGGCTGCGTGCCAGCGCGCGATACATGTCCATCCCCCAGACTTCCCCGTGGTGGCGCGGACGGATCGGAGAGTCGGCCTTAAGCGACGGCGCGCCATAACCGAAAAACTGAATTGGAGTCTGCCGGGCCAGGTGTTCAAGAAGTGGAATGGCCTTCTGGTGATGGCGGCTGATGCCGCCGACAAAGCTGGCGTCTATGTCTTTCGGCACCTTCCCGAGCTTCTCGAGCACGCGCGTGTCAAAGCCGATGCGGAAATATTCCGATGTCACCCCCTTTGCGCGCAAGCGTTCGACGAAATGCGGGAAGGATGTCAGGATCAGGTCATAGCCGGTCAAGAAAGCGTCCGGCGGCAGGGGACAAGCGATCTGCCCGGCCACCAGCTTCACATCCCTTTTAAGCTTGGCGAGCGTGTCCGGCGGGAAAAAACTCAAGTCCTGACAATAAAGAACATCGGGGCGGAACTCGCGGATCTGCGCCACCGCGACGTCCAATAGCGACGGTAGGCGCGACAACGCACGCCCCAGAAGCGGGAGGCGATAAGCACGCGGCGGAATGTGCAGAAAAAGGCCGCTAAAGCCGCGTCCGGCCTCGCGCATCCAAGAGGACTGCAAAGGAACGCAATTGACAATCAAATCGCGCGCTTCGCAACCAAGCGCGTTGAGATGACGGCTGTAGAAATCCGAAGTGCCGAAATTCTGGCCGAGCAGAGTCTCAAGCTGCGCGCGGTAGGCAGCGGAGGCCAAATCCGGCATCGTCCGGTAGCAGGAGTCCAAAAAAGCCGGGTAGTATGTATCGACGACCGCTATGCGCATCATCGAAGACCTCAGGAGAGCGCGCGCATGGGACGCAGCTCGATCAGCAGGCTGTCTCCCTGACCGAGCGCATCCATAATCCTGTTGACGATTGCGACAGCCACAGCCGAGAGCCTCTTCAACATCGCCATACCGGCGTTCCAGCCGCGGGTGAAGAGGCTTGCCTTTCGCCTGCCTCCGCTGCGGGAAGACCAAATCGGAGAGGCCTGCCCCTCGGCGGGCGCCTTCTTCAAAGCGTGCAACTGAAGCAGCGTCCAAAGATTGGGCGTGATCGTCCTTATCCGGCCCACCGCCTCGAATCCGGCCCGTTCGGCGAGCCTTTTGAACGAGTGCCGGTTGAAGTGATGCTGATGATAGGGAACATGCCAATTGATCCACCGCTTTCCGGTCAGTTTCCGCTGCCATGACGCGGCGTTCGGAAAAGACAAGACAACGCGGCCGCCGGGATTGAGGCGTTGTTTGATTTTGCGCAGCGAGGCTTCCGGATCGGGCACGTGCTCGATGACCTGATTGAGCACGATCAGATCGAAAGAACTCTCCCGGAAACGGCTCATCATGAATGCTGCCGACATGAACGTTGAACCCATAGTGGCGGGCAACATCGCGCACATTCGGGTCCGCCTCCACGCCCCAAGCCTCAAGACCCATGTGACGCAATTCCAGCAGTGAGAGGCATGATCCGCTCCCGATGTCGAGGATCTTTTGCCCTGGCCGCGCAAGATAGTGCCCCTGGTTGTCCGTGCCTGCCAGCCAGCGGCGCAGCCGTGCCGACGGCGCCACCACCCGCCGCGCCTCGGATTCAAGCGCGTCGAAATCGACATCGCGGCGCGGATAATGTTGGCTGTAAAGCGCAGGCAAATCCTCCTCGCGGAGGCGCGGCACCGTCGCCATTTGGCCGCAAGACGCGCATTGCATAATCGAATAAACCCCCGGGCAGCCATAGCGATCATCGCAAATCCGATCAATGAAACCCCTCATTTGCGACCCACAAGCGATACACTCTTCCGATACGGAGTGGTTCATGTTTTGACACTGATATGCCTGGACGGAATCCGCTCTCTCACCAGCCTTAAGAGTCCGAATATCCCGACGCGCAAGGGCGCTGTCACGCGCTGCAACGGAGAGCCGACCAGCATAAAAAATATAGACCGGCGAACGATATTGCTGGAGGACCGGGCACTCAGATAACGCTCCCACAATCCCATAGCTGAGACATCATTGCCGTAAACAGCGGGCGAGTGGATGATCGCTTCGCTGCTCACAATCAGGGGAACGCCCGCGCGGGCAAAACGCATCGCAATCTCATAGTCGGCAAAATAATGCGGCAAAAGAAGCGGCCGCATCGTGCCCCAGCGGTCAAAAAGCTCGACGGGATACAAGGTGCCCCGGCCGCTCAGCGCATCGACGCGATAATGAGGCTTTGGCTTGCGTCGCTCATCCGCGGGCAGCTCATGAAGCACATCCCAAATGCCCACACGATTGATACTAATCCTTGGCCCTATGCTCACCAGCGGTGGATCACGGCCGGCCTCATGGATAACGCTGCCCACGGCCGCCCCACCATGCGCCTGGCTGACGCGAAGCAATGTCTCCAAATAATTTGCGCCAAACCAGGTATCGTTATTCAAGAAAAGAACGTAATCGCCGGGTTTCTTGTCGCGCAGAACGTGCCGAAGACCGAGCTCGATGGCGCCCCCCCACCACAAATTTCCGTCGCCCGACAGTTCGACGACATCGGGCTGGGCCCTTAGGTACTCGGATGTGCCGTCCGTGGAGCCATCGTTGATGATAATAATGTTGAGGCGATCCGCGATCGTCTGGCCGCGCAGGGCTTCCATCAAGCGTTTCGTGTGGTGAAGTCGATTGAAGACGGGAACTAGCACATGAATTGTCATGAGCCGCTCTCAATTTGCCCTATAGCTCCAGGAATATTCCGCCAGGAAAAGCGGGTATCCCTCCGGCGGCAATTTCCCCGTTCCATAGAAGTCAGCATCTTCGATCTGGAATTTGAGCGCGCCGAGCAGCCAGTCCGCTATAGCCCCGTTTGATGTAATGAACAAATTCAGGGAGTAGTAGCCCGCACGGAGAGGAAGCTTGGGTACCGTGCAAGTAAATAGACCATGATTACTGAAGTTCGGTATGACCAGGCCGCTTGTTTCCGTGCTGAAGTGCAATATGCCCTCGCCGTGGAGAGTTGTCACGCCGGCGGCCACCACCAGATTGCGGCAGTTATCGGCTTTGCAGTCAATCGAGATGCATAACCGCACGCTTTCGCCAGACCGCAAGGCCGACATGCGCCTTCCCTCCCGGTCTTCGAACCATGCATCGGAGATTCGTACACGCCCGTCACCCGTGCGCGTGTTGGGCTCAAACGCCGGCGCGGACGAGCCTTCGAATAGCGCGTGGTAGTGCCGGATGCCTTCCTTGGTATCGCCGTAAAAATCGACGCGGCCGTCTTTGAGAACGAGAGCACTGGAGCAAAGATTCTCGATCGAGGCCATGTTATGGCTGACGAACAAAATCGTCCGGCCGCTCGATCTGATGTCCTCCATTTTTCCGAGACATTTGCGCTGAAACGAAATGTCGCCGACCGCCAAAACCTCGTCGACCAGCAGGATTTCCGACTCAAGATGCGCGGCCACCGAAAATGCAAGCCTGACGTACATGCCCGAGGAGTAGCGCTTTACGGGTGTATCGATAAATTGGCCCACCTCGGCAAAGGCGACGATTTCGTCGAATTTTCGTGCCACTTCCCGTCTCGTCATGCCGAGAATCGCGCCGTTCAAATGAACATTCTCGCGGCCCGTCAATTCCGGATGAAACCCCGTTCCGACTTCAAGGAGGCTCGATACCCGCCCCTTCAGACCAACATATCCGATTGTCGGCGCCGTGATTCTGGACAGTACTTTAAGCAAAGTCGATTTCCCGGCTCCATTTCCCCCTATGATGCCGACGATGTCGCCGCGTTGCACTTTGAACGACACATCATCAAGCGCTTGGAATCGGTCTCCCTGCATACGAGTATTGCTATACGTCCAACCCGCGCCGGCCAAAGGCGCATTCGGATCGGGACGGCCTCGAAACTTTGCCCACCAACTCTGCAGATCGCGATAGAGCGTGCCATGATTGATGACGCCCAAGCGATAGAGCTTGCTGACATGCTCGGCCTGAATGACGATATCGCCGCTCATGATTTCTTTGTCAGACCGTATCCATGGCGCTCAATTGGGCGCGCGAGAAGAGGACGAGTCCTATCAGCAGCAGCGCGATGGTCACGGTCAGATTAGCCGCCAACAGAGAGGCGCTGACATCGGACGTACCGAACAGAAACGAGCGCAAGAGCTCGATCGGCGCGGTCATCGGATTGAGGTGAAAGAACCAACGGTATTTTTCGGGAACCTGACTATAGGGGTAGACCACCGGGGATGCGTACATCCAAAGCTGCGTGGCAAAGCTTGTCGCAAAAACAAGATCGCGGAAGCGCACCGTCAAGGCGGAGACGATTAGGCCGACGCCCGTGCCGAGCGCGCCGACATAAAGCACAAGCAGCGGAACCAGGGACAGTGCAAGCCAGTGCAACGCTACTTCTGCCCCTTGCAGAATAAAACCAACCGTTACACAGAGCAACAGCGTGAATTGTATTGCAAACGCGACCATTCCACTCATCGCAACGGAGATCGGCACCACGAGCCGCGGGAAATAGACCTTGTTGAATAGTGAAGCGTTCTTCGAGAAGACTTCGGAGTTGTTGGTGAGGCAGGGGGAAAAATAGCTCCACAGCACAATGCCCGACATATAAAAGAGAAAAGGCGGCAGGCCAGCCGTCGGGATTTTGGCGATCTTGGCGAACACGACATAATATGTGAGCGCCGTCACAGAGGGCTGGATCAAATACCAAAGCGGCCCAAGAATGGTCTGTTTATAAAAGGTGATGAAATCCCGCTTGAAAAACATCCACACAAGATCGCGATAGCGCCAAACCGAACGCAGATCAAACGCGATCAATTTCCTCCGCGGCACGATCACGACATCCCAGGCGCTTTTATCGATCGGCGAGGACGGCGCCGACAAATTTGCCAAGCCCGTTTTGGTGGGATGTTCTTGGCGTGTCTGATTCATGGTCATCATCCTGCACTCAACGCCGCCGGAGCCTTGCTGAAACATTCACAGACTTGCGTAATCTCGTGGCTCGTATGTCCCGCGGAAATCGGCAAGCTGAGCTCCGTGTCATGGAGCGCGTCTGCGATCGGATAGCGCCCCGTTATCACGCCCGCCATCGCCTCTTGGCGGTGCGGCGGAATCGGGTAATGCACTTCGGTCTTAATGTCATGCTCTAGGAGCCAGCCGCGCAAGCGGTCGCGCTCTTTATGGCGAATGGCGAAGATATGAAAGACATCGAACTCGTCGGCCCGGCGCGCCGGCTTTTGAACCCAATCCGGCAGATGGGCAAAATAGATTTCGGCGAGTGCGCGCTTGTGGGCGATAATTGCATCGAGGTGGCGCAGCTTCACGCGCAACAAGGCGGCTTGAATTTCATCCAGCCGGGAATTGACGCCGATATAAGCATTCACATGTTTCTGCTTGGAGCCGTAATTCCTCAAATAGCGAAGCCGGTCTGCCAGGCTGTCGTCATTTGTCACGACCGCGCCGGCATCGCCTAGGGCGCCGAGATTCTTGGTCGGATAGAAGCTGAAGCAACCGGCATCGCCGAAGGTGCCGGTCATGAACCCGTTCAGTTTGGCCCCGTGCGATTGGGCGCAATCCTCAATGAGTTTCAAGCCATGCGCTTTTGCGAAAGCGGCGATCGCATCCATGCGGCACGTCTTTGCCAAACAGGTGAGTGACGCAAATGGCGCGCGTCTTCGGTGTGATCGCATCCGGCAAGCGCGCGGGATCCATATTGAAGGTGGCAGGCTCAGGCTCGACGAGTACCGGCTTATGCCCCGCGCGCAGAATGGCGAGAATTGTGGCGATATAGGTATTGGAGGCCACCAGAATATCGCTGCCCGGACGCATGCTTAAGGCTTCAATCGACAAGGTCAGCGCGTCCAAGCCATTGGCCACGCCGACGCAGTGCTTGATGCCGACATAGCGGGCAAATTCGGCCTCAAAGGCGCTCACCTCCTCGCCCAGCACATACCAGCCGGAGCGAATCACGCGCCGGGCCGCGGCTTCAAGCTCGGCCATCAAGGCTGCGTTGGATTTGGCGAGGCTTTCATATTCGATCATGGGCGCATTACGCATAGGGCGCGTCGATATAGTCGCCGCGATCATAAGGGTGCGAGGCCATCACCAAAAGCACGGCGCCTGGCCCAAAGCGCATGCGATGCCAGTCCTTGGGCTCGACGAGCAGGCAACGGCCGGGCGTGTCCAAACTGAGCTCTTCGCTCCTCACGCCATCATTCATGTAAACCGTGACGGTCCCGGCCATCGCGATCAGCGCCTGGTGCGTCTGGCGGTGGCGATGGCCGCCGCGGGTGTGCCCATCGGCCCCGTAAATCCAGTAAACGCGCCGGATTGGAAAAGGCAAAAGCCCCTCCAGCACGGTCAGAACACCGCATTCATTACCGAAGGTCGGCAGATCAAGCGTGACGAACGAATCCACAATTAGCGGCTTTCTCGAGCTGAAGGCCTGGCCGCCGCGTCTTGCAAAACGCTCATGAGATATTGGCCATAGGAATTTTTGAGCATCGGCCCAGCCAGTTTTTCGAGTTGATCGGCATTGATATAATTCCGGTTGAAGGCGATTTCCTCCGGGCAAGCGATTTTCAGACCCTGCCGCCTTTGAATCGTCGCGATAAATTGGCTCGCCTCCAGCAGGGAATCGTGTGTGCCCGTGTCGAGCCAGGCATGGCCGCGCCCCAAAACGGTGACATCGAGCTCTCCCCGTTCGAGATAGGCCTTGTTGACATCGGTGATTTCATACTCGCCGCGCGCCGAAGGTTTGATCCCGCGGGCAATCTCGACGATTTTGTCGTCATAGAAATAGAGCCCCGTCACCGCATAATGCGATTTGGGCTTTTTGGGCTTTTCTTCCAGGCTCAGCGCCTTTCCGTGACTGTCGAATTCAACGACGCCGTAGCGCTCGGGATCATGGACCGGATATGCGAAAATGGTTGCCCCCGATTTTTTGGCCGAGGCGTCCATGAGATCGCGGGCCAGTATATTTCCGTAGAAAATATTGTCGCCGAGAATAAGCGCGCTTTGCGCGCCGCCAAGAAATTCGCTGCCAATGATGAACGCCTGCGCAATTCCTTCGGGATTGGGCTGAACGGCATAGGCAATTTCAAGTCCCCAATGACGGCCGTCTTGCAATAATTGCCGGAAGCGCGGGACATCCTGCGGCGTTGAAATGATCAGAATTTCCCTAATCCCCGCCAGCATCAGGGTTGTCAGCGGATAGTAGATCATGGGCTTGTCATAGACCGGCAGGAGCTGCTTTGACATCATCAATGTCGCGGGGTGCAAGCGCGTGCCGGAACCGCCGGCCAAGATGATGCCTTTGCGCGGGCTCATCAATCTCTCGCTCCGTAATTTGTCCGCACCCAATCGCGATAGCTGCCGCTCACGACATGCTCAACCCAAGCACCATTGTCGAGATACCAGCGCACGGTCTTGGCGATACCGGTTTCAAAGCTCTCCAACGGCTTCCAATCCAACTCCCGGTGAATCTTGGTGGTATCGATGGCATAGCGCCGGTCATGTCCCGGCCGGTCCTTCACATGGTTGATGAGCCTTTGATAGGACCCGGCGGGATCGGGATGCATGGCATCGAGCAGACGGCAAAGTGTGTGCACGATGTCCAGATTTGGCTTCTCGGTCAGGCCGCCGATGTTATAGACCTCGCCCGGCCGTCCGGCCTCGAGGACGCGCCGGACCGCGCGGCAGTGATCAGCGACGAACAGCCAGTCGCGCCTGTTTTGGCCGTCCCCATAAACCGGCAGCGCCTCGCCTTTCAACGCATTGTGGATCATCAGCGGAATAAGCTTTTCGGGAAACTGATATGGGCCGTAATTGTTGGAGCAATTCGTCGTCAGCACCGGCAGGCCATAGGTGTGATGATAGGCGCGCACCAGATGATCGCTTGCGGCTTTACTCGCCGAATAGGGGCTGTTCGGCGCATAAGGCGAGGTCTCCGTGAAGGGCGGATCATTGGGGCCCAGCGAGCCGTAAACCTCGTCGGTGGACACATGCAAAAAGCGGAAAGCGGCCGGCTTGCTCAAGTCCGGCCAATAGTGCCGGGCTGCTTCGAGAAGATGAAACGTGCCCATCACATTCGTCTGGATGAAATCCGCAGGACCGTGGATCGAGCGGTCCACATGGGATTCGGCGGCAAAGTTGATGATGGCGCGCGGCCGGTGCGCCGCCAGCAGGCGATCGATAAGCGGCTGGTCGCCAATATCGCCCCGCACGAAAATATGCCGCTCATCGCGCTCAAGACCGGCGAGATTTTCGAGATTGCCCGCATAGGTCAACTTATCGAGATTCACGACGGGCTCATCGCTTTGCGCAAGCCAATCGCGCACGAAATTCGCGCCGATAAACCCGGCCCCTCCCGTGACGAGCACCGTCATTCGACACTGATCACCACGGCGTGACCGTGAGTTTTGAGCAGGGCCTGTTGCCGTGCCGTCTGCAAATCACTGGCGATCATCTCGCGGCACATCTCTTGCGCGGAAATTTCGGGCAGCCATCTTAATTTTTGCCGCGCCCGGCTGGAATCACCCAAAAGCGCTTCCACTTCCGTCGGCCGGAAATAGCGCGGATCGATCCGGACGACTACATCGCCAACCTTTAGCGCCGGCGCTTTATCGCCACGAATGGATTTGACGACTCCTTGCAAGTCAAGGCCATGGCCCCTGAATTCCAGCTCGATGCCTAATTCGGCCGCGGACCATTCAACGAATTGGCGAACGCTGTATTGCTTGCCTGTCGCGATGACGAAGTCCTCCGGATTCTCCTGCTGAAGCATCAGCCATTGCACGCGGACATAGTCTTTAGCATGCCCCCAATCGCGCCGGGCGTCGATATTGCCGAGATAGAGGCATTCCTCCAATCCCTGGCTGATATTTGCAAGGCCGCGTGTGATTTTGCGGGTGACAAAGCTTTCACCGCGGCGTGGACTCTCGTGATTGAAGAGAATGCCGTTGCAAGCATAGATGCCATAGGCTTCGCGGTAGTTGACGCAGATCCAATGGGCATAAAGCTTCGCTACGGCATAGGGACTGCGCGGATGGAAGGGCGTAGTTTCCTTTTGCGGAGTCTCTTGGACAAGGCCGAACAGCTCGCTGCTCGAAGCCTGATAAAAACGCGTTTTCTTTTCCAGCTTGAGAATCCGGATGGCTTCCAGAAGCCGCAAAGTGCCGATGGCATCGACATCGGCGGTGTATTCGGGTGCTTCAAAGCTCACCGCCACATGGCTTTGGGCGCCGAGATTGTAGATTTCATCCGGCTGGATTTCCTGCAAAATGCGGACGATATTACTGGTGTCGGTGAGATCGCCGTAATGAAGCGTAAGGCGGACATTCTCGATATGCGGGTCTTGATAAATGTGATCGACGCGCTGCGTGTTGAACGAGCTCGCCCGGCGCTTGATGCCGTGGACCTCATAGCCCTTTTCGAGCAGAAATTCGGCGAGATAACTGCCGTCCTGGCCGGTGATGCCGGTGATGAGCGCGACTTTGGCCGGCGTGCTCATGGCGCAAGCTGCTCCGCGCCGGTCTCGAGAAAGTCGGCATAAGCCATCGCAAGCCCCTCCTCCAAGCCGGTCCTTGTCCGCCAGCCAAGGTCTTTCAGGCGCGTGCTGTCCATGAGCTTGCGCGGGAGCGCCATCGGGCTTCGTGGTGTCGAATTCGATTCGCCCATGATAGCCGGCAATTTTTCGGATAGCTTCGGCCAGATCACGAATGGTCACATCGTAACCGGCGCCCACATTGATGTGGCTTCGCATCGGCTGTGTATTCTTCTCGTAGGTCTCTTTGTCCAGATTCATGATGCGCAGGCAGGCAGCGGCCATATCATCAACATAAAGAAATTCCCGGCGCGGCGTGCCGGTTCCCCATATGGTCACCTGCGGCGCATGGTTGATCTTGGCTTCATGGAAGCGGCGGATCAGCGCCGGGACAACATGGGAATTCTGCGGATGGTAGTTGTCGCCGGGCCCATAGAGATTGGACGGCATGACACTGCGATAATCCGTACCGTGACTTTCGCCATATTCACGGTTGTAGCTCTCGCAAAGCTTGATGCCCGCGATTTTGGCGATGGCATAAGGCTCGTTGGTGGGTTCGAGCGGCCCGGTGAGCAAAGCCTCTTCGCGCATGGGCTGGTGCGCCAGTCTCGGATAGATGCAGCTTGAGCCTAGAAACATCAGTTTCTTCACGCCTGCCCGCCAGGCTTCGTGGATGACATTCGCCTCGATTATCAGATTTTGATAGATGAACGCGGCCGGATAAGTGTCGTTTGCGTGAATGCCGCCGACCTTGGCCGCGGCGAGATAGACCTGATCGGGCCTTTCGGCTTCGAAAAACGCGCGCACGGCGGCTTGATCGACAAGATCGAGTTCGGCATGGCTGCGCGTGACGATGTTGGCCTCACCCTGCGCGCGCAAAGCCCGGACGATGGCCGAACCAGCCATGCCGCGATGACCGGCGACATAAATCTTGGGTGAGAGGCCGGCAATCATGCGCTTGACGGGCGAGCTTGCCGCTCGGTCTCGTTTTTGAGGGCGTCGATCTCGAGCCGGAGCATTTCGTATTCGGCCATTTTCTGCCGCAGAAATTTCGCCGCCAGATCCGCCTTGGCTGAAATCCCGGCGGGCGTCAGAAGATAGGCATAAGCAAGCTTGTTCTGGCTTTTGCGGAAATTCTGAACCTTGATCAGCCCTTTATTGAGCAAGGCGTTGATGCAGTAATTGGTCTTGCCAAGGCTGACACCTAAGGCTTCGGCCAAATCTCGCTGAGTCATGCGCGGATTGAACGCAAGCAGGCGGAGCGCCTTGAATTGGCTCTCTTCGAGAGAGGCGCGTGCAAACATGCCGAGGTTTGGAGTTTTGTCGGATTTGGACACACCACCGCCTTACTGTAACGCGATCAGCAAACGCCATTCTCTCGCCCGCAGCCCAAGGCCGGGACGCAATACCTAGCCTTGTTCAAAGACTGAACTCGTCTAGCAGAACCTTGTCTTCTCTGCAAGCGCGATCTCTCGAGACGGAGGCGCAGCCGCCAAGCTTTCGGGCGAAGAATCAATCCATCCTTCCAGGACTCGCGCGGTAAGGCGTTTGTCTGCAGAGGCGTTTCCCGACGCGTTCCATCTTGTGTCCTTAATCAGGTCGCTCAAGGAAAAAGCCGCGATCAAACTTGCCTGAAGGGTCGCGGGTGCGAAGATTCGCCGGAATGCCATAGGGAGTACAAGGCAGCGGCGCCGACCAGCACAGATCCGTGCGCCCCGATGGTCGAAAATAGGTGATGTGTCCATTCGTCTGACGCAGATAGACGAAGCCTTCGTGTTCCTGTTCCTGCGCTAGCGTGCCGTCGTCCTCGAATGTTCGGTAAATCCGGGGTGGGGAAATCCAATCACCCATACGCGATAGGAATGAGCCGTTGAAACCTTCACTATGTGAATGACCTAGGACGATTGCGAGCAGAACGACGCTCGAGAACAAGGGGGTTGCAAGGGTCACCATTCTTCGAGCGCGTCGAGAGGAGGTCAGCGCCTGTTGCAGCTTGTCGTGGATAGACGGCGAAGAAGAGCCCAGGAAGAATACAAAGATAGCCGACCAAGAATCGGCCGTTCGGCGCCGTTAGGAAAACATAGATGATGCCGAGGCTCGCAAGGATGAAGCCGATCGAGGCCTCGCGAGTCTGCAGAATTCTCCGTCGTAATACGAGCGCCGCGGCAAAGAACGCCACCAGCATTGCGACGACGGTCGTGTATTTCTCGATCCAGCCCTTGATCCAACCAAAGGCTGGGGCGTCCGCCGGCGTTGGCCCGCCCCAATGGGCCCACTCTTTAATCGCCCTTGCGACCGCGTTGGCTGCTTCGGGCTCGATTGACCAGGGTGTCGTCACACAAGTCGCCGCCACGGGATAGAGCGCGCATCCCGTTGCGAGAACGGAGGCGGCAACGAGAATTGCCAAGACGCCCGTGCAGGCTCCAGCAATGATCCATAGCCTCTGGCGCGGTTCTGACGGCGCGAAAATGAGCTCGTAACCAAAGCCAGCCGTGGCGACCAGCAAGAGGGGCAGAGCACTGAGCTTTATCGTGAAGGCGCCCACGGCCAAGCAAAACGGCAGTTGCGAAAGCCGGGCTCCCCCTGTGAGCCAATAAGACCAGGCAACGATCACCGGAAGCGCCAGAAGCGGCACATCGGGGGAGGAGGAAATCGTAAGGTGGTAATGTTGCTGGAAGTAGAACAGCAGAACGCCGACGCCGAAAAGTGTGAAGCGATCGGCTGCGCGGTCTCGACGGGCAAGATAACGATCGAAGGCAATGAGCCATTGCAGGGATACGAGGAGGAGGACCATCCCTCCCAGGATCGCGGTCGTTCTCCCCGCCATGACGGTATCTTCGAAGACTGCCGGGATTGCGAACCAGCTTGTGATGAAGCCGAAGCGGAAATGGATAAGGCCTAAGCCCGGAACGAGACCGTATTCCGACAGCCATTTCATATACTGGTAGTGGTAAAGCGCCGTATCGTAGTACGACGCTTCTCTTGTCGCGTAGAGTGCAAGAGCGACCACAAGAATCGCAACCGGCAGGCGCAGCGCGCTCGAGCGCATGGATTTGAGAATGCTCCGCGCCTCCAATCGCGTCTCACGATGCGCCAGCGACGCAGCAACGGCGCCAACGGCGAGACCTGCGAATTTGGCCGCGGTGAGCGCGCCGATCAGGGACAGGCCCAGCAGGAGAATTGACAAGGCGAGCAAACCGAGCCAAGCGGCAAGCAGGCACCGATCGCCGGGGCGGTCGATGCAAGCTGCGGGATCGATGAAGCTGAGCAGCCTAAGGCCGAGCATGGTCGCCGGAATGCCGACGATCAGCCACAAAGCCAGAGTGAGGATCATGCTCCGGCCTCTGGCGCCATTTTCCGGGCAACCAGGAAATTGTTCATTCCCAATTGGAAGTACTGATGCCGCTCGATCGCAAAGCCCGAGCCTGAGAAGAGCTCGGTCAGGCTGCTTCGATCGTAATATCTTTTATGATCGCGAATCTCGGCCTCGCTCACGATATGAAGCCGATAGGCCAGAAATTCCAGAACGGGCTTCGCCGCCTTGCTGGGAACCGTGACGACGACGCGGCCGCCGGGCTTCAGGACGCGATATATCTCAGACACGATTTCAGCCGGCCGATGCAGATGTTCAAGCACGGCGAGCATCGTTACGACGTCGAAGCTCTCGGAAGCAACGGGCAGTCGTTGTTCAAGCGTCAATCGCTGGGTCGTAATCTTGGCGCTGCGAATGTCCGGCGCTTTGAAGTCTATTCCAACGCCCCGTTCGATATAGGGCTCGAGGGCGCGAAGCAGCCGTGCTTCCCAGCCGCAGCCGATATCGAGGAGGTGGCAGCTCCCATAGCGCTGGATCGTCGGCAACACGCGATTGATCCGCATACGCCGTAAGACCGGCTCGAGTACCGCTTCGCGCACTCAGCGCTCCCTGAACACCACATGCGCCCGCGCCCCATAGTTCCAGAAAAAGACGGCCGCCGTGGCGCAGACCTTGGCAGCCACCATGTCAACTTTGAGTTTTTCGACGAGAGCCCAGAGCGTCACCTGATTGATAACGAGACCGAGGCCGCTGACGAGAAACGTCATCGTAATCTCGGCATTCTTCCTAAATCGCGCCCCGCTTCGGAAGACAAATGCGATGGAGAGCACGTAATTGACCGCGGTCGCGAGGATGAAGCTGAAGAAGGCGACGACAAGATAATCGTAACCGAGCACCCGCGCGAACAGAGTAAATACCGCAAGGTCGACCGCCGCCGCGATGCCGCCCACGACGAAGTAACGGATGATGCGCATCACTCGTTACCGAAACAGGTTGTATTTGACGATGCAGTAAAGGGCGCGAAAGCCGTCCTTCCACCCGATCTTCTTGCCCTCGGCATAGGTGCGACCGTAATAGGAGATGCCGACTTCGTAGAATTCGACAGTTGAGCTTTGCAATCTTTGCCGTCACTTCCGCCTCGACGCCGAAACGGTCTTCTTCGATGGTGATACGTTGGACGATTTCACGGCGCAACACCTTGTAGCAAGTCTCCATGTCCGTGAGATCGAGGTCCGTGAGCATATTCGAGAAGAGGGTCAGTATGACATTCCCGACGCGGTGCCAGAAATAGAGGACACGATGGGCCTCGCCGCCGGCGAAGCGGGACCCATAAACGACGTCCGCTTTGCCTTGGAGAATGGGCTCGACCAATTTTGGATATTCCGCCGGGTCGTATTCGAGGTCGGCGTCCTGAATAATCACGAGATCGCCGGTCGCGGCCCCAATACCCGTGCGCAGCGCTGCGCCTTTCCCGCGGTTCCTGTCGTGAAAGAGAATCCGGTCAACAAGTCCACGTGGGGCGATGTCGCCCTTGAGCTTATCGGTTGTTCCGTCGGTGGAGCAATCATCGACGACGATGATCTCCTTATTCGGATAGGGTGAGGCTCGGATCGCATCGATGGCCGCCGCAATCGTGTTGAGCTCGTTGTAGCAAGGGACAATGATCGAGAGCTTCATCGTTCTTGTCATTCCTTAGGGTCGACCACGATCTGGAGTGCGTTCCGGCAATGTCGCTGTTCTCAGCTCGAGGAGCTTCTCGAGATACTTCGAGTAAATCATGAAATAATTCGTCGGAATGTTGTTCTCCCGGCACGCGCGCCGGATTTCGCGATTGATCGCTATAGTTGACTTCAGGCCGCGCGTGCTCTTTCCGCCCGATTGCATCACGACGAAGACACGATCGAGGTACTCGGCGGTAATGCTGCCGCTCTGGAAAATTCTGGCGATGAACTCGAAATCCGCCGCGATTTCGTAATCGGTCTTCATCAGTCCGTATTTGTCGTAGAGCGCCTTCTTGATATACAGAGACGGGTGGGCAGGCATCCAGCCATAGGCGAGCCTGTCCGGATGAAAGCGCTTAGAGCTGTAGTGCCGCGAGACGCGGCCGCTATTCTTCGGTTCGACAAAGACGATATCGCCATAGACCAAATCTGGCGAATTCCTCTCGAAGGCGCCTGCGATGTCTTCGAGAACTCTTTCGTCGTAGAAGACGTCGTCGGCGTTCAAGAAGCCGATGACGTCGCCGGTGGCAAGGCGAATGCCTTTGTTCATGGCATCGTAGAGACCGCTGTCCCGTTCGGACACGAATGCCGCGACCCGCTGACGATTGGCCTTGATGATCTCCCGCGTGCCGTCCGTCGATAGCCCGTCGATGACGATATGCTCGATATGCGGATAGGATTGGCGTTGCACGGAGCGAAGCGTCGCCAGAATGCTCTGGCGGGCGTTGCGAGCGACCGTGACAACGGAGATCTTGAGGGGCATGGCTTACTATAGCAGGCGCATTGGCGGCGGGTCAGGCCGCTTGACGCATGGCCGCGCGGCACACGGACTAATGCGGTCAGAGCTGGAGCCGCCGAGTATGCGGGCTCCGCCTAGCTCGCACTCAATCCGAGTAATCTAGCCGATCATCGCCTCGCACGGGCTGGGATTCGAGTGAAAACTGTACGTATCGCCGAGCGGCTCTCATGCGTTCTGAAGCCTCGACTTAAGATAGCCGACTGCCCCATCCAGTGTGGTCAGCTTCGGATAGTCGATTTCGGGAATGTCGATGCCGAGACGATGATGGATCGCGGTGATGAAATTGAGGAAGTCCATCGAATCGATATCGAGGGCATCGCGCAGGTCAGCGGAGGGATTCACTTGCTTCAAATCGACTTCGGGAGCGATGTTGCCGAGCTCCTCCTCAACCACGGTGCGGATGTCGCGATCGCTCACAGCTTGTCCGGCTCTCTCAGCAGTGTGCCGATCTCAGCCAAGAACAGCGCGCCCAAGTGGCCGTCGCTCACCCGATGGTCGGCGGACAGTGTAATGCTGACGACCGATCGTGGTCCGACGGCGCCGTCGATCACCCAGGGCCGGGTGACGGACTTGCCGACGCCGACAAGCGCGACTTGCGGCGGGTAAATGATTCCGTAGAGAGCATCAACGCCACGATCGCCTAGGCTTGAAATGGTGATCGTTGGATCGGAAATCTCCGAGCTGCGCATGCGTCCGGAACGGGTGCGTTGTACGAGGTCGCGCATGCGCTTCATAAGCTCGTCGAGCGAAAGTCGATCAACATCGAGGAGTGCGGGCGCCGCAAGACCGCCGCCGCGAATGGCGATCGCAATACCGATATTCACCGACGGCGCGGGTTCGAACGTCCCATTGCGGTAGAAGCCGTTGAGCTTCGGAAACCGCTTAGCCGCTAGAGCCACAGCCTTCACGGTAAGGGCACCCAGCAAGAGTCGCCTGTCAGGGGGCCGCGCCGCATTCGTGCGCTCGAGCCACTCCTCGCAGACGGTGACGTCGACTTGGTGCTCGAGATAGTAATGCGGGATCTCGCGCTTTGACCGCGCCATGGCCGCTGCGATCGCAACGCGCATGGCGTCGAGATCGAGCCCAATGGCGCGCCGGCCCTCGCTTGGCGCTTCGGCACGCGAGGGAGCACGTTCGATGTCGGCGCGCACGATTGCGCCCTCAGGGCCGCTTCCGGTGATTCCGCCAAGATCGATGCCGCGCATCTCCGCGAGCCGCCGCGCGGCTGGCGAAACGCGGCTGCGACGGGGCGCAGCCGTCTCCGCCAGGCGTGATGGAGGCGGCGTGGAAATCGGGGGCCGAGCGGATGGTGGCCCCGCTGGAGGTGCTGCGGCCAGCCGCGCCATCTCTGGCCGTACAGGCGCTGCCGCCGCGACGGTCGCCTTGGCCTCTCCGGCCCCGGCCGTTCGCACCCGTGCGAGCGGCGTGCCGACAGGCACCTTGGTCCCGAGATCGACCAGGATTTGCTCGATAGAGCCCGTCTCGAATATTTCGACCTCGATCGCTCCCTTCTGCGTCTCGACCACGGCGACGATGTCGCCCCTTTTGACTGGATCGCCCGGCTTGACCAGCCATTCAATCAGCGTTCCGGCCTCCATGTCGGCGCCGAGAGAAGGCATGCGGAACTCGACCACGGCGCCGTCCGCTATGCGCGGCCGAGCGCGGCTCTTGCCGCCGCGACGATCTTCGGCACTTGCGGAATCGCTGCGTTTTCAAGATGGCGGGGATAGGGCACCGGCACCTCCTCGCTGCAAACGCGGCCGATCGGCGCGTCGAGCTCCCAGAACGCTTGCTCGACTATCCGCGCAGAGATCTCAGCCGCGAGGCTGCCGCTGCGCCATCCTTCATCAACGATGACGGCCCGACGGGTCTTGGTGATCGAGGCGATGATGGTCGCATCATCGAGCGGCCGCAAGCTGCGCAGATCGATGACCTCAGCCTCGATGTTCTCGGCGGCGAGCGCAGTCGCAGCCTCGAGCGTCTTCCAGAGCGAGCCGCCATAGGTGATGAGCGATATCTCGCGCCCTGTCCGCCGGACTGCCGCTTTGTCTATGTCGACAGCACCGGCATCCACCGCGAGCTTGCCGCTCATATTGTAGAGCATGATGTTCTCGAAGATGAGCACCGGATCCGGATCTTCCAGGGCGGTCCACAGCATGCCTCGCGCATCTTCAAGCGTTGCCGGAGCCAAGACTTTGATGCCAGGAATATGTGCGTACCATCCTTCAAGGCTGTGCGAATGCTGTGCAGCGAGCTGGCGGCCGGCCCCTGTCGCCATGCGGATGACGAGCGGCACGCCGAATTGATTGCCCGACATATGACGGATTGTGGCCGCCGTGTTCAGAATTTGATCGAGCGCAAGCAGGCTGAAGTTCACTGTCATCAGCTCGACGATCGGGCGCATGCCGGCTATGGCTGCGCCAATTCCGGCGCCGGTGAACCCGGACTCGGAGAGCGGCGTATCGCGAATCCGTTCAGGTCCAAACTCGGCCAAGAGGCCCTTGCTCACCGCATAACAACCGCCATAGCGGCCCACGTCCTCTCCCATGAGAAACACGCGCTCGTCTCGCGTGAGCGCGTCGCGGATCGCCTCCTTCACGGCTTCGCGATAGGTAGTTTCCACCGTCGCGGATTTCGTCGGTGTCTGCAGCATGGGGTCAAACAGACTTCTCTGAATAGGTGAAGCGGGTGAGCTCTTCGACCGGCTCCCACGTAGCGGATTCGGCAAAGCTCACCGCTTCAGCGATTTCGCTATCGATCCCGGCTTCGATGCGCGCGAGCTCCTCCGCGTGAATCATGTGATTCTGCTCCAGCCAGCTGCGAAATCGAAGGATAGGCTCTTTCTCGCGCCAAGCCTCGACTTCCGCCTTGTCGCGATAGAGCTGAGCGTCGAACATTGAGTGAGCACGCAGGCGATAGGTGCGGCACTCGAGAAAATAGGGCTTCCCGGTCTCGCGCACAGAATGTGCCGCGCGACGGGCCGCGGCCTCCACGGCAACAACGTCCATTCCGTCGACGGCTTCCGATGCTATTCGATAACAGCCGGCCTTGCGCTGAATGTCCGTCTCCAATTCCGAAAGCGTGAGCGCCGTGCCCATGGCGTAAAGATTGTTCTCGCACACGAACAGAACCGGCAGGCCCCAGAGCGCTGCGAGATTGAGGCTTTCATGAAACTCGCCTTCGGCGACGGCGCCCTCGCCGAAAAAGCATGCGGTGATGTTATCCTCGTGGCGCATGTGATCGGCAAGCGCCAATCCGATTGCGAGGGGCAAGCCGCCTCCCACGATCGCGTTGCCGCCATAGAAGTTGGTCGTCCGGTCGAAAAGATGCATAGAGCCGCCGCGGCCGCCGCTGCATCCTTCGCGCTTTCCGTACATCTCGGCGAGCGCCTTGTTCATCGGGACGCCGCGTACCAGTGCGTGGCCGTGTTCGCGATAGGTGGCAACGATTCTGTCGCGTTTCTCAAGTACTGGGATGACGCCGACCGCTACGGCCTCCTCGCCATCGTAAAGATGGAGAAAACCCGCGGATCTTCTCCTGGGTGTAAAGCTCCGCACATTTGTCTTCGAAACGGCGGATGCGGATCATCTGCTTGAGGAGATCCAGCGCATGAGCCCGCGACAAATGCGGCTTATCGACTGTGCCGCTCATCGCTCCTCGCTCTCGAGCGTCGATATATCGCCTTCCGGCAGCCCCAGCTCGCGTGCTTTCAAGAGCCGGCGCATGATCTTGCCGCTGCGCGTCTTGGGCAAATTGTCCCGGAAAGCGATCTCCTTCGGAGCGATGGCGGGCCCCAGCCGCTTGCGAGCATGTCCCAGGAGCTCCTTGCGCAGCGGCTCGCTGGGTTCGATACCGTGCTTGAGCGCCACATATGCTTTGACCACTTCGCCCGCAGTTGGATCGGGAATGCCGATCACAGCCACCTCCGCGACGGACGGATGTTCCATGAGCGCGCTTTCCACCTCAAAGGGACCGATCAGGTGCCCGGCGCTCTTGATGACATCGTCGGCCCGGCCGACGAACCAGTAATAGCCCTCGCCATCCCGCATCGCGAGGTCACCGGTGAGATACCAGCCGCTCTTGAAGCACTTCCGGTAGCGATCGTCATCGTTGAGGTAACCGCGCATCATGGATGGCCAGCCCGGCCGGAGCGCAAGCTCACCCATGACCATGGGCTTGGAGACCTCTTGCACGTCGCCCCCCTCGTCGCGCTCCAGGATGGCGGCCGTCACACCGGGGAGCGGGCGACCCATAGAGCCGGGCTTCACATCCGTCGACGGATAGTTGGCAATCATGATACCGCCGGTCTCGGTCTGCCACCAATTGTCGTGGAACGGTTTGCCGAACGCTTCCACGCCCCACATGACCGCCTCGGGATTGAGCGGTTCGCCGACGCTCGCCATAAAGCGCAAATTCGACAAGTCGAAGCGCTTGGCGATATCGGAACCGACCTTCATCAGCATGCGGATGGCTGTCGGTGCCGTATACCAGACCGTCACCTTCTGCTCTTCCAAAATCCTATACCAGCGCTCCGCGTCGAACTCGGCTTGGTCGACGAGGAGCGTCGCACCGTTGGTGAGCGGAGAAACAATGCCGTAGGAGGTGCCCGTTATCCATCCCGGGTCCGCCGTGCACCAGAAGATATCGTCCGGGTGGAGATCGAGCGCAAGCTGCCCGGTAATATGATGGGCGACGACGGCCTCATGCACGTGCACGGCACCCTTGGGCCGCCCCGTGGTGCCGCTGGTGAAATGCAGCAAGGCCATGTCTTCAGGCGCCGTCCACACTGTCTCGAAGGAACGCGGGGCCAACGCCGAGCTCACTGTTGAGGTTGATCGTGCCAGGATGGAAGATCGGCCGAACAGTCGGTCAAGAAAACATGCTCGAGGCTCACAAGCTCCTTGCGCCACGGTTCGATCTTTCGCCGATACAAGGCTTCGGACGTGACGAGGACCTTGGCGTTCCCGATCGCCATCCGGGCCTTGATCGGCTCTGGCCCGAACGCCGAGAACAAAGGCGAAAAGACGCCACCGGTCTTCAGCGTGCCCAGAGCGGCGATATAAAGCTCCGGACATCGACCGAGAAACGAAAAGACACGGTCGCCTTTCCTGACGCCACGCTGTGCCAAGACGTTGGCAAAGCGGTTCGTCTCCGAGAGCAAATTCGCGTAGCTGAAATCACGAACTTGCCCATCGCGTCCGAGCCATCGCAGCGCAAGCTTGCCGCCCCGACCGGCGAGCACATGGCGATCGACCGCCTCATGGGCGATATTGAGCCCGCCGCCGGGCAATCCCTCGAGCAATGCGCGCGCTCGAGCCCATGAAAACGCTCTTGAATATCCCTCGTAATCTTGAAGGTTGGCGCCGAGGTAATCCTCGGGACGTTTTTTGAATTCGTTCCCATTCCATAGACGGCTCTGGTCCGCGGCAAACCGCATCCGATGATAACAAATGGACAACCCGCGTCTCGGGGGCTTTGATGCCGATCAACTCCTGATGGAGAGCCGTGAGCCGGGAAAGTCTCTTCCCGCGCGGCGGAGTGGAGAGGGATTTGCTCATGGACGATCCGGCGCCTCTCCGGCTTTCCGCGAACGCTCGATCGGGCCTCCCTGATCGAGTGGGGGCCATCAATTCGCAAGGAGATAGAAGGCGTTGGCCTGTTCAAGGACGATGATTTGCATCAAGCGCCGATGTAATGTTCCGACCTAGGAATACTATTTGGGGGTTCATGCGTGGCTCATACGCGGAGGTCAATCATGGGCACATCCAACATCCGGCTCTTTGCACTTCAGGACTCGCTGTCCTTTGGCGAGGCGGTCGGCAAGGCGATGGCTGAGCCGCTGCAGGCCCATGAGGAACGCGTGTTCGAAGATGGCGAACGGAAAATCCGGCCGCTCGTGAGCGTGCGCGGTGCCGACGTCTATGTGATCCAAAGTCTCCACGGCGATCCTAAAGCGAGCGCGCATGACAAGCTCTGTCACCTCGCCTTCTTTCTCGGCGCGCTGCGCGAATCCGGGGCGTCTCGCCTCACAGCGGCGATACCTTATCTCTGCTATGCGAGAAAGGACCGTCGGACCAAGCCGCGCGATCCGGTCACCTCTCGCTATGTTGCGACAATTCTCGAAGCCATGGGAGTGGACCGGGTGATTGGCCTCGATGTTCACAACGTGGCGGCTTTCGAGAATGCGTTCCGGTGCGAGACAGTCCATCTCGAAATGCGGAAGTCCTTCGTCGAACGCATTATTGCTTGGTCGCGCGACGACAAGACCTACGATTATGTCGTCGTCTCGCCGGACGTGGGTGGAGCCAAGCGCGCCGAGGCCTTTCGTCAAAGTCTGGAGGCTCGGGTCAAGCGGCCCGTTTCCATGGCTTTTCTCGAGAAATATCGCAGTGGCGGCGTGACGTCGGGAGAAGCACTCGTCGGCGATGTTGCGGGCAAAACGGTCATCGTTGTGGATGATCTGGTGAGCAGCGGCGGCACCCTCGCCCGTGCCGCAGAAGGCTGCAAAGCCGCAGGCGCAGAGACGGTATTGGCGGTAGCGACACACGGGCTCTTTGTCGGCGAGGCAAGCCGAATTCTGGGAGAGGCCCCGATCGAGCGTCTGTTCGTAAGCGACAGCGTGCCGCCGTTTCGGCTCACGGCAGGCGCGGCGCGCGACCGTCTTGAAGTGGTCAGTGCCGCCCCGCTTTTTGGGGAGGCAATCGGGCGCCTTCACGGCGGAGGCTCGGTCAGCGAGTTGCTTTCCTCGTGAGGCTCTCCCCATAGCGGGCAGCCAGATCGAGATACATCGCGGCAAGCTTCGGCCACTTGGCCGGATCGCGCGGTTCGGGCTCCGTGAGATGCCGAATGCAGAGCCTGGTCCGCAACAAAGCGCGGAAGGACTTGTAGAATGCGACGAGCCGGGCGGGTGCCGGCGGAACCAGTCGCTCACTACAATACGCAAGCAAACCATCGGCAAACGCTCTTGCACCCAGCCGCTCGCATTCCATGGCAAGGAACGCAAGCTCCTCGAAGGGGTCGACGAGACGCAGCCACCGGCTGAACTCCAAGCAATCGATGATGTTGACGGGCGGCTCGAGGTGCAAATGCTCCGGCCTCAAGTCTCCGTGGCCTTCGACGATCTGGTGCGCCGCCACGCGCTCAAAGAAGAGCCCTTTTTCCTGGTCAAGAAAGGCTCTCTGAGAATCGTCCACGGATTTGAGCTTTTCCGCCGATAATCCAAATGGATGGTTCCTAAGAAAGGTGATGCTCGTCTCGTGTTCCGCGCTAAAGCGCGCAACGAGCGCGTTTGGGTCGATTTCGACCGCAGGTGCGGATTTGTAAAAGGCGACGAGAGGCGCTCCAACGCGTTCGACATCGTGCATCGATAACTTGCCGGACAATATGACTTGATCGAGGAAGCGCTCATCGCTCAAACGGCGCATATGGACGAGCCAATCAACGGGTTCGCCCTTCGCGCCAAGCGCAAGGACCCCTTCAGGGGTCAATGTGAGGGGCACGACGTCGATGTAGACATCGCTTGTAAGACGCCTGTTTAGGCGAAGCTCCTCTCGGCAATTGTTTTCGCGTGCTTCGACAGTCCGAAAATCAAGATAGGGATAATGGACCGGCTTCTTTAGCTTGTAAGCATACCCGTCGGTCAAGAAGACGAGAGACATATGTGTCTCCACGACCCTGACAGTCTCCGTGCCCGCGCCGTATGTTTCGGGGCGCGACAGAAAGGCGCGCTTCTCTTCAAGTGCGACGGTCCGCGAGACGTGCATGGGTCTACGATCGAATGTTTTCAGGGCGTCTCGTCCGGAGCGATTGGCACGCCGACGGGGAAGTCCCTTTGACGTCTATCAAGGTGGAACTCGCTTCACCGGCTATTGTTTAGCATAATCTCACTTCTACCCCGGACCCGGAGGGCATTATCTCATGGTCGCGAAATCCATCACTCGTGAGGACATTGTCCATTTGTTCGGCGATATCGACGACCTCAGAATCACCGAGATCCTTGCTACCGGGGCGACCTATGAACAGCTCGAAGAGGCCGCCATGTGGGTAGCGAACGAGGATGACGTGGCGGGCAAACTGAGAAAGCCTCTGTCGGGCGTCGTTTCCGAGATTTATGAGATCATTACGCGGGACGAAGAAGCGCCCGAGGAGCCTCGGGTCTCACGTTAGGGGCTTAAGGGAAAACGCCGAGGCGCCGCCGGCATAGCGGGAGGAGGAGGACCATTGCTATGGTCCCCTTGCGCGTTCGTTCCTTACCGTTGATCGCCGTCGCCTCCGGGAGCGGCCGGTCAAAGCCCCGCCGGGCATTTGCGTGCCCCATCCCGGTCGGGCGCAGGGCTGAGTCAACATGACCCCCGAAACAAGCCCTTTGCTCACCGATCTCTATCAGCTCAACATGATTCAGGCTTACCTGGATCACGGCGAGACCAAGCCGGCAACGTTCGAGTTCTTTGTCCGCTCGCTTCCGCAGCAGCGTAATTTTCTGTTGGCTGCCGGCCTCGAACAGCTCCTCGAATATCTGGAGGGTTTGCGCTTTTCGGAGGATGACTTGGCCTGGCTCGCATCGAGCGGCCGCTTCAAGCCGAATTTGCTCGGCTATTTCCGTGACTTTCGCTTCACCGGCGACGTTCATGCCATGCAGGAAGGCACGGCTTTCTTTGCGAACGAACCTACCGTGCAGGTTACGGCGCCGTTGCCGGAAGCACAGCTCATCGAAACGCGTCTCATCAACATCATCCATTTCCAGACAGTCATCGCCTCGAAGGCAGCCCGCATCGTGCTCGCGGCGCCCGGAAAACTTCTCGTCGATTTCGGCCTGCGGCGCGCGCACGGCAGCGAAGCGGGGCTTCTTGCCGCGCGGGCGAGCTACATCGCGGGCTTTTCCGGAACGGCGACCCTGCTCGCTCTGAAGGAATTCGGCATTCCGGTCTATGGGACGATGGCCCATTCATACATTGAGGCGCATGACGACGAAATCTCAGCGTTCGAAAGCTTTGCACGCTCTCGTCCAGACCAGCTGACGCTTTTGATCGACACCTATGACACGGAAGAAGCCGCTCATAAGGTCGTCGCGCTCGCCAAGCGCCTCGGCGCCGAAGGCATCGAGGTGCGCGGCGTACGCCTGGATAGCGGCGACCTCATCGCTCTCTCGAAAACCGTGCGTCAAATTCTCGACCAAGGCGGGTTAGCGCATGTGAGCATTTTTGCGAGCGGAGGCATCGACGAAAGCATCATCGCCAGGATTGTGGCCGCGGGCGCACCAATCGACGGCTTTGGGGTTGGCACCAGCCTCACAACTTCGTCGGACTGCCCAGCGCTCGATTGTGCTTACAAGCTTCAGGACTATGCGGGCTTGCCAAGACGCAAACGCTCCGCCAAGAAGGAAACTTGGCCGGGCCGGAAGCAGGTGTGGCGCCAATTGGAATCGAATGGACGCATGCTGTCCGATACTCTGTCGCTCGCCAACGATGATCAGCCTGGCGAGATGCTTCTCGAGCCCGTCATGATCGGCGGCCGCCGGGTCGGAGCGCGGAGATCCCTTCTCGAAGTTCGGGCGCATGCCGCCCGCGAGCTCGGGCGACTGCCCCCGGCGCTACGCCACGTCGACGCGACCGCGGCCTATCCGGTGCAAGTCGCAAGCCCTCTCCTGCGCCTGGCGGAAGAAGTCGATCTGCGCCTCGCTCAGCATGCGAGAGTCTCCAATGACTGACAAGATTACGCCCAGCTCTGCCGACGTCTTGGTGGTCGTCGATGTGCAGAACGATTTCTGCCCTGGTGGTAGCCTTGCCGTTCCGGACGGCGACAAAATTGTGCCCATCATCAACCGTATCGCGCGACACTTCGAGAATGTCGTCTTAACTCAGGACTGGCATCCACGCGGCCACCACTCCTTTGCGTCCTCGCATCTCGGAAAACACCCACTGGAAACCCGTTCAATTTTCCTATGGTCCGCAGAATTCTCTGGCCTGACCATTGTGTTCAAGGAACGTCCGGTGCAGCATTCCACAAGGATCTCGATATCCCACATGCCGGGCTCGTGCTGCGCAAAGGAATGCACCCTGCCGTCAATTCCTACTCGGCGTTCTTCGAAAACGATCGCCGCACACCCACGGGACTCACGGGCTATCTACGCGAGCGCGGACTCACACGCATCTTCTTGGCGGGATTGGCATTCGACTTCTGCGTTCGCCATTCGGCAGAAGATGCTCACCGCATGGGCTTCCGCGTGTTTGTGGTTGAAGATGCGTGCCGAAGTATCGATGTCGAAGGCTCCGCTGAGGCAACTCGCGAACGTCTCGCCATGCTCAGAATTGCCAGGGTTCTTTCTGACGTATTCTAAGCGCTCCGATACCAAGCCAATCGAACGTCTGTCCTCGGACGTCTTTGCGTTCTAAGAAAGTGGCGGTGAAGCAATGAGGCCCGCCTCCATCAAGGCGTCGAGAGCATCGCGGGCCGCGCAAATCGACGCGGTTGCGCTCTTCAAGAGCTCGTCGCGCGTCTTTGTCAGTCGAGCAATGCCCTGTTCTTGCGCCTTGAGCGCGGTCGCAGCCGCTACGCGCGCCGGGACCGTCCACTCGTCCATGCGAGGAAGAATGTAGTCCGGCCGCAGACCCTGCTCTTGCGCACACCGGGCGAGCTCCGCGGCTGCGGCCAATGCCATTTCATCCGTGATCGACCGCGCGCGAACATCAAGGACACCGCGAAAGATTCCGGGGAATCCCAGGGAATTGTTGAGCTGATTGGGAAAATCACCTCGTCCGGTGGCGACAATGGCGGCGCCCGCCTCTTGCGCCTCCCATGGCCAAATCTCGGGCACGGGATTGGCGCAGGAGAAGACGATGGCATCCTTTGCCATCGCCTTGACCCACTGAGGATCGATGATCCCCGGTCCGGACGCGGAGAACGCGATGCAGACATCCGCACCCCGAAGGGCTTCCGCGATACCGCCCGTCAAGTTTTCTCCATTGGTTTCCATGCAGGCACGCCACTTGTCGGCCAGTGTTGCGCGCTCAGCCTCGATGTCGCTACGGCCTCGATGAAGGATGCCCTTGCTATCGCAAGCGACGATCGCGCGGGGGTCGACCCCTATCGCCTTAAGCATCCGGTAGCTCGCGATGTTCGCCGCCCCCATGCCGATCATGGCAATGCGCGTGTCCGAAATGTCCTTTTGGACCACGCGAAGGGCATTCGTCAGTCCGGCGAGCAGAACGGTGGCCGTTCCCTGCTGGTCGTCATGCCAAACCGGAATCGGCATCGTCTCACGCAATGACTCAAGTATTCGAAAGCACTTGGGTTGCTCGATATCCTCAAGATTGATGGCGCCGAAGGAGGGCGCGAGGGCTTGAACGGTTCGGATGAAATCGGCTGCATTCTTTGTATCAACGCACAAGGGTACCGCGTCGACACCGCCCAGATACTTGAACAATAAGGCTTTGCCTTCCATGACCGGCAAGCCCGCCTCTGGACCGATGTTGCCGAGGCCGAGCACGCGCGTGCCATCGGAGATAACCGCTACGCTGTTGCCCTTGTTGGTGTGCTCGTAGACGAGCTCGGGCTTGCTTTGAATCGCGCGGCAGGGCGCAGCGACCCCCGGCGAGTACCAAATGGCAAGATCGCCCAAGCCGCGAATCGGACATTTCGGCAGGACCTGGATCTTCCCTCTGTAGAATGAATGAAGCCGCAGGGCATCGGCAGCCGGCTGTGCCGCGCTCTTCAGCAGATCATCGCGTGTCGACATCGGCGCTTCCGCGATTCACAGCCCCAGCCGCTTCCTTTTCAGCTTCCATGCTCATGCGCTTCGCGTTTTCGTCCAAAAGCGCCTTCACCTCGCTGTCGCTCACTTGCGAGAAGTCACGATAGTAGAGACCGATCGCGCCGAGGCCTTCCGGCGTCAAGAGACAACGAATCTCGTCGGCCTCCGCTCTAAGCTCTTCGACGGTTTCTGGAGGAGCCACTGGAACGGCGACAATAAGCCATGACGGCCTTCGCCTTCGTGTCGCGCGCAAGGCCGCGCGCATGGTCGAGCCGGTGGCGATGCCATCGTCAACAATGACCGCCACACGTCCTGCGACATCAACGCGCGGGCGGCCACCGAGATATTTTTCCCGGCCGCGCTCGATTTCCTGAAGCTCCTTGTTGCATTCCATCTCGATATAGCGTTCCGAAACGCCAAGGAGGCGAACGATGTCCTCATTGAGCACAACTTCGTGTGTATCGCCATCGACGACGGCACCCACGGCGAGCTCCGCCTGCATCGGTGCGCCAATCTTGCGAACCATGACGAGATCAAGCGGCGCCTCGAGGGCTCGGGCAATCTCCGCCGCGACCGGGACTCCACCACGTGGCAAGGCGAGAATGACCGGCTTCCGGGGCTTGAGGTCTGCCAGCTCCGCTGCAAGCAAGCGGCCCGCCTCCTGGCGATTGGCGAATGTGCGCAGGCTTCTCTCCATTGGATTGCGCTCCGGACGGATTGGCTCGAGCCTTCGTATCCCGAGGGCGGCATTGTCGTCGAATTGTCGCGAGCTTGAACGCCAGCACGTTGACCCCGATCAAGTGACGGCAAGAAAAGAGCGGCCTGGGTGGGGGCTTCGCACGCTCCCAAGCAATGCGCTAGTCTCCTTCCTGTCCGGTCCGGGCACTCCTGGGGCACCGGAGTGGCCTCTTCGGCAAATGGGAGTGATTTGCGCAACCTCGCGGACATTCTCAAATTCGAGGACATGGCCGAGCTTCTCGATGGCTCGGTCGGCGCGCTCCTCGTGATTACCGGTAACGACGGACGAATCGTCTCGTGCAACGAGGCATTTCGCGACTTTGCCGAGCGTCCTGCTACTGAGCTGGAAGGGCGCGCACTCGAAGAGTTTCGCACCGAGGCCCATGCGAGCGCGGGTCAGCCTCCTGCTGTGCATTGGGCGCAACGGCCCATTACCGGGCGCGACGGGTTTCCCTATCTCCTTGCCGTCGGAACGACAATCGCCAGCGGTGAGCTCTTTGAACGCTTGAGTGAACGCGAGGCAATCCTCCGTGCGATATTCGAGACCGTCCTTGGCGCTCTCATCACCATCGACAAGTGGGGCGTCATTCAGTCGTTCAGCCGCGGCGCTGAGCGCATGTTCGACTATTCCGCGGATGAGATGGTGGGGCAAAAGATCAATAAATTGATGCCGGCACCCTACCGCGACGAGCACGACCTTTACATCCAAAACTATCTAAAGACCGGGGAGAAAAAAATCATCGGGATCGGAAGGATCGTGGTCGGGCAACGTAAGGACGGCAGCACCTTTCCGATCGAGCTTGAGGTCGGGGAAATCCGAACATCCTCAGGCCATCTGTTTGTCGGTGCCATCCGCGACATTACGGCGCGCGAGCAGGCACAGCGGCAGATTCACCAGCTTCAGACAAATCTCTTGCAGGCATCGCGCCAGAGTACAATGGGTGAAATGTCCTCCGCCCTGGCCCATGAGCTCAACCAGCCCATTTCCGCCATAATGAGTTACATCGATGCCGCACAACATCTTCTCGGTGCGCCTGGTGGACAGTCTCCGCCACGCGTCCAGGACATGTTGACGAAAGCGGCCACGCAGTCGCGTCGGGCGGGTCAAATCGTTCATCACCTTCGCAACTATGTTCTCACCGGCGAGACCGAGAAATCCGAAGAGGATTTGAACAATATCGTGCAAGATTCGCTTGCCATGGCGCTGATCGGATCGGGATCGCGGAATGTGGCCATCAAGCTCGAGCTTGGCTCGAGCCTGCCAAAGGCGCTCATCGATCGCGTGCAGGTTCAGCAAATCATCGTCAATCTCCTGCGCAATGCTGTGGACGCCATCGCACAGAACACAAAGCCCTCCTTGACGATCGCCACCGCTCGCCACGACGATGGTTTCCTCAAGGTCGTAGTCGCCGATAATGGACCAGGCATCGATCCGGAAATTGCCGACCGCTTGTTCCACCCATTCGTGACCACGAAGCCGAAGGGAATGGGCATCGGCTTGAGCATTTGCCGCTCCATTGTCGACAATCATGGTGGCCGGATTTGGGTCGAGGATGGCCCTCTTGGCGGCGCCGCTTTCAGCTTTACGCTTCCAGCGGTGAGCGAATAGACGGATGACGGAGCCTTCTGAGCCAAGAGTGGTCATCGTTGACGACGACGAGGCCATTCGTGACTTGCTTTCCGTTCTTTTGGAAACGCGGGGCTTTGCGGTCCAGACCTATGCCTCAGGGCCGGAAGTGCTCGCCGCGCACCAGCCGAGCTGGCGAGGTTGCCTTCTGCTCGATGTGCGCATGCCGGTGATGGACGGGCTCGAAGTACAGAAGGAGCTTCAATCCCGCGAGAATCAGATGCCGGTCATCATTATGACGGCCCACGGCGATGTACCCCTGGCCGTGCGTGCCATGAAGGCCGGCGCTGTCGATTTCCTGGAAAAGCCCATCGAGCCCGAGTATCTTCTGTCGTGCGTTCGGACCGCTCTTCGGCGCAACTCGAAGCGTTCCCAAGCGCCTGCCAGGGACGATCTTGAGCTTATCGAAAAGCGGTTGGGTCGGCTCACTGCGCGGGAGCGGGAAGTCCTCGACTGCCTCGTACGGGGCCGGTCGAACAAGGTGATCGCCTACGAGCTCGACATCAGTCCCCGCACCGTCGAAATGCATCGCGCGCGTGTCATGCAAAAGATGGAGGCGCAAAGCCTCTCTCAACTCGTGCGCATGGCGCTCGCTGTCGGTATCGAGCTCGACTGAAGCGGCCGGTTCCCCCGGCGCCCTGGTTAAAGCCGCAGAGCCGTAGAATCCCTATCTGGCCCAACGCCATCGATAGTCCCGATATTTGATGGGCTGCCTGCCATGGTGGCAGAGGATTCGCCGCGCTCAGGGGGCGCGCTCACGCGTGATACATTCCTCCTTGCCAGCAGTCGCCGTCGTTGCGAGAGGCGAAACCATGCGCGATGCGCTGACCTCATCGCTCTCCGCCAGAGGTTTTCGCATCGACGGCTATGAATCCTTGCAGGCTTTTCTTGATGTAAGCGGCCTGAGCCGTCCCATGTGCCTGATCGTCGATCTCGATCTCGCATCCACCTCGCTCGAGGAAAGCGAGCGCGCTGCCCTCGAATTGAGAGCGGTTCTGAGAAAGCATGCCCCGTCTCTGCCCCTGATCCTGCTGGCCGGCCATGGCGAAATGGCAAGAGGCGGCCTTGCTCTGCAACCCAATCTCTCGATTCTCATCAAGCCCGTGGCGCCGGATCTCCTTTCAGCGCTCGTAAAGCGAGCGCTCAATCCCCCTTCATTGGGACCCGCCACGAGCTAATACCGACGCGCAAGGTCGAAGCTTGCCGCGCGCCATCAGCAACGGGCCGCACGCATTCTGTCTCGGCCAACATCTGCGGATCCCACCGCTCATACGTAGAAATACGGTATCCGCATAGACGCTAGAGCCGTAATGGTACGAATTTACCCTTTCAGCACATCCGATCATCGTAGGAGAGATCGAAGCTCGCCTGAGAAGGAACTTCTCCAATGATAGCAACCGCCGCATCCCGTTTGGAACATCGCAATCCCATGCGCCCCTTGCATGGCTTGCCAAGCACCTCTGCCCGCGCTCGGATAGTGGAGGGCAGCGTTGACGAGCGCAGCGGCTTCGATGCTCTGGAACGCATCGGCAGCACCGTGCGAATTCAGCGCGATCGCAGCATCTACTTCGAAGGCGACCCGGCGGACAACTATTATAAAGTTCTCGACGGCACGGTTCAACTCTACAGCATATTGTCGGACGGACGCCGGCAGATCGTGCAATTCGCTTCCGCGTCGCAGTTCTTCGGGCTGTCTTCCGGAAACGAGTACATGATGTCGGCCGAGGCGGTCACCGACGCGACCCTCGTTCGCTATCCGCGCCGGCATGTCGACAGTCTCTTTGCGAGCGAGCGCAGCTTTGCGCGCGCGGCTCTCGATCTTGCAAACGACGAGATTCGGGCCGCTCAAAGACAGATGATTTTGCTCGGACGCCGCACCGCGAAAGAACGGCTGGCCGTGTTTCTTCTCGACATGGCGAACTCAAACCCAAACGGAGCCAACAGTGCATTCTTCCACCTGCCTATGACACGCCGGGACATTGCAGATTATCTCGGCCTCACCATCGAAACGGTAAGTCGTGTGTTCGGGCAGCTCAAACGCGCCCGTTACATCGAGCTCAAGGGCAGCCACGAGGTTGCGCTGCGCCGGTTGGACGATCTCGCAGAGTTGGTCGAATAGACAGAGCCATCTCATAAAGTGAGGGGGAACACATGAAACGCCTCGAAATGAGCGGTAACATCGATCTCGGAGCAGTCGGCATAAGCCTTGCCGTGATGCTGGCTTTGGTCCTCGTCCTCAGTTTGCTCGCAGGCAGAGCTTTTCCGGACATGCCTATGCCAATTGTGAGCCCTGGGCTTGGCTGGTCGACTGCGATCGTGCTCGGCGTGATTTACGAATGCGTCGTGGCAGCGAAATCAGAACGCCACGGGCTGAAACCCCGCCTGGCACTGTCGCCCAGCGCTCAGAAGCGGGGGCGGGGGCGGCGTCATGATTAAGACCGTCCTCATCGCTACGGATGGCTCGAGCCATGCTCGCAAAGCCGAGACCTTGGGAGCAGCCATCGCAAGCAAGTTCGGAGCGCGCATTCTTGTTCTGCACGTGTTGATGCGATCGGCACCTTTTCGAACCATACATGACGCTTTCAAGAGAGAAAGTCTGCCGACAACAGCGCTCGATCGAATTGCCAACGAGCAGGTGAAGCTGCCGGTGACCGTTCCCTATGGCGGCCCAATTCTGCCGCATGTTACGACGGACATCCTGGTGCAGTTGGGCGAGCATTGCTTGTCCACGGCACGGCATGCTCTCGAGGGCGAGGGCGTCAAGAAGCCCGAACTGCTGCTCGAAGACGGCGATCCGGCCGAGCGCATTCTCGCCGTGGCCGAGCGCGAGAACGCGGACTTCATCGTCATGGGACACCGTGGTCTCGGCGCCCTGGGTGAGCTCGCGGCGGGGAGCGTCTCCTTGAAAGTCAGCCACCGCGCTCCTTGCACTGTCGTCACCGTAAAATAGGTCTTGCCTAACGGGCGATCGCCGCTATACGTCGAGAGTGCCGACGATGGCGGCTTGTTCCCCAAGGATAGGCGGCCTAAACGGAGCGACATATGGTCGAAGTGCGAGAAAGCTCACGACCGTTCGAGCCAGTTCCCGCCGTTTCCTTGAAGTCGACTGCGGCCGCTTCGTCGAGGCGCCATGAAGACAAGAAACGGGCGCTGTCGCGCCAAATGAAAGAGACAGCAGGCGAGGTACGCCTGCGCAAAGAAACGTCAAACCTCTTCCGCGAGCGCGTCGAACAATCTGCGACAAGATTGCACGTCAGCGATTTCAACCAAGTCATCGATGTTGATGCAACGACGAACACCGTCGATGTCGAGGGGATGACATCTTACGAAAAGCTAGCGGCTGCAACGTTCGCGCATGGTGTGCTACCGGCCGTCGTGCCCCAGCTCAAAGCGATCACGATCGGCGGTGCCGTCGCGGGTTTGGGAATCGAGGCGTCTTCATTCCGCTACGGGCTTGCCCATGAAACGGTTCAAGAGATCGAGGTGCTGCTCGCCGACGGCGATGTTGTAACCTGCACGCCCGACAACGAGCACAGCGACCTCTTCTTCGCGTTGCCGAATTCTTATGGCACGCTCGGCTATGCGCTGAGGGTCAAGGCGAAAACAGTGCCTGCAAAGCCCTACGTGGCGCTCACCCATACGCGGCACAGCGATCCGCAGTCCTATTTTCACAATCTTGAAGCCTTGTGCGGCCAGAATATCGACTATATCGACGGCGTTGTTTTTGCCCCGAGCGAGCTCTATCTGACGGTAGGGCGATTCGCGGACAGCGCGCCCTACACAAGCGACTATACGTATCTGAACATCTACTATCGCTCGATCCGCGAGCGGCACGAAGACTACCTCACCACCTTGGACTACATCTGGAGATGGGACACCGACTGGTTCTGGTGTTCGCGCGTTATGTTCGCCCAGAATCCGATTGTCCGCCGTCTGCTTGGCAAGGAGCGTCTCAACTCAACCTTTTATAAGAAGGTTTCCGATTGGAACAACCGCAGGCGGCTGCGCCAGCGCCTTCGACAAGTGCTGCGGGACATATTCCGAGCCTGTCATCCAGGACGTGGACATCCCGATCACGAACGCCGCCGCGTTTCTCGAATTCTTCCAGCGCGAGATTGGTCTCTCGCCGATCTGGATTTGCCCTTTCCGCTCGTACGATCCCTCGCATGTGTTTCCCCTGTTTCCGACGAACCCGAAGACTCTCTACGTGAATTTCGGATTTTGGGATGCCGTGGCAACACGAACGCCGCACGAGGAGGGACATTTCAACCGCATGATCGAGAGGAAGGTTCTTGAGCTCGGCGGAATCAAGACGCTCTATTCCGATTCGTATTTCGAGGCGGACGAGTTCTGGCGCATCTACAACAAGGAGGCCTATGATCGTCTGAAATCCAAATATGACCCGAAAGGGCGACTTGCCGACCTCTATCGCAAGTGCGTTCTGCGCGCGTGAAGGCCAATGGCACAGACCACGCCGCATCCGACGGCACATATTCAGTCTGGTGAGTCCTCGAGAAAAATTGGCCATCGCGGACTTGAGTCCGCAGTCCGGGGACTGCTCAGAAAGCTATTCGTGCAAGCGGGCAGGCCTAAGACCTACCGTCTCAAGGCAATCTTCACTGATGGAAGCGAAGTTGCGAACTTTCCCCCCGGATTGGAGGCCGAGGTTACGGTCGTGTTCAAGACA
Source organism: uncultured Alphaproteobacteria bacterium (assembly GCA_963845385.1). Classification (GTDB taxonomy): domain Bacteria; phylum Pseudomonadota; class Alphaproteobacteria; order CAWJRW01; family CAWJRW01; genus CAWJRW01. The sequence continues at coordinate 240,830 of CAWJRW010000002.1, forward strand.
GCGTCCGCCGAGCTGCATGCTCTCTTGTTCTTTCCTGAGGGTGTAATCGACGCGTGGTTCGACGAGACACTCGATATTTTCGGCTCGCGCCCCATCGCGAAGCTTGCAGAACTTGCCCATCGCAGCTTTGCGCGGGGCGAGGGTCGCGTCATGCCCGTCAATCCGCTGGTCCGTGCCCGCCAGTTGGTTCATGAATGGCGCACGAACAATAGAAGCCCGGCGCAGGCGAAGAAAAACGCGGAATTTCACTATGCGCTTGACCCAAGATTCTTCGAGTTCGTGTTGGGCGAGACAATGGGCTATTCCGAGGGCTGTTGGGTCGAAGGCACAAAGACGCTCGATCAAGCCAAGTACAACAATTACGAATATGTCTGTCGAAAGTTGCGGCTAAAACCCGGCGACCACGTGCTCGAGGTGGGCTCGGGTTGGGGCTACATGCCGATCCTCATGGCGAAGAAATACGGTGCAGCCGTCACGGTCTACAATCCGGTCAAAGCTCAGAATGACTTCATGAGGACGCGGTTCGAGCGTCAGGGAGTGGCGGATCGCATTCAAATCTTCGAGAGAGACCACCGCGATATCGTCGAGCAGCGCGGCCGGTACGACAAGTTCGTCTCGATCGGTGTGCAAGAGCACGCCGGCAAGGACTGCTATCGCCAATGGATCAACAGCATCGCGGTCGCGCTGAAGCCCGGTGGCATCGGCGTCGTCTCGACAACGAACTTGATGCATCGGGAGCTCACAAATTCCGTCATCACGCGCAATATATTTCCCGGCGGTCATATTCCGAGCTTGCCGCTGATGCTCCAAATCATGGATGAGTGCGGCCTCACGCTGATCGAGGTGGAAAGCCTCTGGCCGCATTACCAACGCACGCTCGAGCAGTGGCGACAGAATTTCGAGACGCACTGGACCGCCATCCACGAGCTCGATCCAAACTTTTTCGATGAGCGCTTCCGGCGGCGCTGGAGATTCTATCTGGAAGGCACCGTCGAGAATTTCGGCTATGCGTTGGACCTTTCACATATCATCTTCACGAAAGGGCGCGATGCCAACTATTACGACTGGACACACGACCATTTCCGTGCGGAAGCGGAATTCGCGATCGGGGACATGCCAGTCGATGTCTTGAGGTGAGACGCCCTCCCAGGATTCTCACCCTATATCTCCTGATGTGAGCCGGCGAATTTGGCCAATTTGATCGAGCTCGTCACGGCTTGCCGCAGGCGTCCTTCCGCGCGCGCCTTGTGCAAGCGCATCAGCGCATAGGCGCAGACCGCGCCCAGAGCCAGCGGCGCGATGGGTACCAGAAAGAGATTGCGCCCCGCGGAGACCCCACCGACGATCAGGCCGCCCAAGAGCGCGCCGACGATCGAGCCAAGACGACCGATGCCGAGCGCCCACCCGACCCCGCTCGCCCGAACCTCCGGGGGATAGATGAGCCCCGCGGAGACATTGAGCGCATATTGCACCCCGACCACGGAGAAGCCGCAGGCCGTAATCACGATCGCTAGACCTGCGAAAGTGAAATCGGAGAATGCAACAAGAGCGACCGATGCGCATGCCATCACAAACAACCCGGTGACGACCGCAACACCGATGCGATCGATGACGAGGCTCACGGCCAGGCCGGCAAGCGCCCCACCAATGCCGAGTAGCCCGTTGAGCGCGGCGATGTCCTCCGAAGAGATGCCCGCCTTGGTCAGGACGAGCGGAAGCCAGCTCGAGACGAGATAGATCGTCAGCAGAGAGGCTACGAACATCAGCCACATGAGCAGCGTGGTGCCAAGAAGCTCGCGCGACAGGAGCTTGAGCACAATCGGCACCTCCTTCCGTTCCGTTTCCGATTGTTCGGTCGTGGCGCGAAGAGCCCTGCGAGAGCGATGCATCGCGAGGAAAGCGGGCGATTCGGGTAGCCCAATCGCGATGAGAAAGGCGAACAGGAGTGGGGCAACGCCGCCGACAATGAAGATGATCTCCCAGCCGTGCTGCGGCACGAGCTCCGCGGCCACGAAGCCGGGCATCGCGCCGCCGAGCGGCAGACCGATGAAGATCAAGGCTGTCACCATGCCGCGCCGACGCGGCGGCGCGAGCTCGGTCGCGAGCGCGACGACATTGGGGAGCGCTCCGCCGAAGCCGAGGCCCATCAGAAATCTAAGCCACGCGAATTGAACCGGGTTCACGGCGAGCGCGCAAACCAAGGAGAAAAAACCATAGAGTGCGCAAGTGATGACAATCGCGCGCTTGCGGCCGTAACGGTCGCCGAACCAGCCGAAAAGCGGAGCCCCGAAGAAGACTCCCGCAAGGCCCGCACCGAACAGAGGCGCGAAGGACTTCGGGTCCACGTTCCACACCTTGACGAGCGCCGGCGCGGCGAAGGAGGCCGCCTGCAGATCGTAACCGTCGGTCACCAATGCGAGGATAAGAAGAACGAGCACGCGAACGGTGAACCAATCCATTCGCTCGCTTGGCGCGGCTCCGGCGAATTGCTGTTCCGTCATAATGTGCTCCCCGGCTTGCAGGGCCAGGAAACGGGAGTTTCGAAAAAAGGGCAAGCTCCGTGAAAACTCGGCGGCGTGTTCGGTCTCGTGCCACGTTGGTCAAGCGCATGCCAAAAACAAGCGCGAGAAGCACGGGCGTCCCTATACAGGCATCGTGATGTTTGTAAGATGGACACTTGAGCCAGAAGGATAATCCTATGGTCCAGCACCCTTACACACCATCGGTATTGAAGCGTCCAAAGCCGTGACCGCCCGTTCCTATCTTTTCGTCCCTGGTGACAATGAGCGCAAGATTGAAAAGGCCCTTCGCTCGACCGCGGATGCGTTGATCTTCGATCTCGAGGATTCTGTTCTTCCAGAGCGAACGGCTGTCGCACGCGGTCTGGTTCGGCGTGTACTCAAGGACAATGTTTCGCCCCGCGCGCCGGAGTTGTGGGTGAGGATCAATGCGTTAGCCACGTCGAACGCAATGCCTGATATCGAGGCTGTTGTGTGTGCTGGCCTCCATGGCGTCGTGGTGCCCAAGGTGGAGTCGGCGGACGACGTGAAAGCGCTCGACCGAATTCTGACCGCGCTGGAAACCACGAGAGGCTTTGCGCACGGCGCCGTGCGTGTTCTTGCAATTGTGCTCGAGTCGCCGAAGTCGCTGTTCACCCTCGGCGGCTATGCCGGTGCAAGCCCCCGCTTGTCCGCGATGACCTGGGGCGCGGAGGATTTGTCTGTGGCGCTTGGCGCTTCCGTCAATCGCGACGAGAACGGCGAACTCTCGTTCACTTATCGCATGGCACGCTCGTTGTGCTTGTTCGCGGCGAAGACGGCGGGAGCAGCCGCGGTCGAAACGGCATGGCCGGACTTTCGCGACGTGGCGGGTCTCGAGAAGAGCGCCGTCGCGTCCCGACGGGAGGGTTTTACCGGCATGATCGCCGTTCATCCGGATCAAGTGCCCGTCATCAATGCCGCCTTCACGCCCAGAGACGAGGAAATCGCTCATGCGCGCCGGGTGGTGGATGCCTTCGCGGCAAAGCCGGGCGCAGGAACAGTGGGGCTGGACGGGCGCATGCTCGACACACCACATCTGAAGCAAGCGCAAGCGGTGCTTGCGGCCGCACTCGCCTCATCGAAGCGCCGCAATGACAGCTGATCCGAGCTGATCCATGTGCAAGCACGGATAAGGGCTATCGGGCGAAGGATGTCCTGGCGTCATGATGCTCGAACGCGATGCGCCCACAGGGATGCGGCGGAAGGCCACGCCCGCGCGCTTTCACCGTCCTATCGCCATTCCAGCTCTTGTCGACCGCACGTTGCAGCGGCCTTGGCTCCTCCACCAGGAGTGAGGCAGGCCGAATGGCGCTTTTTCTGAACAGCTGCCAATTCAGAGCGCCACATCCGGCGCTTGAAATCTCATGTTCGATGCGCTTTGTAGAATAATAGGTCTTGTGCAATTCGTGCTCGCGACAAGAGCAGCGCCTGACTTGAAGGAGGAAATCGATGGATAAAGTCGAAGGCAAGGTGGCCTTCATAACCGGCGGCGCGAGCGGCATCGGGCTTGGTATCGCCAAGGTCTTCGTCGATGCCGGCATGAAAGTGGTCATCGCCGACATTCGCCAGGACCATCTCGATCAGGCGATGGACTATTTCGCCAAACGCCAGCACGCGCGCGACGTCCACGCCATTCAACTCGACGTCACGGACCGCGAAGCCATGGCGCGCGCGGCCGACGAGACCGAACGCGTGTTCGGGAAAGTTCACGTCGTCGTCAACAATGCGGGCGTCGGGCTCGAGGGACCGCTGAGCAAGGCAACCTATGACGACTGGGACTTCGGCGTCGGCGTCAATCTCGGCGGCGTCATCAACGGCGTGCAAACCTTCGTGCCACGGATCCGCAAGCATGGCGAAGGCGGACACGTGGTCAACACGGCCTCGCTCGCGGGGCTCGTTCACATGCCCGCTTTCATGTGCATCTACGCAACAACCAAAGCTGCGGTGATCGCGCTGTCGGAAGCCATCCAGGACGAGCTTGCAGCCGACCATATCGGCGTCACGGTGCTCTGTCCCGGGCCGATCAAGAGCAACATCCACGAAGCCGCCAAGAACCGGCCCGCGCGCTTCCGCAAGAACAGCGGCTTCCAGGAATCCGAAGCACGGCTTTCGCAGCGCAAAGTCTCGCCGCTTTGGATGGAGCCCGAACAAGTGGGCCGGATGATCCTCAAGGCTATCCGCAACAACGAGCTTTACGTCATCACCCACGGCGAATGGCGAGACGCCGTGACTGGCCGCATTGACGCCATTCTCGCTGCCATGCCCACGGAGACCAATCCGGACCTCATCGCTTCGCTGGCGCCGCCACCCGCGGACGAATAGTCCCAATCTCGCGAAATCAGAAGCGCTCGACCCAGGGCCTGACCTCGACTTCCCAGGTCCATGCGCTTCGGTGCTGATTGAGAACGTTCCAATAGGTCTCGGCGATGGCATCGGGATCGAGCATGGAGTCGGGCGCATTGTCAGGCTCGACCCGTCCGGGATTTCGGATGGCGCCGTCGATGACGAAATGGGCAACGTGAATGCCTCGGGGCGCAAGCTCGCGGGCCATGCTTTGCGCAAGCCCGCGCAAGGCGAACTTGCCCATGGCGAAGGGCGCCGACTGCGCATAGCCCTTGACGCTCGCCGATGCGCCCGTGAAGAGAATTGCGCCATGGCCCTTCGGCAACATGCGCCGCGCCGCCTGCTGGGCGACGAGAAAGCCGCCATAAGCGCTGACCAACAACGCGCTCGCAACCTCCTCGACATCGAGGTCGATCAGGGGCCCGCGTAAGCGGCCGGAGGCGTTGTAAACCACGACATCCGGCGCCCCGAGCCTTGCCTCGACCTCGGCGAATGCCGATGCGACATCTTTCGGGCTCGACGCATCGCACGCCGTCACGAAGGCGCGCGTTTCTTCCGCCAGCGCCCGCAGCTTGTCCGTCCGGCGCGCGGCAAGCGCAATGTCGAGACCCTCTTTGGCGAAGCGGCGCGCAAGAGAGGCGCTCAGGCCGCTTCCGGCGCCGACAATGAGAGCGGTCCTAAAGCTCGGTCTTGGCGGGGTGCTCATCTTTTCCTCCATCCGATCGCGGCTTGAATCCAGTCCCCTCGGGCAGGATATAGTATTGGCCGGGGTATGGAGGCCGCGCCGAAAATGGATGCCCAAGTCGTCGATACGCTGCCCTGCGTTCGCGCCACGCTGAACTATCTCCATCGCTCAAACGAGAAGCCCTATATCTACACCTTCGAGCCGCCGGCCGGGACTCCGCCACGCTCCGGCGAAGAGAACAGCGTGAAGGACGTTCCCATTCGCGACGGCAGGCCGCTCAATGGCCGGATTTCGCTCGATCAGCAGGGCTTCCTTCTCCTCCGCCACGAAACGAAAGTCGCCGATCTCTACGACGAGGCCGCGCTACACGAGCGTCTATTACCCCGAGCTCGAACAGCTGCTCAAAGGCGTCACCGGCGCCAAGAAGGCCGTCGTCTTCGATCATACGTTCCGCTCGCCACGCAGCGCGCAAGAAAAGGCGAAAGGAATGCGCGAACCGGTGCGGCGCGTGCATAACGATTACACCACGATATCCGGGCCGCAGCGCGTGCGCGATCTTCTCGATCACGACGAAGCCGAAGAGCGCCTGCAGAAGCGGTTCGCCGAAGTGAATGTCTGGCGGCCCATACACGGGCCGGTCGAGGAAATTCCGCTCGCCGTGTGCGACGCCAGCAGCATCTCCGAGGCGGATCTGATTCCGACCGACCTCATTTATCGCGACCGCCTGGGCGAGATTTACAATTTCAGCTACAGCCCGAACCACAGATGGTTCTACTTCCCGAGGATGCAGCGCAACGAAGTGGTGCTCATCAAGGGCTATGACTCGGCGGAAGATGGACGGGCGCGCTTCACGGCGCATTCGGCCTTCGACGATCCGACAACGCCGCCGAACGCCAGACCTCGCGAGAGCATCGAAGCGCGCGCCCTCGTCTTCTTCTGAACGACGCGCCGGCGTTCGACACGTGCGCCAGAAGAAAAGGCCTTTTGAGACTTCACGAAAGATACGGGAGACCGAGCTGCAAGAGCTCGGCGGGCTCTTTCGCCGTCGCGGTGGGGCGCTCGGACATTCCTACATGGATCGTCGCGTATTTCGCGAAGCGAGTATCCGTCCACCGCGCCGTTGCCGCTGATGACGAAGTAGAGGGAGTGGTCTTCGAGCTGCAAGCGCGAGCCCTCCTCGACACGATAGAGTGCGAGGCGCGCGCGGCATTCGGTGAATTCGCCGAGCCGCTTACAGCTCGCGCGCGGCGCGCCCGCGACCGGCACCCAGGCGAAGTTCTCGGGCGCCATGAACACCGGCCTTGCGTAGCGCGGGGCGGGATAGACGAGCGGCCGCCCGTTCACATGCTCCCAAACGGCCTGATAGGCGTCCTTGTTGAGCTTGCGGCCGTCGGGGGTCACGCGCGTGTACACCCCCTTGGAAAAGGCGCCCGTCGCCATCAGCTCGGCTTGAGCCTTCTCATATTGCTCTGAGGAGAGATAGCCGCTTCTGCTCGCGCCTCCGAATTGGAGCACCAGCGTGAGGCTCTTTGATGCGCTCGACTGCGGGCCATAAGGCGTGCCTTCGGGAAAATAGGCGACCGTGCCCGGCCCCATCTTGCCGTCGGAATCGAAATCGAATTCGCCTTCGATCTGGAATCGCACCTGATCGAAATTATGGCGATGTCTTGGCGAATAATACGTGTGCGGCATGGACGAGAGCACAAGAGCGAAATTGCCCGCCGTGTTTGGCTCTCCTGTGAGCAACGTCTGTGCGCGAAAAACGCCTTCACGCACATGTTGGCGCTCGATCAACGGTACGCTTTCGATGTCGATGACCCGGGTCATGCGCAGCCTCTTCGCCTCGTCAAGATGCCGAAATGCGGACCGGCTTGCTCAGGCTCGCAGCGTGCGCGCCCGCGATGCGTCCAAAGGTGGCGGAGCGGAGAACCGAGGTGCCGGCGGGATATTGGTGGTAGTAAAGGCCCGTTACCTCTCCGGCCGCATAAAGGCCCGGGATCGCCGTACCCGCCGGCGTCACCACGCGCGCCGAGCTGTCGGTGCGCACTCCGCCAAAGGTGAAGGTGATGGCGCAGGTCAAGGGATAGGCGATGAAGGGCGGCGAGTTGAGCGGGAAGGCCCAGTTCGATTTCGGGGGATCGATCCCGCGCGCCTGTTTGCCATCCCTCGTGTGAGCATCGAATTTCCCCGAACCGATCGCCGCATTGTAGTCCGCGACGGTTTTCTCGAGCGCTTCGGGGTCGAGGCCGAGCTGCCCCGCGAGCTCGCCGAGCGTGTTCGCGGTAATGGGCGGCTGATCAGTCAGGATGATCTTATCGACGTGCTCGATCCCGAGCGTCGTCTGATCGCCGATGAAGAACGCCTTTTGATCTTGATTGCGCCATATCTCGAAGGCCAGCTCCTCGAAAGTCGAATCGAAGCTGTCCTTTCCCTCGTCGTAGAAGCGCTTCGCGTGTCGATTGACGACGATGCCGTAGGGAAATGCGTAGACGACCGCGTCCGGCTTTTTCGAGCGCGCGTCGATCGGCTCGCCATGAAACATGTCGAACTGGCCGGCCGTGTCGGCGCCAATCTCCATGGCCATGCGAATGCCATCGCCCCGGTTGTTCCTTACCGTGGGCGCGATGGGCGGGAGATCGCAAGCTCGTTCGCCGAGATATTGGGTCAGCATTTCACTATTGCCCTCGAAGCCGCCGCACGCGATCACGACGGCTTGCGCGCCAAGCTTCCGCATGAGCCCATCGCGGCCGCGGACTACGACGCCGTCGATCCGCCCCTCGGCTGAGACGCTCAGACGCACCGCCTCGGTCTCGTAAAGGATCTCGGCGCCCGGCGTTCGGTCGATAACGGCTGCAAGGCCGTCGACAATCGCCACGCCCCCGCCCGCCGGCATGCCGAGGCCGCCGCCTGTGTTGCGGTTCGGAAATGGCTGTTTGAAATAGATGAGCTCGACGCCGTTTGCTTCCAGGAAATTGAGCGTCGCGCCAACCTCGCGCTCGAGCGTCCGGCAATACGCCAAGTCCGCGAGGCCCTTGGATACGGTCTCCATCTGACCGACAAAGGCCGGGTCGAGCCGCCGGTCGTCGGTGATGCGAAACCAGGAGCTCGTCCAGCGCGTGGCCCCGCCGCGCCCTTCTTTGGTGGCGCGCTCGAGCACAGCGATGCTTGCTTGACGGTCTTCCTTTCCGGCCGCAGCGGCATAGCTTACAGCCGCGGAAAGCCCCGCCGCGCCGCAACCGATGACGACCAAGTCAAAAGCTCGCATTCCCTCATGCAGAGTCATGAAACCGAAGTTTCCCTTCACCCTGCCGGATACTGAATCCGATTGCCGGTGTCGATCCAGACGCTTTTGACTTCAGTGTATTCGTGCAACGCCTCTGGTCCCATCTCACGACCGAGCCCGCTCTGCTTGAAGCCGCCGAATGGAAGCGCGTGGGCAAAGAGCCGATAGTTGTTCACCCACACGTTGCCGGCGCGTAATCGCGACACGAGGCGGTGCGCGCGGCGCAGATCCTCGGTCCACACACCGGCCGCGAGCCCATAAGACGTGTCATTCGCGACAGCCACGGCTTCCTCTTCGTTGCTGAAGCGCATGAGCGAGACGACGGGCCCGAAAATCTCTTCGCGCGCCACACGGCAGGCATTGTCGACATTGCCGAACACCGTCGGCTCGACGAAGAAGCCGCGGCGGTCGATGCGCTGACCGCCAGTCAAGAGCCTGAGCCGCTCACTCTTGCCGATCTCGAAGTAACTTAAGACTTTATCGAGTTGCGCACGTGAAGAGAGCGGCGCGAGCTGTGTCGTGGGATCCAGCGGATCGCCGGCGCGCAGCTTGCGGGCCCGCGTCACCAGGAGCTCGGCCACCTCATCATAGGCGCCGCTCTCCACGAGAACGCGCGAGCCGGCCACGCAGGTCTGGCCGGTTGCGGCGAACACGCCCGCCATGATGCCGTAAACCGCGTTGCTGAGATCCGCGTCGGCGAAGACGATGTTCGGAGACTTGCCGCCGAGCTCGAGCGAAACGCGCACGTTGCGCTCGGCCGCGATCTGCGCAATTCGCCGGCCCGTATTGGTCGACCCGGTGAACGCGATCTTGTCGATGCCGTGATGGCTGACCAGCGCAGAGCCCGTGGGATCGCCGAGGCCCGTCACGACATTCACGACGCCGGCGGGGAATCCGGCCTCCATCACCAATTCGGCCAAGAGAAGCGTAGAGGTCGGTGTGATCTCGGACGGCTTGACTACGACGGTGTTGCCCGCGGCAAGTGCGGGGAACAGCTTCCAACCCAGCAATGCCAGCGGCGTATTCCAAGGCGTGATCGCGGCGACCACGCCGATCGGCTCCCGCAAAGTGTAGCCGACGAAGTTCGGCTGGCTCACGGGCACGGTCATGCCATGAACCGTCTCGCCGAGCCCCGCAAAATAATGGCAGTCGCCTACGATTGAGCCGATGTTGGGCCGCATCTCCGAAATAAGCTTGCCGTTCTCGAAGACCTGCTGGCGCGCGAGCTTTTCGGCGTTCTTTTCGATAAGCGCGGCGAGACGTCGCAATAAGGCCGCGCGCGCGGCGGGCGCGGTTTGGGGCCAGCCATCGTTGTCGAACGCACGGCGCGCCGCGCGCACGGCCGCGTCTACGTCGGCGGCATCGGCAAGAGGCACGCTCCCCCAGGAGTCCTCCGTATACGGGTCAACGCAGGAGAATGTCTTGCCTGAGCGCGCACCGACCCAGACGCCGTCGATGAGCATCTTGTAGTCGCGCTCGTCGACCTCCTTGGGCCGCCTCGGCTCGGGGACATTGGCGCGTGCTCTATTTTCCATAGCGTCGCGTATTCCCGAGCCGGCGCGCATGAAAAGGACTGCTTCTCAGGATGTCGTCCATCTCTTGAGAAAGGCATCGATCCGCGTGTTCGCCTCGGCGGCGAGCGGATGGGGCGAGATATTAAAGCCGTGCGGCGCACCCGGATAGACCGCGAGCTCCGCCTCGTTTCCCGCCGCGATCCAGCGCGCATAGAGAAATAGCGAGTCGTCCAGGAACGGATCCAAAGTGCCCACAGAGAAGAGTGCTGGCGGAAGATCCTTCAGATTCGCATAAATGGCCGAGATGTCCGGATTCCGGCGCTGCGAGACATCGGGCGCGTAGGCATCCGAGCAATGTTCGATGTCGACGGTCTGCAGGAGCAAGCCATTTTCGCCAAGCCACTTCTGGCTCGGCGTCATGGAGGTGTCGTAATTGCCATAGCTCAGGTTCGCGGCTCTGAAGCCCGTGAAGCCATGGCGGTCGCGCATGCGCACGAGCGTAGGCACGGCAAGCGTCGCGCCCGCGGATTCGCCGCCGATGGCAAGCGAGGCGGAGCCGAATTCTGACTTCGCGTTCTTGGCGAGCCACAGCGCCGCCGCCTCGCAGTCGTCCCAGGCCGCGGGGTATGGATGTTTCGGCGCCAGCCGATACTCGACGCTGACGCAAGCGAGCCCCGTGGCATCCGCGATGCGTTCGAGCATCGGGTCCTGCCCATCGGCCGAGCCCATCACCAAGCCGCCGGCATGGATGTGGTAATAGACGCCCTTGGGATTGTCCGGCGCGATCACGCGCAAGGACACGCCACGCGCGCCCGGAATGTCGATCGAGAGCGTGCGCGCGCGCGGCGATTTCGGCGGCGGCGTAAAGATTCGCGGCGGCTCATCGCCGGTTTGCTCCCACCATTTCGGCGCACCCGCCATTTGTTTCCGCAAGTTATCGTTGAACGCGCGCGTCTCGGCCGAGATCGCCTCGGGCCTGAACAGCTTCGGGTCGAACGGATTGCGATGCTCCGGATTTGCTCTTGTCATTGCAGAATCTCTGCCGATTGCTACGAGTGATTTACGCCGCTCGTTCCATGGGTCCGTCGATCGTCATCGGCGCCCCAACCCAGCTCTTCATCTCGGGCAGGCAGTGCTTGGCGAAGAACCGCATATTTCGCACGGCCTCTTCATGGGGCATGCCGCCGGTGTGAAAGTGTGGGAAGAACCCTTGGGGGTTCAGCTCGAGCTTTGTCGCCTCAAGCTTTTCCAGCACCTCCTGCGGCGTTCCGAAGGTGGCCTGAGAAACGACATTCTCCACCGCCGTGTCGATGTCCTCGGGCTTGAGTATCAGCGCTTTGTAGGATTCGTATCCCTTGATCGTGCCGTGATGTGATGAGGTGAGCTCGTAATGCTGAATTGCCCTGCGGTACGTGACGCCCGCATAGCGGGCGAGCTCATGGGCACGCTCGCTGCTTTCGTCGACAAAAACGAGGTTCGAAACGAACGGTTGCGGTGGCGTTTCGTTTGGGTATGTCTCATTCCAAGCCTCGAGCCAAAGATCCTTCTTCGGCTGATCCACCGTTACTTTCAGAGGCTCGCCGCTGAAGGGTGTGCGTTGCTTGTCGTCGGTCATAGGTTGATTGAGGTAGAGCCTTCCCAAGCCGAGCCGCGCAGCCGCCGCCATGGAAGGCGGCGAGCCGGCGGCGCAAAAGGCGCGACCCTTTAGCGAGCGGAGCGGGCGCGGCCGGAGCTCGCGGCGCGGCTGCTTGAATATCTTGCCGCCCTCGATGAAGCCCGTATCCATCGCTCGCATCACGAGCTCGACAGTCTCGTCGAACCGTTCGCGCGCTTGTCCCTGATCGATGCGAAGCCCCTCATACTCGTTCCGCGCGAGGCCCCGGCCAAAGCCCAAGATGGCGCGTCCGCCCGAGACGTGATCGAGCATGATGATGTGTTCGGCAAGCCGAACCGGATCGTGCCAAGGCACGACGATCACCTGCGTGCCGAGCCTCATCCGCTTGGTCTTGCCTGCAAGATAGGCGAGATACATCAGCGGATTGGGACTTACGGAGTAATCTGAGAAGTGATGCTCTGTGATCCAGATGGAGTCCAAGCCAAGCTCCTCACCGAGCAGAATTTGGGCCATTTCCTCGCGCACGAAACGTGCGTCGTCGATTTTGCTGTGATTTGCAAAACCGGTGGCCATGCCAACATGCATTGTCTTGCCCTCCTCCCGTCCGTTGAGGCTTTGAGAGAGCCTACCACATGGCCGACGGGGCACCGCAATCCTAGGTTTGGCCTCAACCCCCGGTGGCCGCGGCTTTTCATGCCCACATCTCCCACTTTCCCGCGGACGTCATGAGCGACCGATATGCACTAGCAACTTGCATCGCCTTGGCGCCGAGACCTCAGTTCCCGCCATTTTCCTTTGGCGCACTGATGGCCGGGCGGTAGAGTTAACTGAAACAAGGGTTCGCGCCCGGCTTTGCTCCGGGACAAGATGGGGGCGACTGGTTGCAGGCAAGATCGGGTCAAGAATGAACCCGTTCTGCCGTCCCGCAAACGCCGGAGCCCTGAGAGTCGCCGGTTGGCGCGAAGCTACGAGCCGCCTTACGACACTCCGACGGTGCCAATGGAGGAACTTACCAATGCCCGAAGTCGCAACGAGCGAATTCTGGAAAGAGATCAAGCCGATCAAGAATGTCTTCAAGCCGGATGCACTACCGGAAGTTTATAAAGCGAAGATCGCGAGCGGCGATGAGCGCTTGTTCGTACCGTTCACGGACACGGTGTCGTCAAAGCCACTCTGGATCTCGCCCACCACCAACCGATGGTGCGATGTCCTCATGGCAAAGAAAGCCGGCCTCGTGAACCGCCACTATCACCCCCATGAGGTCTTCGCCTACACGATCTCGGGCAAATGGGCGTATCTCGAACACGACTGGACCGCCACGGCCGGAGACTTCATTTACGAGACGCCGGGTGAATCCCATACGCTTGTCGCCTATGAACACAAGGACCCGATGAGGGTCTTCTTCGTCGTACATGGGCCAATTATTTGGGTGGACCAAGACGGCGAGCCGACGGGATATTTCGACGCGCACTCCTACATCGCCTTGTGCAGGGCCCACTACGAGAAGGTGGGACTTGGCGCAGGCTTGGTCGAGACGCTGTTTCGCTGAGAAACGAGACGTAGAACCGCTGACCGTGAGCGAAGACCAGCGCGGACGCATCACGCGTGCGTCGAGCGCAGCGACGTCAAAGCCGGTCGGCAGCAACGCTTGGCACTCTTGTTGCGCTTGAAGTGCGATGTGCCCGGAGTCCACGCGACGGGGGTGCCTGTTACGGCGCGGTCTTGGTTGACTGCTCCTCGTAGAGCGAAGCATCGAGCAACGACTGGCCAGCTTGCAGGCGCGCCTGATTGATCGGTTCGTCGGGAAGGGCCGCCAAGAGCGCCTTGCAACGAGCCTCGAGCATTTTTCGCATTTCGAGATGGGTCAGGATGTAAAGGTCGTTGCGTCGAATTCCCTTGAGAACCCGTTCGCCGGTCTCTTCGGCCGTCATGGCGGTGGCGAAGATCGGCGTCGCTGCGCGCGCCGCCCCAGTGGTCTGCGGCGGCGCGGCAGCGCTGTGGGACAGCCTCTTGGGACGAACGAGCGCCGTGCTCTCGAAAAGCTCCGACTGGACAGGGCCAGGGCAGATGACCGAAACCCCGATGCCTGTGCCGGCGAGATCGCCCCTCAGCGATTCGGAAAGACCAACGATGGCGAATTTTGAAGCGGCGTAAATGCCGGAGCCTGGGCGCGTAAAGAGGCCCATAACCGAGGACATGTTGACGATGTGGCCGCCTTCGCCGTGCGCGATGATGCGCGGCAAGAAGGTCTGCACGCCGTTGATCACCCCGCCAAGATTTCACGCCCAGGCAAAAGTCCCAATCGTCATAGGTGGCCTGCTGGATCGGGCCGCTGACATTCACGCCTGCGATATTGCAGAGGATGTGGATTTTGCCGAAGACGCGCTCGGCCTCGTCGGCGGCGCGCGCCCAGTTCTTGCGATCGGTGACATCGAGGTGGATGGGACAAATCTCGGCCTTCTTTCGCGCGAGCGTAGCGGCTGCCCTATTGAGAGCGTCTTCGCGAATGTCGGCGATCGCGACCTTGATGCCGGCGCCGGCGAATACGGTTGCGATGCCAAGGCCGATACCGCTCGCACCGCCGGTTATGAACGCGACCTTGCCCTGGAAGTCCTTCATGACGCGTTCTCAGACTCCTTTTGGCGAGGGCTTCGCAGTCTGCTCTCGATAAATGGAATCGTCGAGCAACACACGCGACGCCTCCAAACGTTGCGCGGCGATCGTCTCGTTCGGAACCGCCGCGATGAGCGCATTCGCTCTCGACTGGAGTATGTCGCGGATTTCCGCGTGCGTCAGGATGTAGAGGTCATTGCGCTTGATGCCCGCGAGCACGCGGCGGCCTACCTCATCGGGCGGCATGGCCGTTGCAAAGATTTGGGCGGAGACGGGGTCGGTGCTGTCCGTCCTCACGAGCGTCGCGCCGGTTTCGGCGAGCGATTTCGGGCGAACGACGGGCGTGCTCTCGAACAGTCCCGAGGCGACCGCGCCCGGACAGAGCACCGAGACGCCAATGCCGCGCGTGCTCAAGTCGGCGCGCAGCGCTTCACCGAGTCCGGTCAGAGCGAATTTCGACGTCGTATAGACGCCCACCCCCGCATTCGTGAACAGCCCGTTGATCGACGCCGTAATGACGACGTGGCCCGCTTCGCCGTGGGAGATGAGCCGGGGCACGAAGGTCCTAACCGCATTGATCGTGCCGCCAAGATTGACGCCCAGGCAGAAATCCCAGTCTTGATAAGTCGCCTCGTGGGCCAGGCCCATGAAGAAAACCCCGGCATTGCTGCAGAGCACATGCACGTTGCCGAAAGCGCGCTCGGCTTCGTCGGCTGCGCGCACCCAATCCTTGCGATCGGTGACATCGAGACGAATAGGACGTACCTCGGCACCGGCGCCAAGTAGTTTGATCGCCTTATCGAGCGCCTCTTGGCGAATATCGGCGATCGCGACTTTCATGCCGGCGCCGAGAAAGGCTTTCGCCATGCCGAGACCAATGCCGCTTGCCCCGCCGGTGATGAATGCCACTTTGCCTTGGAAGCTTTCCATCGTCGCCCTCGTTGCGTTTCAACCGAGTGAGATCAACGTGACCGCGCGAGATATGCCGCCAGGGCGTCGAGCTCCGCGTCGCTGATTTCCGTCTTGCGGAAGGGCGGCATGACCGACACGCCGTTGCGCACGAAGAATTTCGTCAAATCGGGCGTGAGGTCGGTGCGCTCCTCCAGAAGCGCGGGAAGCGAGCCCTTGTACTTGGCGGCAAGTGCGACGGTCCCCGGCATGTCCTGGCCTGCGCTATGACAAGCCGCGCACCAACGGTCGAAGACCGCGCGCCCTTTTTTCGTCCCCGAAAATCCTGCGGCGTGAGCTTGTCCTGCGAAAGCCACAGCAAGCGCGACCAACAGCGCGATTCCCATCCTGTTCATGCTCTTGTTTTCCTCATGTGCTCGGGCCAGATGCCATAACGGCCCGCGGACAGAATTCCGTTGGGATCAACGGCATCCTTGATCGTCTCGTGCAAACGGCGAAGCGCGTGATTGTTAAAGGAGTAAACATCGGCGCAATCATCCATGAACGCCGGCGCCGTGCGGTATTCGCCCCAGCCGTGCTCGGCCGCGAGCTTGATCATGCGTCTCATCGTCTCCCGGTTCTTCTTGTTCGTTTCGACGTCGCGCGTGATCGCAAAGCCATAGAGGAGAAGAAACGTCCGTGGTTGATAGGATTGGGGCAAGAACGATTCCAGAGGCTGAACGTCCCATGCCCTGAAGGCTTGCGAGAAGACCTTTCGCGCTTCGAAAGTGGCCTCGCCCGTCATCGGTATGACGGGCGAAAACCAGATATGTCCATTCGTGGGTGTCGGGTTGGTTGGTGAGCGCGCACCAAAGGCGAAAATCGACAAGCTGGGGATGCCCACCCACACGGGGCCCACAACCTTTTCCGCCTCTTCGTCAGACAAGGGGAAGCGCAGAGACATTCCGTCTTCGAAAGTGGCGTGCGGGGATCGCGGCCGAGAATTTCTCCTTTGCGTATTCCCATTGCGCTTCGATGACCTTGGCCGGGCCGTAGAATCTGAGATCGGACGTCCAATAGGGGATGTTCTTCTTGCTCGCGTAGTTTTCCAACTCAGCCGAACTTGCTCTCCGTGACAGAAGAGCCGCAAGCCCTGAATCCCCCGACGCATTGGTCAGCACAGGGCTGGTGAAGTTCGTGCTCGCGTTGAAGACACCCGAATAGGTCAGGTAGTTCATCACATCGACGAGCGGGATGAAGTCGTCGTATCTCGGCGCCTTGACGGTGCCCATCCGGTAGGCCTCGGGCTCGGCGAGCAACCAGAAGCCCATCTTCGTGACGACGCCGAAGTTAGACTGCGAGAAAAGGCCGTCGAGATAGGGACCATAGCCGTATTGGAATTGCTGCCAGGTCTTGGCGCCAGGAAGTGCGCCCATGCCTGTGCGCACGACCTCGCCATTGGCGAGCACGACCTCCATGCCGCAATGGGATGCAAGATGGTCGCGAAACGCCATATGGCCCGCGCCATGCTCCAAGGCATTGCCGATGAGGCTGCCCCAGCCCGGATCGGGCACGTCGATCCAGAGCTTGAGCTTGTGCTTACGGATGTGGCGGTAGAGATCGAAGTAGCTCACACCGGGCTCGACAAGCGCAGAGGCGTTCTGTTCGTTCACCTCGAGAATCCGGTTCATGCGCTTGAGATCGAGCACGACGCTGCCCGAGAGAACCGGCGCGGAGCCGCCGTATCCCAGATTGCGGCCCGTGGAGATGGGGTAGATCGGGATTTTGTAGGAGTTGGCGATCTTCAAGACCGCCTGCACTTCTTTCACGTTGTCGGGCGCCACGGCGGCGGAAGCCACGCGCTCTTCCGGCTCGCCCCAGAACGGCGAATAGGCGTCGCGGTAGAGCGCGACATCCTCCTCGCTCGTGAACACCCACTCCTTGCCTACGACGCGTTCGAATTCCTTGATCGCGTGGGCAAAGTCCTCGCTGCTCACCCCCGGCGGCGACGCCATTCCGGTTTCCTCTTTTGCTCTTGCCACACCCTGGACCGGGCTTATGTGCGTCTCAGATGCTTTGGCCAAATACCGTAACGGCCTGCGGACAGGATACCGTTCGGGTCAACCGCGTCCTTGATCGTTTCGTGGAATCGACGCAGTGCGTGATTGTTGAACGAGTATGTGTCCATCACCGCGTCTTGGTAGGCGGGCGCCGTGCGGTATTCGCCCCAGCCATGCTCGGCCGCAATCTTGATGAGTTTCTTGAAGGCTTCGCGGTTCTTCCGGTTCGCCGCCACATCGCGGGTGATGGGGAAGCCGAAGAGGAAGATGAATGATCGGTGCCAGTAGGTTCCCGGCACCGACAGCGGCGGCACCGGCAGACCGAGCTCGCGCGCGGCCTCACCGAACACCCTCTGCGCCTCGAACACGGCCTCGCCGCTACGCGGAATGATAGGCGAAAACCAGACGTGGCCGTTGGAGGGAGTTCGAGTTGGTCTCGGAGCGCGCGCCGATGAAGAAGATCGAAAGATTGGGAATGCCGAACGAGACCTTGTGGATTTTCTCCATTTGCTCGGGCGTAAGCGGCATTTTCAGGAGCTCGCCGTCCTCGAGCTTGACGCCGGAGATCGCCGAGAACTTCCTTTTGGCGTAATTCCATTGCGCTCTGATGATCTCTTCGGGGCCATAGAATTGCAGCCTGCAGGCCCAGACGCCGGTGTCGTGTTTCCGCGCAAACTCTTCTATCGCCCTTTTGTGTGGCCCACCGGGCTTGGAAAGGATTTCGGCAAGCTCCGGCGAGGGGAATGTGCGGACCTGCTCTCCCGGCTCGATTGCACCGAGCAGCGGACTGGCGACGAACGGCATGCCGTTATAGACCCCCGCGTTTTCGAGGGCGTTCATGATGTCGATCAGGGGAACAAGGTCGTCATACTTGAAGACCGATATCGTGCCCGACAGATAAGCCTCCGGCTCCGGCATGAGCCAAAAGCCCATCTTGGTGACGACGCCGAAGTTTGATTGCGAGAACATGCCGTCGATCCAGGGACCAAAGCCCGACTTGTACTGCTGCCACGTCTTGGCGCCGGGCATGGCGCCCATGCCGGTACGCATGATCTCGCCACTGGCGAGCACCACCTCCATGCCGCAATGCGCATCGAAATGATTGCGGAACATATGGGTGGTGTAGCCGCCGCCGCGGTCGAGCGCGTTGCCGACGAGGCTTCCCCAACCCGGATCGGGAACATCAACCCAAACCTTGAGGCCCTTATTCTGGATGTGGCGGTAGAGATCGAAGTAGCTGACACCGGGTTCAACGAGCGCATAGGCGTTTTTCTCGTTGACCTCGAGAACGCGGTTCATCCGTTTGAGATCGAGCACGACGCTGCCCGAAAGCACCGGAGCCGGGCCGCCATAGCCGAGATTGCGGCCGGTCGAGATTGGGTAGATGGGGATCTTGTAGGTATTGGCGATCCGCACGATCGCCTGAACTTCCTCTACGCCGTCGGGCGCGACCGCAGCCGATGCAACGCGCTCCTCCTCCTCGCCCCAAAACGGCGAATAGGCGTCGCGATAGAGCGCGACGTCCTCCTCGCTCGTGAATACCCATTTCTTTCCGATGGCGCTCTCGAATTCCTTGAGGGCGGCGGAAAAGTCCGCGGCTGACACCCCGGCCGGGAGATTCATGCCCTTCCTCCTCTTATGCGCGAACGATTTGCTCGACGCGCTCTATGTCTTATTGACGGGCGCGATGACCCAGGAAACCAAGGTCATCGAATTGTCGTCCGCAGTTCTTGCCAGTCCTGCAGGCGTCACCCGTGCACGCAAAGGGCGTTGAGAAGGATAGCGTGCGACGAGCTCCGCGATCCGGTGGGTCCAATTCGCTCCAGCGATCTCCAATTCCTCTGATCGCAACAGTCCGTCGCCGTTGAGAACGACGTGCTGTATGGCATCTTTGGACAGATACCGATGCTCGGCATGGAAGACGACACGCATTCCGTGGTCCCAAGCCAGTCTCTCAAGACAGAACAAGGCCGACGACGCAGTGAGGCCAGCAATCGCAACGGGACTAATCTGCCAACGGCCGTGCAAGTCGTTGAACCAGAGCGCCGTGACGTCGGCTCTTATCCCTTGCGTCGGCAAACCCAATTTTCGAGCCTGATCCCCAAAGGCACGACTGCCAGGAAATTGCTCATCGAAGATTGCTTTATAGATCGGTAAGGTGCGTGGGGGTGCCGTGGCACTCGCAGGACCGGCTGCCGCACAAGCGACAATCGGTAGAGCCGAGACCGCCACAGCGGTCTTGAGGAAATCCCTGCGGCTCGCAACGCTTGCGCCTTCTTCTGGCACAGCGCGATTGTCGTGCCCGTCTTTCCGTGTTGCCATCTTGGCCGCCCTCAAGGTGAGATCGATTGGACACCGAATGAAAGTCGCGCCGGACGCGCGCATTCGGGTCCAACGCGCGACACCCGAGAAAATACACGCACGCACTTCACCACGCTACCGGGAATGGAGCCCCGCACAGCTCTCAAGGAACGGCATGCGTCATCAATCCGCCGTGCCGAGCCCCCAGCCCCCGTCGATGACAACCTGCTGGCCGGTGATATAGGCCGAGGCAGGCGAGGACAAGGAACAGCGCAAGTCCGTGCATGTCCTTGGGGAGTCCGACCCGATGCATGGGCACCTTCTTGCTCACCGCCTCTTGCAGAACGGGATTGTGCGCGTGGCCCCCGCCGATATTGGTAACGAAAAAGCCCGGCGCAATCGCGTTCACCGTGATGTTGTATGCTGCGAGCTCTAAGGCCGCATTATGCATCAAATGCGCGGCGCCCGCCTTTGCGGCCATGTAGGCGGCCCCGATCGCCGGCTCGGATATGAGCGCCGCGAGCGAGGTCGTTACGATAATGCGCCCTGATTTTCGCGGCTTCATGTGCCGGGCCGCCGCTCTGATGGTCGCGAAGACTCCGTTCAAATTGATGTCGATCACGCGGTTCCAGCGCTCGTCGGTATAATTTTCGATCGCACCTTCAGGAACGCGCGGGCGTTGCTCGCCTACCCAGCCGGAGACAAACCCGGGACCTGAATCGATGCCGGCATTGGCGAACACCACATCCAAGCGGCCGTAAGTCGCGACCGCCTCGTCGAAAGCCCTGTCCAACGCCGGATGGTCCGTCACATCGACCACCTTTCCCCGGATGTCGAGCCCAGCCGCTTTCAGACGCTTGGTCTCGTCGCTGATGCGCTGGGGATTGACGTCGAGCATGGTGACCCGTGCCCCGTTCTCTGCCAGCGCCTCGGTGAAGCCGAGACCGAGCCCGCTTGCGCCGCCTGTGACGACGACCCCGTAGCCCTCAACCTTGAACAAGTCCGAAATCTTCACGAGCATTCCTCCTGTGTTTTCTTGTGCCGGTTCTAGCCTCACCAAAGACCGATCGCGCAGCCCCCTCCTTACGGTATTCCCGGCACGGGGTAGCGCGCGCAAAGCGCCCTCACCTCCGCGCCGATCCGCTTCAACGCCGCTTCATCCTTCGGCGCGCGCAACGCCGCGACGAGCCAGCGTGCGAGATTGATCATGTCGGCCTCGTTCATGCCACGCGTAGTGCAAGCGGGCGTGCCCATGCGGATGCCGCTCGGACGGAGCGCCGGGCGCGGATCGTCGGGGATGACCTGCTTGTTGGTTGTGATGCCGATCCGGTCGAGGGTCTCCTCGGCCTCCCGGCCATCGAGACCAAAGCTCGTCACGGTGTCGACGACGAGCAGGTGGTTGTCCGTGCCGCCGGTGATGATGGTCACGCCGTCTTTGACGAGCGCCGCCGCGAGCGCACGCGCATTCTTGAGAATGCGCGCCGCATAATCACGGAATTCCGGTTCAGCCGCTTTCTTGAATGTGATGGCGGCCGCGGCGACATTGTTCATGTGCGGGCCGCCCTGCAACCCGGGGAAGACCGAGGCATCGATCGCCTTGGCCAGCTCCTTGCGGCAGAGAATGAACCCGCCACGCGGGCCCCTCAGCGACTTGTGCGTCGTGCAAGTTACGATGTCGAACCCCGCATCGAACGGATTACGCATGAGTCCGGCCGCGACGAGACCGCCGATATGGGCGATATCGGCCATGGTGAGCGCGCCCACCTCGTCTGCTACCCGTTTGAATTCGGCGTAGTCGTAATCGCGGGGATATGAGGAGTAGCCGCAAAGGACGAGCTTGGGGCGCGTCTCACGAGCGACCTTCCTGAGCCCATCGAAGTCGATTGCGCCCTTCCGACCAGGATCGGTCTTGTAGCGGACGAAGTTGAACACTTTGCCCATATGAGACACGGGTGCGCCGTGGGTGAGATGTCCGCCGTGGGAAAGATCCATGGCGAGCACGGTGTCGCCAGGCTTCAAGACCGCAAAATAAGCCGCCTGATTCATCGGCGACCCCGAAAGCGGCTGGACATTGGCATGTTCCGCTCTGAACAGCCGGCAAACGCGGTCGCGCGCTGCGCGTTCGATGATGTCGGTGTATTCCTGACCGCCATAATAGCGACGGCCTGGATAGCCTTCCGAATACTTGTTCGTAAGCACCGAGCCGAGGGCTGCAAGCACTTCCGGATAGGTGTAATTCTCCGACGGGATCATTTCCACGCCGGCAACTTGCCGGCGTTCCTCGCCGCGAATGGCGTCGGCGATCTCCGGATCGTAGGCGTCGAGCTTGCTGCGGTGCGAACTCCAAGATCCTTTTCCTTTTGATTTCGGTCGGAATGATTATCTGCTGCTACAAATGCGAAGGCGGCGAAGCGCGGCGGTCATCCCGCCGCCGCAATCCCACCGTCGACATGCAGGATTTCTCCAGTAATGAACGAAGCCGCCGGGCTCAAGAGAAAGGCCACCGCTTGTGCATTGTCCTCTTCCCGTCCAAGACGACGCAGCGGGATCGTTCGCGCGCGTCTTTCATACTCGGCTTGATCGTTGAGCGCGAGCGCCCCCGGCGTCGGCACGGATCCCGGGGCAACCGCGTTCACCCGCACGCGGCGCGGCCCCAACTCGGCGGCGAGCGTGCGGGTCAACGTAACGAGCGCGCCCTTGACGAGGCTGTAGATCGCGGTGTTCGGATAGCCGCGCTCGGCGACGGGCGAGGCCATGTTGATGATCGACCCGCCGCGCGCGGCATCCATGTGCGCGAGCAAAGCCTGGGTACCCCATACCGCCGCCTTGATGCCGATCGCGAGCATGCGCTCGAGCACCGCCTCGCGCACGTCTTCGATCGGCTCATAGCGCAGCAACATTGCATTGTTCACGATGGCGTCGATTCGCCCGCGCTCGCGAGCGAAGGCGCCGGCAATATCCAAAAACGCGTTGCGATCGGAGACGTCCGCGACGCAAGCGAACGCCGTTCCACCGGCCCGGCGAATAGCCTCAACGGTTTCCTGGCAATTCTTCGCGTCGATGTCGTTGACGCCCACGGCCGCGCCACAGCGGGCGAGGTGCTCCGCCGTTGAGCGGCCGAGCCCGCGCCCCGCGCCAGTAACCAGAACTGATTGGCCGGCCAAATCGGGCGTCATGTTGCCGTCCCCGTGCGCACCCGCTTGTCTGCTAAGCGCCAGTTGCGCTTGTCGCGCACGATGTAGCCTGCGGTGGGATCGCAGAAATGGCTGCCGATGACGAGCACATCCTTATCCGCGAGGCGTTCGAAATATTCCAAGCGCGTCTTGATGCCTTGCTCCTTGTCCATGTCGAAATTGCCGGGCTTGTCGGCCTCGGCGAGCTGGATTGGGTGATGCATCATATCGCCCGTGATGAAGGCCCTTTGACCTTTCGAAGAAATCTGCACGCTGACATGGCCCGGCGTGTGTCCCGGCGTCGGCACAAGACTGACTTCGTCCGTGATCTTGAGATGCGGCTCGATGAAATCGGCGAGACCGGCCGTGGTGATCGGATCGATCGAGTCGACGAGATGCTGGAAGTCGTGGTAGCCGCCCGTGCGTTTGAGCATCTGCCAATGCTCGTATTCCTTGCGGCCGAACAGATAGCGCGCCTTTGGGAAGGTCGGCACCCATTTGCCTCCCTCCAGCTTCGTGTTCCAGCCGACATGATCGAAGTGCAGATGCGTGCACAGGACTTTCGTTATCGTCTCCGGCGCGTAGCCGGCTGCCGTCAGATCCTCGAGGAACGAGGTCTGGAGATTCGTGAATATGGGATATTCGCGCTGGCGATCATTGCCGATGCACGTGTCGATCATGATCTTGTCTTTGCCGGAGCGCAGGGCAAAGGCCTGAAACGAGATCTTCATGCGACCGTCGGGCGTTGCGTAATTGGGGAATAGCCAAGCGTGCTGCTTGGCGCTCTCCGGCGTCGTGCCCGGCACGAGCATCTCGAAGGGATCTTCATGCGCATTCACCTCGACAATGCGCACGACCTCGACATCGCCAATCTTCCAGTGCCTGATGTGCTCGGCCGCCATGACGTTCTCCTGTCACTCTCGTCGACTGGCATACTAGGGCAGATTGGCGGGCGCGGGCGCCGGCGCGGGCCGTCCCAAGACCATGTCGGCCGCCTTTTCCGCTACCATAACGACTGCGGCATTTGTATTGCCACCGATGAGCTTGGGAAAGACCGATGCGTCGGCGACCCTGAGGCCCTCTATCCCGCGAACCCGCAGCTCCGGATCAACCACCGCGTGGGAATCCACGCCCATCCGGCAGGTGCCGGCGGGGTGGTGCACGGTGGCCGAGCCCCGGCGGATATAGTCCTTGAGCGCCTCCACGCTCTGGACGGAAGCGCCGGGCAAGAATTCGACGCTTTGATAGCGGCTAAAGGCCGAGGCGCTGAGGACGCGCCGCGCGAGCGCTACTCCGCGCAGCAAAGGCTCGTAATCTTCCGGTTCGCTCAGGAGATTCGGATCGATGACGGGCGCCGCGCGCGCATCGGGGCTCGCCAGCGTCACCCGGCCCCGACTTCTGGGGTAGAGCAACACCACGCTGACGACATAACCGTGACCGATGGGAAACGGGAAGCTCGACTGATTGCGGCGCGCGGGCTGGAACACGAACTGCGCGTCCGGCCGATCGAGACCGCTTGTGGTGCGCAAGAAGGCGGTTGCCTCGAAGACATTGCCCGCCAGCGGCCCGCGGCGGAAGAGCAAGTATTCCAGGATATTCCAAGCCCCCCGCGGCGCGGCCTTGAGCGAGATGCCATAGGAGTCCGCATTTCTCGTGATCATCTGGACCGCGGTGGCCAAATGATCGTGGAGATTTTTTCCGACGGTGGGAAGGTTGTGCTGCACCGCGATTCCGAGCTTCTGCAGCGCCGCGCCGTCGCCCACGCCCGACAGCATCAAGATTTGCGGCGAGCCGATGCTGCCGGCCGCAAGCAAGACCTCGCGGCGCGCGTTGAGACGATGCGTTTGACCCTTATGCTCGACCTCGACGCCGACGGCCTTGCCGTTCGCGAGCAACACGCGTTTGGCCAGAGCCTCGGTGAAGACCGTTAGGTTCTTGCGCTTTTGTGCCGGCCGCAGGAATGCGCTCGCCTCGGACTCGCGTCGTCCGTCCCGGATCGTCGCCTGCCGGGGACCAAAACCTTCCGGGTCCGGACCGTTGAAGTCATCGCAGCGCTTGAATTGCAGCGAGGCCATGGCCTCCAGAAAAGGGGCGATCAGAGGGTTGGGCCGTTTGATGTCGACACACGTTCATCGGTCCGCCCACGCCGTGATAAGGCGAGTTGGCAAAGGCCTCATTGTTCTCGGAGCGGGTGAAATAGGGCAGGACCTCGCGATAGCTCCAGCCGGTGTTTCCGGCGGCCGCCCAGTCGTCATAGTCCTTGGGATGGCCGCGGTTGTAGACCATGCCGTTGATCGAGCTGCAGCCGCCGAGCACGCGGCCGCGCGGAATGGGTATCTTGCGGCCACCGAGATGGGCCTGCGGCGCGGTGCTGTAGCCCCAACCGATGCTCGGCGTAGCGATCGCAGCCGCGACCGCCGCGGGGATATGGATGAGCGGGTTGCGGTCCGGCGGTCCCGCTTCGATGAGGCCCACGCGCAGCTTGGGATCAGCAGACAGGCGATTGGCGAGCACGCAGCCCGCGCTGCCCGCGCCCACGATCAAATAGTCGAACGCGCTCTCAAGCTCGTCCGGAACCATCAGATCGCCGCCGAGACCGCGATGTCGGACAGGCGCCGCCAGCGTAAGTAGTTGTCAGCGGAGGTCATGACACCGGTGCACAGGCCCACAAAGGTCATGTCGAGCGCGGGATCGACCCAGAAGATCGTCGTTCCGGCACCATAACCGCCGAAAGTCTTGGGCGAGGTCAGCGTCCCATAGAGGTGGTTGCCGATCGCCTCGCCGCGCAGAGGAAAGCCCAGGCCGATATAGGCGGGGATGATTGGCCATCCATGCTGCATCGCCACGCGCTTGTAGACTTCGTTGGGCTTGTCGCCGGTCCAGTTGAGGCGTGACCGCTCGAGAATTGTTGGCGAGACGATGCGCGCGCCATCCAGCTCGCCGCCCCGACGCAGCATCTCGGCAAACCGGAACAAGTCTGCCGCGGTGGAAGCGATGCCGACCCACGGCATTTCGGCATCTTCCTCCTCGAAGGCCCCATTGGGACCGAGATTGCTGTGCCCCAAATGATTGATCGCGGCATTGCCCTGAAAATCTGGCACGAGATGGCGTTCGCGTAGATCGCGCCGCAAGCCGACGGACGTGTCCCTCATATCGAGCGGCTTCAGGATCTCGTCCTCGACAATGCGCCGATAGCCGTGTCCTTTGGGATCCGTCCGCCGCACCATCTCGCCCAACAGCGCGTGATTGACCATGGGCGAGTAATCGACGCGCTCACCGGGCGCGACCTCGCTGTGTACGTTTTCGCAGATCGCCGCGATGATCTCGTCGAGCCGGTCGATATACATGCCGGGCTTCGGCGTGTAGACGCTCGGCATGCCCGAGCTGTGCGTCATCAGGTGAAAGACCGTGACGTCCTTGCGCATGCCGCCGGAGAATTCGGGGATGATCTCGGACACTTTGGTCGTCAGCGCCAACTGGCCGAGCTCGATAGCGCGAAATGCCAGCACATTGGTGAAGGCCTTGGTGATCGAGAAGAGGCTGAACACCGAATCTTTCCTGACGGGACGCTTTTTTTCCGAATTGGCGTAGCCCATGGCTTCGTGAATGCCGACCACGCCATGGCGCGCAACAATGATCACGCCACCGAAATAGCGGCCGCGCCGGATGTCGTCCTCCATGACTGACTTCAAATGAAGAAGCCGCTCCGCGTTCAGGCCCACCTGTTCGGTCTTGGTCATCTTTTACCTCTCCCAAGAAGCGTTGCGCGCTCTTCGACTCGGCCGTCTTTGCTCATAGGCACTAGACCCGCATTGTCCGCTCCGGAGCACGCAGAAATTGTTCGAGACGCTGCGCACTTAATACGCTTTACTCTTGCACTTGTCGACATCGCAAGGAGCAAGTATTCGGCTCTCATTTCTGCACGCACGCTGTGTGCGTCCACACGCGACCCCACGAAGAGCGATGAACGCCGGCCACGCGGACGTTATCCAGAATCTCTTGGCGTCGCTCGCCGAGCGAGGCGCACAAGACGCGATCATTGACTTCGCGGAAGACGGCTCGGCTGATCGGCTTTCCTACGCATCGCTCGCTGGCTTGACCGGCGGCTTTGCACGAAGTCTTCGCGAAAGAGGCCTTGGCCACGGCTCGCAGGTTGCCATCCTTTCGGAGAACGGCACGCCGGCGGTCGTGGCGCGCCTTGCGCTTCTCGCCATTGGCGCAATTGCGGTCAATCTCGACCCCGATGCACCCATCGAAGAGCTCCGTCGCGAGCTCAAGATATCGGACGCAGTTCTCCTTCTTGCGACAAGTCGCTTGCTCAAGGCGGCACAGGAAGCGGCGGCAGGAACTGTGCCTGTCATCACGATTGGTCGACAAGAGCTCGACAGCCGTGACATCGCGTACGACTTTCGCTCAACGTTCGTACGGCCGGAGGACGGGGTAGCACTCTTCTTCACCTCGGGAACGACGGGGCCGCCAAAGGCTGTTCCTCTCACACGGCGCAATGTCGGCGCGACCATCCGTGCGGTCAAGCGATTGGCTCTCGTCGGCGCCAAGGATTGCGTTCTCCTGCCCTTGCCGCTCCATCACTCTTATCCATTTCTCGTTGGCCTCCTCGTCACGCTTGCCTCCGGCGCGACGCTCGTTCTGCCATCCGCGCTCACGGGGCCCCAACTCGCGCACGCTCTTCGCGAAGGGCGCGTTTCGGCGATTGTTGGCGTGCCACGCCTGTATGAAGCGCTCCTTCAATCCATCGAAAGCCGAGTGCGCGCGAAAGGTGTCCTTGCCTCGCGTGTCTTCGAGGCAGCGCTCACAAGTTCGAGATTTGTTCAACGTCTTTCGGGCGTTCGAGTCGGACGCTTGTTGTTTCAACCCATACATCGCCAGCTCGGTGGACGGCTACGGATCATGGCCTCGGGCGGCGCACGTCTCGATCCGAACGTAGCCGCGCGGCTCGAAGGTCTGGGACTTACGGTGCTCGAAGGTTACGGGCTTGTCGAGACGGCATCCGTTTCCACTTTCAATCCGCCAGGCCGCGCGCGTCTCGGAAGCGTAGGACTGCCCGCTCCGGAGGTGGAGATTCGGATTGACGAGCCTGATGGGGAGGGACAAGGGGAGATCCTTATACGCGGACCGAGTGTCTTCCCCGGCTACCTTCATGACGCAGACGCAACATCGCGCGCCTTTGCGCCGGGTGGTTGGTTCCGCTCCGGCGACATCGGCCGGCTGGATCGCGACGGCTATCTTTACGTTACCGGCCGCCTCAAAGAAATCATCGTGCTACCCGACGGGAAGAAGATTGCGCCGGAAGAGCTCGAAGCCGTTTATTCCGCGTCGCCCTTCATACGAGAGATCGCGCTCTTGGAGACGCATGACGGGCTGCAAGCGCTTGTCGTACCGAACTTGGCCGCGTTGCAGGACACTTCGGCCTCGCCGGAGGCCGCGATTCGAGTGGCACTCTCCGAGATTGGACAATCACTGCCGGCCTATAAGCGGCTCTCGGGTTTCGCCCTCATGCACGAGCCTATGCCCCGAACCCATCTTGGCAAGTACGCGCGACGGCTATTGCCGGCGCTCTTCGAACAGGCGCGACGCCACGAGCGGAAGCCGTCCTCGAGCATGACGGAAGCGGATCAAACGCTTCTCGACGACCCCCTCGCACGCGCGCTGTGGACTTGGCTCCACGAGCGTTTTCCGGCACGGGCGTTCGACCTGGACACAAGCCCGCAGATCGATCTCGGCGTCGATTCGCTCGGCTGGATCGAGCTCAGCCTCGCCATCGAGAATCGATTCAATGCGCGGCTGTCGGAAGAGACTGTCTCTCGCATTGTCACCCTGCGCGATCTGGTCCAAGCCGTGCGCAGTGCGGCGCATGCAATGCCCGCGCAGCCTCGAACCGGGGCGGCTGCGATCGAAGCGCAATCTTGGATTGCTGCGCCGAGCATAGGTCGGACGGCCCTTGCGTGGCTCATGTTCGGGGTTGTCTGGCTCGCCGCACGGGGCCTGTTCCGTCTCAAAGTTTACGGTGTCGAAAATATTCCCGCGTCACGCCCGCTCATCATCGTCGCCAATCACGCGAGCGATCTCGATCCCTTCATGCTCGCCGTGTCGCTGCCGATCTCGCTCTTGAAGGAGAGCTATTGGGGTGGCGATGCGGCGAGACTCTTCGGCACGCCGCTTCGGCGATGGCTTGCGAAGACGGTGCATGTCTTCCCGGTCGACGACCGAGCGCCGGCCGCGAGTCTCGCGCGGGCGCTCGCCATACTCGACCAGGGCAAAGTTCTCTTGTGGTTTCCGGAATCGTGGCGTTCGCCTACCGGTGATCTGCAACGTTTCTTGCCGGGAGTGGGCCACCTCATTCGCGAACGCGAGACGTTCGTCTTACCCGCTCATATCCGCGGCAGCTTTCAGGCTCTTCCGCGCCATGCCCGCTTTCCGCGGCTTGTGCCCGTCAGCGTGACGTTTGGAAAGGCGATGGCCTTCACTACACTTCGCGAGAAGGCAGTTGATTGCTCCGATTCGAGCCTTGCAGAAGCATTGCGCACCGAGGTGGCTGCGCTCGCGGAAACGACGACAGTTGCGAAGTGTTGCGCGGACGGGAAGCGCTGACTACGCGCCCTCGATCGCCGCACACAACTTGGCTTTGGCAATGGGCTTGCTCAAGCAGGCATGGGCGCCGAACTGCCGGGCGAGGTTGAGATTGAGCTCGAGGGAAACCCGCCCGCCCCCCGAAATCGCGACGATGCGAATATCCCGGGAAATCGCTCGGATTTTCTGGATGGTTTCGATGCCTTCCGTCTTCGGCATCAAGATATCGGTGATGACGACGTCCGGCCTTTCGCGCCGGACGAGGTCGATCCCGACGTCACCGTCGTCGGCTTCGAGAACTTCGTAGCCGGCCTCGCGCAAAGTGAGCGCAAGGGCCTGCCGCTGCAATTCGTCATCTTCGATGACGCAGACTCGCTTAGCCATGTTGGGCGCCAAATCGCGGCGACGTCATCGCCCACGTTGCACGAACAGAGCAACTTAGGCGCAGGAACTTAATCAATCTTAAAGGAGTGTGGGCACGCAATGGTTATCAGGGTCCGCCAAGTTCTTTGCAGTTTATGAAAGCGGCAAGACTTCCCATGAGCATCAATCATGCCCGCAAGATGGCCGAGCTCAAGCTCGAGTTTCTCTTGCGTACGCGTGAGGACATCAAGACGCTGCAGCGGGCCCGCGAAGATGCGGCGTTGCGCACCAGCAAGGAACTCGAGACGCTCGTCCATCGCCTGTCCGGCGTGACGGGGATGTTCGGCTACGAATCCGTGAGCGAGCTCGCAGCAGAGCTCGAGGACGCGCTCGCGACGCATAACGAGCGCGAAGTGGAAGCCAAGCTTGGCGCCCTCATCGGCGCCGTCGACGTCATGCTCAACGACGCGGCCTAGGCAAGCCATTCGCGACCAGGATGTGGCCGTCTTAACGGGCCCCTGGGCTTGAAGCCGGCGTCGCCGAACCCCTAATGATGGAGAATAGGCAGGCCTCATTCCGGCTGCGGCATGCGCTTAGGAAGCTAGGAACATGGAAACAATCATCGGTGGCGGACGCGGACCCACCGAGAAACAGACACAAGCCCCGGTCAAGGACGTATCGATCGAAACCTTCGCAGCCGACGTCCTCGAGGCTTCGATGCAGACGCCGATCGTGGTCGATTTCTGGGCCCCGTGGTGCGGCCCGTGCCGCCAGCTCACGCCCATCCTGGAAAAGGTGGTTCAAGCCACGAACGGCGCCGTGAGGCTCGTCAAGGTCAACATCGACGAGAACCCCGAAATCGCCCAGCAGCTTCGCATCCAGTCGATTCCCGCCGTGTTCGCGTTCAAGGGTGGGCGGCCCGTTGATGGATTTCTTGGGCTTTGCCCGAGAGCCAGGTACGAGCCTTCATTCAGCGCTTGGCCGGGCCGCAAGCGCACGCGCCCAGGCATCGGCGCGGCCGTAGACTCGTCGAGATGCGAAGGCCCTGCTGGACGGCGGCGACCCCGCGGGCGCTGCGCAGGTTTTCGCGCGCGTGCTCCAAGAGCAGCCGGGCGAGCCTGGCGCCATTGCGGGCCTTGCACGCTGTTACCTCGCCGCCCGCGATCTCAAGCGCGCCAAGGAGACACTCGCGCTCACCCCGCCCGAGGCCCGCACCGCGCCCGACATCGTCTCGGCCCAGGCAATCTGCAGCTTGCCGAAGAGGCAAGCGAAGTCGGCGACCCGCGACGCGTTCGCCGCGCGCCTCGCGGCCAATCCGAAAGACCACGAGGCGCGCTACGGTCTTGCCATGGCGATGGTTGCGCAGGGCGAGCGCGAAGCGCGATCGACGCGCTGCTCGAAATCGTGCGCCGCGACCGCAGCTGGAACGAAGGGGCCGCGCGCAAGAAGCTCTTGACGCTCTTCGAGGCGTTCGGCTGCGGATGACCCGGTGACGCAAGCGGGGCGGCGACGGCTTTCCTCCATTCTCTTTTCATGAGGCCGAAAAGGTCCGCAGGCGGCGGACAGAAGCGATGCATAAGGGCTATCACACGATCGGCGACATTGAGACGCGCATTCCGATCTTTCCGCTGACGGGCGCGGTGTTTTTGCCGCGCGAGCGTTTTGCCTCTCAACATCTTCGAACCGCGCTATTTGGCCATGGTCGATGATGCCATGCGCGGCGCCCGTCTCATTGGCATGGTGCAACCGACGATTCACGAGAGCCGTGATGCAGGCCCCGCCAATCTATCCAGTGGGAACCGTGGGGCGGATCACGAGCTACAGCGAAACCGAGGACTCGCGCTATCTGATCATGTCTCTGACCGGCGTCTGCCGCTTTCGCATCGCGTGAGGAACTCGCGGTGACGACGCCTTACCGCCAGTGCATCGTGAGCTACGACGCGTTTCGAGATGATCTTATCGAGCCGCCGGCGAGCCGAGGCAGAAGAGGAACGTTCGCGGAGCTTCTTTCCGTGCTCAAGGGCTATCTTTCCATTCAGAGGCTCAAGGCCGATTGGGGGTCGATCAAGCATGCGCCCGACGGAGTCGCTCGTCAACGCGCTCGCCATGATCTGCCCCTTCGAGGCCAAGGAGAAGCAGGCGCTGCTCGAGGCGCCGACATCTGAGCGAGCGGGCGCAGCGTTCTCATCGCGCTGATCGAGATGGCGAACGCCGATCCATCCACCGGCTCAAGCGTGCCGCTTCAGTGAGGACCCGCCATGACCGATCGCCGCTATGAAGTCGATCCAAAGCTTCTTGAAATCCTTGTTTGCCCGTTGACCAAGGGTCCGCTTCGCTACGATCGCGAAAAACAGGAGCTCGTCTCCAAAGCAGGCGGGGCTGGCCTATCCGATCCGCGATGGCATCCCCATCATGTTGCCCGAAGAGGCGCGCGAGATTTCGGACGAGGAGCGCCGCGCATGACAATGCGGCTCAAAGCCCTGGCCCACGGAAATCCGCATCGATCGCGCCGAGCATGCGGTCGAGGTCGACTTCGACACGGGCGAGCGCTTTCATCTGCCTGCGGAATATTTGCGCGTGGTGAGCCCTTCGGCCGAGGTGCAGGGTCACGGCGCGGCGGCACCGCCGCCGGTCGCGGGCAAACGCCGCGTCGCCGTGGCGGACGCCGAGCCCATGGGCAATTACGCCGTGCGGCTTCATTTCGACGACGGGCACGACACCGGCCTCTATTCCTGGGACTTGCTCTACCAGTTGGGTCGCGATCAGGATAGGCTGTGGGCGGACTACCTCAAGCGCCTGTCCGCGGCCGGTTTCTCGCGGGATTCCTGAGGCGCTCTCTCAACGTGGCAGGAAGATGAAGTTGTAGACGTAGTTGACGCGCTCGTGCTCGCGCGATTTGCGGTGTTGCGCCTCCGGGATCGAATGCCGACAGCGGCGTGAGCACCTCGTGGCTTTTGAGAAAATAGCCCTGAACCCCAAGCCCTCCACAAAGGCGAGATCGTCCTCGATGGGCGGCCTCGTGTGGTACTCCTCGATTTCAATGAGCAGCCGCGGCCGCTCGCGCAAGAGCGTCTCCCGCGCGCCTTCGATCGACCTCGCGCTCGAAGCCTTCCACATCGATCTTGATGAAACCGATATCGCGAAAGCCAAGCTCGTCGAGCCGGCGCGTCTCGATCTCGACGACTCCGTCATTCTCGCTCATGCGTGCGCGGCTCAACGTGGCGCGCTGATTGGAATAACCACGGGACCCTCGCGGAATGCGAAGCTCCGTGCGGCCGCTCTTGTCGGCGAGTGCGTAGGGCAGCACTTCGACCCGCGTATCCGCCCAGCGGCAAAGCACCGCCCTGATTTTCGGATTGGGCTCGAAGGCCACGACATGGCGCGAATGTCGTCGCAGAACGAAGCTGTAGACGCCCTTGTTCGCGCCGATATCGAGGCTCACGCGCAAGGGATCCGCGAGAAACGGCACGAGCTTGAGCTCGGCTTCGCCCTTCAGATTGGCCTTGGCCACCAGATAGCGAATGTAGAGCCCAGGCGGAACGAGACGGTATTTCAGCCGCTCGTCGAGCTTTGACGGCGGAATCCAGTTCTCGTTGCGCCACGCCGCGTTCCGCTTCAGACGGCGCGCTCGACCATGCAGCTTCTTGATCTCGGCGATGGCTTTGGCGGGATTGAGCCCTTTGGGACAGACTTGCGCGCAATTCATGATCGTGTGGCAGCGATAAAGCCGAAACGGGTCCTCGAGCGTGTCGAGGCGCTCGCCGGTGGCTTCGTCGCGGCTGTCGATGATCCAGCGATAGGCATGGAGCAGCGTTGCCGGTCCGAAATAGCGATCCTCGTTCCACCAATAAGACGGGCACGAGGTCGTGCAGCAGGCGCAAAGGATGCATTCGTAAAGGCCGTCGAGCTTCGCCCGGTCCTCGGGGCTCTGGCGCCACTCTTTCTCAGGCAGGGGTGAGTCCGCCTTGAGCCAGGGCTCGACGAGCGCGTATTGCGCGAAGAAATGCCGCTGATCGGGCACGAGATCCTTGATGACCTTCTGGTGCGGCAGCGGGTAGACGCGCACCGGCCCCTTGATCTCCGCAATCGCCCTCGTGCAGGCGAGCGTGTTCGTCCCGTCGATGTTCATGGCGCAGGAGCCGCACACGCCTTCGCGGCATGAGCGTCGGAAGGTGAGCGTCGGATCGATGTCGTTCTTGATCTTGATGAGCGCATCGAGAACCATGGGCCCGCAACTGCTCAGATCGACCGCGATAGCTGTCGAGGCGGGGATTGCCGCCTGCTTCCGGATCGAAGCGATAGACGCGGAATTCCCGCTCGCGCTTCGGCGGCGCGCCGTCGGCGCTCTTTGGCATCGGCCACTTTCTTCCGCGTTTGATCTTGGAATTTCGCGGCAATGTAAATTGGACCATGGACTTACCTTCTGCTTCCCAATTCGATTCGCGCGACAAGATAGACGAGCCGTGTCGCCTCTAGAAGAACTCAAGGCGCGTCCGCGAAGAACGCTCAGTAAACGCGTGCCTTGGGTACGACATAAGCGACGTCGTTGGTGAGCGTGTGGGCGTGCACTGGCCGGTAATCGATGCGAACTGCGCCCGTGCGCTCGTCGTACCAGGCCAGCGTGTGCTTCATCCAATTCTTGTCGTCGCGCTCGGGGTAATCTTCGCGCGCGTGCGCCCCGCGGCTTTCCGTGCGATTCGCGGCGCCATGCATGGTGACGGCGGCTTGAGCGAGAAGATTGTCGAGCTCGAGCGTCTCCAGAAGATCCGTGTTCCACACCATGCTGCGATCGCTTACCGCGATATCCGATAAACCGCGATGCACCTCGGCGATGAGCGTCTTGCCTTCTTCGAGCACGTGGCCGGTGCGGAAGACCGGGCAGTGGCTCTGCATGACGCGCTGCATGCGCGTGCGCAGCCGCGCCGTAGGCGTGCCGCCCTTTGGCGTGACGGAAGCGATCGAGGCGGGCGAGCGCCGCATCGGCCGCGCTCTTGGGAAGCTCGGGCATGGCACCGTTGCCGTTCGCGACCTTTGCCGCCCGCTCGCCCGCGGCACGGCCGAAGACAACGAGATCGATGAGCGAGTTCGAGCCCAGCCTGTTTGCGCCGTGCACGGAGACGCAGGATGCCTCGCCGATCGCCATGAGACCCGACACGACGGCATCGGGATTGCCGTGCTTGAGCGTAAGAACCTCGCCCATGTAGTTCGTGGGAATTCCGCCCATGTTGTAATGGGCGGTCGGCAGAACCGGAATGGGCTCCTTCGTCACGTCCACGCCCGCGAAGATGCGCGCCGACTCCGTGATGCCGGGCAAGCGCTCGTGGATGACCTTGGGATCCAGATGATCGAGGTGAAGGAAAATGTGATCCTTCTCCGGTCCCACGCCGCGGCCTTCGCGGATCTCGATGGTCATGGCGCGCGAGACCACATCGCGCGAGGCCAAGTCCTTGGCGTGCGGGGCGTAGCGCTCCATGAAGCGCTCGCCCTCGGAATTCGTGACATAGCCACCCTCGCCGCGCACCCCCTCGGTGATGAGCACGCCCGCGCCATAGACGCCGGTCGGGTGAAATTGGATGAACTCCGCATCCTGCAGCGGCAGGCCCGCGCGCAAGACCATGGCATTGCCGTCGCCGGTGCACGTATGCGCCTGTGTGGTGGTGAAATAGGTTCGGCAATAGCCTCCGGTCGCGAGCATCGTCGTACGCGCGCGGAAGCGGTGGATCGAGCCGTCGTCCAGGCACCACGCCATCACGCCCCGGCAGACCCCTTCGTCGTCCATGATGAGATCGAGCACGTAATACTCGACAAAGAACGGCACGCCTTGGCGCAGGCACTGTCCGTAAAGCGTGTGGAGGATCGCATGCCCGGTGCGGTCGGCGGCCGCGCAGGTGCGTTGAACCGGCGCCCCGCCATAATTCTTCGTCATGCCGCCAAAGGCGCGCTGATAGATCCGACCGTCTTCGGTGCGGCTGAAGGGCACACCGTAATGCTCGAGCTCGTAGACCGCGGCAGGCGCGTGGCGGCAGAGATATTCGATCGCGTCCTGGTCTCCGAGCCAATCGGAGCCCTTGACGGTGTCGTACATATGCCAGCGCCAGTCGTCCTCGCCCATATTGCCGAGCGCGGCCGAGACGCCGCCCTGGGCCGCGACCGTGTGACTGCGCGTAGGAAACACCTTCGTGATGTTTGCCGTCTTGAGACCGGCCTCAGCCGCAGCAAGCGTCGCACGCAGACCCGCGCCGCCCGCGCCTACCACGACGACGTCATAGGTGTGGTCGGTGATGGCGTAGGCAGGCATTGAAGTGTCAGGCCGAGAAGACGAGCTTGAGCACGGCGAAAGCGCCGGCAAGCCCCACCATGGCGCAGAAGAAGGTATTCATCATGAGAAGCGCGAGCTTCGTTCCTTCACTATGCACGTAGTCCTCGATGACCACTTGCACCCCGAGCCTCATGTGATAAGCGCCCGCGCCGATGACTAGAAGTGCGATCACGGCACCGAGCGGAGCGGCAAAAAAGGCGTGTGCGGTTTCGTAGTCCGCGCCCGTGAGGCCCACAAGCGATGCGACGAGCCAGAGGGCGAGCGGAATGAGCGCGACCGCCGTCACGCGTTGCGCCCAGAAATGAGCCACGCCTCTGCGCGCGCTGCCGAGCCCCCGCGCATGACCGAGTGAGGTCTTGAGCGTCATCAGAGAAGCCCCATCGCCGCGTAGCCCATGAACCAGGCAGAGAATGTCAGCGCGAGAGATAGGACCAGAACAATGACGCCCGTTGCTCGGGAAGCAGCGAGGCTGAAACCAAGCCCCGCGTCCCAGGCAAGATGGCGAATGCCATTCAAGAGGTGAAAAAACAGAGCCAAGGTAAAGCCGAACAGTGCAAGCCTGCCGAGAAACGAGCCCATCAAGGCTTGTGCGCGCGCAAAGGCTTCGGGGCCGGTGGCGAGCGCCATGAGCCACCACACGAGCAGGACGGCACCAAGCGCCAGCGACAATCCCGTGAGCCGGTGCATGATCGAAAGCGCCATGGTGATCGTCCAGCGCCAGACGCCGAGGTGCGGAGAAAGGGGGCGGCCGTCGGCGAGAGGCGTCCCCGACGGGGCGTCGGCTCCCGCCGAAGAGACCCGCTCCACGGCATGCGCACGGGTCGGCTGGAGCGTTTCCATGGTCTTAAGCCCACTCG
This sequence comes from uncultured Alphaproteobacteria bacterium, assembly GCA_963845385.1. Classification (GTDB taxonomy): domain Bacteria; phylum Pseudomonadota; class Alphaproteobacteria; order CAWJRW01; family CAWJRW01; genus CAWJRW01. The sequence goes on from CAWJRW010000002.1 coordinate 277,972, forward strand.
CGTGGTCTTTGATCGACTCGCGTTCTCTTGCGCCGATTTGGCCGCTATTGCAAGCGACCGGTCGTCTTCGACGGGCCCGCCCGAGCGAGCCGTGCCGACGCTAACCCTTTGCAGACCATTGCTCCTATAATGACGATTCGAAACCGAAGGGATCCGCGCGGAATGGGCGCGCGGCGCATCGCGAGTTAAAAAAAGCGTGCTACGCGGCATCCTCTCTATTCAATCGGAAGTGGTTTATGGCCACGTCGGAAACGGGGCGGCACGGCTCGCGCTGCAACGCCTGGCGCACGAGGTGTTTTCGATCCCAACCGTCATCTTCTCAAACCATACAGGCTACGGAAGCTTCGCCGGCGAACCAATCCCTGCGGCACACATAACGGCGTTGGTGGAGGAGCTCGACAAGCACGGCTTTCTCAAGGAGATCACCGCTGTGCTCTCGGGCTACCTCGGCAGCGCGGACCAAGCGGTTGCCATCGCCGAGGTGGTGGAGCGTGTGAAGGCCGCCAACCCCAATGCCATCTACTGTTGCGATCCGGTGGTGGGCGACCTGCCGGAGGGCGCCTATGTCAGCGACGACGTGGCGGGCGGCATTGCGGCCCGGCTCCTGCCACTCGCCGATATCACAACGCCTAACGCCTATGAGCTGGGACGCTTCACCGATCGGACCGTGGAAGATCCCGACTCCGCCATCGAGGCAGCAAGGACGCTCGGTCCGGGGATTGTGCTGTGCACCTCCGTGCCTTCGCGCGAGCCGGACCGGATCGCCACCATGGCGGTGACGGCGGAGGCTGCTTGGCTCACCGAGACGTCTCGCCGCGAGCATGTCCCCCACGGCCTCGGCGATCTCATGACGGCGCTGTTCCTGGGACAATGGCTTCGAAGCCGCGACATCCCAGGTGCGCTCGGGCTTGCCACCTCATCGGTCGACGCCATCTTGCGCGCCAGCGTCCGAGCAAATTCAAGCGAGCTCCTCATCGTTCAGGAGCAAAACCGCATCGTGGAGCCGACCCACATGCGGCCGATCGTCGTCGAGGGAAAGGTTTAGCGCAACTCCGCGGCGCAAGGCGCTTCTGATACGCGTTTTTCTTGCACAACCCGAGCCGAGCTTGCTCCGGACCGGCACAACGCTTTAGGCCCGCGCATTCGCGCGAAGCGCCCTTACAGACCGTCGCTATGCCGATGCCTTGTTGGCGAAGTTTGCATCGTTGACGCCACGGAAACTATCCACGAGCGAAGAAAGCGCGTCGACATCGGTTGCCCCTAAGCGATTGCGCAGGGCACTCTGTGTAAGGGCAAATGCCCGCGCTCCTCGCGCGTCGCTCACCTCGACTTGTCGAAAGCCCAGCGACCGATCCGGGAAGTGGCGCGCGCTTATCTCTTCCCGCACCAGGCACTGCACCGTGCTGTGGCGCGGATCAGCGGAGATCCTGCGGAAAAGGGCGTCCATGTGCATGTGCGGACCTTCGATGACTTGCAGAAACGTGCCGTTGACGAAGAGCAACATCCCCGTGACGCCGAGCCGCGGATTGTTGTTGCATGCGCTGGTGAGAATGTCCGCGATATCGCGCTTTTGCAGATCTGCGCGCGCCGCGCTGACATAGAGGAGGTGAATGAGGGACATCGGCCGCCGTGCCTCTCTCGAAATTTAGGCGGAGAGGCTCAACAAATGCCTAAAGCGAGGTTCGCGAGATCGATTCAATCGCGAGGCGCACACCCAGCGCTTAGGCGGCCTTCTTCAAGAGCCCTCGGTTGACGAGGCACTCGGCGATTTGCACGGCGTTGAAGGCCGCACCTTTACGCAAATTGTCCGAAACGATCCACAGCGCAAGCCCGTGCTCGACCGTGGCGTCAATGCGGATACGGGAGATAAAGGTCGCGTAATCGCCGACACATTCCACCGGCGTCGCATAGCCGCCGGGTTCCCTCTTGTCGATCACGAGACAGCCAGGCGCCTCACGCAAAATCTCGCGCGCTTCATCATCCGTGATCGGATTTTCGAATTCGATGTGGACGGCCTCGGAATGGCCCACAAAAACGGGCACTCGCACCGATGTGGCCGTTACCTTGATCTTGGGATCGAGAATCTTCCTGGTCTCGACATTGATCTTCCACTCTTCGGTCGTGTAGCCGTCCTCCATGAAATCGCCGCCATGGGGAATCACGTTGAAAGCGATCTGCTTGGGATAAATCTTCGCTTCAATCGGGTCGTTCACATAGACTGCGCGCGTCTGCCTGAAGAGCTCGTCCATCGCCTCCCTGCCGGTGCCCGAAACGGATTGATAGGTGGCGACAACGACGCGCTTGATGCGCGCGCGGTCGTGCAAGGGCTTTAGCGCCACCACGAGTTGCGCCGTCGAGCAGTTTGGGTTGGCGATGATGTTCTTCTTCGCGAATCCGGACAGCGCTTCGGGGTTCACCTCGGGCACGACGAGCGGCACGTCCGGGTCCATGCGCCATTTTGAGGAATTGTCGATGACCACGGCGCCCTGACGCGCGATCTTGGGCGACCACTCGCCCGAGACCGCGCCGCCCGCCGACATGAGCACGATGTCTGTGCCCTCAAAGTCGAAGTTGTCGAGTGCCTTGATCTTCAGCGTGCGGTCGCCGAAGCTCACTTCCGTGCCGATCGACTTGCGCGAAGCAAGGGCCACCACCTCGTCGGCGGGAAATTCCCGCTCGGACAAGACGGCGAGCATCTCGCGCCCGACATTGCCGGTGGCGCCGACGACGGCGACCTTGTAACCCATGACGCGACCTTTCTACCTCCCCATACCTTACCGCCCTCAAAACGGAGCAAGCCTCCGGGGAACGACGGTATAGGCGCGCGTATATAGGCTCAGGCAGGCGCTGCGTCGAGAGCCGCGAGCACGGCATCGCCCATGGCGCGGGTGCCGACCTTTTTCATGCCCGGCTGCATGATGTCGGCGGTCCGGAAGCCCTGGCCCAACACGCCGTCCACGGCCCCCTCGATGAGCTTGGCCTCCGCCTCCCTGCCGAAGGAATAGCGCAGCGCCATGGCGAAGGAGAGGATGGTGGCCAAGGGATTGGCGACGCCGCGTCCCGCGATGTCCGGCGCCGAGCCATGGACCGGCTCGTAAAGCGCGCGGCGTTTCCCTTTCGCGTCGGTGGCGCCGAGAGATGCCGAAGGCAGCATGCCGAGCGAGCCCGGTGAGCATGGCCGCGCAATCCGAGAGCAAATCGCCGAAGAGATTGTCGGTGACGATGACGTCGAACTGCTTGGGCTGGCGCACGAGCTGCATGGCGCAATTGTCGGCATACATGTGCGCGAGCGCGATGTCGGGAAATTCGGTCTCGTGCACGAAGCGTCACTTCCTCGCGCCACAAAACGCCCGAACTCCATGACATTCGCCTTTTCGACCGATGTGACCCGCTTTGAGCGCTTGCGCGCGAGATCGAAGGCGACGCGCGCGACGCGGCGGATTTCGCCCGTCGTATAGACTTGCGTGTTGACGCCCTTGCGCTCGCCATTCGGCAGCGTGGAGATGCCGCGCGGCTCGCCGAAATAGACCCCGCCCGTGAGCTCGCGCACGATCAGGATGTCGAGGCCTTCCACCAGCTCGCGCTTGAGCGAGGAGGCATCCGCCAGCGCGGGAAAGCACAGCGCGGGGCGCAAATTCGCGAACAGCTCCATGTCCTTGCGCAGACGCAGGAGCCCGCGCTCCGGCTTCTTCTCGAAAGGCAAGGAGTCCCATTTCGGCCCGCCCACGGCGCCGAGCAGCACGGCGTCTGCACTGAGTGCCCGCGCCATGGTTTCGTCGGTGAGCGGCACGCCATGAGCGTCGTAGGCGCAGCCGCCGACGAGACCTTCTTCAATCTCGAACTTGAACCCGCGCTTTTTCGCAAGCCAATCGATGACGCGCCGGACTTCGGCCATCACCTCGGGACCGATGCCGTCGCCCGGCAAGAATGAGAAGCTTCATGACGCGCTCACGCCCAGGGCTGCGCGCGCTTTCGCTGCGCTTCGAACGCCGCGATCTTGTCTTCGCGCTTGAGCGTCGCGCCGATCTCGTCCAAGCCCTCGAGCAATGCCTGTTTGCGCGCGGGCTCGATGTCGAACTTGATCACGCCGCCGTCGGGACCGCGGATCTCCTGTTTTGCGAGATCGACGGAGATGACGGCGTTGGCGCCGCGCGCGGCATCGTCCAGGAGCTTGTCGATCTCTTCCTGCGGCAGCACGATGGGCAGAATGCCGTTCTTGAAGCAGTTGTTGTAGAAGATGTCGGCGAAGGAGGACGCCACGACGCAGCGAATGCCGAAGTCCAAGAGCGCCCAGGGCGCGTGCTCGCGCGAGGAGCCGCAGCCGAAATTGGCGCCCGCGATCAGGATCTGTGCCTTGCGATAGGCGGGCTTGTTGAGCACGAAGGACGGGGATCTCCTTGCCCGCGTCGTCATAGCGCATCTCGAAGAAGAGGCTCTTGCCGAGCCCCGTGCGCTTGAGCGTCTTCAAGAATTGCTTGGGGATGATCATGTCGGTGTCGACATTGATCATGGACAGATGGGCGGCAACGCCCGTCAAGGTCGTGAATTTTTCCATGCCGTGGACCTACTGAAACTCCCGCACATCGGCGAGCGCGCCTTTGATGGCCGCGGCCGCGGCCATGGCGGGGCTCATGAGATGCGTGCGCCCGCCGCGCCCCTGGCGGCCCTCGAAATTGCGGTTGGAGGTGGAGGCGCAGCGCTCGCCGGGTTCGAGCTTGTCGGCGTTCATGGCCAGGCACATGGAGCAGCCGGGCTCGCGCCATTCGAAGCCCGCGGCGCGGAAAATCTCGTCCGAGCCCTTCTTCTTCGGCTTGCGCTTTCACGAGGCCCGAGCCCGGCACCACCATGGCGCCGACATGGGCCGCGACTTTGCGGCCCTCTGCGATCTTCGCCGCTTCGCGCAAATCCTCGATGCGCCCGTTGGTGCAAGAGCCGATAAACACGCGATCGATCTTCACCTCGGAGAGCCGCGTGCCGGGCTTCAAGTCCATATAGACGAGCGCGCGCGTGAGCGCCTCGCGCCTGCCTTCGTCCGGCTCGCGCGCGGGATCGGGCACCGCGCCTGTGATGGGCAGCGACCTGCTCGGGGCTCGTGCCCCAGGTGACTTGCGGCGCGATCGACGGAGGCATCGAGCTTGACCTCCTTGTCGAAGCGCGCGCCCTCATCGCTCTTGAGCGTCCGCCACACATTGAGCGCCATCTCCCAGGCGCCCGCCTTCGGTGCGCGCGGCCGGCCCGTGCAAATAAGCGAAGGTCGTCTCGTCGGGCGCGATGAGGCCGGCGCGGGCGCCCGCTTCGATCGACATGTTGCAGACCGTCATGCGGCCTTCCATGGAAAGGCCGCGTATGGCCTCGCCCGCATATTCGATGACATGGCCCGTGCCGCCCGCCGTGCCGATCTTGCCGATGATGGCAAGAACGATATCCTTCGCCGTCACGCCGAGAGGAAGCGTTCCGTCGACCGTGATGCGCATGTTCTTCGCGCGCCTCTGAATGAGCGTCTGGGTCGCGAGCACATGCTCGACCTCCGAGGTGCCGATGCCGAAGGCGAGCGCGCCGAAAGCGCCATGCGTCGCCGTGTGGCTATCGCCGCAGACGATGGTGAAGCCGGGCAGCGTGAGCCCCTGCTCGGGGCCGATGATGTGGACGATGCCTTGGCGGACATCGGCCATGGAGAAGATATTCGATGCCGAACTCGGCGGCAATTTTCTTCCAGCGTCTCGACCTGGAGCTTCGATTCGGGATCGTCGATGCCCTTGGACCGGTCCGTGGTCGGAACATTGTGGTCGGCGACGGCGAGCGTGAGCTCGGGCCGGCGCACGCGCCGGTCGGCGAGCGCAGGCCTTCGAAGGCCTGCGGGCTCGTCACCTCATGGACGAGATGGCAGTCGATATAGAGGAGCGCGGTCCCGTCCTTGTCTTCGTGAACGAGATGGCTCTCCCAGATCTTGTCGTAGAGCGTGCGCGGTGCGCCCATCGCTCACCTATCACGCCTCCGGCGCTTCCGGCGGAACCACTTCGGCTTCGGATTCTACCGCCGCGCCGTTCCTGTTTCTCGCTGATGCGCGCGGCCTTGCCCGTCAGTCCACGGAGGTAATAGAGCTTGGCGCGGCGCACGCGGCCGCGGCGCAACACCTCGATCAATTCGACCAAGGGGCTGTAAAGCGGAAAGACGCGCTCCACGCCTTCGCCATAGGAAATCTTGCGCACCGTGAAGCTCTCGTTGTAGCCGCCGCCGGAACGCGAGATGCACACGCCTTCGTAAGCTTGAATGCGCACGCGCTCGCCCTCGACCACGCGCACATTGACGCGCACCGTATCGCCGGCGGCGAAGGGCGGAACCGTGCGCTTCTTGTCGCGCAGCGCCTTCTCTTCTTTTTCCAGTTCCTGAATGATGGTCATGACACGATCTCGCCCTTCTTGCGCTTCTGTTTATAGCGCGCCCACAGATCCGGGCGCCGCTCCTTGGTGATCCTTTCGGCCTCCGCGCGCCTGAAGCGGGCGACCGCCCCATGGTCGCCGGACAGGAGCACTGGCGGAATTTCCCTGCCTTCGAAGTCCCGCGGCCGCGTGTAATGCGGGTACTCCAGCAAACTCTCTTCGAAGCTTTCTTCCGCCACCGAGAGCGCCGAGCCGACGACGCCCGGCAGAAGCCGTACCACGCCGTCGATCAGCGCCATGGCCGCGATCTCGCCGCCCGAAAGCACAAAGTCGCCCAAGCTCACTTCGAGGCCCGCGCGCGCGGCAAATATGCGCTCGTCCACGCCCTCGAAACGGCCGCAGACGATGACGAGCCCCGGCACGCGCGCAAAGCCTCTGATCATCTCCTGGGTCATCGGCACACCGCGCGGCGTGAGATAGACCAGCGGTCGCTCCGCCGGCCCCCTTCCGCGGGCCGCATCGATGGCGCGAGCGAGAACGTCGACCCGCATGACCATCCCGGGTCCGCCACCTGCAGGCGTATCGTCGACGGTGTGGTGTTTATCGCGCGCAAAATCCCGGATGTCCACCGTCTCGACCGACCAAATCCCGGCTTCCCGCGCCTTGCCGGCGAGCGCCGCGGCAAGCGGTCCCGGGAACATTTCGGGATAAATCGTCAGCACGCTCGCCGTCCAGGCCATGGCGGGTAACCTCAGTCCTCGGGCCACAGGCCGGGGGACAGCGCCACCTCGAGCGTCCCGCCCTCGAGATCGATCTCCGCCACCAGCGGATGGACAAAGGGCAGATAAACCGTCTCGCCGCCCTGGGCCGGCTCGATTTCGAGCAGAGGGCCTGCGCCGAAATCGGCGATCCGCACCACCTTGCCGCGTGTTGTGGTTCCTTCCATCACCACGAGGCCCACGAGATCGGCTTCGTAAAGCGCGTCGTCCTCGGGCTCGGGCAGAGCGGCGCGCGGCACATAAAGCGCGCGCCCGGCAAGCGCCTCGGCCGCGTTCCGCGTCGCCACGCCTTCGACGCGCGCAATGAGCGCCCCGCGCGCCGCACCCTCGAGCGACAGGCGGACCGGGTGTCCCTCTTCGTCTTCGAGGGAGGCGAACGTGGCGATGGCTTCGGCTTCGCTCATATAGGACTCGATGCGCAAGAGACCGCGCACGCCATGGGGCTTCAGCACGCGCCCGACCAGCACGCGGCGGGGGTGCTCCTTGCGCCCGGCGCTTGTCACCAATCTTTACGCGCCCTCGGCCGGCGCGGCCGGCGCGGACGCCGGCGCCGGCGCCGCAGGGGCTTCGGCAGCCGCGGCGGCAGACGCTGCCTCGCCTTGGGCGGCCGCCAAGCGCTCCTGCGCCTTCTTGCGCGGCAGACTCTTTTTCGGCCGGATTGGCTGAGTAAAGGTCATGAGCTTGGCATCGGCGAGAAAGCGCCGGATGCGCTCGGTCGGCTGCGCGCCCTTGCCGAGCCAATACTTCACGCGCTCCAGGTCGAATTTCAGGCGTTCGGGGTGATCGCGCGGGAGCAGCGGATTGTAGTGCCCAAGACGCTCGATGAAGCGCCCGTCGCGGGGCGCGCGGCCGTCCGCGATCACGATGCGATAGAAGGGCCGCTTCTTCGCGCCGCCCCGCGCCAGTCTCATTTTCAAGGCCATGTCGCTCTTCTCCTGTGCACGTTGATCATCAGCGTTTTCTTGCTCGGCAAGCCGGGAAGGCCCGGCCCGCGCCAAGCCGGGCAGGCCGCCACCCAACTGCGGTAAGTTTTGCGGCGGCAAGCCGCCGCTCATCCCGCCCGCGCCGCCGCCGAACAGCGCGCCCAAACCGCCGCGCATCATCCCTTTCTCACCGAGCTTGCCCATCCGCTTCATCATGTCCGCCATCTGGCGGTGCATCTTGAGCAGCTTGTTCACGTCCTGCACTTGCGTGCCCGAACCCGCCGCGATGCGCTTGCGCCGCTTGCCGTCGATGACATCGGGATTGCGCCGCTCCTTCTTGGTCATGGAGGAGATGATCGCCTCTTGGCGCTTCAGTACTTTGTCGTCGAGATTGGCCTCGGCGAGCTGCGCCTTCACTTTGCCGATGCCGGGCAGCATGCCGAGCAAGCCTTGCATGCCGCCCATGCGCCCCATCTGACGAAGCTGCTCGGAAAGATCGTCGAGATCGAAGGCGCCCTTCTTCATCTTGGCGGCAAGTTTCTCGGCCTGCTCGCGGTCGATGGTCTCGGCCGCCTTCTCGACCAGGCTCACCACGTCGCCCATGTCGAGAATGCGGCTTGCGACGCGTTCGGGATGGAAATCCTCCAGCGCATCGAGCTGCTCGCCCACGCCCATGAGCTTGATGGGCGCGCCCGTGACCGCGCGCATAGAGAGCGCCGCGCCGCCCCGCGCATCGCCATCCACCCGTGTGAGCACGATACCCGTCAGGCCCAAGCGCTCATGAAAGCTCTTCGCCACATTGACCGCGTCCTGGCCCGTGAGCGCATCGGCGACGAGCAGGATTTCGGCGGGGTTGGTGGCGCGTTTGACGCTTTCCGCCTCCGACATCAGTCCCTCATCGATATGGAGGCGGCCTGCGGTGTCGAGCATCACGACGTCATAACCGGAAAGCCGCGCCGCATTGAGCGCGCGCTTGGCGATATCGACGCGGCATTTGGCCCGCGATGATGGGCAGCGTGTCGATCTTGGCCTGCTCGCCCAAGATTTTGAGCTGCTCTTGGGCGGCGGGCCTTTGCACGTCGAGCGATGCCATGAGCACGCGCTTCTTCTCGCGCTCATGGATACGCTTTGCGATCTTTGCGGTCGTCGTCGTCTTGCCTGAGCCTTGCAGGCCCACCATGAGCACGACGGCCGGGGGCGCAACGGCAAGAAAGAGCCCCTCGCTCTCGCGTCCCAGCATCTCGATCAGCGCGTCGTGCACGATCTTCACGACCAGCTGGCCCGGGGTGACAGACTTGAGCACCGCCTGGCCCACGGCCTTCTCGCGCACCTTGGCGATGAAATCCTTGACCACGGCAAGCGCGACATCGGCCTCGAGGAGGGCCACGCGCACCTCGCGCAAGGCGGCATCGACATCGCCTTCGGTGAGCGCCGCGCGCTTCTTCAGACGGTCGAGAATGCCGTTGAGCCGGCCAGAAAGGGTATCGAACATGCCAAACACCTTTGGCGCCCGCGGGCGAATCTTCGCTGGCGGGCGGTGATCCGCGGCCCCTGCGCCGTCCCTCGGGACGAGGCGCTCCGGCAGCCGCCGACCTTACATCTAGTGCGTCATACGCCGTTGATTAAGGCGCGCGACCCTAGGCGGGCGGAGCGTTGGAAGTCAAGAAACGGCCTTGGATTGACCTTCCGCCCCGAATCTCGGCCAATAGGCTGCCGCATTGAGGGGGGCATTGCGGAGCTCCGGAGGATCTTGCGATGCGGACAGCCCTATTCATGCTGGCTTTTACACCGCTGCTCGGCGGCTGCCTTGGGCCCGCTCCCTGGGCGGACTGGGACGGTGGCTACACGGGAACGTCGAGCAGAACGGCGTCAGCGGCGCCTTGGAGCGACTGGGACAAAAGCGCCGGTAGCGGCGCTGCAACTGGCACTTTGGCTCCGGCCGAAGGCGTTACTTACGGAGCCCGGCCTGTGGTCCAGACGCTGGCGGCGGAACCCATCACCGCCCCGCCGCCCACGCGCACCCGGCCAACCTCCGCGACGGCTTCCATGGGCGGACCCTATGCGCCTTTGGACGTTGATGCCGAAGCGAGCGACGCTGGCCCAGCGCAGCCCTTGAAGCTACGTGGCTCGGGGACGGTTCGCACCCTGCCGCTGGTCATGACCGGGACCGGCAAAATGACTCCTTGAGCGAAGGCGAGAAGCCGTCCATGCGCCCGTTTGCACTTCTGCTCACCCTCACTCTTGCGGCTCCCATGCTCGCGAGCCCGAGCACGCGCGCCGCGGCTGCGAGCGATCGCCTGACCTTCACCGTTCCGGTCTCGGTCGCGCATCTGCACACCGACCTCTCCATGGTACGAGCGCGCTGCACGGTCTTCGCCGACGGGAATTGGCGGAGGCGGTCAGAACGTCCTTGGTAAAGGAGCCAGCCAACCCTATGCGACGCAGATGGAAGGCCGCGTCCGCGCCTTCATGGGCGACCTCGACGTGCCCGTCTATCTCGACCCTCCAGGTGCCGCAGCCGCCCGCAGCTATTCGTGCGCGCTCGAGCTCTACGACGCGGCGACGCAGGAATGGTCGGACACCGAGACGATCGCTCGGCACTACCCGATCGATCGTACCGCCATGGCGGTGACCTCCATAGGCGGCCCGCTCCGCTAGCTGCCCTGGCCTTCAAGGGCTGGCTCGCCCTATAAGGGCGGGCATGGAAATCGCTTTCGTCAAGATGCATGGGATCGGAAACGACGCCGTCATCATCGACGGCCGCGGCAAGGCCGTGCGCCTCGATGAGAATCTCGTCCGCGCCGTCGCCGACCGCAGGCGCGGCGTGGGCTGCGACCAGCTCATCCTGATCGAAAAGCCCAAAAGGCCGGGCGCCGCGGCCGCCGTGCGCTTCTGGAACGCCGATGGCGGCGAGATCGACGCATGCGGCAACGGCTCGCGCTGCGTCGCCGCCCATCTTATGGCGGAGAGCGGGACCACGAGCGCTGGACCTCGAGACGCAAGCTGGCCTCCTCCATTGCCGCGCCGCCGGCGAGAACCGTGTCGTGGTCGACATGGGCAAGCCCAATCTCGACTGGCAAGAGATCCCGCTCGCCGAACGCATGGACACGCGCAAGATCGACGTCAAGGTGGGCCCCATCGATGCGCCGGTTCTGTTCGGGCCGAGCGCGGTCAACATGGGAAATCCCCATTGCATTTTCTTCGTCGACAATGTGGACGCTTATGATCTCGCGCGCCTGGGACCGATGATCGAGCATCATCCGATGTTTCCCGAACGCGCGAATATCAGCTTGGCGCAAGTACGCGGGCCCGACGCCATACGTCTTCGGGTGTGGGAGCGTGGCGCGGGGCTTACCCAAGCATGCGGAACGGCCGCCTGTGCCGTCGTGGTCGCGGCCAGTCCGCCGCGGACTGGCCAACCGGCGCGCGGACGTCACGCTCGACGGCGGCACGCTGTCGATCGAATGGCGCGAAAGCGATGATCACGTGCTGATGACGGGACCGGTTGCGCTTTCCTTCACCGGCAGCTTTTCGCCGGAGACTTGGTATTGGGGGCAAAGGCACGCCCATGAGCGGAGGCCCGGAAGCGCTTCAGGTTCTCACATTTCGGCTGCCGGCTCAACGCCTTCGAGTCGGAGGTGATGCGGCGTAATGCCGGGGTTCAAGGCCTCACGCGACGCCGTGATCGTGAACACCTGTGCCGTGACCGCCGAGGCCGTGCGCCAAGCCGAGCAGGCGATCCGCCGTGCGCGCCGCGCGAGGCCCAATGCCCGCATCGTCGTCACCGGCTGTGCCGCGCAGCTCGAGCCCGCAGCGCTTCGCCGCCATGGGCGAAGTCGATCTCGTGCTCGGCAATCGCGAGAAGCTCGAGGCGGAAAGCTTTGCCGCGTCCTCGGGCATACGCGTGAGCGACATCATGGGCTTGCGCGAGACGGCCGCGCATATGATCGCGGGCTTCACGGAGCGTGCGCGGGCTTATCGTCGAGATGCAAAACGGCTGCGATCATCGCTGCACCTTCTGCATTATTCCATTCGCGCGCGGGCCCTCGCGCAGCGTCCCTGTGGCCGATGTGGTGGCGCAGGTGCAGACGCTCGTCGAAAGCGGCTATGCCGAAATCGTGCTCACGGGTGTGGACCTCACCGCCTATGGCGCCGATCTTCCGCGCGCGCCGAAACTCGGCCAACTCGTGCAAGACGTGCTCGAGCAAGTGCCGGCACTCAAGCGCCTCCGCCTATCTTCGATCGAACTCGGCGGAAATGGATCCCCTGCTCTTCGAGCTCGTGGCGGGCGAGAAGCGACTCATGCCGCATCTCCATCTTTCCCTCCAATCCGGCGACGACATGATCTTGACGCGCATGAAACGGCGCCACAGCCGCGCGCAAGCGGTGACCCTGTGCGCGGACTTGCGCGCGCGGAGGCCGGAGCTTGCTTTCGGTGCCGATCTCATCGCGGGTTTTCCGACCGAGAGCGAAGCGATGTTCGAGAACACGCTGTCGCTCATCGACGATTGCGGGATCGCCTTCGCGCATGTCTTTCCGTTTTCGGCGCGCAAGGGCACGCCCGCTGCGCGCATGCCGAAAGTCGATGGCCGGATCGTGCGCGAGCGCGCACAACGCCTGCGGGAGAGCGGGGCGACGGTCGCGCGCGCGGCATCTGGAAGCGCAAATGGGACAGGTCAAGGACGTGCTGGTCGAGAAAAGCTTTCTCGGACGGAGCGAGGATTATTGCTTGGTCGCGCTTGACCGCGAAGGCGAGCCGGGCAGCGTCTTGCGGGCGCGCGTCACGGGCAGCGACGGCGCACGGCTATTGGCTACGGTGTGCGCGTGAATGAAAAGACGCGTGAGCGCGCGGGGTTTTTGACACGACTGAAGGAGGGGCTGTCCCGTTCCTCGCGCGCGCTTGCGGACGGCATTTCCGACATCTTCACCAAGAAGCCGCTCGACGCGGAAACCTTGGCCGCGCTCGAGGAGTTGCTCATTCGCGCCGATCTCGGCGTGAGCCTTGCCGCAAAGATCACAGCGCGCTTGGGCGAGGGCCGCCACGACGCGACAATTGCCCCGCACGCCGTGCGCGCGATCCTGGCGGAGGAAATCGCCGCGGTGCTCGCCCCGGTCGAGCGCGCGCTCACCATCGACAAGACGCACAAACCCTTCGTCATTCTCGTTGTGGGCGTCAACGGCTCGGGCAAGACGACGACCATCGCCAAGCTCGCCCGGCGCTTCAAGAGTGCAAGGGTTGAACGTCGTCCTAGGCGCGGGCGACACCTTCCGGGCGGCGGCGATCGAGCAACTGAAAATCTGGGGCGAGCGGGTGGGTGTTCCGGTCGTGGCCAAAGAAGCCGGAGCCGATGCCGCCGGCGTCGCCTTCGACGCGCTCGAAGCGGCTAAGACCGCCGACGTCGTGATCATCGACACCGCGGGCCGGCTGCACAATAAGGCGCACCTCATGGCCGAGCTGCAAAAGATCATCCGTGTGATGAGGAAGCACGACGCCTCCGCACCACACAGCGTGCTGCTCGTGCTCGACGCCACGACCGGTCAAAATGCGCTGCAGCAAGTCTCCGCCTTCAAGAGCATCGCCGCCGTGACCGGGCTCGTCATGACCAAGCTCGACGGCACCGCCAAGGGCGGAATTCTGGTCGCGATCGCCGAGCGCTACGGCCTTGCCGGTTCATTTCATCGGCGTCGGCGAAGGCGCGGACGACCTGCAGCCCTTCGATGCGCGCGCCTTCGCCCGCGCGCTGACCGGTGCCGCGGATTAGGAGCCGCCACCAGCTTCCCGCGGCGCGAAGTCGCCCGTCTCGCCAACGGGGTTCGTGAAGGGCATGAAGACATCGCGGTCGCGCACTTGCGCGAAATGGCGGAGAGCCCAGCTGCACACTCGGAAAAGCAAGAGACCGCCAGGGTATCTCCGCGAAATGCACGAGCATTGTCTCAAGACTTTCCGGACCCGGGGCAATCGCTGAAGTCACAAGCCGCGCCTTGTAAATGAGCTGCACCTGGCTCAAGCGCGGAATGCTGTAGACCGCAAGCAGCGCCTCGAGAACGATGTCGGCGCTTGCCTCCTCGCGCGCCTCGCGACGCGCTGCGGCCTCGACGGCTTCGTGCTCTTCAAGATAGCCAGCCGGAATCGTCCATAAGCCGCGCCCCGGCTCGATTGCGCGGCGACACATCAAGATGCGCCCGTCGTCGGCGCGCACGACCGCGCCGGTTACGATCTTCGGATTGACATAATTGACGAAACCGCAGGTTCCGCAAACTTCACGCTCGCGCGTGTCGCCCTCCGGAATGCGCAGCGAAAATGCTCCCTGTCGCTCACCGCTGGCTGCGCTATCATTCGCCATACGAGAAGTGTGCCACTTCGTCTGCGAGCCGTCCAGATTCGCGCCATTTCCTCTTGCGAAGGTGCGCATTTGGTGCACATATGAGGAACATGTTTGTCCGCGACGTTTTGAAAAGTGAGGCATGCTGACGAATCCGGACGCGCCGGACTTTGTATGCGGAAAGCGCGCAACCGGAGCCAAAGAAGCAACAGGGGTCGCCATGGCAGAAGGCTATAACCGCAAGGCTGCAGGCCGCCGTTCGGGGAGCGTGAGTTTTTCACTTGATGACGCGCCCGGGCACCTGCTGCGCCGCGCGCAGCAATATGCATTCGACGTATACGCAAGAGAGGTCGGTGGCGATGGGCTCACGCCGCGCCAATTCGCGGTACTGCTCACCGTCGACCAGAATGAAGGACTGAGCCAGACCGATCTCGTGCGGCTCACCGGCATCGACCGTTCGACGCTCGCGGATATGATCAGCAGGCTAATCAAGCGTGATTTGCTCGCGCGCCGCCGCACCGAGATGGACGCCCGCGCCAACGCGGTGCGCATCACGGCGGCAGGCCGCCGGGCGTTGCGAGCCGCGCTGCCGGGCGTGCGACGCGCGGAAGCCCATGTCCTCGATCCACTGCCCTCGGGACGCCGCAGAGAATTTCTGAACGCGCTCACCACCCTGGCCGAAGCGGCCGACGCGCTCATGGCAGAATCCGAGGGAGAGCCCGCGCGCACGCGAGGCGATGGACGCAAGCGTAGTAGAAGTGCGCGGCGCCGCGGCCGTTAACGGCAAGCCTCAGACCTGAATATCGACTTGGGTGACCGGTCGAGGCGCCACCGCAGACATTTGCGGCGCCACACCCGGTCGCGCGCGCGGCGGGGAATGCTGCGAGCATGCGCGCAGGATTTTCGCCTTTCCCAAGTGTTGCCTCAGTTCTTGGCCGCGGCGCGGATAGCCGGCTCGATAACCCGAGCAAGACTTCGCTCAGTGAGCGGTTCGGCAAGGCGTGCCATCACGCGGCCTGAGCCATCCACGACGAAGGTTTCCGGAACGCCATAGACACCCCAGTCGATCGCCGTTCGTCCCGTGGCGTCGCGGCCCACGCGCTCATAAGGATCACCGAGCTCGATCAGGAAGCCGAGCGCCTCGTCGGGCCGGTCCTTGTAGTTGACGCCATAAAGAGCCACGTCTCCTCGCGCCGCGAGTCGCGCAAGCAGCGGCTGCTCGACCCGGCAGGGCGTGCACCACGAGGCCCAGAAATTGACCACGCTGACGCGTCCAGATTTGAGGTCGGCGAGCGACAGCCCGAGTTCCGGTCCCGCGCGGCCTTGCAGCGGCGGCAGCGAGAATGCAGGAGCAGGCTTGCCAATCATGGCCGATGGTACGCGGGTCGGATCCTCGTGACGGGTGAGCGTCAGCGCGAAAAGGCCCACGAGGCCCGCGACAAGAAGTGCACCAAAAGCCGCGAGAAACCGGGTCACGTGACCTCTTTGCGGGGCGCGCGCGCGGCTTCAAGTCGCGCGATCTCGGCCCGCGCGCGCCGCCGTGCAATCAAGGTCTCCACAAGAAGTCCCATCATGCCAAGCGAGACCACTCCAAAAGCCGGCCAGACGAAGGCCGCGTAGCCGCCCATGGAAAGAAAGCCCGTCAGGCGTCCCATGCTTCGCCCGAGGCCGCCTGCAGACGCAAGGCGCGCAGCCTGCGGTTCAGAATTTCCATCTCCATGCGCAGCAACAAGACCGTCGCCGCGAACGCCGTGAAGCCTGCCGCCATCACGAGAAGCGGCCACAGCATGGAGGGCGCGATGGTCGGACCGTCGAGACGGAAGACGCTCGCCTTTTGATGCAACGTCGCCCACCAATCCACCGAGAACTTGACGATGGGCAGATCGACGAAGCCCACAATGGCCAAGATGCCCGCAGCCCGCGCGGCGCGGACAGGCTCCTCGATCACAGCCCACAGCGCCATGTATCCGAGATAGAGAAAGAAGAGAACGAGCACCGAAACGAGCCGCGTATCGCCCCACGCCCACCAAGCGCCCCACATGGGCTTGCCCCACAGCGAGCCGGTAATGAGCGCGAGCGCCGTGAAGACCGCGCCGATCGGCGCCAACGATTTTGCCGCCACATCGGCGAGCGGGTGGCGCGCGATGAAACCCCAGGCCGAGGCACCCGCCATCAGCGCGTAGCAAAGAAGCGCGAGCCACGCCGACGGCACGTGAACATACATGATGCGCACGCCTTCGCCCTGTTGATAGTCGGGAGGTGAGACGACGAGCGCGAGATAAAGACCGACGCCCAAGAGAAGTGCCGCCGCGCCGGCGGTCCATGGCAACAGGCGCCGCGCGGTGGCCAAAAAGCGCTGGGGATTGGCGAGGCTCGGCATGATCGCCATGGGGTTCATCTAGCGCTGCGCCTCCGCCAGCCGCAAGGGGCCGGGGCCTGCGACATGAGGCTCACGACAAGTGGAGGCGGAGCGAAGCGGCGGTGGCGATTGGGACGAGGGCGATCGATAAGAGGGTATGCGCGCCGAGCAACATGAAGCTTGGGCTGGCGTGGCCGCCACCAACCGCCGCCTGCACCGCCGCAACGCCGAATATAAGGACCGGAATCTCGAGGGGCAGAACGATGAACGCGATGAGAAGCCCGCCACGCCGCACGCCGAGGGTAAGACCGGCGCCGAGAGCGCCGATCAAGAAGAGCGCCGGCGTGCCGATCGCAAGGCCTGCCGTGAGTGGCACATAGCCCTTCGTATCCAGGCCCAGCATGAGCGCGAAGAGCGGCGCCGTAATCACGAGCGGAAGTCCCGCCGCAAGCCATTGCGCGAATGCCTTGGCGAGCACGACCCCCGATAGCCCCACGGGCGAGAGCGCCAGAAGGTCGAGGCTCTCATCTTCGAAATCGGCCTGAAACAGACGCTCGAGCGACAGCACAGCGGCAAGCAACGCGGCGATCCAAACAATTCCGGGCGCAACCCGACCGAGGAGCGCGGGATCCGAACCGAGACCGAAGGGAGCAAGCGTAAGAACAGCCGCGAAGAAGGCAAGGCTCATGAGCCCGGTGCCGCCGGCGCTTGCCGCAAGTCGAAGGTCGCGAAGAAGAAGAGCATAGAGCGCCTTCACGTGGCGCCTCCGCCGAGCGCCAGCGCGCGCGCCTGCGGCAGCGCAATCTCGCCATGGCCTGCCACCACGGCAATCCCGCCGTCGCTGCAGTGCGCCGCGATCAGCGCCGCAATCTTCGCGCGCCCCTCCGCGTCGAGCGCGGCGCCGGGCTCGTCGAGGAGCCAAAGGGGGCGCGACGCCACGAGAAGCCGGGCCAGCGCAAGCCGTCGCCGTTGTCCCGCCGACAGGAGCGCCGCCGGCGCATCGGCGAGGGCTCCCAGGCCAAAGGCCGCAAGCGCCAACTTCACATCCCCGGTGCCGCCCAGAAAGTCGCGCCAGAAGAGAAGGTTGCGCGCGACCGTGAGCGCCGGCTTCACGGCATCCCGATGGCCAACGAGATGAAGCTCGGCGCCAATCGGGTGCATTGCCGGATCGGCGCCGTCGACCGTAAGCCTGCCACGCACGGGCTTAAGGAGACCCGCCAAAAGGCGAAGCAGCGAGGATTTGCCCGCGCCATTCGGACCGGTGACAAGCAACATCTCCCCCGGCACGAGCGCAAAGGACAGACCGGAAAAGACAAGCCGGCCGCCGCGCGCGCATGTCAGCTCATGCGCTGCGATGCGCATGCCCTGCTCCTTCCTGCCAGCGCTCAATGAGAAAGCAGAGTCCCGGCCTGGCGCAGTCGACCGCATTGCGAAGCCGGGCGCGGTCGGGTACGACCGTGGTCATAGCAGCATGCCTCATGGCAACGGCATCGCGAATTGCTACACTGTCCGCCTCTGCGAGTCGCGACCCGTCGCACAAGATCGTCCGAGGACGAGACCATGGCGATGCTGTACGCAGCGTGCAAGTTTCGTCCCGCCATCAATTGTGGAGTCGCTCCGTGACCATGCTGGGCCAGGACAGCCTCAAGACCCGCCGCAGGATGCAAGTGGGCGGCCAAAGCTATCAGTATTACAGCCTCAAGGCGTTAGAAAGCGCAGGGCTCGGCGATGTCTCGCGGCTGCCTTTCTCGCTCAAGGTCTTGCTCGAGAATCTGCTGCGCCACGAGGACGGACGCAGCGTCACCGTGGATGATATCAAGGCGCTTGCGCGCTGGACAAAGACGCGCAAGAGCGATCGCGAGATCGCCTTCCGGCCCGCACGCGTCTTGATGCAAGACTTTACCGGCGTGCCCGCCGTGGTCGATCTCGCCGTCATGCGCGACGCCATGACGAAGCTCGGCGGCGATCCCACGCGCATCAATCCGCTGGCACCCGTCGACCTCGTCATCGATCACTCCGTGATGGTCGATGCCTTCGGCACGCCCAAGGCGTTCAAGGAAAACGTCAAGCGCGAATATGAGCGCAACGGCGAGCGCTACGCCTTCTTGCGCTGGGGCCAGGCTGCGTTCGACAATTTCCGCGTCGTGCCGCCCGGAACCGGCATCTGCCATCAGGTCAATCTTGAATATCTGGGGCAGACGGTCTGGACATCGAAGCTCAACGGCAAGTCCCGCGGCGCCACGCTTGTCTATCCCGACACGCTGGTGGGCACCGATAGTCACACCACCATGATCAACGGCCTGTCCGTGCTCGGCTGGGGTGTGGGCGGCATCGAGGCGGAAGCGGCCATGCTCGGTCAGCCCATTTCGATGCTCATTCCCGAGGTGGTGGGCCTCAAGCTCACGGGCCGCCTCCGTGAGGGTGTCACGGCGACGGATCTCGTGCTCACCGTGACCGAGATGCTGCGCAAGAAAGGCGTGGTGGGAAAATTCGTCGAATTCTACGGACCGGGACTGGACACGATCCCGCTCGAGGATCGCGCGACCATTGCCAACATGGCGCCGGAATATGGTGCCACCTGCGGTTTCTTCCCCGTGGACGCGGACACGATCCGGTACCTCAAGGCCACGGGGCGCAAGCCCAAACGCGTGGCGCTGGTCGAGCGCTATGCCAAGGCACAAGGACTATTCCGAGCAGCCACGGCGCCCGATCCCGTCTTCACCGATACGCTCGATCTCGAGCTTTCCCGTGTCGAGCCTTCGCTTGCGGGCCCACGGCGGCCACAAGATCGCGTGCCGCTCGCCAAGGCTGCCAGCGCCTTTGCCGACGCACTGAAGACGACCTTCGACAAGCGCGCGAATGGCAACGGAAGGCTCCCGGTATCGGGCACGAATTACGATCTCGGCCATGGCGATGTCGTGATCGCCGCCATCACGTCCTGCACCAACACATCCAATCCGGGCGTCATGATCGCGGCAGGCTTGCTCGCGCGCAATGCCGCCAAGCGCGGGCTTTCCGTCAAACCGTGGGTCAAGACATCGCTCGCGCCTGGCTCCCAGGTGGTCACCGAATACCTTGCGGCCTCAGGTCTGCAGCGCGATCTCGACAAGCTCGGCTTCAACCTTGTCGGCTATGGCTGCACGACCTGCATCGGCAATTCCGGACCCCTGCCCGACCCGATCGCCGACACGGTGACGAAAGGCGATCTCGTGGTGGCGGCCGTGCTATCCGGCAATCGCAATTTCGAGGGCCGCATCAATCCCCATGTGCGCGCGAATTACTTGGCCTCGCCGCCGCTCGTCGTGGCATACGCGCTCGCCGGCTCGATGACCGCCGATCTCGTCAAAGAGCCGCTTGGCCAGGATCGCGCAGGCAAGTCCGTTTATCTCAAAGACATCTGGCCAAGCTCCGCGGAAGTTGCGCAAACGATCCGCAAGACCATCACTGCGACGATGTTCCGCTCGCGCTATGCGGACGTCTTCACCGGCGACAAGGCATGGCGCGGCATCAAGATTGCCAAGGGCATGACCTATTCCTGGGACACACACTCGACTTACGTGCGAAAGCCACCCTATTTCGACGGCATGAAGATCGAGCCCGAGCCGATCAAGGAAATCGCGGCGGCGCGCGTGCTCGGCATCTTCGGCGACTCCATCACCACCGACCACATAAGTCCGGCGGGCTCGATCAAGAAGGACAGCCCTACCGGACGCTATCTCATCGAGCACGGCGTAGAGCCCGCCGATTTCAACTCATATGGCGCGCGGCGCGGCAATCATGAAGTGATGATGCGCGGCACGTTTGCCAACATCCGCATCAAGAACGAGATGCTCGGAGGCCGAGAAGGCGGGAATACGATCCATTATCCTTCCGGCGAGGAGCTTTCCATCTACGACGCGGCGATGCGCTATGCCGGGGAAGGCGTTCCGCTCATCGTCTTTGCAGGCAAGGAGTACGGCACGGGATCGTCGCGCGATTGGGCCGCCAAGGGCACGCGCCTGTTGGGCGTGCGCGCGGTGGTCGCAGAAAGCTTCGAGCGCATTCACCGCTCCAATCTCGTCGGCATGGGCGTGCTGCCGCTCGAATTCACGAAAGGCGAAACGCGGAAATCGCTCGGCCTCGCAGGCCGCGAGCGAATCGACATTCGCGGAGTTTCGGGCCATCTCAAACCGCGCATGATGTTTTCCTTACGCATCAAGAGCGATGACGGCACCGCCAAGGAGACCGAGGTGCTGTGCCGAATCGATACCGTCGATGAAGTCGAGTACTTCTCGAATGGCGGAATCCTGCATTACGTATTGCGCAACTTGCTCAAGCGGCCGTGAGCGTCTGCACAGTCAAGCGATCGTGACTGGTGCGGCAGCGCTTTGCGCCTTAGCGTCGGCGCAATGACTGCGTTGAACGCGCATCGCATTTTGCAACGGACCGGGCTTGTATTTGCAACCTTAGTCGCGTCGGCGGCTGGCCCCGCCCCGAACGCTTCCGGTGATGACACCAAGCTCACGGTGGTCGAGCTCTTTACGAGCCAAGGGTGCTCAAGCTGCCCACCGGCCGATGCGCTTTTGGGCGAGCTCGCGAAAGAGCCGGGGCTCCTCGCCTTGAGCTTGCCCATCGATTATTGGGACTATCTCGGCTGGCGCGACACCTTGGCGCGGCCGGAGCACAAAGCGCGACAGTATGCATATGCAAGGCGCTTCGGCGTTCAACCATACACGCCTCAGATCGTCATCGACGGTGCGGTCGATCTCGTGGGCGGCAAGCGCAACGAGGTACTTCGCAAGGTTGAAGAGCGCCGCCAGGACTTCGAGCGATCGAGTGCCTGTCACGGTGCGCGAGAACTCGGACGACGTCGAGATCGATGTCGGCGCTGGCCAAGCGCGCAAGGCAGCCGTCTATCTCGTCCGCTTCGAAGGACTTCACGAAGTCACGATCGGCGAGGGCGAAAATCGCGGAAAGACGATCCGTTACACGCATGTGGTGCGGGAGCTTCGGCCAGTCGGTGACTGGAACGGCAGCGCCGCGTCATTTCATGTCGCGCGCGCCGAGCTTGCGCATGGGCAGGGCGAGCAATATGCCGTGATCCTGCAAGAAAGCGGGATGGGCCCGATTCTTGGCGCTGCCGACGTGCCGGAACTCAACTAAAACCGAACGGTCACTGGGGCTTGCTCGGCTCGGAGTTCTTTCGCGGGCTCCGCGAGCAAGCTGTCGAGGCTCCGTGAAAAGAGCGCGGCTTTCCAGTCGGCTACTTTGTAGGCCCATGAGCCGACCCGCGCGTTCATCGCTTTGGCTTCAGCGGCAACATCGGGCGTCTTTGCATTTGCAGGCTTGGCGGTTGCGGCTTGGGCACTGGGCGGCTTTGCCGTTGCGGTCAGGCGAACCCAATGCTCCTCCTTGGCGTCGGCCGCCTCGACCGTGACAACAAGGCCGTCGAATGTCTCAAAGACAGCGCGCGCGGCTTTGGCGAAATCCACTTCCGCACGAGGACGCACGTCCTCAAGAGTGAAATCGGACAGCGCCGCGCCGATCGGGTTGGCCGCCGTCTCACTCACCATGCTTCGCCCCTTCGGCATCGTATCGACGGCAAAGTTTTCGATCTGCGCATTGGTGCGTGAGATCGAAAAGCTTGGTCCCTCCTTCGGTGTCAACATCACACGAAATACGCGCTCCCTGGGCAGCTCGACGATGGTCGGATCAAGCCAGCTGCTGCGCGCGACATCGAGTGGCAGATCGCCCTCGGCTAGATAGGACTGATCCTCCTCCACACGCCGAACGTAAAACGCGTCCTCGCCCGTAAGGCCGCCTGCAGGCCTTAGTTTGCCGACCAGGAGGCCGGCGATGAGTGTGCCCTTGGCATCGCTCACGCGAATCTCGGTCGCCTTTCCGCCTTCCCGCTGGCGCGATCAAGTCGAGCGTCGCGAGCCAATCATGGCGCGCGGTCCGCAATTCGACCGCCTTGATCGAGGCGAGGCCAAGCAGCATCTTGCGCACTGTCTCGAGATGGGCGGGATAATTCGAGGCGGCCGGCACGACCCATTGGCCGCCATCGGCGCGACGGACCTCGATGCGCCCCTCGGGGCTCGCGACGGTGATAATTGCCGCATCCCCAAGCTTCGCCTCGAGACCCGGAAACACCGGTGCGGGCGAAAAGCGCGACGCCGTGCGCCGGGCTTCCCCCGTCACGACAATCGCCGCGGCCACAGTGGTGACGAGCGCGATCAGAGCGAGCACGAGCAGAAGACGTCCGCGATCCGTGCGCCAGAAAGCGTTGCCTTGCCATGCCATCGCCGCATGCTCGCTCATCGGGCCCTCGGTGTGACGGGGCGCTCAGCGGCGCGTGCGCGGCGTCGGCGCCCGACGACCACGAGAACGAGCGCGACGGCGCCGACCAGGAGCGGTATCAAGCCGATATTGACGACGCGCAACCACATCCCGAGCCGATCGATATCCTCGCGCAATTTGTGCTGCACTTCGCGCAGTGCAAGGCGTGTCTGTGCGATATCCGTGCGGAAGCGTGCAATCTCGGCCTGTTGGGCGGGCGTAATGATGATGCTCCGGCTTTCCGGGCCTTCGCCCTGCTGTTGGAGTTCGCTGAGCCGGCGCTCGGTCTCGGCGAGCTTTGCGCGCAGCCTTTCTTCCTGCGCGAGATAGCGAGTTTCGGCGCGGCGACGGATCTCGTCGACCAGCTTGAAGCGCCGCTCGGCGACCGCGCGTCCGCGCAAGCCAATGAGCGCATCCGAGCCCATAAGATTGTCCACCGCATTGAGCACGAAATCGCCGTTGTCGGCGATGGGCAAGCTGATCGCCTGGCCCATCACATTCTGGGTTTGCGTCCAAAATTGGTCGTCGAAGAGATCGGTATCGGCAACGACGATCACGTCGATATCGCCTGAAGATTGAGCAAGATGAGGCGGAAGGGGCTCGGGCTTCTCATCCGTTTCCGCCGCCGGCGTGTCGGTCTTGGGCTCAGGCGGCGGACCGTCGGGAAAGGCGCTCTTTGCCTTTCCGGTAATGCGCGCGCCCAGGACGAATGGCTTGCCCGCGGGAACGAAGTTGCGGATCAGCGCTTCGGGATCGGGCATATAGGCGATGTCATCGACCGGCACGAGCATGGCATTGGGCGTCGAGGTCATAAGCGGCGTGACAGTAGTCGTGGCGCCCTCAATCGGCATGAGCGCGCCCGCGCTGCCGAGGGCCAGATCATCGATCTCCGCCGAGACGGGATCGTGCTTGTTCATGACATCATTGGTGAGCCCAAGCCAGACGACGTAATTGACGATGCGCTGACTTCCTCCTTGGCCGAGCAACACGCGCTGAGAAAGCGTGTAATCGCCTACGACCTTGTCCGCGGGCATGGCGACACCCCATGCCTTGAGCAGGGGATCGAGCGCGGACGGACTTGGCGGCGGCGTGCCCGACATGGTCTGGCCTTGACGCGCCATCTCGGAATGCGGATCGACGAACACGAGCGCATGTCCGCCGCCGAGCACGAATTGATCGATGGCGTAGAGGGCGCGCGGGCGCGAGCGCCGATGGCTGCACGAGCATCAGCACGGTCACGTCTTGCGGCACGCGGGAAAGATCGGTGTCCAGGAATTGGATGTCGAACTTGCTCGAAAGCTCCTTATAGAGCTCATAGGGCTGCGCGCGGCCGGCCATCACGGCCTGAATACCGCCGGGTCCCGCTTCCAGCGGAATGCCCGAAATGAGCCCGAGCACCGGCTTTCGGAGACGGTTCAATTTGTCGATGAGCGCGGTGAGGTCGTATTCGAGGAAGGCTTCGCGCTCGGCCGTGAAGTAGGGAATCACCTCGCGGCCATCGGCCATGTTGGTGCCTTCGAGACCGAAATAGATCGTGTCGCCGGCATTGGTGGGCACCGCCAAGAGCCCCGCGGCCGCCGCGCGGTCCTCCTCGGGCGAGAAGGGTTCGGGCTCGATGACCTCGAGGACGAGCTTGCCGCGCGAGCGTGTGACATACTCGCTCAGGAGGTCGCGCACACGCTGTGCATAGCTGCGCACGGAGAGATATGAGTTCGCGGTCTTCGCGGAATAGAAGAGGCGCAGCGTGATCGGCTCCTCGATCGACTGCATGAGCTTGATCGTTCCGGGGCTCAAGGTGAATTCCCGGTTTGCCGTGAGATCGAAGCGCGCGTTGCGGAGACCCGCGCCCGCCAGAATATTCGCCGCGAGGAAGATCGACGACACCCAAGGCGAGCGCGAGCGCGGTGTAGAGGGAGCGGCTCATTCTCGCCCTAGCCCGCCCGGTTCAAATCGATGAAGAGGGCATTGGCGAGAAGCCAGAAGCCCATCAAGCTGACGAAATAGACGACATCGCGAAGATCGATCACGCCCTTCACGATGGCGTCGAAATGCGCAAGCACGCTCAAAGATGCGATCGCGGACAAGAGAAGCTGCGGCAACCAGGCGCTGAAAAAATCAAGCACGAGCGGCAGGCCGCTCACGGTGAATAGAAAGCAGACGAAGACGCTCACCACGAAGGCGACGACCTGGTTTCGCGTCAGCGCGGATATCGCGGAGCCGATGGCAAGATAGCCGCCGGCCATGAAGAAGCTGCCGATGTAGCTCGCGAGGATGATGCCGTTGTCGGGATCACCGAGCACGTTGACCGTGATCCACAAGGGAAAGGTCAGGACGAGCGCAATCCCCGCGAACGCCCAGGCCGCGAAGAACTTTCCGGCGACGGCCGCCCATAGCGGCACGGGCAGCGTGAGCAGAAGCTCGATCGTTCCCGTCTTGCGCTCTTCGGCCCAAAGACGCATGGCGATTGCCGGCATGAAAAAGAGGTAGAGCCAGGGATGAAAGCTGAAAAATGCCGAGAGATCGGCGCGCTCGGCCTCGTAGAAATTTCCGAGATAAAAGGTAAAGGTGCCGGTCGCAAACAGGAATATGACGATAAAGACATAGGCGACCGGCGTCGCGAAATAGCTTACGAGCTCGCGCTTGAAGATCGCATAGAGCGTATGCATCAGGCGGCCTCGCCCACGGACTGGGCCGGCGGGGCCGGCATCGGGCGTGGTGAGCCTGCGGAAGACTTCGTCGAGGCGTCCAGCCTCCGCATAAAGGCCTTTCACGCTCAAGCCCTGGGCCAGGACGAGCGCGCTCACATTCTCGATAAGGAGCACGTCCTTGGCGGGAAAGAGCGTGAGCGCCACCTCCTCCGTGCCCAGCTTGCGCTCCTCGATCTGCGCAATGCCTTGCAACGTTCCCAGCGCGCGGCGGATGTGGCCCGCTTTGTCGGGCGCCACGGTCACGGTGACGGCATTGTGGTAGCGGGAGCGCGTGGCGAGCGCGGAGGGCGTGCCGTCGGCCACGATGCGCCCGCGGTCGATGATGAGCGCCCGCGTGCACACGGCATCGACCTCCTCGAGAATATGCGTGGAGATGATGATCGCTTTTTCGGGGGCCATCTCGGTGATCAGCCGGCGCACGGAATGCTTTTGATTGGGGTCGAGCCCATCGGTCGGCTCGTCCATGATGAGCACCGGCGGATCGTGAAGGATCGCCTGGGCAAGACCCACGCGCCGCTTGAAGCCTTTGGACAGCGTGTCGATCCTCTGGTCGAGAACGCTTTGAAGCTCGGTGCGCGCAATAGCGCGCGTGAGGGCCGAAGCGCGGCCGTTGCCCGAAAGGCCGCGCACCTCGGCCACGAAATGCAAGAATTGCCGCGGCGTCATCTCCGGATAGGCCGGCGCGCCTTCGGGCAAGTAGCCGAGGCGCGCGCGCGCGGCAAGCGCTTCGCGCGCGACGTCGCGCCCGCACAGGCGAATCTCGCCCGCCGTCGGCGCGAGATAGCCTGCGATCATCTTCATGGTCGTGGACTTGCCCGCGCCATTCGGTCCGAGGAAACCCAAGACTTCGCCCTTCGTCACGGCAAAGTCGATTCCGGCCACCGCCGTGAGCGGGCCAAAGCGCTTGACGAGCCCTTTGATCTCAATCATCGCGCTCATCGGCGGGCGGCGAACCTGGGTGGAAGACCGGCGCAGTTCGAAGCGACAGGAGATTGGCTTGATAAGCCCTCATGCGCCGACGATCAAGCTGCCCGCAGGGAACGGGGCCGGTCACGAGGTCGCAGAGGGCGGGAAGACGCGTTGGCCCCGGGCGAGCCGTAGGCGATGCCCGAGGGGCTGGGGGGCTCATTAAACCGGGCACTCTGTCCCGACACGCCGGGGCCAACGTTGCATGATGATTCCGCAGTGAGGCCCAGCGCGGGCAGAAATGTGGCCGCTTTGTGGTGCACGGGATTGTGAAGATCGCGCATGACGCCATGGGCTTTGCGCGCTAGGTTTTTTCGCCGCTCGCGCGCGGGCGGAATGGAGAGGCGATCAATCGAGGTGCAAGCCAATGGCAACGACGCTCAAGGGTCATCAGCGCTCCGCCGCGCTCGGAAAGCTTGCGGGCTGGAGCGAGGTGAAAGGCCGCGACGCCATCCACAAGACCTTTACTTTTAAGGACTTCAACGCGGCGTTCGGCTTCATGACGCGGGTCGCGCTCATGGCCGAGAAGATGGACCATCATCCCGAGTGGTCGAATGTCTACCGCACCGTCGAGGTCACGCTATCGACCCACGATGCGGGCGGGCTCACCGAGAAGGACGTGGCGCTCGCCCAGTTCATGAATTCCATCGCGGCCTGAGGCGCGGCGGCTGAGCGTGAGCCACGCCCAAAATGCGGCGCTTGTGGCGAGGCGCGTTAATCCTGCCGAAGCGTTCGCCCGCCCTTGTCACGCGTTGCGCCGCGGGCAGCGATTGTCAGGCGTTGGATGAGGAGTTAGATTGCAGCCATGTCGATGACATCATCCGTTCCAGGGCATGACGTTTCTTATGCGTTGCCGGCCGTCGTCGCGCGAAACGAAGAGCTCGTCCGCGAAGGCTTTTGGCGGAAGCTTCGTCGCCTGATCGGCCGCATTCCCTTCGCCGAAGAGCTCGCAGCGGCTTATTTTTGCGCGGTCGATGCGCGCACGCCCGCGCGCGTGCGGGCCGTGCTGCTCGCCGCGCTCGCCTATTTCGTGCTGCCGGCCGATCTCATTCCAGATTGGCTCGCGGGGCTCGGCTTCACCGACGACGCCAGCGTGCTCACGCTCGCCATGGGGCTCGTCGCGGGCCACGTCAAGGAGCGCCATCATGTCCGCGCCCGAACGTCCCTATTTCTGCCCGAGCCCTCGGCCGACGCGGATTGACGCCGGGCCTCGCTTGCCGCGACCGGGCGCGGCCGAGCGCCTCTTGCGAGCGATTAAGCATTGCATGATATAAGAGCACCGGGATGCGGGTGTAGCTCAGGGGTAGAGCACAACCTTGCCAAGGTTGGGGTCGTGGGTTCGAATCCCATCGCCCGCTCCAATTTGATCAGCAAAACAAGCCGCGATGCCCCAAGGGACACAAACGCGCTCCACTCCCGCCCGTCGTCTGGATCGTCGATGGCGCTCTGATCTATCTCTTCGCGAGCCTCGCCGCGTGCCAGCGCAGATGGTCTTCGATGAAGGTCGCAATGAAGAAATAAGAGTGGTCGTAGCCCGGCTGGCGGCGGAGCGTGAGCGCGATGCCCGCGCGCACACAAGCTTCCTCGAGGCGCTCGGGCATAAGCTGCGTCGTGAGAAATTGATCGGCTTCGCCCTGATCGACCAGAATTTCCGCTAACCGCGCGCCGTCCTCGATCAGCGCGCAAGCATCGTAAGCGCGCCAGCGCTTGCGCTCCTCGCCGAGATAGCCCGAGAGCGCCTTCTTGCCCCAGGGACAATTCATAGGCGAGGCGATGGGCGCGAAGGCCGAGACGGAGCGAAAGCGCTCCGGGATTCTTCAGTGCGATGGTGAGCGCGCCATGGCCGCCCATGGAATGGCCGGAGATCCCTTGACGATTCATGTCGGCCGGAAAATTCGCGGCGATCACCGCGGGAAGCTCGCGCACGATGTAGCTGTACATGCGATAGTTTTCCGCCCAAGGCGCCTCCGTCGCATCGACATAGAATCCGGCGCCGAGGCCGAAGTCATAAGCGTTCTCGGGATCGCGGGGCACGGCATCGCCGCGCGGGCTCGTGTCGGGCGCCACGACGATAAGCCCGAGCTCGGCCGCCACGCGCTGGGCGCCCGCCTTCACGGTGAAGTTCTCTTCGGTGCAAGTGAGACCCGAGAGCCACCACACGACCGGCACCGGTCCGCGCTCGGCTTGCGGCGGCACGAAGACGGAGAAGCGCATCGGCGTCTTCGTCTCGCGGGAGGCGTGGCGATAGATGCCCTGAGCCCCGCCGAAATAGCGCGATAGAGAAAGCGTCTCGATCGCCGTCAATACACCACCACGCTGCGAATGGACTTGCCCTCGTGCATCAGATCGAAGGCGTCGTTGATCTTCTGAAGCGGCATGGTGTGGGTGATGAGATCGTCGATGTTGATCTTCTTGTCCATATACCATTCGACGATCTTGGGCACATCGGTGCGGCCGCGCGCGCCGCCGAACGCCGTGCCTTTCCACACGCGGCCCGTGACGAGCTGGAAGGGCCGCGTTGCAATTTCCTGGCCCGCTTCGGCGACGCCGATGATGATCGACTGGCCCCAGCCGCGATGGCAGCATTCGAGCGCCTGGCGCATGACCTTGACGTTGCCCGTGGCATCGAAGCTGTAATCCGCGCCGCCGCTCGTCAGATCGACGATGGCTTGCACCACCTTGTCCGCGCCGATCTCGCTTGGATTGATGAAATGGGTCATGCCGAACTTTTGGGCGATGACACGCTTGGCCGGATTGATGTCGATGCCGATGATTTTGTCGGCGCCCACCATGCGCGCGCCCTGGATGACATTGAGGCCGATGCCCCCCAAGCCGAACACGGCGACATTGGCGCCGGGCTCGACCTTGGCCGTGTAGATGACCGCGCCGATGCCCGTCGTCACGCCGCAGCCGATATAACAGACCTTGTCGAAGGGCGCGTCCTCGCGGATCTTCGCCACCGCAATCTCCGGCAGCACGGTGAAATTCGAGAAGGTCGAGCAGCCCATATAGTGGAAGAGCTGCTCGCCCTTGCGGCTGAAGCGCGAGGTGCCGTCCGGCATGACGCCTTTGCCCTGGGTGGCCCGGATGGCGGTGCATAAGTTCGATTTGCGCGACAGGCACGTCTTGCATTGGCGACATTCCGGCGTGTAGAGCGGAATGACGTGATCGCCTGGCTTGACGGTGGTGACGCCCGCGCCGATCTCGCGGACGATGCCCGCGCCCTCGTGGCCGAGAATTGACGGGAACAAGCCTTCCGAATCCTTGCCCGACAGCGTGTAGGCGTCCGTGTGGCAGATCCCGGTTGCCTTCACCTCCACCAGCACCTCGCCCGCCCTCGGGCCTTCGAGGTCGACTTCCGTCACTTCGAGCGGCTTGTTCGGCGCCACCGCTATGGCTGCGCGCGTCTTCACGGTTCGGCTCCTTTCTTGCTGGTTCGCCTATCGGGTTTGTCTCGAGGCCACCGCTGAACGGGCGCCACCTCATCATGATATCGCTCGGGAGAACGAGCAGGCTCGATCAAAGCCGAATTATCGGCGGACAGCAAGACTTGCGCGCGGGCGATCGCGCCTGTCGTTCGCTTTGGAATTCAGGCTCGTTTCATCTGCTACGCCGAACCCATCGATTGTTGGCGCGCGTTCCTTGCACGGCAAGGTCGGCAAGGCTAGCGTCCTCCGAATCCGCTTTACACGAAGAAATCGATCTGGAAGATTTCGTCTCGCTCGGCGCCACGGACACGACGCGGATGCGTGGGGAGAAATCACAATGGCCGAACAAAAGATCAGGGCAGTCGGCGGGTGCCGCTGCGAGAAGAGCCCCGTACGGTACGAATACACCACGAAGCCCGTGGAAGTGCATTATTGTCTGTGTACGGACTGCACCGACACTTGCGGGGGCGCACTGGCTTTGATCGCGGTGGTTGCCCGCAAGTGGATTTCGGATAACCCAGGGCGAGAACAAGATCAAAAACTTCGACACGAAGCCCACTTGCCACCGGCGCTTTTGTTCGGAGTGCGGTTGCCACATGTTCCTCTATGTGGACGCATTCCCCGATTTCGTGCTCGTGCACGTGCCCACGCTGGATCGCGAAGCCGATGTCGGCGCCAAGCCCGACCGCTGGGTCTTCACCCGGTCAAAGCATCCGATGGTCACGATTCCGAGCGACGGTCTGCCACGCCACGAAGGGTGGGCGCCGACCGCGAATGCCTGAAGGCCCAAGGCCGGGCGGGCTCTCGGCGGGGCGGCCCTTGGGCCGTTAACGTTTGGACGATCTCCGCGTCCTTCGCCCTTACGCCTTAGTAAACTCGAAAAGAATGGGCCCTAGGCTCCCCCGACGATTCGCCGGCGTGAGCAATAAGATGGTTGGGGCCCGTCCGTTCTCGATATCCCCTCTCTCGAGGGTGCGGCAGCTCATCGCCGATCGACGGCTTCGCATTCATTTCGCCGCTGGAACCGCCATCCTCGTTATCGCCGCGGGTGCGCTCTTTTTCTCCGTCGTCATCCGTCACCGCGACAGTGCGATCTTGCGCGGTGAGACCCAACGCGCCACGGCCGAGACGATCAGACTTTGGACGGATCAGGGTGGCGCGTTGTTGCTCCACCTCTCCGATGACATCACCGCCAGCGCGGGTGTGCGCCAAAGCTTTCTCGCACGCAATCGGGAGCGCTTGCGCATGCTCGTTCAACCCGGTTTCGAGCAAGCCATCAACAAGAACGACATTTCCCGTCTCATCTTTCTCGATACAGACCGGCGCGCCGTCCTGCGCGCCAGCATGCCGGAACGTTACGGCGATATCATCGACCGCGACAGCGTGCGCGAAGCTGAATCTCATCAGCGGCCCGTCGTTCGCTTGGAAATAAGCACTTACGGAGCCCTTACGCTGCGCGCGGTATCGCCATGGCGATTCGACGGTGCCGTGATCGGATACGTCGAAATTGACAAATCGGAAGACGCCGTCCTTCGCGAGTTGAGCCAATCCCTGGATGCGGAAGTATTCGTTGTGCCGATGCCGCCCGCGGGCGCGCGCTCGACCGAGCTTCTGCCGCCGCCGCTGCTGAGCCGCGTAGGAGGCGAGGCCAGCGATGCCGCTCGCGAGCTCGCGCGGTTCTTGGGCGACCGCGCGAACAACACCACCGCCATTCAAATTGCAGGGCGGCGCTTCGACGTGTTGGCAATGCCAATTGCGAGCGAGATCGGCGCCGGGCACGGCGAGCTTGTAATCCTTCGCGACGTGAGCGCCCGCGATACCATGACGGCGCAATCCATGGCGCTCACGCTCTTGTTCATCGCCTGGTGCACCATCGCCCTCATCTACATAAGCTGGCGGGCGGGCTGGCGGATCCGCCAGCTCATGGCCCAAGACGAGGCAGAAAAGCGTCGCGAAAGCGAAGAGCGAGTCCGAAGAATCATGGACTCCGTCGTTGACGGCATTCTCATTATGTCGCCGAATGGCGACATTCGCAGCTTCAATCGCGCGGCAGAAGCGATCTTCAAGTACAAAGCAGAGGAGATCGTCGGACATAACATCGCCATGCTGATACCGCCGGCCGCTGGCACAACTGACCATGTCGCATTCGAGGCTTATTCGCCGAAGAGCGCCGCAAATTCGACCGGCTTGACACGTGAAGCAACGGGACGGCGCAAGGACGGAGCGTTGTTCCAGATGGAGCTCGCGATCAGCGAGAGCCAAATCGGCAGTGATCTCGTCTTGATCGGGATCATTCGCGATATTACGGATCGACAAGAAGTCGAACGAATTGCTCTTGGACACCATCCGCCTGCAAAGAGCGGCCCAAGCCGAGCTCCGGCGTAAGAGTGAAGAGCTGGAGCAACTCACCGAAGAGCTCATTCAGGCGCGCGACAAGGCCGAGGCGGCAAGTCTGGCAAAATCGCAATTCCTGACCACGATGAGCCACGAGCTGCGCACGCCGATGAACGGCGTCATCGGAATGACGAGCCTGCTGCTCGATTCGCAGTTGAACGGTGCGCAGCGTGAGTGGTCTGAAACGATCAAGCAAGCAGGCGAATCGCTCCTGGCCCTTCTCAACGACGTGCTCGATCTATCAAAAATCGAGACGGGCCGGCTCGAGTTGCGTGAAACCGTGTTCAATCCCAAAGGACTGCTCGAGGCGCTTGCAGTCACTTGGACGGCGCACGCCAACAAGAAGGCCATTACCGTCTCGCTTGGAGATCGGCAACGGCGACGACGGACTTGTGCAGGGCGATTCGGTCCGCGTAAGGCAGATCCTTTCGAACTACATCGGCAACGCGATCAAGTTCACAGAGCGCGGCGGAATCACGCTCAAGCTCGCGCAACAGAGCGCGGGACCGGACGCGCTGCGTCTACACTTCGCCGTGGTCGATACGGGCATCGGCATTTCAGAAGCGGATCGCGAGCGGCTTTTCAAGAAGTTCACGCAGCTCGACGCATCGCTGTCGCGCCGCTATAGCGGCTCGGGACTTGGCCTTGCGATCTGCCGCGAACTTGCCACCCTCATGGGTGGACGCGTGGGCGTTGAAAGCGCGCCGGGAAGGGGCTCGATGTTCTGGTTCGAGCTCGAGTGCAAGCGAGCGACGCAATCAGAGAGGGACCCGCCCGACACACTCTCCGTGGCACTGCGGCCGTCAACCAACCCGAGAACGCGCCCGGTCGATTGCGCATTTTGGTTGCCGAGGACAACACGATCAATCAAAGCCTGTTTCGCGCGCTGCTCGAACCTGCCGGTCACGAGGTGCGCATGGCACGCAACGGTGCGGAAGCGGTCGCAGCACTTCAACGAGAGTCGTTCGACGTCGTGCTGATGGATGTCCATATGCCCATCATGGACGGCACGACGGCAGCGGCGCGCATTCGCTTGCTTGACGGGCCCGCGGCGAAAGTTCCGATCATTGCAGTCACCGGCGACGCCATGGTCGGCGATCGCGAACGCTATCTCAATGCCGCCATGAACGGCTATGTGTCGAAACCGATCGACGCCAATGAGCTTTATGAAGCGATCGCCGCCCTCGTGCCGAAGGCGCGGATTGCGTCCGAGGCTTTG
The DNA here is from genome assembly GCA_963845385.1 of uncultured Alphaproteobacteria bacterium. Taxonomy (GTDB): domain Bacteria; phylum Pseudomonadota; class Alphaproteobacteria; order CAWJRW01; family CAWJRW01; genus CAWJRW01. Next base: position 311,769 of record CAWJRW010000002.1, read on the forward strand.
GTTACTGGCGGAGGGCCTGGCGCGGCGTCAACGGAAACGGCTGTCCCCTCCGCGATCAAAGGCGAAGACGCGGCCAGAGAGGGGCCTTTTGGGGCCTCGCGCAAGAGCGCGCGCGGAGGTTGAGCCAATCGTAGGCGCGCTTGGATCCCTCGAAGGACGGGCAAAGCCGGATCGGGGCCGAACGATCACGCATGGCTGGTGCCCTGTTTCCGACCGCCGACGGACGGCGGAAGGCTTTCTTCAAGTCGGCTAATCGTCTTGGCACGCCATAATCTCGACACGGTGTGGACGAAGGCTTGGCGCTTCTCGGTGTCGGCTGGAAGGCAGGCCACATGCGCAAGAAGCTCGCTCTCGCCATTCTGGTGCTTGGGCTCGCTTATCCCGAAGTTTCAGCTCAAGCCGAAGGCGCTCCGCGATTCGGCATACGGCTTGCCGCGGCCGCGCTGGAACGCACGCATCACCAGGAAACTTATGATCCGTCTTATGTGCGCATCGCCTATCCCATGGGCGATGTGGCGGCCGATCGCGGGGTGTGCGCCGACGTCGTCATCCGCAGCTTTCGGAAGCTCGGCATCGATTTGCAGGTCCTCGTCCATGAGGACATGCGAGACACCTTCGGCGCCTACCCGCATCTCTGGGGACTCCGCGAGCCCGACAGCAATATCGATCACCGGCGGGTTCCGAACCTAGAGACATTCTTCCGCCGCCACGGCCTTGCGCTGCCGATTTCGCGCGATGCGTCCGCTTATCGACCGGGCGACATCGTGAGCTGGCGGCTCGACAACCGCTTGCCCCACATCGGCATTGTGAGCGCGAAGCGGTCGGCAGACGGCAAGCGCCCGCTCGTTGTGCACAATGTCGGTGCGGGACCGAAGCTCGAGGACGTGCTGTTCGCCTACCCGCTCGTGGGCCACTTCCACTACGAGCAGACGACCTAGGGCTTCGATCGGCAGCACTCAACCGATGCGCTGAAGGAGCGTGGTAAGGGCCTCTTGTGCGGCGTTGGGGAGGCCCGGCTTGTTCTTTCCGATTTGCGAGGTGGTGTCTTCCGCAGCCGGCACGCCCTGGCGCTTCTTCCGGTAGACGCGCTTCGCTCTTTCTCGCACAGACTGAGAGCACATAGGCAAGCGCCCGCGGATCAACGGGCTTGGCGACGTATTCGTCGAAGCCCGCATCGAGATAGCGCTCCCGATCGCCCGCCATCGCATTCGCCGTGAGCGCAACGATGGGGACATTGGCCCAAGGCTCACCGAGCGCACGGATCGCATTCGTAGCCGACATTCCGTCCATTTTCGGCATCTGTATATCCATGAGCACGACATCGAACCGGCGTGCCTTGACGGCGTCCAGCGCCTCGGCGCCGTTGCTCACAATCGTGCAGTAATGGCCGAGGCCCGCGAGAACGGCGGTGATGACCTTTTGATTGATCACATTGTCCTCGGCCACGAGAACCTGGAGCGACGGACATTCGAGCTCGTCCGGCGTTGGCAGGAAGCGCGGCCGCTCCTCAACGCGCGGCTGGCCGAGCTTGCAGGGAACCGTGAACCAAAACGTGCTGCCGACCCCCGGCGTCGATTGCAAATCGATCGTGCCACCCATGAGCTCGATGAGGTGCTTCGATATTGCGAGCCCGAGACCAGTGCCTCCGAAGCGCCGCGATATCGAGCTATCCGCCTGACTGAACGTCTTGAACAGCCGCGGGCGCAAGTGAGGAGCGATGCCAATTCCCGTGTCTTCGACAATGATGCGAATTTCGGCGCGATTATCCTCGATCAGCCGGTGTGAGGCCCGCACCTTGACGGAGCCTGTTTCCGTGAACTTGATCGCGTTTCCGACCAGATTGAACAACACCTGGCGCAGCCGGCCGCGATCGCCTTGGAGCCAGCGTACGAGCGTCGGATCGAGCTCAGCTTCGAGGTTGATGTGTTTGTCGTCGGCGCGCGGCATGAGGAGCGCCACGACTTCTTCTATGATCCGCACGAGATCGAAATCGGCGCAATCAAGCACGAGCTTGCCGATCTCGAGCTGCGCATAGACCAGAATGTCGTCGATGAGCGACAGGAGCGCTTCCGCCGAGGTTCGGATGAGCTCGATCTGGCGGCGCTGCTCGAGGGGAAGCGGCCGATCGAGCATGAGCCCGGACATGCCGAGAATGCCATTCAAGGGCGTGCGCATCTCGTGGCTCATTACGGCAAGAAAATCCGACTTGGCGCGCAAGGCGACGGTGGCCTGCTGTTCCGCGCGTTTGCGATCGGAGATGTCGCTCACCGAGAAGACGGCACGAGCGACGCGCCCCTGCTCGTCGTGAGCGGTCGTCCCTCGTCCGCGGATCCAGGCGATCGAGCCGTCCGATCGTACGGTGCGATGTTCGATGTCGTAGCGCATGCCTTGTTCGAAAAGACGGCGCAGCGCTTCACGGACGAGTGCGCGATCGTCAGGATGGACGCATGAGATGAGCGTCTCGCCCGAAATCGGTCCTTCCCCCGGAAGCTCGATGACCGATCGGGCGCGATCGGAAACGTATACCTCTCCGCTCCGCAGATCCCAATCGAGGATGCCATCGCCCATTGCCTCGGTCGTCAACGCGTAGCGCTCCTCGACGCGACGGCGGGCCGCTTGCTCGAGCCTGCGCTCGGTCACGTCCTGGAAGATGCCACGGGTCGCGACGACGGCTCCCGTCTCGTCCTTCTCGCAATCGCCGATGACGCGAACGAACCGCACGCTGCCATCGGGCCGCAGAGACTCGCATTTCGTCTGTGAACGGGCGTCCGTTCTTAATCACCTCGTGATGACTCTTGAGGACACGTGCACGGTCATCTTCGTGGTAACGTTCGAAGAAGCTCATCGATGGTCAGCGTGTCGCGCTGTTCGCTCGTATCGAAGCCAAAGATGCGCAACGCCTCTTCCGACCACTCGAAGGCGTTGGTCTTGGTATAATGGACAAAACGCCCAATTTGGGTCGCGGCTTCGATCTCGGCGATGCGCTCCGGCGCGTATTCGCGCGACAGCGTGGGGTCCCTGGGCGTTCTTGTCGTTTCGCTCGCCAGCGGCAGAAATACGACCAAATAGCCGGAGTGCGCCCCTTGCGGCTCATGGTGAGGCACAAGACGCAAGAGCGCCGGCATGTGACCACCGTCCGCAAGTCGCCGGCGAATGTGTCGCTCAAGCGGTTGGCGAAGCTGTGCGCCCTCTGCGAAAAAGGCCTCAAGGCCGGCACGGTCGTCCTCACAAGCAACAGCTAGCCAGCCCAAGCCCTGGGCTTGATCGCGGGCAATCCCGGTTTCCTCGTGCCAGCGCGCGTTCGCGAACAAGAAATGGCCCGATCGATCCGCGCGCAGGACCGACACGGGCAGCATTTCGACGAGTTCCGGGGTGAAGCTGGACATTGCAGGAAGCGGCCGTGCTCTTCTTTCTATCGAGGCACCTCAGTGGTAGTGAGGGCCTGCTGGGGCACTATCTTGGCGTGCAGTGGGTTAATGCAGATTATACGGCGTTGCGTCGCGATGCCCCTCATCCGCCGGCGCGAGCGACACCGCCTGCAAATCCGTTCCTTGAACCGAGGAACGCGTGAGACGCGACCGGGAGCTGACAGTTAACGATTTGCAAATAGTCTCCCGCCAAGCCTGCTTCGGCGCTCGCAGGGGGTTGTGGCAAAGACACGCGCCGGCGCATTCGCGTGACGCGCGGCAGCGAAGCGGCCCGGGCAATCGTGTGCGATGAGCGAGGAAGCGTTGGCGCGCCTCAAAAAAGGAAGTCGGTCCGCAACGGACTATGCGCCCGTTCCTCGGGCCGAATAGAGACTATGCTAAGCGCTGACACCCTAGACTGCGCCCGACAGACCAAGACAGCTTAGCCTCGATGAGCGGAGCGATGGCCAAGACCACCCGCACAACACACCCTGCAGGCGAGGCCGGGCCACGCCAACACGGCAAATCGCAACAGATGATCGTCGCCGAGGCGTTGAGAGCGGAGAGCGGCGAAATTGCCGCCCGCTTTGCATTTCTGTGCCTTGCCCGTGTGCCGACCGAGGACCTCGTTCGTTCGAACGACGCCACGCTTATCGCCGCAACGAGGAATTCTTTCGCATTCAGCAGGGAGCGACCACCGGGCGAACGCAAGATTCGCGTCTTCAATCCGTCGCCGGAACGCGACGGCTGGGCCTCGCCTCATTCAGTCCTCGAGGTGATAGGCGAAGACATGCCGTTTCTCCTCGACTCGATTCTCGTCGCACTCGCCACGCAGCGGCTCAGTGTCGAAGCGCTGTGGCATCCCGTGATGGCGATCAAGCGCGATCGTGAAGGTCGCGCGACCGACATCGCCGAGCCCGAGCGCGGTGCCGGCGCGCAGAAAGAATCCCTCATCCACATCGAGTTCGGACGCGTATCGAGCGTGAGAGCGTTTGGCCGAAATCGAGGCCATGATCCGGCACGTTCTTGCCGATGTCGGCCTTGCGATCCGCGATTGGAAACCCATGCTCGCGGCGCTCGACCAGGTGATGGTCGACCTCAAGGCAAATCCGCCGTCGCTTCCGACGGAAGAAGTCGACGAGGCGCTGGCCTTTCTCGGCTGGCTACGCGCCGATCATTTCACCTTCCTTGGTTGCCGCGACTATGTGCTCAAGACGACGAACCACAAACAAACGCTCGAGATGCTCCCGCACTCCGGCTTGGGCCTCCTGACCGATCCCGAGCGCCGCGTGGTCAGACGGGGTGCGGATCGCGTATCGCTGTCGCCCGAGCTGCAAGCGTTCATCAACGAGCCCGTACCGCTCATCATCACCAAGGCCAATACGCGCTCGAGCGTGCATCGTCCCGTGCATATGGACTACATCGGCGTCAAGCGCTTCGGTCCCGATGGCGCGGTTCTGGGCGAGCGCCGATTCGTCGGCCTGTTCACGAGCGCCGCCTACACGAGAAATACCCGCGAAATTCCCTATCTGCGCCACAAGGTGATGCGCGCGCTCGCCCGCGCCGGCTTCGCGCCCGACAGCCACGACGGCAAGGCCTATCTCAACGTCTTGGAGACGTTCCCGCGCGACGAGTTGTTCCAGGTTACGGACGACGAGCTTTTCCAAACCACGATCGGAATCCTGAGATTGATGGAGCGTCCGCGCACGAAAATCTTTGTGCGCCGCGACAAGTTCGACCGTTTTGTTTCCGTCCTCGTTTATGTGCCGCGCGAGCGCTACGGCACAAATCTCCGAGAGCGGATCATGGCCATCCTCGTCGACGCCTTTAACGGCCGGCCATCCGCCTACTACCCGACCTTCGGCGACGAGCCGCTCGCGCGCATTCACTTCATCATCGGCCGTAACGACGGCAAGCGGCCCGAGCCCGATGTGACGGCGCTCGAAGCGAAGATTCGCGATGCCGTGCGCACCTGGGACGACGCGCTCCACGAGATCTTAAGGGAGAAGTATGGCGAGCAGGAAGGCGCGAGACTCTTCGAGCGCTGCCGTACCGCCTTCGACGCGGGTTATCGCGACGCCTTCTCGGCCGAGGAGGCGCTCACCGATTACGCTGCGATCGAAGCCATGCAAGGACCGCTCTCGGTTCGTGCCTACCGCCTCGATGGCGATGACGCTCATCATCTGCGCCTCAAGCTCTATCATCGCGGCGGACCCGTCGTGTTGTCCGACGTTCTCCCCGTGCTCGAGCGCTTGGGCTTGCGCGTGATCAAGGAAGCGACCTTTCCCCTCGAAGACGCGCAAGCCGGACCGCTCGTCATTCACGACTTCGCCATGCTCGAGCCCATGGGCCGGGCACTGCCTCTCGAAGCTTTGAAGGATCCATTCGAGCGCGCCTTCATTGCCATCTGGACCGGGCTTGCGGAAAGCGACGGGCTCAACAGGCTCGTCTTGCGCGCAAACCTCGGATGGCGCGACGTTTCCATCTTGCGCACGATCGCGCGTTTTCTCCGGCAAGCCGCCATTGCCTTCTCCCAGGAGTACATGGAGGACGCGCTCGGCAACAATCCGGCCATCGCGAACGCGATCGTCAAGCTCTTCCATGCCCGTCTCGATCCCCGGAACCACATGGAGGAGAAGGCGCGCAAAGAGGTCGCCGCTGCCATTCGCGCCGAAATCGAGCAGGCGCTCGAAGCCGTGACGTCGCTCGACGAGGACAGAATCTTGCGCCGCTTCGTCAACGTCGTCGAAGCCGTTTTGCGCACAAACCTCTATCAACGGCAGGCCGACGGCTCCGAGAAGCCCACGATTGCGATCAAGCTTTCGAGCCCCATGCTCTTGGAGCTTCCGGCGCCTGTGCCCTTGTTCGAGATTTTCGTCTATTCACCCGTGGTCGAGGCCGTCCATTTGCGCTTTGGCAAAGTGGCGCGGGGCGGCTTGCGCTGGTCCGACCGGCGCGAGGACTTTCGCACCGAAATCTTAAGCCTCGCAAAGGCACAGCGCGTGAAGAACGCCGTCATTGTGCCCGTCGGCGCCAAAGGCGGTTTCTTCCCGAAGTCGCTTCCCCCGGCCGGTACGCGGGAGGCGCGCGAGACCGAGGCGGTTCGCTGCTACAAGCTGTTCATCGCCTCCCTGCTCGACCTTACCGACAATATCGTTGACGGCACCATCGTGGCGCCAAAAGACACGGTCCGGCACGATGGGGATGATCCTTACCTCGTGGTCGCCGCCGACAAGGGCACGGCGACCTTTTCGGACATCGCCAATGCCATCGCACTCGAGCGCGGCTTTTGGCTCGGCGATGCATTCGCCTCCGGCGGCTCGGAAGGTTACGACCACAAGAAGATGGGCATAACCGCGCGCGGCGCGTGGGAGGCGATCAAGCGGCAGTTCCGCGAGCTCGGCACCGATATCCAGACAACGCCGTTCAGCGTCATTGGCGTCGGCGACATGTCGGGCGATGTGTTCGGCAATGCCATGCTCTTGTCCGACCAGATCCGCCTCGTTGCGGCCTTCGACCATCGCGACATCTTCATCGACCCCGCTCCCGACCCGGTCAAGAGTCTTGGCGAGCGCAAGCGCCTGTTCGAAATGCCGCGCTCCTCCTGGGCCGACTACGACAAGTCTCTCATTTCGAAAGGCGGTGGCGTTTTCAGCCGCACGCTCAAAGCGATCGCGCTTACGCCCGAGATCATGTCGCTAACGGGCCTTACGGCGGCGCGTGCGACACCGGCCGAGCTCATCCGTGCGCTTCTCAAAGCGCCGGCGGATCTGCTCTTCTTCGGTGGCATCGGCACCTACATCAAGGCGAGCCACGAGATCAATCTCGAAGTGGGCGACCGCGCCAACGATGGCCTGCGCGTGGACGGGCGAGACGTGCGGGCCAAAGTCGTGGGCGAAGGCGCCAATCTCGGCGTCACCCAACGCGGCCGCATCGAATTTGCGCGCAAAGGCGGCCGCATCAACACCGATGCCATCGACAATTCCGCCGGCGTCGACACGTCCGACCACGAGGTGAACCTCAAGATTGCTCTCAACTCCGCCGTCGCGGAAGGAAGCCTTTCACGGCCCGCGCGGCGTGCGCTTCTCAACGATATGCAGGCTGACGTCACGAGCCTCGTGCTCGACGACAATTATCGCCAGACGCTCGCGGTCACCCTTTGCGAGGCAACGGCCGCGGCCGATCTGTCGTTGCACGCGCGTGTCATGGACACTTTGGCGCGCAGCGGCGTGCTCGACCGGACATTGGAACGTCTGCCCGACCGGGACGAGTTGGCTGAACGCGAAAAGCGCGGCGAGGGGCTCACGCGACCCGAGCTCGCGGTTCTCCTCGCCTATGCGAAGATCACGCTTTTCGAGGCGCTGGTCGCGTCTTCGGCCCCGGACGAGCCCTATTTCTCGCGCGATCTTGTGGCCTATTTCCCCCGCGTGATCGCCGAGCGCTTTCCTCATGCGATCGAGCGGCATCGGCTGCGGCGCGAGATCATCGCGACCGTGCTCGCAAACCGCGTCGTCAACATCGGCGGGCCGGCCTTCGTGCAACGCCTGTGCGACGAGGCCGGCGTGACGCCCGCCGATGTCGTGCGCGCCTTTGTCGCGACTTGTGCGGCTTACGGCGTGGACGCGCTTTATGACGCTATCAATGCGCTCGACAATCGCGTGCCGGCCTCTCTGCAGACCGCGCTTCATCTCGAGATCAAGCGGCTTCTTGACCGCCAGGCGCTCTGGTTCCTGCGCAATGGTTCGCAGCCGCTTGCCGTCGAGGAGACAGTTGCTCACTTTGCGCCGGGAATACGTGTTCTGACGGAAGGGGCGGACGAGCTCCTGTCGAGTTTCGCGCGCATGAGTCTCGCGGCGCGACGGAAGCAATTTGCGGAACAGGGCCTCGACGAAGATCTTGCGCGTCGAATGGCCCTGCTCGATCCGCTTGCCGCCGCCACGGACGTGGTCGAGATTTCGAGGCAAACCCGCCGCGGAGTCGTGGACGGCGCCGCGGCATATTTTGCCGTCGGCGAGGCGCTCGGGCTCGATCGTCTGGTCAGCGCCGCGGAGGCCATGAAGCTCGAGAGCCATTGGGAAACGCTTGCGCGTGGCAGTCTCCTCGACGAGTTGAGCGCGCATCAGCGCGCGCTTGCCGCGACCGCCCTTGTCGGCGACGCGTCATTGCCGGGACAGAAGGCCGCCGAGACATGGGTGGCCGCCCACGCGCGAGGGGTGAACAATCTCAAGCAAATGATCGCCGATTGCGAAGCGGGCGGCGTTTCGATCGCCAAGCTCACCGTGGCGGCGAGCACGCTCAAATCCCTCACGGGCGCCGCCCATTAGGCTTGCGCTCGTCCTCAATGCCGGAAATGGCGCTGGCCGGTGAACACCATGGCCAGGCCCGCCTCGTCCGCCGCCTTGATGACTTCGTCGTCGCGAACCGAGCCGCCCGGTTGAATGACGGCGGTGGCACCTGCCTCGGCGGCCGCGACAAGTCCGTCGGCAAAGGGAAAGAAGGCGTCGGAGGCGACCACCGAGCCCTTTGTCGGCGGCTCGGCAAGACCTTGCGCCGCGGCCGCGTCTCTTGCCTTGAGCGCCGCGATGCGCACCGAATCGAGCCGGCTCATCTGGCCCGCGCCGATGCCGACGGTCGCGCCGTTCTTGGCGAAGACGATGGCATTCGACTTGACGTGCTTGGCGACCGTGAAGGCAAAAATGAAGATCCGTCATCTCGTCGTGTGATGGCGCCCGCTTCGTCATGACTTTGAGATCGCCCGCGGCGACGAATGACGCGTCACGGGTCTGCACGAGGAGCCCGCCAGCGATGGAACGGACGCTGAGCCCTTGCGCTTTTGGATCGGCAAGCGCGCCGGTGACGAGCAGGCGCAGATTCTTCTTCTTGGCGATGATGGCGCGGGCATCCTCGTCCGCGTCGGGGGCGATGATGACCTCCGTGAAGAGCTTTGCCATGAGCTCGGCTGCCATACCGTCAAGGGCGACATTCGAGGCGATGATGCCGCCGAAGGCGCTCACGGGATCGCAGGCGAGCGCCCGCTCATAGGCTTGGGCCAGCGTGGCTCCGCGCGCCACGCCGCAAGGATTGGCGTGCTTGATGATGGCGACCACGGGACCTTCGGCCGGCGGAAACTCGCACACAAGCTCGAAGGCCGCGTCCGTATCGGTGATGTTGTTGTAGGAGAGCGCCTTGCCTTGCAGCTGCGTCGCGCGCGCAACGCCGGGCTCGCGGGTCGCCCGTGAGATAGAGCGCCGCCTGTTGATGGGGATTTTCGCCATAGCGGAGGCTTTCCTTGAGCATGCCGGCGAAGACGCGCCGCGCGGGCGTCACCTCGTGAGCCACCTCGTTGAGCCAGCCTGCAATCGCCGCGTCATAGGCCGCGACCCGCGCGAAGGCCTTGGCCGCCAGCGCTTGCCGAAAGGCCAATGTCGTCGCGCCATCGTTCCGCTCGAGCTCGGCGAGCAACGACGCGTAATCGGAAGGCTCGACGATGACGGTGACGAAGGCGTGATTCTTGGCCGCCGCCCGAATGAGCGCCACCCCTCCGATATCGATCGTTTCGACGAGCGTCTCCGCCGCGGCTTTCGAAGCGCGTGCTTCCTCGAATGGATAAAGATTGACGATCAGGAGATCGATGCCCGCGATGGCGTGCTGTTCAAGCTCCGCGCGATGGGTGGAGTCATCGCGGCGCGCAAGCAGCCCGCCATGAATCTTGGGATGCAACGTCTTGACCCGTGCCGCCGAGAATCTCGGGAAAGCCCGTTTCATCCGAAACATCCCGCACGGAAAGGCCCAAGCCCCGCAGATGCTGTGCCGTGCCGCCCGTGGACAGAAGCGCGATGCCGCGGTCTCGCAATGCCGGCGCGAGCAAGTCGAGGCCGTTCTTATCCGACACCGAAATCAGGGCGCGCCGGAGCGGAAGGCGGGCCGGCCCGCGTGAAGCCGTGGCCATGGTCTAAGAGGCGCTGCGCATACGTGCGGGCACGAGCTCGACGACGACCGGCAGAAGGCTCAGCCTCGGGCAAGTACTCCGGCACGAGCGTGCGAAGAAGGTCTGAAACCGTCGCCTCGTCGCGCGCGCGGGCTGCCGTGATCAGCCGATCGAGCATGGGTTTCAAGGTTTCGAGCGGCAAGCTGCGCGGCTCGGCAAGGAGAATCCCTTCCGCGGGCGTCCGCACCAAAGGCTCGCCCTCGTGAAACAGCCGCTCATGGAGCTTTTCGCCCGGACGCAGGCCCGTATAGACGATGTCCACGTCGACATCGGGCCGCAGGCCCGCCAGTCTGATCATCTGGCGCGCGAGATCCACGATCAGCACGGGTTCGCCCATATCGAGCACGAAGATCTTTCCCGGGCTTCCGTCTCCGGGCATCGCCGCCGCCTCGAGCACGAGCTCGACGGCTTCGTGCGTCGTCATGAAATAGCGGCTCACCTCCGGATGGGTGACCGTGAGCGGGCCGCCTTGCGCAAGCTGACGCTGGAAGCGCGGCACCACCGATCCCGTCGAGCCCAGCACATTGCCGAAGCGGACCGTGACGAAGCGCGGCGCGTTGCCCTCGCCGCGCGCCACATTGAGCGCCTGACAATAGAGCTCGGCGACGCGCTTGCTCGCACCCATCACGCTCGTCGGATGCACCGCCTTGTCCGTCGAGATCAGAACCATCGTCGCGACGCCGGATTCAACGACCGCATCGGCGACATTTCGCGTGCCGCCGACGTTCGTGTGTATTCCTTCTGCCGCGTTGGCTTCGACGAGCGGCACGTGCTTGAGCGCCGCCGCATGAAACACCATCTCCGGCCGCGAGTTCGCGCACGACGCGCATGATCGCCGTCCGGTCGCGCACATCGGCGAGGACCGCAGCACGCGCGATCGCGGGCGCATTCTCGGCAAGCTCGAGATCGATCTGGTAGAGAGCGAACTCGCCGTTGTCGACCAAGGTCAGATGCCGCGGTCCGAGCGCGGCAATCTGCCGGCACAGCTCGCCGCCGATCGTGCCGCCGGCGCCCGTCACCAACACCCGCCTGCCCGCGACGAGCTCGCGCATGGCTTCGCGGTTGAGGCGCTTCTGCGGGCGGCCGAGGAGATCGGCGAGATCGATGGGCTCGAGCGACGCGCCGGCATGCAAGGCATGGGTGATCTCCGTCGTTCGAGGCAGGCGCGCGAGACCAACACCCAGCCGCTCGGCCGCATCGAGCAGATGGCGAACCGTCTCACCCGGAAGCACCGACGGCGAAATGACGATTTTTTGCGGCCGGCGGCCCTGCGCGGCAAGCTCGTCGAAGACCTGTTCAATTTCCTTTGGCGTGCCGAGGATCCGAACGCCTCTGACGTCGCGGCCCGCGTGCTCGGGACGTGAATCGATGAGACCCACGACCGAGAAGCGCGCGGCGCGCTCGGCTTGCGTATCGCGAATGAAGTGCGAGGCTTCGCGCGAGACGCCGGCGATCAGAATGGGCATCCGTCTCGGATTGTCGCGCACGGCAAGGCTTGCGAAGCTCCCGCTCGTCCAGAGCCGGCAGAGAAGGCGCGGCAGGGCAAGCAAGACGACGAGGATCGGCCCGACGATGAGCACGACCGAACGCGGGAATTCCGCAAGCCGCGTTGCGAAAAAGAGCACGGGTAACGAGAGCAGGACCGTGAACATGGCCGCTTGCACGATCGCGATGAGATCCGAAAGCCCCATGTAGCGCCAAATGCTGCGATGCAAGCCCTTGGCCGCGAAGACGCACCCGGCAACGCCCGCGAAAACCGCCGTCGCCTGCCAATGGTTGAGAAATTCGACCGGCGCGTCGGCGAGCTCGTAACGCAGGTAGAGCGCAATCTCCATCGCCGCCGCCGCCATGAAAACGTCGTGCCCCATGACGGCCAGTGTGATGAGGCGACGTCGCAGGCGCTGCGCGATGACTTGTGGTGCGTTCATGAGTCTCCGCCGGCGGAAGCTCATCGAAACAATCTCGTCCAACAGGTGAACCGTTGCATAAGTCAGCACGGCGCCTCCACCAAGGAACGGCCGAGCGTCACACGGTAAACGGCAAGTGCTGCCGTGAGCGCCCCGTCGAGCGAGAACTCGGCGACAGCGATCTCGCGACTTCTTGCACCTGCGGCTCGCCGAAACTCCGCATCGCCGGCGAAGCGCAAAAGCGCGGAGTCCAGCGCGGCCTCGTTCTGCGGCGGCACGAGAAGCCCATTTCGTCCATGGCGCACAACCTTGCGACAACCGGAGCTGTCCGCGGCCACGATGGGAAGCCCGCTCGCCACAGCTTCGATGAGCACTTGGTTTGCAGCTTCGTGGTGAGGGGTGGGAACACAGAAAATGTCCGCTCGTCTGAGTGCAGCCGCCCTATCGCGCGAATCACCCCACCATTCGACCGCACCTTCGGCCAGCCACTCTGAAATTTCCACCTCCGGGATGCACTCTGGATTTGGCGAAATCGCGCGCACCCGCAAGCACGAAGCGCAGGGGCATGCCCTTGGCGCGCATCCGGCGTGCAACAGCGACGAAATCCCGCGCACGCCCCTGCGGCCGTGAGTGGCGCCGCATGCATGACGACGAGCGGGCCTTCATGGCTCGGCTCGCCGTCGTCTCGCGGGTGGAACCGCTTCAGGTCGACGCCGACGCCGTGCAGAAGCAAGGTCCGCTTGGGATCGATCACGCCAAAGCGTGACAGCATGGTCCGCTCGTCCACGCTGCCGACCGTGAGGTAGGCCCGCCGATTGCCACAGGCAAAGACAAGTGCCCGGACGAGCACGAAGCGATGAAGTCTCGCGCGGCGGCCCTCGTCCATGAACGCGGAGCCGAGGCCCGTCGCGGCGTGAACCGCCGCAAGTCCCTTCACGCGCGCGATCGCGCCGCCATAAAGCACGGAGCTCATTCCGATGCAGTGGACAAGTGCGGGCCGCAAAGCACCGATGAGCCTCGCGAGCGCCCGCAGCATCGCGTAACCGCTCAGCGCTCCGGCGTTTTCCGGCTGGGCGGGGAGTGCGTGAAAGGCAAGACCCGCCTCCCTTATGGCGCGCAAGGCCTCCTCGTCCGCCGGCACGGTGCCCTGATCGACGGGCGCCGCGACATGCACCTCGTAGCCCGCTTGCCGAGCCGCTGAGGCCAGAGAAAGCTGATGCGCGGCCAGGAACGGCGCATCGGTGGCAATGATGAGAAGCCGCGTCGGAGACCCGCTGCCGGCAACGAGTGCCCTCACCGGGCGATCGGTCACTGCGAGATCGGTTTGCGGAATTTTCATCTCGCTTTCCGAGGGACGCACAGCACCCCGACGCGAGCTCGGGAAACGCCCGCGCCTTGGGCGTTGAGCATACCTGGAGCACGGCTCACATTCCAGGTGGCGGAGAGGAAAGTGATCGGGAAACACGCCGAAGAGGCGCGGAATCTCGGCTCGCCTCAGCTTTCTCAAGCGGTCAGGCCACGGCGCGGATGGTTGGACGCTCGCCGCACAGAGCGCAGCTCGGATCGGATTTCAGGGTTACGGTGCGCAAGCGCGCATTCAAGCCATCGTAAATGAGAAGCCTGCCCGCGAGCGTGTCACCGAGCCCCAGGATTTCCTTGATGACCTCGATGGCCTGGATCGTTCCCACGACCCCGGCCAGTGCGCCGAGAATTCCCGCCTCGGCGCAAGACGGCACGGCCTCCGCAGGCGGCGCTTCGGGATAGAGGCAGCGATAACAGGGGTAATGGCCCCCCTCGGGACGAGAGACATGGGGCTTGAAAGTCGCGACCTGCCCGTCGAATTGCGCCACGGCGCCTGACACGAGCGTTTTGGCCTCGAAGAAGCAGGCGTCGTTGACGAGGAAGCGTGTGGCAAAATTGTCGCTGCCGTCGGCCACCACGTCATAGCCCTGCACAAGCGCGCGCGCGTTGGCCGCGACAAGGCGCACGGGATGCCGCTCGACCCGGACATTTGGATTGACCCGCTCAAGCGTGCGCGCCGCGCTCTCGGTCTTGTTCCTGCCGATGGCTGCCGTGTCGTGGACGATTTGGCGCTGCAGATTCGACAGCGAGACCACGTCGTAATCGACGACGCCGATGGTGCCCACGCCCGCCGCCGCGAGATAAAGCAGGAGCGGCGAGCCCAAGCCCCCCGCTCCCACCACGAGCACGCGCGCCTTGAGAAGCTTCGCTTGGCCCGCGCCGCCCACTTCCTTCAGCACGATGTGGCGCGCGTAACGTTCGAGCTCGGCGTCGCTTAAGCCCATTGCGCCCGTCACAACCCTTCGAAGAGCGCGGTCGAGAGATAGCGCTCGGCGAAGGAGGGAATGATGGCGACGATCACCTTGCCCGCCATCTGGGGCCGCGCGCCCACCTCGAGCGCGGCGGCGATCGCGGCACCCGAGGAGATGCCCACCGGTATGCCCTCGAGCCGCGCCGCGCGGCGCGCCGTCTCGAAGGCCGTCTCGTTGCCGATGGTGATGATCTCGTCGATGAGCTTCGTGTCGAGGATGGCGGGCACGAAACCCGGCGCCGATGCCCTGAATCTTGTGTGCGCCCGGCGGCCGTCCGGAGAGCACGGCCAAGTCTTCGGGCTCGACCGCGATCATGCGGAACGACGGCTTGCGCGGCTTGATGACGCTCGCAACGCCCGTGAGGGTGCCGCCCGTGCCGACGCCCGAGATCACCGCATCCACGCGGCCCTCGGTGTCGTTCCAGATTTCCTCCGCCGTGGTGCGGCGATGAATTTCCGGATTGGCGGGATTCTCGAATTGTTGCGGGATGACCGCGTTCGGGATCGCGCGCTGGAGCTCTTCGGCGCGCGCGACCGCGCCCTTCATGCCTTTTTCCGCCGGCGTGAGCTCGAGCTCCGCGCCCATGATGAGCAGCATCTTCCGCCGCTCGATCGACATGCTCTCGGGCATGCACAGGATGAGGCGATAGCCTTTGGCCGCGCAGACGAAAGCGAGCGCGATGCCCGTATTGCCGGAGGTGGGCTCGATCACCACCGAGCCCGGCTTGAGCTTTCCTTGCGCCTCGAGCGCCTCGATCATGGAGACGCCGATGCGGTCCTTGACGCTGCCCATGGGATTGAAGAACTCGAGCTTCAAGAGAATGTCGGCGCGGCAGCCATGCTCCTTGGGCAAGCGATGGATGCGCACGAGCGGCGTGTCGCCGATGGTCTCGATGATGCTGTCGAAGACGCGGCCGCGTCCCGGCGTGCGCGCGCCCTTATCCAAGCGTGGCTTTGGCTCGTTCATCTCTTCTCTTCCTCCGCTTCGCGCGGGCGCACGCCGGCGCCCTCTCCATCAAATCGTGAAATCCATCCGCGCGCCTTTGGCGCTCCGAATGCCGGCTTGTTCGGCGTCACGGCACAGATCCTCGATCGTGATCGCGTCGAGCCTCTCCATCAGATCGTCTTGGATTTGCGTCAGCATGGGCCGCACGATCTTCTCGCCGATTTCCGAGCCGCCGTTCAGCGCGCCCTCTTCGCGCGCTTCGAGATCGGTGACGACGCGCACGATCTCGCCCGCCGTGATGCGCCGCCGCTCGCGCGCGAGCCTGTAGCCGCCGCGCGGGCCCCGCACGCCGCGCAAGATTCCGGCGCGCACGAGCTGCTGCATCACCTGCTCGAGATAGCGCTGGGGAATGCCCTGGCGCTGCGTGATCTCCTTGGATTGCACGGGCTCGGGCCGCGCGTTGTAGGCGATGTCGACGACCGCCTCGAGCGCGAGCAGGCATTTCTTCGACAAGCGGATCATGAGGCCGCCTTGTCGCCCCGTGCGCGCGCCGGCTGCGCCGCGCCGTGCCCCGTGGAGCCGAAGCCGCCGTCCTGGCGCGCCGTTTCGGAGAGCCGCTCCACTGGACGCAATCGGACCTGCGCCACCGGCGCCACCACGAGCTGCGCGATGCGCTCGCCGCGCTCGAGCGTCACGGGCTCCGTCCCGAGATTGACCAGGATCACCTTCACCTCGCCGCGATAATCGGAATCGATGGTGCCCGGCGCGTTGAGAACCGTGACGCCATGGGCGAGCGCAAGCCCCGAGCGCGGCCGCACCTGGCCCTCGAAGCCTTCGGGCAAGGCGAGCGAGAGGCCGGTGGGCACGGCAGCGCGCGCGCCCGGCGCGAGTGTGAGCGGCGCGCCCTCCGGCAGGGCGGCGGCAAGATCGAGGCCCGCGGCGCCTTCGCTCGCATGCGCCGGCAGCGGCAGTCCTCTCCGTGCGGCAACACCAAGATATCCACGGCAACGGTCTCGGCCATCGCGCTCAGGCTCCAAAATGCTCTGCGATGCGCCGGGCGAGCCTCTCCGCCACCGCGATCTTGGTCATGGTGGGCCAGCTCTCGCAGGCCGCGCCCGTCACCAAGATGCACGGTGTTGAGCTCGCCGCCCATGACGCCGCGCGCGGGCGAGACATCGTTGGCGACGATCCAATCGCAGCCTTTGCGCGCGCGCTTTTCTTGCGCATGGGCGAGGACATTCTCGGTCTCGGCGGCAAAGCCCACGACGAGCGACGGCCGGTCGTTCTTCCGTGTGCTGAGGGAAGCGAGAATGTCGGGATTTTCGACGAGGGCGATGGCGGGCTTCGCCGTCGCGGTTTTCTTGAGCTTCTGGTTGGCCGAATGATCGGGGCGCCAGTCGGCGACCGCGGCGGCGCAGACCGCGACGTCGACGGGCAGCGCGTCTTCGCAGGCCGCGAGCATTTCGCGCGCGGTCTCGACATGCACGCGTCTTGACGCCCGGCGGATCGCGGCAGCGCCGTCGGGCCCGAGACGAGCAGCGTTTCGGCGCCGAGCCCGGCAAGCGCGCCCGCAATCGCATGGCCCTGCTTGCCCGAGGAGCGATTGGCGATGAAGCGCACGGGATCGATGGGCTCGTAAGTCGGCCCCGCTGTGACGAGCGCCTTGCGGCCTTGAAGCGGGCGCTGCCTTCGCTCCGAAAAAACGCCTCGATCGGCGGCGAGGATCGCCTCCGGCTCGGCCATGCGGCCCAGGCCGAATTCGCCGCACGCCATGTCGCCCTCGTCGGGCCCGACGGTCATGACGCCGTCGTTGACAAGGCGTGCGAGATTGCGCTGCGTCGCGGGGTGATGCCACATGCGCACATTCATCGCGGGCGCGATCAGACGGGCTTGTCGGTCGCAAGCAGCGCGGTTGAGGCAAGATCGTCGGCAAGGCCCGCCGCCATCTTGGCCATCAGATCGGCGGTGGCCGGCGCCACGACGACGAGATCGGCCGCGCGCGACAATTCGATGTGGCCGATCTCGGCTTCGTCGGTCAGGTTGAAGAGATCGGTGATAGACCTTGTCGCCGGTGAGGCTCGCGACCGACAGCGGCGTGACGAAGTCCGCGCCGGCCTTGGTGAGGATGGCGCGCGTGCGCGCGCCCCGCTCGCGCAAGCGGCGGATCAGCTCGAGGGTCTTATAGGCGGCGATGCCGCCGCCGATGATGAGCAGGATGCGTTTGTCTTGAAGCACGCGGCGCCTCTCAACGCGGCCCCGTTGGGCCGAGAAATCTCTTAATTCACGCACAGGGAATGTAATTAGCTCTCTCTCCCCGCGTCAAAGGGTGGATTTTGTCGCGGGCACCCCTCAGAGCAGAAGCAATACAAGCGCGACCAGAGTGACGGCGATGACCCACAGGGCGAGCCGCCCGCCGCGCCCTTGCGCAGTTTCGGCGCGGCCGATGGCGGCAACGGTTTCGGCGTCCAGCTTGAGTCCATGCTCGGCGTAGGCCGCGGCCGCGCCCTCCACCGTGCGCAGGAACGTGGGCAAGCCCGCGAGCACGCGGCCGAGGCTCGCGGCACTTTCCGCAGCACTCTGCAGACGCGCTTCGGGCGACAGCTCATGGGCCATCCAGCGCTCGAGCACGGGCCGCGCGGCATTCCCAAAGATTGTGCTCGGGGTCGAGCTTTCGGGCGACGCCTTCGACCACCACCATCGTCTTCTGCAGCAGCACGAGCTCGGGCCGGAGCTGCCATGTCGAAGAGCGCCGTGGTCTCGAAGAGCTGAGCCAGCAGGCGCGCCATGGAAATGTCGCCCGCGCTGCGGCCGAAGATGGGCTCGCCGATGGCGCGCAAGGCCTGCGCGAAGGCTTCGTACGTGAATGGCGTGCCGGCACATAGCCCGCCTCGAAGTGGATGGCGGCGATGCGGCGATAGTCGCGCGTGAGAAAGCCGAACAGAATCTCGGCGAGATAGCGTCGCGACGCTTGCATCGAGTCTCCCCATGATGCCGAAATCGACCGCGACGAGCCTGTCCTTCCCCATCGATGAACAAGTTTCCCTGATGCATGTCGGCGTGGAAGAAGCCGTCGCGCAGCGCGTGGGTGAGAAAGCTTTGCGTGACGAGCGTGGCGAGCCGCGCGGGATCATGGCCGGCACGCAGCAACGCCTCGCGGTCGCCCACCGAAACGCCGTCGACCCACTCCATGGTGAGCACGCGGCGTCCCGTGCGCGCCCAATCGACGCGCGGCACGCGGAAATCGGGATCGTGCTTGGTGTTCTCCGCCATCTCGGCGGCGGCCGCCCCTTCGAGGCGCAAATCGAGCTCGAGCGCCACGCTGTCGGCCAAAGTTTTCACGACGGCCAAGGGCGCGAGCCTGCGCGCCGGCACGCTCATGCGCTCGATGAGACGCGCCGCCCAAAAGAAGCTCGCAAGATCGCGCGCAAACGCCGCCTCGACATTCGGCCGCAACACCTTCACCGCCACCGCGCGCGCCGGCGCCTCTGTATCGCGCGCCCGATTGTGGCCCATGAGGCTCGCCGTTTCGGCCTTGTGCACTTGCGCGATGGAGGCGGCCGCGACCGGCGGCCCGAGGGTGGAAAAGAGACTTTCGACGGGCGCGCCGAACTCGCTTTCGATGGCCGCGCGCGCTTCGGCTTGCGAGAACGGCGGCAGGCGATCCTGCAGCTTGGCGAGCTCGCTCGCCAGCGCTTGGCCCACGATGTCGGGGCGCGTGGCGAGCAATTGCCCGAATTTGATGTAGGGCGGGCCCAGGCGCTCGAGCGCCGCGGCAAAGCGTTCGGCGGCGGGCTTGTCCTTGGTGAGCCGCGCGGCGCGGCCGGGGAACGCGCGCGCGATGCGCCCGGCGAGCCCGAGCCAGCGCGGCGGATTACCGAGCTCGCGCGGCCAAAGCACATCGTGCTGCGCGAGCACGGCGGCGGCGCGGGCGAGACGGGTTGCGTCGTGAACGTCCTGAAGCATCGCTCAGATCCGCCAGCCCGAATGGAGCGCCGCGATGCCGCCCGAAAGATTGCGAAACCTGACCTGCGCGAAGCCCGCTTCCTCGATCATGCGCGCGAAATGCTTCTGATCGGGAAAGCGGCGGATGCTGTCCACGAGATAGCGATAGGGCTCGGCATCGCCGGCGACGAGCTTGCCGAGCCGCGGGATGATGGCCGAGGAGATCGTCTCATAAATCCGGTCGAGGCCCGGCACTTCGACATGGCTGAACTCGAGGCAGGCAAAGCGCCCGCCGGGCTTCAGCACGCGTCGCATCTCGGCGAGCGCGCGCGCCATGTGCGTGACATTGCGGATGCCGAAGGCGATGGTGACGGCATCGGCCGCATCGCTTGCGAGCGGCAGGGACTCCGCATCGCCGCACAAGCGCACGAGACCCAGCTCCGCCTCGCCCTCGCGCATCCCGGCCCTCAGCATCGCCTCGTTGATGTCGCAGACGAGCGCGAAGGCGCTCTGCCCACGACGGCGCTCGGCCAAGCGGCGCGCGCGGGCGAGAAACAAGCGCGCGCACATCGCCCGTGCCGCCCGCGACGTCGACAAGAAGCTCACCCGGCTGCGGCGAGAGCCAATCGATGAGCATGCGCTTCCACAGGCGATGCACGCCCGCCGACATGAGGTCGTTCATGAGATCGTAAGCCGGCGCCGCCCGGTCGAAGACGGCGTGCACGAGTTGCGGCTTCTCCTCGGGCGCCACATCGGCGGCGCCGAAGGGCACCGTTTTTTCGGGCTCGGCCATGGGCCGAGAATAGCCGAGGCCGCTGCCCTTTCGCGACGGCAAGGCTGCCGCAGCCGAAAGCCCGCTTCCGGCGTCATCGCGGGGGCTTCTTTGGCGCGGGGCAAAGGTGAGGCCGTCACGCACGCGTTTCACGCACGCTTGCTGTCTTGCCGCTGCGATCTCCCATGTGGACTTTGTCGCCGCGATGGGGTTCCATCCGGCGGCATGTTTTTCTTCTTGCCCCCCAAACGAGGGGGCTTTGTCTTCTCCCCCTCTGACGAGGGGGCGGGGCGCCGCAAAGCGGCGTCTAATTTTTTTGTAGGCCGCCTCACGGCGCCCACGCGCGGCTTTTCGCGGTCCAGCCCTCTCCACCCACCGGCGGTGACGCAGTCGCCTGCGGCCGCCGACCCGGGTCGTGTTGCCCGGTCCCTCACGCTGGCCCCGCCCCAGAGTCACGATCCCGTTACGACCGTGCCGCGAGAGCCGCCCTCTCGTCCCATGGAGCAGTCGGTCTAGAACCACAGCCCCTCAACGACGAGAGATGCCGACATTGTACGCGCGTTTTTCGGGGTGTGGATAAGGGGGCCCGGCAAGGTTAACGCAGCCTTTTCGGAGGCCTCGCTCCAGGGTGGTTGATCTCACCAGCTGGAAACCCAATATCGGTAATATCGATGAAGACCGTTCCCCGCGGCCGCCCGAGGCGCGGGGCTCCGAGACAGAAGGGTCCGCCGGCCGGCCGCTTTCGGGGGCCGTGCACAAGGACAGGATCCGTGGAGGTGCATGATGGTGTCGAACGACGCGGACAGACGGAAGTTCACGCAAGACGCGCTGGCGAGCTTCGGCTCGCCGCGGACGGTCTATGTCAAGGAGATGCTGCCAGACGAAGTGGCGAGCATTGAGGGCCTGCACGACGTCCTCGCCAAGACCGAAGGCGCGATCAAGCTTTATGCCGTGCACACCTTGGACGGCGAGCGCGTCGCCATTCTCGACGATCGGGAAGCCGCCTTCGCCGCGGCGCGCCAGCAGGAGATGGAGCCCGTCAGCGTCCACTGAGCGGCGCAGCAACCGCAAAGCACCGCCTCATCCTTCGAGGACGCGCGCCCTTCGGCAAGCTCGAGGGCGCGCTCCTCAGGATGAGGCGATTTGTTTCGCAACCTCATTCCAAAGCGCAAGCGTCCTTTGACCCACCTCCTCATGCTGAGGAGCGCGCAAGCGCGTCTCGAAGCATGAGCGGGAAGATCAGGCCGCCGACACCGCGGGCTCGGTCAGGAGCGCGTAAAGCGCGGCCGGATCGTCCGAGCCCCTGAGCTTCGCGCACACCGCCTGATTGCGCAAAAGACGCGAGACCAGAGCCAGCGCCTTCAAATGCTCGGCGCCCGCATCGCCCGGCGCGAGCAGCACGAAGATGAGATCCACGGGGCGCTCGTCGACGGCGTCGAAATCGATCGGCTGCTCCAGGCGCGCGAATAGCGCATAGAGCCGCTCGAGCTCCGGGAACTTCGCATGCGGAATGGCGATGCCCTGGCCGACGCCCGTCGTGCCCAGCCGCTCGCGCTCGATGAGCCCCTCGAAGATGCGCCGCTCGGGCAGGCGCGCGATCTTTGCCGCGCGCTGGGAAAGCTCCTGCAGCGCCTGCTTCTTGCTCGAGACCTTGAGCTTCGCGATGATGCTCTCGGGCGTGATGAGATCCGAAATCTCCAAGCTTCCGCTCCGTTCTGACTTCGCCCCGCGGCCTGACGCGGGGGCCTTTACGCGCTTTGGTGGTGCGTCGAAAGCTTTCGCTTCAAGCGGCGCAGCCGTTTGGCGAGACGATCGGCCGCTTCGCCGAAGCTCGCATAGATGTCCGCGGCCGCGCCATGCGCCTGCAAGAGCGCGCCGCCCGCAAGATGCACGCTGCAATCGGCGCGAAACCCGGTTCCTTCGCGCGAGAACGTGGCCTGCGCGGAGATCGCGCGCTCCGCGTATTTCGCGATGTCCTCCGAAAGTCGCGCGCGCACATGGTCCGCGAGCGCTTGACCGATGTCGATCTGCTTGCCTGTAACCTGAATGTTCATGTGAAGCGTGGCTTGCGCCTTTGCAGGATCGGCGCCAGGCACCAGCTTAGGGGGCGGGACCTTAAGTGCGGGTTATCGCCCTGTCAACTCACGGTTAGGCGCTTGGCCCGCACCCGCTCAAGGCGCGTGTTTCTTGTCGCGGCGGCGCTGAACGGAGGAGGGAATGCGCATGGCTTCCCGGTACTTGGCCACCGTGCGCCGCGCGATGTCGATTCTTGCCTCGCGCAAGATTTCCACAATGCGGTCGTCCGACAATACGGCGTCCGCCGTCTCCGCGTCGATGAGCGCGCGGATGCGATGGCGCACGGCCTCGGCCGAGTGCGCTTCCTCGCCCCCGACCGAGGCGATGGCCGAGGTGAAGAAATACTTCAATTCGAAGAGGCCGCGCTTGGTCGACACGTATTTGTTGGCGGTGACGCGGCTCACCGTCGATTCGTGCATCTGGATCGCGTCCGCGATGGTGCGCAAGTTGAGCGGGCGCAAATATTGGATGCCTTTGGCGAGGAAGGCGTCCTGCTGGCGCACGATCTCGCGCGCCACCTTCAAGATCGTGCGCGCGCGCTGATCGAGGCTTTTGACGAGCCAATTGGCGTTGTTCAGGCAATCTGAGAGATAGACCTTTTCCTCGCGCGAGGCCCCCCGCGAGACTTCCGCGTAATAGCGCGCATTGACGAGCACGCGCGGCAGGGTTTCGCTGTTGAGCTCGACGATCCAGCCGCCGTCGGGTCCCTCGCGCACGAAGACGTCCGGAACGATGGGCTGCACGGGCTCGCCGCCGAAGGCAAGCCCCGGCTTCGGATTGCAGTTCGTCAGATCCTCGATCATGCCGGCGAGATCCTCGGCGTCGACGCCGCAAACCTTCATGAGCTGCGCATGATCGCGGCGCGCGAGAAGCTCGAGATTTTCGAGCAGCCGCGCCATCGCGGGATCGAGCCTGTCCTTCTCCTTGAGCTGCAACGCGAGGCATTCGGGCAGCGAGCGCGCCATGATGCCCGCCGGATCGAAGGTCTGCAGCACCTTGAGCACGGCCTCGACCTGGGCGAGCGGGCATTCGAGGCGCTCTGCGATGGTTTCGAGATCCTCGCGCACATAGCCCGCATCGTCGATGAGATCGATGAGATGCACGCCGATGAGGCGCTCCGCGGGATCACGCACGGTCACCGACAGCTGCTCGGTCAAGTGCTCGCGCAAGCCCTGCTCGCGCGTCAGCACTTCCTCGAGATTGAAACCCTCGCCCTCGCCGCTCGAGCCCGTGCCGCGCACGGCGCTCCAATTGGCAAGCGCGGGATCCTCGGCCGCCGTGGCGCCCGCGCGTTCCGCGCTCGAGTCCTCGCCATAGACGCTTGTGAGATCGGTATCGAGATCGGTGTCGGAGGAGACCGCGTCGCCCGTCATCTTGGCGTCGGCGGCCATCACGCCCTCGGTGGCCACCTCCGCGCTCGGCGCCTCGCGCGGCTCGGGTGCGGCTTCCGCATTCTCGTCGTGTTCGAGCAAGGGATTGCGCTCGAGCTCCTGCTCGACGAAGGCCGTGAGGTCGAGATTGGAGAGCTGCAACAGCTTGATCGCCTGCTGCAGCTGCGGCGTCATGACGAGCGATTGCGTCTGCCGTAGTTCTAGTCGCTGAGCAAGAGCCATCGTACGCCAAGCCTTACGGAGCGGGAGCCGCGCCTAGAGATTGAAGCGCTCGCCGAGATAGACGCGCCGCACATCGGCATTGCCGATCACGGCCGACGGCTCGCCCTCCATGAGCACCTGTCCCTCGTGCAAGATGTAAGCGCGGTCGATGATGTCGAGCGTCTCGCGCACATTGTGATCGGTGATGAGCACGCCGATGCCGCGGTCCTTCAAATGGCGGACGAGATCGCGGATGTCGCCGATCGCGATCGGGTCGATGCCGGCGAAAGGCTCGTCCAAGAGCATGAAGGACGGATTGGTGGCGAGCGAACGCGCGATCTCGACGCGCCGCCGCTCGCCGCCCGACAGCGCGAGCGCGGGCGCGCGGCGCAAATGGCTGATGCCGAACTCGGCGAGCAAGGAATCGATGATGGCCTCGCGCTGCTCGGGAACGGGCTCCACGAGCTCGACCACCGCGCGGATGTTCTCCTCGACCGACAGCCCGCGGAAGATCGACGCCTCTTGCGGCAGATAGCCGATGCCGAGCCGCGCGCGACGGTACATGGGCAGATGGGTGATATCGACGCCGTCGAGCTCGATCGTGCCGTAATCCGTGGCCATGAGGCCCGTGATCATGTAGAAGCACGTCGTCTTGCCCGCGCCGTTGGGACCCAAGAGTCCCACGACTTCGTTGCGCATGAGGCGCAAGCTCACATTGCGCACGACCGGACGGCGCTTGAAGCTCTTGCCCACGGAATTGACGCGGAGCCCCGTGCTCTCGGCGATGAGGCGCGGGCCGTTCGGCTCGCCTTTCTTATCGTGGCTTTGTCTTGCCGTCGCGCTCGTCATGGCCTTCTCATACAACGCTTACGCACTTAAGATTCGGTGAAACCTTGCATTTACCAGTGCTTTCCGCTCATGGCGCGGCGCTTGTCGACTGCGGCGCGACGGGCGGTTTGTTCGTCGTCTGGCTCTTGGGCACGAAGAGGCCTTTCACGCGGCCGGTATCTCCGCCGCCCATGATGATGCTCTTTCCGCTCTCCACGTCGATGTCCAGTCGCGAGCCGCGCAGAATGTTTTCGCCGCGCGTGACGATCACATTGCCGGTGAGCGTGATCGTGCCGGCCTCGAGATCGTAAACGCCCTGATCGCCGGTCGCGGTTTCGGCGGGCGATGACACGTGCACGCCGCCCGTCACTTCCATGCGCCGGATGCGCCCGCCCGAGCCCATGCTGTCGCCCGCGGACGCCTCGCCCGGCGCGGCCGCGTCGGCAGGCGGAGCTTCGACCGCGGGAAGCGCGGGGGCGTGCGCGGGCGCGGCCGGCGCTGCGGTCGCGGCGCTGACTTGCTCCTCCTGGTCGTAGAACACCGTGAGAATTTCGCCGGCGAGATGGACGTCGCCTTGCACCGCGTTGACATTGCCGCCGAACACGGCGCGCTTGTTCACCTGATCGACATCGAGACGGTCTGCCGTGATCTCGATCGGCGCGTCGCTCTTGAAGAACGCGGTATCGAGGCCGATCCCGGAGCCCGCTTGCGGCTGCGCGCCCTCTGTCTCGCTTTGCGGCGCCTCGGCGAGCGAGGCGGCGGAGACGCCGAGCGAAAAGAAGAGCACGAGCATGGCGCGCGCAAAGCTTGCACGGCCCTTTGCCGATCTCTCGCGCGCGCTCGTCCTCATGGGGCCGCCTTGTTCTGTTCGGGGCGCGCGCGGAAATGGACGTTGCCCATAAAGCTCAATTGCTGTCCGCGGTTGCGCAGCAAGAAGCTCTCCGCCTCGATGGTGCCGGTGGGGCCTGCGCCGTGCACGGCGCTCGCGCTTTTCACCTCGCCCGACTGCATATCGACCCGGGCGCTCGTCGCATAGAACTCGTAGCCGTCGTCGGACTTGACGGCGATCGCGCCCGCGAGATCCATGACCTCGCTCTTGGTGTTGAGCACGCCGTGGGTGGAGGTGAGATTGTAGCCGGGACCCACCGGCTTGTTCATCCGTCCACGGATGTCTTCGAGACGCCACAAGTCGGTTTGCCCTTCGAGCTGCTTCGCGCGCGTTGCTTTGACCACGAAAGCGCGGGTGTCCTCGTCCGTGAAAGTCAGCGTCGGATTGGTGACGACGCGGTCGCCGCCGAGCGCGGCGAGATCCTTCAACGTGAGCGTGAAGCTTGCGGGCGGGCGCGTGAACATGGAATAGCCGAAGACGAGAAGCACGAGCGCCACGGCCGTAAGCGGCAGCACGAGCCTTATGATCTCGACGAAACGCGAATAGCGCGGCGCCAGCGCGCCGCTGCGGCTGCGTTCGGCGAGCCAGGCGCGCGCGCTGCGGCGGGGCTGCGGCTGCGCGGGCGCGGGGGCGGGGGCGGCCGCGGGCGCGGCCTGTCTCTCGCCGGAAGCCTCCGCGGCGGGCTGCAGTATCGGTTGCTCCATGACCCGCGCGCCTTTCAGCCGACGCCCGCCCGCAGGCAGTCGTGCAGATGCACGATGCCGATGGGGCGCGGCATTTCCGTCTCTTCGCGCGCCTCGTCGTCCACCACGAAGAGGCAGGTCACGGGGCTCATGCGCGCATTCATGATGCCGAGCGCCTCGGCCGCGAGCGCGCTCTTGCGGATGGTGAGCGGCTTTTCCGTCATCACGGATTCGGCGCTGAACGAGAGCATGCCGTCCGCCATGTGGCGGCGGAGATCGCCATCGGTGATGATGCCGATCAGGCGCCCTTCGCGGTCGACCACGCCGGCGCAGCCGAAGCGCTTGCCCGTCATTTCGATCAGCACCTCGCGCATGGGCGACTTGCGTTCCACGAGCGGCAGCTCGGCGCCGACATGCATGATGTCTTCGACGCGGATGAGCGCCCGGCCGAGCTCGCCGCCTGGATGCAGCACGCGGTACTGTTCGAGCGTGAAGCCGCGCCGCTCCATGAGCGCGACGGCGAGCGCATCGCCGAGCGCCAGCATCATGGTGGTGGAGGTGGTGGGCGCGAGCCCCATGGGGCAGGCCTCCGCCACCGGCGGCAAGACGAGGCCCACATCGGCCGTCTGAATGAGCGTGCTCGCGGCCTGGCCCGCGATGCCCACCAAGGGAATGCGATAGCGCCGCGCATGGGCGATGAGATCGCCGAGCTCGCGCGTCTCGCCCGAGTTGGAGAGCACGAGCACCGCATCCTTGGCGGTGATGGCGCCCATGTCGCCATGGCTCGCCTCGGCGGGATGGACGAACTGGGCGGGCGTGCCGGTGGAGGCGAGCGTCGCCGCGATCTTGCGCGCGACATGGCCCGACTTGCCCATGCCGCTCACCACCACGCGGCCCTGTGCCACCGCGTGGAGAATGGCCACAGCCTGCGTGAAGCGTTCGTCGAGGGCGGCCGCGAGCGCCTTCAAGGCGTCGGATTCGAGCGCGAGCACGCGCCGCCCATTGTTGAGATCGGCGCCGAGATCGGCCGAAATCTCCGCGGCATCCGCCGCCGGCTTTGCTTGGCCCAAATGCGCTCTCCTGGCCCGGGGCGCCTCGACGCCGCCTGGCCCTTCGGGGTCGTTTGCCGCGCCCGTTTCAGGCTTGCGGCGTTCCCGGCTTGATCTGTCGACGGTCAGTATGGGTTAGGGCCGCGACCCCGGTCAACGCGGCCTACCGCCACTCGGCCCGATTTTTGCGTAAAGGCCCTTCCGCCGCCTTAACCGCGGCTCTTCGCCACCCTCAATGGGCGAAGATGTCTTCGTCCGCGAAGCCTGCGAGATCGAGCATCACCCGGCTCGGCAAGAAGCCGAAGCAGGCCGCGGCCAGGCTCTCGCGCCCCTCGCGGGCGAGCATCTGATCGAGGGCCGCTCTCAACTCATGTAGATACAAGACATCCGAGGCCGCATAGGCGAGCTGGGCGTCGGTGAGGGCGGGCGCGCCCCAATCGGAGCTCTGCTGCTGCTTGGAGAGATCGACGTTCAGAAGCTCCTTGCACAGATCTTTCAGGCTGTGCTTGTCGGTATAGGTGCGCGCGAGCCGGGAGGCGATCTTGGTGCAGTAGACCGGTCCCGCCGTGATTCCGAGATGCTGGCGGATCATGCCGAGGTCGTAGCGCGCGAAATGGAAGATCTTCAGAGTTTTCGGCGCGGAGAGCAGCCGCTTCAAGTTCGGGGCGTCGTAAGCCGGCCGCGCAAGCTGGACGATGTGGCTCTTGCCGTCGCCCGCCGAAAGCTGCACGAGACACAAGGCGTCGCGCGCGGGCTTAAGGCCCAAGGCTTCCGTGTCCACCGCCACCACGGGCCCCAAATCGAGTCCGGCCGGCAGATCGCCCCTATGGAGCGTTATGGCTTTGGCGCCGCTCACGTCATGCCCCTAAGGCGAGAGCTCCCTGTCACGCGCGTGGCCGCGCCAGGCGCAGCACGCCGTACGAAGCCTGGCTGCGCCGGGCGAAGCACGAAGTGCGAAGCCTGGTGCCCAGGAAAGGACTCGAACCTTCACGCCCTTGCGGGCACTAGCACCTGAAGCTAGCGCGTCTACCAATTCCGCCACCTGGGCAAGCCTCGAAACGAAAGGGCCCTTGGTCTAACGAGCCCCGCGCTTCTTTGTCAACGAAGGTCGGATCTCGGTAGTGTCTCAGTTTGAAGTCTGAATTTTCAAACGGGCTTCCCGCTCGTCGATTAGCCGCAGATATCAAGCATTTTTTTCTCTTTGAGCCAGGAGGTACCTTTCAATGTGCCCTGAGATAAAGTCTGATTTGAAAAATCCATCCGTAATACGCTTTAATAGGTTATCAGATATGTCTACATGTGCCTTAAATAACCATCCCTTGACACATTTCTCCAAGTGATCTGCGCTCTCAATCCTGGCGCGTCTATACTCAATAAAACTTCTGTCTTTAATAAACTCATGCTCTCCAGCCTCGATTATGCAAGCCGGATCGACGAAACCTGTCTCTCTAATCGTGGAAAAATTCACAAGCAGGTGGCAATTATTTGCGCATGCTCTTGTAACAATTGCAAAAAGATGTAACCCGGACCTGCTGTCAGGGCCACTTGGTATGAGTAGCGTGCCTTTCTGATGGGGTACGTATGTCACATCTGCCGTGAGAACAATTCATCTAATGATCGTTCGGATTCGACCTTTTCAGCAAGCTCGTCACTATGTTTTTTTCCCAAATATTTGAATACGCGCTCATAGGGAATTCGCTCTGATGAACCGTGAGGGTTTTCCCACTCTGGGCAGTTGTCGTGAGTCCAGTCGCATATTTGCCATTGGTCCATATGACCGAAGCGGCCCCACACCTCTTTCAAAACTGCAAATTCGGCCTTACTAAGCTCGTCTAAGTCTTCCTTGGTGAGAGAATCGCGAGCCAAACCAACCAGATAGTTTTCTCTATCAGAAACAAAATCCTTCCAATCCTCGCGGTCGTAAACGTAACCATTCAAATAATTCAAAGTAATAGAGCTGACAGGACCATGGTCCATTGAAACAAGTCTGTCATTGAAGATTACGCAGTCGTACTTTTCCATGAAAGAACGATTGGCTAAATAGATGAGCTTGACTAGCTTCAGGATATTAATTGCACCGCCACTGCACATGGCGAAGAATGCCGCGACCTGTGCGGCCTTTCGTGAGTTAAACCAAGACCTCACGTGTGGCTCCACCTTGCAAATGCTTCCTTTTTGGCAATCTTGCTGCGTTCCTCGGCCGTAAGCTTTCGCGCACGCGCCTTCGCCCCGGCCTTGCCGCTTTTGATGCGGCCCGGGGTCTTCGACGGATTATCCTTGATCTCTCCCGTGGCTATCCGTCCTACCATGACGGCAGCCTCGATCACTTCGGCAGGGCGCTTTTGGCCCTGCGGTCCGTTTGGCATGTGTCTCCTCACGGCCAGTTGGGTGGCACGAATTGTGCCATGAGTTCTTGGGAAAAGTCTGGACAAATCAGCCTTGCCAGACCGCTAAGGGCGCGGGTCATTCCGCGCCTGAGCCCGAGAAATATGGGGGCCTGGCGGGTCAATTGCCGCCCCCAAATTCAAACTGAGACATTATCCGGATCTCGCTCATGCTTCCCGTCGGGCGCTTGATTGTCTATCAAGAGCCCGACACTCAATTCCAGGCGCCCCCATGACGGAATTGGCGAGCCATCCCATCATCGCGGTCTTCGGCGGCTCGGGCTTCATCGGCCGGCATGTGGTGCGCAAGCTCGCAGCCAAGGGCTATCGCCTGCGCGTGGGCGTCCGCCGCCCCCATGTCGCGCACTTCTTGAGGCCCATGGGCCGCGTCGGGCAAATCCAGCTCTTGCGCGCCGATCTCAATGACGAAAGCACGATCGCGCGCGTGCTCGAGGGCGCGGAGATGGCCGTCAATCTCGTGGGCATCCTCCATCAGCACGGACGCCAGCGCTTCGATGCGCTTCATGCGGAAGGGCAGGCGCGCATCGCGCGAGCCGCCGCGGCGGGGGGCGTGCGCCGCATCGTTCATATCTCGGCCATCGGCGCCGCCTTAGATTCGCCCTCCCACTACGGCCGCAGCAAGGCGCAAGGCGAGGCGAAGCTGCGCGAGGCGTTTCCCGCGGCCACCATCTTGCGTCCCTCGATCGTGTTCGGGCCCGAGGACGATTTCTTCAACCGCTTCGCCAATATGGCGCGCTTTTCGCCCGTGATGCCGCTGATCGGCGGCGGGCGCACGCGCTTTCAGCCGGTCTATGTGGAGGACGTGGCCGAAGCCGTGCTCCGCGCGCTGAAAGAGCCCGCGACCGAGGGCCACATCTACGAGCTCGGCGGCCCGCGCATTTACAGCTTCAAGGAGCTTCTCGACATCGTGGCGAAACAGACGGGCCGCCACCGGCGCCAAGTGCCGATCCCCTTCTGGCTTGCGGCGCTTCAAGGCGCCTTTCTCGGGCTTCTTCCCAAGCCCATCCTGACGCTCGACCAGGTGCGCACGCTCCGCCGCGACAATGTGGTGGGCGCGGGCGCCGACGCCCCGGACATCGGCACCTTGGCCGATCTCGGCATCGCGCCGACGGCGCTCGAAGCGATCCTGCCCTCTTATCTCTGGCGTTTCCGCAAGACGGGGCAGTTCGAGACCCTGGCACGTGCCTAGCGCGCACGATCCGCGAGTTCCTGCGCCCTGTGTCCTGGATCTACCGTGTTGAGAGTCAAGTCAGGCTTGAGCGTGGTTCCAGGGTTGATGATCGCGGGCCATGGCGTTGAGGGTGACGAGCATTTTGCGCATGACGGCGGTGAGGGCAACTTTGCCGGGGCGGCGGTTTTGTGTGACGAGGCGCTGATAGAAGTCACGCATGATGGGGTTGTGACGGATGGCGGCGCGGGAGGCATTGAAGAGGACGCAGCGTATGCCGGGCCGTCCATGTCCGATCGAGGCGCGGCCCTTTTGCTTGCCGCTCTCGCGGGTGCGCGGCGCGAGGCCTGCGAGCGCGGCGATCTCTTTACCGGACAGATGGCCGAGCTCGGGCAGCTCGGCGATCAGCGTCTTGGCCGTGATGGGGCCTACGCCTTTGAGTGTTTGCAAGCGCTGGCGTTCTTCGGCGAGAGCCGGGCTCTCGGCAATGCGCGCATCCATCTCGGCGTCGATGAGGGCCAGGCTCTTGTTGAGCATCCTGATGAGATCGCTCAAGCTCTTGCGCACGGCCGGCGTATCGACGAGCGCCTGCCGGCACAGCTCGGCGTGACGCATATCCAAGAGCTGGCGCCTGCGCGCGGACAGCGCACGCAAGACCTCGTCGGCCTCGAGCGGAGGCCTCAGGCCGCGGCGCACGAGCTCCTCGGCGGCGAAGGCGGCAAGAAGCTGCGCATCGATACGATCGGTCTTGGCCTTGACGCCCCGCCGCGTGCGGAAGGCAGCGACTTCGCAGGTATGGACGCGTGTGAAGAAAACGCCTTTTTCCATGAGCGCGCTCTTGAGGGCGCGCTCATAGCCTCCCGTGGGCTCGAAGGCGACAAGCCCGATCCGTTCGGGTCCCAACTCTGCGAGCCAGGCTTCGATCGCTGCACGTTCGTTGGCCAGGCGCTTGACCTCACGCGCGCCAGCCACCGCCACATCGAGCCAGTCCTTGGACACATCGACACCGATGATCAGCTTGTTCATATCGCAAGTCTCCGCCATGATTGGAGCCTGGTCCACACGCCGGATTGCGATACGGGCGATGAGCCCCCTCTACCGTGCGCGTGCAAGACCGTGACGCCGACGGACCCGAGATCCAGACGGTCGCCAAAGACCATCCCCGGAGTATCGAGCGCCCGTCGGCGTCCCCACCTCAGCACGGTAGGACCCCCAACATGCAACCCCCGGGACAAGCCCGGGGGTGACAAGCTTTAGTTTGGCGCAATGCGCTCGCAACACTCTCTCCGATGTCATGCCCGCGCTCGTCGCGGGCATCCAGGGCCAAATGCACGAGCGCCTAATGAACTCCTTGGGGACGAAGCGCCGAGTAAGTTTGGTAATCCGCACCGTGGAAAATCTAGAAGCTGACTCTCCGGAGAGACGAAGCGCATGACCGACGGCTATCTCGACGCCACCGTTCTCGGCATCTTGGAAGGGCTCACGGAATTTTTGCCGGTGTCCTCGACCGGCCATCTTATCCTCGCGAGCCGCTTCCTCCATTTCGACGCGCCCTGGGCCGAGGCGTTCCTGGTGATGATCCAGCTCGGCGCCATTCTCGCCGTCTGCGTGGCTTATGCCGGAAAGATTTGGCGGACCACGATCGCGCTGCCCTCCGACGCGCGCGCGCGCAACTTCGCCTTGGGCATCGTCATCGCCTTTCTGCCGGCCGCGATCCTCGGCGCGCTGTTCCACGACTTCATCACATCGGTGCTCTTCTCGCCTTGGGTGGTGTGCGCGGCGCTGTTCGCGGGCGGCATCGCCATTCTTGTCGTCGAGCGCGTGCTTCCAAAGGTGCGCTTCGCTGAATCCGACCACCTGCCCATACCGATCGCGCTCGGCATCGGGCTTTGCCAGACGCTGTCGCTCGTGCCCGGCGTGTCGCGGGCGGGCGCCACCATCATCGGCGCGCTGCTGCTCGGCGTCGAACGCAAGGCGGCGGCCGAGTTTTCCTTCTTCCTCGCCGTGCCCACCATGCTCGGCGCCTTCGTCTACGACGCCTACAAGAA
Source organism: uncultured Alphaproteobacteria bacterium (assembly GCA_963845385.1). Lineage (GTDB taxonomy): Bacteria > Pseudomonadota > Alphaproteobacteria > CAWJRW01 > CAWJRW01 > CAWJRW01. The sequence continues at coordinate 344,801 of CAWJRW010000002.1, forward strand.
TTGGGACGTGCTCGCGGCCTCGAGCGATGCCGCGGCCCTCATCGCAGTGGGCTTCGTCACCGCCTTCTTGTCGGCGATGGTCGTGGTGCGCACCTTCATCGGCTTTGTCGGGCGCTACGGATTCTCGCCCTTCGCCTGGTACCGCATCGTCATCGGCCTGGTGATGACGGGCTTGCTCGTTTACGCGGGCTAAGCGTCGCCCCACACTTCGCGCGCCACCTCGACCACGAGCGCGAGCTTCTTGCGCTCGTCATCCTCCGTCACACGATTGCCGGCCGATGTGCTGCCGAAGCCGCATTGCGGGGAGAGGCACAGATTCTCGAGCGGCACGAACTTCGCGGCGGCGTCGATGCGGCGCTTGAGCATGTCTTTGGATTCGAGCGCCGGCTTCTTGGTGCTGACGAGGCCGAGCACGACTTTCTTGTTCTTCGGCACGAAGCGCAATGGCGCAAAGCCGCCGGCGCGCTCGGTATCGTATTCGAGAAAGAAAGCGTCCACGTCGATGCCGCCGAAGACCGCTTCGGCCATAGGATCATAGCCACCCTCGGCCATCCACATGCTTTGGTGATTGCCGCGGCAGGTGTGCAGCGTGACCGTGAGCGATTGCGGCCGCCCGGCGATCAGCGTGTTGATGACTTGCGCGTATTTCGTGGGCAGACGCTCAACGTCCTCGCCGTCGCGCTTGATCTGGGCGCGGATGCTCTCGTCGCTCAACATGGCAAAGGAGACATCGTCGAGCTGCAGATAGGTGCAGCCGGCGGCGACGAGATCGGCGATCTCGGCGCGATAGGCTTTGGCGATGTCGGCCCAGAACTCATCCAAGTCCGGATAGACGCTCGTGTCCACGACCTTCCGGCCGCCGCGCATATGCAGATAGGTGGGCGCGGGAATGCAGAGCTTGGGCGTGCGCTTGGTCGCTGCGCGCAGAAACTTGAAGTCTTCGACTTGGATGGGGCGCGTGCGGCGCAGCTTGCCGTTCACCACCATCATGGAGCGCGTCTCGGCCGTCGCACCGCCCTCGCCTTTGAACTTCAAGGCATACTGACTTTGCGTGGCGGCGATGCCGTCGAAGCCTGTGAGAAAATCCACGTGCCAGAAGGCGCGGCGGAACTCGCCGTCGGTGATGGATTGTAGCCCCGCTCCTTCCTGGAGCGCGACGGCCTCGCGAATGTGGCGATCTTCCTGCGCGCGCAAAGCCTCGCGCGTGATCTCGCCTTTCTCAGCGCGGGCGCGCGCTTCGAGGAGCGCCGCCGGACGCAAGAGGCTGCCCACATGATCCGCCCGGAACGGCGGCTTTGTTCTCTCGCTCATCGTCGCCTCCCTCCCGCGTGACTATTTTCTTGAAGCTTCTAAGCCATGAGCGCCGCGCGATCAAAGCGGCTCGCCGGACAGGAGCCGCGGCAGCTCGCCCATGGCGCCCTGCGCCTCGCGCATGAAGAAGCGGCGCGCGGGGCCGAGCGCCCCCACAAGCGACAGCCCGAAATCGCGCGCGAGCCTGAGCGGCCCGATATCGTTCGAGAACAAACGATTGAGCAGGTCGGTCGCGGCCGCCAGCATCACAGTGTCGAAGCGCCGCCAGCGTTGGTAGCGCAGGAGCACGTCCTCCGCGCCGATGTCTTCGCCCCGCCGCGCCGCATCGACGACGACTTCGGCGAGGGCCGCAATGTCGCGCAGACCGAGATTGAGCCCCTGGCCCGCGATCGGATGAATGACGTGGGCTGCGTCGCCCGCGAGCGCAAAGCGCGGCCGCACATAGTCGAGGGCAAGCTGCAGGCGCAGGGGATAGGACCAGCGGGACCCCACCACCTTGATCGCGCCGAGATAGGGCCCGAAGCGCGCCGCCACCTCCGCATCGAAGCTCGCCGCGTCGAGCGCGAGGAAAGCCTGCGCGAGCGCGGCCTGCTCGGTCCACACGAGCGAGGAGCGGTTGCCCGTGGCATCCGATGTCATGGGCAGAATGGCGAAGGGACCCGAGGGCAGAAAATATTCCTGCGCCACGCCCTCATGGGCACGCTCATGAGAGACGGTCGCAACCAGGCCCGTCTGCGCGTAATGCCAAGCCAAGGTCTTTATTCCTTGCGCCTCGCGCAGCGGCGAGGCGGCGCCGTCGGCTGCGACACAGAGGCGCGCCGAAAGCGTGCGTCCGTCCGCAAGCCTCACCAGGGCTTCCGCAGGCGTGAGCTCGATCTCTTGCACGCTTGCCGGCGCGAAAAGGCGAAGCTTCGGCTGGCGGGCAGGCCAGCGCCCCGTAAAGCGCCTGCCGGATATGCCGGTTCTCGAGGATGTGGCCGAGCGGCTCGGGGCCGAGCTCGGCGTGGTCGAAATGAAGAAAGAGCGGTGCCGCGCCCTCGCTCGCCTTGCCGTCGCTCACCAGGATGTCGTTGATGGCAGCGGCGTCGCGCGCCAGCGCGGGCCAAAGGCCGAGCCCCTCGAAGAGCCGGCGCGAAGCGAAGGCCAAGGCCGAGACCCGGCCATCGAACCGCGCATCCGTCGCCGTGCCGGGATCGAGCGCGTCGACCACGGCGACCGACAGCCCGCCCTGCGCGAGCGCGAGGCTCAAGCTCTGCCCCACCATGCCGCCGCCCGCGATCACGACGTCGAATTTCACGCGGGATCCCCCTTACGCATCTCCAGATGATGGCCGCTCGTGGCTTCGAGCACAAATGCGGCTGCCTGGTGCTGCATGCCGATTGAGCAGCGTTATGCACAATTTTTCCGCAGCCGTCGCCGGAATTGCGTTCGGTTCTTCCCGCATTTCCGCCATTTTGGCTGTTTCTTCGTCTGCGGCACGGTTCTTGGAAACGACAAGCGTGCAACCGAGCCCTCGGCAAACGCCCGGCTCCGGGGTCAAGGACCACGGAGCTTTCGGCGTTTTGAAGAGTCCCCTGCCGCAGGCGATCGAGGAGGAGAACTGCGATGAAGCTCATTACGGCCATGATCAAGCCCTTCAAGCTCGACGCGGTGCGCGAAGCCCTTTCGGCAGTAGGCGTCCAGGGGCTCACCGTCACCGAAGTGCGCGGCTATGGCCGCCAGAAGGGTCACAGGGAAATCTATCGCGGCGCGGAGTACACGGTGAACTTCGTGCCCAAGGTCAAGATCGAGGTGGCGGCCGCCGACAACATGGCCGAGCGCATCTGCGAGGCCATCGTGCAAGCCGCGCGCACCGGCGAGATCGGCGACGGCAAGATTTTCATTGTGCCCATCGAGCACGCGATCCGCATTCGCACGGGTGAAAGCGACGAAGCGGCGCTGTAAGCGGGGGTGCGTCGCTCAGCATCGAGGATTCTCTAACTTAACGAGGAGAACGAAATGTCGGAGAGACGGGCTCAATTGAGAAAGGCGGCTCACGCCTTGTGTAGCGCGGGAGGTGCCGCGCTCGCGGCGCTTTTCATCGCTTCGCCCGCGCTGGCGCAGGACGCGCCCCCAATCGACACCGGCGACACGGCCTGGATGCTCACCTCGACCGCGCTCGTCCTGATGATGACCATCCCGGGGCTCGCGCTGTTTTACGGCGGCATGGTGCGCAAGAAAAACGTGCTTGCGACCGTCGCGCAAAGCTTCGGCGCCACGGCGGTCATCACCGTGTTGTGGATGATCATCGGTTACAGTCTCGCCTTCACCACGAACGACAACGAATCCGCGAACCGCTTTATCGGCAGCATGAAATACCTGTTTCTGAAGCCGATGGGCCTCAATGCCACAAGCGCGCTCGCGCCGACCATCCCCGAGTCCGTCTATATGACCTTCCAGATGACCTTCGCCATCATTACGCCGGCGCTGATCGCGGGCGCGTTGGCGGACCGGATGAAGTTCTCGGCCTTCCTAACCTTCATGGGCGCGTGGCTCATTCTGGTATATGCCCCGATCGCCCATTGGGTGTGGGGCGGCGGCTGGCTCGGCCAGCTCGGCGCGCTCGACTATGCCGGCGGCACGGTCGTGCATCTCAACGCCGGCACGGCGGGCCTCGTCACCTGCCTCGTGCTCGGCAAGCGAACGGGATACGGCACCGTGAACATGGCGCCGCACAATCTCGTGCTGAGCCTCGCCGGCGCATCGCTGCTTGTGGGTCGGCTGGTTCGGCTTCAATGCCGGTTCGGCGGTGACCTCGAACGTCAATGCCGGCATGGCGATGGCCGCGACGCAAATCGCGGCGGCCGCGGCATCGCTTGCCTGGATGTTCGCCGAATGGCTGGTCAACAAGAAGCCGTCCGTGCTCGGCATGATCTCGGGCGCAGTGGCGGGGCTCGTCGCGATCACGCCGGCCTCGGGCTTCGTCGATCCGTCCGGCGCGCTGATCGTCGGAATCGCGGCCGGCGTCGTTTGCTACTGCTCCTCCGTTTGGTTGAAGAAGGCGCTCGGCTATGACGACTCGCTCGACGCCTTTGGTGTGCACGGCGTGGGCGGCGCGCTCGGCGCGCTCTTGACCGGCGCGCTTCGCCTCCAACGCCATTAATCCGCTGGGCAAGGGCTGGCTCATCGACGGCAATGCCCATCAGATGCTCGTTCAATTCTATGACGTCGCGGGCACCTTCGTTTATTGCGCCGTCGTGACCTTCATCATCCTGAAGCTCATCGACTGGACCATCGGTCTGCGTGTGACCAAGGAAGTCGAGGTCGAGGGTCTCGACATCAATCTCCACGGCGAGGTCGTCCACGGCTGACGGCATTCGCGCGGAACATCCCCGCAACAAATGAGAGAGGCGCCCCTCCGGGCGCCTCTTTTTTGCGCATGGCGTCTCTTTCTTCGGCAAATGCCCAAATTGCACGCCGTTGATTCCTGCGCTGCTCATGAGCAAGGCAAATCTCGACGCTCCGTGGACGGACCGATGGCGCGGGTCCGAGACGAATCTCGCCGCATCATCAAGCAATTAGAGCGCCTGCGCCGGCCGCGGCACGGTTCTTGATCTTAACCCTGCAACGACAGAGGAGGGTCGGCCGATGAAACTCGTCATGGCGGTCGTCAAGCCATTCAAGCTCGACGAGATCCGCGAAGCGTTGAACGCAATCGGCGTGCAGGGCCTCACCGTCACCGAGGTCAAGGGCTATGGCCGCCAGAAGGGCCACACCGAAATCTATCGCGGCGCGGAATACACCGTGAACCTCTTGCCCAAGATCAAGCTCGAGATTGCCGTGAGCGAGGAGATGACCGATCAGGTCGTCGAGGTCATCGCGGCGAAAGCCAAGACCGGGCAGATCGGCGACGGCAAGATCTTCGTCGTCCCTGTGGAAGCAGTGATGAGAATTCGCACCGGCGAAACCGGCGCCCATGCGGTGTGAGGCTAGGGGATTGCGCCAACACAGAAGAATTTCTTGAGCAGGAGACAAAGCATGACCACCACAATTGCTCGATGGGCCCGAGGGGGCCGGATGTTCTGGATTGTCTGCCTTTTGGCAGGACTTGCCGTTTTGCTGTCGACCGGATTGAGCGGGCACGCGTTCGCGCAAGCCGCGACGGAGGCGGCGACCGCAGCGCCGGCCGCAGCGGCGGCGGCGGCGGCGGCGGAGCCCGTCGCACCGCCGGCGATCACCGTCAACAAGGCCGACAACACCTGGATGATGATCTCCTCGGTGCTCGTTCTACTCATGACGGTGCCGGGGCTCGCGCTTTTCTATGGCGGTCTCGTGCGCACCAAGAACATGGCCTCGGTGCTCACCCAGGTCCTCGCCATTGTGTGCATCGTGTGCGTGGTCTGGTTCATCTACGGCTACAGCCTCGCCTTTACCGCAGGCCCCTCGGGGTTCGGAAAGTTCATCGGCGGCTTTAGCCGTGTGTTCCTCGCCGGCATGCCGATCAACTCCATCGTGGAGACCTTTTCGATCGGCGTCGGCATCCACGAGCTCGTGTTCATCTGCTTCCAGATGACCTTTGCCGCGATCACCACGGCGCTCGTGATCGGCGGCTTCGCCGAACGCATAAAGTTCGGCACGGTGTGCCTGTTCGCCGTTCTGTGGTCGACTTTCGTCTACTTCCCGATCGCCCACATGGTGTGGTTCTGGCCGGGCCCGACGGGCATCGCGTCCGATCCGTCGAGCGCCTCGATGGCGGGCCTCATCTGGCAGTATGGCGCCCTCGACTTCGCGGGCGGCACGGTCGTGCATGTCAATGCCGGCATCGCGGCGCTTGTCGGCGCGCTCATGCTCGGCCGGCGTGTCGGCTACGGAAAGGAGCCCATGCCGCCGCATTCGGTGACACTCACCATGGTGGGCGCGGCGCTCCTGTGGGTCGGCTGGTTCGGCTTCAACGCGGGATCCAATCTCGAAGGAAACGAGTACGCCACGCTCGCGCTCGCCAACACGTTCGTCGCCACGGCGGCCGCGGGCATCAGCTGGATGTTCTTCGAGTGGATCTTCAAAGGGAAGCCCTCGCTTCTCGGGCTGTCCACGGGCGTGGTCGCCGGCCTCGTGGCGGTGACGCCGGCCTCGGGTTATGCCGGACCGATGGGCGCCATCCTGCTCGGGCTCATCGTTTCGCCGGTGAGCTTGTTCTTCTGCTCGGTCGCGAAGAACGTCTTCGGCTATGACGACTCGCTCGACGTCTTCGGCGTGCATGCCATTGGCGGCATCATCGGCGCCATCGGCACGGGCATCCTCGTCAATCCCGATCTGGGTGGTGCCGGCATCGTCGACTACACGACATGCGCGGCGCACGCGTATCTGAGCTGCGACAGCCTGGCCTACAACATGACGACGCAGCTCATAGCCCAGCTCAAGGACGTGGCGATCGTGATTGCTTGGTCGGGCATCGGCAGCTTCCTCATCTTCACGGCGCTCAGCCTGACCTTCGGTCTGCGCGTCAGCGAAGAAGCCGAGCGCGAGGGTCTCGACATCACCGAGCACGGCGAGCAAGCGTACAATTACTAATAAGCAGTGCGTCGGCAGCGGGCGAGGTATACCCTCGCCCGCTGTCCGGAACTGTGGGGGGATGCGTAACAATGACGAGGCCGGAAAGGCTCGTCGGCGCATTGTTGGCGCTGGCAGCCGTTCTCGCGTTGGGTGCCTACGTCAAAGCGTCCGGGCTCGGCGGCGTCATTTCTGCCCTTCTTGCCGATCCCGCAGTCGCCGGAAAGCTTCTGGCTCTCATCACCGTCGTCGGCGGCTGTCTTCTTCTTGGGCTCGCCGTAGAGCTCGGCCTGCCCTTGCGTTCTCAGGGAGGCCCGATCACCGGCTTCCGGCCGTCGGGTCCCATGGCGGGCGGGCTGGCGCCCGCGCCGGCAAAATTCCGTCCGCCGCTACCTGGGCGCTACGGCAAGGTGACGGCGTGGCCGCCCGAGCGTCAGTTCGCCGAGCTGCCCCGCCCGGGCTTTAGCAAGCCTATGATTGTCCACAAGATTTACCCCCAGGCGCCGGTCGTCACACGGCTCGACCAAGCCCATCTCTATTGGGCGATGCGCCTGTTGAGCGAAAAGCGGGGCCGGGACTTGAAACCGCAGCGCCTGGCGACCGTCCCGCGGAAGAAGTCGCCGGCCGGCAAGCCCCCGCCGACACGGCCGGGCTCGACGACGCGGGCCAAGGCCAAGCCTCGCCCCCGGCCGATGTGAGGGCTCCGCGAAGGCCGCCACCGGTTGCCCCTCACGCCGACCCGGGAGTGCTCTTAATTCTTTGTTAACGCTGCCAAATGGACGCTAGGGCGTGAACGCTTTAGCATCCCTCGCTCGCTTTTCGCCCTCTCGCTGGAGACGGGGTTTCTCGATGCGCGAAAGCCGCTTCGGCCGGCTGCCGCCCTATCCTTTCCCGCGGCTGCGCGCGCTCTTGGGCACGAGCGCACCCGGCGCGCCGCCCATCGACATGTCGCTCGGCGAGCCGCGCCACCCCTTCCCCGCTTTCGTCACCGAGGTGCTCGCAAGAACCGCGGACGGCTATGGCCGCTATCCGCCCATGGAGGGCACGGCGGAGCTGCGCGAAGCGATCGCGCATTGGCTCACGCGGCGCTATCGGCTGCCCGAGGGCACCATCGATCCCGCCCGCCACGTGCTTGCGCTCAACGGCACGCGCGAAGGTCTGTTCAACGCGGCGCTCGCCGTGGTGCCGGAGAAGAAAGCGGGCGCGCGCCCCGCGGTGCTCATCCCAAATCCGTTCTATCAATGCTACGCGGGCGCCGCGCTCGCGGCGGGCGCGGAGCCCGTTTTCGTTCCGGCCATCCGTACACGGAATTTTCTGCCGGATTTCGCGGGGCTGCCGTCCGACCTTCTCGCGCGCACGGCGGCCCTCTATCTCTGCTCGCCCGCCAATCCGCAAGGCATGGCGGCGAATCTCGATCATTGGCGCGCTCTCGTGCGCCTCGCGCGCACGCACAATTTCGTTATCCTGGCCGACGAGTGCTATGCCGAGATTTACGATCGGGCGGCGCCGTCGGGCGCGCTCGAGGCGGCCTCTGCCGAGGGCGGCCTTGCCAACGTGCTCGCCTTCCACTCGCTGTCCAAGCGCTCGAACCTGCCCGGCCTGCGCTCGGGCTTCTGCGCCGGCGACGAGACGTTGATCGGCCGCTTCCTTGCGCTGCGTCATTACGGCGGCGCGGCCAATCCCTTGCCCGCCCAAGCCGCCGCCGCCGCCTGCTGGCGCGACGAGGCCCATGTCGAGGAAAACCGCGCGCGCTATCGCCGAAAATTCGATCTCGCCGAGCGCATTGTCGGCAACAAGGGCGGCTTCTATCGTCCCGACGGCGGCTTCTATCTCTGGCTCGATGTCGGCGACGGCGAAAGCTTCACCAAGACGCTGTGGAGCGCCGAAGGCGTGCGCGTGCTGCCGGGCCGCTATCTCGGCCATGACGCGGTCGCGGGCGAAAAAGCCTCCAATCCCGGCACGCCCTACGTGCGCGTGGCGCTCGTGGGCGAGGAAAGCGAAACGGAAACCGCTTTGCGGAGGATCGCGCGATGTCTGTAGGCGTGCGGCGCGCGGCGCGCTTTCCCCAACGCGGCTATGCGGCGGCGCGGCGGCGCGGCCCCAAGCTCTTGCCGGAGCAAGTCTCGTCCTTCGTCCGTAGGCAGATGACCGAGCTCGCGGGGATTGGTCTCATCGCGCTCGCGCTGGCCGTGGCGCTCGTTCTCCTGAGCTACAATCCCGCCGATCCGAGCCTCAATCATGCGACCGCAATGCCGCCCGAGAATCTCCTGGGCAGGCCCGGCGCCGTGGCCGCCGATCTTTTCGTGCAGCTCATCGGGCTTGGCGTGTGGGCGCTCGTGCTGCCCATGATCGCCTGGGGCTGGCTTCTTCTGCATACGGACGAACGGCGCCTGTCGCGCGCACGCCGCAATTTGAGGCTTGCCGCTTGGCCGCTCGCCGTGATCGCCACCGCGGCTTTCGCGGCCGCGCTCTCTCCGCCCGCCGACTGGCCGCCCGGCATGAGCATGGGCGGCGCCTTGGGACGGGGCGCGGCAAATCTTGCGGCCGATCTTGTCTCGGGGCTCGGACGGGGACGCGCCCATTTCCTCGCCACCGTGATCGCGGGCCTCGGCGCGATCGTGGCGCTCTCGGCGGCCACCGGCTTCGGCGCGCGCTCGCTCTGGCAACTCGGCCACGCACTCGTTCAAGCCATGGCTTGGCTCGAGGACCGCATCGTCTTTGTCTGGGAGCACACGGAAGACGAGCGGCGGGTCCTCGCGCGCTGGTTTGCGGCAAAGATCCTGCCGCGCATCGAGACCAGGCTCGGCTTCGAGATCAAGCTTCCCGCCCTGCGCCGTGCGGCGGAACCCAGCGTTGGCGAAGACATCGAAGACAAGGCTTCCGATGACACTCTCAGCGCCGCGTCGTGCGCCAGACCCCGAAGCTCAAGAGCGGCGCACGCGAGGCGCGCGAGGCGCAAACCATCTTCGATCTCGGCGAGGAGAAGCCTTTCGATCTGCCGCCCTTGAGCCTGCTCTCCAAGACGAAGCCGCGCGCACAGACAAACGAAGTTTCCAACGAGGCGCTGGAGCAGAACGCGCGGCTCTTGGAAGCCGTGCTCGACGATTTCGGCGTGCGCGGCGAGATCATCGAGGTGCGCCCGGGGCCCGTGGTGACGCTCTACGAGCTCAGGCCCGCGCCCGGCATCAAATCCTCCCGCGTCGTCTCGCTCGCCGACGACATCGCGCGCTCCATGAGCGCGGTCTCGGCGCGCGTCGCGGTGATCCCGGGGCGCAATGTCATCGGCATCGAGCTCCCCAATGGGCGGCGCGAGATGGTGTACTTGCGCGAGCTTCTGTCATCGAGCGAATTCGAGGGCGCGCAAGCGCCCTTGACGCTCGCGCTCGGCAAGACCATCGGCGGCGAGCCCGTGATGGCGGACTTGAACGCCATGCCGCACCTTCTGATCGCGGGCACCACGGGCTCGGGCAAATCGGTGGCGCTCAACACCATGATCCTGTCGCTCGTCTATCGCCTGCCGCCCTCGCGCTGCCGCTTCATTCTCGTCGATCCAAAGATGCTCGAATTGTCCGTGTACGATGGAATTCCCCATCTGCTCGCGCCCGTCGTCACCCATCCCAAGAAAGCCGTGGTGGCGCTCAAATGGGTGGTCAAGGAGATGGAGGACCGCTACCGCAAGATGTCGAAGCTCGGCGTGCGCAATGTCGCGGGCTTCAATGCGCGGCTCGCCGACGCCGTCGAAAAGGGCGAGACCCTCAAGCGCACCGTGCAGACGGGATTCGACCGGGAAACGGGCGAGCCCGTCTTCGAAGAAGAGATTTTGGAGTTCGAGCCCTTGCCCTTCATCGTCGTGGTGGTGGACGAGATGGCCGATCTCATGATGGTGGCGGGCAAGGACATCGAGATCGCCGTGCAGCGGCTTGCGCAAATGGCGCGCGCGGCCGGCATTCACCTCATCACCGCGACCCAGCGGCCGTCCGTCGACGTCATCACCGGCACCATCAAGGCCAATTTTCCGACGCGCATCTCCTTCCAGGTCACCTCCAAGATCGACAGCCGCACGATTCTGGGCGAGCAGGGCGCCGAGCAGCTCTTGGGCGAAGGCGACATGCTCTACATGGCGGGCGGCGGGCGCATCCGGCGCGTGCACGGGCCCTTCGTCGCGGACGACGAGGTCGAGGCCGTGGTGAATTTCCTGAAACGCCAAGCCGAGCCCGTCTATCTCGACGCCGTCACCGAAGGCGGCGAGGAGGACGAAGAGGGCGAAGGCGACGCCTTCGGCATCGACGAGAACGACGACGCGCTTTATCGCGACGCGGTCGAGATCGTGGCGCGCGAGCGGCGCGTCTCGACGAGCTACATCCAGCGCCGCCTCCAGATCGGCTACAACCGTGCCGCCCGCCTCGTCGAGCTCATGGAGGAGCGCGGCCTCGTCTCGACGCCCAACCACCAGGGCAAGCGCGAAATCCTGATCGAGGAACGAGAAGGCTGAGCCGCCGCTCCCTCGCGCGCCGTTGATGCAACGCTTCACGCGCCGTTCAGAGCCATGGCTTGCTTTCGCCACATTCGCCGGTAAGTCTTAGCCCATGGCTACGCGCAGGCTTTCACTGTCGAGACGCCGCCTTTTGGGCGGCGGGGCGCTTGCATTTTTCTTTGCGCTCGCAGGCGGGCGCGCCGCGCGTGCAAAAACGAATCCCGCGCTTTCCGTCGACGACATCCAGGATCTCGACCGCGTCAGCGCCTATCTCAACGACACGAAGACGCTCACCGGCGGCTTCACGCAGATCGACTCGCGCGGACAATTGGCGGAAGGCGTGTTCTTCCTGCGCAGACCGGGACAGGCGCGCTTCGAATACACCAAGCCCAAGACGCAGGGCGCCATCATTTCCGACGGCACCTGGCTTCTCGTGCAGGACTCAAAGCTCAAGACCGCGCAGCGCTATCCCTTGAGCTCGACCCCTTTAAGCATTCTCTTGCGCAAGAAGGTCGATCTCGCGGGCGAGACGCGCATCGTGGCGGTGGCGCGCGAGCCGGGCTTCCTTGCGGTCACGGCGCGCGACGACAAAGGCATCGCCCAAGGCGAGCTCACGCTCGTCTTTTCCGATCCGGGCCTCGAGCTGCGCAATTGGACGATCAAAGACGCGCAAGGCGGGCTCACGACGGTGGCGCTGAGCGACGTGCGCCGCGGCGTGCCGCTCAATCCCAAGCTTTTCGAAATCAAGGTCGAGAAAATCATCAAGCCGCGCTAGCGGTCCGTTGTATTTCAGTTCTCGATGTCCTCATCCTTCGAGACGCGAGCTTTGCTCGCTCCTCAGGATGAGGACGATCAAATATCAACCTCACCCTGAGGAGGCCGCGTCCTTCGCCTGTCGGCCTCATCCTGAGGTGCGAGCGCAGCGAGCCTCGAAGGATCGAGGCCGACAGCTCAGGATGAGGAGGGCCGTCTCGAAGGGTGAGGTTCATCATTCATCGCTCTTCGCACCTTCTTCAATCATCTGCTCGTGATGCATTCGCACAAGCATTAGCGTTAATCATTGAAGTTACGCGTATTTGGCCGCCTTGTTGGGACTTTGCGGGCGTGCTAGCTCATATATATGCCCGCGCATGACGACAAGCCGCTCGTGCTGCATCCCCTGCGACCATCGCACGTTGGGAAACCATCCCTTTCACATCGTGGGCGAGAAATACATCGCGGCCGTGCATGACGGCACGGATGCGCTCGCGTTCCTCTTGCCGGTGCTCGAGCCGCCCTTCGATCCCGACGACGTGCTCTTCAAGGCGGACGGACTCTTGCTCACCGGCTCGCCGTCCAATATCGCGCCCCACCGCTATGGCGGCGCGCCGGCGCGCGAGGGCGTGCTGCTGGACGAGCGGCGCGACGCTGTCGACGCTCGATCTCATCGGCCGCGCGCTCGCGCAAGAGGTGCCGATGCTTGCCTGTGCCGCGGCTTTCAGGAGCTCAATGTGGCGCTCGGCGGCACGCTCTATCAGCACGTGAACGAAGTGCCGGGCAAGATCGATCACCGCGAGGACAACACGGCAGCCGCTCGACGTGCAATACGGCCCCGTGCACGACCGTGTCGCTCGATGCCGAGCGGCATGCTCGCGGCGCTCACCGGCTTTGCCGCCATCGAAGTGAATTCCCTTCACGGCCAGGGCATCGACCGCTTGGCCGATCGCCTCGTTCCCGAAGCGATCGCGCCCGACGGCCTGATCGAAGCCGCGCGCGTGAAGCGACGCAAAAACCTTCGCCTTCGGCGTCCAATGGCATCCCGAATGGAAGATGCTGCGAGAGCCTGGTCTCGCGCGCCATCTTCCGCGCCTTCGGCGAGGCCGTGAACGCGCGCAAGGCTGCACGATCAGAGCGAGCGCATGAGCGACGACGACACGCCTGACCTCGAAGAGTGGCTCAAGACGCCGCAAAATCACCGAAGTCGAATGCATGGTGCCCGACATGGCGGGCATCGCGCGCGGCAAGATTTTGCCGACGAGTGAAGTTTCTGGCCAACCTCAAGCAACGAGGCGCTTGCGGCTTCCTGAAATGCGTCTTCGGCAGATGGTCACGGGCGAACCGACGATCGAGACGGAGGTGCTGTCGAACATGGAGCCGGACATGATTCTGGTCCCCGACGCCGACACGATGTGCAGCGTGCCTTGGTACGAGAGCCGACCGCCGCAAGTCATCTGCGATGCCGTCCATCGCGACGGCACGCCGGTGCGTCTGGCCCCGCGCTACGTGTTGAAGAACGTGCTCGAGCTCTATCACGCCGAAGGCTGGCAGCCGCTTGTCGCGCCCGAGCTCGAGTTCTTCCTCGCCAAAAAGAACATCGATCCCGACTATCCGCTGCTGCCGCCGGCCGGCCAGATCCGGCCGCCCGCAAACCGGGCGCCAGGCTTATCGATCGACGCGGTCAACGAGTTCGATCCGCTGTTCGAGGACATCTACGAATTCTGCGAGGCGCAAGAGGATCGGCATCGACACGCTGATCCACGAAGAGGGCGTCGGCGCAGGTCGAGATCAACTTCAATCACGGCGATCCGCTTGCAGATTGCCGATCAGTCATTCCTGTTCAAGCGCACGGTGCGCAATGTGGCGCTGCGCCACGACATCTACGCCACCTTCATGGCCAAGCCCTACGAGCACGAGCCGGGCAGCGCCATGCACATTCACCAGAGCGTGGACAAGCATAAAAGCCAAAAAGAACATCTTCTCCACGCGCTCGGGCAAGGACACGCGCCTGTTCCTCGCCTATATCGGCGGGCTGCAGCAATATCTGCCGGCCGCCATGCCGTTCATCGCGCCTTACGTGAATTCCTATCGCCGCATCGTGCGCGATCTGTCGGCGCCCGTGAACACGCATTGGGGCCACGAGAACCGCACGGTGGGCTTGCGCATTCCGGAATCGCCGCCCGCAGAACCGGCGCATCGAAAACCGCGTGCCCGGCGCCGACGCCAATCCTTATCTCGCGATCGCGGTGTCGCTCGCCTGCGGCTATCTCGGCATGAAGCAGAATATTTCGCCGACCAAGCCCATGGAAGGCAACGCCTACGACTCGCTGCGCTTTGCCTTGCCGCGCCATCTGCTCGACGCGCTGCAGAAGCTGCGCACTTGCCCGGAGCTGAAAGAGGTGCTGGGCGAAGACTTCGTCACGCTCTTTCTCGACATCAAGAACGCCGAGCACGACGCCTATCTCGGCGTCGTCAGCCCCTGGGAGCGCGAGCATTTGTTGTTGAATGTGTGAGGCTCGTCCAGGCCACTGTTTTCTCTCTTCTTATTGAGACAATGACGCTGTCTGGTCGACTCGTCCCTTGGGTGAGCGGATACTTTGTCGTCGCTCAAATCATGGGAGGGGGCCATGCAGGCGCTCGCATTCGTCCTACTGATTGGGGCTCTGCTGAGTTTCATTCTCAGCACGCGTCAGCTCCCGCTCGCGCGCCGCTTAGTGATCTGGGGCATCGGAGTGGCGCTCTTGAGTGTCGCCACTTTTCTCATTCATAAGAACCCAATTCCCGACAGTCTCATTCCAGCGTTTGTCGAAGCTGTGAGACACCCGGCTGATAGTTTGCTTGCGCGCGCATTGAGTGGAAACATTTCGCTTGTCGGGACCCATTTCGTATTGCTGTTCGACTTCTCTCTTATCTTCGGAATTTTCCTTGCCCTCCTCGCCTTGATCGCCTTCACGCCGGGCGAAAGAGTTGAAAGAATTACGCGGCCGCTCTGTCTGATGGCTCTTGGCGCGGTCGTCGGCGGGGTTGCAGCTCTTGCCGTCGTCGCGATCGGCTTCGGTGGCTACCCAAAACGCGAGGTCTATTTCGGCATCCTGCACGAAGAGGACATCGTCGACGGGGATACGTTCAGATTGGGCGACGTTTCCATGCGGCTGGCCGGCATCAATGCACCAGAAATTGGTCAGGAATGCAGCGTGAGCGGGAAATTGGTACCCTGCGGACGATACGCAAAAGTTTACCTTTCGAATATCGCGAAGAAGCTATCTCTCGTAATATGTGATCGTGTTCCGGGACAAAACGATAAGTATGGTCGTCCTTTGGTTCAGTGCAAAGCACGGACAGAGCCTCATGGCGAAGCTGACATTGCAGAGCAAATTGCGTCGAATGGCCACGCCGTAGCCTACGAAGAGAGCGGCGAGCCGGACCCGACCTATCTGGAAGCAATTCAAAAGGCGCGAGCGAACGCGCTTGGCATTTGGGAGGGTTGCACGCTCAAGCCGAGCGTGTGGCTGGGTGATAGAGTCGCCAGAGATAACTTCGTAACGCCTCCGTTTGCGTGGGCACCTAACGATGTAATTGATGAAGCGAGGTGCCCGCAGGAATCGAGAGCGGGCACTGCGACGGGGCCTAAGTGACCATCACTCGGGCGCGTCGTTGCCTCGGTCCCGGTGAATGAGCGCTGGAGTTTGCGCCAGAGTCATCACAGCCACTTTTGCTCGGATGACGAAGGATTTTCCTTCGCGGGGCAATTGGCATCCTAGCCGCTCGCGATGATGTGTACGCGCAGCGCCGTCCGATCGGCTTGCGCCGTGGTAAGACTTCGCGCTCAAGCACACCGTCCGACTTGGGAGGCGACAATGAGGTATGCGACCGCAGTGACGCTTTTGGGCCTGGCAGCGGCGGGACTTTGGGCCTGCGCAAAGGCCGAGACGCCGGCCGGCGGCGCCGCGGCGCCCACCGACGCGCCCGAGCTTGCCCAAGTATGAGAGGACCGGTGCGTTCGAGAATTGCCTGCCGAGCAACCGCATCGACGCACGCGAAAATCTTGCAACGGCAGGCAGATTCTGTTCGAGATGATCAACAGCGACGTCTATCTGAACGAGCCCGACGCCTGCCCGGGGCTTAGCAGCTTCCTCACGCTCTCCTATAACGCCACGATCAACATGCTCTGCAACACGAGCATTGTCGAGCCTCGTCGAGCCAAGCTCGCACGTGCCTAATCGGGGCGCTTGCAACCTCGGCCGCTTCGAGCAGCTGAAAGTGAAGGTTGCAGCGCAATAGGCGAGCGCTTGACCGCGAAGCGCATTCACTCCGGCGCTTCGTCGCCCCAGAGCGCTTTCAGCCGCGCGTCGCGCCGGCAGCCGATGCGGTAGGCCGTGTAGCTCACCGGGTTCTTCTTCGCGTAATCCTGGTGATAGGCCTCGGCGGCATAGAAGGGCGCCGCCGCGCGGATGACGGTCACGATGGGCTCAGAAAAGCGCCCGCTCTTTTCGAGCGCGCCCTTGGACTCCTCCGCCGCCTTCTTCTCGGCCGCGTCGCCATAGAAGATCGCGGAATGATAGTTGCCGCCGTGATCGCAGAACTGGCCGTAAGGATCGGTCGGGTCGATGTGGTGCCAATAGATGGAGAGCAGCGCCTCGTAGCTCACCTTGGCCGGATCGTATTGCACGCGCACCGATTCCAAATGGCCCGTGCCGCCCGCCACCACCTGCTCATAAGACGGGTGCTTCACCGTGCCGCCGCTATAGCCCGAGGTGGCTTCGATCACGCCCTTGGTCTCGTCGAAGGCTTTTTCCATGGACCAGAAGCAGCCGCCCGCGAACACAGCGACGGCATGCGCCGGCGACGGCGCCGCCTTGGCTGCGACGGAGCCGGCGGCCAGGCCCAAGGCAAGCGCCGCCACTTGCGTCAAAAAGCGTGCGTGCATGATCATCTCCGTCAAACGGTTGCGGGCTTGAAGATCAACGCCACGCCGTTCATGCAGTAGCGCAAGCCCGTGGGGCGCGGGCCGTCGTTGAAGACGTGGCCCAAATGCCCGCCGCAGCGGCGGCAATGCACTTCCGTGCGCACCATCATGTGGCTCGTGTCCACGGAGGTCGCTACGGCGTTCTCGATCGGCGCGTAGAAGGACGGCCAGCCCGTGCCCGAGTGATATTTCGTCGCCGAGGAAAAGAGCGGCAGATCGCAGCCCGCACAGTGATACGTGCCTTTGCGCTTTTCCGCATCGAGCGGGCTCGAGTCCGGGGGCTCGGTGCCTTCTTGCCGCAACACGGCGTATTGATCGGGGCTCAAGAGCTTCCGCCATTCGGCGTCGCTGTGCTCGACCTCGAACTTGGCTTTGCGAGGCTCGGCGGCCTCGACGCGAAAAAGCTTCATGGCTGCCACTCCGCTCATCAAGCCAAGAGCGCCCCAGGCGAGCCTGCGCCGCGTGATCATGGTGCTTGTCCTCAAGGCTGGAGCCGTTCCGCCCGCTTAGATAAGCGCGCGCCTTGGGGAAGCCAACGCGCGGCGGAGCGCCTTCCGGTCACAAAATCGTGGTGTGCGCTTGGCACCAAGGGCTCACGCCTTGACGCCCGCGCCCGCGGCGGGCGGGGCGGAAGGATCGAGCGGCCAGCGCGGCCGCGGGCGCGCATCGAGCCCGTCCACAAGCCCGAGCGAAAGGCGCTCGAGCCCCGCCCAGGCCACCATGGCGCCGTTGTCGGTGCAGAGCGCGGGCGGCGGCACGACGAGACGATAGCCCCACTCGCTCCGCGACCTTTGTGAGGCGCGCGCGCAAAAATGCGTTTGCGGCGACGCCGCCGGCAACCACGAGGGTGCGCGCCGCCTGCGCGTGCTCGTGCGCAAAGCGCGACATGGCGAGCGCGCTGCGGTCGGCCAGCACGTCGGCGATGGCGGCCTGAAAGCTCGCCGCCAAATCGCGCTTGTCTTGATCGGAGAGCGGCGCGAGCTTTTCGGCCGCGCGCGCCACCGCCGTCTTCAAGCCCGAGAACGAGAAATGGCATTCCTCGCGCCCCCGCATCGGACGCGGGAAAGAAAAGCGCGCGGCATTGCCCGCTTTGGCCGCGGCTTCCACGGCAGGCCCGCCGGGATAGCCGAGGCCCAAAAGCTTTGCCGTCTTGTCGAAGGCCTCGCCCACGGCGTCGTCCACCGTCGTGCCGTAGCGGCGGTAGCGCGCGACGCCTTCCACCGCGAGGAGCTGGCAATGGCCGCCCGAGATGAGAAGCAAGAGATAGGGAAACGGAAGCGCCTCGAGAAGCCGCGGCGAGAGCGCATGCGCCTCCAGGTGATTGATGGCGAGAAAGGGCTTCTTGCGCGCGAGCGCGATCGCTTTGCCCATGGTCACGCCCACGATGAGGCCGCCGATGAGGCCGGGGCCCGCGGTCGCCGCAACGCCGTCGAGCGCGTCGAAGGACAGCTTCGCCTCCGCCATGGCGCGCGCGACGACACCGTCCAAGGTTTCGACATGGGCGCGCGCCGCGATTTCCGGCACCACGCCGCCGAAAGCCGCGTGCTCGGCGAGCTGCGCGCGCACGATGTTGGACAGAATCTCGGGCACGGCGCCCGGCCGGCCGCGCACCACCGCCGCCGCCGTCTCGTCGCAGCTTGTCTCGATCCCCAGAACCGTGAGCGTCATCGCGCCATGATATAACGGCGCGGCACAAGGTCGAAACATGGCTACGCAACGATCGTCCGCTCAAAATCGGCACGCGCGGCTCGAAGCTCGCGCGGGCGCAAGCTGAAGCCGTGCGCGCAGCGCTCATGGCGGCCCACGAGGAACGGGCTTTGGGCGGGGCGCCCGAAGTCGTCGTCCTGACGACCTCGGGCGATGCCATCAAGGACCGGCCGGTGCGCGACTTCGGCGGCAAGGGCCTCTTCACCAAGGAGATCGACGAGGCGTTGCTCGCGGGCGCGCTCGACATGGCCGTGCATTCGGCGAAAGACATGCCGACCAAGATGTCCGCAGGCCTCGTGCTTGCCGCCTGCCTGCCACGCGGCGATGTGCGCGACGTCTTCATCGGGCGCGAGGCGGAAAGCTTTCGCGGCGCTGCGGCGCGGGCGCCGTCATCGGCACCTCGGCGCTCAGGCGGCGCGCGCAGCTTCTCATGCGGCGCGCGGACATTGAGGTTCGCGACATCCGCGGCAACGTCGAGACGCGGCTCAAGAAACTCGGCGAAGGCGCCTGCGACGCGCTCGTGCTCGCGGCGGCGGGTCTCGCGCGCTTGGGGCTCACCCCGCATGATGCGCGCGTCTTCGCCATCGAGGAGATGCTGCCCGCCGTAGGTCAGGGCGCGGTCGCCATTCTCGCGCGCGCAGATGACGAGCGCCTGCGCGCACTCCTTGCCGCCATCGATCACGCGGAGACGCGCAAGGCCGTCACCGCCGAGCGCGCTTTTCTCGAAGTGCTCGACGGCTCCTGCCGCTCGCCCATCGCGGGCCACGCCCGCTTCGCCGAGGGCCGCGTGCGCTTCGATGGCCTTGCCGCGAGCGAGGATGGAAAAGTGCATTGCCGCGCGACGCGCAAAGGCGCGGGCCGCGAAGCCGAGGCCTTGGCGCGCGAAGCCGCGGCGGAAATCCGCGCGCGCGCGAGCCCCGCCTTTCGCGCGCGCTATTTGAGCGGCGGCTAGCCATGCGCCTCCTCGTCACCCGGCCGCTGGAAGACGCACGCGCGCTTGCGCGCACGCTCGAAGCGCAGGGCCACGAGGCGCTTGCCGATCCGGTGCTCGAAATCGTTCCGACCACAGATGAAGTGCCTGCTTTCGAGGACGTGCAGGCGCTGCTCGCGACGAGCGCGAACGGCGTGCGCAGCTTCGCGGCGCTCACACCGCGCCGCGATCTGCGGCTCCTTGCCGTGGGCAAAGCGACGGCGGAGGCCGCGCAAGCGGCGGGCTTCACCAAAGTCTTGTGCGCGGAGGGCGATGTCGCGCACTTGGCGCCGCTCGCCGCGGAGACCCTCGATCCGAAAAAGGGCGCGCTTCTTCACATCGTGGGCCGCGACACGGCGGGCGATCTCAAAGGTCTTCTCGAAGCGCAGGGCTTCGTCGTGCGGCGCTACGTGCTCTATGTCGCGCAAGCGGCGCGCGCGCTTGCCGCCGAAACCCGGACACGTCTCGCCGCCGACACGCTCGACGGCGTGCTCTTCTTCTCGCCGCGCAGCGCGCGCATTTTCCTGAGCCTCGTGGAGGCCGCAAATCTCGCGCCGCATGTGCAGAGGCTCATTGCGTTTTGTCTGTCGCCCGCCATCGCCGAGGCGGCAAAACGCGTTTCATGGGGCGACGTGCGCATCGCCACGCGCCCGGACGAGGAGGCTCTGCTCGCCGCCGTCGAGGCCGCCCGCGGCCCGCTTAAGCCTTGAGCCGGAGCCGGACGGCCCGTAGGGTGGTGCGCCGCAGGACGACTTAACCGAGAGCGAGGCGCCTTATGAGCGACCAGGAAGGACGGGCCGACGACAAGCCGTCTTCGGCGGAGGAGCCGCAGGGCGTTGCCGCCGCGACGGCAGCTGGTGCCGCTGCAGGTCCCGCCGGCGGCATCGCCGCGCTACGCGGCGCCTATGCGCGCGCGCGCTCGTTTGTGGAGCGGCCGCGGCGGGGCGGGCTCATCGTGCTCGGTGTCATTGCGGCGGCGCTCGTCGGCGTCTTCTTTCTCATTCCTTGGCAAGCGCCGCAAGACATGGCCGATGCGCGCCAAGAGACGGCCAATCGCCTTGCGGCGCTCGAACAGGAGACAGGCACGCTCAAGGGCGACATGGAGTCCACGGCGCGGCGCTTGTCGGCGCTCGAGCGGGCTTACGAGCAGCTCGCCGCGGAGGGCGCGGCATCCGGCGACGTGCAATCGATGAGCGAGCGTGTCGCGGGTCTCGTCTCGACCTTGGAGCAACTGTCGACGCGGGTGGACGCGCTCGAAACGCGCGGGCTCGCGCCGGGCGAGGGCGGCAAGGCGCAGGCTCCCGCCGATACCGCCGAATTGCGCGCGCGCATCTCGGAATTGGAAAGCGATCTCAACGCGCTCAACGCCGCCGTCAAGGGTCGGCTCGATGGTCTCGAAGCGCGCATCGGCAATGATTTCGCGAACCGCATAGCCGCGGTCGAGCAGGCGCAAGCGAGCGGCCCGAGCAAAGCCGATATCGAGGGGCTTGCCGCGCGCATGACGCTGGTCGAAAGCAATGAAGGTGTGGCCGCCGTGCGGCGCGCGACGCGGGCGCTCGCGGTGAGCGCGCTCGCGCAGGCGGTGCGGAGCGATGCGCCCTTCAGCGCCGAGATTGCGCTCGTCTCCGATCTCGTAAGCGAGGATCCCGCGCTTGCCACGCTGAAAGCGCGCGCCGAGGAAGGCGTGCCCTCGACGGCAACACTGCAGCGCGAATTTGCCGACGCCTCGCGCGCGGCCATCGCGGCCCGCGACGAAGCGCTCGGCGGCGGCTTTTTCGCACGCGCCTGGCGCTCGATCACGAGCCTCGTCACGGTGCGGCGCACGGGCGGCACGAGCGGCAACGATGTCGAAGCCGTGCTTGCGCGCGTTGAGAGCGCGCTTTCCCGCCAGGATGTGGCGGCCGCACTGAGCGAGGCGCAAGCCGTTTCCGGCGCGCCGCGAAAGGCGCTGGCACCCTGGCTCGACAAGGCGCAAGAGCACATCGAGGCGGAAAAGGCGTTGCGCGCGCTGCAGGCAGCCGTGCTGCGCGATCTCGCCCAGAACTGAAGCCCGGAGGCTTCCAGCCGCATGCGGCGCGTCATTCTCTTCTTTGTCGTATTGGGGCTCGCCGCTTTCGTCGCGGGCTGGCTTGCCATGCATTCAGGCCGGCTCACCGTGAGCTTCGACACTTACGAGCTCGAGACGAGCTTGGCCTTCGGGCTCTTCGTCGTGGCGCTCGCCGTGGCGGCGCTCCTTGCCGCGGCGAGCCTGGTTGCGGCGCTTCTCGGCACGCCGCGCCGCATGCGCCTTCAGCGCGCCGAGCGGCGGCGCGAGCGCGGCTTTCGCGCCATCGCGCGCGGCATGGTGGCGATCGCGGCCGGCGACACGAACGAGGCCCAGCGCCGCGCGCGCGAAGCCCAGACGCTGCTTCCCGACAAGCCGCTCGCGCTTCTCGTCTCCGCGCAAGCAGCCCAGCTCGCCGGCAATGAAAAAGCGGCCGAAGAAAGTTTCACCGCCATGCTCGCCGACAAGGACGTCGAGTTCTTGGGTCTGCGCGGGCTCTTCGTTCAGGCGACGCGGCGCGGCGATCACGGCATGGCGCTCTCTTATCTCAAGCGCGCGGCCGAGGTCAGGGCCGGCACGCCCTGGGTGAGCAATGCGCTGTTCGCTCTCCACGCCGAACGCGGCCGCTGGGAAGAGGCGGCCGAGGCGCTCGCCAAGGCCGAGCGCGCGCACGTGCTCGATCACACTCTGGCGCGGCGGCGGCGCGCCGTGCTGCTCGCGGCCGAAGCCAGTGACATCCTGGCGCGCGACAAGGCGCGCGCGCTTGGCGCTCGCCGAGGAGGCCGTGCGGCTTTCGCCGGGCCTCGTTCCCGCGGCCGTCATCGCGGCGCGGCTTCTCGGCGAACAAGAGAAGACCTGGAAGGCGCTCGGCATCGTCGAAGCGGCTTGGGCGCAGTCGCCGCACCCGGATCTCGTCGCCGTCTATACCGAGCTCAAGCCCGACGAAACGCCGCGCGCGCGCGCAAGCCGGCTCATGGGGCTCGCCGAGCGCAATCCGGACCACATCGAAAGCCGCCTCCTCACCGCCGCGCAATGGGTGCAACTCAAGGATTGGAATCAGGCGCGCACCGCGCTCGGCTCGCTGCCGGAGCGCTTGCCCTCGGCGCGCGTCGCGGCCCTCATGGCCGAGATCGAGCAAGGCCGCGGCGATTTCCAGGCGCAACGCTATTGGCTTCAGCGCGCGCTCAGTGCGCCGCGCGAGCCGCAATGGATCTGCGACACTTGCCGGGCGAGCCAACCCGTTTGGTCGCCGCTTTGTCCCGCATGCGGCGCGTTCGATTCCTTGTCCTGGCGCGCCAGCACCGAGATCAAGCTCTTGGCGCTTCCGCCTGCGGCAAAGGCCTCTCAAGCCGCGGTGTCCGCCGCGCATCGCGAGGCCGCAACGGACGGCTCGGCATTCGCGCCGTTGCGCGCGCGCTTCAAAGGCCTTCGCACTTGGCTCGAGCATTTCCGTTTCTGGCGCGCGGATGTCGCCGAGCTGAGGACGCCGCCCCAACCGCCCAAGCCCGCGCCCGGGAAGGGAGCGGTCGAGCAACCCATCATCTTCGTGAGCCCCCGCCCGCCGGACGATCCGGGGCCCGGCCAAAGCGCATTCGAGGAGCCCAAGGACCCGGCACGATGGTAGTTCGCGTCGCGCTTGTGGCGGGTGCCGCGCTTGCGGCGCTCGCCCTCGGCGCAGCTCTGTTCATCCTTGCGCCCCGACATTTCCCTCGCCGATATCAAGACGCGTCACGGCAGTCTCGTGCTGTCGAATGCTTCGACGTTTCTGCCGCTCGGCGACGGCCATGCCGTCCATGTTCGCGACCAGGGCGCGCGCGAAGGAACGGCGCTCGTGCTCCTGCACGATGCGGATTCGTCTCTGCACAGCTTCGAGCCCTGGGTCGCTTCGCTCGGACGGCACTATCGCGTGGTGAGCCTCGACTTGCCGGGGCACGGCTTGACGGGACCCATTCCCGGCGCCGAGGAGAGCGCGCAAGCCATGGTCCCCGTTCTCGACACGGTGGCAAGCAAGCTCGGCCTTGCGCGCTTCGTGCTGGCCGGCAATGGCATGGGCGGCGATCTCGCCTTGCGCTATGCGCAGGCCCATCCCGAGCGCGTGAGCGAGCTCGTGCTCATCGCGCCGCAAAGCCTGCCCGAGCCCGGCGCGATTGCGGGCCGCGCGCCGTTCCTTCTGGGCTTCGCGCGCGTGCCGCTCTTGGGAAAGCTTGCGCGCTACGCAAATCTCAAAGGCCATGTGCGTGCCGAGCTCGAGCGCGATTTCTACGACGATACCCGCGTGCGCGCGGACATGGTGGCGCGCCAGTGGCTCTTGTTGCGTGCTGAAGGCAACCGCGAGGCTTTGCTCGCGCGGCTCTCGAGTCGGACCTCGGATTCATTTGCCGACAAGCTCGGCGCCATCGACAAGCCCGTGCTTCTTCTGTGGGGCGCGGAGGACGAGGTGACGCCGGTGAGCAGAGCCATGCGCTATCAAGAGGTCTTGCCTCAAGCAGCGCTCGTCGTCTTCGATAAAGTCGGACACTTTGTTCAAGAAGAAGCGCCGGTCGACAGCGCAGCCGTGGTCAACGCCTTCCTGCTCGGTTTGCCCGTGGGCACGGCGGAGAGCGAATCTGCGATACGACGCCTCTACGCCACGGTGCCGCCGCTTCCGGCCATGCCGATCAAGCCCGTGGAAATAAGGCCCCTCGCGCCGCCGCCCGAGCCCGTGCGCTTGCCAAGCCCCTAGCGTTTCATTAGGACAAGGGACGCTCCACCACCGCCGCAGTAGCTCAGACGGTAGAGCAACGCATTCGTAATGCGTGGGTCGGGGGTTCGAGTCCCTCCTGCGGCACCAGTTCTTTTCGTGCCCCACGTCGAAGAGGGGGATACGCGCACGATGCCGGTCAAGGACATCATTCACGTCGCCGTCAAGACGACGAATCTCGAGGCGACGAACAAGTTCTACATCGAAGTGCTGGGTCTCAAATTCGCGCCGTTCCGTCCGAAGATGGACGTGCCGGGCTCCTGGATCGATTTCGACAAGACGCAGATTCACGTGCTCGCCGGCGAGAAAGCTTATGGCGAGACCGACATGAAGACGTTCGGCTCCGGCACCATCGACCACATCGCCGTGCTCGCGGTGGGCTATGACGAAATGCGCGAGCGTTTCATCAAGCACGGCTGCCCCTTCCGCCAGAACGACATAAAGGACGCGGGCCTCTGGCAGCTCTTCGTGCGCGATCCCTCCGGCGTCGTGGTCGAGCTCAATTTCCGCGTCGCCGACGAGCCGCCGGGCTCCAAGGGTCCGGACGGGACCTTTCAATACCGCTTCGGCTATTTCTGAAGCCCGCCCGCGTCAGCGAGAGCGCGCCGGTCTGACGGCGCCGAGCGCGCCGGCCAGAAGACTGACGAGAAACAAGGCGCCCGCGACGAGCACGATCATGGGCCCCGCCTGAAGATCGAAGCCGTAAGAGGCGGCAAGGCCGCCGCCGACGCTCAAGACGCCGAGAATCGTCGACAAAATCGCCATCGTCTCCGGCGAGCGGCTCAACGGGCGCGCCGCGGCCGGCGGCAGGATGAGCAGCGACACGATGAGCAGCATGCCCACGATCTTCATGCCGATGGCGACCACGAGCGCCGTCAAGGTCATGAGCACGACATGCAGCGCACGCACCGGCAGGCCTTCGACCGCGGCAAGCTCTTCGTTCACCGTGAGCGCAAGAAAGGGCCGCCACAAGCCGATCAAAAGCGCGAGCGACACGGCCGCGGTGCCCGCGATCAGCGCGAGCGCGCCGCCATCGACGGCGAGCACGTCGCCGAAGAGATAGGCCATCAGATCGACGCGGATCGTGCTGAGCGCGGCGATGACGACGAGGCCTGCCGCCAGCGCGACATGGGAGACGACGCCGATCAAGGTGTCCATGGGCAGCCCGCTCTGCCGCTCGAGACCGATCAGGAGCCAGGCGCTCGCGACGCAAAAAGCGATGACGCCGATGAAGGGATCGATGCCGCCGATGAGCCCGAGCGCCACGCCCAAGAGCGCGGAATGCGACACCGCCGTGCCGAAATAAGCCATGCGGCGCCAGACGATGAACGAGCCGAGGGGGCCCGCGATCAGCGCCACCGCGCTGCCCGCGAGAAAGCCGCGCCAGAGAAAATCATCCACGAAAATCATCCATGACCGTGCTCGTGGCTCTCGTGCGCGGGCGCGGGCGCGGGCGCGCCTTCGACGATCTCGCCCGCGGGCCCATGCACGTGATCATGAGCATGGCGGTAGACGGCGAGCGCTTCGGCCACCTCGCGGCCGAACAGCGAGACGAAGCTCGGATCGCGCACCACCGCATGCGGACGGCCCGCGCAGCACACATGATGATTGAGGCAGATGACGTGATCGGTCTCGGCCATCACGAGATGGAGATCGTGGCTCACCAAAAGCACGGCGCAGCCCAAGCTTTGCCGGAGCGTGCCGATGAGGCGATAGAACTCGGCTTGCCCCGCGACATCGACGCCGCTCATGGGCTCGTCGAGCACGAGGAGCTCGGGCTTGCGGATGAGCGCGCGCGCCAGCATGACGCGCCGGAGCTCGCCGCCCGAAAGCGTCGCGAACTGCGCCTCGCCGAGATGCGCGATGCGGAGCGTCTCGAGCACGCGCTCGATCTCGGCCTTCGTGAAGCGCCCCGAAAGCCCGACGAAACGCCGCACGGTAATGGGCAGCGCAAGATCGCGGTCGAGCATTTGCGGGACATAGCCCACGCGCAAGCCGCGCTTGCGCCGGACCGTGCCGCCGGCCGGGCGCACGAGCCCGAGAAGCGCGCGGGCGAGCGTCGTCTTGCCCGAGCCGTTGAGGCCGATGATGGTCACGATCTCGCGCGGCCGCACGGTGAGATCGATATGGTCGAGAACATGCTGGCCGTCGCGCACCACCGTGAGACCTTGGGCTTCGACGAGCGCAGGCCCGCTGTCCGCGGGCGCACGCTGGGCTTCCGCCGGACGGGGACGGACGTCGAGGGTCATGGCTGCGGCCGCGGGCTCATGGCGTAGCGCCCCTTATAGGGGTTCCACGCGAGGCCCGAAAGCACCCTCGCCCTTGAGCGCGAGAGGACGCACGGTCATGATCGCGGCCCGCAGTTCCTCCAGAGGAAGCGCCGCCCTGCCACTCTTGCGCCTTGCCGGTATCGCCGCGCTCTTAGGCCTCATGCTCGGCCCGGGGGCGGGGGCGGGGGCGGCCCATGCCGTCGAGCGGCTCACTACCTATCTGCCGGCCGAGCCGTCGAAACTCGCGGCACGGACGCTCGTGCTCGACGTCGCCGCGGCGGGCGAGCGTCTCGTCGCGGTCGGCGCCTTCGGTCATGTGCTCTTGTCGGACGATTACGGCGCGAGCTGGCGCCAAGCCGAAAGCGTGCCGACGCAAGTGACGCTCACGGCCGTCACCTTCATCGACGCGCTGCACGGCTGGGCTGTCGGCCATGACGCCGTGATCATCCATACGGAAGACGGCGGGCTCAACTGGTCGGTGCAGTATTCCGATCTCGATTTCGGCAATCCGCTTCTCACCATCTTGTTCTTGGACGAAAGTCACGGGCTTGCCATGGGCGCGCTCGGTCACGTGCTCGAGACGCGCAACGGCGGGCGGCGTTGGAACGAGCGGCCGTTGCGCCGCGCAGACGTCGTCGACCTCAATCTGAACAAGCTCCTGGCAATCGGCGGCACGCTCTATGTCGCTTCGGAATTCGGCATCGTCTATCGCTCGACCGATGGCGGCGCGAGCTTCGCGCCCGTGCAATCGCCGAGCACCTCCGCATTTTGGAACGCCATCGCGCTTCCGGGGGGCGCGCTCGTTTTCTTGGGCGCAGACGGCGCGCTGTGGCGCGCGAGCGCGAGCCTGCAAAGCTGGTCGCGGCTCGACGTGCCGGCGGGCTTGCGTTTCTTGGGTGGCACGGCGCTGCCCGACGACCGCTTCGTGCTCGTGGGCGGCGCGGCCAACCCGGGCCACGAAGGCGCAGTGGCGTTCGGCGATTCTGCGGACGCAAAGCTCACCGTGCTGAGGCGTCCCGGCGGCGGCCGCTACTCCGCCGCGGTCTCGGGCCCGCGCGGCGCGATCGTCCTGGGCGGCGAGAAGGGCTTGAGCCTCATCGCCGATCGCCCATAGGCGAGGCTCGCACGCTCAATGCAGCTTGCGCAATTGCGCCTGGCTCAAGAGCACGCGCGCGCCCGCCTTGCCGAGCACAGTGTCGGTCACGCGTTGAAGACGGCCCGCGATGCCTGCGAGATCGGGCACTGCGGAGACATTCGCCTCGTCCGCGCCGTAGTCCGCCATGACGCGCACATAAGCGTCCTTGAGCGCACGCAGGTTCCGGTCGATCTCATCTCTCAGCTTCTCGTCGGTCACATAAAGACCGAACTCGACCGTGAGAAAGCCGCGCACGCGCATGCGCTCGAGGACCGAGACGGTGATCGCATCGAAGGGCACGAATTCGTCGGGCGGCGTCGTTTTCTTGGCCGGCGCGGTGGCGAAAGCGGAGCTTCCGGCAAAAATGGCGAACACGACGGCGAGGCTCAAAAGCGTTCGCGCAAGTCGTGGGATCGTGAAGGCCGTCATGCTCTAACCAAAGCACCGACCTATGAATGAACTCTTGTCTAGGGCGTCACGCGGGCATTATTTGCGTGCCGCCGGACCCTGCCGCGCGCGCCCTAACAAGGGGCGGAAAAATACTTCTAAATCACGGCCTCATCCTTCGAGACGCTTCGCTCCTCAGGATGAGGCCGTTATCTATCAACGGATTGCCTCATCCTGAGGAGGCCCACGTCCTTCGGCCCACCTCCTCATGCTGAGGAGCGCGAAAAGCGCGTCTCGAAGCATGAGGAGGTGGGCTCAGGATGAAGTGCGGCCGTCTCGAAGGATGAAGCGTCGAAGTTCGAATTTCTCCACACCCTGCTAAAGCGAAGGCGGACAGGACTGAGACACTTGGTCCTTAACCCTGCGGTTTGAAGGCTCGGGGGAAACTCTTATGCTCCGCCGCCCGCAAATCTCAGCCAAGGAGTGCGTATGCCCTTCGGAATTTTCGCGAAGAATGCCCCCCGCCTCGCGCCGGCGGCCGCTTTGTTATGCCTCGGTCTCGCCTTGCCTGCAGCGGCGGCGGCGCCGCCACCAGACAATCAGGAGCCGGGCCTTCGCTACCAGATCAGTCCCGACGACTTGCCGAAGCCCCATGCGACGCCCTCGGCCTTCAATCCGCCCGAGATCGTCGCCCGCCCGAGTGGCGTGCTGCCGCGTGTGCCCCAACGCTTTTCGGTCAACGTGTTTGCCGAAGGCCTCGAGCATCCGCGCTGGATGACGGTGGCGCCGAACGGCGACGTCTTTCTCGCCGAGCCCAATGGCGGCAAGGTCACCGTGCTTGCGCGACGCCGATCACGACGGCGCAGCCGAATTGACCTCGACTTACATCACGGGGCTCAACAAACCTCACGGCCTCGCCTTCCACGACGGCGCGCTCTATATCGGCGATATCCGCGCCGTGTGGCGCGTGCCGTACAAGACGGGCGACCTCAAGGCGCGATCGCGCAAGCCGGTTACGCGACCGGGCGCCCTGGGCACGCCCGGCTTCCATTGGACCCGCAACGTCGTCTTCAGTCCGGACGGAAAGTCGTTCTTCGTCGCGGTCGGCAGCGCCTCCAATGTCGGCGAGGATCCCGCGCCCTTTGCCAGCGTGCAGCGCTTCGATGCCGACGGCTCGCATCAGACGACCTTCGCCGCGGGCTTGCGCAATCCCGTCGGCATCGCCTTTTATCCGCACACGAACAATCTCTATGTCGTGGTGAACGAGCGCGACGGGCTGGGCGACGGCTTGGTTCCGGACTACCTGACGCGAATCGAAAAGGGCCAATTCTTCGGCTGGCCCTATGCCTATCTCGGCACGCACCCCGATCCCGATTTCGGCGCGGCGCGGCCCGATCTCGTGGACAAGACCGTGACGCCGGACTTGCTCTTCGAGAGTCATTCGGCGCCCTTGGGCCTCGTTTTCTACGACGCGACAGCGTTTCCGGCCGCCTATCGCGGCGGCGCTTTCGTCGCGTTGCATGGCTCCTGGAACGCCAACAAGCCGACGGGCTACAAGGTCGTGTTCGTGCCCTTCGAGAACGGCGCGCCCAAGGGCTACTACGAGAATTTCATGACAGGCCTCAGGCTTGAGGACACGACCAGGGCGCGGGTGTGGGGACGGCCGGCGGGCCTTGCCCTTGCGCCAGACGGGAGCCTCCTCGTCGCCGACGACGCGGGCGGCGTGGTGTGGCGCGTGATCTACACCGGTCCCTAGGGTGAACCAATCACTAACTCATTGATTATACTTGATTTTATTGACCACCGGACGGGACGGCCGTAAGCTTCTGTCCATGAACTCGGCCCTCGGCTATGCCGTGGCGGGGATGAACGCGGCCGCAAAGCGGTTCGCGATCCGCGCTCAGAACGTCGCCAACATTCAGACGGAAGGCTATGTGCCCGTAACGCCCGTGCAGACCTCGGGCACAGGCGGCCCCATGGTGCGCGCAGAGCGCCTGCCGCCTGCCTATGCGCAGCAGAAAGCTCCGGGCACCGATCTCGTCGTGCCGGAGGTCAATCTCGAGACCGAGTTTGCCGACATCCTCGTGTCGAAAATCGCCTACAAGGCCTCGGCCGCACTCATCCGCACGCAGCGCGAATTCGACCGGACGCTTCTCGACATGCTGGCGTGATTCTCAACGCTGTCTGAGAGGCCGCTCGATAATTCACCTCATCCTGAGGAGGCCGCGAAGCGGCCGTCTCGAAGGATGAGGTGAATTCTTGTTTGCCTCATGGTTCGAGACGCCTCGCTCCGCGAGGCGTCTCACCATGAGGCATCAAGCGCGTATGCTCAAACGGACTCTAAGAATTGTCCGTCTACGCCCTCTCCGCTGCGCGAAGCTTCGCGGAGCGCAGGCGGGCTTCGCCGGACACTGCTTCGGCCTAACGGTCTCCGCGTGGCTGCGCCACGCGTAGCCCGTAAGGGCGAAGCGTGGTGGAGCAGAGGGGGATCGAACCCCTGACCTTCGCATTGCGAACGCGACGCTCTCCCAGCTGAGCTACTGCCCCTTCGACCCCCGCGCTGGGTACGCGGGGCGGGAAAGATTTAGGGTTCCGCCGACCGAAGTGTCAAGGCACGGAAAAAGCGCGCGCGATACGGGCCTTTTAACGGTTTTCCGGCGATTGAGCGCTTGCCCCGCAAGACCATGGCCGCTACATGTGGCGCCACGAAAACTCGCGGGACACCTCGCTCATGCAGTCGCTCTTCAACCTGGTCTACACGATCCTCCAGCTCTACATCTTCATCATCATCGCGGCCGCCATCATGAGCTGGCTCGTGGCCTTCAACGTCCTCAACACGCATAATCGCTTCGTCGGTGCCGTCTTCGAAACGCTCAATCGGCTGACGGAGCCGGCGCTCCGCCCCATCCGGCGCATCATGCCCAATCTCGGGGGCATCGACATATCGCCGGTGATTTTGATTCTGCTTCTGATCTTCCTGCAGAATCTGCTGCTCGAATACTTCATTCGCCGGAGCATTCTCTAAAATCTCCGACAGGCGCAAGGATGGCACGGCAAGGACCTTTCACGCCGGTCAAGGATGGCGTGGAGGTTCGGCTCAAGGTCATTCCGCGCGCGCGCCGCGCCTGCATCGACGGCTTGGTGACCGATGCGCAAGGAAACGAACGCTTGAGGCTCCGCGTGACGGCCGCGCCTACCGAGGGCGAGGCGAACGAGGCTGTGACGAAATTGCTTGCCAAGAGCTTGCGCGTTCCTGCTAGTTCCATCGCGATCGTGGCGGGCGCCCATGATCGCAACAAGACCGTTCTCATCCGAGGGGAGGCCGGCGCGTTGCTGGCGCGCCTGAAATCATGGTTCGAGGGACTGACATGAGCGCGACGATTATCGATGGAAAATTGCGCGCGGCGAAATTGCGCGAGCGTGTGGCGGCGGCCGCCGCGGAGCTTCAATCGAGCCGTGGCTTGAAGCCCGGGCTTGCGGTCGTTCTGGTGGGCGATGATCCGGCCAGCGACATCTATGTGCGCAACAAAGCGCGCGAGACCGAGAAGGCGGGCATGCATTCGGTCGAGCACCGCCTGCCGGGCACGACCTCGCAAGCAGACTTGTTGAAGCTCGTCGCAGAGCTCAACGCGGACAAAAAGGTGCACGGCATTCTCGTGCAATTGCCGCTGCCGAAGCACATCGAGGCCGATCGCATCGTGCTCGCCATCGATCCCATGAAGGACGTGGACGGCCTGCATCCGCTCAATGCGGGGCTCTTGGCGCAGGGAAAGCCCGCGCTCGTGCCGTGCACGCCGCAAGGCTGCCTCATTCTCCTCAAGGAGACGCTGGGCAAGCTCGCGGGCCTCGACGCGCTGGTCATCGGCCGCTCCATCCTCGTCGGCCGGCCGATGGTGCAGCTTCTCTTGAACGAGAGTTGCACGGTGACGGTCGCTCATTCCAAGACGCGCGATCTCGAAGGCGCCTGCCGCCGCGCGGACATTCTGGTCGCCGCCATCGGCAAGCCCGAATTCGTGCGCGGCTCGTGGATCAAGAAGGGCGCGGCCGTCATCGACGTCGGCATCAATCGCCTGGAGCGCGAAGGCGCAAAGCCGCGCCTCGTGGGCGACGTCGCTTACGACGAAGCGATCGAGGTCGCGGGCGCCATCACGCCCGTGCCCGGCGGCATCGGTCCCATGACCATCGCCTGCCTCTTGCGCAACACGGTGCTTGCCGCCTGCGCGCAAACAGGCATCGCGGCGCCGGCCGTCTAGTTTTTGTCGTCATCCCCGAAGCCGGTTTGCCCGAAGATCGAAGATCTTCGTCGGCAAACCGAGCGTTCGGGGATCCAGAGCCACTTGCCCGGAGCGTGGTGCCCTGGATTCCCGATCGCTGACTTTGCCAACCAAAATCCTTTCGGATTTTTGGGCAAAGTCGCGTCGGGAATGACAGTCCACGGCGAACGTCGATTTGATGCAATCGAGCCTGCGGCTACTTCCCGCACTTGCTTCGCTCGGCCAAGAGCCGCAAGCGGAGCGCGTTGAGCCGGATGAAGCCTGCCGCGTCCTTCTGATCGTAGGCGCCCTGGTCTTCCTCGAAGGTCACGTGCTTCTGGCTGTACAGCGAGCGCGGGCTTTCGCGCCCCACGACCGAGACGCTGCCTTTGTATAGCTTAAGTCGCACCTTGCCTTCGACGTGCTCCTGGCTCTTGTCGATTGCAGCCTGGAGCATCTCGCGCTCGGGCGAAAACCAGAAGCCGTTATAGACGAGTTCGGCATAGCGCGGCATCAGCTCGTCTTTGAGATGCGCGGCGCCGCGGTCGAGCGTGATCGAATTCCATCGCACGGTGGGCGTAATAAAGGATCGTGCCGCCCGGCGTTTCGTAGATGCCGCGGCTCTTCATGCCGACAAAGCGGTTTTCCACGAGATCGACGCGGCCGACGCCGTTCGCGCCGCCGAGATCGTTCAAGCGCGTGAGTAGCGCCGCAGGCGAAAGTTTCGCACCGTCGACGGCCACCGCATCGCCGCGCGCGAAAGCCACCTCGACATAGTCGGGCTTGTCGGGGGCCTCCTCGGGTGACACGGTGCGCTGATAGACGTAAGCGGGCGCCTCTTCCGCCGGATCCTCGAGCACTTTGCCCTCGCTCGACGTATGCAAGAGATTGGCATCGACCGAGAACGGCGCTTCGCCGCGCGCGTCCTTGGCGATCGGGATCTGATGCTTCTCGGCGAAATCGACGAGTTTCGTGCGCAGAGTCGAAATCCCATTCGCGCCAGGGCGCGATGACGCGGATCGCGGGCTCGAGCGCGTAATAGGCAAGCTCGAAAGGCCTCGGGCGAAACGGTGCGCTGATAGACATAAGCGGGCGCCTCTTCCGCCGGATCCTCGAGCACTTTGCCCTCGCTCGACGTATGCAGAGATTGGCGTCGACCGAGAACGGCGCCTCGCCGCGCGCGTCCTTGGCGATCGGGATCTGATGCTTCTCGGCGAAATCGACGAGCTTCGTGCGCGAATTGAGATCCATTCGCGCCAGGGCGCGATGAGGGATGGTGGGCTGAGCGCGTAATAGGGAGTGACGCACCTGGTCGTTGCCCTTGCCGGTGGCGCCATGGGCCACCGCATCGGCGCCCACTTTGCGCGCGATCTCGATCTGGCGCTTGGCGATCAGCGGCCGCGCGATGGAGGTGCCCAAGAGATAGACGCCCTCATAGAGCGCGTTGGCGCGGAACATGGGAAACACGATAGTCGCGCACGAATTCCTCGCGCAGGTCTTCGACGAAGATCTCCTTGATGCCGAGGCTCTCGGCTTTTTTGCGCGCGGCCTCGAGCTCGCCGCCCCCGCCTTGCTCATTTTGCCCGAGGTCGGCCGTGAAGGTGACAACTTCGCAAGCATAGGTTTCCTGAAGCCATTT
>CAWJRW010000003.1:0-183032 GCA_963845385.1 uncultured Alphaproteobacteria bacterium
CCCAAGAGATAGACGCCCTCATAGAGCGCGTTGGCGCGGAACATGGGAAACACATAGTCGCGCACGAATTCCTCGCGCAGGTCTTCGACGAAGATCTCCTTGATGCCGAGGCTCTCGGCTTTTTTGCGCGCGGCCTCGAGCTCGCCGCCCCCGCCTTGCTCATTTTGCCCGAGATCGGCCGTGAAGGTGACAACTTCGCAAGCATAGGTTTCCTGAAGCCATTTCAGGATGATCGACGTGTCGAGCCCGCCCGAATAGGCGAGCACGACCTTTTTCACGTCGCGCTTTTTCATGCCGCGGTTTCCGTGTGCGTCCGGTGGCGGGCACTATAGGCAAAGAGCGCCGCCGCGCAACCGGCGCGGCATCGCCCGGCCGCGATCAGCCTTGCCCCTCCTCGACCAAAATCTCCTCGGCCACGGCTTCGGCCCGCCGTTCTTCCTCGGTGAGCTTGATCGCCTTCCACGAGCCCTGCATGAACCAAAGGACGGTGACGACGGTGACGATGATGTTGCCCACCGGGAACGCCCACCAGATACCTTCAAGGCCGAGTGTCGTGTGCTTGGAGAGGATATAGGCGAGCGGAAATTGCAAAACCCAGAGCGAGACGATGGCGAGCACCATCGTGCTCATCATGCTGCCCGCGCCGCGCAGCGCGCCCGTGAGCGCCTGCTGCAAGCCCATAAAGCCGTAAGCGATGGCCGTGAGACGCGTGAAATAGGCACATTCCTTGATGAGCGCGGCGTCCGCAGGCACGAAGAAGCGGACGATGTAGGGCGCGAAGGCGAAGACCGAGAGTCCGACAAACGAGAGCACCGCGAAGCCGAACCAGGCGCTGAGCCAGGCCGACCGTTCCGCGCGCGCAAGATTGCCGGCGCCGATATTCTGGCCGACGAGAGTTGCCGTGGCGAGCGAGAGCCCGAGCGCGGGAATGATGACGAAGCTCAAGATGCGGAAGCCCATGCCGTAAGTCGCGATGGCGAGCGTGCCGAAGCTCGCAACGAGAAACGTCATGACGGTGAGCCCGAGCGCGCGCGAGGACTGCTCGATCGACGCCGGCAAGCCGAGCATGAAGGTGCGCTTGATGAACGGAAGGTCGGGCTTGAAGTGCGCCCATTGCAGCGCGATTTCGTATTGGCTGCCGAAGAGCACGGCAAGGCCGATCCCTGCGGCAAGCGTCTGGGTCAAGAGCGTCGCATAAGCCGAACCGATAACGCCGCCCGCGGGCACCGGGCCCCAGCCGAAAATGAAGAGCGGATTGAGAACGAAATTGAGCGCCACGGTGACGACCACGACGTAAAGCGGCAGCTTCACTTCGCCGATGCCGCGCATGACCGATTGAAAGACCGTGTAGACGAACATCGGGCCGACGCTGACGAAGCTGATGCGCATGAAGCCGAGCGCGTCACTCATGATCGCCGGCTCGACACCCATGAGCCGCAGAATACCGGGCGCCAAGACATATCCGCCGGCCGTGAGCACAAGCGAAGCGAGAATTACCATCAGCGTGGTTTGGGCGGCGACATGGCTCACCATCCGCCGGTTCCGCGCGCCGGCATATTGCGCGACGAAAGTCGAGCCCGCGATCGCAAGTCCACCACCCAAAGAGAGCAGAAGAAAGACGAGGGGAAAGCTCACCGAGACGGCTGCCACCGCGGCCGCGCCGAGCCGTCCCACCCAGAAGGTATCGACGAGCTGGTAGCCGGTCTGCAGCACGTTCGCGAGCACCACCGGCACCGAAAGCGCGATGAGCGAAGGAAGAATGGGTCCCTCGGTGAGCTGCTTCATGCGTTCGCCGAGCGCGCTGGCCATGCCGTTCTCCGCCGATTGAAGGCGCGCAGTCTAACGGCTGGCGAAAGGCTGCGCACTTGCTTTGCAAGCAGCGCACCGCCGCGCCCATTAGGCGGCCGGTGGATGGCCCTTGACCCACCTCTGATTTGATGTTAATCGTAGTAATATGAAATATGCGGTCAAAGCCAAGGAGCGTCCCCGCGACTACCGGCAGGTGGCGCGCGCGGAGGCCACCCAAGAGCGCCACGAGCGGATCGTGCGCAGCTTTATGGATCTTTTGCGCGACCGTTGGCTCGACGAGTTCACGCTCAATGATGTGGCCGAAGCCGCGGGCGTCACGGTGCAGACGCTGATCCGGAAATTCGGCGGCAAGGAGGGCCTGCTCAAGGCGGCGCTGGCTCTGATCGAGGTTGAGGTCATGCAGCGGCGCGAAGCGCCCAAGGGCGACGTCAAGCGCCTCATCGGCCAGCTCGTGGAGGATTACGAGATCGTGGGCGACATGGTCGTCCGCTGCCTTGCCCAGGAGCCGCGCTTTCCCATGCTCACGCATCTTCTGTCCGCGGGCCGCATCGACCATCGCGCCTGGCTCGCGGACGTCTTCGCACCCTGGCTCAAGAGCCTCTCGCCCAAAGCGAGGAAGGAACGCGTGGACGCGCTCTATGCCGCGACCGACGTCTACATCTGGAAGCTTTTCCGCCGCGATTTCGGCTACGACGCGGCCACCACCAAAGCCCTCGTGCTGCAAACGGTCTTGGCGCTGCTCGGGGACGCCGCTCACGCGACATCAAGGAGGGGATCATGAGCCAGGTCAGCATCACGCAAATCGTTTCTGCTCTGCGTCTGGGAAGGCGGCGGCAATGTGCCCCCGATGCTTGCCCTCGCGCGCCGTCTCGTCGCGGCCGGACACGCCGTCCGCATCATGAGCGACCATTGCAACCGGCCCGAAGCCGAGGCCACCGGCGCGCGCTTCGTGCCTTATACGGCAGCACCCTCGCGCCGCGACAAGAATGCGGCGAGCGATATCATTCGCGATTACGAGGCGCCGTCGCCCGCAGAGGGCATGGGGAAGGTGATCGACAACATCATGTGCGGCCCCGCGCTCACTTACGCGCGCGATGTGCTGGCCGAGCTTGAACGCGAGCCGGCCGATGCCGTCATCACGACCGACTTGCTGCTCGGCGTCATGGCTGCCGCGGAAAAATCTCGCACGCCGCTTGCGGTTCTGGGCGCGAATGTGTCGCTGTTTCCGATGCCCGGCGTTCCGCCCTTGGGCCCGGGCTTCTTGCCCGCCAAGACCGAGGCGGATCGTGCGCTTCACGCATCAGTCGCCGAAGGCAATCGCGCGCTCTTCAACCGCGGTCTTTCCGCGCTCAATGACGCGCGCCACGCGCTCGGCCTTGCGCGGCTCGCTCACGTTTTCGATCAACTGGAAATCGTCGATCGCTTTGTCCACGCCACCGCTCGCGCCTTCGACTTTGCGCCCGACGAGTTGCCCGAAAAGATGGTCTATGTCGGACCGCTGCTCGACGATCCGAGCGTGCATGAACCGTGGCGCTCGCCGTTCAGCGTCGAGCGACCGTCGCCCGCTCGTGCTCGTCTCCTTCAGCACAACGTTCCAGAATCAAGGCGATGCGGTGCAACGCGCGCTCGACGCGGTGGCGACGCTGCCCGTGCGTGGGCTCGTCACCCTCGGCCCGGCGCTCGAGGCTTCGGCATTCCGCGCACCGGACAACGCCGTCTTGTGCGC
Source organism: uncultured Alphaproteobacteria bacterium (assembly GCA_963845385.1). Taxonomy (GTDB): domain Bacteria; phylum Pseudomonadota; class Alphaproteobacteria; order CAWJRW01; family CAWJRW01; genus CAWJRW01. The sequence continues at coordinate 3,536 of CAWJRW010000003.1, forward strand.
GCGCGCGCCACATCAGGCCGTCATGCAAGAGGCCGCGGCTGTCGTCTCCCATGGCGGCCACGGCACGGTCATCCGCGCGCTCGCGAACGGCGTGCCGCTCCTCGTCATGCCCATGGGCCGCGATCAGAACGACAACGCGGTGCGCGTCACGGCCCGCGGCGCGGGCGAGAGCCTGGACCCAAAAGCGGCGGCGGACACCATTCGCGAGGCGCTTGCGCGCGTCGTCTTCGAGCCGTCTTATCGGCGCGCGGCGCAGTCGCTCAAAGCGGCGATCGCGGCCGAGATGGCAAGCTCGCCCATCGTGAGCATTCTGGAAGAGGTCGCGAATGCGCGCCCTTTCGCCCAGCGGAGTGATGCGGCGTAACGGAAAGGCTTTGCCGGGAGCGCGAGCCTGCGCTCCCGGCGATTATTCCGGGACTTCACGCCGCGAGAAGATCGTCGAGGATCTCGAGATCGAGCTGCGGCAGCGTTTCCACGACGAGCGCCTGCATGGCGTCGATCTCGCGCTGCACTTCGGGCGGCAAGTTGGCAAAGGCCCGCTCGCGCGCCTCTCTCGACGGCCAGCGCGCGTAAGCCACCATGAGACCGTCCCGCGCGCGGTGGAGACGCGAGCCGAGATTGCCGAAGCGCTCGCGAATGAGCTTCGTGCCTTCGCACCAATGACGCCGGAATTCCTCTTCCGAGCCCGGCGCGATGCGCCAGCGATAGATTGCCGCAAACATGGAGCGTCTCCCTTCGCTTACGCGCCGCTTCTTCCGCCCCTCAAGAGCCGGCGCGCGAGCCGGCATTTCCCATATCCTGGCAGCTTGCGCCGCTCGAGGCTTCGTGAATATCTTGAGGAACGCGCTCAAACGACGCCACCCCTGCACTTGCGCAGGCTGCGGCTCAAGCTTCTCCAATCAACAACGCCCCGGCCAAGGAGGGACGGACACAATGAACGACAAGACCGAACAGGATCTCAAGGCTCAGGTCGCGGCTCTCGCCGACCGCGTCGCGATGCTCGAGGACGTCAACGCCATCCGCAATCTGCATTACGCTTACGGCTATCTCATCGACAAATGCATGTATGAGGAAGTCATTGATCTGTTCTCCGAGAGCGGCCGCGCCAACTTCCTGAACGGCGTCTATAAGGGCAAAGCCGGCGTCCGGCGGCTTTATTGCAACTGGTTCCAGAAGCTTTTCACCCGCGGCGTGAACGGCCCCGTTTACGGTTTCCTTCTCGACCATTTGCTCTTGCAGGAAATCATTCACGTCGCGCCCGACCGCAAGACCGCCAAGGGCCGCGCGCGCAATTTCATGCTGGGCGGCCAGCACAAGAGCAAGACCGATCGCATTCAGGGCTTGCCGGACGAGTTCTGGGAAGGCGGCGTCTACGAGAACACCTATTTCCGCGAAGACGGCGTCTGGAAGCTCGGCGTGCTCAATTACAGCATGCTGTGGCAGTCGAATTACAAGGAAGGCATCGCCGAAAGCGACGCGCATCTGATGTCGCTCACGAAAACCTATCCGGAGGACCCGAACGGGCCGGACGAGCTCATGCCGTCCGTCATCGCCTGGCCGCAAACGCGCGTCGTGCCCTTCCACTACAACCACCCGGTGACGGGCAAGCCGATCAAGATTCCCGCGCCCGGAACGAGCGCCAGAGCAAAAGCCTGAAGCGGAAAGACGCGCGATCATGGACGACGTCAAAGGCAAGGTCGCCTTCATCACCGGCGGCGCGAGCGGCATCGGTTTGGGCATCGCCAAGGTGTTCGCCGCCGCCGGCATGAAGGTGGCGTTCAGCTGGCGCACCAAGGCTCACCTCGACGAGGCGATGGCTTATTTCGCCAAGCATCCCGGGCAAAGCGTGCATCCCATTCGCCTCGATGTGACCGATCGCGCAGGCATGGCGCGCGCGGCCGACGAAGTCGTGTCGCGCTTCGGCAAGGTGCATGTCTTGTGCAACAACGCGGGCGTGAGCCTCTTCGGGCCGACGGACGAGGCGACCTACGACGATTACGACTGGGTGATGGGCGTCAATTTCGGCGGCGTGGTCAACGGGCTCGTCTCGTTCATCCCCAAGATCAAGGCCCATGGCGAAGGCGGGCATGTCATCAATGTGGCCTCCATGGCGTCGTTCCTGCCGGGCCCGCAAGGCGGCATCTACACGGCCTCGAAATTTGCCGTGCGCGGGCTATCGGAATGCATTCGCTACAATTTGGCACCCCACAATATCGGCGTGTCGCTGATGTGTCCGGGGCTCACCAAGACCAACATCCACGAGGCGACGTTGCACCGGCCCGCACAGTGGTCCCACACGGCTTTTCCCGCCGACCGCAATTTCGTGAAGATGCTCGCCGAATTGCACGAGGCGGGCATGGATCCGGTCGAGGTGGGCGAGAAGACGCTGCGCGCCATGCAGCGCAACGACTTCTATGTTTTCACCCATCCCGAGTTTCACGAGGAATTCCGCGAGCTCTTCGACGAGTATGACCAGGCGCTGCCCGACGAGAAGCCCGATCCGCGGCGCGTCGCCGTCGAGGAATTGCGGCGCAAGGCGCGCACCGACGCCTTGAAGCAGCGCACGAGCCTCGATGCTCTCTTAGTGAAGGACCCGGCCAAGAAATCGCGCTGACTGGGCGCGCGGCGGCACGCGGTCCTCGAGCTATGCAGCGGAGATTTCGGCTTCGCGCACGCGCCTTGCGCTCGCGCGCTCCTTCACGCTCGCCGATTTGAGCTGGCCGCAGGCGGCCATGATGTCGCGGCCGCGCGGCGTGCGGATGGGCGAGGCGTAGCCCGCGCGGTTCACGATCTCGCCGAAGCGCTCGATCGTCTCCCAGTCCGCGCATTCATAAGGCGCGCCGGGCCAGGGATTGAACGGGATGAGATTGATTTTCGCCGGAATGCCGCTCAAGAGCTTGACCAGCGCCCTGGCGTCTTGCGGGCTGTCGTTCACGCCTTTGAGCATCACATATTCGAAAGTGATGCGCCGCGCATTGGAAAGGCCGGGATAGTTGCGGCAGGCCTCGATGCAATTCCTTGAGCGGATATTTCTTGTTGAGCGGCACGAGCTCGTCGCGCAACGAGTCGCGCGTCGCGTGGAGCGAGATGGCGAGCATCGCGCCCACCTCGTAGCCCAAGCGCTCGATCATGGGCACGACGCCCGCCGTCGAGACCGTGATGCGGCGCTTGCCGATGGAGAGCCCCTCGCCATCGGCGATGATCTCGACCGCATCGCGCACCGCCTCGAAATTGTAGAGCGGCTCGCCCATGCCCATGAACACGATGTTGGTGAGCTTGCGGCCCTCTTGCGGCGTCGGCCATTCGCCCAAAGCGTCGCGCGCGATGAGCAGCTGCGCCACGATCTCGCCCGCGCTGAGATTGCGCACCAGGCGCTGCGTGCCGGTGTGGCAGAAGCGGCAATTGAGCGTGCAGCCGACCTGCGAGGAGACGCAGAGCGTGCCGCGATCCTTTTCGGGGATGTAAACCGTCTCCGCCTCGACGCCGGGCGAAAAGCGGATGAGCCATTTGATGGTGCCGTCGGCCGAGTGCTGCGCGCTCACGATCTCGGGCCGGGCGAGCGTGAACGCCTCATCGAGGCGCGCGCGCAGGGGCTTGCCGAGCGTGGTCATGACGGCGAAGTCCGTCGCCCCCTGCCAATAGAGCCAATGGAAGAGCTGGCGCGCGCGCAAAGTGGCCTCGCGCTCCGCAAGGCCAAAGGCCGTAAGCGCCTCCTTGAGGCCCGCCCGCGTCAGTCCGATCAGGGATGTCTTGGCGCCGTCAGCCGCCGCAAGTTCCAATGAGCACGCTCCCATGACACATATATGGGAGCTATTTGCACGCCTCCGCGACCTTGTCGAGGGCGGCGCTGATGCCGGCAAGCGAATAACGGTCGGTGGTGATGGTGCCCCGGCTGGAGGTGCCCTTGGCCGTCATGGTCGAGCCCTTGCGCAGGGCGGCAAGGAGCTTCTTTTCCTCATCGGTCGAGGCAAGCCAGGCGCCATCGTCCTTGGTGAAGAAGTCGAAGGACTGGCCGGCCACGGTGACCGTGGCATTCGATCCTTCCCGGTAGGTGTAGCCCGTCTGGATGCTGGGCTCGTTCGAGACGCTGCGCCCGGGCCAGGTCGTGATGAGAAAGAAGACCGGGTCGCGATTGACGCCCTTGGGCAGCATCTCCTTGGGCTTGGAGACCGCAAAACAGGCGACTTGCCCGCCGACCGTGGTCTTGTAGGCATCCCAATCCTTGAAGCGGCCGAGCGCATCGCGGCTTTGCGCGAAGCCCTCGCTCGAGCCGCCAAGCGCAAGCGCAAGCAGGGCCAACGCGAAAAGGAGAAACCTGCCGAATCATCATCGGCCAAGGCTAGGGAGCCAATGTGGCTATTTCTAGCAGAAATCGGCCGTCCCGGCGCGGCTTTTGCGCGAGGCTATTCCTTGCGCCGCTTGAGGGGGCGGCCGAAGGCGGGCGCGCGCGCCGCGAGCGCCGCCGCCGGGCAAAAGCGGACGCTCGGCGAAGCGCGCCTGGCTCGAGCAGCCGGTCATACATCACGATGGCGCCCGCCACCGCCACATTGACGCAGAACGAAGTGGGGATCCGCACCACATGCGCCGCGCGCGCGAGCATCTCTGGCGAAAGCGTGCCGCGCTCGGCGCCCAGCACATAGGCCGCGGCGCGCGGATGATGGAAGCTCGGCAGCTCGGTCGCGCTGTCCAAGAAGCTCGACGCCGACAAGCTTGCAGCCCTTCGGCAATTGCATGTCCTCGACGGTCAGCCACGGATAGTAGGGAACGCTCTCGATCGTGCGCGAGGTGTCGAGCATCGCCTCGCGCGCCGTGAGCGTGGCGCCCACCGTGAACACGAAGCGCGCGCCGAAGGCGTGCGCCGTGCGGAAGAGATTGGCGGCGTTGAGAGCCTTGCTCAAGCCTTCGACGCCGATGGCGAAATAGCCGCGCATGAGGCGTGTGCTTTAGGAAACGTCTTCGAGAATTTCGGCGAGACGCTCGGGCATGTCCACCATGACGTCGTGGCCGCAAGCGACCTCGTAAGTCCGCCACGCCGGATCGGCCTTCGCCTTCTCGTAAAATGGACGAAAGTGGCTGCTCCACTCGGTGGCGAAAATGTACGTCTTCTTCGGAATGCGTTCGCGCGCGCCGGTGAGCGTAAGCTTCTGCGTGAAGCAGCGGATGGGATGGGGCGTGCATTTGCTGTCCACCCAGGCGCGCTTCTTTTCGCTCACGCCGAAGACGGCGGCGGGAATGGGCTCCTGCGTGATGGCGCCGCGCTCGATCAATGCGAGCGTAGCCTCGCGTCTTTCCTGATTGAGGTAGTCGAAGAGGCTATGGCCGTTCTCGGGCATGAAGGCGTCGAGAAACACGATGGAGGAAATGGCATGGGACATCTCTTCGGCCACGCCGGAAACGACCATTCCGGCATAGGAGTGGCCGCAGAGGACAATGTCGTCGAGCTCTTCCCACTTCATCAGATTGACGATGTCGGCGATGTGGGTGCCGAGATTGATGTCGCGGCTCAAGAGATGGGAGCGATCGGCGACGCCCGAAAGCGTAGGCGTGAATACCTTGTGGCCGCGCCCGGTCAGGAGATCGGCGACCTCGCGCCAAATCCAACCGCCGCGCCAGGCTCCGTGGACGAGCACGTATGTCTTCGGCGCGGCGCTTTTCTTTGTCATGGCATTGTCCTTCCCCGTTCGAAATTTCCCATGCGCCGGGAGCGCGATCCAGTGCTAACACAGAGCCGCAAGAGCCATGCTGAAAGGCGCCAACCCCGTTCTGGTCGAAGTCACGCGCGGCAGGCGCGTGGAGAGCATCCATCGCGGCGCGGCGGCGGTGGTGGATGCCGAGGGCAGGGTCGCTTTCGCTGAGGGCGCCATCGACGCCGTCATTTACCCGCGCTCGGCCATCAAGATGCTCCAGGCCGTGCCGCTTGTGGAGCTCGGGGCCGCCGAGGCCTTCGGCCTCACGGACGAGGAGCTTGCGCTCGCCTGCGCCTCCCATAGCGGCGAGCCCGGCCAGGTGGCGCGCGTGGAGGCCTGGCTCAAGCGCCTGGGCCTGTCGCCCGCAAAGCTTGTCTGCGGGCCGGAAGGCGCGCAGGAGGAGAAGGCGCGGCTTGCCCACAACTGCTCCGGCAAGCACACGGGATTTCTCACGCTCGCGCTGCATCTCGGCGCTCCCGTCGAGGGCTATGCCGAGATCGACCATCCCGTGCAAAGGGCCGTGCGCGCGGCGCTTGCCGAATTCACGGGCTTGCCCGCGGCTTCGCTCGCTCACGGGCGCGACAATTGCGGCGCGCCGGCTTTTCTTATGCCGTTGCGCGCGCTTGCGCAGAGTCTTGCTCGTTTCGTAAGCGGCCAAGGCCTTTCGCTCGCGCGCGCGGCCGCCGCCCGGCGGCTTTCGTCCGCCATGCTCACCCATCCCCTGCTCGTCGCGGGCGCAGGCCGTCCGTGTACGGATCTCATGCAAGCGGCGTGCGGCCGCGCCATCGCCAAGGCCGGCGCCGAGGGCGTTTACGCGGCCGCGCTGCCCGGGAAAAATCTCGGAATGGCGCTCAAGATCGACGACGGAACGTCCCGCGCCGCGCGCGCCGCGATGGCGGCGTTGCTCGTGACATTCGGCGCCGTCTCGGCGGAAGACCCGCGCGTCGCGGCCTATCTCGATGCGCCGGTGCTGGGCGCTGACGGCAAGGTTTTGGGACGCGTGCGGCCGGCGCCCGCGCTCCGCTCTCGAGCGGACACTGCGCATGCAATCGCAGGATCGACTCAAGAATTGTGATGGCCATGCCGCCCGCGCGCGCGAGCCAAGCCGATCTCTTCCGCCTTCTCGATGCGCTCGGCATCGTGCACGAAACCCGCACTCACGCGCCGCTCTTCACCGTCGAGCAAGCAAAGGCCGCGCTCGCCGCGGTGCCCGGCGCACGCACCAAGAATCTTTTCCTCGCCGACAAGCGCGGCACGCTCTTGCTCGTCTCGGCGCTGGAGGACACGGCCATCGATCTGAAAGCGCTTGCGCGCCATCTCGGCCTCTTACGGTTTTCCTTTGGCTCGGCCGAGACATTGCGCGAGGTTTTGGGCGTCGAGCCGGGCTCGGTCACGCCCTTCGCCCTCATGAACGACGACGCGGGGCGCGTGCGCGTCCTATTGGACCGGAGACTTCTTGCAAGAGCCGCTGGTCAACTTTCATCCGCTGACGAACGATGCCTCGACAGTGCTCGCGCCCTCGGGCCTCATCGCGTTTCTCGCCCATGTGAAACACGAGCCGCGGATCGTCTCGTTCGGCGAAATCAACGAAGACAATTGAGCGGCGCAAATCGGCGCGCTTATTTCGCGCGCGCTTCTTTGGCCAAGGCTTCGAAATCGTCGCCCGGCTCGAGATAGCGTCCCGACAGGACATCGAACCGCCCCGAGACGAGATCGGCCACCATGTCGCAACAGCGCTTGAAGCCCGCCTCGTGAACGGCGGGGTCGGATTGCTCGGCCTTTTTTTGCTTCAGCATCGCGATGCCGTCCGGGATCCATTTCTGCGCCTCGGGATCGGCCAAGGTTGCTTCGGCCATGTCGGTCATGACCGTGCCCGGCTCGATGGCGAAGGCCGCGATGCCGAACGCCTTGCCTTCCACCGCCACCTGCTCCGCGAGCCGGATTTGAGCGCACTTGCCAATCGCGTAAGCCGAAAGGTGGGGCACCGGCGCAAGACCGGCTAAAGAGGCGACATTGACAATGTGGCCCGCGCGCCGCGCGCGCATGCCCGGCAACACGGCGCTCAGAAAGAGAAGCGGTCCTCGGATATGGATAGCCTGTGACTCCCACCAAACCTGCGGGTCCGCCATGCCGATCGGCCCGTAAGGGATGGGGCGCCCAGCGTTGTTGACGAGCACCGTGACAGGACCGAATTTTCGCTCGGTCTCGCGCACGGCACGGGTAACGTCCTCTGGCCTAGTCACGTCGCCCGCCACGGCCAAGGCCCGTCCGCCGGCCCGTTCGATTTCGTCTGCGACGGCATCCAGAGTGTCCTTGTTGCGGGCGAACAGAGTCACGGCGGCGCCTTCGGCCGCGAGCCGCATGGCGATCCGCCGGCCGAAGCCGCGGCCCGCGCCGGTCACGATCGCGATTTGTCCTGCGAGCTGTTGCGCCACGGTCCTGTATTCCTCTGTTTATGAGCCCATTGTGATGGGCTCTCGTGTTGTGCGCGTGCGGATCGTTTACAGCACAGCGTAATAACGGAACAGCGTGTGATCGGGATCCTTGCGGCGCTCGGCCGCGCCCACGAACACCGTCGCGTTGAGCCATTCGTGAGGCCCGGCCGGCGCCTTGAAAGTCGGCGTGAAGCGAAAGTAACGCGGTTGAACGAGCCCCTGATCGTTCACGCGCGGCTCGCCGGGGTCGTTCTCCCCGACCCTGATATAGCCGCGGTTGTAGATGTAGATCATCGCACCATCGTCGGTTTCCCAAAGATAGTGCGCATTGAGCTCGATGACACCGTCGGCGCGAAAGCGCGCGTAATCCGCGCCGCTATGGGGGACGACCCGTCCCTTGAGCCTCGGTCCGAGGAGCACGCCGCCCGCGACGGGCGTGTAGCCCTGCCTGTCGCCATCCGGCAGCGGCTCCGAAATACGCCGGTCGGGCGTGAAATCGACCCGCACGTCGAAGGCATGCTCGAGCTTCAAATCCAAGAACGACATTCTCATCGCCTCCCCGGCTCCAGAGCTCCGTTGTCGACCCTCGATATGCCGTTCCGATCGCCGCTGCGACGTGTTGGCGGAGGCACCCATCTCGTGCCTAGAATGCCGCGCTTTCGGGCTACCCTAGCTCAAATCGCGCGCGCCAAAAAACAGTGGAACGTCAAGGAGAGGAACCATGAACCCAAAGCTCAAGACCATCCGCCGCATCGGAACCGAGGAAGCCTTCTCGATTCCCGAAGTGGCGGACAAGCTGCGCGAGATTGCGCGCGGCCCCAGCGACAGCCTGGACCAGCTTCTGGTGCGCGGCATCTACGACGCGCCGAAGGATGCGCCCATGGGGGGCTTGCGGGATCGGTTGATCGACCTTGAGAACGAGCGCCTGCGCGACATGGACGAAAACGGCGTCGCCGTACACCTTCTGTCGCTCACGGCGCCCGGCGTGCAGATGTTCGATGCCGACACCGCCGTCGACTTGGCCGCGCTCGCCAACGACCGTCTGGCGGAGGTGATCGCGCGCCATCCGACCCGCTTTGCCGGAATTGCGAGCTTCGCGCCGCAGTCGCCCAAGCGCGCGGCCAAGGAGATGGAGCGCGCCATCCGCAAGCTCAAGCTCAACGGCTTCGTCGTCAATTCGCATACCAACAGCGAATATCTGGACGATCCGAAATTCTGGCCCATTCTCGAGGCCGCCGAAGCGCTCGACGCCTGCATTTACATCCATCCCCGCGCGCCCTCGGACGGCATGGCCGCGCCCTTCCGCAAATACGGCATGGACACGGCACTCTGGGGCTACGGCATCGAGGTCGGCACGCATGCGGTTCGCCTCATGTTGAGCGGCGTGTTCGATCGCTTCCCCAAGCTCAAGATCTGTCTCGGCCATATGGGCGAGGCCGTGCACTTTTGGCTGTGGCGCATCGACTACATGAGCGCCGTGGCCCAGCGGAACGGGCGCGCGCCCAAGCTCGCGCTCAAGCCCAGCGAATACTTCAAGCGCAATTTCGTCATCACCACGAGCGGGCAGGAATCGGATCTCGCGCTCGAATTCTCCATCAAGGCGATCGGCGCCGAAAACGTGTTGTGGGCGATCGACTATCCCTATCAACCGTCCGCGCCCGCCGTCGCCTTCATGGACAACGCGCCGATCTCCGAAGAGGACCGCGAGAAGATCTATCACCGCAACGCCGAGCGCGTGTTCCACATCGCGGCGGGGAATTAGCAGGGTGCGGAAAAAGCTGACCTGCGGCGCCTCATCCTTCGAGACGGCCGCTCCTCATCCTGAGCGGTCGGCCTCGATCCTTCGAGGCTCGCTGCGCTCGCGCCTCAGGATGAGGCCGACGGACGAAGGACGCGGCCTCCTCAGGATGAGGTGATCCCTTGTTTGCCTCATGGTGAGGAGCCACCCGAAGCGCAGCGGAGGGTGGCGTCTCGAACCATGAGGCTTCGAACGAATTTTCATACGAGCGCTCAGAATCTCCGTGTCGATTTCGGCTTGCGTCGTGGCGTTGTAGCGGGCGCCGCTCACGGTCTTGGCGTTGATCAGCGCATCCAGGCGCGCCATCGCTTGCGCGCTCAGCCGCACATGAGCGGCCCCCGCATTCTCTTCCAGGTGGTCGAGCTTCGTCGTGCCGGGAATGGGAACGATGATATCGTCGCGCGCGAGCAGCCAGGCCAGCGCGAGCTGCGCCATGGTGCAATCGCATTCCCGCGCGATGATGGAGAATTCGCTCAAGAGCTTCAGGTTGGCGCTGAAATGCGGCTCCTGAAAGCGCGGCATGTTGCGCCGCAAGTCCTTGTCTTCGAAGCGTCGACGGATCGCGGAGCTTGCCGGTCAAGAAGCCGCGCGCGACGGGGCTGAAGGCGACGAAGGTGATACCGAGCGTCTTGCACGCGTCCAAGACCTTGATCTCCGGATTGCGCGTCCATAGCGAGTATTCCGATTGAACGGCGGTGATGGGGTGAACGCGATGGGCTCTGCTGAGCGTGTCGGCCGAGACCTCCGAAAGGCCGATGGTTTTCACCTTGCCTTCGCGGACGAGCTCGGCGAGCGCGCCGACGCTGTCCTCGATCGGCACGCGCTTGTCCCAGCGGTGCAAGTAGTAGAGATCGATCACGTCCGTCTGCAGGCGGCGCAGGCTCTCTTCGCAGGTTTGCTTCAAGAGCTCGGGGCGGCCGTTGATCTCGCGCACGCCTTGCGCGTTCCGGATCATGCCGCATTTGCTCGCGAGCACGTAATCCTTGCGGCGGTCTTTCAGCGTTTGGCCGAGAAGCGTCTCGTTGGCGCCGAAGCCGTACATGGCGGCCGTGTCGAAATGCGTGTAGCCGAGATCGAGCGCCTTGAGCAGCACCTTGGCGCCGGTCGCGGCGTCGGGCGGCGAGCCATAGGCATGCGACAAGCTCATGCAGCCGAGGCCGATGGCCGAAACCGTAAAGGGACCGAGTTTTCGTGTTTGCATGAGCACGCTGCGGACGCTTGAGCGCTAAGCGGCGCGCTTCAGGATCTGCTCCAGCCGGTCCAGCACCTGCATCGCCGGAAGACATTGGCGCACGCTGGCGTTGGGCTCGCGGCCTTCCCTGATCGCGGCGAAGAACTCGCGATCCTGCAGCTCGATGCCGTTCATCGAGACATCGACCTTGGAGACATCGATCTTGTTCTCCTCGCCGTCGACGAGATCGTCATAGCGCGCGATATAGGTGCCGTTGTCGCAGATGTAGCGGAAGAAGGTGCCCAAGCGGCCCCTTGTTGTTGAAGGACAGCGAGAGCACGCACAGCTTGCCCTTTCGGCGTCTTCATCAAGATGCCCATGTCCATCGCGATGTTGAGCTCCGGATGGTGCGGGCCTTCGATGGCGTAGCAATCCGAGACGGTCTCGCCCGATCTGATACATGAAGAGATCGACCGTGTGGCAAGCATGGTGCCACAAGCAGATGATCCGTCCAACTGCGCGGCTTGCCCTGCGCGTTCATGTTGGTGCGGCGGAAGAAATAACGTCTGCACGTTCATCTGCTGGATGGTGAGCTCGCCTGCCGTGATGCGTTTGCGCACCCATTGGTGGCTTGGGATTGAAGCGGCGCGTGTGGCCGGCCATGGCGACGAGGCCGGTTTCCTTCTGGACTTCGACGATCTCCTCGGAATCCTTCAGAGTTGTCCGCCATCGGAATTTCGATCATCACGTGCTTTCCGGCGCGCATGCATTGAATGGCCTTGCCGGGCATGCATCTGCGTGGGCGTGGTGAGGATCACCGCTTCGACGCCCGGCTGCTTCAGGCTGTCGCCGAGATCCGTCGTCCAATGAGGAATTTCGAATTTCGCGGCCACTTCCTTCGTCGTGTTGGGGCTGCCGCCCGCAAGCGAGACGACCTCGATGTCCGTTGATGCTTCTGTATGAGCTTCCAAATGCCTTTGGCCGAATGCGCCCTGCCCCGCCATCACGATTTTCATGATGCTTTCCTCGCGTCTTTGTTCGTCCTGAACAGCTCAACCTGGCCCCGCAACTCTGAGCGCCGCGCATCGGCCGCACAACGGCCCGCGATATCACGCTGAACGAGCGGCGCTTCCAGAATGATGTGGCCGACGGCGGTCGAGGAGGCCGGCACGTGATAGAAGCGGTAGACTTCTTTCACGCTGCTCGCCGAGCGCGCCGCGCATGATGAGCCACATCACGAGCTCGATCGCCTCGTTGCCGGCCTCGCGCAGATATTCGAGCGGCGGAAGGCGCACGAGCCGCTCGGGATCGCGCGAGAGATCGTCGAGAAAGGCCGTGTCGAATTCCTTGTTGACGAGGCCCGCGCGCGGGCCCTGGATTTGATGCGACATGCCGCCGGTGCCGAAGATGACGACCTTCAAATCCTCGTCCCAGCTCTCGACCGCCTTCTTGATCGCCTTGCCGAGCATGTAGCAGCGATGGCCCGTGGGCGCGGGATATTGAATGACATTGACCGCGAGCGGAATGACGCGGCAGGGCCACGCTTTCGGCTGACCGAACAGAAGCGTCATCGGCGACGGTGAGCCCGTGATCGACCTGCATCTCGTTGACGATGGTCATGTCGAACTCGTCGAGCACGAGCGACTGAACCATGTGCGACGCAAGCTCGGGATAGCCTTTGACGACCGGCACGGGCCGCGCGCCCCAGCCTTCGTCGGCGATCGGGAACTCGTCCGCGCAGCCGAGCGCGAAGGTCGGGATGATCTTGAAGTCGAAAGCGTTGACGTGATCGTTGTAGACCATGATCACGACATCGGGCTTGGTCTCGGCCATCCATTTCTTGGACGGCTCATAGCCCTTGAACACCGGCGCCCAATAGGGCTCGGCCGGTCTTGCCGTTGTCGACCGCGGCGCCGATCGCCGGCGTGTGCGAGGTGCCGACGCCTGCGATGATCTTCGCCATCAAGCCTTTCCCTTCCGCTCGGATTTGGAGCGCCAGCCCTCGACCGAGCGTCCGCCCTTCAGCATCATGTCGACATACTCCTTCTCGGGCACGCCGACCATTTGCGAGGCCATGTATTGATAGGACTTGCCGTCGGTGAAGGCGAGCTTGGCAAGCGCGTAGGAGACGCCGCCGAGCTCCAGAAGCGTGTTCCAGGCGCGCTTCATGACGGCCTGGCGCTGCTCCTCCGTCATCGGGAATTTCATCAGATACTTATGCTCATCGGCCAGGAACTCCTTGCGGTTCTCCGCCTTCATCAGCGAATAGAGGAACTGGTTGAGGTGATAGCCCTTGCGCGCGCGCTGCGCATCGAACACCCAGGTGCCCGGGATATCCTCATAGGCTTCCGGCTTTTGCGTCATCGACATTTCCTCGTCCATCGGCCCTGTGCGGATCTGTCCGACCCGCCTTGGCCGGTGTCCCTTCTATAAGCTAGGCTGAGATTCCGCGCGAGCCCAATTCACCTCTTCCAATTTGTCGCAGGAGCCAGATGGACGCCGACTACCTACCCTTCGATCCCAACCCCTCGAAGCCGAAGTTCAAGCCGCCGGCGGGCGCCGTGGACGCGCATTGTCACGTCTTCGGCCCGGCGCACAAATTTCCCTACGCGCCCGAGCGCAAATACACGCCTTGCGATGCGCCGAAGGAAAAGCTTTTCGCGTTGCGCGATTTTCTGGGCTTCACGCGCAACGTGATCGTGCAGGCGACCTGCCATGGCCGCGACAACCGGGCGCTTCTCGATGCGCTGGTCACGGCGGGCGACAAGGCGCGCGGCGTCGGTGTCGTCGGGCCCGACATTTCCATGGACGAGCTCAAGGCGTTCGACGAAATGGGCATGCGCGCGGTGCGCTTCAATTTCGTCCGCCGGCTCGTGGACTGGACGCCGCGCGACGTATTCTTACGCGTCGCCGACAAGATCGCGCCCTTGGGCTGGCATGTCGTCGTCTATTTCGAGGCAGCCGATCTCGCCGAGCTCACGCCTTTCTTCAAGTCGATCCCGACCGCCGTGGTCGTCGATCACATGGGCCGCCCCGACGTGAAGAAGGGCGTCGACCATCCGGACTTCCAACGCTTCGTCGATCTCCTGGCCGAGAACAAGAACATCTGGACGAAAGTGAGCTGCCCGGAGCGGCTGTCCGCCCTGGGGCCGCCGCGCTACGACGACGTCGTGCCCTTCGGACATCGCCTCGTCGAGCGCTTTCCGGATCGCGTGTTGTGGGGAACCGACTGGCCCCATCCCAACATGACGACGCATATGCCCGACGACGGCGCGCTGGTCGACTTCGTGCCCAGGATCGCAACGACCGAGGCCCTGCAAAAGGCGCTGCTCGTCGACAACCCGATGCGGCTCTATTGGGGGAAGTGAGGCAAGGATCAACCGCGCCGGCGCGCGACGGGGCGGCTCGCCAGTGAAAACTGAAACATCATGAACTGGCGCACGATGTCGGAATTCGCCGCCGCTGCAAGCGTTTCCTCCGCATCGCGACGCTGCCGCTCGGGATCGGTCTCCTGGATGCGCCGCTTGTGCTCGACCGCCGAGGGTGTGACCTTTTCTAGAAAAATCTTGCGCCGCTCCTCCGCATAAGTGTCGAGCACGTCTTCGTCCGCCTCGCCTTGGATGACCGCCGACAGCGCGTCGATGAGCGCGCGCGCGTCGTGCATGCCGGTGGTGAGGCCGAGCCCGCCGATGGGCTGGCAGACATGGGCGGCATCGCCCGCGAGCAGCGCGCGCCCGACGCGGAAGCGCTCGGCAGCGCGCTCATGCACGCGGTAGGGCTGCGCGGCGACGAGCTCGTAAGGCTGCGATAGATCCATCCAGCGGGCGTAATGCTCGGGGATGCGGCGCAGCGCTTCCTCTTCCGGCACGTCCGGATCTTCGCCATAGGTCACGCGCCATAAGCCTTGATTGTCTATCTTGGCGATGATCGCCCAGTTCTTGCCGTCGGCGATTTGAACGGCGGGCGCGTAGCCCTGTTTCGGGAAATCATATTTCACATTGGTCGCGACATAACGGTCGGGCCAAGTGTATCCGACGAAATCGAGCCCGAGCGCCCGGCGCACGCCGCTCCGCGCGCCGTCGGCGCCGACGAGCCAATCGGCCTCGAAGGTCTCTTCGCCCCCTTCGGTGCTTGCCGTGACGGTGACACCCGCGCCGTTTTGCGACACCGTTTGCACGCGCCGTCCGAACAGCGCGCGCGCGTTGGGCAGACGCACTAAGTGTTTGAGAATGATCTCCGCGACGATGTTTTGGCCCAAATGGAGCGAGTAGAGATAGGGTGTAATGCCCTCGAGCGCGTCCATGGTGAGCGTCGCCATGAGGCCGAGCGAGGGATAGCGCAGTTGAACTGAAGTCCCTTTTGCGGCGACGGCTTCGATGGCGTCGAGCATGCCGATCTCGGCGAAGCCCGCGATGGTGGACGGCAGGTACACCGCGGCGCGCGGCGCATCGGTGACGCGATGCTCGGCCTCCAGAACGGTGACATCCGCACCCGCCCGAGCGAGGCCCATGGCGACGACCATGCCCGTGGGCCCCGCGCCGGCCACGATGACCCGCGATTGTTTCGCCATTTTCTCTCCCTGTTTTCTTGAAATGCGCCGCCTCTGCGCGCCTCGCGTGATTTTTGCCAATTTCGGCCCGAGCCCCGGGCCTGTCAACGTTATCCGGCGCGAGAGCCAGTCGACAAGCCGCGCTCCTGCGGCATATTAAAAGGCCCCACAGGACCTATTCAGGGGCAGAGGAGGAGACAGGGCCATGAGCCACGGCGCCCAGCGCATCCTCACAACGCATGTCGGCAGCCTCCCGCGCCCGCAAGAGGTTGTCGATCTTCTCTTCGCCCAAGATCGTGGCGAGGCCTATGACCAGGCCAAGTTCGACGAGGTCATGCAGCGCAACGTTTCCCAAATCGTGAAACAGCAAGTCGACACGGGCATCGACATCGTGAGCGACGGGGAGATGAGCAAGATCTCCTACGCGACTTACATGCGCCATCGTCTCACCGGCTTCGAGCTCGGCAACGTGCCGCGCGCCACGCCTCAGGATCTCGACGACTATCCGGAATACCGCGACAAGATCGCGGCCGCCGGCGCCACGCCGAAATATGTCCGGCCGATCTGCAAAGGGCCGATCAAGGTCAAGACCCTCGAGCCGCTACATCAGGACATTGCGCGGCTGAAGGAGGCCTTGTCGCGCGCGAAAGCTTTTGCGGGATTCATGACGGCGGCCTCGCCGGGCACCATCGCCGTCTTCCAGCCCAACGAATATTATCCGACCTACGAGGCCTATCTCGGAGCGCTCGCGGATGCGATGCGCGCCGAATACGAGGCGATCGCCAAGGCCGGGATCATTCTTTCCATCGATTGCCCCGATCTCGGCATGGGCCGGCACATCAAGTTCCGCGACGTGGGCGACGACGAGTTCCTGCGCAACGCCGCGCTGCAGATCGAGGCGCTGAACCACGCGCTCGCCAACGTTCCCGCCGAACAAGCGCGCCTGCACATCTGTTGGGGAAATTACGAGGGTCCGCACACGCGCGACATACCGCTCGCCAAGGTGCTGCCCATCCTGCTCAAGGCCAAGCCCATGGCGTTCCTCGTCGAGGGCGCCAATCCGCGTCACGAGCACGAATGGGAGCTTTGGCGGACGACCAAGCTGCCGGCGGACAAGATACTCGTGCCCGGCGTGATCGATACGAGCTGCAATTTCGTCGAGCATCCCGAGCTCGTCGCGCAGCGGATCATGCGCTACGCAGAGCTCGTCGGGCGCGAGCGCGTCATGGCGGGCACCGATTGCGGCTTCGGCACCTTCGCGGGCTTCGGCGCGGTTCACCCGTCGATCTGCTGGGTGAAGCTGCGTTCGCTGGTCGAGGGCGCCGACATTGCAACGCGCAAGCTCTGGGCGCGCAAGCGGACCGCCGTGCGCTGATCCCGCGCGCCCGCGAAACCGATCGATGGAGCGGCTCTTCGAGCCGTAACGCTCAACGCGAGGAGGGGAATGACATGAATAAAGACCTGTTTGACAACGGCCTTGCGGTTCGCCGCGACGTCTTGAGCCGCGCTTTCGTCGATAAGGCGCTGAGCGAGGCCGACGATTTCAGCCGTCCGCTTCAGGAGCTGGTGACGGAATATTGCTGGGGCGCCATCTGGACGCGCGCGGGCCTGCCGCGCAAGACGCGGAGCCTTCTCAACCTGGCGATGCTCGCCTCCCTCAACCGGCAGCACGAGCTCAAGATGCACGTCATGGGCGCTTTGCGAAACGGCTGCACCATGACGGAAATCCAGGAAACGCTTTTGCAGGTGACCATCTATGCCGGCGTGCCCGCCGGCGTCGAGGCGTTCCGCACCGCCGGACAGGCCATCAAGGAGTTCAACGCCAAGTAGCGCCTGGATTAGCTTTGCGCGGTTTCAAGGGAGTGCGCGCCGTGCGCGACACCTTAGGCTTCATCGGTCTGGGCAATATGGGCGGGCCGATTGCCGCGCGCTTGCAGGACGCAGGCTGGCCGCTCGTCGTCTACGACACGAGGCCCGAGGCCTTGGCGCCGCTCGCGGCGCGGGGGGCAAGGCGCGCAAGCTCGCCCGCGGACGTCGCCTCGCAAGCCGAGACGGTGTTGATGAGCTTGCCGACGCCGGAGATCGTCGAGGCCGTGGCGCTCGGTCCGGGCGGTCTTTCCGCCGGCACCAAGGTGAAGCGCGTGGTCGATCTCTCGACGATCGGCCCGCGCATGGCGCAGACCATAGGCCTGGCGCTCGCTCGCAAAGGCATCGCGCTTGTCGACGCGCCCGTGAGCGGCGGCGTGGCCGGCGCGCGCGCCGGCACGCTGGCCGTAATGGCGGCCTGCGAGCGCGGGGTTTTCGATGATTTGGAGCCGATGCTCAAGATCATCGGCAGACCCTTCCATGTCGGCACGCGGCCGGGCCTGGGTCAGACCATGAAGCTCGTGAACAATCTTCTCTCGGGCGCCGCACTCGCCATCACCTCCGAAGCCGTCGTCATGGGCGTCAAGGCGGGACTCGAGCCGGATGTCATGATCGATGTTCTCAACGCAGCCAGCGGCCGCAACAGCGCCACCCAAGACAAGTTTCCCCGCGCGATCCTGCCGCGCCGCTTCGATGCCGGCTTCTCGACGGGGCTCATGTACAAAGATCTGAAGCTTTTCATGGAAGAAGCGGAGTCTTGGGACTCTCGCTCGAGACCGCGAAGGCCGTGTGCGCGCTGTGGCTGAAGACGATGAGCGAGATCGGCCCGGACAGCGATTTCACGCGGATCGCGCAAATCGTGGAGCGCGCGGCCAACGTCGAAGTGCGCGGCAAGGCGTCGAAGGACAAGGGCCGTGGCTGACCTTGCGCCTTACGAAGTCTATGCCGTGCGCTACGCGATCAATCCGAACCAGCGCGCGTCGCACAATTTCGTCGGCGGCGATCCCCATGACGGGCCGATGCCGCTCGACTATTTCGTCTGGGCCGTGAAGGGACCGGAGAAGGTTTTCCTTGTCGACACGGGCTTCGACGCGAAGATGGCGGAGCGCCGCAAACGCGACTTTCTGGGTTGTCCCGCGGAAACGCTGAAGAAGATCGGGATACGCGCCGGACGATATTGAGGACGTCATCATCACCCACATGCATTACGACCATTGCGGCAATTACGACCTCTTTCCCAAAGCGCGTTTTCACCTGCAAGACCAGGAGATGGATTACGCGACCGGCCGCTTCATGGGCGAGGCCGCCCATCGCATGGCCTTCGAGGCCGACGACGTGGTGTCGATGGTGCGCAAAGTCTTCGCCGGACGCGTCACGTTTCACGACAAGGACGCCGAGCTCGCCCCGGGCCTCTCCGTCCATCACATCGGCGGACACACGAAGGGCATGCAGGTGGTGCGCGCCTGGACGCGGCGCGGCTGGCTCGTCCTTGCCTCGGATGCGAGCCATTTCTATGCGCACATGGAGGGGGGCCGCGTGTTTCCCGTCCTGTACAACTTGGACGATGTGCTCGCGGGCTATCAGCGCCTGCGCGCGCTTGCGAGCAACGCGCAAAACATCATTCCGGGCCACGATCCCTTGGTGCGCGAGCGCTATCCCGCGGCGCGACGCGACTTGGAAGGCATGGTCGTGCGCCTCGACGCCGATCCGCGCTGAACGGCGAAAACTCTAGAATTGCTCGCGCCAGAGATCGAGCGCCTGCTGCACGGGACGATCCGAAAAGCTGAAGAGAATGGCGTCCTCGTCCGCCTCGAGCCGATAAGGCATCCAGGACGGCACGACGAAGACATCTTTCGGCCCGAAGGCAAGCCGCTCCTCGCCCACGAGGCAGCGGCCCTTGCCTTCGACCACCGCATAAACGGTGCCATCGGTCGCGCGATAGGGCTGTCCGCGAAATCCTTTGGGCAGAAGCTGCATGAAAGTGCCCATGGTGGGGATCGCCCACTCGCCCGTCACCGGATTCGTATATTGCAGCTTGTGGCCGTAACACGGATGCGGGTCGGCGCCGTTTTTCATTGTCTCCAGCGCTTCGCGCGTGCGCTCATACGGATACCAGAACAAGGGCGAAGTCTTCGTGCGCGGCTTGTATTCGACCGGCTTCATGGTGTTGCCGAACTGCGCGAGCGTGTAGGTCGCGTCGTAATTCGTGTGCTGGGACTCCCCGGGACCCTTCTCCATGAACTGCGCATCGAGCAGCTCGACGATCGGCAGATCGAGGCCGTCCATCCACACCATGGGCTCGGGCGAAGGATTGCCGTGGTCGTGCCAGGTCCAAGACGGCGTGATGACGAAATCGCCGACGCTCATGGTGACCTTCTCGCCGTTGACCGCCGTGTAGGCGCCGTTGCCGTGGAGGATGAAGCGCAGCGCGGATTGGCTGTGGCGGTGCGTGGGCGCGACCTCGCCGGGCAGAATGAACTGCAGCCCGGCGAACAGGCTGTGGGTGACGCGGGCTTGGCCGGGCAAGCCCGGGATTTTCCAGAATGAGCACGCGCCGCTCGGCCTCCTTGGCCGTGATGAGGCGGCCCGCCTCCTCGATCCACGGCCAGACGGTTTCCCAGCGCCAGAGATAAGGCTTGCACGGCGTCTTGGGCGTCGGCGTGACGAGCTGATGCAGCACCTCCCACAGGGGTGCCGCGCTTCCTGTCGCGATCTTCTTGTAAAAGGCCTGGCGCTCGGCGGTTGCGGTCATGGCTTGCCTCCTCCGGTCGACGCTGGCGTCGCGCTTTGATATCACTCGCCGGCAAGAACCGCCATTGCACGGAAGGGGCGCACGCATGCTGTTGCCGACGACACTCGTGGGGAGCTACCCGCAGCCGGATTGGCTCATCGACCGGCGCAGGCTCGGCGAGATCGCGCCGCCGCGCGTGCGCGAACAGGGCTTGTGGCGCGTGCAAAAGGAGTGGCTCGAAGAGGCCCAGGACGACGCCACGATCCTCGCCATTCGCGATCAGGAGCGCGCGGGCCTCGATATCATCACCGACGGCGAGATACGCCGCGAAAGCTATTCCAATCGCTTCGCGACCGCGCTCGAAGGCATCGATATCGACAACCCCGCGGAGGTCGCGACCCGCGTGCCGGGCATGACGCAATTCGTGCCGCGCGTGGTCGGCAAGATCCGCCGCAAGGCGCCGGTCGCTGTGCGCGACGTGAAATTTCTCCGCGCCAACACAAATCGAACGATCAAAATGACGATGCCCGGTCCGTTTACCATGTCCCAGCAGGCCAAGAACGATTACTACAAGGACGAAGTCGAGCTCGCCATGGACTACGCGGTTGCGGTGAACGAAGAGATCCGGGATCTCTTCGCCGCCGGCGCCGACATCGTGCAGCTCGACGAGCCTTACATGCAGGGCCGCGCCGAGACCGCCAAGCGCTTTGCCGTCAAGGCGCTCGATCGCGCGCTTGAGGGCGTGCGCGGCACGATGGCGATGCATCTCTGCTTTGGCTATGCAAAGCTCGTCAAGGATAAGCCATCGGGCTATTCCTTTCTTCCCGAGCTCGAGAAATCGAAAATCAATCAGATTTCGGTCGAAGCCGCGCAGCCGAAGCTCGACTGCTCTATCCTGCGCACGCTGCCGAGCAAGGTCATCATTCTGGGCGTTATCGACCTCGCCGACGAAACGATCGAAGCGCCCGAGACGGTGGCCGAGCGCATTCGACGCGCCCTGCCTCATGTGCCGGCCGAGCGGATCGTGGTGGCGCCCGATTGCGGGCTCAAGTATTTGCCGCGTTCCGTGGCCTTCGGTAAAATGAAAGCCATGGTCGAAGGCGCTGCAATCGTCAGGCGCGAGCTTGCCGGGCGCGCCCAATGAGTGATGGTTTGAATTTTCTGCGCGCGCCACAACTGCAGCCCGCACTTGCGCGAATGAGGAGATGATCCGTGGAGAAGAAGACCGCACTTGTCGTGAGCGCCCACTCGGCCGATTTCGTCTGGCGCGCGGGCGGCGCCGTCGCGCTCCACGCCGAGAAGGGCTACCACGTGAAGATCATCTGCCTCTCCTTCGGCGAACGCGGGGAGTCGGCGAAGCTCTGGCGCCAAGACGGCATGACGCTTGAAAAGGTCAAGTCCGCGCGGCGGGCCGAATCCGAGAAGGCGGCGGATATCTTAGGCGCCGCCGAGATCGAGTTTTGGGATATCGGCGATTATCCCATGCGAATCTCGGACGAAATCACCTACCGCATGGCCGATGTGTTCCGCGCGCTGCGCCCGGCCTTCGCCTGCTCGCATTCGCTGCACGATCCTTACAACTTCGACCATGGACTGACGACGCATATGGTGCAGGAGGCGCGAATTATCGCGCAGGCTATGGGTCATAAACCGGGCGAGAAGGTGATCGGCGCGATCCCGATCTTTCTCTACGAGCCGCACCAGACCGAGCAGTGCGGCTTCAAGCCCGATATCTTCATCGACATCACGCCCGTGTGGGAGAAGAAGCGCAAGGCGATCGAAGCGATGACGGGCCAGGAATATCTCTGGGAATATTACACGCGCGTTGCCTTGAACCGTGGCCTTCAGGCGAGCCGCAACTCTTTCAACCCGAATGCCAAATACGCGGAAGCCTATCAGCGCATCTTCCCGCAGCTACAGGAGGTGCTGGCGTGAGCGCGGTCATCCGGGATATCCCTCGCGCACCGCTCAAGCTCCTCGATGAGTTTAGGGGACTTGGCGTCGCGACCGTATCGGAAGCCCAAGGCCGGACGGGCCTCTTGGCCTCCTACATGCGCCCGATCTATCCGGGCGCTGAGATTATCGGCAATGCTGTGACGGCCTCGGTCGCGCCGGGCGACAATTGGACGATCCATGTCGCGGTCGAGGTCTGCCAGGAGGGCGACATGCTGGTCGTCGCGCCGACCTCCTTCTGCGAGGACGGCTATTTCGGCGAGCTGCTCGCCACCTCGTTGCAGCAGCGCGGCGTGCGCGGGCTCATTCTCGAAGCCGGCTGCCGCGACGTGCGCGAGCTCACAAAATGAGTTTCCGGTCTGGTCGCGTGCGGTCTATGCGCAAGGAACGGTGAAAGAGACGGTGGGCGACGTCAATCTGCCGCTTCGTTGCGCCGGCCAGATCGTCAATGCCGGCGATATCATTGTCGCCGATGATGACGGCGTCTGTGTCGTGCCGCACGCCAATGTCGAGAAGGTCTTGAACGCGGCCCGCGAGCGCGCGGCCAAAGAAGAGAAGAATCGCGCCGAGTTCGCCAAGGGCACGCTCGGCCTCGACCTCTACAAATACCGCGAGCGCCTTGCCGCCAAGGGCCTCAAATATTTCGACGACATCGAGGCGTATAAGAGGAGCAAGTAGGCGTCGGCGTTCTTGTATTGGGCACACTTGAAGGGAAACCATGAGCGCAATTGACATCGCCTGGCCGAAAGAGACACGCAGGGTTCAGAAGGCCTGGTGGATTCGGCGCGCTGGAGCAGCTTGAAGTTCCGTGACAACGACATCCTCATCGACACCTTCGCCAAGAGCGGCACGAATTGGATAAACAGTCGTCGCGCAATTGATCTACGGCGGCGCCGAAGACCGCATCGCATGGCCATGGGACCTTATCTCGAAATGGCTTGGATACCGCTCGACGTTATGCTCTCCCACGCCGAGGCGGAAACCACCGGCGCTTCTTTGGCTCCCATCTGCCGCTTGATGCGCTGCCCTTCAGCCCGAAAGTGAAATACATCTGCGTGGGCAGAGACGCGCGCGACATCGTCTGGAGCCTCACAATCACCAGCAAACTTCTCACCGGCATGCTCGATTTGTTCAAAGACGCGCCCGGGTGGCACCCAGATATCCGCGCATACTATCGCCATTGGTTGGAACACGACATGGAATGGGCATCTGGGCGGCTCGCTTTGGCATACGCAAAGCTGTTGGAATGCGCGCAAGCTGCCGAATGTGCTCCTCGTGCACTTCAACAACCTCAAAGCCGACCTGGGCGGCGAGATCCGGCGCATTGCTGCGTTTCTCGATATCCCAATCGGTGAGGCAATTGGCCCGCGATCTTGGACATTGCAGCTTCGACTACATGCGTAGCGCCGCCAAAGGTTGAAATCCTCCAACGGAACTTTCGAGAGGGCGGCAAGACCATCATCAACAAGGGAACGAACGGCCGATGGAAGGCTGTCTGTCGGACGAGGAGATCGCGCGCTGCGACGAGGTCGCGGCAAAGCACCTTTCCCCCGATTGCGCGCATTGGCTGAAGACGGGCGAGCTGCCGCAGTAGTGCTCGATGGAGCAATGAGATGCAAACCGGCATTCCTTGCAGCATTTTCCGGGGCGGCACGTCCAAGGGTCTGTATCTTCCTAAGCAAGAGATCTGCCCGCCGATATTGCAACACGCGACCGCGTGCTGATCGCCGCCATGGGCTCGCCCGATCCGCGCCAGATCGACGGCCTGGGCGGCGCCGATCCTTTGACCAGCAAGGTTGCGGTTGTCGGACCGCCGACGCGGCCCGATGCCGATGTCGATTATCTCTTCCTGCAAGTCGTGGTCGACGAGGCGCGCGTCGATGCCTCGCAAAATTGCGGCAATATGCTGGCCGGCGTCGGGCCATTCGCCATCGAGCAGGGTCTCGTGCCGATCACGGGCGATGTCACGCGCGTGCGCATCCACATGGTGAACACGGCGAGCATCGCGGTCGCCGCCATCGCAGACGCCGAACGGTTGCGTGCGCTATGACGGCGACGCGCGCATCGACGGCGTGCCGGGAACCGCGGCCCCCATCCCGATCGACTTTCTCGATGTCGCGGGCTCGAGCTGCGGCGCGCTGCTTCCCACCGGTAAGACGCGCGACGTGATCGAGGGCGTCGACGCCACCTGCATCGACAACGGCATGCCGGTGGTGGTGATGCGCGCCGCCGATTTTGGCAAGACGGGCTACGAGACGCCCGAGGCGCTCGAAGCCGATGCAAAATTGAAAGCGCGCGTGGAGGCGATCCGTCTCGTCGCGGGCAAGCGCATGAATCTCGGCGACGTGACGAAGAAGACCGTGCCGAAGATGTGTCTTGTCGCGCCCGCGCAGCATGGCGGGGCGATTTCCACGCGCAACTTCATTCCGCATCGCGTGCACAAGGCGATCGGCGTCTTCGGCGCGGTGAGCGTCGCCACGGCCTGCGTTCTGCCGGGCTCGGTCGCAGCGGAAGTCGCCGGCATCGCCGATCCCGCCGCCGTGAAGAGCCTCGATGTGGAGCATCCGACGGGCTTCTTCACCGTCTATATGGACGTGACCATCGAGAACGGTCAGGCGAGCGTGCGGCGCGCGGCGCTCTTGCGCACGGCGCGCAAGCTCATGGACGGACAGGTCTACGTGCCGGCGAGCTTATGGAAGCGCCCATGAGCAATTTGCAGCGCATCGGCATCTTGGGCTTCGGCGAAGTGGGACAAATCTTCGCGCGCGATCTCGCGCGCGCCGGCATCACCGACATCAAGGTGTTCGACATCGCCTTCGACCGGCCGGACAGCGCGCCGAGCCTCGCCCTCAAAGGGAGCGCCGTGCACGCCTGCAAGACGGCGCCCGAGGTCGCGCGAAACTCCGACCTCGTCATCAGCGCCGTGACGGCGGCCTCGACCTTGGCGGCGGCGCAGTCGCTTCTGCCCGGGATCGGAAAAGGAAGTTTCGTGCTCGACCTCAACTCGGCCTCGCCCGGCGTCAAGCGCGCCGCGGCCGCCGCCATCGACGGCGCGGGCGGGCGCTATGTGGAGGCGGCCGTGATGACCTCCGTGCCGCCCCACGGCATCCGCTCGCCCATGCTGCTCGGCGGGCCTCATATGCGGGATTTTCTCGCCGCCGCCGAAGGTCTCGGCTTCAACGCGCACGCTGTTATTCCGACGAGGTGGGCAAAGCCTCGGCCACCAAGATGTGCCGCAGCATCATCGTCAAGGGCTTCGAGGCCATCGTCACCGAATCCATGCTTGCGGCGCGGCGCTACGGCGTGGAAGAGAGCGTGCTCGCCTCGCTCACGGATCTCTTGCCCCATCCCAACTGGCCCGAGCTTGCCCGCTATGTGATCTTGCGCTCGCTCGAGCACGGCAAACGCCGCGCGGAGGAAATGCGGGAAGCCGCGCGCACGGCAAGCGAAGTGGGCGTCGCACCGCTGATGAGCTTGCCCACCGCCGAGCGCCAGGACTGGGCTTACGCCCAGAAAGCGAGCCTCCCGCGGAATTTGAAAAGCTATTCCGATCTCGGCGCGCTCCTGGATGCGCTGGCCGAAATCAAGCGCTGACACACGAACCGAAGAGCGAACGCCATGCGGTTGAGCACCGATCGAATGATCACGACCCATGTGGGCAGCTTGCCGCGCTCGCAAGCCTTGTCCAACGCGCTGCTCATGAAGGATCGCGGCGAGCCGTATGACCAGAAAGACTACGACCGCATCATCGCCGAGGCCGTGGAGGGCGTGGTCATGCGTCAAGCGGCAGTCGGCATCGACGTGCCGAGCGACGGCGAGCAGAGCAAGGTGAGTTACTCGACTTACATGATGGACCGGCTCACCGGCTTCGGCGGCGACAACGAGCGGCGCATGGCGCTCGATGTGAAAGACTATCCGGAGTTCCGCAAAAAAATGGCGCGCATGACCGGCGCTCAGGAATTCCGCCGCGCGTCCTGCATCGCCCCTGTCACCGTCAAGGACCGCGAGCCGCTGCGGAAAGACATCGACAATCTCCTGGCCCCGATGAAGAAGGCGGGAATTTCCGAGGCCTTCATGAATTCGGCCTCGCCCGGTCTCATCAGCGCGTTTCAGCCGAACCGGTATTATCCAAGCCACGAGGCTTATCTCGAAGTCTTGTCTGACGTGATGAAGGAAGAATATGAAACGATCGTGGGCGCGGGCCTCATCTTGCAGCTCGATTGTCCCGATCTCGCCATGGCGCGCCACATCGCCTTTCAGGATCTGAGCGAGGCGGATTTTCTCAAGCGCGCGGAGTTTCACATCGAAGCCATGAATCACGCGCTCGCCAAGGTGCCGGCGGAACGGGTGCGCTTCCATGTCTGTTGGGGCAATTACGAGGGACCCCACGACCACGACATCCCGCTCGCCAAGCTCATCGGCATTCTCATGAAGGCGAAGCCCCAGGCAATCTTGTTCGAAGGCGCCAATCCGCGCCACGAGCACGAATGGTCCGTGTGGCGGGACACGCGCGTTCCGCAGGACAAAGTGCTTGTGCCCGGCGTCATCGATACCTCGACCAACTATGTCGAGCATCCGGAGCTCGTGGCGCAGCGCGTCGTGCGTTTTGCCGAGCTTGTCGGACGCGAGCGCGTGATCGCAGGCACCGATTGCGGCTTCGGCACCTTCGCGGGCTACGGTAAGCTCGACGGCGAGATTGCCTATAAGAAGCTCGCCGCGCTCGTGGAGGGCGCCGCCATCGCTTCGAAGAAGCTTTGGAGCTAGGCGTCCACCCTCCCCAGGCAAGAAACTAGAAAGACAAGCTTGCTCATGGCGAGGAAAACGGAGGCGACGTTCGATTACATCGTCGTGGGAGCGGGATCGGCCGGCTGCGTGCTGGCGAACCGGCTTTCGGAAGATGGAGCCTCCACCGTCCTCGTGCTCGAAGCGGGCAAGGAGGATTCACATCCCTATTCTGAAGATGCCGCTCGCCTTCCTGCGCTCGATCCGGGATCCGCGCTTCAACTGGAATTACGTGAACGAGCCCGAGCCGCATTTGGACGGCCGCCAACTGTGGCTGCCGCGCGGCAAAGTGTTGGGCGGCTCCTCCTCGATCAACGGCATGTTCTACATGCGCGGCCATCCGCGCGACTTCGACACCTGGCGTCAAATGGGTTGCGAAGGCTGGGGCTACGCCGACGTTCTCCCCTATTTCAGGCGCATGGAAACGAGCTGGCGGGGTGCCGGCAAATACCACGGCGGCGACGGTCCGCTGCGCGTGCGGCCGATCAAGAACCCGAAGCTCCTGCAAGAGCCGTTGTTGGAAGCGGCCGCGGGCGCGGGCTACAAGGTGAGCGACGACATCAACGGCGCCGAGCCCGAGGGCTTTGCGCTGGGCGAGGCCACGATCGACGCACGCGGACGGCGCTCGAGCTCCGCGCGCGCCTATCTCCACCCCGTGCTGCACCGGCAAAACCTGACCGTCATGGTGGAGGCGCGCGCGACGCGGATTCTCATCGAGAAAAGCCGCGCGGTGGGCGTTGAATATTTTGCCGGAGGCGAGCGGCGGACGGCGCGACGCCGCGCGCGAAGTCGTGCTCTGCGGCGGCGCATTCAACTCGCCGCATTTGCTCATGCTGTCGGGCATCGGCCCCGCGGGCGAGCTCAGCGCCCATGGCATCAAGCCGACCATCGACTTGCCGGGCGTCGGCAAAAACCTGGCCGAGCACCCGACCGCCATGGTCGAGTTCGTGGCCGCGCGGCCCATCACGTTTCTCTCGGAGCTGCGCTACGACCGCGCGGCACTTTCCGTGCTCCGATGGGCGCTGTTGGGCACGGGCGATTTCGCCAATCAGATCAACAGCTGCAACGTCGTCATCCGCACGCGCCCGGAGCTCGCGCAGCCCGACATTCAACTCATGTGCAATCCGGTGAGCCTCGAGGCCGATCTCTGGTTTCCCGGCGTGACGAAGCCCAAGGCGCACAAGTTTTCCGTGGGCGTCGTGCTCCTGCATCCGGAGAGCCGCGGGCAAGTGAAGCTCGCTTCCGCCGATCCGCTCGACTTGCCGCGGGTCACGTTCAACCTCTTTTCGGAGAAGGCCGACTTTGAGGTCTTGCGGCGCGGCATTCGGGAAGCGCGCAAGATTCTATCGCACGAGACCGCAAGCCGAGCTCACCGGCGACGAGCTCATGCCCGGCCCTGCGATCCAATCGGACGAGGCGCTGGACGATTACATCCGCAAGACGGTCGTGCTCTGCCATCATTCCGCCGGCACCTGCGCCATGGGCGAGCGGCCGCCGGCGGTGGTCGACCCCGAGCTCCGGGTCTTCGGCGTCGAGGGCTTGCGCGTCGCCGACGCTTCGATCATGCCGACCGTGGTCGGCGCCAACACCAATGCCACCGCCATCATGATCGGCGAGAAGGCCTCGGACCTCATCCGCGGCCGTAGGCTTTCCCCGGCGGAGCTCTAATTGCGCGTGCATCCATGGCGCGCGCAGGCAAAGAGATTGGACGAGGCGCCGCGCTGACAAGCTAAGATGGCTCCGCAGGCGGCGAAGTGAGGCTTGCCAACCGGCAACAAGGAACAGGAGAGGCAACGTGAAGGACGTGGCGGGAAAAGTTGCATTCATCACCGGCGGCGCGAGCGGCATCGGGCTCGGCATGGCGCAGGCCTTCTTGCGCAACGGCATGAAAGTCGTTGTCGCCGACTTGTGCCAGGAGCACCTGGACGATGCGGAGAAGGTCCTTGCCGGGGCGCGCGCGAACAGCCTATTGATGAAGGTCGACGTGAGCGATCGCGCAGCGCATGGCGCGCGCGGCCGACGAGACCGTGAAGGCCTTCGGGCGCGTGCACGTGCTGTGCAACAATGCGGGCGTCGCCACCAATGCGCCGATGGACGAGGCGAGCTACGCCGATTGGGATTGGATGCTCAGCGTCAATCTCGGCGGCGTCATCAACGGCATCGTGAGCTTCATCCCCAAGATCAAGGCGCACGGCGAAGGCGGCCACATCGTCAACACCTCATCCATGGCGGGGATCATTCCGCTCACCGCGCAAGGCGGCATCTATTGCACGACAAAGTTCGCCGTGCGCGGCTTGAGCGATTCGCTCCGCCTCACGCTGGGCAAGGACAACATCGGCGTCTCGGTGCTCTGTCCGGGGCTCACGAAAAGCCGCCTCATGTCGTCGGAGAAGCTCCGGCCCAAGCATCTCACCTCCAAGGCCCATGAGGAGGCCGAAAGCCATCACGGCATCTCGGCGAGCACCGCGGGCATGGACCCAATCGAGGTGGGCGAGCGCGTGCTCGCCGGCATCAAGCGGAACGATGCCTACATTCTCCCGCACGGCGAGTTCAAGGAGGAGGTGAAGGGGCTCTTCGACGCGATCCTGGCCGCGTTCCCGGTCGATCAAAAGGTCGATCCGGAGCGCCTCGCCTTCGAGACGGCGCGCCGCAAGATGACGGCCGAAGCCCAGAGCACGATCAACCGCGGCTAGCTTCCGGCGCCCGGCCGCCAGCGGGCTGGCGCACGTGTTCGTTCTTTGTTCGAATTTCATTGCAATTTATAGGAGCGCACGCGATAATAAAGCACGTAAAACGTGTGATCGCGATTCGCCATGCCTCATGCGTGTGAGCTTGTCCGGCTCCTCCCAGCCCTCGGGCTCGCACTGGCTTGCGCCCTTTTTCCGGCTGGCGCCACGGCGCGGGAAAGGTTGCATGGACCGGTGGAGGCCCATGTGGAGCGGGTGATCGACGGCGACACCTTCGCCGTGCGTGCGCGCATCTGGATCGGCCAAGAGGTGCTGGTCTCGGTTAGGCCCCGGGGCGTGGATGCGCCGGAGCTCTTTCAGCCCAAATGCCCGGAAGAAAAGAGCCGCGCCGAAGACGCCCAGGCTTATCTCAGTGCGCTGATCGACGGCCAGACGGTGCGCCTCACCGAGATCGAGAACGACAAGTTCGCCGGGCGGATCGACGCCGTGGTGACCCTGCCCGACGCGCGCGATCTCGCGCAGGTGCTGATCGCCTCCGGCCACGGCCTGCCCTATGAGGGCAACGCACATCCCTCGTTTTGTCCGGCTGGAACGGGAAGCTTGGACACAGGAACCAAAGCAGCCAGCGCCGTTGCGCGCTGAAGCCGTCCGCGATTCAATCTAGGCGGCGCGGGCGGCGGCATCCCATTCCGCCCGCACCTCGGAATCGGTTTCACGGCGGCGATGGCGCGCCTCCAAAGTCTTGGCGTGCGCCGGTGCAAGCCTCGTCATGGCCCAGATGGCAGCCGCACGCACAAGCGGCGAAGCGTCCGCGAGCAAGCGCTCCGCACACGCGGCAAGCTCCGGCGCCTGGCTGTTGCCGATGGCGATCAGCACATTGCGCACGAACCGGTCGCGGCCGATGCGCTTGATGGGCGAGCCCGAGAATTTTTTTCGAAACCCCGCGTCGTCGAGCCCGGCAAGCTCGGAAAGACGTGGAGCCGTGAGCGCCGCGCGGGGCACGAAGGCCATCTCGCGCGTCGTTTGCGCGAACTTGTTCCAGGGACAAACCGCCAGACAATCGTCGCAGCCATAGATGCGATTTCCCATGGCCGCGCGAAACTCGAGTGGAATGTGGCCCTTGTGCTCGATGGTGAGATAGGAAATGCAGCGCCGCGCATCGAGCACATAAGGTGCGGGAAAGGCGTCGGTGGGACAGACATCCAGGCAGCGCCGGCAGGCGCCGCAATGATCGGCCGATGCCGCGTCCGCCGGCAAGGCGAGCGTGGTGAACAACGCGCCCAGAAACAGCCAGGAGCCGAAGTCGCGCGAGACGAGATTGGTGTGCTTGCCTTGCCAGCCGAGCCCTGCGGCCTCGGCCAGCGGCTTTTCCATGACGGCTGCGGTGTCGACGAAGATCTTGACCTCGCCACCCGCCTCGTCCACGAGCCAGCGCGCGAGCGCCTTGAGCTTCTTCTTCACCACGTCGTGGTAGTCGGCGCCGCGCGCGTAGACCGAAATGACGCCCAGTTCTCGCTCGTCGAGCAGACCCATGGGGTCTTCGTCCGGCCCGTAATTGACACCGAGCACGACGACGCTTTTTACCGCGGGCCACAGGATCTCCGGCCGCGCGCGACGGTCGGGTGTCCTGGCAAGCCAGTCCATCCGGCCGTGATAGCCGCGAGCGAGGAACTCCTTGAGCCGCGGCGCTGCTGCGGCGATGGCGGGAGGCTCCGCGATGCCGCACGCCTCGAAGCCTAGGCGATAGGCTTCCGCGCGCAGCGCTTGGGCCAACTCATGGCCTGAAAGAGCTTGGCGCCGTGCCTCGCTCAGGCGCGCCATCGGGGCTTCTCCATCGATGACGTGCGCGCACTCCGGCTCGTGCAGTTGCTGCGACCGGCCGCCTCAAGCGGGCAGGCGCGCATAAATGTGCCAAGTTTGGACGAGGAGCGCCAAGACATCGTGCACGGGCGGCAGCAGCACCGTCAAAAGCAGATAAGCCAAAGGCGCGCTCAGCGTGGCGACGATGAGCGCTTGGCTGTAAAGCCCCCATGTGCCGAGCTTGCGGCTCACGCCCCTGTGCACCGCAAAGCCGAAGAACCCGGCAATGACGATGGCGAAGTAAATGAGAATTGCCGTCCCGCCCCACAGCGCAATCGAGCCGAAGGTGAAATTGCGCCAAAAGTTTTCGCGATCGAGAAAGATGAAGGCCGTCATCGGCGACATGCCGAGCGCGAAGAGATAGCCGAAGAAGAGGCCGCGCCCGAGCTCCTGCCAAGCAAAGGTGACGAAGGTCTCGTCGGCCCAGCGCGTGCCCCAGTTCGCGGGTCTGATCGCCTGAATGATATTGGCAATCGCAAGCCCCGTGGCGGAGACGACGAGCATGAGGCCCACCGCTGCGACGATGACCGAAAACAAAATGGCTTGACCCGTGTCTGGAGCGCTTTCCGCCATTGTCGTCTCCCGCGACTTAACGCATGGCCAAGTCCGCAGCGCAGCTTACACGCGCATTATAGGCTCAAAAGTCGAGGTCCGCGTAATGGCGCGGCGGCGGCAATCCGGGAACGATGTCCGACAGAAGCGGGCGAAATGATGGCCGGGACTTGAGCCTCACATACCATTCCTTGGCCTCGGGATGGTTTCGCCAAACCACGTCGCCCAGATAGTCGAGGCAGGACAGATGGGCGGCCGCCGCGATGTCGGCAAGGCTCACCTCCTCGCCCGCGAGCCACCGGCGGGCTTCGGCAAGACGGCCGATATAGTGAAGATGCCCGTCCAGGCGCTCCAGCGCCTGGCGCACGGTCATCATCTCGGGGGGCCCCAGCCCAAGCTCGCGCTTGTCGATTTTCTCGTAAAGCACCGGTGTCGACACCTCGGCCGCGAATTTGCTGTCGAACCAGCCGACGAGGCGGCGCACCTCGGCGCGCGCGCGCGGGCCCCCGGGAATGAGCGTGGGGACGGGGTAGACCTCCTCGAGATACTCGACGATGGCGCCTCTGTCGCTGATCGCCGCGCCGTCGTCCTCGATCAGGACCGGCACCGTGCCCGCGGGATTGACGGCGAGAAAAGCCTCGCCATCGGCCCAGGCTTCCGAGCCCATGAGGCTTGCCTCGAGCTTCTTTTCGGCGAGAACGAGCCGCACCTCCCGGCAGAATGGCGAGAGCGGGAGATAATAGAGCAGACGCATGGGCGCGGAGTTTAGCCGAAGGATTACGCCCGGCCTACATGCGCCTCGCAGCGCCGCTCGGCTCGTTTTCCACGCAGCGCGCGAGGCCAGAGCCCGCAATTTTTGCCATTTGGCGCTCGATCACCTGCGCTTGCGCGCGCACATAGGGCCCGGGAGGCTCGGCTTCCCACTGGATCGGATTGGGCAGGACCGCGGCGAGACGGGCGGCTTGCAATGACGAAAGCGCCCATGCGTTCGTCGCGAAGTGATAGCGCGCCGCAGCCTCCGCGCCGTAAATGCCCGGGCCCCATTCCGCGATATTGAGATAGACCTCGAGAATGTGGCGCTTGCTCCAGAACGCCTCGATGAAAACGGTGAAGTACGCTTCGAGGCCCTTGCGCAGCCAGCTCCGGCCCGGCCAGAGAAAGACGTTCTTGGCGACTTGCTGGCTCAGCGTGCTGGCACCCCGTTCGCGACGGGCGCGCTCGCTCAGAGCGCGCTCGATTTCCTTCCAATCGAAGCCGTGATGCAGGCAGAAGCGTTGGTCCTCGGACGCGATGACCGCATAGCGAAGCGCGGGCGCGATCGCCTCGAGCGGCACGGGGCTGCGCACCACGCCTTCGCCCAGGATCATGCGGGAGACGAGGAGCGGCGTCGTCTTAACCGGAACCACGGCATAAAGCGCGCACCAGACAGGCGGCAGGATGATGAGGATCAGCAGTGCGATACGGAGCGTGCGTAAGAGCACGGGCACAAAGCGCCGCCGAAGGCGCCTCAACTGCCGGCGCGGTGATCGAGTGGCCATGAGTGAACGAGCCCCACCAAGGGTGGGGCTCAGTCTAATGCAAGAGCGCAGTCATGCAGGCAAGCGCGTGCTTGCCCGGCTCACTTCCGATATGAGACGCGCGCAACCTCCACGTAAGGGACCGGTGCCACAGTCGCCCGGATCTCGGTTTGCACATGGCGCTCGACCGTCGGCTTCGACGAGCCGCCGCCTTCCTCGCCCCAAACAAGCGTGACCTTGGTGCCCGGCTCGCTTTGCGCGACATCGACGATGGCGAGCGAGAGCATCGCGCGTTCGTTGAAGCTGCAGCCGCACCACGTCGATATCCCGACCGTCTTGCCGTCTTTCGTCACCTTGTCATACGGCAAGGTCGAATAAACGGCCGAGGGGAAATCGATGTACTTGGCCGGGTCTCCCTTCTGGAACATCGTGCCGATGACGCGCGCGACATCGTCGGCGTTCCAGGCGAGCGTGACTTTCTTGCGCCGCTCATTGCCGGCCATTTTCTCGAGAGCTTGTCTGCCGATGAAATCATGGTCGAACTTGACGGACGGCCCGTAACCGAGCTCGAAGGGCGTCAGGTAATAGTCGTCGATGTTGTTGGAGTAAAAGCTGCCCCCCAGTGAAGCCGTGCCCTCATAGCCTTTCGCGGGCAGCCATTTCCGGAATGCCTTCATCTTTTCGCCGGAATAGATCGCGGGCATAGGCGATGGAATCCAGCCCGATTCCAGAGTGTTGCTGGAGTAAGTTCTCGAGCCGGACTGCTTGAGCCCAAACTCTTGACCGGCTTCGACAACGGCGGCCCGGACTTCCTCGCCTTCGGCCCAGGGACCGAACAGCTCCAATCCGGGCTGTCCCACCATGCCATGGCGCAACGTGCGGACCTTCCGGCCCGCGATCGTGACTTCGCCCATGTTGAAGAACTTGATCTTGGGCAACGGCCCGCCCGTCACCTTCTCGAGGACCTTCATCGCGTTCGGGCCCTGCACCTGGTAGCGGTAGACCTTGCGAACCGGTGGACCTTGGCGGGCGGCGGATTCTTCGTCCCTCTCCAGCGTCACTTTATAGCCGCCGGTCTCGCAATGATACTGAACCCAATTGTGCGCGGAGGGCCGTCCGACGAGATTGTACAAGTCCTTGTCAAGGTGGAAGAGGATCGCGTCGCCGATCACATAGCCATCGTAATTGCAGGCGACGAATTGTTTGGCCTTGTTGACGTCGAAGCCGTCAAAACTGTTGACGGCTAGCCCGCTGAGCAATTTGAGCGCGTCAGGGCCCTTTATGTACATGTCCGTCATATGGAAGGATTGATTGAAGAGAACGCAGGTCTGCTGCCAGGCGCGCTGCTCGTCTCTCCAGTTCGTGAATTCCGGGGGGACGACCGGATAGACGTATGGCCCGATCTGCGAGTTGCGCAGCAGCTTCACGGGGCTCCCGACGGCTTGCAGCAATTCCTCTAAATTCCTGTGACTCATAGTTGCTCGTAACCTCCTGCTGTTGACAAAGGCCGTCGATCTTTTCCGGCACTTTTCAGTCTAACGCCCGATGAAACTCAGACAGGAAAACGGGGCGGAGCGATGCATGACGTTCCACCCCGTTCCATTACTCGCTTTCTAGCACGCGCGACTTTCTCGCAAGGCTCACTTCTTGGCCGTACGCCAGCCGGTCGCGTATGTCTCGCGTGCATCCTGACCGTAAGGCACAGGCCCGACCGTTGCCCGGATCTCGGTCTGCGCGTGGCGCTCGACCACCGGCTTCGATGACCCGCCGCCTTCCTCGCCCCAGACGAGCGAAACTTTGGTGCCCGGCTTGCTGTGCTCGATATCGACAATGGCGAGCGAAAGCATGGCGCGTTCGTTGTAGCTGCAGCCGCTGAACGTCGATATTCCGATCATCTTGCCGTCTTTCAGCACCTTGTCGTAGGGCCACGACGAATAGTTCGAAAGCGGAAGATCGATGTATTTGAACGGCGGCTGGTTCGTGTTCTCGATCAAAGACCGGAATACGCGCCCGACATCCTCGCCGTTCCAGGCCAGCGTCACTTTCTTCCGATGCGTCTTGTCGGCCATTTTTTCGAGGGCTTTTCTGCCGACAAACTCGTGGTCGAATTTGACGGACGTGGCGTAGCCGAGCTCGTATGGCGTCAAGTAGTAGTCTGAGATCTCGTTGGAGTAATAGCTGCCTCCAAGCGAACCCGTCGCTTCATAGCTCTTCGCGGGCAACCATTGCCGGTAGGGCTTCATCTTTTCGCCCGTGTAGATCGCGGGCATGGGCGACGGAATCCAGCCCAATTCAAGAGTGTTGGTGGCGTAAGCGCGAGAGCCCACCTGCTTGAGCCCGAACTCTTGTCCGGCTTCGACGATGGCGTCGCGAACTGCGTCGCCTTCCGCCCAAGGACCAAACAGCTCCAATCCGGGTTGTCCGGCCATACCGTGACGCAAGGTGCGGACTTTGCGGCCCGCGATCGTCATCTCCCCCATATTGAAGAACTTGAGGTCGGTCACGGAGGCGCCACCGCTCAGCTTCTTCAAGACCTGGGACGCATTAGGGCCTTGCACTTGATATCTGTAGACCTTGCGGACAATCGGGCCCTGCCGCGCAGCGGATCTCTCGTCCCTTTCTATCGAAACCTTATAGTCTCGGGTCTCGGCATGATACTGAACCCAATTGTGCGCAGACGGACGCCCGACGAGATTGAATGAATCTTTGTCCAGGTGAAAGAGGATCGCGTCGCCGATCACATATCCGTCGTCGTTCACGGCGATGAACTGCTTGGCCTTGTTGACCGCGAAATTCTCGAAGCTGTTGATGCCGAGATCGGAAAAAAGCTTCAGCGCATCGGGCCCCTTAACATACATGTCGGTCATGTGGTGCGACTGGTAGAACAGCACGCAGGTTTCCCGCCAAGCGCGTTGCTCATCTCTCCAGTTCGTGAATTCGCTGGGGACCACAGGATAGACGTACGGTCCGATCTGCGAATTGCGCAGCAGCTTCACCGGATTGCCGGCGGCCTTTAACGCCTCCTCCAAGTTTTGGTAGCTCATAGCTTCTAGTAACCTCCTCCAGATGACTAAAGCCAGTGGTCCTGCCCCGCACTTTCTAGCCTAAGAGCCCGCGGATAGGAAGGGATCTCAGTTGATCCGTGCGCGTTGCACCCAAGCCACGAAAAGGCCGCCGACACGCATGATTCACGCCCACACTTCGGCCGCTGTGTCGACAACGAGCTTGAGCTTGGCGATCTCCTGTTCAACCGTGATGACGTTTCCCTCCGCCGTGCTCGCGAAGCCGCATTGCGGGCTCAAGCAGAGTTGGTCGAGTGGGATGTAACGCGCCGCTTCGTCTATGCGGCGTTTGATGGCGTCCTTGGACTCGAGCGCACCCGATTTCGTTGTGACAAGACCGAGCACCACGATCCTGTTCTTCGGCACGAGGCGAAGTGGCGCGAAATCGCCGGAGCGCTCGTCGTCATATTCGAGGAAGAGCGCGTCCACGTCGATCTCGTTGAAGAGCACGTCGGCCACGGGTTCGTAGCTTCCTTCGGCAACCCACGCACTTTGAAAGTTGCCGCGGCATAGATGAATGCCGACCGTCATGCTCTTCGGCTTGCCCCTGAGTGTCTCGTTGATAAGCGCTGCATAACGATGCGCGAGCGCATCGGGATCGTCGCCCCGCTCGCGCACGCCGTGCCTCATTTTCGGATCGCAGAGATAGGCGAAATTGGTGTCATCGAGCTGAAGATACGTGCACCCGGCCTCGGCAAGGGCTGCGATCTCCCGCTGGTAGCAGCGCGCAAGATCGGAAAAGAATTCCTCGAGGTCGGGATAGATCTTGGAGTCGATTGCCGCGCGCCCGCCGCGGAAATGCAGCATGGTGGGAGACGGGATCACATATTTCGGCGTGCGCTTCGTCAGCGAACGCAAATACGCGAAATTTGCTTTCTCGATCGGCTTTACATGCGTGAGCTTGCCGGTCACGACGAGCCGTGGTGGCGCAAAATCGAGCTCCCCCTCTTTCGTCCGGAATTTCGTCGTGAGCCCGCCCCGCGTTTCCACGCCCTGAAGCGAAGTCAAAAAATCGATGTGGAACATGAGCCGCCGGAACTCGCCGTCGGTGATCACTTGAAGCCCGACGCTCTCTTGTAGCTTCACGGCGTCTCGAATGCAGCGATCCTCGACCGCCCTCAGCGCCTCATTCGTGATTTCACCGCGATCGCGGCGCGCGCGCGCCTCGAGAAGCTCGCGCGGACGAAGCAGGCTTCCAACTTGATCCGCCCGAAACGGCGGCTTGGAGCGAGCCCCTGGCTTCACGATACGTTCCCCTGCCTCGTGTGATTTCGCCGCAACATAGACTTGCGGCAAAGCCGAAGGCAAGGCTTTCGGCCCGCGTCATAGGCTACAACGCGCCGGCGAGAAACGCCGCGATCTGCGGATCTGCCTTGAGAATGCGCAAATCCTCGTCGCTGGGAAGCTGCGGCCTGTCGCGCGCCGCATTCACCATGCACAGAAACCCCAGGGGCTCTGCCTTTGTCGCACGGAACTGGTGCCACGTGAGCGCGGGCACGGTGACGAGGTCGAAGGGCCTCACGGAGAAAACTTCGCGGCCGACCAGGCAATGGCCCTGGCCTCGCAAGATCATCACGGCATGGGTGTGCTCGTGACGTTCGAGGGTGGAATAGCCGCCCGCATCCATCTCGAAATAGCGAAGCTCGCAACCGAGCGCGGGCTCCGCGAACAAGAGCTGGCGCGCGATGGCCTTGAAGGGCGCCGTGCCGTCTTCCTTGTACGGTGCCCGTTCGACGCCCTGCCAGCGAAAATCCGGACGGAAAGGACGGTGCAACTTCGGTGCGGCTCACAATTGCGGCCTCTCGAGCGAGAACACGTTAAGCATAAACATGGCGCGCCACCCGGTCTTGAAACGCGGCCGCCTCCTCGGTGAGCCGCGCGCGCGCGGCGAGCAGGTCGCCGCCGATGAGCACAATAGCATCGCGCCCGAAGAGATCGAGCATCTCGCCCACGCGATCGAGAGTCATGCCGCCCGCGGGCACGGGCGCGCTCGCGCGCAAGCCGCCGAGCGGCGCGCGGCAGTTTCTCGCGAGTGCAAGGCAAGTCTCCTTCGCATAGCCGAAGCGTCCGCCGAAATTGGGAAAGATGCTGGCATCGGCGCCCAGGAGCCGGAGGAGCTTGCCGAACAGGAAGGGCGGCGCGATGCGCGAAGCGCCCGCCATTGACG
The DNA here is from genome assembly GCA_963845385.1 of uncultured Alphaproteobacteria bacterium. GTDB lineage: Bacteria > Pseudomonadota > Alphaproteobacteria > CAWJRW01 > CAWJRW01 > CAWJRW01. The sequence goes on from CAWJRW010000003.1 coordinate 42,353, forward strand.
GATGGGCGAAGAAGGCCATGTCCGGAAACTCGCGCACCAGCGCATGGAAGTTTGCGAGACCCACCACCATGGGAGCGATGAGCGCCGTATCGAGACCTTCCTCCCGCGCCAGACGCAGCTGCGCACGGAGTTGATCGAGATTGCCCGAAAGCGACGGCAGATAATGCGTCCGACCGCCTGTCTTTCGGCACGCCTCGCGGACGGCGCGCGCGCAGGCCGCGATGCGGCTCGCATAGGGACTGTAGGTTTGATCGGCGAGCCCATGATCGTCCTTGATGAAATCGACGCCGCCAAGGGCGAGCTTGTGAGCGAGCGCGGCCAGGGCCTCGCAAGGTAGCCCTTGCGGCTTCAGCGCCGCGCAGGTCATGGCGCGGCCATCCGCGCCGCACCGCGCGCGCAGGCCCTGCAAGCCGTGCTGCGGCCCGCCAAAGGCCGCGAGCATGTTCGGCACAAACGCCGCGTCCCAGAGCACCACATCCTCGTGGATCGAGCTATTGCCGAACAGCATGTTGAGAAGTTGCCCGGCCTCGAGGCCCGTCGTCTCGACCGACAGCGCGATCTCGACATCGAAGGTCCCGTCGCCGCGGTCGGCGATCTTGTCCACACGGCCCACCACGTCGCTCAAGACATGCGGATCGTCGATCACCGACAGCGGCACCTCGACGCTCTGCTCCACCGCAATGGCCTGCGCGCGGCGCTCGATGGAGCCCGCCTCGGCGCGAATTCGGTAGATGACCGGAAACCTCGCCATGCCTTTTTCGCCGGGCCCCAGAGCCTCGAAATACGGCGCCTCGACGCTGCCCGCGCGCTCCGCGACACCTGCGCCTCTTCGGGGCGAAGCTCACCGCGAAGAGCGGCCCGCGCCTCGGGTTCCGCCGTCGCCGCATCCTAGCGGATCACCCCGAGGATTGGCATGGCTGCAAGCAACGACCGCACCCGCGCCGAGGACGGACCCGCGAAAACCCTGCAAAAAACGTGAAGGATTGCGTATTGAGACGCCGAAAGCTGTGATAACTCTTCGATTCTCTCGATGATTCGGGATCGGATCCGTGAGAGACCACAAGGGGAAGAACGTTATGGCCGAGAAAACCACTGCGCCTACCGTGCCGCTGTCCAAGCTTATTGCCGAGTTGGCGGCCAAGCATGAAATGCCGAAGAAGACCATCGCCTCGATCTTCGACGATTTCGTCTCGCTCACCGTGAAGAACCTGAAGAAGGGCAACAAGGTGCGCATCACCGGGCTCGGGATCATGCAGGTGCGCAAGCGCGCCGCCCGCATGGGCCGCAATCCGGCCACCGGCGAGCCGATCAAGATCAAGGCATCGCGGAAGGTTGCATTCCGGGTTGCGAAAGATCTGAAGCAAGCCATCTGACGGCGTTCGGCGCGGCGCGGCTCCAGCGCCGCTGTGCCGACATTCCTCTCACGCGGCCCCGTATGGGCGAGGCTTTTCGTGGCGCCTCGTTCGTGTGGCTCTTATTGTCTCGCGCAAGGCGCAAGACGCGCGAACGCCGCGCCGCGAAAGGCGTTTCTCCCCCGCAACGTCTCGACACAGCCTCAGGCGCGTTGAGCCGCTTCCTCTGCGGCGTCCGTGAGCGGAAATTCCAGGCGCACGAGAATCTCCTTCGGGCAGATCTTGCCAGAAGTGCTTCAGCTCCCGATCCCAGTGGGCGAGGATCGAGGCGGCGTGGCGTGAGTCCGTCTCGCGCACATGCTCCTCGATGAGGCTCTTGAGCACGCGCGTCCAGTGTGCCGAAGCCACGCGCTGAACGAGGACCGACTCCGGATTCACGCGTCGCTCGAAATCGTTCGCCACGTCATAGACGAAGGCCATGCCGCCCGTCATGCCGGCGGCGAAATTGTCGCCTACGGGCCCCAGAATGACGGCCACGCCGCCGGTCATGTATTCGCAGCCGTTGGAGCCTGCGCCTTCGACAACCGTGTGCGCGCCGGAATTGCGCACGGCAAAGCGTTCACCCGCCTGGCCCGCCGCGAAGAGCTTGCCTGCGGTCGCGCCGTAAAGCACGGTGTTGCCGATGATCGTGTTCTCGTGCGAGACGAGCCTGCTCGTCATCGCCGGACGCACGACGATCGTGCCGCCCGAAAGACCCTTGCCGACATAGTCGTTTGAATCGCCGAAGACGACGAGCTTCAGTCCCTGCACCGCGAAGGCGCCGAGCGATTGGCCGGCCGAGCCCGTGAGCCGGATCGTGAGATGGCCGGGCGCGAGCCCCGTCATGCCGAAGTTGCGCACGATATGGGAGGAGACGCGCGTGCCCACCGCGCGATGCGTGTTACGCACCGTGTAAGTGAGCTGCATCTTCTCGCCGTCGTCGAGGAGCGGGCCCGCATCGTGCACGATCTCCGCATCGAGCGAGTTGGGCACTTCGTTGCGGCCCTCGACCGTGCAATAGCGCGGGTTCTCGCCCGGATCGGCCATGGCGAGCAGCGGGTTCAGATCGAGGTCGTCCAGATGCGGCGCGCCGCGATTGACTTGCGCCAGAAGATCCGTGCGTCCGATCACGTCCTTGAGCGAACGCAAGCCCAGCGAGGCCAAAATCTCGCGCACTTCCTCGGCGATGAAGCTGAAGAGGTTGACGACCTTTTCCGGCGTGCCGGTGAATTTCTTGCGCAAGGCCTCGTCCTGGGTGCAGACGCCCACGGGGCAGGTGTTCGAGTGGCACTGGCGCACCATGATGCAGCCCATGGCGACGAGCGAGGCCGTGCCGATGCCGAACTCCTCCGCGCCCATCATGGCCGCCATGACCACGTCGCGGCCCGTCTTGATGCCGCCGTCGGTGCGCAGCCGGACGCGGTGGCGGAGATTGTTGAGGGTGAGCACCTGGTTTGCTTCCGTGAGACCCATCTCCCAGGGAATGCCCGCAAACTTGATGCTCGACTGCGGCGAGGCGCCGGTGCCGCCGACATGGCCCGAGACGAGGATGACGTCGGCCTTGGCTTTGGCCACGCCCGCCGCGATCGTGCCGATGCCGGTCGAGGCCACGAGCTTCACGCAGACATGGGCGTGCGGGTTGATCTGCTTCAGATCGTAGATGAGCTGCGCCAGATCCTCGATCGAGTAGATGTCGTGATGGGGCGGCGGCGAGATGAGCGACACGCCCGGCGTCGCATGCCGGAAGCGCGCGATCATCTCCGTCACCTTGAAGCCCGGAAGCTGGCCGCCTTCGCCGGGCTTGGCGCCCTGCGCGATCTTGATCTCGAGCTCGCGGCATTGATTGAGATATTCGGCCGTGACGCCGAAGCGGCCCGAAGCCACCTGCTTGATCGCGGAATTGGCGTTGTCGCCGTTCGCGCGCGGCTTGAAGCGCGCCGGATCCTCGCCGCCCTCGCCCGAGTCGGACTTTGCGCCCATGCGGTTCATGGCGATGTTGAGCGTCTCGTGGGCTTCCGGAGAGAGCGCGCCGAGCGACATGCCGGGCGTGACGAAGCGCTTGCGGATCTCGGTCACCGACTCGACGGAGTCGATGGGAAGCCTCTTTCCGGTGACGCGGAAATCGAGAAGATCGCGCAGCGTAACAGGCTCCGCCGCCGTGAGCGCCTCCGAATACTTCTTGTAAAGCGCGTAATCGTCGCGCCCCACCGCATGCTGCAGCATGTGGATGAGCGCGCCCTCGAGCGCATGACGCTCGCCGCCGCGCCGGTAGCGGTAGAAGCCGCCGACAGGCAGCGCCACCGTGTCCTCGTCGAAAGCCCGCGCATGCAGCTCGCGAAGCTTCTCCTCGATGCCCGCAAGCCCGATGCCGGAAATGCGGCTCGTCATGCCGGGAAAGAATTCCGCCACGAGCGCGCGCGAGAGGCCCACGGCCTCGAAATTGTAGCCGCCGCGATAGGAGGAGATGACCGAGATCCCCATCTTCGAGATGATCTTGAGCAGGCCTTGGTTCACGGCCTCGACGTAATTGCCGATGCAGGCCTCGAGCGTCTTGCCCTGGAACAGGCCGCGCGCATGGCGATCGGCGATGCAGGCCTCGGCGAGATAGGCGTTCACCGTCGTCGCACCCACGCCGATCAGCACGGCGAAGTAATGGGTGTCCATGCATTCGGCCGCGCGAACGTTGATCGATGTGAAGGTGCGCAAGCCTTGGCCCACGAGATGGCTGTGCACGCCGCCGGTGGCGAGGATCATGGGCAGGGCGGGGCGCGTCGCCGACACATGCTCGTCGGTGAGAATGAGATGGCTCACGCCGCGGCGCACCGCGTCCTCGGCCTCGCGGCGCACGCGCGACAGCGCATCCCTCAAGGCTTCGCGCTTCGGGTCGAAGGTGCAGTCGATCTCGAGCGCCGTGTCGCCCAAATAGGACTTCATCTTGAGGAAAGCGCCGGTGGTGACGACCGGGCTTTCCAGCAGGAGCACGTCCACTTGCGCGGAATTCTGATCGAGCACGTTGGTGAGATTGCCGAAGCGCGTGCGCAAGCTCATCACGCGGTGCTCGCGCAAGGGATCGATCGGCGGATTGGTGACTTGCGAGAAGTTCTGCCGGAAGAAATGCGACAGCGGCCGCCACTTCTCGGATAGCACCGCAAGCGGCGTGTCGTCGCCCATCGAGCCCACGGGCTCTTTTCCTTCTTCGGCCAAGGGATGAAGGATGAGCTCGAGATCTTCGAGCGAGAAGCCGGCGGCCAGCATGCGCCGCCGGAGCACGTCCTTGGTCATGGAGCGCGGCTTGCTCTTGGAGGCCACGGCCTCCTGCGCGATCAAGGGATCGAGCTCCTTGATGTTGCGCGTCCACTCGCTATACGGATGCAGGCGCGCGAGCTTGTCTTTGATCTCGCGGTTCGTGAAGATGCGCCCTTCACTCAAATCGACCGCGATCATCTCGCCGGGGCCCACGCGTCCCTTCTCCACGATGCGGGCTTCGTCGAGCACGACCATGCCCGTCTCCGAGCCCACCACCAGGAGAAAATCGTCGGTGATGCTGTAGCGCATCGGGCGCAGGCCATTGCGGTCCATGCCCGCGAGCACCCAGCGCCCGTCGGTCGCAGCGATCGCGGCAGGCCCGTCCCAAGGCTCCATGATCGAGTTCGAATAGGCGTACATCGCCCGGTGCGACTCGGGCATGGTGTCGCCCTGCTTCGCCCAAGCCTCGGGAATGAGGATCGTCTTGGCCATGGGGGCCGAGCGGCCCGCATGCACCAGAACCTCGAACACCGCATCGAGCGCGGCCGAGTCCGAGGAGCCGGGCTGGATGATCGGCTTGATTTCGTCGCCGTGCTCGCCGAAGACATCCGCCGCCATGCGGATCTCGTGGCTCTTCATCCAATTCGTGTTGCCCTTGAGCGTATTGATCTCGCCGTTATGGGCGAGCATGCGGAAGGGCTGGGCGAGCCACCATTGCGGAAACGTGTTCGTCGAATAGCGCTGGTGATAGATGGCGAAGCTCGAGACGAAGCGCGGATCGGTGAGATCGGGATAGAAATTCGACAGCTGCTCGGCCAGGAACATGCCCTTGTAGATGAGCGAGCGCGCCGACAGCGAGCAAATGTAGAAATCCTTGATGTAGGCGTCGCGCACGCGCTTCTCGATGCGCCGGCGCAAGAGAAAGAGATCGCGCGCGAGATCCTCGGCGCTCAAGGGCGCCGCCTTGTCGAACATGATCTGCTCGATCTCGGGCCGGGTCGCAGCGGCCTTGGCGCCGATGACGCCGACGTCGACGGGCACCTGCCGCCAGCCGTAAATATAGAAGCCGAAGTTGAGGATCTCGGTCTCGACGATGGTGCGGCAAACTTCCTGCGCGGCGTAGTCGGTGCGCGGCAGGAAGATCATGCCGATGCAGATCTTCTCGGAGCGCGGCCGGTGGCCCGTGCGCTCGATATGCTCGCGGAAGAAGTCCTGAGGCACCTCGACATGGAGGCCCGCGCCGTCGCCGGTCTTGCCGTCGGCGTCGACGGCACCGCGATGCCACAGCACCTTGAGCGCTTCGATGCCCTTGACCACGACTTCGCGCCGCGGCTTGCCGTCGATGGCGCAGATCAGGCCGACGCCGCAGGAATCGTGCTCGTCCTCGGAACGATAGGCATGGGAAGCGGCAAGATGCGCGGCGTTTTTCTGCCAACGCGCGATCTCCAGCTCAGCCCTATTGCGCGAGTATGTCGCCATCGTCTTCTCCCGCCGCGATCGCCTCATTCCGCCGCCACCGCGACCGTCCGCGCCGCGGCCTTGGCCTGCATGTAACGGTGCATCTCGCGCGCGGCGTCGCGGCCGTCGCGTATTGCCCACACGACGAGCGCGGCGCCGCGCACGATGTCGCCCGCGGCGAAGACTCCGTCGAAATTCGTCGCCATGGTCTTGAAGTCGATCTTGATCGTGCCCCAGCCGGTGACGCCGAGCTCGGGCGTCGCAAAGAGTGCGGGCAAATCTTCCGGATCGAAGCCCAAGGCCTCGATCACGAGGTCGGCGGGCAAAGTGAATTCCGAGCCTTCGATCTCCTCGGGCGCGCGCCGTCCCGTGGAATCGGGAAGGCCGAGCGCGATGCGCACCGCGCGCACACCGGTGACGCGGCCGCCGCCCATCAGCGCCTTGGGCGCGGCGAGCCAGATGAACTCGACGCCTTCCTCCTCGGCATGGGTGACTTCCCGCAAGGAGCCCGGCATGTTCTCGCGGTCGCGGCGGTAGAGACACTTGACCGATTGCGCGCCCTGGCGAACGGCGGTGCGCACGCAATCCATGGCCGTGTCGCCGCCGCCGATGACGACGACCTTCTTGCCGCGAGCATCGAGCGTGCCGTCGTCGAACGCGGCGACCGCATCGCCGAGCCCCTTGCGATTGGAGGCCGTGAGATAAGTCATGGCCGGGAACACGCCCGTCTGGCCGACGCCCGGGCACTGCAGAGCGCGCGCCTTGTAGACGCCGGTCGCGACGAGCAAAGCGTCGTGACGCTCGCGCAGATCGCTAAAACTCACATCGCGCCCGATCTCGGTGTTCAAATGAATGCGCACCCCGCCTGCGATCAGGCGCTCGGTCCGGCGCGTCACGACGTCCTTCTCGAGCTTGAAGTTCGGAATGCCGTAGACAAGAAGCCCGCCTGCCCGGTCGTAACGGTCGTAAACGTGGACTTCGTAACCCTGGCGGCGCAGCTCTTCGGCGGCCGCAAGTCCCGCGGGGCCTGCGCCAAGGATGCCCGCCGATTGGGGATAGGCGTGGCGCGCCTTGAGCGGCTTCACCCAGCCGCGCTCCCAGGCCGTGTCGGTGAGATACTTCTCGACCGCGCCGATTGTCACCGTGCCGTGGCCCGCCTGCTCGATGACGCAATTGCCTTCGCACAGCCGGTCCTGCGGGCAAATGCGCCCGCAAATCTCGGGCATGTTGTTGGTGGCCTGGCTTAGTTCGTAGGCCTCCTCGAGGCGGCCCTCGGCCGTGAGCTTGAGCCAATCCGGGATGTTGTTGTGGAGCGGACAGTGAACCTGGCAGAAGGGCACCCCGCATTGGGAGCAGCGCGACGCCTGGTCCTCGGCCTTGGCGGCGATGTAATCCGCGTAAATCTCATGGAAGTCGCCCACGCGCTCGCGCGCAAGGCGCTTCTCGGGCATTTCCTTGCCGATCTTGGTGAAGGCCAGCATTTTCTTGGCCATGGGCAGGGTGGCCTCTTACTCTGCGGCGTTCTCTGCGGCGTTTCGTGGGTATCGCGACGCGGGCCCGCGGGTGGCTCCCGCCGGCAACGATCTTTTATAGGGCATTTCTCCGGCCCAATCTATGCCTAATCGCTCGAAAAAGACAATAGCTTTGACCTAAATTGCCTGTGGATATGGGGGAAGCATGGCAGGCCGAGGTTGCCAGGCCATTACCGAGCTGGCAGACCATGATTTTGGGTCCGAACCGGAACAATCTCTTGCGGTGAGTTTTCGGATTAACGGTATGGCGTAGTTCTTGCTCGCTGCCGGCCAGGTCAATGCGCATCGACAGGCGGCGCCAGGGATGCTTGTCCGCGGCTGTGTCAACGAGGCGCAGGTCAGGCTGTGGGCGAAACGGCATGATCCGAAGAAAGGGGCAGGACCCTTGGAGCTGACACGCCGCAGAATCGCGCAATTGTTGCTTGGTACGGCCGGCGCATCAGCGGCATGGGGATTAAGCGCGGCGCGAACGGCAGGCGCCGGCGCGGCCTGGGCCGCCGACCCCGACAAGCTGCCGCCCGGCACCGCCTATGTCGACCTGCGCCGTTACGATGGCCCGAGCGAAATCGCCTGCGATCTCTGCATCGTGGGCGCCGGCGCCGCGGGCATCACACTTGCGCTCGCGCTTGCGCGTCCAGGACGGCGGATCATTGTTCTGGAAAGCGGTGGCTTCAGTTTCGACGGACGGACACAGGGCCTTTATCGCGGACGCCTCACCGGCGTGCCGTATCAGCGATCTCACCTCGTGCCGCCTGCGTTATTTCGGCGGCTCGACCAATCATTGGGGCGGCCTTTGTCATTTGCCCAAGCCCCTGGATTTCGAGTCGCGGCCCGCCCTCGGCCTTCCCGGATGGCCGATCACGTACGACGAGGTGAAGCCTTATCTCCCGCGCGCCGCGGTCTCACTCGGCATCGACCTCGATCGCCTCGATCCGACATCCTATTCGCAGGCCGAGACGACGCGCGCGCCAATGCTGGAGGAGAAGAGCCCAACTCTGCGAACCGAGATCTTTGAAACCTTGGGGCCGCAGATCCGCAAGTTCAATCCGCGCTTTCGCGACGCCGTCGGTGCGCTTCCCGATACCCAAGTCTTTCTCCACGCCAATCTCACCCATATCGGAATTGCGGACAACGGAAGCACGGTTCGAGCTGCTCAGCGCGCGCTCGCTCGAGGGCAAGACGCTCGCGATACGTCCAAAGGCCACCGTGCTCGCCTGTCACGCCATCGAGAATGCGCGGCTTCTCCTCGCATCGAACGATGTCATCCAAACCGGGATCGGCAATGCGAGCGATCAGGTGGGACGCAATTTCATGGACCACCTCCAGATCACGGCGGGCCGCTTCGTGCCCACGCGGACCGACGCCCCTTGCGCGCTATTTCGCCGATCCGATTCTGCCCCACGCCCAACGCGCTCATGCGCTCCTATATCGGTTTGACGCAGGAGGCGCTGCGCGCCAACGAGATGCTTTTCTATTTCGTCGATCTCGAGGCGAAATTCGATCCCGTGGATGAAAGCACCGGCGAGCGCCGTGTCTCATCTGGTCAAGGACTTCTTCAGGCCCTTCGAAGCGCAGATGGCTTACAGATGCCGGGACCCTCATGGCGAATCCCTTGAGCGCCGGCGCAAGCTTGTTCGCGCGGCTCGGCTTGCGTGCGCGCACGCCACTCTATTTCGACGTCCTGCATGCGAGCGAAATGGCGCCCAATCCGAGCTCGCGCGTGACATTGACGAGCGAGCGCGACGTGTTGGGTCTGCCCATGGTCTCGCTCAATTGGGCGCTTTCGGATGCGGACTTTCATACTCTGGCGCGCGGCCAGGAGATCATGGCGCGGGAGATCAATGCATTGGGACTGGGCCGTTTGGAGACCCAGCCCTTGACTCGCGAATACGTCGAAGAAAACGTATTGAGCGACTGGCATAATAGCGGCACGACACGCATGAGCGCTGCGCCGGGCGCGGGCGTCGTCGACCGCAATTGCCGCGTCCACGGCACCGACAATCTCTTCGTCGCCGGCAGCGGCGTCTTTGCGAGTAGCACGTCGAGCTGGCCCACGATGTTGCTCCTCGCGCTGGCGCTGCGGCTCGCCGATCATCTCGACAGCAAGGTCTTGACATGACCAAAACCCGGATCGCCGGTCGGCGCTCGCGCGATCTCACCACCCGCCTCTCGCGCTGGCAGGATCCCGCCTTGAGCGTTGCGGCGGCGATTCTCGGGCTTGCCGTTCCGCTTCTTCCGCTCGCGCGGCGGCGGGCCTGGTGGCTCGCCGGCATCGCCGCGCTTATTTGGCTCGCGGCGCTCTATGTGTTCTTTGCGCATTTCGCTGGCCCAGGCTTCCTTGCCCATATGGCGCTGTGGTTCGCAGCGGTCCTCGGCATGGCTCAACCGCTCCGCCTCGAGAAACTTGACCAAGGGCTTGGGGCAGCGTTCAGGTCGCTCTCTTGAGCGCGGTGCGCCGCGCGCCGCGTCAAGAGCTCAATGTTGCAGCAGGTAGTGGATGAGCGCCTTGCGCTCCTCGGGATCGTCGACCTGCTCGGTCAGCATGATCGTGCCCGGTACCATTTTCTCGGGGCCTGCGAGATAGCGATCGAGGGTTTCGGCATTCCACACGATGCCCGAGGCGCGCATCGCAGGCGAATAGGCGAAGTCCTCGAGCGAACCTGCTTGCCGACCGCCGAGCTCGATGAGGTATGGACCGGGTCCGTGCGCGGAAAGACCCACGCTGTGGCAAGTCACGCACCGACGTGTAAAAGCCATCTCACCGCGGGCGTATAGAGCAGGATCGCGCGCGGGCTTGCCCGCATCCACGGATCGGCCGCATGCCGTAAGAGCTCAACACAACCGCGAGCAGTAGAAACCGAATGAGCATTAAAGCCCCCTGCCGAATCAAGCGCCCGATAAGTCGGCCGCCTTATTAGACAAACGACAAGGCGCGCGACAAGCGGCGACTGCCGTCTTGCCAAAGCTGCGCGCGCTGGCGGACACTTGGGCCCATGCGCGATACCGAACCCATAGGTCTTGCTCCGGGCGCGGCTTTGGCCCCGCCGCGGAGCCCATCCCAGCACAAGGTTGGCTTCGACAGGCGCGAGCTCAACCTCATTCTTTCCCTTTATGGCCGCATGGTCGCCCAGGGCGAGTGGCGCGACTACGCCATCGGCTTCGGCCGCGAGGCGGCGATCTTCGCGGTCTTCCGGCGGACCAGCGAGCGCCCGCTCTATCACATCGAAAAGCGGCCGAAGCTCCGGGCCCGACAGGGCGCCTATGCGGTCGTGTCGATGACGGGCTTCGTGCTCAAGCGCGGTCCCGAGCTCGCGCAGGTCTTGCGCGTCTTCGACAAGGCGCGCTTTGCGCTCGTGGAGTGAGCGGCAAAAAAAGAGCCCGGGACGTGCCCGGGCTTTTGACGCCTCAATTCAGCTTGCGGGCTAGCTGCGGTTCGAGCCCATGAGCCGCAGGAGCATCAGAAACATGTTGATGAAATCGAGATAAAGCGAGAGAGCGCCCATGACGGCGGTCTTGGTGACCACCTCGCCATCGAGGCCCTCCATGTACATGTTCTTGATGCGCTGCGTGTCGTAGGCGGTAAGGCCGGCAAAGATCAAAACGCCCACCGCCGAGAGCGCGAAATCAAGCCCGCTCGAACGCAGGAACATGTTGACGAGCATGGCGATGATGAGGCCCACAAGCCCGATGAAGAGGAAGGAGCCCATGGCCGTCAGATCGCGTTGGGTCGTGTAGCCCCAGAGCGAGAGCGCGCCGAATGACGCCGCCGTGATGAAGAAAACGCGCGTGATATCCGTGGCCGCGTAGGCCGCGAAAATGGTCGACAGCGACAGGCCCATGACGCCGGCAAAGGCCCAGTAGAGGATCTGCGCCGTGCCCGCCGACAAGCGCCGGATGCCAAAGGACAGCACCATCACGAAGCCGAGCGGGGCCAGCATCACCACCCAGGCGAGCGGTGTGCCGAAAATCGCTTGGAAGAAGGTCGGATTGGAGAAGGTCAGAAAGGCAACCGCGCCGGTCAGCGCCAGCCCGAGCGCCATATAGTTGTAGACGCGGAGCATATAAGCGCGAAGCCCCGCATCGATCGCGGCAGCGCCGCCACGAGCGGACCGAGCGAGCTGTTGGTTCAGGTCAGCCATGAAATTTCCCATCCTTCACAAGGGACCCTCGCGGGCCCGGACGTGCACCCTACAATATCGGGCTGCAGGCTCGCGCTTTCAAGCGAATCCGAGCTTAGGCAATAGGCGGTTAACGTTGGCTCACGGCGCGCGCAGAACGGCCGCCGGGCGCACGCCGAGGGTCTTGGCGGTGCCGGCCAGGCCCAGAGCAATGATCGCCAGGAGGGCGGCCGCGAGCGTCGTCCCCAAGACGCCCGGCAGCGGCGTGAACGGCATTTCCATGACCCGGGTCACCACGAGATAGGCGGCGAGGAGGCCAAGCCCCGCCGCAATGGCCGCCGTGAGCGCGCCCACCAGAATGAATTCAAGCACATAGGCCCAGATGAGCAGGCCGCGCGTGGCGCCCAGGACCTTGAGCACCACCGCGTCATAGATGCGGTGGCGATGGCCCGCGGCAAGCGCGCCCGCGAGCACGAGGACGCCCGCGAGGAGCGTCACGACGCTTGCGGCCTCCATGGCGCGCGCGAGTTGCCGGAGCAGGCCATCGACGCGCGCGATCGCCTCGCGAACGGCAACCACGGTGATGTTGGGAAAGCGGCTCGTGACCGCGCGCAGGACTTGCTCTTCCACGCCGGGCGGCGCATGGGCGGTGGCGAGATAAGTGTGCGGCGCGGCCTCGAAAATGCCGGGCGAGGCGACGATGCTGAAAAGTTGATGCCGCCCGCTCGGTAATCGACATCGCGGAAGCTTCGCGACCTCTCCCGTGATCTCCCGGCTCAAGACTTCGAGCGTGATGCGATCGCCGATCTTGAGCCTGAGCCCTTTGGCGATCCCCGCATCCAGGGAAAAGAGCGGCGGGCCCGCGTAGTTTTCCGGCCACCACTTGCCCGCGACGAGCTCGGCGCTTCCATCCGGGGGCTCTTGGGCATACGTCACCCCGCGATCGCCGAGACCCCAGCGCGCATCGGGCGGGAAATTTCGCGGGATCGGCGGGGATGCCGTTGATGGCGCGGATGCGTCCGCGCAAAGACGGCACCTGCTCGATATCGTGCACGCCCGGGATGCTAGCGAGCAGCGCGGTGAAGTCCTCTGAGCTCGGCGCGCTGAATATCGACAAAGAAGAAGGCGGGCGCGCGCGCCGGCAAGGCGCGCGCGATCTCGGTGCGGATATTGCCGTCGATGAGCGCGACCGCGACGAGGAGCGTGAGCCCGAGCCCGAGCGAGAGCACGATGCTCGGCGCGGGCGTGCCCGGGCGCACCAGATTGGCGAGGGCAAGCCGCAGGGCCGGGCGGCGCGGCCGCGGAATTTGCTTTGCAAGCCGGAGAAAGACCGCGCTGCAATACGGAGCACGGCAAAGCTCGCCGCCGCCGCGACAAGGAACCACAGCGCAAAGTCCCGATAGGGCGCAAAGCCCACGGCGAGAAGAGCGAGCGACAAAATGCAAACGCGCTCGCAGGCAATATAGAGCGGCCGCGGCAACCGCCGCGCCGGCGCCACGAGATCGCGGAAGAGAAAGCCCGCCGGAATTTCGCGTGCGCGCGCGAGCGGCCACAAGGAAAAAGCAAGCGCGGTGAGCACCCCGTAAGCCGCCGCGAGCGCGAGCGTTTCGGATAAAGCGCAAAGCGCGCCTCGACCGGCAAGACAGCGCCCATGACTTCGCCGGCAAGGCGCGGAATGACGGCGCCCGCGCCGAGCACCGATCGCAATCGCAAGCGCTGCGAGCGTCATGACCTGCAGGAGATACATCGCGCATGATGAAGCCGCCCGAAGCGCCCAGGCATTTCAGCGTGGCGATCACCGTGCGCTTGCCGTCGAGATAGCCCTTCACCGCATTGCCGACGCCCACGCCGCCCACGGCAAGCGCCGTGAGCGCCACGAGCGTGAAAAAGAGATTGGCTTGATGCAGGAAGCGGCGGAGGCCGGGTGCTGCGCCATTGCGATCGGTGACGCGGAACAGTGAGCGCGGCCAGGCTTCATCGAGCGTCGCTCTTGAACTCTTCGAGCGCGGCATTGCTCGCTGGTTCGCGGGCAAGGCGAGGCGGTAATGAAAACTGATGAGGCTACCCGGGACGATGAGGCCCGTCGATTGCAGCGCGTCCAAGCCGATGAGAAGGCGCGGTGCGAGCAGGAGCCCGCTGGATGCGCGGTCGGGCTCCTCGCGGATGATCCCGTTGACCACGAATGTCGCGTCACCCGCGGAAAGCGTGTCGCCGATTGAGAGCCCGAGGCGCGTGAGAAGGCTCTCTTCGGCCACGGCGCCGAAGCGGCTTTCCGAAGCGGCGAGCGCGCGGCCGAGCGCTTGCGGCGGATCGAGCGCGACAGTGCCGTAGAGCGGATAGTTGGCGTCGACCGCCTTGAGCTCGACCAGCGCCGGCGCAGACGTGCCGGAAAGCGGTCGCGCCATGGCGCGCAACTCGGCGGTTTCCGAAAGCCGCGCGGCGCGGCTCGCGAGCCATTGCCGCTCCGCGGCCTCCGCGCGGCGCTGGCGCAGCGAGACGTCGATATCGCCGCCGAGCAGCGTCTGGCCGCCTTCTGCAAGGCCCGCGAGCATGCCCTCGGTCACCGAGCCCACGCCCGCGATGGCGGCGACGCCCAGCGCAAGACAAGCGAGAAAAACGCGAAAGCCTTTGAGCCCGCCTCGGAGCTCGCGCCTCGCGAGGCGCCAGGCCGTGCCGAGACCTTCGCCGTCGCGCGTCATTGCGCGGCCTTGAAGCGCTCCGTGCGCGCGGAAATGCCTTCCACGCGCCCGTCGCGCAGCCTGACCACGCGGTCGCAGCGCGCGGCAAGCTCATCCTCATGGGTGACGAGAACGAGCGTCGTGCCGCGCCGCGCATGAAGGTCGAATAAGAGCCGCACGATCTCGGCGCCCGTTGCGCCGTCGAGATTGCCGGTGGGCTCGTCGGCGAGCAGTATTTTCGGCTCGCCCACAACCGCGCGCGCGAGCGCCACGCGCTGCTGCTCGCCGCCCGAAAGCTCGCTCGGATAATGCGCGAGCCGATGGCCGAGGCCAAGGCTTTCGAGCTCGGCGCGCGCGCGCGCCATGGCGTCGGCGCGGCCCGCAAGCTCGAGCGGCATGGCGACATTCTCGAGCGCGGTCATGGTGGGCACGAGATGGAAGGCTTGAAAGACGATGCCCACCGCGCCACGTCGAAAGCGGGCGAGCGCGTCTTCGTCGAGGAGGGACAGATCCCGGCCCGCCACGACGACGCGGCCCCTGGTGGGCTTCTCGAGACCTGCGACGATCATGAGGAGCGTCGATTTGCCCGAGCCCGAGGGTCCCACGAGCCCCACTGCCTCGCCTTGCGCGACGGCAAGATCGATGCCGCGTAAGATGTCGACGGGTCCCGCCGTGCTCGACAGCGTGAGTGCGACATTTGAAAGCTCGATGATGGGTTGTGTCACTGCCGAGACCTTGCGGAACCTCCGCCTTCGCCGATGGTTTCATATAGGGCGGCGCCTGGGAATGCGCCACGCCGTATTTCTCGCCGTTCTCTTCGCATTACTGCTTCACGCCGCCCGCGCAGGCGAGCCTGTGACGCTGCTCGCGCTCGGCACGAGCCTCACCTCGGGCTACGGGCTCATGCCCGAAGAGACCTTCGCCGCGCAACTCACGCAAGCGCTCCGAGGCCAAAGGCTATGACGTGAAGTTGATCGATGCCGGCGTGTCGGGCGACACCTCCGCTGGCGGACTCGCGCGCCTCGACTGGGTGCTCACGCCCGAGACACGCGCCGTGATCATCGAGCTCGGCTCGAACGACGCGCTGCGCGGGCTTGCGCCCGAAGAGACCGAGCGCAATCTCGATGGCATTCTGGCCGAGCTTGCACGACGCAAGATCCCCGCGCTCCTCACCGGCATGAAGGCGCCGCGCAATCTGGGCCGCGATTACGCGGCGGCTTTCGACCCCATCTATCCACGGCTCGCGAAGAAATACGCCGTCGTCTTCTATCCCTTCTTTCTCGACGGCGTGGCGGCGAACCTCGCGCTCAACCAGGAGGACGGCATCCATCCCAACGCGGCGGGCGTGAAGCTCATCGTCGAGCGCATGCTGCCCTCGGTCGAGCAGCTTCTCGCGCGCGTGCGCACCGGTCACGGTTGACGTGTCGAGCCGCGCCCCCCGCCAAGCCAAGCCTCCGTCACCTCGAGCATCGCTTGGGTGATGCGCGAAAGATCGCCCTTCTCGATGATGTAGGCGGGCGTGGTGTAAACGATGCGCCCGAAGGGACGGAGCCACACGCCGCTGCTCGACGAAGCGTTCGCGTGAACCATTGGCGGTCGGGCTCGTGGTCGAGCTCGATCGCGCCCATGGCGCCCTTCACGCGCACATCGCGAACGCCCGGAATTTCGTGCGCCGGCGCGAGCGCCTCCCTTAGCTGCCGCTCGATCGCCGCGACTTGGGCGAGGCGCGGCTCGCGCGAAAAAAGATCGAGCGAGGCGTTGGCCGCGGCGCAGGCAAGCGCATTGCCGCTATAGGTCGGGCCATGCATGAGGGCGGCGCCGGCGTCGTCCGACCAGAAGCGCGCAAAGATTTTTTCGCGCGCGATGGTCGCGGCGAGCGGCAGCGTGCCGCCCGTGAGCGCCTTGGAAAGCGTGACGATGTCGGGCACAACACCCGCCTGCTCGCAGGCGAAGAGCGTTCCCGTGCGCCCGAAGCCGGTGAAGATCTCGTCGAGAATAAGCAGCACGTCCGCCTCGCGGCAGGCTTTGGCGAGCCCCGCGACGACGTCGGGGCTCGTGCACGCGCATGCCGCCCGCGCCCTGGATCAAGCGGCTCCATGATGACGGCCGCCACTTCGCCGGCATGGGCGCGCAAAAAAACGCCGAAACGCGAAAGCGCCTCCTCCGTCTCGGGAAGCTCCTCGACATGCTGCTCGGCAAGCACGCCGCGGAAGAGCGCGTGCATGCCTTCCTCGGGATCGCACACCGCCATGGCCGCGAAGGTGTCGCCGTGATAGCCGCCCTTGAAGGAAACGAAGCGCGTGCGTCCGGCGATACCTTGATTGCGCCAGTATTGGATGGCGATCTTGAGCGCGATCTCGACCGAGACCGAGCCCGACTCCGAAAAGAAGACGCGGCTCGAGATCGCCGGGCAGAAGCGCGGCGAGGCGCGTGGCGAGCACGAGCGCCTCTTCATGCACGAGCCCGCCCAGCATGACATGGGGAAGCTGTGCAAGCCGGCGCGAGACGGCGGCGCGGATATGCGGATCGTTATAGCCGTGGACCGCGGTCCACCAGGAGGCGATGCCGTCGATGAGAATACGCCCGTCGGCGAGCGTGAGACGCACGCCTTCGCTCGCCACCACCGGGAGCGGCGGCGCCGCCGTCTTCATCTGGGTATAGGGAAGCCAGATGTGGGCGAGGCCTTGCGCGTACCAGCCCGGCTCCTCGGCCATGCTCAAGGTTGAAGGGGCTTGAGCCCCAAGCGCGCGAAGAGCGCATCGTCGCGCGCGACGACCGGATTCTTCGTCGTGAGCAGCCGCTCGCCCAGAAAGATCGAGTTCGCGCCCGCGAGGAACGCAAGCGCCTGCAGCTCGTCGGACATGGTTTCGCGGCCCGCCGAAAGCCGCACATAGGACTTCGGCATCATGAGGCGCGCCACGGCGATGGTGCGCACGAATTCAAGGCCGTCCAGCGCTTCGGTGCCCGCAAGCGGCGTTCCCTCCACTTGAACCAGCATGTTGATGGGCACCGATTCCGGATGCACCGGCAGATTGGCGAGCGTCCTGAGAAGGTCCGCGCGATCGTCCCGGCTTTCGCCCATGCCGACGATGCCGCCGCAGCAGACATTCATGCCCGCTTCGCGCACATGGGCGAGGGTTTCGAGGCGATCTCCGTATGTCCGTGTGCTGATGATTTCGCCATAAAAGTCCGGCGAGGTGTCGAGATTGTGGTTGTAATAGTCGAGCCCCGCGTCCTTGAGGCGGCGCGCTTGATCGCGCGTCAGCATGCCGAGCGTTGCGCAGGTCTCGAGCCCCAAGGCCTTGACGCCCGCGACCATGGCGCAAACGGATTCGACGTCGCGGTCCTTGGGCGCGCGCCAGGCGGCGCCCATGCAGTAGCGGGAGGCGCCCGCTTCCTTGGCCGCCTGCGCGGCCGCGATCACGGCCGCGACATCCATGAGCTTTTCGGCCTTCACGCCCGTCGCGTAATGGGCGCTTTGGGGACAGTATTTGCAGTCTTCCGGGCAGCCGCCGGTCTTGATGGAGAGGAGGGTCGAGAGCTGAACGGCATTGGCGTCGAAATGCGCGCGATGAGCCTGCTGCGCCGCGAAGAGGAGATCGTTGAAGGGTAGCGCGAAGAGCGAAAGCACCTCCTCTTCGCTCCAATCATGGCGGAGGCCGTTCGCCATCTGCCCCGCACCGATCTCGATTGTCGTCATTCCACGCCCCTTCCGCCCGTGAGCATAGGGGCCTGGCAAAGCCGGTCAAGACAAGCCTGATCGATCTCTGCCCGCATCGTCATGCCAAGAGCTTGGCGATCGCGATCGGAGTCGTTGCCTGCAAAGCATTCGGCGAGCCGCCGTTAACCGAGAGCCTTTCGGGCGCTCTCCGCAATCTTGTAAGATGAAGATTGATATCGCCTATGATGGGCTTGTCGTGAGCGTGCTGGAGAACTGCCGGATGGGAGTGTTGGATCACATAAGAGAGCTCGAAGGCGGGGGCAAAGAGGCCCCCTCGAAGCGTGTCGTATTCGAACTTCAGAACGCATTCGGCCATGTCGTGTTCAGGAGACCGCCACCAAGAATTCCCGGCGCGACCTTAAACCTGCTCAATCTCGGCTGTGGCGAAAGCAGAGTCCAAGGCTGGGTCAACGCCGACATGTATCGCTTTCACAACGTCGTCTGGCACCGCCAGTTGCTGCCCGACTGGATGCTGGATGCGAGGAAGTCCTGGAAGTGCCCCTCCGCCTACTGGGACGGGATCTACAGCGAGCACATGCTCGAGCATCTGACTTACAGCGACGACTTCAGCACGCTCAAGGAATGCTTTCGCACGCTGAAGCCGGGCGCCTGGATCAGGCTTGTTCTTCCCGACCTGCGAAAAAGCGTGGCCCAATATACGGGGATGCCGCCGAGCGGCGTGGCGGGTCGACCCGGGTCGACGGCCGGCGTGGTTCCAGACACGATCGTGATAAACGGCGAAGTGAAGAAAATAAGATATCGAGCCTTTGCCATTTCGAATCTCGCACAGAATTATGGACACATCTCCCTATGGGATTTCGAGCTCCTGGCGGCGGTCCTCGAAGACATCGGCTTTAGGAACGTCAAGGAGGTCGATTTCCGCCAGGGCACAAATCCAACGCTGATCAAGGATTCAACGGCGCGCCGCTCCGAGAGCTTTTATGTCGAGGCTCAAAAGCCGGCTTAGCGCTGGAGTGCCCTAGCGCGTGTCGGCGGCATTGCAGAGTCCTCTCGAAGACGTCACCATGTCGCGATGCGCTCCCTTGTCGAATTTGCGTCCGAGAAGCTCGAAGCTCTCGAAGCCCGCGCGCTCAGACGGCGGCTTCGTTCTCCACGCGGCAACGGGGCGCCTATGTCACGCGCGCCGGCAGGCCGCTCGTTTCCTTCTCGTGCAACGATTATCTCGGCCTATCGACGCACCCGGCGGTGATCGACGCGGCGGCGAGCGCGCTTCGCAGCTATGGGCTCGGCGCGGGCGCCTCGCGCCTGATTACGGGCAACCATCCGCTTTATGCCGGGCTCGAGGCGCGGCTTGCGCGGCTCAAGGACACGGACGGGGCGCTCGTCTTCGGTTCCGGTTATCTCGCTAATCTTGGCATCGTTCCGGCGCTTGCGGGCGAAGGCGATCTCGTGCTCGCCGACGCGCTCTCCCACGCCTGTCTCCTGTCCGGCGCACGACTCTCGCAAGCGGAGGAGGTGCGCTATCCGCACAGCGACGTCGACGCCGTCGGAGCGCGTGCTCGCAAAGCGGCGCGCAGACGCGCGGCACGTGCTCATCCTGACCGACGGCGTCTTCAGCATGGATGGCGACTTGGCGCCGTTGCCTGCGCTCACGGCGCTCGCGGAACGCTACGACGCATGGCTTCTTGTCGACGATGCCCACGGGCTTGGCGTCGTGGGCGGCGGGCGCGGCTCGGCCTTCGCCTTCGGATCGCAGAAGCTCAACGTGCCGCTGCAGATGGGAACGCTGTCCAAAGCCGTCGGAGCCTATGGCGGCTATGTCTGCGCGAGCGCAGCCGTCATCGAGCTCTTGAAGAACCGCGCGCGGAGCTTCGTCTATTCCACGGGTCTGCCGCCTGCGGTGCTCGCGGGCGCTGCCGCCGCCCTCGACGTGATCGCCGAAAATCCGGACTTGGTGGCGCGCCCGCTTGCGCACGCGCGGAGCTTCACGCGGGACCTCGACTTGCCGGACGCGCAAAGCGCCATCGTGCCGCTCATTCTCGGCAGCGCCGAGAAAGCGCTTGCGGCGTCCGCGCTCTTGGAAGAGGCGGGCTTTCTCGTCTCGCCCATCCGCCCACCCACGGTTGCCGAAGGCACGGCGCGCTTGCGCTTCGCCTTTTCCGCCGCGCATGAAGCGGCCGATATCGCCAAGCTCGGCGAAGTCGTGCGCACGCGCGTGCTGCCGCTCCGCTCATCGCCATGACACCCATCGCACGCTTCGTCACTGCGACCGGCACGGGGATCGGCAAGACGCTCGTCATGGCCTCGCTCGCCTATCAGGCCCGCATGCAGGGCAAGTCCGTGCAAGCGATGAAGCCCGTGGTCACCGGGCTCACGGCCGAGACGCAGGCCGAAAGCGATCCGGCCATTTTGCTCGCCGCGCTCGGAAAGCCGCTGAATGACGAGACCTTGGCCGCCGTCTCGCCGTTCCGCTTCGCAGCCCCGCTCGCCCCCGCCATGGCGGCGGCGAGGGAGGGGAAGCGGCTCAATTTCGAGGCGCTGGTCGCGGCAAGCAGGCCTGGCCCCGAGCACCCGGATATCGTTCTCATCGAAGGCATCGGCGGTCTGATGGTTCCGCTCGCGCGCGGCGTGACGGTGCTCGACTGGATCGTGCAGCTTCGCTACCCGGTCATTCTCGTCGCGGGCTCTTATCTCGGAGCCATCTCGCACACCCTCACCGCGACGGAGGTCTTGCGCACGCGCAGGGTGCACGTCGCGGGCGTCGTGGTGAGCGAGACGACGGACAGCGCGGTGGACCTTCTGCCGACGGTGCGCGCCATCGGCGATTTCGTCGACGCGCCGGTCTTCCCCTTGCCGCGCGTACTGGGCCAGGAGCCCTGGTGGCGCGTGCCCGATTTGTCGATGCTCCTTCAATCGGAGCGCGAGGCGGGGGCCAAGGAAGCGTTCACGTGAGTTGAAGGACGCTCGCGCGCGAACCGAGACGAGGGATGCCGACGTTACGGCTTGATCTCGATCGGCGTGCCGTCGGGCACGGCCGCCCAAATCTCCTCGATCTCGGGATTTGTCACGGCGATGCAGCCGAGCGTCCAGTCGCGAAGATTGAAGGTTGCGCGCGCAAAGCCTAAGCCATTCGGCAAGCCGTGAACGAAAATGTCGCCGCCGGGATCGACGCCCGCTTTCCCCGTCCGCGCCCGATCTTGCGCATTGGGGTAGGAGACGTGGAGCGAAAGATGGAACTGGCTCTTGGCGTTGCGCCGGTCGATGACATAGAGCCCTTCGGGAGTCCGCCCGTCGCCTTGGCGCTCCTTCGCGCCCACGGGCGAAAAACCGAGCGCCACGCGATAGCTCTTGAGCGCCACACCCTCGCGATAAAGCGTGAGCTGGCGCGCCGCCTTTTCCACCACCACGTGATCGGCCTTGCCGAGGCTTGCTTCGGCTGCCGCGGCGCCGACGCCGAGCACAATGAGCAACAGGAAGGCAAGCAGTAAGCGTGGGGGCATGCAAGCGTCCCTTTGCGGCAAGCCCTAGCCACGCAATGGGGCAAAATTGCGAAGCGCTTGACGCCGCGCCCCGGCGCGCGGCAAAGGGGCGGGCCGCCCGCACCCCCGCGGGCGCCGAAGCTTGAGGAGAGACCTCTGCCGCCCCGCTATCCCTGGCCCGTCCGGGCAGGCCAATGGCTCGTCGCCCTCTTCGTCGCCATCGTGTTCGCGGCGATCCGCCTCGTGCCCGTGGGCTTGGCCTCGGCCGCGGGCGGCGCCGTCGCGCGCACGGTGGGCCCCCTCATCCCGCGCAGCAAGATCGCGCGCGAAAATCTCGAGCGCGCCTTCCCGGAGAAATCCGAGCCGGAGCGCGAAGCCATCCTGCGCGGCGTGTGGGACAATCTCGGCCGCACCGCGCTCGAATATCCCCATCTCGATCATCTTTGGGATTGGCAATACGAAGTCACCAAGCCCGGCGAAAGCCGCGTCGACATCGGCGGGCTCGAGACGTTTCTCGCGCTGAAGAGCCAGGGCAAGCCCGCCATCATTTTCACCGCCCATCTCGCCAATTGGGAGCTCTTGGCCGTGTGCGCGGCGCGCTATGCGCTTCCCATCGCGGTGTTCTTCCGCGAGCCCAACAATCCTTACATCCGCCGCCTGATCGCGCGCTTGCGCGGAGAGGCCATGGGCGCGCTCATCCCCACCGACTTTGTGGGCGCGCTCGCGGCGCAACAGGTCTTAGCGGAAGGGCGGGTCCTTGGGCTCCTCGCGGATCAACATTTCTCGCGCGGGCCTGCCATCCCGTTCTTCGGCCGGCCCGCCCGCACCTCGCCCACGCTCGCCAAGCTCGCGCTCCGCTTCGACTGCGCCGTGCATGGCGCGCGCGTGGAGCGCCTGCCACAGGGGCGCTTCCGCGTCTCGATCACCGATGCCTTGCCGCTGCCCAAGACGGGCACGCGTGAGGAGCGCATCGCGGCACTCCTCACCGCCGTCAACCGCACGATCGAGGGCTGGGTGCGCGAGCACCCCGAGCAGTGGCTGTGGCTTCACCGCCGCTGGCGGGATTAGCCCTATTTTGGACAAATGGAGGGCGTGGGCTTAACCTCGATTGGGGGTAGCCCAAATCTCATGGCACGGAGCGCCGAGAGGAAGCGCATGCTCAAGACACTCCGCAATGTCTTGGCCGTCCCGTTCACGGCCGCAGGAGCCTACCTCGCCGCCGTGTTTTCGGGCGTGGTCGACAAGGAGCTCACGAGCCCCCAAGGGTTTTCCTGCTTCGTCCAAGACGAGACGGCGCGGTTGTTCTCCGATCCGCCGCCGCCGCCCGCGCACGGCGTTCGCGTGCTCGTCGCGCGTCTCGAGACCGACACGGACGGCCGGCAGACGCGCCACGTCACGGACTCGCTGCGCGGCGCAGAGGGTCTCGAGGTCCAAGAGCTGTGCCGCACCTTGAGCCTCGACCAGGGCCGCGACATGTCGGCGGCGATGAAGGATGCGCAAGACAAGGGCCGCCGATGGCTTCAGGCGCGAAACGCTTCGGTTCTCGTCTGGGGCCAGGTGGAACAGGAAGACAAGAGCGTGCGGCTCAGGCTCTTGTCCCGCGATAGCGAGAGCAACGACCGCTTCCTCGCGCTGAACGACGACCTCACGCTTCCCAAGGATTTCGCGCCGTCATTGGCCGTCACGCTTTCGGCGTCCGCGCTCGCCCAAGCCTCGGAGCTCGGTCAGGGAACGGGAGCGGACGCGCGCGGCAGCGAATATGTCGCCGACCGGCTAGCGCCCCTCGTCCCGCAGCTGCGCGAGCTTGCCAAATCCATCGCGTCCTTGCCTGCCGATCAGGCCCAAAGTCTGCGCGACGTCTATCTCTCGACCCTCAGCACCGCGTGGAGCCAGACGGGCGATATCGCTTATGCGCAAGAGGCGTTCGCGTTTTCCGAGTCCGAGCTTGCGCGGCTTCCCGCGCAGGAAAGGCAGGGACGCGCGACGGCGCAGTACTGGCACGCACGCGCGCTGCAGCAGCTTGGCGTCCGTCTCGGCGAAGATGCCATGATCGATGGCGCGATCGCCGAATACCGGTCGGTTCTGACATTGTGGACGCGCGAAAGCGCGCCGCTCGATTGGGCACAAGCGCAGACGGGCCTTGCTTCGGCTCTGCGCGCCTCGGGCCAGCGTCACAAGGACGACAAGCTCTTGGAAGAAGCGCTGTCGACTTATAACGCGGCGCTCGAAGAATTTACGCGGGCGAAGGCGCCGCTGAACTGGGCGCGCACGCAGAACAGCATCGGGTCAACGCTTCGCGCGCTTGGCGAAGAGCGCCACGATCCCGCGCTTCTCGAGAAGGCCATCGAAGCCCATCGCGCGGCGCTCATGGAAGCCACGCGCAAGAAAGCGCCGCTCAATTGGGCGTCGACCCAATCCAGTCTCGCAAACGCGCTCGCCTCGTTGGGCGAAATGCGCCAGGACCCCGCCCTGCTCCAACAGGCGGTCGGAGCTTATGACAACGCCCTTCTGGAGCGAACGCGCGATCGGCAGCCCTCGAGTTGGGCCCGGACGCAAGGAAGACTTGGCGACGCGCTCGTCGTGCTCGGCACGCTGAAAGGCAGTGAGCCGGAAATCGAGCAAGCCGTCGGCGCTTACCGCCAGGGATTGCAGGTGTTCACGCAAGAGGAAGCGCCGTCCCAGTATGCCGACGTCCAGACACGCCTGGGGCACGCTCTTGCCGCGCTCGCCGCGCGGCGCGGGGATCAGGCACTCTATGGCGAAGCGATCGCGGCCTATGAAGTCAGCGCTCGCGGTCTACGAGACGGGTGCCGAGGCAGAACAGGCCACCGCTTTGCGCGCCGACTTGGAAGCCACGCAAGCAAAGCTCGCCGCGCTCAAGGGCGCAGGCAATACCTGAGCCCCGCCGAGCTTCAAGGCCTGCGGCGGCGCAATCGCTCGCCTTGCCATTCCCGGGCCCTTTCCCTAATGTCCCGCGGGGCTGTTGTTCGCATCAAATCATGGGCTTGCCAGGGATGTCACAGACCTTCGACGCCATCGCCGACATCATCGCCGATGTGTGCAATGTCGAGCGCGACAAGATCGCGCCCGACAGCCATGTCATCAACGACTTGGGCATCGACAGCCTCGACTTCCTCGACGTCACCTTCGCCATCGACAAGTCCTACGGCATCAAGATGCCGATCCAGAAATG
The DNA here is from genome assembly GCA_963845385.1 of uncultured Alphaproteobacteria bacterium. Lineage (GTDB taxonomy): Bacteria > Pseudomonadota > Alphaproteobacteria > CAWJRW01 > CAWJRW01 > CAWJRW01. The sequence goes on from CAWJRW010000003.1 coordinate 67,130, forward strand.
GACCGAGGAAGTCAACGCGGACAACACGAAGGCCGAGCGCTACTTCGTCATGAAGAATTTGTGCGCGCGCATCGACGAGCTCGTGGCGGCCAAGAGCGCCTGACGCGGCGCGCCCGGAGCGCTGGGGGCGGGGGCGGGGGCGCATGCATATCGAATATTTCCAGCTCTTGAGCCGCATCGAGACGCTCGATGTGGCGGCAAACCATCTCCGCGCGATCGGCGACATCCCCCTCGCCTCCACCATCTTCGAAGGTCATTTTCCGGGCACCCCGCTCATGCCGGGCGTGCTTCTGATTGAAAGCATGGCGCAGGCGGCGGGCCACTTGGTGCTCGCGGCAAACGCCTATGCGGAGATGCCGTTCCTGGTCGAGGTGCGGCGCGCCAAGCTCCGCCAGTTCGTGAAGCCCGGAAGCCGCATTGTGGTGGAAGCCAAGATCGAGCATATGGGCTCGGGCTACGCCGTGGCAGAGGCCTCTGTGACTTACGAGGACAAGAAGGTGGCCGAGGCCGAGATCCGGTTCCGCATTCTTCCCTTCCCCTCTGACTCTATGAAGAGCCTGATGTTAGATTTGGTCGAGCGCCTGGGCCTGCCACGGCCCGCGCTTTCATGAGGGGCGGATTGGCGCGCAGGGTTGTCATCACCGGCTTGGGCCTCGTTTCGGCTCTGGGCGAGGGCGAAGCCGAGCATTGGGCCGCGCTCGCCGAAGGCGGAGCGCGCCTGCGCACCGCAGACACGTCGATCATGGCGCCGGTCGCGATCCATCCCATCCGCAAGTACGATCCGAGCCGCTACATTCCCAATAAGAGCGATCAGCGGGCCATGGGCCCGCTCATGCATTACGGCGTCTACGCGGCGGGAATGGCGCTAGAGGATGCGGGCGTCCGCGGCGACCAAGCGCTCCTCAAGCGCACCCACGCCATCGTCAGCTCGTGCGGCGGCGAGCGCGACATCGCCGTCGACGACAAGGTGCTCGCGGGCCTCGAAGCCGCGAGCGATCGCGGCCGGTTTCTCAACCAGACCCTGATGACGGAGCTCAGGCCCACGCTCTTTCTCGCCCAGCTTCCCAATCTCTTTGCCGGCAACATCTCGCTCGTTCACGGCGTCTCCGGCTCCTCGCGCACCTTCATGGGCGAGGAGATGGCGGGCGTGGACGCGGTGCGCGTGGCCTTCGAGCGCATCCGCGCGGGCCAGGGCGAGCTCTTTCTCGTCGGCAGCGCCTTCAATGCCGAGCGGCCGGACATGGCCTTGTTTTTCGCGCCGGCGGGCTTCTCGCGCGCGGCACGCCGCCCCGCCTTTGGGCGCGGGGCCGAGGACGGCATGGCGATGGGCAGCATGGGCGCTTTTCGTCGTGCTCGAATCCGAAGAGCACGCGAAGGAGCGCGGGCGTCCGCCCATCGCGCGGCTTGCCGCCGTGATGGCCGACCGCTCCGACCGGCGGCCGGGTGCCGCGACGCGCAACGCGCTTGACCAATGGAGCGCGCTCCGCCCCGATCTCGAGCCCGACGCTTTGGGCATCCTCTCGGGCGCGTGCGGCGCCGGGCCCGCGACGGCCGAAGAGCGCCGAATTCCTCGCAAGCTTGGGCGAAATGCCTTGCCGTGCGTGGCACGGTTCAGGCCTTGGGCCACGGCGTGGAAGCGACGTTCCTCGCCAATCTCGTGCTCGCCGCGGCGTGCCTGCGCCGGGAGCGCCTGTTCCCGCCGCTCGACGCGCAAGAGCCGATCGAGCGCTCCATGGAGCGCAGGCTTGCGCAAGTGGCCGTGACCCAGTGGGGCCATCATCGCGGCGAAGCCACGGCGCTTGTCGGAAGCGGCTTGGCTAGGGAAGGCAATATGTCCGCATACGGAGAAAAGAACCGTCGCCATCGCCGTAACCGGCATCGGCATCATCACCTCGCTTGGGCCGCGGCAAGGAGGAGAATTGGAAGCGAGCTCTCGGCGGGCCAGTCCGGCATCCATCGCCTGACGCGCTTTCCGATCGAAGGGCTCAACACGACCATTGGCGGCTCGGTGGACTTCATGGGGCTCAACACCTGTTCGGCGCCCGCGCGCAGCCATGCCATGGCGCGCGAAGCGGCGCTCGAGGCGCTCGCGGAGAGCGGGCTCGACCAGGACGGAGCCGTTTCCGGGCGCCTTGTTCCTCGCCGCGCCGCCGATCGAGCATGACTGGCCTGCGCGCGATCGCGCTCGCGGCCGCGGCCGGCGGCGCAACGCGGCTCTGCCGACATCATCGCGGCAGACATCGCGGGACTGCGCGGATCTGCACGAGGACTTTCTCAACGCCTCGATCGCCGAGCGTCTCGCCCAGGAGTTCCGCACCCAGGGCTCGCCGATCACGCTCACCACGGCTTGCGCCTCCGGCGCCTCCGCGATCCAGCTCGGCGTCGAGGCGATCCGGCGCGGCGGCACGACCTCGGCGCTGTGCGTCGGCACCGACGGTTCGATGGACGCCGAAGCCCTCATCCGCTTCTCGCTTCTTTCGGCGCTGTCCACCGCGAACGAGGAGCCCGAGAAGGCGGCGAAAGCCCTTCTCCAAGAACCGCGACGGCTTCGTCATGGCGGAGGGCGCCGCCGCGCTCGTGCTCGAAGACGCGGCCATCGCGCGGGCGCGAGGCGCCACTATCCTCGCCTATATGCGCGGCTGCGGCGAGGCTGCCGACACATTCCACCGTACACGGAGCAATCCCAGCGGCGAGGCGATCATACGCGCCATGCGCGGCGCCATCGAGGATGCCGGCCTCTCGCCCGACGACATCGACTACATCAACGCCCACGGCACCGGCACGCCCGAGAACGACAAGATGGAGGGGCTCGGCATCACCGAAGTGTTCGGCGCGCGCGCCGGCAAAGTGCCCGTGAGCTCCAACAAATCCATGGTCGGCCACACGCTGACCGCGGCGGGCGCGGTTGAGGCCGTCTTCTCGCTCCTTGACGCTGAAGCACCAAGCTGCTGCCGCCCACGATCAACTATGACGGTGCCGGACCCTGCGCTGCCGCTCGACGTCGTGCCCAATCAGGCGCGGCGCGCCACGCGTGACGCACATGCTTTCCAACTCCTTCGGCTTCGGCGGGCAAAACGTCTCGCTCGTTCTCTCTCTGGAGCCCGCGTGATGGCCGGACAGACGCGCGCAAAGCGCGTGCTCGTCACGGGCGGCGCGCGGGGCTCGGCGAGGCGATCGTGCGCCGCCTCAGCCGCGAGGCTATGGCGTGCACTTCACCTTGCGCCGCTCGGCCGAGCGCGCGGAGGCGCTCACGCGCGAGCTCGGCGCGGCAGGTGAGCGCAGAGGCATGCGACCTCGCCAGCCGCGCGGGGGTCGAGGCGCTGGCGGCGACGCTCGAGGCAGGCGCGCCCGCGTTTTACGGCTTCGTCCACAACGCCGGCACGACCTACGACTCGCTCGCCGCGATGATCGAGCAGGAAGCAGGGCGAGCGGCTGATGCAGGTGAACTTCTGGTCCTTCCTGCGCCTGGTGAAAGCCGTGATCCGCCCCATGACCCATGCGCGGACGGGCGCATCGTCGTCATCGGCTCGGTGACGGCCGAGCGCGCGAGCCAGGGCAACGCGCTCTATGCCGCGAGCAAGGCCGCGCTGAAGGGCTTCGTCACCACGCTCGCCATCGAGGTCGCGCGCCGCGGCGTGACCGCCAATCTCATCGCACCGGGCTACATGGACACCGAGATGATGGCGCCCTATGCGCAGAAGCGCGCCGAGATCGAGAAGCAAATCCCGGCCGCGCGCTTCGGCAAGCCCGAGGAGGTCGGCGCGCTCGTCGCCTATCTTCTTTCGCCCGACGCGGGCTACATCACGGGCATCGAGCCTTACTGATCGACGGCGGGCTTTCTTCCGCCATCGCGATGCAGCGTTAGGGCTGCGCATGAAAGCGCTGCGCCTCGTCGAAGAACGAAAGCTCGTGCTGGAGGACATTCCCGCGCCGCCGAAGCCCGGCGAAGGCGAAGTGCAGGTGCGCATGCGCGCCATCGCGCTCAATCACATCGATGTCTGGGGCTATCGCGGCATGGCCTTCGTCAAGCGCACGCTTCCCATCACCGTGGGCGCGGAAGGCGTGGGCGAGGTCGTGGCCGTCGGCGCGGACGTAAGCGCGCCATCAAGCCGGCGATCGCGTGGCGCTTTATGGCGGGCGCACTTGCGGCCGCTGTCGCTATTGCGCTGGCGGGCCGCGACAATCTTTGCGAAAACGTCGCAAGGCATCATGGGCTTTCACGTCGACGGCATGGCGGCCGAATATGTGAACACCCTTGCCCGCCTCGTCGTGCCCATTCCCGACGGCGTGTCCTGGACCCATGCGGCTTGCGCGCCCATCACCTTTTCCACCGTCGAGCACATGCTGTTCGACAACGCGAAGCTCGAGCGCGGCGAGACCATTCTCGTGCACGCCGCGGGCTCGGGGATAGGCTCGACCGCGATCCTGATGGCAAAGCGCTTGGGATGCGAAGTCTTCGCGACGGCGAGCACGCAACAGAAACTCGACAAGGCCAAGGCCATAGGCGCCGACCACGTCATCAACTACACCGAGGAGCGCTTCGAGACCGTGGTGCGCCGCAAGACCGGCAAGCGCGGCGTCGACGTGGTCTTCGAGCATGTGGGGCCCGCGACCTGGGCGGGCAGCATCCTTGCGCTCGCGCGCGGCGGCAGGCTCGTCACCTGCGGCTCGACCACCGGCGTCTCGGCCGAGACGAACCTCTATTCGCTCTTCCAGCAGCAGCTCACCATCAACGGCTCCTTCGGCGCCACCTTGCGCAATGTGAGGGACGGGCTCGCCAAGATGGCGGCGGGGCTCAAGCCTGTCATCGATTCCGAATATGGCCTCGACGCATTCGAGACGGGCCTCGCCCGGCTCGCTTCGCGCGACGTCTTCGGCAAGATCGTGGTCCACCCTGACGTAACGGCGCCAGCTTCACCGTGCCGTTTCGGGACGGATATAGCGAAAAGTTCGTTTAGAACTCCCAACGAATTTGCCCCGACTTCTAAACGGCGGGGAAATCCGCGGCGCTTACCATCGCGCGTCGAGGGATCGGTGCTCGATCGCCTCTTTGCGTCCGCGAGGTCTCGCCATGCGTTGGATGTTGGGTGCCCTCTTCGGAGCCGTCGTTGCGCACGCGGCTTGGGCCAGTGATCAATCTGCAAACGTAACCGTCGCCGCAGCGCAGGTGACCGGGGGTCCGGCGCTCGTCGCCTCCGCGCTCGTCGAAGAAATGACGGAGCGCCAGTTCGTGCTCGTCGGGCAATCGGAAAACGAGCTTCGCTTCGCGCGGCCCGTCGACAACAGCGATTTGCGCGCGAAGCTCGGCAGCCTCGACGATCCCCTTCCCCAGGCCCGTGTCGTGATGAGCTTGACGACGGAAGGCATGCAGACGGCCGTGCGCACGGATTTCTTCATCGTCACCCATCCGGGCTTGGCCGACGAGCGGGTGGCCGACGTGCAGGCGCTGGGCATCGATCCGCGCTTCCAGGACATGCTGGACGCCATCGACGGCACCGTCGAAGCCATCGCCGCGCGCGAGACCACCATGGAAAAGACGGCGTTCGCGCAGACGCAGCCCTCTATCCGATAGCCCACCCGATCCAAGTTTTCGGGGCTCCGTGCGGCGAGCGCGGGCCCCGATGTTTTTCGAGCGCTTGCCGCCCCTCATGCGGGCGGGCTTAATGGCGCGCCATGGAAGAACCCCGAAAAGCGGGATTCGCAGGCCACCCGCCGGGCCTCGTCGTTCTTTTCTTCACCGAGCTTTGGGAGCGCTTCAGCTTTTACGGCATGCGCGCGCTCCTCATCTTCTATCTCACCAAACATTTTCTGTTCACCGATGACGAGGCTTACGGCATCTACGGGAGCTACACGGCGCTCGTCTATGTCGGCCCGCTGATCGGCGGGGTTCTTGCCGACCGCATCATGGGCGCGCGCCGCGCGGTGACGCTCGGCGCAATCCTGCTCGCCTTGGGGCATTTCACCATGGCGCTCGAAGGCCCGCCCGCCACCCTTGTGACCGATCCGACGGTGGGGAGCGTCATCGTGCGCAGCAATGCGAGCGTCGAGACGTTGTATCTCGCGCTCTCGCTCATCATCGTGGGCTCGGCATTCTTGAAGCCCAACATCTCGGCCCTCGTCGGCAAGCTCTATCAGCCCGGCGACCCGCGACGCGACGCGGGCTTCACGCTCTTCTACATGGGCATCAATATCGGCGCCGGCGCCGCGACGCTTCTCTGCGGCTATGTCGGCGAGACCTACGGCTGGCGCTACGGCTTCGGCATGGCGGGCGTGGGCATGCTCATCGGCCTTCTCGTGTTCCTCACCGGTCAAGAGAAGCTCGAGGGACACGGTGAGCCGCCAAATGCGCAACGGCTTTCTCGACCGCTCTTCGGGCCGTTGACGCGCGCTCACCATTATCTATGCCGGAGCCGCGGGCGCCGTTCTTCTTTCCACGCGCCTTCTTCAGGCGAGCTCGCTCTTGGGCGCGGGGCTTGCCGGGGCGTGCGCGCTTACGGGCCTCGGGCTTGCCGCCTACGCCATCTTTCGCGCGCCGCCCGAGACGCGTGACCGGCTCCTCATCGCGCTCGCGCTCATGCTCTGCGCCGTCGTGTTCTTCGCGCTGTTCGAGCAGGCGGGAAGCTCGCTCAATCTCTTTACCGACCGCAATGTCGCGCGCGACGTGTTCGGCTACGAGATCCCGGCCTCGCACGCTGCAAACGCTCAATCCGCTTTTCATCATCGTGCTTGCGCCGCTCTTCAGCGCGCTCTGGATCGCACTCGGCCGGCGGGGACGCGCACCCGCAACGCCCATGAAATTCGCGCTGGGCTTGGCGCAAGCGGGCCTCGGCTTCGGCGTGCTCGTGCTCGGCGCGAGCTTCGCGGGCGCGGACGGCCATGTGGCTTTGAGCTTCCTCGTGCTCGCCTATTTCCTGCACACGACGGGCGAGCTCTGCCTGTCGCCCATCGGCCTTTCGGCCATGACGAAGCTCGCACCCGCCGCCATGGTGGGCTTTGTCATGGGCGCGTGGTTTCTCGCCACGGCCGCGGCCCAATATTTGGCGGCGCTCATGGCTAAGATGGCGAGCGTGAAGGAGACGGCGGCGGCCATGGCGCCCCAGGCGACGCTTCCGCTCTACACGGAGCTTTTCGCCGTGCTTGCCCTGATCGGCATCGGCGCGGGCGTGATCATGGCCCTCCTCTCGCCTTTCCTCACGCGGCGCATGCACGGCGCAGATTGACGCGAGCGTGCGCCTGGTGAACGCTCAAGGCATGCGCATCGCGGAGGCGAAAAGAGAACCCATCGTTCCGTTGTGGCCCTGGGGCTTTCTCGCGGTCTCGATTGCGAGCGTCGCCGCCGTGCTCGCCGCACCCCTTGCGGCCTATGTGTTCATGATCGCGCTGTTCGGGCTCCCGCACGTTCTGTGCGAGCTCCGCTATTGCGACGAGCGCTTTTCGGCGCGCGCCCCGCGCAGGGCGCTGCTTGCCGTGGGCGCGCTTCTTTTTCTCGTCGCTGCCGCGCGCATCGCGCAAGCAGCCCATCTTCTGCCGACGAAGATCGCCGTGCCCATCGAGCTTGCCTTGGGCGTAGGCCTCGCAGCCGCGGGCGTCTCATTCATGCAAGAGCGGCGGCTTTTGGGGCTTGTTCGCAGGACTGTCGCTCGCGCTCGGCACGGCGCTCGCGCCGATCACGACTTTTCTTGCCTTTCGCCTGGCTGCACAATTTGACGCCGCTTGCCTTCGTCGCGGAAATTCTTCCCCGCGGGGAGCGCGGGCGCGCGCTCCTTCTCCTTTCCATTCCATTTTTCGTCTTGCCTGCTCTCGTGGCGACGGGCGCCTTGCAAGGCGCGCTTCATGTCGGCTTGGGCTATTCCGCGGACGCTGCGCCCTCGGCCTTCGGCGCGGGCCGTTATCCGCTTACGGCCTTTCTTCTGCCCAAGCTTTCCTTTTCCGACGCGCTGCCGCTTTTCTCCGCCGCGGTCACGGCGCAGGCCATGCACTATCTCGCGGTGATCGCGGTCATGCCGCGACTGCTTGCGCGTTACGGACGGAATAACGAGGCGCGATCGTTGGCACCATGGCCGAGCTGGCGGCGTTTCTATTTCGCGGTGGCTGTGCTCGCGCTGTTCGTCTTCGCCTTTCACGCCGTGGACTATGCGAATGCGCGCGCGATCTACGGCGTCGCGGCCGCGCTCCATTCCTGGGTCGAGCTGCCGATCTTCCTCATCGCGCTTGGGGCGGGCTTCACGGCAGCGCGTAGAGAAGAGCGCCCATGAGCCAGGATGCGGCGTTCGCGAGCGCGGAAAGAATGAGCGCGGTGCGCCAGCGCGGCGTCGCAAGCAAGCGATAGCCTGCGCTCTCCACCGCAATGACAAGCGCTTCGAGCAAAGGAACCGCAAAGCCCTTGAGCGCCGGATAGAGCCAATAGGCGGCGTTCCAAAAGACGGGGTGGGTGAGCGCGCTGCCCAAGGCCGCCGCAAGCGCCGCGCGCCTCCAATTCGCCCCAAAGCGGCGCGCCAATAGAGCGGCCACCGCGGCCTCGACGGCGAGCGTGATGGCGTAGGCTTCGAGCTGTGATAGCCTCATGGCGCGGAGCGGGTCTCAAGGACTTTGGGGAGAATTCGACATGATCGGCGCGCGCATCCTTGCACTCCTCGTGGCGCTCGGCGCTTTCGGCTTCCTCTCGCAGGATACGGCGCAAGCCAATATGGCGCCGCCTCTGGAGGAGTTCCACCTCGGCCTTGCGATCCAGAAGACGAAAGACGGCCCGCTCATCACCAAGATCGAGAAGGATTCTGTCGCCGAAAAGGCAGGCCTCAAAAAGGGCGATTTGATTCTCGCGGTCGACCGGCGCTACGCCAAGAAGCTTTCTTCCGCCGATTTGAAATCCTTCGCCAACGACGTTCACGTCTGGCCGGTCGAGCTCATCGTGGTGCGCGACGGCGAGGAGATTCTGGATTTTCGTCTCGAATCGTAAGCGGAGCGGCCTCTGCAAGTGCAGGACGCTTGAGGCGCGCTCCGGATATCACCGACGCGCGGCGCGCCGCCTCAGAACAGATAGCCGAGGCTCACGCTCGAGAAGAACTGCCATTCGTTCTGGACGACGGGGCTCCGCGACATGTCCGACAGCAGGCGTTTGCCCGAGACGGCAAACGTGGCGAGCATGTGGTCGGTAAAGAACCAGCCTGCGTTCACGCCCGCGCTCGCGCTTCTTATGCCCCATTCCGGGTCGTACGCGGAAAGGCCGGACTCTGCGGCCTGGAACGCCGTCACACCGAAGAATGCGTCGGCCGTCTTGTCGTCCACGAAGCTCGCGCCGCCGCCGAGAAACACGAAGTACCGTTCCTGCCGGCTGCCCGCGACAGGTGTGTAAATTCCGATATTGCCGCTGATGCCCCCATAGCTTGCAAAGGCACGGCGCAGATCGAGCGACAGAATGACGGGCATCTCGTGGGACATGATCTGCGGCCGGAACACATACTCGCCATAAAGCTTGATTTGCATCGAGGGGCCGATGCCGCCAAGCCCGTATAGCCCATCGACGTCGTCGTTGCGGCCCAAGTCATAAGCGAGCGCGGCGCCCGCGCGATAATTCCGTCCCCGAAAAACGTCGTAACCGAATCCCTCGCCGCCGCTGAGAAAGAGCCGCCCGCGATAGCGGATGTTGAGCACCATGCCGGGCTTGACCTGGTAATTGTCCGAGCCTTCATATTCGGGCTGATACACCGAGCTCGGCCCGATAATCACCCGCCACTTCGGCGCGTCCTTCCCATAGGGCCCGAGCACTTCGCCGGCGGAGAATTGCCAATAGGCGAGCGGCGTCGGCGTTTGCGCAACGGCCGCACGCGGCCAGAGGCCTGCAAGGCCCGCGAGACAAAGCAACCCCAAGCGCGACGTGACGCGGCGTCATGAATGCTCCCCTCAGCGCCGCTCACGAATGCTACTGCGGCGCACTCCCGGCACGCAACGAAGTCCACCGATTGATTTGTCCCCCCGCACGGCGATCGCCCGCGGCGAATCCCATCTCTACACGCCAAAGGCAAGACAGGGTTGCACTGGGCTCAGCGCCGCGCGGCCTACTTCGCAAATTTCTCCTTTCACGCCATGAGCGCGGCATGCAGGCGAGAGTCTTTTCCGCTGCCACGCCCCTCTTCTCCATTCGCCACCGTCCAGAGAGAAATCCATCGAAGTCGAACGGCACTCCTTATTTTATCGGAATCATCAGGTGCTCGTAAGGCGTCCCCGCCCACATGACGTAAGGCTTGGACGTGTCGGGATCGGGCGACTTCGGATAGCCGCTCGTCATCGTGGCCACCGGAGCGCCTACGATCATCACATGGGGTCCGGTCTCGATCCAATGATTGCCTTCCTGCGGCGCTGGCGCATAGGGATCCGTGTTGCTCGCGTCCGTGCCGCCCGCGAGCATGTACATGAAGCCGATCTTGTCCGCCGGCGGCGCCGTGTGGCCGACCCATGCGTTGACGAATTCCATGGCATTGGCGTCCATGCACATCGGATCGGGACCCGGCGTTGCGGGGTTGTCGGCCATGCATGTGAAGCCGTTGGTGCCCTTGCGCAACACCTTCGTCTTCCCGTTCGCCTTCATGGTAATGACCGTGGCGTCCTTTGCGATCGCTTCGGGCGCGGCGGACATCGCGCTCGCGATCATCTCTGCCTTCGATTGTGACGTTTTCTCCATCGCAAAGCCGTGATCGGCCGCGCCAAGCACGCCAAGGCGCGGCCACAAGGAACGCCGTCTGGATCACCATCTTGTTCATCGAATCCTCCTGGTCTTGTTATTCGCGATGCGCCGCGCGCTTTCAGCGCGCATGAAGCTTAGCACGGAGCGAAGTAGCGCTACAGCCACAACGCCCTTCGAGATTCGATTATCCTGTTCTTGGACGCACGCTCGTCAAGAACGGCCGATCAGGCCATAAGGACCCCAGATTTCTCCTTGCGCCGCGCCGAGCAATTCGCGTCCGCATTCGCGCAGGAGAACGGGTGAGGTGAGGATATGCTGCGTGCCCGCGTGGATATCTCGGAAGCCGCGCTGCAAAGGTCCGGCGCGCAGCGCGACCCCTCCGCCGTATTTGTAGGCAAAGTTCGCGGTCTCCGCCGCCGTCATCGAGGCGTGATTGAGGGCAAGCCGGTAGAGCGTGGTCTGGCGCGTTGAGAGCTCTTGACCCTTTTCGATCGCTTCCTCGATCTCTCTCCACACCTCGCGCGTGAAGGCAGCGGGCGGCACGGAGCTTCGCCTCGGCCGCACCATACTGCTCCTGAAAGCTCTCTCCGCCGCCCGGCGTCGACAGCACGGAAGGACGTCCGGACTTGGCCGTCGCAAGCTTTGCAAGCTCATCCAAAAGGCGGCGGGCGACGCCCAGGTAATAGCTCGCATGGCCGATGCCCACCATGCCCATGACGCTGATCCTGTAGAGATTTCCGCCTTGCTTCGGCTTCGTCGTCGCCGGGTGGAAGCTAAACTCTTCCGGCACGTAGACATCGGTCATCGCGTAGTCGACGCTCGCGGTCGCGCGCAAGCCCAGGACGTCCCAATTGTCGTGAAACACGACTTCGCGGCGCGGCACGATGAAAACGCGAACGTCCGGACCGCTGCCGTCGGGCAGCATGCGCGGTTTGCCGTTTTCGATGACATGCGCGCCGCTATACAAGTAATCGGCATGCAAGACGCCGCTGCCATAGCCCCAGCGCCCGCTCAGGCGAAAGCCGCGGCCGTCCACAATGGCTTGGCCTTGTGGACCGCCTTGGCCCGCGATGAGCGGGATTCCCTTAGCAAAAATCTCTTGGGCCGCCGCCAGATCGAGATAGGCGCCCACGGTGCCCAGGGAGACCTGGGTGACAATGAGCACCCAGCCCGTGGCACCGTCGGCGTGACAGACGGTCTCGAAAATTTCCGAAGCCTCGAGCGGCCAGATCTCCGCGCCGCCAAAATGGCGCGGCACAAGCATGGAGAAAAATCCGCCTTCGCGTAGCGCCGACAAGGTCTTGTCGGTGAGCGAGCCCTTGGCCTCGTTGTGCGGCGCTTGCGCGGAGAAAAAGGGCGCGAGCTCTTTTGCCTTGGCGAGCAGCCGGTGCGCTTCGCTGTGCGCTGCGGGGCGCGCGTCTTTGACCTTTGTCGGCTGAGCCATGCTCTCTTTCCCGACTTCGAGCCGGACGGTGCGCCCGGACATTTTTTTGCAATTCGATGGGCGTCGATTTTGAAGGGCGCCGGGGCTTTCGTCCAGGATTGAGCGGCAGGGCGCTACAATCCCCGATTCCGGATGCGGCAAGCCTAAGGTGACGCCATCGGCCGCACAAGTTTTGTGCGGGATGTGACAAAATTGTTGATAGAAGCTCCAATTGGTCGCCGTCCGCTCACTTTGCCTTGAGCGCGGAGACATCGGACCGTCGCGTCGAGAGATCTCCTCTACCCGTTCCAGCGAGAAATCTGTCGAAGAAGGCGATCGAATAGGCTGTGATGCTCTCTTGATAGTCTGTCTTGAAATCGGTCCACGCAAGGTGGCCGGCCTTGGCGAACTCCACGAAATAGGCCGGCGCCTCGGTCTTGTCGAAGCACCCGCCAGACTTCTTGACCGAGGGCGTAACTCCGAAGTCCCGGGTGCCGCCTTGATACATCGCCGGCACATGCAGGTGCTGCAGGTCGCCGCGCGCCAAGAACGGCAAGCAATAGGGCGATAGCGCAAGCGTCGCCTTGACCCCGTCGAGACGCCAGCTCGGCCAGCCCCCGGAGAGGCCCAAGACGGTATAGCCGCCGAGGGAGTGTCCCATGAGACCGACGCGCGACCAGTCGATCAGCGTGCGCCAGCGCGCGTCGGCCTTCAAACCGTCCATCACGGCGACCATGTCCTGCGCTCGATCGCGATAGGTCGCATCGGTCCAGCTTTCATAGTCGCGGAACTTTTTCTGCGGAGGGTCGCCCAAGGTCGAGGTTTCGCTTTGATTGCACGAGGCATCCGCGTGAATGGGAGCGACCACGACATAGCCATGCTCGGCCAACGCCGATGTGAGAAACGTCGATTGCGTGCTGCAACCGCGGTAACCGTGGGAAAACAGAATGAGCGGCGCCGCGCTCGGTTGTTCGGAGGCCGGGCGCCACACGTCGGCGCTTCGGCCAGCGATGAGGACGTGCTCGGCGCCGGATTGCTTGGCCTTGGACGCCCAGACCCCGGGCTGCCCCGCACCAAAGCGTTCGCGCAACCGATCGCGCAAGCTCTGGGCCTCGGCAATTTCTTTCGGGCCTGCGGCTCCTGCGCTCTCGCCTGCTCGGGGTCCACTCCCCGCCGCAAGCGCGCCGACGCCGCTGCACATGCGACGAAGGAAGCGGCCATCCATGCAATCATCGGCCCGCTGCGCATGAAACACCTCTTTGCGCGGTCGATTGGCAATCAGCGGTCATCGTTTGCCCGCTTCATCGCCATCCGGCCTCAGGAGTTTTGAAAAAGGCCCAAAGGCACTCCCATCAAAAACGGATATGCGGCCAAAATCCGGCGGTCGCGAACTGTCACATCGATGCTTTACTCTGCCTGTCCTCTCGACCGGGCAACGTGGCCGCGATTGATGAAACAGGGCTTGGCAGGCATCTTCTCTTGCCGCAAATGCGTGCTGCAAGTGCGAGGCCCACGGCGTCGCATCGATGATTTCAATTCCTCAACAGGGGAGGTGATCTTGACGGCACGCACCCATTCAAGAGCCGGTTGGCTTGCCGGCGCAATTCTGTGCGCCGCGCTCCTCCTTTGCGGAGCCACGGCCGCCCATGCACAGCGTCCGGCCGGCATCGAGAAGATCGACTCCATCGTCGTGATCTTCCTGGAGAACCGGAGCTTCGACAATCTTCTCGGCACTTTTCCCGGCGCGAACGGCATCGCCTCTGCAGGTGAAGCGGCGCGCCAGGTGGACGAAGAGGGCGTTGTCTACGCCGCCTTGCCGCAACCGATGAACGCAAGCCTGAAGCCGCCGCTGCCCAACTCGCGCTTTCCGGCAAATTTGCCCAACGGGCCGTTCCGGATCGACAAATATGTGCCGCTCGCGGAAAAAACCGGCGACCTCGTGCATCGTTTCTATCAGGAGCAGATGCAGATCAATGGCGGCCGCATGGACCGGTTCGTCGCCGTCTCCGACGCCAAGGGCCTCGCCATGGGTTATTACGAAGGCCGCAAGACCACGCTTTGGCGTTACGCCAAGCGTTATGTGCTGGCGGACAACTTCTTCCACGCGGCGTTTGGCGGCTCGTTTCTCAATCACTTCTGGCTTGTCTGCGCCTGCACGCCGCGCTTTTCCGGTGCGCCCGATGCACTCATCGCCAAGCTGAGCAAGACCGGCGCGCTCATCAAGGACGGCGCCGTCACGCCGGACGGCTACGCCGTCAACACACTGCAATCGCGCTTCATGCCGCATTCGCCCAAGATCACCGACATGAAGACGCTGCTTCCGCCCCAAGAGGGCGTCACGATCGGCGACCGGCTGAGCGAAAAGGGCGTGAGCTGGGCTTGGTATTCCGGCGGCTGGGACAATGCCGTGGCCGGCAAGCCCGATGAATTATTCCAATTCCATCATCAGCCCTTCGCCTATTTCAAGCAATTCGGCGACGGCACCGAAGCGCGCAAGGAGCATTTGAAAGACGAAGCCGCCATGTTGGAGGCAATCGCTCAAGGCTCGTTGCCCGCCGTCGTCTTCTACAAGCCGCTTGGCGAGGAGACCGAGCACCCCGGCTATGCCGACGTCGCCACTGGCGATCGAAAACTCAAGCTCGTGATGCGCTCGCTCGAGCGCAGTCCGCAATGGCAGCGCATGGCCGTCATCATCACCTATGACGAGAACGGCGGCTTTTGGGATCACGCGGCCCCGCCCAAGGTGGACCGCTGGGGGCCGGGCGCACGCATCCCTGCCGTCATCGTTTCGCCCATGGCCAAGCGCCGCTTCATCGATCACACGCTCTACGACACGACCTCGATCCTGAAATTCATCGAGCTTCGTTTCGGTCTCGAGCCGCTGGGATCGCGCGACGCGAGCGCGAACGACTTGACCAACGCGTTCGAATTTTGAGCCGGGCGCGCGAAAGCGCTCAAGGCTCTCTCAATTTGCTGTCCGTCTAGACCGCTGGGGCATAGGAGGGACGCGAAGGCAGTCTTCCTCCGCGCAGGCATTCGGTGCTACCCACACCGCCCAGTCTCTTCCCCGATCGGAGCATTGAGCGTGGCAAAGATCGCCGTGATGGCTTTGGGGAGCGCGGGCGACGTCAATCCCTTCCTCGGCATCGCGCATGCGCTCGCGCGGCGCGGCCATCACGTCACCTTCATCACCAATCCTTATTTCAGGGCGGGGGTGGATGCGGCGGGCTTGGCCTTTTCGGCCATTGGCACCGAGCCCGATTATGTCCGGCACCTGTCCAATCCGGACTTGTGGCATCCGGAACGCGGCCTGCAGGCGATTTTCGGTCCCGCCGCCGATTGGACCGGAGAGGAGTACCAAAGCCTCGCCGCGCTTCGGCCGGACGGGCTCGATGTCATCGTTGCGCCCTTTCAATGTTTCGGCGCGCGCATCGCGAACGAAGCGCTCGGCATTCCCTTGGCGACGGTGCTGCCCAATCCAATCTTGGTGGA
The DNA here is from genome assembly GCA_963845385.1 of uncultured Alphaproteobacteria bacterium. Taxonomy (GTDB): domain Bacteria; phylum Pseudomonadota; class Alphaproteobacteria; order CAWJRW01; family CAWJRW01; genus CAWJRW01. Next base: position 82,726 of record CAWJRW010000003.1, read on the forward strand.
GAGCGTCCACGATCCCGTCCGCTATCCGGTCTTGAGGGTGCTCTCCCACGGCGGACCATTGGCCGCGCGTCTGCTCTACACCCTGGTCACCTCGGCCTTCGAGCAGACGGTGCGACCGGCGATCAATCGTTGCCGCAACTCTCTCTGCCTCGCGCCGCTCAAGCGGGTCGGGCCCTGGACCTGGTCGCCACAGCTCGTCATCGGGCTGTGGCCGTCCTGGCTCCGAGGCCCGCAGCGCGATTGGCCGGAACAGCTCCGCTTGACGGGCTTCATCAGCTATGACGGACCGCCGCCGCCGCCGCCTGCCGGCGCAGGATCGGATCCCGGCGCCGAAGCGGAGTTTCTCGCCGAACGGCCGGTGCTCGTCACGGCGGGAACCGCCATGACGAACGCGTCAGATTTTTTCAAGGCGGCGCTCGAAGCCGTGCAGGCGCTCGCTTTGCCTGCGCTCGTCGTCACCCCGTTTCCGGCGCAGCTGCCCCTGCCGCTGCCGGCAAGCGTTCGTCACCTCGCCTTCGCTCCGTTCGGTGCGCTGTTGCAGAGATGCAGGGCCATCATCCATCACGGCGGCATTGGAACCGCAGCCCGGGCGTTGCAGGCCGGCATCCCGCAACTCTTGATGCCGTTCTCCCACGACCAGTTCGACAATGCTCATCTTTTCAAACGCGTGGGCGTGGCCGACAGCCTCGGGCGAAATCGCTTCACCGGAAAGAATGTGGCGCGAAAGCTCGAGCGGCTCTTGTCGTCCACGGCGGTCAATGTTCGCTGCCAGGCGCTCGCGGCGGTCTTGCGCATTGAGGACCCTCTCGCGGAGACCTGCGCACTCATCGAGTCCCTGGCCGCACGCAAGAACTGACAAGAGAAGCCAAGAATTTCAGCTTGGACGCCGCGGGAAGAACGCGCTCACCCGCGCCTGGTAAGCGCGATAGGCTTGGCCCTTGGTGCTTGTCAAAGCCGCCTCGAGCGCCGGCACGCCTGTCATGTGCCGCAACACGAGATACATCGCGACGGCTCCCGACAACGCGAACCATCCCCACGGGTAAGCGCCAGACAGATCGATCGCAAACAAGGGATAAGAGAGCCAAACGAGCCACTCGAAAAAATAATTGGGATGGCGCGTCCACGCCCAAAGCCCGCGATCGAGAACGAGCCCTTTGTTCCTTGGATCGCTCTTGAACCGGCTGAGCGCGCGATCGGCCAGGCTCTCGCCAACAACGGCGATGATGAACAAGCTCGCCGCGACGAGATCCATCCAACGCAAACCGGGAGCCGGATTGTGCGCGGCGACAAAGATCGACAACGCGAGGAACGCCGCGACCCAGGCTTGCACCTGCAGGAACCAGTACATCAGAGTTTGAAAGCGGCTGCCCACCACTTCGCGAAACATGACGTAGCGCGCATCCTCGGCGCTGCGGACGACACGGCGCAGCACGTGGATGCCGAGCCGGAGCGACCACACCGTCACGAGCCCCGCCACCAGGAGCTGGCGCGCCGTGAGCTTGCCCGAGCCCGGCGGCAGCGCGAGCGCGCAGGCCACCCCGATGACGCCCATGCCGAAGAGCCAGAAGACGTCGGTCCAGCCGCCGTTTCGCCTGTAACGTTGATAGGCCCAGGCGGCGGCCATGACGACCGACATGACGACGAGGCAAGCTAAGAAGACGCGGATCAAGGGACCGCTCCCGGATCATGCATGAAGCGATTACGGCGCCGGACGGCGCGCCCCCAAGCGCACGATTGCCGGCGCGAGACGATGAACCCAAGCGATGAAGTTCATCCTGAATCCGGGGATCACGAGAAAGGGATTGCGCGGCAGCGCATCGAGAAGAGTGCGCGCAACATCGTCCGCCTCGAGCACGGCACCTTTCTCCTCGGTCGCGAGCACCTCTTTCGGCGTCACGGCCTTTTCACGTTCGTATCCCGGCGTGTTGACCGCCGGCGGACAAAAGCAGGATACGCGCAGGCCGTACACGCGAAGCTCGCTCCGCAGCGTCTCGGCAAGGCCGACAAGCGCGAACTTGCTCGCGCAGTAGCCGCTGAACCCGAACAGCCCCATCAAGCCGAGGCCGGACGAGGTGAGCACGATTGTCCCGCTCCGCCTGGCGACCATCGCGGGCGCAAGCGCGTGGACGACGTGAAGCGTGCCGAAATAATTGAGCTCCATCATCGCGCGATGCTCGTCGAGCGTAAGATCCTGGAAATAGGCGGGACGCGCGCCACCCGCACAGGTGATCAAGATATCCGGCGTGCCGTGCTTGCCGTGAAGCGCTGCGAGCGCAGCCTTCACCTCGTCGTGGTGGCGCACATCGAAAGCTATCCAGTCGACCCATCGACCCGGCTGCCGATGATCTGTCTCGATCGAGCGGGCAGCATCGACAAGCTTCAATTCGTCGCGAGAGGCGATGACGACGTTTGCGCTCCGACGCGCGAGCGCGCAGGCGATGGCGAGCCCGATGCCTTCCGAAGCGCCGACGACGAGCGCGTACTTGCCGGCATAGTGCGATGAGCGAGCCTTAGCGAAAAAGACCGACATCGATGCCGCCTGACGGCGGCAAACGTAAGTGCCGCCTGCACGGGTTCTTTACATCGATGCGCAACACAGCGTGCCCGTCAAGGAAATCGTCCGATCGCCACATCTAATGGAATGCGGACCAGACCTGGTCGACGACGTCGACCAGATGGTCGATGTCTGCCTTGGTGTGGGTCGCCATTAGACTTATGCGGAACCGTTGCTTGTGGGAAGGCACGGCCGGAAACTCGACCGGATTCACGAAAATGCGATTCTTGTGAAACAGATAGGCAGCTTGTCGAATGTCCATCGTCCGTGGCGTCTCGAGAATGATGATGGCCGACGGCGTCTCGACATGGAAGCCCCAGCGCAACGCGTTCAGCTTTTCAGTGGCATAGGCCACATTGCTCCGTAGCATCGAGAGCCAATGCGGCTCGCGCTCGATGACATCGAGCGCACCGTGGACGGCGGCAATGGTCTGCGGCGGCATGGCGGCCGAGAACATATAGGGCCGCGCTGCGTAGCGCATGTACTCGATGATCTCCTTGGACGCGCAGATGAAGCCGCCGTTGACGCTCAGCGCCTTGCTGAAGGTCGCCATGAGCACGTCGATCTCCGAGGAGACGCCGAAATGCTCGCCCGTGCCGTAGCCGTTCATTCCCATGACGCCGGTGCCATGGGCGTCGTCCACGATCAGCATCGCGCCGCGGCCGTGGCAGAGCGGAATGAGTTTGTCGAGCGGCGCGAGATCACCGTCCATGGAATAGACGCCCTCGACGCCGACGAACACGTCCTTCGTGCCGTCGTCCTTCGCCGTGGCCAAGAGCCGCGACAATTGATCCAGGGAGTTGTGGCTGAAGCGCGTGGCATTCGCGCGCGCAAGCCTCAAGCCGTCGGAGAAGGAGGCGTGGGAATATTCGTCGTAGAACACCTTGCCCGCGGGTTGCGTGAGCGCGGTGACCACCGAGAGATTCGCCGAGTAGCCGCTCGAGAAGGTGATCGCGGCCTCCTTGCCCTTCAGCGCGGCCAGACGCTCTTCGAGCTCTTCGGTGATCTTGAGATAGCCGTTGAGAAACGGCGGGCCGCCAATTCCCGTCCCGTAATCGCTGATCGCCTTGAGCACGCACTCCCGGATGTGCGGGTGGTGGGCGAGACCGAGATAGTTGTTGGATCCGAACATCAGCATGGGGACCGTTTGGCCCGAATAGCGATCCTCCACCAGGACCTCCCGGCCCGCGGCCGATGAGATCACACGGTGGTAGAACACGCGCTTCCGGTCGGTCTCGTCCTGAACGATGTGGTAGAAGGTCTCGACCCTATCCTTCAGGCTGACGCTGGTGCCTCGGAACAATTCATAAACGAGGTCGAAGTTCTCTCCAGCTCTGATTGGCTCTTCCACGAACCGCCCCCTTGCGAAGTCGACCCCACCTTAGGCCGAAGGGCCCCCCAGGGTCCGAACTCCATCGAGCCACCAGATTACAGCAGTTGCGGGGGCGGTTGTGGAACGGAAATTCCCCTCAAGCCACCCGTCGCGCGACTATGTTGCCCTAAGGCAATACAGGGTTCGGGCTCTTTAGCAACCCTGGCGCACCCGAGAGGATTCGAACCTCTGACCTCTGCCTTCGGAGGGCAGCGCTCTATCCAGCTGAGCTACGGGTGCCTTTCAACCGCGCGGCGGGCAAGCTAGACCAAGGACCCCCGGCTTTCAATCGACCTGCCGAGCCAGGAGCCCCGCCATGTCCAGCCGCAATACCTTCGGCCGCTTCGCGAGCAGAACCGCGAGCACGGCCGGCCACCCACTCCTCTTCGCCCTCGCCTGCGCCGTCATCTTGGGCTGGGCGCTTCTCGGGCCCCTCTTCCACTTTGGCGATACCTGGCAGCTCTCCATCAACACGGCGACCACCATTGTGACCTTCCTCATGGTGTTCCTCATACAGAACACCCAGAACCGCGACGCGAAGGCGACCCAGATCAAGCTCGACGAGCTCATCCGCGCGCTTGAAGGTGCGCATAATGTTCTGCTCGACCTCGAGGAACTATCCGAACACGACCTCCAGCGCATCCGCGCGCGCTATATCGAAATCGCGAAGAAAGCACGCGAGGCCGTCGCCGAAGGCTTGGCCGACACGGGCGAGCCTGAGGTGATCTTGGGCGATGCCATCGCAGAAGAGCTGCCCAGCAAAGGCAAGCCGCTCCGCAAAGAGCCCCCCATGAGTCGATAGCCGGTTTCCCCGACCGGCTATGCCTCGACGGAAAAATCCGCGCGCGCCAATGGGCGTCAACCCTCACAGATGAGGCCGAGACGTTTGAGCGCTTGATGCGTCGCGGTGGCGATGGCGGCTCTGTCCTCGCCTTGGGCCTCGCCGGTCTCCTCTCCGGTCTCCGCTCCGCTCGCGAGCTTGCGCGCGCGCAGCGCCACGCGAACGCGGCCATCGCCGCGGAGAAGCGTGCCGAGGACAACCTGCTTTGCGAAGCTCGCGTCCATCTCGGACTCGTCGTTCAAGTCTGCCGGAACCCGGAGCGGGCAGACGTCGGCGTCGAGCCACGCCTTGAAGCCCACCACCGGCGCGCCGCCCTCATTGGGGAGCTTGGTCAGCAGGAAAACCAGGCGCGGCGACTGCCCCGGCGATGGCGACTGCGGCGATTGCGGCGCGGGTGTCGGCGTCTCGACCGGCGGCGCGCCGAAGCCCTCGTCGAGACCGTTGGCGATCTCGGGATCGGCGCTGCAGCAGGAAACCCCCTGAGCCGGCGCCGGCGCCGGTGATAGGCCAAGCGCGAATGCGAGAGCCACGGCGGCTCTCGCCGCGCTCCGCGCCAGCACTTCCCCCAACGCACGCATCAAGGCTCCCCCCGGGCTCAGTATAGCCGCGGCAGGAGAGGGCTTCTATGCGTCACACGTCGAGATTGGTGACCGAAAGCGCGTTGTCCTGGATGAACTCGCGTCGCGGCTCGACGACATCGCCCATGAGCTTGGAGAAGATCTCGTCGGCGGTGTCGGCGTGGGAAATCCTCACCTGCAAGAGCGTGCGCGCGTTCTCGTCGAGCGTGGTCTCGAAAAGCTGCTCGGCATTCATCTCGCCCAAGCCCTTGTAGCGCTGGACTTGGATGCCTTTGCGCCCCTGGGCGAGCACAGCGCCAAGGAGCTGGGACGGCGCGCGGATCTGTTGCTCCCCGTCCTTGCCTTTGAGCGTGCCGGCCTTGACGTAGACCTCGCTCAAACGCTCGTGCTCGGCTGCGAGCTTGCGCGCCTCGGCCGAGGCAAAGAGCGGCCCGTCGAGAAGCCGCCGCTCGCCCACGCCGCGCACGCTGCGCGAGAATTCGAGCGCGCCGCCCGCGAGCACCTCGCCCTTCCAGCCGCGCTCGGTCTCGGGCGCCAGGAGATCGAGCCGTCGCGCGATATAGGCCGCAGCCTCCTCCGCACTCTTCCTGTCCCTCATCTTTTGCGCATCGAGCGCGCCCACGATCGCTGCCTGCTCGATGATCGCGCGCGGATAGCGCGGGGGAATGGCATCCAACAGCGCCTTGATGCGGCGAGCGTGATCGACGAGCGCGCGCAAGTCCGCGCCCGTGCGCGCCTCCCCGGTATGCAGGGTGAGCTTCGCGCCCTCGATGCCGGCGTCGATGAGATCGTTCTCGAGCTCGCGCTCGTCCTTGAGATAGCGCTCGGAGGCGCCGCGCTTGACTTTGTAAAGCGGCGGCTGGGCGATGAAGAGATGACCCGCCTCGATGATCTCCGGCATCTGGCGATAGAAGAAGGTGAGGAGAAGCGTTCGGATATGGGCGCCGTCCACATCGGCGTCGGTCATGATGATGACCTTGTGGTAGCGGAGCTTGGCAAGATCGAAGTCGTCGCGCCCGATGCCGGTCCCGAGCGCCGTGATCAGCGTGCCGATCTCCGAAGACGAGAGCATCTTGTCGAAGCGCGCGCGCTCGACATTGAGGATTTTTCCGCGCAGGGGCAGCACGGCCTGGTTCGCGCGGTTGCGGCCTTGCTTGGCCGAGCCGCCCGCGGAATCGCCCTCGACGATGAAGATCTCGGACTTGGCGGGATCGCGCTCCTGGCAGTCGGCGAGCTTGCCCGGCAGGCTCGAAATGTCGAGCGCGCCCTTGCGCCGCGTGAGCTCGCGGGCGCGCCGCGCGGCTTCGCGCGCCGCGGCGGCCTCCACCACCTTGCCCACGATGGCGCGCGCCTGCGCCGGATGCTCCTCGAACCAGCGCGAGAGCCCCTCAGCCACGATGCCTTCGACCACCGGCCGAACTTCCGACGAGACGAGCTTGTCTTTGGTCTGGGACGAGAATTTCGGATCGGGCACTTTCACCGAAAGCACGCAGGTGAGCCCTTCGCGCGCGTCGTCGCCCGTCAGCTGCACCTTCTCCTTCTTCGCGAGCCCGCTTTCGCTCGCGTAATTGTTGACCGAGCGCGTGAGCGCCGCGCGGAAGCCCGCCAAATGGGTGCCGCCGTCGCGCTGGCCGATGTTGTTGGTGTAGCAGAGCATGGCCTCGTGATAGCCGTCGTTCCACCACAGCGCCGCCTCGACGATCATGTCGTCGCGGCTGCCCTTGATGATGATGGGATCGGGAACGAGCGGGGTCCGCGCACGATCGAGATAGCGCACGAAGGCCTCCACGCCGCCTTCATAGCGCATCACCTCTTCGCGCTTCTCCACGTGGCGCAGATCCTTGAGCATGATCGTGACGCCGGAGTTGAGGAAGGCGAGCTCGCGCAGGCGATGCTCGACGGTCGCGTAATCGAACTCGATCATGGTGAAAATCTTGGGGCTCGGACGGAATGTGATCTCCGTGCCGCGGCGGCCCTTGGCCTCGCCCGATGCCGCGAGCGGCGCTTCCGGATCGCCGTTGCGGAAGCGCATGAAATATTCCTTGCCGTCCCGCCAGATGCGCAGGTCGAGCACCTCCGAAAGCGCGTTGACGACCGAGACGCCGACGCCATGGAGCCCGCCCGCGACCTTGTAGGAGCTCTTGTCGAATTTCCCCCCGGCATGAAGCCGCGTCATGATGACTTCGGCCGCGGACACACCCTCCTCGCGGTGAATGTCGGTCGGAATGCCGCGCCCGTTATCGGTGACCGTGACCGAGCCGTCGGCGTTGAGCGTCACCTCGATCTGGTCGCAGAAGCCTCCCAGCGCCTCGTCGATGGCGTTGTCGACCACCTCGTCGACCAGGTGATGGAGGCCCGAGCCGTCCTCGGTGTCGCCGATATACATGCCCGGCCGCTTGCGCACGGCTTCGAGCCCGCGCAGCACCTTGATCTGCTCGGCGCCATATTCTTCGGCGGCTCTGGATTGTTCCGCGCTATCGCTCATCGCCATCGGTCTCTTTAGCTCCCGGCACCGGGCGCGACGCGGCTCTCGGCCAGCGTGAAGCGCTGGGCTGCGCGGCCCAAGGGCGCAAACAGCCCGGCATCGGTGCCCGTGAGCCACACCTGGAGCCCCTGCGCCACGATCGCCGCGAACAGCGCCTCGCGGCGCGCCGCATCGAGATGCGCCGCAATTTCGTCGAGCAGGAGAACGGGGCCCAAGCCCGGCGCCTCGGCCGCGACAAGGCGCGCCTGGGCGAGCACGAGCCCCACGAGAAGCGCCTTCTGCTCGCCCGTCGAGCATTGGTCGGCCGGCACGACCGAGGCCCTCATGGGTGACGCACAGGTCGCTCACATGGGGACCCTCGAGCGCGCGGCCCGCGGCCGCGTCACGCGCGCGGCCGCGCGCAAGCCGAAGCGCAAAGTCGCGCTCGGTTTCCTCAGGCGCGCGGCCCGCGGCAAGCGCATCCTCGATGTGACCGCACAGCAAAAGCGCGGCTCTTGGAAACGCGGTCTCTTGATCGGCGAGCGCGCATCCGAGACGCCGCACCGTCGCAAGACGGCAAGCCGCAAGCTTTACGCCATAAGCGGCCATTTCCGTCTCGAGCGCGGAAAGCCAGGCGGGATCCTTGGCGCCGTCGCGCAAGAGGACGTTGCGCTCGCGCATGGCCTGCCCATAGCGCGCCGAATGCGTCGCGTGCTCCGCCTCGAGGCTCAGGACGAGCCGATCGAGAAAGCGCCGCCGCGCGCTTGGGCCCTCGACGAAGAGACGATCCATGGCGGGCGTCAGCCACAGGACGCGCAGATACGCGCCGAACGCGCCCACACTCGCCGTCTCGCCGTCGATGCGCGCCTGGCGCCGTTCGCCGCCGTCGAAGCCTTGGCCGGTACCGAGGTCGTGGGCGCCGTCAGCCCCGCGCAGCTTGAGCGCGATGGCCCAGGCATCCGCGGGCGCCGCCTTGGGCTCGGCTCGCCGCGCCATGTCCGAAAGCCTGGCGCCGCGCAAGCCGCGGCCCGGCGAGACGAGCGAGAGCGCCTCGAGAAGATTGGTCTTGCCCGCGCCGTTGGCTCCCGTGAGCACCACGGGCCGCGCGTCGACGGACAGCGCGAGCTCGTCATAGGAGCGGAAAGCCGCGAGCTTGACGCGCGCGATCGTCCCCGCACGCTCAAACGCCAGAGGCTCCTGCGCCTCGACCGGCGCCACTCGCTTGAAAGGAACGACAGTCGTCACGTCCCGTCACACCCGCATGGGCATGAGGACGTAAAGCGCGCTTGCGTCCCCGGGATCGCGCACGAGCACCGGCGAGCCCTGATCGGCAAAGGCGAACTGCGCCTGCGCGCCCGTCATCTGTGCCATGATGTCGAGGATATAGCGGCCGTTGAAGCCGATCTCGAGCGGGCTTGCCGCATATTCCACCGCAAGCTCCTCGGTCGCCGTGCCGCTTTCCGGATTGACGACCGTCAGCGTGAGCTGGCCGCTCTGCAGAGCAAGCTTCACCGCGCGCGACTTCTCGGTCGACACGGTCGAGACGCGATCCACCGCTTCGGTGAACTCCTTGACGTTGACCTGCATGGTCTTGTCGTTCCCGGTCGGAATGACCCGGCTGTAATCCGGGAAGGTGCCGTCGATGAGCTTGGTCGTGAGCACGAGGTCGTCCAGCGCGAAGCGCATCTTGTTCTCGGAGAGCGCAATCTCGACGGGCTCGGTCTCCTCGGCGATGAGCTTGGCAAGCTCGTTCACCGCTTTGCGCGGCACGATGACGCCCGGCATGCCTTGCGCGCCCTTGGGCAACGGCAGCTCCACACGGGCGAGCCTGTGGCCGTCGGTCGCGACGGCGCGCATGGCGGGCTTGGCCGCGCCGCCCAACGCATGGAAATAGATGCCGTTCAAATAGTAGCGCGTCTCTTCGGTCGAGATGGCAAAGCGCGTCTTGCCGATGACCGAGGCGAGGAGGGCCGCATCCATCGTGAAGTGATGCGGAAGCTCGCCCGCCGCAAGCACGGGGAAGTCGTCCCGGGGCAGCGTCGCCAAGGAAAAGCGCGAGCGGCCGGCGCGCACGGAAAGCCTGCCGTCGGTTCCGCCAGCCTCCAGATGCACCTGCGCGCCCTCGGGCAGCTTGCGCACGATCTCGTAGAGCATGTGCGCGGGCGCGGTGGTGCCGCCCGCGCCGATGACATCGGCGGGCAGCGTCTCCACGATCTCGAGATCGAGATCCGTCGCCGCGAGCTTCAGCGTCCGATCGGATGCCTCGATCAGCACATTGGACAGGATGGGAATGGTGTTCCGCCGCTCGACCACGCTTTGGATGTGGCTCAGGCACTTGAGCAGGGATTCGCGTTCGATCGACGTCTTCATGGCTTGCCTTACGGTTTCGCGTGCGAAAGACCGGTCCTGTCGTTCCTTGCGGAGGCCTGCGCCGACTTAAGAAGAGGTCCCTCTGAGGGCCCGCCGGTCGCTGCCGGAGGCCGCCTTGCGCGGGCAAGGCAGGAGGCCGGCTGCATGCAGGAATCAAAGCGGAAAATGATAGCAGAGCCAGGCTTTTCGCGCATCCCGTGAAGGCGACAAAAAAGGCGCGCGAATTGGTCTCATTTATCTGCGGTTTGCAGGCAGCCGCGCCTGGGCGGGCGCGGCAGCGCCCGCCCAGGGATGAAGGATTGCCTCAGCTGCGCAGGCGCTTTGTCAGCCCGTCGAGCTCCGCGGCCACTTGCGTATCCGACGCCCGCAGCCGGTCGATCTTGCGGACGGCGTGCATGACCGAGGTGTGGTCGCGCTTGAACTCGCGGCCGATCAAGGGAAAGGAGGCCTGGGTCAGTTCCTTGGCAAGCCACATGCCGATGTGGCGCGCGTTCACGAGCGGCTGGGCGCGCCGCTCGGATTTGAGATCGGAGACCCTGAAGGCATAGGTCTCGGCCACGGTTTGCTGAATCTCATGGATCGTGACCTGGCGCTCGCTCATGCGCAAAAGGTCGCGCAGCACGTAGCGTGTCGTCTCGACCGTGATGCTTCCCCCCACAAGCTCGGCATGAGCGATGATGCGGGTCAACGCGCCCTCGAGATCGCGAACATTCGAGGTAATTCGCTCGGCGACGAACTCCATCACCTCATGCGGGATTGGGGGGATGTTTCGGCCGTTCTGGGTCCTCAGGCGGTCGCATTTCGCCTCGAGTATGCCGAGCCGGAGCTCGTACTCGGTCTGTTGGATGTCGACAGTCATGCCGCAGCCCAAGCGCGAGCGAATGCGCTCCTCGATGTCCTTGAGATCGTGGGGAGAGCAGTCAGCCGAGACGACAATCTGGCGCCGCCTCTCCACGAGCGTGTTGAAGGTATGGAAGAACTCCTCCTGCGTTGCTTCCTTCCGGGCCATGAATTGGAGGTCGTCGACCATGAGCACATCCACATTTCGAAACGCCTCCTTGAAGGTACCGGTATCCTTGAAGCGGACAGCGCTTACGAATTGATAGAGAAAGCTTTCGGCCGAGAGGTAAAGCACGCGCCGACCGCCGTCTCTGCGCACGATCTCGTTGCCGATCGCGTGCATGAGATGCGTCTTGCCGAGCCCGGACGCGCCGTAGATGTAGAGGGGGTTGTAGACGGGCGCCGTGGCCTCCGCGACCCGACGGGCCGCGGCATGGGCGAGCGCGTTGGACTTGCCCACGACAAAGTTGTCGAAGGTGAAATCCCGATCGAGGCCCCCGGGCGGCGGCGTGGATGTGCTGCCCAAAGCGAGCCTGCGCGCCGATGTCTTGCCGCTCTCGGGGATCGCATGCGCGGCGCCGTTGCGCTGGCCCGTCTCATGGGCGGCGCCGTTGCCTTCGATCTTGAAGGGCTTCGCCTCCACCACCGTCACCTCGACGGCGACGATGCTCTTGGTCTCGGTCCGCCAAAGGCGCAGAATCTGCTCCCCGAAATGGGCGTTCACATAATTGCCCATGAAGCGCGTTGTCGTGCCGAGCGCAATACGGTCCGTGGTCGCCGAGACCAGGATCAGCGACTTCAAGCAACGCTCGAAGCTCGCTTCACCCACCTCCTCGCGCAGTCGCGCGCGGACGCGCTCCCAGCGCTCGACCGCTTCCGGTAATTCACAAGTGCTCTCGGATCGCTGTGCTACGTCGCGCTTCATCGTGTCGTTACCTCGTGAGAAAAAGGTCGGTGAAGGAATGCTGTCCGGGAACGCGGCACGCGGCCGCGCAATTTTCGATGTCCGCGCTTGCTAGAACTGAAGCGCGCGAGCCGGGTGAACGGCTCGACTAACTCTGAACCCAGGGGAGATTTTTAGCCTTCCAACCGCCGCGCCGGCCGCGATGACGCTCTTGGTCGAGATCGCCTTCGAAACCGCCCGCCACGTTGTAACAAACCTTGTAGCCTTCGCCGGTCAACGCGATCGCCGCCGCGCGGGAACGCACGCCTGACCGGCATATGAACAGAACAGGGTCTTCCGGACGCACGCCGCGCTCGGCGAGCGCCTTCTTGAGCGTCGCGAGAAAGTCGGGATTGGCCGCCATTCCGGGAAAGATCTGCCATTCGATAAGGACGGCATCCTTTTTCAAAGAAGACAGATCCGGCACGCCGACATAGCTCCACTCGGCCTTGCTGCGCACATCGACGAGCGCCGCAGGCACCTTGTCGCGAAGCATCGCCCATGCTTGCTCGACGTCGACATCGCCCGCATAGGCTCCCGCCGCAAGACCTGCTCCTGACGATGGATGCTCGGACTTCGGCTTCACCTAGCGTTCCCCTTCCAGCTCCGCACGGGACTATCGAGCGCGATGCGGTGTCCAGAAATTCCCTCGACGGGCCGCCAAACATCCTCTTTTTTGGTTTCGCCGGCTTCTTCGCGTCCGGAGCGTGATGCGTGAACCGCCTTTGCGCGACTGCTCGGGATGAACGATCCCGTTCCCGCGCCCGAGGGTGCGGATCATTACGCGTGGTGGACCAGATTTCTTACTTGGAGACTAGTGAGATGCGTTTCGCCGTCCGAGGACATCACGTTAACGAACGCACACGAGTTCGACAACCGGATCATTAAGTGAACTTTGAAAAAAATGATACGCGCACGAAAAAAAGTTGACATGCAAATCCAACAGGCACGTCGAAAGCATGCGCTCGACGTGCGCGAATTACAAGCATCCTTTCAGAATCCGCGTTTTGCGCCGAGAAATTATGAGCACGTCATGCGCACAGCGAGGCGCACTGGCGGCGCCTCCTGCGCAACGACAATTTCTGGGAAATGACGCGGATATTTTTCGCGCGAACCTGCGCTTTGTTCTTCAGGCCATCACGCGAACGCGGTGCGTGAGGCGCGCGACTTTGCGCGAGGCTCTGTTCTTCTGGAAGAGGCCCGTTTGCACGGCGCGCATGAGCGCGGGCTCGGCCTCTTTGAGCGCCGCGAGCGCTTCTGCCTTATTGCCCGCGGTGATCGCGTCCTCGACCTTGCGCACGGCCGATCTGCTCGCGCTCCTGCGATCGCGATTGACGGCCGTCCGCCGCGCGATCTTGCGGACCATTTTCTTGGCCGAACGCGTATTGGCCATGAGCAAGGCTCCATCCCGAAAAGGCTTGCGCTTATAGCGGCGAGCCTCCGGCGCGTCAATCGAAGGCGCGCGCCGTCAAGCCTGCCGCCGCTCTCAGCGGTTCTTGAAACGCGGCGGTCTCTTCTCGACGAACGCCGCCATGCCTTCCGCCCGGTCTTCCGTGGCAAAGAGCACGTGGAACGCGCGCCGCTCGAAGCGGAGGCCTTCGGCGAGCGGGGATTCGAAGGCGCGATTGACCGCCTCCTTGGCGAACACGAGCGCGGGCAGCGACAAGGACGCCAAGCGCTCGGCCGCCTTCATCACCTCGGCTTCGAGCTCGGCCTGCGGCACGACGCGGCTCACGAGCCCTGCGCGCTCGGCCTCGTCGGCATTCATCATGCGTCCGGTGAGCACGAGCTCCATGGCTTTCGCCTTGCCCACCGCGCGCGGCAGTCTTTGGCTCCCGCCCCAACCTGGAATCACGCCGAGGGTGATTTCGGGCTGGCCGAATTTCGCCGTGTCCGCCGCGATGATGATGTCGCACGCCATGGCGAGCTCGCAGCCGCCGCCCAAGGCGAAGCCCGCAACGCCCGCGATGAGCGGCTTCTTGAAGCGCGTCACGATTTCCGGGCTTGCGCCGAAATCCTGGCCGATGACGTCGGCAAAGGACTTCGACTGCATCTCCTTGATGTCCGCGCCCGCCGCGAACGCCTTCTCGCCGCCCAAGAGAACGGCGCAGTGGATGCGCGCATCCGCATCGAAAGCATCGAGAGCCTGGCCGAGCTCTCGGAGGAGCTTCGCGCTCAGCGCATTGAGGGCTTGGGGCCGGTTGAGCCGGATGCGCCCGACGGCGCCCTGCTCGTCGACGAGTATCGTTTCATAAGCCACGACGATTGCTCCCTCCGTTGAGCGGTCAGCGCTGGCAGCGCGGGCAATAGAAGGTCGAACGGTTGCTCTGAACGAGGCGGCGGATCTTAGCGCCGCATCCCGCGGTTGAACATGGCTCGCCTTCGCGGTCGTAGACGGCGAAGCGATGCTGAAACAGACCGAGCTCGCCATCGGCGTGAACGTAAGTCGCGCAAGGAAGAGCCGCCTGCCGCGATTGCCTCTTCGAGCACGGCGCGAATGGCGCAGACGAGCCGCGCCGCGCGCTGGTCCGTGAGCGTGGCCGCGCGGCGCCGGGGCGAGAGCTGCGCACGATAAAGCGCTTCGGATGCGTAGATATTGCCGAGGCCCGCGATGACGTGCTGGTCGATGAGCGCGGATTTGAGCGGCGTGCGCCGGCCGTCGAGCCGCGCCGCGAGCGCCTCGGGCGTAAAGGCGGGGCTCAAGGGCTCGAGGCCGAGGTCCTTCAGCAGAGGATGGCGCAGAAGCTCCTCCTCCCGCGCGAGTGTCATGAGACCGAACCGGCGGTGGTCGCAAAATACGAGCGCGCGTGCCCGCATCGGTCTCCAATATCACGTGGTCGTGCGGCCCGCGCGGCAGAGGGGCCCGCGCATTTCCTTCGACCGTGAGCCTGCCGCTCATGCCGAGATGGATGATGAGCACGGTGCCGTCATCGCAATGGCCGAGGAGATATTTGGCGCGCCGCGCGAGCCGCTCGATGCGGCGCCCCGTCAGGCGCTCGGCAAAACGCTCCGGAAAGGGAATGCGCAAATCGGCGCGGTTGAGCACGACCCGCGCGAACGTTCGGCCTTCGAGCACGGGCTGCAAGCCGCGGCGGATGGTCTCGACCTCGGGAAGCTCGGGCATGGCATTACAGAAGATGGCCGCTCTTGGCCTTGACTTCGAGATAGCGGCGATTGTGGTCGTTGGCGGACACGACGAGCGGCACGCGTTCCACGACTTCGATGCCGAGAGCCTTCAGATGCTCGATTTTCGCCGGATTGTTGGTCAGGAGCCTGATGCGCGTGATGCCGAGCGCGCCGAGCATGGCGGCCGCAACCTCGAACAAGCGCTCGTCAGCGGCGAACCCCAACCGCTCATTGGCCTCCAGCGTGTCGAAGCCTTGCTCCTGCAAGCTGTAGGCGCGGAGCTTGTTCAAGAGCCCGATGCCGCGTCCTTCTTGCGCGAGATAAAGGAGGACACCGCCCTCAGGGCCCGCCATGCGGCGCAAGGCTTCGCGAAGCTGGTCGCCGCAGTCGCACCGGAGCGAGCCCAAGAGATCGCCCGTGAAGCATGCCGAGTGGAGGCGCACGAGCACGGGGCGCGCATGGTCGGGCGTGCCGACGATGATGGCGAGCTGCTCGGGCCCGCCGTCGCCGGCGCGAAAGGCTACGACCTCGCAGCGCCCCGCACCCTGAAGCGGCACCTCTGCCCGCGCGATCGCTTCGAGCCGCACAAGCGCGTGCTCGGGATAGTCGAGCACGTCTTGCGCCGAAAGACTGAGCAAGCCCGCCTCTTCGGCCGCGGCGCCGAGCGTCGCGCGTGCGCCGCTGACGACAGCCGCCGCAGGCAAGAGCCCCGCGCCCTTTAAGAGCGCGAGCACGGCGCACGCGGCAGCTGGCAACGGCTCGCGCAAGGCGTGAAACGGCCCGCTCAACGGATTGGCCAAGTCTTGCGTGGGATCGGCAAGCTGGCGCACCGTGCTTTCGCCCATGCCCGGCTCCCATGCCACGGCGACCGCGTCATCGGTGTAGGGGCGGATCTTGAGCGTGCGCGCCCGAGGCGTGGTCACGAGGATGCGGACCGGCCCCAAGCCGGAGAGGCCCTCCAAGCCTTCGAAGCTGGCGCTTTCAGCCGGGAGCGCGAGCACGGCTTCCGCGCCCGCGTGGACAAGGACCGCAAGACCGCGGCGTAAGTCTCCGCGCGCCCGCTCCACGCGCTGGAGCAGCGTCGGACCAAGGCCCTGCGCCCGCTTTGGGCCATCGGACTGTTGCTTCACGGGGCTTTGATAGGCTGATATTCCGTTTCTGTCACGGCGGGCGCCGCAGGCCGGCCGACGCACGGCTCGGAGATTTTAATGCGGGGAACCAAGACGATCCTGGTGGTGGACGACGATCAGGCCTTGCGCGAGGCCGTGGCCGAGCAGCTCGCTCACCACCAAGAGTTCGAGACCGTGCTCGCCAAGACGGCGCAAGAGGCGCTGGACCTCGACGCGCGCGCGGCGCGTCGACCTCATCCTCTTGGACATCGGCCTGCCCGACATGGACGGCCGCGAGGTTTGCCGGCTCTTGCGCAAGTCGAAGGTGCGCTGCCCGATCATCATGCTCACCGCGGCGGACAGCGAGGCCGACACGATTCTAGGCCTCGAATCGGGCGCCAACGATTATGTGACAAAGCCCTTCCGCTTCGGCGTGCTGCTGGCGCGCATCCGCGCGCAACTGCGCAGCCATGAGCAGAGCGAGGATGCCGTGTTCCAGATCGGCCACTACACCTTCCGGCCGTCGGCGAAGCTGCTCCTCGACGAGCACAACAAGAAGGTGCGCCTGACCGAGAAGGAGACCTCGATCCTCAAATATCTCTACCGCGCGGGCGAGCGCGTGGTCGGGCGCGAGATCCTTCTGCCCGAAGTGTGGGGCTACAACTCCGGCGTCACCACCCACACGCTCGAGACCCACATCTACCGCCTGCGCCAGAAGATCGAGAAGGACCCGGCGAACGCCCGGCTGCTCGTCACCGAGCCCGGCGGCTACAAGCTCGTGCCCTAAGCCTCACTCGTAGCGCAGCGCCTGGATGGGATCGAGGCGCGCGGCGCGGCGCGCCGGGAAGAAGCCGAAGGCGATACCGACCAGCGCCGAGAAGCCGACCGCGATCACCGCGGTCGGCAGATCGAGAATGAGCGGCACCTTGAGCATGCGGGCCGCGACCAGCGAGAGCGCGGACCCGACCCCGACGCCGATGAGCCCGCCCAGCATCGCAAGCAGCATGGCCTCGATGAGAAATTGCACGAGCACGTCGCGGGCGAGCGCGCCCACGGCGAGCCGGATGCCGATCTCGCGCGTGCGCTCGGTGACCGAGACCAGCATGATGTTCATGATGCCGATGCCGCCGACGACGAGGCTCACGGCGGCGATGGCGCCGAGCATGGCGGTGAGCACGCCCGTCGTGCGCTCGACCATGCCCGTGATCTCGGCCATGTCGTTGACGGTGAAGTCTTCGGGCTCGCTCGGCCCGAGCTTGCGCTCCTCGCGCAGGAGCCGGGTGAGGTCTTCTTTCACCGCCGCGGTCGGCCGCGTGCCGTCGGTCGAGATGAAGATGTAGTTGACGTCGCGATTGCCGGCGAGCCGCCTTTGCACGGCCTTGAGCGGCATGACCACGAGGTCGTCCTGATCGGTGCCGAAGGTGGACTTGCCCTTCGGTGTGAGCACGGCCACGGCTTCGCAAGCGACATTGCCGACGCGCAGATGCGCGCCCAAAGGATTCTGCGCGCCGAAGAGCTTTGTTCGCACCGTCTGGCCGAGCACGCAGACCGCGGCCCCCGAGCGCTCCTCGCCCGCGGTGAAGGGCCGGCCGAGCGCGAGCGGCCATTCGCGGACGGCGGCATAAGCGTTGTTGGAGCCCGTGACCTGCGTGGTCCAATTCTGATTGCCGGCGACGGCCACCGCGGGCTTGGTCGCGATGGGCGCCACGCCCGAAAGCCCTTTCACCTCGCGCTCGATGGCGAGCGCGTCCTCGATCACGAAGGGGGCTGCTTGCAGATACATGCCGCCTTGGCGGTTCGTGCCCGGCGAGATGATGAGGAGATTGCGCCCGAGGCTCGAGATATCGGCCGTGATGCGCGCCGTGGCGCCGCTGCCCAGGGTGACGATGATGATGACCGCCGCGACGCCGATGATGATGCCGAGCGACGGTGAGCCCCGAGCGCAGGAAATTGTAGCGGATCTCGCGCAGCGCGATGCGCAGGCTGGGGCCGATCACGAGGGCGCGGCCTCCGTGGCCTCGTCGCGCACGATGCGGCCGTCGATGAACTGCACCTTGCGCTTGGCGAAACGCGCCATCTCCGGGTCGTGCGTCACGAGCATGATGGTGATGCCGGATTCGCGGTTGAAGGCGGACAAGAGCGCCATGATTTCCCGCGAGCGCTGGCTGTCGAGATTGCCCGTGGGCTCGTCGGCCAAGAGCAGCAAGGGCTCGGCGGCGATGCGCGCGGGCGATCGCGACCCGCTGCTGCTGGCCGCCGGAAAGCTCGGCCGCCGTGTGGCCTTCGCGCCCTTCGAGACCCACGCGCTTGAGCGCGAGCGCGGCCCGCGTGCGGCGCTCCGCGGGCTTGAGGCCGCGATAGACGAGCGGCAGCTCCACGTTCTCGAGCGCCGTCGTGCGCCGCAGAAGATTGAAGCCCTGGAACACGAAGCCCAGATAGTGGCGGCGCAAAAGGCCGCGCTGGTCGCGCGACAGGCCGCTCACATCGACGCCCTCGAAGAGGTAGCGGCCGGCGGTGGGCGTATCGAGGCAGCCCATGATGTTCATCGCGGTCGATTTGCCCGAGCCCGAGGGGCCCATGACCGCGACGAACTCGCCTTCCTCAATCGTGAGATCGACATTGTCGAGTGCGCGGATCTCGGTTTCGGCCTTGCCGTAGATCTTGGTGACGCCTGAAAGCCGGACGAGAGGTGCGCTCATGGGACTTTGATCCGGGGAAACGGTTGGCGGGGCGGCCTAGCGCGCCGGCTCCGCGGACTTCTCCGGCTTGCGCTTGACGTCCGTCAGAAGCTGCGCGCCGGGCTCGAGATCTCCGGCGAGCACGACCGTGCGCATGCCGTCGGTATCGCCCGTCTTGACGGGAATGGCTTTCGGCTCGCCGCGCGCGAGCGTCCAGACGACCGGCCCCTTGCCCTCATACTTCGCATCGGGCGGCGTGTAGCGCAGCGCGCCGTTGGGCACGGTGAGCGCGTCGGCAAATCGCGCCACGAGGATCTCGGCGGTTGCCGTCATGCCGGGCTTGAGCAGAAGCTCGGGATTCGCGACCGAGAGAACGGCTTGGTAGGTGACCACGCCTTGCTGCGTGCGCGGCGCGTTCTGCACGAGCGTGACCTCGGCCGGAAAATCGCGCCCCGGAAACGCGTCGACGGTGAATTGGGCGCGCTGACCCGCCATCACGTTGCCCACATCGGCCTCGTCGACATCGACATTGAGCTTCATCTTGCTCAAGTCCTCGGCGAGCGTGAACAGCACCGGGGTCTGGAAGGTGGCCGCGATCGTCATGCCGGGCTCGATCTTGCGGTCGAGCACGATGCCGTCGATGGGAGACACGATATGCGCGCGCTCGAGATTGGTGCGCGCGATTGCCAAGCGCGCCTCGGCGATGCGCGCCTGCGCCTGCGTCTGCAGCACCTCGGCTTCGGCGCGTGCGAGGGCCGCCTCCGCGACGTCACGATCCTGCTTCGAGGCATTGCCCGTCTTGAAGAGACGCTCGATGCGCTCGGTCTTGGCACGAGTCTCGACGATCGTGGCGCTCGCTTGCGCCTGCGCGGCGCGCGCGCTTTCGAGCGAGCCTTCGGCCTCGACCACGTTGGCTTCGAGCTCCTGCGGATCGATAAGCGCGAGCAGATCGCCCTTCTTGACCGGGTCGTTGAAGCTCACGCGCACCTCGGCGATGCGGCCGGAGATTTCCGCCCCGACATCCACTTTGTTGAGCGGCTCGATCGTGCCGGTGGCCGTGACCCAGACGCTGAGGGTCTCGCGTGTCGCGGGTGCCGTCTCATATTCGGTGGCGGCGGGTCCCCACAGAAGCGCGATGGCGAAAACGACGATCGCCGCCGCAGCGCCGCCGAGCCAAAGCCAGGGACCACGCCTTCCTTCCGCCCGCTTCGCGTCGAGGCCGAGCACGGCGGCAATGTTGTGCGGATCGGCTCGGCCGGTTTTCTCGTCCATGAACGCCTTCTCGGCGGATTTGTTAGCACAAACGCGGCGAACCGACGATTCCCGGCGCTTTGCGCGAAGCGCCCGGAACCTCGAGCGTCGCGATAACGGGCGCGTGATCGGACGCCCGCGCCCATCCACGCACGGACTTGCGAATGGCGGTCGATACGAGCCCATCCTTGAGCGCCGGCGTGAGCCAAATGTGATCGAGCCGCCTGCCGCGGTCGGATGCTTCCCAATCATGCGCGCGATAGCTCCACCAGCTGTAGATCTTCTGCGGCTCGGGCACGACATGGCGCGTGACATCGAGAAAATCGTGGGACGCCTTGAGCGCTTTCAAATGCTCGACTTCCACCGGCGTGTGGCTCACCACTTTCAAGAGCTGCTTGTGCGACCAGACGTCGTGCTCGAGCGGCGCGACGTTGAGATCGCCGACGAGAACGCGCAGCGCGTCTCGCTTGCCGCGCAACTTTTCGAAATGCGCGCTCATGCGGCGAAGGAAAGCGAGCTTGTGGGCGAATTTGTCGTTCTTCTTGGGGTCGGGGATGTCGCCGCCCGCAGGCACATAGACGTTGTGGAGCTCGAGGCCGCCTTCGAGCAGAACCGCGACATGGCGCGCGTGGCCGCGCTCGCAAAAGCCCTCGCTCCACGTCTTGCGAAAGGGCACGCGCGACAAGGTCGCCACGCCGTGATAGCCCGCCTGGCCGCGCACCGCCTGATGCACATAGCCGAGGCCCGCGAGCTCGAGACCCGGGAAAGCGTCCTCCGTGGTCTTGATCTCCTGCAGGCAGAGAACATCGGGCGCCTCCGCGCGCAGGAAGCGCAGGACGGAAGCGATCCGAAGCCGGACGGAATTGATGTTCCAGGTGGCGATGGTGAGCGCCATGGGTCTCCACGGCCGGGCTCTTCGCCGCCGGCCCCGTCGAAAGGGGGCCATGAAAGACCAAGACCCGGGCTCTTGCGCAAAAAAAAGGCGCCCGATCAGCGAACTGACCGGGCGCTTAAGATGCGCTTTTCGCGCTAGCGCCGGGAGGGGATTGGCCGGCGCCTGCGAATGAGGATCGAGCCTGCAAGCGGGGGGGGCAACGCATGACCCGATCGAGTTCTCATTCGCCTGCAGCGGTAAACATAATCGCTCGACCCCCCGGTTTCAACGAGAATTTAGGATTTTCAGCAACAGTCTTACGAAAAATTTAACTGCCCTCCTTCGGGTCCCCTTTTTGGCTTGCAGTGTGGCGTTACGGCAACGGTTCGATCCTGCCAATTGGCTAAGCGAATCAGGCCTTTAGGCCGAGATCCTGGGCCGTGAGATCGAGCGCGCGGCGGGCCCGGCGCATGGTTTCGTCGACCTCTTCGCGCGTAATAACAAGGGGCGGGGAGAGCACCATGGTGTCGCGGATCGCCCGCATGACGAGCCCGCTCTCGAAACAGTGATCGCGGCACATGAGGCCGACGCTCCGCTCGGGCGGATAGGGCTTGCGCTCTGCCTTGTCCTCGACCAGCTCGAGCGCGCCCAGAAGCCCGATGGCCCGTACCTCGCCCACCAAGGGATGGTCCGCGAACTCGGCGAGCTTGGCCTGAAAATAGGGGCCGATATCCCGCGCCACCCGCGCCACGATGCCTTCCTGCTCGAGGATCTCGATGTTCTTGAGCGCCACGGCGGCGGCCACCGGATGGCCGGAATAAGTGAAGCCGTGGACGAGCTCCTCACGGGCGTTCGCGATCGCTTCGCCGAGCCGGGGTCCCAGCGCCACGGCCGAGATCGGCTGATAGCCGGAGGACAGACCCTTGGCCATGGTCATGATGTCGGGTGTGACGCCGAAGGTGTCCGCGCCGAACCAGGCGCCCGTGCGCCCGAAACCCGTGATCACCTCGTCGAAGTGAAGGAGCACGTCGTACTTGCGGCAAATGCGCGCAATCTCCGGAAGATAGCCCTGCGGCGGAATGATGAGGCCGCCCGCGCCCTGCACGGGCTCGGCCGAAAAGGAGGCGACGTTCTCGGCTCCGAGCTCGAGAATCTTCTCTTCGAGCGCGCGCGCGCATTGCAGGCCGAACTCCTCCGGCGAAAGTTTTCCGCCCTCGCCATACCAATAGGGTGCGCGAATGTGGACGAAGCCCGGAAGCGGCAAGTCCCATTGCGGATGCATGGGCTTGAGTCCCGAGAGCGACGCCGCCGCGAGCGTCACGCCGTGATAGGCGTAATCGCGCGCGATCATGATCTTCTTGTTGGGCTTGTTCTGCAGGTTCCAGTAGTAGCGGATGAGCTTGATCGCGCTGTCGGTGGCCTCCGAGCCCGAATTGCCGAAGAGGAAGCGATCGAGCCCTTGCGGCGTCACGCTCGCGAGCTTGGCGGCGAGCTCGACGACGTAAGGGTGCGTGGTCTGAAAGAAGGCGTTGTAATAGGGCAGGGTCCGCATCGCCTCGTAAGCGGCCTGCGCGAGCTCTTCCCGGCCGTATCCGAGCTGCACGCACCAGAGCCCGGCCATGCCATCGAGAATCTTGTGGCCTTCGGAGTCAAAGAGCCAGACGCCCTCGGCGCGTGTGATGACGCGCACGCCCTTCTTGTTCAGTGCGAAGGTGTCGGTGAACGGATGAATGTGATGGCGCGCATCGAGCATGCGCCAGCGCGCGGTCTTGTCGTCGAGACGTTCGGACATCACGGCTCTCCCGAGAGCAAGAGGCACGCTAGCAAATCGAGCATGGACCTCGAAAGCCAGTCCCCGCTAAGGTCTCCCCATGGATTGGACCGCCACCTACGCACCCACCCTCGACGACATGAAGCGCATGGCCGAGGCCGCCTATGAGCGCCTGCCCGACGCCTTTCGCGCGCGCCTGAATGGCCTTGCCATTCTGGTCGAGGATTTTCCGGATGACGAGACCATGGACGAGATGGGTCTCGAGACGCCCTTCGATCTCTTGGGCCTCTATCGCGGCGTCGAGCTCACCCACAAGAGCGTGAGCGACGTCATCACCGTGCCCGACATGGTGCTGCTTTACCGTCGGCCCATCCTCGATGCCTGGCTCGAGGGCGAGGATTTTCTCGACGAACTCGTGACCCATGTGCTCGTGCACGAGATCGGCCACCATTTCGGCCTTTCGGACGAGGACATGGAGACCCTGGAGGCCTCGACCCGGCCGCAGCGGCCGACTTGATCCCGTTGTCCCACGTCGTCCTTTTGAGGCGCAGTGTCGCACTGCTTCTTTTCCTTGCCCTCGCGGCTTGCGCGCATTTCAAGCCGGATGTCATGCGCATCAGGGCTCGAGCGCGGTCACGACGGCCGAGCTCTTCTTCGGCCGCAACATCCCTGCGGGCGGGAGCGTCAGTGAAGAAGACTGGCGGCGCTTTCTCGACGCGGAGATCACCCCGCGCTTCCCGCAGGGTCTCACCGTGACGGACGCCCATGGTCAGTGGCGCGATGCGGAGGGAAACATCACGCGCGAGCCGTCCAAGCGCCTCCTCCTCGTTCTCTCCGGCGCGCCGGACGAAGCCGCGCAAATCGCCGCCATAAGGGACGCTTACAAGAAGACGTTCCGGCAGGACTCCGTCCTTGTCATCGAAGGAAAGGCCTGCGCGGCATTTTGAGATTTTCGCGACACCGATCAGACACGCTCGTGGTCGTCGCGCCTGGCTTGCGGCTTGCGCACATGGCGCCTCAACACGGTGACGTTGAGCGACTCCACGAGCGCCGAGAAGGCGATGGCGAAGTAGAGATATTCGCGCGGAATATGGAAATGCATGGCGTCGGCGATGAGGGCCACGCCCACGAGGAGCAGGAAGGCGAGCGCCAGCATCTTGGTCGTCGGGTGATCCTCGATGAAGCGCCCGAGCGCGCCCGCTGCGACCAGCATGACCACGATGGCGACCATGATGGCCGCAATCATCACGGGCAGATTGTTCGTCATCCCGACCGCGGTAAGAACCGAGTTGATGGAGAAGACGAGATCGAGCAGCATGATCTGGATGATCGAGCCCCAGAAGCTCGCGTGCCTCGCGGTGCGCTCCTCTTCTCCCGGGCCCTCGGTCATCGCATGGATCTCGACCGTGCCCTTGTAGAGAAGAAACGCGCCGCCGAGCCCCAGAACGACGTCGCGCGTCGACACGTCAAAGTCCTCGACCGAGAACAGCGGCTGCGTCGCCTTGGTCAGCCACACGATGCTCGCGAGGAAGGCAACGCGCATGACGAGCGCGCCCGCAAGGCCGATGGCACGGGCCTTGAACTGCTTCTTCTTCGGCAGCCGCGTCGCGACCAGCGCGATAAAGATGACATTGTCGATGCCGAGCACGATCTCCAGCGCGCTCAGGGTAAGAAAGCTCGCCCAAAACTGCGCGCTAGAGAGAAAGTCGAACACGAAGGCGCCTCCAGAGCATCAAGCCGTCATGCGAGCGCGTAAGTGCATTCGCTTCGATAATGCGCGCCGCTCCGTCCGAGGTAACTCGAAAAGAGCTCGAAGGTCTCCACCGGAATGGGACCGGCGCGAAAAATCCCGTGCTCGGCTAGAAACTGCGCCACCCGCTCGCGCGAGCCGTTCTTGAGGCGCGCCAGCGTGACGTGGGGCGTGTAGCGCCTGGTCTCGGGCGGGAGCCCGATCCGCTGCAGCGCCTGCTCGATCTTGGCGGCGAGCCGCAGCAAGGGGTCCGAGGACTGAACGCCGACGAAAAGCGTGTGCGGCGCCTTGTCCCCGAATTGTCCCACGCCCTCGAGCGTGACCGAGAAGGGTTCGTGCAAAACGCCGCTGAGCGCCATGCGCACATCATCCTCGGCCGCGCCATCGACCTCGCCGATGAAGCGCAGCGTGAGATGCATCTCGGCAGGCTCGATCCAGCGCGCGCCCGGGATGCCTATCGTGAGCGTGGCCAGGGTCTCACGCACCGAAGGGGGAAGATCGATGGCCGCGAAAATGCGCGTCATGGGCGCGCGTGATAGCACGCCGGGCGGCCTCGCATAAAGACGGATCGACCGGCTATTGCCGCATGACCAAGCGGTCGGAATCGACCGAGAAGCTCGAGAGCTTCTTGAGGAAGCTCATGCCAAGGAGCGAGTGGCTGAGCTCGTTTTGTGGCACGCTTGCGGAGACTCGCTCGATACGGATCGTGCCGATCTCGATGAAATCGAGATCGACAAGGGCGATGAGCGTGTCGCCGTTGGCAGTGTGGACCGGAACAACATAGCGCAATGTATAGAGATTGATGCCCAGCCGCTCGGCGTCGGCGCGTCTCAACACGACGTCGGTGGCACCCGTGTCGACGATGAAGGAGACCGGCTTGCCGTTGACGAGCGCATCGGCCACGAAATGACCGTTTGCTTCAGCCCTGAGCACGACCTTCCCTCCGCCCGCCGCTGTCTCCGGCACCGGCTCAGCGTCGGTTGTCACGCGCACCGGCGCGGCGGTCGCGAAGAGGTTGGCGAGCGGTGTGCGGTAGGTGAGGAGAACGGCGATCGTGAGCCCGGCCGCGCCCCAGCATAGAAACTGCTTGAGCGCCAGCGCCCCGCGCCGATGCGTGCCCAAAATTAGGCCCACGCCAATCAGCGCGAGCAGCCCCAATCCCTTGCCGACCGAAAGACGCAAGTCCGGGTCCGTGCCCTCGGGCACCGGAGCGGCCGGGGCGGTGGCGATGAGAAGAAGCCCGGCAAGCAGAAGGAGGCAGAGCCCCGCCCAGGTCCAAGCGTTTCGCCGCATACCGCCCTGCCAACCCGCAAGCCGGCATGTAAGCACCGGCTAAGTTAAAGGCACGTGTTGCCGCGATGACCGTCTCAAAACGGCCACCCCGTTCTTGGCCCTGATTCACGAGCCAAAAGCGTGCCAGAAGGGCTTAAAGCTCTAAGTCTCCGCCCACAGACGCAGGAGGTTGGCCGCGCATTTCGACAGGAGGTCGAAAGCCTCCGTCTTGCCGTGGTCGCGAAACAGAGCATGGCGCGCGCTATCGAGATCGAAGAGCAGCGCGCGTTTCTCGGCATCGCGGACATAGCTTTCCACCCAGCCGACCGCCGCAAGCCGCGTGCCGCGCGTCACCTCTTCCACGCGATGCAGGGTCGTCGCCGGGTAGAGCACGAGCGCGCCCGCATCGAGCTTGAAGCGCTCTTCGCCCGCCGTCGTGTCGATGACAAGTGCGCCGCCGTCGTAGTCCTCAGGCTTGCTCAGGAAGAGCGTGAAGGACACGTCGCTGCGCATGCCGCCCATCAGGGCGTCGTCGACATGCGCGCCGTAGCTCATGCCCTGGTCGTAGCGATTGATGAGGATCGGGCTCAGGCGCTTCGGGCGCGCGGCCATTAGGAACACGCCGTTTGCCATGAGGCGATCGGCGACGAGCGCCTTGATCGCTTTGGTGGCGGCGTCCTCGGCCGCCGCTTGGAGGTTGTTCTTGACGATCTGCGCGTGTCGTCCGGCCGTGCGCCGGCCGTCCTCGAAGCGAGCGGCGGAAAGGCTCTGCGCAGCCTCTTGGGCCTCGGCTGCAGACAAGACGTTTGCGATACTGAGGATCATCGGGACTGCTCCGGGCGCGCCGCTGCGGCAACGTTGCGATTGACTATCAATAGCATGCTATGCTCTGTGCGAGGCGCCCGCGTGCGCCAAGGAGAAACGCCATGAGTCTGCGTAGAAAGCTTTGGTTCGGCATCGGCGCCTTTGCGCTCATCAATGCGGGGCCCGTCGTCTTCAAGTCCAGCCTAGCCCACCCGCACGGAACGAGCGGCCTCGGTCTCGCAGCCTGGGCCGCTGACGGCGAGGGGCGAAGCGGGCGAAATGGGCGAAATGGGCACGGCAAGCCAGGACCCCGCCACGGACGACGTCGCCTATCTGACCCAGCTCGGCCTTGTGCAGGGCCACCTGACGGTCGGCGTCGCGCTTTACGGAGAGGGCGCCGGCGCCGACGCCAAGGTCCACATGAAGCATCCCAAGGACGAGCTTTACGCGAGCCTTCTGCCGGCGCTCGAAGCGCGCCAGGCAAAAGGCTTCGGCGACGAGCTTTCGGCGCTCGCGGCCGATGTCGAAGGCGGCAAGCCGGTGGCGGATGCCGAGCAGGATCTGGCGCGCGTCGTTGCCGCGATCGAGCGCGCACGCGCGGCCGCGCCCGCGAACCTCAAGGCAAGACTTAAGGTCGTGCTGGCGCTCACCCGCGTCGCGGCCGACGAATATGGGCAAGGCGTCAAAGACGGCGCGGTCGTCAATCGAAAGGAATACGAGGACGCGTGGGGCTTCGTCGCCGTCGCCAAATCGCTTCTCGAAGGCGTGAGCAAGGCCGAGCGCAAAGAAGCGGGTGGCGCTTACAAGAAAATCGACGCAGAGCTCAAGGCGCTCGCGCCCGCTTGGCCCAGCGTCGTGCCGCCTGCGCGCGTGGAGACCGACGCTTCTCTGCTTTACGCTGCGGCGGCGCGCATCGAGCTCGCCATTCTGTCCATTCGCTGATCAACGGCCCGTCGCCGCGCGCATGCGCGCGCGAAAGCGCGTGGTTTCCTCGGACAAGCCGGGGAATCCCTCCGGCGAATGGCGCGCCATGGTCTCCTCGATGAGGAGCAAGAGCGCAGGCAGCGCGCCCAACGCAAGCACGAGCGAAAGAGCGGTCGCGACGACGATCAAGAGGCCCGTTTCGGCTTGCAGACGGGCGGGGGAATAGAACCAAAGCCCGAAGGCCACCATAAAGCACAACGCCTTCGCGCCGACGACGAACCCCTGATCGACAAGCGCCTGCCGCCAGGCTGTCGCCGGCGCATGCCCGAGACGCGCCGCGCGCCGTGCCGCCGCGATGACGGCGAACACGCTGTCCGCCGCAAGCACGAGGGCAAACACGACAAAGGGCAGGGACTCGGCACCGAGGCCGAAGCCGCGCGCGCCCATGCACCAATAGATCCCGAGCAAGGGAAGAAGCACCACCAGCGCACCGCCGAGCGCCGCGGACCAATCGCGCAGGACGACAAAGCCCACGGTAACGAACGCCGCGGTCACGCAAAGAAACACCGTCGCCTCCCACGCGCGGATCGTGTCGCTCGCGGCCGCGACTTCGGCAAGCGGTCCCGCGAGCGACAGGCGCACATCCTCGCTCGGATTCTCGGCGGCGAAGCGCGCCACCGCGTCGCGCACACTGTCGATGCTCGCAGCATGCGCTACCGCGACGTGCACGACGATGGGCTGAACGGCGCATGTGGCATCGACGAGCAGCCCATCATTTGCAAGCGCGCCGACGGCCTCGATCAGCGCCGGGGTATCGCGCGGCACGTATTCCCAGCGCGGATCGTCGCCATGGGCGCGCGCCGCCGCCGCCTTGATCGCGAAGGCGAGCGACTCGACCTGCGACACGCCGGCAAGATTGCGCAAGCGCCAGGAGAGCCGGTCGAGATAATCCATGACGCGGAAACTCGTGCAGCCTTCCGGCGGCGTCTGAGCGATCACGACGAGCCTGTCGAGGGGGCTTCCGAGCGCGCGCGTCACGCGGGCCGTCGCTTCGTCCCATGACGCGCTCACCCGCGTCAGTGCGCCCGCCGGCGCGACAGGCCCGAGCGGACGCAAGCGCGCTTGCGTGAGCGCGACGAGCGCGAAGCCTGCGAGCATCACCACCGCCACCTCGTTGAGACGCCGCCGCGCCACGGCCCGCGCTTGAGGCACGGGTGCGACGGGCGCAGTGGGACGCGAACGCGACGCGCCGAGGGGCCGGTCGATGGCAATGCTCGCGAGCGCGAGCGGCAAGGCGAAGAGGCATGCGGGCGCAAGCATGAGAACACCGAGCGCGCCGAACTCGCCCCCCTGCTCGACGAGCGGAATGGGAACGAGCGCGAGTGCGGCCAATGCAAGCGCGCTAGCACCGAGCGTGGCGAGCGCAGGCCCGGCAACGGCGCCGAGGGCGAAGCGCGCCGCATCGTTGCTCGGAACACCGCGGGCGAGCGCGCGCAAGAGCGGTCGCGCCAGTGCAAAGGCTTGCGCCATGCCGAAGGCGAAGACGAGAAACGCCAAGAGCAGGAGCGTAGGCTCGAGGTTCCCGACCAGGAGGTGCCACAGGCCGAACGTCCAGGCGACCGCAACGGCCGAAGCGACGAGCGAGAGCCCGGTCACGGCGAACGAGCCCGAATAAAGAAGAAACCCCGCGGCCAGAATGAGCGCGCTCACCGCGCAAAGGACGAACAACGCCAGCTGCATGTCCTCGAAGGCGCCCCGCGCACCCTCGGCGGTGAAAATCTCCGCGCGATAGACGGCCGCGCTCGCATCGCTTGCCAGCGCGCGCGCGAGCGCAGTCTTGAGTGCGGCGATGTCCGGCACGTCGCCCGGCAGCTCGGCGCTCACAAGCGCCATGCGCCCATCGGTCGAGAGCTCCGTTGATACGGCTCGCTCACCGTCGCGGGCCGCGCGCAAGCGCAATGCCGTGGCGACGGCGTGTTCCGCGGCAGCGAGCTTGGCCGCGCCTTCAGTTGTGAGAAAGCTGCCCCGCTCGGCGCGCAAGGAAACGGCAAGCCTGTGCTCGCCGAGAACCCTTCCGTCCAGGGCGCGCGCCACCGCCGCAATCGGATGATGGCGCGGCAGATGCGCGTCGGGCGCGGCCTCGAAGGTGAGTTGCGTCGCGTGAAAGCCGGTGAACAGCGTAAAAGCGCCGATCAACCCGAGCAGATAAACGCGCGCGGCAAAGACACGCTCGAGCACGGTCATGGACAGAGCCTCTGTGGCCGACGCGCGCCGAGCCTACGTCCGCAAGCCCGGCTTTGCCAATGTCGGAGCCCGTGCGACTGCCGCTGCAAGGCAAGAACGGGCAGGGCTACTCTCTCTTGCGGGGGCCGGCCCGCCAAACGAGCTGCGCGAGACGGGTTGTGCACAAGGCCGTCCCTCCGGGCTAAGCTTGAAGCATGGCGATGCTCGAAGGCCGATTGAGCGATGCGGCGCTGCGCATCATGCGCGGCGTGGGCCGCCTATTCCTGGAGCTCGGGCACAGCTCCGTCGCCGAGCTCACGCTTCCCAACGGCCGCCGCGCCGACCTCGTGGCGCTGTCGCCCGAAGGCGCGTTCACCATCGTCGAGGTCAAGTCTTGCCTCGCGGATTTTCGCGCCGACGGCAAGTGGGAGGACTATCTCGAGTTCTGCGACCGTTTCTATTTCGCGGTCGACGAGGACTTTCCCGCAGAAGGTCCTGCCCAAAGTCACCGGGCTCATCGTCGCCGACGCCTATGGCGGCGCCATCTTGCGCGCGAGCGAGGAAGCCCTGCTCGCGCCGGCCCGGCGCAAGGCCATGACCTTGCGCTTCGCCCATCACGCAGCCTTCAAGCTCGCGGGGCTCTTGGATCCTTAGGCGAGCTCAGTCTTGTGCTTGGGCCGGAGACAGGCGCGCCTGGGCTTGGCGTCCGGCGAAGAGCGAGAGGCCGAGCTCGAGCCCGGTGAACAGCGCTTGCGGCGTGTCGACGCCATCGAGGAGAACGCGCTCGGCGTCCTCCGGCGTGAGGCGGCGGCCGAACGAGCGCGTCAGCGCCTCGCCGTCAGCCTCGCTCGCAGAATTGTCGTCGAACGGCACGACCGCCATGTCGATGTCGAGCGCCGCGAGCTTGTGATTGGCGATGTCCGAAAACGCGAAGCCCGAAACGCCGATGCGGTGGCCGAGCCCGTGCAGGAATTTGCAGGCGTAGCGGAAGCGGCTCGGCTCGGCGCGTGTCTCCTCGAGCGGCAGTAGAAAAGTCACCGGATGCCAAGGGCCCGTGCTCCAGGTCTTGTGAAAGGCAAGGAAGAAGAGCCCGAGCAGCCCCTCGAGATGGGCATTGACGAGAAGCGCCTGCCGGCCGGGCCTGCCCTCGGGCAGCTCGATGAGGAGCCGACGCAAGACGGCATGGCCGAGCACGTCGGCAAGCGCCGGATTGCGGTCGAGATCGCCTTGCGGAAGGCCGATCAGGCTCGCCACGTCCGGGCGCGGAACGAGCCATTCGAAGGCGCCGGTCGGAGCTTCGTTCTGGCGCAGACGCATGACGATGCGCGGATGACAGAGACGCGCGAGCGCGCGCGTGCCCTCCGGCTTGTCGTAGAGGAAGCGAACGAGCGCGCTCTGGCGCGGTTCCCCGGAGCGGGTGGGCGGCAGAAGCTTCGGCGCCTCCCTGTGTCTTTGGAGCGAGGCCTCTCCGGCGCGCTCCGGCTTTCCTTCCGCCGACTGCTTGATCTCGCGCGCCAGCGCATAAAACGCGTCGTAATCCTTGGACAGATCGAACCAGCGCACGAAGGATGCGTCGCCCGCTGTCGCCGCGCGTTCGACGAAGGGATCGTCGCGGAAGAGATAGATGAGCTTATGGCTTACGCGCTCGGCGAGCGCCCGGTCGGCGCTGCCGAGGACGGCCGCGACGTCACCCATCCGTAGGCGGAAGATCTCGCCGCCATGATGGCGCACGAGCGGCGCGAGCAAACCCTCGACCAGGCGAAGCCGCTCCTCGGACCGGCCCGCGGGCGTGAGGGCGGACAACGCGATAAAGACGGCCCGCCGGCCCGCGCGATGATGGGTGAGCCGCTCGGCATATTCGAGCAAGAGCTCCTCGGACTGGGCACGGACTGCTCTTGGCTTTGCCACCTTCGCCGGTCCCTCATTTCGGGCGTCATGGCTAAAGCTAGGCCCCGGCCATTACGATGGTCTTAACCATTGGCGATGCCCGCTTCCCGCGCTTGGGGCTCGCCCGCCGGGTTCGAGAAACCTATGATGGGACGGAGGGTTGGAGGGCGCGTATGCCGGACGACGGACGGCTCTTGTCGTTGATCGAGCGCTTCGCAGGCCGGCGCGTGCTCTGCGTCGGCGACGTGATGCTCGACCGCTACGTTTACGGCCGCGCCGAGCGCATGTCGCCGGAAGCTCCCATCCCCGTCCTTGCGGTCCGGGAGGAGCGCAAGATGCTGGGCGGCGCGGGCAACGTCGCGCGTAATGTCGCGGCGCTCGGCGGACAAGCAAGCCTCATCGGCGTGATCGGCGACGACGAGGCGGGCACCGAGATTTTGCGGCTCCTGCACGGTGCGGACGGGCTCGATGCGAGCCTCGTCACCGTGCGCGGGCGCGCCACCACGGTGAAGACGCGTTTCGTGGCGGGCGTCCAGCAGCTTCTGCGGGCGGATCGGGAATCGACGGCGCCGGTCTCCGCCGAAGTGGAAGACAAGCTCATCGCGGCGGCCCTCGACGAAATCGAGCAAGCGGACGCTGTGCTTCTTTCGGATTACGCCAAGGGCGCGCTTGGCCAGCGCCTTATCGCGGCCGTCATCGCGCGCGCCAAGGAACGCGCCGTGCCGGTGGTGGCCGATCCCAAGGGTGGGCAATTCGCGCGTTTCCGCGGCGCCACCGTGCTCAAGCCCAATGCGCGCGAGCTTGCGGCCGCCACCGGGCTTGGCGTGGCAAACGACGCCGAGGCCGAAGCCGCCGCACGACGCGGCCTCGCGCTCGCCGAGACCCAAGCGATCATCGTCACGCGCTCCGAGCACGGCATGACGCTCGTCGAGCGCGGCGCGGCGGAAGCCGTTCACTTGCGCAACCATGCGCAGGAAGTCTTCGACGTCTCGGGCGCGGGCGACACGGCGCTCGCGGTGCTCGGCCTCGCGCTCGCAGCCGAAGCGACTTTCGCCGACGCGGCAGCGCTCGCCAACGCGGCGGCGGGCGTCGTGGTGGGCAAGGCGGGAACGGCCGCGCTCTTGCCCGACGAGCTTGCCGCCGCCTTGCACACGCGCGCGCTCGAATCCGCCGAAGCGAAGATCCTGCCGCTCGCGTCCGCGCTCGACCGCATCGCGGCCTTCCGCGCACGCGGTCTCACCGTAGGCTTTACGAATGGCTGCTTCGACCTCATTCATCCGGGCCATGTGTCGCTGCTCACCCAGGCGCGCGCGGCCTGCGGGCGCCTCGTGGTGGGGCTCAACACGGACGCGTCCGTCCGCCGCCTCAAGGGCGAAGGCCGGCCCATCAACCCCGAGATGGCGCGCGCGCTCGTGCTCGCCTCCTTGGAAAGCGTCGACCTCGTCATTCTCTTCGCCGAAGACACGCCGATGAAGCTCATCGAGGCGATCCGCCCCGACGTGCTCGTGAAGGGCGCGGACTACACGCTGGAAGGCGTGGTCGGCGCGCCCTTCGTGCAGAGCTATGGCGGCAAGGTCTTGCTCGCCCCGCTCAAGCCCGGGCACTCGACCACGGGCACCATCGCCCGCCTCAAGGCCGCGCAAAAGGCATCATGATCCTCGTCACGGGCGGCGCCGGATTCATCGGCTCGAATATCGTGGCCGCGCTCGAGGAGGCGGGCTATTCCGACGTCGTCGTCAGCGATCGCTTAGGGACGGACGAACGCTGGCGCAATCTCGCCAAGCGCAAGCTGCGCGATCTCGTCGAGCCCGATGGCCTCTACGCGTTTCTCGCGCGCGCGGGGAAAAGCTTGGACGCCATCATTCACATGGGCGCCATTTCGTCGACCACCGAGCGCGACATCGATCTCATCGTCAAGAACAACCTTCGTCTCTCGATCGATCTCTTCGAATGGTGCGCAGCCCATCGCGTGCGCTTCATCTACGCCTCCTCGGCCGCGACTTATGGCGACGGAAACGCGGGCTTCGACGACGAGGCGACGAGCACGGCGCTCGCGAAGCTCAAGCCCCTCAACGCTTATGCCTGGTCGAAGCACACCTTCGACCGGCGCGTGGTCGCCGATGTCGAGGCCGGGCGTCCGCAGCCGCCGCAATGGGCGGGGCTCAAATTCTTCAACGTCTATGGGCCCAACGAATATCACAAGGGCGCCATGAAAAGCGTCGTGGCGCAGATGTATCCCGACATCGTCAACGCGGGCCGCGTGTCGCTTTTCAAGTCTCACCGCGCCGGCATCCCGGACGGCGGACAGAAGCGCGACTTCGTCTTTGTCAACGATTGCGCGGACATCGTGCTCTTTTTCCTGCGCACGCCGTCCGTCAACGGACTCTTCAACGCGGGCACCGGCAAGGCGCGAAGCTTCGCCGAGCTTGCACAAGCGACCTTCGCCGCGTTGAACCGCAAGCCCGAAATCCACTATCGCGACATGCCGACCGAGATCAGGCCGCGCTATCAGTATTTCACGGAAGCACGCATGGAACGCCTGCGCGCGGCGGGCTACAAGAGGCCTTTCACGGCGCTCGAGGACGGCGTCGCGGCATATGTGCGCGACACTCGCGGCGACTCTATCTCGCTGCGAGGGTCAGAGACTGATCCCTCATACGCGCTGGCCTTGGATGATAATCGTCGCCATGGTGAAGAGCCTCGAAGCGCCGCGAGCGTGGCCTTTGGTTCTCCTTCTGGATCACGGCCTCGACGATGCGGCGCGACAGCGCCTCGATCTCCTCGTCGGTGAGCGTTTTCTCGCGCGGCTGGATCGTCACCGCGATCGCCACCGATTTCTTGCCCGCGCCCAAGCTTTCGTCCGCGAATACATCGAACACGGTCACGTCGGCGATGAGCACTTTATCGGCGCGGCGCGCGGCGCGAAGAATGTCTTGCGCTTCGAACCGCCGCATCGACCACAAAGGCGAAATCGCGCTCGAGCGGCATGAGGTGCAAGGCCGCGAGCGGCGCCCGCGCGCGGCCAACGCGCGCCTTGGGCAGCGGGATCGCATCGAGGAAGATTTCGAAGCCCGCAAGCGGCCCTTTCACGTCCATCTTGTCCAGCACCGCGGGATGCACGACGCCGAACTGAGCGAGCACCGTCTTTGGCCCGAGCCGCAAGCTTCCGCTTTGACCCGGGTGATACCAGGCGGGCGCGTCCGTGCTCGTCTCCAATCCGTCCGCGGCGACGCCGAGTGCTTCGAGCACCGCCGTGACGTCGCGCTTGACGTCGAAGCCATCGACCGCGCGCGCGGGCGCCCGCCAATGCCGCGGCGCCGCATTGCCGCGGCGAATGCCCGCCGCGACGGTCGCCTGCGCGCCGGGCACGGCATCCGAGAACACGGGCCCCACCTCGAATAGAGCGCAATCGGCGTACCCACGATTGACGTTGCGCTGCGCGGCAAGAATGAGCGCGGGCAAGCCGGACGGGCGCATGGCGTCGAGCTCGGAGGAAATCGGATTCGCGAGCTTCACGGGCGCGCGCCCCTCGACGAAGAGCGCGGCATGGTCGGAGCCGACGAACGAATAAGTGACGGCCTCGACGAGCCCGCGCGCGGCGAGCGCGCGCTTGGCGAGCCGCACATGCCGCTGGCGCGCCGTGAGCACGGGGCTCGTCACGCTCGAGCTGCGCGGCAAAGCCACGGCGGGAATTTTTTCGAGGCCCACGACGCGCGCCACTTCTTCAACCAAGTCCGGGCCCCCATGAACATCGGCGCGCCAGGAGGGCGGCGACACGACAAACACCGCGCGCTTCCTTCTCCACGCCAAAGCCGAGCGCCGCCAAGATAGCGGCCACGCGCTCGGCCTCAATTTCGAAGGCCCGCGAGGCGCGCCAC
The DNA here is from genome assembly GCA_963845385.1 of uncultured Alphaproteobacteria bacterium. GTDB lineage: Bacteria > Pseudomonadota > Alphaproteobacteria > CAWJRW01 > CAWJRW01 > CAWJRW01. The sequence continues at coordinate 118,235 of CAWJRW010000003.1, forward strand.
CATGCCCGGATCGAAGTGAATTTTCTCGCGCGCGGGCGGCGCCTTGCCCGCCACCACGACCTCGGACGGCTCGCCGCCGCAAAGATCGACGATCATTTGCGTCGCAAGCTCCAATCCCGGCAGCACGAAATCCGGATCGACGCCGCGCTCGAAGCGGTAGCGCGCGTCGGACTCGATGCCGAGCTTGCGGCCCGTGGCGGCAATCACCTGCGGCTCGAAGAGCGCGGACTCGATAAAGACATCGACCGTGGCCGCGGTGGAGCCCGAGGCCTCGCCGCCCATGACGCCGCCGAGGCCCAACACGCCGCTTTCGTCCGCGATCACGCACATGGTTTCGTCGACGGCGTAATCGCGGCCGTCGAGCGCGCGAAAGCGCTCGCCCGCGCGGCCCATGCGCGCGCCGATGGCGCCTTTGAGCTTCTTCGCGTCATAGACATGAAGCGGGCGCGCGCGGTCGTTCGCTATCAAATTCGTGACGTCGACCAGCGCGTTGATCGGACGAAGCCCGATCGCCATGAGCCGCTTCTTGACCCAATCAGGGCTCTCGCCGTTCTTGACGCCGCGCACGCACGCGTCCCGCAAAGAGCGGACAGGCGGGCGGAGATAGACGAGAATTTCAACGTGATGCCGATGGGCGAGGCAAAGCGCCCGCGCACGGGCTTGATGTTGTCCGGCTTGAGCTTGCCCTGCGCCCGCCGCCGCGAGATCGCGCGCAATCCCGCGCACGCCCAAGCAATCGGGCCGGTTGGGCGTGACCGCGACCTCGATCACCGGATCGTCGAGACCGAGAGCTTGCGTGAAGGGCGCGCCCACAGGCGCATCGCCCGGCAATTCGATGATGCCTTGGCGATCCTCGGAAAGACCCATCTCGTAGGCCGAGCACAGCATGCCGTTGGATTCGACGCCGCGGATCTTGGCCTTGGTGAGCTTGAGGCCGGTCGCCGGAATTGTCGTGCCGACGCGCGCGAACACGCCCTTCATGCCGGCATGCACATTGGGCGCGCCGCATACCACTTGCAGCACGGCCTCGCCCGTGTCGACTTTGCAGAGCGAAAGCTTGTCGGCGTCCGGATGGCGCTCGCAGGAAACGACGCGCGCCACCGTGAAGGGCTTGAGCGCTTGCGCCTTGTCCTCGACCTTCTCCACTTCGAGGCCGAGATTGGTGAGCTTGTCCGCGATCGCTTGGACACCGGCCGCGGTTTCCAGGTGGTCCTTGAGCCAGGAGAGCGTGAATTTCATGACGCGCGCTCCTCGCCACTCGACCCCCACCTATCCTCCCCCTTACAGGGGGAGGAAGAGTCTGGGGTGCTTCCCAGCGCTTTCTCTCCCCCTGAAAGGGGGAGAGCCAGAGTGGGGGTCGGCGTCAGGCCGAAGAGTCTCATCGGCTTAATCCTCCGTACAAGGAGGGAACGTCGAGCGTCGAGAAGCCGTAGTGGCGAAGCCAGCGCAGATCGGACTCGAAGAAGGCGCGCAGATCCGCGATGCCGTATTTCAACATGGCGATGCGGTCGATCCCCATGCCGAAGGCAAAGCCCTGCCATTCATTGGGATCGAGCCCGACATTCTGCAAGACCTTGGGATGCACCATGCCGCAGCCCATGATCTCGAGCCAATCCTCGCCCTCGCCGAACGCGATCTCGGAACCGGAGCGCCGGCAGCCGATATCGATCTCGGCGGAAGGCTCGGTGAACGGGAAGTAGCTCGGCCGGAAACGCATCTTGACCGCCGGCACCTCGAAGAACGCGCGCGCGAATTCCTCCACGCACCATTTGAGATGACCCATATGGGTGTCGCGGTCGATGACGAGCGCTTCCACCTGATGGAACATGGGCGTGTGGGTCTGATCGGAATCGCAGCGATAGGTGCGCCCCGGCGCGATGACGCGGTAGGGCGGCTTTTGCGCGCGCATCGTTCGAATTTGCACCGGGCTCGTATGCGTGCGGAGGAGATAGCGCGCGCCGTCCGCGGCGGGCTCCAGATAAAACGTGTCGTGCATCTGCCGCGCGGGATGGTCTTCCGGGATGTTGAGCGCGGAGAAATTCATTTCGTCGGTTTCGACGTCGGGGCCCTCGGCGACCGAAAATCCCATGTCGGCGAAGATGGCCGTCACCTCGTCGATGACTTGGGAGATGGGATGAATGCGCCCTTGAGATGCGGGCGCGGGCAGGACGGGCAGCGTGACATCCACGTGCTCGGCCGCGAGCTTCTTTTCGAGGCCCGCCTCGTGCAGCGCGGCCTTGCGCGCATCAAGCGCTGGCGCTCACGCGGTCCTTCAAGGCGTTGAGCGCCTGACCCAGCGCGCGGCGCTCCTCGGGGCTCGCCTGCCCCAGCGCGCGCATGCGCTCGCTCACCGTGCCTTTCTTGCCCAGCGCCGCGACACGCACCTCTTCCAGCGCCGCTTCGTCCTTGGCGGCCGCGACGCGCGCAAGGATGTCGCGTTCCAGTGATTCGAGATCGCTCATGATCTCATCCTAAGTCGCAGTTCGCGCGCGTTGATGCATGACCTCGTCCGCAAGGACAAGGGGCGGCCCCGGCATGCTTGGAATTTCAGGCGAGCGCGGTTTGCGCCTTGTCCACCAGGGCCTTGAAGGCCTCGGGCTCGCGGACGGCGAGATCGGCGAGAATTTTCCGGTCGATCAGGACGCCCGCGCGGCCGAGGCCGTTGATAAATCGGCCATAGGTGAGCCCGTGCGCGCGCACGGCGGCGTTGATGCGCTGGATCCAAAGGGCGCGGAAATTGCGCTTCTTCTGGCGCCGGCCGATATAGGCGTATTGGCCGGCCTTCTCCACCGCCTGGCGCGCCACCGTGATCGTGTTCTTGCGCCGGCCGTAATAGCCCTTGGCGTTCTTCAGGATGCGCTTGCGGCGCGCGCGCGAGGCGACGTTGTTGGTGGCGCGGCTCATGGCTCAAGGCTCCCCATAGGGCATCCAGCCCTTGACCTTGGCGCCGTCCTGCTTGGTCAGCACCTTGGTGCCGCGGTTCTGGCGAATGTAGTCGGCGTTGTGGCTGATGAGCCGGTGGCGCTTGCCGGCCACGCCCGCCTTCACCTTGCCTTTGGCGGTGATCTTGAAGCGCTTCTTGCAGCCGCTCTTGGTCTTGAGCTTGGGCATTTGGCTCTCCTTCGAGGGGCCTTGCCTCAAGGACTTGGCCCTCATGAGCATTGCGGGCCGCCACGGCATGCCCTGCCGGGCGGCCCCAAATTCTCAAAGTCTAAGAGCGCGGAGTTATACGCGAACGTCTCGACTTTTCAAGTCTAAGAGCCCTCCCGCGGCGCCATGACCCTCCGGCGGCCTTCATGCTTGGGCGGCGCCCGCGCTTTGATCCTTTCCTTACCAAATCCTCAGCACCCTGCCGGAAGGCCAAAGCAAGGCCGAAAGGTTTCTTGCGATCACGCCGCCTTGCGTTCCGGCCGGACAGACGCATGTTGATAAAGCAAAGCATGATCTATGGCGTGGGCCGCGTTCTGCCCGCTGCGATCTATTTCTGCCTCATCGCGTTCTATACGCGCATCCTCGAGCCGGAGGCGTACGGCCTCTACATTTTCGTCTATGCGACCGTCTGGTTCGTGATCGGCATTCTTTTCCAATGGATCGTGTCGGCCGCGATGCGCTTGAGCGAAGGCGGCACCGAAGCGCCCGCGATCCGCTGGGGCCTCTGCGTGAGCTCCGTGCTTGCCGGCGGCTTGGCGATCGTCCTCGCCCTTCCGGTCTACGTGCTCATCGATCGTCCCGACTATCGCGCGCTTGTCTTGGCGGGGCTCGCGATGCTTCTCGTCGTGGGCTGGTTCGAGGTGATGACGGCCATCTTGTCGGCCGAGCTCAAAGCCACGCAATACGCGATCTACAATCTCGCGCGTGCCGTCGCCTCGGCGTGCTTTGGCGGCTTGCTCGCGTGGATGGGCTACGGCGCTCTCGGGATCGTGCTCGGGACCACGCTCGGCGTGATGATCCCCGCATCTGTGCTGACCATTCACCAGTGGCGTGGCTTCACGCTACGGCCTGCGCGCTTTTCGGAGCTTCGGCGCGTCGCGGATTACGGCCTGCCTTTGATGCTCAGCTACACCGCAGCCAATCTCAACAGCACGGCTGACCGCTACATCCTGGCCGGCCTCAAGGGCGCGTCCACGCTCGGCCATTACAGCGTCGGCTTCGAGCTCGCCGATCGAATCATGAGAGCTCTGGTCACGCCGATCGGCGCCGCCGCGCTGCCGCTCGCGCTGAGATCCTTGCGCACGGGTGGTCGCGACGGCGCAGAGGACCAGCTGCGCCGGAATCTCTTGCTTGTGGCGGCCGTGAGCCTGCCCGCCGCCCTCGGGCTCATCGCCGTGACACCGCAATTGGTGGAGGTGATGGTCGGGCCCGCATTTCGGGAGACGAGCCGCGCGATCCTGCCCGTCATGGCGCTCGCGCTTCTCCTATGGGCGCTGCGGGCCGATTACTTCGATCACGCTTTTCAATTGGGGCTCAAGACGCGGCGCATCGTCGTCGTGTTTCTCGCCGCCGCATTGACCAACATCGCGCTATGCGTGCCCTTCGTCCTGTGGTGGGGCGCCCTCGGCGCGGCCTATGCCAATTTATGCGCGCAAGGCGTGGCTCTCGTCATGAGCATTCACTTGGGCCAACGGGCCTTTCGGATGCCGATCGCGGGGCTCGAGCTCGGCAAGATTCTCGCCGCAAGCTTGTTGATGATGGGAGCGGTCATGACCGTGCCGAGTGCAACGCCGCTCGCGACGCTCGTCCTCAAGGTGGCGCTCGGTGGCGCGATCTATGCCTGCGCACTGGTCGCATTCAATCTCATGGGCGTTCGTGAGCAACTGCTTGCCCGCGCGGGCTTGCGCTCTTCAGCAGGCCGCTGAACTCTCGGCTGCAGCGTGAACTGAACGATGGTCGGCGCCTAACGCGGCGCCATGACCATGATCATCTGGCGGCCTTCGAGCCTGGGCTCCATCTCGACCTTGGCCAGGGGCTCGACCTCCTTCTGCACCTTCGCGAGGAGTTGAAGGCCGATCTCCTGGTGGGCCATCTCGCGGCCGCGGAAGCGCAAGGTGACCTTCACCTTGTCGCCTTCCTCGAAGAAGCGCCGGATCGACCGCATCTTGACGTCGTAGTCATGCGTGTCGATGTTCGGCCGCATCTTGATTTCCTTGATGTCGATGGTTTTCTGCTTCTTGCGCGCTTCGGCGGCCTTCTTCTGGGCCTGATATTTGTACTTGCCGAAATCGAGAAGCTTGCAAACGGGCGGGCTCGTGTTGGGAGAGACCTCGACCAGATCGAGGGCTGCCTCCTCGGCCATCTTGAGTGCCTCGCCTATGGGGACCACCCCCCGCTTTTCACCCTCCTCGTCGATCAACAGCACCTCTGGCACGTCGATCATCGTCGTTGATGCGCGGCCCTTCATGCTTGGGCGGCGCCTGCATGGGACGTCTGATGTTGAACCTCTCCTCTGTTGTGGCCGCGCTCCCTGTGCTGCGGCCTGGCCTCTCTTCACGCACTAACCCGGCCGGATCGAGCGACCGGCGAAGCTCTCCTCAGCCCGCCGGACGTTGGTCCGGCGGTAGGGCCTCCCCTTTAAGCATAGGGACGGCCTCCTTAAGCGCAAGGGTCTCCTGGGCGTCCCCGCCCAGGCGGCGCAAGGAAAGCGTCTCCTCGTCGGCCTCCCGCCGCCCCGCCACGGCAATAACCGGCACCTTGGCGAGACTATGTTCGCGCACTTTGTAGTTAATTTTTTCATTACGGAGGTCGAGCGCGACGCGGAGCCCCGCGTCCTTGAGGCGTGCCGACAGCCTTGTGCGCGTAAGCGTCGGCATCGGCCGTGATGGTCGCCACCACGACCTGCACCGGCGCGAGCCACAGCGGCATCCGCCCGGCGTAATGCTCGATCAGGATGCCGATGAAGCGCTCCATCGAGCCCAGGATCGCCCGGTGCAGCATGACGGGCGCATGCTTTGAGCCGTCCTCGCCGACATAAGAGCGCGCCCAGCCGCTCGGGCATGTTGAAGTCGACCTGCAGCGTGCCGCATTGCCAGTCGCGCCCGATGGCGTCGCGCAGCACGAATTCGAGCTTGGGCCCGTAAAAGGCGCCCTCGCCCGGGTTGAGCGAGAAAGAAAGTCCCGAGGCCTTCGTCGCCTCTTCGAGCGCCTGCTCGGCAAGATCCCAGATCGCATCGCCGCCGATGCGCTTTTCGGGGCGCGTGGCGAGCTTCACGCGTACATCGGTGAAGCCAAGCTCCCGATAGACCTCGAGAAGCAGCGTGCAGAAGGCCTTGGTCTCCGGCGTGATCTGCTCGTGGGTGCAGAAGATGTGCGCGTCGTCCTGCACGAAGGCGCGCACGCGCATGAGGCCGTGCAACGCGCCCGACGGCTCGTAGCGATGGCAAGCGCCGAACTCGGACAGGCGCAAGGGCAGGTCGCGATAAGATTTGAGTCCCTGCTTGTAGATTTGAATGTGTCCCGGACAGTTCATGGGCTTGACGGCGAGCTCGCGGGGCGCGGCCCCTTCGTCCTCCACCACCTCGGCGATGAACATGCTCTCGCGAAACTTCTCCCAATGGCCGGACGCTTCCCAAAGCTTGCGGTCGAGAAGCAGCGGGCTCTTCACCTCTTGATAGCCCGCGCGCGTGATCTTGCGGCGGATGTAATCCTCGAGCGTGTGATAAAGCGCAAAGCCGTTCGGGTGCCAGAACACCTGGCCCGTGGCCTCTTCCTGAAAGTGAAAGAGCGCCATCTCGCGCCCGAGCTTTCGGTGATCGCGCTTCTCGGCCTCGTCGAGGCGATGGAGATAGGCGGCGAGCTCCTTCTCGTCGCGCCAGGCCGTGCCGTAGATGCGCTGCAGCTGCGCGTTTCTGGAATCGCCGCGCCAATAAGCGCCCGCGATCTTGGTGAGCTTGAAGCCTTTGCCGATCTTGCCCGTGGACGAAAGATGCGGGCCCCGGCAGAGATCGTGCCACGGCCCGTGATGATAGATGCGCACCTCTTCGCCCGCCGGAATGGCGGCGATGAGCTCGGCCTTGTACGTCTCGCCCATGGTCCTTGAAGTGCGCGACGGCCTCGTCGCGATCCCACACTTCGCGGCGCGTGGGCAGATCGCGCTCGACGATCTCCTTCATGCGCGCCTCGATCTTCGGCAGATCGTCCGGATGAAACGGCTCGTTGCGCGCGAAGTCGTAATAGAAGCCATCCTCGATCACGGGGCCGATGGTCACCTGCGTGCCGGGAAAAAGCTCCTGCACCGCCATGGCGAGGATGTGCGCCGCATCGTGGCGTATGAGCTCGAGCGCATCCTCGTCCTTGCGCGTGACGATGGAGAGCTTCGCATCGCGCGTGATCGGCAGATCGAGATCGGACAGCGCGCCGTCGATCTTGGCCGCGAGCGCGGCCTTGGCGAGCCCGGGCCCGATCGAGGCCGCGACCGCGGCCGGCGTCACGGCGCGGCAAAGGCCTTCACGCTGCCGTCCGGGAGCGTGATGCGAATCTCTTTGGCCGCGGCCGATGCCTTGCTCATGGCGCGGCACATTCGCGGCGAAGGCGGCGCAAGTCAAGAAAGCGCCGCCACGCAAAGACGCGCCCATGCCGTGCTTCAGTCATGCCGGCCCGCCTTCAAGGCCTCGACCTCGGTCAAGACGCGCTCGAACGGCAAGTCCGCGAGATCGGGCAGGCGCAGGGTTCGTACCAGCCGCCCGCGCGGCGCGCAGCGTGCGGGGTCGGACTCGTCCGAGAACAGCACGAGCGTGGGCGCGCCAGCGGCGGCGATGAGATGCATCGGCCCGGTGTCGTTGCCGACGGCAAACGCCGCCTCGCGGCCGAGCGCGACGATATCTTGGTATTCCGTTTGTCCCACGAGATCGCGCGCCTCGGGACAGGCGCTTGCGATGGTTTGCGCGAGCGCACGCTCCGCGCCCACGCCGAGCACCACGGGCGTGATCTTCGCGCGCGCAAGCGTTTGAGCGAGCTCCGCGTAACGCGCGGCGGGCCAGCGTTTGCGCGGGCGGTGCGCCGAGCCGCCCGGCACGATAAGCGCAAACCGGCGGGGGAGCGCAAAGCGCGACAGATCGGCCTTCGCCCAGCTCAAATCCATGGGCAGCATGTGCGGAATTCCCGCCATGGCGAGTTGCTCGGCCTGGCGCTCCGCCGTGTGCAACGTTACGCGGTGAGGATTAGCATGAGGATGAGAGCAGCCCGGCGCCACGCCCGACCATTCCGGCAGACGCGGAAAGAGAAGTAAGAGATAGACGCTCGAGCGCGTCGAGGTCTGCAGATCGTAGACGCGCTCGAAGCGCGCGCGGCGCATGCGCCCGATGAGCGCGCAATAAGCCGCGACCGTGCGGGGGCGGCCGTCGTCCCAGATCGCGTCGAAATAGCCGGTCGCACGCCCAAGCGCGGCGAAAGGCCGTGTCGTGATCAGTGTGATCTGCGCGTCCTTGTGATGCGCGCGGATGGTGCGAAAGGGCGACAGCGCCTGCACAAAATCGCCGAGCGCGCCGAGCTTGATGACGGCAATGCGCATTCAGCCCTCGGCGGCTGGCGCAGGAGCGACAAGCGCGCGGTAGACGGCAAGCGTGTCCACGCACATGCGCGCCGTGGAGAAATGCGCGCAGGCGTTTGCGCGCGCTTGTGCGCCGATCGCCTTGCGCTTTTCGGGCGGCAGGCTCAGCGCATCCGAAATACCCCTTGCGAGCGCCGCGGCATCGCCGGGCGGCACGCGAAAGCCCGTGGGCCGATCTCCGGTTCGCACCGTCTCTTGCGCGCCGCCATGATCGGTTGCGATGACGATGGCGCCCATGGCCTGCGCTTCGATGATGACGCGCCCAAAGGCTTCCGGCTCGCGCGAGGCCGAGACCACGACGCTCGAGGCGGCATAGGCCGCCGCCATGTCGGCGCAGTGGCCGGCAAAGACGATGCGGCTGCCAAGACCCGTGCGTTCGGCAAGCGCCTTGAGCTCGGCGAGGAGGCGCGTGCTCTCGGATTCGCCCGCGAGCACGAAGACGACATTTGCGAATTCGGGCTTCTTCGCGAGCAGGGCTGCGGCCTCGATGAAAAGATCCGGCCCCTTCCGGCGCGACAGTCGTGCCGGAAGGAGAACAAGGCGCGCCTCCTCGGGCACCCCCCAACCGCGCTTGAGCTGCGCGACGCGCGCGGGCGGCAGCGCCTCGGGATCGAAGGCCGAAAGCTCGACGCCGCGCGGGATCACCACCATGCGCGGAACGGCAGCCGGATAAGTGTTGCGGATTTCCTCCGCGGTGTGGGCGGAATTTGCGATCACGCGGTCGCCCCGCGCCATGACGCCGTTGTACCAGCGCTTGAAGGGACCGTTCGCGCGGTAGAGGCCGTGATAGGTGGTGACGAAGAAAGCGCCCGACAGGCGTGCCGCCATAAGCGCGCTCCAGGCAGGCGCCCGGCTGCGCGCATGGATGATGTTCACGCCCTCCCGCTTGACGATCCCGGCAAGCCGCATTCCGTTGGCAATGATGGCAAGCGGATTCTTCGTATCGACGGGGAGGCGCACAACCCGGCCGCCCGCATGTTCGATCGACGGCAAGAGCCGTCCGCCCGCCGTGGCGACGAGCGCGCGCGCCCCGGCACGCGCGAGCGCCGCCGTGATTTCGAGCGTCCCGCGCTCCGCGCCGCCCTCCTCGAGTCTCGGGATGACCTGCAGCACGGTCAGGGGCAAGGGCAGCGGACCGGGCTCTTCAGTCGCGTTGAGCGCGGGCGCTGGGCTGCTAGAGTCGGACCCTGTATTGTCCACCGTGTGCGACCTCGCGATGCCCGAGCCCGATGAGCTCCCTGTGCGCTGGCTCAAGCGGCCCGACGGCACGCGGCTTGCCTATCGCCTGCGTCCCGGCCATGGGACTCGGCACGGACTTTTCTGGCTCGGCGGCTTTAAATCCGACATGGCGGGCACAAAAGCAACGGCCCTCGACGCTTTCGCGCGCGAGCGCGGCCTTGGCTTCCTGCGCTTCGATTATTCCGGCCACGGCCTCTCGGATGGCGCATTCGAGGACGGCACGATCGGAGGCTGGCTCGAGGATGCGCTCACCGTCATCGACGCGCTCGCGGAGGGTCCGCAGATGCTCCTCGGCTCGAGCATGGGCGCGTGGCTCGCGCTTCTTGCGGCGCGCGCGCGGCCGGAGCGCGTCAAGGCGCTCCTTCTCATTGCGCCGGCCGCCGATTTCACGGAAACGTTGATGTGGGCGCGCTTCTCCGAAGCAGGCGCGCGCGGATATTCGGGAGCGCGGCGTCACTTATCTCGAGCCCACCCCGTCCGCGCCCGAGCGTTGCCCCATCACGCGCGCGCTCATTGAAGAGGGCCGGGATCATCTTGTGCTCGATAAGCCTATCCCGTTCGATGGTCCCGTGCGCATTCTCCAAGGCATGCGTGACGAGCAGGTTCCCTGGCACCACGCGCTCAAGGTGCTGGAAGCGCTTACGGCGCGCGACGCGGTCTTGAGCCTGGTCAAGGAAGGCGACCATGGCCTTTCCGATCCGTGCAACATCGCGCGACTGAAAGCCATGGTGAGTGAGCTTCTCGCGCAGCTCGAGGGCACGGCATGAGACGCTCTTTGCTCATCCTCGCGCTTCTTCTCGCGCCCGCGCCTCTGATGGCTGCAGCGGCGGTGACGAGCTACGAGTCCTGTCTTGCGCGCGTAGCGGAGGACCCGGACGGCGCTTACGACGCGGCCCTCACCTGGCACGATTTCGGCGGCGGCGGTGCGGCAGCCAAGCATTGTGCGGCGCTCGCCCTCGTGGCCAACCGCCAATACGGCGAAGCGGCACGGCAATTGGAGGCGCTTGCTGCGGCTCCGGGCGCAGGCGACCGTTACGCGCGCGCCGAAATTCTGGCGCAGGCGGGCAATGCCTGGCTTCTACAGGACAAGCCCACGCTTGCCTATAATGCCTTCAGCCGCGCGCTTGAGCTCACGCCTTCGGATTCACAAACGCTCATCGACCGAGCCCGTGCGCTCATGCTGCTCGGCCGGCGCGACGAGGCGGAAAAGGATCTGGGCCTCGCCATCGATGCCGACCCGATCGCAACGGAAGCTTTCGTCCTGCGGGCGAGCGCGCGGCGCGAGCGGGGCGATGTCCAAGGCGCAAACGAGGACGCGAACGAGGCGGTTCGCCTGGAGCCGCGCAACGCCGAAGCGCTCCTCGAGCGCGGGCTCGTGCGGCAAGCCTTGAGCGATCGCCAAGGCGCGCTCGCCGATTGGCGCGCGGCGCTCGCGGCGGGCGGCGAGAGCCCCGCGGGACAAGAGGCCCAACGCCTGCTTCAGGAGGCGGCGCTCGGCAAGGATGTTCGTCCGTCCGGCGAGCCGCCCCCAAGCAAGGGCACGCCATGACGAGAAGCCTGTGGTCCGCCCAATCTTTCGCGCTGCTCGACGATGCCTCCGAGCACGGCCGGGGCCTTCTCTTCGAGGCGCCGGTGGAGTCGGTGGAGGCCTCCTCGCCCGGCGAGATCACGCGCGCTTTCGATGCGCTCGCAGAGGCGCGCGCGCGCGGGCTCCATGCCGTGGGCTTTTTCGCTTACGAGCTCGGCTACGCGCTGGAAGAAAAGCTCGAGCCGCTCATGCCCGCGCGGCGCGCCTTGCCGCTGCTTTCCTTTGGGCTTTTTGGCGCACCGCGGGCGCTGGCGCAGGCAGAGATCGCTCTTTTTCTCGCGGACAAGGGAACGGGTCCTTTCGCGATCGAAGCGCCAAAGCCTGCTTTCTCCTTCGAGGCCTATGCCAAGCGCTTCGCTACGGTCAAAGAGCTCATCGAAGCGGGCGACACCTATCAGATCAATCTCACGTTCCCCCTTCGCTTCGGCTTTTCGGGCGACGCCATCGCATTGTTCCGTAGGCTGAGAAATACCGCGCGCGCGGGCTACGGCGCCTTGCTCGCGCTCGACGGCTGTCACGTGCTCTCGCTGTCGCCCGAGCTCTTCGTCGAGACGAAGAATGGGATCGCCCGCGCGCGGCCGATGAAAGGCACGGCGCCGCGCGCACCGACGCCGGAAGCCGATCTCGCGCTGCGCGCCGCGCTCAAGGAGGACGAGAAATCCCGCGCCGAAAACCTCATGATCGTCGATCTCGTGCGCAACGACCTCGGCCGCGTGGCGGAGACGGGCAGCGTCCGGGTCGAAGAGCTCTTCGCCATCGAGACTTATCCGACGCTGCACCAGATGACCTCGACGATCACGGCAAAGCTTCTGCGGGGCACGGATTTGCGCAAGCTCGTGGCCGCGCTCTTTCCCTGCGGCTCGGTCACCGGCGCGCCGAAAATCCGCGCCATGGAAATCATTCATGCGCTCGAGGACGGTCCGCGCGGCATCTATTGCGGCGCGATCGGCCACGTGGCCCCCGAAGGCGACATTCGCTTCAACGTCGCCATCCGCACGCTCACGATCGACGCCAAGGGCCAGGGCACGATGGGCGTTGGCGGCGGGCTTGTCGCGGATTCAAAGCTCGAGGCCGAATATGCCGAGTGCCTCCTCAAGGCGCGCTTTCTCACCGAAGAGCCCTTCGCGCTCATCGAGACTCTGCGCTGGACGCGCGCGGACGGCTATTTTCTCCTGCCCCTTCATCTCGACCGGCTCGTGCGCTCGGCGCGCCATTTCGGCTTTTCCTGCACGCGGGAAGGCGTCGAGCGAGCGCTTGCCGAAGCGGCAGTCCGCTTCACGGCCCCGAGGATGCGCGTGCGGCTCCTTCTCGACGGAGAGGGCAAGCTCGCGATCGAAGCCAATGAATTGTCCGACGAAGAGCCGCAGACGATGAGCTTCGTTCTGTCGGAGCGCCGTGTTTCGAGCGTCGAGCCCTTGCTCTATCACAAGACGACGCGGCGCGATTTTTATGAGAGCGAGCTGTCACGGCTGAGGGCGCTTTGCGGCGCCGACGAGGTCGTGTTCCAGAACGAGCGCGGCGAACTCACGGAAGGCAGCCGCACCAATCTCTTCATCGAGCGTCAAGGCGGGCTCTTCACGCCGCCCGTCGAATGCGGGCTTCTTGCCGGCACGCTGCGCCGCGCACTTCTCGCCGACAGCGCACGCCCTTGCCGCGAGGCCGTGCTCACGCCGGCCGACCTCGACACGGCGGACGCGATCTATCTCGGAAATTCCGTGCGCGGGCTTGTGCGCGCGCAACTCATCAATTGCGAAATGATCTGAAGACTACGGCTCGTCGAGCCGAAGCGAGCGAAGCGAGCGAAGGCTGGTGGTGGGCGCAATCACATGCGAGCCGCTCTCAGTCCTCACTTTCCCTGATCTTAGGGAAAAGACAGGGATCCGCGGACATTATCGAGCCATCGCACCTAAGCGGTTGCTCCATAATCTCTCGAACTCCATAGTCCCTATGGACAAGAACCGGCTTCTCATTCTCGCAGGTCATGTGATTCTTTGTCTATTGCGTTCTGCTTTTGACGAGCTTCCGAGCGCGACGGCAAGCTCGCGCACAGTAACCTCTCGCCCTGTCTCTCCTTTTTTTATCTGCTGACGACGTCGTACGTAACTTCCATCATGCCCGGCGATCGCATCGCCTCCACCGTCGGTCCACCATTTTTGTCAACGTTGCTACAGCCTGTTCGGCCCGTGTTCCGCCTGCGCCATTGCTACCAACCTCGTGACGACAACCCTGCTCCACAGGCATTCACTTCATTTGGGAAGATCAAGAGAAGGAGTCATTTTCCATTAGCCGAATCACGTACCACGTGCTTTCTCCGCGGTGTCGAGTATGTCGGGGCTCACCGGCGTCATGGTATGCAAATCCCATTGTTCCGGTTTGAACGGCCGGCGCGCAGGTTTCTGTACAGGATAACCATGCACATCCTTCTCGCTGTCGATGATTTGGCCACGACCTTCCGCAACATCAGCGAGCAGGCGAACGTCGTTGGCATCGCGATCCCAGGGTCGGGCACCAACATTGCGCAAGACCCATTGCTGCACTTCACGCGCGGGCATTGGGTTCAGGCCTGCTGGCCAAAGTGGCGGCCGCCGTTTCTTTATGATGCGAGCCCGTGACGTCGTGTAGCGCCCGAGCATCGGCAAAGGCTTGCCGATGCGGTCTACGGCTATGTTGTCCGCCCCGTAATACTCCAGGTCGCCATAGCCACCGATTGCGAGAAACGCCAATTGCGATGTCGAGGGTCCGGCACGCAGCACGTTGCCGACAGCCACCATTTGTCCCACTTGATAGGGTCGTTCATCCCACTCTTCGGCCTGCAGATTGTAGTGCAGCGCTTTCAGCCCCGGATTATAGATCAGATTATTCACAATGACTCCGCGCACGCCCCCCTTAAACAATGGGTTTCTCTCGATATTGTGCGCGTAAAGATTTCCCAAGATAAGAATGTTCGTGACGTTGTCATGGATGAGCGATCCCTTGGAGTGCTCGAGCTTCGTGTGTGTGGAATTCGCGAGGCCCTCCGCGATGATGTTGTTGCTGAAGGTGATGTCGTGAGAGGTGCCCAAGCGCCACTCCTCGGGTGTCGCACCACTAAAGCGCGGACCCGAGGCCGAGAGATTCTCGTCGGTTGCCCAAGTCAACGTACAGTGATCGACAATGACATTGAAGGCGCTGACCGTTGATATTGCGTCTTCTTCCCAACCGCTCCCTTTGGCGGCACCGGCCTCGCCGGGGTGCACACGAATGTGCTGGACGATGACGTCGTGCGTAGCGATGTCGATGCCACCACGGATCAAAGTGATACCGGGAGAAGGTGCAGTTTGACCGGCGATTGTGACAAAGGGATCTTTGATGACGAGCGTCTGCCGGTTGAGATTTATTACGCCGCCCACTTCAAAGACGATGATTCGCGGTCCCTTCGCTGCGATCGCCTCCCGCAAGGAGCCCGGTCCTCTTCCGGCAAGGGTCGTGACCCGAATAATCTGTCCCCCTCGTCCGCCGGGGGTCTGGGCCGCCCAGCCAAGCGCGCCTGGGAAAGCCAGATTCTGAGCTTGAGCCGTCGTCGCCGGCGGCTTCCAGGTCGCGCCAGGCAGGGTGGTGCATGCGGCGAGAGTGGAAACTAACGCCCAAGACAGCAGCAGCGTCCTCATCATGAGCCACCCCCAATCTTCGATGCCGCTCCGAGCCATGCTGGCCCGTGACTAGGCTCTCTGTCACGAAGTCGCATTGAAAATGACACCGGTTTCCTATAATTTGCAAGACGTGCCAATTGAGAGTCGCCGGATCGTCGATCCAAGGAGGGCCCACCTCTAAGGTACGGCGGGGCAGCAACGCAGAACAAGAGGGGCCGAGCGCCACATGGCTAGGTCTAATGCTTCCCAGTCTGCCGTTGCCATACCGGCGGCTCGCTTCGTCGATGCACGTTTGCGCGCGCTGCCGCTGCCCACTTTTCCGGGCGAGCCTCCACAGAATTTGGCTGAGGCCTATGCCATCCAGGACGCTGCGATCGATTTATGGCCCGACAAGATAGGTGGATGGAAGGTTGGATTCATCACGCCGGAATGGAGCGAGCGAACCGGTACAGAGCGCTTGATCGGTCCCATCTTCAGGGATCGCATTCGTCGTGCAAGCGGGGACAGAATTATCGACTTTCCCGTATTCTCTGGAGGCTTCACCGCTTTAGAGGCCGAGTTTGTCTTTTGTATTGGCCGCAACGCGAATAAGGATCGCGTGAGTTGGACGGCCGAAGACGCATACGCGCTGGTCGCAGCGATGCATATCGGCGTGGAGAACGCCGGCAGCCCGCTTGCTGCGATCAACGAGCTCGGTCCGCTCGTGACCGTTTCCGACTTCGGCAACAATGCGGGACTCATCGTGGGCCCGGCCATCGAGAATTGGAGCGCGCTGCCGCTTGATGCGCTCACCGCCGAAACCATCATTGATGGCGTTTCGGTTGGCCTGGGATCGGCGGCAAACATCCTGGGTGGGCCGCTGGCGGCGCTGGTTTTCGCGCTCGAGCGCTGCGCGCGGCGAGGCAGGCCGCTTCTCGCCGGCCAGTGGATTTCGACCGGTGCGACGACCGGCGTTCATGCCATCGAACCGGGCCAAGAAGCGTGCGTGGATTTCGGCGCGTTCGGATGCATTCGGTGTCGTGCCGTCAAGGCGGAGCCGCAAAAGCTCGCCCTGCGCAAGCAGGCGTAGCGCGCCGACGTCCGCTGCGCTCATTGAGATTAACTCGCGTCGCCAGCCAAGTGCGGCGCAATTCACAAGAGAACCAAGCGCGCGCACGGCGGGAGGACGACCCTGTGGAAGCGGAAAGCGAGATGACCGCCGAACGGCCGCGCACGAGGCTGCTCACCAACCGTTACCGCTGGGTCATCTGCGGCTTGCTCTTTCTCGCCACGGTCATCAACTATGTCGACCGGCAGATGCTGGGTATCCTCAAGCCGACTTTGGATCAAGAGTTTGGCTGGAGTCAGACGGACTACGCCGACATCGTCTTCTGGTTCCAGGCAGCCTATGCAGCGAGCTATCTGTTCTTCGGCCGTTTCGTTGACAAGGTCGGCGCGCGCTGGGGCTATGCGGCCGCGTTTCTGATCTGGAATATCGCGCACATCATGCACGGCGCGGCGCGCAGTCTCGGCAATTTCATACTCGTTCGCATTGCGCTCGGTATCGGTGAGGGCGGCAATTTTCCGTCCGGGCTCAAGGGCGTCACCGATTGGTTTCCGGCGCGCGAGCGAGCGCTCGCGACCGGGATTTTCAATGCCGGCGCGAATGTCGGCGCCATCGTGACACCGCTCATCGTGCCCGCCATCACGCTGTCGATGGGCTGGCAAGCGGCATTCATCATCACAGGCCTTGTGAGCTTTCTCTGGCTCTTTGGCTGGATCGCTGTCTATCGCCAGCCCGAGGCTCACCGTAGAGTGAGCAAGGCGGAGCTTGCGCATATTCAAAGCGATCCACCCGACAGCGTTCACCAGATTCCCTGGCTCCGAACTCCTGACCGTGAAGGAGACGTGGGCCTACGCCTTCGGGAAGTTTATGATTGACCCAATCTGGTGGATGTTTCTCTTTTGGCTGCCGGATTTTTTCTCCACGCGCTACCATCTCGACCTGAAGACGTTCGGCCCGCCGTTGGTCGTGGTTTATTTGCTTTCGGACGCGGGAAGCATTTTCGGCGGGTGGTTTTCTTCCACTTTGATGAGGCGGGGTCGAAGCGCGAACACGGCACGCAAGCTTGCTATGTTGATCTGCGCGTTCGCGGTCCTGCCGGTCATGTTCGCCATGTCTGTGGACAGCCTATGGCTGGCGGTGGCCATTGTCGGGCTCGCGACCGCAGCCCATCAGGGCTTCTCCGCCAACCTCTACACCTTGCCGTCCGATGTGTTTCCCAGAGGCGCCGTCGGATCGGTCATTGGAATCGGAGGCACATGCGGCGCCATAGGCGGCATGTTGATGGCGAAATACGCAGGCTGGGTCTTGGACACAATCGGCAGCTACACGCCGCTCTTTATTCTGGCCGGTGTCGCCTATTTCATCGCCCTGGCGGTCATTCACGCGCTCTCGCCGCGGTTAGCGCCAGCGTCTGTTTCCTGACGTCACCGACACGCACTGCGGGGGCACCTATTCCGCTCAGCGGATAACACGCGCCCCCTTGCTCTTCATCACGGCCTCGACCTCCCTCATGTTGACCATGGAGGTATCGCCTGGCGTCGTCATCGCGAGCGCGCCGTGAGCCGCGCCGTATTCGACGGCAGCCTGCGGGCCTTTGCCCTCGAGGAAGGCATAGATGAGCCCCGACGCAAATCCGTCGCCGCCGCCGACGCGATCGTAGATCTCCAGGTTTTCGCGCATCATCGATTGGTAGAAGGCGCCGCCGGCATAAAGGATCGCCGACCAGTCGTTGAACGTCGCTGTCTTCGCGTTGCGCAGCGTCGTCGCCGCGACCTTGAAATTCGGGAACTGCTTCGCGGCCGTAGCGATCATCGTCTTGAAGTTCGTGGGATCGATCGCCGAGATGTGCTCATCCAGTCCCTCGACCTCGAAGCCCAAGCAGGCGGTAAAATCTTCCTCGTTGCCGATCATCACATCTACATACTGAGCGATCTTTTGGTTGATCTTCTGCGCGCCCTCCTTGCCGCCCTGGCTTTTCCACAGCGAGGCGCGGTAATTGAGGTCGTAGGAGACGATCGTGCCGTGCTTGCGGGCGGCCGCCACGGCTTCGATCGCGGCTTCCGAAGTGCCGGGTGCGAGCGCGGCGAAAATGCCGCCGGTGTGAAACCAGCGCACGCCCTCCTCGCCGAAGAGCTTGTCCCAATTCACCTCGCCGGGGCGGATTTGCGAGGCCGCGGAATGGCCACGGTCCGAGCACCCCAGCGCCGCGCGGATACCGAAGCCCTTTTCCGTGAAATTCAGGCCGACACGCGTATTGCGGCCGATGCCGTCGTGCTCGCGCCAGGTTATATGCGAGGTGTCCACCCCGCCTTGCATGATGAAGTCTTCCACGAGCCAGCCCAAATCGTTGACCGGCAGCGCCGTCACGACCGAGGCGCGCTTGCCCCAGCATTTGCGCATGGCGCGCGCGACGTTGTATTCGCCGCCACCCTCCCACACCTGGAACTGGCGGGCGTTGCGCACGCGGCCGAAGCCCGGATCGAAGCGCAACATGATTTCGCCGAGGGCGACGCAGTCCCACTTGCACTCGCTCGCGGGACGGATTTTCAGAATGGGGTCGCTCATGATCTCTTCCCCCGAATAGTCTTGATCAGCTCGATAGTCTCGCGGACTTTCCTTTCAATGCCGGTGTAGTCCTGTTTCTCGAGGAGCTGTTTCGTGATGAGGTTCGAGCCGATACCGACGGCTGCGACGCCAGCCCCGAACCACGCGCGCAGAGACTCTTCCGTCACGTCGACGCCGCCGGTCGGCATGATCCGCGTCCACGGACACGGTCCCAGGATGGACTTGACGAAATCAGGGCCGCCCACGGAGCCGCCGGGAAAGACTTTCACGATCTCGCAGCCGAGCTCTTCGGCCATGCTGATTTCCGAAGCGCTGCCGCAACCGGGGCTGTAGGGGATCTTGCGACGATTGCAGAGCCTGGCGACTTCGGCATTCAAAACGGGTCCGACGACGAATTTGGCGCCGTTGGCGATGTAGAGGGCGGCGGTCGGCGCATCGATGACCGAGCCCACGCCCATAATGACGCTCGGGTCGGCCTTGGCGAAATATCGCGCCAAGTCGAGGAAGAGGTGAGAAGCGAAGTCGCCGCGATTGGTGAATTCGACGCACTTGGCACCGCCCTTGGCGCAGGCTTGGATCACGTTGGTGCAAACTTCGATGTCGGGGTGATAGAAGACGGGTATCAGGCCTTGTTCCATCATCGCCGAGAGGACTGCCATGCGATCCTTCACCATCGCAATAGTCTCCTAGTGGGTCTGCATCGTAAAGCGGCCACGGCTTCCTGAAGCGCGCAGCCCTCTTCCGACGATAACAGATATTACAAACGCGACAGGACCTGACGCCACACTGGAGTCGAAGCTACTCGACTCACGAAAAGCTCCGAATTACGCGGTGACGACTGTCATACTTGTCGCTCGCACTATTGCCAAAAAGGAAGGGCGTCGAGTGATGCTCGACGCCCCCACCCCCACCCGCTTAGTTAGTGCGTATAACGTAACCCCATGATGAACTCGCGACCCTGGTGATGGTAGTAGGACAAGCGCTCTGCCGAACCGACGAACTGGTCCTGAAACTCGTCTGTCAGATTGAGCGCGTCGAAAGTGAGCTTAAGACCGTCGATCACCTCGTATTGCACGGCCGTGTCCAAATTGAAGGTCTTGTGGGTGCCTTCGACGTCCGTGTTCTCGCGTGCCGGCACGCGGGTCAGGTAATCGCTGCGGTAGGCCATCGATACGCGCGCGCTCAGCACGTCGTTCTCCCAGTATACCGTGGCGTTGTAGCCCTTCTTGGACAAACCGGTCAGCGGTTGCGTCGTCGCCGGACCAGTCGCCGTTGATTTGTACTGGATCGAAGACACGACATAGGTGAAGTTGCCCTGCACGCCGAAATGGCTGAAGAAGCCGGGCAAGAAGGTCAATGGCTGTTGATAGCCGATCTCGAAACCCTTCAGAGGCCCACCGGGCGTGGAATCCGGCTTGTTGATGGTCCATATTGTCGTCGTCTCGTTGCAGGTCCCCGGCGCTCCAGCCACACTTGCGCAGGCATCGATGGCTAGCTGGTTCGGCAAGCCGAAGGGATTGCCCGTGAACGGTCCGATATACTGGAGCTGCTGGATGAAGGTGCCGATGTCCTTCTTGAACAAGGCCAAGGAGATCAGCGCTTCGGGCGTGAAGTACCACTCGAGTGAGACGTCGTAAGTCTTGGCCCGGAACGGATCCACCCCCGGATTACCAACCGTCGCGCTTCTGGTCGAGCCGGCCGTGCTGACAGTCGCACCGGGGTTCAAGTTACTGAGGTCTGGCCTTGCCATGACTTTCGCGCCTGCAAAGCGGACGAGAAAGTTCTCGAACGGCTCGACCACAAGATTGCCCGAAGGAAGCGTGTCGTGATACTGGCGCGTAAACGTCACGAGGCGGGGTACGCTTGATAAAACATCGTAACCGGTTGCGGACGACTGGGTCTTGACATAGCGGACACCGACATTGCCGCGCACCGGGATGTTGAAGACGTCGAAGTGAAAATCGCCCTGCACCCAGCCGCCGAGATCCTTTTCGCCGACCGTGGCGTTGTTGCCTAAAGCGGTATTTATCCCGAGCCGAAAACAGCCGCTGCCGGCTACTGTCGTAGCGCCGCATGCTGCGGGTCCAGCGAACGCGCCCGGGTTATAGAATTGGAGAACCCTGGCTGCCGCGTCCAGATCCGGAACCACCCAGCTTGTAACGCTGCCCGCCGGCAAGTCCAGTCCCGTGCCCGGGAAATCAACGGTCGTGGCATAGGTTGACTCCGGTATGAGAAGCAGGGCTGCCGGAACGACGCCTTCCTGGTTTGCCTGCGAGTTCGGGTTGCCGTTCCACCGGCGCAACTCGGTCGTTTCGTACGAGTACTTCTTGTAGTCGAAGCCAGCCCTCAAGGAGAGAGCATCGAATACGTCCCACGTCGCGTCGAACTGGCCCGTGGTAAAGGTATTTAGGTTTGTCTGTGGCCGCAGGCGAATTCCGGTCAGCGTCCATGTATCCGCATTCACGAGGTTGGCCGTTCCGAAGTTCAACAGGGGCGCGCCACCCTCGGAATAATCGTACATGAAGCCGTCGACATCGTTCTGGTCCCAGGTCACCGTTGTCTGGATCGGGTTCTCATGGTTCGAGCGGGCACGGCCGCCCAGGACATGGACCTTGAACGTGTCCGTAAAGGCATGCTCGCCGTCCAGCGTGAATTCGCTGAACTTGGTGTCGAGCTGGTCGAAGCGATTCTCGACGCGCAGATCGACGTCGTCGAAGGTGCCGCTGACCAGCGTGGTCTCGCCATTGGCTTCGGGCTGAATCACTCCTGCCACAACGTTCGTGTTACCGATGGCCGCAGCGCCGGCCGTGCTGAACGACGGCGCTTCGAGAAATCTCTCCGACCGATCGGCTCTGAAGTCCGCGTAAAGCGCATCGAACGTGAACAGCGTCGTGTCCACGGGCTGCCACTGCAACGAGAGGGTCGCACCCAAGCGCTTGTTGTCGCTTACGTAAGCGTCAAAGCGCGGGAAGCGCGGATGGAAGGCGTCGTTTAGCTGTGCGAGCGTGAAGCCTGCGGGTGCGGGCGCTTGAAACCCTGGGGCGAAAGCGCTGCCCTTCGCCCAGCGGACGGTGCTCGCGCCTTCGTCGAGCAAACTGCGCTTGGAGAAGGCAACGGAAAAGAGAATGCCGAACTGGTCGTTATTGCCGAAGCGCGTGGCGATCAGCCCCGAGGCGCGGGGCCTCACTTCGGAGGCGAGGGTGTTGTAGCCACCGCCCGCGGATATGGAAAGCGTGAAGCCGTCATAGTCGAACGGCCGCGCGGTGCGCAGGTCGACCGTTGCGCCCAGAGAGCCTTCCTCGGTTTCGGCGGCCGATGTCTTACTGACCGTGATGTTGTTGAAAAGATCGGAGGCAAAAACGTTGAAGTCGAATTGGCGGCCTCTGTTGGTGCCACCAGCCTGTCCTATTGCAGCCGAGGCGTCGGTGCCGCCAGCCGTCGAAAGCGCCTCCAAGCCGTTGATGCGAACGCGGGTAAATTGCGGACCCAGACCTCGCACTGAAATGAACCGTCCCTCGCCCCCGTCGCGGTTAAGTGTCACCCCCGGAAGGCGCTGAAGCGATTCGGAGAGGTTTAGGTCCGGGAACTTGCCGATATCCTCGGCTACGATAGCGTCCGCCTGAACCGCGCTGTCACGCTTTTGATCAATCGCGGCTTTCAAGCTTTGCCGGTAAGCCGTGACCACGATGGTCTCGGTGCCGGTGCCGGTTCCGGTTCCGGCGCCCGCGGCCGCATCTTGTGCCGACGCCGGCGCTGCAGCTGCCGCCGCAGCCGCCATCATGATGCCGAGGGAGACCCCATACTTTAGTGTCGTGATTTTCCGCGCGCGCGCCATACTGCCCTCCCATGACGCTTCGGTCGGGTGGATGTGCCGCTCCCCCCGAAGCGCTATTATTCTTGAAATGACACCGGTGTCAGATCATCATGACACCGGTAACAATTTTCAAGCTTAGTGGCCTTGCCCGCGCCTGACAAGACAAGGCGCGGTCGGAAGCGGAATTCGCGCAGAGTTGTGACATTCGTGCCGCAGAGGCGCGCGCGGAGAGCAGCCTTCCTGCGCTTTGTTGCGTTGCCAAACACAATTGATCGTTGAATGCCGGCGTCCCCAACCAATGATGCGAGCCTTGTCCGATTTCGCTTCAGCGCGCGAGCCAGCCGCCGTCGACCGGAACGATCGCGCCGTGGACATAGTCGGCGGCGCGCGACGCCAGAAACACCGCTGCGCCGCCGAGATCCGCGGGCTCGCCCCAGCGACCGGCCGGGATGCGCCCGAGGATCTCGCGGCTGCGTTCTGCGTCCGCGCGCAGCTGCGCCGTGTTGTCGGTCGCCATATAGCCCGGCGCGATGGCGTTCACGTTGATGCCCTTTCCCGCCCATTCGTTGGCAAGAAGACGCGTGATGCCGGCGATGCCGCTTTTGCTTGCCGTGTAGGAGGGCACGCGGATGCCGCCCTGGAAGGAGAGCATCGAGGCGATGTTGATGATCTTGCCGCGTCCGGCCTTGATCATGCGCCGGCCTGCGGCCTGACACATGAAAAACGCCGATTTGAGGTTGACGTTCATCACGTCGTCCCAGTCCTTTTCGGTGAAATCGATCGCGTCGGCGCGGCGGATGATGCCGGCATTGTTGACCAGGATATCGATCCGGCCGAGTCCTGAGACCGTTTCTTTGACGATCCGCTCGACCGGTTCAATGGTCATGAGATCGGCGTCGATCGAAAGAAATCGGCGTCCCAGTTTCTTCACCGCGGCTTCCGTCTCCACGGGCGGGATGAAGCCCGCGGCCGCGATATCGGCGCCTGCCTGCGCCAGCGCAATGGCGATGCCTGGCCGAGGCCGGTGTTGGCGCCGGTGACGAGCGCCGCGTGTCCGGCGAGATTGAATGCGTTCGCGTTCATGACCGCCTCACTTGAGCTGGCAGATGTCGAGGACTTGCATGTCCGTGTAGTCGAGGTTCTCGCCGCCCATCGCCCAGATGAAGCTGTAGCTGGTCGTGCCCGAGCCCATATGGATCGACCAGGGCGGCGAAATGACCGCTTCTTCGTTTGCGACGACGATGTGACGCGCCTTGTCCGGCTCGCCCATGAAGTGGAAGACGCGATCGTCGGGCTTGAGGCCGAAGTAGAAATAGATCTCCGAGCGGCGGTCATGCAGGTGTGGCGGCATCGTGTTCCACACGCTGCCGGGCTTGAGGGTCGTGAGGCCCAAGAGCAATTGAGCGGACTTGCACGTCGCGGGCACGATGTACTGGTAGATCGTGCGTTCGTTGGAGGTCTCGAGCGCGCCGCGCTCCAGCGGAACCGCCTTGTCGATCGAGATCTTGACCGTCTCAAATCGCGCGTGAGCGGGCGTCGAGGCAAGATAGAATTTCGCGGGATTCGCGCGGTCGAATGAGGCGAAGGCAACTTCGGCGCTTCCCATCGGAACATAGAGACCATCCCGCGGCCGCAGCTCGTAGGTTGCGCCGTCCACGACGACCTGGCCCGGCCCGCTCCCGACATTGACGAGGCCGAGCTCGCGGCGTTCGAGAAACGGGGCACCCGCCGCGGGTGCGGTTTGAGCCGGAAGCTTGACGGTTCGATTGACAGGCGCGGCACCGCCGATAACGAAGCGCTCGTTATGAGCGTAGTTGAGGCTCACTTCGTCGGCCTGGAACAGGTCCGTGACGAGATAGAGATCGCGCAGGCGTTGATTGTCCGCGCCAAGGATCATATCCGGATGCGTCGCTTGGAAGGTTTTCTTGAACACTTTCAGCTCCTCTCATCGGATGCCGGCCGCGATCGCCGACCATAGTGCGCGTCGTCGAGGTTGTAGGCCCGTTTCGGCAGCGTGTAGGCGAGATCGACCGCGACCGCGCGCGCTTCGTCCTCGTCCATGCGGTGCTCGCACACGAGCCGCGCCAGAAACGCGCAATCGATCCGCCGCGCCATGTCGTGGCGGGCGGGAATGGACAGAAAAGCGCGTGTGTCGTCGATGAAGCCGACCGTGTTGTAGAAACCCGCGCTTTCCGTCGTCTGCTCCCGGAAGCGGCGCATGCCTTCCGGGCTGTCGTGAATCCACCACGCCGGACCCAAGCGCAGGATCGGATAATGTCCGGCGAGGGGTGCGAGCTCGCGGCTGTATGTCGTCTCGTCCAACGTGAAGAGGATTACGGTGAGACGGCTCTCGTTGCCGAACAAATCGAGCAAGGGTTTCAGGGCGTGAACGAAATCGGTAGCCTGTGGAATATCGGCGCCCTTGTCGCTGCCATATGTCCGGAATAGCCAACGATTGTGATTTCGAAATGCGCCCGGATGAATTTGCATGACGAGCCCGTCGTCCAGACTCATGCGCGCCATCTCGACCAGCATCTGCGCGCGGAACAGCTCGGCGTCCTCAGGCGTGAATTGACCTGAAATGACCTTCCCGAACAGGCGATCGATCTCGACCCCGCTCAAATTCGCGGTTCTTGCTGTCGGATGGCCGTGATCGGTGGATTTCGCTCCCATGGTCTTGAAAATCGAACGCCGAATCCGGTGTGCCTCCAAGTATCCCTTCCAGGAAAAGACATCCATGTCCGTGAGCGCCGCGAGTTGTTCCAAAGCTTTCCGGAACTCTTCGTGCTCGGGATCGACCAATTGATCGGGGCGGTAGGTCGGGGTCACTTGCCCCTTCCAGCCGCTGTCGCGTATGGCGCGATGATGCGCGAGCGAATCGATCGGCGCGTCCGTCGTGGCGAGGAATTCGATATTGAAGCGCTCAAACAGGCTGCGAGGACGAAACGCTTCCGTGGCGAGCTTTTCCGCGATGCTATCGAAATACAGATCCGCCGTCGTTTCATCGAGTCGTGCCGCGATGCAAAATACGATCGAAAAGACATAGTTCAACCACATGGCCGAGGGCGTTCCGCGAAAGAGATGATAGTGCCTGGCGAATTCCCGCCAAGCCGCACGCGGCGCAACGTCCGGCACACCTGCGCGCGAGGCGACGCGCAATGCGTCGAGCGAGACGCCCTGGCTGTAGAGCATCCGAAAGAGATAATGGTCCGGCGCGAGCAGGAGGTCAGTCGCATTGGAGAAGGCATGGTTCTCGGAAAACCAAGCGGGATCGCAATGTCCGTGCGGACTGATAATCGGCAGCGTTCGCACGGCGTCATAAAGACGGCGCGATACGGCGCGGGCACTGGGCTCGGGCGGAAAAAGCCGATCATCGTCGAGCACGAGGGAACTTGGCATCTCCGATCTCCGCGCTTGGCGCCGTCGTACGCCCAAAATACCCGGCGTTGGCATCCCGGCCGCCGATATTGGTAACCGGTGTCAATGGCGATTTCAATCGCCGACCGTGCCTACCGTGCGGGCGGGGCCGTCGAGCCTCGGACCACAAGGTGGGGCTCGAAGGATTCGCCCTCGCCTTCCGCGGTGGAGCCTGTTGACGGAACAAGCAGCTTCTTCGCGGCCGCCCTACCCATCTCGATAATGGGCAGGCGCACAGTGGTGAGCGGCGGCCACAGACGGGACGATACCGGCGTGTCATCGAAGCCCACAATCGACAGGTCCTGGGGCACAGATAAATTCATCGCGCGTGCGACTTGGTACACACCGGCGGCCATCTCGTCGTTCGCCGCGAAAATGGCGGTCGGGCGCGGCCGGCGTGACAAGAGGATTTGCGCGCCCACAATTCCGGATTCGAAGGTGTATGCGCCGTCCGTCACGTATCTTGCGGGGAGTTCGAGCCCTCGCTTTCGCAGAGCTTCGGTGAAACCGATATGCCGTTCGCGACGTGAGCGGAAGCCAGGCGGGCCTTGGATGTAGCCGATTAGCGTGTGGCCAAGGTCCATCAAGTGGTTGGCTGCCTCGGCCGTGCCGAGCTTGTCGTTCGAGACGACTTGATTGGCGGCAACGTCAAGCACGGCCGAGGCAATACGGACGTGGCGGCAGCCGAGCTCCTTCAGGCGCGCTGTGAGTTTGTCGTTTTCCGATACGGGGGGCAGAAGTACCACGCCGAACAGCCTGAGCCTTTCGACAAATGCACCGACGTCACGCAGGAATGTTTGGCTATCGCGATTGCAGGGGTGCACGACGAGCTCGTAGCCGGAGCCGCGGAGGCCGTCCAGCACACCTTGCTGCATGTTGACCACAAATTGCGCGTTCGGATTGTCGTAGATTAGTCCGATCATGAAGGACCGGCGAAACGCGAGTCCCCGCGCTTGCGGGTCCGGCTCGTAGCCATGTTCAGCGATGATCGCCTCGATGCGGCTGCGGGTCTCTTCCTTGACGAACGGGGAGGCATTGATGACGCGCGACACCGTCTTCTTGGAGACCTTGGCGAGCCTTGCAATATCGTTGATGGTCGGCCGGCGCTTCTTCGCGGTCGCAGCGCGGGCCGCCTTCTTGGGCGATCCCTCGATACGGCTTTGACCGGACAAAGCACGAGTGTTCTTGCGCGCGCTCAAATTGTGTCGTCCTTCAAACTCGGGAGAACTGATACATTCGATTGTGTCCGAGCGCCAAGGCCTCATTGCCGGGGGGCGCCCGCGCTGCCGCAATGGGTTCCCTGTGAGCCGCGCACAGCTCGACCATACAGTTCAGCAATCCATCACGCCCTACGTGTGACCCCAGGGGGAGGAGCGGCGACTGTTCGCGAAAGCCCCACTCCGCCAAGCTGGCACATGAGGGGATGCTCGCGGGTGCGATAGCGTCGTTTGCGGCCGCCACCGGTCCCCACCCTGGCGGCAGGAATTTATGAAGCATCGAGCGTTGACACCGGTTACCATCACGTCCGCATGAAGCTCAATCCTGAAAAGCACCCGAAGGCAGACATTGGTTCAGCCGCGCCAAGCGTATTCCGCGTCGACCCTCGCGACGACGTGGCTGTGGCGCTACGCGATCTGGCGCCGGGGGAGCAATTGGCCTTCGGCCAAGGTCTTATTGTAGGCGAGCCCATTCGCGCCGCACACAAGATCGCCCTGCATGCCATCGCCAAAGGTGCCTTGGTGAAGAAGTGTGGCTGGCCCATCGGCCAGGCGGTCGCGGATATTTCGGCGGGCTTCCACGTTCACAGCCACAATTTGCAAACCTTGCTCTCGGGCGCGGAGCAGTATGAATTCACGCCCGATCGAACTGAAAAGCCCGCGCCTCCAAGGCCTCTCCCGAGCTTCGAAGGCTACATCCGACAGGACGGACGCGTGGCCACACGAAATGAAATTTGGGTGCTGCCGACAGTCGGTTGCGTCGCACGCACCGCAGAGCGGATCGCCCGGATCGGCAACACGCGCTATAAGAATCGCATCGACGGCATTTACGCCTTTCCCCACCCGTTTGGCTGCTCACAATTGGGCGACGATCTCGATCGCACGCGCAAAGTGCTCGCCGCGCTTGCGATGCATCCAAACGCCGGTGGCGCGCTTGTCATCGGGCTCGGATGTGAATCGAATCAATTGGAAGCCTTGCTCGGTAAAGTGACAGACGGTGATCGCGCGCGAATCCGCGCTTTTTCCGCGCAAGCCACCGATGATGAAATGGAAGCCGGCGTGACCGCGTTGGAAGCGCTGGTACAGATCGCAGAGCGCGATCGCCGGACGCAGGTACCGCTGTCTTCACTGACGCTCGGGCTAAAGTGTGGTGGCTCGGATGGATTGAGTGGCCTCACCGCCAATCCGGTGGTCGGCGTCATTGCAACCCTCCTAGCCGAAGCGGGCGGCACGCCCATTCTGACCGAGACGCCCGAAATGTTTGGTGCGGAGCGGATATTGATGGCGCGGGCATGTGATCAAGCCGTCTTTAACGCACTGGTAAAGCTCGTGAACGATTTCAAGCGCTACTTTCTCGACCATGGATTGCCCGTCTACGAAAATCCCTCGCCCGGAAACATTGAAGGCGGGATAACAACGCTTGAGGAAAAGTCGCTGGGCGCGATCCAGAAGGCAGGCCGCGCGGCCGTGGCGCAAGTGCTGCGTTACGGCGACCGCGCTCAGAGTCCCGGTCTCACGGTGCTTGAAGCCCCGGGCAATGATGCCGTTTCCGTGACGGCATTGGTCGCGGCAGGTGCGACGCTAATCTTGTTCACCACGGGACGCGGCACGCCCCTTGGCTCGCCCGTCCCTACGCTCAAAGTTTCCTCGAACACGGCCGTTGCAGAGCGCAAGAAGGCCTGGATTGACTTCGACGCCGGGCGCGCCTTGTCGGGCTCGACGATTGAAGGCACCGCACATGAGCTGATGCGTTTGATGCTCAATACCGCGTCGGGAGAGCCGGCCCGGAACGAGATAAATGAAGAGCGCGATATTGCGATCTGGAAGGGGGGTGTCACCTTGTGAGGCCCGTCATGTCACCGCAGAAGCGGCTCTCTGACCATACGCTTGCATCCGTCGGCAGAGGGATCGGGATTCCGGCCTATGATCGAGCGCGAGTCACTGTCGGAATTGTTCACTTCGGTCCCGGAGCGTTTCACCGCGTTCACCAGGCCTATTATGTCGATCGAGTGCTCGACTTCGACGCCCGTTGGGGCATTTGTGGTGTTTCGTTGAAGCATAAGGCACTGCGCGATGCGCTTACGCCACAAAATGGCCTCTACACGTTGACCACACTGGAAAAAGATCTCCAGACCCGTGTGGTGGGCGCGCTCAAGGAAGCTTTGTTTGCGCAAGAGGATGGTGAGGTCGTACGCGCCCGGCTCGCCGCACCCTCGACCAGGATCGTCACGCTCACAGTGACCGAGAAAGGCTATTGCTTTGGGTCCGACGGCACACTCGATTTCGAACACCCCGACATTCGGCACGACCTCGGGACACCGAGTGCGCCCCGTTCTGTGATTGGCTGGATCGTCGAGGGTCTGCGGGTGCGGCATGCGTCAAATCTGCGGCCATTCACGACGATCAGCTGCGACAATCTGCCGGACAACGGCACGAAGTTGAAAGGGGCCGTGATCGCGCTCGCCGCCGCCCGTGACGGGGCGCTCGCAAGCTGGATCGAACGCGCGGCATGTTTTCCCAACACGATGGTCGACAGCCATCACGCCGGCGACCGACGAGACTCTCAAGGCGAGCATCGCCCAGGTGCTCGGTCTCGTCGATGCTTGGCCGGTGCAAAGGGAGTTTTTCGTGCAGTGGGTGATCGAGGACTCGTCTAGCGACGCCACACCGGACTGGGCCCGTGTCGGCGTCATCCTCGCACGGGATGTGGCGCCCTATGCCCGCGCGAAGCTCCGACTTCTGAACGCTGCGCATTCAAGCCTCGCCTATCTCGGATCGCTGTCCGGCTGTATCACGGTTGCCGATGCGATGGCAGTGCCCGAGTTTGCCGACTTTGTCCGAGCCTTGATGTTGGAGGATGTCGCACCGGTCTTGCGCGTGGTGATGGGTCAGGACATTCACGCCTACGCCCTGTCGATTCTCGAGCGTTTTCGCAATCCGGCGATCCGTCATTCGCTTTCACAAATCGCTTGGGACGGCTCGCAAAAGCTGCCCGTTCGGCTTCTCGGCACGATCGTCGATTGCATCGATGCCAAGCGCCCCGTAAACCGGCTTTGCATACCCTTGGCGGGCTGGATGCGCTTTATCACGATGCGCGTGCGCGAAGGTTTGCCGATCGTCGATCCTCTGGCCGAACGTCTGCTGATCGTCGGAGAGGCCTGCTGTGGGGAGGCAAAGCACGATGTGCCGCTCTTCCTCGCGATCGCGGAGGTCTTTCCGCGCGCGTTGGCGGCGAACCCCCACTTCCGCGAGTTCATCGACCGTGCCTATGACTCCTTCGGGGAGAGAGGGGTTCTTGGGACTCTGCGAGCCCTGAAGGCGCAATGAAGTTGGCATCCGCAGACGGCACGTTGCAGATGAGTTGCGCAACAGGAGTTTTTGGGTGGCGCAAAGGAACCTTGTCCGCCTTCGTCGTAGGCGTCCATTTTGCCCTTTGCGCGTGCGCTCAAATAGGATTGCCAAAGAGCGGCGTCTACGCGCAATTCGAACGCGACGGCGTCACCCTTCTCGAAAATGGAATCAAAATTCTCTTCTATCAAGAGCGTCCAGCCCCGAAGACCGAGCCGTGGCGCGTTCACTTCATACACCCCCTCTATGCGTCTTCGGGACAAGAGCTGACCGAAAACGCACCGGTTGACCATGTGCATCACCGCGGCATTTTCACCGCTTGGCGGCGCATTCTGCTCGACGGACGTCAAGTCGGTGACGCGTGGGTCGGGGAAAATCTTGTCTGGACCGTCGAGTTGCCGACTTTCCGGCGCCTAACCAGCGGAGCTGGCGAGCTCACGACGCGTGCGATATGGAAGTCGATGCTCGCAGACGCTCCACATCCATTGATTGACGAAACCACGCGCATCATCGCTTACCCCCTCGCGTCAGGCGCCCGCCGCATCGAAATCCAGACGCGCCTCACCGCGCTGGTCGACCGCGTCGCGGTCGCAGGCACCGATGACGAAAAGGAATATGGGGGGCCCTCCATGCGCCTGGCACGGCCGGATCGTCTGGAAATGGCAAGCGGCGGCGTGGCTCTCAAGGCAATGGTCGGCCCGGTTGAAACAGCGAACGAAGTCGAATTCCGCTGGAAGGACGCACCCGCTGGCTGGCCCCGCCTGATTGCAATTGCCTGCAGCGTCAACGGTGCACCCTGGAATTGCTGGGTCTTGCGGCAGGAGCTCAGCATGCAAAATTGCGCCTTTCCCGGACGCCAGCCGGTGCAACTGCCCACACAGGGGGCGCTTATATTGTCAGTCTCGATGCGCATCGTGGAACAATAAGCCACTTCCTTCGCCGAATTTCACTCGGCGCCAGGCTGAGCGTCCGCACGAAAAATTTAGATCGGGGCCGATTGGGCTTGCTGTAGTCTGAATGGCGGAGCCTATCCTTGGGAGATGTCCAATGCAAAACGCAGGACGGACAGCTTTGGTCCTAGTACTCGGTCTTGGCGTTCTCGCCACTGCGAATGCAGGGGTCGAAGCGAAAGACCCGCTTGCGGGCTATCTTAGAACGGGCAAGTTCGAAGATTGCATCCGTACCTCCCATATCGCGGCCGTTCGTATTATCGGCAAGACTCAACTTCTCTTCGACATGCTGGGCGAAGACGATTTTCTCAATGAGCCAACCGGTTGCGCCGCGCTCGAGAAGACCGACTCACTCTCTTACGAACAGTGGGTCGAGCCACTGTGCATGCCGCAAATCATCAATGTGAGAACCCCGGGTTCTGCTGTGCCTTCACGTGCGCCGTGTTACTTGGGGAAATTTGAGCGCCTTGAAAGAGTCAACTGACCCCTCTCCTTGAGTGGTTCAACTGACATCTTCGGGGTCTGGTCAGAGGGGCTCCGACGACACGAACACGCACAGTTTCACATAGTCCGACGTAGGCAACCTCACTGGCAACGACCCGGCGGAGAGCCTCGATTCGGAAGTCGCTCCGACGACAACAGCCGGCTCGCTGCGGTGACCGAAAGCCGTGTGGCGCGAACGGCCGCGAAGTACGGCAACCCTTTAACCCCTGCACAACGGCGGCTCGTATCTGTCTGGACTTGCTGGCGGGCGGGGCAGTGCGGAGCTAGGGGCTCTGGGGGTGCCGATTCCCTGTTATCAGGGAAAATGCCGGAATTCCCTTGGAAAAACAGGGAACGTCGCGGAGGGGATCAGGGAACCGCTTGCGCCAACGGCAAATTTCTTGGCGTTCGCCAGACAGGTATTGTCCTGACAATGTCCGGACGCTATAGTAAGTCGTGATTATGAGGTGGACCATGCCGGCGACCAAACTGAAGACCGAGCGCATCGATATTCGGACGACCACGGCTGCCAAGGAGACCCTGCAGCGTGCGGCCGCGATTGCCCATAAGAATGTGAGCGAGTTCCTGCTCGATGCAGGGATTGCTGCGGCAACGGACGCGCTGGCCGACCGGCGGATATTCGCGTTGGACGATGCGCAGTGGCGCGCCTTTCAGAAAGCCCTCGACCGTCCGGTTCGATCCAAGCCGCGCCTCGCTAAGCTGCTGTCCGAGCCGAGCGTTGTTAAGTGAGCCCTCCGCCCTATGGGGCGATCCAGAAACTCACCGCCGAGCACGACACCGGCCCGTTCGATTGCGGCAAGGAGGGCCTCAATCGCTTCCTGCAGCGGTTTGCACTGGTCAACCAGAAGGCCAACAGCGCCCAGACCTACGTTGTCTGTCACCCCGGCGCGACGGTCGTCGGCTATTACAGCTTGTCGGTTGGAGCCGTGGAACACGCGGAAGCGCCGCGACGTGTTTCCCAAGGCCTCGCCCGACACCCCGTTCCCGTCATGCTGCTCGCCCGGCTTGCCGTTGCCCGTGCCGAACAAAGTCGCGGTCTTGGCAAGGCGCTGCTCAAGGATGCGCTGCTGCGCACCGCTCAGGCGGCGGACATCGCGGGCATCCGCGCCCTGCTCGTTCATGCGAAGGACGATGAAGTACGCCAATGGTATGAGCGCTTCGATTTCGAGCCGAGTCCGACCGATCCCTTCCATCTCTTCCTGCTCATGAAAGACCTCGAGGCGTTGTTGCGCGCTTGACCCCGTGAAATTTCAGCGCCCCGATGAATTCGAACGCTTCGACCGTATCGCAACAATGATCCCAACCGAGATTCTTCTGCTTACTGAGTTGACGATGAGGGCGGAGTCCCAGCGCCCTGCGCCCGCAGAAGCTTCATGAAATTCCGTTTGGCCTTGTGGCGCGCCATGAGCTCGGCGAGCCAGGCGGCATGGGCTTTTGTCTCGCCGCGCCGATCCCGGATCACGCGCATGCGGGCGATGAGCCGGCATGCGTCGTCATAGTTGGTGTTAACGGCCAGTTGCTCGACGCGTTGGGCGTAAGCAGCCAACGCATCGGCGGGGTGACTGTTCTCGCTCGCTTCGGCGAGATTTTCGAGAAGCCCGGTGCTGCAGCCATTGGCGCGCACCACCTCCCAGGCTTCGGCAAGAAGCCCTTCCATCAGCAGGAGCCGTACCAGAAGCTCGGATGATGAGCCCCGGTGAGATTGAGCTCGACTCTTCGTCGGAGTTCCCTGCGCCCGCAGCAATGTGACCGCCCTGTCGCGGACGGCCATAGAAGCAGCTTTGCCAACGGCGGCAGTTTTGAGCTTGCCGTAAATCTCAAGGCTCGGATGGTGCTCGAAGCATTGCCAGAGGAGCTTGTCCGCATCCATCTCACGTCCCATGCCGCGATAGAGATCCGCCGTGAATAGGATGAGCCGCTCGTCCGGGTCGCTGTCGAACTGCCACAGGCCATCCTCGGCCCACTTCAGCGCCTCGGCCTTGCGGCCATGGGCGGCGCACAGCTCGGCGATGCCGAGATAGGCGTAAGGCGAGGAGAGATCCTTGGCGCGGATGGCGATGCGGGCATCGAGATCGCCGTCGCGCTCGGCGAAGCGTTCGAGAATGTCCGCAAGCTGCCGTCGCGCGCCGAAGTCATCGTCGTGAACATGCCGCGTGCCGCCCTGACGCGGCTTGATGGCCTGCCATGCTTCGCTGGCGAGACGACGGTATTCGGCAAGTCCTTTCTCGCCCAGGATATCGGCGTAGGTCTCGCTCGCGGCATGGAAGAAGTCCCATTCGGATTCGACCTCGCGCCGAAAGAGCGCGCGCGCAAGCCCAATGGGCTCCGGTCTCGCCTTGCGGCACGCATCGAGATGGATATCGCAAGCTCTGGCCAACACGCCGCCCGCGTGCCCATCGGAGTCGTCGATCTCGTTCAGCGCTTTTTCCATCCGCTCGAAAAAATGATCAAGCACCGCAAGCACAATCTCCGCCTTGCCACGGTCGATGAGATGCGCGATGCGGTCGAGGACACGATCGAAGCCCGTTCGCCCAATCGCGTGCCTGACGGTATTCGACAAAGCCGCGC
Organism: uncultured Alphaproteobacteria bacterium; assembly: GCA_963845385.1. Classification (GTDB taxonomy): domain Bacteria; phylum Pseudomonadota; class Alphaproteobacteria; order CAWJRW01; family CAWJRW01; genus CAWJRW01. The sequence goes on from CAWJRW010000003.1 coordinate 152,661, forward strand.
GTGCGGGTGGCAATCGGTGATCGCCTTTCCGAATGCTGAGCCGAGAGCGCCTTCGTCGTCGGCGTCGTCCAGCTCCGCCGCGAATTCGAGCTCCTCGAAGAGCGCGGGATCGCGCTCGGCAAGCTCCATGATCCGTGACACCAGTGCGTCAACGCCCTGCGCGCGCAGATTATCGCGAATGCGGGCGAAACGGTTTCCGGCTTGTTTCGCCTCACCGGGCTCCATGGCGTTGGCGCTGAGCGCGGTGGCCACCATGTGCTTGCAGAAACCGTGATCGGAGAATGCCGGACAGGAACATTGGCCTGAAAAGCTGCTGCCAGCGCCCAGAAGCTCGACCTTGTAGATTTCGGATCCTGCGACCCTCGCAAGGACGCGTTTCCGCTCGACGGCAATGATCTCGACCTGCTTGTCTTCGTGATACGCCACGCCGCGGGCGAACACCTTGTCGCCCGCCAGATCGCGCAGCGCCTCCATGTCAAAGCGCGGTGCGCGCGGCTTTGTCTTGGTCTTTGGTCTGCTCATACCGGATGCAGGAGCCCGTCGGTTTCTATGCGGCGCAAAGCCTCGGGCAGCTTGAGAGACTGGTAGAGGCGGAACCACTGTCCCGTATGCCGGTGCCACACGACGTCGAACCGGTCTCGGCCAACATACTCAAGCCCCGCGAAGGGCGCGTCGAACTCGCCGCCATCATGGGCCGATCGGTAGCGCTGAATGAACCGATATCTCTTGCCGTGCCATTTCCCGCAGATGTCCACGGGATAGTTGAACTGCGTCGGAACGATCGCCGGGAGGAAGCGCGGCTTCAGGACGTCCACAATGAAGCGCTCGCACACCGCCGTGATGGGAGCCTTCTCATCCTTGGTTAGGGGTTCGGCAACATGGACCCATTCACGATGACGCATGCCAATTCCACCTTGCTTGCGGCCTTGTGAAAGCTGCCAGAACCCGCTTGGAATTGCATCCTGCTGTGCAATTTGTATTTCGGCAGCCGGCCGCTTCGTAGAGACGACTCGCGTGGCGTCGGAACAGGGAATTCGCTGGCGTGTATCAGGGAATATATCGCCAGCCTCCGGCCGGCAGGAGGAAATTTCAGGGATAGTATGCGCCAGTCTGCGCGCATGTTTTCGGGCTTCCGGTTCTCGTCTCCCTGTCCCTGCCGATAACTGCATCCGTACGCAGGCGCATGAGCGTCTTGCATCTAAGTCGATTGAGCCGACGCCGAAGAACGAGGTTCTGGACCTCAAGACGCGGCCTCGACCTCAATAGGCCGAAAGCTGCCACTCCATTCAGCTTCAAGTCGCTGAGGATGTGACCTGATACTCGCGTCTGACTGATCCGACACGCGTGGAGCCGGCACCCCAATCTTGCGCAGCCTCTTTCGAGCATTTCCCCTATGCGATCCTTTGCGGCGGCCGCATCGAAACGACGACGTAGCGGCCCCGCTCGGCGCAAAGGCGAGAGTTTGGCATTTTTCTTGCGTCTTGCTGGCTCGTTCAGAGGCGTTCGAGCAACCCGTGGTCGCCACTTTGCCTCTCAAAGTTCTGCTGATCGATTCCGATAGCGAGCGGGCGGGAGCACTCAGAGAACAGCTCTCGGCCTCCGGCATCAGCGAGATTTTCCATCTGCCCGGCAGCGCGAACCTTGTCGAACAGGTCGCCCTGCTCTCGCCCGATGTGATCATCGTCGACATGGCTCTGCCCGACCGGGATACCTTGGAAGACATCCGCCAGGTCTCTGCCGTTGCGCCCAAGCCCATTATCTTATTCGCAGATCAGGACGATCCTTCCTTCATGGAAGAGGCGATCGCGGCGGGGGTGAGCTCTTACAACGTCACCGGAATTTCGCTTCCGGACGTGAAGCCCATCGTGACGGCAGCCGTCGCTCTGTTTCGGCGTTACCGGCAAGTGGAGCAGGAGCTTGAGGCGGCGAAGGCTGTCCTCGAAGAGCGCCGCATGATCGAAAAGGCCAAGGCAATCCTCATGCGCGATCGCGCGATGAATGAGTCGGACGCCTATCGCTGGCTCCGAAACAGGGCAATGAATGAGAGCCGAAAGATCGTGAGTGTCGCCGCGGATGTGGTCAAAAAACATGCATCGGATGCGCGGCGTGCCTAAGAAATATCATCCGGATAAGAGGTCCGCGATGACCAATATCGTCCCCTTCGCTTCACGCAAGAGCTCGCGCGGACCCAAGCTCCGCATAGGGCTTCTGAAACTCACGGATGCTGCGCCTGTCATTGCAGCACTTGAGTTCGGCTTTTTCGCCGACGAGGGGCTGAACGCGGAGCTGTCGATAGAGCCCTCCTGGGCCAATATCGCCGACAAGCTGGCTTACGGATTCCTCGACGCTGCGGTGATTGTGCCGCCTCTCGCCTTCGCCATCACGCTGGGTTTACGCGGCGCGATGCGGCGGTTAATCATTCCGCTGTCGCTCAGCCTCGGCGGTAATACCGTAACGCTCGAAACAGCGCTTGCTGAAGGCATACCACACGGCGCTGGGGCGAGCCGAAATGCATTGACTGCGGCGCGTGCGCTGTCGAAGCTTCTTGCAGACCGCGGTGGCGAACGCCCGACATTCGGCGTCGTGCACGCTTTTTCGACGCATAATCTCCTGCTGCGCTATTGGCTTGCCGCCGGCGGAATTGATCCGGATCGCGATGTGGCGCTCACCGTTATTCCACCCGCTCGCATGGTGGAGGCGTTGGAAACGAGCCAGATTGCCGGGTTCTGCGCGGGCGCGCCTTGGGGCGCGGTGGCCGAGCGGACGGGCTTGGCCAAGACCGTCACGACCTCTCATGGCATCTGGCGGAATGCACCGGAAAAAGCGCTGGCATTTTGCGAATCCTGGGCGGAGCGCAATCCGGAAGCCCTGCAGTCGGCTCTACGCGCGCTCCTTCGCGCCACGCGCTTTTGCGATGAGCCGGAGAATGCGCCCACGATCGCGGCATTGTTGTCAGAGGCAAAATATCTCGGCGTCGAGGCCGATCTGATCAGGACGTCCTTGCCGACCGGCCGGAGCGCGGATGATTGCGGCGTGCACTCCCGCGCTTCGATTTTCTTCCGCAACGCTGCCAACTTCCCATGGCGTTCCCATGCTCTCTGGTTCCTGCGCGAAATGAAGCGCTGGGGTTTCTTGCGCGGCGGGCTTGATCTGCGCGCGGTCGCGGCAAGCGTTTATCGCCCGGATCTGTACGCTCAGGCTGCGACGACCCTTAAGATTTCGGCTCCCCTCAGCGACTTGAAAACCGAGGGCGAGCACGCCGGCCCATGGCAAGTCGCGGGAACACTCGGGCCGATCGCCATGAACGCCGATCGGTTCTGCGATGGTTTGGTCTTCGACCCAGCGGCTTCGGTCGAAACGCCGCAGCAGTGCGCCGTCCCCCGTTGAGGAGTCGCGCCGCGGCCGAAAGCCACTGAGACGCTGCATCGCACAAAATTCGCGCAGGAATGCACACGATGAAGGCATTTAACCGAAGAAAATCCTTAACTTAGTCAAGATTTTCGCGCATTTCCGCGTCTTTTGCAACGCAACAAATTGGCCCGTGGATTGCTAGAGAGGTCCTTGCCGCGAGCGCCTCGCGAATGAGGGCGCCCGGTTGGCTGGCTTCATCGGCGGAGCTTGTCCAGAGCCGAGTGACGGCATGATTGGCCGTCCTCACATGTGAACTCGGTGGATCAACGGCGGTCTGCCTGCGGACTTGTGCAAGTCCAGCGGCACACGCGTCTGATCGACTTCCGACCGGTGCCGCGCCTCGCGAGGCGTGATCATGCCGAAGACCTTCCTCAAGGCCGGACATCTGCCGACCTTGATTGCTTCATTTCTCTACTTCGATCTGAGCTTCATGGTGTGGGTCGTGCTCGGCCCGCTCGGCGTGCTGATCGCCAAGGATCTCGGCCTCGACGCGGCAGAAAAAGGCTTGATGGTCGCGACACCCGTCCTTGCGGGCGCCCTGTTGCGCATCGTGAACGGCGTGCTCGTCGATCAGATCACGCCAAAGCTGACTGGCATCATCGCTCAGGCGCTCGTGATTGCAGGTCTCGTTGGCGCATGGCTCATCGGTATTCACAGCTTCGGAGACGTCTTGCTCGTGGGTATCGTGTTGGGCGTTGCGGGCGCCTCCTTCGCCGTGGCGCTTCCGCTCGCGTCGCAGTGGTATCCGCCCGAGCATCAAGGCACGGCGCTTGGCATAGCAGGCGCCGGCAATTCCGGAACCGTTCTCGCCTCTCTCTTCGCCCCGGGCCTCGCCGTACTGTTCGGCTGGGAAAATGTGCTCGGGCCTCGCCGCGATTCCGCTCACGCTCGTGCTCTGTGTTGTTCGTCCTACTCGCAAAGAACAGCCCGAACCGTCCACCGCGCAAATCATTCGCCGATTACATGAAGGTTTTCGCGATCGATGACGCGTGGTGGTTCATGTTCCTCTACAGCGTCACGTTCGGCGGTTTCGTCGGGCTTGCTTCGTCGCTGCCGATCTACTTCAACGATCAATATGGTCTCAACCCGGTTAACGCGGGCTATTTCACGGCCGGGTGCGTCTTCATCGGATCGATGCTTCGCCCGGTCGGCGGCGCGGTTGCCGACCGCATCGGTGGTATCCGCACGCTTTCGATCATGTATGTGCTCGCCGCGGCGGCGCTTCTCGTGGTTTCGCGCGGCTTGCCCACTGCAATGTCGGCATTGGGCGTCTTCCTCATCGGCATGGGCGCATTGGGGATGGGAAACGGCGCGGTGTTTCAGCTCGTGCCGCAACGTTTCGGCCGCGAAATCGGGACCATGACCGGTCTCATCGGCATGACCGGCGGGGTCGGTGGCTTCTATCTCGCCTCGAGCCTCGGCTACTCGAAGCAACTGACCGGCAGTTACGAGCTCGGCTTTCTCTTGTTCGCGGGGCTCGCGCTGATCGCGCTCGCGGCCGTCACGCTCGTCAAGCGTCGCTGGCGCGCCACATGGGGCACGGCCGCGCTCAGCGCCGCGCGCGTCTGAGACGGGGAGGCGGCTATGAACATGTCGGTTCCCCCGCAGGAGCGGCTCGTCGTTGTCGGCAATGGCATGGCGGGCATGCGCACTGTGGAGGAGTTGCTCAAGCAGGGCGGCGAGGCGCGCTACCGAATCACCGTATTCGGGGCCGAGCCGCACCCGAATTACAACCGGATCCTGCTTTCCTCGGTGCTCGCGGGAGACAAGGCGATCGAGGAGATCGTCATCAATCCGCGCGCTTGGTACGAAGAGCATGGCATAACGCTGATCGCCAGCGATCCTGTCGTGCGATTCGATCCCGCTGGAAAAACCGTGACGTCGGCGAGCGGCCGCACCGTCGCGTATGACAAGCTTCTGCTTGCAACGGGCTCGAAGCCTCTGGCGCCGCCCATTCCAGGGCTCGAATTGCCCGGCGTCTGCGCGTTTCGCGACATCGCCGACGTGGAGAAGATGATCGCCGCGGCGCGCGTGCACAAGCGCGCGGTGGTGATCGGCGGCGGATTGCTCGGATTGGAGGCAGCCTGGGGCCTGAAGCGCCGGGGAATGTCCGTCGCGCTCGTGCATCTCATGCCCAGCCTGATGGAGCGGCAACTGGACATCGCGGCCGGCCAGCTCCTTCAGCGCGACCTCGACAAGCGGGGCATTTCCTTCTTCACCAATGGTCAGACCGAGGAAATTTTCGGCACTGGTCACGCGGAAGGTGTGCGGCTCGCCGATGGCCGTGAGGTGCCGGCCGATCTGGTCGTGCTTGCGATCGGAATCAAGCCCAATGTCGAGCTCGCGCGCGCCGCGGGGCTCGAGGTCAATCGCGGCATTGTCGTGACGGACGACATGCGCACAAGCGATGCCGACATCTTCGCCGTGGGTGAATGTGTCGAGCACCGGGGTCAGGTCTTCGGCCTCGTGGCGCCCTTGTGGGATCAGGCAAAAGTTTGCGCCGCGCGGCTTGCGGGCGACACCGAGGCGATCTTCACCAGCCGCGCGCTCTCGACGAGCTTGAAGATCACCGGAATCGACGTCTTTTCCGCAGGCGCGCTGATGGCCGCCGATGAAAGCGACGACGAGATCACGCTGCGCGACGACAGGCGCGGACTCTACAAGAAGGTGGTCTTGCGCGGCAGCAAGCTCGTCGGCGCGGTGCTCTATGGCGATGTCTCGGACGGTCCCTGGTATCTGCAGTTGATGCAGTCGGGCGCGGAAATCACTTCGCTGCGCGATCGGCTGGTCTTCGGCCAGGCTTTTGCACAAAGTGGCGGCACCGGCAAAGCCTCCGCCGGCATCGATGTCGCGGCCATGGCAGACGACGCACAGGTTTGCGGCTGTAACGGTGTGTCAAAGGCCACCATCCTTTCTGCCATCAAGGCAAAGGCGCTCACGAGCCTGGAAGCGGTGCGAGCGCACACCAAGGCTTCGGCTTCATGCGGCCAGTGCACCAGCATTGTGAAGGCGCTTTTGGCCCATAGCGGCGCGAAGGAAGACAACCGCGAAGCCGCGCTCTGCTCTTGCACAACATTGGGCCATGACGAAGTCCGCCGCGCCATTCTCGCGCGCGAGCTGAAGTCGATGAAGACCGTGCGTGAAGCACTTGGATGGAAAACGGCGGATGGCTGTCACAAGTGCCGCCCGGCGCTCAATTACTATCTGATCTGCGCCTGGCCCGGCGAATATGGCGATGATCCTCAATCGCGATTCGTCAACGAACGCGTTCATGCCAACATCCAGAAGGATGGAACATATTCCGTCGTGCCGCGCATGTGGGGCGGCGTTACGACGCCCCGCGAGTTGCGGGCGATCGCCGATGTCGCGGACAAGTTCCAAATTCCGACGGTGAAAGTCACGGGCGGGCAGCGCATCGACCTGCTCGGGGTGAAAAAGGACGAGCTTCCCGCCGTCTGGCGCGATCTCAACCGGGCCGGGCTTGTCTCGGGTCACGCTTATGGAAAGGCGCTGCGCACTGTGAAGACCTGCGTCGGAAGCGAATGGTGCCGCTTCGGGACGCAGGATTCCACGGGCCTCGGCATCAAGCTCGAGAAGATGTGCTGGGGTGCGTGGACGCCGCATAAAGTGAAGCTCGCCGTATCCGGCTGCCCGCGCAACTGCGCAGAGGCGACGATCAAGGATCTCGGGGTCGTCTGTGTCGAGGCGGGCTATGACATCGTCGTGGGGGGCAACGGCGGCGTCGAGGTGCGGGTGACGGATCATCTCGTGCGCGTCGCGACCGAGGGCGAGGTGCTGGAATACACCGGCGCGTTCCTTCAGCTCTATCGGGAAGAAGCACGCTACCTCGAACGCACGGCGCCCTGGATTTCGCGCGTCGGCATCGGTTCGGTCAAACAGCGGCTGGTTGAGGACCAGGCCGGGCGTGCCGCGCTATGCGCGCGCTTCCTCTATGCGCAGAAATTTGTGCAGCACGACCCCTGGGCTGAACGCGCCGCCGGAAAAGACGCGCATGAATTCGCGTCGCTCGCGCCGTCGCTGGCGGAGGCCTGATCCATGACAGAGGTTGAATGGGTCGAGATCGGCAAGCTGAGTGAAATTCCGTTGCGCGGCGCCCGGCGCGTTTGCACCGGCCGGAGACCGATCGCCGTGTTTCGGACCGGCGACGATGAGGTCTTCGCTCTTATCGATCGCTGTCCGCACCGGGCGGGCCCTTTGTCCGAAGGAATCGTGTCGGGCCGCAGCGTCACTTGCCCCTTGCACAACTGGACCATCGATCTTGCGACCGGTCGCGCTTGCGCACCCGACGAGGGCGAGACCGAAAAGATTCCGGTGACCATCATCGGCGACAGAATATTCATTGCGCTCCCCGCCCTTCAGGCGAGCCGCAGCGCCTTGTGCGGCCGCGGCCGGTGCGGCGGCGTGAGCACGCCGGAGATACGCACGACCTGTCCTTATTGCGGTGTGGGCTGCGGCCTGCGCGTCCGGGCCGATGGCGCGATCATAGGAGACCAAGATCATCCCGCGAATTTCGGCCGTTTGTGCTCCAAAGGTGCCGCGCTGGCCGAAACGCTCGGAACGAAAGACCGGCTTCTCTATCCCGAAATCGGCGGGCGTCGTGCCACGTGGGACGAAGCGCTCGATCTTATCGCCGCAACATTCGCGCAAACGGCGACGGAGCACGGGCCTGAGGCCGTGGCGCTTTATGGCTCAGGTCAGTTCCTGACCGAGGACTATTACGTCGCCAACAAGCTGATGAAAGGATTCATCGGCTCGGCCAATATTGACACCAATTCGCGCCTCTGCATGGCGTCGTCAGTTGCCGGCCACATTCGCGCGTTCGGCGAAGATGTCGTGCCGGGCTGCTACGAAGACCTCGAGGAAGCAGACCTTGTCGTGCTGGTCGGCAGCAATGCCGCCTGGTGTCATCCCGTGCTCTATCAGCGCCTCTCCGCGGCAAGAGAAAAGAGAGGCACTAAAATTGTCGTCATTGATCCGCGCCAGACCGCGACCTGCGATATTGCCGACTTTTCTCTGCCCCTCAAGGCCGGGACCGATGTGCTGCTCTTCAACGGATTGCTTGTCCACTTGGCCGACGTTGGCGCGCTTGCTTCCGCCTTCGTCGCGGATCACACCGCGGGCTTCGATGACGCACTCCTCGCAGCGCGAAGATCGTGCACTTCGCTTCGCCACATAGCTGCGGCAACGGGGCTGCCGCAAAGCGATTTGCACAGGTTCTACGATCTCTTCGCCGAGACGAACCGGACGGTGACGCTCTATTCCCAAGGCGTCAATCAGTCGGTCGTGGGCACGGACAAAGTCAACGCCATCATCAATTGCCACCTTGCGACCGGGCGTATCGGCCGGCCCGGCATGGGACCGTTCTCGCTCACGGGCCAACCCAATGCGATGGGCGGCCGCGAGGTGGGCGGCCTTGCCAATCAACTGGCTGCGCATATGAGCTTTGCGGATGCCGCGGACATCGATCGAGTCCGGCGCTTCTGGAACGCGCCGCGCCTGGCCACAAAGCCTGGCCTCAAGGCGGTCGATCTCTTCGACGCCGTTTTCGACGGAAAGATCAAAGCACTTTGGATTCTCGGCACCAATCCCGCCGCCAGCATGCCGCGCGCGGAGCGCGTGCGCGCGGCGCTCGATGCCTGTCCGTTCGTGGCGGTGTCGGATTGCTGGGCGACGGACACCACGGCGCACGCGCAAGTCGTGCTGCCGGCGGCAAGCTGGGGCGAGAAGAATGGCACCGTCACGAATTCGGAACGGCGCATCTCGCGGCAACGCATGTTCCGCGAACCGCCCGGAGAGGCCAAGCCCGATTGGTGGATGCTTGCCGAAGTCGGCCGCCGCTTAGGCTGGCGCGATGCTTTTTCTTATCCGGGCACTGCGGCCATCTTCCGCGAGCATGCCGCTTTGTCCGGCTTTGAAAACGAGGGGCGCCGGATCTTCGACATCGGTGCGCTGGCGGAGCTTTCCGACGAGGAATATGAGCAGCTTCAGCCTGTGCAGTGGCCGCTCCCACGCCGCGGCAGACAATCCGATAGCATAAGGCTGTTTGCGAACGGCCAATTCCCCACGCCCGACGGCCGCGCCCGCTTTATTCCGACCGATTGGCATGCGCCGGAAGAGCCAACTGGGGATTGCTCGCTCAAGCTCAACACCGGTCGCGTCCGGGATCAATGGCACACCATGACCCGTACAGGCCGCGTGCCTCGCCTGATGACACATACGAGCGAGCCGCTGCTCGACATACATCCACAAGATGCCACGGAACGAGGCTTAAGCGACGGCTCTCTCGCGCGCATCGAAAGCAAGCATGGAAAGGCCGTCTTGCGTGTTCGCACTTCGACGGAGCAAAGGCGCGGTGAAGTCTTCGCTCCGATGCATTGGACGGATCGCTTTTCTTCGGCCGGACCGATCGACCGCCTCGTCGGCGCCGAGGTCGATCCGGTCTCCGGTCAGCCCGATCTCAAGGCCGCTCATGTGGATGTGAGCCCCGTCGCCGCTTGCTGGCATGGCTTGCTTCTGCGCCGCTCCGACGCCGTTCCCAAGATGGACAAGGACGTTTATTGGACGAAGATACCGGTCGAAAGCGGCTATGCAGCCGAACTGACCGGCCTGGCGCCTCTTTCGATCGCGGCCTTCGCCGAGAAACCGATGAAGGACATGCTGGGCGTGCCTCACGAGGCGGACCTTATCCTCTACGCCGATCCCGGCCGGAACGTGTTCCGCTTTGCAGCTTTCCTCGCCGACAGGCTCGAAGCATGCTTGTACCTCGCACCAAAAAAGGAGTTGTTGCCTACTCGCGCGGAACTGTCGGCCGCGCTTGGCCGCGAGGGCGATCTGCGGCTGCGGATGAGCTTGCTCGCCGGGGCCGCCTTGAACGGATCGGTGCCCGAGCCTGGACAAGTCATCTGCGCCTGTTTCGCCGTTAGCACGCGCGCCATCTGCGATACGATCCGGAGCCGACGCCTCGCGAGCGTCGCGGAGCTCGGCGCGTACTTGCGGGTCGGCACAAATTGCGGCTCATGCATTCCCGAGCTCAAGAAGCTCTTGCACGAAGCGGCGGCGGAGCATTCGCCAGAGATCAAGATGTCAACTCTATGAGCGGCAAGCTTCACGGGCTCACCATTCTCGTCCCTGAAAGCCGGGAGCTTGATCTCTTTGCCGGCATGCTCGAAGCAGAAGGCGCAGAGACGATCCGGTGTCCCCTCGTCGCCATTTTAGACGTGGAAGATGCCGCGCCCGTCGAGGCCTGGCTCAAGCGGTTGATTGACGGCGAATTCGACGATCTGGTGCTGCTCACCGGCGAGGGCTTGAAGCGCCTGTTGGCTCATGCCGAACGTCTCGGGCTCCGGCAAGAAACCATTGCTGCGATTGCGCGCTTGCGGACGATCGTGCGCGGGCCAAAACCTGCGCGGGTATTGCGGGAGATCGGCCTCACTCCCGGGATCGCCGCCGCGACGCCGACTTCCCAGGGTGTGATCCAAAGTTTGTTAGCTGTCGACTTGAAGGCGCATACGGTGGCTGTGCAACTCTATCCGGGTGAGCCGGACGAGCTCGTGGACTTCCTCACCACTGCCGGCGCGGAGGTGGCCGCCGTAACGCCCTATCGTTATGCCTCCCAGCTCGAGGCGGACGATGTTGAAAGCGCCATCCGGAAGATGGCGGCAGGCGAGATCGACTTCATCGCGTTTACAAGCTCACCGCAAGTGCAGCGGTTGATTGACGTTGCCCAGGCGCGGGGAATCGAGAACGAGCTTCGCCGCGGCCTTGCGCGCACACGCATCGCCGCGGTGGGCCCGATTGTCGCCGCCAGCATCGAAGCGTTTGGGGCGAAGGTTTCGGTGCAACCGAAGTCTTTCCATCTCAAGCCTCTGGTGGCCGCGATCGCTGAGGCGGCCGTCCGGTAAAGAGATAGCTGGCCAGCGGCGCCCGAAGTGTTTTCGAAGGTCCTGGTGGCCGAAACTGTGAACTGAGGCGTGGGCCGTTTTCACGCCCAATTTGACCGTCTCTCCACCAGACCGTTGCTGACTGGACCCGAGAAGCGGCACATTTCACGGCCAACTTTCGGCAAGGCGCGGAGAGACTTGATATATTGAGACTACTTGGTGGTCCCACGAGAAGTCGTCGGATAACCATCGCTGATGGTCCCCGTCTGGAGAGACTTGCGGGCGCATCACGGGCCGCCAAAAGGCGTTGCCACTGTCAGCTCAAGGCCGAGTAACATGATTGCTCCGCAAATGTCACAGCTCCACTTTCGAGCAAGTTAGCCCGATTCTGGTTCCGTCCGCCGGTGGACGAACTGCTCTCTGAACGACGCGCTCTACAGTCTTAGGAACGAAAAAATTCAGCGCTGAGAATGGCGGCTCCGTCGCGGGCATTGGGGTCGCCTTTTGGACTGCACCCCAGGGGGTGAACAGGGATTATGCCGGGGATTTACCAGGGAGCCGGGGCACGAGCGGGGACATCGAAAGGCACCGTGAGGAGACACTGTTGAACATGTGGACTCGCTTGAGAAAATCCCGGTCGAGAGCCGAACTTGGGGCTCGAGGCAGCACACGGTCAGTGGAAATATATAAATTATATCAGTTAGTTACGTCGAACTCTCGCGCGCTGCAGACGGCACAGGCGGTCTCCAGCGCATTCGAGGATACAAAAGGCGGTTCAAAGATTTCCGCACCGGTCCTTGATACGTACGCCTAAATGGCGTACCTGTTTAGCGGTAAGGACGCAGGAGCGCCATATGGGTCAAACTGAAGTGAAACGAGGCCGCATGCACCTGCGCTTGGATGCCAAGACTAAGCGCACGCTTGAGCGGGCGGCGGCCTATGAGGAAACGAGCGTGACCGATTTCGTGCTGGCGAACGCGGTGGCGGCGGCCGAGCGTGTTATCGATTCGCACGAGAAGATCACCCTTTCGGCGCGGGATTGGGAAGTCTTCTATGACGCGCTGATCAACCCGCCGGAACCGAACGAGAAGCTGAAGGGAGCCGCGCGCCGCTATCGCGAGCGCATCGGTGGATGAGCCTTCCCTGGTCATCGAGCCGCTCGGCGCGCACCATGACCGTACGGCCTTCTCGTGCGGGGAGCCGACTCTCGACGCCTACCTTCAACGGCAAGCCTCTCAGGATATCCGGCGGCGTGTGGCGCAGGTATTCATTGCTGTCGGCAACGCCCCTGGGAAGATCGCCGGCTATTACAGTCTGAGCGCCGCGAGCTTCGAGAAGGACGAATTGCCGCCGGCCTTGGCAAAGCGGCTGCCGCATTATCCCGTGCCGGCCGCCGTGCTCGGCCGTCTCGCCATCGATCGCGAGCAGCAAGGGCGCGGGCTTGGTGAGACGCTGCTGCTCGATGCAATCCGCCGTGTCGTCCGGGCGAGCACGACGATCGCTGTGTACGCAATCATCGCCGATGCCAAGAGCGAGCGCGCGCAGGCGTTCTATGAGCGCTATGGCTTTCGTGCCTTTGCCAGCGCGCCGCGCCGCCTTTTCCTTCCCCTCGAAACCTTCGAGAAGCTCGGGCTGTAGCTCGGTTATCGAAGGGCTTTCCAAGCCCTGATTTTCCTTTGGTGCATGGCAAGCCTATCCGTGTGTATTTCCAGGCTCTGAGGGGTCCCGAGAGAGGCCCGTGGTCTCCAAGCGCGGCTCTTCCTACTTACTTTGCAATAATGACAGGGAAAGGATACTGAGCTATCCTTTCCTTATGAAAAAGCCAAGGAAAGGATCGACCCTCAGGGGGACCAGCCAGGCGCCCGCGTCCCGGCTCGGCCGCTATGTGGTCACGTCGGTGGCCGGCGAGAAGGTCGAGGCCTTTGTCCCACCACCTCTACCACCCGTCCCTCCGGTGAACCTGGACGGGCTCCATCGGCTCCTAGAGGAGGCCAACAGGGCGATCGGCGGGCTGGACGGTGTGACCTCGATCCTGCCGGACACCCAACTCTTCCTCACCATGTATGTCCGCAAGGAGGCGCTGCTCTCTTCCCAGATCGAAGGCACGCAATCCTCTTTCGCGGATCTCTTGCTCCACGAGAGCGAAGAAGCGCCCGGCGTGCCGCTGGACGATGTCCAGGAGGTCTCGAACTACGTCGCGGCGATGAGCCATGGGCTCGCCCGTCTGCGCGATGGCTTTCCCCTGTCGTTGAGGCTGATTCGCGAGATCCACGGGATCCTGCTCTCGAGAGGCCGGGGCGCCGGGAAACAGCCGGGAGAGTTCCGCCGCACCCAGAACTGGATCGGCGGCACGCGGCCGAGCAACGCGCTCTTCGTGCCGCCGCCGCCGGACAAGGTCATGGACTGCCTGTCCGACCTCGAGAAATTCATGCAAGCGGACACGCCCGCCATTCCGACGCTCGTCAAGGCCGGGCTCATCCATGTGCAGTTCGAGACAATCCATCCCTTCCTCGACGGCAACGGACGCCTCGGCCGGCTCCTGATCACGCTCCTGCTCTGCGTTGCCGGCGTTCTGAAAGAGCCGATCCTCTATCTCAGCCTGTATTTCAAGACGCACCGGCGCCAGTACTACGATCTTCTCCAGCGCGTACGCGAGCGAGGGGATTGGGAGACCTGGCTCGAGTTCTTCCTGGCAGGCGTTGCGGAAACGGCGCGCCAAGCTGTGGAGACCGCGCGCGAGATCGTCAGTCTCCTCGAAGGCGACCGGAAGCGCATCGAGGCTCTCGGCCGCCCAGCCGCCTCTGCGCTGCGCGTCCATCAGTTTCTTCAGACGCGGCCGATCATTTCAATTCCTGATGCGGCCGCACGGCTCGGGATCTCGCGCCCGACCATCGGGAAGTCCGTCGAGCATCTGGAACGCCTCGGCATCCTTCGCGAGACGACCGGGAAACAACGGCGCCGGCTGTTCGTCTATGCCGCCTATCTCGATATCCTGAGCCGGGGCACGGAGCCGCTGGCAAATTGAGCGATACACCCCCCTCGACTATCGCTTTGCGACCAGAATCGTTACGGCGTCTCAACATTCTAAATTTGGGGGACCAAAAATGTACGCTCGCTATGAAAAAACGGTCTCTGGAACCGAAACTAGCCGCTATCGGTTGGTAGAGTGACCGGCCCCCGCGGAGGGGTCCGCTTGGGATGTTAGATTAGCGATCCGTTTGGCGCCAGCGGCGAGGCCGGCCAGACGAGGGCCTCTGGTGCTGGTGGCCGATATCCGAGCGATGAGTGTGGATGCACGGTGTTGTAATGCCGTTTCCAAGCTTCGATCACGATCTTGGCCTCCTTGAGCGTGTAGAAGAGAAGATTTCACCGTTAAGCAGCTCATCGCGCAGTTTTCCGTTGAAGGATTTGCAATAGCCGTTCTCCCAGGAGCTGCCTGGTTCGACGTAATGCGTCCTGACGCCGATCCGTGACGGCAGCCAACTGAGGCACCGCGGACATTGTGCAGCCATTAGGGCAGGTCAGCGTCCACACGTCCACGCGCGAGGCAGATATTGTTCCGCGGATGAGTTGCACCCCGTCGCGTCGGCAGCCGTTCGATAGCACGTCTACGAGAGGCGGGCGGGTCCGGCGCAACGCCGATCGTCATCGAGAGCGAGGTACAATTGAATAGGCCATTCTCAAGCTTCCTACCAAGGATGTCATCGGTTCCGCCTTGGGCCAACGAGGAAGCGATCCGCGAAGAGCTTTTCAGCGTCGAGCGCCTTGAGCAACACGCCGAGAGCTTGGCTGCGGCTCAGTCCGTCAGCTCGCAGCCGGAGAGAGGGCGACCTCTTGCAAAACGGGTTCGCGACAACGATGAAGCTCTCCTCAAGGCCTATCGCAATATTGCAGCCGCAATTCAGGATAAGCGCCCCATAACCCCCGCGGCCGAATGGTTGATCGACAATTTTCATATCGCGGAAGATCAGATCCGAGAGATCCGAACCGATCTTCCACCAAGCTATTACCGTCAACTTCCGAAACTCGCGGAAGGCCCGTTCGAGGGATATCCGCGCATCTTCGAAGTAGCCTGGGCCTTTGTTGCGCATACGGACAGCCGTTTTGAAGCGGAGATGCTTCGACGCTTCGTGTTGGCCTACCAGCGCGTTCAGCCGCTGACGATCGGCGAGCTCTGGGCTCTCGCAATTACAATTCGCATCGTGCTCGTGGAGAATCTGCGGCGTTTGGCTGATCTCATCGTGGGCAGCCAGACGTCCCGTGACGCCGCTGATGCCTTGGCCGGGCGTCTGCTCGGTGCGGCGAACCGGTCTCCTGAACCGGCCGACGTGGCGCTGCGGCAGCTCGCACGTTTGCCGCTCACGAGATCTTTTGCGGTTCAGCTCGTCCAACGATTGCGCGATGAAGATCCGGCTACGATGCCGGCGCTTCTATGG
Source organism: uncultured Alphaproteobacteria bacterium (assembly GCA_963845385.1). Taxonomy (GTDB): domain Bacteria; phylum Pseudomonadota; class Alphaproteobacteria; order CAWJRW01; family CAWJRW01; genus CAWJRW01. Next base: position 168,409 of record CAWJRW010000003.1, read on the forward strand.
TTGGACCAGCGCCTGAGTTCGCAGGGCACGAACGCCGATGAAATCGTGCGCGAAGAGCATCAGAGGCAGGGCGCGGCGAACGTCACTGTCCGCAATATCATCACCAGCATGCGGCTCATATCTGAGCTTGATTGGACGGAGTTCTTCGAAAGCGTCAGTCTGGTCGACGAGACGGTACGGGCGGGCAGCGACTTTGCCGATATGGATTTCCCGACGCGCGATAGGTATCGCCGCGCTATCGAGGAGCTTGCGCGCGGTTCGGGCCGCTCGGAAATCGATGTCGCCCGAGAAACCATCCTCATTGCAAAACGCGCTGAAGCTGACCAGCAAACCGGCGCGGCTGAGCCGGATCCGCGCCGGCGGGATCCCGGTTATTACTTGATTGGACGAGGACGTCGGGTGTTCGAAAAGCAACTTGGCTTTCGCGCTCCGATGAAGGATTGGCTGATACGCGCGTACGCAGCGGTGGGGATTTCAAGCTATCTCGTGACCGTCGCACTGGCTGCCGGGTTGCTTCTCGCGCTGGCCTTGCTTGCGGTCAGCTTGTCTGGCACCGATGGATGGTTTTTCCTACCGCTGGCGTTCCTGGGACTCTTCATTTCCGTAGATGCCGCAATCACGCTGGTGAACCGCGCGGTCACACATCGGTTCGGCCCGGCGGTGCTCGCCGGCCTCGAGCTTCGCGATGGTGTTCCGCGTCAGTTCCGCACCATCGTCGTCGTGCCAGCGCTGCTCACGACACGCGTCGCTGTCGATGAGCTCATCGAGCGGTTGGAAGTCCATTATCTCGCGAGCCCGGATGGCGATATCCAGTTTGCTCTCCTTTCGGACTGGACGGACTCGCCGACCGAGAGCGCAGCAGACGACGATGAGCTTTTGGGCGCAGCGATAGAGGGAATCGTTCGTCTCAATAGACAATACGGGCCGGCACCCGATGGGCCTCGCTTTTTCTTGTTCCATCGCCGGCGGAAATGGAATGAGGGCCAGGGAAATTGGATTGGGTGGGAGCGTAAGCGCGGCAAGCTGCACGAGTTGAACCGGCTTCTTCGCGGCGCCACCGACACAAGTTTCTTGGAAATCGGCGGCGAGCGGCCGACAGCTCCATCCGGGGTCCGTTACGTCATCACCCTGGACACGGACACCCGGCTTCCCATGGGAGCCGCAAAGCGCCTGATCGGGAAAATGGCGCACCCGCTCAATCGGCCAAGGCTTGATCCCGAGTGCGGCCGTGTGGTCGAGGGATATGGTGTCCTCCAGCCCCGGGTGACCCCGTCTCTTCCCACCGCACAGGATGGTTCGATTTTCCAGCGCGTCTTTTCGAGCCCCAGCGGCATTGACCCGTACGCATCGGCTGTTTCGGACGTTTACCAGGACCTCTTCGAGGAGGGCTCATATAGCGGCAAGGGCATTTACGATGTGGATGTCTTCGAGGCCGCCCTCAATGGCCGCATCGCGGAAAGCACCATTCTCAGTCACGACCTTCTGGAGGGACTGTTTGCTCGCGCGGGGCTGGTCTCCGACGTCGAGGTATTCGAGGATTTCCCGTCGCGTTACGACGTTGCTGCAGCCCGCCAGCACAGATGGGCGCGCGGCGACTGGCAGTTGCTTCCTTGGATCATTGGTAGGGGTCCAGCGACCGGCGGTGGTCTCGGACGAACGGACATTCCACTGCTTGGCCGCTGGAAGCTCGCAGATAATCTCCGCCGAACCCTTTCGGCTCCGGCAGGGTTCCTCGCCCTTCTGACCGGATGGTTCCTGCTGCCGCCCTTGGCCGCCTCGTTCTGGTGCGTCTTTGTTCTCCTCCCTTTCCTATTGACTGCAATCCTGCCTCTCGCCGCTCGCGTGATACCGCGTCGATCAGGGATCACGACCGGCAGCCACTTCCGCGCATTTCGTCTGGATCTCAGAGTCGCCTTGTTGCAGTTCGGCCTTCAAGTGGCGCTGCTCGCGCACCAGGCCTGGCTGATGTTCGACGCAATCGTTCGGACGTTGTCTAGACTGTATCGGCGTCGAGAATTGCTGGAATGGGTGACCGCCGCAGCGGTGGGTTCCGATCGGGAACTCGAACTTGTCGGCTTCTATCGGCAGATGGCCGGCGCTGTCGCGTTGGCTGCATGCGGGGCCTTTGTCGTTGCTTACGCCGATCATGGGTCTTGGTTGATCGCCGCTCCGTTGGTCGGTGCTTGGATGCTGTCACCGGCAATCGCATGGTGGGTGAGCCGGGCGCCACGCCCCGACCAGAGCTCGCTGTTGGACGCGGAGTCGGAAAGCCTGCGCCTCATTGCGCGGCGTACCTGGCACTTCTTTGAAACATTCGTTACGACGGAGGATCATATGCTTCCTCCGGACAATTTTCAGGAGGATCCCCGGCCGGTCCTGGCCCACCGGACCTCGCCGACAAATCTAGGCCTCTACCTTCTCTCGGTCCTTGCCGCGCGAGATTTTGGCTGGCTCGGCATCACGTCGGCCGTCGACCGATTAGAAGAAACGCTTCGTACAATGAATCGGCTGGAGCGATTCCGCGGTCATTTCTTCAATTGGTATGACACGCATGATCTTCATCCGCTCGAGCCCAAATACGTATCGTCGGTCGACAGCGGGAATCTTGCCGGGCATCTGATTGTCCTCCGGAGTGCTTGCCGGGAGATGGTTGCAGCGCCTGTGATTGGTCCGGAACCGCTTGCTGGGATCGCGGACGCAGTGAAACTCGCTCGGGGCTCTCTGGACGCTCTGAGCAGCGATCGCCGAATATCGGAGATCGCTCGCAAACAGCTTCAAATCGCGCTCGATTCATTCGCGGCATCATTGAAATCGCCTGCTGAATCACCGGCGGATTTTGCCGTCCGATTGTCGAACCTGAGACGACAGTCCGAGACACTTCCTGACTTCGCCCGCGCGCTTGTCGAGGAAGGGGATAGTGACGTTGCCGGCAGAGCGGATGTGGTGACTTGGACAGAGGCCGTTGCTTCTTCTGTCCAGTGCCATCAGCGCGATGTCGATGGTTTGCTCCCTTGGATTCATCTCACCGCTCGCGAGGGTTCACCCGGCGCGGCGAAATCAATCAGCCGGGATATTACCCGAACGGAGATGTTCGACCCGATATTGTCGTCTGCGCTGACTTTAGGTGATCTGCCGGATCACTGTCAGACATTGATTGAAAAGCTGGTTCAACAAAGAGCCGATCTCACATCAAACGGCGCTGTTTATGATGTCGCCCAAATTAACCGCATCATTACGGCGTTGGAACAATCGGCGGCAGCTGCCCAAGCTCTCATGCGACGAATTGCAAGTCTCGACGAGCTTGCCGGAAAAATGTTTGACGAGATGCAATTCGGATTCCTTTTGGACCCTGCAAGGCAGCTGCTCTCCATCGGTTATCAGTCTGCCGAGGGTACTCTAGATCCGAGCTGTTACGATCTGCTTGCATCCGAGGCGCGCCTGGCGAGCTTCATCGCTATCGCCAAAGGAGACATCGCGCCGAAGCATTGGTTCAAATTGGGGCGTGCGTTGACCCCGATCGACCGCAGCTCGGCTCTGATCTCATGGTCGGGATCGATGTTCGAATATTTGATGCCGGAACTGGTGATGCGCGCGCCCGCCGGGAGCCTGCTGCATCAAACGGCACGGTTGATCGTCAGTCGACAGATAGAGTACGGCGCTCAGCTTGGAGTTCCGTGGGGGATTTCTGAGTCCGCGTACAACTTCCGCGATCTCGAGCTCACCTATCAATATTCCAATTTTGGTGTCCCCGGACTCGGACTAAAGCGAGGGCTCAGCAAGAACATAGTCGTCGCGCCCTATGCGACGGCGCTTGCATCCATGATCGAACCAGCCGCCGCGGTTCGGAATTTCTCCCGTCTGGCCGAAGTGGGCGGGTGTGGCCGGTACGGCTGGTATGAGGCCCTGGACTACACGCCGGGGCGTCTCCCGGAGGGCAAAAGCGTTGCCATCGTGCGCGCCTATATGGCGCACCATCAAGGGATGAGCTTGGTCGCTATCGCGAACACTCTTCGCGGCGGGACGATGCGTATGCGCTTTCACGCCAATCCGATCGTCCAGGCGACGGAACTCTTGCTGCAGGAAAGGCCTCCGCGCGATGTCGCTGTCAAATGGGTACGTGCCGAAGAAGTGAGTCAGACGACACAGGTACGCGAACTCGTGCCACCCATGTTGCGCCGGTTCCGCTCGCCACACGATCGTGTCCCGCGGACCCACCTTCTGTCGAACGGCCGCTACACCGTCATGATCACCGCCGCCGGATCGGGTTTCAGCCACTGGCGGAATCTCGCTGTCTCGCGTTGGCGCGAAGATGTCACATGCGATCCTTGGGGGTCGTACGTCTATTTGCGAGATGTCGAAAACGGGTATGTGTGGTCCGCGGCTTATCAGCCTAGCGGCGCCAGGCCGGATAATTATGAAGTAGCATTTTCGGAGGATCGCGCCGAAATTGCGAGACGCGATGGAACCCTTACGACAACTCTCGATGTCGTCGTATCGCCGGAGGAGGACGGGGAGGTCAGGCGTGTGTCGATCTCAAATCTTGGGGTGCGCACGCGCGAGATCGAGTTGACCTCTTATTCTGAGGTCGTCTTGGCGCCTCCGGGCGACGATGCGGCGCATCCTGCATTTTCAAAGCTTTTTGTTCAAACCGAGTTCGTGCCTGAACTCGGTGCGCTTCTGGCGACCCGCCGAAGGCGGGCACCGGATGAACCAGAGGTGTGGGCCGCCCATCTGGCCGTATTGGAGGGTGAGGCCACCGACGAGCTGCAATTCGAGACCGACCGGGCGCGCTTCCTTGGACGCGGGAACGGCGTCCGCTCGCCAGTTTCCCTCAGCAGCGGTCGGCCTCTTTCAAACACGGTCGGGACGGTACTCGATCCGATCTTCAGCATCCGCCGACGCGTCCGCATCCCACCCGGCGCGACAGTGCGCCTCTCGTTTTGGACACTTCTCGCTCGTTCGCGCGACGAGGTTATGAGCCTTGCCGATAAGCACCACGATGTTGCGGCGTTCGAACGTGCGGCCACCTTGGCCTGGACCCAGGCTCAGGTTCAACTCCATCACCTTGGAATAACATCGGACGAAGCGCACCTCTTCCAGCGTCTCGCCAATCGCGTCATCTACTCGGACCCGACGCTGCGGCCGTCGCCTGAAATCTTGAAACGGAACGATCTCGGACCATCGGCTCTTTGGGCGCACGGTATCTCTGGCGATTTGCCGATTGTGCTCTGCCAGATCCATGAGGCCGAAGACCTGGAGACCGTACACCAATTGATCCGCGCGCATTACTACTGGCGGATGAAGCATCTCGCAGTAGACCTCGTGATCGTCAACGAGAGAACCACCTCTTATATCCAGGATCTGCAAACCGCTTTGGAGTCGATCGTCCGAGTAAACCTGTCGCGATCGCGAGCTGAGAAAGATGACGCCCCAGGGACCGTGTTTCTGCTGCGCGCCGACTTGCTGTCTGTCGAGGTGCGAACCCTCCTGCAGACGGTAGCGCGCGTGGTGATCGTGAGCCGACGCGGGAGTCTCGCCGAGCAGGTCAAACGTCTACAAGAAATCGCACCTGCCGCTGAACCGCCGCGTCTGAAGCCTCGGAGCGCGAGCCCGCCTGAGCTCGTCACTCCGCCACAGCTCGAGTTCTTCAACGGAATTGGCGGGTTCGACCAGGATGGACGGGAGTACGTCACTATCCTCGACGGGGAACAAGTGACGCCCGCACCTTGGGTGAATGTCATCGCCAATCCCTCGTTCGGCTTCCAAGTCTCCGCTGAGGGCAGCGGCTACACATGGTCGGTCAATAGCCGCGAGAACCAGCTCACTCCTTGGTCGAACGACCCTGTCAGCGACAGCCCTGGTGAAGTCATCTACGTGCGCGACGAGGACAATGGAGATCTCTGGACAGCGACGGCTCTTCCCATCCGCGACAACGCCTCCCGATACATTGCCAGACATGGTCAGGGGTACAGTCGATTCGAGCACGTGTCGCATGGGATTGCGCTCGATCTCCTGCAGTTCGTGCCCCCCGAGCGATCCCGTCAAGATTTCCAGACTGAAGATCAAGAACGTCTCAGGCCGCCGGCGGCGACTATCGATAACGGCATATGTGGAGTGGGTGCTCGGATTTTCGCGTACCGCTTGCGCACCCTATGTCGTCACGGAGATCAATCCCGAAACCGGTGCACTACTTGCGCGAAATCCGTGGCGCATGGAGTTCGGCTCCCGTGTGGCCTTTGCCGATTTGGCAGGCCGGCAAAGTGCGTGTTCCGGCGATCGCACGGAGTTCATAGGTCGGAACGGCACTTTCGCTTTGCCAGCCGCGCTCGCAAATCGAACGCCGCTTTCCAACCGGGTCGGCGCGGGCCTCGATCCATGCGGCGTTCTGCAAACCGCAATAGAGATTCCGGCAAACGGTGAAGCCGAAATTACATTTTTGTTGGGCGAGGCGGCGACGAGAGCGGAAGCCCTGTCGCTGGTCGAGCGATATCGTACAGCCAACCTCGACGAGGTATTCCGCGACGTGGCCAGGTACTGGGACCATACGCTGGGCGCGGTCCAGGTGCGGACGCCCGATCGTGCGATGGACATTCTGCTGAACCGCTGGCTTCTGTATCAAACGATAGTTTGTCGATTATGGGCTCGAGCGGGATTTTACCAGGCAAGCGGTGCTTATGGCTTCCGCGATCAGCTGCAAGATGGGATGGCACTCTGCTTGTCGAAGCCGGGGCTGACACGGGAGCATCTCCTGCGAGCAGCGGCACGACAGTTTGCCGAGGGCGACGTTCAACACTGGTGGTTGCCGTCATCGGGCAAGGGCATTCGCACGCGCGTTTCCGATGACCTTCTCTGGTTGCCCTACGCCGCTGCACAATATGTAGCGGTGACTGGTGATCTTGCTGTCCTCGACGAGCAAATTGCGTTTCTCGATGGAATGACTCTCGCGCCTAACGAGCAGGATGCCTTTTTTCAGCCCATGCCCTCGGATGAGAGAGCTAGTCTTTTCGAACACTGCGCCCGGTGTCTCGATCGGAGCCTTGCGCTCGGACGGCATGGTCTACCGCTGATCGGCGGGGGGGACTGGAATGACGGATTGAACCGGGTCGGCGCCGGAGGACAGGGCGAAAGCATATGGCTGGGTTGGTTTCTTCACGCCACCATTGCGAATTTCGTTGCGTTCGCGGACCAACGGGGCGAGCACGATCGTGCAGCATCCTGGCAGCGGCACGCGACTTCGCTGAGCGACGCCCTTGAGCGAGAAGGTTGGGATGGCGGCTGGTATCGCCGTGGCTATTTTGATGATGGAACACCGCTTGGGTCTGCATTGAGCAGCGAGTGCCGCATAGACTCCATTGCTCAATCCTGGGGAGTGATCTCCGGCGCGGCAGATCCCGCGCGCGCCGCGCGCGCCATGGCGGCGGTCGACGAAAACCTCATCTTGCGTGATGATGGACTGGCTCTGCTCTTCACGCCGCCCTTCGATCAAACCACGCTGGACCCCGGTTACATCAAGGGCTATCCGCCGGGAATCCGCGAGAATGGCGGTCAATACACTCATGCTGCGATCTGGTCGGTTCAAGCATTCGCCAAGCTTGGCGATGGGGACAAGGCAGCCGAGTTGTTATCGCTCCTCAATCCCATCAACCACGCTCGCACTTGGGCCGCCGCTCAACGCTACAAGGTCGAACCGTATGTGGTGTGTGCGGATGTCTACTCCGTTCCGCCACACGTGGGGCGGGGCGGCTGGACGTGGTACACGGGCGCGGCCGGATGGATGTATCGGGCAGGTCTAGAGTCGATTTTGGGGTTTTACGTGGAGGGCACCACGTTGCGGCTCGATCCCTGCGTGCCCCAAGCGTGGCGAGATTTCGAAATCGTATTTTGCCACCACACGACCCGGTACGAAGTGTTCGTTGAAAATCATGCCGGGGTTTGCCGTGGCATTGCCCGCTTGGAACTGGATCACCAAGCACTCCCGCACGGTTCGACCCACATCACTCTGGTGGATGACGGTGCCATCCATCATGTACGGGTGATACTCGGATGATCTGCCTGCAACGCGGCACACCGAGAGCAACGCTAATAGACGGTCGGGGCGCGGAGAACGTAATCGTTTGGCTAGGCCGCCTCGGGGTCCGGCGTCTTGCGGTCATGGCCCACGTTGTGGTCATGGCTCACGGTATACGACTGCTCATGGCCGCACTTTACGCAGACGAATATCTCGTTGTCCAAATCAAGGGTACGGTCGGCTAACTCAATCAGCTTGAGTCGTAACTCGCCACGGCAGAGGTCGCAATGCGACGAGGGCGGCGGCTCGACGAGGGTGCGCATATGATTTCCTTTCGCCCGACATGCTTCGGGACGAGGGAATGGAACGCTCGAAAGGGTCCCGATTGAAAGGTTGGATTGAAAGCCCGAACGCTTCGCGTCTCGATCAATTTAACATTGCGCGTGAAAAAGGTGCGTGTCCAGTCACATTCCCGGAGGCGCACTTAGGAACGGCGTCCAGCGTGCAACTCCAGTTGGCGGGGGCAACGTCACTCGCGAACCACTCTCGGCGCCAAACTTCCTGATTGTGAATGAGGGGGAGCTTGTCTCACCAAGACAACGTCCATGGGTCGACCAAGGTTCAAGACGTTGGCATCGCGTTCTCGTTCGCGAGATTCGCAAACGCGCAAACATCTGTGCGTTCGCTCTGTATGCGCGGCGACCACACGCTTCGGGCAGGACTCGACTGATCCCGTGAACACTTCGGGCGCTTCGATTGCGGGTGCTAACCTCTGATGGCTGAATGAAACATCGCTCAATCGAAGAGTCGGCTCAGGATGTGATGCTATCGGACCTGCGAACGCCGCGGCTCAGTGCGACTTTGGCAAACTCCGAATTGGGCGCTACTTTTGCGGCCCCGCTGGGAGGCGCCATCTTCAGGTCCCGCGATTGATGATGAATTTGTCGGACGTTCGGAGAGCCGCCCATGCAGCGGCGCTTGGGTCATTGGCCCTGGCAGTTGCCATACTCCTGATCACCCGTGGCTCTGCCTCGGACGAACACAAAGCTTCACAGCCATCCCAAGCGCTGTCATGGATCAGAGAGGCGGATACGACGAATTGGTCGCCGCGCGACGCTGCGGTCGCCCTTGTCCACAATAGTCGCGTTTGGCTTTTCGGAGGCTGGGTCGAACTCTTACTGGCCCTTTCCTCGGGGCGCCTGGTCGACGGGCGACGGTCGAACTTGGCGCCTTGAGTTGCGACCCACGCCGTGGAATTACACCAGATTTCCAATGGCGGCCAACTTCAACGGCCGGATGTGGATCATGGGCGGCTGGTACAACGGTCGCTTACCGGATGCCAGCGCGAGCAATGAGGTTTGGGCCTCGAATGACGGCCGATCGTGGGAGCAGGTGACGCCCAGCGCGCCCTGGTCGGCGCGGTCTTCGGCGGCTTTGGTCGCATTCAAGGGCGAATTGTGGCTTCTGGGCGGGGTTGAGGATCTTTCCGGAGATCGAAAGAAACAGAAGAACGATGTCTGGCATTCATCGGACGGAAAAGAGTAGCGCTTGGTCACAGCTTCAGCGCCGTGGGCGCCGCGTGCTTTCCACACCGTCACCGTTCACGATGGCAAGATGTGGCTGATGGGGGGAGGCAATTGGGGAAAGAACCTCTTCCTGCTCAACGACGTGTGGAGCTCTGAGGATGGCGTCCATTTGGACCGCGTCACAGACTCTCTCCGCGGAGTGGCCCCACGCATCTGGTTTAAGACGGTGAGCTATCGCGGAAAGCTCTGGGTCCTTGGAGGCTACACAGATAATCCGCGCCGCAACCTCAACGACGTCTGATACTCCAAGGACGGGAGGTCCTGGAAACAGCTGCAGACCTCAGAGACTTGGCCACCCTGTCACGCCCACAACGCGGTTGTATTCAAAGATCGGATGTGGGTCATGGCTGGATTGAACGAGGTGCTTTACAATGACGTTTGGAGTTTGCAGCTGCCTGCGGACTGGGACGCGCCGGCAAATTCTCAAAACGACAGCGGTCGCTGAGGGTCATCGCAAGTCCGTCGTCCAAGAACTTTCCGAAATTCAATTTGGTTTGCGTTTGACCGGTGCGACCACACTTCGCCAATATGGAACTTGCACCGCTCGATCCTTATAACATTTAGACGGGTCCGCTGCTGGGGCCGGCCCATGGCGGCTGCCGGCCCCTTGAGGCACGAACGCCTTGACGGCCCGCAAGGCGGAGCCACAGACAGGTGATCGTGAAGCCCGCTTTCGCCCTGAGCACAAGACAAAAGCTGCAAATGGCGGCGTTGTTGTCGCGCGGCCTTCGCACACTGCGCGGACTGGTCGGCGGCGGGCCGGAGGTGATCGCCACGCGTCGCGGACTGCGTTGGAAACTCGATCTGCGCGAAGGGATAGAGCTTGCGATCTATCTTGGACTATACGAGCGCACGACCACGCGCGCCATCATGAGGCTCTTGTCCAAAGACATGATTGCGCTCGATATTGGCGCGAATATCGGCGCGCATACGCTTCCGATGGCGCTGCAGGTCGGCGCGGGGGCGGGTCATTGCGTTCGAACCCACGACCTATGCCTTCACGCGCCTGCTTGCCAACATTGCGCTCAATCCAGACATAGCGCCGCGGATCACCTGCCGCCAAATGATGCTCTGGATTCGAGCGGACACGGCTGGCGCGAGATTGCGTCGAGTTGGCCGCTTGCCCAGGTCGGCGACACCGACCCGTGCCATGGGGGCCGCATGATGTCGACGGCTGGAGCGACAGTTTCGTCACTCGACGACTTCATCGCGACCGAGATGCCCGGGCACGTCGATGTGATCAAGCTCGACGTTGATGGAAACGAGTTGTCCGTGCTGCGCGGTGCGCAAAAAACGCTCACGGCCTTCCGCCCAATTCTGGTCATGGAATTCGCGCCTTACGTGTATCCGCAGGCCGGTGCCAACACCTTCGATGCTCTGTTGTCGTTGTTGCGGGGACTGGGTTACCGCGCCGAGGATTGCCTCGCAGGCACGCCCGTGTCGCTAATGGCGCATGCGATCAAGGGGCTTTGCGCGGCGGGTGGCGGGATCAATCTCGTTCTGAAGCCTGCAGGGTAGCTTCGCTTTCGCCGTTCTCCGAATTGAGTAGCAAGAAATCCAAATACCCGCGTCGCCGGGCTAAATCGAGCATGGCCTCCGGAGAAAGGGGCCCGACAAGCCGACGCGCCAAGACGTAGCCGCGATAGCCGCGGCGATGCAGGGATTGGAGAAGGTCTCCAATTCCGCGCCCCGCATCGCCACTCGTGGCAATGTCGACCTCAAGAAACAATGCCGGCCGAAAACGGCGCAAGGTCTCCTCCGCGCCGGCGAGCACACGCGGCTCTGAACCCTGGACGTCGATCTTGATCAGCGAGACGGTCGGCCAGCCGCGCGCGCCAATTTCGCCGTCGATGCGGATGGTCTTGACGGGAATCCCAGAGGCTGCGAGGCGATGATCGGCGGGATTATCCGGATTAATCGAGAGCCGTGCGTTGCCCGCGTATTCGGCGGCGGCAGCTTTTACCGCGGTAATACGCCCGCTTAGCCCCGTGCGTACGACCGCTTTGCCGAGCGCGTCGAAATTCTCCGGTTCCGGTTCAATCGCGATGACCTCGCCCGTCTCGCCGACATGAGCCGCAAATCGCACGGCGTAAAAACCGATGTTGTCACCGACATCAAGTACGACCGTTCCGGGCACAACGAACTGGCAGAGTCGGCGCGCGACCGCCCCTTCCGCGATGGCCTTATAAAGTCGATAGGACGCAAGCGAAATCGCGCGGCCTGCGCTGCTCGACGTCAACCCCGTGCGACGTGCAAGACGGTAGGCGGCGAGAAGGGCGCTCTGAACTATTCGCGTGAGCCAGGCTCCGGGTCTACGGTACCCATCTTCGCGCCATGTCGGCATAGTCTTTGATACCCAGCGCAGTCTTTGGCACCCTATACGTTGGCATCGATCCGGCTAGCATCGGAGGAAAGTTTCAGATCTCGTACATTTGACCTGACGCCGAGCAATATTGCATTCTGTAGGCGGATAAATGGTCTGGCTTAAGGGGCAGGGGCCGACATTGCGTCTCATGAAAGCCACACTTCCGGCGGCACAGCCAGCACCGCCCCGTCAATTTTCCATCGCTGCCTTTTTCGACCGTCTTGCGCCGGAACGCAATGATTGGATTGCGACCAACAGTTATTTCTACCGTGCCGACCAGACCTATATGCGATTTCTTATTCCTGAAGGACAGACCGTCCTCGAAGTGGGTTGCGGAACGGGAACGCTCCTGGCCTCGCTCAAGCCGGCGCATGGTGTAGGCGTAGACATAAGCCCTCGCATGGTGGCGGTTGCGAAGGAGGGTCATCCCGAGCTTGAGTTCCGCTGCGGGAATATTGAAGAGCCTTCATTTTGTCGCACGCTCGAAGGACCCTTCGATGTGATCATCCTGTCCGACACGATAGGCCTGATACACGACGTGCAGGCGCTGCTCGGCGAACTTCGCCGGCTTCTCGCTCCTCGCGGCCGGTTTGTTCTGGCCTATCACCAGAGATTGTGGCAACCGCTCCTCAACCTCGCGGAAATGTTACGGCTGGGAATGCCGGCCCCGCCTCAGAACTGGCTCAGCACGGCGGACCTGCGCAACCTGCTCGGTCTGACGGGCTACGAAGTGATCCGTCACGAAAGCCGACAGCTTCTGCCGCGCGAAGCATTTGGCCTCGGCGACATGGTCAATCGCTTCGTTGCACCGCTACCGATTATCCGCTCACTATGCCTGCGCGAATATCTGATCGCACGCCGCGTGCCCGGCTTGGGCGAGTCCAACTCCAGACCGTCCGTTTCCATCATTATTCCGGCCCGCAACGAACGTGGAAACATCGCGGCGGCTCTGCAGCGCATGCCGCGCTTCGCGCCCAGCATGGAGATCATCTTCGTCGAGGGACATAGTGTCGACGGCACGTTTGAAGAATGCGAACGCGTGCGCAATGAGGCACCGGAATGGAAAATCAAGGTCTTGCGTCAGACTGGCAAAGGCAAGGGCGACGCCGTTCGGGCCGGCTTCGCGGCCGCCGGCGGCGATATCTTGATGATTCTCGATGCCGATCTGACCATGCCGCCCGAGGCGTTGCCGAGATTCTACGAGGCGCTGGTGGGGGGCACGGGCGAGTTCGTCAACGGCGCGCGGTTGGTCTATCCGATGGAAAGGGGCGCCATGCGCGCGTTCAATTTTCTCGCCAACAGGGCTTCGCTTTGGTATTCAGCTGGCTGTTGAATCAACGTTTCAACGACACGCTTTGCGGAACCAAGGTGCTGTGGCGAGCGGACTATGAGACGATTGTCGCCAATCGTGCCTATTTCGGCGATTTCGATCCGTTCGGCGATTTCGATCTGCTGTTCGGCGCCGCGCAAGCTCAGCCTCAAGATCGTCGACGTTCCTATTCGTTATTCGGCCCGGCGCTATGGCGAGACGCAAATTTCGCGCTTTTCGGATGGGTTTCTCCTCGCACGGATGTGTGCTTTTGCATGGCTGAGGCTAAAGGCGCTGTAAATGCGCGATGCCCCAGCGGACATCCATTGCCATTGGGAACGCTATCGCACGAAGCCGGTTCTTAAAGCGATTTACAGCGACCTTTTTCGCGAGATCCAGCGTTGCATGATTCCGGGGCGAACGATCGAGATTGGCGGCGGCGCGGGAATGTTCAAAGAATTCGCACCCGACATCATCAACACAGACATCATGTGGACGCCCCAGCTCGATCTGGTCGCCGATGCCCAGCGGCTTCCCTTTGCCTCCGCCAGCGTTTCCAATCTCGTCGCCTTCGACGTGCTGCATCACATCGAGTTTCCGGTCCTTTTTTTTCGAGAAGCCGAGCGTGTGCTCGCCGAAAAGGGACGGATCATCATGGTTGAGCCGGGCATCACGCCGGTGAGCTATCTTTTCTATCGGCTATTCCACGAGGAGCCGGTACGCTTGCGCTCCGATCCCTGGCGTGAGGGCAAACCCGACCCGGAACGCCACCCGTTCTCCGCCAACCAGGCGATCCCGACGCGCATGCTGCAAAGGCAGCGGGACCGCTTTCACAAGACGTTTCCAGGCCTTCGCCTTGACGCCGTGCGCTGGATGAGCCTTTTCGCCTATCCGCTTTCCGGCGGCTATCAAGCCTGGTCCTTGCTCCCGTCATTCCTTGTCGAACCCCTGTTGAAACTGGAAAGGAGGCTGCTGCCGGTCATAGGTTCCTTTGCGGCTTTCCGGCTGATAGCGGTCGTTACGCGCCGCGAGGCATGTGCGATCTGTCCAGAGTCGACAACCGTCAACTGATGCATAGGCCCGACGCACGATGAATCGCCCTCGATTCTCTCTTTCGGCGGAAGAATTTGACGCCTACGCCCAGCGCTTCCTTCATGCGTTCGACCACTGGAGCGAAACGCGCTTCTACACGGTTAGCCTGCTCGCACTGATCCTGGCAAACGCTTACGGCCTCGCCGTTTTCGGGGCGACGTTTTGGTACGACTCAATCGCGTATTTCGATCTCGCTCAGGCCATACACTTCAATACATTGGCGGAGTGCTATGAACGTCACTATTATCTCTACCAGCATCTGGG
>CAWJRW010000004.1:0-27651 GCA_963845385.1 uncultured Alphaproteobacteria bacterium
AACGTGAAGCGCAAGATACGGGCAAAAGTTTCCGGGCACAGACGCGGGGTACGTTGTGATGGTCGCCTTCACCAATATCGTGTTACTAATGTAGTATCGGAAGATCGTTCCGACCTTAAGCCCATCATATCGTTCGCGTCGTGCATTCGAACCGCCACTTGACCTCCCTTCAGCCACTGCAACCGAGGCACGCAGCGCAGAGAACGGAGCGACTATTTCCGAAATTTGCACGGTCGATCAGTCGACCTGGTGCGCCTCCAGGAAGGTGGATTTCCCCAAGGCCGCGAAGAAATCTTGGTATGGCTTTGGATCTTCGACAGCGACCTCGTTGTATTGTGCATTGGCTCGCACAAGGAGCTGTGTCTCGCCTCGCGGTCGTACGGTAACCGTCATTCGGAGCGCATATCCGGCTAACTTGGTCGCACTCACAGAACCGAGTTCCAAGTCTGCTTTGTCGATGACAAAGCTCAAATCTTGTAGGGTTGCTATGACGTTGCGAAGCATTCGCTCACGATCAGTCGTATCAAATGCCCGCGTCTGATACGATCGTAGCTGAAGTTGACTTTCGTTAGTCGCAAGAATTTGTTCCTTGGAACTCGCACATCCCGCCAACACGATAGCCAAAAGCAAAGTCCAGCTACGTCGCCATTTCTGATAGTCATGGTATCCTCGGTACTATAGCTGGTTCGCGGTCAAAAATACTGACTTCGAGAGTTTGTCGAAGAATTCTTCGTATATTGGTGGATCGTCTACAGCCTCGACGCGAGAGACTTGCCCTGAGTATTCCAGACGATTTTCTCCGAAGAGTAAGCCTTACGGCATATCCGTTCCGGCCGCTCACCCTGCGTGTAACTAACGCAGCTCTCGATTTTCCGATCTCTTATCGTAAGGCATAGCAGCGCCCGTCAACGCTGCGACAAAGACTGCAGCGACGACCTGCCCGGCCTCTACAGCAGTTCGATCCTTGGACGCTGTAATGACCCCTAACCTCGTTTCACTTTCGTCTAAATTGAAGCCGAGGTCTTGCAGCAACGCGCTCGAAGCCGACAACAGCGCAGTCTCATTTTCTGTCTCATAAACCCGCGTCTGCAATTGCCGCCGCGAAAGCAAATCGGTCGAAAGAACGAGCGCCTCCCGAGGAATCTTTTCTGCACATCCGAGTAACAAAATCAGCAAAATACCCGGCAATGACCAGCGTACTTGCCAAGTCATAGCAGCTCTCCGAGTTAAGGTTCAAAATCTAGAGGTATTGTACGCGAAATCACGCACTCTCTTTTGCTCATCAAATTTTATGACTACTGTCAATGTCTGCTGCGATGTAGAGGCGGCACCAACCTCGCGTGATGCGCCGAGCAAGATCAAACTTCCTGCGACCCCGCTCGTAGAATATGCGCGAGTCGTTGAGATTTTGTCGTAGACCCAGACCTCTCGACGCTTGTCATCTGTCGTAACGATATTCGGTGACCCGAGGACTGTAGCAACCTCTTCACCGGACATACCGATCCTGATTTCTTTTTGAACGGTCCCGACAGTGAGATTGGACCCTGCGCTCGTGGCCGCGTTCACGTCAGCGCCGTGCTTTTCGGCGGACATGCAACCAGACAGGAAAGCAATGAGCGCAAGAACTATCCAAGTCTGAGGCGAATGCATTGGACCCTCCCGGAAGGATTTGCAGAATAGCCTAGAACTACCAGATGGCGCCAGCACAAATTGGAGCCTTATCTTTCATCTGGGGGATCATTGTGCTTGGAAGGGGAGGCTCCAATAACGCCCGCGCAGTCGGACCCAGGCTCAACGCACTCGCCGCCACGGCCCTCATGGTCGGCCAGCAATGGGCGTCGCTGCCCCAGGCTTTGACCTCGCAGCGCACCGGCAAGTTTCTCACCATCGACGGGCCGGACTTGAATCTGCTCCAGCTCGTGGCGGCGCTGAAGGACAAACAACCGCTCATCAAAGAGAGATCGAAAGACAGCCCCGTGCCGAAGTACCGCACGGACATGTCGCAGACCGAGATCGTCGAGTTCGTCACCGATACGCTGGCCACCCAGGGCTATCAGAATATCTCGACGCAGGCGCTGAGGCCTTCGGCTTTCGGCACGCTTGGCGGCGTGCGCTTCGACGTGAGCGCCCAGACCCCGGACGGACTCAACATAAAGGGCACCGCTCTCTTCGCGCAGCGCGACGAGAAGCTCAACCTCATCGTCTATCTCGCGCCGGAAGAATATTACTATGGCCTGCACGCGGCCGAGATCGAACGGATATTAGGTTCCGTCGCGCTTTTGTAACGCGCGCCGCTGATTTCGCCGTTGATTTAAGGCCCGTCTCTCGCAGTAGACTGCGCTCCGGCGCGCCCGCGCGCCTATGAATGCGCTGGCGTCTTAGAGGACGGGAACGGGAGAGGCGACGATGTTGGAGCTTTATCATGGCGAGCCGGCGGCGAATTCGCTCAAGACCTTGCTCGCCATCAAGGAGAAGGGCGTCGAATTCAAGAGCCATCTGATGAATCTGCATGCCTTCGAGCAGCACGAGCCGTGGTTCGTGAAGATCAATCCCAACGGCCAGGTGCCGGCCCTGGTGCATGACGGCAAGGTGATCACGGAATCGACGGTGATCAACGAATATCTCGACGATGTCTTCGACGGGCCGCCGCTGCGCCCCGCCGATTTCTATTGGCGCGCCAAGATGCGCATCTGGACCAAGTTCGTCGACGAATATTTCTGCCCGGCGCTGAGCTTCATCGCCTGGCACTACATGATCAAGGGCATCACCGAAAAGCTGAGCCCCGCGGAATTCGAGGCCAAGGTCGCGCGCATTCCGCTCAAGGAACAGCAGGACAAGTGGCGCACGACGGCGCGCGAAGGCTACACGAAGGAGCAGCTCGACAATTGGCGCCGCCAGGTGCGCACGTCGGTCGAGCGCATGGAAAGAGAGCTCAAGGAAACGAAGTGGCTCGCGGGCGATGCCTTCTCGCTCGCCGATGTGAGCTGCTATGCCATGGCCTATGGCCTGCCGATGAGCGCCTCGAAATTCGTCAATGCCGGCGAGACGCCGAAGCTCATGGACTGGCATGCGCGTATGGCGGAAAGGCCGAGCGTGAAGGCCGCGTTCGCCATGCCGACCCCGCCGCGTCCGAACCGAGAGGGCATGCGCGAGCGCATGTCGGCGATGTTCGGCTGAAGAGCATTTTGCCAATCGATGAGCGGCGCGCTTGCACCCGTGCGCGCCGCTCCGGCACGTGGCGTCCCCGACAGGGTGAGGCGGATCAGCGATTGATCCCGTGAATCAATCGCCCGCTGAACGAACCTGTTACCCCCAGATTCAGGAATTTGGTGCCCTATTCAGGCTGAGCTACGAGGACACTCGACGCCGATATAACCAGGGATCGGCACGGCGAGGAAACTGGTCTGAGCGGCAGCGGGTTGCTCGCACGCTATAGGGCCGCCAACGCAACAATCGTAGCAAGGTTGACGACGATCACCTCAACAGCTTGAAAGAAAGGATTGCCGACTATGGCAAATTCCAGTGAAACGAAAAGCTATTCCGATCCCATTCTGTCACTGAATTGCATTTCATACTTTTTGTAGAAGTCGCCTTTTAGTTGGTTGGAAAGTTCTGCAAGCTTAACGCGTGCGCGAGCTTCATCGACTGCAAACGCCTCTTTCACTCCGGCCATCACGCTCTTGAAAACTTCCTCCTTCATTCGATTCGAAAGCTTCACTCCCAATAGTGTTGGAAAGACGCCAGCAAAGCTCTTGCGGACATTTTCGTCTGACGGAGACAGAGCGATGAAATTGAGCAAGAACTCGGGCCTCATCATGTAAAGGGCGCCGTGCTTTGCGACCGCTTGGCCCGTAGCCTTTCGAACGGACGTCTCTTGGGTCAGCCACCAAGTTCGATACCCATACGGATTTGAACGGTTCCGCTCACCTAATTCGCGCCTCCGCGCATAGGTTCGGAGCACGTGCAAGGCGTCGTTCCTTGCCAGTATCTCCTCCTTGTCCTTGGCTTTCCCGAAGCGACGGCGGCTCCTTATGACCTGTTCCGTGAGCGATGTCAGTTCGGCCTGATCAACGCCCTTCATCATTTCTTCCTCACTCTCGAAGACCAAGCCGAACTTTTCGCACAGGTAGTCCCTTAGCGCCTCCTTGCCGCGGGTTACGTGCAGATCGGCATAGCCGCAAAAGTTCTCAATATAGCTCCGCCAACCAGGAGGCCTTCTTCTGTTGGGGTCCCGTTCCAGCCGAGCATACAGATATGCTCGGATCAGAATTCGGTCGATGTGCCGAGCGAACGTGAAGTCAAGATGCTGCTCAATCTCCATGTAGTGATTCTTTAAACTCCCAATCGGTCGCTTTAATGTGCGTCCAGACCTCCTCAAGACACTTCTCGCTGAGCACCAGTGTCGATCCGGCGGCGGATAGAATGCCAAGCGTGATTGACATCATCCGGTCATCTTCATCGAGGTAATGCTCTGATAGCATCCTGATGAGGATGTCAGCACCGACGTAAAGGATAAACTCAGCCGACATATTCCTGAAGTACTCTACTATTTTCGGCTCGTTCTTAAGTACGAACAGAAGCGTATAGGTTCGGCTAAGCTTGGAAAGATACAGGCGCTCTTCTTGTGAACTGTCATAGAATGTCTTTCTGAGCACCCGCAGGCCAATTTCCTTGACGCGCTCAGCGACTGCTCCGGTCACGTGGAGATCGTCGAGGGCCTTGTCGAAGTTGTCAGAGATTGATGGGGAGACGTAGCTCTCAGGCTCGTCTCCGAGCACGAAGTAGGCCATCTCAAGGCCTTAGAGTCTCAAATGTCCGTTCCAAAGTCCGATGGCATGACTGGACAACCTTTTGATGTATTGTAGGGTCGTCGGTTGTGGTCAGTTGCTCCACAGCGCGTGCCCGGAAGACGTCTGAGACTTTCAGTTTAAGCTGCTCGTCCTCTATGTTCTCTTTCTCGACGATCTGTCGCGTCTCGAAGGGAAGGCAAAACTTGTCCTCCGTTCTGTGCCACCGAATTTCTCGTCCATTCGTGTTGTCTTTCGAAGCAAGTTTTTTCAGCCGAACGTCAAGCACTCCGCGAACATAATGACGGGCTGCTGGCAATGCTTCCTCAATGCGACCGAGGATCTCACCAGCGACTGAGAAGCTTGCCCGCATCCGGATCGGTGTCTTCGAGTGACCACAGGATAAGGCTGTCGGTTACGAACTCGAGTAGCTCCACGTTCCGCGTCGGCGCTCAAGTTCCTGACCCGAGAGACGCACAGAAGTCCACGCGGGCAGGTGCGGTGACGAATGTATAGTGTTCGCCGCGCCTATATGCCGAAGGAAGTCGAGTTGAGGGGATCAGATCAGGAGTTAAACGCCTGTACGGTTCCACCCAAATCGTTGACACGAGAAACGATGAACTTTTGATCCCTAATCCTAATTGCCACTCCGAGCTCGTCGCCGAGGTTTTCCTCCTCGGTATCGATGTGCGGAACAATCTGGCTAGTTAGATAGATCGAGCTGTTTGGGCTCGCGCCCCACTTCTCGCAGGCGGCGAACTGTCGCAAAATCTGGTGCGATAG
Source organism: uncultured Alphaproteobacteria bacterium (assembly GCA_963845385.1). Classification (GTDB taxonomy): domain Bacteria; phylum Pseudomonadota; class Alphaproteobacteria; order CAWJRW01; family CAWJRW01; genus CAWJRW01. Next base: position 5,571 of record CAWJRW010000004.1, read on the forward strand.
TCTTCTCTAATTGACGCCTGCAAGAAGCGGCCCGGCCGCGCATCCTCAAATAATAACAATTCCTCGATAAATCCTCAGCGCCTCCGTCATGCATGCCGCCAAGCGGCACAAACTCGCGGCCTTCAGCGCCGCGTAGAAGGTTTGTGCGAACTTTTCAAAACTGGTCCCGCCGACCTTCCCGAGGGCAATCTCGACGAGCCGGTAATCGAGAGTTCGAGCGGCCACACGCGCTCTCCTTCAAATCCTTGGCGACCCCGGGAGGACTTGAACCTCCGACACCCGGTTTAGGAAACCGGTGCTCTATCCGCTGAGCTACGGGGCCGTTTCGGCATCGCACCGATGAAATTGCGCGGCGCGTCCGTGCCACTATGGCAGCCCGAGCGGCTGGCGCGAAAGTCTTGCGCTGCAAGCGCGGCCGGGAAACGCTGCATCCATGCATGCGCCGAGGCAAATCTGCCGAAGGCTTTTGATCGCCGCGCTCGCGGCCGTGCCGCCCGGCTTTGCCGGTCGCGCGGACGCTTGCGACCTGTCGCCATCCAGCCGGCGCGGACGCACGCCGTTGCGGGCCAAGTCTGCCGAAGTCGTCGACGGCGCGACGCTCGAGCTCGACGACGGTGCGGAGCTCCGCCTTCTCGGCATTCAGGCGCCGAAGCAGACTCTTGCGCGGCAAGAGAAGGCGGCGCTTGCGGCGCTCAGCCTCGGCAAGGCGGTGCGGCTCGCGCCGGAAAAGGCGCCGCGCGACCGCTATGGGCGGCTGCTCGCTCAAGTCTTTGTCATCGAGGCGCCGGGCGCGCCGGCGGCTTGGGTTCAGGGCAGGCTCGTGGAGCAAGGGCTCGCGCGGGTCGAGACGCGCAAGGAAAGCCGCGCTTGCGCGGCGGAGCTTCTCGGTCTCGAGGCCAAGGCGCGGGCGGCAAAGCGTGGCCTATGGGCGTTGGCCGCCTACGCGATCCGATCGGCCGACACAATCCCGCCGCAGGATGTCGGCACCTTCCAGCTCGTCGAGGGCACGGTGCTCGATGTGGCAATGGTCGGCGGGCGCACCTACATAAACTTCGGGCCGGATTGGAAGACCGACTTCACCGTGACGATCGAGGCGCGGGACCGTAAGCTCTTTCCCGCGGGCGCGCTCGAGCCGGAGGCGCTGCGCGGCCGCAAGATCCGCGTGCGCGGCTTTATCGAGCGATTGAACGGCCCCATGATCGCGAGCGACCCATCCCGAAGCGATCGAAAACCTGCCGTGACGGCGGCGAAAAAGAGGCGCGATGGAGGAAACCATGACCACGAAGCGTGACGGGAGCGGCAAGAACTTGCGGCTCGAGGATATGCAGCGGCTTTGTGCGTTCGTCTTGATGTCGGGACTCTTTCTCGCCTCCGCCCCGCCCCCGGCGGATGCGCAAATCTTCATGTCCAAGGCGCAGGAAAAGCAGATCGGCGCGCAGGAGCACCCGAAAATCCTCAAGAGCTATGGCGTCTATCCGGATGCCGCCTTGAGCGGCTATGTCGCCCAGATCGGCGGCAGCATCGCCGCCAACTCGAACGATCCTGGCGTGGGCTACACCATCACGCTTCTCAACTCGCCCATCGTCAACGCCTTCGCGCTGCCCGGCGGCTATGTCTACATCACGCGCGGCCTTCTCGCGCTTGCCAACAGCGAGGCGGAAGTGGCGGGCGTTCTCGGACACGAGATCGGCCATGTCACGGCGCGCCACACCGCCAAGCGCTATGATCGCGCGGTCGGCACCAGCATCGTAGGCGCCATCGTGGGCGCCGTGACCGGCAGCCCGATCGCCTCCGATCTCCTCAATATCGGCGGCTCGCTTTACCTTTCGAGCTTCTCGCGCCAGCAGGAATACGAGGCCGACCTTCTTGGCGTGCGCTCGCTCGCGCGCACGGGCTACGACCCTTACGCGCAGGCGGATTTTCTCGCCACGCTCGACGCCGAGACCAAGCTCGAAGCAAAGCTCGCGGGCGTCGGAGGCGCACCGGATGGAGTTCTTTTCCACGCATCCGAACACGCCGGACCGGGTCAAGCGCGCCATCGAGGAAGCCAAGGCCAACGGAGTCGCGATGAACGGGCGGCCGCGCAACCGCGACGTCTATCTCTCGAAAGTCGAAGGCATGGTCTATGGCGACTCGCGGAGCGATGGATTCATCCGTGGGCAGACCTTCCTGCATCCCGAGCTCAAGCTCGCCTTCAAGGTGCCGGACGGCTTCCACCTGCAGAACAGCCCCGAGGCCGTCGTGGCGACTGCGAAAGATGGCAGCGGCATCCAGTTCGACGGCGGCAAGGCGCCCGCGGGCCGCGATGCAAAAACCTACCTCACCAGCGACTTCGCGAACGAAATCAAGCTCCGCCCCCGCAACGTCGAGACCTTCGACGTCAACGGCATGCACGCGGCAACCGGCACCGCCACGGCTCAGACGAACAGCGGCAATGTCGACGTGCGCATGGTGGCCATCCAATACGAGCCCGGCACGATGTACCGCTTCCTGTTGATCACGCCGACCAACGTCACCAAGTCGCGGGACGCCGCCATGCGCGCGCGCGATCATGAGCTTCCGCAAGCTCTCCAGCAGCGAGGCCGCGGCGCTCAAGCCGCTGCGCATCCACATCGTGAAAGCGGGCGCGGGCGACAGCGTGGCTTCTCTTGCGAGCCGCATGTCCTTCAAGGATTACCGCGAGGAGCGCTTCCGCGTGCTCAACGGACTTGGAACGGGCGGATCGGTGGTCTCAGGCGCGCGCTACAAGATCATCACCGAGTGACGCAACCGGTTATGGCAGAGCAAACGCGGGCAATGTCTCAGGAGGTCTCTACCGTTTGTGGAGATTGCCTCTTGCAGGAATGTAACTTATAGATTACAGTTGTCTGTGTGATCGAAATTCGCCAAACGGAAGCTTTCGAGGCGTGGATGTCCCGCCTGAAAGACCGCGAGGCGAGACGGCGGATATATGCCCGCATTCGCCGCATGGAGCTCGGTAATTTCGGCGATGTAAAAGCGGTTGGTGGCGGCGTTTCCGAATTGCGCATCGACTATGGCCCCGGCTTTCGCGTCTATCTCACGCGCAAGGGCGAAACGATCATTCTGTTGCTGTGCGGCGGCGACAAGCGCACGCAGGCAAGAGACATCGTAAGGGCGAAGGCGCTGGCAAAGCTGGCGAAGGAGTAAAGCAATGGCTCTAAAGACGAGGAAATGGGATGTCGCCGAATACCTTGACAGCCCTGGGGAGATCGCCGGCTATCTCGAGGCCGTCATGGAGATCGGCGATCCGGCAGCTCATCGCGGCGGCGATCGGCGATGTTGCCCGCGCGCGCGGCATGACGCAGATCGCGAAGGACACAGGCTTGGCGCGCGAAGCGCTTTACCGCGCACTAAGCGAGGATGGGCGGCCCGAGTTCGCAACGGTGCTGAAAGTCCTCAAGGCTCTTGGATTGCGGCTGTCGGCAACTCCGTTGAACGCGGCTTAGATACCGCGGCTACCCTTGAAAGCCGCATGTCCTTCAACGACTTCCGCGAGGAGCGCTTCCGCGTGCTGGACGGGCTTGGCACGGGCGGTCGGTGGTCGCAGGCTCGCGCTACAAGATCATCGCGGACTGAGCGTAGCCTCGAGACATCAAGGCGAGGAAGAGCAGCGACCCTGCCATTCCGCCCGCCTTTCCGATGCGCTTACGCCGCCTTCTTGCGCGGCCAGCGCGCGGGATCGAGGAGTGTCTCCGGCAAGGTCGGCACGAAGCTGTCGACGAACGCGACTTCGTCCGCTACGGCGCTCTCGCAAAGAGCGCGGCATTGGCTTCGACTTGCGCCGCCGTCTCGGCGCCCACCACGATGCCGTGCACGAAAGGCTGCGCGCGCACATAGGCAAAGCAGAGATCGGCGACGTCGCGCCGGCCGAAAACCTCGACCAGAGCTGATAGCGCGCGCAAGAGGTGCGGAACGTCGAGGCCGGGAAAGTGGGGCCAGAGGGCCGCGTTGCGCGCCGTGAGCAGGCCCAGCAGGAGCGTGCTCCCGCATGGATCGTGACCTCCGGCCGCTCGGCGATGCGCGCCAAGACGGAGGGCTTGCGGAAGCGCCAATCGAATACGTTCATTGGCATTTGGATGTGCACCACGTCGCGAAAGCTCAGGGCCAGCGCGAGCTCGTCGGGGCTCTGCACCGAAACGCCGAGCTTGCCGATGACGCCCTCTTGCTGAAGCGAGAGCAGCGCATGCCAAATCGCGCCGCCGCAAGCCTTCAAGTGACGCGCGCGGTGCAGCAGAAAAACGTCGAGACGCTCCCGGCACAGAGCGCGCCGCGATGTCTCGACGCTCGCGCGAACGGCATGCGCGGCTTCGGACTTGTCGGCGCCTTCGGAAAGCCCATCGAGCGGGGCAAGCTTGGTCGAGATGCGAATATTGGATATTTCGCCCAGCGCCTTGCCGAGCCGGCTCTTGCTCTCTCCATAGGCGCGCGCGGTGTCGAAGTCGCGGATGCCTGCCGCGAGCGCAGCCTCGATGATGGCGAAGGCCTCGCGCTCGCTCGGCATGCCGTTGCGGTTCGTCGCGCCATAAGCCATGCCGAGCTGAGCCGTGCCCAGAACGAGCGCCGGCGTGTGGGTGCTCTCCATTCTCGCAAAATTAGTAGGGAGGCTTTAAGACGTCGCTAACGCGCGAAAACAAGAGCCTGTTCACCACAGCGTGACGGCGATGCGTAAAGTCTCTATTGCGGTTGCGGCCGCTGCACGCTGGGGCCCAGCTTCGCCAATACGTCGTCCGCAGAGAAGGACTTTATGTCCTCCGCATTCTTCGGCCCCCGTGCCAGCACGATATCGGCATAAGCCGTATAGCGGGTGATCGGGTAGCTCGTGCCGTAATCCGCGCCCATGCCGAAATAGGGCCAGGAGTGGTAGTAGTAGCCGTAGCCGCCGAAGCTGTCGAAGGACGACCAATAGCGCGTGGTGGGCTCCACGTCCTGCTTGGCGAGGATGAAGTAATTGTAACCGCGGGCCTTGGTCAGCTCGGCGGCGCGCACGAGCAGATAATTCTCCACCACGTTGCGCGGCGTTTGGGAATTGCCGGCGAAGCTTACTCTGAAGCGGTTCTCCTCGATTTGCTGCTCGCTAAAGCCGTAGCCGGAATGTCCCTGAGCGGGCTGATAGGGCGTCGGATTGGGTGCGCAAGAGACAATGGTCGCCGTAACAAATGCGGCAGCGGCAAGCGTGCCTTGGCTTAAGCGGTGCGCGGCACGTTTCTTGGTCATGGTCGGCTCCTCCGAATGCGGCGAAGGTCCAGCGGGCGCCGTTCGTTAACCTAGGGTGCCGCGCGGCCCGTTGGCAAGACGGGTCGCTTGCACGCGCAGGCTGCCTGCGCAAGTCGAAGCCGCATATCACGGCGTTGTGATGCTTGCCGGGGCGCGCTGCCCTCTCCCTTGCGTTGGACGCGGCGCCGCCGCTTGCTTGCGAATTAGGGGCGGCCTAAAGAAACGGCCGGGCATGGCGGGGGCTCGGGCCCGCCCGCCCAGCTTCGAGGAGTCCCGCTTGAACGACGTGACGCCAGGCAAGCCTTGGCTTGGAAGCCGGCTCCGGGCCCGGATCGATGCCGAAGTGTCCGGCAGCGCGGGGCGCAAGGCGCTGGCGATCATCATGGGCGTGCTGGCGCTGGCGCTCGTTGCCGCGCTCCTGCGCGTTCTCGTTGGCATGATCTTCGGCGGCGGGGCGCCGATGCCGCCGCCCACGCCGGTCAGGATTGCCACGGCCGCCTATGGCGAATTCATCGATATGATCGAGGCCATCGGCACCGCGCGGGCGAACAAGTCCCTCGATATCACAGCCAAAATGACCGAGACCGTCCGCTCGATCAATTTCACCGAAGGAGCGACGGTCGAGGCAGGCGCGGTACTCGTCGAGCTTGCCAGCACCACTCTGCGGGCGCCGTTCTCGGGCGTGCTCGGCTTGCGCGCGGTGAGTCCAGGCGAGCTCGTCAATCCGGGTGACAAGATTGTGACGCTCGACGACATCAGTATCGTCAAGGTGGATTTCTCCGTGCCCGAGACGTACCTGTCCACGCTCGCTAAGGGTCAGGAGATTGTTGCCAAGACGGCTGCTTATCCGGACAGGACATTCACCGGCATCGTGCGCACGATCGACACGCGCGTCGATCCAGTCACGCGCGCGATTGTCGTGCGCGCGGAAATTCCTAATGAGAGCGGCCTCTTGCGGCCGGGCATGCTGATGACCGTCGAGCTCATCAAGAACCGCCGCCACTCCATCGCCCTGCCCGAGGAGACGCTCGTGCCCATGGGCGAGCGGCAATTCGTCTTCATCGTGAAGGACGGCAAGGCCGAGCAGCGCTGGGTCGAGATCGGCAGCCGACGTCCGGGCGAAGTCGAGATTTCGAGCGGCATCGCGGAGGGCGAGGTCGTCGTGCGCGAAGGCACGAACAGATTGAGCCCGGGCGCTCCCGTCCGCGTGGTGAGCGAGGGCGGCGACGCCGAGAAGGGCGGGGCGCCGGCCGGGGCTCCCGGAGCCCCCAAGTCATGAGCGCCGCGTGACCCCGCCATGATTCTTTCCGATATCTCCGTCAAACGTCCCGTCTTCGCCATGGTGGTGAGCCTTCTCCTCATCGCCTTCGGGACTTTGTCGTTTCTCCACCTGCCGCTGCGCGAGCTGCCCAACATCGATCCGCCAGTGGTCTCCGTGCAGACAACCTATCGCGGTGCCTCGGCGGCGATCGTCGACACCCGCGTCACCGATGTGATCGAGGATGCGATCAGCGGCATCGACGGCATCGAGACCATCGACTCCTCGAGCCAGGACGGGCGCTCGGACATCTCGATCGAGTTCACCCTCGACCGCGATATCGACGGCGCGGCCAACGACGTGCGCGACGCCGTGGGACGCGCGGTCGACAATTTGCCCGAAGACATCGATGCGCCGGAGATCAGCAAGGTCGAGGCCGAACTCGAGCGCGATCATCTGGTACAGCCTGAGCTCCGATCGCCTGAGCGGGCTCGAGATCGCCGACTACGCCGATCGCGTCATCGTCGATCGCTTGAGCGTCGTGAGCGGGGTCGCGCGCATCTACCGGAGCGGCGGGCGCTACGCCATGCGCATTTGGCTCGACCGCAATGGGCTGGCCGCGCGCGGGCTCACGGTCTCGGACGTCGAGGCGGCGCTCGCGCGCGAGAATGTCGAGCTGCCGGCGGGCAATATCGAATCCAAGAGCCGCGACATGACGATCCGCGTCGCGCGCTCCTATCAGACGCCGGAGGATTTCGCGCGCCTGCCGCTCAAGGAAGGCGCGGACGGCCACATCATCCGCCTGGGCGAGGTGGCGCAAGTCGCGCTCGGCTCGGATGTCGACCACAGCTATTTCCAGGGCAACGGCACTCCCCATGTCGGCATCGGCATCGTCAAGCAATCGACCGCGAACACCTTGAGCGTGGCGCGCGCGGTGAGCAAGGAAGTGGAACGCCTGCGCAAGTCGCTGCCGCCCGGCATGGTCATCCGCGACGCCTTCGACACCTCGCTCTATATCGACGCCGCGGTGAGGGACGTCTATTTCACGCTCGCCCTTGCGCTCGTGCTCGTGATCGGCGTCATCTATCTCTTCCTCGGCCGCGTCCGCGCCGCGCTCATTCCGGCCGTCACGGTGCCCGTCTGCATCATCGGCTCGTTCATCGCGCTCGATGTCCTCAATCTGTCGATCAACCTTCTGACGCTGCTGGCGCTTGTCCTGTCGATCGGTCTCGTCGTGGACGACGCGATCGTCGTGCTCGAGAATATTCAGCGGCGCGTCGATTTGGGCGAGCCGCCGCTGGTCGCGGCCTATCGCGGCGCGCGCCAAGTGGGCTTCGCGGTGATCGCGACCACGACCGTCTTGATCGCTGTCTTCGTGCCGATCATGTTTCTGCAGGGCGATATCGGGCGCTTGTTCACCGAGCTTGCCATCGCCGTGGGCGCGGCCGTCGGCTTCTCGGCGCTCATCGCGCTGACTCTGACGCCCATGATGTGCTCGAAGCTGCTGACGCCGTCGGCGGCCAAGACCGGCCTCGCGCACCGCATCGATGTCTTATTCACGCGTGTGCGCACGATCTACATCGAGGCGCTCGATCTCTGCCTCGCCCGCCCGCGCTCGGTGTTCATTATTTTGGGCGCGAGCCTCGTTGCGGTCGTTGTGCTTTGGCAGCTCATTCCGACCGAGCTCGCGCCGCAGGAAGACCGCGGCTATTTCTACACGCAGGTCGTGGGACCGCAGGGCGCAGGCTTCGATTACACGGTTCGCCAGGTTCAGGCGGTCGAGAACGTGTTCACGCCCTACCGCGAGAGCGGGGAAGTAAAGTTTCTTCTTTCGCGCGTGCCCGCGTCATTCGGCTCGACCACGGATATGAGCGCGGGCGCGGCGATTGCCACGCTCGCGCCGTGGCACGACCGCCATCGCTCGGCGAGCGCCCTGATGCGCGAGCTCGCGCCCAAGCTCGGCGCCATTCCGGGCGCCAAGATCTTCACCATCACGCCGCCGCCTTTGGGCCGAGGCCGCTCCGTGCCCGTCCAATTCGTCATCGGCGGCATCGATTACGCGGAGCTCGCCCATTGGCGCGATCTCATGCTCGACCGGATGAGCGCCAATCCACGCCTCATGGCCGTCGATTCGGACTATCAGGAGACCAAGCCCCAGCTCAAGGTGGACATCGATCGCACGCGTGCGGCCGATCTCGGCGTCTCGGTCGAGAGCATCGGTCATACGCTCGAGACCATGCTCGGCTCGCGCAAAGAGACGACCTATCTCGATCGCGGCAAGGAATACGACGTGATCTTGCGCGTCCGCGCCGAAGAACGGGCGCGGCCCGACGATCTCACCAACATCTATGTTCGCTCCGAGCGGACGGGCGCGCTCATTCCGCTCTCCAACCTGATCAAGGTCTCCGAGATCGGCGGTGCGAGCACGCTCAAGCGTTTCAACCGGCTGCGCGCGATCACGCTCAGCGCCAATCTCGCGCCGGGCTATTCCTTGGGCGAGGCCTTGAGCTTCCTCGAAAAGACCGCGCGCGAGACGCTGCCTGCGGCCGCGCAAATCGACTATCGCGGCGACTCGCGCACGTTCAAGCAATCGGGGCGCTCGCTCTACTTCACTTTCGCCATGGCGCTCGTCGTCGTCTTCCTCGTGCTCGCGGCACAGTTCGAGAGCTTCGTCCACCCCTTCGTCATTCTCCTGTCGGTGCCCCTTGCGGTCGCAGGCGGGCTCTTCGGTCTCTATATGACGGGCAGCACGCTCAACATCTATAGCGAGATCGGCGTCATCATTCTCATCGGCCTGGCCGCGAAGAACGGCATCCTGATCGTCGAGTTCACCAATCAGCTGCGCGACGCGGGAAAACCGTTCAAGGAAGCGCTTGTCGAGGCCGCAGCGATCAGGCTTAGGCCCATCATCATGACGAGCGTCGCGACCGCCTTCGGCGCGCTGCCCCTCGTGCTCGCAACCGGCGCCGGCGAGGCAAGCCGCTTCACCATCGGCATTGTGATCTTCACCGGCGTGCTGTTCGCGACGCTCCTCACCGTGTTCGTCGTGCCGGTGGTCTACGCGCTCATCGCGCGCGGCACGACCTCGCCCGAGGCCGTGGCGCGGCGGCTTTCCACGCTTGAACGCGAGACAGAGCAGGGCGTGTCGCCCGGCGAATGATCGCAGCGGCCGCGTGGCAGCCGAGCGACCGCAAGCCGAAATCCCCGAAAAAGAGCGCATTCCGCCACGCTTCGGCCCTTTTCGCGCCCATTCATGAGGGCTAGGCTCTGGCGCGGAGCGCAAGCGCGGCCCAGGGGGAGGGCGAACCATGAAACGTCAGGCGTGGGTGCTGGTGGTCGTCCTGATCGCCGTTGTCGCTCTTGTCGGCCTCATCTTCACGTTCGGCGTACCCGATATCGTAAAAAAGCCGCCGGCGACCGGCGAACAAGTGGCAGGCGAGGCCGCGCAACAAGGCGCCGGCGCGCCGGCCGCGAAGGCCTTCGAGTTCAGACGGCTCGAGGTCGACACGTCCAAGGTCGAGGCGGAAGCGTGCCTCGTCTTCACCGCGCCCTTGGACGAAACGGGCAAGACGCATTACGGCGATTACCTCGCCATCAATCCCGAGACGCCGGTCGACGTCCGGCCCCAAGGAAACCGGCTCTGTCTCGGCGGGCTCGATTTTGCGGCGAGCTATCAGGTGACCTTGCGCGAGGGCTTGCCCTCGGCCTCGGGCGCGCATCTCGGCCTTGCCGAGACGGTGCCGGTGGAGCTCAAGGATCGCCCGCCCATCGTCGCCTTCAGTGGCGGCTTCTTGCTCCCGCGCGTCAGCGGCACCGGCATTCCCGTCACCACCATCAATGTCGACAAGGTCGAGCTCGAGATCGTGCGCGTGAGCGACCGCTTGCTTTCGCAATTGCGCGCGAACCTGGTCGATGAGCAGACCATCTACGGCTACGACCGCCAGACCTTCAAGGACGAGCAGGGCGAGCTCGTCTGGAAGGGAGCATGGACGTCAAGGGTGCGAAGAACGAGGCGGTGACGACGATCTTTCCGCTGCGCAGCGCGCTCAAGAGCCGCGCGCCCGGCGTCTATCTTCTCATCGCGCGCGATGCGGCAAAGAAAAAGCCATCACCGATCCGGGCGAGGAAGAGTGGGCCGACCGCGCCGCGCAATGGGTTGTCGACACCGATCTCGGCATGACGACCTACCGGGGCACGGATGGGCTCACGGTCTTCGTCCGCTCGCTCGCCACGCGGAGCCGGTCGAAGGCGTCGAGCTTGCGCTCGTCGCGCGCAACAATAACGAGCTCGGCCGCGCGGCGACCGACGGGGACGGCCGCGCTCACTTCGCTGCCGGGCTCCTGCGCGGCATGGGCGGCGCCGAGCCCGTCGTCGTGCTCGCTTATGGCAAGAACAACGATTTCGCTTATCTCGATCTCAGGCGCTCGTCCTTCGACTTGAGCGATCGCGGCGTGGCGGGACGGCCGAGCCCGGGCGCCGTCGACGCTTATCTCTATACCGAGCGCGGCATCTATCGTCCGGGCGAGACGGTGCATCTCGTCGCCATGCTGCGCGACCGCGAGGCGCAAGCGCTCGCCAACGCGCCGCTCTCGATCACGGTCAGGCGCCCGGATGGCATGATTATCGCGAGCTCAAGGCGGGCGCGCTGCAAGACGGCGCGGCCTAGCTTGCACTCCCGCTCACCGATACGGCGCCGCGCGGGCGCTGGTCGGCCTCGGCCTATGTCGATCCCGCGGGCAGCCCGTGGGCGATGTCGAGTTCGACGTTCAGGACTTCGTGCCCGAGCGCTTGAAGCTCACCTTGAAGCCGAGCAGAAGCGCGTTGCGCCCGGCGAGGAAGCCACGGTCGCGGTCGAAGCGCGCTTCCTCTATGGCGCGCCGGGCAGCGGTCTCGAAGGCGAGACCGAGCTCAGGCTCACGCCGGCTTCCGAGCCATTTGCTCAGTACAAGGATTATCGCTTCGGCCTCGTCGACGATCCGTTCAGCTCGGACACGGCGACGTTTCCAGTTCCGGCGACCGACGCTTCAGGCCGCACGACGGCGGTTGCGATGATTGCGCCGGAAACGGACGCCTCCTTCCCGCTCGAAGCGCGCCTGCGAATAGGCATGTTCGAGCCGGGCGGACGCACGACGCGCGAAGAGGTCACCGTTCCCGTCTTCACGCGGCCGTTTTATCTCGGGCTCAAGTCGCTCTTCGACAATGACGAGGTGGGCGAGAACGCACAAGCGCGCTTCGCGCTCGTGGCGCTCGACCAGGGCGGCAAGGCGATCGACCGTCCGGGGCTGCGCTACGAATTCGTGCGCGAGGACACCGATTATCAGTGGTACCAGGTCGAGGGCGAATGGCGCTTCGAGTCGGTGACGCGCGACCATCTGATCGACTCCGCCACCATCGCCGCCAAGGCCGCCGCCGCCGTCGAGCTCGGCGCGCGCGTCCAATGGGGCACCTATCGCCTTACCGTCAGCGACGCGCAGAGCGGCGCCAAGACGAGCTATCGCTTCTATGCCGGCTGGGGCGCGTCCGCGAGCGCCGATCGGCCCGATCGCGTCGCGGTTCATGCCGACAAGGAAAGCTATGCGGTCGGCGACGAGGCGAAAGTGTCCATTCGCGCGCCCGAGGGCGGCAAGGCGCTCATCGTGCTCGCCGGCGACAAGGTGTTCGACTCGCGCCTCGTCGATGTGCCCAAGGGCGGCACCGATGTGCGCTTCGACGTCGACAAGTCCTGGAGCAGCGGTGCTTACGCCATCGTCACGCTCTATCGGCCGCTCGGCGAGGGAATGCCAATTCCCGCGCGCCGGTGCGCGCGATCGGCTTGGTATGGCTTGCCGTCGATGCGCGCGACCGCACGCTCGCGCTCGCCTTCGATACGCCGCCTGTCGTCCATCCGCGGACGACCATCGAGGTGCCCATCGACGTGACCAACGCCCGGCCGGGCGAGAAGCTCAAGCTCGCGCTCGCCGCCGTCGACGAAGGCATTCTGCAGCTCACCGATTATGCGAGCCCCGCGCCCTCGGCCTATTATTTCGGCAAGCGGCGTCTCGGCGTCGATATTCGCGACGATTACGGCCGGCTGATCAAGAGCGCGGAAGGCGCGGTCGGTCCCATTCGCGAAGGCGGCGACAGCCTGGGCGGGCGCTCGCTCGCGGTCGTGCCGACGCGCACGGTCGCGCTCTTCTCGGGGCTCGTCGATGTCGACGACCGGGGCCGCGCCAAGGTCAAGCTCGATATTCCCGATTTCGTCGGCGAATTGCGCCTGATGGCGGTCGCTTTCGGCGCGTCGCGCATCGGCGAAGCCTCGAAGCCGCTGACCGTGCGCGATGCCGTGGTGGGCGAGCTCACGCTGCCGCGCTTCTTGGCGCCGGGCGACAAGGCTTCCGGGACGCTCCTGGTGGATAATGTCGAGGGCAATTTCGGCACCTATCGCACGACGGTGAGCGTGTCGGGAAGCCTCGTGCAGGACAAGCCGCAAGTCTTCGAAGCGTCAATCGATCGCGGCGAGCGCAAAACCTTCCGCGTTCCGCTCACCGCGGGCAAAGCGGGCATCGGCACGGCGCATCTGACGCTCGAAGGCCCCAACAGCCTCCATATCGACCGTACGTGGCCGATCGAGATTCGCCCGCCCATGCTGCCCGTCTTCGACGAGAAGGTGGCGAGCTTGGCGCCGGGCGCGGAGGCGCGCGTCGATGCGAGCTTCCTTCAGGGCTACACGCCCGAAAGCGCGAGCCTCACGCTCGCGGTTGCGGCCACGCGCGGCTTCGATGTGCCCGCGCTCCTCAAATGGCTCGACCGCTATCCTTACGGCTGTCTCGAGCAGACGACGAGCCGCGCCATGCCGCTTCTCTATGTGAGCGCGCTTGCCAAGGCCGCGGGCATCGCGTCCGACAAAGGCATCCAGGCCCGCGTGCAGGAAGCGATCGAACGTGTGGTCGACATGCAGCACTATAGCGGCGGCTTCGGCATGTGGGGCGCGATGAGCGAGCCCGCCGATCCGTGGCTCGCCGTGTTTGCCGTCGACTTTCTCGTCGAAGCGCGCGGCCAAGGCTATGTCGTGCCGCAGGCCTCGCTCAATCGCGCCTTCGATTGGTTGCGCGGCTTCGCCGCCCAGGATTCGCAGCCGGCGGCCGCGCGCGCTTACGCGCTCTATGTGCTCGCGCGCACGGGCACGGCGAAGGCGGGCGATGTGCGCTACTTCTACGACACGGAAAGCTCGAAATTCTCGGACGTGATCGTGCCCGCGCTCTCGGCCGCGGCGCTCGCGCAAGTGGGCGACCGCGCCCGCGCCCGCGCCGGCTTCAAGCGCGCCGAGGAGATCGCGCGCGACAGCTCGCCCGAGAATTACAACGCCCAGCCCTATGGCTCGTTCCTGCGCGACATGGCGGGGCTTCACGGCGCTTGCGGCGTCATCGGGCGAAGCGGAGATGGTGCCTGCGCTCATGACGCGCACGGCCGCGATCGAGCCGCCCATCGCCTATACGACGACGCAGGAGAAGGCGTGGCTCGTGCGCGCCGCCGCCGCGCTCAAAGCCGCGCAAAAAGCGGTGAGCGTCGCCGTCACGGGCGCCAAGACGAGCGGCGCGCAAGGCATGGTCTCGGTCGCGCCCACGCGCGCCGAGCTCGATGCGGGGCTGACGCTCAAGAATACGGGCCAGGCGCCCCTCTGGTGGAGCGCCACGGTGAGCGGCGTGCCCGTGACGCCGCTGCCCGCCGAAGCCAAGGGCATCACCATCGAGAAGCGCTATTTCACCCTCGACGGCGCGGCCGTCGATCTCGCCAACGTTCGGCAAAGCGCGCGCTTTGTCGTCTCGATCAAGGGCGTGATGGCAGGAGAAATCTTCCGCACCATGGCGGTGCTCGATCTCCTGCCCGCGGGCTTCGAGATCGAGGCCGTGGTGCAGAATATGCCGAACGACGTGGCGGCTTATCCGTGGCTCGGCCTGGTCACGCCGGTCTCCGTCGCCGAAGCGCGCGACGACCGCTATCGTCGCGGCCTTCGATCTCGGCGACCGCTACATGGATCCGGAGGGAAAGCGCAAGACCTTCAACCCGCCCTTCCATGTCGCCTATCTCGTGCGCGCGATGACGCCCGGCAATTACGTGCTGCCCGCGGCGAGCGTGGAGGCGATGTACAGTCCGGAAGTCCGTGCACGGACGGATTTGGGCCGCCTCGTCGTTACGCCAGCCAATGATTGGCAACCTCGCGCCTGCAGGCTCGCTGTGCGTGACCACGACAGCAAGTCGACCCCCACCCCTATCCCCTCCCCACACGGGGGAGGGGAATCGTTTGGTTCGCGTCACAGCAATATTTCTCACCTCCCCCTGGTGGGGAGGTCGGCCGACGAAGTCGGCCGGGTGGGGGGATCTCGTTCTCGACCGGCACCGGTCAGTGGCCTGGGGCAGGGCGCCGTCGTTTTCGTCGCGCTCGCGCTCGGCGCGCTCACCCTCTTGGATTGGCTTTATCCGCCGCCGCTTGCCCGCGCGCGCGATCTTTCCGTCGTCGTCACCGACAGGGACGGCGCCATGCTGCGCTCCTTCCTTGCGCGCGACGGCACCTGGCGGCTGCCCGTCGGGCCGGAGGCGGTCGATCCGCGCTTTCTTGCCATGCTCAAGGCCTATGAGGACCGGCGCTTCGACTTTCATCCGGGCGTCGATCCCGTGGCCGCGGCGCGCGCGCTCTTTCAGCTCGGCCGCCAGGGCCGCGATCGTCTCGGGCGCCTCGACGCTCACCATGCAGGTGGCGCGCCTGCTCACGCCGGGCTCCACGCGCGGGCTCAAGGCGAAAGTCGTCCAGGCCGTGCGCGCGCTGCAATTGGAGCGGCGCTATAGCAAGCGCGAGATTCTTCGGCCTTTATCTCACGCTCGCGCCTTATGGCGGCAATCTCGAAGGCGTGCGCGCGGCCTCGCTCGCTTATTTCGGCAAGGAGCCCTCGCGTCTCACGCTCGCGGAAGCCGCATTCCTGGTGGCGCTTCCGCAATCGCCCGAGCATCAGCGGCCCGACCGCAACGACAAGGCCGCGCAGGCTGGGCGCGACAAAGTGCTTGCGCGCCTTGCCGAGCGCGGTGTCGTGTCTCTGCAGCGCGGCGCAGGAAGCGATGGCCGAGCCCGTGCCCGCGGCGCGGAGCGCGCTTCCCTTCAGCGCGCCGCATTTGGCCGAGCGGGTCGCAGCGCGGCGCGCCGGCGGGCGCGGTCGTTGCGCACGACCGTCGACGGCGCGCTCGAACAGGCGCTGGAAAAGCTCGCCGCGCGCGAGGCCCAGTCGTTCGACGACGGGGCCAATCTCGCCATCATCGTGGTCGAGAACGCGACGCGCGCCGTGCGCGCCGAAGTCGCCAACGCGGATTACTGGGGCCCCTTCGGCTATCTCGATCTGACGCAGCGCCGTGCGCTCGCCGGGCTCGACCTTGAAGCCCTTCATCTATGGCCTCGCCTTCGACGATCTGTCGGCGCATCCCGAGACGCTGATCGAGGACCGGCCCACCGTCTTCGGCGATTACGCGCCGCGCAATTTCGATCGCGGCTATCAGGGCACGATCTCGCTGCGCACGGCGCTCGCTTTGTCGCTCAATGTGCCGGCGGTGGCGATGCTCGATCGCGTGGGTCCGGCGCGCTTCGCCGCGCGGCTCTCTCATGCGGGCGCCACGCTGCGCTTTCCGCCCGAGCTCGGCGCGCCCGCGCTGCCGCTCGCGCTCGGCGGCGTCGGCATTACGCTGCGCGATCTCACGACGCTTTATGTGGCGCTGGCGCGCGAGGGCGAGGCGGCGCCGCTCGTCTTCGCGAAAGACGCGCGCGCGTCTGCAGAAACGCCGCTCTTCGGCGCGGCGGCCGCCTGGTATGTGCGCGACATTCTCGAGAAGAGCCCCATGCCCGACGGCTTCAGCGAAGCGCAAGGCTTGAAGCGGCGCGCCGTCGCCTTCAAGACCGGCACGTCGTTCGGCTTCCGCGACGCCTGGGCGCTCGGAGTCTCGCGCGACTACACGGTCGGCGTTTGGATCGGCAGGCCCGACGGCTCCGCGCGGCCCGGACGCTTCGCGCGCAACGAGGCCGCCCCCTTCTCATGCGCGTCTTCGATCTCCTGCCGCCGGATGCCGGCGCCTTCCCCCCGCCGCCATCGGATGTGATCCTCGCGCACTCTTACGCCGAGCTGCCGCGCGCGCTGCAGGCGTTTGTCGTCGGCACGCGCGAGCCCATGGCGCGGCTCGGGCCGAAGCTCGCCATCGCGTTCCCGCCCGACGGCGCCATTGTGAGCATGCCCGAAGCTCGCGGCGACGACATGCTCGCGCTGCGCGCCGAAGGCGGCCAGGGAAAGCTCTTCTGGCTCGTCGACGGCGTGCCGCTGTCATCGGAGGCGGTGGGCGAGGCGGGCCAGCGCATCTTCTGGCATCCCGACGGCGAAGGCTTCGTGCGCATCTCGGTCGTCGATCAAGCGGGCGCGCAGGCAAGCGCCAACGTCCGCCTCGTCAAGCCGCGTTAGAGTCTTGTGCGTATTGATCGACAGTGGGTGATCAGCAATCACATGACTGTCATGCCCGAGCTTGTCTCGGGCATCCAGGGGCCAAGGGCTCAAGTGCGTGTTGCCCTGGATTGCCGGGACTCGCGCCTTCGGCGCAGCCCGGCAATGACACGAAATAGCTTGAGGCCCGGGGTTCCAACAGACAGGCGCTAATCCAGCGCAAACAGCGCCGCGTTGCCGCCGGCGGCGGTGATTTGGCAGCAACCATCGCTCTGTTTAGACTGAAGATGGCATTTGTTGGGGAAGCTTATGACTGAGAACTTCAGCTTTTGGCGGAGTGTGATCGACAGCTTTGGCCGATTTCTACTCTTCCTCGGAACCGTGCTTCTTGGTAGTGCGTTGCCAGATTTTCCATCCACGCTTGCTCGAGCACAGAGTGGACAGGGGCCTCTTGAGGCCCTTGCCTATCTGATAGGCGCTTTCGCATTTGTTGAGATACTCTACCTTGTGGCGCTTGTATTATTCGTCGGAGCGAGGATACGTGCCGAACGTCCTCCGCCGTTGCTTACATTCGGAAACATAATCTTGATTATCGTGGCACTATCGTTCGGCCTGCTTGTTGGGAGCGGTGGTGAGTGGATGTAGGTGCTTAAGTCGAGAGCCATAAGGTGTCTTGCGGCGAACAATCTTTGCGTTTGCCTGCGGAAAGCTTCACATTCACCTTCGTCTAAGTGTCGCGAGATCGGAGGTCAAAACTGTGACGAGTGGGTATTTAGGGGCCCTGGTCGGCCACAGGCAGTACTCTCCGCGCTCGTATTTCGCGCCGATAAGAGGATTTAGAACACCTGTCAGTTGCTCAATGATTCCGTCGCGATCTGCTCCCGCCGCGCTACGAAGTCCGAAAACGTGATCGATAGTCGACCGGCGAATATGGGCAAACACCTGTACGTATCCGTCGACGCATCGAATGAATGGCCCGATAAACTCGGCCGGAGTGCGTATGACTTCACATGTCGCAAATCGCATGGCGTAGGTCCTAAGATAATTGAGACGCAAACGAGATGAGTATCTGGCGAATTTGGCGACCCCGATCCTTGTGCGGGGACGCTCACTCAGTCGCAGGTTGTCATATTGCCGGAGGTGTAGCAAGTAACAGGACGGTTCAGAGCGTTTAGCACTTGTTGTTGATAGGCATCTTGCTGCATTGCCTGACCGGTCGCCTGCAGTGCCAGTCCAAGTCCCCGGAGTGTGGCTGCCGCTTTCATGCGGCGCTCTTTGTCCGCTAGCTGCGCTTCTTGAACATCTTGGACATAGGCGGTGAACTCTCTGTCCAAGCGAAGTAGCTCATCAACTTCACCCGAAAGCCTGCCACCCTCGAATGTCAACTCGAGGTTTCTTGCCGCCCAGTCAGAGCCGACCGGCATCGGCTTCTGTAGTTCAGCGGCAAACGCGGATTGCCGCGCTTGATAATCTCGGAGGCGAGCGTTCAACTGATCTGCCCTATCGACAATCCAAAGCGACGCCATTCTCATAGTGGGCTTGCTATCAAGCATCGTGCTGAAATCGGTCAACATCAAAAGTTGTCCGTTTGCCTTCGCCCAATCGAAATCACCCTGCAACAATGACCTGTATGTGCTGACTGCTTCGCTTTGGTTTTCGGCGGAAATCTTCGCGCGGCCGAAAGCCTCTGTCTTCGCCCTAATTCCCGCTTCTAGTTCACTTATGGTCGTTCGATAAGTCTCGGCACGAGCGCTCCAATTCAGCTTCCACCGCTTCTGCGTTTCAATGGCGGCCGCAGCGCATGATGTGACGGCGATGACAATCAGTAGAATGAAATTGAAATGAAAAGGGCGCAACGACATTGCTTAACCCCACGATGAAAAGCACCTCATTTGCGGTGTTTCTTTCGTTGCTTAGGTTATATCCTTTGCAACGCTCTAGCCACCCTAATCGAGCGCAAACAGCGCGGCGTTGCCGCCGGCGGCCGCGGTGTTGACCGAGAGCGCGCGCTCGGCGGCGAAGCGGTGCAGATAATGCGGGCCGCCGGCTTTCGGCCCCGTGCCGGACAAGCCCTCGCCGCCGAAGGGCTGCACGCCCACCACGGCGCCGATCTGGCTGCGGTTGACATAGATATTGCCGACGCGCACGCGCGCGACGATCTCGTCCACCGTGGCGTCGATGCGCGTGTGCAGGCCGAGCGTGAGGCCGTAACCCGTGGCGTTGATCGCCTCGCACACTCGGTCGAGCCTGTCGCGGGCAAAGCGCACGACATGGAGAATGGGGCCGAAGACCTCGCGCGTCGAGAAGCGAGGCCTCTTCGATCTCGAAAAGCATGGGCGCGAAGAAAATACCCAAGCTCGTCTCGGGCGCGAGCTTCGCCGCGGCGATGAGCTTTCCTTCGTGCGTCATGCGCTGCGCATGCGCTTCCAGCGCCTCGCGCGCGGGCTCGTCGATGATGGGCCCGACATCGGTCTCGATCTGCATCGGATCGCCGACGCGCAATTCGGCGAGCGCGCCCGCAAGCATGGCGATCGTCTTGTCCGCGATGTCCTCCTGGAGAAAGAGGAGGCGCGCTGACGAGCAGCGCTGGCCCGCGCTGTCGAAGGCGGAGAAAAGCGCGTCGTCCACCACCTGCTCGATGAGCGCGGTCGAAGTCCACGATCATGGCGTTGAGCCCGCCGGTCTCGGCGATGAAGGGCACGATGGCTCCTTCGCGCGCGGCGAGCGCCGCGTTGATCGCGCGCGCGGTTTCGGTCGAGCCGGTGAAGGCGACGCCCGCAACGCGCGGATCGCGCACGAGCTTCGCGCCCACGCTCTCGCCCGCGCCGGGAAGGAAATGCAAGACGTCTGGCGGCACGCCCGCCTCGTGCAGCAGCCGCACGGCCTCGTGGGCGACAAGCGGCGTCTGCTCGGCGGGCTTGGCGATCACTGCGTTGCCCGCGGCGAGTGCCGCCGCCACCTGGCCCGTGAAGATCGAGAGCGGGAAGTTCCATGGGCTTATGCAGGCGAAGACGCCGCGGCCGCGCAAGCGTTAGCGTGTTGCGCTCGCCGGTGGGGCCCGGAAGCTCGAGGGGCGCGGTGAAATCGGCGCGCGCGCGCGCCGCGTAATAGCGCAAGAAATCCACCGCCTCGCGCAGCTCCGTGAGCGCGTCGGGAATGATGCGCCCCGCCTCGCGCACGATGAGCGCCATGAGCTTCGCGCGCGCGCTGCTCGAAGAGATCGGCCGCGCGCTCGAGAATTTTCCCACGCGCTTCGCCTCCTAATGCATCCCAGGCTTGCGCCGCGCCGCTTGCTGCAGCGAGCGCTTCTGCGACCTGCGCTTCGCTCGCTTCGACGACATGGCCCACCAGGCGCCCGCGATTGGCGGGATCGGTGATCGGCGCGCGCCGTGCCGCCCGCCGCTTTGCCGCTCACGAGCGGCGCGGCGTGAACGGATGACGCCAGCGCGTCGTTCATCGCGTGCATGAGCGCGTCCAGCGTCTGGCGATTGTCGAGAGCGAGGCCCAGCGAATTGCGCCGCTCGCGCCCGAAAAGCTCCGGTGGCTGAGGAATGCGCGGATGACGCTTCGGCCGCGCTTTCGCAAGCGCTGCCACCGGATCGGCGACGAGCGCTGCGACGGGCGCCTCGTCGTCGGCCAGCCGGTTGACGAACGAGGTGTTGGCGCCGTTTTCCAAGAGGCGCCGCACGAGATAGGCGAGCAGGTCCTCGTGCCCGCCCACCGGCGCGTAGATGCGGCAGGCGATGCCGAGCGACGCGTCGCCGATCGCGGCGTCATAAAGCGCCTCGCCCATGCCGTGCAGGCGCTGGAATTCGAAATCGCGCGGCCCGCTCGCCCGCGAGCGTCAGCACGGCGGCCAGCGTGTGCGCGTTGTGCGTGGCGAATTGCGGATAGAAGAGCGCGGGCTCGGCGAGCAGCGCCTTGGCGCAGGCCAGATACGACACGTCGGTCGCGGCCTTGCGCGTGAACACGGGATAATCGGCAAGCCCGCGTTCCTGGGCGCGCTTGATCTCGGTGTCCCAATAGGCGCCCTTGACCAGTCGCACCGGAATGCGCCGCCCGCGTCTCGCGCGCCAGCGCGGCAAGCCAGTCGATCGACGGCAAGCGCGCGCTTCTGATAGGCCTGCACCGCAAGCCCGAGCCCGTTCCAGCCGGCAAGCGCGTTCGCTTTCGCCACCGCCTCGAAGACGTCGAGCGTGAGCTCCAGGCGGTCGGCTTCCTCGGCATCGACGGTGAGCGATAAGCCTCCGCTGCTTCGCTTCGGCCGCGAGCGCGACAAGGCGCGGCGCCAACTCGGCATGACGCGCGCGCGCTGCGCATAGACAAAGCGCGGATGCAGCGCCGAGAGCTTCACGGAAATGCCGGGCGCGGAAAACGTTCCCGCCCGCGCGGCCTGGTCGGCGGCGATCGCCGCGATGGCGTGCGCATAGGCTTCGTGATAGCGCTCGGCATCGGCCGCGGTGCGCGCGGCTTCGCCCAGCATGTCGAAGGAGAAGCGATAGCGGGCTGGCCTCTCCTCCCCGCGCGCTCAACGCCTCCTCGATCGTCCGGCCACGGACGAATTGGCGGGCCAGGATGCGCACGGCATAGAGCACGGCCTGGCGGATGACGGGCTCGCCGCTTTGCGCGACACAGCCGGCCCAGCACATTCTGCGGCTCGTCCCGAGCCGCACGACGCGGCCGGTCAGCAGAAGCGCCAAGGTCGAGGCGTTGACGAGAAGGGAGTCCGAGTGGCCGAGATGGGCCTCCCAATCGCCATCGCCGATCTTGTCCTTGATCAGGCGGTCGCGGTCTCGGCGTCGGGAACGCGCAGCAACGCCTCGGCCAGGCACATCAGCACCACGCCTTCCTCGGCTCGAGAGCGCGTATTCCTGCAGGAAGGCGTCGAGCCCGCCCCCGCCCCCGCCCCCGCCCGCGGCGGCGCGGCGCTCCTTGCGCACCGCGAGCACGAGCTTGCGCGCGAGGCTTGCGTCTCCTTCGCGTCTTCGGGCGAAAGCTGCGCCTTCTCGATCAGCGTGTGCGCGAGAGCGGTCTCGTCGGCGAGATGCGCAGCCGAGAGCTCCGCGCGCGGCGAATTGGGTGCATCGGTGGGCGGCGGCGAGGTGTGGGCTTTGGAGGTCGCCATGTCGAATGCGCTGGT
>CAWJRW010000005.1:0-26301 GCA_963845385.1 uncultured Alphaproteobacteria bacterium
AACGTTCTGGCGTTCGCGCTGCTCGTGATGCTCACGGCATGCGTCTCGACGCATATCGAGAAGACCACGACGACATCCGCAAAGCCCCGTCAGGGCGCGACCGTCGTCCTGATGGAGCCCGACATCACGGTGGGCAGCCTCAAGGCCACGGGCCTCGTGGAGCCCCGGGCCGACTGGACCGCGGCCGCCAAAGCCAATGTCGAACGCAATATCCAGGCGCAGCTCGCCGGTAAATCTTATCGGATAGTGCCCTTCAGCACCGGCGCAAGCCAATCGCCGCGGGTGCAGCAACTCATTCATCTTCACGAGGCTGTGGGCCAGACCGTGCTGATGACCAAGGTCGGCGGCCTGAAACTGCCGACGAAGAAGGACGTGTTCGATTGGTCGCTCGGCCCCGGCGTCCAAGAAATCGGCGGGCCCTTGGGCGCCGACTATGCGCTTTTCGTCTATGCCCAGGGCAGCTATGCGGACACGGGCCGCGTGGTGACCATGGTCGTCGTGGCGGCGCTCTTCGGCGCGGCCGCCCCGCTCGGCAATCAAGTGGCCTTCGCCTCGCTCGTTGATTTGCACACCGGCAACATTCTCTGGTTCAACCTCACCGTCACCGGCGAGGTGAACGACATGACAAAGGAGAGCGGCTCCGCTTCGCTCGTCAAGACGCTCCTGAAGGACATCCCGCTTTAGCGGCTCCGCCATGAGGCGCGTTGCTTACATATTTGCGCTCTTCGCAGTTCTCGGCATCGTCGCCGGCGCCGTCAATGTGCCGCCCCAAGTTCCGGGCCAGCGGCCCGCGCCGGACACCGATGAGGCGGGACTGTGGCTCGTCATGGACCAGGCGGAAGAGCGCCTGAAGACCTCGGCCATGCTCGAGCGCGATCCCGCGCTCAACGCTTATGTGCGCGGCGTCGTGTGCCGGCTCACGCCGGATTTTTGCCCCGAGGTGCGCGTCTATGTGATCGATCAGCCCTATTTCAACGCCAGTATGGCGCCCAATGGCGCCATGCAGGTCTATACGGGGCTGCTTCTTCGCGTCGAGAACGAGGCGCAGCTCGCTTTCGTGCTCGGCCACGAAACCGGCCACTATGTGGGCCGCCACAGCCTCGAGCAGTGGCGCAAGATAAAAAACACGGCCGGTGCGCTGCTCATCTTCTCGATCGGCGCCTCGGCGGGCGGCGTCGGCGCGCTCGGCACGCTTGCCGAGCTCGCCGCAGCAAGCACGATCTACGGCTACTCCCGTGACAAGGAGCGCGAGGCCGACGGCTTCGGCTTCAAGGTGATGTTGGGCGCGGGCTATTCGGGCCGCGAAAGTGCCGCGACCTGGCGCTACCTCGTGGAGGAGACGGCCCATTCCGATTCGGAGAAGACGCGAAAAGAAGAAGCGCGCGGCAGCATCTTCAGAACGCATCCGCTGACGTCGGAACGCATCGAGACTTTGGACGAGCTTGCCAAATCCGCGGCCGGGCCGAGCGACTTGGGCGTCGAGCGCCTGCGCGCCGTCACCGAGCCCCATCTCGACCAATGGCTCAAGGATGATCTGCGCCGGCGCGATTATGGCGAGAGCCTCTTTCTCATCGATCGGCTCATCGCGGATGGGCGCGCACCCGGCATCGTCTATTTCTACAAGGCCGAAGCCTTTCGCCTGCGCCACAAGGATGGCGACGCGGGTCTCGCCTTGACCAATTACGAGCGGGCGACAAGCTATTCCGATGCGCCGGCCGCCGCGTGGCGCGAGCTTGGGCAAGCCTATTGGCGCCAGGGCGACAAAGAAAAGGCCGAGGCTTCATTCCGCCGCTATCTCGAGCTTGCGCCGGAGGCCCAAGACCGGCTGATCGTGGACGATTATCTCAAACGCCTGTGGACGGGAGCCGCGCCATGATGCGTCTTGTTGCTCTTCTCGCCCTCTTGCTCCTGACCGGCTGCGCGACGGCGGGCTCCGTCTCCCAAGGGCCGTACAAGGTCGGAAACGTCTACCAGATCGTGGTCGGCCAGCAATGGGCGTCGCTGCCCAGGCTTTGACCTCGCAGCGCACCGGCAAGTTTCTCACCATCGACGGGCCGGACTTGAATCTGCTCCAGCTCGTGGCGGCGCTGAAGGACAAACAATCGCTCATCAAAGAGAGATCGAAAGACAACCCCGTGCCGAAGTACCGCACGGACATGTCGCAGACCGAGATCGTCGAGTTCGTCACCGATACGCTGGCCACCCTGGGCTATCAGAATCTCTCGACGCAGGCGCTGAGGCCTTCGGCATTCGGCACGCTTGCCTGCGTGCGCTTCGACTTGAGCGCCCAGACCCCGGACGGACTCAACATAAAGGGCACCGCTCTCTTCGCGCAGCGCAACGAGAAGCTCAACCTCATCGTCTATCTCGCGCCGGAAGAATATTACTTTGGCCTGCACGCGGCCGAGATCGAGCGGATATTAGGTCCGTCGCGCTTCTGTAACCGCGCCGCTGATTTCGCCGTTGATTTAAGGCCCGTTTCCGCAGTAGACTACGCCCGGGCGCGCCGATAGGCGCGCGCGTCGTAGGGGACCGGAACAGGAGAGGCGACGATGTTCGAGCTCTTCATGGCGAGCCGGCGGCGAATTCGCTCAAGACCTTGATCGCCATCAAGGAGAAGGGCGTCGAATTCAAGAGCCATCTGATGAATCTGCACGAATTCGAGCAGCATGAGCCGTGGTTCGTGAAGATCAATCCCAACGGCCAGGTGCCGGCCTTGGTGCACGACGGCAAGGTGATCACGGAATCGACGGTGATCAACGAATATCTCGACGACGTCTTCGACGGGCCGCCGCTGCGCCCCGCCGATTTCTATTGGCGCGCCAAGATGCGCATCTGGACCAAGTTCGTCGACGAATATTTCTGCCCGGCGCTGAGCTTCATCGCCTGGCACTACATGATCAAGGACATCACCGAAAAGCTTAGCCCGAGGAATTCGAGGCCAAGGTCGCGCGCATTCCGCTCAAGGAGCAGCAGGACAAGTGGCGCACGACGGCGCGCGAAGGCTACACGAAAGAGCAGCTCGACAACTGGCGCCGCCAGGTGCGCAGCTCCGTCGAGCGCATGGAGAAGAGCTCAAGGAAACGAAGTGGCTCGCGGGCGAGGCTTTCTCGCTCGCCGATGTGAGCGCTTATGCCATGGCTTACGGCATGCCCGAGCGGGCGCCGAAATTCGTCAATGCGGGCGAGACCCCGCGCTTTATGGATTGGCACGCACGGATGGCCGCGCGCCCCAGCGTGAAGGCGGCGTTCGCCATGCCCACACCGCCGCGCCAGAATCGGGAGGGCATGCGCGAGCGCATGTCGGCCATGTTCGGTTGAAGAGCATTTGGCAAATCGATGAGCGGCGCGCTTGCACCCGGGCTCGCCGCTCCGGGCAGCTGAGCCCCAGACGCCATTTTCCGTCTTCCGATTTCTGTATGGCGTCCCCAACAGGGTGAGGCGGATCAGCGATTGATCCAGTTGGAATTCGATCGCCCGCCGAACGAACCTGTGACCCCAAGATTAGGAAGTTGCGGGTGTGCCGAGGCAAAGGCTATCCGGATCAAGGCCTTAAGTCACTGACGTTGCGCACAGGTACTGAATTGGCACCGCGCGGCCACTCCCGAGCGGAGTTTTTGCGGTATTCTGTTCCCGGGAGTGGGCGGTCCGGGGGGACTATCACATGAGCGCACTCGCGATTCCTGCGATCGAGGCTTTGCACTCGATCGAAGCCTGGTTCGGCGCAAGCTGGCACGAGTTCATCGCGTTTTCTCAGAGCCTCGTGCAGCATCCCCCGACGCTTAGAGCTGCAATTCTGGCTGGTGTAATTCTTGTTTGCTTGTGGATTGCGCTCAGCCTCGTACTCCTTGCGATGCGGTGGCTCCGGTCCCGCGGCGAGGGCGCCAAGCAGTTCAAAGTCGTGCTCGAGGGAGGAAGGGATCGTATCGCACGGGTCACTAAGGACGCAGACCTACCTGCGATCCGGGGCGCGAAGATAGTGATCATCGTGGCTATTCAGAACGGCAAACGGCGCAGCGTGACTGCGAAGCTCGAGAGACGAAATCGATCGAAGAACTTCACGGACGACAGCATCGCGCTCACTCAGTCGGTGATGGACCAGTTGGACCTCAGTGAGGACGAGAGCGGAGAAGGTGACGCGCAAGGCGACGGCGCGCAGCTGCTCCTTCCCGGCTGCCTTGGTACAGCCCGCGCGGATTGCTTGATCGGACCATCTTCGATGCAGACCAGAACACCAGCCTGACGTGGCGCATTTTCGTTCTGTCGTTGCTTGTGAGCGTGGTCGTCTCAGAGGTCTATTACGAGCGCACCGCCGCGCATCAGGCCGCAGTTGCCCAGCCGAACGCACCCTAGAGTAGTCTGTTCCCCCGACGAGCCGATCCGCGCTATGAGTAATGACGGTCCCCGTAGCTCAGCAGGATAGAGCACCAAATTCCTAATCTGGGGGTCACAGGTTCAAATCCTGTCGGGGACGCCATTGAAATTCGTTCCCCACGGCAGTCCTTCGGATCGCGCGAAAGTCTCGCAGCGCGGGCCGGAGGCCGGGAAACACTGCATCCATGCATGCGCCGAGGCAAATCCGCCGATGGCTTTTGCTCGCCGCGCTCGCGGCGTCGCCGCCAGGCTTTGCCGGCCGCGCGCACGCTTGCGACCCGTCGTCATCCAGCGATGGGGCGCACGACATCCGGGCCAGGTTGCCGAAGTCGTCGACGGCGAGACGCTCGCGCTCGATGACGGCGCCGAGCTCCGCCTTCTCGGCATCCAGGCGCCGAGGCAGACCCTTGCGCGGCAAGAGAAGGCGGCGCTTGCGGCGCTCAGCCTCGGCAAGGCGGTGCGGCTCGCTCCGGAAAAGGCGCCGCGCGACCGCTATGGGCGGTTGCTCGTTCAAGTCTTTGTCATCGAGGCGCCGGGCGCGCCGGCGGCTTGGGTTCAGGGCAGGCTCGTGGAACAAGGGCTTGCGCGGGTCGAGACGCGCAAGGAAAGCCGCGCTTGCGCGGCGGAGCTTCTCGGTCTCGAGGCCAAGGCGCGGGCGGCAAAGCTTGGCCTATGGGCTTTTGGCCGCCTACGCGATCCGAGCGGCCGACACAATCCCACCGCAGGATGTCGGCACCTTCCAGCTCGTCGAGGGCACGGTGCTTGATGTGGCAATGGTCGGCGGGCGCACCTACATAAACTTCGGGCCTGATTGGAAGACCGACTTCACCGTGACGATCGAGGCGCGGGACCGTAAGCTCTTTCCCGCGGGCGCGCTCGAGCCCGAGGCGCTGCGCGGCCGCAAGATCCGCGTGCGCGGCTTTATCGAGCGATTGAACGGCCCCATGATCGCGGTGACCCATCCCGAAGCGATCAATACCTGCCGTGACGGCGGCGAAAAAGAGGCGCGATGGAGGAAACCATGACCACGAAGCTTGACGGGAGCCGCAAGAGCTTGTGGCTCGAGGGTATGCAGCGGCTTTGTGCGTTCGTCTTGATGTCGGGACTCTTTCTCGCGTTCGCCGCGCCCCCGGCGGATGCGCAAATTTTCATGTCCAAGGCCCAGGAAAAGCAGATTGGCCAGGAGGAGCATCCGAAGATCCTCAAGAGCTATGGCGTCTATCCGGATGCCGCTGTCAGTGGCTATGTCGCCCAGATCGGCGGCAGCATCGCCGCCAACTCGAACGATCCTGGCGTGGGCTACACCATCACGCTTCTCAACTCGCCCATCGTCAACGCCTTCGCGCTGCCCGGCGGTTACGTCTACATCACCCGCGGCCTCCTCGCGCTTGCCAACAGCGAGGCGGAAGTGGCGGGCGTTCTCGGGCACGAGATCGGCCATGTCACGGCGCGCCACACCGCCAAGCGCTATGATCGCGCGGTCGGCACCAGCATCGTGGGCGCCATCGTGGGCGCCGTGACCGGCAGCCCGATCGCCTCCGATCTCCTCAATCTCGGCGGCGCGCTTTATTTGTCGAGCTTCTCGCGCCAGCAGGAATACGAGGCCGATCTCCTGGGCGTGCGCTCACTGGCGCGCACGGGCTACGATCCTTACGCGCAGGCGGATTTTCTCGCCACGCTCGACGCCGAGACCAAGCTCGAAGCAAAGCTCGCGGGCGTCGAGGCGCACCGGATGGAATTCTTTTCCACGCATCCGAACACGCCGGACCGGGTCAGGCGCGCCATCGAGGAAGCCAAGGGCCAGGGGCTTGCCATCAATGCGCGGCCGCGCAACCGCGACGTCTATCTCTCGAAAGTCGAAGGCATGGTCTACGGCAACTCGCGGAGCGATGGATTCATCCGTGGGCAGACCTTCCTGCATCCCGAGCTCAAGCTCGCCTTCAAGGTGCCGGACGGCTTCCACCTGCAGAACAGCCCCGAGGCCGTCGTGGCGACGGCGAAAGACGGCAGCGGCATCCAGTTCGACGGCGGCAAGGCGCCCGCGGGCCGCGATGCAAAAACCTACCTCACCAGCGACTTCGCGAACGAAATCAAGCTCCGCCCCCGCAACGTCGAGACCTTCGACGTCAACGGCATGCACGCGGCAACCGGCACCGCCACGGCTCAGACGAACAGCGGCAATGTCGACGTGCGCATGGTAGCCATCCAATACGAGCCGGGCACGATGTACCGCTTCCTGTTGATCACGCCAACCAACGTCACCAAGACGCGGGATGCCGCCTTGCGTGCGACGATCATGAGCTTCCGTAAGCTCTCGAGCAGCGAGGCCGCGGCGCTCAAGCCGCTGCGCATCCACATCGTGAAAGCGGGCGCGGGCGACAGCGTGGCTTCCCTTGCGAACCGCATGTCCTTCAAGGATTACCGCGAGGAGCGCTTCCGCGTGCTCAACGGACTTGGAACGACCGGATCGGTGGTCTCAGGCTCGCGCTACAAGATCATCACCGAGTGACGAGCAGCAGACGCACTTTGGGATCGGCTAGTCCGCGAAAAGGAATTCAGTTACTCGTAGCTCTAGACGTGGATTGCCTGAGGCAAGGCCAGAAAGAGAACACACGTTTGAGAAATAAGGAACGAGTGGACACGTACCCGTGTCGCAAGCCCGGGCTGCAACTTCTCGCCGGGTGCGGCGACAGCCTGTATGGAGTCTACGACGTCCAAGGGGGTTCTCTGCTGGTCGTAGAAGACAGCTTGGAAGTTAAGGAACCTAACCGGCCTATCGTATCTGTTTACAACGCTAAAGCTTATCTCATTTTCCAGCCAGCACGACTTCGGAAGAACGATGTTTCTTATCTCTAGTCCGGAGGCATCCTGTTCGTGCGTAGAATTGCCACCGACTGATGCGTTGGTGGGGGACGAGCGGCGGTTCGTCGCGTCGGTCAATGGCAGGACGGTTCCCTGCAGCGCTAGCAACTGGTTTAGGTGGGCGCTTGATACTGCGAAATTGAGGTTTTGACCCGTCTTCGACGTCAGTGTCGCTACGCCGATAACAGCGCCGTCTTCGTTGACAACCGGCCCCCCGCTGCTTCCAGGCGGAAACCGGCGCTGTTATCTGAAAGTATCTTTCCTCATCCGCATTCCTGATGCCGCTGACAATTCCATCCGAGAAGGTGGCTTCGAGACCGCCAGGACTGCCTACTGCGAAGACCTTGTCTCCAATTTTCACCAGTGACGGATCAGCCAATGGCAAGGGAATGGCCTTGAGATCTGGTACGGCCAGCAATGCCAGATCCAGATCGGCGCTGATGGCGAGAACGCCTGAAACCTCGTAAGGTGCGTCGCTTGAAGGTAGCTTCACAAAGCCAACCGCAGCATTTTCGATCACGTGATAGTTCGTCGCGACGACTCCTGGACGTACGACGAAGCCACTTCCCTGCGAAATCGGCTCGGAGTTAGCGTCACCCATCACGACCAAGACGACCGATGGCAGCACTTCGCTAGCGATGTCGCGAGGATCCTTTGCGAAGACCGCGATAGGAAAGGCGATTTGTGCAATTGCTGCTAGCAATCCTATCTTAGCAGCACAGGACAGAGCTCGAGCTGCCCGATCTGTGGTCATAGATGGGAAGTCCAAGCTAAAATTTGTTCTATAGCGGGGCGATATTCGGTCTAAATCTGTTTGGGCGTCAGTCTGACGTATTGCTCGGCGCGCTGCCTCTCGCATCCCGAGAGCGTTTGAAGGTGTGCGACAACCTGCTCACGGGTGGGTTTTTCGCAGTTTCCTAGCTTTCTAGCTGCTTTCATCCCTGGCTTAAGTGCAGTCCAAATGACTGCAAGCGGCGGATGCTCTCTCGCTTTGGCCCAATCCGCGACGATCTGCTGTATTTGGTCATCAGACTGGCCATCTGGCCAATGGCCGATGGAACGCTTGATTCTTTCGGGCTCAATGCCTTCGCGACGTGCGAGCAAAATCTTGGCGCAATCCACATCGCTTACGCAGAGTCTTGACCACAACACGCATGAGCGTTTGGCACCTGGAGCGATGACGAGTGTTACTCGACCATCTTTTAACTCCCGCGCGAACTCGATTGGCAGACTTGGGCCATCCCTTTGCCATTCACCGACAACGGGAAGTGGCTCAGGGGACCAGATAAGTGAGCCCCATCCAAGACAGACGATATCGCCTTCGTTTCTCGACATGACGTTCACCACGCCGTCCAGCCGCGATCTCCGGCCTCAAATAATCCGTATACAGAGCATATTGCAGATCTTCAAGCCGCCTTCTTGCGCGGCCAGCGCGCGGGATCGAGGAGTGTCTCCGGCAAGGTCGGCACGAAGCTGTCGACGAACGCGACTTCGTCCGGCTTGAGCGGCGCTCTCGCAAAGAGCGCGGCATTGGCTTCGACCTGCGCCGCCGTCTCGGCGCCCACCACGATGCCGTGCACGAAAGGCTGCGCGCGCACATAAGCAAAGCAGAGATCGGCGACGTCGCGCCGGCCGAAAACCTCGACCAGAGCCGACAGCGCGCGCAAGAGGTGCGGAACGTCGAGGCCGGGAAAGTGGGGCCAGAGGGCCGCGTTGCGCGCCGTGAGCAGGCCCAGCAGGAGCGTGCTCCGCGCATGGATCGTGACCTCCGGCCGCTCGGCGATGCGCGCCAAAACGGAGGGCTTGCGGAAGCGCCAATCGAACACGTTCATTGGCAATTGGATGTGCACCACATCGCGAAAGCTCAGGGCGAGCGC
This sequence comes from uncultured Alphaproteobacteria bacterium, assembly GCA_963845385.1. Lineage (GTDB taxonomy): Bacteria > Pseudomonadota > Alphaproteobacteria > CAWJRW01 > CAWJRW01 > CAWJRW01. The sequence continues at coordinate 9,113 of CAWJRW010000005.1, forward strand.
GAGCTCGTCGGGGCTCTGCACCGAAACGCCGAGCTTGCCGATGACGCCCTCTTGCTGAAGCGAGAGCAACGCATGCCAAATCGCGCCGCCGCAAGCCTTCAAGTGACGCGCGCGGTGCAGCAGAAAAACGTCGAGATGCTCCCGGCACAGAGCGCGCCGCGATGTCTCGACGCTCGCGCGAACGGCGTGCTGGGCTTCGGACTTGTCGGCGCCTTCGGAAAGCCCCTCGAGCGGGGCAAGCTTGGTCGAGATGCGAATGTTGGATATTTCGCCCAGCGCCTTGCCGAGCCGGGTCTCGCTCTCGCCATAGGCGCGCGCGGTGTCGAAGTCGCGGATGCCTGCCGCGAGCGCAGCCTCGATGATGGCAAAGGCCTCGCGCTCGCTCGGCATGCCGTTGCGGTTCGTCGCGCCATAAGCCATGCCGAGCTGAGCCGTGCCCAGAACGAGCGCCGGCGTCGGGGTGCTCTCCATTCTCGCAAAATTAGTGGGGAGGCTTTAAGACCTCGCTAACGCGCGAAAACAAGAGCCTGTTCACCACAGCGTGACGGCGATGCGTAAAGTCTCTATTGCGGTTGCGGCCGCTGCACGCTGGGGCCCAGCTTCGCCAGCACGTCGTCGGCCGAGAAGGACCTTACGTCTTCGGCATCCTTCGGCCCGCGCACCATCAGGATGTCGGCATAAGCCGTGTAGCGCGTGATCGGATAGCTCGTGCCGGAATCCATTCCGGCGCCGTAGTAAGGCCAGGAGTGATAGTAGTAACCATAGCCGCCGAAGTTGTCGAACGAGGACCAATAGCGCGTGGTAGGTTCCACGTCCTGCTTGGCGAGCACGAAGTAGTTGAAGCCGCGAGACTTGGTGAGCTCGGCCGCGCGCACCAGAAGATAATTTTCGACCACGTTGCGCGGCGTGCTCGTATTGCCGGCGAACGTCACCCGGAAGCGGTTCGTCTCGATCTGCTCCTCGGAATAACCGTAGCCGCGATTGGACTGCGCCGGGCCATACGGCGTGGGGCTCGAGCAGGCGGCGATCGTCCCGGCGAGAAGCGCCGCGACGGCGATGTTGCACAGATGCACGCGAAGCGAGGTAGGTCTCGTGATCATGGTCGGTTTCTCCCGATCTTCCGCGAGGTCTGCGTCAGCCTAGGCTGCGCTGCCGCACGCCGGCAAATAAAGGCGCCCCATGGCTTTGTGACACGCATGTTACGCCCAATCGAGCCCACTGTGGTGCTCGCCTCACGTCGTCGTGATGCGCGGTTGCAATATCCGTGCGACCATGACGCGGCTGCTGCCCGCTTGCCTGCAGGGGGAGGGTCAGCCTAAAGAACAAGTCCGGACAGGCCAACCCGAGGCGCACGCGCCCGGCGCGCCTGCCGCAAGGAGCACGCATTGAACGAAGAGACGACCCGAAAGCCCTGGCTGGGCGGGCGGCTTCGGGCCCGGATCGACGCCGAGGTCGCCGGGAACGCGGGCCGGCGCGTGCTCGCGGTCATTCTGGGCGTGCTCGCTCTGGCCGCCCTCGCCGTGCTCGTGCGTTTCGTCGTGGGCCTCATCTTCGGCAGCTGGACACCCATGATGCCGCCGACGCCCGTTCGGGTCGCGACGGCGAGCTATGACGAATTCATCGATATGATCGAGGCCATCGGCACAGCGCGGGCGAACAAGTCCCTCGATATCACGGCCAAAATGACCGAGACCGTCCGCTCGATCAATTTCACCGAAGGAGCGACGGTCGAGGCAGGCGCGGTACTCGTCGAGCTTGCCAGCACCACTCTGCGGGCGCCGTTCGCGGGCGTGCTCGGCCTGCGCGCGGTGAGTCCAGGCGAGCTCGTCAATCCGGGTGACAAGATTGTGACGCTCGACGACATCAGCATCGTCAAGGTGGATTTCTCCGTGCCCGAGACGTACCTGTCCACGCTCGCTAAGGGTCAGGAGATTGTTGCCAAGACGGCTGCTTATCCGGACAGGACATTCACCGGCATCGTGCGCACGATCGACACGCGCGTCGATCCAGTCACGCGCGCGATTGTCGTGCGCGCGGAGATTCCCAATGAGAGCGGCCTTTTGCACCCGGGCATGCTGATGACCGTCGAGCTCATCAAGAACCGCCGCCACTCCATCGCTCTGCCCGAGGAGACGCTCGTGCCCATGGCCGAGCGGCAATTCGTCTTCGTCGTCAAGGACGGCAAGGCCGAGCAGCGCTGGGTCGAGATCGGCAGCCGCCGTCCGGGCGTGGTCGAGATTTCGCGCGGCATCGCGGAGGGCGAGGTCGTCGTGCGCGAAGGCACGAACAGATTGAGCCCGGGCGCTCCCGTCAGCGTGGTGAGCGAGGGCGGCGATGCCGAGAAGGGCGGGGCGCCGGCCGGGGCTGCCCCCAAGTCATGAGCACATCGTGACCCGGTCATGATTCTTTCCGATATCTCCGTCAAACGTCCCGTCTTCGCCATGGTGGTGAGCCTTCTCCTCATCGCCTTCGGCACGTTGTCGTTTCTCGACCTGCCGCTGCGCGAGCTGCCCAACATCGATCCGCCGGTCGTCTCCGTGCAGACAAGCTATCGCGGCGCCTCGGCCGCGATCGTCGACACGCGCGTCACCGATGTGATCGAGGATGCGATCAGCGGCATCGACGGCATCGAGACCATCAACTCCTCGAGCCAGGATGGGCGCTCGGACATCTCGATCGAGTTCACGCTGGATCGCGACATCGACGGCGCGGCCAACGACGTGCGCGACGCCGTGGGACGCGTGGTCGACAATTTGCCCGAAGACATCGATGCGCCGGAGATCAGCAAGGTCGAGGCCGACTCGAGCGCGATCATCTGGTACAGCCTGAGCTCCGATCGCTTGAGCGGGCTCGAGATCGCCGACTACGCCGATCGCGTCATCGTCGATCGCTTAAGCGTCGTGAGCGGGGTCGCGCGCATCTACCGGAGCGGCGGCCGCTACGCCATGCGCATTTGGCTCGACCGCAACGGGCTGGCCGCGCGCGGGCTCACGGTCTCGGACGTCGAGGCGGCGCTCGCGCGCGAGAATGTCGAGCTTCCCGCGGGTCAGATCGAATCCAAGAACCGCGACATGACCATCCGCGTCGCGCGCTCTTATCAGAAGCCGGACGATTTCGCGCGTCTGCCGCTCAAGGAAGGCGCGGACGGCCACATCATTCGCTTGGGCGAGGTGGCGCAGGTCGAGCTCGGCTCGGACGTCGACCACAGCTATTTCCAAGGCAACGGACGTCCCCATGTCGGAATCGGCATCGTCAAGCAATCGACCGCGAACACCTTGAGCGTTGCGCGCGCCGTGGGCGAGGAAGTGGATCGGCTGCGCAAGTCGTTCCCGCCCGGCATGGTCATCCGCGACGCCTTCGACACCTCGCTCTACATCGATGCCGCGGTGAGGGACGTCTATTTCACGCTGGGCTTGGCACTCGTGCTCGTGATCGGCGTCATCTATCTCTTCCTCGGCCGCGTCCGCACCGCGCTCATTCCCGCCGTCACGGTGCCCGTCTGCATCATCGGGTCTTTCATTGCGCTCGACGTCATGCACCTGTCGATCAATCTTCTGACGCTGCTCGCGCTCGTCTTGTCGATCGGCCTCGTCGTGGACGACGCGATCGTCGTGCTCGAGAATATCCAGCGGCGCGTCGACTTGGGCGAGCCGCCGCTGGTCGCGGCCTATCGCGGCGCGCGCCAGGTGGGCTTCGCGGTGATCGCGACCACGACCGTGCTGATCGCGGTCTTCGTGCCGATCATGTTTCTGCAGGGCGACGTCGGGCGCCTTTTCACGGAGCTCGCCATCGCCGTGGCCTCGGCCGTCGGCTTCTCGGCGCTCGTCGCGCTGACCCTGACGCCCATGATGTGCTCGAAGCTGCTCTCGCTGTCGCAAGCCAAGACGGGGCTTGCCCGGCGCATCGATGCATTCTTCGCGCGCGTGCGCACGACCTATGTCGAAGCGCTCGACCTCTGCCTCGCCCGTCCACGCTCGGTGCTCGTCATCCTGGGCGCAAGCCTTGTCGCCGTCGTGGCGCTCTGGCAGCTCATTCCGAGCGAGCTCGCGCCGCAGGAAGATCGCGGCTATTTCTACACCACCGTCATCGGTCCGCAGGGCGCGGGCTTCGATTACACCGTGCGCCAGGTCCAGGCCGTGGAGCGCGTGTTCAAGCCCTACCGCGACAGCGGCGAGGTCTTTTATGTCTTGTCGCGTGTGCCGAGCTCTTTTCGGCGACCACGGATATGAGCACGGGCGCCGCCATCGCCATGCTCGCGCCGTGGAGCGAGCGTCATCGCTCGGCCAATGCGTTGATGCGCGAGCTTGCGCCCAAGCTCGGCGCCATTCCCGGCGCCAAGATTTTCTCCATCGCGCCGCCGCCCTTGGGCCGCGGCCGCTCCGTGCCGGTCCAATTCGTCATCGGCGGTACCGATTACGCCGAGCTCGCCCATTGGCGCGATCTCATGCTCGATAAGATGAGCGCCAATCCGCGCCTCTTGGCCGTCGATGCGGACTATCAGGAGACCAAGCCTCAGCTCAAGGTGGACATCGATCGCACGCGCGCGGCCGATCTCGGCGTATCGGTCGAGAGCATCGGCCATACGCTGGAGACCATGCTCGGCTCGCGCAAAGAGACGACCTATCTCGATCGCGGCAAGGAATACGACGTGATCTTGCGCGTCCGCGCCGAAGAGCGGGCGCGGCCCGACGATCTCACCAACATCTATGTTCGCTCCGAGCGGACGGGAGCGCTCATTCCGCTCTCCAACCTGATCAAGGTCTCCGAGATCGGCGGCGCGAGCACGCTCAAGCGTTTCAACCGGCTGCGCGCGATCACCCTCAGCGCCAATCTCGCGCCGGACTATTCCTTGGGCGAGGCCTTGAGCTTCCTCGAAAAGACCGCGCGCGAGACGCTGCCTGCGGCCGCGCAAATCGACTACCGCGGCAACTCGCGCACCTTCAAGCAATCGGGGCGCTCGCTCTACTTCACTTTTGTCATGGCGCTCGTCGTCGTCTTCCTCGTGCTCTCGGCGCAATTCGAGAGCTTCGTGCATCCCTTCGTCATTCTCCTGACGGTGCCGCTCGCGGTTGCGGGCGGGCTTTTCGGGCTCTACATGCTGGGCAGCACGCTCAACATCTACAGCGAGATCGGCGTCGTCATCCTGATCGGTCTCGCCTCCAAGAACGGCATCCTCATCGTGGAATTCGCAAACCAGCTCCGCGACGCGGGAAAACCCTTCCGGGAAGCGCTGGTGGAAGCGGCTTCCATCAGGCTCAGGCCCATCATCATGACGAGTGTCGCCACCGCCTTCGGCGCGCTGCCGCTCGTGCTCGCCACCGGCGCGGGCGCCGCGAGCCGCTTCACCATCGGCATCGTCATCTTCACCGGCGTGCTCTTTGCCACGCTGCTCACCGTCTTCGTCGTGCCCGTGGTCTATGAGCTCATCGCCCGCGGCACGACCTCGCCGGAGACCGTGGCGCGCGAGCTTGCGAGCCTCGAAAACCAAACCGAGCGCGGCGTGTCGCCGGGCGAATGACGCACGGCCTCTTGTGGCAGCCGAGCGACCGCGCGCCGAAATTCCCCGAAAAAGAACGCAATTCCGCCACGCGCCGGCCCTTTTCGCCTCTATGCTTGCAGGCTAGGCTTTGGCGCGGCGCGCCGAGGCGCGCCAGCGGGGAGGGCGCAACATGCAACGTCGGGCGTGGATGCTTGCGATCATCGGGATCGCACTCGTTGCTCTTATCGGCCTCATCATCACCTTTGGCGTTTCCCAAAAGGAAGAACAGCCGCCCGTAAGCGGCGAGCAAGCCGCGGGCGAAGCAGGCGAAGCTGGCGAAGCGCCATCCGCCGGCGCGCCGGGGAAGGCGGCGGCCTTGGAGTTCCGACGCCTCGAGGTCGACACCTCCAAGATCGAGGCGGAAGCCTGTCTCGTCTTCACCGCGCCCTTGGACGAATCGGGCAAGACGCATTACGGCGACTATCTTTCCATCGAACCCGACACGCAGGTGGACATTCGCGCGCAGGCAAACCGCCTCTGTCTCGGCGGGCTCGATTTTGCCGCAAGCTATCAGGTGACGCTCCGCGAAGGCCTGCCTGCGGCCTCGGGCGCGCGGCTGGGCATCGCCGAGACGGTGCCCGTCGAGCTCAAGGATCGTCCGCCCATCGTCGCCTTCGAGGGCGGCTTTCTGTTGCCGCGCGTGAGCGGCACGGGCATTCCCGTCACCACGATCAATGTCGACAAGGTCGAAATCGAGATCGTGCGCGTCAGCGACCGCTTGCTGTCGCAGCTCCGCGCGGGCCTCGTCGACGAGCAGACCATCTATGGCTACGACCGTCAGACCATGAAGGACGAGCAGGGCGAGCTCGTCTGGAAGGGAACGATGGACGTCAAGGGACCGCGCAACCAAGCCGCGACCACCATCTTTCCCCTGCGCCAGGCGATCAAGGGCCGCACGCCCGGCGTCTATCTTCTCACCGCGCGCGATGTGGCCAGGCGCGAGGGCGTCGTCGATCCGGGCGAGGAGGAATGGGCGGATCGCGCCGCGCAATGGCTCATCGACACCGATCTCGGCATCACGACCTACCGCGGCACGGACGGCCTCACGGCCTTCGTGCGCTCGCTTGCTACGGCCGAGCCCGTCGAGGGCGTCGAGCTCGCGCTCGTCGCGCGCGACAATGTCGAGCTCGCCCGCGCGGCGACCAACCGCGACGGCCGCGTTCAATTCGCGGCCGGGCTCCTGCGCGGCACGGGCGGCGCCGAGCCTGTCGTCGTGCTCGCTTACGGCAAGAACGGCGATTTCGCCTATCTCGATCTCCGGCGCTCGTCCTTCGACTTGAGCGACCGCGGCGTTGCGGGCCGGCCGAGCGCCGGCGCGATCGACGCTTATCTCTATACCGAGCGCGGCATCTATCGCCCGGGCGAAACCGTGCATCTCGTCGCCATGTTGCGCGACCGCGAAGCCCAAGCGCTCGCCGCCGCGCCGCTCTCGATCACCGTGCGCCGCCCCGACGGCATGACCTACCGCGAGCTCAAGGCGACGGCCCTGCAACAGGGCGCCGCCACGCTGGCGCTCACGCTCACCGACACGGCGCCGCGCGGGCGCTGGTCGGCCACGGCCTATGTCGATCCCGCGGGCGATCCCGTCGGTCGCGTCGAGTTCGACGTGCAGGACTTCGTGCCCGAGCGGCTGAAGCTCACCTTGAAGCCCGAGCAGAAGCGCGTCACCGCGGGCGAGGACGCGTCCGTCGCGGTCGACGCGCGCTTCCTCTATGGCGCGCCGGGCAGCGGGCTCGAAGGCGAGTTGGAGCTCCGGCTCGTGCGGGCGGCGGAGCCATTTACTCAGTACAAGGACTATCAGTTCGGCCTGGTCGACGATCCGTTCAGCGCGGCGACGGCCACCTTCCCGATCCCCGCGACCGACAAGGCGGGCCACACCACGGCCACCGCCGCCATCGCGCCCGAGACCGACGCCTCCTTCCCGCTCGAAGGGCGCCTCACGGTCGGCATGTTCGAGCCCGGCGGACGCACGACGCGGGAGGAAGTCTCCGTTCCCGTCTTCACGCGCACGCTCTATCTCGGACTGAAGCCGCTCTTCGACAACAACGAAGTGGGCGAAAACGCGCAAGCGCGCTTTGCGCTGGTCGGCCTCGACCAGAGCGGGCATCTCACCGAGCGTCCCGGGCTCCGCTACGAGCTCGTGCGCGAGGATACGAACTATCAGTGGTACGAGGTGGAAGGCGAGTGGCGCTTCGAGACGGTCACGCGCGACCATCTGATCGACACGGGAACCATCGACGCCAAATCCTCCGCAGCCGTCGAGCTCGGCGCGCGCGTCGGCTGGGGCGTCTATCGCGTCACCGTGAGCGACACGCAGAGCGGCGCCAAGACGAGCGTGCGCTTCTATGCCGGCTGGGGTTCGGCCGCGAGCGCCGATCGCCCGGATCGCGTCGCCGTTCACGCCGACAAGGAAAGCTACGAGGTGGGCGACACCGCGCGCGTCTCCATCCGCGCGCCCGAGGGCGGCAAGGCGCTCGTCGTGCTCGCGGGCGACAAGGTGTTCGGCTCGCGTCTCGTCGACGTCCCCAAGGGCGGCGCCGATGTGAGCTTCGAGGTCGAAAGGTCCTGGAGCAGCGGCGCTTACGCCATCGTCACGCTCTATCGTCCGCTCGGCGAGGGAAAGCAAGAGACCCGCGCGCCGGTGCGGGCGATCGGGCTCGTATGGCTTCCCGTGGACGCGCGCGACCGCACGCTCACGCTCGACTTCGATACGCCGAAAGTCGTCCGCCCACGGACGACCGTCGAGCTGCCGGTCAACGTCACCAACGCGCGTCCCGGCGAGAAGCTCAAGCTCGTGCTCGCCGCGGTCGACGAAGGCATTCTCCAGCTCACAGACTACGAGAGCCCCGCGCCATCGGCGTACTATTTCGGCAAGCGGCGCTTGGGCGTCTTCATTCGCGACGACTACGGCCGCCTCATCAAGAGCACGGAAGGGGCGGTGGGCCCCATCCGCGAAGGCGGCGACAGTCTGGGCGGCCGCGCGCTCGCGGTCGTGCCCACGCGCACGGTGGCGCTGTTCTCCGGTCTCGTCGATGTCGGCGCCAAGGGCCGCGCCACGGTCAAGCTCGCGATCCCCGATTTCGTGGGCGAATTGCGCCTGATGGCGGTCGCCTTCGGCGCCGCGCGCATCGGGGAAGCGAGCGAGGCTCTCACCGTGCGCGACCCCGTGGTGGGCGAGATCACCCTGCCGCGCTTCTTGGCACCCGGCGACCAGGCGACGGCGACGCTGCTCATCGACAATGTCGAAGGCAATTTCGGCACCTTCCGCGCGACGGTGCGCGTCTCGGGAAGCCTCGTGCAGGACAAGCCGCAAAGCTACGAAGCCTCGATCGATCGCGGCGAGCGCAAGACCTTCGGCGTGCCGATCAAGGCGGGCAAGACCGGCATCGGCAAGGTGCGTCTGACGCTTGACGGGCCCAACAACTTCCATATCGAGCGGAGCTGGCCCATCGAGATTCGCCCGCCCATGCTGCCCGTCTTCGACGAGAAGGTGGCAAGCCTCGAGCCCGGCGCGGAGGCGCGTCTCGATGCGAGCCTCTTGCAAGGCTATACGCCGGAGAGCGCGAGCCTCACGCTTGCGGTCGCGAGCCACGCGCGGCTTCGACGTGCCGGCGCTCCTCAAATGGCTCGACCGCTATCCTTACGGCTGCCTCGAGCAAACCACGAGCCGCGCCATGCCGCTGCTCTATGTCGGCGCGCTCGCCAAGAGCGCGGGATTGGCGACCGACAAGGACGTGAAGGCGCGCGTGCAGGACGCCATCGAGCGCGTCGTCGACATGCAGCACTATAGCGGCGGCTTCGGCATGTGGGGCGCCATGAGCGAGCCCGCCGATCCGTGGCTCGCGGTGTTCGCCGTCGACTTTCTCGCCGAGGCGCGCGCGCAAGGCTACGTCGTGCCGAGGGCCGCGCTCAACCGCGCCTTCGATTGGCTGCGCGGCTTCGCGGCGCAGGACTGGCAGCCGGACGCCGCGCGCGCCTACGCGCTTTATGTGCTCGCGCGTTCGGGCACGGCAAAGGCGGGCGACGTGCGTTATTTCTACGACACGACGTCGCCGAAATTCGCCGATGTGATCGTGCCGGCGCTTTCGGCGGCGGCGCTCGCCCAAGTGGGGGATCGCGCGCGGGCGCATGCGGGTTTCCTGCGCGCCGAGGCGATCGCGCGCGAAAGCTCGCCCGAGACTTACAACGCGCATTATTACGGCTCGTTCCTGCGCGACATGGCGGGCTTCACGGCGCTCGCGGCCTCCGCGGGCGAAGCGGCTATTCTGCCCGCGCTCATGACGCGCACGGCGGAAGTCGGGCGGCCCGTCGCCTACACGACGACGCAGGAGAAGGCCTGGCTCATGCGCGCGGCGGCGGCGCTCCAAGCCGCGCAGAAGGCGGTCAATGTCTCGGTCATGGGCACGCGAACGAGCGGCGCCCGAGGCATGGTCTCGGCAGCGCCCACGCGCGCCGAGCTCGAGGCGGGCGTCACGCTCAAGAATGCGGGCGAGGCGCCGGTGTGGTGGAGCGCCACCGTGAACGGCGTGCCCGAGCAGCCGCTGCCCCCGGAAGCCAAGGGCATCACCATCGAGAAGCGCTATTTCACCCTCGAGGGCGCGCCCGTCGATCTCGCCAACGTGCGCCAGAGCCAGCGTTTCGTCGTCTCGATCAAGGGCGTGATGGCCGATAACATCTATCGCACCATGGCCGTGCTCGATCTTCTGCCCGCGGGGCTGGAGATCGAAGCGGTGGTGCAGAATCTGCACAAACGATGTGGCGGCCTATCCCTGGCTTGGCCTGGTCACGGCGGTCTCCGTCGCCGAAGCCCGCGACGACCGCTTCGTCACCGCTTTCGATCTCGGCGACCGCTACATCGATCCGGAAGGAAAGCGCAAGACGTTCAACCCGCCCTTCTCGGTCGCCTATCTCGTGCGCGCGGTGACGCCGGGCAGCTTACGTGCTCCCGGCGGCTCAGGTCGAGGCGATGTACAGCCCGGACGTCCGTGCACGGACGAATTTGGGCCGCCTCGTCGTCGCGCCCGCGCAATGAGTGTGGCAACCTCACGCCATGCAGGCTCGCTGTGCGTGACCACGAACAAGTGACCCCCACCCCTAGCCCCTCCCCACAAGGGGGAGGGGAATCGTTTGGTTCGCGTCACAGCAATATTTCTCACCTCCCCCGGCGGGGAGGTCGGCCGACGAAGTCGGCCGGGTGGGGGGATTTCGTTTCGGCGGCGGTCATGGCTTCGGGCAGGCCGCGGTCGTTTTCGTCGCGCTCGCGCTCGGCGCGCTCACTGGCTTGGATTGGCTTTTTCCGCCGCCGCTTGCCCGCGCGCGCGATCATGTCCGTCGTCGTCACCGACAGGGACGGCTTCATGCTGCGCGCCTTCCTCGCGCGCGACGGCACCTGGCGCCTGCCGGCCGGGCCGGACGCCGTCGATCCGCGCTTTCTTGTCCTGCTCAAGGCCTACGAGGACCGGCGCTTCGACTATCATCCCGGTGTCGATCCCTTGGCCGCGGCGCGCGCGCTCTTTCAGCTCGGCCGCGAGGGCCGCGATCGTCTCGGGCGCCTCGACGCTCACCATGCAGGTGGCGCGCCTGCTCACGCCGGGTCCGCACGCGCGGACTCAAGGCGAAAGCTCGTGCCAGGCCGCGCGCGCGCTGCAATTGGAGCGGCGCTACAGCAAGCGCGAGATTCTTTCGCTCTATCTCACGCTCGCGCCTTACGGCGGCAATCTCGAAGGCGTGCGCGCGGCCTCGCTCGCCTATTTCGGCAAGGAGCCCGCGCAGCTCACGCTCGCGCGAAGCGGCACTCCTCGTCGCGCTGCCGCAATCGCCCGAGCATCAACGCCCCGACCGCAACGCCAAGGCCGCGCCAGCTGGGCGCGACAAGGTGCTCGCGCGCCTTGCCGAGCGCGGCGCTCGTGTCGCTCGCGCGCGGCGCAGGAAGCGATGGCCGAGCCCGTGCCCGCGGCGCGGACGGCGCTTCCCTTCAGCGCGCCGCATTTGGCCGAGCGGGCCGCAGCGCGGCGCGCCGGCGGGCGCGGTGTTGCGCACGACCGTCGACGGCGCGCTCGAAGAGGCGCTGGAAAAGCTCGCCGCCCGCGAAGCCAAGTCGTTCGACGACGGCGCCAATCTCGCCATCATCGTGGTCGAGAACGCGACGCGCGCCGTGCGCGCCGAAATCGCCAACGCGGATTATTGGGGCCCGTTCGGCTATCTCGATCTCACGCGCGCCGTGCGCTCGCCGGGCTCGACCTTGAAGCCCTTCATCTATGGCCTCGCCTTCGACGATCTTTCGGCCCATCCCGAGACGCTGATCGAGGACCGGCCCACGGTGTTCGGCGATTACGCGCCGCGCAATTTCGATCGCGGCTATCAGGGCACGATCTCGCTGCGCACGGCGCTCGCCTTGTCGCTCAATGTGCCGGCGGTGGCGATGCTCGATCGCGTGGGCCCGGCGCGCTTTGCCGCGCGGCTCTCCCATGCGGGCGCCATGCTGCACTTCCCGCCCGGGCTCGGCGCGCCCGCGCTGCCGCTGGCACTCGGCGGCGTCGGCATCACGCTGCACGATCTCACGACGCTTTATGTGGCGCTGGCGCGCGAAGGGCGAGGCGGCGCCGCTCGTCTTCGCGAAGATGCGCGCACGCAGCACCGAGACAGCCGCTCTTCGGCGCCGCGGCCGCCTGGTATGTGCGCGATATTCTCGAGGATAGCCCCATGCCCGACGGCTTTTGCGAAGCGCAAGGCTTGAAGCGCGCGCGCCGTCGCCTTCAAGACCGGCACGTCTTTCGGCTTCCGCGACGCCTGGGCGCTTGGGCTTTCGCGCGATTACACCGTGGGCGTGTGGATCGGCAGGCCCGACGGCTCGGCGCGGCCCGGACGCTTCGCGCGCAACGAGGCCGCACCCCTTCTCATGCGCGTCTTCGATCTCTTGCCGCCGGATGCGGGCGCCTTCGCCGCCGCCGCCAGTCGGACGTCATCATCGCGCAGTCCTATGCGGAGTTGCCGCGCGCGCTGCAAAATTTCATCGTGGGCATCCGCGAGCCCATGGCGCAAAAGGGGCCGAAGCTCGCCATCGCGTTCCCGCCCGACGGCGCCATCGTGCAGCATGCCCGAAGCGCGGCAACGACGAGACGCTGGCGCTGCGCGCGGAAGGCGGCCAGGGAAAGCTCTATTGGCTCGTCAACGGCGTGCCGCTTTCTTCGGCGGCGGTGGGCGAGGCGGGCGCAGCGCATCTTCTGGCATCCCGAAGGCGAAGGCTTCGTGCGCATCTCGGTCGTCGATCAAGCGGGCGCGCAAGCGAGCGCCAACGTCCGCCTCATCAAGCCGCGTTAGAGTCTTGTGCGTATTGATCGACAGTGGGTGATCAGCAATCACATGACTGTCATGCCCGGCTTTATGCCGGGCATCCAGGGGCCACAAGCGTGAGAGCGCGTTGCCCTGGATTGCCGGGACAAGCCCGGCAATGACATGTGTGAGATAGATGCTCGGTCTTTTCACACGCGTCGAGAATGCGCCTAATCGAGCGCAAACAGCGCCGCGTTGCCGCCGGCGGCCGCGGTGTTCACCGAGAGCACGCGCTCGGTGGCGAAGCGGTGGAGATAATGCGGGCCGCCGGCTTTCGGCCCCGTGCCGGAAAGCCCTCGCCGCCGAAAGGCTGCACGCCCACCACGGCGCCGATCTGGCTCCGGTTGACATACATATTGCCGACGCGCACCCGCGCGCGCACGTCGTCCACCGTGGCATCGATGCGCGTGTGCAGGCCGAGCGTGAGGCCATAGCCCGTGGCGTTGATCGCCTCGCAGACTTTGTCGAGCCTGTCGCGCGCAAAACGCACGACATGAAGAATGGGGCCGAAGACTTCGCGCTCGAGCAGAGACAGGCGTTCGATCTCGACCAGCATGGGCGCGAAGAAGATGCCGAAGCGCGTTTCGGGCGCGAGCTTCGCCCTGGCGATGAGCCGTCCCTTGTGCGCCATGCGCTGCGCATGAGCGGAAAGCGTGAGCCGCGCGGGCTCGTCGATGATGGGCCCGACATCGGTCTCGATGAGCATGGGATCGCCGACGCGCAATTCGGCGAGCGCGCCCGCAAGCATGGCGATGGTCTTGTCCGCGATGTCGTCCTGCAGAAACAGCACGCGCGCCGAAGAGCAGCGCTGGCCCGCGCTGTCGAAGGCGGAAAGGAGCGCGTCGTCCACCACCTGCTCGGGCAGCGCGGTCGAAGTCGACGATCATGGCGTTGAGGCCGCCGGTCTCGGCGATGAAGGGCACGATGGGCCCTTCGCGCGCGGCGAGCGCCGCGTTGATCGCGCGCGCGGTTTCGGTCGAGCCCGTGAATGCCACGCCCGCGATGCGCGGATCGCGCACGAGCCGCGCGCCCACGCTCTCGCCCGCGCCGGGAAGGAAATGCAAGACGTCTGGCGGCACGCCGGCCTCGTGCAGAAGCTTCACGGCCTCATGGGCGACGAGCGGCGTCTGCTGGGCGGGCTTGGCGATCGCGGTGTTTCCGGCGGCGAGCGCCGCGGCCACTTGGCCCGTGAAGATCGAGAGCGGAAAGTTCCAGGGGCTGATGCAGGCAAAGACGCCGCGGCCGTGCAGCGCCAGCGTATTGCGCTCGCCGGTCGGCCCCGGAAGCTCGCGCGGGTCCGCGAAATCCGCGCGCGCGCGCGCCGCGTAATAGCGCAGAAAATCCACCGCCTCGCGAAGCTCCGAGAGCGCGTCGGGAATGGTGCGGCCCGCCTCGCGCACGATCAGCGCCATGAGCTGCGCGCGCGGCGCTCTCGAAGAGATCGGCCGCGCGCTCGAGAATTTTCGCGCGCGCTTCGCCGCCCGCCGCATCCCAAGCCTGCGCGGCGCGTTTGCGCCGCATCGAGCGCTTGCTCGCACTTGCGCTTCGCTTGCTTCGATCACTTCGCCCACGACGCGGCGATGGTCGGCGGGATCGGTGATCGCGCGCGCTGCGCCTTCGCCCGATTTGCCATTCACGAGCGGCGCGGCACGGGCGGGTGACGCACGAGCGCGTGCATCCATCGCGTGGCGAAGTGCGGCGAGCGTGTCGCGGTTGTCGAGCGCAAGGCCCAGCGCATTGCGCCGCTCGCGGCCGAAAATCTCGGGCGGCGGCGGAATGCGCGGATGGCGCCTGGGCTTGGCGCGCGCGAGCGTGTCCACCGGGTCGGCGATGAGAGCGAGACGGGCGCCCTGTCGTCGCCCAGCCGATTGACGAACGAAGTGTTGGCGCCGTTTTCGAGCAGGCGCCGCACGAGATAGGCGAGAAGATCTTCGTGCCCGCCCACCGGCGCGTAAATGCGGCAGGCGATGCCGAGCGACGCATCGCCCATCGCGGCGTCGTAAAGCGCTTCGCCCATGCCGTGCAGGCGTTGAAACTCGAAATCGCGGACGTCGCCAGCAAGCGTCAGCACCGCCGCCAGCGTATGCGCATTGTGCGTGGCGAATTGCGGATAGAAGAGCGCGGGCTCGGCGAGCAGCGCCTTGGCGCAGGCGAGATAAGAGACATCCGTCGCGGCTTTGCGCGTGAAGACGGGATAATCGGCGAGCCCGCGCTCCTGGCAGTGCTTGATCTCGTTGTCCCAATAGGCGCCCTTGACGAGCCGCACGGGAATGCGCCGCGCGCTCTCGCGCGCCAGCGCGGCAAGCCAATCGATCGTGGGCAGCGCGCGCTTCTGATAGGCCTGCACCGCGAGCCCGAGCCCGTTCCAGCCCGAAAGCGCCGGCGCTTTCGCCACGCGCTCGAAAATATCGAGCGTGAGCTCGAGCCGGTCGGCCTCTTCGGCATCGAAGGTGAGCGAAAGCCCCGCTTCTTGGCTTGCAGCGGCGAGCGCGAGAGGCGCGGCACGAGCTCGAAATGACGCGTCCGCGCTGCGAATAGGCAAAGCGCGGATGCAGCGCCGAGAGCTTCACGGAAATGCCGGGCGCAGAAAACGTATCCTGCGGCCTGCGCGGCCTTGTCGGCCGCGATGGCCTTGATCGCCTGCGCATAGGCGTCGTGATAGCGCTTGGCGTCGGCCGCCGTGCGCGCGCCTTCGCCCAGCATGTCGAAGGAATAGCGATAGCGTGCTGCCCGTCTCCTCGCCCGCCGCTTCAGCGCTTCCTCGATCGTCCGTCCACTGACGAATTGGCGGGCCAGGATGCGCACGGCATAAAGCACGGCCTGGCGGATGACGGGCTCGCCGCTTTTCGCGACAAGCCGGCCCAGGACATTCTTCGGCTCGTTGTCGAGACGGACGACGCGGCCGGTGAGCAGAAGGCCGAAGGTCGAGGCGTTGACGAGAAGCGAGTCCGATTGGCCGAGATGGGCTTCCCAATCGCCAACGCCCAACTTGTCCTTGATCAGACGGTCGCGGGTCTCGGCGTCGGGAATGCGCAACAGCGCCTCGGCGAGGCAGAGCAGCACCACGCCTTCCTCGCTCGACAGCCTGTACTCCTGCAGAAAAGCGTCGAGCCCGCCCCCGCCCGCGGGCTTCCGGCGCTCCTTGCGCACCGCCAGCACGAGCTTGCGCGCGAGGCTTGCGTCGCCTTCGCTTCTTCGGGTGAAAGCCGCGCCTTCTCGATCAGCGCGTCCGCGAGCGTCGTCTCGTCGGCGAGATGCGCGGCCGAGATCTCTGCGCGCGACAACTCGGTGGTGTCGCTTGCGGGCGTCGGTGGGAACGGTCGATGTGGTCATGCGGGATAAAAGCGCGGGGGGCGGGCGAGGCCGAGGCTCAAGCCTAGTCCTAACAGCCTCCGGAGAAGAGGGGGCTTGAGCTCCAGAAGGGCTCCCTCATCCCTCGACCGCCCACGATTCGGGCGACTGATGTGGCGGGGAGGCGTTCTAGAACTCCATCATACCGGCGAGCCCGCGCTTTCGGCGCTTGCCGAGCGATGCCCTTTCTTCGATTAATGGACTTCACCGCCTTCTTCAGCTTGATATCGCGTCGCACGTACAGGATATCAAGCGCATGCTCAAAGAGTTCAAAGCCCTGGAGCAGATCCTTGTATGTCAGATTACGCGCGTGGCTGCCTTCGTCGCCGATCCACTTAATTGCCACTGACATACTCAGCGGCATCGGGCTTCCTCTTGCTAAACGCCTCGATACGGTCATGCGGAGTGAGCCATCTGAATTTCTTATTGGCATTCTTCTTTCTCTTGTTGACACCAAAATTGTCGAGAATGGCCTCTGTTGCGGAACGTAGCGCGTTGGCGCTGGCACCACGATCACACCAATAAAGCAAAAACGCCCTGTTGATCTCATCCGCCACATTCTTTGGACATTCATTCGGTACGCGGAAAATTGGTGGCGCGGGGGATATGCATTTGGTGCGTGAATTGGCTCGAAGGTGCTGTTCTGATAAGGGTCGCCGAAGGGACTATAGTGAAGCTCCCCGCATGCCGCAGAAACCTCTCCACACTTACCGTTATTGCAGGTGAACAAAGCGACAAATCGTTCAACAACCCACTCGGGTTCCCAAGCGTCGTGTGAATGCGCGGCTTTGGATGGACCAGTCTCTACGCATTTGTAGCTCACTTATCGAGACCAAGGTGCCGACGAGCAGTGAGCAGGGCAAGACGGCCATTCGTGAAAAGGTGGAATAAGGGAGCGGTCGATAATCATAGAACATAGAGAGATATTCACGCTGTTCTCAGTGTAGCCGTGAGTCCCTGCGCTTGT
>CAWJRW010000006.1:0-1490000 GCA_963845385.1 uncultured Alphaproteobacteria bacterium
GCTGAGCCCCCCGACTCGCAAGAGCCCCTCGGCCACCGCCGCCGCCGCCGCCGCCGCCGCCGCCGCCGCCACCGCGTCCGCCCCGTCCGCGCCCGCCGCCCCCGCCGCGCCCGCGCTCACCGGCCACGAGGCGGGAAAGCTCGCGCGGCTTGCGGCTTATGCGGCGGTGGGCACGGCGCTCTTTCTCGTGGCGATCAAGCTCTTCGGTTATTTCGTCACGGGCTCGGTGGCGCTGCTCGGCTCGCTTCTCGATTCGGTGCTCGACGTCGCGGCCTCGAGCCTCAATCTCGTGGCCATCCGCCACGCCGCCATTCCCGCCGACCGCGAGCATCGCTTCGGCCACGGCAAGGCCGAGGCCGTGGCGGGGCTCGCGCAGTCCATGCTCATCGGCGGCTCGGCCGCCTTCCTCACCTTCGAATCGATCGCGCGCCTCATCAAGCCCACGCCCGTCACCTCGAGCACGCTGGGCGTGATCATTCTGCTCGTCGCGATCGCGGCGACCTTGGGGCTCGTCATCCTCCAGCGCCGCGTCATCGCGCGCACGGGCTCGCTCGCCATCTCGGCGGATTCGCTCCACTACAAGGGCGACATCATCATGAACGGCAGCGTCATCTTCGCGATCGTGCTCGCGGAGCTCTTCGCGCTGCCGCGCATCGACGCCGCGATCGGCTTAGGGGTCGCCGCCTATATCGCGAAAAATGCCTGGGACATCGTGGGCAAGTCCTTCGACCAGCTCATGGACCGCGAGTTCGAGGAGCCCGACCGCGAGCGCATCAAGGCCATCGTCAACGCCGAGCCCCAAGTGCGCGCCATGCACGATCTGCGTACGCGGCGCTCGGGCTTCAATCTCTTCATCCAATTGCATCTCGAGCTCGACCCCAACATGCGGCTTTCGAACGCGCATGAGATCGCCGACCGCGTGGAGGAGAAGATCAAGGCCGAGTTTCCGGGCGCCGAGGTCATCATCCACGAGGACCCGGCGGGGCAGGAGACACCGCCCGTCTTTCCCCAGCGCCTGCATTAGAGTCTCTGCTTTGAAGTCGAGCCACCCGCTCCCCCGCCCAACCACCCACAAGGGTACCCTCAATGGGTGGTTGGGCGGGGGAGCGGGTGGCCGGGTCGTTCCACGTCAGTGGAGAACGCTCTAATGCCGGCGCCGGCTGCGCAGGAAGAAGTCGTCCGCTTTCTCTCATCGGCCGAGACTTACGGTCTGCCGCGCGAAAAAAATCGAGCAAATCGAGACCCACGCTTCCGTCGTCTTTCTCGTGGGCGCGCGCGTTTTCAAGCTCAAAAAGGCGCTCGACCTCCGCTATCTCGATTATTCGACGCTGGAGAAGCGCAGGGCCTTCGTCGAGGCCGAGCTGGCGCTCAACCGCCGCACGGCGCCCATGCTTTATCGCGGCGCGGTGGCGGTGACGCGCGAGGCGGACGGGCGCCTGAAACTCGGCGGCGACGGCGCGCCCGTCGAGTGGCTG
Source organism: uncultured Alphaproteobacteria bacterium (assembly GCA_963845385.1). GTDB lineage: Bacteria > Pseudomonadota > Alphaproteobacteria > CAWJRW01 > CAWJRW01 > CAWJRW01. Next base: position 1,476 of record CAWJRW010000006.1, read on the forward strand.
GTCGAGATGGCGCGCTTCGAGGAGGAGGCGCTCCTCTCGCGCATGGCGGCGCGCGGCGCGCTCACGCTCGCTCTCGTGGAAGCGCTCGCCCGCGCGGTGGCCGCCTTTCATCGCGACGCGGAAGTGAAAGGAGCACCCTTCGGCGGCGCCGAGGGCCTCGCGCGCGCGCTTAAGTCCAATGCGCGCGAGCTCCGCCGCTTCGCAAGCGCGCTCGGCGCCGAGTGCGTCGAGCCCCTCATCGTCCAATCGCAAGCCGCGCTCGACGCGCTCTCACCGCTCCTCGACCGGCGGCGGGCGGAAAAATTCGTGCGCCGCTGCCACGGCGATCTGCATCTGGGCAATGTCTGCCTCATCGACGGCAAGCCCACGCTCTTCGACTGCATCGAGTTCAACGACGATTTCGCCACCATCGACATTTTGAGCGACTTCGCGTTTCTCCTCATGGACGTGCTTCATCGCGGCACGCGCGAGGGCGCGGGCGCGAACCGGCTCCTCAACTCTTACGCCGAGAGCACCCCGCTCGCCGAAGCCGATGCGCTGATGGAGAGCTTTCGCGCGCTGCCGCTCTTTCTCTCCTATCGCGCGGCCGTGCGCGCCCATGTTTCCGCGCGAGCGGCGCAAGACACGGACAAAGACGATGCGAAGAAGCTCGGCGACGCAAAAATCTATGTCGCGGACGCGCTCGCTCATCTTTCGCCGCGCAAACCAAAGCTTTTCGCCGTGGGCGGGCTTTCGGGCACGGGCAAATCGACGCTCGCGCGTGCGCTGGCGCCCCATCTCGGCGCAAGCTACGGCGCGCTCGTGCTGCGCACGGACGTGACGCGCAAGCGCCTGCACGGTGCCGAGCTTGCCGCGCGCCTGCCCGAAAGCGCCTACACATTTGCAGCGAACGAGGCCGTCTACGGCGCGCTTTACCGCTGGGCCGCGCTCGCGCTGCGCGCGGGAGAGAGCGTCGTGCTGGACGCGGTGTTCGCCCGCGAGGACGAGCGCGCGAAGGCCGAGGCGATTGCGAAGACTGCGGGCGTGCCCTTCGCCGGCCTTTGGCTCGATGCGGAGGCCTCCGTGTTGCGCGCGCGCTTGGCCGCGCGCAAGGCCGACGCCTCCGACGCCGATGCCGCCGTGCTCGAGAAGCAACTCACTTATGACTTGGGAACCATCACCTGGCAGAAGCTCGACGCGCGCAAGAGCGCCGACGCGCTCGCCGCGGATGTGATGCCGAGCGTTCTTCCTCGCCGAAATTGACCCCCCTCCCGAAACTGCTCGCATGCGCTCGCCGTTTCGACCTCCCCCTCAAGGGGGGAGGTGAGAGAAACGGGTGCAACAGGCGATTCCCTCCCCCCTTGAGGGGGAGGGATAGGGAGGGGGGGTCACTCGTTCACGAGCGAGACGCTTGCGCCGTCACCGCGCCGCGAGCTTTTCCTTGTGAATCCAAGCCTCGAGATCGGTAAGCGCGCGCTCGAAGCGGTCGAACATCTCGTCGATCTCGCTCTCGGTGATGATAAGGGGCGGGCAGAGGGCCACGCGGTCGCCGAGCAGAGGCCGCGCGATGAGCCCCTGCGCCTGGCAAAACGCCGCGCATTTCGCGGCGACCGCGTGCGCCGCGTCGAAGCTCTTCTTGGTCTTCTTGTCGGCGACGAATTCGATGGCGCCCACGAGCCCCACGCCGCCCGCGTCCGCGACATGGGGGCGCTCGCCAAGCCGCTTGAAGCGCTGCAGAAAGCGGGGCGAGACGCGCCGCACATGGCCCACGATGTCGCGCGTCTCGTAAAGCTCGATGGCCTTGAGCGCCACCGCGGCCGAGACCGGATGGCCGCCATAGGTGAAGCCGTGGCCGAAGGTGCCGATCTTCTTGCTCTCCTCGCGCATCGCCTCGTAGATAAAGTCCGGAATGAGCACGGCCGAGAGCGGCAGATAAGCCGAGGTCAGCGCCTTGGCGATCGAAATGGAGTGCGGCTTCATGTTGTAGGTCTCCGCACCCCAGAAATTGCCCGTGCGCCCGAAGCCCGTGATCACCTCGTCGTCGATGAAGAGAATGTCGTGCTTCTCGAGGATCGGCTGGACCTTCTCGAAATAAGTCTTGGGCGGGAAGATGCAGCCGCCCGCGCCCTGAAACGGCTCGGCGATGAAGGCCGCGATGGTCTTCGGGTTCTCGCGCTCGATCAGCGTCTCGAGATTGCCGGCGAGCCGCGTCGCGAAATCCTCCTCGCTCTCGCCTGCTTCCGCGAAGCGGTAGTGGTGCGGACAGTCCGTATGCAGAGCAAAGGCGAAGGGCGCGTCGAAATCGCGGTGGTTCGAGGCCAAGCCGCACAGGCTCGTCGCCGCGAGCGTCACGCCGTGATAGGCCTTGATGCGGCTGATGATCTTTTTCTTCTCGGGTTTTCCGCGCGCATTGTTGTAGTACCAGAGGAGCTTGACTTGGCTGTCGTTCGCCTCCGAGCCCGAGCAGGCGAAGAACACTTTCGAGACGGGGACGGGCGAGATCTCCTTGAGCTTCTCGGCGAGCGCGATGGCGGGCTCGTGGCTCTTGGCCGCAAAGAGATGCTCGTAGGGCAGCTTTCGCATCTGCTCCAGCGCGGCCTCGACGAGCGCTTCCTCGCCGAAGCCCAGCGCCGTGCACCACAGCCCCGACATGCCCTCGATATATTCGCGCCCCTCCGTGTCCCAGACGCGCACGCCCTTGCCTTGCGCGAAGACGAGCGGCCCCGTCGCGCGCAGCGTCTCGAGATTGGTGTAAGGATGGATCAGGCTCTCCACGTCGCGGGCGGCCATGTTGGACAGCGGCATGAAATCCTCCGATTCGGGAACGGCCCGTTGTCAAAAGAAAGCGCGGTCCATAGACTACACGCAAGCATTTCTAGAATTCGAGTGGGGAATCCGGGATGCAGGGCTTGATGCAGCACTGGCCGCTGCGCATGTCGAAGATCATCGACCATGGGGCGGCCAATCACGGCGAGCGGGAGGTGGTCTCGCGCCTCGTCGAGGGAACGCTTCACCGGACGACCTATCGCGAAATCCACAGCCGCGCGCGCAAGGTGGCGAAGGCGCTGAAGAAGCTCGGCGTCAAGCGCGGCGATCGCGTGGCCACGCTCGCCTGGAACTCGCACCGCCACATGGAGGCCTGGTACGGCATCACGGGCCTTGCGGCCATCTACCACACCATCAATCCGCGCCTTTATCCCGAGCAGATCGTCTATATCGCGGGTCACGCCGAAGACAGCGTGCTTCTTCTCGACCTCACCTTCGTGCCGCTCGTGGAAGCGCTCCAGGACAAGCTCCCCACCATCAAGCAGTTCGTTCTTCTGACCGACCGCGCGCATATGCCGGCGACCAAGTTGCGCAATGTCAGCTCTTACGAGGAGCTGCTCGCCGCCGAGGACGACGATTTCCAATGGCTCGAAGGCGACGAGAACGAGGCCGCGGGCCTTTGCTACACCTCGGGTACGACGGGAAACCCGAAGGGCGTGCTCTATTCCCACCGCTCCAATTTTCTGCACGCGCTGAGCGGCTTCGACGTTCGCGAGCAGGATTGCGTGCTCGCCATCGTGCCCATGTTTCACGCCAATGCCTGGTGCTTGGCGCTGACGGCGCCCATGTGGGGCGCAAAGCTCGTCCTGCCGGGACCGAAGCTCGACGGCAAGAGCATCTGCGAGCTCTTGGAGAACGAAGAGGTCACTTGCAGCGCCGCCGTGCCCACGGTGTGGCTCGGGCTCATGCAATATCTCGAAGCCGAGAACAAACAGCCGACCGCGCTCAAGCGCGTTTATATCGGCGGCGCCGCGGCGCCCGCGCCCATGATCGACACCTTCGAGCGGAAATACGGCATCGAAGTCGTGCATGGCTGGGGCATGACCGAGATGAGCCCGCTCGGCAGCCAATGCCTCGTCAAGCCCGCCATGGACGAGCTTGCCTGGCCCGAGAAGCTCAAGCTCAAGACGAAGCAGGGCCGGCCCATCATCACGGTGGAAATGAAGATCGTCGACGAGGCGGGCCGCGAGCTGCCCCGGGACGGCAAGACCTCGGGCATTCTCCTGGTGCGCGGAGCCGCGGTCGCCGCGCGCTACTACAAGGAGGACGGCGATCCGCTCGCCGAACATGACGGCTGGTTTCCCACCGGCGACGTCGCGACCATCGACGCGGACGGCTACATGCAGATCACCGACCGCGCCAAGGACGTGATCAAGTCCGGCGGCGAATGGATCTCCTCCATCGAGATCGAGAACATCGCGCTCGGCCACCCGGCGGTGCGGGAGGCAGCCGTGATCGGCCTTCCCCACCCCAAATGGAGCGAGCGGCCGCTTGCTCATCGTGGCGCTGAAGCCCGGCGCCAAGGCCGACAAGCGCGACATCTTGAGTTTTCTCAAAGGCAAGATCGCCACCTGGTGGCGGCCCGACGACGTGGTCTTCGTCGAGGAGATTCCCCACACCGCCGTGGGCAAGATTCAAAAGGCCGCATTGCGCGCGCAGTTCAAACACCATGTCTGGCCCAGGGCGCGCGCGGCGGAGTGAGCGGCGCCCGCTGCACCAAAGCGAACTTCAATTTGGTTGAATCTATAATGGCTCAATGACCCCCACCCGGCCCTCCCCCTTGCAGGGGGAGAGAGATCTGCTCCTCCCACTTGCAAGGAGGGAGAAGGAATCTCCTCCTCCCCCTGAAAGGGGGAGGATGGGAGGGGGTCAAGGCGGATCCCGTTCAGGGCATGGCGAGCGGAGCGACAGACGAAAGCGGCGGGGGCGGGCCGCGCGCAACGCCCTTGTTCTGGCGCTCATCACGCTTGCCCTTGTCGCGCTTTCGCCGCTCTCCTTTCGTTTGGGGTTAAATGCTTGGGGGGCGTTCATTCTGCTCGGTCTAGCGTTCTTGAGCGGGTTCGCCGCCATCCGCCTGGCGTTGCCGAGTCTCGTCGCGGCGGGCGATGGCCTCTCGGTGCGCAAGGGCGTGGCCGCGCTCGCGCTCGTGATCGCGGCGGCGCCGCTCGTCTTGCCCACGGCCTATGGCTTGCGCGCGCTCGCGAGCGGGGGCGGGGCACTTCTCATCCACGACATTACGACGGACACGGACGATCCGCCGGCCTTCGTGGCGCTCCGCGCGCTGCACCGCAAGGGCGCGGATTACGGCGGCGGAAAAATCGCAGCCGCCCAGCGCAAAGCCTATCCCGACATCGCGCCCATTCTGCTCGACGAAACGCCCGCATCGCGCCTTCGCCCGCGCCAAGCGCGCGGCGAAGAGGCTCGGCTGGCACATCGTCGCCGCGAGCCCCGACGAGGGCCGCATCGAGGCCACCGACACGACGCGCGTCTACCGCTTCACGGACGACATCGTGATCCGCATCCGCGCGGAGGGGAGCGGCGCCCGCCTCGACATCCGGTCCGCCTCGCGCATCGGCCGGGGCGATCTCGGCACGAACGCGCGCCGCATCCGCGCCTTTGCGCAGGCGCTCAACTCCGCGCCGTGAGTCCTCGGGCGGAGTGCCGGCACGCCGGGCTTGCCCGACGCCTCAAAAATGACTATTATGACCAATATGACCTTATTTCGGGAGGCGTGGACATGGACGCGGATCGTTGGACGGTCGCCGAGGCCAAGGCCAAGCTCTCGGAGGTGATCGAGCGGGCGCGGGAGGAGGGTCCGCAGACGGTGACGCGCCATGGCCGGGTGGCCGCCGTCGTCGTCTCGGCGGAGGAGTGGGAGCGCAAGACCAAGCGCAGCGGCAGCCTCGTGGACTTTTTCGCGGCCTCGCCGCTGCGCGGCGCGCGACTCAAGATCAAGCGCGCGAAGGATCGCCCGCGCCGCGTCGACCTGTGACATTTCTTCTCGACACGAATGTCGTTTTCGAATGGACGAAGGCGCGTCCCAACGCGGGCGTCGTGACTTGGCTTGCTGAGACGGACGAGGACCGCGTCTTTCTCAGTGTCGTTACGCTGGCGGAGTTGCGCTATGGCATCGAGCGCATGGCCGCCGGGAAGCCGGCGGAACCGTCTGGGCGTTTGGCTCGGAGGATGAGCTGCCGCAGCGCTTCGAAGGGCGTCTCTTGCCGATCGACGCGGCCGTCGCCGAAGCTTGGGGACTGATCGTGGCGCGGCGGGAGGGCGCGGGCCGTCCCATCGGCAGCATGGACGCCTTCGTCGCCGCGACGGCCGAGGCGCACGATCTTGTCCTCGTCACGCGCAATGTGTCGGATTTCAAATCCGCCGTGAAGACCATCGTTAATCCGTGGAACACGGCGTAACGAAACTCAGACGGCGCGGTAAAACGAGTCCAACTTGGGCTTTCCGTCGCTGGCCGCGCGGCCTTGCGCCACCATGCGGACGAGATGGGCGTGCACGGTGCGCGCGGCGGCCGGATGGAGCAGCGGATCGACATCGGCATAGATGCGCGCCACCATGTCGGGAATGCGCCCGATGCCGCGCCGCAAGCACTCGGCGATCGCGGCCTCGCGCTCCTCGCGATGGGCGATGAAGGCGCGCAGGAATGGCGCGGGCTCGCGCACCGGTCCGCCATGGGCGGGCCACAGCACGCGATCTTTTCGCGCGAGCAGCTTCTGCAAGCTCGCGATATAGGCCTGCATGTCGCCGTCGGGGGGCGCAATGACCGAGGTCGACCAGCTCATCACATGGTCGCCGGTGAAGAGCACGCGTTCTTCGCAGAACGCATAGCAATGATGGTTGGCCGTGTGGCCCGGCGTGTGGACGGCCTCGATGGTCCAGCCGGGCCCCGCGATGCGCTCGCCGTCGGCCATGAAGAGATCGGGCACGAAGTCGAGATCGGCGCCTTCTTCGATGGCGACACCATCGTCCGCGCGCGCCACGCCGCCCTGCGGCCCAGAGCCTCCGGGCGGCGGGCCGTGGGGACCGTAGGCGCAGACGAGCGCGCCCGTGGCGGCTTTGAGCGGCCGGGCGGCGGGCGAATGATCGTTGTGGGTGTGGGTGACGAAGATATGCGTCACGGTTTCCCGTGCCAGCGCGCGCGTGAGCGTCTCGACATGCACCGCGAGATCCGGCCCCGGATCGATGACGGCGACGCGGCCTTGGCCCACGACATAGGTGTTCGTGCCGGCAAAGGTGAAAGGGCCGGGATTGGGCGCCACCATGCGCCGAATGCCCGGCGCCACTTCCTCCAGCACGCCCGCGCGAAAATCCCTCTCGCGATTGAACGGAATGACCACCGCCATGGCGCCAGTATAGGCGCAAGTGCCGCGGCGGGATCAGCTCTCCGTGCGCGCGAGATCGGCTTTGAGATAGCGCGCGGCGCAGAAATAGTGATAGGCGGACCAGAGATTGACGAGGAGAATGATCGGAATGGCATAGCGCAACGACTCCACGCCCAAGCCCAAGCCGTTCGCGAAGAAGTCGCTCAGCCGCCCGACCAAGACCGGGCCGATCCCGAGCCCCAGCACGCTGATGATGAGAATGAGGATCGCCGTGGCCGTGGCGCGCATGCGCGGGACGACGAGGCTCTGGGCCGTGCCGAAGAAGGGCCCGAGATCGAACGTCGTGAGCAATGCGGGCAAGAGCGCAAACAGGATGGAAAGATGCACGGTCGGCGCCCAGTACTGCGCGAAGAAGAGGGGCGTGCATGCGAGAACCGCGGCGCCGGGCAGCCACATGAGCCAGCGCACGTCGCGCTTGGCGAGCCTGTCGGCGAGCGCGCCGCCGAGATAGGTGCCGACGCCGCTCATGACGCCGATCAGCGCGAGCCAGCTTCCGACCTCGCCCGTGGAAAGGCCGTGCACGCGCCCGTAAAAGGGCGGGTTCCAATTGAGCTGCGCGTAAGTGACCACGGCGTGAAGCGAGCCGCCGAGCGCGAGATGCCGGAAGGCGCGCATGCCCCACAAGGTGCGCATGACGGCGGGCAGCGAGCGTGCCGGCGCGACCGTCGCCGCGCGCTCCATGGCGCCGCGCTTGGGCTCCTTGAGCGTCGTGAGGACGAGGAACGAGAGCAGGAGCCCCGGCAGGCCCACGGCGAGAAACGCGTTGCGCCAGCCGAAGAACTGGTTGAGCCAGCCGCCCAGCAAAACACCCAGCACGGCGCCGATGGGAATGCCGAGCGTGTAGATGGCGAGCGCGGTCGAGCGCCGCTCGCGCGGGAAGTAGTCCGAGATGAGCGATTGCGCGGGCGGGCTCAGGCCCGCCTCGCCCACGCCCACGCCGACACGGAAGAGAAAGAGCATCGGATAGCTCGTGGCGCGGCCGCAGAGCGCGGTCATGAGGCTCCACACGGCGACGGCGATGCCGATGATGCGCTTGCGGTTCCAGCGGTCGGCGAGCCAGGCGATGGGAATGCCGAGCGTGACGTAGAAGACCGCGAAGCTGAAGCCGGTGAGAAGGCCGAGCTGCGTGTCGGAAAGACCGAGCTCCTGCTTGATCGGCTCCTGCAGGATCGAGACGACCTGGCGATCGATGAAGTTGAAGATATAGACGGCGACGAGCAGCCACAGCGCATACCAGCGCGTGCGCACCAGGGGATCGGCCGCGCCCGGGGCCTTGGCGGTGTCGCGCCGTTCGCTCTTCAAACAGGCTCCCCCGATGCGCGAAACTCGAAAAAACTCTATCGAGCGCTGCGTGTCGCTGGATTTACGCGTTTGTTCCCGTACTCAAAGGGAAGAGTTGCAATTCATGCTACCTACCAGAAGCGCTTGCTGGCAAACGCTTTTCCAGATCCTGTTTTGAGATAATATTCGAATTCCCGTGCTTTCCGCTTATCGGCGAAAGCGTGGTAGCAAACAAGCCGCCATGGAACAAATTTTGCCGTGTGCTTTGACTCTCCGGCATCATGCGCTCTGAGGCGCGCTTTCAAGTCCTTCGTGAAGCCAATGTAGGTTTGGCTTGGGGAATTGATGCTTCTTAGTAGGTAGACATAGTACATATCTTTTTGCGAGGCCCTCCTTCGCTCCCTTCGGGAGCTTCGAAGGGCACTCCTACGCCTAGTCGTCTTCGGGCGGCTTACTGGCGTAAGCCACCCGAAGCCGAAGGCGTAGGGTGGTCGGAGTGCCGAGATTTGAACTCGGGGCCCCTGCCTCCCGAAAGCAGTGCTCTACCAGGCTGAGCTACACTCCGCGTGCCACGCGCCCCGCGTTTATACGTGCTCGCGGCAGGGCTCGCAACGGCGGCGTGGCGGCCGCGTTGCCTCGCGCGATGCGAGCCGGTATCGTCGCGCGCCCGTTCTCCCAATGGGGCGTCGCCAAGCGGTAAGGCATCGGATTTTGGTTCCGACATTCGGAGGTTCGAAATCCTCCCGCCCCAGCCAGCCGGTCCTTTGCGAAAAGCATGCGCCGGCGCCCGTGCGCCAGAAGTCCCGAAACGCCGCGGCTATGCTTGGACGCAGTTGGCGATCACCGCACGCGCCGCAGCGTTCTTCGCCGGCCGATGCTTGACCTTGGGCGATCAAGATGTCCACCCTCCACAGCTTCGCTCCGATCTCCCCAGGGTTGGCATCAGGATCCTCATTCGTCAGATGCCGGATCAAACCGGACCCCGTCTCTTTGGGTGCGCCATCGGCCAATTCACAAATGGCAGACGAAACACGACAACGCCGCAATGCCAAAAAAGCGGTATTGTTTAATTCCTCGGCCAGGGCCGCGCGTTGAGGGCATGCAAAGAGCGTGTTCTTGTGGCGCCCCGCGAGCAAGGGTAAACTGGTGCCTCGTTGCGGAGGCTTGCCGCATATTCGAAGAACTCACTCCTCCATGTGCTTTGTGTGAAGCCCTTGAGTGATAGCCCAGGAACTCTTCCGTTTGTGACAGTCCTGATTCCTGCCTATAGCGCTGCGAAGACAATTCGTCGCGCGCTCAACTCTGTATTCGCCCAGCATTATCCCAATCTTGAGATCATCGTCATTGATGACGGAAGCCAGGATGCCACTGGCGATGTCGTCCGGAGCTACGGCAAGCCCGAAATCCGGCTTGTCTCCCTATCTAAGAATGGCGGCGTATGCGCCGCGTTAAATGAAGGACTCGCTGTCGCCAAAGGTGATTACATCGCGTTTCTCGACGCCGATGACGAATGGCGGCCGACAAAGCTTGCCAAGCAAATCGATGCGCTCGAACGAAATTCCGCCGCAAGCTTCGCGACATGCGGCTGCATTTTTCTCAACCAAATGGGCCGGCCCCTTCGTGAGTTTGGAATTCTACCGCCCGCCTTTGACAAGACGCGGGTTTGGCGATTGCTTCTCGCCAAGAGCGTCGTGGCGGAGCCTTGTGTCGTTGCGCGCACCTCCTCGATTGCACAAGTCGGTCCGTTTGATACCGGCCTGGCCGTCGCGGGTGATCAGGATATGTGGATACGATTGGCGATGGTCGGAGAGGTCGAGTTCATTCCGGAGTACCTCGTGCTAGCCCACGATACGCCAAACAGCCTGACGAAGGTTTACGCTCGAAGCGTGGCTGACTACGTCCTCCCCATGATTCAGCGTCACTTGGCGGCCCGAGAGACCTCATTCTCAAGATCTGAACTAAGAAACATTTGGGGAGAGCGATTCACGTCTATTGGGCGCAATCTTTATGCCAATGGCAATTTTTTCCGTGGAGGGACATTTATCCTCCGGGCCGTCGTGCGTGGGTCAAGGGCTCGCGAAAATATTTGGTATCTCATCACAGCATCGCCAATAGCGAAATTGCTTAAGCACGCGATGTTCGAAGACTTATCGCAGATGTACAACTAAGGTACTTTCAGGTTCGGCCGCGGGCGGTAAAGCGGAGAAATGCAAACCAGATCGGCTGCCCCTTTTCCGCATGCCTGATCCTCAGCGCAATGACAAAATTTGCAGGTCACGGTGATGGCGCGCATCTTGTTTCTTGCACACCGCGCTCCATTTCCCCCCGATAAAGGAGAGAAAATCAGAGCATTTCACATTCTGCGGCACCTCGCCTCCAAGCATGACGTTTGGCTTGGTGCCCTCACCGATCAGTCCGTCGATCCTGTATCGCTCGCTTGGGCGAAACGTCATTGCCGCGAGGTTTGCATTCCGGTGCGGCATCCTGTCGAAATGTTGATTCATGTGTCAGCCGCACTCGGCAATGGCGCGCCCTTCAGCGTCAAGGCGTTCTCAAATCGCGAACTCAAACGTTGGAGCGCGGATATCTTTTCGTCAAAAAACATCGATATTGTGTACGTCTTTTCGTCGGCGATGGCGCAATACGCGCTAGGCGCGCAACTTGGAGGCGCGACACTCGTCGTCGACTTTGTCGATTTCGATTCGGAGAAATGGCGCCAATACGGCGCCAGGCGCCGCGGTCCATGGCGATGGCTTTATGCGCTCGAAGCCGCGCGCCTCGAGCAATTCGATAAGGCCGTGGCAGCGGCCGCGAAGTCGAGCATCTTTGTCTCCCAGTCCGAGCGCCGCCTATTCGAGCGCTGCGCGCCGGAGTTGAAGGATCAGCTGCGCGTCATTTCAAATGGCGTGGACTTCGACCATTTTCGCCCCGATCCTCTTGTCGGGAACCGGTCACGTCAGGCGCCGTTGATCCTGTTCGTCGGAACAATGGATTATTTCCCGAATGTGGACGGAGCGCTTTGGTTTGCTCGTGAAATTTTCCCGATCGTTCGCGAGTCTGTGAAAGACGCGCGATTTCGAATCGTGGGCGCCAATCCCACGGCCGAAATCCGCAACTTGGCCCGGAGGCCCGGCATCGAAGTGACGGGCACCGTGGCTGACGTGCGGCCCTTCTATGCAGATGCGGATGTCGTGGTCGCGCCGCTTCGCATAGCGCGCGGCATCCAGAACAAGGTCTTGGAGGCCATGGCGATGGCCAAGCCATTGGTCACGACGCCGGAAGCGCTCGAGGGAATAGCCGCGAATGACGGCCAGCATGTGCTCGTTGCGCGAACGGCGGAGGAAATCGCGCAAGCGGTCGCCAAAGTCCTTCTCGGGTCTGTAAGCGCGGATCTTGGTATGCGCGCACGAGCGCAAGTTGTCGAGCAGCACAATTGGGCCACGCAATTGGCGCTTCTCGACGATCTCATCAGGGACTGCACAAGAAGCAGCTAGACGAGAGACGTGCTGACAAACCGCGATAAAAATGTGGCCAGGGGCAGTGGAAGCCGACGCCAGACCGCAATCAGTGTTGCATAGCGAGGAATTCGTGGGGTTGAGGTTTGGCAAAGACCGGCCTCGATACAAATGGTACCAATGCGTGATTGGGCGCGGATGGAATCCCCAGTTCGTCTTGAACGCGTGCGCACCCGTGCCGATCTTGCTGCGGCCGAAATCGAAGACCGTGCAGCCTCGCGCGAGCGCGCGGGCCATGAGGTGCCAATACATGAGATCGTTTGCGCCGTGGTGTCGGGCCGCAGACGTGCTTCCGGTGTAAAAGGGCAGGACGCGATCGCGGAAATAGAAGCTTAAGACGGCGCTCATCGGCCTGCCGTCGCCGAAGACGGTCAGGATCTCGCAATTGCGCTCGAAGATCGAAACAAGGAGCTCAAAGTATCGCCGCGGCAACGCCGGTGTGCCGTGGTTGCGCATGTTGCGCGCATAGAGCGGAAACAGCTTGTTCGTGTCCCGGTCGACCGAGACCGGCAAGTCTTGCGCAAGCGCTTTGCGCAGAACAGCCCTTTGCTTGCGCGGGACTTGCCGAAGGCGCTCATCGTCGCTTTCGGCCATGACTTCGCTCAAAGCCGTGATAGAGGTCCGTATGCGCGACCCAGTCGCCGCCCACGGCGCGCGCGTCCCGAAATTCGATATAGTCCACGCCGAGCTCGCGGCCGAGATCGACGGCACGATGAACAAGCGCGGCACGCGCAGCCTCGTCGAGGGCGAGCGGTCCGCCGGCCGTGCAGAAGGCATTCGAAATCAGTGCGTGTCCAAACAGTCGCCCTCTTATCTCGACGAGCGGCAGCACGCCCCAAACGCACCCGCCCCGCACAGCGGCAAGGCTGTGGACGTTGTGATTGAAGGCGGCCGAGATGCGTTGCCAACCCGAAAGATGGAAGAACGTCGCCTCCCCGTGCGCGCCAACGAACAAATCCCAGGCGTGAGGCTCGAGGTCATTTCGTATGTCGAATTCCCGACATCAGGCGGGTCTGGATCCTGCCTCGTCGGCCGCCGCGTGTCGAAAGACCGCGTCAATCCGGTTCCAAGAAAAATCGCGCAACAAGCGTCGAAGGCGCGGTGCAGTCTTGGAGAGATTGAGATAGTGGCGCAAGCGCGACTTGAGGGAGATGCCGCGAGGCCGGGGCTGGCCCGGATCGATTTCCCACGGATGAAGATAAAAGACCGCGGGACGGCCGTCCACCGCATTGATGCGCCTGATCGCGGCGCGCGACACGGAATAAGGCAGGAAGCGAAAATAGCCGCCACCGCCGCACGGAAAATTCCGCCCTCCAAGCCTGATGGTGGCAATGGGATACTCCCAAAAGCGGCTCGTGCCTGGTGGTCTGAAGGCGAAGCGCGGCGCATTGGCGTAACTGTAATAGTCGTGCCGCACGGGGTAGACGCTCGAGCTGTATGTGTAGCCTTCTTGTTCGAGGATCGGAAATGCCCACGTCGTTTGGGGCCCCACGGAAAACGTCGCGGCGCGGTATCCTCTTACGGGCGCTCCCGCGCAGTCCTCCAAAATCATCTTGGTTTTGCGGACATCGCGGCGAAACTCCTCCGGCCCTTGATGATCCACTCTCTTGTGGCTGTACCCATGACTTGCGAGCTCGTGACCGGCATCTGCAATTTTTCTAACGAGACGGGGGCAGTGCTCCGCAATCCACCCGAGAGTGAAAAACGTCGCAAATACGCCCGCTTCGCCGAATATCTGAAGAATTCGCTCGGTATTGGCTTCCACGCGCAATTCGCAACTCTCCCAGCTTGTGGGATCGTAGGCCGCCGAAAGCGCCTGCACCTGGAAATAATCCTCCACGTCGACAGAAAGGGCGTTCACGCTGCCCGAGTGCCGATGTGAGGGAGCCAACATGATCATGCGGTCCTTGGAACGGTGCTTTGCCGCATCGGCATGAGACACCACGCGACCATGGCGACTGCATCAATACCGGAAATCTTGGCGAACGATCACGCCTTTGGTCATCGGGCGAGTGTATCTCTTTCTCTTCGCGCGGTTACTCAAAAGCTCTTGCGGAACGATACGGACAAGACATTTTCTGGAATGGCCTCTCCCTGCTCAAGGTAGTTCTTCTGCCACGTATAATTGAGCGAAGCGATGGCGCTGTCGGTCAGATCATAATTCAGTTGCCATTCCGCGCGGTAGACCGAATTCTTCGTCGTATTGACGAGGGTGGCGCTCCCCTTGTCAAAGCCAAGACTGAACGATGTTCCCAATTGACGCCAAAGTTGATCGCTGTAGATGAAATCGATCGCGACCGTCCGATCGGATCCGCTGGACGGGCTAATTCTTTCATACAAATGTCCCGTCAATGCGAAGTAGCGGAGAGCCGTGAGCTGCGGAAGCGAGGATCTCTTGAAGACGAATGAAAGTCCGAAGTTCGTATCCTTGCTGAGGAAAGTCCCGGTAATCAAGTTTTGCAGGATTATATCTGGCAACGTGGGCGTGCCAATGGGAAAGGTCGGAGTGGGGCTTATGAGCTCGTCAAGGGTTCGCTCGAGCCGCGACTGCTCGGTCTGGAGATACTCGGAGTAACCCCCGCTCACGAGAAGCTTGGCCGTCAACGCGACCAAGGCATCGGCGCTCCAGACGTTGTGCTCATACCGCTCGCCGTATTCGACGCGGATATGTGACAGAGGGCCCGGCTCTATGCTTGCCCCGCCCGTCCAAATGAGTCCCTTGAGGTCCGTTACCCCGGGATCGAAAACGCTTTCATAGCCCACGCGCCCGATAAGCCGCAGGCCGCCGTTTACGCGAAAAAGTAGAGAGTATAGGCCGTTATAAGTGGTGTAGCCTTGGTTCTGCTTTAGATACTCGCCGCTGATGGTCGCCTCATAAGCGCGAAATCGCGTTCCCGTGCTTATGAGCCCGCTTCCCTGCAATATTGTGGAGTCGTTGATGCTCAACGAGGGAGCGGTGGCGATCACGGGTTGATACTTGACTTCTCCATATCGGCCCCGCAGGAGAACGTCGGCATAATTGCCGACGGTGGTCGTCACAGAAGGGCCAGCATAATAGTTTCTGACACGAGCTTGGCCGATGGGGGTGGCGCGTGCGGTGGCCGGAATAATGGTGCGGTTGATAAGCTGCGTTATCTATGGAAATGGCCGAATCAACAAAGAAAAATCTGCGCATAATCTCGACTTGACCGTATGCAAGAAGCTCGATGCCAAAGTTATCGAGATCGTTGGTTCTCAGGAACTTCTCGTAGCCGATGCTGCCCCTCGCCGTCAGCTCGGTCTTGCGCGTTCTGGCGGAGATATCGAAGTCTCCGGTGATCGTCGTGAAGGAATCGGGCCGCTTATCCGTCGACGTTACATTGGCATTGTCGGTGACAGCCTCCTCGACAGTGACGCCTGGATGGAAAGCGAATGAATCCGCCCAACTGGATGTCACGAAGAGTGAACAAAAGCCCACGAGGAAACTGAAGGTCACCACCGGGCCGAGACGGTCGGCTGCCGAACGCATGGCACACTTTCTGCTCATCGGAGCTTATCCGAATACTCGTCCTCTTTGCCAAAAGCGGCCCGTACAATCGTCAACAAGCCTCGCTCGCTTCTGGACTTCCTCGCTCTGCGCTGGCGGGAGCGCCGTTCATCGCACCCGCTGAATGAGTTCGGTCGCCTTCGCGGGGTGTAAGGGGTGTGAAACGGCGCCCGCAGTCCAGTTGCATTGTGCGCATCGGTTCGTCAGCAGCCGCCTCATGCAACTCACCTCAGATGAGTCACCATGCCGAGTACGTCACGAACAAAGGGGTAGGCGGCTTGGCGATAGTCGTCGAGCTGCGGCTGGGAGGCCGCGAGCATTGCGATCGCACCAACAAGCGCCAGCAGAACGACCCAAAACACCACCACATTGGCAAACTGCGCGAAGCCGGACATTGCTCCGTAATCCTCGGACGCACTATCGTCGTGGCCGCCCGACACCGCGATCAGAGCTCGGAGGTATGCGAAGAAAACTCCACCCGCGAGCGCCGCGGCTAACACTGCCATAAGCCAAAGTCGCCGATTTGGGCCGCTCGGCGCGATGGGAAATTCGGGACTTTGATCGATCGTATAGAGGTCGGATACGGGGCCGCCCGCCCCCCCTCGTTGCAGCTCCCACAGGTCCTGCAGGCGGCCCTGAGCGGCATCGCGGTCGGCCGTCAGGCGTCTCATTTCGCTCTGAATGGGATAGGCGCTCGCCTGAAGCGCCTTCAGTCCATTGAATTCGGCCTGACTGCTCGCGATGACTTGCTTCGAGCGGCAAGCCACGACATTCGCTATTCTGATGGTGACATCTTCTGCGCTCGGGGCGGCGCTGTCGTAAGCAGGGCTCGCAGACAAGTAGACCGGGCCGGGGGCTGACGACGGAGCGATGCCGTTAGGCGCGCGCGCTGCCGTCTTGTCGCCCATCGTCGCCGGCACCTGACAAGAGTTCTCGTCGGCGGGAAACTGCAACAACAGGCCGTTCAGTTCCCGACTGGTGGAAATGACATCCGGGTAATTGTCCGAATAGAGCGAGCGCAGACTGACGAGCTGCAAATAAAGCGTGTTAATTTGGTTGATCACAGGATCGCCGGACACGAGCTGAGGCGGCATCACGCTCAACCCGCCAGATTCTGCGCGGCCGCTACGCAGCGCATCGATGTTCTGGTCGCGCCAAGACACAGCGGTGCGATAATTGGCTTGGGCGGTGTCGACGGCGACTTTCGCCTGGTCCAGGCGCTCCTCGACGCCGCCTTGCCCGAAAATATCCATGTGCTGCAGGCGGTAGTCCGTCACTTTGCGTTCGGCTTCGTTCGTGCGCGCCAATGTGGCCTTGATCAAGTCTTCAAGGGTACGGACCGCGCCCTCGCTCCCGACTTCACCGATGGTTGATACATAGTCCTGAAACGAGGCAAGGATCTCCTGAACGACGCCGAGCGCGCGCGCGGGATCAGCGTCGGAGAACTGCACCGTCAGGGTCTCTCCGGCCATTCCGGTCAAGTGAATGCGTCTCTTGAGTGTATTCTTGGCGCCTTCAACTTCCGACGGGGCCATTCCGCTGGTGCCGAAGTCGATCTTGCCGAGGGTCCGCTCAAGGGTGAGATCGCTGAGGAGCCCGTCCTCAGCATCGACGATTATGGATGGCACCTCGCCGTTTCGATCGAGATTGACCGCTATGCGCGCGCTCGCGGAATATTGATCAGGTAAAAGGGTAACGACCGTCGCAGCCACAGACGCTATGGCGATTGCGATGAAAAGTCCGGACCACCGAAAGCGCAAAGCGCGACGAATTTCGTCGCCTAAGGCGCTAAATGCATCGTCCATTCCCCCGATCCCCCATTCGTCCGGAAGCGCTCATCAAACGCACCGCGCTACAGGCTTGCCCGGGCCGTCGATTGCGGACGAATCTCTCGCTGTGCTTGCTGCTTGCTCGCTGCCTGATACCCCCGGCTCAATAGAGTCTTTCTGGAATGACGATGAGATCGCCCGGTGCAAGCTGCACATTGGCGGACAAGTCGCCACGCTTGAGCAGGCTCGCGAGGCGCACGTGAAAGCGCTTGCGCTTGCCTCCAACATTGCGCACGAGACTTGCGCGATTGCCGTCGGCAAATTCTGTGAGACCGCCCGCGTCGACCATTGCGTCAAGCAACGTGATGCCGAATTGGTAAGGCACCAAACGCGGCTGAGCGGATGCGCCGACGACCCGAATGTTCGTCTCGGAGCTGCCGACGGCATTCAGAACGATGACGGTGACTTGTGGGTCCTCGACATACTCGCTCAACGACTTCGTGACATCCGCGGCGAGCTGTTCAGGCGTCCGACCGGCCGCCGGCACATCTTGAAGAAGGGGTATGGAAATCCGTCCGTCAGGCCTGACGGGCTGCGTGACAGTCAGATCGTTGTTGCGCCATACAAAGACTTGAAGTTGATCGCCCGGTCCGATGAGGTAACCGGATTTTTCTGAAATACCTGGAGCCTCGGGCTCCTTAGGCGGAGACTTCCGGAAATAGATGCATCCTTGCAAAGACAAAACGCAAGCGATCGTAAGCAGCACTCTAAGCCACGCCACCGGTGCGCTCCCCTCAAGCGCGAACTCGCGCACTCACCCTCACGCGGGGCACTGGCACGACGCAGATACGTCTGAGGAGAAACGCTTCTCATCCTCAAATCGCTTGCATGTACACCAGCTACCCTAGGCCTCTCTATTTTGTTGGGCCTTGTCCCCAGTTAACTTATTAATAACTAATCTTAAAGTCTGGTACCTTGTCAAGGATCGACGGCTCGGCTCTTGGCTTGTCGCAGTCCGAAGCCCAAGGGCCAAGTGCTTCAATTACATGTGGTATTTAGTATTCGCCGGCCTCGTCTACGCCAAATCGGCTTTCGGCGCCTCCTGATGATGCAACCACGCAACGCATCGCGTGGCGACCGGCAAAACAAGGTTAATGCCATAACGGGGAGCCAAGGCCGATCTGGTGAAGCCGGCGCGGTCGGCGCGGCGAAGCCTCGGGGCACAACAATTCAGGTCGTCGCGCCCCTAGAGGACCAGCGACTTCTGCGCTGACTTTTGGCCGTCGGAAGCGCGCTGACATTCTTGCAAGCGGCTTTTCGGATTGCCTTTACAACATCAGTCGGCGGGGCGGAAATCCGCGCCCATTGCCAAGACTGGCTGTACGCGGTGCGGCGCGCCGTCCACTCAACCGTCGTCGGAGTCGAGAAAGGCAGTCGTATCGACCCGTTCGCCCATCGATGTGAGAGCCAATGTCTCGCCGCGCCGGCCCCTTATTGGGCCTTCGCAAACACTCTATCCTGCGCGCAAAGGGGCAATTCGAGTCCAAGAGGTCTGCGCCGGCGGGAGATATGAACCACTGCCGACGACACGGACGCAATAAGAGCAAGTCGCCAATTGCCGTGCGGCTGATCCAACGTGCCTCGAAGGACTCCCTCTTGGTACTGAGAGTTGAGAGAGAGGATTCCGATCATCGCGACGTTCGCCGTGCTTGGCGCCGTCTCACGAGATTGCGCGGCCTTCTGTGAGCCTGTATCTTAGAGTTGTTTGACTATTTACCGAGCGTAAGCCTTCGGATGGTCAGGCACGAATAATGCGGATCCAGCGAGGCGCCGACGAAAAGTCGAAGGCTCCAAGGGGCAAGCAGATACCGCCGTTTGGGGGACACTTTGCAGCGACGAAAGGTGCTCTTCATATCCGATAACTTTCCCCCGGTCGTGGGCGGCTCGAGCACAGTCTACGATCAGATTTGCAAGCATAACGCCGAAAGTGTCGTCGGGCTTTCGTCCAAGGTCAGCTATCAACTGGAGCGGAAGGTCGGCTGGGACGCCTACGATGCGGATTGCGGCTTTTTGATGTATCGGCAGCGGTTTCTTCGAGCGCCAAAAAGAGCAAGCCCGATACAAAATCCTCTCCAAAGGCTTTCTGGTTTTCTTGAAGAGCTCTTTATCAACGTCCAAATCATCTTACGCGTTCTTTGGCTCTGCCTGCGGCACCGCCATCGCGTCATCTGCATCGGTGACCTTATCTACGGCGGATGGATTGGCTTATTCGCAAAGTACGTTCTGCGCAAACGTTTTGTGGTGTATTGCCATGGCGAAGAGATCACGCAGCACGACAACGGCGCCTACGCGGGCTTGCGCGGTACTTTTCTTCGCGCGGCAGATCTTGTGCTCGTCGTCAGCGACTTTTGCCGCAGCGAAATTCTCAAGTTCGGCGTCGATGGCGCCAACATCAAAGTGATCTTGAACGGCGTCGACACGGAAAAATTTACGCCCGGCCGCCGAAACGAGGAGCTCTCCCGGAAATATCAGCTCGACGGGAAACGGATCATTCTTGGTGTCGGCCGGCACGTCGAACGAAAGGGGTTTGACAATCTGATAGCGGCGCTCCCGATGATCCGCGGCCGCGTTCGGGACGCGCATTTGTTTCTGATCGGGGAAGGGCCAGCCACTGAACAGTTGAAGGAGCTCGTCTTTAACCTCGAATTGGGCGAATGTGTAACCCTTCTCGGCAGCGTTCCCGACCCGGTCTTGGCCGATTGGTACAGGTTCGCGGACGTATTCGTCTTGCCAAACCGGACGCTGCAGAACGGAGATACCGAAGGATTCGGCTTGGTCTTTCTTGAAGCCAACGCGTGCGGCACGCCGGTCGTCGGTGGGCGCGCGGGTGGGACGAGTGAAGCGGTCATCGATGGAGAGACAGGACTTCTCGTCGATGCGCGATATCCGGCGGAAATCGCCAAGGCCATCACGAGACTTTTCGAAGATGATGGCCTCAGGCGGCGCCTTTCGGAGCGCGGCCTGGAGCATGCGCGGCAGCTTACATGGCGGAAGCAAGCCGCCCGCTTTGCGGCCCTCATCGACAGCCTAAGCTAGAGCGAGCCCGCGGAGCGAGATTGATGGCCGCATGGATGCCGAGGAGGACGCGTACAGCCGCCTGTACGTGAGCACGATGTTGCCCCGCGAATGAACGTTCTCTTCGTGCATTTTGGCGACGATTGGCTGAGCGGCAGCGAGATCGCCTTGCTGCAACTCATGAACGGCATCAAGAGAAACGGGGTGGCGCCGTTCTTGTGGTGCAACGCGCCTGCCATGGACGAGGCGGCGCGAAAGCTGGGCATGCCGGTTTTTCGGAGCGCGTTCGCGTTTTATTTTGATTACGACTCGCCCAGGTTTTCGCTCGGGCGATATGCCCGCTCGGTCAGGGAGGGACGGAGATTCATTTCCGAGACGGGCGCTGATCTAGTTCATTGCAACAGCGCCGCGCCGCTGCAATGGATGTTGCCGGCGGCGCGCAAAAGTCGCGTGCCGATTCTGGCCCAGGTGCATAGCTGCTATTTGCGACGCAGCCGCTACGTCTTGGGACTGCATCTTGCGGACGCTGTCGTTGCGGTCTCTACTGCCGCCGCGGCACCCCTCATCGCTGACGGCATGCCGCTCGATCGTGTGGCTGTTGTCTTCAACGGCTTCGATGTCGAGCGACTCCTCGCCGGCGACCGGCGGGGATTGCGCTCCGAGCTTGGCATCCCGAAGGAGGCCGTCGTCGGCGCCATCGTAGGCGCTCTGATCCATCGCAAAGGCCACGACATTCTGTTTGAAGCGATGCGGCGTGCGGGTTCGTTCGAGCGTCCCTTTTGTCTACTGGTGATCGGTGATGGGCCCGAGCGTGCGAGGCTGGAGCAGATGGCGGCAGGCTTGCCGGTCTACTTCCTCGGGCATTGCGCGGATGTGGGCGCAATTCTGCGCGATGCGGCCGATATTCTCGTGATTCCGTCACGGGCGGAAGCGTTCGGCCGCGTGGTCATCGAGGCGGCCTTTTGCGGGCTGCCGGCCATGGGCAGCGACGTCGAGGGTATTCCTGAGGCAATTCAGGAGGGCGTCACGGGCCTTCTCTTTCCCGCAGGTTCCCCGGCCACTCTGGCGGAAGCTTTGAAGCTTCTCGTCAACGACGAAAGCCTGCGCGAGCGCCTGGGTGCAGCGGCGATGAAGCGCGCGCGACAAGAATTCACCATCGAGACATGTGCAGCGAAGATGGCAGCGATCTATGAGACGGCCGTCGCCAGACACCGCAAGGAGGCGCCGGCAGCCTCGTCGCCATGGGCGCGTCTCAAGCCCTATGCGAATCTCCTTTATCGGCGCGGAGCAAGACCGACGACCGCAGAGCGCCGCTAAAGAGTGAAATTCAGTCCCAAGCGCTTGATGGCATCGCCGGCCGTCTTAAGCCGCCACGCCGCCGATTGAATGGCGCTGTATGCCAGGGCAGCCGGGACCGGTCTTCGCCAGACGCCGGAGAAATATAATCTTTGCGCCGAGGGGAAGTCGCCTTTCGCGCGCGATTCACCGACGCCGCGATCGATGACGGAAAGCCCGAGATCCGCGGCATGGAGAGCAATCTGTCGCAACAGCAAACGGCCGGGGGAATAAGCGCTAAGCTCGGGGTTGTAGACCGGGATCCAATAGTGAAGCGTCTTACCTCCCTTGAGGCCGAAATGAATGGCGGCCCAGGTGTCGCCAAATCTCAACGTGGAAACGACGCCTGCACAATCCGGTTTGCGGGTTTGACTGAGGATCTTGAGCAGAGATGCGCGCTTGCGCAGGCCGAGCCAGTCACCCTGTCCCGTCTCAAGATATTGCCTGCGCTTTTCAAGGAAAAGCTTGTCGAGCCACGGCTCCGCATCCGGTTCCGCAAAGGAGAAGATGAGCGGGCCGTAAGCCCCTTGCGCCTTGCGCTCGCGGCGCAGCGTGTCCGAGGCGAATTTTGGATTACGCTCCGACAGAAGTTGCCAATAGGAATTCCTCTGGTCCATAAGCTCGAATTCTTAACCCGGTGCGCGGCTGGCCGCCCGACAGCCCCCAGTGCCGCTGCTCCTCGCCCAAATGTGTGAAGTACAAGTGGTTGAGCCCGGCCCGTGTGAGCAGCTGTGTGGGTTCGCAGAAAAAGTTTCTGCGCGCCACGATGCCAAAATAATCGTTCATCTCCTCGCCGATTCGTTCTGCGGCACTACAGAGCAATGCCAGGCGGGAGCGAAATTGGAAAGGTAATACGGCGGCAAGGCCCTCTGCGTCTTCGATCAAGCACACGGCGGCACGGCCGTAAGCTTTGCCGGCGGCGCAAAAAAAGGAGGGACCGAGGAACGCATTGCCAAGAGGCATTGCATCGTCGAGCAGCGCGCTCCAGCGGGCGATGTCATCGTCCTTGAGCGCCTGCCACGGAATGGTGCGCGCCGTCATCGAGGAAGCCTGATGCACGCGAAAAACCTGAGTCTTGAGCGACAATCATTGAGCGCCGTCGGGGGACCGATGGGAATTGACGGCTCGACGTTGGCAATCTTGCCGGCACTGTAAAGAAATTTCATTTCGAACATCAACGAAGAAGTCCGAATTGCCGCGCCCGGCTCCTTGACCAAGTGAGGAGGCTGCGCTCAACGCCGTCCGGCTTTCCAGTGGCCAGCCAAAGCGCGAACTGCGCTCCGATGAAAAGGGGCACACCGAGAGCGACGTTGAAGCCGAGCCTGAGATAACTCGGCAGTGCGGCCAAGAGGAGCGTCGAAGCCGAGATCGCGACGGCCATGATGCCGGCGGCAAGGGCCGGACGCCAGGTGGCGCGGAGAAGGTCGGCGATCGTAATGGGCATCACCGCTCTCAGGCTCTGGAAGAGCAAGGGGACCCAGATAACGGTGACAAAAAAGCGCGTCTCGACAACCTGCTCGAGATTTCCAAACCGGGCGACGATGAAGACCAGCGGCGCGAAAAGCGCCACACGAAGCCAGGTCTGCCAGGCAAAAGTGCGCGCTCGACCGGCCGCCTGTTGGACGGTGAGCGCCGTATTGCCGAGCGCAAAAAGCGCCGCGGCGAGCGCCGCCCAGGGCACGATGGGCGCGACGTCGATCCAGCGCTCGCCCAGAATTACGAGCACAAAGTCCCTGCCCACGACGGCAAGCCCGACGCCCGCCGACCAGGAGATCATGGCCAGGGTCGCGAAGGAAGCGAGGTAGGCCTTTTTGAACTCATCGGGTTTGTCGGCGAGACGCGTAAACGTCGGATAAAGCGCGCGCGCGGTCGGCATGACAAGCTCGGTCGTGGGCGAGGTGCTGACATCGACGCCCACCGCATAGCGGCCGAGCTTGGCGGAGTCCACGACGCCGCCCAAGGCGAACTGATCCAGCCGCGACTGGATGAAGAAGGCGACGTGACCGGCAAGCATCCAAATGGAGAAGCCCCAGATCTCGCGCAATCTTTCCACTGAAAGGCGCGGCCGGTAGGAATGCATTCTGTAGCTGATGACCACGGCGCCGACTTGCCCCGCCACGATGCCGATCGCCAGTGCCCAATAATTCTTAAGAACGAGCGCGAGCGAAACCGTGAGAAGGACGGTCGCGAGCTTCTGATAGACGCCGTAGCGGAATTCCTTTGCGAAGTCGAGGTCGCGGCGAAAGATGACGGTGCCGATATTCTCGAAACCCATCAGCAAAGGGCGGAGCGCGAGAACGCGGATCACCGCCTCAGCGCGCGGCTCGGCGAAGTAGATGCTTGCCACAGGCGCCGCGAGAAACGTCAAGACGGCCAGCGCCGTGCAAATGGCGACCTGCACCGTGAAAGCCGAGTCCAGCAACGGCCGCGTCACCTCTTCGTAACGAATAATGGCGAGGCGCTGCCCAGTCTCGGCAAAAACCTCGAACAGTCCCGTGATCATGGTCGCGATGGCGAGAATGCCGAAGTCCGTGGGCGCCAACACGCGGACGAGCACAAGCGTGCTCACGAGGCCGATTGACCGGATGGTCCAGCGCATCGTGACCATCCAGACCGAACCGCTCACCATTCGCGACCAAACGAGATCAGCGCTCGGCTGGCTCAGTTTCGAATACTTGGTAACTGTCGACGGTTCACCGTCCACGCCTTGCCCCCGAAAGGCGCCTGCGACGCCTTGCGCCGCGAGTATAGCGGAGAACGATTATGCTGTCCTGCGCGCGGGCTCCGGCGCGGTTGAAGCCAACTTGTGATGATTGAGGAAGGCTTCGAACACGAGCAAGAGCCACAGGGCCATGGAATGGTCGTGCCGGCCTGACAAATGCGCGCGCACCAGCCGCGTGATGCTTTTCGGTTCAAACATGCCGCAGCTGTTGAGCGTGCGGCTCTCGGCCAGGTCGAGCACAATTTGGCGAAGTGGTCCGCGCAGCCATTGCGCAAGAGGTACGGTGAAGCCGCGCTTGGGCCGATAGAGAAGCTCGTGCGGCAGCAAGGGTTCCATCGCGCGTTTGAGTATGGCTTTGCCGTTGCCCCCCCGAAGCTTCTGGCGCTGAGGAAGTGCGAACGCCCAGGCGACAAATTCATGATCGAGGAACGGTGCGCGAACCTCGAGCGAGTTTGCCATGCTGGCACGATCGACTTTGACGAGAATGTCGCCCGGCAAATACGTCATGATGTCCGTGTATTGGGCACATTGGATCGGATCAAGATGCGAGGCGGCTGCAAAATGAGGACGAATGACTTCGATCGCATGATAGCCCTGCAACAGCTTATGGAAGTCGCGGCTGAAAAGGGGCCAGCGCCATTCGTCCGGCAACACGTTGACCATGCGAAAATAAGCGTCGTTCGGATCGAGCGATAGCTCTCGCAGAGTCGTTTTCGCACGCAACGCGCGCGGGGCCCAATCGAGCTTCGGATAAAATCGCGCCGCCACGCCGAGCAGCGGCCGGCGGAGGCTGCGCGGTAGAAGCGCGCGCAGACGCTCCTCGATGGCGTGAAAGTAGTATCGGCGATAGCCCGCGAGCGCCTCGTCGCCGCCATCGCCCGACAGACAGACCTTCACGAAGCGGCTCGTCTCGGCGCAAACGAGAAAAGTCGGGAGCGCGGAGACATCGCCGAACGGTTCGTCATAGATCTCCGGCAGCCGGGGAAGAAGCGTGAAGCAATCGGCGTCGGCCGTGCGAACGGTATGGTTGGTGTTGTATCGCTTGGCGACCGCCGCGGCATAGCGGCTTTCGTCATAGTCCTTCTCGCCGAAGCCGATCGAGAAGGTGTTGATTTTCGCCGGTGCGATCGTGGCCATTTGCGCGACCACCGCGCTCGAGTCGACGCCGCCGGAGAGGAATGCACCGATCTCCACGTCGGCAATGAGGCGCTGGGACACCGCCTCCCTGAGCCGGTCGACAAGATCGCGTTCAGAGGCCCGGTGATCGTGAGCAGCTCCGCTTGCCGTCAAGAGATTCCAATAGCGATCAATCGCAGGAGCAGCACCCTGCTTGGCACAGAGCGTGTGAGCGGGCGGCAACTTGCGCACGCGCGCGAAGCTCGTCCGCGGGTCGGGCACGTAACCGTAAGCGAAGAAGTCCTCCAGCGCGCACAGGTCAAGCTCGCGGTCCAGCGCGGGATGCGCAAGTAGCGCTTTGATCTCGGACGCGAATGCGAGCACGCCATCGGGCAGCAGCGCATAGTAGAGCGGCTTCTTGCCGAGGCGGTCGCGCGCGAGAAAGAGTGTCCGCTGGACCGCGTCCCAAAGCGCGAAGGCAAACATGCCGTGCAGGCGGTCCACGACCTCGGCACCCCAGACCTGCCAGCCGTGCAGGATGACCTCCGTGTCGCTTGCCGTCACGAAACGGCGGCCGTGCTCTTGCAGCTCCGAGCGCAATTCCTTGAAGTTGTAGATCTCACCGTTGAAGGCGACGGTAACCGCGCCGTCCGGAAGGGACATCGGCTGCGATCCGCCCTCAAGGTCGATGATGGAGAGCCTACGGTGACCGAGTGCTATGCCGGGCTCAATGTAAAGGCCTTCGCCGTCGGGTCCGCGATGGGCAAGCGTGCGCGTCATGCGCGCGATCAGCGCCTCACCGAAAGGCCTTCTCCCCGTCATGTCGAAAAGGCCGGCTATCCCGCACATTTTACGTAGCCCGCCCGCCTTGCGCTGTAGACGGAGGAATGAGGAGGTCTCGCAACCGGATTGTGAGCATGGAGCGCGGCGAATTCTACGGCCCGGCGTGTCAAGAGACAATGCTGCGCGGGCATCGGAAGCATGATAACGTCCTCTCCATGGCAGGCGGGGCGCGCGTAATCGCGAATCTGCAAGCGCGCCGCGCGAAATCGAAGACGAGGCGGTTGCGATGCTTTCGGTCTTGATGGCAACGCACAACGGGGCGGATACGATCGCAAGATCGCTCGCCGCCATGAACGAGCTTGTCCCGCCGCCCGGCGGCTGGAAGCTTGTGGTCGTCAACAATGCCAGCACCGACGACACGGAGGCGCAGGTCCTGGCATGGCAAGATCGCCTGCCGCTTGTTTATGTCGTCGAGCCCAAGCTCGGTAAGCCCGTTGCGCTGAACGCCGCGTTGCAGCGGGCGGAGGGCGACTTGATTGTCATGACGGACGACGATGTCATTCCAGATCCGACGTGGTTGCTTGAGTGGCGGCGCATCGCCGATCGCTATCCTGATTGCTCGGTGTTCGGCGGAGCCATCGTGCCCGAGTTCGAAGCACCACCTCCGCCGTGGCTTGATCGGACATGGTGTACGATGCTCTTTGGCGCGACGCCGGAGCGTGCCGAAGGCGAGGCCGAGCCGAATGATATCCTTGGCGCAAACATGGCCGTCAGGCGGTCGATTATCGATGAGGGATGGCGCTTTGACGAAAAGTTCTTCAAGGGCCTGTCCGGGCTTATGGGAGAGGACGCGGATTTCATCGCGCGTCTCGCGGCGCGCGGCCACAAGGTATGTTTTGCGCCGCATGCGAGCATCCGGCACATGGTCAAGAAACATCAGACGTCATGGCGCTCGATGCAGTACCGCTTCTTTCGCCACGGACAATACTTGTTCATGGCGGAAGAGGTCTCGTACGACCCAGCCTCGGGGCTGCCCCTAGTCCGTTTTCCCAAATGGCGCTTGAGGCGCCTCGCCGAGTTCTCGCTTCGCCTTTTCGTTGTCCTATTGAGCTTCGATGACCGGCGCCTGTTCTCGCATTTGCGGACAATGTCCCATGACCTCGGCGTGCTGACCCAAGCCTTGTCGCTGATGCAGGAGAGGCGCGCGGCGCGCCGGCATCTGCGCGCGATCGAACCTACGTCGCGCGCGCGAAACTAGCCCGCAACCGCGCGCGCGAGCTGCGCAACGAAGGCGTCAATGATGGCCTCGGGCTGAATCTCCGCGCGCCGGCTGTAGTCGCGTGCCGCTTCGGCGTAGCGTGCGTGGCTTGGGCCGTCATCCCAAAGCTTGGACAAAGCCTCAATCCAATCCGCGATCGGCGCGTCGTGCGCCAGAAGGATTCCTCCGGGCCCGACGGCTTCCAGGAGCCCACCCTGTGCGCTCGCCACGACGGGAATGCCGTTGATATGGGCCTCGGTCACGACGCGGCCCCATGCCTCTTCGCACTGCGACGGCATGAGGATCAGGCGTGCACTCCTGTAGTGCGACCGCATGTCGTTCGTGGGAGGATGCAGGGCAATGTTGCCGGCCTTTTGTGCGCGTTGTTCGAGCCTTCGTCGCTCATCCGGCCGCAGGATCCAGCTTGTCACGAATGCGAAGGGAATATCGGACCTCGCCTCGGCCAAGCGAAAGGCGATCTCGAGCCCTTTTCGCGGAACGGCGTTGACGAAGAGAACGAATTTGGGGTCCACCGGGCCGGCATAAAACGAAGGATCGACAAGCGGTCTTACGATTGCGGGCCGCTGGCCCGTCTCTTCCTCCACTCTTTTCGCCATGAAGACGGAGTTGACGAGGAGGCCGACACCGCCCATTTGGGCCGCCTCCCTTGCATCTCCGATGCGCGCGGGCTCATGGAAGTACAAGAGACAAGGCAGGCCCAATTTGGCGAATGATCGCAGGATGGGGATGGCCTCTCCGGACTGAACGACGATAACATCCGGCCTGAAACGCGCCGCGACTTCCCGTGCTCCATCCTCGCTTTCCCAGCCGCGATAGACGGCGTATTCGAGACCCTTGTCCGATGGGAATCGATGGTGCGGCACGAGCTTGCGTATCAGCCGGTTTCGATAGGCCATGAGCGAAGAATTGGGCAGGAGGCTGCACATGACCGCGGGCGTTATGCCGCGGCGCTTCAGACGCAGGCATAGCTCGTGGGTGTTGCGTTCGAGGCCGCCGCCGCCTTGAGGGAAATGCACATGCTTGGTTGCGAACAACACCCTCATTCGCCGCGCCTATTCTGTGCCGCTCTTCCAGCCCGCACGCGCTCAACGCAATGGGGCGGCTGGCGGGGCTCAGGCCAACTGGTCGGCAAGCTCAAGCTCGATTATCGCGCGCATTGCCGCGCGGCGCCAACGCCGTCCGGTCATTTCCCAATGGAACTGATCATAACCGAGCTCGCCGGGATGAGGCGGCAGGAGGAAATGATAGCGGGGCGCGAGGCGAAAACTCTCCGTATCGACGGGAAAGCTGCCGAAGACCGCGCGTTGCGTCGCGTGGCAGCCATACATGCGCTGTTTGAGATCGCGCTCGGCTTGCGTGAGCGTGAAGGAGAAAATGGGGCCGGCATCCGCATAGGGAATGAACTGCCGGTGAACGAAGCGGCCGCCAGGCGCATTGTAAAGCGCGGCTTCGACGATGGTGGGAGGCGTGCGTCCCATGCGCTCGATGAGGGCGCAGGCCGCATGCACGCCGAAGGCCGCGGCATCATGGTCGGGATGGCCGCCCTCATAGGCATGGGTGACCACGGTGCTGAACCCCGACGACATCGGCTTAACGAGATAGCGCGCCAAGGCCACGAGTTCGTAGGCGGCTTCCTGATCCGCAATGCCGAGATTGTGCATCGGCGCGATCTCGCGACCGAGAAGCGCCAAGGCGGCCGCGGCTTCACGACGCCGCGTCTGCGCATATTCCGGCCAATTGTCGAAACCCGCCTGTCGAACAAACGAGCCTGTGCGCGGCGCGCCGTCCGTGACGCAAATCACGCCGGCGCGCGGCAGGCGGCCGAGCAGCGCGCCCGCGGCGATCACTTCGTCGTCGGGATGAGCGACCACAATAAGAGCGGGCTTACGCGCGAAATTCTCGATCGAAACCAGAGGCCGGACCGGCCACGCCGGTTTGATGAGGGCGCGGTACCGGCGGTTGTCGATAAAGTTGCAAATGACTTTGGCGCCGCGCCGGAGGACTCTCGCAATGATCGACATCCAAAGCCACTCCCAAGCGCGCATTGGGCGCAGTATGATGCCGAGCGTGCTTGTTTGTCGGCGTCCGTCCAACGGTGCGGGTCCATGCTAACGGTCATGTTTACAAGCCACAATGGCTTGGCCGTCTTACCGAGGACGCTTGACGGACTCGTGCAAACGCAGCCGCCGGCAGATGGCTGGAAGCTCATTGCGGTTGACAACGCGAGCACGGATGGCACGGGCGACTTGCTGCGCTCCTATCAGGGCCGCTTGCCGCTGACCGTGCTCATGGAGCCCGTTCCCGGTAAGAACAGAGCCCTCAATCGGGCGCTCGCGCATGCGGAGGGGGACCTTTACATCTTTTGCGACGATGACGTCGTCGTCTGCGAAGACTGGTTGGTCAAATGGCGCGAAGTTGCCGATGCACACAAAGACTATGATCTCTTTGCGGGATACACACGGCCGCTGTGGCCTTATGAGCCGCCACGGTGGCTCTCAAATGACAACAATTGCCACATCTACTATGGCACGAACGAGTATATGCGCGAAGGACCATGTGAAGCGAACTGTATGTTCGGCACGAACATGGCTATTCGCGCTTCCGTGTTCGCAAGCGGCATTCGGTTCAATGTAAATATCGGTCCTGATGGGTCTCGATCATATGCCATGGGGAGCGAGACGAGCTCGCCCGCCGATTAGCGGCGCTGGGATTCAAGTGTTGGTTCGCAGCGAGCCCATACGTCAAGCACATCATTCGTCCAAGCCAGATGGACCCTCAATGGGTCCTTCTTCGGGGCTACCGTTGGGGCAGAGGAAACGCACATATGAGCTTGCCTCATCACTACACATTCCGGCGGCTCAGCCGGAAGAATATGCTGAGGTCCTGGCTCTATCCTTTCCTAATGCCCTTATGGAGCCGAAACGAGGCTTGGGCCAGGCATTGGGAGTGGATGGCCGATCAGGGCTACGAGGACGGCTACCGGCAGCTTCATGGGCTGCGGCCACGCTGGATGAAGGAGGGAAGAGATTTGTTTATCGCAGGCCGCTTTCGGCAGGGAACCGATAAGCGGCAGCGTCCTCTGCTCAGAGTAACCGAGCGTCGGAGACCGCGCGGCGATACCTCCCTCGACAATCCACCCGCATAAGCTTCAGCCCGCACGGAGGCAACGTTTTTCGCCACAGCGATGAACCGATCAATCTGTCTCTCGGGATTTATCTCTTCGCGCTTTGAATATTCAAGTGCCGCGTCTGATTTTTCGCGGTAATAGGCATCGTCCGTCCACAATCGGCGAATTGCCTCAACCCATGGCTCTACGGTCCATCCGGATCCAGCAATATGCCTCCTGGCCCGACCAACTCCGGCAGCGCTCCTCGATCGGACGCGACAGCTGGAATACCGTTGAAATGTCCCTCCGACACCACGCGGCCCCACGTTTCCTCGATCTTGCTGGGAACGAGCATGATTTTTGCGCGACTGTAGATTTTCCTCACGTCGGCCGTCCGGAGTCGGAATGAAACATTTGGAGCTTTCTTGATCTCGTCCCGAATGCGTCTCTTTTGTGCTTTGTCCAAGAGCCAAGACTCAACGAAACAAAACGGAATATCGGGGCAACGCCGGGCGATTTCGAACGCGATGTCGCTTCCTTTGATCGGCAACGGGTTTACAAATGTCACGTTTGTCGGAATTCGCGTTGCCACGTAACGCTGTGGACGAAAGAGCGGTGGGACCACGATACTTTCGATACCAACTGCTTGCCTGTGGCGATTGGCCGTGAAATTCGAATTGGCAATGTACTGGATGCCGGTCAAGGTCGAAGGGTCGCCATGAAGCTCAGTGACCGCCGCGTTGTGCAGATAGATTATTGTTGGCACGCGGCACTTTCGGAGTTCTTGGGCCAGTGGCACAAGCTCACCGAGCTGAACGATCGCAATATCAGGATCAAGTTCGCGTACTAGGAACTGTATGTTTCGCCGCACATCCCATTGCCGGTAAACCGGATAGCCCGGCAAGTGGTCGCGCACATAGGGCCGCCCAGACATTCTCAAGCGTCCCCGGCACAGGTAGCCAAGGGCGCTCGAAGCCACCAAGCCACACGTCACGGCGACCTCGTGTCCTCTTTCCATCAGCATGGTCGCGAGCTCGTGGGTGCTGCTTGGAACCCCCCCTAATGACTGCGGAATATGTGGCATTCCTGTAACGAACAAGATGTTCATGTCTCTCTCCGCGCTCTTTTGCTGAGCGGCAAGTGCCCGAAGAGCGACTTACTGCCAATCCTCAATCTCTGTGTAATGCGAACGCCGAAGAGCCGCCAGCGCCAAGTCGTGACTGCTCGTAGCGAGCTGCAACGCGGTCCAACTGCGTCTTGTCGTGACTGACCCATCGCGCCATTTCAGAGAAGCAATACATTGTCATGTAGAGATCAACACGCTCCACGTCGACAGCGCGACCTGATATACGCTGATACCGATTTATCACCCGCATCGCAAAGTCGCGAGACAGCTTGTTGGGCGAAAAAAGCTCCCTGTAAAGATCGTCTACCGTCGCATCTGCGAAGTCGAAAATCCCATTCAGCCGCCCATTTTCGGGATCAAATGCCATATTCCTGCCCTGACAATCAAAGTGCCCGACCACATGCTCGACCCCCTTCGCGGTTAGAGCCAAATAGGTCTCGACCGTTTCATGCAGAAAGGTCCGCAAGTATCCAGGCAAATGGGGTTCGGTCTTCCGTACTATGTCGGCCGGTGGCAGCCATTCGGTAAGCGGATTGGGGCCGAGTGCAACGACCTCTTCAGACGAAATTTTCTGCAGTTCGCAAAAGAAGACCGCCACATCGTTCGCCAATGACTCCTTCTTCTTGTCGGTTAGCGCAGCATACTGTGCGGGTAAAAGACGGTCACCGCCGATCTTGCGATGGCGGGTAAACAGCGGCCTTACACTACATATCTCCATCTGCGGGGTAGAGATGCTCAGCCGGTTGCTCAAGAGCTTCAGGACCCGCGCCTCGTGGGTCAATCGCTTGGCTGCCTCCGCATGCCTCGGGAACTTAAAAATCCATTGATCGTTGACGTCAGCCGCAATGCAGTCGCCGGTATCACGGTTCAGTTTGATTGAACTGAATCGCGAGTCGAGGGTCGTGCCGCTTGATGATCGTCGCAATGACCTTCGATGAAAGGCTGAGCAGAGGTCGCTTCCCCGGCATCGGGAATGTGACGGAAGCCCAATCTCTTAGGGTCTGCGAGAGTCTCGTTGTCATATACCTTGTGTTCGCGCGCCAGGCGGCGAACGATCGACCTACCATTGGACCCACCCCGCATACCCTGGAGCTCCGACGTTGTTGGTCATGGCGAGCACAGTTGCAATTGGTCAATTCCCATTAGAGCGTGGTGAGCCACTCCAGACCGCTCCCTCCATTGCGTCGCGCATAGTCGTGATTGGCCCCTCATGTGTCGGCGCATACGGCTTCGACGAGATGCCATTGAGAACGCGCGACGCAAACGCCCCTCTGAGCACCCCAGCCGTCGCCAAACGTATCGGCATTTCTGACAGTGAAACGAATACCCGTATATACTTCTTCGATCTCAGCACCCGCCTTGGCCAGCGTAAGCCGCACGGAATAATCTCCTGGGGCCAAGGGCAGAGATTCAATGTTGCAAAGCACTTCGCAATAGCCGGACAGCCTGCTAATAGCCGCCTCCGTATTCGGCGAGCGAACGGTCAATGCACGTTGCTCCACGGAATTGACAATCTTCACCGCAAAAATTGGATAGTCGAGGGGTTCGGACGCTTCGACGTCTATCCGCAGGCGCAGCCGGCTGCCCATCGGTATGCTCCGCGTGGAATGCCCATATTCGTCAACAACATCGGCGCTGCGGAAATAAAGATATTTGTCGCCGAAGTTCACCGGTTTGCTATGTGCGCCGTTCAACCCATCGGGTCGAACCATCCGGTCATAGGCCGTTATGACGTCCTCGAGCGGCCCGTCAAGGACAAGGCGCCCGCCGTTAAACAGCATGCCGCGGCTGCACAAGGCTTCGAGCGTCGCCATGTTGTGGCTGACGAATAGGACCGTTCGGCCCGCATGGGCGACGCTGCCCAATTTGCCCAGGCACTTTTTTTGAAACTCGGCGTCGCCCACGGCCAACACCTCATCGACCAGGAGAATATCGGTGTCGAGATGAGCGGCCACCGCAAAGGCGAGCCGGACATACATGCCGCTGCTGTAGCGCTTGACCGGCGTGTCCAAGAACTTTTCCACGCCCGAGAAGTCCACGATCTCGTCGAAGCGGCGCGTGATTTCACGGCGGCTCATGCCGAGGATCGAGCCGTTAAGGTAGATATTCTCGCGTCCCGTCAGCTCCGGCTGAAAGCCCGCGCCGACCTCGATGAGGCTGCCGACGCGCCCCTCAAGCCGCACCTCGCCGGCCGACGGCTCGGTGACTTGCGCCAATATCTTCAGAAGCGTGCTCTTGCCCGCGCCGTTGCGTCCGACAATCCCCACAATGTCGCCCTGATGAATGTCGAAGCAGACGTCGTCGAGCGCCAATATCCTTTCCCGCACCGGCCTGAAAAACGGATTGCGCAGGCGGCGCAGGATCTCCTCGGCCAGAGTGAATTGCTTTTCTTCATGTTCGATGATGTACGCTTTGCCCAAGGCACGCGCGGAAATGACAGGTGTGTCAGATGACATCGGCGAACTTCCGCTCCATGCTCCGGAATACAACGAGACCGACAAGGACGCAAAGTATGGACACCCCGGCGGAATAGGCGAGATAGCCCCAATGCGGCGCGCCGGTTCCGAGGAGACTCCAGCGCAAGAGCTCCAAGGGCGCCGCGAGGGGATTGAGGTAAAACAAGCCCTGCAGATGGCTTGGCACGGCCGTCAGCACGTAACCCACGGGGCTTGCATAGAGCAAAAGCTGCACGAAGGCCGGCAGGATGAACAAGACATCGCGGTAATGCACGGCCAGGCTCGCGGCCAGTATCCCGACGCCAAAGGCAGGCGCCAGCAAAGCGCGACGCAGACGGGAAGCGCGAATAGGCCCCAACCCGGCATGATGCCGTACACCGCCATAAGAACGGCCATCAAGACGAGCCCGACGGCGAAGTCCAACAAGACGCAAGGGATAACGGAGATCGGCAAGATAATGCGCGGGAAGAACACCTTCGAGATCAAGCTCCGGTTGGCGACCAGACAATTGCTGATGCGCGTGAGCGCGCCGCTGAACAGCGTCCAGCCTAGAAGGCCGCTATAGGAGATCACGAGATACGGCACGCCTTCAGTGGGCAGCTTGGCGATGATGCCGAAAACAACCGAAAAAATTGCGGCCCCGAGAAGTGGCTGCAGGACGACCCAAGCAACGCCGAGAAAGGTCTGCCGATACCGCAGTCTTATGTCGCGATCGGCGAAGGCCAGCGCCAAGTCGCGGGATTGCCAGAGCTGCCGCCAATCAAAAGCCGCCCACCCCCGCCTCGGCCGAAGGATCACAATTCGCTTTGCGGAAGTGGCAAAGTCTTCTGATGGCGCACTGACTGTCATTGCTCAAAAAACAAAAATCGCCCCATTTATCAAAATTATAGCATGGGCGCGGTCTTCCTATCGACGAGGAAGTTACGCGCGTCCGGCGCTATCGGCGTGCGGGCTGCGAGCGCAAAAAGCAATGCGCGATTGGCCTCGGCCACGCCTCGCCAGCCATATTGCTCGGCATAGGCGCGCGTGGCTTGGCGGGGAACCGGATTGGCGCGCAACGTGCGTACGGCCGAGGCGATGGCTGCGGGCGTCCGCGACGCGATCAAGATGCCCGCGGCCGGAGCCCGAACAACCTCGCAGCTGCCGCCCACATCGCTCGCGATGACCGGCGTGCCGCAAGCCATGGATTCGAGAAGAACATTCGCCCATCCTTCGCTCTCGGAGGCGAGAACAAGCGCGTCCGCGGCGCCGTATAAGTCCGCGAGGCCGTCATGGGGAACCTCGCCCCGGAAAATCACGCGCCGGGAAAGTCCCAAGCGATGGACGAGATGCTCGAGCGAATTTCGCGTCGGCCCCTCTCCGACGATCACAAGCGTGCAATCGGAGAGCTCCGTCAGCGCTTCGATGACAAGATGATGCGCCTTGCGCGGGATTAGGCTGCCGACGGACAGCAGCGTGAAGTTCTTGAGCCCCAATTTCGCGCGCAGATCGTCCCGCGGCTTGGGCCGAAAGAGATCGAGATCGACACCGTTGCGCATGACGAACACGCGATCCTCCGATACGCCGAGGCTCATCAGGCGGCGTTTCAGCGCCTCACACACGGTGACAAGCGCCGTCGCCTCCTTGGCGGCCCACCGAATTTGGGCGCGCGCCAGCGGATAATCGGGAATGAGGGTAAGGTCGCTCCCGCGGCCGGTGATGACAAGCGGGAGCTTTAACCGGCGCGCAAGGAGAGCCGCCGCCACGCCGTCGGGGTAGAAATAGTGCGCGTCGATAACGTCGAACGCTCGGCATCTCGAGATGGTGTGCGCGTAGCGCCTGCCAAGCGGACTGAAACAAGAGCCACGGCGCGAGCGCCATGCCCACTTTCGGCACCACGAGATAGGGTGGATGCAATACACGGTAATCTTTCCGGATCTCGACAGGGGGCACGCGCGCATAGACGGCGTAGCGCCCAAATGCCCCACTGCGAAATGGAAAGAATGGCACCGGTGCAAGCACGGTGGCTTCCAGACCGCCAAGCGCGAGAGTATGGCGCAGGCGGTTTTCGACAAAGACACCGAAATTTGGTTGTTCTTTGTTTGGGAAGAGGGTGGTGAATGTGAGGACACGAACCATCAGCGCGCCGGAAGGCTGGTGAGCAGGCTTACGGACGCGGCCCTATGTCCCTCACTCGGTGGAGGAGGCCGCAGGCGCAAGGCTAAGCTTATCGCGCAGGCCCGGAACAGCTTCCTGTCCAGATACCGCGACGGCACGTCGTACGAGGTTCACGAGGATTGCCGATACCGCCACCAGAACGAGGAAGGCGTCGTAATAGGCCATCGACAGCAGGCTTCCCGCCACCATGAAGCCGAAGAAGCTTATTTGGAGCATATGCGCGAGTTGACTGGCCCATTGCAAGTCGTCGTGATCACGGGCAAGGCGGATAACCACATGTGCGTTGAACCAAGCAGAAAACAAGATCACGAGGTAAAGCGCCAGTCCGATGAAGCCATGCTCGCCGAGGACTTGGAAATAAATGCTGTGTGCCGCAGTGCCGGATTTGACTGACCCGCCGACATTATACGCGCGGAACACATCGTCTTTTTGTGTCACGCCAAATCCGCCGCCCGTCAGGGCGTGATCGCGAGCCACAGCCAGGCTCACGCCCCAAGCCTGTTCCCGTCCCTGAAACGAGACGTCCTGCCCGTAGACATTTATGGTCAGCATGCGCTCTTTCCATTGGCTCGGCATGGCGACTTGAGCGGCAACGGCGAAGGCCGCCGCGACGAGCAAGAAGCGCAATTTGTGGCGGGACTTAATCCAGAAACCGAGCCCGATCGCGGCCAAGCCCAACAGACCGCCGCGGGAGTATGTTCCGATCACGGTGATGATCGAAAGGATCATGACGAGGCCGACGGCAAATTCGACGATGGGCAGCCGGCTTGATTTGCGCAGATAGTTCAGCAGCGGAATGACAAGGACCAATGCGAGAGCCAGCGAATTGTTGTCCGCAATCATGGAGGCCATAGGTCCGAAGACCATGAAGTGGCCGCCCGTCAACAGCAAAAAGCCGGCACCCTTGACGGCATAGTAGCCGAGGCATACCGCAATCACCCAGATCAGGGCCTGAATCCGCGTCTTGGTCGTGATGAGACCGAGAACGGCAAACACGAGCATGAGGGTCTTTGCCACGGTGTTCCAATAGGAGAAGGACCATGTGCGATCGATCGCGAAGACGGTCGTCACGCTCACCCAGATCAGAAAAACGATCAGCAAAGCTGTCGTCGGCTCCGGCGTGATCCGTTTTGGCTCCCTTGAGAAGAGCCAAGCCGCCAAGGTGATGATGGCTATGTAAAAGTTGAACGAGAAATCATGTGCGACGCCGAAGGCCTCGCGGTGCGGATTC
This sequence comes from uncultured Alphaproteobacteria bacterium, assembly GCA_963845385.1. Taxonomy (GTDB): domain Bacteria; phylum Pseudomonadota; class Alphaproteobacteria; order CAWJRW01; family CAWJRW01; genus CAWJRW01. The sequence goes on from CAWJRW010000006.1 coordinate 39,155, forward strand.
ATAATGGCGATCCACGTCCAAACGAGAACGCCCGTAAACGGAAACCAAAGCACCACGGGCAACGCTGCCGCGATTGCCATGAATAGGAAGAGATCCCGCACGTCCCCGCGTCCCCCCAACCCCCTCTTAATTCCGGGCTGGCACAGAGTTTTCAAACATTAGAATGACCTAGAACTCCTTCAAATTCAATCGCTTCCGGCCCCCATTTTTGAGGCGGCCGCGCAGGGCGGGAGGCACGCGCCTGGCCGCTGGTCGTCGGACTGTCGCCGTGGCATGCTGGGCGAGCACGGTGCAATAGGGGTCTGCGGGAATTTGGCCGGAAACGGCGAGCAGATGCGCGGGTCTGCGGGGTTACGGGAAGAGCTCGTCATGTTGTCTTCGCTCTTGTTCTTGTTCGGAATAATTCTCTTTGAAGTTGTGCTGCTGTGGAGCGTCCTGAACGACGCGCCTGGGACGGACGGAGGAACGAAGGGCCTGCTCGCCATGAAGGACGGTGCCGAGGCGCCGGCGCAAAGACGGCGGCAGAGACAGTGATTGATGATCTTGGTGCGGAATTTCGACGACTAAGCGCAAGCAAAAAATTTCGCGCCGAGGGCCAAGAGCGCCTTTAGCGACAACAAGCTGCTCCACCGACGGGCAGTTGTCCGGATCGGGCGCCGGAGATCAACGCCTCGGCAATGGCCTCAATTCTCGCCGCGTTGTTTGACCAGCTCAGGGGCACCGTGATCACCTCCTGGCGCGCGGCATCGCCTAAGCGCTTTCTCAGCGTTGCGTCGCCGCACAGGCGCCTTATGGCGCCGACAAACGAGGGCCCATCTTCCGGCGCGAAGAGGAGTCCGGTTTTCTCGGAGACAAGGATTTCGCGAATATTCGGCTGATCGGGTGCCACGATGGGGAGCGCCAGGGCCATGTACTCGAAGAGCTTGAGGGGAGAAGCATAATCGACCGCGCGCGGCTGCAGCGCGATGTCGAAAGCGCCCATATAGCGCGCCATGACGTCGTGCCGCAAACGCCCCAAGAGGTGACATCGCCGCGCAACGCCCAATGCGCGCGCCCGCGCCCTCAAATCCTCGCATGCCGGTCCATCGCCCAGCACGAGCAGGTGAACATTCTCGGGCAGTTCGGCGAGCACATCGACGGCCCAGTCGAGCCCGTGCCATGAGCGGACAAATCCGGCAAAGCCAAGCACGAGCATAAGCTCAAGCCCGAGCTCGCGGCGTATGGTCGTGCGATCCGCTGGAGGCGCGAATCGTTCGATATCGACGGCGTTGGAAATGACGTGAAGCGGGGCATCGGCTTGGCGCCGCCCGCGCACCTCGGCCGCCAAGACGGCGCTCACCGGCAAAACCGCGTCCGCGCCGCGCCAGACCATGCGTTCGCAGAGGCCCGCGAGCCTCTTCAGCGCAAGGCCGCCGAAGGACGCACGCTCGCGCGCGAGCGGTGAATTGATTTCGAGGAGCAAGGGAATCTTGTAGACGCGCTTGAACCACAAGCCGGCGATCAGGAAAAGGTTGTAGCGCTCGTAAATGATGTCCGGCCGAAATCTGCGCCCTGCGTGCAGGAGGCGAAAGAATGCCGGACCGTTGTAGACGAGCTCGAGAAACTCGACGGCCGCCCGCGGCAGCCGGCGCCGGACGGTCTCGAGCACGGTTTCGAACCGCGGGCTCGCCGCCGTTTCCCTTGTCGTGGGTCCGATGACCAGAACCTGATGGCCGCGCCCGCGCAAGGCCGCAATAAGCTCCTCGATATGCACGCTCATGCCGTCGAGGGCGGCCGTTCGGTGATGATAGAGAATTCTCATTCGAACGACCGCGAACAAGGCCGCAGTCTGTCGTCGGCGGAAGCAAGTCCGGCGGCGGATCGGGCTTGAGGCTTAAGACGCATGGCTTGCGAGAGGCGGACTACGGCTTGGGGCTGGCGGCCGAAAACATGGTTTGGACCTCTTGAAGCGAGGGCCGTGTTCCATCAGGTAGCCGCGGCACGATCGCGAAAGTGGGATCTTGCGCGTAGCGCGTCCTGAAGTCCGGCGTTTTTGCGACGGCATAAGCCAGCGCTTCGGCGACGCGCGGGGAATGGGTGATCGAATACGCACCCGCCAGAGCGGCGCATGCGATGCCACCATAGTTATTCCACTCTTCACGCACATCCTCATCCGGCTTGCCCGCCAACGGGCTTGCGTGAAAGACGGAGGCCCAGTCGTCATACGGCATGGTTGTCACGGGATCGGAGACCACGAGAAAATAGGCCACACCGTAGATCGGATCAAATCCTTGGCTGGCGCTGGTGAACCGGCCGGCGAGAAAGTTGGACATCCAGGCGAGCAGGCGCCCCGCATCGGGGTATCCCATCTCGTTGATCCAATCGAGCACCGTGGCGAGAAAGTCCTCTTGCCAAGGTGATGTCGCGCCGATTTCTCGGTTGTCGCCGGCGACCCAGCCTTCGACGTCGCCGGCCACCTGCATCGTTCTGCCGACGACGTAGATATCGACCAGGTTTTTCAGGTTGGCGCGCAGCTTTTCCTCGAAATAAGCCTGCAGCGGATCGTCAGCCGGCAGAACATAAGCCGCGTTCGCCAAAGTGCGAAGGGACCAGGCCAGCGCGCGAACCTGCAGCCAGGCGTCGCCGCGCTCGCCTATGAACAATCCCTGGCTGCCGCCGCGATAGCCCGGATCGTTCGACAGGAGAACATAGGCGGCCTGCTGCTCGAGCTCGTCGCGATAGTAAGCGAGGCCCGTGAGCAAATAGGGCAAGTAGACGAGAGAGGGCTGATGGGCGTTGTCGAGCGTCCAGTCAGTGTCCGAGGGATCGAAGGGCTCCGGCATGACGGTCGGGTCGGGCTCGCCCCGCGAGTTGAGCCACAAATAGGGATAAGCATCCGTCGTTAGCGCGCGGCGCGTGGCACGGCTTCGAATGTGCCAGGGAATGCTGCCGGCCGCATCGGCGTTCGCGAGCAGCACCGCCCGGCTCGAAGGAAGCGTTCCGAGAAGCGAGAACACGGCCCAGGCCGGAAGCGGCCCGATATCCATGCGGCCGCCCGTGCTCGGCATGTAGCGCGTGACCATGGCCGAGCCGAGCGGCGAAAACCCTTCGGTCTTGAGCCTCTCGGACAAATCGATCATGACGCCGCGATCGACCCTGAGCGTCGTGGCGTAGCGCGGCACCGCGCCGGTGTCGATCAACAGGTCAAGGTCAGGCGCGATCCGCGGCGGCCTTTGTCCGTCGGTCCAGATAAGCTGATGCCAGGTCGCATAGGGATAGTGCCGCAGCGAGCTTGCCTCGTAGACGCGGCTGCCGCCGAGGCTGATCTCGACATCGTAAGTTACCAGGTCCCTCGCATGCGCGCCCGCCCAATCGTTGTGGAACACTACATCGATGCGCGACGGTCCAAGCCGGGGTGTCCAAAGATCGAATTCGATTTCGAGGCGCTCCGTGACCGGCGCAACGAGGCGCACCTCGCGTGCCAGGGGGCCATCGATCCAAGCTTTGGCTTGGCGGCGCGCCGGATCCTTTGCGAGCACTGGAAGCGAAATCGCGATGCGCTTTGGCGTGCCCGTACCGTCCTGCAGCGTCACCGTGATGTCGAGCGGCGGCACTGTGGACGACGGAGCTCCCGAAAGCTTGGACGGCGCGGCCTTTCCGGATTTGAGAATGGCGCCTTTCAAAACCTCGTGCGGCGGCAGCTCGGGCGCTTCGACGGTCAGGATCGCGTGGCGCACGGAGCCATCGGGATAGAAGGCTTTGGAATCGATCTGCAGCGCGGCCGGTGCATCGTTGATGCGCGCTTCATAGGACCCTTTCGGAAAAACTGCGCCCTTTCGAAAAACCTGACCGAAGGACACGGTGCGCGGAGACAGCGGCGTCTGCCCGTCATTGACGACTGAGAAGGTCGCTATGGCTCGCCGCATCGCCTGCTGCAGGCTCAGCGCGGGCGGCGGGCGCCCACGGTGCGAGACAAACGAGAACGACGAGGAGACGCACACTCCGCACGATGCGCCGCGAACGCCGGCCGTCAATCGTTCTCATCGCGTCTCTCTTACGCACAAGCCCGCATGAGCTGCCGCGCGCGGACCAAATCCGACGCCAAGACCCATCTTAGGACGCGGGCTCCCCGGCAGACCATAGACAATCCCGGTCATCTCACCGCGAAACGTCCCTCTTCGTCGACTTCGGCCGGTCCTGTCTGCACGCGCCCGAGCGCGACACGCTCGAAAAGATCGGCATAAGATTTGATCATCGACTCAGCGGTGAAATGCCGTCTTACGTGATGGAAATTAGCCGTGCCGATGGATTGGCGCAACGCGCGATCCGCGATGAGCGTCTGGATCGCGTGCCCCAGTGCCTCATCCGTTGGCGGAACAATGAAGGGCCGGTTCTCCGGCGCCACGATCTCGCGGATGTCGCCGACGTCGACGGACGCCAAGGGAAGGCGTGAAGCCATGGCCTCGAGCACGACAAGCGGCATCTGCTCGGTGTCGGACGACAGCACAAGGAGATCGAGTTGCCACAAGAGCGCGCACACATCGGGACGTGCGCCTAGGAAGTGCGCACGCTCGCGGAGGCCGAACGCTTCCACTTGCGCAAGAATGCGATTGCTTTCGGGGCCATCTCCCACAATGACGAGGTGGGCGTCGGTCTCGACTTGCGCAAAAGCGCGGACAAGCCGGCCCAAGTTCTTCTCCGCGCGCAAGGCGCCGACCCATCCGACCAGGGGACAGTCATCGGCAAGCCCGAGGAGCGCCCGCAGGTCTCTTTCGCCCGGACGCAGCGGAGAAAGTGCCTCAATGCCGTTCGGAATATGCTGCAGGCGCTCGCGCGGGACTTTCCAGGACCGGCGCGCGATGGCCGCCAACGCGCGTGAGGGCACAACGACCCGACGGGCATTCATAAGCGCAATGCGCCGCACCCATATGCGCCGCCTCAGTTGCGCTTTCGCTTCCTCGACCCCGAAACCGTCCTCGACGTGAATATGGGGAACGATCGCCGGAAGATTGGCCAGCGCCCACTCGATCGCACCCCAGTTGTAGGTAACAACGACGTCGGGCTTCAGCGCCGCGAGCTCCCTGCGATAGGCGCCGATCCGGCCGAGCAGGCTCGCGGGCGAGCCCATGACGGTGCGGAACGAAACATCCAGCGCAGGGTCGAGTCGCTCGCGAGCGCGATATCGTCCATCCATGGCCACGATGATGTGGCGAAAGCGCCTTTTGCAGGCGTTTGCGATCTGGGCAAATCGCACCTGCGCGCCGCCCACGTCGAAGGTCGGGAAGACATGGAGAACGGTGTGCTGGCCCAAGGCGGACGGCATGTTCATCACCGAGATCCGAACGGCGCGGCATGAACCGCGAGGCCCTCTCGGATAAAGACCTCGCGATCTGCGACTGGCGTCCATCCAAGATCGTTTTTCGCGTCGCTGCAGTCAAACTCGGACAGGAAGCCGCGCGAGCGCAAATCGCGGAGCGTCGGCAGCCACGCCTTGCGTCCCGAGGCGCGCTTGACCAGCCATTTGCCGATCTCGGTGATCCACAGCCAATTGGCCGACTGGGGATGAAACTGGAGCGGCCGCTGAAGAGCGCCCGCCAGCAGCGCGACATATTCCCGTGCACTCAAGCGCACGTCGCCCGCGAGATTGTAGCAACGGCCCTCGAGACCCGGCTTGCGGCACGCGAGCAATGCCGCCTCAGCAACGTCGCTCGCCAACACGAACGGCAAAGGGTTCACCCCGCAATTCCAGCCAATGCAATGCCGCTCGCCCACGAATTGCCCGATGCCGGAATGAAACGGCGTGCCGTATTTGCCGACCACGATGCCCGGCCTCAGGATGCATACGGGCAGATTGCACTCCTCGTGCAGCGTCAAGAGCATGAGATCGGCCAGCGCATTGGCGCGCGAAAACATGGCTCTTTGATCCGATCGCGGATCGAGCGGCGTGCGGCCGGTGACCTTGGTGCCCGGGCTGCCCAAGAACAGGGCGGCCGCCGAACCGATATGAACGAGGCGCTTGACGCCGGCCTCGAGGCAGGCCTTGGCCAGCGGTTCGATGGTGGCTTTCACCCTGCGCTCGCAATCCTCCCACGTGTCGGAGGGCTCGAACTGCGCGGCGTTGATGACAAATTCCGCCCCGCGAAACGCCTTCGCCAGATCGCGGACCGAGAAGCTTTCGCAGTCGAAGAGTTTCACGCGCGGGTCGAGCAACGGCTCCGCTTGCGCCTGGCTTTCCCGCGACAGGCCGCACACGCCGACATTTGCTCGCCAAAGGGCTTCGAGGATGTGCCTGCCGACCAAGTTTGAGCGGCCGATGACCACGGCCTCGCAGGCGGGGGCATCGATCTTGGCCGCCTGGCGGCGCGGGGCGCGTGCGCCGTCGATTTCCTCCGCAAGCCGCTCGCAACAAGCGATGAGATCGCGCGCCCCTGGCGGACTGTTGGAGCGGGGAAGGCTCGGCTCGTCGCTGAAGTGAAACGCCGAAAAACTCGCCTCCATGCTGCCGATGAAGGCGTCGGCCGCCTCGTCAATCCGAAACAGCGAGCGCGTGTAATCGTAAAGCGCGCGTCTCGACTCCTTCCACAAGGACCTCGCCATGCGCCGGCTGCCGAGAAAATAGTCGAAGGGCTCGAACCATTGCGATCGTTCGTGCACGATGAATCAATTCTTCACCATGTCCGCCTGGATGAAGGCATCCGTGCACAAGGTCGAAAGCTGCCAGATCGGGAACCCGGCACCGAACTGCAAATACATCTGGATATCGCAGTCTCCGGATCGCAGCTGGACCGAGAGCGAGGAGGGGATGTCGTGACCGGAGGAAATGGTCCTCATGTCTCCGACATGGACATGCAGAATCTCGAGCTTCCCCGTGATCTCCTGGACCTGCGACAGAGGATGCAGCGCCTGATCCAGCAAGAAGTTCATGGAACGGTCGAATATCCAGGGGTGGAATTGGCGCTCTTGCAGCTCCCGCATCGGCACGGCGTAGATACAGCTGATGGCGAGCGGGCGTCCGTAGGTTCGGCTATCGATGGTCTCTTTCAGCCGTCTGAAAATCGGATGGAAAACGAAATTGTGGTTGATGTAGATGCCGGCCAATCGGCCGAGCTCCTGGCATCGACAAGGCTGTCGCAACTCTTGAGGTTGCAGGCCATGGGCTTTTCGATCAGCGCGGCAATTCCTTGGGCGTTTGCCGCGAGCGCCAATTCGGTGTGCCGCTCGGGCAAGGAAACGATATGCACGGCATCGATGGGCTCTTGGGCAACAAGCGTGTCGAGATTGGGAAATCGCGTGATTTGGGGGAGCCGCGCAAGGAACGCCGCCGCGCTGGCGACATCGGGCTCGACGATGGCGACCAAATCTAAGCCCTTAATTCGCGAAAGTATGCCCGCATGCGTCACGCTCATGGCGTTCGCGCCCATGAGCGCCACGCGTCGCCCGCGCACAACGGCTGGATGCGAAGAAGCGCCAAAGCGCGACGCCGATGGGTGCTCGGTTCTTTGCCTCAACGATGGTTTTCCCTGGACGGGTCGTGCACTCGGTCGGCCGTAGCCGAACGGCGAAAAATCGGCACGCATGCGCTACAGCACCAAGCCGGGGCGTTCATTCAGCGTCCGCCCTGCGAAAAGAGTATGACGCGGACCGTCTGCAACAGAATGACGAGGTCAAGCACGGCGTCGTGGTTTTTCACGTAATAGAGGTCGTAGGCGAGCTTTCGCTTCGCGTCTTCGATCGATGCACCATACGGGTAGTTGACCTGCGCCCATCCCGTAATGCCGGGCTGCACGCGGTGGCGCAAATCGTACAGCGGAATCTCGCGATGCAGGCGATCGACGAAATAGGGACGTTCCGGCCGCGGTCCGATGAAGCTCATATCACCCTTCAGGACATTGATGACTTGCGGAATTTCGTCGATCCGTGGCCTGCGAATGAATTTGCCGACGCGGGTGACGCGGGCGTCCGTCTCTCTCGCCCAGCGCGGTCCGTCCTTCTCGGCGTCCAGGCTCATGCTGCGAAACTTCCAAATGCGGAAGATTCGACCGTTTTGCCCTGTGCGCTCCTGCTTGTAAAAGACCGGGCCTTTGCTGTCCATCTTGATGAGGAGCGCGACGAGAAGGCCTGCGGGAAAGGCAACGGCCAAGAAAGTGAAACTGACGACGATGTCGATCAGCCGCTTGACAATGCGACGCGGCAAGTGCAGGCGAAATCCCTCGGAAAATGCGAGCCAGCCCGGGCCAGTGGTCTCGAGGTCGATCTGTCCGGTCTCGCGCTCCCAGAAAGTGAGGAATTCGGTGACCGAGATGCCATGCAGCTTGCATTCGAGCAATTGCCACATGGGTAGGCCGCGTTTGTCGTTCGCGGCGACGACGATTTCCTCCGCGCGAAACGACTGTGCGATAACCAACAACGGTGTTGGCGGCACATCAACGACCGCTTGGAGCGCCGCGCTGCCTCTCGATACGAGCACGTTTTGCGCCGTCCGCCCATTATTGATATGGCTGACGCAGCGCAGGTGACCGCTTCCCTGGTGATTGATGAAATCGACGACGGCTTGCGCGCGCGTTCCGCTGCCGATGACAAGCACGCGGCGCTTCAAAAATGCCAAATCGAAAACCCAGAGAATGGCGCTCCTGACGAGGAATAGAACCGAGAAGAATAAGGCAATCGCAAGAGACAGAATCCCGACAAACCATCCGAAGGGAAGACCGGCGAGAGTCTCGGCGACCGCCACGGCGGCGACGGATGGAATGAAGACGAATTGGGTGGCCAGCACGAAGCGCCGGGTAAAGAGGCGAAAGTCGAGCAAAGCATCCCGGTTGTATAAGCCGACGGCCGCGATGATCAGAAGAAAGACGCCATCGAGAAGGAGCGCCTCGTAGACTTTGAGGTGGGCGACGCTATGAAGGTAGCAGCGCTCGCATGTGCCGGCGATGCCGACCAGATAGAGGGCGGCGAGAAAGAGGCAGCCATCCAGCAATGCCAAGAGCACGCTCGGCAACGCAATGTGATGACCAAGCAACCTCATCGTGCCCCCCGCAACGATGTAAGCCGTTTCCTACGTCTACGCGCAGGACTCGCTCTGCCCATCGCCGGTGCCGTCCGAGCAAATGGGCAGAGCTCTCATGACACCTACTCAGTCACCTCATCAAGCCCGTCGCTTTTCCATGTGACCAATAATGCCAAGAGCTTGGGCGTCTTTCGCGCTAACAGAGCTTTGCCGTGTCTTTCCCACGCGGCGCCGTCCATCGGTCTTTATTGGACCCAGTTTTGGTGCCGCAAGGTCAACTAAATGGCGCAAACATTTGTCCATAGTTTCGGATGCAAGTCAAAGCGCTTAGGCGCGTGCGTCGCGCAGCCCATCGCGAAAACGAGCCATGAGAAAAAGCCTTAGGCTTCAAACCCTTAGTATTTTGCAGCAGCGCCCGCATTGCCATCTCGATCATGCCTATCGAGACGGCGCACGCGCTGGAGGGCCAACCAGAAGGCAACCTGCGCGGGGCAGAAGCGGCCGTCGTGGTCCGTCAAATCAGTTTCGTTCACCGCTATCCGGCCGAAGACGGGAGAGATGCCCGGCCCGCCCTTGAGCCTGTTGACGACGCGAACCGACGTGAAGATAAGCCAGTAACCGGCCAGACGCACCAAGCCGAGATGATGTGGCTCGTAGTCTCCGAACGGAAAAGCGAAGGAACGGGGCGTGCATCCCGTCAGTTCGCGAAGCGTGTTCTTGCAGCCGATAAGCTCGGCATCCACCAATTCAAGCGAAGAGAAGGCCAGGTGGTCGACGCCATGGCCGCCAATAGCGACGGAACGCGGCAGCCGGCGGAGATCGTCCCTTGTCATCATCATGGGCACGACCGCAGGGCCGGCCTCGGCCAATGCCCGCTCGAGGCGTAGTTTGCGGCCTTCGAGCGATAGAGTCTGAAAAGCTGTGAGCCTCGCATCCAAACTCTCCAGCGTCACATCCTTGGCATCGCTTCGGTTGAGACGTTCGGCGCGCCAAAGTGCGGCGACCGCATCGCGCCAGAGGACCAAGTCGCAACCAAGCGCCGCTGTCGGAACAAACAGGGCCGAGGGAATTCCGCAGCTCTCGAGCAGAGGCGCTGCGTAGCGGGCGGTGTCGTCCCAGGCGTCGTCAAAGGTGATGAGAAGAGCGCGTGGGGGCAGGGGAACGCCGTCTTGGAAAGCCCGCTCGACATCCTTGAGGGAAACGACATGGTATGCGCGCGAAAGGAAGCGCGTGAACGCCTGGAATGTCTCAAGCTTTACGGTGTAATTCCAATCGGCCGTTGCTGCGCGGGGATCGTCATCGGGCAACACACGATGGAGTACGAGGACCGTGAGCGTGCGCCGGTGGAGGATGCGCCGAAGGAGATGGGCCACGCCGGTCGCATACAGAATACGCTTGGAGATGGCCTTAATTTTCTCCCCGCTCCACCTATTTTGCACCGAGCCACTCCAAATAGCCTGATCAGATCACGTTGGCATGCCGATGCGGTTCTCAAGTCTCATTCACGTCAGGCCTAAATCACCGGTTCACGTGAGGCTCCAACGAAGCCCGAACGGCCTGGCGAATGGCCACCCATTTCGCAAGATCGAGAAAATCGCCCTCCATACCTCCCCGGGGCGGCAGGCAACAGCGGCAAAATTAGCACATCCGACTGGATTGGAGGCATCGAGTGCGGCGCGAAACCGCGCCGCCAATCCGTCGGACAGCCTTTGTGGTTGGAAAGACAAGCGTTTGGCAGCGGCGCCGCTCGCGTTACCGCAGTCTGTTTGGCAAGCGGCGCTTGTGGCCTTGCGTTCTTGGCAACGCTAAGATCCAACGGTTTTTTCGGGGGGTCTATGCGTTTAGCGTCCAAATTTGCGTCCGGCGCGTTTGTGCTCGGACTCCTCGTCGTGCTCCTACCGCCCGTGCTTGTTGTCTTCGCGCTGGAGCGTGAGCCGCTGGTGACGGCAAATGCCGCACTTCTTTCTCAAGACGTGAAGGACGCGCGCGCTCTCTTCAAACGCTACGATCTGCGCCTCATGACGCCGGGCGAGACGACCGAAGTCGTCGCGACGCTCGGCGAATTGAACGCTGCGATCGCCGCGGGTCTTTCCGGCTTTTCGCCCGTCAAGGCCCGTGTGACCTCCCAAGGCACAGAGCTCAACATGTCAGCTACGGCGGCACTGCCTGTTCCCGAAAATCCCATCGGCCGCTATCTCAATCTTCGCGTGGGGCTCGCTTCGTCGGACAGCGGACTTGACATATCGCGTGTTGCCATCGGCGCGCTCGACGTACCGCCCTGGCTCGTGAGGCCGGCGCTTGTCTTTGCGCTCGACCGAGTTCTCGCGGAGGGCAAGGGAGACGTCTTGCTGGCCAGCGTGCGATCGGTTTCCATCGCCGAAGATCGCGTCACCGTTGCCTTCCGTCCGCCCGAGGGGCTTGTCGCCGATGTGAAGACCGCGGCGCGGCGCGCGATCCGCGTCGCCGATTCCGACAGCATCCGCGCCTATTATCAACGTCTCGTCGAGCTCGGCGACGCCTTTCCGCCGGGGCAGTCGGTGTCGCTCGCAGACTTTATCGGGCCGTTGTTCACGCTCGCCCAAACGCGCTCCCTGTCCGGCGATCCCGTCAAGGAGAACGGTGCGCTCATCCTGGCGCTCGCCATGTTTTTCGGCGACGAGCGGTTTGAGCGGCTGTTGAGCGACGTCAAGACCGGCGCGCTCGCGGGCAGCACGCCCGATACGGATCACGTCAAGATCGAGGCGCGGCACGATTGGGTGCAGCATTTCATCACGTCGGCCGGACTTGTCTTGGTAGCCGGCGGCAGCGGCATCGCCAACATGCTCGGCGAAGCCAAGGAAATCGCGGACACCGACGGGCCGGAGGGCTTCGCCTTCACGGACCTTGCGGCCGACCGCGCCGGCATTCGCTTCGCCGAGATCGCCATTCGATCGCCGGAGGCGGCGCGCAAGCTGCAGAGCGCGCTTGCGGGCGCGCCGCGCGAATCCGACTTCTTCCCGCCCGTCGCGGATTTGCCCGAAGGCTTGAACGACGCGCAGTTCAAGCGCCGTTATGGTGATGTGAACACGGAGGCTTACGCCGCCGAAGTGCGCGAAGTCGAGCGCCGCGTGGCGAGCGTCGCGCTGTATCGCTAGGCGCGCCCGCTGCCGAGGCGCCGATAGTCACCGAGGTTCGGGCGCTGCGCCAAAATGCCGGCCCTATGCGCCCAACTTCGCGAGAATGTCCGTGCCCCAAATACCGTATGCGATGACGAGACCGACGGCCGCGAGGTAAAGCACGAACAGCGCAGTGTGCTGGGTCGCGAAGCGCGTGACCACGCGATTGCGCACGGCATTGGTCACGAAGCCGAGGATGGCGAGCGGCCAGCCCGCGGAGGCCGCGCTGCTGCGCAAGGTGTACAGCCCGCCCTCCCGGCTCGTGAAATTGGTGCCGCCGAAGGCGATCCCCGAAGCCATCGCGCCATAAGCGACGACGAGGTCCGAGGCCCAAGGCGGCACGCCGAAGCCGGCATATTGACGGAAGGTGTCGCCGAGCGGCGTGAAGAGTGACTTGGTGGTGCCGCCATAGAGGCTCAGCCCTTCATCGAACAGCGGCACCCAGGCCGTGGAGTCCGGAGTAAGGTGATTGTAGATATTCGCCAGCGCTACGGCAGTAACGACGACGCTCGCAGGCAGCCATAACGCGGCCACAATCTTCCACATTGACATCCCCCATTCGAAGCTCGAGGAAACCCGCCTCGCTTGTCTTGCGCGCGCGACGCCCCACAAGACAACGCGACGCGCATTATTATAGCTCACCTTGAGCGCGGGCTCTATGGCGGAACTGGCACTCGGCCGGACAAAGGGAACGCAGCGGCGCTTTGGCGGAAGAGGCCGTCGGGAGCGACTAAGCTGCCGTTATATGGCGATTTTTTGACTATCGCCGGCGTCGTGCTCGCAAGGCTTTGATGGCCAATGCCTTTATGCCAAACTTCAAAAAAGAGAGCCAAGTCTTGTATTGAATAAGTCCACTCCACGACAACCGCTATTCGAGGGGGAGTGTAATGGCGGGTGTGACAGTCAAGGAGTTTGTCGCCGCCCGCTCCGGCGGTGAGCTCACGATCGAGCTGCAAAGCTTGAACGGCCTGCCGCTCGAAGGCGTGATGTCGACGCTCGATCAGCGGGGCGTCGAGCCCGAGCCGCGCGGCGATCCGACGATCGTCCTGTGGCGCCTGCCGCTCGAGGCGCAACGCTATGTCCTCTACGGCATCGTCACCCCGCTCGACGACGTCGGCTTCATTCGCGTGCGCTACAGGCGGCGCGTTCTGCAAGGCGGGAAAATCATCCGCTCGCGGGCGCAAAATCCCGAAGCGTTCGATGCGCGCAAGTTGAGCGCCAGCGAATGGCTCGGCACGCCCGAGGTGGTGGGAATTCGCATCAGGTGAGGCGTCCGGGGGGACATGAGAAGGTTCGTGCTTGCAGCTCTCGTCGCGGCGTTTGCCGCGGGACAGGGTCGCGCGGACGACACGCTGCCGGCCGATAAGGCCGCCCAACGCGAGGCCGAGAGCGCCGACAAATTCGACGTCGATCTCTTCTCGCCGCGCGCGCCCGCGCTGATCACGCTCGGCGTTTCGCCCCAGAATGCGGACGATGCGGGCGTGTTCGCCGATTTCGGCTACGACTTCGCGAGCGTCGGCGACAGCGGCAAGCTCGGCCTGGGCGTGGCCGTCAGCGGCACGCCTTATTGGTGGGTGCCGCGCGAGCTGACGCTGGACGAGTACCGGAACGGGCGGAGCCCGCTCGAGCGGATCTCTGCGCGCACGCAATTGAGTCTCGGCGCCGCGCGCGCCGGCACCGAGCATCACGAGGCGATCGCGCTCGCCTTCGGCATACAGACTCAGCTTCTCGACGCGCAGGATCCGAAATTCGATGCGGCGAGCTACGACTGCGTTCACGAGGCTTGGCAGCGTTTGCGGCGGCCCGCGCACCAAGAGGCCGTCCAAGACATCGCGGCCGAAATCGCCAAGGCGCTGCAAGAGGGCAAGAGCCTCGATCTGGAAGCGCTTCAGGAGCAGCAACTGCAACCCGCCTCGAGCGAGGACTTCGAAGCGGCGCGCCGGCATTGCCGCGACGAGGCGGGCGCACGGCTCCTGGCGCGCCCGTCCTGGAAGATCGGGCTCGGTCTCGGCGCGCGTTCCGACGAGCCGAGCCTCGGCCATTTCGACTATGACGGCGTCTCGCTGTGGAGCGCTTATCGTCAGCCGCTCGATGTGCGCGGCCGCTACGCGCTGTTCGGCTTCCTGCGCGGCGATTTGCACAAGGTCTTCGACATGCAGAACGACTTGAGCGCCGAGGGCAAGGCGGCGACCGCCGGGCTCGGCGCGGCCTACCAGCTCACCTGGTTGCGCGTCGAAGGGGCCGCGAGCTTCAACCGCCGCGACTTCGACACGGCAGGCTTCGGGCGCGACGATTTCCTGCGCTATTCGGGCACGGTCGACGTGCGCATTCGCGACGGGCTGTGGCTCGAAGCGGGCGGCGGCGCCTTCTCGGGCTCCGATTTCCTGCGCGGCGCCTTCTATTCCGCCAGCGTGAAAATCAATTGGGGCATCTATTCGCCCTTCTAGGAGCGTGCGCGGTGTCTTGGCCGAGGATCGAAGACATGCGCACCGACACTCAGCACCCCACTTCGCCCATCCCGCCTCTGGGCCACCTTCACCATCGTCGGCGAGGGCGGGTGAAGGCACGAATTGATTGTAAGATGCTGTTCGGAGAGAACGACAATGCATAAGCGCTTCGGCACATTCGCAGCTCTTGCCCTTGCCATGTTTTTCATGGCATGGGGCGCACAATCTGTCTGCGCGCAACAGTCGTCTCAAGTCCTCGTTCAGCTCGCAGAGGCCTATGAGAAAAAAGACACCAACGCGCTTGTTCAGCTTGCTGCGCAGTTCCGCACCAGCACGCCGGATGCGCTGGGCCTTGGGCCGGCGGACTATGTAGCCACGCTCTCGGAGCTCGCGGAAACTCTTCGCGCCAAAGGAAAGCTTGCCGAGGCCGCCGCACTCTATGAGAAGGCGATTGCAACGATCGAGCAGACTTCCGGCAAGGACGCCTTCGAGCTCTTAGGCCCTCTCGATGGGCTCGCGAAAGTCAAGACAGAGGCGGGACAGACCGGCGAGGCGATCGCTTTGCAAGAGCGCGCGCTCTCCGTCGCCGCGCGAACCTTAGGCGCTCTCCATCCAAATCTTGCTCCGCGCTACAGCGCGCTCATAGCGGCGATAGAGAAACGTGGCGATAAGGCAAAGGCAGAACAACTCAAAGCCGCTCGAAGCCAAATCGCTCAAATCGAGGAAACTACCAAGGGCTCAAAAGGCGGAGACTTCGGCACGCTCGGCGGGTCGACCCATGGAGGCAGAAGCGGGAGCGGAACGTGCAAGCCACCAACTCGTAAAGGTCTTCTACGCCACGCACCGCAACCAGAGAAAGGCGACCGAGACTGAGGATTGGGACAATCTCTTCGGCGCAGATCGCGCCCGATCAGATGCGAGATCTGGCGGTGCTACAGTTTGGCACCGCAATTGTTTCCGTGCCGAAGCGCGATGACATCAGCAAATTGCCCCATGCCGGGCTCATCGAGTGGGTTTTCCGGGTCGACCCCGATCCGGCGAAGCACTTCATCCTCGAGAGGATCGACCCCGTTCCGACGCGACAGGCCTATTTCAACGACCTCAAGCAGGCGATCGCCAAGTCAAAATTGAAGGAAGCGTTCGTCTTCGTTCACGGCTTCAACACCTCGTTCCGTGATGGGCTTTACCGCACGGCAGCACTTGCCGCCGATCTCGCCATCGACGGCGCGCCGATCCTTTACAGCTGGCCGTCCAATGGTAGCCCAATGGCGTATCTCGTGGACTCAAATCAGCTGACGGCGCCGGTCACGGACGATCTTTCGTCGTTCCTCTATGACGTGGCGACGACACTTGGCGCGAGCAAAGTCCACATGATCGCTCATTCAATGGGAAACCGATTTCTGCTCGCGGCCCTCGAGAAAATCGCGGCGGCCCATCCTTCTGGGAACCCAATCGTGAACGAGCTCGTCTTCGCCTCTCCCGACTTGGACGCGGACGACTTCGAGACGCGCGCACCGACGATCGCTCACCTTGCGCGCCGCACCACGCTCTACAGCTCGGAAGTAGACGAGGCATTGCGGCTGTCTTCCCTGCTTCAAAAATACAGCCGCGCCGGCAATCATCGCCCGGCGCTCTACGTGAACAAGTTGGAGACGGTGGATACGACGAAAGCCTCGGGGTCTTTCGAGTTTCTCGGCCACACCGATTTTGCCGGGCCCGCGCTCGACGATTTCCGGTCGATCGTCTGGCTCAGCCTCACGCCCTCGAAGCGCTGCATTCTATCTCAGACTGAGGGAGCCGGAGGAATGGTCTGGGTGTTCGGGACGCAAAAGTGCAACGGAGACGCCTACCGGCGCGCCGTGCTCTTCACGCGGGTCAACAGGTCCGATTTGAACGCAACTGTGGCGGCTCTCAATGGCGAGATCGCGAAATTGAAGGCCGAAGGCAAGACCGGCCCCGCGAGTGAGCTCGAAGCCGCGCGCGAGGTCGTGAAGGGCTTTCGGTAGATCGCTTCTTATCTCAATGCGCTGTTACGGCAGGACCTGAAACGGCGGCTTGGCGGTGCGGCTTTGCGGGCAGGTGAAGCTCTCCGCCTTCGTCTTGTCGCCGCCACCGGCCGGGGAGCTGAGGGATCTCAGACCCTAGGACTTCGGGGGCCCGGTCATCTTGGCGAAGACCATGCGGTCCTTGTTGTCCTGCATCAGCTTCGTGAAACCCGTGATGCTGGTGAGACCGAGGCCGCCGGGTATCCCCGTATGCGGGTCGGGCGCGATCTTGGCGTAGCTCTCGCCCGAGATCTTCTCCCACTTCCCGGCGGGCTTCTTGACCTCGATGTTCACGAGCGTCGCCTTGAACACCATGCGCACGATCGCCTCCTTGGGCGATGACGGCTTCGTCAGGCTCGGGCAGCCGGCGATCATTTGCCAGCCATTCGCCAAGGCCCAGCTGGTCAACTCGTCCTTGTTCATGCACAAGCCCTTCCTGTGAGCGGCCCGTCGTCGCGCGAAGCGGGCGAAAGCTTCCGGCCCGAAAACCAGACGATGCCAAGCGTCACGGGCAGGCCGAGGCCGAGCGCGCCGATCACGATCTGCCCGACGCGCTCAGGCCAGGCATAGGCGTTGGCGATCAGCTCCTCGCCATGCGCGATGGCCAGAGCCGCCGCGAGATAGGCGAGCGCTGTTTGGATCAGCTTGTGCTCTTTGATCCGCTGCCACAGGCCGCCTGCCGCGCTGGTCGGATGTTCAGCCATGCGTCGCCCCTTTGAGGCTCACCAGCACTCGAAATCGTCGTCGCCCTTGGCCCTTGCGAAATCGGGCCAGTGGCCGCTTTGGCGCCAATAATCGTAAAGGCCCAGATCGCGGACCAGATCCTTGAAGCCTTCCGTCTTGCGCAAGGAGGCGAAGTTGGGATGCCAGATCGCGGGGACCGTCACGCCGCGCATCTCCACGAAGCCACGGCGTAAGCATGCGAGCGCAAGATCATCGTCGCCGAAATAGGCAGCGAGCTGCGCCAGGCCGTCCATGTGCGAGGTGTCCTGGTAGAATGGGTCATCGAACGCCTTGCGCAGAATCTCCAGCACCGCCTTCTTGTCGTCGAACTTGGCGAGCACTTCCTTGTGGATCGGCATATAGCCGTCGTTCAGAGCCAGATAGCGCCGGAACTGCAGCTTGACCGTCTGGCTGCCCTCGCGTGCCATGGCGCGAAGCAACGCAAAATATTCCGTAACCGCCGGATCGGCAGGCAGCGCTAGCGTGCGCTTGTAGTCGGCATCGGCGTCCTCGTAGCGCCCGGCGCTGTCGAGCGCGAACTGATACATTTGATTTGGCGATAGCGGGTCCGTTCGAACGATCTTTTGGTAACCCTTGATCGCGTCCTCGATGCGGCCGACGCACGCTAGAAAGAAGGGGTGCACGTCCCCAAATGCGCCGTCTGAAAGCTTCCGCGCCTTGTCGTAGGCCTCTTGACCACCGATCCAATCGCGGCTTCCCAACATCAGTTGCGTGGCTTCCAAATCGTGGACCTGCGCCGCGTCGGGGGCACAGGCCTTGGCGCGTTCGAAAGCCTCCGCGCTCAGCTTGCGTGAATTTGTTGCGGACTCGGGCGAATAGATCGCGGCGTTGATGTAGAAAACCGCGAGGACGGCCCAGGCCATGGCGAAGCGCGGATCGAGCTCCACCGCCTCGCGCATGAGTGCAATAGCACGCTGAAATCCCTGGGCGTTGGCTTGGCGGCCCAGGGACTGGGCGCGCAAATAGAGATCGTAAGCCTCGATATTCCGGGTGCCGCCGGGCAAGAGCGTCGATTTGTTCATGCCCAGCGTAATCTTCAGCGCTTCGGCGACGGCGCGCGCGATGTCCTCCTGGATGGCGAAGACATCGTCGAGCTCGCGGTCGAAGGTGTTCGACCACAGATGATAGCCGTCGGCGGCATTGATGAGCTGCGCGGTGATTCTCAAGCGGTTGCCGGCCTTGCGCACGCTGCCTTCCAGCACATGGGCGACGCCGAGCTTCTCGCTGACGAGCTTCAGGTCCGGGTTCTGGCCCTTGAAGGCGAAGCACGAGGTGCGCGCCGCGACGCGCAGGCCCTTCATCTGCGCGAGCTGGTTCAGGAGCTCTTCGGACAGGCCGTCGGAGAAATATTCCTGGTCCTTGCCCGGCGACATGTCGGCGAAAGGCAGCACCGCAAGCGAGATGCGCTCGTCGGCCCGCGCGAGCGTTGCAGGAGGCGGCGCCGGTGTGGCGATGGCGGGTGCGGAGGTCGCCATCGGGTCCGCCGCCGCTTCCTTCGCGTGCCGTGAAAATAGGAAGCGGTCGGCGAGCAACACGACGACCAGAAGCCCGAGCGCGATGTTGAAGATTCTGGCTCATCTCCGTCGGCTCGGCGCCGTGGGCCACCAGGTACCGCTCGGCGATCAGCCCGGCAACGAGCAGCGCGAGCACGACGAGCAGGATGCGGTCGAGTGTGCGCCCTGCGGCGGCTCGTGAAGCGGGCGAACGCTTGCGGCCGCTCATCCAGACAATGGCAAGAATGACGGGTAGTCCGAGCCCGAGCGCGCCGATCAGGATGCGGCCGACAAGCTCGGGCCAGGCATAGGCATTGGCGATCAGCTCCTCGCCATGGACGAGGGCGAGCGCCGTGCCGAGATAGGCCGCCGCCGTCTGGATGAGCTTGTGCTCTTTGATCCGCTGCCACACTTTTCACCTCCCCCTTGCGGGGAGTGCTTTGGGGTCTGTGGCGGGCCTTTCGCTCACGGCTCTGACGCTCCCATTGGCTCACCAGACCTCGAAATCGTCTTTGCCGACAGGCCGCGCGTGATCGCCCCAATTGCCCGTCTTGCGCCAATGATCGGCGAGGCCGAGATCGCGCACGATGTCCTTGAAGCGCGGATCGCGGCGTAGCTCGCTGAACACCGGGCACCAAATCTCGATCACGGTCAGGCCATGCATCTCGACAAAGCCGCGCCGCAAAGCTTTGAAAGCGAGATCGCGATCGCCGTAGTGCTCGGCCCAATGCGCGATGGCGCCCATGCGGGCACCGTCTTGATAGTCGGGCTCGTCGAGCGCCGCGCGAATGATCTTGAGCGCCTCTTCCGGCTCGTCCAGAACCTTCAGCAATTGCGGATCAAACGCCATCCACGATTGGCCGTCGGTAATGATATCCGCAAAGCGCTGCTTGAAGCGCGCGTCCCTGCGCGCCATGAGCCGCGTCACGGCGCGCCACTCGATCGTGGCGCGGTTGCCCGCTAGATCCTTGCTGCGCTCGTATTCCGCCTCGGCCTCTTCGAAGCGGCCGGCGTAGTCGAGCAGGAATTGCAGGTTAAAGGATACGCCAATGTAAAGCGGGTCAGCTTGACATACAAGGGTTTGATGCTTCACGGCGTCTTGTAAGCGACCAAGAACGCCAAGCAGATAGCTGAAAATTCCGAGAGGGTCGCCGGTATGCCCATCCCACCCGGCAAGACATTTCTCGGCGCCGGCCCAATCATAGTTCACCCAGCTCAGATAGGCCCGACCGACGTTAATCTCAGGTAGATCCGGCGCGAGCTTGGAGGCGCGAGCGAAGGCGGCCTCCATCTCCGGACGCAGAGCGTTGATGGTCTCAGGATAGAAAATGAAGCTTTGAGGGATTGCGCCGGCAAGGCCGGCCCAAGCCAAGGCAAATTCCGGATCGAGCGCCAACGCCTTGCGATACACATCGAGGGAGCGCTTAAGATCGGGAGGCGCAAGCGTGGCGTTAAGCGCTCTTGCGCGCAAATAGAGATCGTAAGCCTCGAGATTCGTCGTGCCGCCTGGCGCGCGCACTGTCTCGCCGATGCCGAGCGTGACGCCGAGCGCTTGGGCGACAGTGCGCGCGACATTCTCCTGGATCGCGAACACATCGTCGAGCTCGCGGTCGAATGTGTTCGACCACAGGTGCGAGCCGTCGGCGCAATCGATGAGCTGCGCCGTGATGCGCAACCGGTTGCCGGCCTTGCGCACGCTGCCTTCGAGCACATGGGCAACGCCGAGCTTCTCGCCGACGATCTTAACGTCCGTGTTCTGGCCTTTGAAGGCGAAGCATGAGGTGCGCGCGGCGACGCGCAGCTTCTTCACTTGCGAGAGCTTGTTCATCAGCTCTTCGGAGAGCCCGTCGGAGAAATATTCCTGCTCCGGGTCGGACGACATGTTGACGAAGGGCAGAACCGCGAGCGAGACGCGCTCGTCCGTCCGCGCAAGCGTTGCAACGGACGGTGCGGGGGCGGCAATTGTGGGCGCGGCCGCTTCCCTCGCGCGCCGCTTGCGCCCGATGCGCATGAGAACGAGGGTCGCGGCGAGAAGCGCGACAACGCCGATGACAATGGCGGTGCCATAGACGGTGGCTTCGCCGCTCCACGGCATAACCAGGCGGCCGGGCATAAGGCTCGTGCAGCACGAAGCGGTCGCCGATGCAGCGCCGCCACCACGAGCGCGAGCACGAGGATGATGAGACGGTCGAGCTTGCGGCCGGTGACCTGGGTGATCGAGCGGCCGGGCTGCGACCTCGCCCGTGCGCTTCAGCCCCTCGGGCGTCGCCTCGTAGACCCACGCGATGCCCAAGGCGACCGGGAAGCCGAGCGCGAGAAACACGATGACCGAGCGCATCACCCAATGCGGGAACTCGAAGCTCTCGCCCAGGATGGTGCCGACATGCGTAATGAGCCAGGCGGTGCCGAGATAGACCGCGCCGACCCGCACGACATTGCGGTCCTTGAGCTCGCTAAAGAAGGTCTTCAAGCTGCCGTGGCCCCTCGCCGGTCCCTCGCGCGGCGCACTCTAGCATGCCCGCCCGCGCGCGAGGCGATGGCGCACAGATATGACGCATGCCGAATTCGCGGTGCAAGTCGGCAAACGTGCGGTCAAGAGAACACGAAGGCGCCGCCCAGGGCCAGCCCTTTGCCATGCGCCGGGACAAGGGCCTTGACGAGGGCGGGGCGAATGCGCGGTGCTATCTCATGGACCAGCCGCGCACGCGCCGCCGCCGCCGGATCGTCATCATGGGCGCTGCGGGCCGCGACTTTCACAATTTCAATGTCGTCTATCGCGACGATTCGTCCGCCCACGTCGTGGCCTTCACGGCGGCGCAAATCCCGGGCATCGCGGAGCGGCGCTATCCGCCTCTCCTCGCGGGCGCGCTTTATCCCGACGGCATTCCGATCGTGGCCGAGAGCGCGCTCGAGGCAGCTCTGCCGCCGCGAAAACATCGACGAAGTCGTCTTCGCCTATAGCGACGTCACGCACGAGACGGTCATGCACGCGGCCTCGCGCGCGCTCGCTCTGGGCGCCGACTTCGTGCTTCTCGGCCCCAAGCGCACCATGCTTGCCGCGAAAAAGCCCGTGATCGCGGTGACGGCGATCCGCACCGGCTGCGGCAAGTCGCAGACCACGCGCTTTCTCGCCAAGCTCATGCGCGAGCACAAGCTCCGCGTCGCCGTGCTGCGCCACCCGATGCCTTACGGCGATCTCGCGCTGCAACGCGTGCAGCGCTTCGCCGTGCGCGCCGATCTCGACGCGGCAGCCTGCACCAACGAGGAGCGCGAGGAATACGAGCCGCATATCGCGATGGGCGGCGTGGTCTTTGCGGGCGTCGATTATGCGGCGATCCTGCAAGCGGCCGAGGCGGAAGCCGGACATTCTCTTGTGGGACGGCGGCAACAACGACTTTTCCTTCATCAAGCCCGATCTGCACATCGTCATGGCGGATGCGCTGCGTCCGGGCCAGGCGTTGCGCTACCACCCGGGCGAAGCGGTGCTGCGCGCGGCCGACATCGTGGTCATCAACAAGGTGGACGCGGCGCCGCCGGAAAATGTCGCGCAGGTCGCGGCCGAGATCGCCGAGGCGAACGCGCGCGCCGTCGTCGTGCGCGCGGCCTCGCCGGTGTGCTGGACGACGCGGGCGCGGTGCGCGGCAAGCGCGTGCTCGTGATCGAGGACGGCCCCACCATCACTCATGGCGGCGCGCCCTATGGCGCGGGCTACGTCGCCGCGCGTGCGGGCGGTGCCGCGGAGATCGTGGACCCGCGACCGTTCGCGGCGGAGAGCTTGCGCGCGGTGTTCGCGCGCTTTCCGCATATCGGGCCGGTGCTGCCGGATATGGGCTATGGCGAGGCCGAGCGCGCGGCGCTGCGCGAGACGATCGAGAAGGCGCCCGTCGATGTCATCGTCGTCGCGGCGCCGCTCGATTTGAAAGCGCTGCTCCATCTCGAGCGGCCGGTGGTGCGCGCGCGCTACGATTATGCGGATGCGGGCGAGCCCACTTTGGGCGCGCTGGTCGAGCGCTTCCTGAAAGAGCGGGGCCTCGTCTGATGCTGGTCGTGATCGCGCTCGGCGGCAACGCGCTTCTGAAGCGCGGCGAGCCCGTGAGCGCCGATGTGCAGCGGCGCAATGTCCGCGCGGCGGCGGACGCCATCGCCGCGATCGCAAGAGAGCACAAGGTCGTGGTCACTCACGGCAACGGCCCGCAAGTGGGTCTTCTTGCTTTGCAAGCGGCGAGCCTTGGCAAGCCGGCGACTTTTCCGCTCGATGTGCTGGGCGCCGAAAGCGAAGGCATGATCGGCTATGTCATCGAGCAGGAGCTTGGCAGCCGCCTGCCGGGGCGCGAAGTGGCGACGCTCTTGACGCAAGTCGTCGTCGATGCGCGCGATCCGGCCTTCAAGACGCCGACCAAGCCCGTCGGCCCGCTCTACGAGAAAGGCGAGGCGGTGCGCCTCGGCAAGACCTATGGCTGGGCGATCGCGGCGGACGGGCGGGGGCGGGCTATCGCCGCGTCGTTCCTTCGCCGAAACCGTTGCGCATCCGCGAGCTCGCGACCATCCGGCTCCTGGTCGAGGCGGGCGTGCTCGTGATCTGCGCGGGCGGCGGCGGCATTCCCGTCATCGTCACGGAGCGAGGCGCGGTCGTCGGCGTCGAAGCCGTCATCGACAAGGATCGCGCGGCTTCTCTTCTCGCGCGCGAATTGGGCGCGGGCGCGCTCCTGATCCTGACGGATGTTCCCGCGGTCTTTTCCGGCTGGGGCACGCCGCAGCAACGCGCGATCCGCAAGACGACGCCCGCCGAGCTCGGCCGCTTACAATTCGCGCCGGGCTCGATGGGGCCGAAGGTCGAGGCGGCCTGCGCCTTCGTTCAAGCGACGGGCGGTGTCGCGGGCATCGGCGCGCTTGCCGACGCGGCACCTTTTGCGCGGAGGCACATTGTCACGCCGACACGCAAAGAAGGCCCCCTGCCCTCTCCCCGAGGGGAGAGGGATGCGGGCGCACGCTCCCTCTCCCTGGGAGAGGGTCGAGGGGACCCACGATGAGCCGCCGCGCGAGCTTCTCGATTTCGAGGATAGCGAGCAGAACAAAGCCGATGCCGACGACCACCGCGCCATCGGCGAGCGAAATCGCGCGCGTCTCGAACAGCCGCTGGGCGAGCGGGAGATAAGTGAAACCTAGTTGAGCGAGCACGATCGCGCCGACGCCGATCAAGACGGCGGGCGTGCCCAAGACGGCCTGAAAGCTCAACGACGTCATGGTGAGATAGCGCACGCTGAAGAGATAGAAGATCTCCATCACCACGACCGTGTTCACCACCAGCGTGCGCGCCGCTTCGATCGGAAGCCCGCGATGGGTCGCCCATTCGAAGACGCCGAAGATGCCGGCGAGCATGAGCACCGAGACGAAGACGACGCGCCACACAAAGAAACGCGAGAGAAGCCCGGCCGTCGGCACGCGCGGCGGGCGCTGCATCACATCGGGCTCGGAGGGCTCGAAGGCGAGCGTGAGGCCGAGCGCCACGGCGGTCACCGTGTTGACCCACAGAATTTGAAGCGGCGTTATGGGAAGCGTAAGGCCCAAGAGGATGGCAATGACGATCGAAAGCCCCTCGCCACCATCCGTGGGCAGCACCCAGACGATGATCTTGCGCAGATTGTCGTGCACGGTGCGTCCTTCGCGCACGGCGGCGACGATGGAGGCGAAATTGTCGTCGGCCAGCACCATCTCGGCCGCTTCCTTGGCGACCTCGCTGCCGCCGCGTCCCATGCCGACGCCGATGTCCGCTTGCTTGAGCGCCGGCGCGTCGTTCACGCCGTCGCCCGTCATGGCGACGATCAGGCCTTGCGCCTGCAGCGAGCGCACCAGACGCAGCTTGTGCTCGGGCGTCGTGCGCGCGAAGACGTCCGCCTCGCGCGCGAGACGGGCGAGCGCCGCGTCGTCGAGACGGTCGAGATCCTGGCCGGTGGCGGCGCGGTCGGCGTGCTCGAGGCCGAGCGCGCGCGCCACCGCTTTCGCGGTCGCCACGTGATCGCCGGTGATCATCTTCACGGCGATGCCGGCGCTCTTGCATTCGGCGACGGCCGCGATGGCCTCCTCGCGCGGCGGATCGATGAGACCGAAGAGGCCGAGAAACGTGAAATCCTCGCCGAGCCCCGCCAGCGACAGCCCGTCCGTATACGGAGGAACCTCTTTCACCGCGACGGCGAGCACGCGCTGGCCTTGGGCGGCCAGGCGCTCGGTTTCGTCGAGCCAGAATTCCTTGTCGAGCGGCTCGGCCGTCGCGGCGCGCTGCTGGCGCGCGCAGATGCCGAGCAGGCGCTCGGGCGCGCCCTTGACCCAGATGACGCGCGGGGCCTCTTCGTTCGTGTGCAGCGTCGCCATGAGCCGGTGCGCCGCGTCGAAGGGGATCTCGTCGATGCGCAGGCACTGCGTCCGGCAGGCTTGCGGCTCGACGCCCGCCTTCATGGCGAGCGACACGAGCGCCCCTTCCAGGGGATCGCCGTTGACCGCCCAGTTGCCGTCGACCGGATGGAGGCTCGCGTCGTTGCAGAGAAGCCCGCCGCGGATGAGCGCGACCGCGTTCGGATCGTCTTGGATCGCGACCTCCCTTCCGCCGACCTGGAAGCTTCCCAGCGGCGCGTAGCCCACGCCCGTCACCTCGATGCCGTGCTCGGCGGTGACGAGATTGCGCACGGTCATCTCGTTGCGCGTGAAGGTTCCGGTCTTGTCCGCGCAGATGACCGACACGGCGCCCAAAGTTTCGACGGCGGGCAGGCGGCGGATGATGGCATTGCGCGCCGCCATGCGCTGCACGCCGATGGCGAGCGTGATGGTCAAGACCGCGGGCAGGCCTTCCGGGATTGCGGCGACCGCGATGCCGACCACGGCCATGAAGGAGTCGATGACCGGGTAGTGGCGGACGAAAATCGCAAAGCCAAGCACCGCGAGCGACACGCCCAGGATCACGAAGGTGAGCTGCCGGGCGAACAGATTCATCTGCCTCAAGAGCGGCGTGGCGAGCGGCTCGACCGTGCCGAGAAGAAGGCTGATGCGCCCGAGCTCGGTCGCCATGCCGGTGGCGATCACGATGCCTTCGCCCTGGCCCGCGGTGACGAGCGTGCCGGAGAACGCCATGGAGGTGCGGTCGGCGAGCGGCGCCGTCTTTGCGACCGGGGTGGGCGATTTGTCCACCGGCGCCGATTCGCCGGTGAGAATGGATTCGTCGACGCGCAGATTGCGGGCGCGCGCGATGCGCAGATCCGCCGGCACGCGATCGCCGGCTTCGAGCCGCGCGAGATCGCCGGGCACGAGATCGGCGGCCGGGATCGTGAGGCGCACGCCGCTCCGGATCACCGAGGCGCGCAGCGAGATCATGCGGCGCACGGCGTCGAGGGATTTTTCGGCGCGGCCCTCCTGCACGAAGCCGATGCCGGCATTGGCGAGCACCACCGCGAGGATCACTCCCGCGTCCACGAAATGCTGAAACGCAAGCGTGATGGCGGCCGAGCCGAGCAGCACGTAGATCAGGAGATTGTTGAATTGCGAGAGAAGGCGAAGGAGGGCGCTCTTCGGGCGCGCCGGCGGCAGGCTGTTGGGGCCATGCGCGGCAAGCCGCCGCGCCGCTTCCTCGGCGCTCAAGCCTTCGCGGCCCGTGGCGAGCTTCTCGAAGGCGAGCGCCGCGGGCGCGGCGTGCCAGGCAAGCTCTTCGGCCGCGGCGGGCACCGGTTCGCGCGACGCGGTGTTAGGTGGCTTCAGAACTGCCGCCAGGCGCATCGGCTTGACCTATCGGGGTGCGGAACGATTCTTATGCATCACGGCCTCATCCTTCGAGACGCTTCGCTCCTCAGGATGAGGCCGTTATATATCAACGGAATACTTCATCCTTCAGCGAAGCATGTCCTTCGCCTGTCGGCCTCATCCTGAGGTGCGAGCGTCCTTCGACCCACCTCCTCATGCTGAGGAGCGCGTAGCGCGTCTCGAAGCATGAGGAGGTGGGCTCAGGATGAAGAGCGAGCCTCGAAGGATGAGGCGCCGCAGTGTTTGTGATCACGCGCCGCGCTCCGGAATCTGGCGGACTCTCATCCCTTGACGCAAATGAGCGGCTTCAAGCGCGCGACGCGCCGGGCGAGCCCCGCCTGTTCGGCCGCCGCCACCACCGCGCCCACATCCTTGTAGGCGCCGGGTGCTTCCTCGGCGACGCCCCGTTGCGAGGGGCTGAAGATGAGAATGCCGCGCCCCGCAAGCTCGTCCACCACCGCGCGGCCGCTCCATTGTTTGGCTGCCGCATGGCGCGACATGGCGCGGCCCGCGCCGTGACAGGCCGACGAGAATGATTTTTCTTCGCTCAAGGGCACGCCCACGAGAACATGGGACGCCGTGCCCATGCTGCCGCCGATGAGCACGGGCTGGCCGATCGCGCGCAAGCTTTCGGGCAAAGACGGCTCGCCGGGGCCGAAGGCGCGCGTCGCGCCCTTGCGATGCACGAAGAGCGCGCGGCGCGCGCCGTCAACGCGGTGCGTCTCGACCTTGCAGGTGTTGTGCGAGACGTCGAACAGAAGATCGAGGCTTGCATCGGGGAAATAGTGGCCGAAGACCTTGCGCACGAGATGGGTCAGAATCTCGCGATTGGCGAGCGCGCAATTGATGGCCGCGCGCATGGCGCCGAGATAGCGCTCGCCCACCTCGGACTTGATGGGCGCGCAGGCGAGCTCGCGATCGGGAAGCGCGATGCCGGCCGCGCCCGCCGCGCCCACCATCTCCCTCAGAAACTCCGTGCCGATCTGATGGCCGAGCCCGCGCGAGCCGCAATGAATGGTGACCACGGCCTCGTCCTTCTTGAGACCGAAATCGCGCGCGACGTCCGCGTCGTAAATATCATCAACGATCTGCACCTCGAGATAGTGATTGCCGGAGCCGAGCGTCCCCATCTCGCGGCGCTGGCGCTCTTTTGCGCGGTGAGAGACATGGTCGGGCCGGGCGCCCGCGGCCTTGCCGCCGTCTTCGATGCGCGCAAGATCGCGCGCCTCGCCCCAGCCTTTCTCGATCGCCCACTGCGCGCCGCCCGCGAGCATGCGGTCCATCTCGATATCGTCGAGCGTGATGGCGCCGTGGCTGCCGAGCCCTGCGGGAATTTGGCGATAGAGCGACTGGCCGATCTCGCCCGCGACCTGCCGGATGTCCGCGACCGTGAGCCCCGTGATGAGCGTGCGCACGCCGCATGAGATGTCGAAGCCCACGCCGCCCGCGGAGACGACGCCGCCTTCCTCGGCATCGAAGGCCGCGACCCCGCCGATGGGAAAGCCGTAGCCCCAATGGGCGTCGGGCATGGCGTAAGCCGCCTTCACGATGCCGGGGAGCGTGGCGACATTTGTCACCTGCACATAGACCTTGTCGTCCATGGCGAGCATGAGCTCTTCGTCGGCATAGATGATGGCGGGCACGCGCATGGCGCCCGTGGGCTCGATGCGCCAGGTCATGGCGTCGACGCGGGTCAGGCGGCTTAAGTCCATGGCTTCTCTCTATTCAAACATCGACGACGCACGCCGCGCGCCACAGTCCGTCGGAGTCTTGGCCGACGCGCAAAGCCGTGTAAGTCGCGCCCTTGGGCTCGCAAGCAGGCGCGTGGCGCGCGGGATCGATCGCCTCGCCCCACAGATCGCCCTGCAGAGTGCTCGGCCTTCGATCTTGACCGCGAAGCGGCTGAAGAGCATTTGGCGCACGGCCATCTCGTAGATGATGGCGTTCAACCATTCGACGAACAGAAGCTCGATGTCGCTTGCCTCGCAGGCGACGGCGACATGAAGCTTTGGCGCCACCTCCGCATCGGTTATCGCGCGCATGAGCGCGAGCGCGCCTCGCGCGAAGGCTTCCTCGACCGTCTTTCCCTCGCCCATGACGCCGAGATCGGCGCCGTGGGCGAAATGCCGCCAGCCTTCTTCCGCCGGCGCCGGCGCGCGCGGGCCTTCGCCCGCCGAAGCATTGTTCCGCGGAGGTATCAAAGATTTGGCTTTGGCCCGCGGAGGCGGGACGGCGCCCTCGCTCATCGCATGCCGTGCTTGCCGAGCAATTTCACGGTGCTCGCCTGCGGGCCCTTCTCGCCCATCTCTTCCGCGAAGCTCACGCGCGCGCCGACTTCAAGCCGGTCGAAGGCGTCGTTGAGCACGCTGTTCTTGTGAAAATAGAACTCGCGGCCGTCGGCCGTGACGAGAAAGCCGAAGCCCTTGGGGTCGAGCTTGGCCACGGTGCCGATTGGTGTCTCTTCGTGCTCCTTCACCTTGCCCTGCATCTTGCGCACTTGATCTTGCAGCTGCCGGCCCGCGCGTTTGAAGGCGTCGTGCAAAGCAAAGCTCGCGCTCGAGTGACGCTCGTCGGCTTGAGGCGTGCGATCGACGTTCACTTCGTGTCCGCCCGGCAGCGTGAGCCAGATGTTCACCTCGTAGAGTCCGCCCTGGCGGTGATGCTCGCCGGGCGCCTTGATCACGACGCGGCAGCCCGTGAGACGGCCGTAGCGTTTTTCGATGCGTTCGATGTTGTCGGCGACGGCCTGGCGCAGCGCATCCGTGGCCGTCAGGCCTTGATAGTCGATATGAGGCTCAGTCTCCAATGTGATCTCCTTGGTTTTTGAGAATTCACAGACCGTTTGAAAATGGCCTCATCCTTCGAGACGGCCCCTGCGGGGCCTCCTCAGGATGAGGAGTCTTAAGTGGAGCCTCATGGTGAGGAGCCACCCGAAGCGCAGCGAAGGGTGGCGTCTCGAACCATGAGGCGTCGCAGCAGCATTTTCAAATGGTCTCTCAGGCCAAGCTGCGCCGCCCTGTCGCCGGTCGATGGGCGACGAGCGGACTTCCATTGTAGCGTCTGCGGCGGAAAATCACACGTGACAGAGATCAATCCGCCCGGGTCCCCTCTCCCGTTGGGAGAGGGGACCCGCCGTCGCTCTGTGACGCGTGAGTTGTTTTCGAAGGCTTTACATCGTCCGCTTGATGAGCTTGCGCAGCGCGGCGATCGGCCGCGTATTGAGAATGTCGCGCTTCTCGAGCCAGCCCCGGCGCGCCTGGAGGATGCCGAGCTTGAGATTGGCAAAGCCCGTGGTGCGATGGGCGTCGGAGCCGATGGCGATGAGAACGCCTTCGGCCTTCGCTTCCCGGCAATAGACGTCCTTGAGATCGAGCCGCTCGGGATCGGCGTTGAGCTCGAGACAGCAGCGCCGCTCCGCCGCCGCGCGGATGATGCGGCTCATGTCCACGTCGTAAGGCTCGCGCGTGCCCATCAGCCGCCCGCTCGGATGAGCGAGGATGGTGAAATGCGGATGGTCCATGGCGCGCAGGATGCGCTCGGTTTGTTCCACGCGCGACAAGTTGAATTTGCTGTGTACCGCGCCGATCACGAGATCGAGGCGCGCGAGCACCTCGTCCGGGAGATCGAGCTTGCCGTCTTCCAGAATGTCGCACTCGATGCCTTTGAGAATCTCGATGCCGAGATTCTTCTCCCGCAGCGTCTCGATCTCGTTCATCTCGGCGTGCAGGCGCTTGGGGTCGAGCCCGTGGACCATGCGCAGGCGGCGCGAATGATCGGTGATGGCGATATAGCCGAGGCCCGCTTCGCGCGCGGCAAGGGCCATCTCGCGGATGGTGTTTTGCCCGTCGGTGTGGGTGCTGTGGACGTGAAGATCGCCTTCGAGATCGTCGAAGTCGACGAGCTTCGGCAGCGCGCCCTTGCGCGCGGCTTCGATCTCGCCGCTGTTCTCGCGCAGCTCCGGCGGAATGTAAGGAAGACCGACAGCCTTGAAGACCGATAACTCGGTGGCACCCGCGATCTGCTTTTCGCCGCGGAAGACGCCGTATTCGTTGATCTTGAGGCCCTTCTTCTGGGCGATCTGGCGGACGGCGATGTTGTGGGCTTTGGAGCCCGTGAAATAGTAGAGCGCCGCGCCGTAGCTCGTCTCGTCCACGACGCGCAAATCGACCTGGAGCCCCGAACGCAGCACGATGGTCGCGCGCGTCGTGCCGGCGGCCAGGACTTTCTTGACTTGATCGAAGCGGGTGAAGTGCTCGATGACCGCGCGGCCGTTCCTCGCGGTGGCCAAGATGTCGAGATCGCCCACCGTCTCCATGCCGCGGCGGAAGCTTCCGGCGACGATGACTTTGTCGATGCCCGGGGCCTTTTCGAGATGGGCGGTGAGCACGTCCGCATAGGACTGGGCGACGGCGAGCTTGACGCGCTCGGGCTGCGCTTTCTTTTTCTGCAGCGCCGCGAGGATGCCTTCTTCCGCCTTCGCGCCGAAGCCCGGCAGCGCGCGTATGCGCTGGTCGAGCGCCGCGCGGTGCAGCTGCTCGATCGAGTGGATGTCGAGCTCCTCGGTGAGCGTGCGCGCGCGCTTGGGCCCGATGCCCGGTAATTTCAGGAGCTCGAGCGCGATGGCGGGAACGCCTTTGCGGATTTTCTCCAGCGCCGGGCTTTTCCCCGTCTTGACGAGCTCTTCGATGCGGGCCGCGAGATCGGCGCCGATGGACGGCACCTTGTCGAGATCGGCGCCTCGGCCCACGAGATCGGCCATCTCCGTGCCGTAAGCGCGCAAGACGCGCGCGGCGTTGCGATAGGCGCGGACGCGGAAGGGATTGGCGCCCTCGATGTCGAGGACGTCGGCGATCTCATCGAACAGGTCGGCGATCTCGACATTGCGCAGGGGCATGGCGGGGAGAGGATAGTCCGCCCGCGCTCAGTCGAGCGGGGATTTTCGCACCCACGCGCCCTCTTGCTTGACATAGAGACGCTTGACCGCCGCCCAAGCAATGCGATGGGCGGCCTCTTCCTGTCGCGGATCGCCGGCATGGGCGGCGAAGGCGTGATTGAACGCTTCGCGGTAAATGGCTTGCGCGTGTTCGGGAAGCGCGTGTTGTACCGACGGCGGCAGATCGGCGTTGGTGCGATAAGGCATGACGAATGCGCGCTGCGCGGCGGGCGGCGGGCGCGACGCCCTCGGATCTGTTTACAAGATTTTCATCCCGGGCGCAGCGTATCATCCTGAGCGTTCGCCCTCATCCTTCGAGACGCCCTCGCTCGCTGCTCCTCAGGATGAGGGCTGGTGTTATTCCCGTTCCCTCATCCTGAGGAGCCACCCGAAGCGCAGCGAAGGGTGGCGTCTCGAAGGATGAGGGCGAATGGACAGCACGATCGCAGACGGACGCCGATGCCGATCTTGTGAGCGCAAAGTTAGTTCGTGGCCGTGGCCGGTGCCGGCGTCACGACGCCGATGCCGCCCGCGGTCGAGGTTCCGTCCGCGTTCTTGCTGGCGAAGACGTTCACCACCGCGCCGGGCTTCAGAAGATCGGCGGTCGCGGGCTCGATCATGGTCACGGGAATGTCCGCGGGCACCTCGATCTCGGTCTCGCCGTCCTTGGAGCTCACCTTGAGCTTGTGGCCCTGCTTCACGCCTTTGAGCTTCTCGATGTTGCCGTTGGTCATCGTGGTCTGGGGATCATCGCCCCACGGATAGTGACCGTCGCCCACGCCGCGCATCGCTTCGGGGAAGATGTGGATCTCCTGCGCGCGCAGCTTGCCGTCCGGGCCTTCGACGGCGGTGCAGCCGATGAACTGGCCTTCTTTCACGTCGTCGAACGTCACTTGCTTGGATTGCGAGACGCGGACATCGGCGGGCACGGTGTAGACGATGTCCTTGCCCTCCAGCGTCTTCACGGTGAGCTTGCCATCCTTGAGCTTGACGATGCTGCCCATGACCGGCGGATCGACCTTGGGCGGCGGCGGCGCGTCCGCGGCCATGGCGGGCGCGGCAAGGAGCAAGATGAAAGCAACAGCAAGCATGTGCCTCAGCATGGACAGTCCCCTTTGCTTGGTTGTCACGTGACGCGCGTGTGCGGCACGTTAGCGAGCGCCGGACGGCGATACAACGGCCCCTTGAACCGCAGGAGTAACAAAGGGGTGATCCGCGAGCAAGCGGCATTCCGCGAGGCGCGTCTGTAAGGCGCTAAGACTGCTCGCGAATTTGACTTGGTGCTGCGCGCAAGCCTGCCATAGGATTCGCGGCGCACCCTCATCTCCGTGACACATCCGCGTTGCGTGCTGGGCACATCCGAAGGCCACTGCGATGACCACCCGCAATCTCGACGCGCTCTTCGAGCCCAAGGCCATCGCGCTCATCGGCGCGAGCAATCAGCCGGGCTCCGTCGGCGCAGGTGCTCGCGCGCAATCTCTTCGAAGGCGGCTTCACGGGGCCGATCATGCCGGTCAATCCGCACGAGGCGACGATCCGCTCGGCGGTGAATTATCGCGCGATCAAGGATCTGCCCGTGACGCCGGATCTCGCGGTGGTGGCCACGCCGCCCGCCACGGTTCCGGGCATCATCGCCGAGCTTGGGCTTCGCGGCTGCCGCGCGGCCGTCGTCATCACGGCGGGCTTCGGCGAAGGCGAGGAGATCACGGGCGCCGCGCTGCGCGAGAAGATGCTCGAGGCCGCGCGGCCCACGCTCATGCGCATCGTGGGGCCGAACTGTCTCGGCTTCATCTCGCCCGCGCGCGGCATCAACGCGACCTTCGCGCATCTGGCGCCGGCCGCCGGCGACATCGCCTTCATCACGCAGTCGGGCGCCATCGCCACCGCGCTCATCGATTGGGCGGCCGGGCGGAGCTTCGGCTTTTCCCATCTCGTGTCGCTCGGCGACATGACCGACGTCGATTTCGGCGATCTGCTCGATTACCTCGCGCTCGACCGGGCCACGCGCGCCATTCTGCTCTACGTGGAAAGCGTCACCTCCGCGCGCAAATTCATGTCCGCGGCACGGATTGCATCGCGCGCGAAACCCGTGATCGTCGTCAAGGGCGGGCGCACGCAAGCGGGCGCGCGCGCCGCCGTCTCGCACACAGGCGCGCTGGCCGGCGCGGACGCCGTCTACGACGCGGCCTTCCGGCGCGCCGGCATGCTCCGCGTCTATGAATTGCGCGAGCTCTTCGAAGCGGCCGAGATGCTCGCCACCGGCATGCGCGTCAAGGGCGATCGCCTGTCCATTCTCACCAATGGCGGCGGCGCGGGCGTGCTCGCGGCCGACGCCTTGGAGGAGCGGGGCGGCAGGCTCGCGAGCGCTTTCGGAGGAGGCGAAAGCGGCGCTCGATGCCGTGCTGCCGAAGAACTGGTCGCACGGCAATCCCGTCGACATGGTGGGCGACGCATCGGGCGACCGCTATACGCGCGCGCTCGACATTCTCATGCGGCAGGGCGAGCAGGATGCGATCCTCGTCATGAATTGCCCGACCGGCATCGTGGGCGAGGTCGAGGGGGCCGAGGCGGTGATCGCGGCGCGCGCGGCGGCTTCCGAGGCGGCGGGCGAAAAGCCGGTGCCGCTTCTCACCTGCTGGCTCGGCGAGGCGACGGCGGCCGAAGCGCGCAAGCGCTTCTTCAAGGCGAAGCTCCCGACCTACGAGACGCCCGACGAGGCCGTGCAAGCCTTCATGATGCTCGCGCGCTACCAGCGCAATCAGGAATTGTTGATGGAGACGCCGTCCGCGGGTGTCACGATCGCGGACGACGCGCGCCAGCGCGCGCGCGAAGATTGTCGAGGGCGTCGTTGGGCGAGAAGCGCCGCGTGCTCACCGAGCCCGAGGCGCAAGACGCTTGCTTGCGCTCTACGGCGTTCCGGTGACGGAGACGCTGATCGCCAAGGATCCCGCCGAGGCCGGCGCGCGCGCGAAAACGCTCGGCGTGCCGGTGGCGCTGAAAATTCTCTCGCGCGACATCACCCACAAGTCCGATGTGGGCGGCGTGCGGCTGGATCTGCGCGGCGCCGATGCGGTGAAAGCCGCCGCGGCCGACATGCTCGCCCATGTGCAGCGCGAAGCTGCCGCAGGCGCGCATCGACGGCTTCACCGTGCAGCCCATGGTGATCCGCCCCAAGGCGCATCAGCTGATCGCCGGCGCGAGCGTCGACGCCACCTTCGGCCCCGTGCTCCTGTTCGGCCAGGGCGGCACGGCGGTCGAGGTGATCGGCGACCGCGCCATCGGCCTGCCGCCTTTGAACACCGTGCTCGCGCGCGAGATGATTTCCCGCACGCGCGTGGCGAAATTGCTCGGAAGGCTATCGCGACGTGCCGCAGGCGAACATGGAGGCGATCGAGGAGACGCTGGTCCGGCTCTCCGATCTCTTGGTGGACATTCCCGGAGCTCGTCGAGCTCGACATCAATCCGCTGCTTGGCCGACGACCAAGGCGTCATCGCGCTCGATGCGCGCGTCGTGCTCTGCGGCGCGGGCGAAGCGCGCGCGCGGCTCGCCATTCGCCCCTATCCCGCGGCGCTCGCGAAAAGCCTCGTGCTCGAAGAGGGCGAGCGCTTTTCCATGAGGCCGATCCGCCCCGAGGACGAGCCGCTCCTGGTCGAGATGGTGGCCCGCTCCGAGCCCGAGGACGTGCGCTTGCGCTT
The DNA here is from genome assembly GCA_963845385.1 of uncultured Alphaproteobacteria bacterium. Classification (GTDB taxonomy): domain Bacteria; phylum Pseudomonadota; class Alphaproteobacteria; order CAWJRW01; family CAWJRW01; genus CAWJRW01. Next base: position 74,439 of record CAWJRW010000006.1, read on the forward strand.
CTTCGGGCCGCTCAAGGAAATGCCGCACGCCCGCGCCGCGCGTCTGTCGCAGATCGATTACGACCGCGAGATGGCGCTCGTCGCGTTGACGGGCGAGGACGGCGCGGCCGAAATGGTCGGCGTCGTGCGCCTCATCGCCGATCCCAACAACGAAGTGGGCGAATACGCCGTGATGGTGCGCTCCGATCTCAAGGGGCGCGGGCCTCGGCTACCGGCTGATGCAGGAGATGCTCGCTTACGCCCGCGCGCGGGGCCTTTCCCGCGTGCATGGCGACGTGCTGCGCGAGAACACGGTGATGCTGCACCATGGCGGCCGAGCTCGGCGGCGTCGAGAAAAAGCGCGACGACGACAACCGCGTCGTAGAGGTCGTCTTCGATCTCGCGCGCAAAAGCGCCAAGGCTAAGCAGGCATGATGCGAGCGCAGGCGTGATGTGAGCGCGTCGCATCAACCTAAAGCTTGTCACCCCCGCGCTTATCGCGGGGGTCCAGGGCAACAGGCTCCGGCGCAAGTGGCTCTGGATGCCCGGAACCTGCCTGCGCGAAGCCGGGGCTTCGCTCCGGCGAAGGCAGGCAAGTCCGGGCATGACATGAAAGAGAGAGACGCGAGTCCGTCGAATCAAACTGGAGCTTGTCACCCCCGGGCTTGTCCCGCCTGCGCGGCCGAAGCCGCTTCCGCCTTCGCGGCGCGCCAGAGCGCCGCTTCGGTGCGCCTTCCGCATAAGCTTGGGCGAGCGCCCGGCACAGCCGCTCCGGCGCGGGATCGGGATGTCCGAGAAGAATAAGAATGCGCTTGGTCATGGCTTTATCTATGCGCCGCGTGCCGCGGCGGCGCGCCCGACATTGAGAGAGGTCAACTTCGACGAGCGGACACGGGAAAGACTGAACTGCAGCGCCTCATCCTTCGAGGCTCGCTTCGCTCGCACCTCAGGATGAGGCAACCATTTGATATATTACGGCCTCATCCTGAGGAGCGAAGCGTCTCGAAGGATGAGACCGTGATACGGACGCATTTGTCCGTACTCTGCTACCGCGGGCTCAAGACCACGGAGGCGGAAGCGAGCCTGCGGTAGAGATTGCGCCGCCGCACGAGCGGCCACCAGTCGTAGAGAAAAATCTCGATGGGCCGCCAATTGGCGACCCAGCCCACGATGATCAGGCTCTCGTCGGCGAAGCGCGCGAGCGGGGTCGGGCTCAGACGTCCGGCGATGGCCTGAACCGTGAGCAGACAGGCCGCGAGCACCGCAAGCCCGATCGCCAGCGAGCGCCAGCCGACGCGAAAAAGCTCGTTCAAGTCGAGGCCGATGACTTGCGCGCGATAATCGAAAAAGCGGCTGAGCGCTTGGGACAGCTCGCGCGCCATCGGCGTCTCGGCCTCGGCCTTGGGCAGATGCACGACGATGCGGATGGGCTCATCGCGATGCAACTCGCGCGCCCAGCCCACGATGTATTCTTCCGCATCCTTGTCGAGATCGCGCTCGGCGAAGGGAAACGGATCGAGCGTGTCGAAGAGTTGCGACACGCGCTCGATCTTGATCTCGATCGCCGTTCCTTCCGTCTTGCCGTCCATGGTCGGAGATTAGGCGAACGAGCGGGGCCAAGCGAGTGGCCGGGCGGGGGCGGGCAAAGCCGCGCTTGACCTAGGTCATTGGGCGCCGAGACAGGCCTGCGATGCTGTCGGCGGCGTTTTTCAGCGGGAGATCCCCATGTCGTACAAGACGATCCTGGTTCACGTCGAAGCCAACGCGGCGAGCGACGGCCGCATTCGCCTGGCCTGCGATCTTGCGCGCACGTTCGACGGGGCCGTGATCGGTGTCGGCGCCGAGGCCGTCGAGCAGCCGGTCTATGCCGTACCCGGTTCCGCGAGCGGGGAAGTGCTGAAGGAACTGGCCGACCGGGCCGCGGCTCGTCTGCGCGACGCCGAAGCGCGCTTCAAGCGGCTCGCGCGCGACGTGCCGCAGGGTATCAGCCTGGTTCTCCGCCATGGACTATCCGCACAAGGTGATCGCGCTTCACGCGCGCGCGGCCGATCTCGTCGTCATGAACCGGCCGGAGAAAGACGCGCCGGAGCGCATGGTCGCAAGCCCGGCGAATGTCATCATGGAGGCGGGGCTGCCGGCGCTCTTGGCGCCCGCGGGCGAGGCCACCTTGAGCGGCCGCTATGTGGTCGTGGCTTGGCAGAATTCGCGCGAGTGCCGGCGCGCCGTGGGTGACGCGCTGCCCTTCCTCGCCCGCGCCGAGCGGGTTTTCCTCGTTCGCGTGGCGGGTGGAAGCGCCGGCGAGAAAGACCCGAGCGGGCTCGAAGAGGTGGCGGGCCGCCTGAAGCGCCATGGCATCACGGTCGAGGCGGAGACGAAGGCGAGCGCGATGGCCTCCGTCGCCCTGGACCTGCAACAGGCCGCAGACCGTCACGGCGCCGACTTGATCGTGACCGGTGCTTACGGCCACTCGCGTGTGCGCGAATGGGTGCTGGGCGGCGTCACACGCGATCTCATCGGCGGCGCATCGAAATTCGTCCTGTTCAGCCATTAATCGCGGCTTGAGACACGCTGGCGTTGCAGGCGCGTGCGCGCGCCATCCGGTCGCAGCCGAAGACGACGGACGTGTCATATTTTCCGGCATCATGGTTTGTGGTTGCAGGCCGCGAGTCGCTCGGCACATTATCGCGCAGTCTGCAATCGACGCGCCGCCTTGACGCGGGTCAACGCCGCGGCGGCGCCGAAGCCCAAGGGTCAGCCATGGATATCTTCGAAGCCATCTACACCCGGCGCGCGGTGCGGGAATTCACCGACGACAAGTGGACCGCAACGACCTCTTGGCGCTCATCGATGCCGCGATCCAGGCGCCGAGCGCGCTCGATCTGCAGCCTTGGGCCTTCTTTGTCGTGCAGGACAAGGCCGCGCTCGCGCGCTTCTCGACCGCGGCCAAGGCGCACCTCCTGGAAACCCTGTCCACGTCCGCCGTCGTCCAGAAACACAAGGGGCTTCTCGCCGATCCGTCCTTCGACGTCTTCAACGGCGCCTCGACCTTGGTCGTGGTCTGCGCCGAGGGCGGCGAGGAGAGCGAGATCGTGAGCCCCGCCGACGATTGTTGTCTCGCCGCGGAAAATCTCATGCTTGCCGCGCGCGGAAAAAATCTCGCCACGTGCTGGATCGGCTTTGCGCGGCCCTGGCTCGTGACCTCGAAGGCCAAGACGGAAATGGGCATGCCGCGTGCCTGGTCGCCGGTGGCGCCCATCGTCGTCGGCCATCCGCGCCATATGCCGCCGCCGCCGCCGCGCCGCGAGCCGCATATCGTCTGGCACGGCAAGAAAGGCTGAGGCACCCGCCCATGCCAAGAGCGCTCTCTGCCGCATGAACCTCGCAACTTTGCGGATCAGGGGGGCTGTGCATGGACCGCGCGCGCTCGTCTTGGCGGCGCTCATGGTCTGCATCGTGGCCGCTTGCGCGCATGGTCAGACAGGTGGTCAGACGGTGGTCGACGGGTGGTCAGACGGGCGCGGGCTTGGTGGAGCTCCAGCGCCTTGTCGAAGGCGATGATCGCCTCGCGCTCGCGGGCGAGACGATCGACGTCGCGGCGTCTGAGGCCTTTCTATCGCGCGCGAAATTACGCGCCGCTCTGGCTACGCGCCGACGGCCGCCTCGGCCGGGACGGCAGGATCCTGCTCGATCGTCTGCGCTCGGCCGACGAGCAGGGCTTGGAGCCCGAGCATTTTCGGGTGCGCGAAATCGAGGCGATGCTCGGCGCGCCGCGCGCCGATGCGGGCGCGCTCGAGCTTTTGTTGTCGCATCTGCTCATTCATTACGCGACGGATGTGGGGTCCGGACGCCTGGAGCCGGAGCGCGTCGCGCCCGATCTTTCCGTCTTCCCGCGTCCGATCCTGGGCCCCGAAATTCTCGAGCGCGCGGCGCAGGCCGAGCGATCTTGGCGCCTATCTCGACGCGCTTGCGCCCGCGATCACAGCCTATGGCAGGCTTCACGATGCGCTCGCGCGCTTGCGCAAGAGGCGCGCACGTCGCCCTGGCCGCTCGTGCCCGCAGGCGCCGCGCTCAAGCCCGGCGCGGCGGACGCGCGGGTTCCCATCTTGCGCGAGCGGCTCGCGGCGAGCGGCGATACTCGAAACGCGCACGAAGCGGGACACGTCTTCGACGAGCCGCTCGAAGAAGCCGTCAAAGCGCTTTCAAGCGCGCCACGGCCTGGCGGCGGACGGCGTGGTGGGAAACGCGACGCTTGCGGCCTTGAACGTGCCGATCGAGGACAGGATCAATCAAATCGTGCTCAACATGGAGCGGCTGCGCTGGCTGCCGCACGATCTCGGCGCCGACACCGTGAGCGTGAACATCGCGGCCTTCGAGCTTGCGGTGATGCACGAGGGCAGCGAGACCATGTCCATGCGCGTCGTCGTCGGGCGCAGCTATCGCCAGACGCCGGTCTTTGCGAGCCGCATCGAAACCATCGAGCTTAATCCCTATTGGAACGTGCCGCCCTCGATCGCGCGCGCCGACATTCTGCCGAAGATTCTTGCCGATCCGGATTATCTGCAAGCCCATCATTACGACGTGTTCTCGAGCTGGCAGGCCGGCGCCGAGACGCTGGAGCCCAAGAGCGTCGACTGGCGCAAGATCGCCGCGAAGGGATTTCCCTTGAAGCTCCGCCAGCGGCCGGGACCCGACAACGCGCTCGGCCGCTTCCGCTTCGGCTTTCCCAACAGGTTCGACGTCTATCTGCACGACACGCCCTCGCGCGAGTTGTTCGAAAAGGAAACGCGCACATTCTCCTCGGGCTGCATCCGCCTCGAGGACGCGAAGGGCTTGGCCGAGTATCTGCTCAAAGACGATCCGGCCTGGCCGCCCGAAGCGCTCGAGGCGGCCGTGCTCACGGGCGCCAACCAATCGATCCGTCTCGCGCAGCCGATGCCCATTATCGTCACTTATGCGACCGCCTGGGTGGACGATCAGGGCGTGCTGCAATTCCGCCCCGACATCTACGGACGCGACAAGACGCTCGCCGAAGCGTTCGAAACGAGAGAAGAGACGAGCGCGCCCGCGCGCATGTGAGCGCGGTTGATTGGACCCTGATCCGAGCGGATCGGATCACCTCGCTGTTCTGCTGACCCCCACCCTTCGGGCGGCGAAACTCCACCGGAGCTTTCGCTATCCGCCAGCCTCCTTCAGGAGGAGGGAAATCAAGATTGCCTCCCCCTGTAAGGGCGCAAGGTGCGAAGGAGGGTCATTCAGGCGGGCTCGGCGCTTTGCCGCTCAACGCGAACTCGGCGACGAAGGGCGCGTGGTAGGAGACGGGCGCGCGCTCGACGGTGAGCGGCCCGATAAGCTCGTCGCCCAGGCTTTCGTTGTGCACCTCCACACCTTTGAGATGGCCCAGGAGAAAGCGCGAGGCGAGGATCCGGTCGACCATTTGGCGGCGGCCGTGATGCAGCGTCGAATAACGCAGCGACAGCGGCAGCGCGCGATCGAGCGGCACGAGCGCGCGCGCGGCAAGCCGGCCGTTGCCGGTGTCGTCTTCGCCCGCGGTGACGAGGCGCACCGGCATCTCGTTTGCCTCCGAATTGAAATCGCCGCACACGGCGATGAGCGGCGCCTCCTCGGCGTCGAAAATGCGCTCGACGAGAAGCCGCGTCTCGAGCGCCTGGCCCGTGCGCTTGAGGGCGGAGAGAAAAAATCCTTCCGCCCAGGCCGGAATCGACGACCAGACGAAGGCGGAAAGCTTCTCGCCCTCGATGTGGCTGGCGAGCGGGGCTTTGAAATGCACATTGATAATGTGCAAGGGCCGTCCCTCGGCAAGCTTCACCCGCGCATGAAGCACGGGCCGGTCCCAGCGCACCTCATGCAGCACCTGCGGCTTCAGCGCGCTCGGCACGCGCGGCGGCGGCACGAGATCGTTCGTGTGCTGATCGGTTTCTTCGATGGGAAAGCGCGACAGAATGACGAGATTGTGCTTGTCGAGGGCGCCCGCGCCCGCCCCGGCGCCGGCCCCCGCCCCCGCGCCGTCGGGTCCATGGGTGCCGGCGAGCTGGAAGGGCGCATAAGGCGTGCCTTGGACGAGAGCCTCGATGACCCTGAAGCTGCGCGGGGCTTTCGGCGCCGCGCGCTCGCCGTCAACCTCCTGCAAGCACAAGATGTCGGCGTTCAGGCGCTCGAGCTGCGTTCTCAAGATCGCGAAGCGCTCCTCGAGCGAGGCCACCGCCTCGGTCTTGCCGGGCGTATGCAGCGTCTCGAGGTTGAAGGTCGCAATGCGCAGCATGGACCTCATTGCGGCTTCGGTTGCGGCTGCACCTCGTGGGGCAGAGTTTTGAAATAGGCGACGACGTCGTCGATCTCGCGGTTCGAGAGCCTGATGTCTTGCATCGGCGGGTGCGGATCGAAGAGCCAGCCGCGCGCCCAGGAGAAATCGCCGTCCTTCTCGCGCGACGAGGTTGGGAAAGGACGGCGCCACGTCGCTCGCGGCCGCGTCCGGCGCGATCTGATGGCAGCTCGCGCACCAGCGTTCGGCGAGCTTTTTGCCCGCCTCGGCGCTCCCCGCGGCCTGTGCGCCGCCATGGACAAGCGCGGCGAGCACGACTGCCGAGGCCAGCGCCGCGAACAGCCGCCGCCGCAATCGAGGAGAGTAAAAGCGAAGCGCGCCCATTCGGCCTACTCCTTCACTGACGCTCGGGCCATGAGAGGACGCCCGCGCCGGTTGCTCTTTCCTTAAGCGCGGGCTTCATCGCCTGCGCGCGTGAGCTTGGCTCGCGCCCATCACACCCGCTGCCATAGCTCGTCTTCGCGCTCGATCTCGTCGATCTCTTCGCCGAGGAAATCGCGCCGCGACAAAATACCCACAAGCTTGCCCTTCTCCACCACGGGCAGGTGCCGGAAGCGGCCGTCCTGCATCCGCCGCAAGCCGTCGATGGCATTGGCATCCGGCTCGATCACTTGCGGCTTGCGCGTCATGACCTCCGCAAGCGGCGTCTTGTCGAGGTCGGTGTCCTTGCCGACGAGGCGGATGAGATCGGTGCCGGTGAAGATGCCCTCGAGCTTGCCGCGGTTCGCGATGAGCACGGAGCGCACGTCGCGCTTGGCCATTTGGCGCGCCGCCTCGCGCACGCTCGCGCTCTCCGGCAACGTCAAGAGGCGCTGCTTTCCGATGACGTCCGTTATCTTCCTGAGCACGGGGCCCGCTCCTTATCCACAGTGGTCAACGCCATTAGATCGTCAAACATTGAGGCGGAAAAGAGCCCTCGACATTGACGCGCGTCAAGACGCCTTTGCCCGGCGGCGCCCCGCGCCCCGCGCCCCCGCGCGCCGTGGGTCCCCGAGGTTTCGCGCTGCCCGATCCCGCCGGCGGCCGGGCGCGGGGCGCGGGGCGGCCTCGGCGGCACGCGGCAAAGCGCGCTATACTTAACGCCAACGAAGAGGAAGGCGTCCGAACGCCTCGACGAGCGGCATTCTGGTGGGAGGACATCACGATGAGAAAGTCACCGATCATCCTTTCGAGTGTGCTTGCCTTCTTTGCGTTCGCCGGCGCGGCGCAGGCGGAAACGAGCTATCCCTTGCTCTGCCGCGGCGGGCCCGCGATGCGCATCATGGTGAACCATGACGTCAACGGCGCGGGCATACCGGGCGCACTCGCCATGTCGGTCTACTTCAACAAGGGCGCGGGCGCGGGCTCGGTGGTCCAGCCCGGCCCCGGCGAGTGCACCTGGATGGATCGCACGCTCAACGCAGCCGAACCTGCCGTCATGTGGATGAGGTCCGCCAACATCGAGTTTGCGTTCCAGGTGATGGGCAATGGCCAAGTCGTCAGCGATGCGACCGGCCCGCGGCTCAATGTCGAAGGCACGGCGTGGTCCGCCGAAGCGCAGGGCTGGGATACGGTGGTCAAGGGCGTCATGACCGGCCAGCTCTTCACGGTCCAGGTCTACAACTCCGGCGGCGCGAGCCCCGTGATGGTCATCACGCGCGTCGGTCCGTAAGGCTTTGGCAGGCGGGGGCGGCGCGACGCTCGAACGCCGCGCTGCTCCCGCTCTTGCATGGAGCCCTTGCTTCGCGCCCCATTGCCGCTTGATCTCGGTCATCACCGGCGCGCGCAAGGTGCGCCAGAAGTGGGCCGCCGCATGGCCGATGGGTCCGCCGCCGTGGAAATCGCAACAAATATTGTGGAGCCCCTAGGCCTTTCGAGCCGCGAGGCCGCGGCGCGCCTTGCCGCGCATGGCCCGAACGCGGTGGCCGAAGAGGCGCATTCGGTGTGGCGGAGCCTGTTCGGCAAGTTCTGGGCGCCGGTGCCATGGCTGCTCGAAGCCGCCATCATGCTGCAGGTGGCGCTCGGCGAGTATGTGGAAGCCTGCGTCATCGGCGCGCTCCTCATGCTCAATGTCGGACTGGCCGTGTCTCAGGAGAGCCGCGCGAGCGCTGCGCTCGCGGCGCTGAAGTAGAGGCTCGCGCCCACCGCCCTCGTCCGCCGCGACGGCACCTGGACGAAGCGTCCGGCGGCAGAGCTCGTGCCGGGCGACGTGATCCGTCTGCCGCTCGGCGCCGTCGTTCCGGCCGATGCGCGCCTCGCCTCGGGCGCGGTGCTCGTGGATCAGTCGATGCTCACCGGCGAATCCGTGCCCGTGGACGCGGCGGCGGGCGACTTGCTCTATGCCAGCGCGCTCATTCGCCGCGGCGAGGCGATCGCGGAAGTCACGGCGACGGGCGCCGGCACCTATTTCGGGCGCACCGCCGAGCTTGTGCGCCTCGCCCATCCCGCGAGCACCGAGCAGGCCGCGATCATGGGCGCGGTGCAAAACCTCGCCGCCTTGAACGGCGCCGTCGCGCTCGTCATCGTTCTCTACGCGCATTTCGTCGCGGGCCTGCACGCGCTCGACGTGACCTTTCTCGGCCTCACGGCGCTGCTCGCCGCGATCCCCATCGCCTTGCCCGCGACGTTTGCTCTGTCGGCGGCGCTCGGCGCGCAGACCCTGGCGCGCAAGGGCGTGCTCCTCACGCGCCTGTCGGCCGCTCACGAGACCGCGAGCATGGATGTCTTGTGCGCCGACAAGACGGGCACGCTGACGCGCAATGCCATGGAGGTGGCCGACATCGTGCCGATGCCGGGCTACGACCGCGCGCGCGTCTTGGGTTTGGCGGCGTTTGCGAGCTCGCTCTCCGATCTCGATCCCATCGATGCGACGCTGCAGAAAGCGGCAGAGGCGCAGAGCAAGGACTCCGTCGAGCGCCTTCTGCAATTCACGCCCTTCGATCCCGCCACGCGCATGTCGGAGGCGCTCATCGTCGATCGCGACGGCAAACGCTTGCGCATCGCCAAGGGTGCGATCCGGGCGCTCGCGCCGATCGCGCAAGTCTCCGATGAAGCGCACAAACAGGCGGACGATCTCGCTGCCCAAGGCCATCGCGTGATCGCGGTGGCGGCGGGCGAAGCGGGCGACGCGTGCAAAGCCGCTCGCGCTTGCGGGGCTCATCGCGCTCTCCGACCCGCCGCGCGAGGATTCGGCCGCGCTTGTCGCAACGCTGCGCGAGATGGGCGTCAAGACCATCATGGTCACGGGCGACTCGCCCGTCACGGCGGCGGCCATCGCGCGCAAGGTGGGCATTCCGGACCGCGTGTGTCCGGCCGAGCGCTTCGGCGACGCGCGCCGCGGCGAGGATTTCGACGTGCTCGCGCGCGTCGTGCCGGAAGAAAAGTTCAATCTCGTGAAAGTGCTCCAGGAGCGCGGCCACGTCGTGGGCATGTGCGGCGACGGCGCGAACGATGCGCCGGCGCTCCGCCAGGCGCAGATCGGCATCGCGGTCTCGACCGCGACCGACGTCGCCAAGGCCGCGGCCGCCATGGTGCTCACCGAGCCCGGGCTCGCGGGCATCGTGCATGCCGTGCGCGAAGGCCGCGTCGCCTTTCAAAGGCTCAGGACCTACACGCTCAACATGCTGACCAAGAAGATCGAGCTCGTGCTCCTGCTCGCGGTGGGCCTGTTCATGACGGGCGGCGCGGTGGTGACGCCGACCTTGATGGTGCTGCTGCTCGCCACCAACGACTTTCTCACCATGTCGCTCACCACCGACCGCGCGGCGCCCGCGCCCGCGCCCGCGCGCTGGCGCATGGGCCGCATCATGGCCATGGCGGGCGTCGTCGGACTCCTCAAGCTCGGCTTTTCGGTCGGCGCGATCGCCTTCGGCGAATTGCGGTTCGGCTTTTCGCCGGCGGAGCTGCAGACCTTCACCTTCGTCACGCTCGTCCTCGGCAATCAGGCGGTGCTCTTCGTCTTGCGCGAGCGCGGCCCGATGTGGCGCTCCATGCCGAGCCCCTGGCTCATCGCATCGGCGCTGGTCGACATCGCCATCGTCTCGGGCCTCGCGCTCTCGGGCCTGCTCATGGCGAAGCTTGCCTGGCCGTTCTTCGCCGGCATGGCGGGAGCCGCCCTCGTCTTCGCGCTCGTCCTCGACCGGATCAAAGTGCCGCTTTTGCGGGCGTTAAGGATCGCGTAAGCACGACGACTTCTTGATCGCCGTCAAGGCATCGCGAAACGCGCTCTGACATCATCGCGCGCTTCGTCTATAGTCGCGCGCGGGCGGCGGGGGCGGCGGGGGCGGCGAGCGCAGCACAAGGAACGGTGCCATGGAGCGCGTGGTCATTCCCGACACGGACGATTTGCCCCTGTCGCTCGATCAGGTCACTCAGTCGAGCCTCGCGCGGCTCACGGGCGGCATCTCGCCCACCGCGCTTCTGCAGGCGCATATCGACTGGCTCCTGCATCTCGGACTGTCGCCCGACAAGGCGATCCAGCTCGCGCGCAAGACGGCGCGCAAATGGGAGCGGCTCGCCCGCTATTGCGCGCGCCTGCACATGCAGCCCGATCAGCCCTGCTGCATCGAGCCCTTGCCGCAGGACAGGCGCTTCGACGCGGAGGCCTGGCAGCGCTATCCCTACAATGTCGTCTCCCAGAGCTTTCTGTTCGTTCAGCAATGGTGGTACAACGCGACCACCAACGTGCCGGGCGTCACGCGCCACCACGAGGAGGTCGTGACCTTCACGGTCCGCCAGCTCCTCGACATGTTCTCGCCTTCGAACTTCGCGCTCACGAACCCCGAAGTGCTCGAGCGCACCATGCGCGACGGCGGCATGAACCTCGTGCGCGGCGCCTTCAATTTCTGGGAAGACGTGGGGCGGCGCTTGAGCGGCGCGCCGCCGCAGGGCGCGGAGGACTTCAAGCCCGGCCGCGAGCTTGCGATCACGCCGGGCAAGGTCGTTTTCAAGAACCGGCTCATCGAGCTCATTCAATATTCGCCCACGACCAAACAGGTGCGGCCCGAGCCCATGCTCATCGTGCCGGCCTGGATCATGAAGTATTACATCCTCGATCTGTCGCCCAAGAACTCGCTCGTCAAATATCTCGTCGACAGCGGCTTCACGGTGTTCATGATCTCGTGGAAAAACCCGGGCGAGGAAGACCGCAATCTCGGCATGGAGGATTACCGGACGCTCGGCATCATGGCGGCGCTCGATGCGGTCGCGGCCATCGTCCCCGATCAGCCCATCCATTGCACGGGCTACTGCCTCGGCGGCACGCTTTTGAGCATCGCCGCGGCCGCCATCGCGCGCGACGACGACGAGCGCCTCAAGACCATCACGCTCTTAGCCGCGCAGACGGACTTCACCGAAGCGGGCGAGCTCACGCTCTTCATCGACGAGGATCAGGTGCGCTTCCTCGAGGAGATCATGTCCGAGAAGGGCTATCTCGACTCGCGCCAGATGGCCGGCGCCTTCCAGCTCCTGCGCTCGAACGATCTCATCTGGTCGCGCATGGTGCACAGCTATCTCATGGGCGAGAAGGAGCCCATGTTCGATCTCATGGCCTGGAACGCGGACGCCACCCGCATGCCCTATCGCATGCACAGCGAATATTTGCGCAAGCTCTTCCTCGCCAACGATCTCGCCGAAGCCCGCTACAATGTGGACGGCAGGCCCATCTCCCTCACCGATATCCGCACGCCCATCTTCGCCGTGAGCACGCTCGCCGATCACGTCGCGCCCTGGCGCTCGGTTTACAAGATCAAGATGCTCACCGATGCCGACGTCACCTTCGTGCTCTCGAACGGCGGCCACAATGCGGGCATCGTGAGCCCGCCCGGCCATCCCCGCCGCCGCCACCAGATCGCGACCCAGAGGGAAGGCGAGATCTATGTCGATCCCGATCTCTGGCAGGCGACCGCCCATCATCACGAAGGCTCGTGGTGGCCGTGCTGGCTTGCCTGGCTCGGCGTGAACGCGAGCGACGCGCTCGTGCCGCCCCCGAAAATGGGCGCGCCCGAAAAGGGCTTCGCACCCATTTGCGACGCGCCGGGCGACTACGTGCTCGCGCCGTGAGCGCGATGGGACCACGGCGTTGCTACGCGCGGCGAGTCTTGTGTGCTGCTGATCCTGTCCACACTTCCTGCCAAGCCGCAAACTCGGCGGGTCTGATTTCGTAGCGCGCAAAGTTTCCTTCGTGGAGACCGAGCGAGCTCGCTCTCCGCTACTTCCCGGAACCGCGCATCGCAGGGCAGATGCGAGATTTGCCTGCGCCCATGCAGCAATGTGGGCGGTTGCCGTCTTTCTGTCCATCCGCCCGCGAACGACCTCGCCGACGATTTGGCGCAGCGCGACGCGATATTGCAACCGAAAGGGATCGGGCTCGCCGAGCGATTGCCTGACAGCGGCATATTGCGCGGCGGAGCGCTCATAAGCCCAGATGAACACGTCCTTCAGCAGGTCGACCTTGTTCAGCTCGTACACGCCGAGAACGGCGTCGGTGTAGGTGGGACGCGGCACGTCGAGGAAAGACAGCGGCGATAGATTGCCTTTGATGAAAGGGATATTGGCCGCAAGACGCGAGACGCGCTTGTTGACGTCGTCGAACGGCTGAAGATAGGGCAACTGCACCATGACGAAGAAGGCCTGCTCGAACGGGTCTTCGATAGCGGCCGCCGTCGCCAAAATCTGGTCGAAGCACTCCTCGATGAGCTGCGGCACTTCGAGCGGGTGGAAGGTCGATTGTTCGATGCCGACGGCGATATGCCTCAGCCTGCCGGCTGCCGTCTGGTCCGGCAAAAGGTTGTTCGCAAGGATCGCGTGAAGATTGAGGATGGTGTAGCGGTTGAAACCGATCTCGTCCGCGGCGCTGACGAGAAATTCGATCGCGTCCTTGTGGTTGAGGATCATTTGCGCTTCGAAGCGGTCCCGGCCTTCGGCTTGTTCGCCGAACTCGATCAGGCGTCTGGTATCGAGCAGCGAGTAGGTGTTGCCCTCAAGGCGGCTTGAGTTCCATGACAGGTCGATCAGAAGCCGATTGAGGATTTGCTTTGCATAGGTTCCTGCCGGCTGCGCGCTGAAGTTCGGCCTGCCGACCTTTTCAAGATGCGCGCGCTCCGACGGAGACAAGTAGAAGGTGACATTGGGCCGGTAGCGCTCCAGGAAGTCGCGGTTGTAGCCTACGGGCTTGCGGGCGGCGGGTGGCTTGCGGAGATAGCCCCGGATTTCTCTGCCGATCGGAGAAAGCGGAATCGAAACTTCGCCTTCCCCTTTTAACTCCGCAGCGCCAGCTACAAGTGCTCCGGTCCCTTCCACCCGTGGCAGGCGATACTTCGCCCAGCGGCCGCTCGCCTTCCTTGACGAGGCGGCCCGCATCCACGAGATGCTTCAGCCGGTATTGCAGGGTGCGGCGCGGAAGCTCTGCCCGCAAAGCGTCGAGCGATGTCCTTTGCGGTGGCGCCGTCGGCTCGGCGGCGCACGGCGTCCTCGATCGCATTCAGCTCTTCCTCGGCTATGCGTCTTGGCACGAGCGCTCCTTTCTTGCGCGTATCGTCATATGCGCAACTATAAGCCTTAATGCGCAACTAAAAAGGCCTATGCGCAATTATAGTTGCGCGTAGGCCATCATTGTTGCGCGTAGAGGGCCCCAAAGGCCCAGGGGAGCGGCGCGAGGGCGGCGGCCTTCGAAGCCGGTCTGAGCCCTCGCGGCACCTCGCCGATCACCGTCGTGCGATACATTCGCGCCGATAGCCGTCGTGGTCGTTGAAGGCGTGGTGCAGGCAGGAGCGGTTGTCCCACATCGTAAATGTGTGCTTCTCCCAGCGCAGCCGGCAGGTGAAGGCGGGCTGCGTGATGTGCTCGCACAGAAAGGCGAGCAGCGGGCGGCTCTCGCGCTCGGTCATGCCCTCGATGCCGACCGCATAGGACTCGTCGACATAAAGCGCCTCATGCCCCGTTTTCGGATGCGTGCGCACCAAGGGATGGAAGCTTGCCCGCGATCATCGGCGCGGTATCGATCTTGAGCTCGACCGAGCCGAGCTTCGGCGCATTGCCGCGGTCCGGGTTGAGCGCCGTAATGACCTTCACCACCTCTTTCGCCGACATGTGAACCCGCAAGGGCCGGAGCAGCGCCTTCATCGTGTCGCTCAGGTAATGGTAGGCGAGCTCGGTGTTCGCCCACAGCGTGTCGCCGCCCAAGGGCGGAATGTCCGCGCCGAACAGCATGCTGATCGACGGCGGCCGCGCGAGAAAGGGCGAATCCGTGTGCCAGCTGCCGCCGAAGATCATCGGCACGCGCATGTCGGCTTCTTTCACGACCCGCTGCACATTGGGATGGCCCTCGATGCCGGGCGTGTAGGCGTCGGTGCCGAATTCGCCGAAGCGGAGCGTGAAGCGCTCCTGATCGGAAAGGCTCATGTCCTGGTCGCGGAAGTAGAGCATCTTGTGGCGATAAAGCGCGTCTTCGATGTCCTTGAAGCTCGCGTCGTCCACATCCTTGATTTGCACGCCCTGGATCTCGGCGCCCATGGCGCTGGCGAGCGGGCGGACGCGGATGTGCTTATAGCTCTTCGCGTAATTGTCGAAGCCGCCCGTGGGATGGATCTTGATCGCCGTCGAGATTTCCATCGCGTTCTCCCACCGGGGCTCGCCGGGGCCGCCCCGTTCGTTCTCTATGATACCAAAATACCCCTAAGCGCGCTCAAAGCCGCCCGCACACTTTCAGCATGAAGGCGTAGACGAGCGCCACTTCTTCCAGCCGGTTGAAACGCCCGGCGGCGCCGCCATGGCCCGCTTCCATGTTGGTGCGCAGGAGCACGAGATTGTCGTCGGTCTTCTGCGCGCGAAGCTTCGCCACCCATTTCGCCGGCTCCCAATAGGTGACGCGGGGATCGGTGAGGCCGCCCAGCGCGAAGATGTGGGGATAGGCTGCCGCTGCGCACATTGTCATAAGGCGAATAGGAGGCGATGTAATCGAAGACTTCGGCGTCTGCGATCGGGATTGCCCCATTCGCTCCATTCGGGCGGCGTGAGCGGTAAAGTCTCGTCGCACATGGTGGTGAGAATGTCGACGAACGGCACTTCGGCCACGATGGCGCGGAAGAGCTCGCCGCGCCATGTTGGCCGCGGCGCCCATGAGAAGCCCGCCCGCGCTGCCGCCATGGCCGACGATCTCGCCTTCGCGCGCGTAGCCTTCGCGCGCGAGATGGCGCGCGGCCGCGATGTAATCGGCGAAGGTGTTCTTCTTCTTCGCAAGCTTGCCGTCGCGATACCAGTGATGGCCCTTGTCGCGGCCGCCGCGGATATGAGCAATGGCGTAAGCGATGCCGCGATCGACGAGCGACAGCCGGCTGGTGGAAAAGGCGGACGGAATGGCAGAAGCCATAGGCCCCATAGCCATAAAGAAGAAGCGGCGCCGTGGCTCGCGCTCGAAATCTTCTCGCGTCAGCACCGTGACGGGAATCTCTTCGCCGTCATGGGCGGGCGCGAGCAGGCGGCGCACGGTGTAGGCGCTCGGGATCGTGGCCGCTCGGCACTTCTTGCACTTTGCGTAAGCGTGCGCGCGCGGCTGGCGAGATCGTAGTCGAAGGTCTGTTGCGGCGTCGTGGGCGAGCTGTAGATGAAGCGCAGGGTCGCCGTGTCGTATTCATAGCCGGGCGCGATCGAGAGGCTGTAAGCCTCTTCGTCGAAGGCGACGATGTGCTCGGGCCCGCGGCTGCGATCTCGCGAAGCTCCGTCACCACGATGCGCGGCAGCGCGTCCACGCGCTCGAGGCGCACCAGATGATGCTTGAAAGCGGTGAAGCTCACGAAGAGCCGCCCGGGCTCATGGGGAAGAACGTCGCGCCAGCGCGCGCGGCCGGGGTCGGCTCGACCGGCGCAACCGCGAGCTTGAAATCCTCGGCGCCGTCGGCATTGGTGAGAATAAAGAACACGTCGCCGTGGTCGGTGAGCGAATATTCGTGTCTGGGCTCGCGCGCGGCGACCAAGAGAGGCGGGCGTCGCCAAGCGCTCGCTGCGTAAGAGCCGCACTTCCGAGGACTCGTGATCGTGCGCCGAAATGACGACGAAGCGCCGCGACAGCGTGGAGCGAGACGAAAGATATTGCGCGGGGTCGCGCTCCTCATAGACGAGCTCGTCTTCGGCCGGGTCGGTGCCGAGCCGGTGGAGAAACACCTTGCTCGGCCGGTGATGGGCGTCGAGACGCGTGTAGAGAAAGGCGCGTGCAGTCCGCGCTCCAGGCCACGTCGCCATGGGTGTCCTCGATCGTCTCGGCAAGATCGGCGCCGCTCGCCAGATCGCGCACGCGCAGGGCGAAAAATTCCGAGCCGTTGCGATCGACGGCATAAGCCGCGAAGCGGTGGTCGGGGGAATGCTCGAAGCTGCCGACACGGAAATAAGGCAGCCCCTCCGCCTCGCGGTCGCCGTGGAGCAGGATTTCCTCGCTCTGCGCGTCCCGCGGCCGCCGCGGCGGCGCCGGCAATAGACCTCGTGCTGGCCGCCCGTCTCGAAGCGCCAATAATACGCATACGGACCATCTGGCAGCGGCACGCTCGCGTCGTCTTCCTTGATGCGGCCCTTCATCTCGGCGAACAGCGTCTTCTGCAGCGCCTTGGTGTCGGCGAGCGCTGCGTCCGTGTAGGCGTTCCGGCTTCGAGAAACGTTCGGATGTCGGGCGCGAGCACGGAAGGATCGCGCATCACCGCCTGCCAGTTCTCCGCGCGCAGCCAGTAATAGGGATCCGCGCGCACGCGGCCGTGCAGCGCCAGCGTGTGGGGGCGTGATCTGCGCCAATGGGGACTTAAGAGTCATGAGGTTAGCCTTGCCATACAACATGAGACTCGTCATCCCGGACGCGACTTGCCCCAAAATCCGAAGGATTTTGGCTAATCTATGCGAATTGCGGGTTTCCAGCGAAGGGCAAAGCCCCCCTCCCGACACCGCTCGCTCCACTCGCGAGTGTCGGAGACGGCTCCCCCTCAGGGGGGAGGTGAAAAAGAAGAGGCACAACAAGCGGTTCCCTCCCCACTTGAGGGGGAGGGATAGGCGAGGGGGGTACAACGCTTCGCCCGCTCAATCCTTCTCGTAATCGAGCGCGCAGCCGTTCATGCAGTAGCGCATGCCGGTGGGCGTGGGGCCGTCCTCGAAGACGTGGCCCAAATGCGCGCCGCAGCTCGCTGCACACGACTTCCGTGCGCACCGCGCCGTGGCTCGCGTCCATCTTCGTCTCCACCGCGTCGCCGTCCATGGGCGCGAAGAACGACGGCCAGCCGGTGCCGCTCTCGAATTTCGTCTCGGTACGGAACAACGGCGCGCCGCACACGGCGCATTTGAAGGTTCCGGGGTCCTTCACCGTGAGGAGCGGGCTCGAGCCCGGGCGCTCGGTGCCCTTCTCCTGGGTGATGTGATAGGCCTCCGGCGTGAGCATCTTCTTCAGATCGGCTGCGCTCGGTTTTTTCTTCCGGGCCATGAGTTCACCTCGTGCGCGCGCGGCGCGCCGTCAAGAGAGAAGAGCCCGCTTTAGGCGCGCGAGCGGTCCCACCAGCTTTCCACGAGCTCTCTTCGTGCAGCGGCCGGTGGAATATTGGCTCGTCTTCATGCGGTAATAGGGCTCGGGGTCGATCTTGAAGACTTTCACCACGGCGTTCTTCTCGGCCTGCATGGCCATGTCCTTGGCGAGCATGCGGCAGGGGTCGATCTCGCCATAGGTGGCGAATGCGGCGCCGATACCGACCGCGATCAAAAGCATGGTGGCAAACGACAAGCGCGGAATCATGGCCAGTTCCGTCCTTCGCCGAGGCCCCCGCCGTCGACGGGCTGGCCGCAGGCATGGTAGCCCGCGTTCCAGCCGGCCCGGTAGGCCTTGTCCGATTTGTAGAGTTGTTCGTCGCGGTCGATCCGGCTCGGGATGGTGCGGCTCGTGCCGCGCGAAGCGGACGCGCAGCCGTCCGAATAGCCGGAGCTGTAGAGCGGCTCGCCCGCGTATTTTGATTGCGCCGCGCAGGCGCCAAGGCCAGCGACGAGCGCCAAGAAGAAAAAGCATGCGAGCGTCTTAACCATGGCGCGTGCCTCGTTCCCGCCGTTTTCGCGCGGTACGCGGATTTTACTCACATTTTTCTCCTTTGAGCACACCAAGCCATAACCCGCTTCTGCCAGGCTTTACAGAGCTTGCGCCGCGCGCCGCGCGCCGCGGGCCGTGCGCCGCACCGGCCGCCTGCCGCCGCCGCCGGCAGCGGGCCGCCGGCCGCAGGCCGCAGGCCTTGGGCGCAAGGCGCCGACAGGACGTATGACGCGTATTGCCGCAGATCGAGCTCGCGAGATCACCGCACAAACGAGCCTTGACGATACCGCCGAGCCACAAGCGGCGGACGCCGAGGCCGGCCGCTTGCGCGGCACCGTCGCGCGGCGTCTCGCCGATCTCTTGTTTTTGCCTTCGGGCCAGCTCGCCCCCGCCGAGAAGGCGCTGATCGACTCGCTGCTCGTGCCGCTTTTCGATTGCCTGGACGCCTGCGAAAAGGAGCGGCTCGCGCGCCGCGTGGCGGAGCTGCGCGACTTGCCGCCGCAGCTTGCGCGGCGCATGGCGCGCGAGGTGCCCGAGATTGCGCGCCTCGTGATCGAGCGCGCCGACATGCTGGACGAGCAGGATCTTTCGGCGCTCGTGAAGACGGGAAGCCTCGCCCATCAGCTCGCGGTGGCGAGTAGGCCCGCGCTTCCGTCCTCCGTCGCCGACGAGCTCATCGCCACCGGCCGCGCCGAGGTGATCGAAACCGTGCTGCGCAATCCTTCGGCGAAGTTGTCGCGGCGCGTGTTCCGTTATCTCGTGGAGCTGTCGCGGCGCGACGGGCGCTTTCCGCCCTTTCTGCTGGCGCGCGACGACTTGCCGGTCGACATCGCCCACGAGCTCTTCTGGTACGTGGAAAGCCCGTTGCGCTGGGAAATCGTCATGCGCTTCGGGCTCGAGCGCCGCCTGATGGCGGACGCCTTGAGCGATCTGCCCGAGAGCGCGCTCGCGGACGAGCCGGTGCGCGCGGTGATGAGCGTCTTGGGGCTCGCCGGCCCGCGCCCGCGCCCGCGGACAAGCTTGCCGAGACGCTGAGCGCCTGGCTGCGCGCGGAGGGCAGCGCGGGCGTGCCCGTGCTGCGCTGGTCGGGCATCGGCAAGGCGACGCTCGAGCGCATCCGAAAGCGATCCCTGGGGCGAGCCCCAGGTCGTGCTTCTTCAAGGCGCTCGGCGCGCCGAAGGGCGCGCTTGCCTTGATCGAGGAGCGGCTCGTGCCGCGCTGGCCCGCGCGCGAGCGGCCGTTGCGCGTGGCGCATTTGACGCGCCTCTTCGACTCCATGGCGCGGGATTGGGCCGAGCTTCTCTTGCGGCTCTGGGACCGGAAACGGCCGGCAGTTTCGACGAATTTATCGAAGAATTGCGCGTTAACGGTTCCTCAAGCGGCGGCCAACCATCCTTGCAGGCCTGCGCGTGAGCACGGAGAGAGCGAGACCAAAGCGTGAATCTGCCATAAGCAGAAAGACAAGCCCGAGGCGGTCTTGCGCGACGTCGAGGCGATGAAGTCGCTCGCGAGCGCGCGCGCGGCCGCGGCCCGCCAGTCGCTCTTCGAGTGCATGGCCGATCTCGCCACGCTGCCCGTAGGCCAGCTCTCGCCCGAGGAGAAGACGCGGCTCGACGGCATTCTCGTCGATCTCGTGCGCTTCGTGGAGCGCTCGGTGCGCGCCAAGGCCGCGACCAGGCTTTCGCGCGCGTCCGATCCGCCGCGCGAGATTTTGCGCGCGCTGGCGCTGGACGAGATCGACATCGCCAAGCCCATCCTGTGCGACTCCAAGGCGCTCGGCGAAATGGACCTGGCCGAGATCGCCCGCGAGGGCACGCGCGCCCACAGGCTCGTGCTCGCGGGCCGCGCGGAGGTGCCCGAAGCCTTGAGCGAGGCGCTGGTCGACTTCGGCGACATCGAGATCGTGGATACGCTCGTCTCCAACAAGAAGTCCAAGATTTCGCCGCGCACGCTCGACCGCATCGCCGAGATGTACAAGGAGGCGCCGCATCTGCACGCGCCCTTGCTCGCGCGGCCGCATCTGTCGCCGGTCACCGCCTACAAGATGTTCTGGTGGGTGTCGAGCGCGCTGCGCCAGCACATCGTCGAGCGCTACCCCATCGATTCCGAGACGCTGGATCACGGTGCTGAAACAGGCGGTGGAGGAGGGGATCGTGGAGGCGCGCGACGACTACGCGCTGCACCGCGTGCTCTCTTCCATCTCGCGGCGCGAGCGGCGCTCGATCGGCGATCTCATCGACACGCTGCGCCGCGACACCATCGAGGATTTCACGGTGGCGCTGGGCCAGGAGCTCGGCGTCGCGCCGCACACGGCCGAACGCATCGTGAATGACAAGGGCGGCGAGGCTCTCGCCTTGGCCGCCCGCGCGCTCGAGGCCGAGAAGACGCAGTTCATGAGCCTTTATCTGCTCTTGGATTACCGCCGCTTTGGCCGCGCGCGCCCGGCCTCGCATCTGGCGCGCGTCGAAGCGCTCTACGACAAGGTGACGCGCGACGCGGCGGCCGCCTCCGTCGCGCTCTGGCAGTGCCTCGCCGGCCCCGGCCCCGCCACGGCCGAGATGGGGCAGCTGGCGTAAGGCGCGCGTCCTCTTACATCGCACTAATTCTTTGTCATGCCCGGACTTGTTCCCACGGCTGTCCGGTTTAGCGGCGTTTTTCTCTCCGCTGTCATTGCCGGGCCGCGCGATGCGCGAGTCCCGGCAATCCAGGCGACAGGCGCAGGTGTTCCACCCTGGGTTCCCGGAACTCGCCTCTTGCACGGCAGCCGGATTCACGTCGGGAAGTTGGATTGCGTCACACCATACTGGAATGGCTCGCCGGTCGCGCGCGATCATCGTAGATGCTACAAGCCCAACATGCGCCAGGCGCTGAAACTTCATCCGGACTCGCGTTGCACGGCGGTGACGCGCATCGAGGTGGAAGTCGCGCGTCCGCGGCCCGGCGCGCTGGTGCTGCGCTATGTCGTGACCGGCAAGATCGAGCGATCTGCGCATGCCGCCCGTGACGGCGCCCGCGCGCGCCGATGAGCTTTGGCAGCACACCTGCTTCGAGGCGTTCGTCCGCGCGTCGCCGGGCGCCGCGTATTACGAATTCAACTTCGCGCCCTCGACGCAATGGGCGGCCTATCGGTTCGAGCGGCTACCGAAGCGGGATGAGCGTTGCGAGCGAGATCAGCGCGCCCGCGCATCGAGGTGCAATCGAGCGCCTGAGCGCTACACATTGCAGGCCTCGCTGGAGCTGGAGCGGTTGCCGGGCTTGCCAAGCGATGCGCTATGGCGTCTCGGTCTCTCGGCCGTGATCGAAGAGACGAGCGGCAACAAATCCTATTGGGCGCTGGCGCATCCGCCGGGCAAGCCGGACTTCCATCACGCCGATTGCTTTGCGCTCGAACTTGCAGCAGCGTGAGCCGCCATGAAATTCGGCATCGACCGACTTCTCGCCGAACCCGCTTTGCGCGCGCCGCTCAAGGGCAGGCGCGTCGCCTTGCTCGCGCATCCCGCTTCGGTCACGCAAGACCTGACGCATTCGCTCGATGCGCTGGCCGCCTGCGGCGACATCAAGCTCACCGCCGCCTTCGGTCCGCAGCACGGTCTGCGCGGCGACAAGCAGGACAACATGGTCGAGTCGCCCGACTTCAACGATCCGGTGCACGGCGTCCCGGTCTTCAGCCTCTATGGCGAGGTGCGCAAGCCGACGGATGCGATGATGGACACATTCGATGTCGTCCTCGTCGATCTGCAGGATTTGGGTTGCCGCATCTACACCTTCATCACGACGCTGCGCTACATGCTGGAAGCGGCGGCGAAGCACGGCAAAGCGGTGTGGGTGCTCGATCGCCCCAATCCCGCCGGCCGGCCCGTCGAAGGCCTGCGGCTGCGGCCCGGCTGGGAAAGCTTCGTCGGCGCGGGGCCGATGCCGATGCGCCACGGGCTGACGCTCGGCGAGCTGGGCTTGTGGTTCATCAAGACGCTCAAGCTCGATGTCGAGTATCGCGTCATCGAGATGCAAGGCTGGCAGCCCGATGCCGCGCCGGGCTTCGGCTGGCCGCTCGGCGAGCGCACCTGGGTCAATCCCAGCCCCAACGCGCCGAATCTATGGATGGCGCGCGCCTATGCGGGCACGGTGATGCTCGAAGGCACGACGCTCTCGGAAGGCCGCGGCACCACGCGGCCGCTCGAACTGTTCGGCGCGCCCGACATCGATGCCCGGCGCGTCATGACGGAGATGCACGCGCTCGCGCCGCAATGGCTGCGACGGCTGCCGCCTGCGCGAGTGCTGGTTCGAGCCCACGTTCCACAAGCATGTGGGCAAGCTCTGCAACGGCGTGCAGATCCACACGGAAGATCCGAGCTACGATCACGCAGGCGTTCAAGCCCTGGCGCATTCAAGCGCTCGCCTTCAAGGCGATCCGCCGTCTGTATCCGGACTATCCGCTGTGGCGCGATTTCCCCTACGAATACGAGCACGGCAAGCTCGCCATCGATGTCATCAACGGCGGCCCGCTGCTTGCGCGAATGGGTGGACGACAAGGCCGCGACGCCGCAAGACCTGGATGCGCTCGACTCTGCCGGACGAGCAGGCTTGGCTCGAGCGAGCGCCAGGCGCACTTGCGCTACTGAAGGGGGCCGCCGCCGCCGAGATGGGGCGGATGGCGTAAGGCGCGCAGCCTCACCACAGGTCTGGCGCGAAACGCACCTTTCAACTAATCTTCACACTCTTTGGATGACCAGCAGCAGTCATGCCTAGGTAATGGACGAGGGCGAGCAAAATTCAGACATGCGTGATGGAGGGGGCATGTCCGACAATTCTGCAAACGCAAATTATGTTGGGCGCGGGGCAAATATCGTAGCAGTCACAGAAGGTGGCTTCGCGTTTGTCGTTCTTGATTCGTTGGAAACGTCTGGAGTGCAATACCGGTTGAGCGGCACATTGCTGCGCAGCTGGTTTGTTACGCGGGCGGTCTCCACTTCATTCTATCCACACTGTTTACTATTCCGAGCTTCGTGATGTTTGGTCGCAGCACCAACTTCCCGTTGGTATTTTCATTCTTTGTTGCCGGTCTCACCTATGTGTTTTGGTCCTACAACATCTTAGCCTTGGGCCTAGCGCAATTGGTCCTCAAATCGGCCGCTGTTATCCCGGTCGCTCCAGTACAGCGCCTTTGGGACAAAGTCTACGCCATCGATGGCACTGCGGCAGTATTAGCCTCCCCACTCATCGTCGGGTGGCTTGTATTCTTTTTTTGCCTTGTAGCGACGCTGCCAATTTGGATTATCGTCAAAGGCATCGTTGGCCCAACAAAAGCCTGAAGAGTATTATGGCAATTTTCTTGTCATGCCTGGGCCTTCGCCGCGCCGAAGCGGCTTCGGCCGCGCAGGCGGGCTTGTCCCGGGCATCCAGTTCTCAGCGCATCGTGCGGAGAAGTGTATCGTCCGTATAAAGCCGGGAGCAAGGCCATCACCCACACCGTCGGCTTAGACTCCGCTAATGACCCGAACCGAACCATTGCCCCCTGCATCTTTTGGCGATGGTCTAGAATGCTAGCGGGAGGTCGGGCCTAGCTGACCTCGAGTAGTTCAGCCAGTAATGCATCAACATATCGTTTCAGACTTTTCTTGATCTCCTTGCCGGTCGTTCCAACGTGAGTTGATACCGAGCCTCGTTGGTATGTTGATCTCGCGAGCGCAGCCACAGAATTCCTCAAGTGTGTCGAGAGACGCCTTGGCAACTGCCGCTGCAGCACTCGAACTCCGTCTCGCCTTTAGGATGTGCCGGACCTTCTGCTTTTGAGTAGGTCGATTTTGGCCTGCGTCTAGCTGAAAATTAGGTGTAGCAGATACCTCGCCATCTGGCGCGAGATGATCAATTACTTCTCGAAGCGTTTCGCGCAACTCAGTTGCTGTTCCGCGCCAGGAAATACGCGCACCTTGCGCAATGTCGCGAAGCGCTTGTTCGTACGACGCCGCGCACGAAGGAAGAAGTGCGGCCAACGTATCTAAAATTGCTCGTTCAGTTTGCGACAGCACGAGTCTCGCGGTTCCTCGCGACTTCATGAGGTCTACGGTCGCTTCAAGCAAGTACGGCCGTAGTTCATTCAGTTGGCCAATGTAGGCTTGCTTCTCACGCTGGCCGCTGGCCAGTTGTAAGATGCTTTGAACAACGAAATCGATCTCCTCAACCAGTCCGGTTCGGCTCTTAACCTCATCGAGATCAGACCGAATTAATTCAAAGTAGGTGGTAGCAATTGCTCTTGCCACCGGCTGCACGTCGGACACGGCTAGATATTTCGAGCGACCGGAATTCGCGGCACGAAACATTACCGCGATGTGCCCGTTCATTTCGTCCAATGCCGCAAGCGCGTCGGCCATCTGTGATGGGTCCGGTTGCGCCCTGAACTAGCGGGCGGGCTTCCTGGATTTTTTCTTCGATCTCTGGCGCGTCCGCTTGGCTGGCGTAGAATGCGCGCGAGGCAGCCCATGAGCGACCAGGTTATATCCGACCGCATTCAGCTTGTAGAAGTCCGCTGCCCGCGGGATCAAAGTATCCAGCGGCGGTTGCGTTCGCGAGTGTTGAGGGTAGAGATTTCGGAAGCTTGAAACTGGCTTGCTTGAAATATTTTTCGAGATCCGCAGTATTTACCACCTCTTTCCGCTCTGGATCGTCCGCGATTTCCGACAAATAATAAGCGACTAGGGCAGCCATCTGGTTTGATGACTCCGGCTGCTTCTCATCCTTCAGATCGCGAATACTAGGTTTTCGAACGCGGCTAGATTCGGCAGAGGTCGCGCCGTGCGGCGTTGCGGTGGTGACGGACTTGACGTGTCTCGGTGCAGCAATACTGAGCCTGCCGAATACGTAGTCAAGCACTCGCTGAATCGATTCTCCGTCGAGACCTTCGAAGGCCTGCAATATACTGCTGATGGCGGCCAATTCACGGTCCGATGAGCTCTTAGTTCTTGCCATGCGGAAGCTCCCAAGGACGCGAGCAGGTTAACACAGGGGTGGAGCGCCCAGACGTCGCGTCACTTCCAATCCTGGAACCTCGTTGCGTCACGTCATTTCCTAACTTCAAACGCTGAGAGGGATATCATGACCCTGTCCCGGAAATCTCGCGCCTTTTTTTGGAATCGTGATTCGCATGTTCGTTGAAAGTGGTGCGCCGCACCATCAGCGAGACTTTCACGCGTACCACCAGAACGCGACGCTCTGACCAGCGCCCTAGGAGAGGCACCATAGGTCAGCAACTTTCTCCGCAACCGGACCTTTATTCAATGACTGCAAGTGGCGCAAAGGAGACATCCAGCGTATGTCCTGTTATTTTCGCTCGCGCGTGACGCTCCGCCTACCCCTTCCTCGTCCCCCTCATCGGCGAGGAGCCGAGCACGCCGGCGTTGACCTTGCCTTCGATGCTGTCGCCCTGTGACGGTGGCCTCGACCGCGAGCTTGATGGCGAAGGGCTGCGTGAGAACCATGTCCCAGGTGAGCGTGTTGCCGTCGACCTTGCCGTTCTGGATCTCGGTCGTGCCGTATTGACCCACGCTCGTGCCGGTGAGCGCGCCGCCCGCCGTCTTCAAGGTGAGCACCGCCTTTTGCGGGCCCATGGGCGTGTCGGTGGTGACGTCCCATTGTCCGTCGATGGCCATGGCCTTCTCCTCGCCGCCGGATGATCTTGCAGACGCCGCAGCTTAGCGCGCGCAGCCACGCTCTATTCACGAAATTTGCGCAAAACTTTACGCGAATGTCGGTCTTTTACGACCTGTTAAAGGGGCGCCCTTATGCTTTGGCGTAAGGGACGGCCGCCAACAGACATTTGCGCCGTCCTGAAGTCTCGACAAGGGCAAACCGCCGGAAACGGCGGGACGCAAAGCCACCGGCCCACACCTGCCGCCCTTTACGCAAAGGGCGCAGACGGGCAGCGGAGCCGCCGAAGGACCAACTCATGCTGCCACTCATGCGCGTGCTCGTCTTCGCCTCGCAAAAAGGCGGATCGGGAAAGACCACGCTCGCCGGACACATCGCCGTGCAAGCCGAGCTCACGGGCGCGGGTCCCGTGGCCCTCATCGACACCGACCCGCAAGGAAGCCTCGCCAAATGGTGGAACGTGCGCGAGACCGAGCGCCCGGCCTTCATCCAGTCGGTGTTCACGAACCTCTTCCACGACTTGGACCAGGCGCGCGACGAGGGCTTCAAGCTCGTCGTCATCGACACGCCGCCCGCCGTCACGCGCGCCATCGCCGAGGTCGTGAGCTTCGCCGATCTCGTGGTGCTGCCGACGCGGCCCTCGCCGCATGATCTGCGCGCCGTGGGCGCCACGGTCGACATCGTGGAGTCGCGCGACAAGCAGATGGTGTTCGTCGTCAACGCCGCGACGCCGCGCGCGAAAATCACCTCGGAGGCCGCGATCGCGCTGTCGCAGCACGGCACGGTGGCGCCCGTCACCATCCATCATCGCGTGGACTATGCGGCCACCATGACCGACGGGCGCACGGTGATGGAAGCCGAGCCCGGCGGCCGCTCGGCGACCGAGATCGCGGCGCTCTGGGATTATCTCAACGAGCGGCTGCGCCGCGGCGAGGGCGTGCAACCCCGCGCTCGCCGACGACAAGGGCATGGAGGTGACGAACTTGAACAGCCTCGGGCGGCGCGTGCCCACCTTCGGCCGCCGCGTCCTGCAGTAGCCGCAAGTCCAAGAGCAACAACATTCGGGACCAAGAGAAATGAGTAAGCCGAAGTTTGCCTCCCTCACGGCCGGATTGCTGGCGCGCAAGGGCGAGGCGGCGCCCGCCGCGCCCCATCACGGCTTTGCGCTGTTGCGCGGGCTTCGCGCGCTCGCCGGAAAGCGGCCGCCCCCGCCCGCCGCCGACGCCGCCGCAGCACAACATCCTCAAGGAGGAGCGAATCTCCTCCGGTGCGCCGCGATTGCCTGGAGGCGGTGCCGGGCGCAAGCGACGCGCCCGCGCGGAGCGGGGGCGGGGGCGATGCGGCGGCGCGAAGCTTCCATCTCGTCGCCGCCGATCATGCCGTCCACGCGCCGCACAGCGTGGCGGTGCACGTGCCGCACGACCATGCCACCGCGCCCCGCAGGCGCACGGCGGTCACGGTGCGTCTCGACGAGACGCGCTATCTGAGGCTCAAGCTCACCGGCGCGCGGCTGCACCGCACCAACCAGGACATTCTCACCGCCGCGCTCGACGCTTATCTCGCGGTGCTCGGCGTCGAGGAGATCGAGGCCACGGCGCTGCCCAGGGAGGCCTGAGACTTCTTCTGCAGGAAGAGCGCGGCGATCACGGAGACGCCGATAAAGGCCGCCACGATCATCAGCACGGGCGTGTAGCTGCCCCATTGCTCCTGCAGGCGCGCGGCGATCGGCGGGCCGACCAGCGTGAGCGGCAAGGACATCGTCACGAGCCCGAAGGCGCGGCCGAAGGCCGGCCCGAATTGGTGCGAGAGCGCCGCGCCCGTGAGCGGCAGCATGCCGCCCGTCGCCAGCCCCACCATCATCAGCGATCCGCAGGTGGCGAGAAAGCCTTCCGCCACGCTGAGCGCGAAGCAGCCGGCGAGATCCATGACGGCCGCGCGCGCAGAACAGCAAGCGGAGCTCGACCCGGTCGGCGAGATAGCCCCAGACGAATTTCGCCACGAGCAGCATGATCGACATGATCGAGATCAGCGCGCCCGCTTGCGCGATCGAAAGCCCGCGCTCGGCGCTGAGACCCGCAAGATTGAATTGAATGACGAGCAGCGCCGTCCCGATGCGGAAACAGGAAGATGAACAGGACCCAGAAATTGCGCTCCATGAGAATGGTGCGCAGCGTATGCGGACGTGCCGGAGGATGCCGCCTCTCGCGCGTGATGGTAGCTGTTCGGATCCTCGCCGTCGGGACCGCTCCTTATCACGAGCAAGACTAGAGGCAGGATCACGACCGCCGTGAACAGCGCAAAGACGACGTAAGTCGCGCGCCAGCCCATGTCCGCGAGCAGGAAGACGACGAGCGGGGGCATGAGGACGCCGCCCAACGACAGTCCGGAGGAGACGAGGCCGATGGCGAAGCCGCGCCGTTCGGGAAACCAGCGCGCAGCGAGAACTTGCGCGGGCGTGGCGCCCGCGAAGGCGCCGGCGACCGGCGTGACGAGCGCATAAACGAGCACGATGTGCCACACGGCGGTGACCTGGGAGAGCAGCGCAAAACCGAGCGCGAGCGAGACGAGGCCCGCCGCGATCACGCGCCGCGCAGGCAGCGTGTCCATGGCGCGGCCCGCGACGGGGCCGAGCAGCGCGGGCATGAACGCGCCGATGGTGGCGGCCAGCATGATCTCGCTGCGCGCCACGCCGAAATCGTGCGCCCAGCGCTCGACAAAGAAGGTGAAGCTCGAGATGGCGACGCCGAAATTGACGGCCTGGAAGACGAGGCTCACGCCCAGCACGTTCCAGCCCCAGGACCAGGGCGTGCTCAAGCGATCCAAGCGAAAGCGGCTGGGCGACTCGCGCAAGCGCGGCCGCGGTTTGAGCAAGCGGCGCCGCCGATTGGGCAAGCGGTGCCGCCGGCGGCGCGCTCGTGGGTTCCCGTTCTTTGTCCATGGCGCGCCTCCCGGGTGACTTGTTTTGCGGCAAGTGTAGGGGGCCCCGCATGGCCCGGCAATCGCGAGGCCGGTTCCCTCTCCCATCGGGAGAGGGCTAGGATGAGGCGCGCCGGGTGGGGATCAAGACTGCGCGATTTTCCGTCGCTCTCGCGCAAATTGATGTCCAATCAACCCCCACCCTATCCCTCCCCCTTTCTGGGGGAGGGAATAAGCGGGCGGTTCAATCCGAACAAAGCTGGCTCTTTCGGTGCGTGCGTCCTCCGCCGCGAAGCTGCGCGCTGCTCGTTAAGCTTGCGGATTGCGCGCTTCCGCCGTTCAATTCAGCGTGAGGGGCGGCGGGGGCCAAACGTCATGACAGGGGAGCAGGTCATCGGAGCGGAGAGCGAGCGCGCCGAAACGCCGCGCTTTGCCGATCTCGCCATTCTCGGCAAGAACGGCTGGTGGCGCTATGGGCTCGCCATCGCGCTTTTCTTCGTTCTCGGAATGGCGCTCAGCGTCGCGCTCGTCGCACTCTGC
Source organism: uncultured Alphaproteobacteria bacterium (assembly GCA_963845385.1). Lineage (GTDB taxonomy): Bacteria > Pseudomonadota > Alphaproteobacteria > CAWJRW01 > CAWJRW01 > CAWJRW01. Next base: position 103,876 of record CAWJRW010000006.1, read on the forward strand.
GACGCGCTCGGCTTCGATGTGACCATCCTCGGCTGGACCAACGCCCCGCGTGCGCTCTCGCTGCGCGAAGAGGCGCTGGAATTCGCGCTCGTCTTCGCGAGCGTCATCGCCTTCTTGCCGGGGCTTTGGTTTCTTCTGCCGTGGCTGCATCGCAGGCCGCGGCTCACTTTCCTCACCGGCCATGACCGATTTTCCTGGACGCGGCTCTGGCTCTCCTTCGGCGCCGCGCTGCTGATCTTCCTCGCGAGCTTGTTCTACTTTCTGTCGCGCGCCGGCGCGCCGCCCGCGCTCCATGTCGAGGTGAAGCGCTATGTCGTCTTCGTCGTGCTCGGACTGCTGCTCGTGCCGCTGCAAGTGTTCACGGAGGAATTCTTGTTTCGCGGCTATCTCACGCAAGCCGTGGGGCGGCTGACGGGGAGCCTCGCCTTGCGCTTGATCGTGCCGGCTGCGCTTTTCGTCGCGCTGCATCTCGCCAATCCCGAGGTGACCCGCAACGCCCCGGCCGCGATCGCGGGCTATGTGCTGGTCGCGCTCTATCTCGGCGTGCTCGCGCTGCGCGGAAACGGGCTCGAAGAGGCGATCGGCTTTCACCTCGCCAACAACCTCTTCGTGCTCTTCGTCGTCGGCAGCACGGTGTCGGCCGCGCCGTCCGTGGCGCCCCTCATGGCCGAGCCCGACGTCAAGACGCTCTTGATCGTGGCGCCCATTCTTTACGGCTGTCACTACATTCTCGTCTTCGCGCTGCTCGGCGGTGTCGGCATCGCGCGCGCCGAGAAAGCGGGCGGCGACGATCGAGGATAATTCCGCGCCCCCGCCCCCGCCCCCGCCCCCGGGCGAGGCGCTCTCGCCGGCGGCGTGGCAGGCGCTTCGCGACAAGGGATAAGCGGCGCGCGCCGCCGCTTTCGCGCTATAATGGGCGCGGTCGGGAATGGCGTGGGCGGCGAGTGTGACGACGCTTCAGAGCGAGCGCGTTGGGGGAAACGGCGGCGGCGGCGGCGGCGGCGTTTCGTTGGGCCGCCGCATCACGGAGCTCGTGCTCTTCGCGGCGCTCCTTTTGTTCATCGCGGGGCTCTGCTTTCCCGCCTTCACGGTGCGCTCGCTTCTCGTCTACGAGAAGAGCTACTCGGTCGTCACGGGAATCGCGGCGCTCTACGAAGAGGGCGACGTCTTGCTCGCCGCCGTGCTTCTTCTCTTCTCCGTCGTGCTGCCGGTGGTGAAGCTTCTCTTCGCCTTCGCGCTTTTGAGCCTGCCGCGCGCCGACGGGCCCTTTGCGCGCGCGCTCCTCGCGCTGCTGCAAGCCGTCTCCAAATGGGCCATGGCCGATGTCTTTGTCGTGGCGCTCACCATTCTCGTGCTCAACGGCGAGCTGCTCACGGCGGGCGATCTCGAGCCCGGCGCCGTCTTCTATGCGGCGAGCGTGCTCTTGAGCTCGGCCGCGCTCATGGCTCTGCCGCGGGTGATGCGGGGGCGGGGCGGGGGCGGGCGCCTGTGCCGGCGGGGGCGGCGCCGTGACCTGACCCGCTTCGCCGAGCCCCGTGGCGAGCCGTTCCATCTTTTCCAAAGCCGCCGTCAGAACTTCATCGAGATCGGCTTCGCGATAGACGGCGTAAGCCGGGCGCTGGAAGCGCGGCGCCTTGCTGACGATCTTGAGTGCGCCGCGCTCGATAGGAGGGGCTGCGATGCGCAAGGGAAAATAGCCCGAGCCGCCGCGGTCGAGCAGATATTGCAGCGCGAGCGCCCCGAGCCCGAAAGCGAGCGCGGGCGTCGCGCGCGTGGGAAAAGCTGCGTCGTGGCTCACGCGGAATTCCGGGCCCCAATCGACGAAGACATAGCCCTGCGTGCCCGGGCCCGCGCGTCGCGGATTGGTCGCCACCAGCACGAGCTCGTCGGTGAGCAGCGGGCGCATGGCGAGCCCCGCGCGGAATTGCGGCGCATACATCACGCCGAGATCGAGCGTGCCGTCGTTGAGCCGGCGGATGAGCTCGCCGGGCTGGCCCACTTCCGCGCGCAGCGCCACGTCCGGCAAGTCGGTCGCCATGAGCGTGAGCCAATCGACGAGCAGCCGGTCCCACAGGCTGAATTGCGCGCCCACGGTGAGAATGGCGCTGAACTCCTCCGGCAAGCCGCTGTCGAGGCGCGCTTCCTGCCAGGCGCGCAAGAGCGTGCGCGCATGGGGCTGAAAGCGGATGCCCGCGCCGGTGAGAAAAGCGCCCGCCTTGCCGCGCGTGAAGAGCGCGCGCCCGAGCTCGTCCTCGAGCGTTGCGATGCGCGTCGAGACGGTGGACTGCGTGACGTTGAGCCGCCCCGCCGCGCGCACGAAACTGCCGGCGTCGGCCACCTCGACGAAAGTCCGCACGAGATCGAGATCCATGGCGGGGAGTGCCTTTTCTATCGATATTTCAGATATCAACCATCATAACTATTCGCTTGTCCAATGTGAAGCGGCGCCATAAGAAGAGTCGACGGCCGTTATTCGCTTCGACCCCAGCCCCTTTCAACGGTTCTAGAAGCGAGCGACGCACCATCGCGACGGGCCGCCTCTGCCGAGGCGGCCCGTCTTCGTTTGACGCGGTGGGGGCCGCCTCTGCCGAGGCGGCCCGTCTTCGTTTGCGCTTGCGGCCCCATGCAAGTCATTGCGGCTCATAATGATTTTACGGCCGTTGCCCGCTGTCCGCGGACGCGCTATCTTATGTCAAGCTTTGACATAGGAGCCTGCCGTGTCGACCAACGTCCACCTGACCGCGGAACTGGAGAAGTTCACCCGGCTGTGCATCGAAAGCGGCCGCTACAATAATGTCAGCGAAGTCATGCGCGCGGCCCTGCGGCTTCTTCAGGAGGCCGAAGAGCGCCGCGTCCGCTTCAATGCCATGCTTGACGCCGTGGAGGCCGAGGCCGAGCGCGAGGGCGTTCACGCGGCCGAGGCCGTCCTTGCGGAGATGGACGAGGTCATCGCACGCCACGAGCGATGACGGCGGTTTCTTTCTCGCCGCGTGCCCGCCGCGATCTCTTGGCGGCGGCACAATGGATCGCGAAAGACAATCCGGCGGCCGCGCGCGCTTTGCGCGATGCGGTGGCTGCCGCGGCGGAGCGCATCGGTGGCTTTCCCGAGATCGGTGTGGCGCGGCCGGAGCTTGCCGACGAGCCGCGGCGCTTTCTTGCGCTCGCCGGCTTTCCTTACGTCATTGTCTATAACGCGTCGCGCAAGCCGCCGCTCATCCTGCGCGTCCTTCACGGCGCGCGCGATCTCGCCGAGGCGTTGCGCGCACCATGACGCGCGGTCGGATCCAATCGGTTTGGTGGGACACGAATGAAAACCTACTCTGACTGTCATCCCCGGGGAGCCGCGAAGCGGCGAGCCCGGGGATCGCAGGATGGGAAGCACCTGTGTTCGTGGCCCTGGATTGCCGGGACTCGCGCTTCGCGCGGCCCGGCAATGACAACGCTTTATTTGTGTCGGGTAGCTCGCGCTCCATTCAAGTGGCGCGCTCACGCCGCCGCGCACACTTCGCAGATGCGCGCGATATGACGGTGATCGGTGCCGCAGCAGCCGCCGAGCACATTGAGGCGCGGCAGCCGCCGCGCGCAGCGCGGCGTATTCCAGCGCGAGCGCGTCGGGATCGCCGTCGTCGAGATCCTGCGCGTTGTCGAGCTCGGCGTGGCTGCGCTTGGAGGCGTTGGCGCGGAGACCGCCCAGCCGCTCGGTCCAGGCTTCGCCCGCGCCCAGCACGTGCTCGAAATGCGTCGGGTGCGCGCAGTTGATCATGTAATAAGCGGGCGCCTGCCCCGTCGCCTCGTCCACGGCCTCGATGGCCGAGTTGAGACTCTCTCCGGTGGGCAGCCTGCCGTCGGTCTCCGACGGTGAAGGAGATGACGACGGGCATGCCGGCGGCACGCGCGGCGCGCGCGACGCCGATCGCCTCGGGCACGTTGGTCATGGTGATGGCCGTGACGAGATCGGCATCGCTCTTCGCGAAGACGCCGATCTGCTCGCCGTGATAGGCCTCGGCCTCGCTTTCGCTCATCACTTTGCCGGGGTCGTAACCGTCGCCGCGCGGACCCACGCAGCCGCTGATGACCATGGGCGTGCGCTCGCTCTCGAAGCGGGCGCGGAGCGCCGCCATCATGTCGATCGCCTCGCGGTTCGCCTCCGCGAGCGCGCTTTTCGTATAGCCGAGCTTCCGGCCCCAGTCGGCGCTCGCGCGCCAGGTTGGGCTCTCGAGAACAAAGCCCAAGCCCTTGGCCTTGGCGATCGCGGCGTGGCGCTCGAAATAAGCGCGTAAAGCCTGCCTCCCGCCTCTCCTCCTTCAAGAGAGCGAAGGCGGCGAAATAGGGCAGCTCGAGACCGTGCTCGAAAATCAGCGTCGTCTCGATTCCGGCGTCGGTCAAAAACAAGCCGCCGTCTTCCTGCGGCAGACGTGCGCGGTACTTCGCCATGATGTCGGTCCTCCCGGCTTCAATGCGTACGGAGCTAATTTACGCGCCCGAGCGCCTGCGCGAAACGATCGAGACGCCGGCTCGATTGCCCGCACCGCCGTCAGCCGCGCCGTCCGGTGGTCGCAAGCCCGACACAATGGCGCCGCAAGTCCGGCGCAGGCTTAATCAATCATTGCGCGCGCGGTCCGCTAACCCTATGTAAGGACCCTTCGCCGCAGCTTATCGGCGGCGCGCGCGTTGCGCTGACCCCGCGCTTCTGTTCGGGAGGTGGTTGCCGTGACGATGATTGCGCCGCAAGCGCGCCTGGAGCCCAAGCGCTTCCCTCGACCGCCGCCATGCTCAAGGCGTGGCGGCCCACCGAGCCCGTCTATTGTCTTTTCCCCGAGCGCTTCCGGCGCGCGGTGAAGCGCTTCGTCGAGGGCTTTCCGGGGCTGACCATCTATGCCGTGAAAGCCAATCCCTTGGCCGACGTCGTGCGCCACATCCACGCCGCGGGCGTGCACGGCTTCGACACGGCCTCCATCCCCGAGATCGCGCTCGTCCAGGATCTGGCGCCCGGCAGCGCCTGCTACTACATGGCGCCCGCGCGCCTGTTGGGCGCGGCCGAGGAAGCCTATCGCCGCTATCGCGTGCGCCATTTTGCCGTCGATTGCGAGGACGAGATCGCGACGCTCGCCGGCGTCGTCGAGACGCGCGGCCGCGAGGAGGTGACGCTTTACGTGCGGCTCGCCACGCCCGGCACGAGCGCCATGTTCGAGCTCTCGGGCAAGTTCGGCGTGGCGCCGGAGGAGGGCGCGCGGCTCTTGGACCGCGTGGCGCCTGGGCTTCCGCCCCGCGCTCACCTTTCATGTCGGCTCGCAGTGCCTGGACCCCGAGGCTTACGCGCACGCCTTGGAGAACGCGGGCAAGACGCTCGCTCATGCGCGCGCGAAAATCGCGGCGCTCGATGTCGGCGGCGGCTTCGCCTCGCCCTATCCGGGCCTCGAGCTGCGCCCGCTTTCCGACTACTTCGCCGCCATCGCGCGCATGAAGGACGCGCTCGGCTTGCCCGCCGACGTGCCGCTGCTCTGCGAGCCGGGGCGCGCGCTCGTGCGCCGAGGGTATGTCGCTCGTCGCCCAAGTCATCCTGCGCAAGAACGGCCGCCTGCACATCAATGACGGCGTCTACGGCAGCTTCATGGAGGCGAAGCTGCCGGGCTCGTCCATTCGTTATCCGGTGCGCGCCTTCCGCCGCGGCGCTTCAGGCGAGATCGCGCCGCTGGACGGCGCGACGAGCCCGTTCACCCTTTACGGCCCCTCTTGCGATTCCTACGACGTGCTGCCCAAGGCCTACGACTTGCCGGCCGGCATCAAAGCCGGCGACTGGATCGAGTTCGGGCTCATCGGCGCTTATTCGGCGGCCATGCGCACCCAGTTCAACGGCTTCTACGCCGAGACCGTGGTGGAGATCGAAGCCGACGCCCCGCCGGGGGTGTGAGCGGCCCCCGCTTGTCCTCTCCGCACTTGATTTGACGCGCTGTCTTCGCCCGGATCTCTGCCCTGTCACGCCCGCTTTATGCCGAACGAGGGACCCGCACCCGACGTACCCCGGCTCTCAGGGTGTGGAGCAGCGTGGTCCTGCGCTGCCAACGCAGGCAGCGAATCGAAGCCTGTCATCCCCCGCGGCTCATCGTCTCCGGACGCGTCCATACCTGCGAAGTCGCTGCCTTCCGCACGCGGCGGGGCGTCAAGGCCAAGACCGATCGTATCGATGCGCAGCTTCTTGCCGCCTTCGCCGCCGAGGAGCTCGTGCGCCGCGGCCTGAGGCCTCCGCTCGAGGCCGACGAGGTCTTGCGTGCGCTGTCCGCGCGCAGGCGCCAGCTCTTGGATATGCGTCACGCCGAGCTGTGCCGGCAGGCGCTCGTCGATACGCCGGCCGTGCGCAAGAGCTTGAGCGATCTCATCAGGATGCTCAACAAGAGCCTGGCCCTCATCGACGCCGAGATGGATGCGCGCATTGCCGAGAGCCCGGCTCTCGCCGAAGAACGCCAGCGCTTGCAAACACTCAAAGGCGTAGGCCCCATCACGGCCAAGACGCTGATCGCCGAGCTGCCCGAGCTCGGCCATCTGTCCGGTAAAGAGATCGCCGCGCTCGCAGGCCTCGCGCCGCGCACCCGCGAGAGCGGCAAGCAAAAGGGCCGCGCCTCGATCGGACATGGACGGCCCGGCATACGCTGCGTCCTCTTCAATGCCTCCCGCGCCGCCATCCGTCACAACCCCATCATGCGTGACTTCTATCAGCGCCTCGTCACACAAAACCGCCGCCCCGGCAAAGTTGCCCTCACCGCCGTCATGCGCAAAATGCTCGTCACCCTCAACGCCATGGCCCGCGATCATCAACCCTGGAACTACGCTCAAGCCTGACTTGACTCTCAACACGGTAGATCCAGAGCCACACGCGCTTACGTGTTTGGCCCCTGGATGCCCGGGACAAGCCCGGGCATGACAGAAAAGGGGATGATCCGCCTACGGACTTTTCCTCACGCCACGGGCTCGGTGAGGCCGTGGCGGCCCTGCCGGTCCTCGATCTCGATCACCCAGAGATCGGGATCGCGCTTCAAGGCGCGGGCGACGGCCTCGTCGGCCTTTGCCTCCGCGATGGGCTCGGGCCCGGTGACGGCGCGCCACACACGCGCGCCCGTGTGGCTGAAGGTGGGCTCGAGCAGGCGCGCGCGCCCGTCGAGCAGGTTCAGCTTGATGAGCACGCTGCCCGCCGTGTCGTCGCCATGGCGCGCGATCACGGCCGTGATGCCGTGCGCTGCGCAGATGCGCAGGTGAGCTGAGACCCAAATCGCGGCCTTGAGGCGCGGCTCCATTCTCAACTCCGCGCAGGCGCGTTGCGGGTTCTTCCCATGTTGCAGACTCTGTCGCAAATCGTGTTGGCGTTTGCGCGAAGTGCGCGGTTAACGCGATCTAAGCCTCATTGCACGCGCGGCGCAAGGCGGGGGCGGGCGCGACGGTAAGAGAAAGAAGCGGGAGCCGGGCGCTGGCACGTGTTCGCGTGGCGAGACCCGGCGCTGAAAAAGCCGTCTTTGCGGGCATAATTCGCACAGGCGGGGCCCATTTCATTCGTACACGGAGTAAATGGGACCGTGCGCCGCGCTCCGCGCGCCACGGTTTTGCCGCGACGCTGAACGGCCGTTTACCATATGCGGGGCCGCGTTCTGCAATTGCCACGTGCTGCAAATTGCAGCGGACGCGCGGCATGGCGCTAACCATGGGCGGCCCTAGGGCTCCCAATCGATAAAGTTTGGGCTTAAGCTTTCAGTCCGCCGCAAGAGCCGGCTGATAGAACTCGGGCGCCGCTAATGCGGTGAGGCGCAAAAGAATGCTGGTGTTTCGTGCGTTGTTCTGGCTCGCGGTCGTGAGCCTCTTCGTCCCCTATAAGGAATTCGATCTCGACAAGGGGAAGTTCCGCGTCGATTACAAGGCGCTCAACCGCCAGTTCCACGCCCTCGTTCACGTCTGCAAGACCGAGCCCGACGTGTGCGAGGCCGCGGGCGATCTCGCGCGCCTGGCGCAAAAGGAGGCGGTGCGACTTGCCGCCTCCGCGGGCGAGTACGCGAAGAATCACAGCTAAAGCCGCCGCCGCGCCGCCGCGCCGTCACGCTTCCGAGGAAACCGGCGCGCGCCAATGCCTCGCGCGCGGCGCATGATCGTCCCGCGCACCGAGCCCGTAATGCTCGGCGAGCCGCGAGAGCCCGATGCGCAAGACGACTTTTGCGGTGCGGACGGGCCAATTGCGCGCGCGCTCGGCTTCCTCGAGCCGGATGAGATGGCAGCAGATATCGATGAGGAGCGACGCGAGGTCGTGGCCCGCCGCCATGAGCGCGGCCGAGAGCCGCCTGCGCGCCTCGAGCGCCGAATCCGCGATCGAGCCTTGCTCGGGCGCCGCAGAGCGTCGCCCGAAAGCGGCAGGCTCCAATCCACGGTGACGCGGTGCATGAGCTGGGCGCGGGTGAAGTCCTCGCGCAAGCGCTCGCCCGCCTCATATTGCGCCAATGTGATGAAGGGCTTGCCGCTGCGGTCGCGCCGGCCGGCAAGCCAGCCCAAAGGCGTCTCGGCGAGATTGACCTGGTGGCGCGCGCTCTGCCCGCGCGCGCGGTCTTCGATCTGCCTCGTTCCCCACACGCGGTGCTGGGCGCTGAAGGGATCGTCGGGCACGGTGGCGCGGCGCAAGAAGGCCTCGCCTTCCGCGCTGATGGCGTAGCGCGCGCCGCCGTCACGCCTTTGCGCCAGCGGCGCGACGAAGCCTTCCGCCGCCAGGCACTTGAAGATCGCGCCGTCGAGCTTGAGCACCGGCCGCGCCCAGCGATTGCGGCGCACGAAGAGCCCGAAGTCCTTGGCGCCGAGAGCGCAGAGATAAGCGCCGTTCTCGGCGAGCCGCCGGAGCACGCGCCGCGCCTCCTGCGCGAGCCCGGGCCTTCGCCCGCCGGAGCGTTCGTGTACTGAAGCGTCGAGGAAGGAGCTTCGGCCCGCGCAGGCGGGCTTGCCGTCGCGCGCGCTCATGGGCGCAACGCCGCATGCGCGCGCGCATTGTCGAGGGAAGCCTCGACGCCGGCGAGCCATTGATCGAAGCGCGGATCGTCGCGCCGGTCTTCCACGACGCGGCAGGCATGCACGGCCGTGGAGCGATCGCGGCCGAAGCTGAACGCCACTTCCTTGATGGAGAGTCCGTAGGCGACATGCGCGACATACATCGCGACCTGGCGGGCCTGCGCCACATAAGGCGCGCGCCGCGTGGGCGCAAGCAGCTCCTCGAGCGCCACGTTGAGTGCCGTCGAGACGACTGCCTGCGCCGCCGCGGCGCGTGCATTTGTCTTGCGCTTACGTGCTGAACGTGTAGACATAAAAGTCCCTCCCGCTTTACGAGCAAACCCGTAGCCTGACCAACTTCACCTAGAGCGTACATCAGTCCGTGCGGGTGTGGATAAGCCGTTAGGACTTCGTTTACTCAGTTTGTACACGACCCGGATTTCGTCTATGGTCGCGTCGGTGCTCGCTACACGTAGGGGCTGTAGGACAATGAAGAACCGAATCCGTTTATTCCGCAGGCAACGGGGCATGACGCTCAAGGAGCTGGCCGAGGCTGTGGGCACCACGCCGCAGACGGTCTCGCGGCTCGAGACCGAGGTCATGACGTTGTCGACCGAATGGCTCGAGCGTCTGGCGCGGGCCTTGAACGTGCATCCCACCGAGCTCTTGGAGGCGCCGGACCGGCCCGACATTCCGCTGATCGGTGCGCTGGGCGCCAATGGCGCGCTCAGCCGCAGCGCTGACGTGGACAATTTCGCCATCGACCTTCGCGCCGAGCATCCGGTCGCCGTGCGCCTCGGCCAGGCTTGCGGTCCATACCAGATCGGCGAAATCCTGATCGCCAACCGCTTCGAGGGCGACGATCTGGAGAATGTGCTCGGGCGCGATTGTCTGTGCTGCACGGCCGACGGGCGCGTGCTGCTCCGGCGCGTCGTGCGCGGCGCCGACAAGAGCTACACCCTCGTGCCGCTGGAGCCCGACGGTGACGTCCGCTACAATCAGGAATTGCGCTGGGCGGCCCGCGTCGTGTTGCGGCTTCACTATCTCTAGAGCAAATCTTGGTTTACGCAATGCGTGCGAGCGCGAGCGGCCGCAGACAAGCACGCTCGCGCACGCTTATGGCGATTTCACCCAATATGTACCTTTGGTCAATTCGCTCGCGACACCGTCCCGGCGCCGCGAACACGCATGACGGGCGCTAGCGGCGGGGGCTCGCGCGCTTGCGGCGCGCGCGCGGCTTCTGTCCGAGACCGATGGCCTTGGCGAGCTTGGAGCGCGTCGCCGCGTAGCTCGGCGCCACCATCGGGTAGTCGGCCATGAGGCCCCACTTCTCGCGATATTGCTGAGGCGTGAGATTGTGGTTGGTGCGCAAATGGCGCTTCAAAGACTTGAAGCGCTTGCCGTCCTCGAGACAGACGATGTAGTCGTTCGCCACCGATTTCTTGACCGCGACGGCGGGCGCCGCCCCGCCCCGCGCGGCAAGGTCGGCCATCTCGGTGGCGCGGGCGAGCGCGCCGTAGATCTCGCGAATGAGCTGCGGCAGGTCGCCCACGGCGGTGGCGTTGTTGCCGACATAAGCCGCGACGATCTTTCCCGTCATGTCGATGAGGTTCTTGTCGTGCTCCATCGTCCGCTCCTCGAATAATGCCTTGGGCTGAAAAGACGAGCGCAATGTAGAGCTTGTAGAAGGCTCAAGCAACGAGAAGAAGAGCCCCCGACATACTATTCGCGCCAAGAAAAAACTCTTGGTTTCTTGGGGCTTACCGGCCGTTTTCGGCGCCGGGCCGGGGCGGCACGAGCCTCATGATTACGAAATAGTGAACGGCGAACAACACGGCCGTGCCGAGAAGGGAAAACGCAAGCTCGGGCTCGGACTGGATGAAGAGTGCGGGCGTCTGGATGGCGGAGATTTCGGGCCGCGCGATCAGGATCACGAACAGGTTGGTCGCGAGATGGACGCCTATCGGCAGCTCGAGACCCCGGCCTTTGAGCGCGAGAATGCTCAAGTAGAGACCGGCGAGCGCGTAATTCGCCGCCACCCACAGCGCGCCATAGGAAAGCTCGGGGTTTGCGAGATGGGCGAGCGTGAAGACGAGCGCAGGCACGAGCGGCGCGCAGCGCGAAATTGCTCGTCAAGCGCCCCACGGCCTGCAAGAGCCAGCCGCGAAAAATCAGCTCTTCCGTGAGCGACTGCAGGGGCACGAGCACGAGAGAAAGTGCCGCGAAAGCGGCGAACGCACGCGCATCGAAGGAAAAGTCGACGGCTTCCGACGAGAGCGCGAGCTCGACGGCAAACGCCGCGGCGAGGAGCGCGAACATGACGCAAAAGCTTAGCCCCGCCGCGCCAAATCCAAAGTGCGCCCGCGCGGTGAGGAAGCTCCGAAAGGCGCGCTTGTGCAGCCAGGGCAGAAAAACGCGCGCCGGCGGCAGAAAGGCGATCACGCTCCCCATGACGAGGGCGAAGGCGCCGAGTCTCGCCACGAGGGACTCGACCCCGTATGCGCCGGCCAACGCGGGATCCCTCGCCGCCATCAGGGCCGCCGCCCAGCCCAGGGCAAGAAAGAGTTGGAATAAAGCGAAAGCGAGCGCGAGGCCGAGACCGAAAACGCCGGCGACGGACAGCACGTAACGCCACCACGCGTTTTTTCCGAGCCGGGCAAGATCGCCGAAGGAAAACGCGGACGCGCGGGCGGCCGATGGCGCGACGGCCTGTTTGTTCTCGCTCATCCGAAAAGTCTGAAACATCTTTTCGCGCGCGCGTCGAGCCCGGGGGATCGTGGGCCACTTTCTCCTGCGTTCCTGGCCCCTGGATGCCCGGCATGACGGCTGGGCATGACAAGAATGCCTTCCACTTTGGCGCACATGGCATCGCACCATGACAAATCGCCGTGTCACCCCCGAGCTTGTCCCGCCTGCGCGGGGGCGAAGTCTCGCGTATCGGCTTGCGACGCAGAACGGACTCGGGGCGTCCAAGGGGGCACGGGACAAAAACGTGTGGGTTTGTCTGAACTTGTCGGTGAACGTGCGCGCGGCGTGACAACAGAGAAAGTCAGAGCACGGAGCATTTACGCGCGCGCAAGCGTCCGCGCTGTCAGGGCAGACGATAGACGGCGATGCAGTGGCCGGTATCGAAGATGGCTTGGCCGCCCTCGTCGCCGCCCTTGATAGCCCTGCACCAGAAAGCGCGCGTCGGGCATTTGCGCGGTGGCGATCAGCGCGTCCTGCAGGCGGAAGATCGTGGGCTCGCTCAAATACCAGTCCACGACGGCGTAAGCCGTGCCCTCTTCGGGCGCGACGAGGTAGCCGCCTTCCTCTTGGCTGAGCTTGCCTTCCACCGCGAGGGGCTCGGTGCTCTGGCTTTGCGGCTGGCCGATGGCTGCCGCGTCCTCGCTTGGCGCGGGCGCGATCGCGGCGATGAGCGCGGGGCGCGCGGGCAAATCGATCTCAAGCTTGTTCATGCCCCATTGCAGGGCGTCGAGCTCGGCAAGCCGGTCGAGATAGAGCGCTTCGAGACAATCGTTGTCGGCGCAGGCTGCGCGCTTGACGAGCCACAGGCTTTGATCGGCCTTCAGGCACTGCGCGCCGTCCTGCAGCTCGACGATGGCGGTCTCGTAATAACGGCCGAGATGCTCGTCGAGCGTGGACAGCTCGTCATCGGCGCAGACGGCTTTCTCGTCCGCGCTCTTGGCCTTGGCGCAATCGAAGCTCGCCGCATGCGCCGGCGCGGCAAAGAAACAAGCGAGAAACAAAGCCGCCGCCCCCGGCCGGGCTCGACGAAGTGCCCGCTGTCCGAACATCCCCATTCCCCCTCTGTGCGCGCCAAGCGCCGCGCGCGGCACGCATGACGCTTGACCGATCGGCGCGCGGCGCAGGGCGCCGCGGCCGATGTTATCGCGCGTCACGCCCCCACGGCGCTTTTTTCGCGCGAGGGAGCGCGGCTCTGCAGACGCAAGTCCACCGCCGTGCGGCGGCGGTCGGCGGCGGGCTGATACCACACCGAGATTTCCGTGAGCCCGCGCTGCCAGTCGGAAAGCTTGGCGCTCTCCTTCACCTCGAACTCGGAAAAGCCGCAGCGGTCGAGGAATTGCGCCTGATCGGGCAGGATGTGGCCCGTGGCGCGGATGTCGCCGCGAAAACCCATCTGCTCGCGCAAGCGCCTGCCATAGGAAAAGCCGCGGCCGTCCTTGAACAACGGGAACACGATGGCGACGAGCGCCGAACTTGTGAATGTCTTGGCCGAGCGGCACCGGCAACTCTTCGCTCTTGAGCCGCAGCCCGAGCGGTGCTGTGCGTGCAAACAGCGCCTCGCGCTCCTTGTGAAAGCGCGCGAGCGAGACGAGGACGGGCGCGCCGTCGGGCAGCGCCGCGTCGTCTTCGACATTCACCCAAGGATCGGCTGCGAAGGCGCCGTTCTTAATGAGCGGCATAAAGCTTCTCCTTGAACGGCTCGAGCCCGACGCGGCGATAAGTTTGGATGAAACTCTCCTCGGGCTCGCGGATGGCGAGATAAGTGTCGACGATTTTCTCCACCGCGCCCGTGACGCCCTCTTCCGCGAAAGCCGGTCCCACGATGTCGCCGAGCGAAGCGTTCTCGTCCGCCGAGCCGCCGAGCGAAATCTGATAGAACTCCGTGCCCTTCTTCTCGACGCCCAAAATGCCGATATGGCCCACGTGATGATGGCCGCAGGCATTGATGCAGCCCGAAATCTTGATGCGCAAAGCGCCGATCTTCTTCTCGAGCGCCAAGTCGTTGAAGCGCGCGCTCAAGGATTGCGCGATCGGGATCGAGCGCGCATTGGCGAGATTGCAGTAGTCGAGCCCGGGGCAGCAGATGATGTCGGACGCCAGGCCCAGATTGGGCGTCGCGAGCCCGAGAGGCTGAAGCGCTTTCCACAACGCATAAAGCTCGCGCTGCTCGACGTAAGGCAACACGAGGTTCTGCTCGTGCGTCACGCGGATCTCGGAAAAGCTGTAGGCCGTCGGCAAGCTCGGCCAAGGCGTCCATCTGATCGGCGGAGGCATCGCCCGGCGTCTCGCCTTTGGCTTTGAGCGAAACGTTGGCGATGGCATAGCCCGGCACGCGATGGGGCGCGACATTCGTGCTCACCCAGTCGGCGAAAGCCTTGTCCTTGCGCTTGGCCGCTTCGAGCTCGGGCGAGAAAGCCGACAGCGTCTTGTAAGGCGGCGGCGCGAAATAAGCGCGGATGCGCGCGATCTCCTCCTCGGGCAGGCGCAAGACGCCGTCCTTGTCGAGCTTCGCGTATTCCTCCTCCACCATCGCGGTGAATTTTTCCGGCGTGAGCTGGTGGACGAGAATTTTTATGCGCGCCTTGTTGAGATTGTCGCGCCGGCCGAGCTCGTTATAGGTGCGCATGATGGCTTCGAGATAGGCCAGAAGCTCGTGGCGCGGCAGGCCCGCGCGGATGCAATAGCCGATCATGGGCGTGCGGCCTTGTCCGCCGCCGGGCCAGATGTCGAAGACGGGCGCGCCGTCCGCGTCTTGCCGAATGATCACGCCGATGTCGTGCACCTTGATCGCCGCGCGGTCGTGGGGCGCGCCCGTCACCGCGATCTTGAATTTCCGCGGCAGGAACGAGAATTCCGGATGCAAGGTCGACCACTGGCGGATGATCTCGGACCAAATGCGCGGATCCTCCACCTCGTCGGTCGCCACGCCGGCATATTGGTCCGCCGTGACGTTTCGAATGCAATTGCCGCTCGTCTGCAGGCAGTGCATCTCGACGCTGGCGAGCTCGGCCAGGATATCGGGCACCTCGGGCAGCTTGATCCAATGGAATTGCAGGTTCTGGCGCGTGGTGAAGTGGCCGTAGCCCTTGTCGTAGCGGCGCGCGATCTCGGCCAGCTTGCGCATCTGGCGCGAGGACAGCGTGCCGTAGGGAATGGCGATGCGCAGCATGTAGGCGTGGAGCTGCAGATAGAGTCCGTTCATCAGCCGGAGCGGGCGGAACTCTTCGTCCGTGAGCTCGCCCGCGACGCGGCGCAGGACCTGGTGGCGGAACTGCGCCACGCGCTCGTTCACCAGCGTCGCGTCGAATTCGTCGTACCTATACATCGCGCTTCGGCATCCAATTTGCTCGGTGCGCGTTGCCCTGGATGCCCGGAACAAGTCCGGGCATGACAACGAAGAGAGTGATGCGAGCGCGTTGCATTCAAACCAAAGCGTGTCACCCCCGGGCTCGTCCCGGGGGTCCAGGGCCAAACGCGAAGGCGCATCATGTTTGGGCCTCGGCCTGCTTGCCGAGATCGGCTGCGCACGGTGGGACCCGCCGCGCGGATCGCCTCGCGCACGCGGGTGGGCCGGAGCCCCCGCGCGTCGCGCGCCACCTCGAAGAGATAGACCTCGACCACGAGGCGCGCCTCGAAATCCTTGGCCGCGCGGGCAGCCGCGCCTCGGCGTCGGCCTTGCTCGCCAGAAGCTCGGCGTCGTCCAGCCGCTCGACCCAGGCGTCTTCCCGGCCATAGACGACCACGCCGTCCGCAAGCCGGTTCGCCGTGAGCACCTGGAAAAGCTCGGCCATGGTCGACCTTTCGGCCCCCAATCGCCTGTGGGGCACGGCGCAAGAGCGGGCGCGTGTTCTACCCATGCAATATGAGGGAGATGGGATTACCGGTCAATGGGTGTGCAAATTGAAAAATAACATGCAAAGAGTGTCTTATTAACCTTAGTAAAAAAATGCCGGTCCCGGATGCTAGGCGGCGGCGGAACGCGCCACTAGCATAAAAGCCTTGTCTGACTATGCGGAGCCGTTACGGGTCCGGCGTATGGGGGAAGTCTGAAATGGCCGCGGGGAGCGTCAAGTGGTTCAATACCCGCAAGGGGTACGGTTTCATCGTTCCCGACGATGGGACGCAGGACGTTTTCGTGCATATCTCGGATGTTCAGGTGGCCGGCCTCGTCAAGCTCGACGAGGGCCAGCGCCTTGGTTACGAGGTTGCAATCAACAATGACGGCCGGCGCAAGGCCGTGAATCTGGTCAAGGGCGAGTAGGAGCTTCTTCCGCCCCCGCCCCCGGCGCCGTCTCCCGCGCGCGGCCCGTCGCGCCGCGCCGTGGCGTGCCGGAGTTCATCCGTGTACGGAGCGCTCGGCCGTGCGCGCGCGCGCGCGCGGCGGGGAGCGAGCGCCTTTTGCCGCATGCAGAAAAGGCGATATAGTTCGACCCGGGGCGAGAAGGAGCGGGGCTTGCGCCTGCGCGCGAGGACGCACCATGCGCCGGCTGCCGGCGAACTGAGATCACACGGACGCTTGGCCGCGTGCGCGGCCGGGCCTCGCGGCCATCGCATCGAATGCCGTGCGCCGCACGATCGATTGGGGAGCTCGCCATGACACGGAAAATGACACGGAAAACGACACGGAAAATGACGAAGACCATGCTGCTGCTCGCGCCGCTTCTCTCCGTCGTGTTGGCGAGCGGGGCGCTCGCCTTGACGCGCGACGAGAATTGGGACCGCTGCGCGGGCAAGGACGCCGACAAGGCGATCGCCTCGTGCACGGAGCTCCTGCAATCCGGGAACGAGACGACGGAAAACCGCGCCATCGCCTATTTCGACCGCGGGCTCGCCTTTGCCAATAAGAGTGACCATGCCCGCGCCATCGAGGACTACAATCAGTCGCTCTCGCTCAATCCGAATTTCGCCAGCGCCTATTCGAACCGGGGCACGGCCTACCGCAAGACGGGCGACAACGACCGCGCCATCGCCGATTTCGACAAAGCCCTTGGGCTCAATCCCAATGACGACTACGCGCTCGCCGAACGCGGCGACGCCCTTTCCGACAAGGGCGACTACGACCGCGCGATCGAGGACTACACCCAGGCGCTCAAAATCAATCCCAGCAACGCCTATACGCTGACGAGCCGCGCGCTCGCCTATGACTCCAAGGGCGACTATGCGCGCGCCCTCAATGATTACGAGGCGGCGCTTAATGCCGACCAGAACAGCCTCGCGGCGGCGCTGGGCCAGGCCGTGGTGCTCATGGATCTCGTCAACCGCGGCAATGACGAGCGCGCCAAGGGCGAATATGACCGCGCCATCGAGGACTACGAGCTTGCGCTCAAGTACAACGCCACCGACGCCGACGCCATCTACAATCGCGGCCTTGCCTATGCCGGCAAGGGCGACACAGAGCGCGCCAACGCCGACTACGACAAGGCGCTTTCGCTTTACGATCAACGCATCGCGCGCGATGCCAAGTCCGCCGGCAATTACGTGGATCGCGGCGACGTCTACTGGACCAAGGGCGACGAGCAAAGCGCGCTCTCCGACTTCGCCCAGGCGATCGCGCTCGATCCGAAGAGTGCCAGGGCTTACGCCGCCGCGCCGACCTCTACTACAACAAGGACGACTACGACAAAGCCATCGCCGATTACAGCCAAGCGATCGCGCTCGATCCGAAGACCGAGTATTACTTTCGGTGGCGCGGCGCTGCTTACAACGAGCAAAAGAAATACGATCTTGCGATCGCCGATTACGATCAGGCGATCCTGCTCAATCCGAACTATGCCGATGCCTTCAACGGGCGCTGCTGGAATCGCGCTATCGTCGGCAAGGAGCTCGACAAGGCGCTTGCCGACTGCAATCAAAGTCTCCAGCTCGGGCCGAATGAGGACAGCACGCTGGACAGCCGCGGCTTCGTCTATCTCAAGCTCAAGAACTACGACGCCGCGATCACCGATTACGACGCGGCGCTCAAGATCGATCCGAAGAAGGACGAGTCGCTCTACGGCCGCGGCATCGCCAAGCAGCGCAAGGGCGACAAGGCGGGCGGCGAGGCCGACGTCGCGGCCGCCAAAGCCATCGATCCCGAGATCGACAAGAAGTTCGAAGGCTGGGGCGTGAAGGCGAAGGAATCCTTCATCGACACCGCCTGGACTTGGGCCAAGTACGCTTACGACCAAGGGCTTGCGTTGGCGCGGTGGGGGCTCTGCTCGGTGGGCGTGACGAGCGCGTGCTAGGCTTGCGCACGCGATAGCGCCTTGCGCGCGGCGCGAGGCGCGATAGGATCGGCGCGCCATGCAATATGTCTGCGACGCGCCGGACGGCAAGACCTGGTTTCGCCTCGAAAGCGAAGGCGAGGCCAAGCAGGAATCCGACACCATGCGCCACGCGGTGGAAAAATATTTCCGCCGCGAAAAGGAAAAGGCGGCGGCGAGCTATCAGCCGGCGTCGAGCACTTTCATCGAGCGCGACATCGGCTTGAGCGCGCACATCCAGCGCGAGATGGCGGTGTTTCTCACCTTGCGCGACCGGGAAGGCAATGCGCTCGCCACCGCCATGCTGCCGCCGGGGGCCAAGGACGACGCGGCGTTCCGCATCATCATCGTGGGCCCCGCCAACGCCGATCCCTATCCCGACCACGAAGAGGCGATCGCGGCGCTCGGCGCGCATTACGGCCTCGCGCTCACCCGCGAGCAGTGCTTTCCGTATAAGTAGGCGGGACGCTGAGGGGCGCGGCGCGCAGTCCGCGGTCGCGCTGTCACCGACATGGCACGCGACGGCTTCTTCGTCTACATCCTTGCCAGCAAGCGCAACGGCACGCTCTACGTCGGCGTGACGAGCGACTTGGCGAGGCGCGTATCGGAGCATCGCGATGGCCTCGTCCCAGGCTTCACCAAGATCTACGCGGTGAAGCGTCTGGTCTATTTCGAGAGAGCGACGGACGCGCTCGAGGCGATAGCACGCGAAAAGCGCCTCAAACGGTGGAAGCGCGCCTGGAAGCTCGCGCTGATCGAGAAAGAAAATCCTCAATGGCGCGATCTCTATGATGAGGTTGCCTCTCAATTCTAAGCGTTGCGCGCCTGCAACCATAGATGTCATCCCGGACGTTAGGCGAGCCCGGAAGCCGAAGGCTTCCGGAATTGCGAGCCTTACGATCCGGGACCCAGGGGAAACACATGAGAGCGTGGCCCTGGGTCCCGGGTCTGCAGCCGCCTTCGCCAAGGCTACGGCGGCCGAGCTCGCTTGTGGCCCGCCGTAGCTTCAGCGGAGGCGGGCGCACCACTCCGCTTCGCTTCGTGCTGCACTGCGCCCGGGATGACGTGAAAAAACGGAGCGGCGGAGCGCATCGGCGCACAGCGCAAAACTTTCAGCCGCGGCGCGGCGCGCGCACCGTGAGGGAAGAAATCGTCAGCCGTTTCGTTCAGCCCGACGCGAACGACAGCACGAGCAGGATCATGGCCAGGACGGCAAGGGCGAGCGAACCGGAAAGCACGTAACGAACGCCGTCGCCCGTGTGACCCTGCCTCGCCTTCTCGTGATCCACGATCAGCGGCATGGCAGCCTCGCATTCTCGCTTGCACGCGAGTCTAGGACGAATAGCGGCGGTTGAAAAGAGACCGGCGGGCGCGGAAACGCGCCGTTTTATTTGCGCCGCATCATCGCGCGGGTCGACGCTGCGCGCGTGACAGCGGCCGGGCAACGCTCTTTCTAATCCCTGCTGCAGAAGAAGAGGAAGCAGCGCCGGCGCGGCGGCACGGCGCCGGCGCCGCCCATGCCGGGCTCGGCGGAGGCGAACACGGGCACCGTCTCGGGCGCTTCGATGTTGAGCGCGAGCACGGCCGCGCCGCGATGGGCGCGGTCCATGAAGTCCTTCCACATGCGCGCCGAAAGCCCGCCGCCCACGACGTGGTTCATGGGGCTCGACATCGTCGTTGCCGACCCAGACGGCCGTGAGAAGCTGCGGCGTGAAGCCCACGAACCACGCATCGCGATTGTCCTGGCTCGTGCCGGTCTTGCCGGCGGCGGGCCTGCCGTCGGCGAGCAGCGCGCCGCGCCCCGTGCCCTCTTCCATCACTTGGTCGAGCATGTAGTTCATGAGCGCGACGTAGCGCGAGGCGATGACGCGCTCGCCCGTCTCGGGCGCGCGGTTGTAGAGCACGTCGCCCTGGTCGGTCTTGACTTGCACGATGCCGTAAGGGTGCTCGGGATAGCCGTCGTTGACGAAGGGCAGATACGCGCCCGCAAGCTCGAGCACCGTCACCTCCGTCGTGCCGAGCGCGATGGAGGGCAGGGGATCCATCTCTTCGGTGATGCCGAGCCGGTGCGCGGTGTCGATGACGTTCTGGCGGCCCGCTTGCTCGGACACTTGCACCGCCACCGTGTTGATGGAGTGCGCCAGCGCCTGGACGAGCGTGACCTGGCCCTGATAGCCGCCGTCGTAATTCTGCGGCGACCAGCCCTCGACGCTGATGGGCCCGTCGAACATCACGGTGTTGGGGTCGATGCCCTGCTCGAGCGCGGTGAGATAGACGAAGGGCTTGAAGGCGGAGCCCGGCTGGCGCAGCGCTTGCGTCGCGCGATTGAACTGGCTTTCCGCGTAAGCGCGCCCGCCCACCATGGCGCGCACGGCGCCCGTGGGATCGAGCGCCACGAGCGCGGCCTGGCTCACGCGGCTCGCTTGGGCCTCGTTGTCGAGGCCGTTCATCACCGCGAGCTCGGCCTTGATCTGCAGCACGGGATCGTAAGTCGTCTGCACGATGAGGTTCTTGTCGCGCCAGCCCGCGGCCTCGTTGCCTTCCGCGATGGACCACAGCTCCTCGCTCGCCCAATCGACGAAGTAATTGGCGGCGTCGCGCGCTTCGGTCTCGGCGGGCGCTGCGGGCTTGGCGAGCGCGAGCGTTGCTTCCTCCGACTTGATGAAGCCCGCCTCCACCATGGCGTCCAGCACGCGCCGCGCGCGCGCTTGGGCGAGATTGAGGTTCTTGGTCGGCGCGAGCCGCGTCGGCGCCTTGGGCAGCCCCGCGAGCATCGCGGCCTCGGCGAGCGTCACGTCCTTCGCATGCCTGCCGAAATAGAATTGCGCGGCCGCCTCCACGCCGTAATTGCCGCTGCCGAGATAGACGCGATTGAGATAGAGCGTGAGGATCGCGTCTTTCGACAGCTGCTTTTCCAGCCAATAGGCGATCCGAATCTCCTGCGCCTTGCGCAACGAGCGAGCGCTCGGGCGTGAGGAAAGAATTCTTCGCGAGCTGCTGGGTGATGGTCGAGCCGCCTTGGACGAACTGGAGTGCCAGGAGGTTCGCGAAGCTCGCGCGTATCAGGCCGCGGTAATCCACAGCCCCATGGTCGTAGAAGCGGCGGTCCTCGATGGCGAGAAAGGCCTCCCAGAGATAGGGCGGCATCTCGGCGAGCGGCACCATGGGCGCCTCGCGCGCGCCGCGCGTCATGACGAGCTTGCCCTGCAGGTCGAGGAAGGTGATGGAGGGCTCGCCGCGCCGCTCCCACAGGACGGCGAGATCGGGCTTCGGCGGGCGGATGACATAGGCGGTGGTGATGAGCCCCGCGACGCCGAGCACGAAAAGCGCCGCGAGCGTGGCCAGCCCATAGCGGACAAGGAGAGGACTTATCGGCCTTTTCTCGGGCCGTGGAGCCATGGCTTCAGGCATGCCGGGGACCTTTGCAGATCGATTGCCGTAGAGATAGGCGCCATTCCGGCGAATGTTAGGCGGGGCGCGGGAGCCGCCCGGCGGGCATTCTGGCGGCGGTATGGTTTCAGTGTACGTATTATGGAATTATTAACCATAGTATTCCCGTGAGATCAATGACTTAAGTCATGTCTCAAGCCACATCCGAAAAAAACTTGTACCTAGCGCGTAAAAAATCGCTTGACCAGCGTGACGCTCGCTGCTATGGATCTGGTCATCGTCGCAGAGTTGCGTGACGAGGGGCCCCGAGGGGCCCGCGAGAGACCCAAGACCCCCAAAAACCCCGACACCGCCATGCCTATCAGCGTTTCGCCGCAAGCGAACCGGCTCGGCCGCTTGTCGCAGCTTCTCGACCGCTACGTCCATGCGCTCGAGGAAGAGCCGTGGCCCGCGGACGAGGCCGCGCGCGCCGCGCTCGCCGACCGCGACATTCGCACGGTCGACATCGTGCTGCGTTGCGAGGAGCGGCTGCAGGCGATGATGGCGCCGTCGAAACCCGCCGATGGCGATGAGCCCAACGCACAACGCGAGCGCGACGAGCAAACCCTTGCCGCGCTTCAGCGCCGATTGGATCAACGGCTTGCCGCCGGAGGAAAGAACGGCGGCTCTGAGGAGCCTAAGTGAAGAGGAGGCGGACGCGCTGTGGCGCGACTGGCGCTTCTGGGCGCGCGACGACCAATTGCCGCCCGAGCACGCGCAAGACGGCGGGGCGTGGACGACCTGGCTTTATCTCGGCGGCCGCGGCGCGGGCAAGACGCGCGCCGGCGCCGAATGGCTGCGCGAAGAAATCGAGGCGGGCCGCGCGCGCCGCGTGGCGCTCGTGGCCGAGACGCTCGCCGATGCGCGCCAGCTGATGGTGGAAGGCCCCGTCGGGCTCTTGTCGCTCGACTGGCGGGGCTTAAGGCCCGAGTTCCGGCCAAGCTTACGCAAGATCAAGTTCGGCAAAGAGGCGGTCGCGCAAATTTTTTCCGCCGAAGATCCGGATTCCTTGCGCGGCTACCAATTCGATACGGCGTGGGCTGACGAAGTGGCCAAGTGGCCGCATCCGGACGAGACCTGGGACATGCTGCAATTCGGTTTGAGATCGGGCCGCGCGCCGCGTCAAGTGGCGACGACGACGCCGCGCCCGATCCCGCTCATCAAGCGCCTGCTCGGCGATCCGCACACCGCGCTGACGCGCGCCAGCACCTTCGCGAACAGGGCCAATCTTCCGGCATCGTTTTTCACATCGATCATCGCGCGCTATGCCGGCACGCGGCTGGGCCGCCAGGAGCTTGACGCCGAGATCATCGACGACAATCCGGACGCGCTGTTCCGGCGCGCTATGCTGGAAGAGGGGCGCGTCAGCGCGGCGCCCGACATGAAACGCATCGTGGTGGGCGTCGATCCGCCGGTGACCGGCGGCGCGGATGCCAATGAATGCGGCATCGTGGTGGCCGGGCTCGGCCACGACGACAAGGCTTATGTGCTCGACGATTGCACCGTGCAGGGCGTAGCGCCGCTCGCCTGGGCGCGCGCGGTGGTCGCCGCCTATCACAAGCACGCGGCCGACCGCGTGGTGGCCGAAGTGAACCAGGGCGGCGATCTCGTGACGACGATTTTGCGCCAGGTCGATCCCGCGCTGCCCTTGCGCAAGGTGCATGCGAGCCGCGGCAAGGCCGTGCGCGCCGAGCCCGTCGCCGCGCTCTACGAGCAGGGCCGCGTGCGCCATGTCGGCGCGCATCCCAAGCTCGAGGACCAGATGTGCGATTTCGCTCCCGGCGAGACGCGCGGAAAAAGCCCCGACCGGCTCGATGCGCTGGTCTGGGCGATCACCGAGCTCATGATCACGAATTCCGCCGGCGAGCCTCGCATCGTGAGGCTCTGAGCCGGCGGGACGCCTGCGGGCCGAAGCCTGTTCATTGGATCCTCCGCGCGCCGAAATTTCGGTGTGGCGAAGGCCCGGCGCCCGCGAACGCCTCCGGCTCCCCCCTCGGAGGCCGGGCGCGGGCGCCGGGATAATCCCTCTCCCTTTGGGAGAGGGCGATTTAATCTGTAGACGGAGCAACTCTCTTCCTTGTCATGCCCGGCTTTACGCCGGGCATCCAGGGGCCAACACCTCATCCTTCGAGACGCTCGGCGCATGCGCGCCTCGCTCCTCAGGATGAGGGGACAAACGATGCCCTCATCCTGAGGAGCGCGAGCGCAGCGAGCGCGTCTCGAAGGATGAGGGCGAATGCCGAAAGACGCGAGCCCTCTCCCCGGGAGAGGGCTTTTTCATTCGTACACGGAGCAATGCGCATGCCGGGCGCTGACGCGGCTCATCGAGCGATTCACGCGGAAAAAGCCCGCGGTCGAGGAGAAAGCCTCGGGCGTGGGCGCCCTCGTCGCGCTCAATCTCGTGGGGCGCCCCGTGTGGACGCCGCGCGACTATGCGGCGCTCGCCCGCGAAGGCTTCGCCAAGAACGCGGTGGCCTATCGCGCCGTGCGCATGATCGCGGAAGCCGCGGGCTCCGTGCCCTGGCTTCTCTTCGAGGGCGCGCGCGAGCTCGCCGAGCATCCGCTTCTGGCTCTGCTCGCCCGGCCCAATCCCTTGCAGAGCGGGGCCGAGCTCTTCGAGAGCGCCTACGCGTTTCTCCAAGTCGCGGGCAACGCCTATCTCGAGGCCGTGGCGCTCGAGGGCGAGACGCGCGAGCTTTACGTGCTGCGCCCCGACCGCATGAAGGTGGTGCCGGGCAGGGAAGGCTGGCCCGAGGCTTACGAATATTCCGTCCACGGAGGAACCGTGACCTTCCCCCAGACGGGCGAGGCGGCGCAAAACCCGATCCTGCATCTGAAGCTCTTTCACCCGACGGACGACCATTACGGCATGAGCCCCTTGGAGGCCGCCGCGATCTCGCTCGACATCCACAATGCGGGCTCGAGCTGGAACAAGGCGCTCTTGGACAACGCGGCCCAGCCCTCCGGCGCACTTATCTATAAGGGGCCCGAGGGCGCGCCCAATCTCACCGGCGAGCAGCTCGCCCGCCTCAAAGCCGAGCTCGAGGAGCGCTATCAGGGCGCGGCCAATGCCGGCCGGCCCATGCTCTTGGAAGGCGGGCTCTCCTGGACCGCCATGAGCCTTTCGCCGCACGACATGGAGTTCATCGAGGCGCGCCACGTCGCCGCGCGCGAGATCGCGCTCGCCTTCGGCGTGCCGCCCATGCTGCTCGGCATTCCGGGCGACAACACCTATTCGCAATTTCCGCGAGGCCAATCTCGCCTTCTGGCGGCAGACCATCTTGCCTTTGGTGATGAAGACCGCGAACGCGCTGTCGGTGTGGCTCGGCCCGCGCTTCGGCCCAAGCGCTGATCAAGCCTTGCGCCTCGACGTCGATCTCGACCGCATCGAGGCCTTGTCCGTCGAGCGCGAGGCCTTGTGGAGCCGCGTCAACGCGGCGACGTTCTTGAGCGACGACGAGAAGCGCGAAGCCGTGGGCTACGGAAGGCGCACGTAACTAACGACCCCCCTCCCGAAACGGCTCGCCTTCGCTCGCCGTTTCGACCCCGGAACAAGTCCGGGGCAGGCTCTCCCCCTCAAGGGGGGAGGTGAAATCACGGAGGGTGCAACTAGCGATTCCCTCTCCCCTTGAGGGGGAGGGATAGGGAGGGGGGTCCCTTGTGAAGCTATGGACGAGCACATCGCCGACAATTCGAGCCTCCGCGAGCACTGGCATCTCGACAAGCGCGTGCCCATCGCTTTTCTCGGCGCGCTCGCGCTGCAGACATGCGCGGCGCTGGTCTGGGCGGGCGGTGCGTCGGCGCGCATCGATGCGGCGGAAGCGCAGATTTCGCGCGTGCAGGATCTCTTCGAGCGCACCGCGCGGCTCGAGGAGCAGTCGCGCGTCATGCTCGCCCAGCTCGACCGCATTGAAGGCAAGATCGACCGCGCGCAAACAGCACCGGAAAAGTCCGCGCGCTAATTTTGCGAAATTGCCCTCATCCTTCGAGACGCCACCCTTCGCTGCGCTTCGGGTGGCTCCTCAGGATGAGGGCGCACTCGTGTAACCCGCCTCATCCTGAGGAGCCCGAGCGTAGCGAGGGCGTCTCGAAGGATGAGGCGCAACCTAGGTTCGTGCGTAACCCGAAATCCGATCCATGTCCGTGCTTCCCATCGATACGCGTCTGACGCGGCGCGAGCGCAAAGCGCTCTCCTTCGACTTCGCGGCCGGCGGGCGCGCGCGCGAAGGCGAGTTCGAGGGCTATGCCAGCGTCTTCGGCGTCGCCGACGAGGTGGGCGACGCGGTGATGCCCGGTGCGTTCCGTCGCAGTCTGCGCGCAAAAGGTGCGGGCAACATCAAGCTTCTCTATCAGCACGAGGCGCGCGAGCCCATCGGCGTCTGGCGCGACATCTACGAGGACAGCGTAGGCCTTCATGTGCGCGGCCGCCTCGTCGAAGGCGTTTCGCGCGCGCAAGAGAAGTGCTGGCGCTGATGCGCGCGGGGGCGCTGGACGGGCTTTCCATCGGCTATCAGGTCGTCCGGGCACGGAGGGATACGAAGACCGGCTTGCGCCTGCTCGTCGAGCTCGACCTCTGGGAGATTTCCATCGTGACCTTTCCGCTTCTGCGCCAGGCGCGCATCACGCGCGTCAAGCGCGCGCACAGCGACGATGCCGTGCTCGCACGCGCCTTGCGCGGCTTTGCGGCGAACTTGGCGGACAAATGAGCCGCATGCGCCTCATCCTTCGAGACGCTCGGGCCTTTGGCCCTCGCTCCTCAGGATGAGGCGCACTTTCTGTCCTCATCCTGAGGAGCGCGAGCGAGAGCGAGCGCGTCTCGAAGGATGAGGGCGGCGGTATGTCGATGACAACAAAGAGAGCATTCCGACTTCCGACTTCTTGACGTGAAAGGAGACTGACCGTGCTCGAAAGAGAAACCAAGCATAAGCCTCAAGCGCCCGTCGCGCCGACGCCGCAATTCGACGAGAAAGCGTTGACCGAAGGAGCCGCGCCCACTTCGCGCGAGCTTCTCGACGCCTTCGACGAGTTCCTGGGCGCCTTCGAGGCCTTCAAGTCCGCGAACGACGAGCGCCTGGCGCAGATCGAAGGGCGCTTGTCGGCCGACGTCGTGACGACCGAGAAGATGGAGCGCATCAACCGCGCGCTGGACAGCCAGAAGCGGCTCGTGGACGAGCTCAGCTTGCGCGAGCGCAGGCCGCAGCTTTCGCGCGCTTCTCAAGGCGAGCTTTCCACGCGTGCGAGAGAGCACAAGGCGGCCTGGGACCGCTATGTGCGCGTGGGCGATGCGGCCTTGCTCTTGAGCTTCGAGCGCAAATCGCTCTCGGCGGGCTCGGACCCGGACGGCGGCTACATCGTGCCCCACGAGACCGAGGCCATGATCGACCGTGTGCTGACGAAAATCTCGCCCATCCGCGAGATCGCGACCGTGCGCCAGATCGGCGCCGCGAGCTTCCGCAAGCCCATGAATATCGGCGGCACGGAATCGGGCTGGGTCGGCGAGACCGCGGCGCGGCCCGAGACCGACACGCCGACGCTCACGCTCGTCGAGTTTCCGGCCATGGAGCTTTACGCGCAGCCGGCGGCGACGCAGACGCTGCTCGACGACGCCAACGTCAACATCGAGGAGTGGCTCGCGGGCGAGGTGCAGACCGTGTTCGCCGAGCAGGAAGGCGATGCCTTCGTCAATGGCGACGGCACGGCCAAGCCCAAGGGCTTTCTCGCTTACACCAAGGTGGCGGACGCGAGCTGGGCCTGGGACAAGATCGGCTATCTGCCGTCGGGCGCGGACGGCGCGTTTGCCGCGAGCAATCCCGCCGACAAGCTCATCGATCTCGTCTATGCGCCCAAGCAAGCCTATCGCGCCAACGGCCGCTGGGTGATGAACCGCAAGACCGAAAGCGGAGATCCGCAAATTCAAGGACGGCGAGGGCAACTATATCTGGCAGCCGGGTGCGGCCGCCGGCGCGCCGCCGACCTTGCTCGGCTATCCGGTGACCGAGGCCGAGCACATGCCGGACATCGCGTCCAACGCCTACGCCATCGCCTTCGGCGATTTCGCGCGCGGCTATCTCGTGGTGGACCGCGTCGGCATCCGCGTGCTGCGCGATCCCTACAGCGCCAAGCCCTACGTGCTCTTCTACACCACCAAGCGCGTGGGCGGCGGCGTGCAGAATTTCGAAGCCATCAAGCTGCTGAAGTTCGCCGCGTCGTAAACACGGTCATCGTGCAAGCAAGCCCTCTCCCTTTGGGAGAGGGCGGCGCGCCCTTCGACAATCGCCCTCATCCTGAGGGGCCGCGCAAGCGGCCGTCTCGAAGGATGAGGGCGATTGCTCAGGGTAAGGCGCGCCGGGTGAGGGGTGCGCCCTCGCGGCGAACCGCAACGTCGCCCCCTCACCCCGAGCCTCTCCCGGAGGGAGAGGGGGCGCACGCATCACCTCTTGAGGTTCAACCCATGACCTTCGGATTGACCCAGCTCGTTCCGCCCGCGGCGGAGCCCGTGACGCGCGACGAAGCGAAAGCGCACTTACGCGTCACCGACACGGCCGAGGACG
The DNA here is from genome assembly GCA_963845385.1 of uncultured Alphaproteobacteria bacterium. Lineage (GTDB taxonomy): Bacteria > Pseudomonadota > Alphaproteobacteria > CAWJRW01 > CAWJRW01 > CAWJRW01. The sequence continues at coordinate 131,855 of CAWJRW010000006.1, forward strand.
CGCTCATCGACCGCCTGATCGCGGTGGCGCGCCAGGCCGCGGAAGCGCACACGCAGCGCGCGTTCCTCGCGCAGACGTTTCGCCTCGCGCGCGACGCGTGGCCGGACGTGTTGTGTCTCTCGCTGCCGCGCCCGCCGCTTGTCGCGGTGGATGCCGTGCGCCTTTACGACGCGGACGGCAACGCGACCGTGTGGAGCGCGTCGTCCTATTCGGTGGACATACGCTGGACGCCGGGACGGCTGTGTTTGAAATCGGGCTGGACTTGGCCCGCGCCGGGCCGCCGCCAAGGCGGCATCGAGATCGATTTCCAAGCGGGCTACGGCGCGAATGCCGCCGATGTTCCGGCGGCACTGCGCCAAGCCGTGCTCATGCTCGTGGGTCATCTCTACGAAAACCGCGAGGCGATTGCGGGCGAAACCGCAATCGAAGTTCCTGCGGGCGCGGCGGCGCTGCTCGCGCCTTATCGCGTGCTCTCGCTATGATCGGCGCGCTTCGTCATCGCGTGACGATCGAAGAGAAAGCCGCGGCGCCGGACGGCGGCGGCGGCGTCTCCGAAACATGGAGCGCGCTCGCCACCGTCTGGGCCGCGATCGAGACGCTGGAGGGCGCCGAAGTTCTCCGCGCCGAGCAGATCGTGGGCGAAGCGCGCTTTCGTTTGCGCATCCGTTATCGCTCCGACGTCACGCCCGCCATGCGCGTCGTGTTCGGCGCGCGCGTGCTCGGCATCGAAGCCGTCGAGCGATCCGGACGGACGCGGGCGCTTTCTCCTCTTGTCCTGCGTCGAGGACCGGCCGTCGTGATGTTCTGAGCGACACCCCCCTCCCTATCCCTCCCCCTCAAGGGGGGAGGGAAGAGCGGGGGTCGTGCAAGGTGCTCCCCCTCCCCCCATGAGGGGCAGGGCGGGGAGGGGGGTCACGACGAAGAAGAAGAGAAGAAATGGCCATCACGCTCACAACGGAAGTCACCGGCGCGCGGGACATTGTCGCGCGCTTGGGCGAGATCGACGGCGCTGCGCGCGATGCGCTGGGCCAAGGCCTCATCGAAGCAGCCGAGAGCCTGCGCAGGGAAGCGGCAAGCGCGGCACCCCGCCGCACGGGAAAACTTCGCGACAGCATCGCGGTGGTGAGCGACGGCCTCGCGGGGCTCGCGGTCGCGGCGCGCGCGCCTTACGCGCGCTTCGTCGAATTCGGCACGCGGAGAATTCCCGCGCAGCCTTTTCTCGCGCCGGCGCTCTTTCGCCTGCGCCGCGCCCTGGTCGAACGCGTGGGCGAAATTCTTGCGCGCGCCGTGAGGATGAGATGAGCGAGCCATCCTTCGCGCTGCAGCAGGCGATCGTCGCGGCGCTCTCGGCGGACGCGGGCGTGAAGGCGCTGTTCGGCGATCCGCCGCGCGTCTATGACGACGTGCCGCGCAAAAGCGCGTTTCCTTACGCGACGCTCGGCGAGGGCCAGCTTCAGCCTTGGGATACGGAAGCTGGACACGGCAAGCGAGCGCGGCTTCGAGCATGCGCTCAATTTTCATGTCTGGTCGCGCTATGGCGGCAGGAAAGAGGCCAAGGCCGTGCTCGACGCGCTTTATGGCGTGCTGCACGACGCGACGCTTTCGCTCTCGGGGCACAGGCTCGTCAATCTGCGCTTCGAGCTCGCCGACATCTTCCGCGATGCCGACGGCGAGACCTATCACGCGGTCGCGCGCTATCGCGCCGTGACCGAGACCACAAGCTGAACGAGGATTCCATGGCCGCACAGACGGGACGGGCGCTGCTCTTGAAGGTGGACACGGACGGCGCGGGCGCGTTTTCCACCGTGGCGGGCTTGCGCTCGAAATCGATCGCGCTCAACGCCGAGCTCGTCGACGTGACGAACGCGGATTCGGCCAATGCCTGGCGCGAGCTCTTGGCGGGCGCGGGCGTCAAATCCGCGCGCGTGCAGGGCTCAGGGATCTTCAAGGATGCCGCGGCCGACGAAACCGTGCGCGGGCTTTTCTTCAACGCCACGATCCGCGACTGGCAAGTCATCGTGCCCGATTTCGGCACGATCCAAGGCGCGTTCCAGATCGCGGCGCTCGATTACGCCGGCGAGCATGACGGCGAGGTGACCTACACCCTCGCGCTGGAATCCGCCGGCGCGCTCACATTTACGGCGGCTTGATGCGCAATCGCGCGTGACTCTGGATGCCCGGAACAAGCCCTTGGGCATGAGAGAGACTTCAGTTTTGTGTGATGACCTCGCGTCACTCTCTTGCATGTCATGCCCGGCTTCAGGGAGAGGGCAGTCAAGGGGCCACGACACGGAGAGAAGTCTCGGCATGAACCGCGCGCGCGGCGAAGTGGCGCTCGACATCGCCGGCAAGACGCACACGCTGTGTCTCACGCTCGGCGCGCTGGCCGAGATCGAGGCGGCGCTCGGCGCCGAAAGCTTCGCCGGGCTCGAAGCGCGCATGGCGCAGCTGCGCGCGCGCGATCTCGTGGCGATCCTGGCCGCGCTGCTGCGCGGCGGCGGTCATCCCTATACGGACGAAGAGGCGGCCGCCCTCAAGGTCGATGTGGCCGCCGCGAGCCGCGCCATCGCGGAAACATTCGCGGCCGCAGGGCTCTCGGCGCGAGAGAAGGACGCCCCGCCGGGGGAAGGACGCGCGCCGCCGCGGGGGCGGGAGAAATCCTCCCCTGGCGGCGCCTCCTCGGCTTCGCGAACGCCGTGATGGGTCTGCCGCCCGCAAGCTTCTGGCGCTTGAGCCTCATGGAATGGCGCGCGCTGCAGGAAACTCGGGGTGCTGCGGCGCGCGGCGCGGCTCCGCTTTCGCGCGCGGAGCTTTTCGGCGCTTTTGACGCGCTTTCCGGATTAGGACGCGCGCCCTCATCCTTCGAGACGCCATCCTTCGCCGCGCTTCGGATGGCTCCTCAGGATGAGGGCGAAAAATAAGCATACCTCATCCTGAGGAGCCCGAGCGTAGCGAGGGCGTCTCGAAGGATGAGGGACACTTGCAAACCATCGAAAGCACGACATGCCCCTCGGCACGGAAATTGGCGAGCTGTTCGTCCGCGTGCGCGGCGATGTCTCCGATCTCTCGCGAAGCCTCTCGGACGCGGGCGCGATCGTCGCGCGCGCGGCGGGCGACATGCAGGCCGAGCCTTTCGGTGGTGAGCGACGCGGCGGGCATCGTCTTCGACGACGTGGCCGACGTCATCGAGCGCGCGGCGCTCGGCGGCAAGACCAGCATGCGCGACATGGTGGACGGCATCCTCGCCGATCTCGAGCGGCTCGCCGTGCGCAAGTTCATCATCGCGCCGCTGGAAAAGCTCTTCGGCAATCTGTTCGAGGGGCTCTTCGGCGGCGCGCGCGCGGAAGGCGGGCCGGTGGCGCCGGGGCGCGCCTTTCTCGTGGGCGAGGAGGGGCCGGAGTTGTTCGTGCCGCGGGTCTGCGGGACGCATCGCGCCGATGGGCCGCGGCGGCGGCGGCGGCGGCGCCACCGTCGTCGTCAATATTCACGCGAGCGACGCGCAAAGCGTGTTGCGCTCCGAGACGCAGATCGCGGCCATGCTCGCGCGCGCGACGCAGCGCGGCATGCGCAATCTATAAGTGTCTCGGACTTGCGCCGCGCAGGTCAGCGCCTGTCCTTGTGGATGTCCTGCATGGCTTGCGCCTTGGCGAGCTCATCGAAGCGCGTGTGCTTCATCGCCTCGAGGATGGCTTGGAAATCGTCCCGCGTGTTGACGCGCGGGAACGGACTGTCGGGCACCGGAACGCTGCAGAAATTCGCACAGCGGCGCCCAACCTTGGGCCACGTCGTAGACGAGGAGGCGCGATGAGGGGATCGCGCGTTTTACGTCTTCGGTGTGCCGGTTGAAGGCCGCGATCATGAAATCGCGGTCATCGATGCGTGGGCCGAATTCCTTCCACACGGTCTTCTCGAAGAACTCATTGACCGGCGACGCGCGTATATGCGCGTTCATCTCGGGCGAGAAGATCGTCGCCTGCGTCGAGTCGAACCACTTTTTGGCATCGCGCACGGAGAGCAGCACTTTCGCGGACGGATAAAAGGCCGCGAGCGCGCGCCAAAAGCTGCAGGCGGGATAGTCGGTCGTCGAGGCAGTAGCCCTTAAAGAGTTTTTCCCAGTCGGGCCGGCCGTCCGCCGCGTTCACCCACCAGGAGAACGCGTCCGGGTTCTGTATCACTTCGCTCATGTGATAGCAGCGTCCGAGGCCGAGCATGATCGAGCGCCACTTTGAGCGACGCGGTGCCCGTGCGCCCGAGACCGGCGCCGATGACTTTGAGCGGCATGACGAACTCCCCCGCGTGCCGATGCGTTGCCAGGGGCTCACCTAGCATCATCTTCGCCGCGCCGACAAGTCCAACGCCGCATCCTTCGAGACGCTCACTGCGTTCGCTCCTCAGGATGAGGCGCTGGACAATCGATCCGCCCTCATCCTGAGGAGCCATCCGAAGCCGAGCGAAGGATGGCGTCTCGAAGGATGAGGGCGCAAAGGACCCGACATGGCCTTTCACGAGGTGCTGTTTCCGACCGCGGTGGCGCTGGGCGCCACGGGCGGGCCGGAGCGCAAGACCGAAGTGGTCACGCTCGGCTCGGGCTTCGAGGAGCGCAACGCCGTCTGGGCGCACGCGCGGCGGCGCTACAATGCGGGCTATGGCGTGAAGACGCTCAACGATCTCCACGCCGTCATCGCCTTTTTCGAGGCGCGCATGGGGCGGCTCCACGGCTTCCGCTTCCGCGACCGCAGCGATTGGAAGTCTTGCGCGCCGGGGAGCCTTCATCAGCCTACGGATCAATCCTTGGGGCTCGGCGACGGGCTCAACAAGGTCTTCCAGCTCAAGAAGACCTATAGCTCCGGCGGCGCGTCATACGTGCGCGACATCAGAAAGCCCGTGGCGGGCAGCGTGCGCTGCGCGGTCGACGGCGCGGAGACGAGCGCGTTCACGGTCGACACGGCGACAGGGCTTGTCACTTTCGACGACGCGCCGGGCTTGGGGCTTTCGGTCACGGCGGGCTTTCAGTTCGACGTGCCGGCGCGCTTCGACACCGACCGGCTCGAGATCAATCTCTCCCATTTCGAGGCGGGCGAGATTCCGAGCATCCCGATTGTGGAGATCAGGGTGTGAGCACGCTTTCAGCAAGGTGCCCCCCTCCCCATCCCTCCCCCTCACGGGGGGAGGGAGGTGCTTGCGGGGCCGCAACGATTTTCCCCTCCCCCCTTGAGGGGGAGGGCCAGGGAGGGGGGTTGTCATGAAGGCGCTTCCGACATCCTTGCAAGCCCATCTCGACACGGGCGCGACGACCTTGTGCTGGTGCTGGCGGCTCACGCGGCGCGACGGAGAAGTCATGGGCTTCACCGATCACGATGAGGACGTCGGCCTTCGGCGGCGTGACGTACGCGGCGGCGAGCGGCTTCACCGCGAGCGAGGTGCAATCGAGCTTGGGGCTCGCGGTCGACAATCTCACCGTGATCGGCGCCTTGTCGGCGGCCTCGCTTACCGAGGACGATCTCGCGGCCGGGCTCTATGACGACGCCGAAGTCGAGATTTGGCGCGTCAATTGGCAGGACGCAGCCCAGCGCGTGCTGATGCGCAAAGGAAATCTCGGTGAAGTCGCGCGCGGCAAGACGGCCTTCGAGGCGGAGCTGCGCGGGCTTGCGCACAAGCTCAATCAGCCCGTGGGCCGCGCCTTCCTGAAAACCTGCGACGCGGATTTGGGCGACGCGCGCTGCGGCATCGATCTTTCGCAAAGCGCCTTCACGGGAACGGGGACGGTGGCCGCGGTGCTGACGGCCGCGCGCGTGTTCACCGCGACGGGGCTCGGCGCTTTCGCCTCTGGCTGGTTTTCCGGCGGCAAGCTCACCTTCACGAGCGGGGCCAATGCCGGCCGCGCCATGGAGGTGAAAGCCCATGGCAAGGGCACGGCCGTGACGCTCGATCTGTGGCAAGCGATGAGCGAGACGATCGCGCCCGGCGACGCGTTCACGATCAGCGCGGGCTGCGACAAGACCTTCGCCACCTGCAAGGCGAAGTTTTCCAACATCGAAAATTTCCGCGGCTTTCCCACCATGCCGGGCAACGACGCGGTGGTCGCCTATCCCGTGCGCGGCGAAGGCTTCCTCGACGGCAAGAGCCGGTTCGGGAATTGATCGCGGGGACGGGACATGTTCCGGCGTGTGCCCTCATCCTTCGAGACGCCCTCGCTGCGCTCGGGCTCCTCAGGATGAGGGCTTATTCTTTGTCTTCCTCATCCTGAGGAGCGAGGCGCGCATGCGCCTCGCGTCTCGAAGGATGAGGGCACACGCCGCTAGCGCCCATACACGGTGATGGTGGCCTTGCCCTCGCCGGTATGCAGGCTCCTGTAATTGAAGGCGATGTGATCGATGAAGCGCCCGCGGCCCGGCAGGTCGATGAGGCGGCTCCATTCGTTCTCCGAGAAGACGAGCTCCGTGGGCGGCGAGAAGGCCCCGCCGTTCTCGAACACGACGCGCACATTGTGCATGACGATGGCGCCGCCTTCGACCTCGAAGCGCAGCGCGCGGAGGCGGCCGGCGCTCTTGCCGACATTGATGGTGTCGTGATCGCCGCCGAAATTGACGGTGCGCGTGCCGAGCTTCTGCCAGTCGGGATCGGCGCGCGCGGGCGAAAGCGGCGTCGAGAAGAGTAGTGCGAAAGCAAGTGTTGCTGCGGCAGTGGCGGCGGCGGCGATGAGAGCGGCGCGCATGGTGTCCTCCCCGAATGCTTCTTGTGATTGGCCGCCGCAGGATGGCGGCTCGTGCGCAAATCCTACGAGCGAATGTTCGCCGCTGCAACGCGCGATCGTGGCCGAGGCGCGGAGCTTTACTCGGCACGCCCTATCACCATCAGGCGAGCCTCAAGGGCGTGGGCTGCGATTGCTTGGGCCTCTTGCGCGGGGTGTGGCGCGGCGTCATGGGCCAAGAGCCCGAGGCGCCGCCCGCCTATTCCTTCGATTGGGCGGAGGCTTCGCGCGTCGAGAGCCTGCGCGACGCGGCGCGGCGGCATCTCATCGAGATCGCGCCGGGCGAATTTCGCCGCGGGCGACGTGCTCCTCTTCCGCATGTCGAAGACGGCGCCCGCGAAGCACTGCGGTATCGCGACGTCGCTCACGCACATGATCCACGCCTGGACCGGCCACGCGGTGGCCGAAGTGCCGATCGACAGCTTCTGGCGGCGTCGTCTTGCTTATGCGTTCCGGTTTCCTGCTCCCTCTCCCGTTGGGAGAGGGATGGGGTGAGGGGGACGAGACGTGTTGCAAGACGCAAACGTTGCACCCCTCACCCGCGCGCTGACGCGCGCCGCCCTCTCCCCAAGGAGAGGGCTTTTTTCTGACTCCTGACTCCTGGTCACTGGTCACTGACACATGGCTGCACTTGTTCTCGGCGTCGTCGGCTCCGCCATCGGCTCGTCGATCGGGGGAACTGTGCTCGGGCTCACGGCGGCGCAGGTGGGTGGCTTCATCGGCGCCACCATCGGCCAGCAGATCGACGGCGCGCTGTTCTCGCGCAAGGAGACGATCAAGCAGGAAGGGCCGCGGCTTTCGGACATCAACATCACGGCCTCCACCGAAGGGGCGCCCATTCCCCGCATCTGGGGGCGCACGCGGCTCGGCGGCCAGCTCATCTGGGCCACGCGCTTCAAGGAGACCGCGACCACGAGCACGGAGTCGACGGGCGGCGGCAAGGGCTTCGGCGGCGGCGGGCGGCGGCAAGTCCACCGTCGAAACCACGACCTACAGCTATTCCATCTCTTTCGCCGTGGGCCTCAGCGAAGGCGTTGCGACGCGGCTCGGCCGCGTGTGGGCGGACGGCAAGCTCATCGATCTGTCGAAATTCACCACGCGCTTTTATACGGGCACCGAGACGCAAGCCCCCGATCCGCTCATTCAGCAGATCGAGGGCGCGGGAAACGCGCCGGCCTTCCGCGGGCTTTGCTACATCGTCTTCCAGGACATGCCGCTCGCGGAGTTCGGCAACCGCATCCCGCAGCTTCAGTTCGAGGTGCTGCGCGCGCTACATGCGGGCGACGCGACCGCGCTCGACAATGTGGCCCAGGGCGTCGCGCTCATTCCGGGCTCGGGCGAGTTCGTGCTCGTCGACCACGATCGTGCGCGCCGAAGACGGCTTCGGCGGCACCACGGGCCAGAACAAGAACAACAATCTCGGGCTCGCCGATTTCGAGGCCTCGCTCGATCAGCTCGAAGCGCTGCTGCCGAACTGCAAGTCGGTGGTGCTCGTCGTCTGCTGGTTCGGCGACGATCTCCGTTGCGGCCAATGCACGGTGAAGCCGAAGGTTGAGGTGGCGGCGAAAGAAACGTCGCCCATCGTCTGGCGCGTCAACGGCATCGCGCGCGAAAACGCGGGCGTCGTTAGCCTCGACGCCGGCGGGCGCCCGGTCTTCGGCGGCACGCCGGCCGACGCCTCGGTGGTCGAGGCCATTCAGGAATTGAAGGCGCGCGGCTTTGCCGTGCACGTCTATCCGTTTTTGCTCATGGACATTCCGGCGGGCAACGAGAAGCCCGATCCTTATGGCGGCGCGGAGCAAGCGGCCTTTCCCTGGCGCGGGCGCATCACTTGTGATCCCGCGCCCGGCCAGCCGGGCACGGTGGACAAGACCGCGGCCGCCGCGACGCAAGTCTCGAGCTTCTTCGGCGGTGCGACGGCCGCCAATTACTCCGTGAGCGGAACGAATGTCACCTGGACCGGCGGCGCCGATTGGGGCTACCGGCGCATGGTGTTGCATTACGCCAAGCTCTGCGCGGCGCTGGGCGGCGTCGACTCGTTTCTCCTGGGCTCGGAGCTCGAAGGGCTCACCAAGGTCCGCTCCTCGGCCACCGCCTATCCCACGGTGACGCAGCTCAAGACGCTCGCCGCCGACGTGAAAGCCGATCCTGCCCTCGGCGAAAATCTCCTATGCGGCGAACTGGACGGAGTACGGAAACCACAGGCCCGCCGACGGCACGGGCGACGTGTTCTTTCATCTCGATCCGTTCTGGGCCGACGCCAATGTCGATTTCGTCGCCATCGACAATTACCTGCCCTTGAGCGACTGGCGCGACGGCAACGCGCATCTCGATTATGCGGACGGCCGCCGCATCACCGACCGCGATTATCTCGACGGAAATGTCGAGGGCGGCGAGCATTTCGATTGGTTTTACGCCGATCAGGCCGCGCGCGACGCGCAAACGCGCACGCCGATCGCCGACGCCGATCCCGCGAACGAGCCGTGGGTCTTCCGCTTCAAGGATGTGCAGGGCTGGTGGGCGAATGCCCATCACGACCGCCCCGGCGGCGTGCGCAGCGCGAGTGCCACGGCCTGGGTGCCGCAGGGCAAGCCCATTCATTTCACCGAGCTCGGCTGCCCCGCGGTCGATCGCGGCACGCAATCAGCCCAACGTCTTCGTCGACGCGAAGTCGTCGGAGTCCGCGCTGCCCTATTACTCGCGCGGGCACGCGCGACGATCTCATCCAGCGCCGCGCGCTCGAGGCCGCGATCAATCACTGGGCCAACCCAGCGAACAACCCGGTTTCGTCTGTGTACGGCGGACGCATGATCCCGGCGAGCCGCGTGCATGTCTGGGCCTGGGACGCGCGGAGCTTTCCCGATTTTCCCGCCCGCGCCACGGTGTGGACCGATGCGCCGAACTGGCGGCTGGGCCACTGGCTCAACGGGCGCGTCGGCCTCGTCATGCTCGCCGATCTCGTGGCCGATCTTTCGGCCTATGGCGGCTTTGCCGGCATCGACGTCGCGGGCCTGTTCGGCCTCGTCACGGGCTTCGTGGTCGAGCGCACCATGAGCGTGCGCGAGGCCTTGGAGCCGCTCATGCTCGCCTACCAATTCGACGCTTTCGAAAGCGAGGGCCTCATCCGCTTCGCCCATCGCGGCGGTGCCGAAGATGCGCGCGCTCGGCGAGAGCGATCTCGTCATCGCCGAGGGCGACGAGCCGAAAGCGGGCTTCAAGCTCACCCGCGCGCAGGAGAGCGAGTTGCCGCTCGCCTCGCGGCTCGGCTTCATCGACGCTAGCGCCGATTACCGCCAGACCGCGGTGGAAAGCCGCCGTCTTGTCGGCGCCGCCGAGCGCACCGCGGTCTCGACGCTGCCGCTCGTCATGGAGCAGAGCTTCGCGCAAGGAGTGGGCGATGCCGTGCTCATGGACGCCTGGGTGGCGCGCGAGCGCGCGGGCTTTGCGCTCGCGCCCTCCGCGCTCGCGCTCGACGCCTCCGACATCGTGACGCTCGAAGCGGGCGGGCGCCTCTGGCGCTTGCGTCTCACCGAGATCGCCGATGCGGGGCCGCGCCGCATCGCGGCTGAGCGCACCGACCCCTCGGTCTACGAGCTCGTGGGCGGGCCGGACACAGCGCGCGAGCCTCAGCCCGTCACGACCTTCGGCAAAGCTTACGGCGTCTTTCTCGATCTGCCGCTTCTGACGGGTACGGAAATTCCGCATGCCCCCTATTTCGCGGCCTATGCCACGCCCTGGCCGGGCGCGGTGCTGCTCTATCGCGCGGCGGGCTCGGCGGGCTTCGCGCTCGACGCCGCGGTCGCGAGCCCGTCGACCATCGGCCTGACCGGCGGCGACTTCTATTCCGGGCCGCTCTTTCGCTTCGACCGCGTGAACGCGCTTTATCTCACGCTCATCGCGGGCACGCTCTCCTCCAAGAGCGAGCTCGAAGTCTTGAACGGCGCGAACGCGCTCGCCATCGAGAACCAAGACGGCGAATGGGAGATCGTGCAATTCGCGCAAGCCGAGCTTCTCGCCCCGCGCAGCTACAAGCTCACGGGGCTTTTGCGCGGCCAGGCGGGCACGGAAGGCGCCATGCGCGATCCCGTGGCGGAAGGCGCGCGCGTTGTGATCCTGAACCGCACGCTCGTCCAGCCGGGCCTCACCCTCGATCAGCGCACGCTCGCCTTCACCTATCGCTACGGCCCGGCGGGCGAGGATTTTTCCGATCCCGCTTTCGTCGAGGAGACGCGGAGTTTCGAGGGGCTTGGGCTTCGCCCGCTCGCGCCCGCGGGGCTGCGCGGGCGGCGCAATTACGCCAACTGGCGATTGGACATTCTCCTGGGCGCGGCGCACGCGCGTCGGCGGCGACGACTGGGCGCAAGTCGATGTGCCGCTCGGCGAGGAAGCCGAGTGCTTACGAGATCGAGATCTACGATCTCACCGGCACCACGCTGAAGCGCACGCTGTCGGCGTCGTCGCCCTCGGTCGCCTACACCGCGGCGCAGCAGACAAGCGATTTCGGCGCGGCGCAGTGGAACGTCTTCCTCCGCGCCTATCAGCTTTCGGCCACCTTCGGCCGCGGGCCCGGCGCGCAGGCGCTGACGTGGCATCATTGAGCCGATGCGCCTGCGCGTGTTGCCCTAGACCCCCGGGACAAGCCCGGGGGTGACAAGCTGTTGTTTGGTGCGGCGCGCTCGCATCACACCCTTCGTTGTCATGCCCGGACTTGTTCCGGGCATCCAGAGTAGCACGCCGAAGAAGATGTTGCTCCGCCTACGGATCATCAGCACGCAATCGAGACCATCATGACCGAGACCGCACGCCTGCGCCTGCCCGAGCTTGCCGCGGCCCAAGCCCAGAAGCACGTCACCCACAACGAGGCGCTCGTCTATCTCGACACGCTGGTGCAGGCCTCCGTGCTCGACAAGGATCTCGACACGCCGCCGGGCGCGCCCACGGAGGGCGATTGCTACATCGTCGCGGGCGGCGGGGGCACTGCGGCCGGCGCTTGGGAAGGCTGGGAAGGGCGCATCGCGCGCTTCCAGGACGGCCAATGGATCTCGTTCCTGCCTGGCGCGGGCGACGGCATCGGCTGGACCTCTTGGGTGCAGGACGAGGACACGCTCTACACGTTCGACGGCACGAGCTGGGTGAACGCGCTCGTCGGCAAGACCGGCGGCGGCATCTCGATCCAGTACACCTTCTCGACCACGACCACCGACTCGGACCCCGGCGCGGGCGTCTTGCGCTTGAACAACGCGACGCAGAATCTCGCGACCGTCATCCGCGCCGATCTCGCCGACGTGCAGGGCGAGGACTGGACCGCGGCGCTCAATTCCCTCGACGATTCCACGAACACGGTGAAGGGCCACATCCGGCTCTTCGCCGTCTCCGATCCGTCGAAATGGATTGTCTTCACCGTCTCGGCGGTCGCCGCGCCCTCGGGCTATCGCAACGTTACGGTCGCCGTCGTCGCGGCCTCGGACGCCAATCCCTTCGCGAACGGCGAGGGGCTCGTGCTGTCCTTCACGCGCGCGGGCGACGCGGGCGGCGCAGGTGTGGATGGGACCGATGGCGTAGATGGCACAGACGGGACCGACGGCGCGGATGGCGCCGATGGCACGGATCCTGGCGTGCGCTGGGCCTTCGACACGTCGACCACCATGGCCGACCCGGGCGCGGGCGATCTGCGTCTCAACCACGCGACGCCCGCCTCCGCGACGGCGATCGCGGTCTCGGCCAACTCGGCCGAAAGCGGCAACCCCGATGTCTCCGATTTCGTCGCCACCTGGGACGATTCCACCAACACGCTCAAGGGCCATGTTCTCGTCAAGAAGGTGAGCGCGCCGGAGAATTTCCGCGTCTATTCGATTTCGGCCGCCGCCGACAACGGCGCCTGGCTGCAGCTCACGGTTTCGCACGTCGCGGGCGCGGGCAGCTTCTCGGCGGCCGACGCGCTCTCGGTCGAGTTTTTGCGCGCGGGGGATGCGGGAGCGGACGGCGCGCCGGGCGGCGGCGCCACTGACTTCGTCGATTTGGGCGATGTGCCGGCCTCTTATTCCGGCGAGGGCGGCAAGCTCGTGGCGGTGACGGCGGGCGAGGACGGGCTCGAGTTCGTCGCGGCTTCGAGCGGCAGCGGCGCGGGGAGCTGGGGCTTTCGCGGGCTCGTGGCGAAAAACAATGCAGGGACCCCGAACACGCAGCTCGACATCACCGCGGACGAGGTCGTGCTGCGCAACAGCTCCTTCGCCAATCACGTCGTCAACAATCCGGGGACGAAGACCTGCAATGTCTCGACCGCGGGCCCGGCCGCGAACGGGCGCGACCAGGCAGGCGCGTTTTCGGCAAGCTCGTGGATTCACTTCTATCTGATCTGGAACGGCTCGACGCTCGCGAGCCTTGCCTCCGCCACCGCGCCGCCCACGGGGCCGACGCTGCCCACGGGCTACACGCACTGGGCCTATGTGGGCGCCGTGCGCTTCAACGGCTCCTCGCAGCTTCTCAAGACGCGCATCCTGGGCGCCACGGCTTTCTACGAAGGCCAGCAAGCAGCCCTCACCAACGGGCAGGCGACGAGCCAAACGGCGGTTAGTCTCAGCGCGCTCGTGCCGCCCAATGCGCAGAGCATTTTCCTCGCGGTCGACAGCTACATGCGCGGCGATTACAAGCCGAAGCTGCGCGTGATCTCGGGCACGGATTTTTGGGCGCCGCAATACAGCTATACGTCGTCGATTGCCGCCTACAGCTGCCCGCCGGTGCCGAATGTCAGCCAGCAGGTCTATTACCTGTGGAGCGCCGCGCCGGGCGCGGACGCCGGTCTCTCGCTCGCCGTCGTGGGCTACACCGTTCCCAATGGAGGCCAATGATGCGCGTCGTCTACCGCAAGGAAGGGGGCATCGCCTCCGACATTCGTCTGGCGCGGACGATTACGCGCTGATGCCGGGCGAGCTCGAGCTCGAAGCCGAGGCGCTGCCCGACATGCAAGCGCTCTCCGATGCCGGCGCGATTGAAGGACTGCCCAAGCCGCGCGATCTTCCGGCCGAGCTCGACGCGCTGCGCGCGGCCCTCGTCAAGAAGGGCGCGGTGAGCGAGGACGAGATCGAGGCCGAGAAAACCGCCGAAATTCCTGTTCCTGTTTCGCGCGCTTGAACGCCGAGGAGACACTCATGACGAACGAAGCTTTCGGCCGCGCGGCGGCGCTTTTGGCGGCACTCGCACGCGATGCGCGCGCGCCGGCGGACGACGCGCTCTTGGTTGCGCTCGCCTTTCTCGTCAAGAACAGGCTGGCTCTTTCTTGCACGCGGGCGCTCGAGGCGCGGCTTCCGGTGCTCGCCGACAGCCTCGCGAGCCGCAGCTTGCTCGCCGCGGCCGAGGCCGCGCTCGCGCGCGCCTATTCCGGCGCGGTCGCCGATCCCACGAAGGGCGCCACCGAGCTCCATCGCCACGACGAGGCGCCGGACTGGGCGGAGCGGTTTACGGCCACGGCGCTCATCGGGCCTTATCTCTTCCTCGCCGCGCCGGAGACGGGCGCGCATCGCGACCGCGCGCGCGCCACAGCCTGCGAATTTCCGCGCACCGCGCCCGCCGCGATTCATCCGTAGGCGGAGGAAATGTCACTGAGGCGCGCCCGCCAGAACAAGTGACCCCCACCCCTATCCCCTCCCCGCAAGGGGGAGGGGAAGAGTTTGTCGAGCCGCTTTCAAACAATTTCTACCTCCCCCTGGTGGGGAGGTCGAAACGGCGAATGCAATGAGCCGTTTCGGGTGGGGGGATTGTTCGCAACCGGACGACCATGCGCGCGTCCGTGGGTTCGCGCCGCGTGGACAAGTGCATCAAAGATTTAACGCGCTCCCGCGCCACGGGGGCTTTTTCTTTTGAAGGAGACTTGAACCATGAACCATCTCTTCGGCACCCTCTTGAGCTTCGTCGATTCGCTTCCCGCCTGGCTTGCGGCCGTCACCGGCGTCATCGCCGCGGCTTCGGCCGTGGCCGCGCTCACGCCCACGCCGCGCGACGATCGCGTTCTGGGCAAGCTCTATAAGATCGTGGATCTGCTTGCGCTCAATGTCGGCTTCGCCAAGCGCCTGCCCGCGAACCGCAAGGAGAGCTGAGCGCCAAGCGGCGTCAAAAGGAATCGAGGTCCTTCCCCGCAACGACGGGCCCGGAATAATACTTGCGCACGCCCGCCACGAGCGCGTCCAGGACGGCCTCGTCGCCCTGGCCCGCCACGACGAAGTGCGTGAGCACGACCATCTTCACCTTGGCTTTCGCCGCCATCTTGCCGAGCTCTTCGGCGGGCAGATGCTCGCGCGTCATGTGCTCCATGAAGGTGCGGTAGTCCGCTTCCGATAGAGGCTTGCCATCGGGTCCCTTGGCCGCGCGTAACAGGCGGTCCATGCCGTCGAGGTCGATGACCTCGCTCACCAGAATGTCCGCGCGCCGCGCGAGCTTGACCACCGCATCGCTCGGGCCCGTGTCGCCGGTGAAGACGACGACGCGGTCCTTGGTCTCGAAGCGGTAGGCGAAGGATTTGTCGCGCCCGTCGCCGGTAAGCTTGTTGCGCACGACGTAATGCGTATTCTCGGCGGCCGTGACCTTGACCCATTTGTCGCGGTAGACGAGGCCGTCCCCGTGATCTCGTGCGGGCGCATGATGCTTGCGGGCTCGGCGAGAGCGGCATCTGCGGCCCGAAGGCGTTCGCCGGCACGGTGAGATAAGCGACCGAGGCCTCGACCAATTCCTCCGTACCCAGAGGACCGTAGACCTGGACCGGCGCCGCGCGCCCGCCCGCCCATTGGAACATCATGAGCGCGCCCAAATCGGCGTTGTGGTCCAGGTGCTGGTGGGTGATGAAGACCGCGCCGACGTCCGCCGGGTTGATGCTGGCCGCGACGAGCTGGCGCACCGTGCCGTAACCGGCGTCGATCAGATAAGGCCGCCCGTCGACCACGAGCAGGCTCGCGGGCTCGGAGCGCGCCGCGTACACGGTGGGTCCGCCCGCCGTGCCGAGCAGGATGAGCTTCGTCTCGTGTTCGGCGGCGTCCGCCGACTGCGCGGCGGCGGGTGCGCTTGCGAGCATGCCGAGCAAAAGCGCCCCGGCGACCAGCATCGCTCCTAATGCTCCCTGTACGGACGAGTGCTTTTTCTCCATCGATTTTTCCCCGCGTTCTTTCTGCATCGAGACGGCCTTCTTCTCGGCAGCATGCCATGCTTTTTCGCTCTGCCGCCAGAACGCGCCGCAAAGTTGAACGCGCGATGAACGCAGGGGCCGCAAATTTGCCGCGCCGGGCGCGTAAGAGATCCGCGTTCAATCCGATGAGGAGTGCGTCATGCTGTCCCGCACGCTTTCGGCCCTGTTGCGCCCCGCGATCGAGCTTCTCCTGCGGCTGCTTGCGGTGTTCGCGATCTTCCGCGCCGGGCGCGAAGCCGCGCGCGGCGATGGTCTCGCCCGCGTCGCCCGCGCCCGCGAAGGCGAGACGGAAGCCGCGCTTGCTCGCCCTCGTGATCGCGGCGAGCTTGTGCGCCGCCTGCGCGAGCGCGGGCTCTGAGGATCCCTGTCCCGTGCTCGTCGGCTATCCGCCGGGATTCGCCGAGACGCTCGCCCGCGAGGTCGAGGCCTTGCCGGACGGCAGCGCCGTGGTCGCCGCGCTCTCCGACTACGTCACCCTCCGCGCGCAAGTCCGCGCCTGCCACGAGGCCTTCGGGCGCTGAGCTTCCTCATCCTTCGAGACGCGCGGCGCTCGAAGCGCCGCGCCCTCAGGATGAGGCTCAATTCTTTTTGCCCTCATCCTTCGAGGACGCGAGGGGCTTAAAGCCCCGAGCGTCTCGAAGGATGAGGAAGAAGACATAAGCCTCATGCTGAGGAGCGGCCCTTCGCGTCGCGATGGGCCGCGTCTCGAAGCATGAGGCGCCTTTGCTTCCCGCCCGCCTGCCGCTAGGCTCCGCCATCCCGCGCCGGAGCCCCGCTTGCCCTCCTTCCGTTTCGCCCACCATTCGCTTCCCCCCGAGACCGAAAGCTTGCGCCTGCGCGTGCGCGAATTTCTCGCGCGCGAGATGAACGGCATGCCCGCCGAGATGCGCGCGCAAAGCTGGATGGGCTACGACCGCGCCTTCACCAAAAAAGTGGCAGCGCAGGGCTGGATCGGCATGTGCTGGCCCAAGCAATATGGCGGCGGCGAACGCTCGCAATTCGAGCGCTACGTCGTGGGCGAGGAGATGCTGGCCGCCGGCGCGCCGGTGGGCGCGCATTGGATCGCCGACCGCCAATCGGGCCCGCTTCTTTTGCGCTACGGCAGCGAGGCGCAGCGCGCGCGCATGCTGCCCGCGATCGCGCAAGGCGAGCTTTGCTTCTGCATCGGCATGAGCGAGCCCGATGCGGGCTCCGATCTCGCTTCGCTGCGCGCGCGCGCCGAGCACCGGGGCGGGAGCTTCGTGCTCAACGGCACCAAGCTCTGGACCTCGCTTGGCATGGAGGCCGACATGATGATCGGCCTCTTCCGGACGCAGAGTTGGGGCGAAGACCGCCACGCCTGGCTCTCGCACTTCCTCATCGATCTCGACACGCCGGGCATCACCATTCGCCCCATCGAGAGTCTCGCCGGCGCGCATTTCGCCGAAATCCATTTCGAGAACGTGACGCTTGGCGAAGACGCGCTCATCGGCGTGGAAGGCGAGGGCTGGCAGCAGGTGATGGCCGAGCTTGCCTACGAGCGCGCGGGGCCGGAGCGCTTTCTCTCGACGTTTCCGCTTCTCGCGGCGCTCGTGCGCGAGATCGGCACGAAGCCCTCGGACCACGAGGCGATCGCGCTCGGCTCGGCGCTGGCCGAGCTCATGGCGCTGCGCGCGATGTCGATTTCCGTCGCGGGCCTCTTGGCGGAAGGACACGCCCCCGTGCTCGAAGCCTCGATGGTGAAGGATCTCGGCACGCGCTTCGAGCAGTCCATTCCCTCGCTCGCCCACGCGCTCCGCCCGCCTGCGCGCGGCCGAAGCTGCACGAGCTGATTACGCCATACTCTTGCGCGCGCTCACGCTCGCGGGCGAGCCCTCTTTTTCACTGCGCGGCGGCACGCGTGAGATTTTGCGCACAGTCATCGCGCGCGGCCTCGGCTTGCGATGAATGCGCGTGCGAAGTCCCCTCACCCCGACCCTCTCCCCAGGGGAGAGGGAGTCGTGCTGCATCCCCTCGCGGCCCCTCTCCCCTTTGGGGAGAGGGAGAGTGGATTCTTCCCGGAACGGGGAGGGAGAACACATGATGCGCGCCACGCTCCCCTCTCCCCTTTGGGGAGAGGGTAGGGTGACGGGAATTGAGATTGGCGCGACGCCGATGAAAAAGCGCGGTGTAGCAATCGCCAAGCGTCTGCGGCGCAATCCGACTGACGCCGAGACGCGTCTCTGGCGCCACTTGCGCAATCGGCAGCTTTGCGGCTGCAAATTCCGCCGGCAAGAGCCGCGTGAACGTTACGTGGCCGATTTTGTTTGTCTCGAGCCGAAAGCTCATTGTCGAAGTCGATGGCGGACCAAACATGCGCAACGGCTCGCCGCGGATGCGCGGCGCGCTGCGCGCGGCTCACGCGCGACGGCTTCCGCCGTGCAGCGCGAACAAATGTGCTGAGAATGTCGAAGGCGAAAAGAGAGAATTCGCGAAGCGCTTGAACAACAGCCCCCTCCCCCGGCCCCTCCCAAGTGAGTGAAGCGCTCGCACTGCTCGAAGACACGGCGGAGAAGCTCTTCGCCAAGCTCGTGACGCCGCAGATTCTGCGCGCGGTGGAAGCGGGCGGTTTTCCCGTCATCCTGTGGCAGATGATCGAGAAGCTCGGCTTCACGCGCGCGTTGTTGAGCGAAGAGCGCGGCGGCACGGGCTTGGGTTTCGCGGCCGCGTATCCCCCTCATGCGCGCTTGCGGCTTTCATTCGGCGCCGGTGCCGCTCGCGGAGGCGCTTCTCGCCACTTGGCTTCTCGACGAGGCGGGGATTGCAATGCCCGCGGGCGTGCTCACGCTCGCGGAGGGCGCCGCGCTCGCGCTCGCGCAGGACGGAAACGGTGCGCGGCTTTCCGGCACGCTCGAGGCCGTGCCTTTCGCGCGCCACGCGGCGCAAGTCGTGGTGGGCATCCCCGAGCGCGGAAAGCTTTTGGTGGCGCTCGTCGATCTGCGCGCCGCCGCGATCGAGCATGCGGAAAATCTCGCGGGCGAGCCGCGCGACCGCGTGCGCTTGAACGACGCGCTTGCGCTCGCCTTCGCGCCCACCGCGCTCTCAGCCGATGCGTTGCATATCCATGGCGCGCTGATGCGCGCAGGCGCGATGGCGGGCGCGCTCGAGCGGGCGCTTGCGCTGGCCGTGCGCTATGCGGGCGAGCGCAACGCAATTCGGCCGGCCCATCGGAAGCTTCCAGGCCGTGCAGCACATGTTGGCCGAGCTCGCCGAGGAAACGGCGGCGGCGGGCGCGGCCGCGCGCACGGCGTTCGAGGCCGCGGGCGGGCCGAACGCCTTGCCCGCCATCGCGGCGGCGAAGATCCGCGCAGGCGCTCGCGGCGGACAAGGGCGCGAGCCTCGCCCATCAAGTGCATGGCGCTTTGGGATTCACGCTGGAGCATCCGCTCCACTTCGCGACGCGGCGGCTCTGGGCCTGGCGAAGCGAATACGGCGCCGAGCGCGATTGGGCGCTCGTTCTCGGCCGCCACGCGGCGGCGCAAGGCGCGGACGGGCTCTGGCCCCTCTTGGCGCGCGCGCCGGGGCCGGGGCCGGGGCCCGGACTCGCAAAACGCCTTAGGCCGCCTCGCGCTCGAAGATCGAGGCCGACTTCTGCATCAGCGGATTGAAGCTCTTGAGCGTCGACTGGGTCGCGATGTCGACGAGCTTGGTCGCCTCGGTCATGTACTGGTCCGAGGCCTCGCGCATCCATTCCTGCTGGACGCGCACGGCGTCTGGAATGGCACGGCAACGCATCAGCTCTTCGCTCGTGCGCACATTCATCTGCATGCGCGCCGTGGCGAAGGAGATCATCGCCTCGCTGATGCTCATCACGGCCTTGATGTAGCCTTGAAAAGCTTCGGCCGCCGTTTCCATCATCGCGTTGTTCATAGTCATCATCGAGGCATAGCTGGCGGCGCCGTTCCCCGCGGCGCGCTTTGCCGTATGGCTCGCCGCTTGGGACGTCTTCTTGGTTTCGGTCATGGCTCAATCTCCAAAAATGGCAAGAGCGTTCCCCCGGCAACGGACAGGACAATTGACAACCGACGATCTGTCCTTGATTCACCTCAACATACAGGCTTTGCGCGGCGATTGACAGAGACAGTTTCACGAACGGGAAAAGGCGCGGCAAAATTTCGCGTGAGGCGTGCCCAAGGCGTTCCAAGGCGACGCCGCCAGAGCGGCCGGACAGGGAGGGGATGATGAAGGTGAGCGAGGCCATGCGCTCGCGCCGCAGCACGCGGCAGTTTCAGGACAAGCCCGTGCCGCGGGCGCTGGTGGAGACCATTCTCAAGGCAGCGAGCCACGCGCCCTCGAGCTCCAACCTCCAGCCCTGGAAGGTCCATGTGCTGGCTGGCAGGGGCCGCGCGCGGCTCGCTCGAGGAGTTCGCGGATTTCCGCCATTTCGAGACCGATTGAGCGCGCCGCCGCCCAACGCCCGCGCCATTTCGGTATTACGTAAACCCTTGACGCGACAAATTCTTGTATATACGTTTATCTAGGTGAGGATCACCTTCGACGCCGCCAAGCGCGCGTTGGCGCTGCGCAAGCGGGGCCTTGATTTTGCCGATGCGGCCGAGCTGTTCCGAGGACTTACGCTCACGCTCGAGGACGACCGGCGAGATTACGGCGAGCCCCGCTTCCAGACCTACGGCCTTCTCGGCGGGCGTCTCGTGATGGTGGTCTGGACCCCGCGTGGCGCGGCCCGCCACATTATTTCGATGAGGAAGTGCAATGGCCGCGAAAAAGCGCGCTACGAGGCGCGCTTGGGTTGACCCCGACGACGCGCCGGAATGGAGCAAGGAGCAGTTCGAGCGCGCCGAGATTGCCGTCGGCGGCAAGGTCATCCGCAAAGCCGAGGGAACGCTCACCCGGCGCCCCGGCCGCCCCAAGGCTCTGCATCGGAAAGAGGTCATCAGCTTGCGGGTGGACCCCGACGTGCTCGCCGCCTTCAAGGCCGGCGGACGCGGCTGGCAGACGCGCATGAACGCGGTGCTCGTGCGCGCGGCGAAAACCCTGCGCGCACGGCGCGCCGGCTGACTGGCGACGGCGGCCCGCACGCGCTTTCCCGCGTCCTCTGCGTGAACAAAGCCCGTTCGACGCGGTGGCAATCTTGGCGCAAGAGGCTAGTCTAGGGCCACCGTCGGGTTGAAGCGTGAGGAGGCATTCGGCGACAAGCCGGTTCGGCACGCCGCGAAGCAACGGGAGGCACAGCCATGGGCGCGCTCGCACTTCTTTACGGTGTCGTTTCCTACACCATCTTCTTCGCCGCATTCCTCTATCTCATCGCCTTCATCGGCGGCGACATGCTGGAGTCCATCGTGGGCCCCGCGATCCGGGACTTTGTGCCCAAGACCGTGGATTGGGGCGAGCCCCAAGGGCCGCGCGGCCCGGCCGCGCTCATCAATCTGGGGCTACTTCTCCTCTTCGGCGTGCAGCACACGGTGATGGCGCGCGAGGGCTTCAAGAAGTGGTGGACGCGCCTCGTTCCGCATTCCGTCGAGCGCAGCACCTATGTGTTGCTGACGAGCCTCATTCTCATTCTCCTCTATTACGCCTGGCGGCCGATGCCCGCTCTCGTCTGGCAGGTGGACGAGCCCGTGTGGCGCATGGTGCTCACGGTGGCGTTTTTCCTCGGCTTCGGCTTGGTCTTGCTCACCACCTTCCTCATCAATCATTTCGAGCTCTTCGGCTTGATGCAGGTGTGGTATCGGTCCCGCAACAAGCCGATGCCCAAGCCCGTCTTCCGCACGCCGTTTCTCTACAAGATGGTGAGGCATCCGCTCTATCTCGGCTTCATGATCGCCTTCTGGGCGACGCCCACCATGACCGCGGGCCATCTTGTCTTCGCCGCGGTGTGGACGATCTACATCTTCGTGGCGCTGGGCTATGAGGAGCGCGATCTCGTGCGCCATTTCGGTCAACGCTATCTCGATTACATGGCGCGCGTGCCCATGATCATCCCCTTCGGCCGGCGGCGCGGCTGAAACTCCTTTTTCGGTGTCATCCCGGACGCGACTTTGCCCCGAAATCCGCAAGGATTTCGGCTGGCAAAGTCAGCGATCCGGGATCCAGAGCCGCACGCTCAATGCAAGCGGCCCTGGATTTCCGGATCGCAAGGCTCGCAACCGAAAACCTGCGGTTTTCGGGCTCGCCTAGCGTCCGGAATGACGACTATCCGCGCAAGCGTGGCGCGTAACGCGCCGTCTACCGAGTTTTGCCGTTCAGGGCCTGTTCACGCCGTTTTCCTTAAAGCTGGGCGTGATGGGCTGGGATCGAGTTTGATGGCAATGTCGCCGAAGCCGTGCGTCTCGCTTTTTTGGGGGAGGCTCGAGGCGGGGCCGCGCCCTGCGAAGCGGAGCGAAGCAGGGTGGGTCGGCCCCGCCCTGGTGCTTTTGCTCGCGCTGCGCTTGCGCTCACCGCACCCTTACCCGCTTTCGCCCGGCCCACGCAGGCGCGAAGCGCAGCGTCTCACCCTCCGGCCTTCGCGACCGCCGAGCTGCGCTATGCGCAAAATCAACAGCCCGTGCCCCTGGAGCAGGTGATCCAGTCGCTGCATGCGCGTTACCCCGGCAGCGAGAGCAAGAGCCTCGATGCGCGCATTTTGGAACGGCCGGGCGCAGTCCTATATGAGATCATCTGGCTCACCCAAGACGGCCGCAAGCTCGTGATCACGGTGGACGCGGCCACGGGGCAAGTGATCGGAACGAAGGGCATGCCTTAGGCGATGCGCATTCTCGTTGTCGAAGACGATCCGGACCTGCAGCGGCAGGTGGTCGAGGCGCTGGGTCAGGCTGGCTATGTGGCGGACGCCGCGGCGAACGGCGAGGAGGCCCATCATCTGGGCGACACCGAGCCTTACGACGCGGTGATTCTCGACCTGGGCCTGCCGGGCATGGACGGCGTCACCGTGCTCGAGCGCTGGCGCCAAGAGGGCCGCGCCTTCCCCGTGCTCATTCTCACCGCGCGCGACCGCTGGCGCGAAAAGGTCGCGGGCTTCGATGCCGGCGCCGACGATTATCTGACCAAGCCCTTCCATGTCGAGGAGCTGCTCGCGCGCATCCGCGCGCTGACGCGCCGCGCCGCGGGCCACGCGCGCCCGGAGTTCGAGCTCGGGCCGCTGCACATCGACACGCGCGCGGCGCGCGTCACCGTGAGCGGCCAGGCCGTCAAGCTCACCTCGCACGAGTACCGGCTGCTCGCTTATCTCATGCATCATCCGGGCAAGGTGGTCTCGCGCACCGAGCTCGTCGAGCACATCTACGATCAGGATTTCGACCGCGACTCGCAACACCATCGAAGTCTTCGTCGGCCGCCTGCGCAAGAAGCTCGGCGTCAACATGATCCACACCGTGCGCGGGCTTGGGCTATCGCCTCGCCCTCCCCGAAGAGACCGAGGAGGGCGAAGCATTCCCCACCCCGCTGCTCCCGCGCGCGAAGGGAAGGTCTAAGAACCGATTCTTTGGGATTGCTTGGCGCGCCGCGTTCACGACGCGGCTAACGCGATTGTAACGCGCGCATAACCGCTATGCCGCAGCTTCGAGTTGCGTTGGTCCTGCGCCGCCGATATCGCGGAAACGAACGAGCGTCTGGCGGGCTTCATCCCACAGGGCGAGCCGCGTCGAGCGCAGGGCTTTGCCGAGCGTGAGCGGCGGCTCGCGCTGAAGCTCCGGCGTGTCGCGATAGCAAGCTTCCAAGCGATAGTTCGGCACTCGCGGCGCCAAATGATGCACGGGATGAAAGCCGATATTGCCCGTGCACCATTGCAGAATCCTGGGCAGCTCGAGGTAGGACGAGCCTTTGAGCGCCGCCAGCGTGAAGCTCCACTCGGGCTGCCGGTACCAGCGCGCATGCTCGAAGCGGTGCTGCACGGCGAAGAGCCAGACGCCGATGATCGAGGCGACGGCTATGACCGGGATCTGCACGAGCAAAACGGCCCGGAAGCCGAAAGCCCAAGACGAGAAGACGCGAAAAGCGCGGCGATCGCGATGTTGGTGCCGTAAACGGACCAGCGCTCGCGGGTCCAGGATTTCGGCGTGTCGAAGGGAAGCCGGTAAAGCACGAGGAAGACCAGCGGCGGAATCACGATGTGCGCGATCAAGGGATGGCGCGGCAGCCGATACAAGAATCGCCGCCACGGCGAGAGCGCCCGGTATTCCTCGACCGTGAGGCACACCGAATAAAAGTCGCTTCCCGATTGGCGCCGGTCGAGATTGTTCCAGCTCCGGTGATGGCCGGCATGTTGGCGCCGCCAATTCGCGTAGGGCGTGAACGTCAACACGCTGCACAGCATGCCCACCGCATCATTGGCGCGCCGCGACAAGAAGAAGGAGCCGTGGCCGCAATCGTGCTGGATGATGAAGACGCGGACGAGAAGCGCCCCGGCCGGGATGGCGAGAAAGAGCGTGAGGAGGGCGGAAACCTGCAGAGACCAATACATGACGGCGCAGGCGGCGACGAACAGCCCCACCGATGTCGCGAGCTGAAACACGCTCTTGGCGGCGATGGGCGTCTCGAATGGACGGACCCGCGATCTCAGATCGCGGCGCGCAGCTCTATCGATGGGATTTAATCCTTCGGCGAAAGTCATTCCGCGGCTTGCGGCCACCAATGTCTTGCCGTGGTCGTCTTCTGCTGGCTGTGCCGGCCGCCGAGCGCCTCGTTGAAGCCTTTGGCCCAGCGGGCCCTTGCGTTGGTGGCGAAATGTGGATTTACGGCCGATACGCTCGGCTCGTCGGCATCGATGAGGCCCGCGGCCATCTGCTTCTTGGCGGCGGTCCAGCCCTCTCGATAAGATTCGGCTCAAATCAAACGCTTTCAACTCTTGCTTCGTCATGGCTCCCACTTGAGGTTCAACATCGCATCCTGGACTTGCGGCCGCGCGTGAGGACGCGCCGGCCCGGCTCGTTTCCGCGCCGCTCGTGTCTTCTCGACGGTCCCGTGCCAGCGCCGCGTCGAGCTCCGCCGGGTCGATGGTGACAGCCTGCGTGACCTTGCCGTTGCCGCCCGGCGCGCGCAACAGCATCACGGTCGATGTTCGCCGGTAGGCGAGAGACGTTACGGTGTCGAGCAGCTCCTGCTCGGTCTCGACCGTGTAGGTGCCGGCCGGTTGCGGCTGTTCGAATCCTTTGAGCTTGAAGGGCCGCGAGAACGTCGCCGTCTTCGTGCTCGTACGCGTGGTCATGACTTTTTCGGAACCTCTGCCGCTTGAAATCAGTTGCTCATCTGTGACGCGACACATTGATCGCCGTTTCGTTGATAAGGATCGGTGCAATACCATCCCTCGCCGACATAATTGGGAACGCCATGCGCGGGCAGCTCCATTTTCGTGCAGCTGAAGCCGGCGAGGACGAATCCCTGGTTGCATCGCCAGCTGTGGCCCGCCGTGTTCAGGGTGGCGTTCTGCGGCAGCTCCAGCTTCGCGCATTGCACGCCCACGCGCACGAAGCCCGCGTCGCACTCCCATCCGCCCGAAGAAAACGACAAGGCCGCGTTCGCCGGCACCAGAACCGGCACGCAGTCTTTCCCGGTGTTCACATAGCCGCGGTCGCATTCCCAGGAATCGCCGCGCCAGCCAAGGTGAGCGTTCGCGGGCAGGCTGATCTTCGTGCACTGGCTTCCGTCATCGGCGTAGCCTTCTTCACATTCCCAGCCATTGCCGTTGGACGATACGAGCGCGTGCTCCGGCAAATCGAACTTGACGCATTTGATTCCGGTGTTGGCGTAGCCGTCGGCGCACTCCCAGCCTCGGCCGTATTTCGCCGTTTGGGCGTTTTCGGGGAGAACGACGGTGTGACACGCGATTCCGGCCTTGATCTGCTCATCGCGACAAGTCGCCGAAGCGGCCGTGGCGGTCCTGTCGTAGATTGCCGCGCCTTCCGCGTGCGCCTTGCCGGGCGAAAAGGCGAGGACAAGAAAGGCGCTCGCCGCGAGCACCCCGGCCATCATCGCCGTCCTCATGCGCCCCTGCGAGCATCGATGCGCAGGAACGCGCATCGTCTTGGACATGAGGCTCGAAGATATGGGGCTCGAATTGGGCTCAGACATAATCCCTCCGTTGCCCGCGGGGTCGCGCGGACGCGCCGACGCCATCAGACATAAGCCGAGTGGGCGCGGCGATCGGGCGGGCAGTCGCCTGCGCTGTTTCTGCTTTTAGGAACTCGTAACCGAGATCGGCGCGAAAAAGCTTCAGAGCGGGCTCGGAGAGAGAATGAGCTCGATCTCTCTCACCACGCGCTCCTGGAAGCCCGACGTGCTTTTCACTCGATACTGGTTGAAGGGGCCGTCCGGGGGCAGCAAGCGGACAATCACATAGGTGCCGTCCAAATGCTTCAAGCCGACGAGGGTCCGGTTGAGGCGGACCTTCTGACCCACTTTGAAATTGTGTTCTGTCACGGATGCTCCAAGTCTCTTTCGGCAGCGGCGAGAAATCCGCGATTCGTTTGTCGGACGCGACTGTCAGACGCGATGGCGAAGGAGCCGCTCTGCCGAATTGGCCGGCAGCCCTTCGCGAGCGCACGAGCCGCAATCTATGTCGCTGAAATAATGCTCAAGGTAACAATATAGTTGTTTCGGCCCCGAATTACAAGATGACGCCGTAATTATTTCCTCCGATCGAAATAAAGTCGGCAGGGCGGGCCGATCAGCGCAGAAAATGCCGGGATTAACGCTTTGCGGTGCTAGTGTGCGTTAAATTCGATCACGAAAGACAGGGCGGCCGCGGCTCGACCCGAAGGGAATGCGAAGGTGACCGAACACACGTCGACGGAGATCGAAGCGCTCGCCCAGGCGCTTTACGAAGCGAGCGATCCCGAGGGCCTCGCGTGGGTGCGCAGGGGCCGGACCGTCCGCGACGCATGGCTCGAATTCGGCGCGCAGGAAATTGGCCGAGGCCGACGCCTTGGCCGCGGCGCGATAGTCCGCACACGGCGGATCGGCCGGCGCCCCGGCGCACCAACCCTCCGTCGCCGATCGAGCGTGCCAATGTCCGATGAATTGCGCGGCCGTCTGATCGTCCTCTATGCGGAGCTTGCGGCGCACACCGAGCCCGAATGCGCCGGCCGCTGCGCGCGTCCCTTTTCCTGCTGCGAAGAAAAATACTGCGCCTTCGCGATCGAATTCGCCAAGACGCATTGGCAGGTCGAGCTTCAGCCGACCTGGCACCGCGCGCTGCCGCTCATGGGTGCCGATGGCTGCACGGCCGCTCCTCATCTGCGGCCGATCTGCGCGGCGCACACTTGCGAGATTTGCGCGCATGGGCGCAAGCGCGGCGACGCGACATGGACCACGCGCTATTACGAGATCCGCGACGCGATCACGAAGATCGAGGCGAGAATGCTACCGGCCGGCGCTTCGGACGGGGTCCCGGCATAGCTCGAGCGCGTGGCCGACAGGCGCGCGGCGGCCACGCCCGCGCGCGGCGTCCGATCGGCGCTCCCGTCACGGCTCCCGTCACCGCGGTGGCCGAGACGTCCGCGTCGCGGACGCTACTTTCCCTTGGGCGCCGGAAAGGGCTTGCGCTGAGGCGCAGGGGTTGGAAGCAAGGAAGCGGCCGCCTTCATTTTCTTCTTGTTCTTGTCGGCCTTCGGCTTCTTCGCTTCCCGGCCACTCCTCATTTGACCTTTGGCCATGTCGATCTCCATTTTCGGATTGAGACTCACACGCACTTATGTCCCGTAAGCATAACGGGATTCGCGGCTGCGGCCGCCCATATTCGTGATGACCGGCGCCGCGGTGGTCCTATCTCGCCTCATCCTTCGAGACGCGGCCCCTCGACAAGCGCGGGGCCGCTCCTCAGGATGAGGGCCACAGTATTAGGCACCTCATCCTGAGGGCGCGGCGCCTCGAGCGCCGCGCGTCTCGAAGGATGAGGTGCGGCATGCGCGGAAGAAATCCGGGCGCGGCTCAATGGTGCCAAATGGTGCCAAGACGCGACAACGTTATGAAATGACCAATTTACCGCTGGCTTATGCGCTGATGAGGCGCGGCGAATCCGAAGCGACCGCGGGCGCCGCCGCCGCCGCCGCATCCGTGGCGGCCGAGCCTGCCGCGCGCGCGGGCGAAGAGGCTGCGGGCCCGGCCGCTGTGAAGGTCTTTGTGCGCGCGGCGAAACTCAAGAATTTCCGCCGCTATCTCGAGCCGCGCTCGCTCACCTTCCGTCTCGTCGTGGGCGCCACGCTGTGGAGCGTCTTGGCCTTCATGGGCGTCGGCCTCATTCTCTCCCAGCTCTTTCGCGACTCGTTCAGCGCGGCTTCGATGCGCGGCTCATGGTGGTGCTGGAAACCCTCGTCGCGGGCTCGGAGGTGCGCCCCGACGGCGAGCTCGTGATGACGGCGACGCTCGGCGATCCGCGCTTCGAGCAGGCGTTGTCGGGCTGGTATTGGCAGATCGAGGGCCCGCACGGCGTGGGCCTGCCGCCCGGCCCCGACATGCGCTCGCGCTCGCTGTGGAACAAGATGCTCTTGACGCCGCGCCGCACGGAGAGCCACGTGGCGAGCGCGGACACGGTGGGACCGGTGGGTCAGCATCTGCGCGTCATTGCGCGCGACATCGATCTGCCGGGCTCGGACATGCCCTTCGTCTTCACCGTGGCGGGCGACCGCAAAGAGCTCGAAGGCGACATCGTGCGCTTCGACCGGCTGCTCGCCTGGTCGCTCATCGGGCTGGGGCTCGGGCTCATCATCGGCATCGTCGTGCTCGTGCAAGTGGGCCTGAAACCCTTGCGCCTGGTCAGCGCCGCGCTCGCCGACATCCGCTCCGGCCGCACCAACCGCCTGAGCGGCGATTTCCCGGCCGAGATCGCGCCGCTCGCCGAAGAGCTCAATGCGCTCGTCGCGCACAACCAGTCGCTGCTCGAGCGCGCGCGCCGGCATGTGGGCAATCTCGCGCACGCGCTGAAGACGCCGCTCACCGTGCTCACCAACGAAGCCCATCGCGCGGAGGGGCCATCGCGCGAAGCCGTCGCGAAGCAGCTTTCCATCATGCGCGCGCAAGTGGACCATTATCTCTCTCGCGCGCGGGCCGCGGCGACGAGCGGGCTCATCACGAGCCGCACGCAGGTCTTGCCCGTGCTCTCCGATCTGCAGCGCACGCTCGCGCGCATCTATGCCGAGCGCGGCCTCGACATCGCGCTGGAAGCGGGCGACTGGCTCGCCTTCCGCGGCGAGCGCGAGGATCTGGAAGAGATGGTGGGCAATCTCATGGACAACGCCTGCAAATGGGCGAAGGGCCATGTGCGCGTCTCGGCGCGCGTCGAGCCGGGTGTGGTCTCGCACTTGCTGCTCGCGGTCGAGGACGACGGGCCGGGCCTCGAGCCCGAGGCCGTGGAAAAAGTGCTGCGCGGCGCGCGCCTCGACGAGACCGTGCCGGGCTCAGGCCTCGGCCTTTCCATCGTGCGCGACTTGGCCGAGCTCTATGGCGGCAAAGTCGCGTTCGACAAGTCCGAGCTCGGGGCCTTGCGCGTCACCCTCACGCTGCCCGCGGCGCAAGGGGCGGGGTGAAGTATTAGAAGCGTCACGCGCATGGCGCGGATGCGTCCGTGGCCTGCTCCCTCTCCCTTTGGGAGAGGGTTGGGGTGAGGGGGACGAGGGTGAAGAAGACTCGACAAGCGCGAAAGCACACGCCCGTCGCCCGCAGATTGCGCAGGAATGCGACGGAACGCCGAGCTCGAATTGTGGCGCCATCTGCGCAATGCGCAAGCTTGGCGGATACAAGTTCCGCCGCCAATTTCCGATTGGCCCTTACATTGTGGACTTTGCGTGCTACGACGAAAAAGTTGTTATCGAAGTCGATGGCGGTCAGCACGCAAACAATGTGCGTGACATGGCGCGCGAGCAAGACCTCGCTAGCCTCGGGTTCCGTGTTCTGAGGTTTTGGAACACCGAAGTGCTGACAAACATCGAGGGTGTGCTGGATAAGACTTTCTCGAGAAACTGATGCGCTTCAATCGCCGTCTCACCCCTCACCCGCGCGCGCCTCATCCTGAGCAATGCCCTCATCCTTCGAGACGCGCTCGCTTTCACTCGCGCTCCTCAGGATGAGGGCGATTGTCGAAGGACGCGCGCGCCCTCTCCCCAAGGAGAGGGCTATTGTGCGTAAGTGCCACGCAACTTGCAGTGTCTATTCCATGCGTCTTCCCTTGCACCCTTCTCTCGGTCATTGTCGGCGCAAAGAGCGGGGAGGGGCATATGACGAAGCGGAGTCGCGCCAGCGGCGCAAATCCCCGCCACCGCCGACTGGTCGCGCAACTCGGTCTACACGCTCTTCTTTCTCACGCTCGTCACGACGCTCAATTATTTCGACCGCAGCGCGCTCGCGCTCGTCTGCCGCTCATCAAGGACGAGATGAAGCTGTCGGACACGACGCTCGGCGTCATCTCGAGCGTCGTGCTCGTCTATGCCGTGGTGGGCGTGCCGGTGGGGATGCTCGCCGACCGCTGGAGCCGCCGCAACATCATCGCCATCGGCTTCGCGTTTTGGAGCGCCATGACCGCGCTCACGGGGTTTGCGGCGAATGTCTGGCAGCTCGGCGCGGCGCGGCTCTTGATGGGCGTGGGCAAATCCTGCGGCGTCGCGCCCTCGAACTCCATGCTCTCGGATCTCTTCTCCAAGAAGACGCTGCCCACGGCGCTCGGCATCTTCACCTGCGGCGCGTCGGTCGCTTTCATCATCTATTCGCCGATCGCGGGCTATCTCGCCGACCGTCACGGCTGGCGCAGCGTGTTCTTCGCCTTCGGGATTTTCGGCGTCGCGCTGGCGCTGATCTTCTTCGTCACCGTGAAGGAGCCGCCGCGCGGCGCCGACCTACAGTCGGCCGAAGCCGACTTACGGTCGGCGAAGGCCGACGCCTTGCGCGACAAGGCGGGCTTCGGCGAGACGTTTCGCTTTCTGTCGCGCTCCGCGGGTTTTTGGCTGCTCGTTCTGGGCGGCGGCTTTATGGGCGTCTATCTCTATGGACGGGCGGCCTGGGGCGCCACCTTCCTCATCCGCGTGCATGATTTCTCCATCATGCAGATCGGCACGATCTTCGAGCCCGTGCGCGGCACGATCAGCGCCGTGGGCATTCTCGCGGGCGGCATGCTCGCCACCTGGCTCATGCGTCACGGCGAGCGCTGGCTCGCCTTCACGCCCGCGGCGGCTTGTCTTCTCCTCGCGCCGTTCGAGGCGCTGTTCGTCTTCGCCGACGCCGATTGGGCGTGGATTTCGGGCTTTGCCGTGTCGAGCCTTTTTTCGATCATGTATCTGCCGCCGGCCTATGCCGGGGTCATGGCGGTGGCGCGGCCGCGCATGCGGGCGACGGCGGTGTCGATCTATCTCTTGAGCGCGACGTTGCTCGGCCAGTTCGCGGGCCCCATTCTCATCGGCCGCTTGAACGATGTGCTCGACGCGCGCTTCGGCGCGCTCGCCATCCGCTATTCCTTGGGCGTCGTCATCCTGTGCGCGGCGCTCGGCGGGCTCTGTTTTCTCGCCGCCGGCTTCTTCATGGCGCGCGACGTCAAGCGCGCCACGGCGTGAGCGCGCAACGCGCGGCCCTTATGCGTGCTCGGTTTCTCGCTTGGCTTGCGCGCGCAGGCGCTCGGTGATGTCGAGCACGATGGCGAGCACCAAGGGTTCGCCTGCGTCGCGGATGGGATTGAGCCCGATCTCCACGGGAAATTCCGTGCCGTCCTTGCGCCGCGCCAAGAGCTCCTGGCCGATGCCCATGGGCCGCTTCTCGAAGCGCGCGAAGAAGTCCTGGCGCTTGCCCGCATGTCCGCCGCGAAAGCGCTCGGGCACGAGAATCTCCACGGGCTGGCCCGCGAGCTCCCCGCGCGTGTAGCCGAAGAGCTCCTCGGTGCGCGCGTTGACGAGCACGATCCGTCCCTGCTGATCGACGACGAGAACGCCGTTCGGGTCGGCCTCGATGATGCGGCGGAACCGTTCCTCGACCGACTTGCGCCGGACGTCCTCGCGCGCTTCGGCGCGCTTGCGCTCGGTGATGTCGAGCACGATGGCGAGCACGAGATTCTCGTCCATGCCGGGGATCGGATTGAGCCCGATCTCGACGGGAAACTCGCTGCCGTCCTTGCGCAAGGCGTAAAGCTCGAGCCCCGTGCCCATGGGCCGCTTCTCGAAGCGCGTGAAAAAATTCTCGCGCTCCTTGGCGTGACGGTGCCGGAAGCGCTCGGGCACCAAGATCTCGGCCGGCTTGCCCTGAAGCTCCTCGCGGCCGTAGCCGAACAGCTCCTCGGTGCGCGAATTGACGAAGGCGATCTGGCCATGCTCAGTCGACGACGATGACGCCGTTCGGGTCGGATTCGATGACGCGCCGGAAGCGCTCGTCGGCGTCCTTGCGCCGCGTGATGTCGGCGGCGATGCCGACGATTCTCCGGGCGCGCTTGTCGGATGCGCGGACGATTTCGCCGCGCGCGAGAATCCAGCGCGCCTGCCCGTCGGTGCGGATGATGCGGAACTCGCATTCATAGTCCGCGCGGCTCTTGTCCTCGATCTGCTCCTTGAGCGAATTCAAGAACGTGTCGCGGTCCTCGGGATGAATGTAGCGCACGAAATCGGTGATGCTGCTCACCCCTTCCTCGTGGTCGCGGCCGACGATGGCTTCGAGCGCCTTGGACCAGCGCACGACGCCGGTGGCGAAATCGAGCTCCCAGGCGCCCATGCGCGCGGCGGCGAAGGCGGCCTTCATGCGCCGCTCGTAAGACGAGAGCTCGTCGGTCGCCTTGTTGAGCAGGCCGACAATGCCGAGGAGCATGGCGGCGATGATGACGAAGAGGTCGAGCGCCGCCATCTCGGGCCGGTCGATGGCGAAGGAATGCGGCGGCGGCGTGAACAGGTACCAGGCGAGAAGCGTCGAAATCACGGTCGCGATCACGCCCGCGCCGCTGCGCCCGACGAGCGCGGCAAGACAGATCGCGGGATAGAAGGGGATGAAGCGCAGGTCGGGCGCGATTTCGCCGCCCAGCGTCTTGGCGACCGCGGCCGCGAGACACGGGCGCGCTCACCGCGACGGCCAAGCCCACCGGCCATTCGCCGCGCATCCAGCGCAGAAGCGGGAACCACAAACGCTCCCACATCATGTCTTGCCCACTTCCTTACAGCCGATGCTGCGCTCGACCGACATCGCAGACGGCATCCGGCATCTTTCCTTATGTGGCGCGAGTTCGGATGAGCAAAGGATTGCACGCAATGGTACTGGATGAGTTAAACCTTGTCAGTGCGCCAAACCCGCGCGCCCGGAGAGGGCCGCAGGACAAATGGCCGCATGGAAGGTGATCGGCGACACGCCGGGCTCCGCCTCGCCCGCACGCGTGCCGCGCGAGCCGGTCGTGCGGAACGGTGCGGCCACGGCAACCAAATCGCCGCCACGACATTCACCTTGCATCCGCCCCGCGGGCGGCAACAAGGCGCAGTCCCTAGTTGCGTGCTCTCCACGCCGGCTCCGAGCGTAGCCTGCTCGGCCGCTGGGCTTTTGCCAGCCTCATGTCGCTCAGCACATTGTGCATCATCTTTGCAATCCGCTGATCCTGCCGGATTGCGGCGACAAAAGTCTCCGAGCCCGCATTGAATATCCATCCGCCTGCGGGCGTGTCGCGAAACATCATGTACGCGCCTCCCACTTCGTTCATCCCGCGGGCAAGGACCGTGAAATCCGCGCTGCCGCGTCCGACGGCATTCATCCACACACCGCTGGCACCGGAGGCGGGCACCTCGCTCCGGGTGGCAAAGTCCGGAACCGCCTGATAGGCGCTCGAGCGGCCGAAGATCTCGCCGTCCTCCATGCCCGTTCCGTCGAATATCCAAGATTGCGTCGTGGTGGCGCGATAGGGCGCGGCCGTGTAACAACCGAGCAGCGTGAAATAGCCGCCGGTCCTGCTGGCCACGACTTCCGGATCGTATTCCGCCGGCGAATAGGTCTTCACACCGGGCTCATGAGCGACCCGTCCCGTCATGGGCATGCCGGCGCTGATGGCGACCTTTCCCCCTTTGGCGACGAAGCGGTCATAGGCGTAGAACATTTCCTCCGACCAGTATTCGGAGTGACCCGGAATGACGATGCCGGTGCACTCCAAGATGCTTTCGTCGAAGGCGAGATCTTCGTCCGTGTACAAGGCGTAATCGAAGCCTTCCTCTTCGAGAAAGGAAATGAGGCACCACTCCGATCTCACCCATTTCGAATGGAAGTCTTGCCAGGGATCGGTCTGACCGACCAAGTCTTCCGAGACGCGGGAGTTCGGACGGCGCACCGGCAGGCTTACCGTCGCAAGAACGCCCTTGGCCGACGCCCAACTCGCCCATTGCAGCGCCTTCCTCGCGAAGTAGTTGAAATGGTGGTGGACATATTTCGAGATGCCGCCGAACTCGTTGTAGGCGTCCCAGGTATTGGTGCTCAGAACAACGGCGATGGGGCAAGCCGACGCGGATTTGAGGACGAACGGCACCACGAAGGCCTTTCGATTGTCGCCGATCTGTCGAATCTCGACGCCGTAGAGGCCGGGGCTCAAATCGTCGGTCGGCACCTCGCAGGTCTTGGGCCAGTCAAATCCGCTTTTCTGGACAAGGATCGGCGATTGCACGGAGCGCTCCAGCTTGAACGACTTTCCCGGTGTCTTCCCGGCGCGCGCCGAAGCGGTAGAGGCGCGCTTCCGCGGGTGCCGTCGTGTGGACGTAAAGCGGCACGGTGTCGCCGATCGCGAATGAATAGCGGCCCGCGAAGGCGGCCACGTCGCCGAGATCGATCTTGTAGCGGCCGAACCGGACAGCCCAGCGGATATCCCAAAATACCATGCAGGCCGCGCCGAATGCGCCGGCGACAATCGCGGCGAGCAGAGCTTCATTGGTGACGGCCACGGCGAAAATCGCCCCGCCGCACATCAAGCCCACAACCCACGCAGAAACGGCTGGTTTCACGATATACCCCCCGAACAAACATCCACGGCGCATCCGCTCTCACCTGATGAGACGGATGATCCGTTGGCGGAGCGATGATGCCCCGGGCCTCGGGCCGATACAAGCGACGAAGCCGAGGAAAATGCTCAAGATTGCGCCGATTGACCCGATGGTTGTGGCGGTGCGGACGAGTTGCAAACGCAAGAACAATGCGGGGCGCCCGCCTGCAGGAGCCCCGCGGCGCGGAGCCGGCGCCGCCAAATGAACCGCCATGTGAATGCCCCATTCAGCCTGCGATCAGGCGGCGCCGTCCATACTCCGCCCCGAGGCTTCATGATTCACAAGGAGCCAGGAGGAAACGATGAGACGCGCGCGTGCGGTTGCAGCCTTGAGTGCGCTCGTGTTGCTCGCCGGGTTGCGAGACCAACCAATACGGCGAATACGGCCTGGGCGGCATGGGCCCGAAGCAGACGGTGGGCACGCTGGGCGGGCCGCGCTCGGCGGCTTCGTCGGCAGCCAGATCGGCGGGGGCTCGGGCCAGCTCGCCGCGGTCGCGGTGGGCACGCTGGCCGGCGCGTTCCTGGGCTCGCAGCTCGGCCGGAGCCTCGACCAGCGCGACCGGGAATACGCGTCGCGCGCGCAATACAATGCCGTGCAGTACGGAACGCCGTATAATTGGCGCAACCCGCAAGTCGGGCAACTACGGCACTGTGCAGCCCGGGCCCGGCTTATGGCTCGCCATACGGCCAACAGTGCCGCGAATACACGCACACGGTTTACATCGGCGGACGGCGCGAGCAGCGCTTACGGCACCGCTTGCCTCCAGCCCGATGGCTCTTGGCGGATCACGAGCTCTTAAGCTCGATGTCCCGCCGAAACGGCGCCGCTGCCCGGGGTTACGGCCCCCCACCCGGGCGGCGGCGTCCTGTTTCATAGCTGCCGCTACCCGAGCGACCCAACACGCGCTCGCGTAGCATTCGTTCGTGCACGGCTGATTGCGCTGTCGTGAATAAGTTTGCGACTTCCCCGCAGAGAACAAATTCCCCCCACCCGACACAGCGCGCGTGCGCGCCGTGTCGACCTCCCGCACCAGGGGGAGGTGAAGAAATTTGGAGAGCGACCAGCGAACGATTCCCTCCCCCTTGTGGGGAGGGGTAGGGGTGGGGGTGACTGGTTCACTTGCAAATGTGAGGCGCTCAAAGACCGGTCAGTCTCCACGAAATCCGGCATGCGCGTGAACACAAGTACTTCAATGTCCAATCGCAAGGGGCAAGGTCCGCGAACGGTGAACCCAGACGTTCATTCCACCGTTGGACATCCTCTCCCGCCCCGCCTAACCTCGGCCCCAAGAAACGACGGGAGGAGTCCATGGCCGGGACGAACGAGCCGCGCGGCGCAGCCGCGGCGGGCGCAAGCGTCTGCGCGGAAAGCAAGCCTCTCCGGCCAAGCGGCCGTTGCCGTGCCGGCGGCGCCCGTCATCCCGCCCGCCGCCGTGCCGTTCTATTGGCGCACGCCCTGGTATCACGGCTGGACCATCATCACGGTGAGCCTCGTTTGCCAGGCGCTCACCATCGGCACGCGTCTTCATCAGCTTCACCTTTCTCGCGCGCGCCTGGGCCAGCGACTTCGGCGCGGAGCTGTCGCGCGTGCAGCTCGCCTTCACGGCGGCGTCCTTCGGCGTGTGCGGTCTCGGGCTGTTCATCGGGCGCTTCTTCGACACCATGCCGGTGCGCGTGCTCATGGCCGTCGGCATGGGTCTTTTCGCGCTCACCTTGGCGCTTCTTGTCGGTCACCACCGCGGCCTGGCAGGTCATCGCGCTTTATGGCTCGCTGCTGCCGGTCGCCATGGCGCTGTGCACCTCGATCCCGGCGCAGGTGCTCGCCGCGCGCTGGTTTCCCCATAAGCGCGGCTATGCCATCGGCGTCGTCAATCTGGGCCTGCCTTTGTCGGGCCTCACCATGCCGCCCTTGATCAATATGCTGATCGCCGATATCGGCTGGCCGGCGACGCTGCAAATCATCGCGGTCGCCGCCGCCGTCCTCATCGTTCCCGTGCTGCTCCTGGTGCGCACCGATCCGCCCATCGCGGAAGCCGAGCGCGCG
Organism: uncultured Alphaproteobacteria bacterium; assembly: GCA_963845385.1. GTDB lineage: Bacteria > Pseudomonadota > Alphaproteobacteria > CAWJRW01 > CAWJRW01 > CAWJRW01. The sequence continues at coordinate 168,759 of CAWJRW010000006.1, forward strand.
GCCGCCCCGCCGCCGCCCACGCCGCGCACGGCGATGGAGATTCTCACGGCGCCGGGATTCTGGGTTCTCATGTTCGTGCTCTCGGCGCTGCTCATCGGCATCACGGGGCTCAACACCAATTTTGTCGGCTTCGGAGCGGAACGCGGGCTTTCGAGCAGCCAAGTGGCGGCGGTCCTCGTCGTGCTGTCGGTCGTCGGCATTCCGGCGGCGTTCATTTGGGGCTTTTTCGCCGACAAGGTGGAGCACCGCTTTCTCTTTCTCATCGCGGGGCTCGTGGGCGCGCTCGGCGCCGTGGCGCTCGCCTTCAGCCACGGCTTCGTTCTGGTGATGATCGTCGCGGTGATCTCGGGCCTCGTCTTCGGCGGAATCTTCCCGCTCATGGGCGCCTCGCTCGCCGCGCAGTTCGGCTCGGAGTCTTTGGGCCGCACGACCGGATACGCCGCCATCGCGATCGCGGTGAGCTCGTTCGGCGCGCCGACTTTCGCCAAGCTCCATGAGATGTGGGGCGACTACACGCCGGTCATGCTCGTGGTGGCGGCGACGGCGGGCGTGGCGGCCGTGGCGGCGCTCATGATGAGATACGGCCGCGCTTGAGCGCGTCTTCGAGACAATAAGGAGAAGCAGGCCAATGGCGAACGTCGAACCGACGCGCGGCGCGCGCCGCGCTTGCCGGGTCCGCGCCGCTCGTGGCGCACGCCCTGGAATTACGGCTGGAACATCATCGCCGTGTAGCCTTCTCGTGCAGATCGTGCTCAACGGCGGCGGGCTTGTCACCTTCACGTTTCTGATCGCGCCCTGGACGCAGGATTTCGGCGTCAGCGCGAGCCGGATCGTGCTCGCCGCGACCTTGATGTCGATCGGCGTGACGGCGTGCCGGGCCGTTTCTCGGCCGGCTCGTCGACAGCGCGTCCATCCGCGTCCTGATCGCGGCGGGCATTCTTCTTTTCGCCGTGGCCTTTGGTGCTGGCCTCGCAGTGCCACCAAGGCGTGGCACATCCTTGCGCTCTATGCGCTTGCCCATTCCGCTCGCGCTTGGCGCCACCTGCACGCTGCCGGCCCAAGTGCTCGCCGCGCGCTGGTTTCCCGAGCGGCGCGGCTTTGCCATCGGCATCGTCAATTTGGGCTTCCCGGTGTCCGGCCGTCATCGGCCCGCCGCTCATCGCGGCGGCCTGATCCTGACCATGGGCTGGCGCGACATGTTTCAGATTTTTGCGCTTGCCTCCGCTCGTTCTCATTCCGCTCACGCTTCTCGTGGTGCGCAACGGCCCGCCGCAAGGCCGCGGGCGCGCCCGGCATGGGAGCCGCCATGGCGCCGCCGCCGCCCGCCGTCACCGTGCGCCAGATACTCAGCTCACGGAATTTCTGGATTCTCGATTGTCGTCGGCAGCTTGATCCTTGCCGCCTTCGGCGGATGGGGGATCAACTTCGTGCCGTTCGCGACCGAGCGCGGGCTTGACCCGAAGACGACGGCGGGACTTCTGTCGGTGCTCGCGCTTGTGGGCGCCACCACGCTGCCGCTATGGGGCCATGTCGCCGACAAGGTCGAGCACCGTTACTTGTTCGCGGGCTCGGCCGCGCTTGGGGCGCTGTTCTTCGTCGCCTTGGCCTTTGCGCAAGGCTTTGCCGGGGTGGCCGTCGCGACCCTTCTGCTCGGCCTTTCGATGAGCGGCATCTTCCCGCTCATGGGCATCTCGCTCGCTTATCAATTCGGCGCGGCCTCCTTGGGCCGGGCGACCGGGCTCGGCGCCATCGCCATTTTCCTGTCGTCCTTCGGCGCGCCGCTCACCGCGCGGATGCACGAGATTTGGGGCAGCTTCACGCCGCCGTTTCTTGTGCTCGCGGGCCTATGCGCGCTCGCGGCCGTTGCGGCCTGGTTCATGCGCTATCCGCGCGCGCGAGCGTGAGCGCGCGCTCAATGCTTGCTCAGTGCTTGCGCTTCTTGCGCTCGTCGGCGCGCTCGTCCTCGGCTTCGGGCTCGCGCGGGCCGTTATAGTCGCTGATGCCTTCGTTCAGGGCATAGCAGGCGAGCCGCACCGATTTCGGGATCTCGACCTTCTTTCCCTCGCGCTCGCCCTTTTCGTAGTACTGCACGACGCGCCGTTTGAGGCCCAAGGCGTCGGCCGCCGTCTTCTGGGACAGGCCTAAGCTCTTCCGCCAGCGCTTGAAATCCTTGGGCCGCATGGCCCGACCATACACGGCCCCGGCCCGCCATTTGAGCGGATCTCGGCCGCGCGCGCCGCGCCAGCGGCCGGCCGCGGCGGGGGCTCTTTGACGGTTCCGTGTCACGTTAAGAACTTATTCATCAAAAAACTCTTGAATGATGCGCACAATGTGCGTATATCTCAGCGCACATTGTGCGCAAGCCCCCGCTGGGGAGGACAAAGGCCATGTGGAACGCGATCTATGTCTATGGCGACCACGCCTATCGGGGCCGGCGCGCGCTCGAGGAACATGAGCATGTTTCGCCCGATGAGGCCGAGGAGGTCCGGACCTTCGGGCTGCCCCCGCGCTACGTCTATCGGGTGGAGGCCGAGGGCTTTTACGGGCTCACCACCGATCCGGTGCAGGTGCGCCGCTGGACGCGCCGGCATCCCGATGCCGAGGTGACCGTCATTCCGGTGATGTGAGGCGTTCCAAAAGGGGCGCGAAGGGCGCCAAGCCCGCGCGCTCCCGCCCTCCCCGCAACGGGGAATTAAGCTTGGCATCCTAGTCTTTCGCGGCTGGCGGCGGCCCTCCGCCGCCAGCGCGCTTTTGGGCGACGCCCCAGGATGCCATGACGCCCGACATCAGACGCAAGCTCAAGGAGCTGTTGGCGCGGCTGCCCGACCGGGTGGCGCGTCCTTTGGCCGTCGCCGTCGAGTTCGACCGCCTGGAAGGCGGCGCCATGCCCCACGACGTCATTCTCGAGGGCTTGCGGCCCGCGCTCCAGCGCACCGGGCTCCGCCGCACCGGCGTGCCGACGCCCGAGCGCCTCTTCTGCGAGCCGTTCGAGGATCTCGTGCTGACGGAAAGCGCGACGGCCAAACGCCGCGGCCGCATCGCCCGCGAAAGCCTTGAGCCGCTCTTGCGCTATGTCTCCGAAGCGCTGCTGCCCGAGGCCTGGCAGGCTTACGCGAAGGTGGTGGCCGAGGCGACGCGCAAGTCGGACGCGCCGGCAAGGCGCTTGGCGGTCGTGCGCTTCCATGCCGAAGCCGCGCAAGCGCTGGCGCGAAAGCTTTCGCCGCTCAAGCCCGACACGCCCGCTTACAAGGCCCAGGCCAAGGAGATGGGCGGTGCTCGCGTGCTCGAAGACGCGCGCGAAATCGGCGTCGTGCTCGAAGCCTCGCCCGCTTTCCTCGCGCTGCGCGAAGCCGTGCCGCAAGGTATCAAGCGCCTCGATCCCGGCATCGTCGCGCGCATCGGCGAAATCTACGAAGCCTTGAACAACGACTTCCCGGTTCACGCGGGCTACGTGCCGCTCATCGCCATGCGCCGCTTTGCCAAGCCCTGGATGGTGATGGAGCTCTTGAAGGAGATGACCCGCGAGACCGGCGACCGGCGGCTCGTCGACACCAATCTGGGCTTCGCGGTGGAGGTCTTGCTCGACGACATCGAGCTTGCGGCCCTGCACATCGCGGCGCTCAAGCCCGGCGCGCTGCGCGCGGGCGAGGCGCTCTCCCATCTCGAGTTCTTCGCCGAGGCCGTGACGGGCTTCGTCCAGCCCATCGACATTCACCGCCAGGGCGTCTGGGGCCAGCGTCTTCTCAAGGCGCGCGGCATGGTGGGGGACGCCATGAACGCGCTGCTCGGCCGCCTCGCGCGCGAGATGGAGCAGGCGCTGCCCGTGCAGGGCGGACGGCGCGGCGGCGGCGGCGGGAGCGGGGGCGGGGGCGCGGTGAAGCCCGACACGCGCCAATGGCCCGAGGCCGAGCGTGGCGAGTGCGCGGTGGAGCTTGCGCGCTTTCTTTCGGGAGCCGGCGCCTATTCGAGCCGGGCCGCCTTCGGCATCGCCCACAAAGCCGCGCAAGACGAGGTGAGCAAGTTTCTCTCGGGCTATGGCCAGGCGCTGGTGGAGGAGATCAGGCGCGGCGACAAGGAGGCCGCGGCGCGCCTCGAGGCCCATCTCCTCTCGCTGTTGCGCTTGACCGAGTTGGCACTCGGGCCGTCGGACGCCGAGCTCTTGCGCCGGCGCGCGATGGCCGCGAGCCGCGCGGCGTGAACGCGAAGGGAGCGGTTCATGCGTCCACGGATCATCAAATGCTACGCCGAAGGCCGTCCCGGGAAGTGGGAGGCGTTCTGCCTCGACTTCGATCTTGTCGTGCAGGGCTCGTCCTTCCAGGACGTGTATGAGAAGCTGGACGAGCAAGTCGCGCTTTATCTCGATGGCGTCAAAGATCTGCCCGACAGCGGATCGTTTACGCCACCTCAATCGGCGGGCGCCGGCGTGGATCTGGATGCAGATCTTCGCAAGCGCCTTTTGGGCGGGACTGTTCCCGCGCGCCGGTGAGATCGAAAAACACAGCTATAGCCGGCCTCTAGTACCGACTTTCGCGAGTTCGTGAGTTGCCATTCAGCGACTTACGAGCCGCGAAAGCGGTACAATGTTCAAGTTCTCGTACCCACTTTCAGGCTCCGCGTCCTGGGGCGCGGAACTCTGAAAGTGGGTACGAAAGGCGATCGCCGTCGCCGCGTGAATTCCTAAGCTCCGAACACGGACGATCGCCGTTCTTCCTGTGACGTCAGCCATCTGGCCGGGCATCCAGGGCCTGCAGCCTCATCCTTCGAGACGCCCTCGCTGCGCTCGGGCTCCTCAGGATGAGGGCTTATTTTCTAGGGCCTCATCCTGAGGAGCGAGGCGCGCAAGCGCCGAGCGTCTCGAAGGATGAGGCGGTTGAAGAAGAGGTCCTCATCCTGAGGAGCGAGGCGCGCATGCGCCGAGCGTCTCGAAGGATGAGACGCTGATGCGGTATCGCGGTCGCGCATTCCCCTTGGCTACACCCTATAATCGGCACAAGAGAAAAAGCTGCGAGATTGCGAGCGCGAATCACCATGACCACCCATACGCTGAAGCCCACCTTCCAGGATTGGCTGCGCCCGCTCGTCAAGCGCATGGCGGGGTGGGGCGTCACGGCGAACCAGGTCACGATCGCGGCGCCCGTGGGCTCGCTTCTTTTATGCGCCGCGCTCATGCTCGCCTGGCCGCTGCAATGGCCGTTTCTATTCCTGCCCGTGTGGTTTTTCCTCGGCTCGCGCTCAACGCCATGGACGGCATGCTGGCGCGCGAGCACGGCCAGGAGTCGAAGCTCGGCGCGCTGTTGAACGAAGTGGGCGACGTGATCTCGGACGCCGCGCTCTTCGCGCCCTTCGCGTTCGTGCCGGCCTTCGGTCCCTATTGGATCGGCCTCGTGATTTTTCTCTCGACGCTCTCGCAATTCGCCGGGACGTCTCGGCGCCATGATCGGCGCGGGCCGCCGCTTCGAAGGCCCGCTCGGCAAGAGCGACCGCGCCATCGTCTTCGGCGCGCTGGGGCTTTGGGTGGGCTTGGAGCTGCCGCTGCCGTCATGGACATGGCTCATCATGCTCGTGATGAGCGCGCTTCTCCTCTACACCGCCTATAGCCGCCTGCGCGCCGCGCTCAAGGCCGCTTCATGACGGCGCTGCATGCGCGCGCCACCATGGAAGCCGTACGCGCCGTGGCCTGGATGCTCACCGGCATGCGCGGCATCTGGCAGGAGAAGCCGGAATTCACGGGTCCCCGCGTCTATTTCGGCAATCATCGGAGCCACGCCGATTTCGTGCTCGTCTGGGCCGTGCTGCCCGCCGAGGAGCGCGCGCGCACGCGCGCCGTCGCCGCCGCCGATTATTGGCTGAAGGATGCCGTGCGGCGTTATTTCAGTGTGCATGTCCTCAACGCCGTTCTGGTCGAGCGCGATCCGGCCAAGCGCACAACCGATCCCGTGGCCGACATGGCGCTCGCGCTCGACGAAGGCTCGGCGCTTATCATCTTCCCCGAAGGCAAGCGCAACACGACCGACGAGACGCTCTTGCCGCTCAAGAGCGGCATCTTCCATCTCGCGCGCCTGCGCCCCGGGACCGCCTTCGTGCCGGTGTGGATCAACGATCTCGCGCGCGTCATGCCCAAGGGCGAGCTGATCCCGATCCCGCTGCTGTGCACGGTAAGTTTCGGCGCGGCGCTCCGCGTCGCGAAAGACGAGGACAAGGACGCTTTTCTCGGCCGCGCGCGCGCGGCGCTCATCGCGCTGTCGCCCGCCACACCGCGAGCGCGCGGCATGAGCGCGCGCGAGCAGACGCTCCTTCTCTTCGGCGGCATCGCGGCGGTGCTCGTGGTCGCGAGCGCGATCGGTTTCATGCTCGCCCGGCGCATGGGCGCGAGCCATCCCGTGATCGAGAATCTCAATCAGCGCATCAAGGCCTGGTGGGTGATGGTGGCGCTGGTCGGTCTCACCTTCGTTCTCGGCAAGACCGCGATCATCGTCGCTCTACGCGCTCGTCTCGTTTTTCGCGCTTGCGCGAGTTCATGACGCTCTTGCCCACGCGCCGCGCCGATCACTTGAGCGCTCGCCGCGCTCTTCTTCGTCGTCCTGCCGCTGCAATATTGGCTCGTGCATCAGGACCGTTACGGCATCTACTCGATCTTCATCCCGGTCTACGCTTTTCTCTTTCTGCCCATCACGGCCATTGTGCGCGGCGACACGGCGGGAGTTCATGCGCCGCGTCGCCGAAGTGCAGTGGGCGGCCATGGTGTGCGTCTATTGCGTGAGCTACGTGCCGGCGCTGCTTTATCTGGAGATCCCGGGCTATGAGGGGCGCAATCTTCTGCTCATCGCCTTTCTCGTGCTCGTCGTGCAATCGAGCGACGTCTTGCAATATGTCTGGGGCAAGCTCTTGGGCCGGCGCAAGATCGCGGGCGCCGTCTCGCCGTCGAAGACGATCGAAGGCTTCGTGGGCGGCGTTCGTCTCGGCGACGCTTTTGGGCGCCGCGCTGTTCTGGATCACGCCCTTCACGCCGCTCGAGGCCATGGCGATGGCCTTCGTCATCGCGCTCATGGGCTTTTTCGGCGGGCTCGTGATGTCGGGAATCAAGCGCGATCTCGGCGTCAAGGATTGGGGCCGCATGATCGAAGGCCATGGCGGCATGCTCGACCGCTTCGATTCCGTCATCTTCGCCGCGCCCATCTTCTTCCATCTCACGCGCTTCTGGTGGTCGGTGCGCTAGCGACGCGTCTCATCCTTCGAGGCTCCCCCGGCACAAGGCCGGGGTCGCACCTCAGGATGAGGCGCTGATGGATGTCACCTCATCCTGAGGAGCGCGGCTCTTGTCGCGCGTCTCGAAGGATGAGGTGACGAGAGCGCGCGCGCCGCGCCGAAGCGAATGCATGCGCACTTTGCATTTGCGAAATGTTGTCATCGATAAGCTTTGCCGCGCGCGCGTGTTGGGCTAGCATGACGCATGCTCTTCTGGCTCCTCGCCGCGCTCCTCACCGCGGCGGTTGTGGCTTTTCTCCTGCGCCCGCTCCTGTCGTCGCGCGTTGATGCAGGCTTTGCTTATGCGCGTGCGCGCGCCTTTCGCGCCATCCTCGCCGCGCTGGCGCGCGACGAAAAGGCGGGGCTCCTCGCCGATGCCGAAAGCGACAGCGCGCGCGCGGATATCGCACGCGCCTTGATCGCCGAGGTGGAAGGCGTGCCCGTGATGCAGACCGCGGCGGCGGCGGCGGCGGGCGCGGCCGCGCCAGCGTCCCCGCCGCCCCCGCCCGGCCAAGCGCGTGCGCGCGGGCTTGCGCTCTTCGTCGCGGGCTTCGTCACGTTCGGTGCGCTTGGCCTCTATCTCGCGAACGGCTCGCCGCAACTCGCCGAGCAGGGCCGAACGCCAAGCACGCGGCCCGCCGATTTCGCGAGCCTCGTCGAGGAGCTGAAGCGCAAAGTGGCCGCAAGGCCCGCGGACGCGGAAGGCCAGCGCTTTCTCGGCCGCGGCTTGAGCGAGCTCGGCCGTTACGCGGAAGCCGCCGAAGCTTACGGGCGCGCGCTGAAACTCGGGCAGGACGGCGCCGATGCTTTACGCCGATTACGGCGAGGCGCTGGCGCTCGCCGCCCAACGCGTGACGCCCGAAGCAAAGGATGCTTTCGAGAAGGCGCTCGCCCGCGACAAGGCCGAGCCCCGCGCGCGCTATTACCTGGCGCTCGCCAAGGGCGAAGCGGGCGACCTCGTGGGCGCGCTCGCCGATTGGCAAAAGCTTTTCGACGAATCCCCCGCCGACGCGCCTTGGCGCGCCGTGCTCGCGCGCCACATCGCCGCCGCGCGCCAAGCCCTCGAAGCCGAAGATCAGAGCGACGAGCACACCGTCCCGCCCGCGCCTTGAGTCGCTCAAGCGGACTTGTTCCGACCCACACACGCTTTCGCGCTTGGCCCCGGGATGCGCGGAACAAGTGTTCGGGCATGACAATGGGGAGAGAGTGATGCGAGTGCGTCGCACCAAACAAGTGCCTGTCATGCCCGGCTTTCCTGCCTCGCCGGAGCGAAGCCCAGGGCGCAGGAGGTGCGCTCCAGGGTGGCGCGTCGATGGATCTCAGCGTATGCCGCGCGCGCAAGATCGCGCGCGCAAGCTCGGCGAAGCCCGCGCCGCCTTTTGCGCGCGTGACGTAGAGGGGGAGCGCGTCCATCACGCCCGCGAAGCGGCGGATGTTCGCGACGCCGAAGCTCAAGGGCAGCGCCGCGAACAGCGGCTCGTCATTGGGCGAGTCGCCGACGAAAGCCGTCGTATTCGTCGATCCGCGCGCGCAACGCCTCGCGCAAGAAGCGCCGCGCCATGGCAAGCTTGTCGGTGCGCCCGAACCAGCCATTGACATGGATCGAGCTCACTTTGGCGGTGGCGCCCGCTCTGCGAAACAGGTGCAGGATCTTCGCCACGGCTTTCGCGTCGAGCGGCCCCGCGTCCTCCCGATAGTCGATGGCGAGATCGGCGATGCGATAGGGCTGATCGGCGGCAAGCTTGGCCCCCGGCACGGCGCGCAGAATGCGTTTGCCCAGCGCATCGAGCCTCTTGCGGTCGCGCGCGCGGGCGGCCGCGCTCTTCGCATACATCCGGCGCATGCGCTTTTGCGCGCGCTCGTAGCGGAAGGCGAAGCGCGCCGTTCTCGCCCACGACGCCCGTCGACCGGAAAGAAGCGCGCCATGAGATCGCACCAGCCCGCGGGCCGTCCCGTGAGCAGCACGACATTGACGCCCGCCCGCGCAAGCGCCCAAAGCGCGTCGTAAGCTTGCGGCTCGAGCCTGCCGTCCGTCGTCAGCGTGTCGTCGATGTCGGCGAAGAAGAATCTTGATGCGCTTGAGACGCGAAGGCGCTCGCGTCCTTCAGCGGACGCATCGGGGATGTCTTTGTCACGCGCGCGAAGCTAATGGGTTCACGCGCGCGTATTCAAATCGCGCAACTTGCCCCGACCCTTGCCGAAGCGTTAGGCGATCATCTTCGAGACGCGCTTGCGCGCTCCTCAGGATGAGGGCCAAAGCAGATAGGATGGCGAGACAAAGTGGAAAACCTCATGCTGAGGAGCGCGTCCTGAGCTCGGCGAGGGACGCGCGTCTCGAAGCATGAAGTCGGGTTGCGCCGCTCAGGACTTCTTTTCTTGCGGGGCCGCGACGCGCAATATCTCTTTCGCCTCGCGGGCGACGGCCATGAGATCCTCGCTGATGTTCTCGTCGTTGCGCTCGATCTCGGTCACGAACTTGGTCATGAGATTGAACAGGCGCAGGGCGTTGGCCATGATTTGCGCCTGGGCCTCGATGCGGTCGGGATAAAGATCGTATTCCGCGCCCGGCACGCGCCAGCCGCCCCAATCGGTGTCGCCGGTGACGATGACGGGATAGGTGCCGGGATGGGGATGGTGGCCGCAATCCTCGTTGGGCTGCCACTTGTTGCGCGCGCGCACGACGCGCCAACTCTCGCCCGCGTCGATGGAGCCGCCGACCGACTCGCCCACGAGCTCGTCGGCGCCGAACTGGCGCCCGAGCCCCACGTCGTAGAAGATGCGGATCGGCTCGTCCAAGCCTTTCGCCCATTGCGGACGTACGTTTTCGATCAACGCCCATGTGCCGACGGGCTTGACGAAAACGCGCTGGTTCTTGTGAAACTGTGCCTTCGCCATAGGTGTCTCCGGGTCCTCGGCCGGGTGTCAGAATGGCGCGTACAGGGTTTCGGTTGCGTTAATCGGCGCGCGCACCTTTCGGGCCCGATCCCAGAAAGTGCGTCGGCGCCCCGGTTCTTAACGAGAGGTTGCCGAAGGGGCTATACTCGCCCGGCAACAAGAGCGCGGCATCCCCGCCGCGCCTACGGGAATGGGGCGCCACCATGAACGCGAATGTCGAGCTGCTTGCTTCCTATTGGACGATCGCTGTGGGGGCCGTGCCCCACGGAGCGCAGGAATACAGCTCCGTCGAATTCAAGGACCGGGTCGAGGCCGCGGCCAAGGCGGGCTTCAAGGGCATGGGGCTCTGGCACGCCGATCTCGAGCACACGCTGAAGACGCGCAGCTTGAAGGAGATGAAACGCATCTTCGACGCCAACGGCATCAAGCATATCGAGCTCGAGTTTCTGCTCGATTGGTGGCGCGACGACGAACGCAAGAAAGAGGCCGACAAGCGCCAGAAGTTTCTTCTCACGGCGGCGGAGGCCTTGGGCGCGCGCTCGGTGAAGGTGGGCGACTTCTTCGCCCAGCAGGTGCCCATGGGAAAGCTCATCGAGTCGTTCGCCGCCGTGTGCAAGGACGCCGAGAATCACGGCACGAAGATCGGCTTCGAGCTCATGCCCCAGCAGTTCTCGATGATCCACTCGGTGCCGTCGGCGAAGGCCTTGGTCGAGGGCGCGGGCGCCAAGAACGGCGGCATGTTCTTCGACCTCTGGCACATCGTGAAGCAGAAGATTTCTTATGACGACGTCGCGCGCTTCCCCTTGAAGTACATCATCGGCGTCGAGCTCAATGACGGCTATCTCAAGACCATGCCCGATCTCGCCGAGGAGACGACGCAGCACCGCCAGCTTTGCGGCGAGGGCGAGTTCGACGTCAAGGGCTTCGTCTCGCGCATGCAGAAGGCGGGCTTCGCGGGGCCGTGGGGCATCGAGGTGCTCAACAAGGAGCTGCGCAACCGGCCGATCGGCGAGGTGACGCGGCGCGCCTACGACACCACCATCGCGCAGTTCGAAAGCGCACCCGCCCGTGCCGCCGCGCGGTGAAGCGCGTCGAGTTGTCCGCGTCTCCTTTGGAGGTAAGGTTGGAAGCCAACATCTTCGGACAAGCGATACTCGTCACGTTGGAGATAGACGCTGCAACGTCGCTTGGTAGTCTGTCAGGATCCTGCGGAGGTTGCGCTCGGTTCGAACGAGTTTTGTCAAGGTTAGACGCCTGTGCCTCACATTGCATCGCTATGTAAGGTCTTATGGAACGCAAATGCGTAGCCATGCGTTGTATTGAATGCACAGGATCGCTTCGGGTAATGCGACTAACTACCAAATGAATGTCGATTGGCGATGTACAACAATACCCGATCAAACCTCATACCTGCTACAAAGCTCTGCAATCATCATGCAATGAACGGTCGACGAAAAGACAACCTAAACGCCGTATCGAACCTCGCGGCAAGCTCACGCCAGAGGTATGTCAGACTCTGGCGAGAAAGGTTGCCTACGAAGGACACCCTCATCACAAAACAAGACCGGCAGATTATGGGCTGACCCACCGATTAACCTAGACCTATGAAAACCTGTGTGACTTGCCGAGAGCATTATCCAAAGGGGCTGCTGAAAAATTACTGAAAGCTGGAGTTGCAAAAGGTATGATCAGTACACAGTGTCGTAACGATTGGCCGCAAAATATCTGGGCTGTCACTGATGGGGGCGAACCATACGAAGCTCAGCTGGGTGACCGAGAGCGGGGGCTTTACGATGGCTACCCAATGCCTTTGGACGATGATTTTCGTGTGGTGGTATTAAGAGAGTGGGCGGAGCGCTAGATGGGCTTGTCACTTGAAGTTGAGTGGGAGCGCAGTGATTTCGGGCCCTCCAGAGGAGCAGGCATGTTTTGGCGCCGTTGGGATTTGTTTCAACGACATCTGGCTTACGCAGGCAGAGGATGCCTTTATCAAACGCTTGAGGGAAAAGGTTCATCTGTCCGCATACAAGTTGGCTGAATGGATCGCGTGGAATTGGTGGCGTCTTCGCTGGGAGCCGCGTACTCGCTCCAACGATTGGGCTCTTGCCCATCATATGACGACGATCGGTGGCGGCTTTGTTTGGCCAAACATCACAATTATCTCTGACGGCCACCGGATCGTCCTAATTACTAAGCCGACAGGATCGCGACCTGCGGAGCCGTTGCATTACATCGTTGACTGCCGCGGTCGTCGAGCCGTGGAATTTGAGGGGGCACCGATCAGTTTCTTGAACAGGTTACGGGAAAATTGCGCGCGGAGGGGGTCGAAACAACAAATCTGGATCGGATGGAATGATGTTCTGGCGAACGCGCTGATGAAAAGGCGATGAAGCGCCGACGCCTTGAGGCGATGCTTGGTTTTGATCCCGATGAAGCGGACCCGAAATTACTAGACCGGCTTATTGTTGAAGCCCGGACCCTTGGAGAAGATGCCATCGTCGAGGTCGCGGCCGACCACAAATGGGAAGGTGACGTAGTAACCGCAGCTCAAATCCAGGGCGTTGCCGAGTCGAAAGGTTTCCAGTCCAATCCTCGCGATACCGTCCGGCTTGCTGCTGCATCGCAACTTTCACCGATTGGACAGGTACCAGGTTGGAAGCGTGGAGCTGAAGCGGCTCAAGCGTTACGTCTGCAGGAATGCTTGGGTGCGGCCCCAATCTCAAATGAACGATTAGCCCAAATGGCTGGGGTCCCCCGCGGAGCATTGAAAAAAGGAGAGGCCGTCGGGATGGATTTTTCGTTCGCTTTGGACGAGACGACGCAGTCCGGGCGAGTTGTGTTTCGTTCAAAATGGGAGACTGGGCGTCGGTTTGATCTTGCTCGACTTCTTGGCGACCGCCTTGCATGGAGCGTGCCTGGAAAGCTCTTACCAGCGACGCGCACCTATACCTATCGGCAGAAGCTACAGCGCGCTTTTGCGGCAGAATTGTTATGCCCATTTGAAGCTCTAGATGAAATGCTTGCGCGCGATTACTCGTCCGAGTTGTATTGAAGACGCTGCGGCCTATTTCAATGTCTCCGAAAAGGCCGTACGCACGCTCCTCGTAAATCACGGTCGTCTTCCTCGGGAGGACCTTGAGGGGGAATTTGAAACGATCGCGGCTGCGTGACCGTGGGGCATCGAGGTGCTGAACAAGGAGCTGCGCAACCGGCCGATCGGCGAGGTGACGCGGCGCGCCTATGAGACCACCATCGCGCAGTTCGAAAGCGCACCCGCCCGCGCCGCCGCGCGGTAGAGGTGCTGTTGAACGGCGCGACCGCGCGTGCCGTCCGGGAGATCGCCGGCGAGCCTCGGTTTCCGATGCGGACGGAAGGTGGCGGGCCCAATGAATGAAGATCGCGCATTGACGCGCCCCCGCCCCCGCCCCCGCGCGGCTTTCACGTCGCTCGACCAATCCACAGCGGACGACTACGCACTCATTCGCGCCCATGATGTGCGGTTCGACGCGGGTCAAACGGAGCGCCTGCTCGCCATGCTGCAAGCTTTGGCGGACGCGGGCACCGGGCTTCCCGTCTCGCGGCTCGAGCATGGCCTGCAGACGGCGACCCGCGCCCATCAGGCGGGCGAGGCCGAGGCTTATGTCGTCGCGGCCCTGATGCACGATGTGGGCGAGCTTTATTGCCCGCATAATCACGCCGAGCTCGCCGCCACGCTTCTCAGGCCCTATGTGAGCGAGGAGCTCCACTTCATCCTGCTTCACCACACGCTCTTTCAGGGCTATCACTTCTGGCATGTGCTGGGCGGCGACCGGCATGCGCGCGACGCCTGGCGCGGTCATCCGGCTTTCGAGCCCACGGCGCGGTTCTGCGAACGCTATGATCAAGTGTCCTTCGATCCCCACTTCGCCTCGATGCCGCTGACGGCCTTCGAGCCCATGATCGGGCGCGTGCTCGAGCGCCCGCGCGCCGGCTACAATCCCGATGCCGTGCCGTTGTGGCGGCGCGCTTTGCGGCGTCTCTATCGTGCCGCGCGGGCGATCGCGCCGTCTCGCGCCGACGCATGAGCTCCGAGCCCCTTCTCGAAGTTGACGATCTCGCCGTCTCCTTCCGCGTCGAGCGCGCGCTGGTCGAGGCCGTGCGGGGCATCTCGTTCTCGGTCGGCCGCGGCGAGACGGTGGCGCTTGGTGGGTGAGTCGGGCTCGGGCAAGACGGTCACCGCGCTCTCGATCATGCGGCTTCTGAATTATCCCGCGGCCTTTCACCCCAAGGGGAAGATCCGTTTTCTCGGCACGGATCTCTTGCAGTCCGACGAGAGAGCCATGCGGGAAATCCGCGGCAACCGCATCTCCATGATCTTCCAGGAGCCGCTCACCTCGCTCAATCCGCTGCACACCATCGAGAAGCAGGTGAGCGAGGTGATCGAGATTCACAAAGGCATCGCGCGCAAGGATGCGCGGCCCCATGTCATCGAGCTCTTGGCCAAGGTCGGCCTGTCGCAGGCCGAGCAGCGCCTCGGCGCCTATCCGCACCAGCTTTCGGGCGGCCAGCGCCAGCGCGTGATGATCGCCATCACGCTCGCCAACGAGCCCGATCTCCTGATCGCCGACGAGCCCACGACCGCGCTCGACGTCACCATCCAGGCGCAGATCCTCGAGCTTCTGAAGGCGATGAAGCAGGCGCTGTCCATGTCGGTCCTCCTCATCACCCACGACCTCAACATCGTGCGCAAGATGGCCGACCGCGTCTGCGTGATGAAGGACGGGCTCATCGTCGAGCAAGGCACCGCGCGCGAAATCTTCGAGGCGCCGAAGCATCCGTACACGAAGCATCTGATCGAGGCCGAGCCCAAGGGAAAGCCGCCCGCGCCCGCGGCCGGCGCGCCCGTGGTCATGGAAGCCGAGAACCTGAAAGTGTGGTTTCCCATCAGGCGCGGCGTGCTGCGGCGCACGGTGGGCCATGTCAAGGCCGTGGACGGCGTGACGCTGAAGCTCCGCGAAGGCGGCACGGTGGGCGTCGTGGGCGAGTCGGGCTCGGGCAAGACGACGCTGGGCCTGGCGCTCTTGCGGCTCATTCCTTCGAGGGGCGCATCGTCTTTCTCGGCCGCGCGCTCGAAGGGCTCGATCAGCGCGCGCTCAGGCCCATGCGCCGCGACATGCAGATCGTGTTCCAGGACCCTTACGGCGCGCTTTCCCCCCGGCTTTCGGTGGCGGAGATCGTGGGCGAGGGGCTCACCGTGCACGGCCAGAAGCTCGCTCCCGCCGCGCGCGAAACGCGGGTCGCCGAAGCGCTCGCCGAGGTGGGCTTGGACCCCGAGGCGCGCAACCGCTACCCGCACGAGTTCTCCGGCGGCCAGCGCCAGCGCATCGCAGTCGCGCGCGCCATGATCCTGAAGCCGCGCTTCGTCGTCTTGGACGAGCCAACAAGCGCGCTCGACATGTCGGTGCAGGCGCAGATCGTCGATCTCTTGCGCGCGCTCCAGGCGCGCCACAAGCTCTCCTTTCTCTTCATCAGCCACGATTTGAAAGTGGTGCGCGCGCTCGCCGACTACGTCATCGTCTTGCGCGGCGGCGTGGTGATGGAGGAGGGCCCGGCGGCGACGGTCTTCGATCGTCCGCAGACGGATTACACCAAGGCCTTGATGGCGGCGGCCTTCGCGCTCGAGGCGCGCAAGGGCGTGGAAGAGCCCGCCGCGCCCGCCGTCGAGCGCGTGTGAGGCCATGCATCGTCGCAGCTTCCTGCGCGCAGCCACTGTCCGATCAAGAGCAAGTTCCCCCCACCCGACGCGGCTCGCGTTGCTCGCCGTGTCGACCTCCCGACCAGGGGGAGGTGAAAATTATTAGAGTGGGCACGGCAAACGATTCCCCTCCCCTTTGGGGAGGGGATAGGGGTGGGGGTCACTTGTTCGCAATTTGAGCAGGTAGCGCAGCGCACTGTTCACCCGAAGGGATGAGCCAGGGGCGACAGCGGCTGCGGATCGGCGGGCGCCAGAACCTCGCCCACGCTCAAGGCCAAGGAGACCATGCCGTAGAAGCCGAGAATGAAGGTGAGATCGACGACCTCGCGCTCGCCGAGCAGTTTCCGCGCGCGCTCAAACGTCGAGTCGCTCACGGCCTTGTCGCGCAAAAGCTCGACCGAAAAATCGAACACCGCTGCTTCGTCCGCGGCCATGCTCTCGGGACGCTTACCGTCCTTGAGCGCGGCGCAGATCGCCTCAGCAAGGCCCGCCTCGCGCGCCATGCGCGAATGGGCGAACCATTCGATCTGCGCGGTCGACCAGCGCGCGCGGATGAGCACGGCCATCTCGACAAGCCGCCGCGGCAAGGGCGTGCCATAGAGAAGATAGTTGCCGAGATCGAGGCAATGGCGCGTGAGCGGGCCCGAGCGCAGCATGAGATTGAAGGGCCCGGCGATGGAGCCCAGCCGCTCGACCAAGGGCCGCGCGATCGCCGCGCGCTCTGGGTCGAGCTCCTCCAGCGTGAGCTGCGCAAAGCGCGGCTCTTTGGCCCCACTGCGCGCGCTTGTGGTCATCGGCGTTCCTCCCTCTTTGCCGTGAAACATACCTCATCCTTCGAGACGCCCTCGCTCCTCATCCTGAGCCCACCTCCTCATGCTTCGAGACGCGCCAATGCGCTCCTCAGCATGAGGAGGTGGGTCGAAGGACGCTCGGGCTCCTCAGGATGAGGGCTTATTTTCAAATTCCTCATCCTGAGGAGCCATCCGAAGCGCAGCGAAGGATGGCGTCTCGAAGGATGAGGGCTACTTGCTCTTGCGCCGCGCAAGCGCGCGCAGTTCCTCGAAGTCGCCGCGAATGAGCGCTTCCTTTTTCTTGCGGGACCACCCTTTGAGGCGCCGCTCCATGGCGATGGCGTCGACGAGGCGCGCAAAATCCTGACTGAAGGCGAGTGACACCGGCCTGCGGCGCGCGGTGAAACCACCATACGTGCCGGCGTTGTGTTCTGCGACGCGCTTCTCGAGCGATCCGCGCGCGATGCCGACATAATATGATCCGTCGGCGCAGCGCAGAATATAGACATAGGCCAACATCGGCCGATTCTAATCAATGCGCCCTCATCCTTCGAGACGCTCGGGCCTTCGGCCCTTGCTCCTCAGGATGAGGGGTTATGTTTTTCTGACGCCCTCATCCTGAGGAGCCATCCGAAGCGCAGCGAAGGATGGCGTCTCGAAGGATGAGGTCGGAGAGAAGCAACGACGGAGTGTGCGCGGCGGCCTCACACCGCCTTCTTGAACTGCGCGGTCTCGGTGGATTCGGACAGCGCGGTCGTGGAGGCGGAGCCCGCCGAGACGGCGAGCGAGACCTGGTCGAAATAGCCCACGCCCACCTCGCGCTGATGGCGCGTGGCCGTGTAGCCGTGAACTTCGCTCGCGAACTCCGCCTGCTGGAAATCCGAATAGGCCGCCATGCCGCGCTCGCCGTAATCGCGCGCGAGCTCGAACATGGTGTAGTTGAGCGCGTGGAAGCCCGCCAGCGTGACGAACTGGAACTTGTAGCCCATGGCGCCGAGCTCGCGCTGGAACTTGGCGATGGTCGGCCTTGTCGAGGTTCTTCTCCCAATTGAAGGAGGGCGAGCAGTTGTAGGCCATCATCTTGCCGGGATACTCGCGGTGCAACGGCCTCGGCGAAGCGCTTGGCCTCGTGCATATTGGGCGTCGAGGTCTCCCACCACACGAGATCGGCGTAAGGCGCGAAGGCAAGCCCGCGCGCGATGCAGTGGTCGACGCCGCTCTTGACATAGAAGAAGCCCTCGCTCGAGCGCTCGCCGGTGAGGAACGGATGGTCGCGCTCGTCGGCGTCGCTGGTCAGGAGCTTCGCGCTCTCGGCGTCGGTGCGCGCGACGATGAGCGTCGGCACGCCGCAGGTGTCGGCGGCAAGGCGCGCGGCATTGAGGCTGCGAATGTGCTGGGCGGTGGGAATGAGCACCTTGCCGCCCAAATGCCCGCATTTCTTTTCCGAGGCGAGCTGGTCCTCGAAATGCACGGCCGCCGCGCCCGCCTCGATATAGGCCTTCATGATCTCGAAGGCGTTGAGCGGGCCGCCGAAGCCTGCTTCCGCGTCGGCCACGATGGGCGCGAACCAATGGGTCTTGCCGTGGTTGCCCTCGGCCCATTCGATCTGATCGGCGCGCTGCAGAGCGCGGTTGATGCGCCGGCAGAGCTCGGGGCCGGAATTGGCGGGATAGAGACTCTGGTCGGGATACATGGCGCCCGCGGTGTTCGAGTCGGCGGCGACCTGCCAGCCCGAGAGGTAAATGGCCTTGAGCCCGGCGCGCACCATCTGCATCGCCTGGTTGCCGGTCATGGCGCCCAGCGCCGGCACATAGGGCTCGCTTTTCAAGAGCTGCCACAGCCGGTTCGCGCCCATCTCGGCCAGCGTGTGATCGATGCGGATCGAGCCCCTGAGCTTCATCGCCTGCTCGGCCGTGTAGCTCCGCTCGATGCCCTCGAACCGCCCCCGGGGCGCGTTCGGCACCAGGGATTCGAAGCTGGGCTTACTCATGGAAGCTCTCCGCGCTGTTCAAAAATGGGTCAACGGGCCCGCTCGACGATGTGTTCATAGGCAGGCAGCGTCAAAAACTCTTCGAAGCGCTCTGCGGTCGACATGGCCGTGAAGATTTGCACGGCCTCGGTAAACTTACCGTTCTTGGCCGCTGATCCGGCCTTGTCCCCGAGCTTTGCCATCTCGTCCTCGAGAAGGGCGCGGAACATCGCCTCGTCAACCTTTCGTCCATCTTCAAGATGCGCGCCAAACTTGATCCACTGCCAGATTTGCGAGCGGCAAATCTCGGCGGTCGCCGCGTCCTCCATGAGGTTGTAGAGCGGCACGCAGCCGACCCCGCGCAGCCACGCCTCGATGTACTGCACGCCGACGCGGATGCATTGGCGCAAGCCCGCCTCGGTGCGCGTGCCTTCATGGACGCGCACGAGGTCGGCGGCCGTCACCGTCACGTCGGGGCGCAGCTTGTCGAGCTGGTTTGGCCCCGGCATCAGCCGGTCGAAGATCTCTTGCGCCACGGGCACGAGGCCCGGATGGGCGACCCAGGTGCCGTCATGGCCGTCTTCGGCTTCGCGCTCCTTGTCCGCGCGCACGCGGGCGAGCGCCTCTTCGTTCGCCTTCGGGTCGTTCTTGATCGGGATCTGCGCGGCCATGCCGCCCATGGCGTGGGCGCGCCGGTGGTGGCAGGTCTTGATCAAGAGCAGGCTGTAGGCGTGCAGGAACGCCTTGCCCATGACGACCTGCGCGCGGTCGGGCAGGAGAAATTCGGGCCGGTTCCGGAAGCGCTTGATGAAGCTGAAGATGTAGTCCCAGCGTCCGCAATTGAGCCCCGTGATGTGGTCGCGGAGCTGATAGAGAATTTCGTCCATCTGGAAGGCGGCGGTGATGGTCTCGATGAGCACGGTGGCCTTGATGGTACCGGCCGGCAGCCCGAGCGCTCCTTGCGCATGGACGAAGACGTCGTTCCAGAGCTTGGCTTCCAGATGATGCTCGAGCTTCGGCAGATAGAAATAAGGCCCGGTGCCGCGCTTGAGCGTGGCCTTGGCGTTGTGGAAGAAGAAGAGTCCGAAGTCGAACAGGCTGCCCGACATGGGCTCGCCGTCCACCGTGAGATGGGCCTCGGGCAGATGCCAGCCGCGCGGGCGCACCATCAGCGTCGCGACTTTGTCCTTAAGGCGGTAGGCCTTGCCCGACTCCGGATCGTTATAGGCGAGCGCGCCGATCGCCCAGTCCATGAGATTGATCTGGCCCTCGATGAGATTGCGCCAGACGGGTGACGTGGCATCCTCGAAATCCGCCATGAAGACCTTGGCGCCGGAATTCAAAGCGTTGATGACCATCTTGCGATCGACGGGCCCCGTGATCTCGACGCGCCGGTCTTGCAGATCTTTGGGCGTGCGCGCGATCGTCCAATTGTCGCGGCGGATGGGCGCGGTCTCGGGCAGGAAGTTGAGATTTTCGCCGCGGTCGAGACGCGCCTGCACGGTTTCGCGCGCGGCAAGGAGCCTCTGGCGCTCTTTGTCGAAGCGCCGGTGCAAATCGGCGAGGAATTGCAGCGCGTCGGGCGACAGCACGCGCGCATAGCCGAACTCCGTGGGGCCACGCACTGCAACGCCTCGGGGCATCTCGTCTCGACCCATGGCGCAGGTCTCCTATGTCCGTGACGGTTTTTCGCCGGCGCGCGCGTTGCCGGGCAGCGGAATCGTCGGGCGCGCACCCTGGCTCTTTTTAGTACAGGGTTGTTAAGGCCCCGTGCATGCGCTTCAACGTCGCGCGCCGCGCCTTCGTTGCGTTTTCAGCGGCCCGCCGGCGCCTTCTCCTGCGGCTTTGCATGTTTCAAAGGCGGTTTGCCTGTCCGCGCGCCATGGGGCACAAGTGAGGCGCAGAGGGTGGCTCCATGACGGAAAACGGCCCGGCGCCCGGCTTGAGCTTCGCGTCCGTCTCGCGCGCGATGTGGCGGCGTGCGCTCGAAAAATCGGTCGAGCCCGCAGCGCTCAAGGCCGCGCTCGCGCGCGAGACCGAGGACGGCCTTTCGCTCGCCACGCTTTACACGCGGGGCGACTGGCCCGCGGGACGCTCCGGCGTGCCGGGACACATGCCGTTCACGCGCGGGCGTCTGGCTGCGGACGCGGCGCGTGCCGCATGGAACGTCCGCGCGGTCGTCGATCATCCGCTGCTCGCCGAGGCCAAACCCGCGCTCAAAGCCGAGCGCCAAGGCGGCGCGGGCAGCATCGCGCTTCGCCTCGATGTGACGCCGGCGGAACAGCTCGCAGCGCGCGCGCAAGAAGGCCCCTGGGGCTTGCGGCTCCATGCTTTGAGCGATCTCGAAACGCTGCTCGGCGAGACGGAGGCGCCCCCGCCCTCGCTCGCGCTCGACGCGGGCGCGCTCGCGCTGCCGGCAGGCCTCGCGCTCATTGCGTTCGCGCGCAAGCGCGGCGTTTCCTTGAGCGCGGAGCTCAACCTCGATCCCTTGGCCGCGCTCGCCGCGACGGGAGCGCTCAAGGGCGGCATCGACAATGCGCTGGCAACGCTCAGCGCGCTCGCGCGCTTTTCGACCGCGCTCGGCATGAATGTCTCCGCCGTCGGCGTCGACACGCGCGTCTATCACATGGCGGGCGCCTCGGAGGCGCAGGAGATCGCGCTGGCGCTCGCGACCGGCGCGCAATATCTGCGCGCGCTCGAAGCCGCGGGGCTCGCGCTCGAGGAGGCCGTGCATCAATTCCGTTTCGTTTTCGCCGTGGACTCGCGCTTCTTCCGCTCGCTCACAAAGCTCCGCGCGTTTCGCCTGTGTTGGGCGCGCCTCTTGGAGGCTTGCGGCGTTCACGAGGATTTGCGCGGCGCCGGGATGTGGGCCGAGACGAGCTTCCGCGATCTTTCCCGCCGCGATCCGCATGTGAACATGCTGCGTGGCGTCGCCGGTTGTTTCGCCGCGGCGCTGGGCGGTGCGGACACCATCGCGGTCCGGCCCTTCGACGAGGCGCAGGACGTGCCCTCGCTCTTCGCGCGGCGCATGGCGCGCAACACGGGGCTCGTGCTCGCCGAGGAGGGCGGGCTTTCGCGCGTGCTCGATGCCGCGGGCGGCTCTTGGGCGCTCGAAGTCCATGACCGAAGCGTTTGCGGAAAAAGCTTGGACGCTCTTTCAGGAGTTGGAAAAAAGCGGCGGCATGGCGCAAGCGCTCGCTTCGGGCAAAGTCGCCGCGCTGATCGCCGAGGTCGCGAAAGAGCGCGCGCAGAGAGTTGCCACGCGCGCGCTGCCGCTCACCGGCGTCACCAATTTTCCCGATCTCAACGAAGAAGAGCCCGCGTCGGCGACGATCGATTGGTCCGCGCTCGCCCGCGCCGAGAAGGCGCGCAAGCTCCCCGCGCTCCCGGAGACTGTCGCGCGGCGCATGAGGCCCGGCGCCAAGGGCCGCATGGAGGCCGCGATCGACGCGCTCTCGGCTGGCGCGAGCTTCGCGAGCGTGGGTAAGGCGCTCGCGGGTGAAGGCGAGGCTCTAATGATGCGGTTGGCGCCACAACGTCTTGCCGCGCCCTACGAGGCGCCACGATGACGCGCATTCCGGATTTTTCCCGCGTCGCGCTCGATTTGTCGCGCGTACCCCCCTCCCCATCCCTCCCCCTCAGGGGGGGAGGGAGATCCGAATGGCTTGACCCGAGCGTCCCCTCCCCCCTTGAGGGGGAGGGACAGGGAGGGGGGATCGTTCAAACGCCCGAGGGCATTGCGGTGAAGCGCGTCTACGACGCAAGCGATCTCGACGGCCTCGACTTTCTCGACACCATGCCGGGCTTTGCGCCCTTTTTGCGCGGGCCCTATCCCGGCATGTATGCGGCGCAAGCCCTGGACCATTCGTCAGTATGCGGGCTTTTCCACCGCCGAGGACTCCAACGCCTTCTACCGGCGCAATCTCGCGGGCGGGCAGACGGGACTCTCCATCGCCTTCGATCTGCCGACCCATCGCGGCTACGATTCCGACGATCCGCGCGTCGTGGGCGATGTCGGCATGGCGGGAGTCGCCGTCTCCTCCATTCTCGACATGCGCACGCTGTTCGAGGGCATTCCGCTCGACCGCACGACCGTCTCCATGACCATGAACGGCGCCGTGCTGCCCATCATGGCGCTCTATATCGTGGCCGCCGAAGAGCAGGGTGTCGCGCCCGAGAATCTCGCCGGCACCATCCAGAACGACATCCTGAAAGAGTTCATGGTGCGCAACACCTACATCTATCCGCCCGCGCCCTCCATGCGCATCGTCTCCGATATCTTTGCGTACACGAGCGCGAAGATGCCGAAGTTCAACTCGATCTCGATCTCGGGCTATCACATGCAGGAGGCGGGCGCGACGCTCGATCTCGAGCTCGCTTATACGCTCGCCGACGGCCTCGACTATGTGCGCGCGGGGCTTGCGGCAGGACTCGACATCGACGCCTTCGCGCCGCGCCTCTCATTCTTCTTCTGCGTCGGCATGAATTTCTTCATGGAGGTGGCGAAGCTCCGCGCCGCGCGCTTGCTCTGGGCGCGGCTCATGGCGCCCTTCAAGCCGAAGAATGCGCGCTCGCTCGCCTTGCGCGCCCATTGCCAGACCTCGGGCTGGAGCCTCACGGCGCAGGACGTGTTCAACAATGTCGCGCGCACGGCGCTCGAAGCCATGGCCGCGACCCAAGGCCACACGCAGTCGCTGCACACCAACGCGCTCGACGAGGCGATCGCGCTGCCCACGGATTTCTCCGCCCGCATCGCGCGCAACACGCAGATTTTCCTGCGCGACGAGACCGACACCTGCGCGCTCATCGATCCCTGGGGCGGCTCCTATTATCTCGAGCGTCTCACCGCCGAGCTTGCCAAACGCGCGACGACGCATATCGACGAGGTGGAAGCCTTGGGCGGCATGACGCGCGCGCTCGAGGCGGGGCTGCCCAAGCTGCGCATCGAGGAGGCCGCGGCCAAGACCCAGGCGCGCATCGAGAGCGGGCGCCAGACTGTGGTGGGCGTCAACAAATACCGGGTGAGCGGCGACGACGACATCGCGCTCCTGCGCGTCGACAATTCCGCCGTGCTTGCGCGCCAGCTCGAAAAGCTCAAGCGTCTGCGCCGTGAGCGCGACGGCAAAGCTGTGCAGGCCGCGCTCGCCGCGCTCACTCAATGCGCGGCGTCGGGCAAGGGCAATCTGCTCGCGCTCAGCGTCGAGGCCGCGCGCGCAAAAGCCACCGTCGGCGAGATGTCGCTGGCGCTGGAAAAAGTCTTCGGCCGCCACCGCGCGGATATTCGCGCCGTCTCCGGCATTTATGCGAAGGAGGTCGCCATGGGCAAGACAGTTGATGCCATGCAGAAGCTCAAGGCGCGCATCGAGGCCTTCGCGCTGCGCGAGGGCCGGCGCCCGCGCATTCTCGTCGCCAAGCTCGGCCAGGACGGCCACGACCGCGGCCAGAAGGTGATCGCCACCGCTTTCGCGGATTTGGGCTTCGACGTCGATATCGGGCCGCTGTTCCAGACGCCCGCCGAAGCCGCGCGCCAGGCGGTGGAGAACGACGTGCATATCGTGGGCGTGTCGTCGCTCGCGGCGGGCCACCGCACGCTCGTGCCCGCGCTCCTCGCCGAGCTGAAAGCGCAGGGGCGCGAGGATATTCTGGTCGTCGTGGGCGGCGTCATCCCGCCCGAGGATCGCGAGGCGCTTCTCGCGCAAGGCGTCAAAGCCGTCTTCCCGCCCGGCACCGTGATCGGCAAGCCGCCCTCGATCTCCTCGACAAGCTCGACAAAGCGCTCGGCCATTCCGGCAAAGCGGCGTGACGTGCGCAGCCCCTCACCCCGTCCCTCTCCCCAAGGCGGGAGAGGGAGAACAACGCACGCACAGCCAGCATCCCCTCTCCCCAGCGGGGAGAGGGTCAGGGTGAGGGCGGACTCTGCTATAAGCGTGTAATCGAGTTGCGAACGCAAAGCGGTGAAACGGACGTCGCGGCCGGTGAAGCCTGCGCCCTCGACGCGCCCCGGCGCTCAGCGTTGCGGACTACGCAAAAGGCATTCGTGCCGGAAACCGCGCGGTGCTGGCGCGCGCCATCACGCTCGTCGAAAGCAGCCGCGCCGATCATCGCGCGCTGGCGCAGGAGTTGCTCACGAAAGTTGCGCCCGAAACGGGCGGGGCGCGGCGCGTCGGCATTTCGGGCGCGCCGGGTGTCGGCAAATCGACGCTCATCGATGCGCTGGGGCTCCATCTCGTGTCGCAGGGCCACAAGGTGGCCGTGCTCGCGGTCGATCCCACTTCGCTGCGCTCGGGCGGCTCGATCCTCGCCGATAAGACGCGCATGGCCCGCCTCGCCGCAGAGGCGAACGCTTACATTCGCCCGTCGCCCGCCTCGGGCAAGCTCGGCGGCGTGGCGCGCATGACGCGCGAGACCATGCTGCTTTGCGAGGCCGCGGGCTTCGACGTCGTGCTCATCGAGACGGTGGGCGCGGGGCAGAGCGAGACGCTTGTCGCCGACATGGTGGATTTTTTTCTCGTGCTCGTCTTGCCGGGCGCGGGCGACGAGCTGCAGGGCTTGAAGAAGGGCATGATCGAGCTCGCCGACATGATCGCCGTCACCAAAGCCGACGGCGACAACGTCGCGCGCGCGCGGGCCGCGCGGGCGGAATATGCGGCCGCGCTCCATGTCGTTGCGCAGCCGGGCGCGCGTGTGGTCGCCTTCGGTCGCGACGGTGAGCGCGAAGGAGGGCCTCGGCCTCGACGCGTTATGGCACGCGGTCGAGCATCATCGCACGACGCTCGGAGAAGGCGGGTCTCTTGGCAGAAAAGCGCGAACGCCAAAGCGTGCGCGCGCTGTGGTCCCATGTCGAGGACGGGCTACTCGTGCGGCTGCGCGCAGCGCCGCGCGTGCAGGCGCTTCTGCCGAAGCTCGAACGCGCGGTGGCGGAGGGCAAGCTCACGCCCTTTCTCGCCGCCCAGCGCCTGGTCGAAGCTTACGAAAGAGACTAAAGTCCGGACTCGCTTGCACGTCGTCCCGGAAGCCGGTTTGCCCGAAAGCGCGCCAGCGCTTTCGTTGGCAAAGCGCGCTGTCCGGGACCCAGGGCAAAGCAACTGTGCTTGGCCCTGGGTCCCGGATCGCAAGGCTCGCGATCCGAAACCCTTCGGGTTTCGGGCTCGCCTAGCGTCCGGGATGACAATTCAATTGAATATAGACCCTAGCCAGAGCCTCAGCTGCAGGCCGCGCGTCCGGCGCGCTCGTAATCCTTGCGCTTGCTGATCTCGACCGCGGTGTTGGCCGCTTTCTTGTAGTCGAGCTTGGCTTCGTCGCAGCGCTGGAGCAGCTCCTTGGCGAGGGCGCGATAGAAATAGCTCGAGGCCATCTTGGACCGTACGTCTTCGCTCCAGCTAGCCTTGTCCGCCGCCGTCTCGTAGATGCCGATGGCGCGGTCGAGATCGGCGATCGCTTCCGCATTCCGGCCGAGCTCTTGGAGCGAGCTGCCGCGGAAGAACAGAACGCTTGCCTTGCCCTGCGGGCTCATATTGGTGTTGTCGAGCACGGTGGTGCACGCCTCCACCGACTTGGACATGCCGCCGGTTCCGCTGATGCA
Source organism: uncultured Alphaproteobacteria bacterium (assembly GCA_963845385.1). GTDB lineage: Bacteria > Pseudomonadota > Alphaproteobacteria > CAWJRW01 > CAWJRW01 > CAWJRW01. The sequence goes on from CAWJRW010000006.1 coordinate 194,975, forward strand.
GACTTTGGCCGCCGCGTTCAGCGCCTCTTCGTCCATCGCGGCCGAGGCGTGTTGCGCGGCGGCGCCGATGAGAAGCAGTCCGGCCAGACCCGCGCCAATCAAAACGCTCTTCATGGTTCACTCCCTCATGTGACGCTTATGGCCACCCGACCGCCGATCTTATCACACACCGGCCTTGCGGGCAGAGGGGGCTCTCGGGCACAAGGAGCGCGCGGGGCGCGGCCGAAAGAGCGCGGGCCGGCACAAGACGGGGCGGGGACGGACACATGACGATGGCGGCGAACGACGACGATCGGCCCTGGCTCGATATCGGCACCTATTCGAGCTTTCTTGCCTATCAGGCGCCTTTGCCGGTGAGCTGGGTTGCCGCCATGCGCGGGCTCGGCGCGGCGCCCTTGAGCGAAGGCTTCACCTATCTCGAGCTGGGCTCGGCCCAGGGCCTGGCGCTCGCCGTGCTTGCGGACTCCTATCCCGGCGCGCGCTTCATCGGCATCGAGCCCGATGCGGGCCTAGCCCAGCGCGCCCAGGCGCTGGTGCGCGACGCGGGGCTTTCGAACATCGAAATCCATCACGCCCCGCTCGAGGACGTAGGCGCGCTCTCGCTACCCGCCTGCGATGTCGCGACGCTTTCGGGTCTCTATTCCTGGCATGCCAAAGAGGCGCGCGTCGCGCTCGTGCGGACGCTTGCACAGACGCTCAAGCCCGGCGGCTTGCTCTGCGTGCAATACAACGCCCTGCCCGGCACCGCGCCCGCCGACACCACATTCTTGCTGATGAAGGCGCTCGCCGCGACGCAGGAAGGCGACGAGCGCCAAAGGCTCGGCAGCGCCATGAGGCGCACGATCGAGCTTGCCCAGGCCGGCGCGCTTTTCTTCAAGCAAATGCCGGCCGCGGCCGAGATACTGTCGCGGCTGCCGAGCTCCGACGCGATGCTCGCCATACGCGAGATTCTGCAGGGCGAAGCCAAGAGCCTGTCCCACGTCGAGGTCGCCGAGGAGATGAGCGCCTGCGGGCTCTCTTATGTCGGCAGCGGGCAGCTCGAGCGCAATTCGCTGGAGCTCTTTGTGCCGCCCGCCATGCGCACCATCATCGAAGGCGTCAAGAGCCAAGCCGTGCGCGAGCTCATGATCGATTTCGCGCTCAATGCGGGCTCGCGGATCGATATCTATGGCAAGCCTGCGGACGGCGCGCCGCGCGAGCCGGCCGAGGCCATGGCGCCGTTTCTTCTGGTGCGCTACACGCCGGGCGAGGAGACGCTCTTGCGCCAGCAGCTCGCCCAGCGAACGGGCGTGGATTTCACCGCGGGCCTCTATGACGATCTGTTGCGCCTGATCGGCAGGACGCCCATGAGCGTGCAAAACATCCTCGACCACGCCGATATGCGCCGCCATGCGCGGGCGCGCGTCTTGCGTGCGCTGCAGTTTCTCGTCGGCATGCAGCTCATCCACCTCGTGCGCACGCGGACAAGACTCGCCGAGGGGCCGTTGCCGGAAAAGGTGAAGCTCGCCTCGCGCCTCAATGCGCACATCTTCGAGCGCTGGCTCACGCGCCACGACCCGTCACCCTTTTCCTCGCCGGTCACCGGGCTGCGCGTCTCAATCACGTCGGTCGACCGCGTTCGGCTCCATGCGCTCTTGGGCGGCGCGCTCGATCCCGTGCTCAAGAAAATCGCGGAGGGCGGCGTGACGTTCTCGGATAACGAGGGCAAGCCCATGACGCTGGAGGCCTTCCGCGATTTCATCGTCGCCGGGATCCCGCACTACCGCGCGCGCGAGGCCGTGGTGCTCTATACGCTCGGCGTTCTCGTGCCCGCTTAGATCAGCTTCGATTTCGGTGGACGCATTCCCCTCACCCCGACCCTCTCCCCGGAGGGGAGAGGGAGAGCACCTTGCGCGCCTCTTGCTTCCCCTCTCCCCATTGGGGAGAGGGCCAGGGTGAGGGGGAATTTGTCGCGGGCAATTCCACTCTATGTGAAAACTCTCTAGCCGGAACTCGGTCGCGCGCCGGCGCCAGGGCAGCACGTAAGGCTCGCCGTCATGGGCGCCGACCAGCGCCTCGATGGCGAAGGCCTCGGCGAGCGCGGGATCGCGCGCCACGCTCTCCGCGGGGCCTTGCGTGCGAATGGCGCCGTCCGCGAGCAGGATGAGCCGGTCGCAAAAGCGTGCGGCCAGCGAAAGATCGTGCAGCACGACAAGCGCGGCAACGCCGCGGCCCGCGCAAGCGCGCAAGAGCTCCATCGCCTGCAGCTGATGATAGGGATCGAGCGCGGCCACGGGCTCGTCCGCGAGCAGCACGGGTGTCTCGCCCGCCAGCGCCCGCGCGAAAAGCACGCGCGTGCGCTCGCCCGCCGACAGCGTGGTGACGCGGCGCGACGCGAGGGGCGCCACATCGGCGGCCGCGAGCGCGCGCTCGATCGCCTGGCGATCGCCGGCGTCAAGCGCGGCAAAGGGTTTCCTGAAGGGCAGGCGGCCGAGCATCACCACGTCGCGCACGGGCACGGGCCAAGCGAGCACCGCGTCTTGCGGCATGTAGGCGATGTGGCGCGCGAGCGCGCTGCGGCCGAGCTGCGACAGCGCCTCGCCGTCGAGGCTCACCGTGCCTTCGTCCGGACGCAGGAGCCCCGCGAGCACGCGCATGAGCGTCGTCTTGCCCGCGCCGTTGGGGCCGACAAGCCCGGTGAGCGTTCCCGCTTCCACCGCGAGCGAGACGCGGGACAGCACGCGCCTGCCGTTGAGCGACAGCGCGATATCTTCGGCGAGAAGGCGCGTCATGCCGCTTGCTCCTTGAAACACGAGCCAGAAGAAGAAGGGCGTGCCGATGAGCGCGGTGGCGACCCCCAGCATCAGCTCGCCGCCGGTGCCGCCGCCCCCAGCAAGCCTGACGCCGATATCGGCGGCGGTCAGCAGAAGCGCGCCGCCGAGCGCCCCGGGCAGCACGAGCCTGCCCGGCCGGTAGGCCACGAACGGGCGCAGGATATGCGGCGCCATGAGCCCGACGAAACCGATCGAGCCCGCGACCGCGACCGAGGCGCCGACCGCGAGCGCGGTGCCCAGAATGATCCGCAGGCGGAGCGTCTCGAGATTGACGCCGAGGCTCGCCGCCGTCTCCTCGCCCAGCGTCAGCGCATCGAGCCCGCGCGCGGCGCTCGCGAGAAGCACGAGGCCCGCGAGAACGAAGGGCATGCGCGAGCAGCACGTCGGTCATGCTCTTGTCCTTGATCGAGCCCATGAGCCAATAGACGATCTCGGTGAGCGCGAACGGATTGGGCGAGAGATTCATGGCGAGCGTCGTGAGCGCGACCGCGAGATAAGAGATGGCGACGCCCGCGAGGATGAGCGTGAAAAGGCCCGCGCGCTTGCGCGCAAGGAGATGGAGCGCGAACGTGGCGAGCGCCGCGCCCGTCATGGCGGCCAGGGGCAGCGCCAGAGGAAGCCGCGCGCTGAGCCCGAAATAAAGCGCGATGACGGCGCCCAGGCTCGCGCTCGCCGAGACGCCGATGATGCCGGGCTCGGCCAACGGATTGCGGAAGAGGCCTTGCAGCGCCGCGCCGCTCGCGCCGAGCGAGGCGCCGATGAGGAGCGCGAGCAGCGCGCGCGGCAGCCTGATCTCGCGCATGATGATGGCGGCGGGGCTCTGTGCATCCGCGATGCCGAGAAGCCCTTGGAGCATGTCGCGCCAGGGCAGCGCCACATAGCCCGCCGAAAGCGAGACGAGAAACAGAAGCGCGAGCGCGGCGAGAAGCGCGAGATAAAGCGCAGTCGTTCCGCGCGCGTCCGCGTTTCGCTGCCGAGCATTACCCCCCTCCCGAAACGGCTCGCTTTCGCTCGCCGTTTCGACCTCCCCCTCGAGGGGGGAGGTGAAGGAAAGGTTTCTCGATAAACAATTCCCTCCCCCCTCGAGGGGGAGGGATAGGGAGGGGGGTGTCTTTGTCACGGCGCGCTCGTCGAGGCGATGGTGCGCGGCGCGTCGCGCAAATGTGCGGCGATGTATTCGCTGGCGCCGATGAGCATGGGGCCTGCGCAAATCCAGAGCGCGTTCGGCACTTCGAGGCGCGGCGTGCGCGCAAGCGCGCGCAGGAACACGGGGTTTGCCGCAAAGCCCGCGCTGGCCGAGCGCGCGCGGCGATCGAAGAAGCCGAGCACGAGAAGCGCCGGCGGCTCGGCGACCATGGTTTCGAGGCTCGCGCGGCCCCAGCCCTTCATGCCGTGCGCCGCGGCGTAGTTCGCGACGCCCGCGGCGGTCAACACATCGTCGATGAAGGTGCCGCGCCCGGCGCTCGAGCCCGAGGGCAAGAGATAGAGCGCGCTCATGCGCGTTTCGGGCGCGGCCTGTGCAAGCGCGTCTCTGCGGCGCGCGAGATCGGCGGCTGCCGCCGCGCCCGCTTTCCGCCTGCCGATGGCGCTCCCAATGTCGCGCAGGGCTTGCGCCACGCCGTCGAAGCTTTCGGGCGCGGGCAGCATGACGAGATGGATGCCCTCGCGCGCGAGCAAGGCTTGCGTGGCGCGCAGGCTGTAGCCCTCGCCGAGCACGAGGTCCGGCTTCAGCGCAACAAGCTCCTCGGCCGTGCCGCGCGTTTGCGGATAACTGTTCGCACGCGCTGCGTAATGGGAGAGCGCGGGATCGCGCGCATAGCCCGAGAGGGCCACGATCTGCTCCGGTGCCGCGAGCGCCAGCAGATATTGGTCCGCGCACACCGTGGTCGAGGCCACGCGCGGTAATGTTTCCGCGCGCGCGGACGTAAGGGAGAGCGCGAAGAGCGCCGCAAACAAAAGAATTGTCATGCCCGGCTTCATGCCAGGACTGTCTTCTCAAGAACAACATCCCCCCACCCGACACGGCTCGCCATCGCTCGCCGTGTCGACCTCCCCACCCGGGGGAGGTGAAAAGTCTTTGTGTGACGCGCAGCAAACAATTCCCCTCCCCCTTGTGGGGAGGGGATAGGGGTGGGGGTCACTTGTTTGTTGGCGCGCGTTAGCGCGCCGGGTGAGGGGTGCGGCCCACGTGTCACACGCGCCTCGTCCCCCTCACCCCGGCCCTCTCCCGGAGGGAGAGGGAGATGCCTCTGTTGTCCGCCATCTCTCGCATCACCCCCCGATCGAAACGGTGAGGCCGCCGAAGGCCGAAAGGCCGGGCGTGCCGAAGAAGAGAATGTCCTCGTAATCCTGATCGAGAAGGTTTTCGACGCGGGCGTTGAGGCTCACATGCTGCGTGAGATCGTAGCGGCCCGACAGCCGCATGAGCGTGTAGGGCGAAAGATCGACGAAGCGCGACGGGAAGGCGCTGAAATCGCTGTCGCGCTGGCGGCCGGTGTAGTCGAGGCCGAGATTGAGGCCGGCCTTGCCGTCGAGAAACTGCGCATCGAGATCGACGCCGCCGCGATGGCGCCCGCGCCGGATGAGCTCGGCGCCCGCGGGATCGGCCGTGTCCATGGCGGTGTAATTGGCGCCGAGCGAAAGCCAGGAAACACCTGCGCGCTCGCCTCGACCTCGAGGCCCACGATGCGCGTCGTGCCCGCCACGTTGGAGGCAACGGGACCTGCGCCTTCGATGCGGTTCTCGATGCGGTTGTCGAAATAAGTGACGTCGACGCGCGCGCGGCCGCCGGAAAACGTCTCTTCGATGCCGACGTCGAAGTTCTTCGAGCTTTCCGATTGCGAGATCCGGGTTGCCGCGAAAGCCCGCCGAAAAGCCGAAAAGCTCGGTGAAGGTCGGATGCTTGATGCCGGTGCCGTAGCTTGCGTGAAAGCGCGCTGCCGGCGGAGGCGATGCGCCAGGCCCCCGTCGCGCGCCAGGTCGTGGCGTCGGGAAAGCGGTCGTTGGCGTCGCGGCGGACGCCCGCGGTCAGGAATACCTGCTCGGCGAACGACAGCGCGTATTCGGCTGCGAGCGCCGTGTTGCGCGTCGTGCGCGGCTCGCCTGCGCCCGCGAAGCTGATGCGGCCCTCGTCGCGCTCGCGCTCCGCATAGAGCGAAAGCCTGTGGCTCTCGGACGCGAGGAGATTCGTGTCGGCGGTGAGATTGATCTTGGTCGGAGAAGCGGCTGCTTGTTGCCGGCCGAGCTCGTGGGAAAGGAGCCCGCGGTCTTCACCGCGATGTCCAAGAGATCGCCCGACAAGATGTTCTCGACATGGCCGTCGAGCAATGTCAGGCGCGCCTCGGCATGGCCCCAGCGCTGGAAGGTCTTGGAGACGTCGTCGGAATCGAAGGGCGGCTGGTCGAAATCGATTTTTCCACGCGTTACGCGTCCCATGAAGGCGAAGGAAAAATTCTCCGTGGGCGTGAAGCCGAAGCGCCCCAAGACCGTGTCGCTCTCGGCGCCGTCGGGCTCGCTGTTGCCGAGCTTTTCGTCGGCCTGCGAGAAGCCCTTGGTGCGGGTGCGTGTGGCGGAGAGCGCGGCATCATAGCGCGCGCCGCCCGCGCTCACGCCGAGATTGAAGCTGCTCGTGCCGAAGGAGCCGCCTTCGCCGCTCGCGGTCGCTTGAAGCGGGCCCGCGCCCTTGCGCGTGACGACGTTGACGACGCCACCCACGGCGTCCGAGCCCCAGATGGCGCTCTGGGCGCCGCGGATGACCTCGATGTGGTCGATGCCGTAAGCCAAGAGATTGGCGAAGTCGAAGCCGCCGTCGAAATTGCCGGGATCGTTGACCACGACGCCGTCGACGACGACAAGAGTCATGTTGGCTTCCGCGCCGCGCAGGCGCAGCTTGCGTGAGGCTGCCCACGGGTCCCGAGCGGCTCACCGCGACGCCCGGCACTTGGCGCAGCGCATCCGAGACGACGCGGATCTGCTGTTGTTCCAAGCTCTTCGCTCGTGACGAGGCTGTAGGCGCTGCCCATGGCGTAATCCGGCACGGGATAGCGGTGCGCCGTGACGATCATGGTCTCGGTGTCGTTGGCGTTGGCAGGGCGGGTGTGGCAATCATGCAGGGGCGTCACGAAAACGAAGCGGCGCGAGACGCATTCAACTCGCATTCCAAGTCGCAACGCGAGACTAAATCCGAAACATGATCCGACGCATGGGGTCCCCCCTTCCAGACAGACTTCTGCCGGAAGGGTGAGCCCGACCGGCGGCGACGAGCCGGCCGGAAAGCCTCGCGCGCATGCAGGTTGTCCGTGGACGGAGGGTTTTCACCCACCTTCCCGCGCGAGCCGCGCGGGGCAAACGGAGATCCTGCACTCGCCGGCTTTCCGCCGGACGCGCCACCGCAACGGATCTCCGTTCCCTTCGAGACACCCCGCTCGACGGGTGGGTGACGCTTGTGGCGGCAGGTCTCCTGGCTTCGCGGGTCAGTGCGCTTCGTCAAGTCTTCCCAGGACTTGGGGCGGAAAAGCCTTTCGTCCCAGTGACACCGGCTCTCTCGGAGCCGGAGGCTCGGCGCTCGCCGCTCACAGTTGCGGGGGCAGCCACGGCTTGGCGCGCGGCCCGGGCTCCGGGCCTTGTGCGTACCGTGTTCCCTTTCTCGTCCCCAAACGGGGAACCACCACTGAGGCGATTATGAGCGAGAGTTTGGGTGCGGCGTCAAGGGGGCGCGCAGGCGACGGCAGACGGTCGTGAAAATTCAGTGCGTCGTCAGGCCGCGGCGGGTTCCACCCGCAGCGTGAGCTTCAGCCCGAAGAGGGCGAGCGCGCGCTCGACTTCGCCGATATGCGAGCGGTGCCCGAGATCGAGCAGGCGGCGAACGGCGGTTTCCTGCACGTCGAGCCGGCGGGCGAGCTCCCGACCGCTGATGCCTTCTACGCGCATCGCTTCATGCAGCGCGATCTTCGCCGCTTCGAGCGGAGGAACCCTTACGGCAACGAGCCCCTTGCGGCGCTTGGCTGCCGGAAGAGGCCGCTTCGCCTCGAGATAGCCGCCGAGCGCGGTCACCAAGGCATCCTCGGCCGCCTGCAGGGCGTCTGCCCGGTCGTCGCCTTCCGTCAAGGCTTCCGGTACATCGGGAAAGCGCACAAAAAAGCCGCCACCCTTTTCGCGAACGAGCTCCGCGTAATAGACGAGATCGCGCATGGCCGCCATCCTCTCACAAATCCCTTGGATCGATGCCGAGCTGCTTGCACATGGCGTGGAAGAGACCCGTGCCCAATTCCTTCTTCCGATCCTTTACCGTCGTGAATCTCTCGCCGTAATAGAGACGGCCATGGCTTCCCTTGCCGTGGGTCTCGTCCCAGCGAACGGCGACGCCGTTCCTTTTGCCGAGCTTCTTCACGCGCCTCATGAATTCGGCGCCGTTCATGCCGCCCTCTCGTGTGCGAACAAATATGTGCGCAAACGTCCGACTTGTCAAGAGCCGCGGATTCGGAAACAGGCAATCGTGGAAATTCAACGCGTCGTTACGCCGCCTGGCCGGGCACGACGGCGTTGATCTTGACTTTCAGGGTCTCTGCGTTGAAGGGCTTGACGAGGTAGTTGTCGACGCCCGCCTTTTTCGCCGCCACGACGTTCTCGATCTTGCCCTCGGCGGTGATGAGGATGAAGGGCGTAGATTTGAGCTTCTCGTCGGCGCGCACCTGCTTCAAGAGCTCGATGCCCGTCATGGGCTCCATGTTCCAGTCGGAGATGACGAGATTGTAGGTGGATTGGCGCAGCTTCTCGAGCGCGCTCGCGCCGTCCTCGGCCTCGTCCACGTCTTGATGGCCGATCTGCTCCAAGAGATTGCGCACGATGCGCCGCATCGTGCTGTAGTCGTCCACGATCAGAATGCGCATGTGAAGGCCCGAGAAATTCGCGCGCGTTGCACGCTTCATCCTCGGTCACAAGTCTTGCGATTTCGTTGATCGATACAGTATGGCCGCGCCGCGCGCGGACGCGCCGCTGCAACTACAACTCATCCCCATCCGGGGGAACATGCTCGCGCCGGTTTCGGCGAGCGTCCAGCCGCCGCGGCGCACGACGAGACGCAGGGCAAGGTAAAGAAGAAGACCCAAAGGTCCGGCGAGCAAGGTGAGGAGAAGGCACGGAACGACGAAGAGGTGCGGCATGCGGCGCCTCTGGGCGTCGCGCACCTCCCAGGCGCCGACGAAAAGATCGAAGAGCATGAGATGGACGAAGGCCGCGACGGCGGTCTCCGGCGCGAAGAGCGTGCGCAGGGTCCGCGGCAGTGCATCGAGCCGCGCATCCGAGGGCAGGCCCTGGCCGAACAGCGCGTTCGCCGAGACGAGATAGGCATAGAGGAAAGCGAGCACGAGCGGCAGCGCGATGGAATGCACGAGCCATTGCGTGAAGCGCCAGCGCGGCAGGATCGCCAGCAGCGCCCACACGGCGAGCACGCCGAAGGCGGCGCCGCGCAAGACGAGGTCTTGATCGAGCGCGGGCAAGCTCATGTGCCGGTCCGCCCTCGAAGCGCGGCTGTCCGGTTGAGACAAAATCCCCACCCGACACGGCTCGCATGCGCTCGCCGGGTCGACCGCCACGAGGGGGGGGTGAGAAATAGTTGGATGACGCGCAGCAAACGATTCCCCTCCGCCTTGTGGGAAAAGCAGGGTGGGGGTCGCTTGTTCATGGCTACGCCCAGTGCGGCTTATGTCCATTTGCTCGTCGATTTGCGGCAATCTTGCGCACGCCAACGCGAAATAGCGAGCGCGTGAAATGCGCAGCCATACATCGCGGTCATAAAGTACGGCCGCGGCAAGAAAGCCGTTGACGCCGCCGCGCAAAAGCCATGTTCTCATGCCCGCGTTCCCCCGTGGATCGGATTCGGACGGATGTTAACGCATTCCTCCGCGATCCGATCCACCGAACCATTGAGCTTGTGGCTCGAATTTCAAACAGATGTGGCAGCATCCATTTGAAATTCGAGCCACGGCCGATCATGCGATGAGTCTCGCCTCTCCTCTCCCGGCGGCGCCGGAAAACGCGCGCCGCGCGCGCCTCGGCCTGGCGCTCCGGCTTTCGCTCGTCTATGCGGCGATCGCGCTGCCCGTCGGCATTTGGCTGCCCTTCTGGCCGCTCTTTCTCAAGACGCGCGGCTTCGACGCGCACGGCATCGCCACCGTGCTCGCTGCGGCCTCGCTTCTGCGCGTCGTATGCAGTCCGCTCTTCGCCTCGGCTGCGGACCGCACCGGCGCGCGCAAGCGCGTGATCCTTCTCCTTCTCGCCGCGGCGACGCTCCTCTATGCGCTGTGCGGCGTCGTGCACGCGGTCCTCGCTCTGTTCATCTTGGCGCCTTTGGTGCAGGGGCTCTATACGTCTTCGTTCCCGCTCGCGGAAGCCGTGACGCTGCGCGAGACCCACCAAGCGGGCCTCGAATACGGGCGCGTGCGGCTGTGGGGCTCGATCGCCTTCATTCTCGCCAACATCGCGGGCGGCGTGGTGGTGTCGCAGGCCCAGGGCGGATCGATCGTCGTCTGGCTCCTCGTGGCGACGACGGCGGGGGCATTCGCTGCGACGATGCTTTTGCCGCCCGATCCGCCGGCGCCCGCCACGGTGCCGTCCGCCAGAGACTCATTTCACCGAAGCGCTTGCTCTGCTGCGCAATCGCCGCTTCCTGCTTTTTCTCTTGAGCGCGAGCCTCGCGCAGGCGGCGCATGCCACCTATTACGGCTTCGCCACGCTCAACTGGCGCGCGCAGGGCTATGGCGGGAGCTTGATCGGCGGCTTGTGGGCGATCGGCGTGGTGGCCGAGATTACGCTGTTCTGGCACGCCGGGGCGATCGTCAAGCGCCTCACGCCCGAGCGGCTGCTCGCCATCGCGGGGCTCGCCGCCGCCCTGCGCTGGGGGGCCATGAGCCTGCAACCGGCGCTCTATCTCGTCGTTCCGCTGCAGGCGCTGCATGCGCTCACCTTTGGCGCGGCGCATTTGGGCGCCATGCGCTTTATCATGCAGAATGTGGCGCCGGGCCTCTCGGCGACCGCGCAGAGCCTTTATGGCGGGGTGAGCTTGGGCTTGATCTTCGGTCTCGCGGCGGCGGCCACCGGCCCGCTTTATGCACGCTTCGGCGCGGGCGCCTATGTCGCCTCGGCCTTGATCGGGCTTGCTTGCGTGGCGGGCGCGTTTTGGCTCGCGCGTTCCGCAAGCGCGTTGAAACCTGCGGCGTGAGGCTCGTATGAAGACGACGTGCCTTGTTCTCGCGACGCTCCTCTTCACGCTGTGCGCGGGGCCGGGGCCGGTGCGCGCCGCAGAGGAAGAGGGCGCGCTCGCCGCCAAAGGCGAAACACTCTATCGCGCTTATTGCCAGAGCTGTCACGGCGCCGACGCCTCGCAGCCCCGCGGCGGGCGTCAAGAACCTGCACGACTTCGTGGGCGACGAAGCGACGTTCGCGGGCATCGTCAAGAACGGGCGCAAGGCCATGCCCGCGCATACCTACCTGTCCGCCGACGAGTTCGCCGCGCTCTACGCTTATGTGAAGAGCAAGTGAGCGCGCCTCACCCCCACAGCGCGGGCGGCGGCGGATACATCAGGCTTCCGTCGTAGCGGATCGCGGGCTGCCGATCGAGCGCGAGCATGAGCGGCCCGTCGAGATCGACGAAGCGCGCCCCGCGCGCGAGCAGAAAAGCGGGCGCCATGGCAAGCGAGCTCGCCACCATGCAGCCCACCATGATGTCGAGTTTCGCCGCGCGCGCCGCTTCCGCGAGGCGCAACGCCTCGGTGAGCCCGCCCGTCTTGTCGAGCTTGATGTTGATCGCGCCATAGCCTTTGGGCAGCGCCTCCAGGCTCTTGCGTGTCGTGCACGCTTTCGTCCGCGCACAGAGGAACGGGCGAGGCGTAGTCCGCAAGCGCTTGGTCCTTGCCCGCGGGCAGCGGCTGCTCGATGAGCGCGACGCCAAGCGCCGCAAGCTCGGGCGCGAGCGCTTCGAGCGTCGCCATGTCCCAGGCCTCGTTGGCGTCGACGATGAGCGTGGAGTCCGGCGCCGCCTTGCGCACGGCGGAAAGGCACTCGAGCGCGCGCTCGCGCCCGAGCTTCACTTTGAGGAGCGGGCGCGCTTTGGCTTTCGCCGCGGCCTCGGCCATGGCATCGGGCGCGGCGAGGCTCAAGGTGAAGGCGGTGACGGCGGGTTTCGGCTCCCGCAAGCCTGCGAGCCACCACACGGGCGTTTGTTTCTTCTTGGCTTCCAGATCCCACAGCGCGCAATCGAGCGCGTTGCGCGCCGCGCCCGGCGGCAGGCGCTCCTGTAGTGCCTCGCGCGACAGCCCCGCTTCGATCTCGCTCTGCACGTTGCGGATCGCGTCCGTCACGCTTTCGATGCTCTCGCCGTAGCGCGCATAAGGCACGCATTCGCCGCGGCCCTTGCGCGCGCCCTCGGCGATCTCGGCCACCACGACGCGCGCCTCGGTCTTCGCGCCGCGCGAAATGGCGAATTCGCCCGCGATGGGAAAGCTTTCGCTGTGGAACCGGAGCGTGCGCATGCGATTTCGCGTTCTATCCTCAATTCGACAATTGCCGGCATATTTGTCATATTGGCGCGCCAATTCAAAATTTGTTTTCGGCCGCTCCGCTTCAGTGGCGCGCGGGACCCGGGCGCTCTAATCTTGAAGCCAGAGGAGAATGAGGGGATGCCTCCAGCATCGAGAACAAAGCCGCCGGCGAGCCCGGCACTCCGGATCAAGGCGATCGAGACCCTGATGGTCGAGAAGGGATTGCTCAATCTCGACGCGGTCGACGAGCTCATCGATGTTTTCGAACGCCGCATCGGCCCGCGCAACGGCGCCAAGGTCGTGGCGCGGGCCTGGGTCGATCCGGCCTACAAGCGCAGGCTCCTGGCGCACGGCACGGAGGCCATCGCGGAGCTCGGGTTCACCGGCGCCCAGGGCGAGCACATGGTCGTCTTGGAGAATACGCCGCAAGTCCACAATGTCGTCGTCTGCACGCTGTGCTCTTGCTATCCGTGGCCGACGCTCGGCCTGCCGCCGGTCTGGTACAAATCCGCGCCCTACCGCAGCCGGGTCGTGATCGAGCCGCGCAAGGTTCTCGAAGACTTCGGTCTTGCCATTCCCGCCGACGTCGAAGTGCGCGTCTGGGATTCCAATGCCGAGATTCGCTATCTCGTGCTGCCCATGCGGCCCGCGGGCACCGAGGGCTGGAGCGAGGAGAAGCTCGCGGCTGCTCGTCACGCGCGATTCCATGATCGGCACCGGCTTGCCGAAGAGCCCCGCTGACTTCAGCTGTGAGACAAGGTCTGCTCATGAACGGCATTCATGACATGGGTGGCATGCACGGCTACGGCCCCGTCATACGGGAAGAAAACGAGCCCGTGTTTCACGCCACATGGGAGCGCCGCGTCTGCGCGGTCAACATTGCGCTTGGCTTCAGCGGCGCGTGGAGCGTGGACGAATCTCGGTCTTCGATCGAGCAGATGACGCCGGCTCAGTATCTCGCGACGAGCTATTACGAGCATTGGCTTCACTCGGTCGAAGATCTTCTCGTCCGCAAAGGCATCGCCACCAAGGCGGAGCTGAAAACCGGCCACCGCGTGACATCGCCGAAAGGCGGCAACGCCATCACGCCGGTGACGAAGGATCAGATCGTGGCCGTTTTTCCAGCACGGCGGCTCGCTCGCGATGGCGGCGCCCGAGGCGCCGCGTTTCAAGATCGGCGATGCCGTCGTCGCCCGCAACATCAACCCGCTCTATCACACGCGCGTGCCGCGCTACGCACGCGGCAAACGCGGCACCGTGGTCGCGCTGCATGGCGGCTTCGCTTTCGCCGACACGCGCGCGCAAGGATTGGGAGACAATCCCCAACATCTTTATTCGGTGCGCTTCGAGGGCGCCGAGCTGTGGGGACCGGACGCCGAGCCGCGCGAGGCGGTGTATCTCGACATGTACGACAGCTATCTGGATCCGGCTGCATGAGCGAAGAGATCGCATCTCTGCCATGCGCTCTCGACGTATCCGGTGACGACGCGGCGCCCGTTTTCGCCGAGCCTTGGCAGGCCGAAGCTTTCGCGACCACGGTGGCCTTGAGCCGCGCGGGCGCCTTCACCTGGAAGGAATGGACCGAAACTTTCGGCCGGAGATCAAACGCCATCCGCAAGCCCCGGACGAAGAGGCAGGTGCCGCCTATTATCGCCAGTGGCTCGCGGCGCTGGAGACGCTGCTCTATGCGCGCGGCCTCGCCAATCCGTCCGACGTCGCCGACACCGCGGAGCACTGGCGCCGCTCGTATTTGAACACCGCGCACGGCTCGCCGGTGGCGTTCAGCCGCAACTGGCGCGCCGTGCCCGCCGATGAACCTCCATTCCGAGGAACACGATCATCGTCACGGCCACGAGGACCATGACCAGGTCCCTCGCCCGATCGCCATCAGCGCCGCGAGGAATCCCGTCGCTCCGCGGCGCTGAGTGAGGACAAGACATGCAATCGCGCTCATCCATGACGGCCGCCATCGCAACCGCCGCTTCCCGAAAGCAGAGCGGCGACGCGTCGGCCAGGCTCTCTTGGCCGCCCTGCTTGGCGTCTTTCTGCTCTGGGGCGTCGGCTTCTCGCCCATCGGCGTGCTGCACAACGCCGCCCATGACAGCCGCCACGCCAACGCGTTTCCCTGCCATTGATCGAAACGCGACGATGGGGACGTTCCGCAGAGTGGTCTTTGCGGCGGCGGCGGCCGGCGTCATCGCAGGCGTCTTTGTGAGCGCCTTGCACTTGGTCGGCATGGCGCCGCTTATCGCCAAGGCCGAAATCTACGAGAAGGCGGCCGAACAGAGCGCCGGCGGCATCCGCACAGTGTGGTTGCGGTGTCGCCGGACATAGCGCGTCGATGCCCGCGCACGACCACGAGGACAGTGGCTGGGCGCCGAAGGATGGCTTCGAGCGCGCGGCGCTCACGGTGCTCGCCGACGTCGTCGACCGCGATCGGTTTCGCGCTTCTTCTGGTCGGCGGCTTATGCGCTGCGCGGGGCCGCATGGATTGGCGCAAGGGCCTCTCTTGGGGGCTCGCGGGCTTCGCGACCTTCACGCTCGCCCCTTCGCTCGGCCTGCCGCCCGAGCTGCCGGGCACGGACGCGGCGCCGCTTCTCGATCGGCAGATCTGGTGGGTCGCAACGGCCGCGGCGACGGGATGCGGCCTTGCCATGCTCTTCCTTGCACGCCGCCCGATCTGGATCGTTGCAGGCGCGGCGCTTCTCGTGCTGCCTCACCTTGTCGGCGCGCCGCAACCCGCCGCGTACGAGAGCCTTGCGCCCGAATCTCTCTCGCGTCGGTTCATCGCCACCGCCATGGTGACGAGCTTCTTGTTCTGGCTCTCGCTCGGAGCGTTGACCGGGTTCTTCTACAAGCGCTTTCAACCGGCGTCATAGGGGCGCCAGAGCAATTCCCATTTGGTTTATGAACCCCTTTCTTGTCATGCCCGGCTTCACGCCACGGCTGTCCGGTTGACAACAAAATCCCCCCACCCGCACGGCTCGCGTTGCTCGCCACGTCGACCTCCCCCCAGGGGGAGGTGAAAAATATAAGCGTGACGGGCACCAAACGATTCCCCCCCCCTTGCGGGGAGGGGATAGGGGTGGGTGTCTTGTTCATGGGCATGCGCCGCGCGATCCGCGTCCATGTGCATGTCAATTCGCGTCAACGTGTGCACGCCAAAGGGAAATCGCATTCGCGCTGAAAACCAACCGGACAGCCGTGGCTTCACGCCGGGCATCCAGGGGCCGCACGCGTTCGCGCTTGTTGCCCTGGACCCCCGGGCCTTCGCCCGCCGAAGCGTCGGCGTGCGGAGGCGTAAGAGAGAAGGCTTCGGCCCGCGCAGGCGCGACAAGCGCGGGGGTGACGGGAATTTGCTTGGTACGGCAGCATCGCACAACACAGTGTCAGTGATGCCCCGCCCTTGGGACCATGCTTCGCGCGGCCCTAGGACAAGCTTCGTGCGTGCAAGTGCTCAGAAAATACGCGTCACGCCTCCGCGAGCGCGTGGGCGCCGTTCCATGCGGGTCGGGCGCTTGTTGCTCGAGGTCGGTGATGCGGGCCTCGTAGAGATCGTAGAGCGGCGCGGCCGGCCGGCAGCTTGCGGCATTCGCGGATGAGTGCGCGCGCGAGCTGCCAATTCTGGGCGCGATAGGCGGTGAAGATCTCGTCGTGGGTCGCCTGCAGCGCGCGGAATTTCGGGCTCGCCTTGACCAGCGGATTGCCGAGCAGCGCGAAGACGTGCATGGGCTCGGGGCGCCCGGGCACATGCAGGAAATCGATCTCGAGCAGCGCGAACAATTTCTGCGCCTGGGCGCGCGTCGGTTCGTCGGCGATGATGGCCGAGCCATAGTCGTCGGCGTGGCGCTGCAGGGTCTCGGCGAGCGCGACGGTTCCGCCCACGGGCAAGAGCTCGGGCCTGTAGCCCAGCTCCGGCGGGCTCACCAGTTCCGGCCCCGTGACGAGCCCCATGGTGACGGTCAAAGGCTCGAAGGCGATGGCCTCCGCGCGCGCCTCCTCGGCCAGCGTGCCGCTCAAGTGCTCGAGCGCATCGATCATGCGCAGCGCGCAATTGCAGGCGTTGGCCGCGTGCTCGGCATCGTTCGGCATCACGTTGAAGGCGCCAAGAATGTGCCCGCCGCGAATGTGCGCGAGCGTGCCCTTGTTCTTCACGATGATCTCGCCCATCGTCCTCTCATAGGCGCGCAGAAGACGCGCAAGCGCCTCCGCGCTCACGGCGTAGCGCGCGAGAAGATCGGGAAAGTTGCGCATGTCGCAGGAGAGTACCGTGACGGTGCGCTCCTCGCCCGTGGTTTCGCCGCGCCCGCTTGCGCTGGCGCGCGCGGGCTGCAGCTGAGGCGCGAAGCCTCCGCGCGCGTTCGCGCGCTCTTCGGCCTCGACGGAGCTGCGGCGCCGGCGCGCGGCCACGCCCACGCCGAGCGCAAGCGCCACCGTGAGCGAAGGCACGAGCGGATCCAAAAACCATTGCTCGCGCGCGAATGCGATGCCGCTGACATAGCCCGCGCCGAAGATCGCCATAAGCGCGATGCCGATGGGCCACAACAGCGGCGCATGGCTCAAGAGCAAGAGTAGCGCCACCCCGCTCACCAGCATGAAAAGCTCTTCGCCGGCCTCCGCCCAGATCGGCCGCTCGATGAAGCTGTGATCGAGAATCTGGCGGATGCGATCGGCAAGCAGCGCCGTCGCAGGCATGCTCCGCCCGTGCGGGCTCTTGAGCATCGCCGCGCCCTCGGCGCCGCTTGCGCCGATCACCACCACCGCGTCGCGGAAGCTCCGCCCGCCCGCCTTTCTCGAGCACCGACCAAGCGGGAATGGTCTGAGAGGACGCATTGGCCGCCGCGTAATACCAATAGACGCCGCGCCGCGAGACCGGGATCGTCCGGCTGCCGAGATGAATGGCGGCAAGTCCCGGCCGGCCGAGCAGCGCCTCGTAACGCGTGCGGGGCTCGGCCACGGTCAGCACGCCCGGCGGCGCGCCTTCGGCAAGCCGCACCGCTTCGAGCTCGAGCGAGGGCTGCACCACACCCCCGACGTTGTAGACGAGGGGCACGCCGAGCGCGGAGGTGCCGGGCGCTGCGGGGAGCGCGGCGCCAAGGCCCGCGCTCTTTTCCATGAGGCTGGCAAGCGGGAGCTTGGCGCCCGCCCATTCGGGCAAGCCGCGCAAGATGTGCTTCGGCGGCGCGATGAGCGCGGCCGCCGCCGGGCGCTGGGGCACGGGCTTGCCGCGCTCATTCGCTCTCGCGGGAGACGAGGGAAAAGCGCGTCACCGCGTTTCCCTGACCCATAGCCTCGGCGAGCGCCGCATCGGAATCGGGAAACGCGGCCATGGCGAACTTTGAGCGCCAGGTTTTCGGGCGTCTCGGGCAGGCCGCGCAAGGCGCGGGCGGGTGCTGTGGGATCGGGCTCGGCGAGCGGCAGATCGAGCACCACCACCCGCGCCCCGTTCTGAAAGAGCGTCGAGACGAGCTTGCTGAGATCGCTGCGCGGCCAGGGCCAGGGGCCTTCGCGGGCGAGGCTTGCCGCGTCGATGTCGACATAGCGCACGGCCGGCGACGGGCCGGGCGGCGCCGCCGGGTTTGCCGGGGCAATCTTGTCCCGCGGCCACAGGCGCTCGAAGCGCCTTGAGGCTTTGGGCCTGAAGCGTCGAGACCACGCCCGCCGGATTGAAGACGTGGAGCGCAAGGCCCGTCACGATGACGAGGGCGGGCCAGGCCAAGAACCAGCCGCGCGTTGGCGCTCCACTCATGGCCGCAGGCTCCCCCCGCCGCCCCCGGCCGGTGAATGACGCACGCAGAACACCTTTGAATCCCCCTGGAGAATGACTTGCGCGTTTGGCCCCATCGGGATGCGCAAGCTAACGCCGCATCTCTTTATAATACGCGAAGCCCGTAAACGTTAATGGTCATTCCGCCATGCAACTTTCGTGACGGACCGGTTACAAACGGTGTGCGGTTGCGCGTCTCCTGTCCACCGCGCTCCGCTATTCGGCGTTCCGCGCGCGGGCGAGAAAGGCCGTTAACTTCCCATCGCTTGGGCCCTTGTACCCACGTTCAGAGTTCCGCGCCTCATGGGCGCGGAGCCTGAAAGTGGGTACAAGGTGTTGAACCCTGTACTAGGATCGCCCGAGGGGTTTTCCACAACGAGAGCAAGAGCCGGAGCATGGTCCGCAGCCTGGCGCGCGAGGACACCGATCGCGAGACGGTGCCACCGGCGCGCGTTGAGATCGAGAAGGAAGGCCGGGACATCCGCCTCGTGCTCACGGGCACTTGGCGCGTCACCGCCATCCGCGACGCGGATGTGCTGCTGCGCGCCTTCCGGGCGCCGCGCGGCGCCGCCGTCAAGCTCGACCTGTCGCCGGAGTCGAAAGTCTTGACACCGCCGGCGCCTGGCTCGTGCACCGCACCTACAAGGCCGTGCGCGCGGGGGGCGCCACGGCCGAGCTCACGGGGCTCAACGAGGACCAGAGGCGGCTCATCGCGGCCGTGGCGCTCAACGATCGCCCCATGCCCATGGAGCGGCCGCGGCTTTTCCTGCCGCTCGAGCTCTTGCTGCGCATCGGCAAGGGCACCGCGGATTTTTTCGAGGCGGCGGTGTCGATCGCGGGCTTCTTCGGGCTGTCGCTGGTGGTGGCGGGGCGTGCGCTCGCCGATACCCAGACGCCTGCGCGTCGTGGCCTTCGTCTATCACATGGAGCAGACGGGCCTGAACGCCGTGCCCATCATCATTCTCATCAATTTTCTCGTCGGCGCGGTCATCGCCTATCAGGGCGCAACTCAGCTCCGCATGTTCGGCGCGGAAGTGTTCACGGTCGATCTCACCGCGATCTCCGTGTTGCGCGAGATCGGCATCCTGCTCACCGCGATCATGGTGGCCGGCCGCTCGGGCAGCGCCTTCGCGGCCGAGATCGGCGCCATGAAGGTGCATGAGGAGATCGACGCCATGCGCACGCTGGCGCTCGATCCCATGGAGATGCTCGTGCTGCCGCGCATGCTCGCGCTCATCGTCGCCGTGCCGCTTCTTGCATTCATTGCCGACATCGCGGGTCTCGCTGGCGGCGCTACGGTGTCCTGGGCGACGCTCGACATCACGCCGCCCATGTTTATCGAGCGTGTCGCGGAGGTGACGAGCGTCAAGAATTTCTGGGTCGGCATCTTCAAGGCGCCGTTTTTCGGCTTTCTCATCGCGCTCATCGGCTGCTACGAAGGCTTCCGCGTCGAAGGCAGCGCGGAATCGGTGGGCCAGCACACAACCAAGTCCGTGGTCGAAGCGATATTCGTGGTCGTCGTCGCCGATGCCTTGTTCTCCATCTTCTTCGTCCAGATCGGCTGGTAGAGCGATGCGGGGCAGCGCATGAACGGCGAAGCGCTCGAAGAGCCGATCATCAGCGTGCGCGGATTGAAAACCGCGTTCGGCAGCTTCGTCGTGCACGAGAACCTCGATCTCGACGTCTGCCGCGGCGAGATCATCGCCGTGGTGGGCGGCTCGGGCTCGGGCAAGTCGGTGCTGCTCAAGGCCATCATCGGGCTGATCGAGCCGGTCGCGGGCGACATCAAGGTCTTCGGCAAGGACTTGCGCGCGCTTCCCGACGACGCGCGCCGCCGCGAGGAGCGGCGCTGGGGCGTTCTTTTCCAGGAAGGCGCGCTCTTCTCCGCGCTGACCGTGGCGCAGAATGTCGAAGTGGCGCTGCGCGAGCATTTGAAGCTGCCGCAGACGCTCATGGACGAGATCGCGACGCTCAAGGTCAATCTCGTGGGCCTCGATCCCTCGGCCTGTCCGAAATTTCCGTCCGAGCTTTCCGGCGGCATGAAGAAGCGCGCAGGATTGGCCCGCGCGCTCGTGCTCGATCCCGAAATCGTCTTTCTCGACGAGCCGACCTCGGGCCTCGACCCGATCGGCGCCTCCGCGCTCGACGAGCTCGTTCTCACGCTCAAGGAAACGCTGGGCCTCACGGTCTTCATGGTCACGCACGACCTCGATTCGCTCTATGCCATCTGCGACCGCATCGCGGTCTTGGCGGAGGGGCGGGTTTTGGTCGTGGGCACGATCGACGATATGCTGAGCTTCGATCACCCCTGGACCCGCGAGTATTTTCACGGGCCACGGGCACGCGCCGCGGAGGCGGCACGCCATCGACACGGGCGGGAGTGAAGGCGGGCCAGTGGATCGGCTCAGACAAATGCTAGTAGCATCTGTCTGAGCCGATCCACCAAACTTTGAAGAGCGGTTCGATTCAAACAGACGCTGAAGCATCTGTTTGAATCGAACCGCTGGGGAGAATTGAGCGATGGAGACAAGAGCCCATCACATGTTGATCGGCATATTCGCGCTCGCGGTGATCTTGGGCGGGTTCTTCTTTGCGGCCTGGCTCAGTCAATTCAAGCTCGCGCGCGAGGTTGTCACCTACGACATTATCTTCAAGGGCGCGGTATCGGGGCTCTCCGTGGCGGGCGACGTCCGCTACAACGGCATCAAGGTGGGCGAGGTGAAGGAGATGCATCTGTTGCCGAGCGATCCGAACAATGTGCTCGTGCGCGTCGACGTCGACGCGACCGCGCCGGTGACGCAAGACACGGCGGCGACGGTGGAGTTCCAGGGCTTGACCGGCGTCTCCTATATCTTGTTGTCGGGCGGCGGGCCGAAGAGCAAGGCGCTCGAAAAGAAGAAAGGCGAGCCTTATCCGGTCATCGCCTCCCGGCGCTCGAGCCTGCAGGATCTGTTCTCCGGCGCGCCGCAGATGATCGCGAAGGCGAACGAGGCGCTCGAGCGGGTCACTCTCCTCTTGAGCGACGAGAACCGCGGCAAGATCGACGCGATCCTGGTGAACACCGAGAGCTTCACCGGCTCGCTCTCCACCTCCGGCAAGGACATCGCCTCGCTCGTCTCGAACCTCAACCAGGCGGCGGTCAACATCAACAATTTCTCGGCCAAGCTCGACAAGGTCTCGGATTCCTCCCAGGCACTCGTCACCGAGGCGACGGCGACCGTCGAATCCATCCACCGCGTCTCCGAAGGGCTCGAGGCGGCGGTGGTCCAGAGCGACGTCGGTTCGCTCGTGAGCGAGACGCGCGCGCTCGTGCGTTCGCTCGACCGGCTCGCGACGCGGCTGGAAAGCGATCCCTCCGTCGTTCTCTACGGCACGCGTCCGTCCGAGATGGAGCTCAAATGAGCATGGTCTTGTGGTTCCGCGCCGCGCGCCGGACGGGCCTCCTTGGTCGCGCTTGCGCTTGGGCTTGCGGGCTGCGGCTCGCTTCTGCCCGCACGCAACGAGACCCCGCCCGCGCTTTTTCAGCTCACCGCGGCGAAGAGCTTCAAGGGCGCGCCGCGCGCGCTCAATGTGCAGCTCGGCATCGACGAGCCGGTGGCCCCGCGCGCCATCGACATCGATCGCATCGCGATCAAGCCTTCGCCTTTCGAGATCAAATATCTCGCGGGCGCGCGCTGGAGCGACCGGGCGCCCCGCATGGTGCAGAGCCTGCTCGTCGAAAGCTTCGACAACGCCATGCAGAAGGGCGGCGTCGGCCGGCCGGGCGAGGGCTTGCGCGCGGACTATTGGTTCGCCTCGGAGCTGCGCAATTTCGAGGTCGACGACACGCAAGCGGGCGGGCCGCGCGTCGTCATGCGATTGAGCGCGAAGATTTTGACCGCGCCCGGCGGCAAGCTCGTGGCGGCGGAGAGTTTCGTTCACGAGATCGAGGCAAGGGGCCGCTCGACGAGCGCCGTGGTCGCAGCCTTCGACGAGGCCTTCGATCAAGTCGCGAGCGCCGCGGTGATGTGGACGCTCGAGACCTTGGGCGCGCGCGCCGAGAACGGCGAACAGCCGGTGGCGCAAAGCGAGCCGCCATCGCCCGCGCCGGCAAGCAACAGCCGGCAAGATCCGTCCGCAAAACCGTCGCCTGCCGCCGATCGGCCTTGAGCGCCGTCAGCAGGATCAACCCAACGATAGGCCGATCGGATCTGCGCCACGCGCGCGCTCGCCGCGCCGCAGCGGTTGCCGGCGGCTCAATGCTTCAGTTTGCTGCCCGGCTGCGACGGCTGCCACCAGAACGTTGTCGATTCGCGTTCCTTATCCGGCGGCGTAACCGGGCGTCGTTCGAGCAAGCTCAAGAGCTGAACCGCCGCCAGGTCGAAAAAATAGATCGTCAGGTTGCATTCGGGGTGGTCCGCAAGGCGCAACGCGGCCGTCATGCGGCGCTTGATCGCTTCGAGCTCCCCAAGACTCAATTGGATTTCTTCTGTCATCGAAAGCACTTCCATGGTGTGTTCGGACGCTGCAGCGACCCCTCGACGAGGACATTAGCAGGCGCGTATCGGAGCGCGAGTTGGTGCAAATTTCATGTCGCCGAAAGCGACGACAGAGGCCCACAACTTCTAGGAGAGTCAATGACTTATGTGCAGGGCCTTGGTTGCGGCGAGGGCGCCTGTCCGGCGCGCGTTTCAGATCGGAAGCAACCGATAGTGCGTGGCCGCAACGATGGCCTGGATTTTCGTCGTGACGCCGAGCTTCAGCTTGGCGCGCCTGATGTAAGTGCGCACGGAGGCTTCGCTGATCGAAACGATCTCGCCGATCTCCCAATTCGTCTTGCCTGCCGCGGCCCAAGTCAGGCATTCGCGCTCCTGCTTGGACAGGGTGGGGAGGATCGGTGTGTCGCGGTTCTCGCCCCGTAGCGTTCTGAATTTCTCGTGGAGGAAGAGCGAGACGAGCTTCAGCGTGGGCGCGAAGCGCGGATCGTCGTCCAACCGGTCGGTGGCGAAATTGATCACCACCATGTCGCCGTTGCCGTGCAGGATCGGATAGGAAAATCCCTCGCCAAGCCCGGCGTCGCCGCTCTCGCAAAACATCTGCCGGCTGCGTTTTGAATTCGAGATAGCCCTCGGGCTCGAGCGTGTTCCAAAAAAACGGCGATCGCGTGCGGATGATCTTGCGCAGCACGGGGCTGACGGCGTCGTAGCGCATCTGGAGATAGCGCTTGAGCCACTCCGGCGGAACGTTGTGGAGATGGACACCCCGAATCTCCGCGTCCTTCGTCTTGTCGGGCTCGTAGAACGAAAAAAAGCGCAGGTTCAGAGAGGGCAAAATCGACCTCGTGAACGCGCCGAGATCGTCGCAAGTTTTCACACGCTCCAAATCTTGAACGAGGCGAACCGTGTTGTCGGTAACGAATTCGCTACGCATCATCGGCCAAAGCGGGCTCTTTCCTCAACTTGAGTCCTTCGACGCATATCGCGCCGCTCAATTGTCTGCAGTTGACGAACCTTATCGGGCCGCGAATTGGTGCGGAATGCATGTCGTGAAAAATAACGACATGACGCACAACTATGAAGGGAACCAATAACTTACGCTTGCAACTCAGGTTGCGCCACAGACCTGCGCGGCAGGCGTCTCAGGTGTGGATGAGGTGATGGCGCCTGGCCTCGACGATCGCCTGGATTTTCGTCGTGACGCCGAACTTCCGCTTGGCGCGCTCGATATAGGTGCGGACCGAGGATTCGCTTATCGAAAGAATCTCGCTGACTTCCCAATCCGTCTTGCCGCCGCTGGCCAAGGCCAGGCAGTTCACTTCCTGACGCGTGAGATCGGGAACGGCCGTTCCTTTGTCCGGGCCTTGAAGCTCTTGGAACCTCTGGTGGTAGTACAAGGCGATGAGATGCAGCGACGGCACGAGGTGCGGATCGTCGTCCAGGGGATCGCCGGCAAAGGTGACGATCACCATGTCGCCGTTCGTATGCACGATCGGACACACATAGCCGTCGTGAATCCCGAACTCTTTGGCCTCAGACAAGACAAGCCGGCCGCGCTTCGCGTTGAGATAGCCCTCGGGCTCGAGCGTGGTCCAGCGAAACGCCGCCGACTTGGTACGAAGGATTCTTGCGCACCACGGGATTGATGACGTGGTAGTTCCTCTCCATGTAACGCTGGACCCACTCGAGCGGCATGTTGTGGACGCCCTTGACGTCCGCTTCCTTGGCGTCGCCCTGTTTCTGCGGCTTTGCGGTGATGACGCTTTTCTTGGTTTCGATGTTTTCGGGCTTGGCCTTTCCGAACTGGTACACGGCATGGAAGCGTATGTTCAGCGAGCCCATGGTCTTTTCCAAGAGGTCGGCAAGCTCGTCGAACGACTGGGTGCGGTCGAGCGTCTCGATGAAGCGCGACGCTTGATCGGTGACGAAGTCCATACGCACCTCCATTCGAAGACCGGCTCACCCGCCCACGGCGTCCTTGATGAGCTGATAAAGCCTGCCCGTATGCGAGCTCAAATAGGTGTCTTCGAGAACGCGCTCGCGGTCGTGTGTGCGCGCGCGGGCGAGCAGCTCCTCGAAGTGCTCGACATAGTGATCCGCGTGGTCGCGGAATTCCGTGTCGTCGCGGTATTTGTGGCGGATGCGCTCCTCGATGCCTTGTCCTTTGAGCGTGAGGAGCCGGCGCGCGAAGACGTTGCGCTCGCCCGAGCGGTAGCGCTTCCATAATTCCATGGGCGGCTCTTCCTCGAGCAGACGGTCGAGGTCGATCGCGAGCGCATGCAGGCCTTCGATGACGGCGCGCGCGGCGGATTCGAAATCATGCGCGGGCTCGTCCTCGCTCGGTGCGGTATCGGGCACGCGCTCGGCGGTGCCTTCGCCTTCGATGCGCGAGAAGAGCGCGCTCCAAAAGCCGCCGGTCGTGCCTTCGGCCTCTTGCTCGGCAATGTGCGCCTCGGCCGCGCGTTGCACGGCCTCAGGCGTCGCGCGGCGGCGAAGAAGCGAAAAGCGCCCCACGCCGCCGCCTGCGCTTTGGGCCTCTTCTTTTTCGGCGCGCAGAATGGCGGGCGCCGGCGCGAGCGGGGCTTCTTCCGCGAAGGCTTTCTGTGCGGCGGGCGGCGCTTCGGATGGCGCGGGCGCGGGCGCGGGCTCGGGCGCCCGTGCGGACGGCGCGGGCGGCGCGGGCGGCGCAGGCGGCGCAGGCGGCGCGGCGGTCTCGCGCCGAGAGCGTTCCGGAATCTCGTGCGCGGGCTTGCCGCGCGCGCCCAAAGCTTCGGCGAGCGCGCCCATGCGCGAGGCCTGATCTTCGAGCAGCGACGAAAGCCGCGCGGCATGCTCGGCCGCAAGCTCGGGCAGTTGGGCGAGCCGGTCCTCCATCTCGCGCGAAGCCTCGTCGAGCGTGCCCTTGGCCGTCCTCGAGCGGTCGGCGATCTGGTCGAGTACGCCGAACAAGCGCTTGCTCGCGCTCTCCACCGTTTGCAGAGTCTCGCCGAGCGAGGAGACGAGCTTGTGCGCCGTGTCGTTCGCGCCGCCGACGCTGCGCGTGACGGTTTGGGCCACGTCGTTCAGCGAGCGCGTGCCGCCGGACAACGCGCTCGACAGCGCGCCGATTTCGCTGCCGATGGCCGCGCGCATCTCCTCGGCCGTGCGACGCGCCGTTCCGGCTGCCGCTTCGATCGCTTGCGCGGCGCTGCTGCCCGCGGCGGCGGCGGTTTCGGCCTCGGCGCGCAAGCTCCGGCTCGCCTCGCCCGCGCGTGCGCGCGCGCCTTCGAGCGCGGCATCGACGCGCACGCCCGCCTCGCTCAAGCTGGTGCCGATCCCCTGAACGAGACCGCTCACGGATTTTTCCGCGCGCTCGACAAGCGCGCGCGCCTGGACGAGCACGCCATCGAGCTCGTGGCTCATCTTCTCCAGGCGGTCCGCTGCGCCGATGAGCATGTCGTGCTCCTTGTTCAAGCGTGCAGCAAGAACGTCGGCTGCGGCGACCGATTGGCGCGCGGTCTCCTCGAGCGCCTGCGAAGTGCCCTTAAGCGCTTCGAGCCGCGCCGCCGTCGCGCGTCCACCTTCCACGGCCGCAAGCGTGAAGCTTTCGATTTGCCGCGTGAGCGAGGCTTCCGCCGCGCGCAGCTCTTCCTCGGCGCGCATGCTCGCCTGGCGCGAAGCGGCGATGTGGTTCCCCATCGTTTGCGCGATGACCTCGGTGCTCCGTCCGAGCTCGTCTGCGACGTTTCCGAGCTGAATGCGCTCGCTCTGCAAGAGCTCGCGGATCTCCTGCGCGCGTTGTTGAGCCTGATTGCCGGCGCTCTCGATCGCGTCCACTTGGTTGTCGAGCATTTCCTCGACCGCTGCCACGCGCGCGAGCGTCGCGTCGAGCGCGCCCGCGAGCACGTCGAGCTCGCGGCGTATGGCTTGCGCGGCCTGCGTCGCGCCCTCGACCATCTCGAGATCGGCGTCGGTTGCGCGCTGCGCCGCCCTGCCGAGATGGCGCGCGAGGCGCGCGAGCTTGCGCGCTTGTCCGATAAGCTCGACCAGAATCGTGACGATGAAAATGGGTACGAACGCCGCGGCCAAGGCGAGCGCGAGCGTGTTCCACTCGGGAATGGGCGCGTTCGTCCTGCCGTAAAAGCCCCAAACATAACCGCCCACCGCGCCGAGCCAGAGCACGGCGAAGCCGACGCTCACCAGATGCCTGGCAACTCCGCCCGAGGCGGGCTCGGGCGCCGTGCGCGGCTCGCGAGACTTGTAGCTCGCGGGCGCCCGCTCCGCTTGCGGACGATCGGCGCCGGGCATCGCGTTGGTCACCGGAGGTGCGGGCGCGCGCGTCGTTTCGTTCATGTCTCTCCAGCTGCCTTCCGCGCGGGACGGGCGGTCGACCTTAACAGATCGGGGCCCCGCGCGAAGCCCATTTCCGCTTCCGGGTTTGGCCTCTATCCTCGGCGCGCGCAAGGAAAACAAAGTCATGCCGGACATGCAAATCGCGCTCGTTTCGCTCGCCGCGCTGGCGGCCTTCCTCGTCGTGGCGCTCTCGGGCACCTTCGCCATCGATACCAAGCGCAAGCGCACGCTTGCTTCGCGGGACGTCTTAACGAATTGGTAGCGGCGCCTCACTAGCCTTTCCTCGCGGTCAGCCTCGAGGAGAGCCATGAGCCAGCCCTGCGCCGAAGAGCGTCCGACTTTCTCGGCTCCGATCGAGATCGACCGGCTCGCGCAAAACACGGCCGGCAACCGCAAGCTCGAACGCGAATTGCTCGCTCTCTTCCGTGCCCAGACGGGCGCCTATCTCGCGGCGCTCGAGAATGCCGCAGACGACGAGCGTTGGCACCTTGCGGCCCATACGCTGAAAGGCGCGGCACAGGCCGTGGGCGCCATGCGCATCGCAGCGCTGGCCGAAGAAGCCGAGCAGCTCGTGGGCGAACGTGCCAAAAGCCGCGCTCCCGCGCTCGACATCATCCGGCGCGCGGTGGACGAGGCGCGCCGCTTCATCGACTATCAGTTGTTGGATTCAGCTCACTGAATCTGCATCTGCGCGCGCGCCCGTGCGCCGCGTTCAGCGCAAGCCCTTGCGCCGGTCGTCGATGCGCGCCCAGATCATGAAGCCGAGCGCGACAAAGAGAAAAGCGTCGAAGCCCCATACGATGCTGGTCAAATGCGTTTGCATCTCGAGGAACGACGGCAGCAACGCAGGCACAGTGTCGCGCACCAGAGCTTCGGCCCGGTTCGGTTCGGTGCGCACGACCTCGGCCAGGATGGCAAGCGACGAGAAGCAGCATGGCCTGTTATGCCGGCGCGGAGCGTGCGGCTGTGGTCGAGCGGACGCCGCGCGGGCTCGATGCCCGCGAGCACGAGGCCTTTCACGAGCTGCGCGTCCGAATAGGGCATGCGGCCCAGCTCGCTGCGGATGACAGTCTCCACGGCCGCGCGCAGATCCGCGTGGCTCGTCAGGTCGAGCACGCGATCGGGCTCTGCGATGTGTTTTGCGACGGCGTCGAAATAACGCTCCGGATCGGCGCCCTTGAACGCCGCCCAGCGGCGCACGACATCGCCGAGCACGGCCTTGCCCTGCTCCTGCTCGAGCTTCTGGAGCTCGACCGCAAGCGCGCGGATGCCGTAACTGGGCTTGTCGAAGACGAGGAGCTCGCCCCCGGCAAGCTCGACATGGGAACCCAAGGGCTCGCCCACGCTCTTGGTGAGGCCGGCGGGGTTATTGAGGCGCAGGGCCTGGCCTTGGCTCGTTTGACGCATGAGCGTTCCCCCGCTCTTCGACTGAGAGCGAAGCTATAGTAGCAGAGTAAGCTGTTGCCCGGGACGGCGGCGCACCGCAAAGAGCGTTTGCATTCGGGGGCTCGGGGCTCTATAAACGCGCGGCTTTGTGGGGAATAGAGCCTATATCGGATCTCAATTGTAGAATTGTGCTGCGATGAGTTCAACAACGAGCCCGACCACCCCGAGAGGCGGCAACGGCGCCGCCGGCGCGCGCCGCCGCCGGCGGGCAGCACAAGACGGACGTCATCATTATCGGCGCGGGGCCGGTCGGGCTTGTTCGCGGTGTTCGAGCTCGGGCTGCTCGACCTCAAGGCGCATCTCGTCGACATTCTCGATCGGCCCGGCGGCCAGTGCGCCGAGCTTTATCCCGAAAAGCCGATCTACGACATTCCCGGGCATTGTCGAGGTGCACCGGGCAGGGTCTCACCGACGCGCTGATGGAGCAGATCAAGCCGTTCGAGCCCGACATTTCATTTCTCGCAGATGGCCGAGAGCGCTCGAGAAGACGGCGGACGGCCGCTGGCGCGTTACCACCGATGCCGGCACGGTGATCGAGGCGCGCGTCGTGGTGATCGCGGCGGGCGGCGGCAGCTTCACGCCCAAGAAGCCGCCGATCCCGGGCATCGAGGCTTACGAGAACAGTCGGTGTTCTATGCCGTGCGCAAGATGGAGCGCTTCCGCGGCAAAGATCGTGGCGATCGCGGGCGGCGGCGACTCGGCGCTCGACTGGACGCTGAACCTGCAGCCGATCGCGAAGAAGCTCGCTGCTCGTCCATCACCGCGACGGGTTCCGCGCGGCGCCGGACAGCGTCAACAAGATGCGCGCGCTGGTCGCGGAGGGGAAGATGGAATTCACATGTCGCCAGCATCAAGGCGTTGCAGGGCGCGGGCGGCAGGCTCGAGGCGATCACGCTCAACGACGAAGGAGCGCGGCGATTACACGGGTCGCTGCGAAGTGCTGTCTGCCGTTCTTCGGCCTGACCATGAAGCTCGGGCCGGTGGCGAATTTCGGCATCGAGCCTGCACGAAAATCTCGATCCCGGTCGACACCGAGAAGTTCGAGACGAACGAGAAGTCGGATCTTCGCCATCGGCGACATCAACACCTATCCCGGCAAGCTGAAGCTGATCCTGTCGGGCTTCCACGAAGGCGGCGCTGATGGCGCAGCAGGCGTTCCGTTACTGCCGGCCGGACGAGAAGCTGCGCTTCCAGTACACGACCTCCTCGACCAGCCTGCAGAAGAAATTGGGCGTTGCTTGAGACCGTAAGAGCATGAAACTGATCGTCACCGACCGCGAAGGGCAAAGCACACGATCGAAGGCACGCGACGGCTGGACGCGCGATGGAGGTGATCCGCGACGCGAACCTGCCGCTAACCGCCGAATGCGGCGGCGCGTGCGCCTGCGCGACGTGCCACGTCTATGTGGACGAAGCGTGGGTCGCGCGGCTTGCTCCGCGCAGCGACAGGAGATCGAGATGCTCGATTTCGGCGTCGCGGTGCAGGAAAACTCGCGGCTGTCCTGTCAGATCACGCTCACGCCGGAGCTCGAAGGACTGACGCTGACGCTCGCGCCGGGCACCGAATAGGCGGCGCGCTGCTCAACAAGGACCAGGCTTCAAACGGAGATCGGGCTAAGTCAACAGGGCGCGCGCGGCCATGAACGCGAGAATGACGACGCCCCACGACGCGACAGCCATGCCTGCAATCAGAGCAAGTCGCAGCAACGTTCGTCCTCCCACACGGCGCCCATTCCGGTGGCCGCCGACTTGTTCCTTGTGCAGACTAAGTTAACGGCGCGACGGTGGGCGGACAACAATTTTGTACACAGGCGGTTGGCCTGGCTCCGTGCCGGTGTGCTCGGGCGCCGGATTCGCTTGGAAATCAAGCGATTTTCGGCCAGAGCGTTGCGCGCGTGTCACGCGTTCTTGCATGTGCAAGAGGTGTTCGACGGGTCGGTGGCGTAGGGGAGAGGCGTCAGCTATCGCGGCGCAGCGCGCGCACGAGGGCGCCGAGATCGACGAGCAGCTTCGACCATGCGTCCGCGCCCACTTGCGCGACAAACGCTTCGTGGGCGCGCTGCCAGCGCGGAACCGCGCGGCGGATGGCATCTTCGCCGGCGCTGGTGAGGCTTGCGAATTTGGCGCGGCTGTCGCCGCGCGTGATCGCGAGATAGCCGTTGCGTTCGAGCGGCCTCAAATTGCGGCTCAAGGTCGAGGGATCGACGGCAAGCTCTTGGGCGAGCTTCGCCATGGGCTGCGGCCCGTTGACGGCGAGCATGATGAGCAGCGCCAGCTGCGTCGAGCGCAGACCCGCATCCGCCAATTGCTCGTCATAGCGCTGGCAGGAAAGGCGCGCGGCGCGGCGAAGATTGAAGCTTCCACAAGACGCGAGCGCCTGCAGGAGAAGCGCACGATCGAGCGGCTCCGGCGCGTCTTGCGCGCGGCCTCTTGCTTGCGAGCTCGGAGCGTTGCGCTCGTCTTAAGTCATGGCATCCGCCGGTCAGCGATGAAGCTTCTTTCGGGCGCAACCGATGCGTTCAGGCATTGCGGCATCCTGTGCTTGCGCCACGGTTTCAGCATCACATTGCCGATGATCATAGCGATTTGCCACGCGCTTCAAGTTGAAAAACGTGGTGAACGGGCACGGCGATCAGAGCGATCGATCGCGTCTAGCCCTCCATGCAAGGCCTCTGCAAGACCGTTAGCAGCAATAACAACCGGCTCCGGCCCGCCGCCACCCCGGCCCGCGCGAGCGCCGTGACGGGCGGGACGAGACCAGATGCCGCGCCGGGTCACTGACGCGCGCGGAGCGTAGCTTGCACGTGCAGAGATGCCACGTGCGGCACCGGCGTGCGCGACTGGGTTTCCCCGACAACTCTTGGCCAGACGCGACCGTGGGAGCATCCGGCGCGGCGCTCCACGGCGTGGACCCCTCCGTCCGCCGCAGATTCCGCCCTTCTGAGCTGTGTTTGCTCCCAAGCCAAAGACTGTTTGCTCAATCTTCGTGCATAGAGGTACCGAGCTCATCTTTTGTGCATGATTGAGACAGCGGCGTTCGCCGGCAGTGCTCGACATAGAGCCGATGAGGACCCTGGAGCGCGCGAGCGCGGCGCCGACGTCGACGCGGCCTCCGGCACCCAGGCCCAGCACCAGCAGGAGCAGCAACAGCAGCAGTAGCGCGCGCTACCGCTTCGTCCGCCAGCGAATGATCGTGGAGGGATTGGCGGGATTGAGCCCGATGAAATCGACGCGCGTCTCGGTGATCTCGATCACGCCGTCGCGGGCCAGCTCCTTCGAACACGGGCCATAGATTGCGGTTGTAATCGTGCTTCTCCGCGTAAGCGGCGCTCGCGCAACTCGTGGGCGAGAGTTGGAAGCCCACGGGCTCGATGTGCAGGCCGGAAAGATTGGGCACGCGCGCAATAAGCTCGGTGAAGACTTCAGGCTTGAGCGTGGGGATCTGCTCCACCGCGTGCATGGTGACGACGAGGGCCGGCGCCTCGCTCACCTGAATCAAGTCGTAGCTTGGCTCGTGAAAGTCGAAATCGAGCACCGCCAAGAGGAGCGAAGGATCGAAGCCTCTCAGAAGCACCGCCGTCGTGCGCGCATTTGCCGCGAGCTCGAGCGCGTAAAATCGCGCCTGCCGGGGCGCGAGCCCGGACAGATAAAAGGCGAAGAGATTGCGTCCCCAGCCCGCGCCGAGCTCGATGATGGTCTCCGTTTTGGGCTCCATCGCTTCGGCGAGGAGGTGCGTGCGCGCGCCGGCAACAGCGGCCGAGGCAATCGGCGCGGGCAGGCTCACGATTTCGCCTTGGACCACGATCTCGCGCGCCTCGGCGAAGGAGAGGACCCCGCGCTCGCAATCGGTGACCTGTGCTACCGCACGCGCCAGCGAGTGCTCGCCCTTGGCGCGCGCTCTCTTCGCGGCTTCCAGGAGACGGGGATATTTCTCGCGATTGTATTCGCGCTCGACCCAGGCGCGATCACGGATGAATGCGCTTGTCATGGCGTACTCCGGCGGTTTTGCACGAATGCCTCGAGCTCGCGGGCGAGGCGCGTCATGAGCTCGGGCCAATCTGCGTAGCGTTTGGGGCTCAACACGCGGCTCTTGACGAACCACGGAAAGCGATCGGTGCCGAGCGCGGGCCACACCTTGGCCGACGGTGAGCAGCCACACCTCGGTTCCCACCGCCCCCGCCAGCGCGCCGGCGGCCGTCGGCGCCGAGACCACGAGATCCAAGGCCGCGCACAAAGCCGCGTTGTCGTCGAGCGCGTGCTTCAGATCGAGATCGGTGAAGTCGTGGATGTCGACGCCGAAGCGCGTGCGCGCGCGCTCGAGATCGGCCGCGCAGTCGTCATACTGCAGATTGATGAAGCGCACGTGCTCGGTCTTGAGCACCGGCGCCCATTCGTCCAGCGGGCTGAAATCTTTCGCGCGCGGCCCCGTCGTTACGAGACTGCGCCAGCTCACGCCGACATAAGGTCCGGGCCCCAGCGCTTCGAGCCGCTCGCGCCAGAAGGTGACGCGCAGGGGATCGGGTTTCAAATGCGGCCGGTCGATCGGAAACGACGCGATGGAGGGGCGCAAGAAACGAAGCGTGCTGCCGCAAGCGGTGAAGTAATCGATGGGCGCGCGCTCGGCGAGCCAAGGCACGCAGCGCACGCCTTTGCCGTTGTGACGCTTGTTGTCGTAGGGGCCGACCTCCGCCTCGGGGAATGACCGTTGAAAGAGCGGAATGAGCCTGCTGTCGATGCTGACGAGGAGCTTGCCGTCGCGGCCCAGGGCGCGGATGAGATCGGGAAACACGTTGGAGAAAAGGAGCTCGTCGCCCAGGCTCTGCTCGCCCATGACGAGAAGGCGCTTGCCTTCCAGCGGCTCGCCCAGCCAGCGCGGCGCATTTATGGCGTAGAGCATCGAGCCGCGGAAGCGCGGGTCGTGGCGCACCTCCCATTCGGCGAAGCCTTCTTCGAGCTTGCCCAAACCGACAAGGGCGAGCGCGCGGCCGTGATGGGCTTCGATGGCGTCCGGATGCTCGCCCATGAGCTTCAGCGCTTTGTCGTAATAGCGGGCGGCGTCCTCGAACTCGCCGGTGTGGCTCAAGGCGTGGGCGATGTTGTGATAGGTACGGGCAAAGCGCGGCTCGAGCCGCAGCGCCTCCTGATAGAAGATCTGCGCCTCGGCGATCGAGCCTTGCTCCATCGCAACCGTGCCCAGCGTATTCCAAAGCTCGGCCTTGTCGGGAAAGCGGTGGATCGCGCCGCGCAAGATCTCGATCGCATCGTCGAAGCGAGTCAGATCGCGCAGCACGCCGCCCAGATTGTTGTAGCCCAAGTGGCTCTCGGCATTCATGGCGACGTAGACGCGGAAGAATTTCTCCGCGCCCTCGAGCATGCGGAGCTTCCAAGCCACGAGCCCGAGATTGAGATAGACCTCCGGATCCTTTGGATCGAGCTGCATCGCGCGCTCGTACATGAGAAGCGCCTTGTGCAGGTCGCCCAAGCCTTCGAGCGCTAATGCCAGCGTGTGATAGGCCTGCGGCGCTTTGGGATCGAGCCGCGTGGCCTCGAGCGCGCGCAAGACCGCGGCCTTGTAGTCGGCGCGCTTGTAGGCCTTGAGTGCTTTCATCAGCGCCGTGCGCACGTCGACGCGCTTGGGCGCGTCACGCGCGACGGTTGCGTTCTTTTCCAGACGCGCGATCAACGCGTCCTTGGCGCCGAGCGCCGTGGTGGTGTCGATCTCGGGCAGGGCGGGCGCCGTTTCCTGGCGCGCCGCTTGGAGAGCGGCCATGCGCGCCTCTCACTTGTCCTGGGCTTAGGCGATAGAGCACGCCCGCCGTTAACAACCGATAAACCAACGCCTGCGATTTTCTGCGGCCCGCGCCACAGGGCTTTGTTAACGCGGCCGCCTTAATTTTTGGCAATCCGTGCGAAGTGTGGCGGCAAGAGCGAGACGGCTCGACAGCGGGCATCGAAGAAGAGAACACGGGAGATCCTGACGCCGATGCCGCTCAAGCTGTCTCTGAAGCCCGGCGAGAAATTCGTCGTCAACGGCGCCGTGGTCACCAACGGCGACAGGCGCACGTCGCTCATCATTCAGAACAAGGCGTCCATCCTGCGCGAGAAGGACGTCATGAAGCCCGAGGAAGTGACGACACCCGCGCGGCGGATCTACTTCCCGATCATGATGATGTATCTCGATCTCGAAGCCAGCGGCACCTATTACGACGAGTTCGTGCTCCGGATGACGGAGTTCATGGGCGCCATCAAAAATCCCGAAGCGCTCGCCGAATGCGTCGCCATCAGCAAGGACGTCATGGGCAGCCAATACTATAAGGCTTTGCTCAAATGCCGGAGGCTCTTTGCCTTCGAGAAGGAAAGACTGAACTATGTCCCTGAAGGCCTATCAACAGGCGCAGCTTGCGACTGAAAATCCTCGGGATACGGAATATCGCCTTTTCGGCCTCGTGACGCGCGCGTTGATCGACGCGGCGGGCGAGGCGAAAGCAAGTCCGAAGCTCATGCAGGCCATCGACTGGAACCGGCGGCTGTGGAGCGCGCTCGCCTCCGATTGTGCGGACGACAACAACAAGCTGCCCGCGAGCTTGCGCGCGCAGATCATCTCGCTCGGCCTATGGGTCAGCCGCTATTCGAGCCAGGTCGCCCGCGGCCATGCCGCGATCGATCCCCTGATCGATATCAACCGCACGATTATGCAGGGCTTGGCGAGCAAGCCGGCGGACGCGACGAGCGCCGCTGGCTAGGCTCCCCGGCGCGAGCCGGCCTTGGCCCCCGCAACAAAAGAGGAAAAAGGCCGCCCGCGTTGCTCAGGCGGCCTTTAACCCCGGAACCAACCCCGAATCGAAAGCTGCGCGTTATTGCGGCGCGGACTCTGGCGCGGGTTCTGCTGGTGCTTCGCCCGTGCCGCCCTCCACAGCGCCGCCGGTGTCGGCGGGTGCGGTCTCGGCGGGTGCGGTCTCGGCCGGCGCGGCCTCGCCCGTTCCTTCCGCCGGGGCCATGGTCTCGCCCGTGGCTGGCGCTTCAGTGCCGGCCGGGGCTTCTTCGGTTGTGGCAGGAGCGGTTTCCTGGCCCGTTTCTCCCGTTTTCTGCTCGCAGGCAACCAACGTCAGCGCAAGCGGAAAAGCGGCAATAAGTGCAAGTTTCTTGAACACGATCTCAGCCTCCAAGCGTCAATCCGCGCTACCTCTCGGCGGCGCTCGTTAATGGAAGACGGCCCCCAACTTCTACGCCGTGCGCGTGCCTCGCGCGCGCGCAAAGGCCGAGCGAATGCTCGGCCATTAAACAAAAGCTTACCATGTTCGCGCCGAAGAGAAGTGATCTTTTTAACAATACTTGGGGACACGGCGCCGAGCTCCCCGGAAGCGGGCGCGCATAGGCGAGCGGGGCGGGCAGAGGGGGTCCCCAGGCCCCGAGCGGGCGGAAAGAATTGCCGGGTCCCGGCAAGTTCTGCCCGGCAAAAGGCAGTCTTCAGGCAGTTCTTGCCGGGGCCGACATGGTAACCGGCGGCCGCCGGAAGAGGCGCCGGAGCCGCGATCTCCCTGGAAAGCAAGGGTAAATCGCATCGCTCGAGACCTCCATGGCACGGGGCTTGCCGATCTACCTGCCGGGGCAAAACGCCCCGCGAGCAAAACGCTCGTTGCCTCTCTCAGAACGGAGAACTCCAAATGGTCAGTGTGAACACCAATATTGGCGCCTATGTCGCCTTGCAGGCCCTCAATGCGACGGCCAGGGATTTGCTGACGACCCAGAACCACATCAGCACAGGCCTTGCCGTCTCTGGCCCGAAGGACAACGCCGCCATCTACTCCATCGCTCAGTCAATGCGCAGCGATGTGGGCGCATACATGGCCGTCTCGCAGAGCCTTGATCGCGGCGTGTCGACCGTCGACGTGGCAATCAACGCCGGCCAGGCGATTTCGGATCTGCTCGTCGAGATGAAGCAGAAGGCGCTCGCGGGAACCGACACGTCGCTCGACGCGGCGAGCGTTGCTTCCTTGCAGGCCGACTACGATGCGCTTGCATCACAGCTCGGTACGATCGTGGCGAACGCGTCGTTCAACGGCACCAACCTGCTTGACGGCTCGGTCGCGACGGCGGACTTCTTGACCGACACGACCGGGACCAACACACATCACGGTCACCGGCAACGACTGGGCGACCGGTGGAGCGATCGTCACCGCCGATATCGGCGACGATATCACTGATACGGCCGGCGCCCTCGCGGCGGTTACGGCTTCGCTGGCCAACGTCAACGGCAAGCTGGCAACGCTCGGCTCCAACTCCAAAGCACTCGATCTGCAAAAGGTCTTCGTCTCGAAGCTCTCCGACGTGCTGAGAGCCGGCATCGGCAATCTCGTCGACGCCGACATGGCGACGGAAAGCGCGAAACTGCAGTCCTTGCAGGTTAAGCAGCAGCTCGGCGTCCAGGCATTGGCCATCGCCAATCAGTCGCCGCAAGTTCTACTCGCTCTGTTCCGGTAAACGACGCCGGTTCGGGAGGCGGGACCGCCGGTGGCGGTCCCGCCCTTCCCGGCGCCCTGAGAGGAGACGCTTGCACTGCCGCTGGCCCTCATGTGGCGGCGGAAAGGCTCGAGTGAGGCCATGACCGATACAGTCACGAGTGTGAGTTCCGCGCCGGCCACGGCGTCCGTTGCGGCCAAGGCCGCGCCCAACGATTCAACACCCGCTCCGGCAGCCAAGCCCGAGACGTCCGTCGCCGTTCAGCCGGTCGAGACGTCGGCCAAGGATAGGCCGGGGCTCGCAAGCAGCTCGAAGCCCAGATCAATCGCTTGCTCTCGACCAATCTGCGCCTGCGCATCGAGCAGGACGCAGGGAGCGGCAACTATGTCTATAAGGGCATCGACAAAGAGACGGGCGAGGTCAAGAAGCAGTGGCCGGCGGAAGAAATCCTGCGCATGCATGCCTTCTTCCGCGCGCTCGATGGCTTGCGCGTCGACAAGACCCTCTGATCCCCGCTAGGCAAAAGACGCCGGGCCTCGCCCATTGATGCCGCACGCGGCGTAAGTTCTGCCGGGCGGCGGCTCCCGACAGCCCCGGCGCGATCCTAGAATCTCTATTATATTTCAAATAGTTGAGCGGCTGCCGGCGATTGGCACATGGCTTGCGCTGTGGCCTTGAGTCGCGCTTTGCGTCGCCCAGGGAGAAGACCATGGGACTTTCGGTCAACGCCAACATTTCCGCGCTGGTCGCGTTGCAAAATCTCAACGCAACGAACCGCGCGCTCGACACGTCTCAGAACCGCGTCAATACGGGCCTCAAGGTCGCGGGCGCCAAGGACAACTCGTCCGTCTACGCCATCGCCCAGAACGCGCGCAGCGACGTCGGCGCGCTCAACGCCGTCAAGCAGAGCGTGCAGCGCGCGGTGAGCATCGTCGATGTCTCCATCGCCGCGGGCGAATCCGTTTCGAACTTGCTCGTGGAGATGAAGCAGAAGGCGCTCGCGGCCGCCGATTCCTCGCTCGACCCGACCTCGCGCCAGGCGCTCGATGGCGACTTCCAGGCGCTGCTCCAGCAGATTCAGACGGTCGTCGGCAACGCCACGTTCGATGGCATAAACCTCCTCGATGGCTCGTCGGCAGGCGGGCTCACCGTGCTCGCCGATGCCGACGCCACGAACAACATTACCGTGCAAGACGAAGATCTCTCCGTCGGCGGCGCGATCATCACCCTCCCGCCGGGCTCTGATCTGCTGTCGCCGGCGAACTCGTCTGCCGCCCTCGGCGCGCTCGACACGAGCATTCAAAATGTCAACGCGGCGCTGGCGCGCCTCGGCAGCGCCGGCAAGAAGCTCGAGCAGCACCTGACTTTCGTCGGCAAGTTTCAAGACGCGCTCAACGGCGCCATCGGCAACATGGTCGATGCAGACTTGGCCGCGGAGAGCGCTTCGCTTCAGGCGCTGCAGGTCAAGCAGCAGCTCGGCATCCAGGCGCTCTCCATCGCCAATGCGAGACCCCAGCTCGTGCTCACGCTGCTTCGAGGCTAGGCGGAAAAAGAGTCGAAGCTTTGCGGGGCCCGTCGGGCCCCGCTTTTCTTTGTAGCGTTCGACTTGCTAAAGCCCGACCGAAGCGGCAAGGGCGTCGACGACGCGCAGGACGTCGGCTTCGCTCATGCCGACAAAGAGCGGCAGCGACAGCGCGCGCGCGTAATAGGCTTCCGCGCCGGGCAGCGGGCGCGCGTCGTGGGCTTCGTGGCGGTGGCGCCGGTAATAGGGGTGCATGTGAAGCGGCATGTAATGCACCTGCGAGCCCACGCCGCGCGCCTCGAGCCGCGCCATGAGCGCCGCGCGCTCGAGGTTGAAGCGCGGAAAATCGATCAGCACGGTGAAGAGATGCCAGGCGGGCACGCAGCCCGGCATGCGCTTGACGGGCCGGATCGCGGGCGCGAAGCGCTCGAGCGCCGCTTCGTAAAACTCAGCGAGGCGCCGCCGCTCGCCAGCGAAGCGCGAAAGCTTCTTGAGCTGGCTTTCGCCCAGCGCGCAGGCGATGTCGCTCGCCCGGTAATTGAAGCCGAGCTCTGAGAGCTCGTAATACCAGGGGTTCGGCCTGCCTTCGGAATCGAAGGCAAGCTCCTTGAGCGTGAAATTCTTCGCCTCGCGCTCCGCGCCGTGATTGCGCAAGCGCTTGAGGCGCGCCGCGAGCGCCGGATCGTTCGTCGTCAGCGCCCCGCCTTCGCCCATGGCCACGGTCTTCATGGCGTGGAAGGAGAAGACCGTGATGTCGGCATGCGCGCAAGCGCCCACCGAAAGCGATCGTCCTTCGCCCGCATAGTTCGTGCCCAGCGCATGGCAGGCGTCCTCGACGATCTTGAGACCTTGGTCTCTTGCAATGTGTGCGATGCCGGGCGGGTCTGCCACCTGGCCGGCGAGATGCACGGGAAAGACCGCGTGCGCCCGGCTGCGCCGGAGACTCTCCAGCGCGGCTTCGAGATCCTCGGGGCGCATGAGGCCGGTCTCGGGATCGACGTCGGCGAAGCGCACCTGCGCGCCCACATAGCGCGCGGCATTGGCGGTCGCGGCGAAAGTGACCGCGGGCACGATCACGGTCGAGCGGTTGTCGAGACCGAGCGCAAGCGCGGCAAGATGCAACGCCGCCGTGCCGTTCGCGCAGGCCACGGCGTGCGAGGCTTTGGTTTCGGCGGCGAGCGCCGCCTCGAAGCGCTCGACGGCGGGACCCGAGGTCAGGCGCGCGCTTTTCAGCACGGCCACCACGGCCGCAATGTCGTCGTCCTCGATGCATTGCCGCCCGTAAGGCAGAAACGGCGCACGGCCCGCGCCACTGT
Organism: uncultured Alphaproteobacteria bacterium; assembly: GCA_963845385.1. GTDB lineage: Bacteria > Pseudomonadota > Alphaproteobacteria > CAWJRW01 > CAWJRW01 > CAWJRW01. Next base: position 234,642 of record CAWJRW010000006.1, read on the forward strand.
CGTCCTCAGCTCTCGAACCTTCGGGGCTTTCTTTACGGCGTGGGGCGGCGCGGCTCATTCTTGTCCTCAAACGCGCGGACACCCTAGTGGGCGTATGCTTTCCGCGGGCTGAAGATTTCCGGTTAGCAAGTCGTGAAAGCAGGCGTCGCGCCGCGAGATCGGCGCGCGGTCGTCATGATCGAGCGAAGGCCGTGCGGCCTTCGAGGGCGCGGGCACTCAGCGCGCGGCGCTCTTGCGCGCGATGGCTCGCTTTGCGGCGGCCGCGATGTAGGGTGCGGTGAGGCCGTAGGCTTCGGCAAGCTCCGCGGGATCGCCCGACTCGCCGAAGCAATCCTTGACCCCGATGAATTCGATGGGACAGGGGACGACGCCGGCGAGCACTTCGGCCACCGCGCCGCCAAGTCCGCCATAGATCGTGTGATCCTCGGCGGTGACGAAGCATCCGGTCTCGAGCGCGCAGCGCTGGATCAGCGCCGTATCGATGGGTTTTATGGTCGGCATGTTCACCACGCGCGCGTTCACGCCGTCGGCCTTGAGAAGCGTGTGCGCTTCGAGCGCGCGCGCGACCTCGACGCCGCAGGCGATGAGGGTCACGTCCTTGCCGTCGCGCAGGATCTGTCCCTTGCCGATGACGAAGTCGTGGTCGGCGGCAAAGAGGCGCGGCGCGGGGCCGCGGCCCGTGCGCATATAGACGGGGCCGTCGAAATCGAGCACGGCGCGCGTCGCGAAAGCCATCTCCACGGGATCGGCGGGCGAGATGACCGTCATGCCGGGAATGGCGCGGAAGGCCGCGAGGTCTTCCAGGCACTGCGCCGCGCCGCCGTCGGGCCCGGCATCGAGGCCCACGTGGCTTGCCACGATCTTCACATTGCGGCGCGCATAGGCGATGGAGAGCCGCGCCTGTTCCAGCGCGCGCAGGCAGAAGACCGCGAAGGTCGAGACGACGGGGAGAAGCCCCACCGCCGCCATGCCGGCCGCCACCGCCATCATGTTCTGCTCGGCGATGCCCATTTGGAAGAAGCGCTTGGGGTGGTTCTTGCGCACGTGATGAGTGCCGGTGCCGCCCGCGACATCGGCGTCGAGCACCACGAGCTGCGGATACGAATCCACGAGTTCCGCGAGCGCGCGGCCGAAGGCTTCGCGGAGCGAGTCGCCGCCCGTGCCGATAAGGTTCGGCTGGGCCGCTTCGGCCGCGATGCTAGCCCTGCGCGCCATCGATCCAGCTCGGAAGCTCGGGCTTTCTCACGCCGAGATCGCCGAGCGCGCGCTCGCAATCCTCGCGCGTGAGCTTCACGCTGCCATGCCAAGCGGGCATGTTCTCCATGAAGCTCACGCCCTTGCCTTTGACCGTGTGGGCGATGATGACCGTCGGCCGCAGTACTTCGCGCCGCGCTTCGGAGAACGCCTGGCTGATTTCGTCCGTGTCGTGACCGTCGATTTCGAGCACGCGCCAGCGGAACGCGCGCCATTTGTCGGCGAGCGGCTCGAGCCCCATGATCTCTTCGTTGAAGTCGTCGCTCTGCAGCTTGTTGTAATCGACGATGGCGCAGAGATTGGCGAGCGAATGATGGCCCGCGCACATGGCGCCTTCCCACACTTCGCCTTCCTGCAGCTCGCCGTCGCCCAGCATGACATACACGCGCGCCGACGACCGTTTGTGACGGAGCCCGAGCGCCATGCCGATGGCGACCGAAAAGCCTTGGCCGAGCGAGCCTGTGCTGGTCTCGGCGAGCGGCATGTCGCAGACATGCGGATGGCCTTGCAGAGGACTGCCGAGCTTGCGCATGCGCGTGAGCAAGCCCTGATCGATGAAGCCGAGCGCCGCCCATGTCGCATAGAGCGCGGCGCAAGCATGGCCCTTGGACAGAATGAAGCGATCGCGCTCGGGATCGTCGGCGCGGCCGGGCCACAGATCGAGCTCGGTGCCGTAGAGAAAAGCCAGGATGTCGCTCGCCGACAACGCGCCGCCGGGATAGCCCGAGCCCGCGTGGTAGAGCGAGACGATGGCAAGCCGGCGGACGGTGTGGGCGAGCGCCTGGATGTCGGGATCGCCGCTCACATTATGCGGCCGGAGCTCGAGCCGCGTCACGGACGGGCCTCGCTCGGCGCTTCGTCCATGAGATCGGCGTAGCCCAAGACCGTGCAGCCCGGAATGAGTGTTTCTGCCTCTTCACGGATGGCGTCCGAAAGCAGCCGCGACATGACGACCACGACATTGGGTTTCAAAGTCGCAAGGACTTCCGGGTCTTGGACGGACGCGCCGCCGATGCGCAGGCCCACATGCGCGGCATTTTCATCCACCACCGCAGCGGCGTGCTTCAAGTCGAAGCCGCCATCGGTCACCAGCGCATCGAGCAGCCGCCCCGCGCCCCACAGCGCCACGCCCTGCGCGCCATAGCGCTCGAGCTCGGCCGCGACGCGCTTGAGCGCCGCGCGCATGCGCCGGCGCGTTACCTTGTAGCTCGCGATGAGCTCCTGGACCGCTTCCACTTCGCGCGGATAAGAGCGCACCGCCGGTGCGGGCAGGCCCTCCTTGCGCGCGACAACGGTCGCGTTGTGCAGATCGCGCGGATCGGGCGCGGTGACGACGGCAAAGCCCAACGCCTTGAGCTCGGCGACCAGCACGTTCGGCATGTAGTGAAAAAGATTGCGGTCGATGAACCACTCTTCGACGATCTCGGGCGTGCCGATCATCTCGAGGTTCGGGACCTCGACATAGAGGAGTCCGCCCGGCTTGAGCACGCGGTAATGGTCGGAGAGAACGCCGTGCGCCGACGGCGACCATTGCAGCGTATGGCAGGAATGGATGAGATCGAATTGCGCCGCGGGAAGCCGCAGGCGCTCGATGCGCTCGGAAACCAGCGTCACCCGCGGGCGGTTGCGGTACGCGTTCACGAGCGTCGTGTCGGGCTCGACGGCGGTGAGCGCGGCGGTGGGCGCGCGCTCGAGAAGCGCATCGAGAAACGCGCCGCGGTCGGCGCCGGCGTCGAGCACCGCGAGCGGCGCGTTCCAGTTCACGTGACCATCGAGAAGCGCGAGCGCGGCGCTGGCGCGGAAGCTTTTGCCGTAGCACACATGGCCGAAGGCCGACGCGGCCGCATGCGACAGGTCGGGTCCGGCCTCGTGGCGCGGCAGGCTCTGAGCGAGCGCGCAGTGGGTGCAGAGGAAGACGCTGCGGCTTAAGGCCGAGGTGGCGGGCTCATAGACCTCTTCCAGGGCAGAGCGCCCGCAGAAGTCGCAATTCTCGCTCATGGCCGCCACCCTGGAGTACGAACGGCGTAAGCTTCCTGCGCGACTGGTTAACAAATCTTTACACGGAGCTTTTTCGGCCAGCAGGTTATTGAAATTCAGTCGTGGACCGTCCTCATCCTTCGAGACGCGAGCTGCGCTCGCTCCTCAGGATGAGGACACTCAAGAGTTTGCCTCACCCTGAGGAGGCCCGTCCTTCGACCGTCATCCTCATCCTGAGGGCGAGCCGCTTGAGCGGCGAGCGTCTCGAAGGATGAGGATGACGGCTCAGGATGAAGAGGGCCGTCTCGAAGGGTGAGGCGGGTCGATCTGCTAAGGCGCCTTGCTCAGCCCGCGGCGCGCTTCGCCGTGCCGGCCGCTGGCGCCAGGCGCTCCGCCACGATGCGGCGGATATCGAGGGGCGTGAGGCCTGCCGGATGCTCCGAGAGCAGGACATGATCGCGGGCCGTCGCTTCGAGGAGCCCCTTGATGTTGGGCGGGCTCTGCTTGAAGCGTCTCCTCGATGCGCCGGGCGACGCCGTGCTCCTCGAACAGGCGCCGCCAAAGAGCGCGCAGCCGCGCGAACGAGGCGCCTTCGCCGAGCTCGGCCACGAGCCTGCGGTCGAGACGCGTCACGAGGCCGGCTACCGCCGCTTCGTAATGCGCGAGGACGGATTCGAAAAAGACATAGAGCGTTTCGGGATGGGCAAGCGTGCATTGCGCCGACAGAGACTCGCCCAGCGTGTGGATGAGGCCCGTACGCACGTTCGAGATGGCGAGCCCGCCATAGGCCGAAGCGTGCTGAAGTCCCATGAGGAGCGGGTCGTCGAGCGCCCCGCCCGCGGCCAGGCGCTCCAGAGCCCGCGCGATGAGCGGAATGCCTTCCAGCGCCAGCATGTCCACCGCGGGCGCGTGCTCGTTGCGGCAGACATAAGTCTCGAAAAGATGGACGAAGCTGTCGAAGGCGCTGAGCAAAAGGCGCTCGGGCCCTGCCTTGCGCAAAAAGTAGGGATCGAGCACCGCGATGTCCGGCGCGTGAGCCCAAGCCCGGTGCGAGCGTTGCAGACCGTTGCGGTCGGACAGAATAAAGAAGCGGCTGGTCTCCGAGCCCGAGCCCGCGGTCGTGGGCAGGGCGACGAGGAGAGGCCCGTCCGCCGCGCGCTCCCGATCGCGCACATTGTAGGTGCCGAAGGAGAGCGCCGCGTGCAGCGCCTTTGCGGTGTCGATGGCGCTGCCGCCGCCAATGGCCAAGACGGCCGCGAAGCGCTCGCCTTCCAGCATGCCATTGGCGAGCTCGATGTGGGCGCGCTTGGGCTCGCCCGCGACCGCCACACGCCGCACGATGGGGAGCTTCTTCACGACGTCGCATTCGGCAAAGCGCGTGTCGGCGACGAGAAGCACGGCGCCCTCCGGCAGCATGGCGGGAAGGTCGAGCCGCGCGTCCGGCCCCGCATAGAGCCGAGTGGCGGCGCGGAAGCTTTTGCGCGACGCGGTGTTGTGTTGGCGCGAAATCATGGACTCAAGCCGCGACCGCCACGCTCCGGCGGGCCGTGCCGAAGAATTGGCATTCGTAAGGCGCGCGTGGATGATGGCCGACGAAGAGCGCGTAACCGGGCGCGATCGCGTCCAGATGTTCGGGGATCGCCCACAGAATCCTCCGGCCTGTGATAGCCGGCAATCGCAAGATCGGGCTTGGCCGCGCGGATAAGCGCGCGGGCGCCGTCGAGCGCGGCGCTTTCCTGTCCTTCGATGTCGATCTTGACGAAGTCGACGCTCGCGTAGCGACCGGCGAACAGCGCATCGAGCGTCTCGACAATCGTGAGCTCGCCCGTATCGCCGCCGAGATGGGCGCGGGGATCGGCGCTGGTCTCGCCCGTTTCGATCGCGACCACGCCGCGCGCGGCGCCGATCGCGGCGTGAATGGCGCTGACTTTGTCCATCGCTTGCGCTTTCTTGATCCAGCTCGAAAGCGCTTCGAAATTGCGGGCCAGGGGCTCGACGGCCGTGATATTCGCGCGCCCGTTGAGCCGCTCGAGAAATGTCCGCGCCGTGTCGCCGGTAAAAGCGCCGCAGTCGACGATGTGGTCGCCGGGCTTCGGCCCCAGCGCCGGATGGTCGTAAGCGTAGAAGCCCTTGACGCAGGGGTTCGGGCGCAGCGCCAGCGGATCCATGGTCCAACGGAAGCGGACAAGATCGGCGATGTAGCGACGTGAGGGCTCATCGGCGACGCGCGTCATGAGCCAAACGATATGCGGCAGGTAAGGCTCAATCGCTTCGCGTCCAAAGTGGCGGGCAAACATGCGCGAGACGAAGGGAAAGACGCGCGCCATCTCTGCGCCGCCGTGTTTGAGCTTGGTCGCGATCTCGGTCGGGAAGGCCGCGGCGATGACGATGGCGCCCCCTTCCTGCGTGAAGCGGACCGCGTCCGCGCCGGGATAAATCGTCCGCTCACGGAAGGGCGCGCCGTGCTTGTTGAAATCGTTGTCGAAATAAAGCGAGACCTTCTTGCCGTGGAGGGCGAGCAGCGCCTCGATCTCGGCGGCCGCGGCGCTCGCGCCGAAAATGGCGATGCGCTCGTGGGCGAGAAGCGCATCGAGCGCGCGCGGCGGGGGAAAGCTGGCGAGATCGAGCATGGCAACTATTCCTTCGTCGCGATGACGATGGCCTCGCGCCCGATGCCCGCATTGGCGAGCGAGCGATAGAGCGTGCGCCGCGTGCCGGGCGACGCGCGCTCGAGATCCTGGTCGAAGGCTTTGCGCTTCATGTGGCAGGCGCGGCCGCGCGCCTCTTCGCCGACATAGTTCTCGCCGAGGCACAAAAAGAGCTCCATGGGGAAGCTCGTGAGGCGCGCCTTGGGCGCGAACCCAAGGCGCCACATGAGACCCTCGAGGGAGTTGAAATCGAAGTAGTTGAGATGATGGGGCGGCGCGACCCACCAGGGCGCGTAGCCGCGCGTATCGCGCAGCGTCTTCTGCAGCGGATTGAAGTCGTTGGGCACGCCGACGCAGATGACGCCGCCCGGCGCCAGCACGGATCCCGCGCGCGCCACCATGCCGGCCGCGTCCGGCACGCGCTCCAGCATGTTCATCATGTGCACCGCTTCGAAGCGGCCGATGCTCTTTGCCACCTCGTCGGTGAAAAAGGTTTCGTGCACGGGCAGGCCGCGGGCGCGCGCGAAGGCCGCGGCCTGGCGCGAGGGCTCTATTCCGGTGACGGCGAAGCCACGCTCGGCCGCGCGCGCGAGAAAGAGACCGGGTCCTGCGCCGATGTCGAGAAGCCGCCCGCGTTCCAGCGGCAGATGATCGGCGATGAGATCCAACCGGTCATCGCAACCAAGCGTTAACCACTCGCGGTCTTCCAGCGCATGGACAAGATAGGAGGGCTTGGTCTCGGCGTAGTAGTCGTCGCGGAAGGTGCGCGCGAGCTCCTCGGCGTCCGGCAGCGGAAGCACGTGCGCATAGCCGCAAGCCTCGCAATCGACGACGCGAAAGCCGTTGGCCGCGGCGATTTCCGGACCTATGTGGCCGGACTGGGCCTGGGTGTCGATCAGGGTGAGCGGTGCGGCGCGCGGCGTCATCGAGACTTGCTTAGCTCCGGTATCGTGAACCCTGCGTTAAGCGGCCCCCTTGCAGGATCGCAGCCGAGCAAATTTCCCTCGGGAGCCGCGATGCCCGCCCGTTTCATGGCCGAAGTCTCGAGCAATCACGTCCAGGATCTCGGGCGCTGCCTCGACTTCGTCGACGTCTCCGCGGAGATCGGCTGCGCGGCGGTGAAGTTCCAGCTCTTCCGCATCGAAGAGATGTTCGCCCCCGAAATCTTGAGCAAGAGCGAGAAGCACCGGCAGCGGAAGGCATGGGAGCTTCCCGAGGCTTTTCTCGGACCCATCGCCGAGCGCTGTCATGCGCGCGGCCTGCAGTTCTGTTGCACGCCGTTCCATCTCGACGCCGTCGGCGTGCTGGCGCCCCATGTCGACAGTTTCAAGATCGCCTCCTGCGAGCTTGTCTGGGAGCCGCTTCTTGCCAAGGCCGCGGCGACCGGCAAGCCGTGCATCGTCTCGACCGGCATGGCGACGCTCGAGGAATCGACCCATGCGGTGGACGTGCTGCGCAGGGCCGGCGCCAAAGACATCACGCTTCTCCACTGCGTCTCGGCTTATCCGACGCCGCCCGGCGAGGCGAACCTCGCGGCCATCGAGACCTTGCGCGATGCCACGGGTTGCCCGGTCGGCTGGTCCGATCACACGGTTTCCCCCGGCGTCATTCATCGGGCCGTGCATCACTGGAATGCCGGGCTGATCGAGTTTCACTTGGATCTCGACGGGCTCGGACCGGAATACGCCGCGGGCCATTGCTGGTTGCCTTATGAGATGGCGGCGGTGATCCGCGAGGTGCGCACGGCCGAAGCCGCCGACGGCAACGGCCTCAAGGTGCCCATGGCCTCGGAGCTTCCCGATCGCGAATGGCGCGCCGATCCGAGCGACGGCCTGCGTCCGATGCGCGACATCCGGCGTCGCTGGCGGGCGGCCTGACGGCCGAGATGCCGGTCGTCGCCATCATTCAAGCCCGCATGGGCTCGACGCGCCTGCCTGGAAAGGCGCTCATGCCCTTGGCGGGCAAGCCGCTTCTCTGGCACACCATCCATCGCTTGCGGAAATGCAAGAGCTTGAACGCGATCGTCGTCGCGACTTCAACTTTGCCTCAGAACGATGCGATCGCGGCCCTGGCGGAGAGCGAAGGCATCCCCATCTATCGCGGACCGGAGGAGAACGTGCTCGCGCGCTTGGCCGGCTGTGCGTCCGCCTTCGAGGCCGAGGTCGTCGTGCGCGTCAACGCCGATTCGCCGCTCATCGATCCCGCGCTCATCGACAAGCTCGTTCAGCGCCTGATCGCGGCCGACGCCGATTACGTCATGCCGCCGCCCGGCGCGCCGTGCTTCCATGACGGCGTCGATCCCATGAGCCGGCGCGTGCTCGACAAGCTCATGCGCCTCGTCCATCGCGATCCCTTGGCGCGTGAGCATGTCGCGGGCTTTCTCAAGGCGCATCGCCGCTTCGCCCGCATCGCGCTCATCGATGTGGAGCCCGCGCTCGCGGTCGCGGGTCCAAGCCTTTCCATCGACACGCCGGAGGACTTAGCCTTCTTCGAGCAGCTCTATCGCCGCTTTGACGCGCCCGCAGGAGAGCTCGATCTGCGCGCCGTGGCCGCGCTCTATGCGGCGGAAGGCAAGTCGCCGACACGCACGATCACGCGCTGACCGCCGCTCGCGGTGTCCTCGCTCCTCGCGCCGTCAGCGTTTGCCGCTAAACCAGTCGTCGATGCGCGCATAGATCACGTAAAGCGAGGCCAAGAACACGAGCCCGCCGAGCGCGATCAAGAGCTCGTTCGCATGGGCGTTTGCGAAGTCGAGCACCTGCTGCACAAGCGGTTGGTGTTCCTGAACTTGGGTGGCGACGCCCGTGGCGGTGGCCGCCGCGCCGCCTGCGGCTGTGGTCACGGCACCCTTGATCGTGCGGCTTTGGCCGAGGCCCTTTGTTGCACCCGCCAATTCGCTCGGGATCAAGCCGGAGTCGGGCCCGTGCTCATGCTCGAGCTCCCGCTCGCGTCCCTGCGCCGCGCCAGGTGCAGGCTTCAAGAACAAGGCCTTCTCCGCCGCACGGCGGCGCACGAGGCCCGGCACCGTTTCCTTCTTGCCGTTGATCGTCGCCTTGTTCCAAAGCTCGATGGCGGCCGCGGCCTCTTCGCGATTGCCTCTGTTCAAACTCTTGAGCGTCGTCGAGTGCGCGAACGCGGACTCGCCGATGTTGAAGACGAGGGAGACGAGCGCTGAAAATTCGTTATCTTTGATCGCCGCCCTGACGAGCCGCTCGACCCCCTGCTCGGCGTCTTTGAGATCGCCCCGGAGCAAGGCTTCGGCCTCGCTCTCGGTGATGGTCTGGCCGGGCTTGGCGTCCTTGATGTGGCCATAGCCGATGGTCCAGATCCCGGCCACATCCTGATAGGCCCTAAGGCTCAAGCCCTCGAATAGCTTGATGAGCCCGAGCCCCTCGTCATTGATCTTCATGGCCTGCCTCCAAAGCCGCATCCTTGGCCATCGCGCGCCCGCAACCGCCGGACCCGCCGTAAGACATTATTACCCAATTGCAGGCGGGTGTGGATAAGAGTCTGAAGTCTTAGCGAGACCTTAACTGCGAAGGCCCGATAATCCCGTGAAATTGTGGCGAATCCGGGCCGTAGCCCGTGTTCTCGCGCGAGGTCACGAAAGCGTCATGGCGGACGGGTTTGGTGGCAGCTCAATCGGCGACTTCGTGCCGCTCTCGCTTGATTCCAATCTGCTCGGGCAGTATCTCGCCCTGCGTGCGGGCGACTCCACGCTTGCGGTGGCCTCTCAAGCCTCGGCCGCGAAGGATCCGGCAAGCCTGCCGCCCTGGGATTCGAGCAGGCCGCAAGCCTCCGAAAACGCGGCGCTCAGGGACGCGCTCACGGCCTCCAAGTTCATCGAGACGACGGGCAATTATTTCGACCGCGCCGACATTCCCGCCGACCAGAAGAAGCTCTTCTCGCTCTATATCGCGCTGTCGCGGCTCGCGGATATCGCGAGCTACGCCGCGCGCGACAGCACCGTTTCGGGACTGAGGCCATCACTCGACGCGCGCCTGCAACGCGGGCTCGACGAAGTCACGCAGTTCCTCAGCGCCACCAAGTTCGATGCGCTGACGCTCCTGCGCGGCTACAAGTCCTCATCCGTGCAGACGCCGAACCCCATCGGGCCGCGCAGCGTGTCGAACTATGTGGGTACCCTCGCCCAGGAGGGCGATTTCGACGCGCCGCTCTCCACCATCAACGGCGACGAAGTCTTCAACCTCTCGATCAAGAAATTCGGTGTCACAACGGACATCACCATCGACTTGTCGCTCATGGGCGCGACACCGCGCAGCCTCGCCAACATCACCGGTTTCATCAACGACGCGCTCATCGCCAACGGCATGTTGACCCGCTTCAAGGGCAAAAGGCTGGGCGATGATCAATATGCGCTCGAGATCGCGGGCGTGTCGACGGAGAGCTTGAGCCTTTCGGCGGCCGTGGCGACACCCGCGGTCTACGTCACGGGCGTCTCGGGCACGGGAACGGCTGCAAAGGGCCAAGTCGTGCGTCTCGACGATGCGGGAGCGGGCGAGCCCACGCTTGCCTTCTCGCGGCGCATCGAGGGCGCCTCGGGCGCTGTGGCCGCAGCGGCGAGCGCGCTCGATGCGCAAGGCAATCTCTATGTGCTTGGCGCGACCGAAAGCGCGCTCGGCAACGACATTCTCAAAGGCACGCAAGACGTCTATCTCACCAAATACAATTCCAGGGGACAGCTTCTTTGGACCCATCTCCTCGGCGCGTCCGAGAGCGCCGATGGCATGGCGCTCGCCGTCGACGCGAACGACAACGTCGTGGTCGCGGGCAGCATCGAGGGCAAGCTCTCGGATGTGGCGATCGGCGGCGGGGCCGACAGCTTCGTCACCAAGTTCAACAGCTCTGGCGAAGAGCTCTTCACGCGCCAGATCGCGCCGCTCAACGACGATGCCGCGACCTCGCTCGTCCTCGGCGCCGACGGCTCGATCTATGCCGGCGGCTGGACCAAAGGCGCGCTCGCCGGCAACACGGCGGGCGGCGGCATGGACGGCTATGTCACCAAGCTGAGCAGCTCCGGCGCGCTCGTCTACAACCGCGAATTCGGCGGCGCGGGCAACGAGCGCACGCAAGCCGTGGCCCTCGCGGCCGACGGCGGGCTTTTGGTCGCGAGCCTCGAGGACGGCCACGCGATCTTGCGCAAATACGATGCGTCCTCGGGCACCGGCGCGGCGACTTGGGAGAAAGATCTCGGCACGCTTGACGGCGGCGCGATCGGCGCCATCGCAGTCGACGGCAGCGACATCTATGTCGGCGGCTCGACCGGCAACGCCTCGCTCGATGCCGCCGGCGAGGCGACCATCACGGCAGCCGCCAATGGCGGCACGGACGGCTTCGTCATGCGCCTCACCGATGCGGGCGCAAGCGCGACGGCGCTCACGACCACCTATCTCGGTACGAGCGGCACCGACGCGATCAAGAGCCTCATCGTGAGCGGCGGCGCCATTTATGTCGCGGGCACGACCGACGGGGCGTTGCCCGGCGAGACGAAAAGCGGGGCGGCCGGCACGACCAACAGCTTTGCCGCGAAGCTCGAAACATCCGGCGCCGTCGACTGGACCTACCAATATGGCGGCACGGGCGGGGTGTCGGCGGCCGCGTCGATCGTCGTCGATCCCGCGGGCTCCTCCGTGCTCGATGCGCTGGGATTGCCGCGCGGCAAGATCGACACTGCGCGGTCGCCGCTCGTCACGGCCAATTCGTCGCTGCGCGCGGGCGACAGCTTTTCCATCTCGGTCAACGGCAAGCATGCCGTCACCATTCGCATCGGGGCGAGCGACACGCTTCATGCGCTTACGACCAAGATCAACGCGCTCATTTTCACGGCCGGCAAGTCTTCCAGCGTCACCGCGACGGACGGTTACAGGCTCAAGATCGCGGCCGATCCGGGCATGACGCTCGAGCTCAGATCGGGCCCCAATGGCTTCGATGCGCTCGCGGCTCTCGGGCTCGCGCCCGGATTGCTGGTCGGCGACGATCCTTCGGCGAGCGCAAGCGACGAGGCCGATGACGACTCGACCACAAGCGACGAGGCCGATGACGCTTCGAGCGCAAGCGCAAAGATCGTCGGCCTAGAGCTCGGCCGGGCGCTCAGCGTCGCAACCACGGATGACGCGAAGAAAGCCGAGAAGGATCTCGAGAATGCGCTGAGCCAGGTACGGGCGGCCTATCGCAAGCTCACGCTCGATCCCTTGCTCGCCAAGCTCAAGGCGGCGACGCCCGCGCCGACCGGCCCCGCGCCCGCTTATCTCCAATACCAGCTCGCGAATTACTATGCCGGGCTCTTGCGGCTCACGGCGGGATCGTCCTCGTCGCTGCTTCTCTAGACCTCTCGCGTCCCCGGCTCGAAATCCCTCGATCGTCTGTTTGATCTCCGAAGGGCGTTTGGCGCGCCTTCGGGAACATGGGATAGATTTCGCGATTCGGAGCTTCTGGCCCTCGACATGGCGCAGTTGAAACTCAAGGCTCAGCTCTTCAAGGGCGACATGATCGCCTTCGGGCCGGGCAAGGCCGATCTCTTGGAGGCGATCGAGAAGACGGGATCGATCTCGGCCGCGGCGCGCGCGCTCGGCATGAGCTACCGCCGCGCCTGGGACTTGGTCGACACCATGAACCGCAGCTTTCGCGCGCCGCTCGTTCTGACGGGCCGCGGCGGTGCGGCCCGGGGCGGCGCGCAAGTCACGGCGCTCGGCCGCAAGGTCGTCGCGCGATACCGCGCACTGCAACGCGCGCTCGAGAAGGCGGCCGCGAGCCATTCGGCGAAGCTGAAAGCCGAGCTCGCGCGCTAAAGCCTGTCTCATTATTGTCGGTTCGTTCCCCCCTCACCCAGCTCCGGGTAAGGCGCGTCTTGCGACGCGCCAACCCTTCGCATCCCTCTCCCCCCGCTTTGCGGGGGGAGAGGGTAGGGTGAGGGGGGCCGTGATCCCAACGGCTCTCGTTACGCGAATGGCGCTTGCCCGCCGTCATTCGGCTCGCTTATGGTCCGACATATATCGCCGTATATATCGGCGCAACGAGCCGCGCCGGAGGACGGCACGGGGGAGCCATGGTCGGACGTGCATTTCGCCTCATGTCGCTCGTGCTCGTGGCGCTTTGTGTGGGAGCGCCCGCGACCCGCGCCGAGGATCAGACGCTCGTCTTCGCCGCGGCGAGCCTGACCGATGCGCTCAATGAGGTTGCGGCCAATTACGCCGCGGGCGGCAAGACTGCGCCCCTGTTCTCATTCGCCGCGTCTTCCGCGCTCGCACGGCAGATCGAGAACGGCGCGCCGGCCTCTCTCTTCATCTCGGCGGACGAGCAATGGATGGACTATCTCGCCGACCGCGACCTCATCGTCGCCGGAACGCGCCAGTCTTTTCTGAGCAATCGCCTTGTTCTCGTGGCTTCAACCAAACGGCCGTTCGAGACGGAGATCAAGTTCGGCTTTCCGCTTGCGCGGATCTTGGGCGGCGACAAGCTCGCCATGGCCGACCCCGATGCGGTTCCGGCCGGCCGCTATGGCAAGGCGGCGCTCGTCAATCTCGGCGTCTGGCGCGATGTGCAGGGCAACGTGATCCGCGCCGAGAACGTGCGCGCGGCCCTGACCTTCGTCGAGCGCGACGAAGTCCGCGCCGGCATCGTCTACGCGACCGATGCGATGGTCTCGAAGAACGCGGTCGTCGCGGGCAGCTTTTCCCGAGATCAGCCATCCGCCGATCAGCTATCCCGTGGCCATCGTCGCGGGCCACGACACGGCCGATCGCGCGCGCCTTCTACGCTTATCTTCTGTCCGCGCCGGCCAAGGATATCTTTCGCAAGCTCGGCTTCATCGTGAGGTGAGTCGACGCGCCTTTTACACTTGAGGGGAGCAGCATGAGATTGATCTCGCCCATCCGCGTCGGCTTGGCCGTCTGGCTGTGCTCGGCGGCCGATTCCGGCCTTCGCGCAAGAGTTTCATCCTCAAACCGAGAACGAGCGCATCCTGCTCGGGCGCATCGAGAAGCAGGATGAAGAAATCGAGAGCCTGAAGGCGCAAGTTCAAGCGCTCGCCAAGCTCGTGGAAGGGCAGGTCGCAAGCGCCACCGCGGCGGCGCAAGCGAACGCCAAAGCGCAAGCCCTGGCAACGAAGCGTGTCGCCACGCTTTCCGAGCACGTCGACGAAGTCACCAATGTCATGTCGACGCGCGTCGCAGTGGTGGAGGAAAAGACGGCGAGCGGCAAGGTGGTGATGACCTCGCCCGGCCCGCGCTTCGAATCCGCGTCCGGCGACTTCTCTCTGCAAATCGTCGGCGCGCTGCAGGGGGATGCCGCTTTCTACAAGCAAGGCTCGGTGGGTCCCGCGACGCCCAAGCTCAATGGCGGCACGAATTTCCGCCGCGCCCAGATCGGCGTCCAGGGAACGGCTTATCGTGACATCAATTATGCGCTCGTCATCGACGCGGCTGCGACGGGCGGACTCGCATCGGCGGTGCGCGACGCCACCATCGCCTATACGGGCTTGCGCCCCTTTGTCATGACCGTCGGTAATCAGAAGCCGCAAACCGGACTCGAAACCTCGTTCAGCGATCGCTCCAACGCCTCGACCTTCCTCGAGCCCGGGCTTTCGGCGCAGCTTCTCACGGCGACCGGCACGCGCAACATCGGCCTTCGCCTCTCGACCGGCAACGATCATTACGCGCTCAGCCTCGGCGTCTTCGGCGACGACATCAACAACAACGGCGTGGCGCTTCCGGCCTCGGAAGGCTGGGGCGGCCACGGGCGGCTCGCCTGGGCGCCCGTCAACGCGCCGGGAAAGCTCGTGCATGTCGGCGTCTCGGGCTATTGGCGCAGCGTCGCGCGCGGCCGCGCGGCGGTGGCGACCGATCCACTCGCGCGCCAGCTTCGCTTCCGCGCGCAGCCGGAAGTCACCGTGGATTCCACGCGGCTCGTCGATACCGGCAATCTCGCCTTCGCACGCGAGGCCGAGCTCATTGCGGGCGAGGCGGCGGCCGTCTGGGGTCCCGTCTCCCTCCAAGGCGAGTATGTGCGCAGCTTCGTGCAGCAGGACGGTAATCGCGTGGATCTCGATTTCGACGGCGGCTACGCCGCGCTCTCGTGGTTCCTCACGGGCGAGTCACGCGTCTACGATGGACGAACCGGCGTTTTCACGCGCGTCTCGCCGAAGAAGAACTTCACGCTCAAGGGCGGGCCCGGCGCCTTCGAGCTCGCCGGGCGCTGGAGCTTTATCGATCTCGACAGCGATCCCGATCTGCTCGCGCTGGGCGGCGTGCGCGGCGGCCGGGAGACCGATTACACGCTCGCGCTCAATTGGTACGCGAACCCCTATCTGCGCTTCATGTTCAATTACATTCACGCGGACATCGATAATTTGACGAACGCAGGCCAGGACGAAGGCGGCAAGGCCGACATCTTCGCCATGCGGCTGCATCAGGAATGGTGATGGACGCGTTCGGCCAACTCGGCCCCGAGGAATGGCAAGCCTTTTGGCTCAGCCTCAGGATCGGGTTTTGGAGCACGGCGTTGAGCCTGCCTTTGGCCTACCTGCTCGCTTATGCGCTCGCGCGTTATCGGTTTCCGCTGCACGCATTTCTGGACGGCCTCGTGCATCTGCCGCTCGTCCTGCCGCCCGTGGTGACGGGGCTCGTGCTCCTCATGTTGTTCGGCCGTCACGGACCGCTCGGCCGCCTCCTCGAAGATTGGTTCGGCATCACCATCGCCTTCAAATGGACGGGGGCGGCGGTGGCCTCCGCCGTGATGGGCATGCCGTTGATGGTGCGCGCCATGCGCTTATCCATCGCGGCCATCGACCGCCGTCTCGAGGGCGCGGCGCGCTCGCTCGGCGCCAATCCGTTTTGGGTGTTCCTCACGGTCACCGTGCCGCTGTCGCTGCCGGGCATTCTCGCCGGCGCCATGCTCGCCTTTGCCCGGGGCTTCGGCGAGTTCGGCGCCACCATCACCTTCGTCTCGAATATTCCCGGCGAGACGCGCACGCTACCCATCGCGATCTACAGCTTCCTGCAAATGCCGGAGGGCGAGGGGCCCGCGCTGCGTCTGGCCGTCGTCTCGGTGATCGTCGCCATGGTGGCGCTTGCGGGCTCCGAGATCCTCGAGCGTCGCTGGCAGCGGCCGTGAGCGTCCGCGTCGATATCGCGAGACGGCTGGGCGACTTCGCGCTCGAAGTCCGTTTCGAGATCGGCGGCGGCCTCACGGCGCTGTTCGGGCCTTCGGGTGCGGGCAAGTCGTCGGTGCTCAATGCGATCGCAGGCTTGCTCAAGCCTGATCGCGGCGTGATCGAGGTGAGCGCGCGCACGCTTTATGACAGCGCGCGCGGCATCGATCTGGCGCCCGAAGCGCGCCGCATCGGTTATGTCTTCCAGGACGGCCGCCTCTTCCCGCACATGTCCGTGCAACGGAATCTTCTTTACGGCTTCCATCGGCGGCCGAAGCTTGAGCGCTGGATCGAATTGGCGCCGGTGGTCGAGCTCTTGGATATCGGGCGGCTCCTCGCGCGCAAGCCCGGCACGCTATCGGGCGGCGAGCAGCAGCGGGTCGCGATCGGACGCGCGCTCTTGGCCCAGCCGCAAGCCTTGCTCATGGACGAGCCCTTCGCCTCGCTCGATCAGGCGCGCCGGCAAGAGATTCTGCCGTATGTCGATGCGCCTGCGCGATCACTTCGCGGTTCCCATTCTCTATGTGTCGCACGATTTGGCGGAGGTCACGCGGCTCGCCAGCACCATCGTTCACATGAACGAGGGACGCGTCTCGAAGATCGACTTCGTGAACCGGAATCCGCCGCCGGTCAGACCACCTGATTGAGGGCGAGCGTCGCGGGCTTTGCGGCACGTGCCGGGGGCGGCGCTGCGCTTTCGCCGTAACCCACGGGCGAGACCTCTTTGCTCTGCATGTCGTCGGCAATGGCGCGGATCATGCCTTCGCTGATCCGGCGCACGCGGCCGAGTTGGCGCGAAAGCTCGTCGAGCGCGGCGCGGAAGCGTGTGGTGGTGTCCTTGAGCTTGGCCGTGAGCTCGGGCCGCGCGCCGGTGGAAAGCGTCTTGTCGCGCCGGAGCTGCGCGATCTCGCGCGCATAGGCCGCGGCGATCCGGGATTTCTCCTCGTGGACCGGCGCCATGTCGCGCGGGCGCTTCAAGCGCATGATCTCGCATTCGCGTTGCGTGCAGTCGGTCAAGCGCTCGGTGAGCAGAATGATCTGCTCGAAGCGCTGGTCGGCGTCACTTTGCTTCTGCGTCATGGCCGCTGGCCTCTTGCAATTTGAGAATCTCGCGATAGACGGCGTCGGCGATACCGATGCCGCCATTCTTGGTCACTTGCTCGGCGATGGCGTTGTTGAGGAAGCTCCGGTAGATGCCTTCGCTCGGGCCGCCGCCGAAGGGGCCGTCGGTCTTGAGGCCCACGGTCATTTGCTCGAGCAATTCGTTGATGAAGACGGACTCGAACTGGCGCGCAACCTCGCGGGCCTCTTCGGGCGAGCCCTTGGCCGCGGCGGCAAGCGAGGCCGCGGCCTGCGCGCCGAAGGAGGCGGGAGCCGGAGCGGAAAGCCCGTCCATCACATCACCTCGATCTCGGCTTGCAGGCCGCCCGACGTCTTGATCGCCTGGAGGATGGCGATGAGATCGCGGGGACCCACGCCAAGCGCGTTGAGACCGTCGACGAGCTCCTGCAAGCTCACGCCTTCGTGCAGCACGGTGAGCTTGTTGTCTTTCTGCTCATCCACCTCGAGCTCCGTCCGCGGCACGACCACGGTGTCGCCGGTCTGGGAGAACGGATCGGGCTGGCTCACCTGCGGCGTCTCGGTGATGCGGATGGTGAGATTGCCTTGGGCGATCGCAATCGTCGACACGCGCACGTCCGCGCCCATGACGATGATGCCCGAGGATTCGTCGATGACCACGCGCGCGATCTGGTCGGGCTCGACGCGCAATTGCTCGATGTCCGTGAGCAGCGAGACGACGTTGCCGTTGAAGTTTTGCGGCACCCTGACTTCGACGGTCGCGGGATCGGCGGCGTCGGCGGCCTTGCTGCCCAAGAGGCTGTTGACGGCGAGCGCGATGCGTTGCGCGGTCGTGAAGTCCGGGTTGCGCAAGCTCAAGCGCACGGTGTCGAGGCTCGCGAGCTTGAACTCGATCTCGCGCTCGACGATGGCGCCGTTGGCGATGCGCCCGCTGGTGGCGACACCGCGCGAGATGGTGGCCGCATCGCCGGACGCCGTGAAGCCGCCGACCGCGATGGGTCCCTGGCTCACCGCATAGACATTGCCGTCCGCGCCCAGGAGCGGCGTCACGAGAAGCGTGCCGCCCTGGAGGCTCTTGGCATCGCCGAGCGCGCTGACGCTGACGTCGACGCGCGTGCCTTGGGTCGCGAAGGCGGGCAAATTGCCGGTCACCATGACCGCCGCGACATTCTTGGTGTTGAGATTGGTGCCGCGCGTGTTGACGCCCATACGCTCGAGCATGCCTTGCAGGCTCTGCAAGGTGAACGGCGCGTTACGCAGGGAGTCGCCCGTGCCGTTGAGCCCGACCACGAGGCCGTAGCCCACGAGCAGGTTGTCGCGCACGCCCTCGATATCGGCGAGGTCCTTGATGCGCGAGGCGCCGTGCGCGTGAACGGGAGAGAGACTCAAGGCCATGCCGAGCGCAAGGACGCCGATACACCGGGCGGGCGAGAGGCGGAGCGCAAGCGACATCGGGCGACCTTCGGTCAGAGTGATCCGCGCCTTGCCAAGCGAAGGCCATGCCAACGCGAGCGCCCGCTAGCGGCTTGAATTCTCTCGAATTTTCCGACAGGCGCCAAAACCGCCGTTCACGGCACGGTCGGCTCTTGCCCGGCAGGCGGCAAATTCTGCCGCTTGGCCGGCGGCGCTTAGCGGTGCGTTAAGAGGCGTGGCCCAATCTCGCCTCAAACCAATGGTGGGTCGCGTCCAATGAAGATCTCGGGTACCCGGCAGATCGATTCCACGCCGGTGCGGCGTGCGGCGCGTCGCGAGGAGCCCTCGGGCTCGGCCTTCCGGCTCGATGGCGCCGCGAGCGACAAGCCGGTGGCAGGTATAGCGCAAGCCTCGCCGCTTGCCGCCGTCGATGCGTTGCTCACCCTGCAAGGCGTGCCCGAGGCGGGCGATGGGCGCAAGCGCGCGCTCAAGCGTGCCGATCGCATGCTCGATCTCTTGGAAGACATTCGCATCGGGCTGCTCGAGGGCCTCATTCCGCGCATCAAGCTCGAGAGCCTCTTGCGCGTCGTAAAGTTGCGGCGTGACGATGTGGCGGATCCGCGGCTCAACGGCGTGCTCGACGAAGTGGAGCTGCGCGCGCGCGTCGAGCTCGCGAAATTCGGCAGCACGGCGCCCTGAGCATTTTCTTTCCTTGCCGGTGGTTGAAGGCTTCCCATCCCGTGAGTATAGTCCGCCGCGCTTGAAGGATCAGCCTTAGCGGGGAGTGCTTCCGTGGCACCGGGTTTACCGAGAGGCTACCGGCCGTCCGAGAACGAGCCCTTTATGAGCGAGCTGCAGCGGGAATACTTCCGCCGCAAGCTCCTGCGCTGGAAGGACGACATTCTCAAGGAAAGCCGCGAGACGCTGCAAAACCTTCAGAGCGAAGAGGGGCCGCGTCCCGATCTCGCCGATCGCGCGTCGACCGAGACCGACCGCTCGCTCGAGCTTCGCACGCGCGACCGCCAGCGCAAGCTCATCGCCAAGATCGAGGCGGCGCTCAAGCGTCTCGAGGACGGCACCTACGGCTTTTGCGAGGAGACGGGCGAGCCCATCTCCATCAAGCGGCTCGACGCGCGCCCCATCGCCACGTTTTCCGTCGAAGCACAAGAGCGTCACGAGCGGAGAGAGCGCGTCTACAAAGACGAATGAGCTGACCCCCACCCGAGCCGCATGACGCGGCTCGACCTCCCCCTTGCAGGGGAGGTGAAATGCTCCGTACACGTTGAATGTCCGTCTCCCTCCCCCTGGAAGGGGGAGGGCAGGGTGGGGGTCAGGCCTAGAACGGGAAGATGAGGTCGAAGGCTTCCTGGCCGTAGCGCGGCTTCTGCATGTCGGTGATGATGCCCTGACCGCCGTATGAGATGCGCGCTTCGGCGATCTGGGTGTGCTTGATGGTGTTGGTGTTGGAAATGTCCTCCGGCCGCACGACGCCGCTGATGTAAA
The DNA here is from genome assembly GCA_963845385.1 of uncultured Alphaproteobacteria bacterium. GTDB lineage: Bacteria > Pseudomonadota > Alphaproteobacteria > CAWJRW01 > CAWJRW01 > CAWJRW01. The sequence continues at coordinate 254,685 of CAWJRW010000006.1, forward strand.
GGTCGCGCTTCTCGTTGTTCACGCGCACTTCCTGGCGGCCCTGGATGACGAGATTACCGTTGGGCAGGACTTGCCCCACGATCGCGGCCACCGTGAGGTTTATTTTTTCCTCGCGGTTGATGCTGCCCGCGCCGTTGGTCGCGGAGATCGAGCCCATTCTCACGAGCGCCGTGGGATCGACGGGATCGGGGAGAAAATTTCCGAGCCGGCCCTCGAAGCCCAGGAAGTTGGAAAGGTCCTGCTTTTCGGAGCTGTCGCGGGAGCGTTCCGTTTCGTTGTTGAGCTCGGCTTTGTCCGTGATCTCGATGTCGACGGTGAGAATGTCGCCCACCTTTGCCGCGCGCTGATCCTTGAAGAAAGCCCGCGCGCCCGAGCGCCAGAGCGAATTGGGCTCGTAGACGGCGGTATCGGGCGCGGGCATGGGAAGGGTCACGCGCTGATCAGCGCGCTCCTGATCGCGCCCCATGGGCGTCAAAGGCGGGGGCTCGCCGAGATGGCTTAAGCGCTTGAGATTGGCGCAGCCGGGCAGCGACAGGAAGACGAGACCGGCAGCCGTCATGACGAGTGCGCGCTTCAAGGGGGACATGGCTTTGCCTTTCTTGCTTCCGGCGTTCACGGCAGCGACGCGACGTGAGTGGCGGCCGTCTCGACCAGCACATCACCGGGGCTCATGACGCTTGCTTGAATGGTCTGCTTTGTCTGCGTGTTGAGCACGCGGATGCTCTGGCCCTGGACGCCATCCTCGAGCGCGCGCCCTTGGGCCGTGAGCGTCATGCCGGGCGTGCGCACGACCATCGCGACCACCGTGTTCTTCTGCACGACGATGGGCTTCTTGACGTCGCCGGAAAGAATGGGTGTGGCCTCGCGCAAATCGCGGCGTGGCGCAAGGCCCACGAGATCGTCCATTTGCGTGATGACGTTCTGCGCGAGCCGCTCGGTCGGGACTTCGGTCCAGGTCAGATCGCGCGCCGAAATGACCTCGCCCATGCTCAAGGTCCGTGCGGGCACGGGCAGTTGCGTCACGGGATAGGCGCGGCCGACGAGCGTGATCGGCGCGAAGTGTGTGTCGCCCGCCGGCGCGCGCAGCTTGGCGCGGAACTGGCCGGTGAGCGGATCGAGGTCGAGGCTCGCGACGGAGACGCTAGGTTCGGCATTGCTCGGGACATAAAGCACCGGCTCCGGTCCCGAGAAACGGATGCGGAGCTTTCCCTGCATGCCGCGTGCGGCGATGGCGTCGAGCAGCGTCTGCTCGACCGCCGCCGCGCCCACGATGCGGCTCGCGCGCGACACCGTGACGGCAGACGTGGCGTTCGAGAGCGGAAGGCTGACGCCATGGGCTTCGGCGATCGCCCGCGCGCGCGACAAATCGATCATGAGCCTGGCGCCGGGCGCAGGCGAGGCCGCAATGGCGAGGCCCGCCGCTTCGGGGGCCGTGGCGAAGGCGCTTGCATCGAAGAGATCGCCCAAGGTGATGGTGTCGGCCTCGACGGTGATTTCGCTTGCCGGCGCCGCAAGCTCGGCGCGCGCTTCGGTCATCGCCGAGACGCAAACGAGCAAGCCGGCAAGGACGATCGCGGGTGAAGGCAGAAGCCCTGAGCGTGTCATGCGCCGCTACCTCAAATTCGAGGTCGTTGAAAGCATCTCGTCGGAGGCCGTGATCACCTTGGCGTTCATCTCGTAGGCGCGCTGGGCGGTGATGAGGGCGGTGATCTCGGCCACAGGATTGACGTTCGAGGTCTCGAGAAATCCTTGCAGCATGGTGCCGAAGCCCGTCGAGCCCGGCACGCCCACGGTGGGATCGCCCGAGGCCGCGCTCTGCAGGAAGAGATTGTCGCCCACGGCTTCGAGGCCCGCCTCGTTGGGGAAGGTCGCGAGCTCGATCTGGCCCACGACCTGCGGCTGCACTTGGCCCGCGATGGTGGCCTCGACCTGTCCCGTCGCGCTGATCGAGACGTCGACGGCGTTTTGCGGAATGGTGATGCCGGGCGCGACGACATAGCCCGAGTCCGTGACGATCTGCCCGTCGGGCGAGAGCGCAAACGCGCCCGCGCGCGTATAGGAATCCTGTGCCGCTCGGCAGCTGCACGCGGAAATAGCCCTTGCCCTCGATGGCGAGATCGTAGCGATTGTCCGTGCTCTGCATGTTGCCCTGATCGGTGACGCGATAGACGGAGCCCGTCTTCACGCCCGCGCCGATTTGAATACCGGTCGGCAGCACCGTGCCCGCGTCGGACGTCGCGGCGCCCATGCGCTCGAGATTCTGATAAAGCAGGTCCTGGAACTCCGCGCGCTGCCGCTTGAAGCCCGTGGTGTTCATGTTGGCGATGTTGTTCGAGATGACCTCGACGTTGAGCTGCTGCGCCAACATGCCGGTGGCTGCGATGCTCAGGGATTTCATGGCTTCGTCATCCTTCCGTCAATTCGAGCCCGGCGCATCAGCTTTGAGGAACCTGGCCCATGTCGCGAATGGCGCGGCGCGATAGCTCGTTCGCACGCTCCATGATGTTCGTCACCGACTGGTAGGCGCGCACCATCTCGAGCATCTTGGTCATCTCGAGAACGGGCGAGACGTTGGATTGCTCGAGCGCGCCTTGCACGAGCTCGGCCCCTTGCGCAGGCTCGGGCCTTTGATCGGTCTTGTAGAGCGAGGAGCCGACGGTTTCCATGTCGCCCGGATGGGGAAACTGCACCAGACCGATACGTCCCTTGGAGCCCGCGCTCGTGCTGACCGAGCCGTCATGGGCGATGGTGATGTCGGTCTCGCTGGGCCCGATGACGAATTCGCTGCCGCCCGCATCGAGCAGCGGATTGCCGTCATGGGTGACGATGCGTCCCTCGCCATCGAGCGTGAAATGCCCGTTGCGCGTGTAGCGCTCGCCCGCCGTGGTCGAGACCGTGAAGAAGCCCTCGCCCGAGATGGCGAGATCGAACGGGCTGTCGGTGTGCTCCATGGGTCCTTCGGCCAGATTGCGGATAACGGCGACGTCTTCGACGAAGGACAGATCGAGCTGGCGCAAATCCCCGATATCGACCCGCACCGGATACTCATTGAACAACACGTCCTCCGCCTTGAAGGCGGTCGTGCTCATGTTCGCAATGTTGTTGGCGATGATGTCCATCTGACGGCGCATCGCCATCTGCTGCGACAATCCGATGAGCAGAGTATTGTCCATGGGCTTCTCATGGCGCTCTTGAGGCCTTCTGAGCCTCGTGACACGAGGGGATTGGGTGCATTCGGCGTGCCATGACGGAAAGCGCGCAGAATCAAGAGCTTCCGCATTGTCTCGGCCATCGTCGCCGAGGGGCGGGGCACGGCTTGCCCGGCACATTCTGCCGGAACAGGCGATGAACTGATCCTTTACCAGGCGCTCCCTATCGTGGCCGCCGGCATGCGCAGGCGTCGCGCGCGCCACCCTCATGCTGTGCGTTACGGAGAGCCGCGATGGCCTTCTTGAAGAAGAAGGAGAAGAAAGCGGAGGCTGAGGCCGAAGCTCCCGAGAAAGAGGAGAAGGGCCCCGCCAAAAAGGCCCCGGCAGCCGAGGACGACGAGGCCGACGAGAAACAAGGTGAAGGCGAGGTTAAGCCGAAGCGAAAGCTCTCCGGCAAGATGCTCGTGCTTTTCGTCGTCTTGCCGCTCGCGCTGATCGGCGCGGGGCTCGGCGCTGCATTCGCGCTCGGTCTGTTCGGCGGCAAAAGCGGGGAGGCCGGCAAAGAGGCGCAAGCCGAGCATGCCTCGGCCAAGAGCGTTTTCTTCGATCTGCCCGAGCTTCTCGTCAACATCAACACCGACGGCGACAAGGAGAGCTTCCTCAAGCTCGCCATTTCGCTCGAGCTCGAGGACGCCGACGCGACCAAAGAGCTCGAAGCCGCCATGCCGCGCGTCGTCGACAGCATCCAGGTGTTCCTGCGCGAGCTGCGCATCGACGATCTCAACGGCTCCGCCGGGATCCTGCGGTTGCGCGAGGAGCTCATCAAGCGCATCGGCGCCGCGGCCGAACCCGTCCGGGTGCGCGACGTGCTCTTCAAAGAGATCATTGTTCAGTAGCGCGCGGATTGACCATGGCCGACGAAGCGAAAACAGAGACTGTGGCCGATGCCGGCGCCGAAGGCGCGCCGCCGCCGGCCGCGCCAACCGGCAACGGAAAGTCCAACGAAGCCATCGCCGAGCAATGGAACACGATGGTGGAAGGAAAAGGTGACGGCGCCGAGTCCGGCGCGGCCGCCGAGCGCGTGCTCAACCAGAACGAGATCGACAGCCTCTTGGGTTTCGATGTGAGCCAAGAGGGCGGCAAGACGACGAGCGGCATTCGCGCAATCGTCAATTCGGCGCTCGTCTCCTACGAGCGCCTGCCGATGCTCGAAATCATCTTCGACCGGCTGGTGCGGCTGCTCACCACGAGCTTGCGCAACTTCACCTCGGACAATGTCGAGGTGAGCCTCGACAACATCTCCTCGATCCGCTTCGGCGATTATCTGAATTCCATTCCCTTGCCCGCGATCATCTCGGTGTTCCGCGCCAGAGGAGCTCGACAATTACGGCCTCTTCACCGTCGACTCGAACCTCATCTATTCGGTGGTCGACGTTCTCTTGGGCGGCCGGCGCGGAACGACGGCGCTGCGCATCGAGGGCCGTCCCTATACGACGATCGAGCGCACGCTCGTGCAGCGCATGATCGAGGTCATCCTCCAGGACATGAAGGCGGCCTTCGAGCCCTTGGCCAAGGTCGAGTTCGCGCTCGAGCGCATCGAGACCAATCCGCGTTTCGCCGCCATCGCGCGGCCCGCAAACGCCGCGATCCTCGTCAAGCTCCGGATCGACATGGAAGATCGCGGCGGGCGGATCGAGCTTCTCATGCCGTACGCCACGCTGGAGCCGATCCGCACGCTCCTCCTGCAAATGTTCATGGGCGAAAAGTTCGGCCGCGACTCGATCTGGGAGAGCCACCTGGCGACGGAGCTCTGGTCGACGGATCTCGAAATCCATGCCGTGCTGGACGAGCAGATCATGAACTTGCGCGACGTCATGGAGCTCAAGGTGGGGCAGACCGTGCTCCTGAACACGACGCCCGATGGTCAGGTGGAGCTCCGCTGCGGCGGCATCCCGCTCTTGCTCGGCCGCATGGGCCGCGTCGGCTCCCATGTCGCCATTCGCGTCGACGAGGCGCTGAAGCGCCCCCGCGTCGCGGACTTGTGAGGAAGCACCATGCCGCCCGGCCTCATTCTCGAAACACTGGTCGCCGTTCTCTTGGCGCTCACCATCGGCTTTTGCGTGCGGCTCGAGCGCAAGCTCGCCGCGCTGCGCTCGGGCCAGGACGGCCTCAAGGAGATCATCGCCGCGCTCAACACGGCGACCGTCCGTGCCCAGACGAGCGTGGCCGAGCTCCGCGCGGCGGCCGACGCCGTGGGCACCGATCTCGGCGAACGGGTGGCGCGCGCGCGCACGCTCGTCGACGAGCTCGGCATCATGCTCGAGACCGGCAACAATTTGGCCGAGCGTCTGGCCGCCGGCGGCTCGACGGAACGCGCGCCGCGCCTGGAAGCGGTGGCGGCGGGCCATGACGGGCGCAACACCGAGCAGTGGGAGCAGGCGCTCCTCAAGGCGCTGCGCGAGGCGCGTTAGAGAAAGCCCGGGGAGCCGTCGTCATGTGGGACAAGCCGCGCATTTTTCCGATCCTGGCGCTCGCCGCGGCCGCGCTCTTGGTCTTGAAATGCATGAGCCTGTGGACGGATGTGGGCTCTGCGTTCGAGGCCATCACATCTGCGCGTGCCGCAGATCACGATGCGGCCGCGGACGCGAAGAGCGAGGCTCTGCCCCTTGCGCCCGCGCCGGGAGAGAATGCCGCTGAGCCCGCGCCGGCGCCAGGCGCGGCCGCCCATGGCGAGGGCGAGCAACGAAACGACCCCGGCAGGCGAAGCCGCCGCGGCCGCGGCAAGCGAGGGCGACAACGCGAACGCGTCCGCCGCGCCGGAGGGAGAGACGGCAAGCCCCGCGGGCGAAGGTCTTCAATACACGCGCGCCGAAGTCGAAGTGCTGCAGAATTTGAGCGCGCGGCGCGCCGAGCTCGACAAGCGCGCGCGCGAGATCGACCTCAAGGAGAAGCTCCTTACCGCCTCCGAGCAGCGCGTGAGCGAGCGCATCGCCGAGCTCAAATCGATCGAGTCCAACATCCAGACGCTTCTTGCAACGCGCAAGGACGCCGCAGAAGGGCAGATCAAGAGTCTCGTCAAGGTCTACGAGAACATGAAGCCCAAGGACGCGGCGCGCATCTTCGAGGAGCTCGAGATGGACATTCTCCTGCCCGTCGCGCAGCGCATGAAGGAGGCGAAATTCGCGCTGATCCTCGCGCAAATGAATTCGGACAAGGCCAAGCGCCTCACCGTAGGCCTCGCCAAGCAGCTCGAGCTTCCCGAGCAAAAGGCGCCCGAGCAGAAAGGTTGAGCGCGCCGATGAGCTTGAAAGCGCGCGCGGCCCTCCTAACGCTCTTTGCGGGTCTCTGGCTCGCCCGGCCCGCTTGCGCCGAGCCTGTGCCCGTGCACGTCGAGACCGCCCAAGGCTTTGCGCGCCTCGTCTTCGAGCTCGAGAAAGCGCCGCCCGCGCCCGCCGCGATCGAATACGGCGTTCTCATCTTGCATTTCGCCGCACCCGTCGAGATCGACGTGGACGCCTTGCGCGCCGCGCTCGCCAATTACGCGACCATCGTGCGCCAAGATGCCGACCACGAGACCTTGCGCATCGCGCTGCGTGGGCCGGTGCGCCTGCGCGAGACGACGGTGGGCCCGCAGCTTGCGGTCGATATCTTGCCGCCCCGCTTTGAAGGCGAGCCGCCGGTCTTCAACGGCATCGTCACGCAAAGAGCGAGCAAGCGCGGCGGAGACGACGAACCCGGGTTTCCCACGGAAGCGCGCGACCGCAAGAACCTTGCGCGCTTCGGCCGGCCGCAGCCGCTGCTCCTCGTGGCCGTGCATGTCGGCCAGAATCCGACCTACACGCGCGTCGTCTTCGATTGGCCGGAGGCGGTGGGCTACTCGGTCGACCATGTCGACAATCATGTGGTCGTGCGCTTTTCGAAGGCGGCGCGCATGGACCTCTCGGAGCTTCGGGTCGATCCGCCGCATTTCGTGAAAAGCGCACGGGCCGAGACCGCCGATGGCGGCTTGAGCGTCATCATCGAAACCGATCCCGGCCTCAATGTGCGCGACTTCCGCGACGGCAACGGCATCGCCATCGATCTTGGGCAAAAGCCGCCGGAGGCGAGCCGCGGCGCCCGAAGAGCATGAAGGATCCTCCGACGGGGAGGTCGCCGGCGAGGTCGGCAAGCCTCTCGAAGTGCCCAAGCCCATGCAGGGAAGCGACGCCGCTGCGCTGCTCAAGACGGACGCAGCGGCCGCGCCCGCGCCCGCGCCTGCGCCCGCCCCCCCGCCCGCGAATGGCGAAACGGCCGCCGCCACGACACCCGCCGCTGGTGCTGCATCCACGGATGCGCCGCAGGAAGAAGGCAAGGAGGCTCAAGCCGCCGCGCCGGAGGCAACCGCCCCAGGCGCCACCGCGCCGGAACAAGCCGCCACCGACCAAAGCGCGGCGGACACCGCTTCCGCCAACACTCCATCCGCTGCCGTTCAAGCGCCTGCGCTGCCGACGCTGCAATTCGCGGCCACCAAGGACGGCGCCGACATCGCTCTGCCGTGGACGGACGCCGTGCCCGCCTCGATCTTCCGCCGCGGCGAAACGCTCTGGCTCGTCTTCGAGACCGACGCGGCGCTCGCGGCGTCACCGCCCGGGCCCGAGCTCAGCTATCTCTTCGGCGCGGTCGATCCGTCGAGCGCCGACGGCATGCAAATCGTCCGTATCGAGATCAAAGGCCAAGCGCTGATCGGCGCGCGGCTCGACGGTGCGCGCTGGATCGTGCATGTGGGTGAGACGGTGGGCGAGCCGCCGCAAAGCATCGAGCCGGTGCGCGAGAGCGACGTCGCGGGCGGCACGCGCTTGCGCTTCGCCTTGGGCGGGACGGGACTCCATTGGCTGCGGGATCCGGCCGTAGGCGACCACGTCGTCGTGGCAACCGCCGCAGGCCCGGTGCGCGCCTTCACGCGCAGCCAGAAACTCGTCGAGGTGGAGACCTTGGAAAGTGCCCACGGCCTCGCCTTCATTCCGTATGCGGACAATCTCAAGGTGGTCCAGGAGGATGGAACCGTCTTTGTCAGCGCGGCCGATGGCTTGGCCGTCACGGCGGACGCGCTGGCCGATCGCAGCTCCGCGCACTCGCCGCTGGAGCGCGTGGGCCGCCCGGGCTTCGTCGATTTCGCCAAGTGGCAGGGCAAAGGCCTCGCCAAGTTCAACGAAGAGCGCATGCGGCTCGAGGCCGCGATTGCCGCGGAAGACGGGCCCAAGCGCGATCTCAAGCGGCTCGATCTCGTCCGCTACTATCTCGCCAACGGACTTTCCGAGGAGGCGTTGGGGCTACTCCAATACATGGTGCATGGCGATCCGCGCATCGCCACGGCGCCGACCTACAATGCCTTGCGCGGGGTCGCGCTCTATTTCATGCGGCGCTATGCCGACGCCGAACAGGCGCTCGACGATGCCTCGCTGGCCCAGGATTCCGATGTCTGGATCTGGCGCGCGGCGGTTGCGGCGGCGCAGGAAAAATGGGCGAGCGCCGCGCGCGCCTTCGATGCTTGCGAGGGCGAGGCCAAGCGCTATCCGCCGCTCATCGCGGCGCGCTTTCGCTTCGCCGAAGCCGAGACCGCGCTCGCGCGCGGCGATTTCGCGGGCGCGGAGGCGGCGCTCGCGGCGCTCCCCGCGGAGGGCCTGGATCCCTTTGCACACGCGTCCGCCGAATATCTCAAGGGCCGTATCCTCGAAGGCCAAGGCCAGCCCGAGGCCGCCAGCGAGCACTATCATTTGGCGGCGCAGGCGCCCAAGAGCGAGGTTTCGGCGCGCGCGCGGCTTGCGGAAGTGTCGCTTCTTGAATCGCTCGGCAAGCTGCCGCCGAAGGATTCCATCGCGGCGCTCGAGAGCCTGCGCTTCACCTGGCGCGGCGATGGGGTGGAGTTCGCGACGCTTGCCAAGCTCGGCACGCTTTACGTCGATGAAAAGGACTATGGCGAAGGGCTCGGCGTCATGCACGCGGCCACCTCGTATTTTCCCAATCTCGACGGCGGCTCGAAGGTGTCCAGCCAAATGGCGAGCGTCTTCCGCACGCTCTTTCTCGACGGCGCGGCCGACGGGCTATCGCCCGTCGAAGCGCTCGGGCTCTATTACGATTATCGCGAGCTCACGCCCGTGGGCAGCGACGGCGACGAAATGATCCGCAAGCTCGCCGAGCGCATGGTGGCGGTCGATCTCTTGCCGCAGTCGGCCGAGCTCCTGCAGCACCAGGTCGACAACCGGCTGCAGGGCGCGGCGCGGAGCCAAGTGGCGACGCGGCTCGCCATGATCTACCTCATGGATCACAAGCCCGAAGCGGCGCTCAAGGCTATCCGCTCGACACGCCAGGCCCAGCTTCCCGATTGGCTCACGGCGCAACGCAGGCTGCTCGAGGCGCGCGCGCTCAGTGAGCTTCGGCAATACGACTTCGCGCTCGAAGTTTTGGTGAGCGACGAGAGCCGGGAAGCCGAGCGCATTCGCGCCGACGTCTATTGGGGCGCCGAGAATTGGCCCGCTGCCGCCGAGCACATCGAGGCCGTGCTCGCCGGCCGCTGGAACGATCCGCGACCGCTGACATCGGACGAGCGGCTGCAGGTGATGCGCGCGGCCATCGCTTATCTCTTCGGCAAGGACGCTTACGGCCTCGAGCGTCTGCGCGTGCGCTACGGTAAGCTGATGGAGGCGAGCGACGACAAAGCGGCCTTCGACCTCATCACCGCGAAGCCCGATGTAGCGGACAGCGATCTGGGCGAGCTTGCCAAGAAGCTCGCCGCGACCGACACGCTCGACGCCTTCATGGCGCAGTTCCGCGCGCGCTACGACACTTCGACGCCCCGCCGCGGCGCCCGCACCGGCGGCGAACGCAGGTCAAGGCGCTGCAATCGCCGAGCCCGTCCCTCCTGCGGGCTGACACTACCGCTTCCCATGTCTCGTCGATAAGACAGTGCAGGCTCGATCTCGACGGGCCATCGCGTCTTAGCTAATCTATTAGCTAGGAGAGAACCATGGCGGTTGTGACGATTCACACGGCAAAAACCACGCTTTCCCAGCTCATCGCGCGGGCCGAAGCCGGCGAGGAGATCGTGCTCGCACGCGGGAAAGAGCCTGCCGTCAAGCTGGTACCAGTCAGTCCGCGCACGGCAAAGCGCCAGTTCGGAGTCCTGAAAGGCAAGATCACCGTCGGCCCGGAATTCTTCGAGCCTTTGCCCTAGGAATAGCCCGCTTGTCGCGGCCTATTTCAAAAAGCTCTCGACCAGGCTGCCGCAGACGAGGTGCCAGCCGTCGACCAGCACGAAAAATATCAGCTTGAACGGCAGCGAGATGATGATGGGCGGCAGCATCATCATGCCCATGGACATGAGCACCGACGCCACCACCATGTCGATGACGAGAAACGGCACGAACAAGAGAAAGCCGATCTCGAAAGCGCGCCTAAGCTCGCTGATGAGAAAGGCGGGAATGAGCACCTGGAGCGGCGTCTCCTCGGCCTTGGCCGGTCGCGTGCCGCCCGCCAAGTTGAGAAAGAGCGAAAGATCCTTCTCGCGCACATGCTTCATCATGAAGCCGTGAAAGGGCATGGCGGTTTTGTCGAACGCCGCCTCGAACTCGATCTCCTGGTTGAGATAGGGCCCGACGCCCGTCGTGTAAGCCTCCTTGAAGGTTGGCGCCATGACGAAGGCCGTGAGAAAAAGCGCGAGGCTGATCATCACGGCGTTGGGCGGGCTCTGCTGCAGCCCGAGCGCGGTGCGCAGCAAGGACAACACCACCACGATGCGCACGAAGCTCGTCACCATGATGAGAATGGAGGGCGCGAGCGAGAGCACCGTCATCAACAAGACGAGCTGCACCACGCGCTCGCTGAGCCCCGTGCCTTCGCCGAGATCGATGTTGATGCTTTGCGCGGCCGCGGGCGCGGCGGCCCCCGCGGCGAGCAGGAGAAGCGCAATCGAGGCGGCGAGGCTTAAGCCCGTGCGCAGCCTTCTCATTGGGCTTCGGCTCCGGGCGCGGGCTTTGCGCTCCGCTCGAGACGGAGGATGTTCGCGGTCTCGCCCGCCTCGAAGCTTTCGATCAGCCGGTCGCCCGTGGGGCCGAGCAGCAGGAGATGGGCGGTTTGATCCCGGCGCACGACGACAAGGCGCCGGCGTGCGTCGAGCGGCAGGGAGTCGACGATGGCGAGACGGCGCTGCGCGCGCGGGTCGATGATCCCGGGCAGGAGCTTGAAGCGCCGCGCGGCGAAGGCCGCAAGACCGATAAGCCCGAGCACGGCGGCGAGCGCGGCAATTGCGCGAAGAGCAAGGGCGAGATCCATTTTTCGAGCCGCGATGCGAACGGGATTGGCGCGCGCTCGACTGATCAGCCGTTAGGCTTAATCCGCCGTTAAGTGCGGCGCGGATCGTCGTGACGTTGGACGGCAAGGCGTAAATGACTTATATATTTGATCCGGATCAGGATGACCGTCATGCTGGTTATTGAGATCGAGCGCGAGAAAGACGGCCGTTGGATCGGCGAAATCCCGGCTCTGCCGGGCGTGATGGCCTATGGCTCGACCGAGCTCGAGGCGAGAAACCGGGTGAGAGCACTCGCGCACCGCGTGATCGCCGACCGCATCGAGCATGGCGAGCCGGTGCCTCCCGAGGCGCTGGAGCTCTTCGCCGCGTGAGCGCGTGGTCGTCTGCGAAGGCGGCACGCGTCCTGAGAGCCCTTCAACGTATCGGCTGGACTGTTAAAAGGCAGAGCGGCTCGCATCGCACGCTTGCGCGCCCCGGCTGGCCAAATTACGTGTTTGCCTTCCATGACAACGAAGAAATTGGGCCGCGCATGCTGGCCCGCATCGCGAAGCACACCGGCCTGCAACCGAGTGACATTTGACCGTTGAGATGCCGGCCGCTCTTCTCGACCTGACACATCAACACATGCCGTTAGGCTTAATCCGCCGTTAAGTGCGGGAGACGAAACGGGACACGATCCCCATCCTTCGAGACGCTCGCGGCGTTGCCGCCGCTCGCCCTCAGGATGAGGATCGTGTGTGACCCTAGCCTCATCCTGAGGTGCGACCCCGGCCTTGCGCCGGGGGAGCCTCGAAGGATGAGGCCGCGCGCCGATCGTGAGAAAGCTTTCTTCAACCCTGTCGCAAAGGGAGCGCGCGTCTTAAGGGTCCTTTAGGCGCGAAAGGCAAGAATTGCCTCGATTTTCTAAGGACACGCGCAAAGCGCGCGCCCGCGAGCAGGACGCCATGGATCTCTTCACGATTCCCTTCTTCCAGGTCTTGCGCACGCGGCTGTCCTGGCTCGAGGCGCGCAATCAGACGCTGGCCGGGAACATCGCCAACGCCGACACGCCGCATTTTCGCCCGCAGGATCTGAAGAAGCTCGACTTCGCCCATCTTCTGGCCGACGCGCAGCAGAAAGGGATGACCATGCGGGTCACCGATTCCCGCCATCTTCCCGGCACGACGAATCCGGATGCGGGTCCCTTCAAGGCCGTCGACGCGCCCGATCGCGAAGCCACTCCCGACGGCAACGCCGTCGTGCTCGAAGACCAGATGATCAAGCTCTCCGAAACGCAGATGGCGCACGAAACGGCAATCAGCCTCTACCGCAAGGGGCTCGAGATGCTGCGTCTTGCCGTGCGCAGCAGTTGAAACGCGAGGCTCTTATGAATCTCATCAAATCCATCATCATCGCCGCTTCGGGGCTCACGGCGCAGAGCGCGCGCATGCGCGTCATCGCCGAGAACCTCGCCAATGTGAACTCGACGGCGAGCACGCCCAACGGCAGGCCCTATACGCGCCAGATCGCCACCTTCAAGGACATGCTCGATCGCCAGACCGGCGTGTCCCTGGTGCAGATGGACAAGACGGTCAAGGACAAGACCGAATACGGCAAGCGTTACGAGCCCGGCCATCCGGCGGCCGACGCCGAGGGCTACATAAAGACGCCGAACGTCAACAGCCTGATCGAAATGATGGACATGCAGGATGCCCAGCGCACCTACGAGGCGGGGCTCAACGTAATCGGCGCCGCGCGGCAGATGATGGCGCGCACGCTCGATCTGTTGCGCTCGTAGGCTGACGGCTCGGGCACGGAACGGCAGAAGGCAAACCCAAGGGCGAAACGATGGCGATCAATCCCGCAAGCGTAGCCGCCGCTTATTCCTCCGCCGCGAAGATGGCGGCAGGCGCGGCAACCCAGGCCGCAGGCCGCGGCCCCGTCGTCGGATGCCGGGGACAAGTTCGCGGCCATGCTGAAAGATGTGGTCGACGCCATGGCCAAGACCGGCGGCGCCGCCGAAACGCAAGCCGTGGCCGGCGCCACGCAAGATGCCGAGCTCGTCGACGTCGTGACCTCCATCGCCGCCGCCCAGCTCACCCTCGAGACCGTGGTCGCCGTGCGCGACAAGGTGATCGCCGCCTATCAAGACATCATGAAGATGCCGATCTGACGGCGCACCGGAGGGAGGGGAGGGGGGAAGCTCGCATGACCGGCAACGAAGTCATCGACATCGCGCGCGAGGCGACCTGGGTCATGCTCGCGGTGTCGGGCCCGCTCATGGGCGCCGCGCTCGTCGTGGGCGTCGCCATCGCGCTCTTGCAGGCGCTCACGCAGGTGCAGGAGATGACCCTCGTCTTCGTGCCCAAGATCGTCACGATCTTTGTCCTGCTCATCTTCCTTCTTCCCTTTATCGGCGGCCAGTTTTCGAGCCTCATGACGAGCGTGGCGGAGCGCATCGTCTCACTCGGCTGAGGCTTCATCATGCCCGACAGCCAAGATCTCTTCGTCTTTCTCGCAGTCTTCGCGCGCGTCGGCACGATGATGATGCTCATGCCGGTGTTCGGCGAGATCTCGGTGACCCCGCGCGTGCGGCTTTCCATCGCGCTTGCGCTGTGCCTCGTGCTTTCGCCCCTCGTCGCCCCGCTCTATCCCGCCGAGCCCTCGACGCCGTCGGCGCTGGCGGGAATTCTCTTCGGCGAGATCGCGGTGGGCATTCTCATCGGCACCGTGGCGCGCATGCTCGTTCAGACGCTGCAGGTCGCGGGCACCATCTTCGCCTTCCAGACGGGCTTGGGCTTCGCGCAAAACATCGATCCGACCCAGGGCGCGCAGAGCGCGCTTCTCGGCACCTTTCTCACCCTGCTCGGCGTTACGCTGATCGTGGCGACCGATCTTCACCACCTTCTCATCGGCGCGCTCAAGGGAAGCTACACATTGTTCGCGCCGGGCAAGATTCCCGATCTCCGCGATGCCACCGCGCTCGTCACGGACACGGTGGCCGGAACATTTACGCTTGCCGTCGAGCTTTCGGCGCCCTTCCTCGTCTTCGGGCTCGTTTTCTATCTCGCGGCCGGCGTGATCTCGAAGCTCATGCCGCAAATCCAGATTTTCTTCGTCGCCATGCCCGCGAACATTCTTCTGGGGCTCGCGCTCTTCATGCTGCTCCTGGGCACGATCATGACGTGGTTCCTGGACAGCGTCCAAGACCGGCTCACGCCATTCCTCGGCTGACACCATGGCCGACGGTCACGACGACAGCCAAAGAACAGAAGAGCCGACGCAGAAGCGTCTTGCCGACGCGCGCGAAAAGGGCGACTTCGCCAAGAGCCAAGAGATCGTGAACTGGGTCGTGATCGGCGCAGGCACGCTCGTGCTGCTCGCCTTCGGCGGCAGCATGGCGCGCGATCTCGAGGCCGTCATGCGCCCGTTCCTTGCCGCGCCCCATGACATCGTCGTCGATCCCTCGAGCGCGCTCAAGCTCACGAAGTCGCTCGCGCTCGCCGTGCTGCAGATCCTCGCCGTGCCCTTTCTCTTGCTCATGGCCGCGGCCGTCTCGGGCCATCTCTTGCAGAACCCGCCCGTGTTCGCGCCGTCGCGGCTTCAGCTCAAATTGGAGAAGCTGTCGCCGCTCGCGGGCTTCAAGCGTCTTTTCGGCACGCAGGCCATCATCAATCTCGTCAAGGGCGTGACGAAGCTCGTGATCATCGGCGCGGTGACCTTCGGCGTGCTGTGGCCCGCGCGCAAGAAAATCGGCAACCTCGTTTCGCTCGACCCCGCGCTCTATTTGCCGGTGACGCGCCAGTTGTCGCTCAAGCTGCTCGGCGCCGTGCTCGCCGTGCTCGCATTGATGGCGCTTCTCGACTTCGTCTACCAGCGTCACGCCTTCATCAAGCGTCAACGCATGACGAAACAGGAAGTGCGCGACGAGCATCGCCAGCTCGAAGGCGATCCCCACGTCAAGGGCAAGATCAAGCAAGTGCGCCTCGAGCGTGCGCGCCGGCGCATGATGGCGCGCGTTCCGGAGGCGACCGTCGTCGTCACCAATCCGACGCACTACGCCGTGGCGCTCTTCTACGAGCAGGGAAAGACCAACGCGCCCCGATGCGTCGCCAAGGGCGTGGACGCGCTGGCCGCGCGCATACGCAAGGTGGCCGAGGAGCACGAGGTGCCGATCGTCGAGGATGCGCCGCTCGCGCGCGCGCTTTATGGCTCGGTGGAGCTCGAGGAAGAAATTCCGCCGGAGCACTACAAAGCGGTCGCCGGCGTCATCGGCTATGTGCTTCAGCTCAAGCACGCGCTCACCCGCTCCAAGCGGCGGTGATCTCGCCGTGCCGAAAGCCTCGCCATGAACAAAGCGAAGAGGACGGCATGGGGCGGAGAGCTTGATCGGCGGCTTTGCGCGCTCCAAGCTGTGTCGGGCGAGGGAATCACGGAGGAATCGGGAACGCGCGTGAGCTGGCTCGAGGCGGCGGAAACCCGGGATGCGCAGGCCGTTCGCAGGCCGCGCGGCGGGCAAAACGGCGGCGCGCTCGGCGGCCGGCTCGGCTGGCCGGTCATGGTGGCGCTTGTCTTCGTCTCGATTGCGGTCCTGGTCGCAATCCTCGTCCCGCGCGCGGCGGGGCTTGGGGGACTTGTCCTGCTCGCGGGCGTGTGCGCGGTGGGGCTTGCGGAATTCATGCGCCAAGCCTTGCGCCCGCGCGGCCGGCGCCTGACGTCGGCCGCCTCGCTCGCGCGCCGGGCGCTCTACGCCGCGCTCGATGGCGAGACTCTCTTCGTCACCGGCCAAGGCGGTGCGCTCGTTCATGCGACCGGCGCGTACAAGAGGCTCGCCGGCCGCGACGACCGGGGACGCGCCTTGGCGCTCGAGGGCATTGTCGACGACGACGGAACATCTCCGGCCGCGTTCTACCGGCTCGCGCAAGCCGCGCGCACGGGCGAAGCGGCCTACGAAACCCTTTCGCTGTCCCGCGCCGGCAAAGCCGCGCGCTACGCCGTCTCGGTGGCACCCTTGGGTGCAGGGCCGGAGGCGGCGCTCTGGCGGCTGCGTCCTGCCGATGCATCTGCTCCTGCGGGTGCGCTCCCGGCGCCGGAGCAAAAAAACCCTGTTCCGACGCGCGAGCATGAAGACAAGGGCGTCATCGCCGCTGCGCGCATCGTGGACCAAGCGCCGGTCGGCATCGCCGTGATCGATCCGCAAGGCACGATCCTCGAAGCCAACCGCAACATTCGCGCCCTCATCGCGGAGCAGGAGACGCCCATTCCGCGCTTCGCCGATCTCCTTGTGACCGAAGACGCCGAAGAATTCGCGCGCCGCCTCGCCGCGATACGGCCCGAAAAAACCGAGCGCGCGATGGAGATCCGTCTCAAAGGCAAGCGCGAGCGTGCAGGCGACCTCTATATGACGCGGCTCAGCGAAGAGCGCGAGCAAGACGGTCCCGCCACCTTTCTCCTTTATTTCGTCGAGACCACGGAGCAGAAGAATCTCGAGCTGCAATTCGCCCAGTCCCAGAAGATGCAGGCGGTGGGCCAGCTCGCCGGCGGCATCGCCCACGACTTCAACAATGTGCTCACCGCGATCCTGGGCTTCTGCGATCTCCTGCTCACGCGCCACCAGGCGGGCGATCCCTCCTTCAGCGACATCATGCAGGTTCACTCGAACGCCGTGCGCGCGGCGGGCCTCGTGCGCCAGCTCCTCGCCTTCTCGCGCCAGCAGACGCTGCGCCCCAAGGTGCTGTGGCTTCCCGATGCCATCGCCGAGAACAAGACGCTGCTCGTCCGCCTCGTGGGCGAGCGCGTGCGGCTCGACATCAAGCACGATCGAGACGTGGGCCTCGTCAAGGTGGACGAAGTCCAGCTCGCCCAGGTGCTCATCAATCTCGCGGCCAATGCGCGCGACGCCATGCCCGAGGGCGGCACGCTTTCCGTCCGTACACGGAACGTCTCGCGCGCGGAATCGGTCGCGCTCGGCCACGAGCTCATGCCCGAAGGCGACTACGTGCTGATCGAGGTCGCAGACACCGGCCAAGGCATTCCGCCCGAGATCATCGGCAAGATCTTCGAGCCCTTCTTCACCACCAAGGAGGTGGGCCAGGGCACGGGGCTCGGGCTCTCCACCGTCTACGGCATCGTCAAGCAGACCCAGGGCTTCATCTTTCCCGAAAGCGAGCCGGGCAAGGGCACGACGTTCCGCATTTACCTGCCGCGCTATTTCGAGCAGGCCGAAGCGCCGGTTGAAGATCTGAGGCCCGCGCGCGCGGAAGATCACACCGGCCGCGGCACGGTGCTTCTCGTCGAGGACGAGGACGCGGTGCGCGCCTTTGCCTCGCGCGCGCTCGCCTCGCGCGGCTACACGGTGATCGAGGCCGCGGCCGGCGAGGCCGCGCTCGAAGCCTTGCGCGATCAGGGCAACGCCATCGACCTCGTCATCTCCGACGTCATCATGCCCGCCATGGACGGGACCACGCTCGTGCGCGAGGTCAAGGCCTTGAGGCCCGAGCTCAAGATCATCCTCATCTCGGGCTATGCCGAAGATGCCTTTCGCAAAGAGCTCGGCCGCGACCAGGCGCTCGCCTTCCTGCCCAAGCCCTTCAGCCTGAAGCAGCTCATCTCCAAGGTGAAAGAGGTGATGAGCGCGGAATGAGCCACTTGCCGAGGCGCTTCCGGTTGTCGCCCTGGATGCCCGGCTTACGCCGGGCATGACACTCATATGTGTCATGCGGCTACATTGCTCCAAACACATGCCTGTCACCCCCGCGCTTGTCGCGGGGGTCCAGGGCCACATGCTGCTCGGCGAATGCTCAGCTATTGAGCACGCTTTGTCTCACTGAATCGTGAGAAACACCGCCGCGTCGCCGCGCCGGATGTTCAGGAGCAAGACCTTGCCCTTGCCCGCGGCGACGATGGCCAGAAGCTCCTTCGGCGTCGTCACCGGCTTCTGATTGGCGCCCACGACGATGTCGCCTGCTTCGAGGCCCGCCGCCTGCGCCGGGCTGCCATCGGCCACCTCTTGCACATAGACGCCCTTGACCTGACCGTAGAGCGGATTGTCCTGCGGTATCGCGCCGAGCTTGACGCCGTCGATAGGCGAGCCCGAGGGCGCGCCCACCGCTTTCTCGGCCGTTGGTTCCTGGGTTGCGATCTTGATCGTGCGCTCGCTTCCTTTGTGCAGCACGGTGAGCTCGACCATCGTGCCGGGCGGCTTGAGGCCGATGGTGTTGCGAAGCTCGCTCGCATCGCGCAAGGGCTTGCCGTCGAGCGCGGTGATGACGTCGCCGCTTTCGAGCCCCGCCTTGGCGGCGGCCGAATCCGGCAGCACCTGCGAGACGACGGCGCCGCCCGTCGCACTGATGCCCATGGCCTCGGCGATCGACGGCGTGAGATCTTGGATGATGATGCCGAGCTGCCCGCGCGCCACCTTGCCGTGGAGGATGAGTTGCTCGACGACGCTCTTGACCATGTTGATCGGGATGGCGAAGCCGATGCCGACATTGCCGCCGGTTTGGCTCAAGATCGCCGTGTTCATGCCGACGAGCTCGCCGTCCAGGTCGAAGAGCGCGCCGCCGGAATTGCCGGGATTGATCGAGGCGTCGGTCTGAATGAAATCCTCGTAGCTCTCGATGCCGAGCCCCGAGCGGCCGACCGCGGAGACGATGCCGAAGGTGGCCGTCTGCCCGACGCCGAAGGGATTGCCGATGGCGACCACGTAGTCGCCGACCAGGAGCTTGCTCGAATCGCCGAACGTGAGCGCCGTGAGCTTGTCGGTCTCGATCTTGAGCACGGCGACGTCCGTCTCCTTATCCGCGCCCACGAGTGTCGCCTTGACTTGCCGGCGGTCTGCGAGCGTCACCATGATGCTGTCGGCACGCTCGACCACGTGGCTGTTCGTGATGACATAGCCTTTGGCCGCGTCGTAGATGACGCCCGAGCCCACCGCGTGGAACTCCTGCTCGGGGGGAATATCCGGAATGTTGAAGAAGCGGCGGAACATCGGATCCTGAAACAGGGGATTGAGCGCCGTCTGGACGGTGCCCTGCACGGCGATGTTGACGACGCCGGGCGCGACTTTGCGCAGCATGGGGGCGAGCGTCGGCGGCGCGCTCGCCTGGACCGCGGGCTGCGACGGCTCGCTGACCGGGCTTGGGGCGGCATTGGTCTCTTGCGCCGCCTCGGGCTTCTTCTCGCAGGCGGCGGGCAGGACGAAGACAAGCAGGATCAAGATTCGGATGAGACGCATGCGAAGGTCTTCCTGGCTTAAGGGGTTGCCCGCCCGCCGGGGCCCGTTCGAGGCTTGAGGGTGCGCTGAACGGCAATGTCGCGCCCCCGCCCCCGCCCCCACTGCAAACATAGGATAAAGGGCGGATTTAAGGCGGGACGTCATGTCGCTGGCCGGACACGGCTGGGCGCCGGACCTCGGTCCGGTCCTCCCACGCCGCCGGGGCCGCCCGCTTTGCCCGGGCCGGCCCAGCCGGGGAGAGAGCCCTCTTCCGGGGCCATTGTTCCCCTCTTGTTCTCAAGAACAAAATATGTACAGTGAGCCGAACGCGGTGATTTGCGCCGATTCGGGCGCTGTGAAATAAGGAGGGTGGCCCCGTGATTTACAGAGCGGCTGACAAAGCGTCCGACAAGGAGTCCGGCACTCCGAACAACGTCGTCCGCCTCGCCGACAAGAACCCGATGGACAAGAAGAAAGCCCTCGACGCCGCGCTCTCCCAGATCGAGCGCCAGTTCGGCAAGGGCTCCTTGATGAAGCTCGGGCAGAACCGGGTGGTGGAGATCGAGTTCGATCTCCTCGGGCTCCTTGGGCCTCGACGTCGCGCTCGGCATCGGCGGGCTGCCGCGCGGGCGGGTGGTGGAGATTTACGGCCCCGAATCCTCGGGCAAGACCACGCTCGCGCTCCATGTCATCGCGGAAGCTCAAAAGGGCGGCGGGGTCGCCGCCTTCATCGACGCCGAGCACGCGCTCGATCCCTCTTACGCCAAGAAGCTCTGCATCAATCTCGACGAGCTCTTGATCTCTCAGCCCGACACCGGCGAGCAAGCCCTCGAAATCACGGACACGCTCGTCCGCTCGGGCGCGGTCGATGTCGTGGTGGTGGATTCGGTGGCGGCCTTGACGCCCAAGGCCGAGCTCGAAGGCGAGATGGGCGATCAGCTGCCCGGTCTTCAGGCGCGGCTGATGAGCCAGGCCTTGCGCAAGCTCACCGGCTCCATCTCGCGCTCGAACTGCATGGTCGTCTTCATCAATCAGATCCGCATGAAGATCGGGGTCATGTTCGGCAGCCCCGAAACCACATCGGGCGGCAACGCGCTGAAGTTCTACGCCTCCGTGCGCCTCGATATCCGCCGCATCGGCGCCATCAAGGAGCGCGACGAGGTGGTGGGCAATCAAACGCGCGTGAAAATCGTCAAGAACAAAGTGGCGCCGCCCTTCCGGGTGGTCGAGTTCGACATCATGTTCGGCCAGGGCATCTCCAAGACCGGCGAGCTCGTCGATCTCGGCATCAAGGCGGGCGTCGTGGAAAAATCGGGCTCCTGGTTCTCCTATAAAGGCGAGCGCATCGGCCAGGGCCGCGAGAACGCCAAGGCCTATCTCGCCGAGCATGCCGATGTGGCAGTGGCCATCGAACAGGCGATCCGCGCCAATGCGGGCCTGGTCGCCGAAGTCCTCATCGCCGGCGGTGACGGCGAGGCGGAGGCTGCCGCAGAGGGCTGAGGCGCGAGCGGCCGGTTTGCCGCTTTCTTGAAAATCAGAGTAAGAAGAGCCGCCTGCGCATGTTGAGCTCCCGCGCGGGCGGCTTTTCTTTTCCGGCGCTGGCCTTGACGCGCCCCGGCGGGTCCCGACCTTAAGCGATGATGACGAGCCTCAACGAGATCCGCGGGCATTTTCTCGACTTCTTCAAGAAGCGCGGGCACGAGATCGTGCCGTCCTCGCCGCTCGTGCCGCGCAACGACCCCACGCTCTTGTTCACCAATGCCGGCATGGTGCAGTTCAAGAACGTCTTCACCGACGCGGAAAAGCGCGCCAACCCCCGCGCGGCCTCGGCGCAGAAATGCGTGCGCGCGGGCGGCAAGCACAACGATCTCGACAATGTGGGCTACACCGCGCGCCACCACACCTTCTTCGAGATGCTCGGCAATTTTTCCTTCGGCGATTATTTCAAGGCCGAGGCCATCGATTATGCCTGGACGCTCATCACCAAGGAGCTCGGCGTCTCGCCGGCACGCCTTCTCGTCACTGTTTTCGCCGAGGACGAAGAGGCGCTGAAGCTCTGGAAGAAGATCGCAATGCTTCCCGAGGACCGGCTCCTGCGCATCGGCACGAGCGATAATTTCTGGTCCATGGGCGAGACCGGGCCCTGCGGGCCGTGCTCGGAGATTTTCTACGACCACGGCGAGGCCATCCCCGGCGGGCCGCCGGGAAGCGCCGACGCCGAAGGCGACCGCTTCGTCGAGATTCGGAATCTCGTCTTTATGCAATACGAGCAGCAGGCGGATGGCCGCCGCACGAACTTGCCCAAAGCCTCGGTCGATACCGGCATGGGGCTCGAGCGGATCGCCGCCGTGCTGCAGGGCGTCCACGACAATTACGACACCGATCTTTTCCGCGCGCTCATCCGGGCCTCGGCCGAAGCCTCGGGCGTCGCGCCCGACGGCGCGCATGCCGTGAGCCATCGCGTCATCGCCGATCATTTGCGCGCGAGCTGTTTCCTGTTGGCCGATGGCGTCATGCCGTCGAATGAGGGCCGGGGCTACGTGCTCCGCCGCATCATGCGCCGCGCCATGCGCCACGCGCATATTCTTGGTACGGACGAACCGCTCCTGTGGAAGCTCGTGCCCGCGCTCGTGCGCGAGATGGGCGCGGCCTACCCCGAGCTGTCCCGCGCCGAGGCGCTCATTACCGAGACGTTGAAGCTCGAGGAGACACGCTTCCGCGTGACGCTCGGCCGGGGCTTGAAGCTTCTCGAGGAAGCGACGCAAGGGCTCAAGGCGGGTGCCACGCTTCCCGGCGAGACCGCGTTCAAGCTTTACGACACCTACGGCTTTCCCTTCGATCTCACCGAGGACGCCTTGCGCGCGCGGGGCTTGCGCGTCGACCACAAAGGCTTCGAGAGCGCCATGGCGCGCCAGCGCGCGGAGGCGCGCGCGGCCTGGGCGGGCTCGGGCGAGGCCGCGGAGGAGCGCATCTTTCTCGATCTCTTGGCGCGCTTCGGGCCTACGGAATTTCTGGGCTACGAGACCGAAGAGGCGGAAGGCTCGATCCTTGCCATCCTCGTGGACGGCAGAGACGTGCCCGAGGTGTCGGCGGGCGCGAGCGCGGAGATCATCGTCAATCAGACGCCCTTCTATGCGGAATCGGGCGGCCAGGTGGGCGACGAGGGCATTCTCTTCACGCGTGTGGGCGCGGAGTTCGCCGTGCGCGATACGAAAAAGCGCGCGGGCGGCCTTCATGTGCATCAAGGCGAGATGACGCGCGGCACGCTCAAGGTGGGCGAGATCGTCGAGATGCGCGTCGACGGCGAGCGGCGCACGAAAATCCGCGCCAACCATTCCGCGACGCATCTTCTCCACGCCGCGCTCCGCCAGGTGCTCGGGCCCCATGTCACGCAGAAGGGCTCGCTCGTCGCGCCCGACCGGCTGCGCTTCGACTTCAGTCATCAGAAGGCGATGACGGAAGAGGAGATCGCCGAGGTCGAGCGGCTCGTGAATGCGGTGGTGCGCGCCAATGCCGAAGTCTCGACGCGGCTCATGGTGCCCGAGGACGCCATCAAGGCCGGCGCGCTCGCGCTCTTCGGCGAGAAATATGGCGAGGAGGTGCGCGTGCTCTCCATGCCGGGCGATGCGCGCGCGGGCGGCGAGGCGTTTTCCGTTGAGCTGTGCGGCGGCACCCATGTGCGCCGGCTCGGCGACATCGCGCTCTTCAAGATCGTGAGCGAGAGCGCGGTCGCGGGCGGCGTGCGGCGCATCGAAGCGCTGACGGGCGAGGCCGCGCGCGCTTGGCTTTCGGCGCGCGAGCGCCTGGCGCGCGAAGCGGCGGGGGCGCTCCGCACGACGCCCGAGGAATTGCCGGCACGCGTCGCGACGTTGCTCGACGAACGCAAGCGTCTTGGAGCGCGAGCTCGCCGAGGCCAAGAAGGCGCTCGCGCTGTCCGGCGGCGCGGGCGGCGGGGTTGCTACGCGTCTGGCCGAGGACGTGAAGACTGTGCGCGGGCTCAAGGTCATCGCGCGCACGCTGCAAGACGTTCAGGCGCGCGATCTGCGCGGCCTCGTCGACGAGGCGAAGAAGAAGGTGGGCTCGGGCGTCGTCGTCTTTGTCGGCGTGGCCGACGGCAAGGCGTCGCTCGCGGTCGGCGTCACAGACGATCTCGCGGGCCGCGTGAACGCCGTGGAGCTCGCGCGCGCGGGCGCCTCCGTGCTCGGCGGCAAGGGCGGCGGCGGCCGGCCCGATTTCGCGCAGGCGGGCGGCCCGGAAACCGGCAAGGCCGAGGATGCGCTCGCCGCTATCTTGAAATCGCTCGAAGGCCTCGCCGGCGCGGCGTAGCGCAACTTCGGCAGCCCGCGTTCAGGTCCAATCGACAATTGCTTTGATTGTCATTCCCGACGCGACTTTGCCCCAAAATCCGGAAGGATTTCGGCAGGCAAAGTCAGCGATCGGAAATCCAGAGCATCACGCTCCGAGCAAATGGCTCTGGATCCCCGATAGCTCGGTTTGCCCGGCGAAGATCTTCGATCTTCGGGCAAACCGGCTTCGGGGATGACGTTCAAATGCCGATGGGACCTAGCCCAGCGCTTTCTCGAAATTCGCGGCGAGCTTGTCGAGGAAACCCTCGGTGGTGAGCCATTTCTGCTCGGCGCCGACGAGCAAGGCGAGATCCTTCGTCATATACCCCTGCTCGACCGTCTGCACACAGACGGTTTCGAGCGTCGCGGCGAATTTGAGCAATGCCTCATTGCCGTCGCGCTTGGCGCGGTGGCTGAGCCCGCGTGACCAGGCGAAGATCGAGGCGATGGAGTTGGTGGAGGTCGCTTCGCCGCGCTGATGGGCGCGGTAGTGCCGCGTGACGGTGCCATGGGCAGCCTCCAACTCGCAGGTCTTGCCGTCGGGCGTGAGCAGCACGCTCGTCATGAGCCCGAGCGAGCCGAAGCCTTGCGCCAGCATGTCGGACTGCACGTCGCCGTCGTAATTCTTGCAGGCCCAGACGAAGCGCCCGCTCCATTTGAGGGCGGACGCCACCATGTCGTCGATGAGCCGGTGCTCGTAAGTGATTTTCTTGGCGGCGTAGCGCTCCTTGAACTCCTTCTCGTAGATCTCCTGGAACAGATCCTTGAAGCGCCCGTCATAGGCCTTGAGGATGGTGTTCTTGGTCGAGAGATAAAGCGGCCAGCCGCGGTCGAGCGCGAAGTTGAAGCAGGCATAGGCGAAGTCGCGGATCGAGTCGTCGAGGTTATACATGGCCATGGTGACGCCCGAGCCTTTGAAGTGGAACACCTCCTGCTCGATCTTGTCCTTGCCGTCGTCGGATTCCCAGCGGAGCGTCACCCGGCCCTTGCCCGGCACGAGAAAATCCGTGGCGCGATATTGATCGGCGTGGGCATGGCGGCCGATGACGATGGGATGCGTCCAGCCCGGCACGAGGCGCGGAATGTTGCGGCAGATGATGGGCTCGCGGAACACCGTGCCGCCCAGGATGTTGCGGATGGTGCCGTTGGGCGAGGGCCACATCTTCTTGAGATTGAATTCCTTCACGCGCGCTTGATCGGGCGTGATGGTCGCGCATTTGACGCCGACGCCGTATTTCTTGATCGCCTGCGGCGGCTTCCACGGTGATCTGATCGTCGGACCGGTCCCGGTTTTCAATGGCGAGGTCGAAATAGACGAGCTCGATCGCGAGATGGGGCTCGATGAAGCGCTCCTTGATGATGTGCCAGATGATGCGCGTCATCTCGTCGCCGTCGATTTCGACGACGGGATTCTTGACCTCGATTTTCTTCATGCGGGTTCTCGTCGACTCCCGAGGGTCGTGACGCGTGGGCATGCGCGATCGAAGCGGAGGGATGCTATAGCATCGTGGTTAATTCCCGGCAAAGGCCGGCCGCGGCGTTGAGGAAGTGTCAATAATGGCAGGAACGAATCGCTCGCAAGCGCCGCTCACCGGCGGGCCATGCGTGGTGCTCGTCAATCCGCAATTGGCCGACAATATCGGCGCGGTGGCGCGCGCCATGTTGAACTTTCGGCCTCATCGAGTTGCGCCTCGTGGCGCCCCGCGACGGCTGGCCGCAAGACGCGGCCTTCGCCATGGCCTCGGGCGCGGATGCCGTGCTCCACGAGGCGAAGCTCTTCGAGACCATCGAAGAGGCGACCGCCGATCTCGAGCGTCCTCTACGCCACCACCGCGCGCGCGCGCGACATGCAAAAGCCCGTGCTCGATGCGGCGGGCGCGGCCGAGCATCTGTCGGCGAAGCCTCGCCTCAGGTCATCGCGCAGGGCTCGTCATGGGACCCGAGCGCGCGGGCCTCGACCAACGACGAGATGCTCGCTCTGCGACCATGTCGTGGTCATTCCCGCCAACCCCGCCTTCGCCTCCATCAACTTCGCCCAGGCCGTGCTCATCCTGGGCTACGAGTGGTTCAAGCTGCGCGCGCCCGAGATGCCGCGTCCGGCGCGCGTGAAAAAGACGCGGCCCGCGAACAAGGCCGAGCTCTTCGGCCTCTTTGCCCATCTCGAAGCCGAGCTCGACCGCACGGGCTTTCTCTTCCCGCCCGACAAGCGGCCCGCCATGGTGCGCAACCTGCGCAACATGCTCTCGCGCGCGCAACTTCACCGAGCAGGACGTGCGCACGCTGCGCGGCGTCATCAAGGCGCTCGCACACGGTCCCTCGGGCGGCAAGGCGCCGCGCGACGACTGACGAGACTAATCCGCCTCTTCAAACCTTGGCGTTGCGCGTATCTGCCGCTTTGCCCCGTAATAACGAATCGCCAATCGGGCAACTTGGCGGGCAGGCGGCATGGAAAGCATCTTCACCGTCAACGCGCTTCTCCTCTTCGGCGCGCTCATGGTGCTCGCGGGCATCCTGTCGAGCCTGGTCGCCACGCGCTTCGGCGCGCCCATCCTGCTCGTATTTCTCCTGCTCGGCATGCTCGCAGGCGAGGAGGGGCTCCTCCGCATCCCCTTCAGCGATTACCGCACGACCTATCTCGTGGGCTCGCTTGCGCTCGCCGTCATCCTCTTCGACGGCGGCTTGCGCACCAAGTTTCAGCGCTTCCGGGGCGCGCTAAAGCCCTCGCTCCTGCTCGCGACGCTCGGGGTCTTGATCACGGCGCTTCTCGTCGGCGCGGCCGCTCATTATGCCCTCGGCTACGAAGCGCTCGAGGCGCTGCTCTTGGGCTCGATCGTGGCCTCGACCGACGCCGCGGCCGTGTTCTTCCTCTTGCGCGCCGGCGGGCTGCATCTGAAGGGGCGCGTGGGCGCCGTGCTCGAAATCGAATCCGGCACCAACGACCCCTTCGCCGTCTTTCTCACGCTCGTGCTCACGCAGCTCGTGCTCGCTTCGGGCGCGCACGCCTTCTCGGCCGTCATGGGCGAGCTCTTGCGGCAGGGCGCGCTCGGCACGCTGTTCGGCCTCTCCGGCGGGCTCTCGCTCGTCTGGCTCTTGAACAGGCTGCAGCTTCCGGGCGGGCTTCATCCCTTGCTCGCGGTGGCGGCCGCGATCGCGATCTACGGGCTCACCGCGCTTCTCGGCGGCAGCGGCTTTCTCGCCGTTTATCTTGCGGGGCTTATGCTGGGCAACCGGCCCTTGCGCGCTTATCCGTCCATCGTGAGCTTCCACGATGCGGCGACCTGGCTCTGCCAGATCGTCATGTTCCTTCTGCTCGGCCTGCTCGTCACGCCGACCAAGCTTCTGCCCTATCTTTGGCCCGCGCTCGGCATTGCGCTTTTTCTCATGGTGGTTGCGCGGCCGGTCGCGGTTTGGCTTTGCCTCTTCCCTTACGGCTTCGCCGCCAAAGAGAAAGCGTTCATCGCTTGGGTGGGCTTGCGCGGCGCCGTGAGCATTTTTCTCGCCGCCATTCCGACGCTCGCCCACGTGCCCCACGCGGACGCTTACTTCAATGTCGCCTTTTTCGTCGTGCTCATCTCGCTTTTGGTGCAGGGCTGGACGCTCAACTTCGCCGCCCGGAAGCTCGGGCTCGCCTTGCGCCGCACGCTGCCAAATGTCGCGCGCATCGAGGTCGATATTCCCGGGCAATTCGAGCACGAGATGGTGGGCTATCCGATCGAGGCCGGAAGCTTCGTGCTCGAGCGCAACATGCTGCCCTCCTGGGCGCGGCCCGTGCTGGTGGTACGCGGCGGCGAGATTTTGGGCCCTGCGGAGGCGGGCGAGCTTCTGGAAGACGACTACGCTTATTTCTTGGCGCCCGCCGATCGCGTGCATCGCTTGGATCGCTTGTTCGCCGGCCCGCTCGGAAGACGATGCGCTGTCCGACCGGCCGGTGTTCGGCGAGTTCGCGCTCAACGGCGATGTCTCGATCGGCCAGCTCGCGGAGCTCTACGGGCTCGATGCCGCGCCCGAGGACCTGGCCGAAACCGTGGCCGGGCTATTTGCCATGCGCTTTTCGGGGCGGCCGCGCGTGGGCGACCGGCTGCTCTTGGGCTCGCGCGCCATGCTGGTGGCGCGCGCGATCGAGGAAGGCCAGGTCATGCAAGCGGGCCTGCAGCTCGACGAGCTCGTGGAGCAGCTCAAGGCTCACGCCCGCTTGCGCGCGCCGGGATTGACGCGGGCAATCAGACCCGCGCGTCGCGCCTTGCGACGCTTTTGGCGGCGGCTGGGGGCGTGAGCGTCGCTCGGCGCTAGGGGTCGGCGGTGACAAGGGCGATGGCAAACCCGTCGTGGCCCTTGCTTCCCACGGTTTGAATGGCGGTCGCGCTCACCCGCGGCTCGGCGGCCATCAGCGCATTGCAGCGGCGGATGCCCTGAATGGCCGTGTTGCTGCTCTTCGCGTCGAGCACGCGGCCCTCGCGCACGACGTTGTCGGCGACGATGAGGCTGCCGCGGCGCGTGAGCTTGAGCGCCCAGGCGAAATAATCCGGATTGCTCGGCTTGTCGGCGTCGATGAAGACCACATCGAACGGCCCGGCGCTTTCTTCGGCGAGCTTGGGCAGCGTCTCGAGCGCGCGCCCTTCGCGCAGCTCGATGACATGGGCCAATCCGGCGCGTGCGAAGTTGGCGCGCGCAACCTCGGCGTATGTGGGGTTCGCCTCGAGCGTGATCAGCCGCCCGTCCGCGGGAAGCGCCCGCGCAAGCCAGATCGTGCTGTAGCCGGCCAGCGTGCCGATTTCGAGGATCCGCCGCGCGCCCTGCAGGCGTGCAAGCAGCATGAGGAGCTTGCCCTGGTTCGGCGTGACCTCCATGGACGGCAGGCCCGCCGCCTCGCTCGCCTCGAGGGCGCCGTCCAGCGCGGGATCGGGCGGAGCGAAGAGCTCGGCGAAGTAGCGGTCGACGGCATCCCATTGCTTCTGGGTCATGGATCCTCGCTCAGGAATGGCGAACGGCAGCCTCGACAGGGGGGCCAAAGCCTTGGCGTTCCGTGGTTTGACAAGGCAGAGCCCCCGCGTATAGTACGCGCCCTTTGCCGGTATCCCTTCACTTTGGCGCAAGGCATGACGAAGCGGCTGACCGCGAAATACAAGATCGACCGCAGGCTCGGCGAGAACCTGTGGGGCAGGCCCAAGAGCCCCAAGAACCGGCGCGATTACGGGCCGGGCCAGCACGGCCAGCGCCGCCGCGGCAAGCCCTCCAACTACGGCATCCAGCTGCGCGCCAAGCAGAAGCTCAAGGGCTATTACGGCAACATCACCGAGAAGCAGTTCCGCCGCATTTTCCGCGAGGCGCAGCGCCGCCACGGGGATTCGGGCGAGCAACTGGTGGGGCTCCTCGAATGCAGGCTCGATGCCGTGGTCTATCGGGCCAAGTTCGTTCTCACCCCCTTCGCCGCGCGCCAGCTCGTGAGCCACGGCCATGTGCAGGTGAACGGCAAGCGGCTGAACATCCCGAGCGCATTGGTGTCGGAAGGCGACGTGGTGGAGCTGAGCCCTCGCGCGAAGGACTTCGCCTTCGTGCTCGAAGCGATGCAAAGCCCCGAGCGCGACGTGCCGGACTACATCACGGTCGACGAGGAGAAGAAGAAGGCCACTCTCGTGCGCGTGCCCAAGTTCGCCGAGGTGCCTTATCCGACGCACATGGAGCCGAACCTGGTGGTCGAGTTCTACTCGCGCTGAAAGTCTTCGTACAAGAACGAGAAAGGGCCGCGCTTGCGGCCTTTTTTGTTATCAGAAGCGTTCCGGCGGAATGTCCGAAAGAGGCTCGTCGAGAACGCACCGCGGTCCAAAGCTACGCAAGTGCGCAACGAGGCCATGAACAAAGCGCTCAAGGCGCGCGTGGAGCAGGGCGCGAGCTGATCAAATCGCTTCGGCGGCGATGCCCTGCTCGGCGAGAAACTCCTTGAGCTCGCCTTCCTCGAACATCTCGCGCACGATATCGCAGCCGCCCACGAACTCGCCCTTGACGTAGAGCTGCGGGATGGTGGGCCAGTTCGAGAATTCCTTGACGGCCTGGCGCAGCGCGGGATCGGCGAGCACGTCGACGCTTTTGAACGGCACCCCGAGATGGGTGAGGATCTTCACGACGGTTGCCGAGAAGCCGCATTGGGGCGCCTGCGGCGTGCCTTTCATGAACAGCACCACGTCGGTGCTGCCCACTTCCTTCCGGATGCTTTCCAAGACCGGGTTCGTGCTCATGGCGTTTCCACTCTCTTACAGTCTGTTGCGCATGTCACGTAAGGCCGGAGGGCCAGGCGGTCAAGGCGTCTCTATTTGGGCGCCGAGGTTTGCAGGGCGAGCGCATGCAGCTCGCCGCCCATGCGCCCCTGCAGCGCGTCGTAAACCATCTTGTGCTGCTGCACGCGGGTCTTGCCCTTGAAGGCCGCCGAGACCACGCGCGCCACGTAGTGGTCGCCGTCGCCGGCCAAATCCTCGACGGTCACGGTCGCGTCGGGCAGGGCCTCCTTGATGAGGCGCTCGATATCGGCTGCGGTCATGGGCATGGGCGCGCCTCCCGATCAGGCTTAAGCGCTTGCGCTCATATAGAGAGGAAACCACGATTCATGCGCCTCGCGAAGCCTCTCCAAGGCCACGGGCGACGCCCCGGGCAAGGCGAGAGCGCGCCCGCCGACCATGCCCAAGCGGACGATGGGCACCGCCGCGGCCTCTGCCCGCTCCACGATGGAGGCGGCCTGGGCGGGTGGCGCGGCCAGCACATAGCGCGCCTGGTCCTCGCCGAAAAGGAAGGCGTGAGGAGGCAGCGTCGTGGGCCAGGGCTCGAGCCGCGCGCCGATGCCGCCCGCGAGCGCCATCTCGGCCAGCGCGATCAAGAGCCCGCCATCGGAAAGATCGTGCACCGTGCGCGTGAGCCCGTCCGCGATGAGCTTGCGCACGAGCTCGCCGTTCCGCCGCTCGGCCTGCAAATCGACGGGCGGCGGCGCGCCCTCTTCTCGCCCGAGCATCTCGCGCAAATAAAGCGACTGCCCGAGATGGCCCTGCGTGTCTCCGATAAGAAGGATCACATCGCCTTCATCGCGGAACGCAAGCGTGGCGTGGCGCGCGGCATCGTCGAGAAGGCCGACGCCGCCGATGGCGGGCGTGGGCAGGATGGGCTCGCCGTTCGTCTCGTTGTAGAGCGAGACATTGCCCGAGACGACGGGGAATTCCAGCGCGCGGGCGGCTTCGCCGATGCCGTGGATGCAGAACACGAGCTCGCCCATCTGCAGCGGGTTTTCCGGATTGCCGAAGTTGAGATTGTCGGTGAGCGCGATCGGCGTGGCGCCGACGGCGATGAGATTGCGCCAGGCTTCGGCGACGGCCTGCTTGCCGCCGGTGGCGGGATCGGCCGCGCAATAGCGGGGCGTCACATCGATGGTGAGCGCCAAGCCCTTCTTCGTGCCGTCGATGGCGACGACGGCCGCATCGCCGCCCGGGCGCTGCACCGTGTTTCCCATGATCAAATGATCGTATTGCTCCCACACCCAGCGGCGCGAGCAGAGATCGGGCGAATGCAGGAGCTTGATGAGCGCCGCGCCGAGATCGTCGGGTGCGGGAACATCGTCCGGTGAGATCGAGGCGGGAACCGGCAGCACCGCGTAAGGGCGATCATATTGGGGCGCCGCGTCGCCGAGCTCCTTGATCGGCAAGTCGGCCACGACGTCGCCCTCATGCTTGACGACGAAGCGCAAGCGTGTCGGTCGTGCGCCCGATGACGGCGAAATCGAGCTCGTATTTCTCGAAGATGGCGCGCGCTTGCGCTTCCTTCTCGGGCTTCAGCACCATGAGCATGCGCTCTTGGGATTCCGAGAGCATCATCTCGTAGGCCGTCATGCGCGGCTCGCGGCAGGGCACCTTGTCGAGATCGAGCTCGAGCCCGAGATCGCCCTTGGCGCCCATCTCGACCGCGGAGCAGGTGAGCCCCGCGGCACCCATGTCCTGAATGGCGATGACGGCGTCCGCGTTCATCAGGTCGAGGCAGGCTTCGAGCAGAAGCTTCTCCGTGAACGGATCGCCGACCTGCACGGTCGGGCGCTTTTCTTCGACGGATTCGTCGAAGGCGGCCGACGCCATGGTCGCGCCATGGATGCCGTCGCGGCCGGTCTTCGAGCCGAGATAAACCACGGGCATGCCGACGCCCTTGGCCTTGGAATAGAAGATGCGGTCGCTCTTCGCGATGCCCACGGCCATGGCGTTGACGAGAATGTTGCCGTTGTAGCGCGGATGGAAATTCACCTCGCCGCCCACGGTCGGCACGCCGAAGGAATTGCCGTAGCCGCCGATGCCGGCGACCACGCCTTCGACGAGATGGCGCGTCTTCGGATGCTTCGGATCGCCGAAGCGCAGCGCGTTGAGCGCCGCGATGGGCCGCGCGCCCATGGTGAAGACGTCGCGCAAGATGCCGCCGACGCCGGTCGCCGCGCCCTGATAAGGCTCGATGAAGGAGGGATGGTTGTGGCTCTCCATCTTGAAGACGACGGCGAGCCCGTCGCCGATATCGACCACGCCCGCGTTCTCGCCGGGGCCTTGGATGACGCGCTTGCCGCTTGTCGGCAGCGTCTTCAGCCAGCGCTTGGACGACTTGTACGAGCAGTGCTCGTTCCACATGGCCGAGAAGATGCCGAGCTCGGTGAGCGAGGGCGCGCGGCCGATGAGGCCCACGATCTTTTCGTATTCCTCTGGCTTCAAGCCATGCTCGGCCACGAGCGCGGGCGTGATCTCGATGTCGTTGCGGATCATCGCCGCAATCCCGCATGCGCGGGAGAATTCTTTTCCTCCCCCTGAAAGGGGGAGGGCAGGGTGGGGGTCGTCACGGCATGGCGGACGGCGATCCCCCCCGAATTGCTTGCGCAATTCGTGCCCCCCTTTCAAGGGGGGCGGGAATTGCTGTTGGTAATGTCGCGAACGTCACGCCGCCTCCAGCGCGCTTTCGAAGAAGGCGCGGCCGTCGGTGCCGCCCAACAGCGGGTCGATGTGATCCTCCGGGTGGGGCATCATCCCCATGACGTTGCCCGCTTCGTTGACGAGCCCCGCGATGTGATTCATGCGAGCCGTTGGGATTGGCGTCATCCGAAAGCGTGCCGTCGGCCGCGCAATAACGGAAGAGCACGCGGCCTTCGCCTTCGAGGCGCTTGCAAGCGTTTCGCCGTCGGCAAAGTAATTGCCTTCGCCATGAGCCACCGGCACGCGGATCACCTGGCCCTTCTTGTAACGCCTCGTGAATCGAGTGCTCGCGTTTTCCACGCGCAGATTCACGTCATGGCAGACGAATTTGAGCGCCGCGTTGCGCATGAGCACGCCGGGCAACAGACGCGCCTCGCAGAGAATTTGAAAGCCATTGCAGATGCCGATGACGGGTAGCCCCGCGCGTGCGCGGCGGACGATGTCCGTCATGATGGGCGCGCGCGCGGCGATGGCGCCGGTGCGCAAATAGTCGCCATAGGAAAAGCCGCCGGGGATGATGACGAGATCCGACCTCGGGCAACGCCGTCTCGGCATGCCAGACCATGATGGGCGGCGCGCCGCTCACGGCCTCCACCGCTTTGCGCATGTCGCGCTCGCGATTGATGCCGGGAAAGACGACGATCGCGGTTTTCATGCATCGCCCCCGCACGCAACCGAGATTCCCCCCTCCTTAGCCCTCCCCCTCAAGGGGGGAGGGAACAGCTCGGCGATTGCAGCAAGCGACTTCCTCCCCCCTTGAGGGAGAGGAATGAGGAGGGGGGTCCTAGCCTTCCACATCGATGGAGAAATTTTCGATGACGGTGTTCGCGAGAAGCTTCCGGCACATGGCGTCGAGTTCTTCGCGCGCGCTTTGCATGTCCGCCGCCTCGAGCGCGAGCTCGAAATACTTGCCCTGACGGACCTCCTCGACGCCGGAGAAGCCGAGATGTTTCAGCGCCTGTCCGATGGCCTTGCCCTGGGGATCGAGCACGCCGGCTTTGAGCGTGACGTGAACGCGCGCTTTCATGCGCGTCACGGAGAACCATGGGACCGCGCCGTTCGGCTTCGGGCCCCTTCGGGCAAGATGCCGAGCCGGCGCGCCACTTCGCTGTAGGCTTCCGCCACGCCGCCCATATCGCGGCGGAAGCGGTCCTTGTCCAGCTTCTCGTTGGTCTCGATGTCCCACAGCCTGCAGGAGTCCGGGCTGATCTCGTCGGCCAGGATGATGCGCAGCATCTCGTTTTCCCAGATGCGCCCGAACTCGACCTTGAAGTCGACGAGCCGGATGCCGATGCCGAGAAAGAGGCCGACGAGAAAATCGTTGATGCGGAGCGCGAGCGCGATCACGTCGTCGAGCTCTTGCGGGCTCGCCCAGCCGAAGGCCGTGATGTGCTCCTCCGAGACCATGGGGTCGCCGAGCTCGTCGTTCTTGTAATAGAACTCGATGATGGAGCGCGGCAGCTGCCGTTCCTTCCGGGATGCCCAAGCGCTTCGAGAGCGAGCCCGCCGCGACGTTTCGCACCACCACCTCGAGCGGAATGATCTCCACCTCGCGGATGAGCTGCTCGCGCATGTTCAAGCGCTTGATGAAATGCGTGGGCACGCCGATGCCGGCGAGCTGCATCATGATGTATTCGGAGATGCGGTTGTTGAGGACGCCCTTGCCCTCGATCACCGCGCGCTTCTTGTTGTCGAAAGCGGTCGCGTCGTCCTTGAAGTATTGGACGAGCGTGCCGGGCTCCGGGCCCTTCATAGAGGACCTTGGCCTTGCCTTCGTAAACGCGTCTGCGTCGGCTCATGGTCAGGACTTTCGCGTGGCGCCTCCGGCTTGATGGGCGCTGGCAACGGAAAACGCCCTCCTCGGACCGCTGGAGGGCGCGACAGGACTCCCGCAGAGCTGAGAATCGCCCATGAGGGGCATGTGGCGAAGCCTAGCCCAAGCTGCAAGGGGTGACAATTCGCGGGCGGTGGAAGAAAATCGTTCTGCCGCTCAAGGGCTTAGGACGAGGCCCCGCGAAACGCGCAAAGCTGGCGATGGGGCGCGGCCGGCTCTTCGAGGTGCGCGCGAGCGGCCTCGCTGCGCTTCCCGGCGCCACGTTGATTTGACACCGCGGCGCCGTTATCTCGTAACGACGGCAAGGCGCGGTGCCACGAACATCCGCGCGGACGGAGAGGTCCCATGTCCGAGTTTTCCAAGCGCGAGAAGACCTTCGAGAGCAAGTTCGCCCACGACCAAGACCTGAAATTCAAGGCCTATGCGCGGCGGAACCGGCTCTTGGGCCAGTGGGCGGCCGAGAAGCTGGGCCTCACGGGCGAGGCGGCCAAGGCCTATGCCGACGAGGTGATCAAGGCCGATCTCAAGGAGCCGGGCGAGGAGGACGTCTTCAGGAAGCTGCGCGGCGATTTCGACAAAGAGGGCGTCGCGCTCTCCGACCACCAAATCCGCCGCGAGATGGAAGAAAAGCTCAAGCAGGCGATGGAGGAGATCCAGGCCGGCCGGTAGGCTGCAGGAAACCTGGGGGGAGCATGCCGTCAGCCGAGATCGACGATCGAGCCCGCGCGCCTGCGCAAGCTGCCGCGCCCACGGCGCGTCAGCTGCGCATGGTGGTGGCGGCGTCGGCCTCCGGAACCGGGTTCGAGTGGTACGACTTCTTCGTCTTCGGCTCGCTCACCTCGGTCATGTCCAAGATCTTCTTCGCCGAGGCGGACGAGACCGCGGCCTTCATCTTCTATCTGCTCGTCTTCGCGGCGGGGTTCTTCGTCAGACCCTTGGGCGCGCTCGTCTTCGGTCATTTCGGCGACCGGCTCGGCCGCAAGGGCGCCTTCATCGTCACCATCACGCTCATGGGTCTTGCCACCTGCGGCATCGGGCTCTTGCCCACTTATGCGCAGGCCGGCACTTGGGCGCCGATCGGGCTCGTGACGCTCCGCTGCATTCAGGGCTTTGCGCTCGGCGGCGAATATGGCGGCGCGGCCATTTATGTCGCCGAGCACGCGCCGCCCGGCCAACGCGGCTATCTCACCGGCTGGATTCAGACCTCGGCGTCGTTCGGGCTTGCCGCGGCGCTGATCGTCATTCTCGCCGCGCGAACCCTGCTCGGCGAGAGCGCTTTCGCGGCCTGGGGCTGGCGCATTCCGTTTCTCGTCTCCATCGGGCTCCTCGTCATCTCGCTCTGGATCCGATTGAGGCTCGAGGAGAGCCCGCTCTTCCGCCGCATCAAGGCCGAGGGCTCCGTTTCGCGCGCGCCGCTCGCGGAGTCGTTTTTCCGTTGGCAGAACTTGCAGCTTGTTCTCATTGCCTTGGGCGGGCTCATGGCGGCGCAGGGGGTCATCTGGTACACGGCCCACTTCTACGCGCAGTTCTTTCTCGAGCGCGTGCTCAAGGTGGCGCCCGCGACGGTCAACGAGATTCTCATCATCGTCGGTCGCCGTCAGCGCGCCGCTCTACGTTTTCTTCGGCTGGCTGTCCGACAAGGTGGGGCGCAAGCCGTTGATGGCGGGCGGCCATCGGCCTTGCCGCGCTCAGCTTCTTCCCGGCGTTCCAAATCATCACCGAAGCGGCGAACCCGGCGCTCGCCCGCGCCAATGCATCCGCGCCCGTCGTCGTGGTCGCCGACCCCGCCTCTTGTGCATTGCAGTTCGATCCCACGGGCACGGCGGAGTTCACGACCGCTTGCGATGTCGCCAAGAGCACGCTCGCGAGCGCGGGCGTGAGCTACCGCAACGAGGTGGGATCTCGCCGGCGCGCCGGCGCATCGTCCGTATCGGGAGCATCGAGGTGGCGAGCGCCGACGTCGAGGGAGCAACCGCCGAGGCGCGCAAGAGCGCGCGCGCCGAGATTCAGGGAAAGATCAAGACGGCGCTCGCCGCCGCGGGTTACCCCGAAAGCGCCGACCCCGCGCAGGTCAATGTGCGCAAGATCCTGCTCGTCTTTGTCTGGTTCATTATTCTCGCGACCGCGCTTTACGGACCGCTGGCTGCGACTTTGGTCGAGCTTTTCCCGACGCGCATCCGCTACTCGGCGCTCTCCTTGCCCTATCACATCGGCACGGGCTGGTTCGGCGGCTTTCTGCCCGCCACCTCGTTCGCCATCGTGGCGGCGACAGGCAATATCTATGCGGGCCTCTGGTATCCCGTGATCGTCGCAGGCGTGAGCTTCTTCATCGCCGTGCGCTTCCTGCCCGAAACGCGCAAACGCAGCCTTTATTGATCGGTGAGCAGGTTATTCACGCGCCGAACACGCGCTTGAAGATGGTGTCGACGTGGCGGAGGTCGTGCGCGACGTCGAAAAGCGCGTCGATCTCCTTGGGCGAGAGCGACTTCGAGACCTCCGCGTCTTTCTTGAGCAGATCGAGAAACTTGCCTTCGCCGCGGAAGGCCGCCATGGCGCATCTCTGCACGAGGCGATAGGCCGCCTCGCGCGCGAGGCCCTTGTCGGTGAGCGCGAGCAGCACGCGCTCGGAATGCACGAGCCCGCCGAGCTTCTCCAGATTGCGCTTCATGTTCTCGGGATAGACCACGAGCTTCTCCACCACCTCGGCCGCGCGCGCGAGCGCGAAGTCGAGGGTCACCGTGGCGTCGGGCCCGATCATGCGCTCGACGGAGGAGTGCGAGATGTCGCGCTCGTGCCACAGCGCCACGTCTTCGAGCGCCGGGATCGCATAAGCGCGCACCATGCGCGCGAGGCCGGTGATGTTCTCCGAGAGCACGGGATTGCGCTTGTGCGGCATGGCCGAAGAGCCTTTCTGACCCTCCGAGAAAAATTCCTCGGCTTCCAAAACCTCCGTACGCTGAAGATGGCGGATCTCGAGCGCCAGCCGCTCGAGCGAGCTTGCGATGACGGCAAGCGTGGCGAAATAGAAGGCGTGCCGGTCGCGCGGAATGGTTTGCGTCGAAACGGGCTCGGGCACAAGCCCAAGCCTTTCCACGACATAGGCTTCGACCTGCGGATCGATATTGGCAAAGGTGCCGACCGCGCCGGAAATGGCGCCGGTGGCGATCTCCTTCCTCGCCGCTTCAAGCCGCGTGCGCGCGCGGGAAAATTCGGCGTAGAAGCCCGCGAGCTTGAGCCCAAAGGTCGTGGGCTCGGCATGGATGCCGTGGCTCCGGCCCACGCACACCGTCTTCTTGTGCTCCAGCGCGCGCCGCTTGAGGGCCGCGAGCAGCGCGTCGATGTCGGCGAGCAAGATGTCGGCGGCACGCGACAGCTGCAGGGCAAGGCAGGTGTCGAGCACGTCCGACGAGGTCATGCCCCGGTGCAGGAAGCGCGCCTCGGGGCCCACATGCTCGGCGACGTTGGTGAGAAAGGCGACGACGTCGTGCTTGACGTCCGCCTCGATCGCCTCGATGCGCGCGATCTCGAAAGTGCCGCGCTTCTTGACGGCCTCGACGGCCGACTGCGGCACCTGGCCGAGCTTCGCCATGGCTTCGAGCGCCAGCGTCTCGATCTCGAGCCAAATCTTGAACTTCTGCTCGGGCGCCCAGAGGGCCGCCATCGGAGCCCGGGAATAGCGCGGAATCATGGGGACACCTCGAAGCTCCACTTAGCAGAGCGGAAGCGGCGCGGAAAGGCCGGAACACGTTCCGCTCGGATTGTCATTCCCGACGCGACTTTGCCCCAAAATCCGAGAGGATTTTGGTCGGCAAAGTCAGCGGTCGGGAATCCAGGGCACCACGCGCGGAGCAAGCGGCTCTGGATCCCCGAGCGCTCGCCCCGGATTAAATCCGGGGCGGCCTCGGGGATGACACGCCCGAGTCGATATGACCTAGTCGAACGTCACATAGCGCGCGATGACGGCCTTGGCTTCGGCGGCGGCTTCCTTCGCGGACTTTTCGCCTTTCTCGACCGCCTCGGCGAGCGCGAGCTCCTTGTCGTAGAGCGCTTCGGGCTCGCCTTGAATGGTGAGGCCGAAGCGGGCGTGGCTTTTCTCGATGTCGAGCCAGGCGTTGCGTATCTCGGCCCAAAAGCCGCCCGTCTTTTGCCAATAGCGCTCCGCCACGCCGGCATCGACGCGCGTGCTGCGCGTGTAGGTGTTGAGCCCCGTCTCGCGCACCAGCGCCTGCGGCGTGCCGCGCAGCACGAGCTTGGTGTTGTCCTGCTCGTGCACCCAGCCCGTGGGCGTGATGGCGTGGCGGTTGACGCAGAGGATGGCGTCGTAATCGGTCGCGCTTGGTGGCATCGCGCCGGGGCAATGGCCGCCAGGTCGGCGCCGAGGTCCAGCTCGAGACGCCGTTCTCGTGCACCCAAGGCGCAAGCGAGCGCATAGCGCGGTCCGTCATCGACTTGATAGACGAGCTGCGCCCATTTGCCGCGCCGCTCGGCGGCCGGCAATTCGCGCCGCTCCCATGTGTTGTGGCCGACGAACGTGAAGATCTCCTTGGGCTCGTAGATCCAATCCTGCCGCCAATGCTTGATCACACCCTCGCCCGAGACGAGCGTGTGCTGCAGGCTGATCATGCCCTTATCGTCCTTGATGACGCGCACGATCTCGTCGCCTTCGGTGACGGAAGGCTTCTTGAGCGTGTAGCCCGCGACGAACGGCACCGTCTCCCGGAAGGCGAAGGTGACGTGGTAATCGCCCGCCATGGCGAGAATGGCGCGCCGGTCTTGGTCGAAATGGCTGTTCGATGCGGGTGCGTGTCGCCGGCTCCGCCTCACGCTCCGCGGCGGCCTTCGCCCCTGCCTGGTCCCAGGGGTAATTCGCGTTGGTCGCGCAGGCGGACAGGAAAGCGGAAAGGGCGAGGAGAAATGCAATTGCGGTGGCGTGGCGGCGTCGCGAAATCATGTCTCTCTTCCCCGATGCGGCGCCTTCGGTCCCCTGAGCCGAGGGGCGCCTGTGAATACTACAAGCAAGCGCAGCTTACGCCAGTGCCCGGCGCAACGCGGGCTTTACCAAAGGGCTTCGCCACGCACGCCACCCACAGCGTCTCACACGAGCGCGAGGGCGTAAGCGAGCGTCGCCGCGGCGCCGAGCAACGTGCGCAGCGCATGCAGCCGTCCCCAAATCTTGATCATGTCGCGCGTCTCTTCGTCCGCCGCCGCCGGGCTCGTCGCCTTGAGCTTGTTGTTGATCGGCATGATGACGAGAAGCGTGAACGGCACATTGGCGAGGGCAAGAAGCGCGCCCATAAGCCAGCCCCAACCGAAGCCCTCGAAGAAGAAGGCGCCAAGACCGAGAACGCCCGCGATCACGGCGAGCGGCGCCTGCATCAGGAGGCCGCGGCCATAGCTCGGCTTCCACTGTGTGAGCAGCGCCGGCGTGTCGAGCTTGAGCCGCGCCGGGTGCTCGACGAAGCTGATATAGGCGGCGGCGCCGGAAAAAAGCGAGGCTGCGATCGTGGCGAGGGTGCCGAGGATCATCGAAGCTCCACCTAGAGCAGGCCCAGACTCTTGAAGCTCGCGTGGCTTCCGCGGCCGATGACGAGGTGATCGTGGATCCGGACGCCGACGCCGTCGCCCGCCTTGGCGATGAGCTTCGTCATCTCGATGTCGCCGCGGGAGGGCGTGGGGTCGCCGCTCGGGTGATTGTGCACCAGAATGATGGCCGACGCGCCGAGCTCGAGCGCGCGTTTCACCACCTCGCGCGGATAGACCGGCGTGTGGTCCACCGTGCCCTTCTGCTGGATCTCGTCGGCGATGAGCACGTTCTTCTTGTCGAGAAAGAGAATGCGGAACTGCTCGTTCTGATCGTGCGCCATGCTCGCGGTGCAGTAGTCGAGCAGCGCCTGCCAGGAGGTGATGGCGGGGCGCTTGAGCACCTGGGCGCGGGAAAGCGCGAGACTTCCTGCCTGCACGACCTTGAGCTCCACCACGCCCGCCGCGCCCAAGCCTTTCACGTCGGCCAAGCGCTCGGCAGGCGCGCTCAAGACTTGGGCGAGACTTCCGAACTCCGCGATGAGCGCCTTGGCGAGCGGCTTGACGTCGCGCTGCGGGATGGCGCGGAAGAGAATGAGCTCCAGGAGCTCGTAATCGGAAAGCGCCTCCGCGCCGCCGCGCATGAAGCGCTCGCGCAAGCGCGCCCGATGGCCGAGATGGTGCGGCCGCTCCTTGCCGTTTCGTGACTGCCCCATGAGCCGATTATAGCCGCGGCGAGAAGCTCGCGCCGCAGGTTCGTCTTTAGCGCTCGCTCGCTGCGGTGCGGGGCCGGTCGAGGCCCGCGGGCGAGACGGTGAAAATCTCGACGCCCGTCTCGGTCACGCCCACCGAGTGCTCGAACTGGGCCGACAGCGAGTGATCCTTGGTGACGGCGGTCCAGCCGTCGGAGAGGAGCTTCACGTGGTGCTTGCCCACGTTGATCATGGGCTCGATCGTGAACAGCATGCCGGGCTTCAAGATGAAGCCTTCGCCGGGGCGGCCGAAATGCAGGATGTTCGGCGCGTCGTGGAAGATGCGCCCGAGCCCATGGCCGCAGAAATCGCGCACCACCGAAAAGCGCTGGGCCTCGGCGAAAGTCTGGATGGCATGGCCGATATCGCCGGAGGTGGCGCCGGGCTTCACGGCCGCGATGCCGCGCATCAT
The DNA here is from genome assembly GCA_963845385.1 of uncultured Alphaproteobacteria bacterium. Classification (GTDB taxonomy): domain Bacteria; phylum Pseudomonadota; class Alphaproteobacteria; order CAWJRW01; family CAWJRW01; genus CAWJRW01. The sequence continues at coordinate 296,154 of CAWJRW010000006.1, forward strand.
GGCCTCGTAGGTGACCTCGATCAGCCGCTCCGCCTTGCGGTTTACTTCGCCCAGCGCGTACATGCGGCTCGTGTCGCCGTGCCAGCCCTCGAGGACGACGGTGACGTCGATGTTCACGACGTCGCCTTCTTTCAGCACCTTGTCGCCCGGAATGCCGTGGCAAACCACGTGATTGACCGAGGTGCAGATGGCGCGCGGAAAGCCGCGATAGAAGAGCGGCGCGGGAAAGGCGCCCTGGTCCCGCATGAAATCGTGGCAGAGCTTGTCGAGGGCCGCTGTCGTGACGCCCGGAACCACATGAGGCGTGATCATGTCGAGCGCCGCGGCGGCAAGCCGGCCCGCGCGCCGCATGCCCTCGAAGTCGGCTTCCTCATGCAGCTTGATGAGGCCGGTGTTGCGCACCGGCGCTTCGCTGGCCAAGACGTAGCTCATCCCTAGGTGTTCCTCCGAGGCTCCGGGTTGCCTTTAATATAAGAAGCCGAAGGCGGCAATCGAACCGTTAAAGGGCGAAAATCGGCACAGGCGCCGCGAGAGTAATGGCATGGGGCTCCACCCGGCAGCCATAGCACAGGGCCTCGACGCCTTTCGCCCGCGCCTCAGCGAAAGCCGCGGCATAGTGCGGGATCGAGGTCCGCGGCAAGGGAAAAGCCGGCGCAATCCTGCCGTTGCAGGAGAAAGAGCATCACCGCCCGCTGGCCGGCCTCCGCCACGGCGGCAAGCTCAGCCAGATGGCGCGCGCCGCGGGCGGTGACGCTGTCGGGGAACTCGGCCAAGCCGGCGCTCGCGGGAAAGCGTCACGCTTTTCACCTCGACGTAGCAGGGCCTCTCTTTCTCGTCCTCCAGCAAAAAGTCGATGCGGCTGTTCGCGCCGTAAGGCACCTCGCGCCGGAGGCTCGGCGTAGTCCGCGAGCTCAGGGATGGCGCGGGCGGCGAGGGCTTCCGCCACGATGCGGTTGGCAAGGCCGGTGTTGACGCCGACCAGCGCGCCATCGACGCGCAGAAGCTCGAGGGTGTGGCGAAGCTTGCGTTTCCGGTCGTCGCTTTCCGAGAGAATGGCTTCGGCACCGGCAACGGCGAGCCCCAGCATGGAGCCCGGGTTGGGGCAATGGGCGGTGACCGTCGCGCCGCCGTCGAGCGCGACATCGGCGAAGAAGCGCTTGTAGCGGCGCAAGAGTCTTCCGCGGATGAGGGGGGTCTTGAGCTGCATCGGATTTGGGTGACGGATGATAGACTAGACGGATGCCCGCCGACGACAAATCCGCGCGCCCCGTCACCGCCGCCATGCTCATCATCGGCAACGAGATTCTCTCGGGCCGCACGCAGGACGCCAATCTCGCGCATTTCGCCAAGGTCTTGGGCGCGCGCGGCATCGCGCTCAAGGAAGCGCGCGTGGTGGCCGACGAGCCTCGGGCCATCATCGAGGCGGTGAACGCGCTGCGCAAGGCTTACGATCTCGTCTTCACCACGGGCGGCATCGGCCCGACCCATGACGACATCACCGCCGAGTGCATCGCGCAGGCCTTCGGCGTGCCCCTGGTGGAAGACCCGCAGGCCGTGTCCACGCTCACCGCGTATTACGGAGCCGCGCTCAATGCGGCGCGCCGGCGCATGGCGCGGGTGCCGAAGGGTGCTTCGCTCATCGCCAATCCCGTGAGCGGCGCGCCGGGCTTTCGTCTCGGCAACGTCTATGTCATGGCGGGCGTGCCGCGCATCAATCAGGCGATGCTGAACGAGATCATCGACACGCTTCCCGGCGGCGCGCCGCGTCTCGAGGCCATCGTCAGCGCGCCCGTCGCCGAAGGAAGCATCGCCGACGCCTTGCGCGCCATTGCCGCGCGCTGTCCGAATGTCGAGATCGGCAGCTACCCGAACTACGCCCACGGCAAGTTCGGCACATCCATCGTGCTCAAGAGCGCGGACGCGGCAGCGCTTGCTTCAGCGAAGTGGGACGTCATGGCGCTGATGCGCGAGGCCGGCGCCGAGCCGATGGAGGGCGATCCGCCGGACAAGGTCGCGGCCGGCGAGCCGGGACGCTGAATTCCCGCAAATTCTCCTCCCCTTGAGTGTGGCCGCTGACACGGCCCGGCCCTAGAATGGCGCCCTCGGGGAAACGCGCGACACGCGCGACAGCGGAGGAGAATCATGCCGGGCACAATGCGTATCACGGGGTTGGCCATCTTGGCCGCGGGCCTTCTTCTGCTCGTCGCCTGCGAGAAGGAACCGTCGTCGAACGAAGGCGCGACCGAGGCCGAGAGCGGGACGGCGTCCAGCGAAGCCGGCGCGAAGCAGGCGGGCCGCCGCGTCGCCAAGCAATTCCAAGTGGAGTCCGGCATGGTCGAATACGCCTTGTCGGGCACGCGCTCGGGCACGGAAGTTCTGTATTGGGACGATTGGGGCGAGCGCCAGTCGCGCTGCACCAAGGCGAGCATCAGCATCATGGGCATGACGCAGACGACCGACGACTGCGTCATCAGCTTGCCGGATATCGTCTACACCATCGACATGAAGACGAAGACGGCGATGAAGGCGAACAACCCGGCCAAGGCCTTCGCCGAGGGACTCAGCGACAAGGAGCTCGAGGAGTTCGGACGGCGCATGAGCGAAAACATGGGCATGAAGCTCGTGGGCACCGATACGGTCGCGGGCTACTCGTGCGATCTCTGGCGCACGGACACGCTGCAAACCGAGGCCTGCACGCACAAGGGCATCGCCTTGCGCACCATGACGAACATGATGGGAATGACGACCACTGTCACGGCCACGAAGGTCGATCTCGACGCCGATGTCGATGAAAGCCGCTTCGAGCTGCCCGCCGATGTGACGGTGAAAGAAGCGGCCGATCTTCCGCCGGGAGTCCTGGACGCGATGAGAAAGAACTTGAACCTGCCCGAGAAGAGCGAATAGACGCGATTTGACGAAGCGGACTCTTCGAAGTCTCGTCCATGGCGCGACGCAAGACCCGGCATGCGCCCGCACGGCGTCCGATGGACGACGAGGACGACCGTTCGGAGATCGGCAAGAGCGCCTATCGGCAAAAGCTTCGCGCGCTGCAGATCGAGCTCGTCAAGCTGCAGAAGCACATCATCGCGCGGGACTTGCGCGTTCTCGTGATCGTCGAGGGACGCGACGCCGCGGGCAAGGACGGGCTCATCAAGCGCATCGTGCAGCATGCAAGCCCGCGCGAGACGCGCGTCGTGGCGCTCGGAAAGCCCTCCGATCGCGAGGAGAGCGAATGGTATTTCCAGCGCTTCGTGCCGTATCTGCCGGCGGCGACCGAGCTCGTGCTGTTCAACAGGAGCTGGTACAACCGCGCGGGCGTCGAGCGCGTGATGGGGTTCTGCAACGAGAGGGACTACAAGGCGTTCATGGACGCCGTCTGTCCCTTCGAGGATCTGCTCGTCGGCGACGGGCTTCTGCTCTTCAAATATTACCTCGACATCAGCCGCGAGGAGCAGGTGCGCAGGCTCAAGGAGCGGCGCACGGATCCCTTAAAGCAGTGGAAGCGCAGCCCCGTCGACGACGCGGCGCTCAAGCATTGGGACGACTATTCCAAGGCGCGCGACGCGATGCTCGTCCACACTTGCCACGACACCGCTTCTTGGAGCATCGTGCGCGCGGACGACAAGCGCGCGGCGCGCCTCGGCACGATCGCAGATCTCCTGTCGCGCATCGATTTTCACGGCAAGGACAAGAGCCTCGCCAAACCCGACCGCAACGTGGTCTTTCCCTTCACGGAACGCGCGCTCGAGCAAGGCTTGCTCGCGCCTTGAGCCGAGGGCCATGACGATACGGACGAGTGGGATCGCAAGGAGCATCGACGCATGACACCGCGGCTTCACGCCATGCTGAGCGGCTGGCTCACCGCGCCGCTCGGCATGCTGATCGAAGGGGAAACGGGGTCTCTCAAGATTCCGATCCCCTTCTACGTGATCGAGCATCCGAAGGGCATCGCGGTCTTCGACAGCGGCCTTCGCCGGGGCCTCTTGAATCCGGAAGACCCGGCGCATGCGATGTACGGCGGGCTCGGACTCAAGGTTCACTTCGAGCCGGGCGAGGATTTGGCGAGCCGGCTCGCCTTGATCGGCCGCGATGCCGCCGACATCCGCTATCTCGTGAACTCCCATCTTCACTTCGATCATTGCGGCGGCAATCACCTGGCGCCGAACGCGGCCGTCGTCATCCAGAAGCGGGAATGGGAGGCGGGACTTCATCCCCGAGCTTCAATTGTCGAACGGCTACGATCCCGGCGATTACAATCTTGGGGCAGGACGTCATTCAGATCGACGGCGAGCACGATTTGTTTGGCGACGGCTCGGTCGTCTGCGTGCCCACCTTCGGCCACACGCCGGGCCATCAGTCGCTCATGGTGCGGCTGGCGGAGGGCTCCGTGGTGCTCACGGCCGATGCCTGCTACTTCCGCTCGACATTGGAGGATCTGCGGCTGCCGCTCATCGTGCACGACAAGGAGGCGATGCGGGCCTCGCTTCATCGCCTGCGCGCGCTGCGCGCCAAGGGCGCGCGGCTTTTCTTCGGCCACGATCCGGACTTCTGGCAAGAAAAGCCCGGCACGCCGATCGAGCTCGGCCGCGCTTCAGTTTGATCCGGAGCGCAGGCTCCGTCCGAGCAATGCGCTCGTGCGGTCCGCCGAGATAGGCTTACCGAGGAAAAAGCCCTGGGCGACCTTGCAGCCGACGGAAATCAGAAACGCCTGCTGCTCGGCGGTTTCCACGCCTTCCGCCACAACCTCGATGCCGAGCTCATGAGCAAGGCTGATCGTCGCGCGGACGATGATGGCGTCGTCGGGATTTGTCGTCACGTCCTTGATGAACCGGCGATCGATTTTCAAGCGCGCGACGTGAAACGCCCTCAAATAATCGAGTGAGGAGTATCCGGTTCCGAAGTCGTCGATGGCGAGCCTAATTCCGATCCGGCGCAGCTGCTCGAAGATGGCGCTGTTCCTCTGCGTCGTTTCCATCAAGACGGATTCGGTCAGCTCCAATTCCAGCTGATTGGCAGCAATGGCGTATTTGGCAACGGCTTCCGCGATGACCTGATCGAGGCCGCCCGCCAACTTGAACTGCGCAGCCGAGATGTTCACGGCGACGACCGGCGGCGCGATCCCTTGATCCCGCCAGAGCTTGGTCTGCCGGCAGGCCGTTCGATGACCCATTGTCCGATGGGGAAAATGCTCCCGCCCGATTCCGCGGTCGGAATAAAGATCGATGGCAGAAGCAAGCCGCGCGTTGGGTGGTTCCAGCGGATCGAGCGCCTCCAGCCCAACAATCCGTCCGGATGCCAGCTCCAATTGCGGCTGGTAGAAAAGCTCGAATTCGTCGCGCTCGATGGCTAGGCGTAGATCTTCCGCAAGGATCACCCGTTCGCGCACCTGCTCGGTCGAGCTCGGCCACATGAAAGCGGAACTGATTGCGTCCTTCGTCCTTCGCGCGGTAGAGGGCGAGGTCGGCCTTCATGATCATCGACTCGGGTCCCTCGACGTCCTCGCGGTAAGGCACGATCCCGATGCTGGCCGTGGTGCGCACCTGATTGCCGTCGATCGAGAAAGGAACGGCAATGGCCTTGCCGATCTTGGTTGCCAATGCTCTCGACGCTGCCGATATCCGTCAGATGATCCTGCAGCACGGCGAACTCATCGCCGCCGAAACGGGCCACCATGTCGGTCTCGCGCGTGCAGCTCTTGAGACGATCGGCGACAGCCTGCAAGAGCGCGTCGCCGACCGGATGCCCCAGCGTGTCGTTGACATCCTTGAAGTGGTCGAGGTCGAGATAGAGGATCGCGAAGGAGCTTCCGCCGCGCTTGGCACGAGCGAATTCCAGCTGCAGCCGCTCGAGAAAAGCGGCGCGGTTCGGCAGGCCGGTGAGGGAATCGGTCCGCGCCAGCGTCGCAATCGTCTCGGCCGCCGCCTTGCGCTCGGTGATATCCGTGAGGATGCCCTCGATGGCGGTCAGATGCCCGCTCTCGTCGCGCAACGCGTTTGCCTCTCCCTCGAACCAGACATGGGAGCCGTCGGGCTTCTTGAAGCGGAAATCCATGCGAACGTAGTCGGCCTTTCCGTCCACCATGGATTTGATGTTGGCCATGAGCGTGGGCAGGTCCTCGCTTGCAATGAGCTGCGGCCAGCGGCCTGGCGCCAGCAATTCCTCGGCCTCATAGCCGTATCGCCGAATGTTCTGCGACACGAAGGTGACCGGAAAGGGCTCCTCCCCGCCCAGGCGGAAAAGGATCGTCGGGCTGTTCTCGATGATGCGGTTGGCGTCGGCCAAATTCTGCTGACGGCGCGTGCGGGCGATCGCCGCGCCAACCAGCTCCGCCAACGTCTTGATCGTGTCGATCTCCGCCGCCGACCATTCACGCTCGGATCGGCAGTCATCGAAGCCGATCATCCCCCACCAATGGCCGTCGACGAACACCGGAACGCACAAGACCGACTTGACGCCGCCGAGCTCGAACAGCTCTCGTGCCGTGCCATGGAGATTCCGGACATGGCCGGCGATCGTCTCGCCCCGCAAGAGCTTCGGTATCCATGACGCGAGCCCGACATCGGCCATGGACACTTTCGGGTCCCTGAAAATGGGCGGTGTCGATATGCCGGGGGCGCTCCACAGGCAGTGCCACAGGAAGGCGCCGCCGTGGCTCGCCGTATCGATCTCGAAGATATGCGTCCGATCGACGCCGGTGGCTTGGCCGATGCGCTCAATCACCTTGGGCAGCGTTTGGTGCAGATCGGACGAGCGCAGCAGTTCCTTGGCGCTCATCGCCACCGCTTCGAGGATGGCGTCGCGGCCATGGGCCGCCAGCACCGCGAGCGATGCCGCGAGCCGCTCTCGATCGGACGGCGCTTGGCCGACGCGCGGCTTCAGTTTCTGCACCAAGGCGTCACCGGAATGTGGAGCGCACCGCATGAGCAGGCGCTTCCCAGGGCAATTTCATAAATTTTGCAGATCAGGTATCGATTTTTGGTTTCGGCGATCGTTCAAACTTTCAACAACATGGTGTCCGAGAGAGTAACCATACGCCGACGCCCCGCGCCGCGCGGCCGTGAGCCTCGTGTCCGTGACATCGGCGGCCGGGCGGACGGCTGTGGAGGAAAGTTGCTCTTGCCGCGCCTTGCTTCCAGCGCGATGAGCAAAGGCGGGCGCTTGACCGCAGGCCGCGAGCGCATTTCCCTTCAATGCAGCGCGTGACCTGCGCCGCGCCGCGCGTTAGGGTGCGCGCCGTCGTGCTCTCCAAGGCCCCTTGGCGAAACCGGTATACGCAGCAGACTTAAAATCTGCTCCGCCTAAAGCGGGTGCGGGTTCGAGTCCCGCAGGGGCCACCAAGAAAATAATACGCATAGGATGAGTTTGCGGTTAGAGTCGAGTGGCGCATTTTGGGGCGAGTAGAAATCTGGAGTTCAGCAAGAGGTGAGCAGCGAAAACGTGAGGGAGCGCTGTCACATCACTTGTCGGGCGCTTCATGGGCCAGGTTCAATCATTCGGCCTGGAATTGGGGCCGAGTTATCGTGCATGGGGCTGGCGCACGACCAAGCCGTTGTGAGACGGCCATGAGAACGCGAGGCTCGCTCGCTTCTCACACCACCTTCACGGCTTCGTATCCTGTGCATTTGCGTTTCCGACTGTCGGGGAGGCTCAGTGGTTTCGGGCGAAGATGGGCCGCTTTCGGCGCTCACCTCCTATACGAAGTCAGGCTGAAAGATTCTGTTAGATTTTCATTCATCACCGACTGTGACAGGTGCGCTCAGTGGCGCATTCCGACACGACTGGGCGGATGATTATTGGGCGGGCGCACAGCCTGGATTTACCCCGGTCACAATCTCTCCGACTGAGCAGGGACAAATTTGCAGGGAGTTGCTGACCATGTCGCCGCTCGTCATTGAGAGGACGACCTAATTCTGAGATCTTGCTCGATCAGCAATCTGCGAATCAGATAGTCTTGCTCTCCAGAGGAGTAGGCAGATGAAGGTGCACGGAAATCTTCGGGCTGAAGAAAACTAATCCGCTCAGTGGACAGTTCGAGGCGGGCCGTTTTTGCTGATGCAGATTAATGGGGCGTGGATTTATGCGATAAGCCTGAATGCTCGACCTCGCACCGGAACGTCCATTTCGACAGTTCCGTATGTTTGGGCAGGGTGCCCGATATTGAGTGTGTCCAGCGATTGCAAGAGAGAGGTTCCTCGGAGTGGGGTTTCGACTTCACAGACACGCGCGAGCTGGAGTTGGATTATTGCTGAGTCTCGTATTTGGCTTCGAGTGGGCCAGAACACAGCGCGTTTGCTTGGTAAAGGATGCGGCAATGCGGGCTCACATTGAACAGAGGGGAAGAAGCTCCAAATTGCCCTCGATGATGGTGGCATTCGACCAGAGGTGCCGTCGATATACTCATATCCCGCATTTCGCCGATGGCGGATTAGTGAAGTGCTGGATGGCGCTGAGCGAATAACGCGTCTGGAGTTTCCACTTAAGACGGAGTGATGCAGGACTAGCCGACGGCGATTGCCGCTGTCTGCGCCTCTCCGGCTCCAGCGCCTCAACGAGATCGTCAAACGGGAAGCCGCTCTCCGCGTGCACGGCCTGCTCGCCGGTGAGCTGCTCCCACCGGCGCACCGCGACGTCCACATAGCGCACGTCAAGCTCCATGCCGAGGCACACGCGCTGGCAGGTCTCCGCCTCTATTAGAGAAGTACCCGAACCAAGAAAGGGGTCGTCGACGTATGCGCTGGCGCGCGCCGTTCACCAGCACCGGCGCGCATATGCCTTTCCCACTCGGGGCACGCGATATTAACCATTGCTCGTACAATAGATTTCTCAAACCTGCGCGGGTTGGCAGCGGCGGCGCGGCAGGGCATCATCGGCGCGCAACGAGCCGCCATGCATCGGGACTTGAGTGAATGGCTTTGGACTTGCGCCTCGGCGCGCTGATTGAATTGCCAGCGGGGCGGCGCCTGGATTCTCCGACGGTGACGGCGCAGATGGCGCGACGCGTGGCCGCCTTAGCGCGCTCGGGCCTCGGCCGCGGCGACCGAGTGTTCATCCATTACGGCAACAACAGCGCCTTCTTCGTTGATCTTTTGGCTGCCTGGTGGCTCGGCGCGTGCGTGGTGCCCATCGACGCGCGCCTCACGAATTTCGAGGTGGAGATTCTCGCCCGCGCGGCCCGCCCGCGCTTTGCCTGCTCGATGACGCAGCCGACCGGACTTGCGCACGCGGCTTGCGGCGGCAGGCGCCGCGCTGCTCGACCATGGAGAGGGCGGACGGCAATGCGGAATTGGCTTTCCCGCCGAGCGTCCGACGCCTGGACGATCCGGCGCTGATCCTCTTCACCTCCGGAACGACGGGCAATCCCAAGGGCGTGGTGCACAGCCATCGCTCGCTCGCCGCACGCTGGGCCTTGCTCCACGAGACGCTGGGGGTCGAAGCCTACCGCCGCACGCTCTTGCTTCTGCCCACCCATTTCGGACATGGGCTGGTCTCTGCCTCCTTGTTTCAATGGTTGTACGGCGCCGATCTTTACGTGCTGCCACCTTTCCGCGCGGATACCGTTACGGAGCTTGGCGCGGTGATTGACGAGCACGCCATCACATTTGTTTCCACGGTGCCGACGGTCTGGACGCTCGCCTTGCGCATGGCGAAGCCGCCCAGGGCTGGCAGTCTGAGACGCGTCCATTGCGGCTCCGCGCCACTCTCCAAGCATATGTGGGAAGGCATTCAGGCATGGGCGGGTACGCGGGAGGTCTTCAACACCTACGGCATCACGGAGACCGCAAGCTGGATTGCCGGAACGACGATCCCCGATTTCACGCCTGAGGATGGTCTCATCGGCAAGAGCTGGGGCACCACATTCAAGATTCTGAAGACAGCAGCGGGCGAAGTACCCCCCGCCGCCGCCGAAGCCTGCGCCCCCGGCGAGGAGGGCTATGTCTGGCTCTCGACACCCGCACTGATGATGGGCTATTTCGAGCGCGACGATTTGACGGCCAAAGTCGTGAGAGCAGGCTGGTTCATGACCGGCGATATCGGCCTTCTCGACGAGCGTGGATATCTCTACTTGCGTGGCCGCGAGCGCGAGGAGATCAACAAGGGTGGCATGAAGATCCATCCGGGCGACATCGACAGCGTGGCCGGGCAATTTCCGGCGGTGGGCGATGTCTGCACCTTCGCGGTCGAGGACCCGCTTTACGGCCAGGATGTGGGTATCGCCCTCGTTGTGAAGGAGCAATCCGAAAAGACATTGGCCGAGCTCCGTACCTTCATGGGCACGCGCTTGGCCAAGCATCAGATGCCCGTACAGTGGTATGTGGTGGACGCCATCCCCCGGAACTCGCGGGGCAAGATCAACCGCGAGCACGTGGCCAAAGCCTGCGCAGGGTCCGCGAGATATGCCTTCAAGAGCGCAAGCGCTTAAGCGATGCCGCTTCGCGAGCGCCTGATCGACTACATCAGCGGAACCGATTTCGCGCTCGATGGGCGAGGTGGGTCCCGACACCTCGCTCATCCGCTCGGGCCTTCTCGACTCCCTTGCGCTCTTCAAGCTCGCCTTATGGATCGAGAACGAAGTTCGCGAGCCCCTCAATTTCGCCACGCTCGAGATCGCGGCTGTCTGGGACACGCCCGAAGACATCGCAAAGTTCATCGAAGCGCGCCGGTAGAGCGCATAGGGGCGCACGGCAAACGATGGCCCATGGCGCATACGAGATCGTGGTCTACCGCCCGGAGCACAGCGAGGCCGTGGCGCGGCTGCACGCCGTCCACTCGACCCCCGATCCCGCCGTGAACGCCGCCTATCTCGAATGGAAGTACGGCCGCAATCCTTATCTCAAGAAGCGCCATCTCTATCTCGCGCTGCACGAAGGCGCCGTGGTCGCGATGCGCGGCTTCTACGGCGCATGCTGGGAGACCGGGGCAGGGGCGGCTCACACCATCCCCTGTGCGGCCGATCTCGTCATCTCGCCCGCGCATCGGGACAAGAGTCTCTTCACGCAGATCATGCGCAAGGCAGACGAAGAGCTCGCAGCCGAGGGCTACCCGTTTCTGTTCAGCTTCACGCCTTCTGCCGTGACGGCGGTGGGGCTGCTTGCCATGGGCTGGAAGCCCGTGGCAGGCACGGGCGAGCTTCGCCGCGAAAGAGGGGCGAGGCTCATGCGCCGGCGCGCCAGCCGCTGGTACAAGGCACACTTTGCCGCCTTGTCGCGGCGCCGCGCCGCGCGCAGCACGATTGCGCATCTCAGCCGGGGACCGGAGCGCCGAGGCTCCTTGCGTCGGGTACACATGTTCGCGCATTTCGACGCGGCGGCAGCGCGCATCGATCCCTCGGCGCGGCTTGTGGTCGAGCGCGTCCCCCGCGTTTCGGCCATGGCCCGGCTCGTTGATGGCTTGGCGCCCGAGACTCTCCTGCGCCATCGGCGCGACGAAGCCTATCTTGCGTGGCGCTATGAGAATCCATTGAGCGACTACCGTTTTCTGTTCTTGGGCGAGAAGCCGCTCGAGGGCTACCTCGTGTTGCGCGCGCCACGCTATGGCGGCGCGCCCGTGAGCATTGTCGACTGGGAGGCACGGTCCGCATCACTGAAGCGCGAACTCTTGCAAGCGGCCTTGGCGCTTGGCGATTTCGGCAGCGTTCAGGCGTGGTCCTTCGGCCAGGACGCGGAAAGCCTCGCGATCTTGACGGAGTTGGGCTTCGAGGCCGACGCGACCGATGGCGTGGCACGGCTCGCGAATACCGTCCTTGTGAAGCCGCTCGCCGCGAGGCCCGGAAAATCCTGGTCCCTCGACGGCCGCCTCCTCACCGATCCCGCCAATTGGCAGTTTCGGATGATCTACGCCGATTGCTGTTGAGCTGCGGCACAGCAACGCGCTCTTCGGAGATTGCGCTGTAGGGTTTGCGCTGTACCTTGGACGAGACAAGCCTAAGAGCATTTAAACTCTGCTCCGCGAAGGCGAGTGCGGATTCGAGCCCCGCAGGGGCCACGCTTCGTCAATCGCTTTGAAGTCCAGCTGGATTGACGGCGATCACAAGGGACCGCGATCAGCGGACAAACGACACCGAGGACGGCGACATTGCGTGAGCTAGCATTTCTCGACGGCGACAACTTGGAGCGCCGAGACGCGATGGGGCTGGGTACGGTGCGCGCCGGTTAAGGACCGCAAAGCACCAGAATAGGAAAAATGCTAGCCAACCTCCACCCGGTCTGGCTGTCTTTACGATTAAGAAATTTAGATTTGAGAAAGAGACTTGGCGGTGTCGCGGTTTGGCCTGGCAATCCTGAATACGGTTGGGGCAACCAGTTGCGCAACATCCGGCGACAACTCGAGTAGATCTTAATCTCGTCGAGCTTCGGCTCAAGCAACCATGTGCCTTGATAGTAAAGCTTCCCATAACTGCATTGGATCTGATTAGTCTTCAGCCCGAAACGCTTCAGTGCCGCGTCACGGCCCCAAACCTGCAACGCCGCGTGTAATCCAGTAACAAAGAAACCGAAAAAAAGAAACCGAGGTGAATCCTGGAGGATTTCACCGACTGCCTTTCAGGTCGTGCAAAGAAACCGAGGGGTGAATCCTGGAGGATTTCACCCTTTTCGAGGTGTGGGGTTGAGGCATGAGGAACGGTTGCCTTGATCGGCGCCTACCAATAGCGCTAATGGGCGTTCTGGGCTGCGACGAATTTAGCCAAATAGCGTAACCCTAACCTCGTCTTCGGTTCGCGGCGTGCGCTGCGACCGCGCGACGGTTGACGCTCACGGCGAAGATTCTGGAGCGTTGCACCTGAGTCTGGGCTAAGCAAATCAATGTTGCAATCGTTATCCGCTCACCGACCAAAGGAAATACCATAGCCGATCGAATCTTGAAGAGGGAAGGAGGAGAGCGATCGCGCGGATGCGGGGGAGGGGAAGAAGGAGGGAGAGGGGAGAGGGGAGAGAAAAGGGGGGGGAAAGAAAGTCTTGCTCTGCGGGAAAGCGAGGCGGGAGAGGGCAAGGGGAAGGCGCGCGAAGCGCGGCGCAGCAGAAGAACAGAAGCGGCGGAGGCCCGAGCAACGACGGTGATCAATGTTCGTGCAATGAGCAACCGTTACGCGCTCCTCAGAGATGTAGGTCATCCTGGCAGCGTTCCATTTTGTCATGATGATTTCCCTCTTGGCCTCAATGCTGAACATACGCCCTGTGACGCGCCATTCGCTGAACCACCGGGTTTGCCGCAGACTCCGGGTCGCTACGCACGGAGAGGTTGCGGAATGCACCCTGGCTGCGCTCTTGATAAGACTATACCCGATAAGGGGTGTCGCATCATACCACGAGATGGATCGGAATGGCCGTTTGTGACACTTAGGAGATGGGCGGAGATACTGATCGACCAGTGCCCAGATTTGTCCTGGTTGGTCCACCGTGAAATTTAGTTCGATGTAATTGTCAGCTCTCGGCGCCCGCGCTTGCGCCCAAGCTCGGTTCCAGGACTCCGCTCTTCTTGTAGTCGATGGCGGCCTCGCCCAACTCGTGGGCGCGATCGATGGCGTAAGCGCGCTCGGTGAAGCTCGGATGCATGGTCCGTCCGTTCGGCACATGCAGCCATAGCCGCAAGAGAAGCCGCTTCTCTTCGGGCGTGTCCTTGAACGCCGTGCGCGAGTGCAGCACCGTGAAATTGTGCCAGAACAACATCTCGCCCGGCTCCAGCATGAAGTCGGCGCGAATGTCTTTGCGCGCCGCCACGCTGGAAAAGAATTTCTGGGCTTCGACGAGCGCGGCCGGAATTTCGACGCCCATGTGCTTGGCCGCCGCGTCCTGGAACAGCGGATGGAAATAGCAGCTCACCGTGCCGCCGACATTGCAGAACACCGGAATCTTCTCGGCGGGGGTCTCCGCCGTTCCCGGCGTGTGGTGAAAGAAGCCCTCGTAAAGCGTCTCGAGGTGTTCGGGATGCTCTTCGAGGATCACATTATGAATGGCGAGGCTCGACACCATGCCGCTTTCGCCACCTTCCGCCGCCTTGCGGACCGAGGCGAGGCTCAGGATCTCGTGAAAGTCGGTGTGCGAGCGCAGCTCGATATCCATGAGATAGCCGCGGCCGGCGGGATTGTGTTCTTCCTTCCGCACATGGCAGAGGCGCTCGCGCTGGCTGTTTTGCACGGCGCCAACACCCAGATGCGTGCCGAGGCCCCAATAGATGCGGCTGTAGTCCTCGAGAGAAAGCCTGGAAATGTCGAGCCCGTGCAGGATAACCGCGCCCTTGCCCGCCATGATCTCGCGGCGAACGGCGCTCATCAGGCTGTTGATCAGGGGATGATCGAAGCCGGCGCGTGTGATGTCGGCCGGCGCGAGATGACGGCTGCGCGCGAGGAGCTCTCGCAGCGCGTCGATGTGCTCGGGCCCCATCTGGTGGACGAGACCCTCCTTTCCGCCGATCTCGGCGCTGGTCCAAGCGGCGGGATGTTCGATGCGGCGCTTGTAGATTTCGTTCTTCAACGCTTGTTTCCTTCGACATCGCCAACGCTTGGCCGGCCCGCAGCGGAGGATCCAGTTTGGATGTTAGTTGAGTGGTGCATCTTGCGCCAGCGCCGCGGCCCGACTTCCAGTGGGTGACGACTTGGCCAAGCACACGATCAAGATCGATCGTGCGCCCGTGCTCACGCTGTGGGCCGCGGTGGTGGCCGAGCGTCTTGGTTTCGATCGCGGTGAGGCCCTGACGCTCGGCCGCGCCGTGGCGGGGTCAAAGTTTTAATCGGCCCTTAACGTTGGGCGCATACTCAAGAGACAATCACAGAGGATTGAGAGCGATGCTGACGAGCGAAGGTGACGCGCTCGGAAAATGGTGCCCGTTCGCGCGCGTCGATGGCAACAATCGCCTCAACAAAGCGCCGGCGGATGGGCCCGAGACTATTCCCGAGCCATTTCGTTGCATTGGAGCAAAGTGCATGGCTTGGCGCGAGATTCAAACGTCGCATTTGAAGGGCGCCGCCGGGAAACTGGCGCAAGGGAACGGCTATTGCGGGCTGAGTGGGCCGCTCGTCGAGCGCTTTTAGGGTTGGAGAGGCATCGCCGCGCTCGACCGCGACGCAAGAGACTTACGCGCCGCCGTATCGCTCCCGGTCCATCGCTTGACGCGCCTCGATGTAGCGCGTCATGGCGGTCGCGCGCTTCTTCTGGCCCTCGAGGTCCGTATCGAGCGGCGGCAGAACGTCGAGCACCTGCTTGAACGCCGCTTCGAGACCGTCCTTCGCCTCGGGATAAGGGATGATATAGAACTGGTTCTTCGCCATTGCCGCCATGACGTGGCGCGCGAGCTCTTCCGGGTCCATGCCCTGGGAATAGATGGTCTTGAGCGCCTCGATCTCGCGCTGGTCGACCTTGTAGCCGCTTTTCGACAGATGCGCGGGCCGCGTCTTTACGGATTCGGCGATGTTGGAATTGATGTTGGCGGGGCAAAGCACCGAGACGCCGATGTCGTACTTCGCCAGCGCGTCGCGCATGGCCATGCTGATGCCGTGCACGGCGAATTTCGAGGCGCAGTAGATGCCCGCTTGGCTCGCGGCGGTGAAGGCGCCGAGCGAGGCCGTGTTGACGATGTAGCCGCCCTTGCCATGGGCGATCATGCGCGGCACGAAAGTCTGCATGCCGTTGACCACGCCGCCGAAGTTCACGCCCATGATCCAGTCGTAATCGTCATAGGTCGCAAGCTCGAGCGGGCCGAAGATCGACACGCCCGCGGTGTTGAACAGAAGCTGCACGGGCCCGAACACGCGCTCGGTCTCGTCGGCCGCGCGCGCGAAGGCTTGCCGATCGGTGATGTCGAGCTTGATCGGGTGAACGTCCGCCTTCTTGCTCGCGAAGTAGGCCATCGCCTGCTTCAGATGGTCCTCACGAATATCCGCGATCACCACTTTGGCGCCCGCCGCCGAAAACACCTTGGCTTGGCCGAACGCAGCCCCGCTGCCGCCGCCCGTGATGAACGCCACCTTGCCCCGGAAATCGTCCATAAAATCCTCCTGCTCACGCCGTTTCGCAGAACGGCGCTCATGACCGTTCTCGATGTTGCCTCGAACGGGCTTTCGCCATTCTATCGCGTGTCATGTCGGTTAAGCTATGTAGTCCGGGGTCGCGTCCACGCGAAAGGGGTGACTGCGGTGCGTCAAGCGGACCCGGTTCGGACCTCGGAGAAATACCGGTCCATCAGAGGGCCGCAGCACCACTCTGCCGTGTCCCGCACATAGGACGCGTCGAGCATGGCAAGCACGCCATGCTTTTTCGGCGCTGCCGCGAGCCAGGCCTGATCGAGCCGCAGCATCTCGGGCCCTATTCCGACCCAGCGCGCGATCTCCGGCAACCGCTCGACGATCTCGTTTGTTTTCACGACGAGAAGCCGTTCGGGCGGAACCTGCGCCAGAACTCGCATATTGTGACCGGTCCACAGCTGAAAGAACGACGCGAGCGACGGAAATCCCCGTTCGACGAGTGGCAAGTCATGCTTCGTCGGCGCAAAGCTCTCGCTTCGCAGGCGGACTCGATCGAGCTTGGCGAACCCGGTGTGCGGATCGAGCGGGTGATTGAGGTTTTGGTCGATCCATGAGTCGCACCAGGAATAAACGTCGCGAAGCGTCAGGATGAACTTTTTCTCGGGGCACGCCTTCACCAGTGCCTCGATCAGGATGCCGGCCAGCGTGGAGGACTCCATCTCCAGCCAGAGCTTGCGATCGCGCTTTCGGAGGGCCCTTTCCGCGTGGACCGCGCTGAGCTCGCCGTTCAGATGGTGAATCGAGAGCGCAAGACGTAATCCCGCATCCGGATGGTGTCTGCTGCGGTAGCGCCCGAAAACGCCCGCCATGGAATGCGTACCGGTTTTCGACAGGCCGCAGCAGCAGGCGTCGAACCGGCGAGCCCGCATCAAGGGGTTCAAGCCCATTTCCAAGGGAATGAGGCCCAGTCCGTTCACCAACCGCGAGCCCCGGCGCTTCAGATGCATCGGCAACTTGCTCATCGAGCGCCTCTCAGGGGCCGGACCGTGATCGATGGGCGGCGTGGCCCCATTTCTCATCCGGAGATGTTCGGAACTCATGCGAGGCCCAGAGAGCGCATTCAAGCCCTGTGCCGATTTCCGGCCTTCAGCGAAATGGTGCCCCCGCTCTTACGAGGCTTTTACAGGCATGAGAGCCTGGGCTATCGTCTCCGCCTCTCGAGATTTCCGGGGTAAAGGAGCGAAAGATGACGGCCACGACCAAATTTTATATCGACGGCGCCTGGGTGGATCCAGCCGAGCCGCGCCTTCACGACGTCATCAACCCCGCCACCGAGGAGCCGATCGCAAAGATCAGCCTGGGCTCGGCCAAGGACGTAGATCGCGCGGTGGCCGCGGCCCGGCGCGCTTTCCCGGCCTGGTCGGAAAGCTCGCGTGGCGAGCGGCTCGCGCTCTTCAAGCGCATCCTCGAAGTTTTCCAGAAGCGCTTGCCCGATTTGGCGCAGGCCATCTCGAGCGAGATGGGCGCGCCCAAGAACCTAGCCCTTCACGCTCAAGCTGCGTCAGGCCTTGGCCATTTCGGGGAGACGGCGCGCGTGCTCGAGACTTTCCCCTTCGAGGAGGAGTGGAACAGCACGCTCATTCGCCACGAGGCGATTGGCGTGTGCGCGTTGATCACGCCGTGGAATTGGCCGATCAACCAGATCGTCTGCAAAGTGGCGCCCGCGCTCGCTGCGGGCTGTACCATGGTGCTCAAGCCTTCGAAGCTCGCGCCGCTCAATGCGCATGTCTTGGCCGAGATTCTCGAAGAGGCGGGCGTGCCGAAGGGCGTGTTCAATCTCGTCGACGGCGATGGGTCCGATGTCGGCACAGCCTTGGCCTCTCATCCCGATGTGGACATGGTGTCTTTTACCGGCTCGACGCGCGCCGGCATCGAGATCGCGCGCAATGCCGCGCCGACAGTCAAGCGCGTCTGCCAAGAGCTTGGCGGCAAGTCACCCAATGTGATTCTGGACGACGCCGATCTCGCGGCAGCCGTGGGTGCTGGTGTGGCGGCCGTCATGTTGAACTCGGGCCAGTCTTGCGTCGCGCCGGCGCGCATGCTCGTCTCTCAAAAGCGCCATGACGAGGTCGCCGCGCTCGCCAAGTCTGAAGTGGAGAGGAAATGGAAGGTGGGCACGCCGACGGCCGATGACACGGCGCTCGGTCCGCTTGCCAATGCCAGGCAATTCGAGAAAGTGCAGCGGTTGATCCAGAAGGGCATCGAGGAGGGCGCGAAGGTGATGACTGGCGGCATCGGCCGTCCCGAGGGCTTCAACAAAGGCTATTACGTCAGGCCCACGGTGTTCGCCAATGTTCGCAGCGACATGACGGTCGCACGGGAAGAGATATTCGGGCCAGTGATCACGGTGATGCCCTACAAGGACGAGGCGGACGCCATTCGCATCGCCAACGACACGCCATACGGTCTGTCGAGCCACGTGTATTCGGGCGACCTTGCCCGTGCGCACCGCGTGGCCGAACAAGATCCGCGCGGGCATGGTGCATCTGAACGGCGCGCCGCTCGACTTCGCGGCGCCTTTCGGCGGCTACAAGCAGTCGGGCAATGGCCGCGAATGGGGCCGCTTCGGCCTCGAAGAGTTCCTCGAGGTGAAGGCCGTCATGGGTCACAAGCCGGCCCCGGCCCATTAAGCGCGCGGGCGCGTCGTCGCGATCCGACGGCCGCCGCGCTCGAAAGGCCCGATGGCACGCGACACGAACGGCACGCCGCCGCCACGGAACAAGGCGTGCGCGCGCGCAAGGACGAGCTTCCGTGGCGCCGCGCGCAGCGCTTGGCTTCTTGAGGCGGCGCTTCCCTATTGGTCGCGAGAGGGGCTCGACCCGAAGCATGGCGGCTTCATCGAAGCGGCCGCGCTCGACGGCGAAGCCGCTGCTTAATCGCGACAAGCGCGTGCGCGTCCAGGCGCGCCAAATCTATGTCATGAGCCATGCCTCGCTGTTGGGCTTCGGCGAAAAGTGTCTTGGAGCGGCGCATGCGGGCTTCGAGTTTCTGACGCGCCACGCCTGCCACCCCGAAGGCGGCTTCGTGCATCTCTTGGCGCCCGATGGGAGCGTCAAGGACGCGCGCCGCGACACCTACGATCATGCCTTCGTTCTGCTTGCTCTTTCCTGGTATCTGCGCGCGAGCGATGACAGCCGCGTCGAGACCTGGATCGAACGCACGCTCGAGGCGATCGAATTGCATCTCTGGGAGCCCGCCACGGCGAGCTTTCGCGAGGCCGTGCCCGAAACATTGCCGCGGCGGCAGAATCCGCACATGCACATGCTCGAGGCGATGTTGGCGCTCGACGAGGCGACGGGCGACCCGCGCGCGCGCGGCTTTGTCGAACGCATCCTCACGCTGTTCGAGACGCGCTTCTTCCGCAAGGAGACCGGCACGCTTACCGAGTATTTCGACGCGGCCTGGCACCCTCTTTCGGGCGCCGAAGGCGAGCGCGTCGAGCCCGGTCATTGTTGCGAATGGCTGTGGCTTCTCAAGGCTTGCGAGCGCCGCTATGGCGGGGCGCTTCGGCCTTGGCGGGAAGCGCTCTACGCCTTTGTCGACAGATGTGGCCGCGCGCCGGGCTCGGGCCTTCTCTATGACGAGGTGGCGCCGGACGGCCGGGTGCTGAAGCCGACCATGCGCTGCTGGCCCCAGACCGAGGCGCTGAAAGCGGCCCTCGTGCACCACGAGGAGGGCGATCCCGCGGCCCGGGCCGAGGTCCGGCGTCTCTGCGACGGGCTCTTTACCCACTACCTCGCGACCGCGCCCTCGGGTCTCTGGCAGGATCAAGTCGACGAGACCGGGCGGGGGCTCGCCCGCGACGTGCCGGCGAGCACGCTTTATCATTTGTTTTTGGGTTTTGCGGAATTATTGAGGGTGGCGGGCGCGGCGGAAGTCCCTGCGGGCTCTCAGCGCTGAAGCCGCGCAACCGCGAAGGAGACTTATGATCGCCATTTCGCCGGTGATCCTTTCGGGCGGCGCGGGCAGGCGGCTGTGGCCGGTCTCGCGCGCCGATCGGCCAAAGCATCTTCTGCGCTTCCTCGGCGGAACCCGCACGCTATTGCAGGAAACCGCGCTGCGCGTCACACCTCCCGCGGGCGCGGCAAACGAGCTTTCCTTCGCGCCGCTTCTCGTCATCGGAAATGCCAGCCACAGCGCAGCATTGAGCGCTCAACTCGCCGAGGCCGGCGCGCCCGTGGGCGGATTGGTGCTCGAGCCCGCGGGACGCAACACCGCGGCAGCCGCTTGCGTCGCGGCGCTGCTCGTCGAAAAGCGCGCACCGCAAAGCCTCATGCTGCTGATGCCCGCCGATCATTACATCGGAAATCTGCCGGCGTTTCACGAGGCGCTTGCGCGCGCGGCGCGCGAAGCGCAAGCGGGCCGCATCGTCACGCTCGGCATCGAGCCCACGCGGCCCGAGACGGGTTACGGCTATATCCGGCGCGGCGCCGAAAGCGCGCGGGGGCCCGGTCTTTTCGAAGTCGAACGCTTTTTCGAAAAACCGGATCAAGACAGCGCGGCGCGCTATCTTGGCGGGCGGCGGCTTCTATTGGAACGCCGGCCTCTTTCTCGCCAAGCCCGCGGTCATCTTGAGCGAATTCCAGCGCCACGCGGCGCCTGTCCTTACCGCATGCCGCGACGCGATCGCGGCAGGACGCACCGTGGGCGAGGTTCTCACGCTTGACCCCACGGCCTTCGCGGCTGCGCAATCCATCGCCTTCGACCGCGCGGTGATGGAGAAAACCTCGCTCGCGAGCGTGGCCTCGGTCGCCATGGATTGGTGCGATATCGGCTCGTGGGAAGCCGTCTGGGAGCTTTCACAGAAGGACGGCGAGAACAACGTCGTCGAGGGCAAGGCGGTCTTGGAGGACTGCCGCAACAGCCTCGTGCGCGCCGAAAGCCGTTTCGTCGCGGTGATCGGCGCGGACGATCTGGTGGTGATCGAAACCGCGGACGCCGTGCTCGTCATGCCGCGCGCCCGCGCGCAGCTGCTCGCGGATGTCGTGCCCAAGCTCGCCGCGAAGAAGAAGGGCGACGGCTGACGACGCGCTTAACTGGCGTCAGAGAGGCGCAGGCGTTCAACCCTCAAGAGGGGAAGCTGCGGGTCGTCGCTGTCCGCGCGCGCGTCGGAAGAGGCGAAGAGGCAGATGATGGCCGTCTTGCCGTGCCGCGCGAGCACACTGGCGGGAACGGTGACGTTAAAACCTGCCTTCGCATTGCCGGGCGGCGCGAGCCTCGCATGTTCGACCATCTCGCCGTTGACCAGGACGTCGAGAACGACTTCCTTCGCGTTCGGCAGCGCATCTCCGCGCACTTCCATGGTCAGGATCACGTCCCGAGGCGGAAACGCCTTCATGGGAACCTCGATCAGCGCCGCAGACTCCCCGATCCAGCGCCCCACATCATCGGCGGCGCCCCAGCCTTGGCCGAGATAGACCGCTCCGGGTCCACCGGCCTGCAGCCCGATGAACGCGCCCAGGCGATAAGCGTCGCGCGACACGCCATCGAACACGGTGCCGCCCACGATGGCGCTCGTCATGCCAAGCGCCGTGAACGCGCCGACCGTGAGAACGCCGGCGTTCCAGCCCACGCGCAGAAATCGATAGACAAAATGACGAATTGCGTTTTTCCGGGCGCTGTTGTGAAGCACACGGAAAAGCGCGCGATGCCGCACGACCATGCGCCCTCTCCCCCAAAGCGCGACGGTTTGTGGTTGACGCAACGCATGCACAAGACAGCGAATCAACATAGCTGATTCGCGGCATGAAATCTCGCCCGCAGCGACCGGCGCGGCGCCTCATGACCCGCAAGCGCGTACCGTGCAACGAATTCTTGCACACGCTCTGCGCTTGCATGACACTATATGTGCGATTCGCGACACGCGAGATTCGCGAGCAGGAGCGGGCCTTTCCGCGCGTTCTCCCGCTCGAGCCCAGAGGGAGCCAAGAGATTCTGCTGGGCAGCGTGGCGGCGGCAGGAATTTCTTGGCGTTGATGCAAGCAGCCTTCCGCCGTGGGCAGCCAAGTCCCGAAAGGACGTCACGAAAGGACGAAGTCATGAGCAAGGCCGACTTTATCGAGCGCGTTGCCAAGAAAGGCAGACTCAGCAAAGCGGAAGCCAAGCGCGCTGTGGAGCTCGTCTTCAAGGAGGTCGAGTCAGGTATCAAGGAGGTGCGCAATGGCGGCAAGTTCGCCATCGGTACCTTCGGAACCTTTTCCGTCTCCAAGCGCGGTGCGCGCGAGGGCCGCAATCCGCGCACGGGCGAGCCGATCAGGATCCGCCCCTCGAAATCGGTTCGCTTCCGCCCGTCGATGCATCTGAAAAAGGCAGCGGGCGCCTAATCGGTTCGCGTATCCCTCCCACCTCTCGGCCCGCCGTCTTTACGGCGGGCTTTTTCTTTGCCGCTTGCCGGCCGATGTGGCGGAATGGGCGTCCCGTGGTGTCGTTGAGCGACAGGCCCGGCGCAGCCATGCCATGAGCAAGCCCTCGTCTCTTCTCGCGCGGCTCGCGAAAGCGCCTCTCCCGTTCGATCGCGAGCAGGCAAGACGCGCTGACGCCGCGCTCGCGGTCGCGGCCGAAAGCGATGCGGCGCTGCGAGCGCTTCTTTCGGACGAGCGCGCTCATGGGCTGCTCGCAAGTCTCTTCGGCAACAGTGCATTCCTCACGCGCGTGATCTTGCGCGAGCCGTCCATGCTCTCCCGCCTTTTTGCGCAAGCGCCGGAGACTTCGCTCGAGAGCCTTGTTGCCCGCGTCGAAGAGGCGGCGCACACAAGTGACGTCAACGCTCTGATGAGCGTGATGCGCCAGGCGCGCAACGAGGCGGCCGTGCTCGTGGCGCTTGCCGATGTGGGGGGCGCCTGGTCGCTGTCCGACGTGACGGCCGCGCTCACGAAATTCGCCGAGGCCTGTGTCTCGGGTACGGTGCGCGCGCTCTTGCGGGCGGAAGCTCAGGCGGGCTATTTCGCGCCGAAACATCCCGAAGCGCCCGAGCGCGACAGCGGCTTCTTCGTGCTCGCCATGGGCAAGTTCGGCGCAGGCGAGCTCAACTATTCGAGCGACATCGATCTCGTCGTCTTCTTCGACGATGCAAGCTTCGCGGAGCGCGTGAGGGAGGAGCCGCAGAAGACGGCCGTGCGTCTGACGCGCGGGCTCGTGCGCGCGCTCTCCGAGCGGACGGCCGACGGCTATGTCTTCCGCGTCGATCTGCGCTTGCGGCCCGACGCGGGCGCGACCCAGATAGCGCTCGGCACGCGCGCGGCCGAGATCTATTACGAGAGCATGGGACAAAATTGGGAGCGCGCCGCCATGATCAAGGCGCGCGTCTGTGCGGGCGACCGCGCGGCGGGCGAGGCGCTGCTCGCCACGCTAAAGCCGTTTCTCTGGCGCAAGCATCTCGATTTCGCCGCCATCGACGATATCCACTCGATCAAGCGCCAAATTCACGCCGAGCGCGGGCATGGGACGATCGCGGTCGCAGGCCACAACATCAAGCTCGGGCGCGGCGGCATTCGCGAAATCGAGTTCTTCGTGCAGACCCAGCAGCTCATCCTCGGCGGACGCGACCCGTCGCTGCGCGGGCGGACGACCTTGGGCGTGCTCGATGCATTGGCCGCGCGCGGCCACATCGCCGCCGAGGCGGCAAGCGAGCTCAAGGCCGCCTATGTGTTTCTGCGCACGATCGAGCATCGCCTGCAGATGGTGGAGGACGAGCAGACGCACACGCTGCCGCGCGAGCGGGAAGGTCTCGATCATATCGCGCGCTTTGCAGGATTTTCGGAGACCGCCGATTTCGAGACGGCATTACGCGCGCATCTCAACGCCGTGCAGCGTCACTATGCGGCGCTCTTCGAAAGCGCGCCCGCGCTCTCGGAAGAAACGGGAAGCCTCGTCTTCACCGGCGTCGAGGAGGATCCCGAGACGCTCGCGACGCTCAAAGCCTTGGGCTTCAAGCGCGCGGCCGAAGTCTCGGCCACCATCCGGAGCTGGCATCACGGGCGCTTGCGCGCCATGCGCTCGGCGCGCGCGCGCGAGCTCTTGACCGAGCTCCTGCCGTCCATCTTGCGCGCGCTGGCGCGCACCGGCGACGCGGACGGCGCCTTCTTCCGCTTCAACCGCTTTCTCGAAGGCCTGCCCGCGGGCGTGCAGCTCTTCTCGCTCCTCTATGCCAACCCGAAGCTCTTGGACATGCTGGCGCTCTGTCTCGGCACGGCGCCGCGCCTTGCCACTTATCTCGCGCGGAACGCGGCTGTGCTCGACGCTCTGCTCGATGCCGGACTTCGCCGCGCGCCTGCCCGACGAAGCGGAGCTTCGCCGCGGCTTCGAGGCCGTGGTCGCGGCGGCTCGGGATTTCGAGGACATGCTGGACGGGGCGCGGCGCTTTGCGCGCGAGCAGCGCTTTCGCGTGGGCTTCCAGATCCTGAACGCCTCGGCCGATGCGGACGCGTCGGGACTTGCCTATACGCGGCTCGCCGAAACCGTGCTGGCAAACCTTCTGCCGCGCGTGGAGGAGGCCTTCGCGCTGCGCCACGGACGCGTCGAGGGCGCAAAGCTCGCGCTCGTCGCCATGGGCAAGCTCGGCGGCCGCGAGATGACGGCCTCCTCCGATCTCGATCTCATCCTCGTCTACGATGCAGCTCCGCGGGAGAGCGCGGGCGGCGCCCAGCCGCTCGCCGCCAGCACCTATTTCGCGCGCCTCACCCAGCGCTTCATCAACGCGCTCACCGCGCCCACGCAGTCGGGCAAGCTCTACGACGTCGACATGCGCTTGCGGCCTTCGGGCAATGCCGGGCCCGTCGCCACGCATTTCGAGAGCTTTCAGCGCTATCACGCCGAGTCCGCCTGGACCTGGGAGCACATGGCGCTGTCGCGGGCGCGGGTTGTGGCGGGCGACCCCGCACTCCGGGAGCGCGTCGCGGCCGAGATCCGCTCCGTGCTCACGCGCCCGCGCGAGCGCTCGAGCCTGGCGCGCGATGTCGCCGACATGCGCTTGCGCCTTGCCAAGGAGCATCCCGCCAAGGACGCCTGGGAGCTGAAATACGCGAGGGGCGGCCTCGTCGATCTCGAGTTCATCGTCCAATTCCTGATGCTCGCTCATGCCGCCGACGCGCCGCAGGTGCTGCAAACAAACACGCGCGAGGCGCTGAAAGCGCTCGCCGAGCGCGGCGTCCTGTCGAGCGATCGCCATCGCGTGCTGGAAGAAGGCAGAGCGCTCCTGCACACGCTGATGCAGGTCTTGCGCGTGGCGGTCGAGGGTCCCTTCGTGCCGGCGGAAGCGGGCGCGGGTCTCGTCGCGCTTCTCTGCCGGGCCGCCGACGCGCCATCGCTCACGACGCTCGAACGCCGCCTCGTCGAGACGGAAGCCGAGATCGCCGCGCTGTTCGAGGAGATTGTGCGCGCCGCGGAAAAGTGATCGGCGCTTTTGCCGGTGGCTAGGGTGCGCGCTGCAATCTGAACAGTTTATCGTTGCGCGCCCACGCCCTCACCCTCGTTCGTGCGCACAAGGGTGCGCACTCACTCTTCCCTCTCCCCCTCCCAATTGGGAGGGGGAGAGGGTGGGAGGAACGAAGTTCCGACCGGGTGAGGGGGAGGGCGTGCAACGAAGGATGCGCCGGAAATGCGCGGGACGTCTCAGTGCGCAGCGCTCCTCGCCTGCTCTTTGGCTTTGGCGGCGATGCGTGCGACCCACGCCGGCAGGGCGAAGGCCGCGGCGTGGATGTCCGGCGTGTAGTAGTCGGTCGAGAAGCCGGCCTTGGGAAACGCCGCCCGCGCCCGCGCGATGCCTTCGGGCGTGCCCAGCACGTGCCCGTTGCTCGCCCAGGAGAGCGCCATGTAGCCGCCCACATAAGTGGGCACCACCGTGAGCATGACGCCCGTGTGCGCGAAGGCGCGGCCAAGCTCCACCTGGTCGGTGACGAGCTCGTCCGGCTGGTAGTGCGGCACGCCGGTCTGAAACACCGCGATGCCGCGGGGGGTAAGCGCCCGCGACACCGAGCGGTAGAAGCTCTCTTCGAACAGCACGCCCGCGGGGCCCACGGGATCGGGCCGGTCGGAGATGATGACGTCGTAGCGTCCGGCGGCCTTCGGGTCTCTCAGGAACTCCGCGGCGTCCACGATGTTGATCTTGAAGCGCGGATCGGCGAAGGCCGCGCCGTTCGAGTCCTTGAAATGGAGGCGGCTGAGCTCGACCACGCGGGCGTCGATCTCGGCGAGCTCGCAAAGCTTGATGCCCTTGTGCTTCAAGACTTCCTCGGCGATGCAGCAGTCGCCGCCGCCCACGATGAGCACGGTCTTCGCCTCGCCGTGCTCGAAGATCGGCACATGGGCGAGCATCTCGGAATAGGCGCATTCGTCGCGCGAGGTGAGCTGGACGATGCGGTCGAGGGCGAGCACGCGGCCGTTCTGCGGCGAGTCGAAGATCTCGATTTCCTGAAACGCCGAGCGCTCCTTGGCCACGGGGGCGCCGTCGATGGCGATGCTCTGCCAATACTGGCGATGCAGGCGCTCGATGAAGATGCCCGCTTGGTCTTCGAGCTTGGCCATGGCGCTTCTCCCTCTCGAGATCGTCCGCGCCCGCCCTATAGGCGAAGGCGGAAGCGAGGGCAACCTCGGCTGCGGCGGCGGCGGCGCGGCGCTTGCAGCACGGCACTCGAAAGAGCCACGCCGGTCATGCGGTTGTCGCATTCTGGCCTCTCCGCCAACAAAAAATTAGGAGATGGCTTGCATTCTGGGAACGCGCGCCCTATTTAGCGCGCTCGCGGCAGCCGCCCTATGCTGAGCTGGCTGGCGCGAGTGGGTCAACTTCCGTCTCGGAGGTACCATGCGAAATGCCAACCATGCGTCCTCGGATGTACTCGGTCAGGGGTGCAACGCAAGTTGGCGTGCGCACCACTAGCGGGTCCACGCGCGCTCAGACAACTCAAGACGCCGAGCGCAAGGATTACTTCACCACAAAAGACGGTCTCTGTTACGCGGGCACCCATCTCATCATCGACCTTTGGGATGCCGAAGGGCTCGACGACGAGAAGCGGGTGGAGCAGGCGCTGCGCGATTGCGTCGCAGCGGCGGGCGCCACGCTCATCGCCATGAACGTCCACCGCTTCACGGAGAACGGCGGCATCTCGGGCATCGCCGTGCTCGCCGAGAGCCACATCAGCATTCACACTTGGCCGGAACGCGGCTACGCCGCGCTCGACATCTTCATGTGCGGCGACGCCAAGCCCGCGCTCGCCATTCCCGTGCTCAAGGCCGCCTTCAAGCCCAGGCAC
Organism: uncultured Alphaproteobacteria bacterium; assembly: GCA_963845385.1. GTDB lineage: Bacteria > Pseudomonadota > Alphaproteobacteria > CAWJRW01 > CAWJRW01 > CAWJRW01. Next base: position 323,415 of record CAWJRW010000006.1, read on the forward strand.
GTCGCCATCTCCGAGCACAAGCGCGGCATTCTCTGACGGAAAAAGCGCCGCAAAGCGAAGGCCAAGCTTAACCACGGCGCCCTGCAAGGGCGCCGTTAACCATACCTTGGCCCTTCATTTGCACATCCACACCAAGCATTAACTTAGGACTACTGTTGAAGCCGCCGCGAGCGCGCGGCGGCAGCTCTCTCGGCCGAGTGTGGGCGCTTCTCCTGCGTAGCTTGTGAGGGGCGGATGGCGTAAATGGAAGTCTTCGATGCCATCGTCGTCGGCGCTGGCGTGGACGGGCTGGTTGCGGCCTCCTATCTCGCACGGGCGGGCGCGCGCGTGCTCGTTCTCGAAAAGCGCGAGACGGTGGGTGGGGGCGCCCAAAGCGTACGCCGCAAGAGCGGTGCCGTGCTTTCATCCGAGGCTTGCGCCGAGCCGCGCCTTGATGCGCGGATCGTGGCTGATCTCGGCCTTGCGCGTCACGGCTATGGCGTGGTGCCGGTGCATGCGACCTACGCGCTGGCGCCGGACCAGCCGCCCCTCGTTCTTTCGGCCGACGACCGCGTGACGGCGAACGCGCTTCTTGCCCGCTCGCGCCGCGACGCCGAACGTTTCTTCGAGCTGCGTGCGGCCGTGCGTCGCGCCTCGAGCACCGCGTGGCCCGCAACGCGCTTTCCGCTGCCGCTGGTGGCCAGGCAAGGGCACTTGAGCCTGAAAAGCGCGCTCGCCGCCCAAGCGATGGTCCCGCCCCGTGCGCGCGCAGAACTGTCCCATTTTTGGACGGTGAGCCTCGGTGATCTCCTCGAGAGCTATCTCGAGACGGAGCTTCTCAAGGCGCATCTCGCCGGCCGCGCCCTGTGCGGCACGCCCCATGGGCCTTACGCTCCGTTCACGGCGCATCTTTTGTCGCGTCATCCGGCGCTCGCGGGCGCAGGCTCGCTCGGCGCCCTCGGCGCCTATGTCCGCGGCGGCGCAGGCACGCTCACCGATGCGCTCGCCGCGGCGCTGGCGAGCTTCGGCGGCAGCTTGCGCACCTCCGCGCCCGTGGTGAAGGTTCCCGCGGCGCGCAATGGCAAGGCGTCGGTCGTGCTCGAGAGCGGCGAGGAAATCGAAGCGCGCGTCGTGCTCTCGAGCCTCGGGCTTGCACGGACCGTGCGCTCGCTTCTGGCGGCGGAAGCGGTGCCGCTCGGCGCTCTTCGAGCGCGTGGCTGCCGAAGCGCGGCCCATGCTCGCCCGCCTCGATCTCGTGCTCGAGACAGCGCCGTCGTTTCCGGCTCTCGGCAACCAGCTCGCGCGCGAGCCGGGCGATATCGTGCTCATACCCTCGCTTGCCGCGCTCGATGCCGCGCACGAGGCGTGGGTCGCACGCAAGCTTCCCGAGGCGCCCGCGATCATCCTGAGCCTGCCGAGCCTCGTCGATCCTTCGCGCGGCGCGCCGAACGCCCACATCGTGTCCGTGCTCGTTCACGGCGTTCCCGAGCGCCTGGCCGATGGTCCTTGGACCAAGAAGCGCGGCACGGATTTCGCCGCGCGCGTCATTCGCGAGATCAGCGCCGTGTGCCCCGGCATCGCCGATCGCGTGTGCGAGTTCCGCTTGAAACTGCCGGGCGATGGCGAAGCCTCGGGGCTCGTCGAGGAGGCTTTGCCGGACGCGCTGCGCCGGGAGGCCGGCTTGAAGCATCTCCTCGTCTGCGGCCCGCGGCTCGAGCCGGGCGTCTTCTCCGGCAGCGGCGGGCAAATGGCGGCGGCGGCCGCGCTCCAAATGCTGTCCAAGCGAAGGCCGTGGCCATGGCGTTGAGGCTCCTCCGAGCGGCTTCGCAGGCAGAAGGCTACGACGTCGTCGTCATCGGCGGCGGCGTCAACGGCCTCGTCTGTGCGGGCTTATCTCGCCAAGCACGGCAAGCGCGTGCTCGTGGTCGAGGCGCGTGCGGAGGCGGGCGGCGCGGCCACCACGCGTGCCTTCACCGACGAGTTCAGCGTCTCGGCGGTCGCCCATCTCGCCAACAGCTTCGACGAAAAAATCTTCCGCGACTTCCGGCTGCGCCGCCACGGGCTTTCCTTGAGCGCCCGCGTCATGCCGACCGTGGCGCTCGCCGAGGACGGCAGCCACATCGTGCTCACCGGCGATCCCGAGCAGGACGGCGCTTCGATCGGCCGGCATTGGCCCGCCGATGCCTTGGCCTACGAGACGTTCATGCGTGCGCTGCGGCGCATCGGCGATGCGCTGGGACCTCTCTTCCGGGCGCCGGTCCATGCGCCGGAGGACAAGGATCGCAAGACGCGGCGCACCGTGAACGCCGTCGAGCGCGCGCTCAAGCGCCTGACGCGCGAGGAGCGGGATCTCAGCGAAGCGCTTCTGTCGGGCGCGATCGGCGATGTTCTCGACCGCCGTTTCGAGACGCCGCGGCTCAAAGGCGCGCTCGGATTCTTGGCCTGTCTCGGTCATGCCGCGGGCCCCTACACCGAGGGCACGGGCTTGAGCTTTCTCCTGCGCACGACGCTCGAAAGAAGCGGCGCACGCGCGCGTCATGCATCCTCAAGGGGGCCTCGGCGCTTTTTCGCGCGCGCTGTGCGACGGGGTCTGCGCCCAGGGCGTGAAAGCTGCGCACGGGCGTTGCGGTGACGTCCATTCTGCTCGGCGACGGACATGCCGACAGGCGTGCTGCTCGATACCGGCGAGCGCGTGGCCGCGCGCACGGTGATGTCGGCCGTCGATCCCAAGCGCACTTTCCTCGAGCTCCTGCCCGGCGATGCGCTCGACATCGGGTTTTTGCGCCGCGTGCGCGCGATCCGCATGAAGGGCATGAGCGGGAAGGTGCATCTGGCGCTCGAATCGCTGCCCGATTTCCGCGGACTGCCGATCGAGGCCACGGGCGGACGCTTGATCGTGGCGCCGAGCCTCGCCTCGCTCCAGGAGGCCTTTGCCCAAGCCAAACGCGACGGCTTCAGCACGAGCCCGGCGATGGAGATCATTTTGCCTTCCATCTACGATCCCACGCTGTCGCCGATCGGTCAGCATGTGATGTCCGTGATCGTTCAATATGTGTCCCACGATCTCGAGGAGCGCACGGACGCGCGCGACCGCTTCATTCAACGCATCGTCGACACGCTCGCCCTTTATGCGCCCGACATCCGGTCGAAGATCGTGGCGGGCGAGCTCGTCAGCCCGCGCGATCTCGAGACGCGGTTCGACATCGCAGGCGGGTGCTGGCATCACGGCGCGCTTGCGCCCGACCAGTTCTACGGCTTGCGTCCGGTCGCGGGCGCGGAGCATTACGCGACGCCGGTGCCCGGCGTTTTTCTGTGCGGCGCGGGAAGCCATCCGGGCGGCGGGATCACGGGACTTCCCGGACGGAATGCGGCGAACGCCGTCCTGGCGCGGGAGCAACGAGGATGAACGCGGCCGTCGAACAGCGCCTGCTCCTGCCGACGCCCTTGCACGCGCGCACGGCTGCAGGCTTGCCTTGCCAATGATTGGACGGCGGAAGGCCGTTACACCGTGGCGCGCTCTTACCGGAGCGTCGGCGAAGAGACGACGGCGCTCGTCGCGCGCGCAGGACTCGCCGACATCTCGCCGCTCATGAAATATCGCTTCACGGGCAAGGACGCCGAAGCCGCGCTCGAGCATATCTGCGCGAGCCGCGTCGCGGGAATGGAGCAAGGGCGAGCGTGCGCCGGGTCTTGTGGTGCGACGACGACGGCTTTGTCGTGGGCGAAGGCACGCTCTTGTGCGTGGATATGCGTGTCTTCCTGCTCTTCACGCCGCTTCCCAACTTTGCCTGGCTTGCCGACGGCTTGCGCCATTTCGAGGCGCGCATCGAAGACGTGAGCGAGGCGCTGGCGGGCGTCGCGCTGATGGGCCCCTTGGCGCAAGCGGTGCTGAACGCGGCGGGCTTCGCGGGCGCCGCCAAGCTTGCCGAGCGCCGCGGCGCTGTCTTATCGCAGCACGGACTCGAAATCATCGCCGCGCGCACGAATTCGGAATGGGGCTTCGTCTGCGCGCTGTGGACGGCGGCGCCCGCCGCGCCGCTGCTTGTGGGATCGCTTGATGGCGGCGGGCGCACCGCTTGGACTCGTGCCCGTGGGGACCGCGGCGTGCGAGGTGGCGCGCCTCGAAGCGGGCCTGCCCAGGCTCGGCGTCGACTATCTTCCCGCCGCGCGAGTCGTACCGCCCGCAAGCGCCGCGCACGCCCGACGCGCTCGGCCTTGGTTCGCTCGTCGACCGGCACAAGGCCAAGTTCGTGGGCCGCGCGGCACTCGCTGACTTCGCAGAATTCTCCGCTGGCGCCTCGTCCGGCTTGCCGTCGCGGGCGAAGAAGCCGCCGCCGGCTTGCGCGTGCTGGCGGGCGGGCGGAGCGTCGGGGTTTACCACCTCTGCCGCCTATTCGCCCCGCCTGCAGGAAAGTCTCGCCTTCGCCTGGCTCGAGCGCGCCGCGATGGGCCAGGCGCTGTCGCTGGCGCTTCCCCCGGCTTTCGACAAGGGCTCAGGCCCCCGCCTCGTTTCGGCCACCCTCGTGCCGCAGGAGTTCGGCTTCGCGGCGCCGACGCCGCGCAGACGGGCACGCGCCGACCGAGCGTCTCGGCCAGGCAGGCGAGCGGCCGGCGCCTCCGGAGGAGGAGGCGCCGCTGCCAAATCGCGGACGGAATCTTCTTCGTCGCGCGTTCAAAGGCTGAAGAGACAGGCCGAACGGTGTCCGGTTCGGGTGGAGCCGGCGAGCGCGACGGTGCGAGCCTTGAGAATGGCAGACTACCGAACGCTCGGCGCGAGGGAGCCCGGGCTGAAACCCGGTGGCGACGATCCCGACGCGCCGCTCGTCGCGCGCGTGGCGAATGGCGAGGCGCAAGCCGCGCGTCTCCTGATCGAGCGTCATGCCGGGCGCGCGCTGTCGCTCGCGCGGCGGATGCTCGGCAGCGAAGCCGATGCGGAGGACGTGACGCAGGAGCTGTTCCTGCGCATTTGGCAACATGCGGCGCGCTGGCAGCCCGGCCGCGCACGCTTCGAGACTTGGATGCATCGCGTGACGCTCAATCTCTGCTACGACCGCTTGCGCCGCCGCCGCGAGATTGTGGTCGACAAATTTCCGGAGCTGCCCGATCCCGCGCTTTCGGTGGTCGAGCGCCAGCATCGTGAGGAGACGGCGCGGCGCGTGCAGGCCGAGCTCGCAAAGCTTCCCGACCGCCAGCGCGCGGCGATCGTGCTCTGCCATCACGAAGACCTGAGCAATATCGAGGCGGCGCAGGTGCTTCAGGTGAGCGTCGAGGCCTTGGAATCGTTGCTCGCGCGCGGCCGGCGCGCGCTCAAGGCGGCGCTTGCCGCCGAGGCGAACGAGCTCTTGGCGGGCATCGAATGAGGGCGGGGCCATGACGGAGAAAACGACGCAAGAACCGATGACGATGAACCGCTTCAGGGCTTTGGTCGAGGCCTACGGCGCTTCGGCCGCCCATTGGCCCGCGGAAGAGCGCGCCGCGGCGCAAGCCTTTCTCGCAAAGCATCCCGAGGCGCGTGCGCTCGTGGACGGCGAAGCCTGGCTCGACACGCTGCTCGACGCGGTGCCTGCAGCTCTGCCGAGCGCGGCGCTCAAGGAAAAGCTTGTGCCGCACCGCTTGCCCCGGCGCGCGGGTGATGCCTGGCTCTCGCGCCTCTTCGCGTCGCTGTGGCCCGACGCATCGAGCGCGTGGCCGGCGGGCGTGCTCGCGGCCTCGACCGCGCTCGGCATTCTTATCGGCGTCGCCACGCCCGCCCTCGACGTGGCGAGCCAAGAGCTGAATGCAGGCGAAGTGATGAGCTACGCCTTTTCAGCGCTCGATGCGAGCGAATGGCTATAGGAGGAATTATGTCCAAAGGTTTGCGGATCACGCTCATTGTCTCGCTGGCATTGAACTGCGTGCTTCTCGGCGTCGGCCTGACGGTGACCGGCTATCACTTCCTCGGCGTGCCGCATCGCGGGTTCATGTTCGTTGCCAATCGAGGCCACGATGGGATCATGCCGGGAGGCGGCTTCGGTCCGACGCCGCACATGATCATGGGCGCGCTTGATGCCGGCGCGCGCAAGAAGGTGGGTGACGATTCTCGACGCCAATCGCGCCGGGATGCGCGCCTCGTTCGAGGCGGCGATCGCGGCGCGTCAGGAAACCGTCAAAGCGCTGACCGCCGAGTCCTTTTCGGCCGAGGCGCTCGAAGCCGCCTTCGCCAAGAGCCGGGACGCCGACATCAAAGCGCTTGAAGAGGGCCACAAGGTGGCCGTGAAAATCGTCTCGAGCTTGACGCCGGAGGAGCGCGCCAAGGTCGCCAAAGCTATCGCCGAAGGCCGGCCCAAGTTTTTCAACAAGCGGCTCCGCCATGGCTGGGGCATGGGTGGCTTCGGATGGAAAGGCGAGGGCGATGGCGACGGCGACGCCCCGGGCTTTGCCATCCCCGTGCCGCCGCCGGCCGATGGCGCGGCCCCGGGCGAAGCACCACCGGCGCAACCTCAGCCTTAACCTGCAGGCCATCCTCTCTGGGCATGCTCGGGGGCATTGAAGCCCCGGGCTGCCCCCCGGCATTATGGGGCGCGCGTCAGCCCCGGCCCCTGCCTTGCTCGGGCGCCGCGCGCGCCAAGAGGTGATCATGAACAAGGCCGCCGGCACGCTGCCCCCGCGCCAGCCCCCGCGGGGCGCCAAGGCGAGCGCGTCCGTCGAGGCCGCCGCTGAAGCGCGCGCCTTTCGCGAGAAGAATCCCGACCTCCGCTTCGTCGACGCGCTCCTCGTCGATATCTGCGGCAAATTGCGCGGCAAGCGCTTTCCGGCGAGCGAGCTCGACAGGCTGTTCGCGAGCGGCATGCAGATTCCGCAGACGATCTATCTCCTCGACGTCACCGGCGATCAGCACGACCCTTGCGGCCACGGCTATTCGGACGGCGATCCCGACGGCACGTCCATGCCCGTGCCGGGCACGCTTATGCGCGTGCCGTGGGCGCAGGAGCCTCAGGCTCAAGTGCTCATGTCGCTCTTCGAGGCGCCGGGTGTGCCCGCGCTCGTGGAGCCGCGGACGGTGCTCGCGCACGTGCTGCGGCGCATCTCCGAGCTCAAGCTCAAGCCCGTGGTCGCCTTCGAGCTCGAGTTCTATCTCATCGACACGTTGCGCGCGGAGGGCGGCGCGCCCTTGCCCGCGACGGCGCCGCTCGACGGGCGCCGCGCCGCGCCGCGCGAGGCCTACGGCATTCTCGAGCTCGACCGCTTCGCCGATTTCATTTCGGCATGCGAGAACGCGGCCGAGATCCAGAACATCCCCGCCAGCGCTGCGAGCTGCGGAGCTCGCGCCGGGCCAGTTCGAGGTCAATCTTCGGCACACGGACGATCCGCTGAAAGCCGCCGATCAGGCCGCATTCCTGCGCCACCTGGTGACGAGCGTCGCGCGCGCCCACGGCTTCGAGGCGACCTTCATGGCGAAGCCCTTTCTCAGTTCCGCGGGCAGCGGCATGCACGTTCATCTCAATCTCGCCCATGAGAGCGGACGCAATGTTTTCGCGAGCGACGGCACGGGCGAGAGCCCGCTCCTGCGCCACGCCATCGGCGGACTTCAGGCCACCATGCACGAGGCGCTCGCCATCTTCGCGCCCGATCTCAACGCCTTCCGCCGCTACACGCCCATGTCCTTCGCGCCGGTCAACCGCCGCTGGGGCCTGAACAACCGCTCGGTGGCCTTCCGCGTGCCGGGCGGGCCGCACGAGGCGCGCCGCGTCGAGATCCGCGCGCCCGCGGCCTGCGCCAATCCCTATCTCGTGCTTGCGGCCATTCTCGCGGGCATGCACCACGGCATCGCAAACGAGATCGATCCCGGCCCGCCCGCTATCGGCAATGTCGGTCACGACGTGGACACGACGCTTCCGATCGAATTCAGCCGCGCGCTCGACGTCCTCTCGAGCGCGCCGATCATCAAGTCTTATCTTGGCTCCGACTATGTCGACATCTACGTCGCGCTGAAGCGCGCGGAGCTCAAGAAATTCATGGGCGCGATCTCGCCCCAGGAATACGCCTGGTATTTGTAACCGACGCGTCTTGGAGGCGCTCAGAGCCCGTTTGAGAATGCGAATTTGATGCCTCATGGTTCGAGACGCCTCGCTCCGCGAGGCTCCTCACCATGAGGAAAACAAGGGACTCCCTCATCCTGAGGAGGCCGCGTCCTTCGACCCACCTCCTCATGCTGAGGAGCGGCCGTCTCGAAGGATGAGGTGAATTATCAAACGGTCTCTCAAAGATGGCGCCGCACGGCGGCGAGCAGCGCCTGTAGATCGAGCGGCTTGCCCAGGCACTCGGCAAAGCCCGCATGCTCGAGATAGAGACGCTCCTCGCTCAGCGGCCGCGCGGTCAGCGCGATCACGGGCACATCGCAAAGCCCCGGCTCGCCCTTCAAGCGGGAGAGTGCCTCGTAACCGGAGGCGCCCGGCAGCGCGACCTCCATGATGACGAGCAAGGCATTCGTGATGCGGGCGAGCGCGAGGGCTGCCTCCGCGGACGCCGCATGCACGAGGCTCGCGCGCAAGGGCTTGAGCGCGCTCTCGATGACATCCACGACGAAAGAATTCGTTTCGACGACAAGAACCGTGCGCGCGGTGTCCCTGTCGGGCAAGGGATCGCGGAGTGGACTCCCCTGCGTCGCGATCGTGACGCTCGAAAGCGCGTTTCGGCTCAGCCATGACCGCTTTGGCCGCAGCTTGCGCGCTCGCTGGCGGCGAGGCGCCGCAAGGGAATGGGCGTTTCGGCGGTCTTGGCCCGGCGCGGCAGACGCACGCTCACCGTGGTTCCTCCGCCCTGCACGCTTTCCAGGGTCAGCGTGCCGCCATGGAGCTCCGTCAGCGATTTTGCCAGCGCAAGCCCGAGCCCGCTTCCCTTGTACTGCTTGTTGAGCTGGCTCTCGAGCTGGGTGAAGGGCACGCCGAGCCGCGGCAGATCTTCGGGTGCGATGCCGATGCCCGTGTCCACGATCTTGAGGGTCACGGCCTCGTCATCGGCCTCCGCCGAGACCGTCACGCGGCCCCCTTGCGGCGTGAACTTGATGGCGTTGGACAGCAGATTGACGAGCACCTTCTTGATCGCGCGCGGATCGGCCTGCACGGTCGGCACATCGTCGAGGGCGAGCTTCAGCACGATCCCGCCGCGAAGGCCTTGTGATCGACGATCTTCGCGGCTTCGCCCGCGATTGCTTTCAAGTCGATCGCCTTGGGCTCCAGCGGCCAGTGGCCGGAATCGACGCGCGACATGTCGAGAATGTCGTTGATGAGCGCCGTGAGCTCGCGGCCGGCCTGGCAAGACATTCTCCGCATAATCGCGGTAGCGCTGATCGCCCATGCGGGCCGTAGAGCTCGGACGTCATGATCTCCGAAAAGCCGATCACGGCGTTGAGCGGCGTGCGCAGCTCGTGGCTCATATTGGCGAGGAATTCGGACTTGGCGCGATGGGCTTCTTCGGCGCGCCTTCGCTCCGCGGCATAGCGCTCGGCCAAGAGAATGAGCGTGCGCGTTTGCTCGCGCAGCGTGCCGCGCGAGGCCTCGAGCGCCTCGACGGTCTCCTTGAGCTCCGCCTCGCGCGCCCGCAGCATTTCCTCTTGCCGCTTGAGCGCGCTCACATCGACCGCAATGCCTTCCAACAGGGGGCCTGCGCGTTTCTCCAGACGCTCGCCCTTGAGGCAGAGCCAGACGAAGCGGCCCTCGACGTGCAGGAGCCGGAGCGTCGTCTCGATGGGCGAACGGCCGCCTTCGGCCACCGTGACGAGCGCGCGAATGGCCGCGCGATCGGCGGGGTGCACGAACGCTTCCGCCTCTGCACAACTCATGGGGTCGTGGCGGTGACTGCCGGCCGAGCAAATCCCAGAAACTCGCCGACCAAGCCAGTGCTCGCGCGCGAAATCGTAGCGCCAGGCGCCGAGACGCGAGCGCGAGGCGGCGAAGGCGAGCTGGGCTTCGCTGCGGGCGCGTGCGGTTTCGGCGACCTCGGCGCGCGCCGCTTGGACGAGAAAGGCCGCGAGCATGAGCCAGGCCAGGCGACACCGGGCCGAACAAGAGCGCCGCATAGCGGGGCAAGCTCTGGTACCAAACGGACGAGGATCTCTTTGACCGGTACGGCGAGCACGAGCGTCATCGTCGTGTTTTGCAGCGGCGTGGCGGCCGTCATCAAGAGACCGGAGGTCTCGGTCTCGACATAATAGAGCGCGGAAGTGGGCGCGCCTTTGGGGCGCGCGGAGAGGGCGCGCCGGAGCGCCCGGCTCACGGTTATGCGTCTCTGATCGGCCGAGTCCGCGACGGACTCGCTCAAAAGGATCCGCCGGAGGCCGGGCCATGGCGGGCGGGGCAGGGTGTCTTCGTTGAGCTTGCCCTCTTGGGCGATCCGCGCTTCGGCCGCCGAAAGCTCGAGCAGGGTGTACTCGGGCCCGAAGCAGCGTGCGGTGCTCTTGCGCGGCGATCGTGAGGACGAAGACGCCATAAGCCAGGCTCGCCGCCGCAGCGACAACGAGAATGGATATGCGCTGGGAGCCGCGCCCAAAGGCGCTCGCCCAGCGATTGAAATCGCGAATGCTGCTTTGATGGCGCGCTCCGCAAGCTGCCGCTTGGCTCCATGCCCAAAGTTCACCGATACGCTTGAGACAGCCCCGCACGAAATCACAAGCGAAGGGGTCGGCATGTGATTCGTTTACAAATGGTAATTATGACGGCGCGGGAGTCGCTGTCACTAGCGCATATCGATATTTGAACGTCATCCCCGAGGCCGGTTTGCCCGAAGATCGAAGATCTTCGTCGGCAAACCGCGCGCTCGGGGATCCAGAGCCGCTTGCTCGGAGCATGGCACTCTGGATTCCCGAGCGCTGACTTTGCCAACCGAAATCCTTTCGGATTTCGGGGCAAAGTCGCGTCGGGAATGACGACTTTGTAAACAGGGCTAGCGCGGCGTCGAGGAGGGGTCGTCTTCTGCCTTGTCCTTCCGCCGTTCGGAGCCTTTGTAATTGGGCTCGTCGTGCCAGCGGCGGCAGGGGCCGACATAGGTCTCGCTGCGGATGAAGGGCCTCGGACTTTGCACGACGCCGAGGAGCCTCTGGTAAAGATCGCTCGCGGTCACGGGCTTGCACAGAAACTCGTTGGCGCCTGCGTCGCGCGCTTCCTTGACGCGCCGCTCGTCGGCAAAGGCGGTGAGCATGATGATGGGCACCGACGGGTTCGTGCTGTCCTTGGCCGTGCGCACGAGGCGGATGAAGTCGAGTCCGTCCAAGGGCTTCATCAGGAAGTCCACGATGATCACATCGAACTTGGTGTGCTTGAGCTTTTCGAAGGCCTCGGCGGCGTCATGGGCCTCGTCGAATTGCTTGACGCCAAAGCCCCGCAGAAGGGACTTCACGATCTTGATGACGTGAATGTCGTCGTCGACGAGGAGGACGTTGAGGCTCGGCAAGATCGAGAGGTTGCGCGCTGTCCATGGCCAGTCCGATGTGCACCGTATTCGCGAGGACCAGGCAGGTTTCAGGCCGTCTCCCAAGGGCTTTCGAGGTGTCCGCCGGGGCGCGCTTCTGTTGCGGATTTCGTACGCGACATCGGGGATACGCGCGTCAGCGCCGGCCAAAAGTCTTGGCGTTGGCCACCCTGCGGCTCGCGAGCGTGGACTGGGCGGCGCTGCGGGGACCGAGATTCTTGATCGGTTGGGGGCGGCCGAAGTAGTAGCCCTGGGCGAGATTGAAGCCGAGCTCTTGCATGAGCTTGGCCTGCTCGGCGGTCTCCACCATCTCGGCTACGGTCTTGATGCCGAGATCGGCGCACAGCCCCGCGATGGACTTGAGCATCAACGCGTTCCGCCGCGAGGCCGCGGCCTCGCGCACGTAGCGGCCGTCGATCTTCACATAGTCGACCTCGAGCGCGCTCAAATATTGGAACGAGGCCGAGCCCGCGCCGAAATCGTCGAGACACACCGGCATAGCCCAGGCGGCGCAGGCCGCCCAGCACGTGGTTGACGCCCTCGAGATCTTCGATGCGCGACGATTCCGTGATCTCGAACATCAGGCGCCCGGTCAAGAGGGCGATTGATGAGCAGATTGAGGAGCCGCGTGACGAAGCTCGCCGTGGTGATCGAGCTTCCGGAAATGTTGACGGCAAGGCTGATCGGCCGGTCGAAGGGCATGCGTCCGAGGAAGTCGGCCACCGCCTCGCAGACGGCAAGATCGAGATCCTGCACGAGGTCCATGTCCTCGGCGAAGGTCACGAGATCATAAGGCGACGAGGAGTCGTCGAAGCGAAGCAGGACCTCGTATGATGGGGCTTGTTGGTGTCGAACGAGACCACGGGCTGGCAGACGAACTTGAATTGGCGTTCGGCCAGGATGGTGCGGAAACGCTCCAGACGCAGCGACAGCCTCCGCGACGGCGCGGGTCGAGGCCTGGGTGAGCGTGTCGGGCAGTCGTGATCGTTCTCGGCGCGCGCGAAGCGCGAGATCGTGTAGGCGAGCGCGGTGCCTGCGTCTTCGTTCGACAGATCGGATTCAGCGAAACGGTGCTCGAATGCAGCTTCGCGCCGCGGCCGCCGGGATCGGCGCGTCGCGCGAGCGCGGCGAGCCGCAGTGAGAGATGACGTCGCCTCAAGGCCGGAATCGTGGAGCACGCCGAAGCGGTGCGGCTGCCAAGCGGCCGGCCGCGTTGTTGAGGGCCGAGACGCGCAACAAGCGCGCCCACCTCGGAATAAAACTTCGTCGCCGCGGGCTTGCTCAGGCGCTCCTCGAAGCTCTTGCCATCGGCGAGCTTAAGGAGCGTGAGCACGACCTCCTGCTTGAGCGCGCGCGCGGTGATCAGCGTGTCCTTGGCGATGATCTCGAAGCCGTCGCGATCGAGGAGCCCGGTCGTCGGATCGCGCCGCTTGGCGATCTGGTCGGGCATGGTGGCGAAGGTGGCTTCCGACAGCGCGAGATAGACATGGGACGGATCGTCGGGCAGCCGGCAGCCGCTCATGACCACGGCCTGGGACGGAAAGCCCAGGGCGAGCGGCACGAGAATGGGGCCGAATCTGTGACCGCGCTCCGTCTCGTAAACAATGTGATGAACGAAATCGTGCTCGGACGGCGGGAAGAACTCCAATAGCGCATGGCCGATGATTTCGTCGGTGGTCAAGCCGAACAGCACCGCACCCGAGCCAAGCGCATGGCAAATGGAGCCGTCGCCCGCGATCTCGAGAAAGGCGTCCGCGGCGGCAAATGCAAAGGCGGCAAAGCGATTTTGATGGTCGCTCAGCGTCAAGCTGGGCCCTTTTTGTCTCGGCCGTCTGCTGGTGCAGAGGCCGGCCGATCTAAGCTTGCCCGCGCGCTGTTAACAATTTGCCAATAATGATGAGGCGTGGCGGACGCATCGTTAAGAAAGCATTCGTTCCACCATCTCCGTCATGTTGGGAGACAGGGTCTTGGTTTTGGCGATGCGCCGGAGCTCGGCCTGGATCAGGGCCTGCCTGCCGGCATCGAAGCGCCGCCAGCTCTCGAAAGCCGAGACGAGGCGCGAGGCGCCTGCGGGTTGAGCGGGTCGAGGGCGAGCACCGTGTCCGCGAGGAGCTTGTAGCCGGCGCCGTTCGAGCCGCATGGAAACGGAGCTGGTTGCCATGGGCGAAAGCGCCGACGAGGGCGCGCACCTTGTTCGGGCTCTTGAGCGAAAAGGCCGGGTGCTGCATGAGGCGCTGCACGGTGTCCAGCGTGTCGGGCAAGGAGGAGAGCGCCTGGAGCGACAGCCATTTGTCGATCACGAGCGCGTTGCGCTGCCAGCGCGCAAGAAGCGCTCGAAAGCTTGGCTGCGCGCGGGCAGGTCGAAATCCGAGAGGATGGAGAGCGCCGCGACGCTGTCGGTCATATTGTCCGCGCGTCTCGAATTGCTTCTCGGCGCAAGCGCGAGCATGGCGGGCTCGCCGGTCTTGGCGAGGTAGCGCAAGGCGGCGTTGCGCAGCGCGCGGAAGCCCGCCTGCTCGGCGGTGGGCGCGTAAGGCGCGTTCGCCGCGAGCCGCTCATGGGCATCGAGCAAGGGCTTGCGCAAGCTGCGTGCGAGCGTTTGCAGTCAGCTCTTCCCGCGCGCGTGGATGCCCTCGACATCGACGACGGCCATGGCGTGGGAAAGATCGCGCTCGGAGGGCAAGGAGATGGCAAGCGCGATGAAAGCGGGAGCCAAGCTATTGTCGCCGAGCGTGCGCGCGTAGGCCTCGGTCGAGAATCTCGATCCCGCGGCGTGTCGTCGTTGCGGGCCACCAGCGACAGGACGAGCTTGGTCGCGAATTGCTGGCCCGCGTCCCAGCGATTGAAGGGGTCGCTGTCATGGCCGAGGAGAAAGGCGTGATCCTCGTCCGAAAGCCCCTGGACGATCTTGCATGGCGCCGAGAAGCCGCGGAAGAGCGAAGGCACGGCTCTTGGCGCCGGCATCGACGAGGTGGAAGTCTGCTCTTCGGCCGCTCTGAAGTCGAGGACGCGCGAGGGACTGGCGGCCGAAGCGGGCTCGCCCGCGAGGCGCAAGGGCACGTTGCGGCCGTCTGCGCCGACAAGCCCGAGCACAAGCGGAATGTGCAGCGGCAATTTCTCGGGCTGACCGGGCGTCGGCTCCGTCCGCTGCTTGAGCGTGAGCCGGACGCTGCCGTCTCGACCGCGCACCGCGTGCACGCTGATTTGCGGCGTGCCCGCTTGGCAATACCAGAGCCGGAACTGGTCGAGATCGCGGCCGCTCGCCTCCTCCATGGCGGCGACGAAATCGTCCACGGTCGCGGCCCGGCCGTCGTTCTTGGTGAGATAGAGCGTCATGCCGCGGCGGAAGGCGTCCACGCCGATCAACGTCTCGATCATGCGGATGACTTCCGCGCCCTTCTCGTAGACGGTCGCGGTGTAGAAGTTGTTGATCTCGAGATAGGACTTCAGGGCGGACCGGGATGCGCGAGCGGGCCCTCGTCCTCGGCGAACTGCACGCTGCGCAGCGTGCGCACGTCGTTGATGCGCTCGACGGCGGCCGAGCGCATGGCCGCTGAGAACTGCTGATCGCGGAAGACGGTCAAGCCCCTCCTTGAGCGAGAGCTGGAACCAGTCGCGGCACGTCACGCGGTTTCCCGTCCAGTTGTGGAAATACTCGTGCGCGATCACCGCCTCGATGGCGGCATAGTCCTGGTCGGTCGCGGTCTCGGGATCGGCGAGAATGAACTTGGCATTGAAGATGTTGAGGCCCTTGTTCTCCATGGCGCCCATGTTGAACTCGGAGACGGCGACGATCTGGAAGATGTCGAGATCGTATTCGAGGCCATAAGTGTCCTCGTCCCACTTCATGGCGCGCTTGAGCGCCTCCAAGCGCGTAAAGCGCGCGGGGCTCGTTGCCCGCTTCGACATAGAGATGCAGCGCCACTTCGCGGCCCGAGCGCGTGACGAAGCGGTCCGCGACGCATTTCAAGTCGCCCGCGACCAGCGCGAACAGATAGCAGGGCTTGGGGAACGGATCGTGCCACTCGACCCATTGGCGCCCGTCGGGCAGCGTGCCGCTCGCCACCTTGTTGCCGTTGGAGAGCAGCACCGGAAAGCGCTTGGCGTCGGCGGTCATATGCGCGCGATATTGACGAGAGCACGTCGGGCCGGTCGACGAAGTAGGTCATGCGGCGGAAGCCTTCCGCCTCGCATTGGGTGCAGAGCGCGTTGCCCGTGAGATAGAGGCCTTCGAGCGCCGTGTTTTTCTCGGGCTCGTTCAGCGCTCTCGATCTCGAGCATGAAGGGCCGCGCGGCACTTCGAGGCTGAGGCCTCCGGCGTCCTCTTGGCTATAGGCGGGCGGCATGAGCTTGCGCCCGTCGAGCGTCACGGACAGAAGCACTTGCCCCTCGCCGTCGAGATGAAGGAGCCCGGGCTCGGCCACCTCGGGATTGCGGCTCATCTCGAGCCTGCTTCGCCACACCGTGCGCGCGGGATCGAGGCGAAAAAAAGCTCCGCGCGCTCGACGACATAAGGCGGCGGCGCATAGTCCTTGCGGTAGATGCGCTTGGGGTGGCTGTTCTGCGCCGTCATGGGGGATCGGTCCGGCCGCGCGTATCTGGCTCAAGTGGGAAGGATAGCGGATTGCGGCAAAGCCCGCCGAAAGCGAATTTGCTGGCAGCCAAAGATACCCACTGCTTATCAATGGCGCTGAGTGCCGAAAATTAAACGGTTTCTTAAAAGGAGCTCGAGGCCGCTATGCTCGCGCTGCAAGGCTGGCCAAGGGCGCGGGCCTTCTCTATATCAGCCGGCATCGGTGGAACCGAGACGAGACGATGAGCACACTCTGGAGCCCTGAAAGCTGGCGCGAGAAGCCCATCCGCCAAGTGCCGGATTACCCGGACCTGGCGCGCTCGCGGCCGTCGAGGAGCAGCTCAAGAGCTATCCGCCGCTCGTCTTCGCGGGCGAGGCGCGGAACTTGAAGCACGCGCTCGCCGAGATCGCGCGTCGGCCGTGCATTTCTGCTCCAGGGCGGCGACTGCGCGGAGAGCTTCGCCGAGTTCAACGCCAACAACATCCGCGACACGTTTCGCGTCTTTCTTGCAGCATGGCGCTCGTGCTGACGCTCGGCGGCGCGGGCCGGTGGTCAAGGTGGGCCGCATCGCGGGCCAATATGCCAAGCCCCGCTCGGAGCCCACCGAGCGCCAGGGCGATCGCGAGCTGCCCTCCTATCGCGGCGACATCATCAACGGCATGGAGTTTAGCGCGGAAGCGCGCGGCGCCCGATCCGGAGCGCATGATGCGCGCCTATTTCCGCGCGGCGGCGACCGCCAATCTCGTGCGCGCCTTCGCCCAAGGCGGCTACGCTGATCTGCATCGGCCCATCGCTGGTATCTCGACTACATCTCGCAATTCGGAGCTGCGCGGCGCTATGAGGCCATGGCCGAGCGCATCTGCCAGGCGCTGGAATTCATCGAGCGCCTGCGGGCTCAATGCCGAAACCGCGCCGCAGCTCACGGCGGTCGATTTCTATTTCAGCCACGAGGCGCTGCTCCTCCATTACGAGGAAGCGATGACGCGCATCGATTCGACCTCGGGCGAGTGGTACGACACCTCCGCGCACATGCTGTGGATCGGCGACCGCACGCGCGGGCTCGAACGGCGCCCATGTCGAATTCCTGCGCGGGGTCAAGAACCCGATCGCCTCAAATGCGGGCCCTCGCTCGAACCGGACGAGCTCGTCCGAAGCTCATCGATCGTCCTCAATCCCGCCGACGAGCCGGGCGGCTCACGCTCATTGCGCGTTTCGGCGCGGACAAGGCGGCCGAGCACCTGCCGCGGCTCGTCCGGCGCGTCAAGCGCGAGGGCCGCGCAGTCGTGTGGTCGTGCGATCCGATGCACGGCAATACGATCAAGTCGTCCACGGGCTACAAGACGCGTCCCTTCGACCGCATCATGAAGGAGGTTCGCACCTTCTTCGACATCCACAAGGCCGAAGGCAGCACAGGCCGGCGGCGTCCATCTCGAGATGACGGGCCAGAACGTCACCGAATGCGTGGGCGGCGCGCAGGCCATCGAGGATCACCAGCTTTCGGATCGCTATCACACCCATTGCGATCCGCGCCTCAATGCCGAGCAGGCGCTGGAGCTTGCTTTCCTGATCGCCGACGGCATCCGGCGCGAGCGCGACAAGGCGCGCTTCGCCGCCGCGTCTTGAGCGGCCTTACTCCGCAGGCGGCATGCATCACACGTAAGCTTGTCATGCCCGCGCTTGCCTGCCTTCGCCGAAGCGAAGCTCTGGCTTCGCGCAGGCAGGTCCGGGGCATTCAAAGTCCGAAGCCTCATCCTTCGAGACGCTCGGCGCATTCGCGCCGCGCTCCTCAGGATGAGGGCGCGTTAACGCTGTGCACGGAATATCGCACCCCTCCTTATCCACACTCCGAAAAACGCGCGTACAATCTCGGCATCTCTCGTCGTTGAGGGGCTGTGGTTCTAGACCGACTGCTCCATGGGACGAGAGGGCGGCACTCGCGGCACGGTCGTAACGGGACCGTGACTCGGGGCGGGGCCAGCGTGAGGGACCGGGCATCACGACCCGGGTCGGCGGCCGCAGGCGACTGCGCAACCTCCGGCGGGTGGAGAGGGCTGGACCGCGAAAAGCCGCGCGGGGCGCCGCTTGGCGGCGCACAAAAAATAAATGGATGCCGTTAAGCGGCGCCCAGCCCCCTCGTCAGAGGGGGCAGAAGACAAAGCCCCCTCGCGCAGCGAGGGGGAGAAGACAAAGTCCCCTCGCGCGAGGGGAACGAAAGAAATGCCAACCCGCCGGATGGATCTCCATCGCGGCGACAGGTGTGTTTTCCATTGCGCTTGGCGGCGGTGTAAGCCTATGAGGGGTGCAAGGCCCGATCGGGCCGAGCGGGGAGGAAACGTGTGAGATCGAGCTCGAAGCTCTGGCGCAGCATTCTTGTTTTGGTGCTGTGGGCGCCGGTGCCCTTGATGGCCGCCATTCCGGCGCTGGCGCCGCCTTTGTTGGGCACGGAGCTTTTCGGCGTGCCGCTGAGCGTCTGGGTCGTCGTCGCGGTGATCGTGGTTCTCGTCGGTTTGAGCTGGCTCTTCAGCGCGGCCGACGACGCCGAACAGCGAGAGCGTTCGTGATCTCGATCTCCATCGGCTATTTCCTTGCCACGATCGCGGTGACGCTCATCATCACGGTGTGGGCCGCGCGGCGGAGCAAAGGGCGCGACTCCTTCTATGCGGCGTCCTCCCGTATCAGCGGAGGCCAGAACGGTCTCGCCATCGCCGGCGATTTCATGTCCTCGACGACGATTCTCGGCATAACAGGTCTCTATTTTCTGAGTGGCGCCGATACGGCCATCTACTTCCTGGCGCCGCCGGCGGGCTTGTGTCTGATTTTGATCTTGATCGCCGGCCCTCTGCGGCGGCTCGGCCGCTATACGCTGGGCGATGTCGTTCAGAGCCGGCTCCGCGATCCGCGCATGAAGATATTCGCGGGCGTGGCGACGATCGTCATTTCGTTGCTTTATCTCGTCGCGCAGCTCGTCGGCGCGGGCGCCCTCATTTCGGTTCTTTTCAATCTGGGCTTCACGGCGTCGGTCTTGGTGGTGGCCGTGCTGATGACGACCTATGTCGTCTTCGGCGGCATGTTGGCGGCGACGTGGGTGCAGATCGTCAAGGCCGGCTTGTTGATCTTGTCGGTCATGGTGCTGGCCGCGCTCTGTCTCATCAAGGCCGGGGGACTCGGCGCTCTCTACGAACGGGCCGCGGCGCTGCACGAAACGGGAACCACGCTGTTCCAATTCGGCGGCATGCATCTCGATGTGTTTTCCGCGTTGTCGCTCGCCGCCGGGCTTGGGCTCGGCCTCCTCGGCCTGCCGCATCTCCTCATCCGGTTCTTCACCGTTCCCGACGAGTTCGCCGCCCGCAAGTCGCTCGTGGTGGCGACGGCGGTCATCGGCTTCGTCTTCATTCTGATCTTCGTCGTCATCGGCCCCGCTGCCGTAGCCTTCGTGAAGGACGTCCCCGCCTACCAGACGCCCGAGGGCGGCATCATCGGCGGGCAGAACATGGTCATCGTTCACCTCGCAAACGCCGTGGGCGGCGACATGCTGCTCGGCATCATCAGCGCGGTTGCCTTTGCCACCATCCTCGCCGTCGTTGCGGGCCTCACTATCGCCATGGCCTCGGCGACCTCCCATGATCTCGTGGTGACGATGCGGAAAGGCGCACCACTCAGCGAAAGCGCGGAGATCATGGTCTTCCGCGCCGCGGCCTTTCTCACCTCTGCGGCGGCGGTTGCTCTCGCCATTCTTTTCCAACATGAGAACGTAGCCTTCTTGGTGGCGCTCGCGTTCTCCGTCGCCGCGAGCACGACTTTCCCGGTCTTGGTTCTCGTCCTCTATTGGCGGGGGTTGACCATGCCGGGCGCACTCGCGGGCGGCCTTGTGGGGCTCGTCACCTCGGTCGTTCTGATCGCGCGTGAGCCCGGTCTTCATGGTCAAGGTGCTGGGCGCGGCCGAGCCGCTCTTTCCGTCCGAGTTTCCCGCGCTCGTGAGCGCGCCGCTGGCATTTCTCACGACCTGGGCCGTGTCGCTCGCGACGCAGAAGAATGCGACCGCGCACGAGTTGCAGCTGCCATAGCCCCGTTACAGCCTTGTAAGCATTTTTGTTGCGCGAACGACGCCGGCACGCGTCGCCAGCGCGCTCTTCATTTGCCAT
Organism: uncultured Alphaproteobacteria bacterium; assembly: GCA_963845385.1. Taxonomy (GTDB): domain Bacteria; phylum Pseudomonadota; class Alphaproteobacteria; order CAWJRW01; family CAWJRW01; genus CAWJRW01. The sequence continues at coordinate 343,555 of CAWJRW010000006.1, forward strand.
AGTCGCCGGCCGGCCGGCGGCTGCCCGCCGCCGGCAAATGAGGGTCACGACGTGAGTGCTCGCGAACAAGCAGAGTCCCGCGCCAGCCGCGAGCGCCCCAAATTGCGTGCGGCCGTGATCGGCGCCGGCTATTTCGGGCGCTTTCATGCCTTGAAGCTCGCAGCCCATCCCCGCGTCAGCCTTTTCGCCGTGGTCGATCCCCATCCCGCGCGCGCCGTCGAAGTGGCCGCGGAATGCCGGGCGCAAGCGCTTGACGAGCCACGAGAGTCTGTTGGGCAACGTCGATTTCGCCGTCATCGCAACGCCTGCCCAATCGCACGCGCCGCTCGCCCGGGAATTTCTCGAGGCGGGAGCGCATGTCTTGATCGAAAAGCCGCTCGCCTTGAGCCTTGCGGAAGCCGATGCGCTTATACGCCTCGCGCGCGCGCGCCAGCGCGTCATTCAAGCGGGCCACCAGGAGCGCGTGCTGCTCCTCCAAGCGGGACTCCTCGATATCAAGGAGCGGCCGACGGCAATCGAATGCATTCGCAAGGGCCCGTTCACCGAGCGCAACCTCGAGGTCGGCGTGGTGGTCGATCTCATGACCCACGATCTCGATCTCGTGCATGTGCTCAATCCCGCCAACGTCGTGAAGGTGCGCGCCACGGGCCGGCGCGTGAAAAGCGCAAGCCTCGACGAAGCCGAAGCCCTGCTCACGCTCGCCGACGGCTGCCGCGTGCGGCTTGCCGCCAGTCGCGTCGCTCCCGCCCGCGAGCGCTCGATGCGGCTTCAATACGCCGCAGGCTCGATCAATATCGATTTTCTCGCCCGCCGCATCGTGAACGAGACGCCTTATCCCTTGCGCGATCTCTTCGGCAGCGACGAAGCCCGCGATCCATTGGCCTTCGCGCTCGACTGCTTCATTCGCGCGATCGAGGAGGGCGCGCCGCCGCTTGTCTCCGCCGAAGACGCGCGCCGGGCGCTTGAAACGGCGCTCGCCATTCAGGCAACGTTGGCGAACGAGATGGCGCTTGGCTGAGCGGTGACGCACCGATGACGACCAAAGGCAAGCCGCGCGCGATTTCCTTCATCGATCTCGAAGCGCCCAATACCGCCGGTTGAAGCCGTTGATCGCAGCCAATATCGAGGCGGTGCTCGAGCACGGCCAATACATCAACGGGCCGGAGATCGCGCGACTTGAAGCCGAGCTCGAGAAGCTTACCGGCGCGCCGCATGCGGTGGGCGTGGCGAGCGGCACCGACGCACTCATTATGGCTTTGACGGCGCGCGGCATAGGCCCGGGCGACGCCGTGTTCCTGCCCGCCTTCACCTACAACGCCACCGCCAATGCGGTGCTTCTCGTGGGCGCGCGTCCCGTCTTTGTCGACGTCGAGCCCGACACCTTCACCGTCGACGTGGGAAAGCTTGCCCAGGCGATCGAGCGCGTGAGCAAGACCGGCGCCTTAAGACCGCGCGCGGTCATTCCCGTCGATCTTTTCGGTTTGCCCGCGGATTACCCCGCGATCCATGCGCTTGCGGCGCGCCATGGCTTGTTCGTGCTCGCCGACGCCGCGCAGAGCTTGGGCGGCGGGCTCGGCAACAAATCCGTGGGCGCGCTCGCGCCGGTTACGGCGACGAGCTTCTTTCCCTCCAAGACACTCGGCGGCTACGGCGATGGCGGGGCCATCTTCTGCGACAGCGCAGCCGAGGCCGAGATCTTCCGCTCGCTCCGCTGGCACGGCACCGACGAGGCGCGCAAGGAATCGATCCGCGTCGGCTTCAACGGCCGGCTCGATTCGCTGCAAGCGGCCGTGCTCCTCGCCAAGCTCACCGTGTTCGCCGAAGAGCGCGCGCGGCGGCAGGAGCTGGCGCGCGCCTATGATGCTGCGCTGGGCGCCGCCGTCATACGTCAGCGCGTGCCTCAAGGCCGCGAGAGCGGATACGCGCTCTATTGCGTGCTGGTCAAGGATCGCGACCGCTTACGCGACACGCTGGCCGCGCAAGGAATTCCCACTGCCATCTATTATGCGCAGCCGCTTCATCTGCATGCGGCGTTCAAGGCTTGTGGCGACGGGGCGGGAAGCCTGCCGGTATGCGAGGATTTGAGCCGGCGCATCCTTGCGCTGCCCTTCCATCCTTATCTTTCGGACGAGGATGTGGTCGACGTGGCGCAGGCGGTTCGTGCGGCGCTCGGTTGAGCGCCGCACTGCCGCTGCACCGCCCATCACTGCAGCTCGTAAGTGAGCGAGACATTCGCCGAGATGCGGCTTTCGCCCGGCGCCACGGGCACCGAGGCTTTCATCTCGGCCGCGCGCGCCATGGCATAGACCGGCTGCGGATAATAGCCGCCGCCTTCGGCGATGCTTTGGATGGGACCAAGCTTGACGCCGGCGCCTTCGGCGAAGAGCGCGGCCTTGCGGCGCGCATCGGCCACGGCCTTGCGGCGCGCCTCGTCCATGATGGGCGTCGGATCGTTGAAGTCGAAGGAAACGCCTTGGAGATTGTTGGCGCCCGCCGTGGCGACGAATGAGTCGAGCGCATCGCCGAGCTTGCGCAGATCGCGCACCTTGACGGTGACTTGGTTCGAGGCGTCATAACCCACGATCTTGCCCGGGTCATAGGGCTCGTCGGGACGCTGCGGATCGGGCTGGGCATAGCGCGGCGTCACCGAGAAGTTCGAGGTCTGAACGTCCTTGTCCTCGATGCCGAGCCCCGAGATCGCTTTGAACAGCGCGTCCATCTGCGTGTTGTTGGCGGCGAGCGCCTGGGCCGCTGTCGTGCCTTGAGTCGCAACGCCCACGCTGACGACCGCCATATCGGGCTTGGCCATGACGAAGCCCTCGCCGTTCACGGTCATGGCGCGCGCTGTCTTCTCGCCTCCGGCCGGAGGCGAGCATGCGGAGAGAGCAAGCAAGCTCAGGAGCATGAGGAAGGGTAGGCTGATCGCGCGGCGCGGCATGCGTGTATCCTCCCAATGGCGGACATCGGCGGGCCCGGACCACGAAAGGGGGCCGGGGGCCGGGGGACGGAGAATAGCCGAGCATCCGGGCCGGCCGCGGCAGAATTGAGGCCGAGCCAAGCATGGAGGCCGTGGCTGGGTGCAAGGGGTCCGAACCTGCTATGTGTCCTGCCCCGAAAAGGGCCCGTAGTTCAGTGGTCAGAACGCGCCGCTCATAACGGCGTTGTCCCAGGTTCAAATCCTGGCGGGCCCACCACACCTATTGCGAGTATACTTAGTGTAATTGCTATTTTTAATTGAATCTCAATCAAATTGGCCAAAGAATCCGCCAAATTGGCTCGAACCGGCGCCCTGCGCGAAAAGAAGGCTCGCGAAGTCGAGCACGATGGGCGCGGAGGTCGCCATGTCCAGCAAGATGGACGCGGATGCATCATCCCGGAAAGCATTCGCGACCGAGTCCGTGCACCGGTCGCTCGCCGAGCAATTGCAGCTGACCAATCTCGAAATCGAAGACCGCAAGCGTCTCCTCAAATTCACCGCCGATGACGCGCTTGCGATCGCCGCGTTTCGCCGCGAGATCAGCCTGCATTTGGACAACATCGTCGAGAAATTCTATCACGTGCAAACGAGCGTGCCGGAGATCGCGCTCATCATCGGCGACGGCGACACGCTCGACCGCCTCAAGCACGCCATGCGCGCCTATCTCGTCGAGATGTTCGACGGCCGTTACGACGGCGTCTACGTGAACAAGCGCCTGCACATCGGTCGCATTCACCAGCGCATCGGCGTTTCGCCCAAGCTCTACACGGCCTCGCTCGAAACGCTCCATGGCCTCATCGACGTGGTCATCGAAGAAGCACCCAACACGAAGCGCGAGGACAAGGACCATCTCCGGCGCGCGCTACTGAAGCTTCGCGCCTTCGACCTTCAGCTCGTGTTCGACACCTACATCGCGGGCTTGGTCGCGCAGATTGCGGCGCAAAAGGACAGGATGGAGCGCTATGCCGCGAGCCTTGAAGAGCAGGTGGCGGAACGGACCAAGCAGCTCATCGATCTATCGCGTCACGATCCTTTGACGGGCCTCGCCAATCAGACGGCCTTCTACGAGCATATGCGCCGCGAGCTGAGCGCGGCCTCGCGCACCGGGCGCCCGCTCGCGCTTCTCTTTCTCGATCTCAACGGCTTCAAGAAGATCAACGACAGCCACGGGCATTTGGCCGGCGACCGGCTTCTTGCCGAGACCGCGCGCGTCATCAAGGATGCGGTGCGGCTGGCCGACATTCCGTGCCGCTACGGCGGAGACGAGTTTTGCGTCATCTTGCCCAACACGCGGGCCGAGGATGCCGAGCATGCCAGTGCGCGGATCATCGAGGCCTTCGATAAGGCGGTGACTGAGGACGTCACTTTGAGTATCGGCCTCGCTCAGACCGAGGCCAACCGCACGATGACCGCCGAAGACCTGGTCAGAGCGGCCGATACGGCGATGTACGCGGCCAAGAAGCGTGCGCATGAACGCCCTGGGCACGGCCTCATGACCCCCACACGCGCCACGGCGCTGCCCAAGTCGCCGAAGAGCGGCACGAACACGGTCGCCTTCGTGCCGCCCGTCTTTCGCAAGGATGGCGGCGACGGGGCCAATGATCAGGGGAGCGGCCAAGGCGATAAAGCGAGGGAGTCCCGCGCCGCCAACCCACGCGATGGACCCGACACGGGTATCAACAAGCCCCGAGACGCCTAGTCACTGATTGAAAGATCGAAAGGCCGCATGGCCTCTGGGGTTCGGCACTTCCCTGTCGCCGCGATAGAGCGTCCGCGCATTCTGGATCGCCTTGCGTAAGCCCAGGGGATCGTCGATCACCGGGATCTGGATATTGCCCTCGCCCGTGCCGCGCACATCGACCTTGCCGAAGTCGAAAATGCGCCCCCAAAAACTTTGCTCGACATTGATTTCCTCGATCTTGTCGAGGCTCACTTCCTCCGTGTGGCGCGCGACGAATCCCGTCTTCATCACCAACCGGTCGTTTGTGACGACGATCTCCGTGGTCCAAATGCGGATCATAATGCGCAAGAAAATGTAGATGCCGACGAGAAAGATGCCGAGGAGAAGGAGGGCGACGACCGCCCACAATTTGTAGAGCCAGTGAAAATGGACGCGATAGAGAATCTCCTCGCCCGGTGCGAGGGTCTTTTGAACATAAGACGCCACGGATGCAGAACTCCCTCGATGCCCCCCGGGACAGTATAGTCCCCCGCAACGAGGAAGGCGATGGCGGCCGCCGCTTGGGAGCGGCTGTCGCATGGGCCATCGCGGATGGAGTATAGAGTAGAGTGCGTTCCCCAAGGCCCGGGCACAGACGAGGACACGATGAGCGAGAAAGCCAAGGATGCCGAACCCGAGCGGATTACGGTGCTCGCGCGCGAGTTCACGCCCGCGGCGGTGGAATATCACCGGCGCAAGATGGGAGCGCGTGGCTACGAGCTCGAAGGTCGGATCACCAAGCGCAAGTTCTTCATGATCGAAGGTGCCGATGCGCCCAAAGAGCTCTTCAATGGCGATCCTCTCTATGCCGTCACCTTCATCCGCAAGGAGCCTTGAGGTTCGTCAATATCGCGCGCGTAAAATTCCCAACGTCGTTTGAATCCTGATCCGTTATCGCGGGGATGCGATGGCTTCCACCGAGTACATCTACGTCATGAACGGTCTCTCCAAGACCTATTCGGGCGGCCGGCAGGTCTTGAAGGACATTCGCTTGTCGTTCTTTCCGGGCGCCAAGATCGGCGTTGTCGGCGTGAACGGCTCGGGCAAGTCGACGCTCCTGCGCATCATGGCCGGCATCGAGAAGGACTTTGCGGGCGAGGCTTGGGCGGCTCCTGGGACGCGCGTCGGCTTCCTGCCACAGGAGCCCGAGCTCGATCCGTCAACGGATGTGCTCGGCAATGTCATGCTGGGCGTTGCGGCGAAGAAGAAGCATCTCGACGATTTCAACGCCGTCTCGCAAAAACTCGGCGAAGACTACTCCGACGCGCTGATGGAGGAGATGACGAAGCTGCAGGAAGAGATCGAAGCCCAGGGGCTTTGGGATCTCGAAAGTCAGGTGGACATGGCGATGGACGCCTTGCGCTGCCCGCCCGGCGATCAGGATGTGCAATCGCTCTCGGGCGGGGAGAAGCGGCGCGTCGCGCTCTGCCGGCTTCTCCTCGAGCGCCCCGATCTTCTGCTGCTCGACGAGCCCACCAACCATTTGGACGCGGAGTCCGTGGCTTGGCTCGAGCATCATTTGAAGGACTATCCGGGAACGATCGTGCTCGTGACTCACGACCGCTATTTCCTCGACCATGTCACGGGCTGGATTCTCGAGCTCGACCGCGGTCAGGGCATTCCCTACAAGGGCAACTATTCGTCGTGGCTGGAGCAAAAAGAAAAGCGCCTCGGGCAACAAGGCCGCGAAGAAGAGTCGCGCAAGCGCACGCTGGCGCGCGAGCTCGAATGGGTGCATGCGAGCGCGCGTGCGCGCCAGACAAAGGGCAGAGCGCGCCTCAAGGCCTATGAGGAGCTTCTGGCGAAATCGAACGAGCGCGCGCCGGGCACCGCCCAAATCGTCATTCCTTCGGGCCCGCGCCTGGGCGACCTGGTGGTCGAGGCCGAACGCTTGCGCAAAGGCTTCGGCGAGCTGCTCCTGATCGAGGATCTCTCCTTCAGGCTTCCGCCCGCCGGCATCGTCGGTGTCATCGGGCCGAACGGCGCGGGCAAATCGACCTTGTTCCGCATGCTGACGGGACAGGAGAAACCCGATGGGGGCCATCTTCGCGTCGGCGAGACCGTCATCCTGGGCTATGTCGATCAGAGTCGCGATGCGCTCGACGGCAAGAAAACCGTGTGGGAAGAGATTTCCGGCGGCAACGATCTCATCAAGCTCGGCAAGCGCGAGATGCCGAGCCGCGCCTATGTCGCGGCCTTCAACTTCAAGGGGTCCGATCAGCAGAAGAGGGTGGCCGAGCTCTCGGGCGGCGAACGCAACCGCGTGCACTTGGCCAAGGTGCTGAAAGCGGGCGCCAACGTTCTCCTTCTCGACGAGCCCACCAACGACCTCGACGTCGATACGCTACGGGCGCTGGAAGAGGGGATCGAGGATTTTGCCGGCTGCGCCATGATCATCAGCCACGATCGCTGGTTTCTCGATCGCGTGGCCACGCACATCCTGGCCTTCGAAGGCGACAGCCAAGTCCTGTGGTTCGAAGGCAATTACGAGGCCTATGAGGAGGATCGCAAGCGCCGCTTGGGCGTGGACGCGCTCCAGCCGCACCGCCTGAAATACAAGCGCTTCGCGCGGGCGTAAGCGACACACGGGCTTCCGCTTCCGCGGGCAGGATCGACTAAGAGGGGCTTCCGTAGCGCGCCGCGGAGGCGAGCTGCTGGCGCAGAAAATCGATGAGCTTCGTCGTCTCGCGGTTGTTGTTGGTGATGATCGAGGTGAACTGATCCTGTTGCTCGATCGACATCCAAGCGCCCGCGACCTGCACGTCCGCGATTATGTAGCCGCCATCGGTCTTGCGCAGACGCCAGTTCAGCGCGACGGGGCTCCCGCCGGAGGGTCCCGGCATGATCTGGCTGAAGACGATGACCTCGTTCGTGCCGCGGGGCACCGAGCGCGAGATTTCGAGCCGTTCGCCGGAATACCCGCCGAGCCGCGCGGCGTAAATCCGCACGATATACTCGCGAAAGAGCGACACATACTCGTCATAGCGATTGGCCGCGCGCATCTGCGAGGCATAGCGACCGAGCGCGAAGTTCGCGATCCGATCGAGTTCGGTGTTCCCGAGAATGAGCACGCGGAAGGCGTCGTAACGCGTGTGCTGATCGAGCGAGGTGTTGGTGAGAATCGCGATGGCCTGATCGGCGAGCGACTTGACGTAGACCTCGGGCGTAACCGCGCGCGGACGAGGCTGAAACGGTCCCGAAAGTCGCGATGACCCCGAGGAGCAATACGAAGCAATAACGCCGGAAAGCGTGCTTAAATCTCATTGTCGCCTCAATTCGAAGAACCATCCTGGGCCGACGCGGTTAAGCGACGGTAGCCGATTCGGCGAACCTAGGATGCCATTGCGGCCTTTTTGGTTCAGAACTCGGGCAACTCCTCGGTATTGATCTCGCCATTCCGGATCGCGCTCGCTCGGTTCTGCCGGAAGAGGCTTCGGATGGCGGAATAATAGTCAATCGAGGTGCGCTCCAGCTCGGTCGTGGCGTCAACGCTCCGAGACCGCGCGTCGATGATGTCGAGGGTGCTGCGGCTGAAAGAGACTGCAAGCTTGCCATCATAAGTCAGGTAGAAAAACGGGTCCAAGAAGATATCGACGCCCGAGCCGAAAAGGTCGCGCGGATTGCTCGGGCCCAGCAACGGCAACACGATGTAGGGTCCCTCGCCCAAGCCCCAGACGGCCAGCGTCTGCCCGAAATCCTCCTTGTGGGCTTCGATGTTGAATTCGCTCTTGGCGATGTCGCGCAGGCCGCCGAGGCCAAACACCGAATTGATGAAGAAGCGTCCGAATGTTTGACCCGCGCGCTTTAATTCGCCCTGGAGCACATCATTAGCAAAGACGACCGGCGCGTCCGCGTTGTCGAGGCCGTTGCGCACGGCGGCCTGGGACCAGTCCGGCGTGTGATCGCGATAGGCCCGCGCGACCGGTGCCAGCACGTGGCGGTCGAGCTTCATGGTGAAGGCGAACATTTTCCGGTTGAAGTGCTCGTAGGGGTCGTTCGCCTCCGGGTCGGTCGCGCGCGTGCTGGCGCAACCGGGAAGCCCGAGGAGCAGGACAAGGAGCACGAGGCCAGTTCGCAGGCTCATGGCACGTTTGATCCTGGGTTGAGCACGAATCCTCGAGGCCCATCTCCCGGCTCGAGCCAGCGGGCCAAGGCTCCACAAGTGATCCGTCCGCGGTCCGACGACCGTCGAAACGCTGGTCGACAATTTGTAGGCGAGCATGCGCGAAAGACAGAGCGGAAGGGCCCGAGCGTTAACAGTTTTCGCGGCCATGTTGCCCAAAAGCCGCGACCGGCTGGGCGCGCCGTCCAGCCTGGGCCTTGCGCCAGGGCATAAACATATACTTATGTCTCTCGCGAATGACGGCGAACAAGAATAGCCTGGATAGCTTGGTCGTGAGCCTGCGCGCCGCGGGCGAACCGACGCGCCTTCGCCTGCTCAATGTGCTGGCGCGGGGGGAGCTAACGGTGAGCGAGCTCACTCAGATCCTGGGCCAAAGCCAGCCCAGGGTCAGCCGCCATCTAAAGCTCCTGCTCGAGGCGAGCCTGATCGAACGGCTACCCGAAGGGGCGTGGGTCTTCTACCGGCTCGCCGACGACGCGGCCGCCGGCAATATGCGGGTCCTCGTCGATCGGCTTGTCTCCACTCTGCCGAGCGACGATCCCAAGATCGCCAACGATCTCGACCGGCTCGCGGCCGTCAAGCAAGCCCGCGCGACCCAAGCGGCGGAATATTTCGCCGTTCATGCCCAGGAATGGAATCGCATCCGAAGCCTTTATCTCTCCGAAGCCGAGGTCGAGCGCATGATGCGCGAGCTTCTGCAAGCTCAGCCGGCGGAGCTCCTGATCGATCTCGGCACCGGCACGGGCCGCGTCCTCGAGGCGCTAGACGGGCTCTATCAACGCGGCATCGGCTTTGACGTGAGCCACGCCATGCTGTCGGTGGCGCGCGTCAATCTCGAGCGCGCGAAGCTAAGCCATGCCCATGTCCGCCACGGCGATCTCTTTTCGCTCAGTCTGCCGAAGGCTTCCGCGGACGCGGTTGTCCTCCATCAGGTCCTGCATTATCTCGATGATCCGGCCGGGGCTGTGCAAGCCGCGGCACGCCTCGTGAAGGCCGGCGGCCAACTTCTCATCGTCGATTTCGCGCCTCACAAGCTTGAGTTCTTGCGCCAAGCTCACGCTCATCGCCGTTTGGGTTTCACCGACGAAGAAGTCGGCCGGTGGTGTCGCAGCGCGGGTCTCAAGGTCGTCGCTGTTCGACATTTGCCGCCGAAGGAAGGCCCTGGCGGAAACTCGAACCACGAGGCGCTTACGGTATCGCTTTGGCTTGCGCGCAAGCCTCTGCAAGTGGCGACGCGCGGTGCGATGGAGCTTCTGTCATGAGCGCGCGAGACTGTTCTGTTGTTGTCCGCATGCGTAGACGGCCAACTTCATCCGCTGCTCGTCACAGGAAAAGTTTGGGGGCCGGCTGGCGCCGACCCCCTGGTCTCTTGCTCCACTTCGAGGACGGTGTGCTGAGTTACAAGAGTCCGACGATCAGCAGGCCGATGAACGCGAAGACAACCCCCGTAGCGATGTAGCCAAGGTGCATGGCTTCGCCCTCCTGTGGTTGGCTGAAGAGAGTCTGCGCGACTTCGCTGCCGGGGCAAAGTGTTAAATTTGCTGCGTCGCAGCGAAGGATTCGAGAGCCATCTTGCCATCAAGTGTGCGATAAGTGGCCAATGCATTATCGACCAATGGTTGAAACATGATTTCCACAATGAGCGGCGCGCGTTTCCACTGACCATTTTTTCGCCAATTGGCGCGAGGTTTCCACGATGACAGCGGAAATCCGGACCATTCCCCGTCCCTCGCCGAATCACGATCGCGCGTCCTAAGGGAACGCCCGTCGACATTCTGCTCTTGCATTACACGGGCATGCGGACCGCGGAGGCGGCGCTTCAACGCTTGACGGATCCCGCGGCGAAAGTGAGCGCGCATTACACCATCGACGAGGACGGCACGATTTACGCGCATGTCGACGAGATGCGTCGCGCGTGGCACGCGGGCGTTTCTCACTGGGCCGGACACAGCGATATCAATGCGCGCTCCGTCGGCATCGAGCTCGTCAATCCCGGCCACGAATTCGGCTATCGCGATTTTCCAAGCGCGCAGATCGAAGCGCTCATTCGTCTCGCGCATGGAATCTGGCGCGTCACCCCATTCCGCCGCGCGCGCGTGCTCGGCCACTCCGACGTCGCGCCCGCGCGCAAGCAGGATCCCGGCGAGCGCTTTCCCTGGGCGACGCTCGCCAAGCAAGGCATCGGCCTCTGGCCGACGGGCGTCGCGTTGCCGCACGGCCAAAGTTTGCGTCGGGACGCGAAGGGCCCGGCTGTCGCGGCACTCCAGAGGAAAGCTTCGACGCTATGGCTACGGTCTGTCCGCGACGGGCCGATATGACGATGAAACCGCGCTCGTCGTTGCGGCATTTCAACGTCACTTTCCGCCCGGCTGCGGTGTCGGGCGAAGCGGATGACGAGACGCTCGCCGTGCTCGACCAACTTGCTTGCGCTGGCCAAGCTCGCGCCGTGACGACGCTTGGAGCGGGCAAGATGAAGGGCTCCAAGCCAATGACGCACAAAGCCTTCGGCGGGCTTTCCTCGCGCCCTTGATGAGCGGAGCAAGCAAGGCGCATCTTTGAGTATGACGCCAGATGGACGGATGGCCGCTCTCGCCCGAAAGGGCGGGAGAGGAAAGTCCGGGCTCCACGGAAGCACGGTGCCGGGTAACGCCCGGCGGGGGCGACCCCAGGGACAGTGCCACAGAAATCATACCGCCGAACCGCGCATCGCGCGGTGGCAAGGGTGAAATGGTGCGGTAAGAGCGCACCGCGTTCCCGGCAACGGGAACGGCATGGCAAACCCCACCGGGAGCAAGACCAAATAGGGACGGCACATGATCGGTTTCCGGGTCGCCGTCCGGGTAGGTCGCGTGAGGCGTCCGGCGACGGACGTCCCAGAGGAATGGCCATCGCCCCGTCCGCCAATGGGCTGCACCTCTTCTCATCAAAGAAAGTGCGCCGCCCATTCGCGGCGGGGTACAGAACCCGGCTTACAGTCCATCTGGCGTCGATATTTCTCGCAGGGGGCTGCACGGCCTGCGCGCTTAACCCTCGCTTAACCATTTCTAACGAAGCTTCAATGCAAGCAAAGGCAAGGTTCTTTATTTGTTCCTATTTCCATGCAATGGCGCGTGACTTCGAAAAAACCAATGGAAACAGGAGTTTTGCCCATTTCCGCCGTTGACCTCCCAGTATAGCCCATGATATCCCATCTTCTCCCATGAACGACCCGTGACGTCGGGTCGGCGGCGCCGGTTCTGGCCGCGGTGAGGAGGCCCGCCAAGGCGTCCGGCGGGAAGGCGGGGCGGGAGGCTTCGGGGGGTCGTGGAGCATTTCTCCGACACATTCACCAACAAGCTCGACATCAAGGGCCGGGTGTCGCTGCCGGCTAAGTTCCGCCAGGTTCTGGGCGAGCAGGGCGCGGAAAGCGTCTTCATAATCCAATCCCAGTTCGCACAACGCTCTCGAAGGTATGGGCCCTGCGCTGCGCAAGCGAGATCGATGCGCGGCTCTCCGTCCTCGATCCCTTCAGCGAGGAATATGACGCTTTCGCACACGCCTATTTCGGCGGCAGCGTCGAGCTCCTTGGGACGCGGAAGGGCGCATCAGCTGCCGGACCATTTCCTCGCCCATGCAAGGCTCACCGATGAAGCCGTGTTCGTCGGCATGGGTCAGAAATTCCAGATTTGGGATCCGGCGGGTATTCGACCTTCGCCGCGACGCACGCAAGACGTCGCACACGAGAACCGCGGTCTGCTCTCTTTGCGCGCTTTGCCGGAGCGAAAGCCGTGAACGCGAGCCTGCACCGCCCCGTCATGGTGGACAAAGTCGATGGCCGCGCTCGCGCCGCGCTCGGGCGGCTTCTATGTCGACGGCACCTTGGGCGGGGGAGGTTATGCGCAAGCGCTCCTCGAAGCCGCCGATTGCACCGTGCTCGGTCTCGATCGTGACCCCGCCGCGATCGTGCGGGGAGAAGAGCTCGCTCGCCGCTTTGCAGGAAAGCTTTTGCTCGCCTGCGCGCGTTTCTCCACGATGGAGCGCGTGGCAGGCTCTTTCGGGACACAAGAGCGCCGACGGCGTGACGTTCGATCTCGGCGTGTCTTCCGATCAGCTGGCCGATGCCCGGCGCGGCTTTTCGTTTTCGGCCGACGGACCGCTCGACATGCGGATGACGCCCGAGGGTCCGACCGCCGCCGATCTCGTCAACGGACTTTCGGAAGCCGAGCTCATTCAGATCCTGCGCACTTACGGCGAGGAGCCGCATGCGCGGACCATCGCGCGATCGATCGTCGCCGAACGGCGCGCGCGGCCGGTGACGCGCACGAGTGAATTGGCACGCCTTGTCGAGCGCACCGTCGCGAAGCGGGACACGCATGCGCGCATCCATCCTGCGACGCGCACATTTCAGGCGTTGCGCATTGCCGTGAACGGCGAGCTCGAGGAGCTCGCCCTGGGACTTGCCGCGGCGGAGCGTTTGCTCGCGCCGGCCGGAAGGTTGGCTGTCGTCGCGTTCCACTCCCTCGAGGACAGGATCGTGAAGCGTTTTCTTACGGCGCGCAGCGGACGGATGAGCCGTGCATCGCGTCATGCCCCGCCAGGCGGCATCGAGGCTGGTGAGCCGTCGTTTCAGCTTCTCTCGCGGCACGCGGTGACGCCCGATCCGGCCGAAGTTGCAGACAACCCCCGCGCGCGCTCGGCGAAGCTGCGCGCCGCCGAGCGCACCAGTGCGCGGCCGCATCCGCTCGATCGAGCGCGCATCGGCGTTCCGTCACTGTCCCTGTCGACGCCAAAGGCCCGGTCATGATCCGCTTCGTCAATCTCAACGTCGCCTTTATTGCGCTCACCATCGCCATCGCTTTCGGCAACTACCGCGTCAAGGAGGCCGCGGTCGCAACGGCCAAGCGCGTGGCCGAGGTCGACGCTGCGATCGGCGAGCAGGACGTGGCACTGCAGACACTCGATGCCGAGTGGAGCTATTTGAACGACCCGGCCAAGCTCCAAGAGCTCGCCGTGCGGCATCTCCATCTCGTGCAAATCAAGCCGAGCCAAGTGATGGCTGTCTCGGAGATGCCGGAGCGCTTGCCCCTCGAAGTGGGCGCGCGCCGTGCGCCGGCAGCGCCTGCGCCGGCGACCTCGCCGAGCAAGCGCGTCGCGCCGACGATGGAACCTTCGCCGATCTTGGTCACGCCGGCGCGCGCCGAAGGCCTCGCGGCATTCAGCCCGCAACAATAGGCATTCCGGGAGCCCTCGATGCATAGCTGGACGGACGAACCGCGCGAGATCGAGACTTCGGCTCCACGAGAGCGCGTGATCGGAGGCGACGGTGCGTGGAAGGTGCGGCTGGAGAAAGGCCGCAAGAGGCTCGCGCTGGTCATTGTCTGCTTTGCGGTGGGTTTCGTTTGTTTGGCGCTCCGGCTCACCGCGCTGGCGCTCTTTGCCGATGGCGGCAAACACAGCGCGGCGTACGTCGTCGAAAGCGCCGATGTTGGCCGGGTCACCATCGTCGACCGGAGCGGTCAGACGCTTGCCGCCGATCTCAGGCTCGCTTCGCTTTATGCCAATCCCGAAGAGATTTGGGACGCGGATGAAACGACGCGTCGTCTGGTGAAGCTGTTCCCGGATCTCGATCCGAAGACGCTGAAGGCGCGCCTCTCGTCAAAAAAGAAGTTCGAGTGGATCAAGCGGGATTTGAGCCCGCGCCAGCAGCAAGAGGCCTTCGCGCTCGGTTTGCCGGGATTGGGCTTTCGTGCCGAGGCGCATCGCGTCTATCCCGCGGGCCGCACGCTCGCGCATGTGCTGGGCTTTGTCGACACCGAGAACCTGGGAATTGCGGGACTGGAAAAGGGTCTCGACGGCCGCATTCGCGATGCCGCGGCGGGCACGCTTGCGCTTTCGATCGATCTGTCGGTCCAGCACGCCATGCGAGACGAGCTTGCCGGTGCGGTCGAGCGTTTTCACGCCCTGGGCGCCGCCGGGATCGTGCTCGACACCGCGACGGGCGAGGTCATTGCGCTGGTGTCGCTGCCCGATTTCGATCCGAACGATCCCCCATCGCCCAAGAGTGCGGCGCTCTTCAACCGCGTGACCAAGGGCGTCTATGAGATGGGCTCGACCATGAAGATCGTGACCACGGCCATGGCGCTCGACTCGGGCAAGGTCCGCCTCTCCGACAGCTTCGACGCAACCAAGCCCATTCACGTGGGCCGCTACCTCATCAACGACTATCACCCCGAGAACCGGTGGCTGTCGGTGAGCGAGATCTTTCTCCTTTCGTCCAATATCGGCGCGGCCAAAATGGCGCTCGATGTCGGCACCAACACGCAGAAAGCGTTCCTTGGGCGGCTCGGGTTGACGAAGCCTCCCAGGATCGAGCTGCCGGAGGTAGGCCTCGCCCCTGCTTCCCTCGCAATGGCACGATTTGGAAACCATGACCGTGGCTTTCGGCCATGGAATTGCCGTAAGTCCCCTGCAGGTTGCGGTCGCGTCGGCCGCGCTTGTGAATGGGGGGAGGCAGGTCGAGCCGACCCTAATCAAGCATGCGACCGGCGAAGCAAATGTGGGAAAGGCCGTCGTCTCGCCCGAAACGAGCCGCATCATGCGTGAGCTGTTGCGTAAGGTGGTCACCGAGGGTACCGGCAAGCTGGCCGACGTGCCGGGCTACGCCGTCGGGGGCAAGACCGGCACCGCCGAAAAGGCGGTCGCGCACGGCTACGCGCAACACGCACTGATCTCGTCGTTTCTTGCCGTGTTCCCTGCGTCCCGGCCGCGCTACGTCGTGCTCGTGTTGCTCGACGAACCAAAGGGAACGGCCGAGACGTACGGCTTCGCGACGGCGGGTTTCACGGCGGCACCGACCGCCGGCAAAGTCATCGAGCGCATTGCGCCGATCCTGCGTGTGTCTCCCGTGACGGATGGCCGAACCGTCGTTGCGTCGAATTAAGGGACCCCTGAACGACATGCGCCTTGGCGATCTCGTTCCCATCGAGCTTCAGCCGCTCCTGTCGGACGCCGAGCGCGCGATTGACATCACGGGCCTCACCGCCGACAGCCGGAAAGTCGCGCGCGGTTTCCTGTTCGCGGCGCTCGCTGGAACGAAGCTCGACGGGACGGACTTCATTCCGGAAGCCGTGGCGCGCGGCGCTGCCGCCGTGCTTGCGCGCGAGCCTCGTCCTCCGCGCGGCCGCCCCGAAGGCGGCGCCGTGTTCCTCCAAGACCGCAATCCGCGGCATGCCTTCGCCCTCATGGCGGCGCGCTTCTTCGGCGCGCAGCCCGATACGATCGTCGCGGTTACGGGCACCAACGGCAAGACGTCGGTCGTCGACCTTCACGCGCCAGATTTGGCAGCGGCTCGGGCTCAAGGCAGCGAGCGTCGGCACCCTCGGCGTGCAATCGGCGGCGTTGACGCAGCGAGTTCGGCTTGACGACGCCCGATCCCGTGGCGCTCCATCGAGATTCTCGCGGAGCTCAAGCGCGGGGGCGTCGAGCATGTGGCGATGGAGGCCTCGAGCCACGGGCTCGCGCAAAATCGCTTGGACGGCGTCGAGTTCGCCGCGCGCGGCCATCACGAATTTGACGCGCGACCATCTCGACTATCATCGCGATTTCGAAGAATACGCCTACGCGAAGCTCAGGCTCTTCGGCGAAGTGCTGCCGCCCGGCAGCCTTGCCGTCATCGCCGCCGATTCCGATATCGCCGAAGAAGCGCGCGCGCTCGCCTGGGCGCGCGGGCATCGCGTCATCAATGTCGGCCGCGCGGGCAGCGATATCGGCCTCATCGAGCATGTGCCCGAAGGAATGGGCCAGCGGCTCGGCATCGCCTATCAAGGCCAGCGTTACACGGTGTCGCTGCCGCTCGCGGGACTCTTTCAGGCGTCGAACGCGCTCGTGGCGGCGGGGCTCGCGATCGGCACGGGCGCAAAGCCCGAGGAGGTCTTCGCCGCTCTTGCGCATCTCAAAGGTGCGCCGGGCCGGCCTCGAGCTTGTGGCGCGCGCGCCGAGCGGCGCGCCGATTTACGTCGATTACGCCCACACGCCCGATGCGCTTCTCACGGTGCTCGACGCCTTGCGCCCGCATGTGCGCGGACGACTGCATGTGGTGTTCGGTTGCGGAGGCGACCGCGACCGCGGGAAGCGTCCGGAGATGGGCCGCATTGCCGTAGCGCATGCGGATCACGTCATCGTCACCGATGACAATCCGCGCAGCGAAGATCCCGCCGCGATCCGCAAGGAGATTCTCGCCGCTGCACCCGGCGCCACGGAAATCGGCGACCGGCAAGGCTGCGATCGAGCGCGCGCTCGCCGCGCTCGGCGCTGACGATCTTCTCGTCATTGCCGGCAAGGGCCACGAGACCGGTCAAATCATCGGCAGGCAGGTCATTCCCTTCAACGATGCCGACGTCGCGCGCCGCGCGGCCGGCTGCCATGGAGGCTGCGTCGTGAGCGCGTCTGTCCTATGGACTGCGGAAGAGGCGCTCCGCGCGACCGCGGGCGACGGACCGGAGGGCTGGCGCGCGACGGGCGTCTCCATCGACAGCCGCACGCTTCAGCGCCGGGCGATCTTTTCGTGGCGCTTGCAGGGCGACAGCCGCGACGGTCATCGTTTCGTTGCGGACGCCTTTGCCAAAGGCGGCCGCCGCCGCGCTCGTCTCGCACAAGATCGAAGCCGACGGGCCGCTGCTTGTCATAAGCGACACGCTCGCGGCGTTGCGCGCGACTCGGCACAAGCCGCGCGTGCGCGCATCGGACGGCAAAGTCATTGCGGTCACGGGCAGCGTCGGCAAGACGAGCACGAAGGAAGCGCTTCGTCTGATCTTGTCCGAGCAGGGCTAAACGCACGCCTCCGCCGCCTCTTACAATAATCATTGGGGCGTGCCCTTGAGCCTCGCACGCATGCCGCAAGACACGGCGTTCGGCGTGTTCGAGATCGGCATGAATCACGCGGGCGAAATCGCGCCGCTCGCGCGCCTCGTGCGTCCCCATGTGGCGATCGTGACCGCCGTGGACGCGGTCCATATGGAATTCTTCGCGTCGGTGGAGGCGATCGCCGAGGAGAAAGGCGAGATTTTCGCGGGCCTCGTGCCCGGCGGCACGGCCATCGTCAATCGCGACACGCAATTCTTCAGGCTGTTGCGCCGCAAGGCCGAAGGCTATGGCGCGAGCCGCGTCGTGGGCTTCGGCACCCACAGCGAGGCCGACGCGCGGCTTCTCGCCATCGAGCCCGCGCGCGAGGGTGCGCGCGTAACGGCGATGATCCTGGGGCGTCCCCTTTCCTATAGTCTCGGCGCGCCGGCCGCCACTGGGCGGAGAATTCGCTCGCGGTTCTGGCTGCCGCGATGCCGTGGGTGCGGATGTCGAGCGCGCGGCCGCGGCGCTCGCCCGCGTGAAGCCCGCGAAGGGCCGCGGCGTGCGCACGCGCATTCCCATGGCGGGCGGCACGATCGAGCTCATCGACGAAAGCTACAATGCGAATCCCGCCTCGATGCGCGCGGCGCTTGCGCTGCTTGGGCGAAGGCGAGTGCCGGGACAAGCAGGGCGACGGATCGCGGTGCTTGGGCGACATGCTCGAGCTCGGCGCGGAGGCCAAGAAGTATCCATCGTGACCTCGCGCCGGAGATCGAGAAGGCGCGCATCGACCTCGTCTTTACCGCGGGACCCCTCATGGCCGCGCTTGCACGAGGCCATGCCTGCTTCCCGTCGCGGCGCTCACGCCGAGCGCTCGACCGATCTCGCAGCGCCCCTCACCCGCGCGCTGAAACCCGGCGACGTGGTGATGGTCAAGGGCTCCTTCGGCAGCAAGATGGGCGCCGTCGTCGAGGCATTACAAGCACTCGCGCCGCAAGAAGCGTGAGACGAAGGGGAAACCATGCTGCTTCAATCTTCTTTTTCCGCTGCGCGACACGTTTAGTGTCTTCAATGTCTTTCAGTACATCACGTTCCGCACCGGCGGCGCGATCATGACGGCGCTCGCGGTGAGCTTGTTTTTCGGCCCGGCGATGATCCGCATGTTGCGCGCGCGTCAAAGCGCTGGCCAGCCGATCCGAACCGTGGGCCCGCAGACCGCATCTCGTGTCGAAGAAGGGAACGCCGACCATGGGCGGCTTTCTCATTCTTTCGGTGCCATCGTGGCGACGCTGCTTATGGGCGGATCTGCGCAACGGCTTACATTTGGGCGGTGATCTTCGTCACGGTGGGTTTCGGCGCGATCGGCTTCGCGGATGACTTTCATCAAGGTGACGAAGCGATCGAGCGACGGGGTCCCGGGCCGGCTCAAGCTTCTCTTCGAGTTCGTGATTGCGCTTCATTGCGGTTCATTTGGATCATGAAGCTCTCGCGCCGAGCGAGCTTGCAAGCGTGGTCACTGTTCCCTTCTTCAAGACGCTTCCTCATCGAGCTCGGGATGTTCTTCGTCGTCTTCGGCGCGCTCGTGATCGTCGGCGCCTCCAACGCCGTCAATCTGACCGACGGGCTCGACGGCCTTGCCATCGTGCCGGTCATGATTGCGGCGGCGAGCTTGGGTCTTATTTCCTATCTCGCGGGCAACGCGATCTTTTCCGAATATCTGCAAATCCACTATGTCGCCAAGGCGGGCGAGCTTGCCGTGCTGTGCGGCGCGCTCTTGGGTGCCGGGCCTCGGCTTTCTCTGGTACAACACCCCGCCCGCCATGGTGTTCATGGGCGACACCGGGCTCGCTGTCCTTGGGCGGCGCATTCGGCGCGATCAGCGTCGCGGTGAAGCATGAGCTCGTGCTTGCCATTATCGGCGGGCTGTTCGTGGTCGAGGCCATGTCGGTCATGGTTCAAGTGGCGTCCTTCAAGCTCACCGGGCGGCGCATTTTCCGCATGGCGCCGATTCATCACCACTATGAGCAACTCGGCTGGTCCGAGCCCACGATCGTGATCCGCTTCTGGATCATTGCCGTCGTGCTCGCGCTGGTTGGCCTCGCGACGCTCAAGCTGAGATAGGCCATGATCCCGCTTTCATCCTGCCAGGGCCAAAAGCTTGCGATCTTCGGTCTCGCACGGTCGGGACTGGCGGCGGCGCGTGCGGTGAAGGCGGGTGGCGGGGCCGTGATCGCGCTGGGACGACGATGCGGACGGCGCCGCGGTGCCGCGGCGCAAGAACGGCATTCCGCTCGCCGAGCCCGCTGAGTGGCCGTGGGACGCGCTTGACGCGCTCTGGTCTTGAGCCCCGGCGTGCCGCTCACGCATCCGAAGCCGCATCCCGTGGTCGAGCGTGCGCGCGCGGCGGACGTTCCGGTGATTGGCGACATCGAGCTCTTCATGCGCGAGATCGAGACGGCGACGCGGCCTCCGCGAATTGTTGCCGTTACCGGCACCAACGGGAAATCGACGACGACTGCGCTCACGGCGCATCTCTTGAAGAGCGCGGGCCTCGCGGTCGAGATGGGCGGCAATATCGGCAATCCGGTGCTGGGCCTCGAGCCGCCCAAGCAAGGCCTCGTCTATGTGCTGGAGATTTCGTCCTACCAGATCGATCTCGCGCCGAGCCTCGCGCCGACGGTCGCCGTGCTGCTCAACATCACGCCCGACCACATCGATCGCCACGGCAGCATGGACGGCTATGTGGCGGTCAAGCGCCGCATCTTCGCCAAGCTCGGCAAGGCGGGAACCGCCGTCATCGGTGTCGATGATCCCTACACCGCCGGAATGTGCACGGGCTTGTCCTCGAACGGCGTCGGCCGCGTGGTGCCGGTCTCGGTCGGCAAGGCGCTCTCCCACGGCGTGTCCGTGATCGACGGCGTGCTCTATGACGGACTCTCGACGCCCGCGGCCGAGATCGTCGATCTCAAGCAGGCGCGCGCGCTTCAGGGCACGCACAATTGGCAGAACGCGGCGAGCGCTTATGCCGTTTGCCGGGCGCTCAATTGCGATCCGCAGACCCTGGTCAAAGGCATCATGTCCTTTCCCGGCCTTGCCCACAGGATGGAGGAGGTGGGAAGCCTCGGCCGCGTGCGCTTCATCAACGATTTCAAAGGCCACGAATGCGGACGCTGCCGCCAAGGCGCTCGCCTGTTTCGAGAACATCTATTGGATTGCGGGCGGCCGGCCGAAAGAAGGCGGTATCGCCTCGCTCGCGCCGTTCTTTCCGCGCATCGCGCAGGCCTATCTCATCGGCGAGGCGGCGCCGGAATTCGCCGCAACCCTCGAGGGGCGCGTGGCGAGCCAGATCGCCGGCAATCTCGCGAGCGCTGTCGCGGCGGCCGCCCGAGACGCCAGCGCCGACGGCGAGGCCGTCGTGCTCCTCTCGCCCGCCTGCGCCTCCTTCGACCAATTCCGTGACTTCGAAGAGCGCGGCGAGCGCTTTCGCGCGCTCGTGGCCGCGCTCATCCAAACCGCGCAGCAAGGAGATGCCGCCGCATGATGGCCTTTGCGCGCACGGACCGCAGTCTCATCGGGCAGTGGTGGTGGACCGTCGACCGCTGGTCCTTTCTCGCCATCGTCATGCTGGTGGCCGTGGGCGCCATCCTCTGCTTTGCCGCGAGCCCGTCCGTGGCGGAACGCATCGGCTTGCCGAGCCTGCATTTCGTCGACCGGCAGTTGATCTTTCTCGTGCCTGCGGTGGCCGCGCTCTTCTTGAGCTCGCTTCTCAATCCGCGCGCCGTGCGCCGGGTCGCTGCGCTCATGCTCGTCATCAGCGTCGTGCTACTCGTTGCGACGCTCTTCGCCGGCATGGAGATCAAAGGTGCGCGGCGCTGGATCGCCATCGGCTCGCTGTCCCTTCAGCCTTCGGAATTCGTCAAGCCCGCCTTCACGGTGATTGTCGGTTGGCTGCTCGCGGAATCGGCGCGACGCGGGCATCTTGTGGGCTACGGCCTCGCCTTCGCGCTTTATGTGCTGGTTCTTACGCTGTTCGTGCTCGAGCCTGATTTCGGCCAGTCGCTGCTCTTGTCCATGGTCTGGGGAACGCAGATGTTTCTGGCCGGCGTGCCGTGGATATGGCTCGGATTTCTCGCACTGTCCGGCCTTGCCGGAACTCGTCACGGCTTACGTTTTCGTGCCGCATGTCGGCAACCGCATCGATCGCTTTCTCGATCCGAGCTCGGGCGACACCTATCAAGTCGATCGCGCGCGCGATGCCATCGTTCATGGGGGCATCCTCGGCGTGGGGCCGGGCGACGGTGCGGTGAAGCGCATCCTGCCCGATGCGCACACGGACTTTATCTTCGCGGTCGCGGCGGAAGAATACGGTCTCCTGCTCGGGCTTCTGCTCATTCTCCTGTTCGGTTTCATCGTCGTGCGCGGGCTTGCGCGCGCGCTTTCCGACAACGACCAGTTCGTGCAGATCGCGGCCTCCGGCCTCTTCGTGCTCTTCGGCTTTCAGGCTTTCATCAACATTGCCGTCAATCTGATGCTGCTGCCGCCCAAGGGCATGACGCTGCCCTTCGTCTCCTATGGCGGCTCCTCGCTCGTGGCGCTTGCGCTCACCATGGGTCTTGCGCTCGCTCTGACGCGCAAGCGCGCCGGCGCGCGCTTTCTCGGCGAGTTTCGCCGATGAACGGCGCGTCTTCTCCCGTGGTCATCGCGGCCGGAGGCACCGGCGGCCATCTCTTTCCGGCGCAGGCGCTTGCTCAAGAGCTCGTCCGGCGCGGCCACCGCGTCGTGCTCATCACCGACGAGCGCGGCGAGACCTTCACCGCGGGCTTTCCGGCGAGCGAGATCGTCGGCGTGCACGCGGCGACCTTTGCAGGCCGCGGGCCTTTCGGGCGGCTCGCCGCCATCGGCCGCATCGTCGCCGGCGTCTTCGATGCGCGGCGGCATTTGAAGCGCATCATGCCCTCTGCCGTCATCGGCTTCGGGGGCTATCCGTCGCTGCCCGCGATGGCGGCGGCCTTGCTCGTGGGCGCGCCCACCTGCATCCACGAGCAGAACGCCATCTTGGGCCGCGTCAATCGCGTTCTGGCGCGCTTCGTCACGGCGGTTGCCGCCACCTTTCCGGATCTCGCGCATCTCCCGAGCGGCGCGCGCGCAAAGCTTCGCATCACGGGCAATCCCTGCGCGATGCCGTCATTGCGCGCGCCGGCGCGCCCTATTCGCCGCCGGGCGCCGCGGAACCGCATCAAGCTGCTCGTCTTTGGCGGCAGCCAGGGGGCGCGCGTCTTCGCCGACATCGTGCCGGCGGCGCTCGGCATGCTCGAACCCGTCGTTGCGCAAGCGTCTCAGTGTCGTGCAGCAGGTGCGAAGCGAAGATCGAGGCAAAGCTGCGCGCGGCCTTCGCCGAGGCCGGCATCGCGGCGAAGCTCGCACCGTTCTTCGCCGATTTGCCCGAGCGCATGACGGCCGCGCATCTCGTCGTCGCGCGCGGCGGCGCATCGACGGTCTGCGAGCTTGCCGCCATCGGCCGGCCCGCGCTCATCGTGCCTCTGCCGGGCGCCATGGACGACCATCAGACGGCCAATGCGCACGCGCTCGAACGCGCAGGCGCTGCGATCGTCATGCCGGAGAAGGCCTTCACGCCCGAGAGCTTGGCCGCCCGGCTCCGCGAATGGCTCGGCTCGCCGGCAGCGCTTGCGCGCGCGGCCGCGGCGGCGCGCGCGCTGGGGCGTCCCGAGGCCACGCGGGCGCTCGCCGATCTCGTCGAGGAATTGGGCACACGCCGCGGTCTGCGTCCGAAAGACAATGCCGTGCGCGCGGCACGCTCGCAAAGCACGGTGAATCTCTGCGTCTCCGGGGTGCGTATATGAAGGACATTCCCTTCAAGGTGGGTGACATCCATTTCATCGGCATCGGCGGCATTGGCATGAGCGGCATCGCCGAGGTCATGCACAATCTCGGCTACACGGTGCGCGGCAGCGACGCGGCCGAGGGCGCGAACGTCAAGCGCCTGCAGGATCTCGGCATTCCCGTGGTCGTGGGACAGCGGCCCGAAAATCTCGGCGAGTCCCAGGTCGTCGTCTATTCCTCCGCCATCAAGCCCGACAATTCCGAGTTCGCCGAAGCCCGCGCCAAGCATCTGCCCTTGGTGCGCCGGGCCGAGATGCTCGCCGAGCTCATGCGTCTCAAGTGGTCGATCGCAGTCGGCGGCACACACGGCAAGACCACGACGACCTCGATGATCGCCGCGATTCTCGATGCCGCTGGCCTCGATCCTACGGTCATCAATGGCGGCATCATCAATGCCTACGGCACGAATGCGCGGCTCGGCGCCGGCAAATGGATGGTGGTCGAATCCGACGAGAGCGACGGCAGCTTCCTGCGCCTGCCCGCGACGGTCGCCGTGGTCACGAACATCGACGCCGAGCACATGGAGCATTACGGCAGCTTCGACAAGCTGCGCAGCGCCTTTCAGAGCTTCGTCGAGAACGTGCCCTTTTACAGCTTCGCCGTCTTGTGCATCGATCACCCCGAGGTGCAGGCCATGGTGAGCCGCATCGTCGACCGGCGCATCGTCACCTATGGACTCAATCCGCAGGCCGATGTGCGCGCGGTGGACCTCGCCTTCAAGGATGGCGAGTCGCGCTACACCGTGATCGCGACCGACAGGCTTACGGGCGAGCAGAAAACGCTCGCCGGTATGCGCCTGCCCATGCCCGGCAGCCACAATGTGCAGAATTCGCTCGCGGCCATCGCGGTTGCGCGCGAGCTTGGCATCGGCGACGATGTCGTGCGCAAGGCTTTAGCCTCGTTCGCGGGCGTCCGGCGGCGCTTCACGCGCACCGGCACCTGGAACGGTGTCACGGTGATCGACGATTACGGCCACCATCCGGTCGAGATCGCGGCGGTATTGTCCGCGGCGCGCCAGACCGCAACGGGTCGCATCATCGCCGTGGTGCAGCCGCACCGCTACACGCGGCTGCGCGATCTGTTCGAAGAGTTCTGCACTTGCTTCAACGACGCCGAGACCGTGATCGTGGCGCCGGTCTATCCCGCGGGCGAGCCGCCCATCGAAGGGGTCGACCGCGACGCCTTGGTGGAAGGGCTTCGCGCCCATGGCCACCGTCACGTGCAGGCCGTGGATAGTGGCGATGACGTGGCGCCGCTCGTGGCTGAGCTTGCTCAGCCCGGCGACTACGTCGTCTTCCTCGGCGCGGGCAGCATCACGCATTGGGCGAACGCGCTGCCCCAGACGCTCGCCAAGATGAAGGCGGGAGGCCGTCCATGATGGCCGCAGCGCGCATATCGGAACAGAGCCTGTTCGAGCGTCTGCCGAAGACGCGCGGGCGCCTTCATGCCAAACACCTCGCTCGCGGAGCTCACCTGGTTTCGCGTCGGGGGGCCGGCGGAGGCGCTGTTCATGCCCGCGGACGAGGCGGATCTCGCGGCTTTTCTTGCCGGCGCGCCTTCGGATGTTCCGGTGACCGTGGTGGGCGTCGGCTCCAATCTTCTCGTCCGCGACGGCGGCGTGCGCGGCGTCGTGGTGCGCTTGGGCCGCGGCTTTACCGACATCCGCATCGAGCCGGGCCATCGCGTGCGCGCCGGCGCGGGTGCGCTCGATGTCGCGGTGGCGCGCGCGGCAGCGGATGCGGGCTTGGCCGGTCTCGAATTCTTGCGCGGCATTCCCGGAACCATCGGCGGCGGCTTGCGCATGAACGCAGGCGCCTATGGCGGTGAGTTCAAAGATGTTCTGATCGCGGCGCGCGCGCTCGACCGCCAAGGGACGGAGCCACACGCTGTCCTGCGCGGAGATGGGTTTCCGTTATCGCGCCAGTGCGGCTTCCGAGCGATCTCATCTTTGTCGAAGCCCTGTTCCAAGGCCATCCCGGTGATGCGGAAGCGATCGCCAAGCGCATGGCCGAGATCACGGCGGCGCGCGAGGACACGCAGCCCGTCGCGTTCGCGCACGGGAGGCTCGACATTCAAGAATCCCGTGCCCGCGAGCACGACGGTCAAGAATCCCGTGCCCGAGAGCGACGGTCTGTGCCAAGAGCACGGCTGGCAGACTCCGGACGGCAAGCGCGCCTGGGAGCTCATCGAAGCGGCCGGCTGCCGGGGGCTCACCGTGGGCGACGCGCAGGTCTCCGAGAAGCACTGCAATTTCCTCATCAATCGCGGGGCGGCCAAGCGCGGCCGACTTGGAAGCGCTTGGCGAGGAAGTGCGCAAGCGCGTGCGCGAAAAGACGGGCGTTGCCCTCGAATGGGAAATCAAGCTTATCGGCGAGGCCGCGTGATGGCGTTCGATCCGCGCACGACCCATGTGGCGGTGCTCAAGGGCGGCTGGTCGGCCGAGCGCGACGTGAGCCTCGTTTCGGGCGCGGCGTGCGGGAAGGCGCTACGCGAGGAGGGCTTTCGCGTCAGCGAGCTCGATGCCGGTCGCGACGTCGCCGAGAAGCTCGCCGCGCTCAAGCCCGATGTCGTGTTCAACGCGCTGCACGGACAGGGCGGCGAGGATGGTTGCATTCAGGGCGTGCTCGAGATACTCGAGCTTCCCTACACCCATTCGGGCGTGCTCGCGTCGGCGCTTGCCATGGACAAGGAGCGCGCCAAGCACGCCTTCCGCGCGGCAAATCTTCCTTGCGCGCGCGATGTCGTGCTCGATCGTCGCGAGGCCGCGCGCAAGCCATGCCATGGAGCCGCCCTATGTGCTGAAGCCGGTGGCGCAAGGCTCGAGCGTCGGCGTGTTCATCGTGCGCAAGGGCGACAACCGGCCGCCCGATGCGCTCACCCATCCCGACTGGCAGCTCGGCGACCGCATCATGGCGGAGGAATACATTCCCGGGCCGCGAGTTGACGGTGGCCGTCATGGGCGAGCGCGCGCTCGCCGTCACCGAGATTCTGCCCGCGACCGGCTTCTACGATTATCAGGCGAAATATGCCGAAGGCGGGTCGCGTCACGTCTGCCGGCGCAAATTCCGAAAGCCGTGAGCGACGAGGCCTGCCGCATCGCGCTCGCCGCGCATCGGATTCTCGGCTGCCGCGGGGTGAGCCGCACCGACCTCCGCTACGACGACACGAAGGGCGGCGAGGGCCGGCTCGTCATTCTGGAAGTGAACACGCAGCCCGGCATGACGCCCACCTCGCTCGTGCCCGAGCAGGCCGCTCATGCGGCATAGCTTCAACAAGCTCGTGCGCTGGATATTGGACGACGCCTCATGTGGCCGCTGAAATCCAAGCGCCCGCGCGCGCACGCTTCCATTGGCGCAGTCGTCCGGCGCAACAGGCGGACGGTTCGGGGCGTTTCGCCGCGCGCCGAGGCGCAAGCAGACGGCCGGAGAAGCAATAAGCTTGTCCGCATGGCTGTCCCTCGCCTTGGGGGGCTGCTCCTTGCCGCGACGCTTTACGGGCTTGTGCTGGGCGGCCAGACGCCGCGGCGGCCGGCGTGCGCCGCAAACTTCGCCGATGCCGTGACGGCGCGACACCGGCTTCGCGCTCTCGCGTGTCGATGGTGAGCGGCCGCCACCAGACGAGCCGAGAGGCCGTTCTCGCTGCGCTCCAGGTCGAGCTCGGGCAGTCGCTCCTCATGGTCGATTGCCAAGCGGCGCGCGCGCGTCTGCTCAAGCTCGACTGGGTGAGCGACGCGCGCGTTCACCGGGTCCTGCCGGGCACGCTCTATGTCGAAGTGGTGGAGCGGCAGACCGCTCGCGGTCTGGCAGCACAACGGCAAGCTCGTGCTCATCGACGAGCAAGGCCGCCCGATCGAGCCCGTGAGCGCGGCGATCTCACGCGCTTTCCTCACGTCGTCGGCGTGGGCGCTGAGAGCTAGCGCAGCCGATCTCTTCCAACGTGCTCGCCCGCTTTCCCGCGCTCGAATCCCGTGTTACGGCTGCAGTGCGCGTCGGCGACCGGCGCTGGAATCTCGCGCTCGATAACGGCATCACCGTCGCCCTGCCGGCCGAAAACATGGAAGCGGCGCTTTCGGAACTCGATGAAGCTCGACCGTGAATTCGCGCTTCTGTCGCGCGACGTGACGATGATCGATCTTGCGCTTCAAGGATCGTTGGATTATTCGCGTGCCCTACGATGCGGCGAAGTTCGCGTCGGGCTCGAGCCGGGAAACGTGACGGGAAGGGCGGCAGTTGCGCGACAAGAAAGAGAAGAACCGGTCGCCAGGGATTGATCGCCGCGCTCGACGTGGGGTCGAGCAAGATCACCTGCTTCATCGCCCATGCCGACGCGGGAGACCGAACGCGCGCGCCTGCCTTGCGCATCATCGGCATAGGCCACCAGCTTTCGCGCGGTGTGCGTTCCAGCGTCGTCGTCGACATGGAAGCGGCGGAGGAAGCCGATCCGCGCTGCGGTCGAGGCGGCCGAGCGCATGGCGGACGTGACGGTCGAGGACGTGATTCCTCGCGCTCGCGACGGGCGCCCCCGAAAGCGAGCGCGCGAGCATGGAGCTTTCGGTGGCGGGCCACGAGGTCGGCGAGGCGGATCTGCGCCGCGTCGACCAGCTCGGCCGCGCCAAGGTGCCGAACGGCGTGCGCATGCTCGTGCATGCCATTCCCTTGAGCTATTCGATCGACGGCTGCCCCGGCATTCGCGATCCGCGCGGCATGTGCGGCGAGCGGCTGGGCGTCACCATGCACTTCGTGACCGCGGCGATCGGCTGCCTTGCGCAATCTCCACGTCTGCGTCGAACGCTGCCATCTGCGCGTGGCCGAACATGTGCTTGCGCCCTATGCAAGCGGACTTGCCTCGCTGGTCGAGGACGAGATGGACTTGGGCGTTACCTGCATCGACATGGGCGGGCGGCACGACGTCGTTTTCGATCTTCCGCCACGGCGAACTCGTGGCCTGCGATGTCGTGCCCATCGGCGGGGATCACGTGACCACGGACGTCGCCCGCGGGCTTGTCACGACGCGTGCCTATGCGGAGCGTTTGAAGACCCTTTACGGGAGCGCGCTTGCAGGCTCGGCCGACGAGCGCGAGATGATCAGCGTACCCCAGCTCGGCGAGGAGGAAGCGGGTGAGCCCTACCGCGTGCCGCGCTCGATGCTCACGAGCATCATCCGGCCCCGGCTCGAGGAGACCTTCGAGATGGTCCGCGAGCGGCTGGAGCGCACCGGCTGCGAGAAGATCGCGGGCCGCCGCGTCGTGCTTACGGGCGGCGCCAGTCAGATGAACGGCATGCGCGAGCTCGCCCAGCGCTTTCTCGAGCGGCAGGTCCGCCTGTCGGCGCCGCCGCCCATCCAGGGCCTTGGCCCCGGCGACGGCGGGGCCGGCATTCGCGACCGCAGCCGGGCTTCTTCTCTATGCCCAGCGCAAGCCCCGTGAGGAGATGCGCATGGCGGCGGACAGCGACGGCCGCGGCGTCTTTGCTTTCGCGCGACTTGGCCGTTGGCTTGGCGAGAATTTTTGAGCATTGAAGAAGCAGCAAGCGGCGAATCAGCGCAAGCTCATACGGTTGAGCGTGAGGCGGTCCGACGCATGGCGAGCATTTGAGGCACTGGAGGCAAAGATGACCATCAATCTCGGGATGCCTGAGGTGAAGGAGCTGAAGCCGCGTATTACGGTCTTCGGCGTCGGCGGCGCGGGCGGCAACGCCGTCGCCAACATGATCAGGTCCGAGCTTCTGGGGGTCGATTTCGTCGTCGCCAACACCGACGCGCAGGCGCTCGCCCAGTCGACTTGCTCACGCCGCATCCAGCTCGGCGTCGCCGTGACCCAGGGCTTGGGCGCCGGCTCGCGCCCGGAAATCGGCGCGGCGGCGGCTGAAGAGTCGCTGGACGAGATTCGCGAGCATCTCTCCGGCGCGCATATGGCGTTCATCACCGCAGGCATGGGCGGCGGCACGGGCACGGGCGCGGCGCCCATCATCGCGCGCGCGGCGCGCGAGCAGGGGCTGCTCACGGTCGGCGTGATCACCAAGCCGTTCCAGTTCGAGGGCGCGCGGCGCATGCGCGTCGCCGAAGCCGGGCATTCTCGAGCTCCAGCAATTCGTCGATACGCTGATCATCATTCCGAACCAGAATCTGTTCCGCATCGCCAACGAGAAGACGACCTTCGCCCAGGCCTTCGCCATGGCCGACGAGGTGCTGCACTCGGGCGTGCGCGGCATCACCGATCTCATGGTGATGCCGGGCCTCATCAATCTCGACTTCGCCGACATCCGCACCGTGATGAACGAGATGGGCAAGGCGATGATGGGCACGGGCGAGGCCCAGGGCGACAACCGCGCCGTCGAAGCGGCCGAAGCGGCGATCTCCAATCCGCTGCTCGATGAAGTGTCGATGAAGGGCGCGAAGGGCGTTCTCATCCACATCACGGGCGGCATGGATCTCACGCTCTTCGAGGTCGACGAGGCGGCGAACCGCATCCGCTCCGAAGTCGATCCGGACGCCAACATCATCGTCGGTTCGACCTTCTCGAGACGCTCGAAGGGCGCATGCGGTGTCTCGGTCGTGGCGACCGGCATCGAGGCCGAGCCCCGGAACTTGGACGTCATGCGCAACGATCCCGCAGGCGGCCGCGTCGGCCATGAAAGTGCGGCCGCTGTCGTCCGCCGTCTACGGTTGTGACGCCGCCGCCAAATCCCGTGAACACGCAGTTGCGAACCTTGGCCGAGCGGGTGCAAAGCGAGATTCCCGCGGGGCGCGGGAAAAGCGGAGCAGCGCCTGCAGCCGAGGAGAAGGTCGAGCCAGCGCGCGCGGCGCATGAGCGCCCCAGCGTCCGCCGAGCCTCATAGGCTGCCCGCGCGGCGCCTGCACGCGCGGAGCCACGCCGCCGAGCAGCCGCGGGAAGCGCCTATGGTTCGCGAACGCAAATCTGAGCCGCCGGTCCTCGGCCCTGCGGAGCGGCCGACCGTGCGCCGCGCGCACAGACGAGCCGGAGGGCAGGGCGGAGGCATTCTTGGTCCACGAAAGCGAAAGCGCGCGAGCGAACTTCTTCGAGCGCATGACCTCGGCGAGCGGCTTCTCGGCGGCGGCGTGCCGACGCAAGTCTGCGCATCAGCCGCGCACGGGCGCCGAAGGGGAGGCGGCCGAGCGGCGCATCGCGGAGCGCACGGCGCCGTCGCCGCGGAGCCGGGAGGCGAAGCCCGAAACATCTGCCAGCGACAAGCTTTTGCCGGCCACCTTCGAAGAAGAACAGCTCGAGATCCCGGCCTTTTTGCGCCGGCAGGCGAACTAGCCTCGCGTTAACGCGATCTTACAGACTCGCTGCCAGCCGGGCGAAGTTACGGAAGGCCCGTAACAAAGCGAAATAAAGAGTTATTTGTCCCATTCCGGGTCGGATTGTTAAAGCTCGAACGTGGAAGGCTGCGTCGTCGTCGAAGCGAGAGAACGTTAGGCGTGACAGCGGCGTTCCAGCGTTAAAGACCGAACGGCGTTTCGGTAACGAGAACGAGCGTGAGCTCGCGCGTCGTAAGAAGGTCCCTCGGGTAACGGGGCTCATACCGAATGGACCGACGGGGCGACGGTCGGATCGGCGGCGAAGGCTAAGACGTTTGAGGCGTTTGCCGAATGGAATGAGCCGGCTTTCCATGATCCGATGGAGCAGCCGCGAGGGGAGTACGAGAGAGTTGACAAGCGCACGCCAAACGACCATCGGCCATGCTGTGCATTGCAGCGGGATCGGGCTTCACAGCGGTTGCCCGGTCGAGATGAAGCTCCTGCCCGCGCCCGCGGGCCAAGGCATCGTCTTCAGGCGTGTCGATCTTCCCGATAGCGCGCGCATTGCGGGTAGCGATCCAGATCGCCGCGCGTTTCGATTCAATCGTCGATACGCGCCTCGGCATGACGCTAGGCAACAAAGACGGTGTGCGGGTGGCCACTGTCGAGCATCTTTTGGCGGCGCTCATGGGCTGCGGCATCGACAATGTCGAAGTCGAGCTCACGGGGCCGGAAGTGCCGGCCATGGATGGCAGCGCGGCGCCCTTCGTGTTTCTCATCGAATGCGCAGGCCTAAGGCAGTTCAATGTGCGCCGGCGCGCTTTGCGCATTTTGCGGCCGGTGATGGTCGAGGATGGCGACAAGCGGGCCGAGCTTCTGCCCGCCCCGCGCTTCACGGTCGACGTCGAGATCGATTTCGCCGCCACGGCCGTCCGCCGCCAGCGCTTCATCATCGATGTGACGGAAGCCGAATTTCGCGCCCATGTCAGCCGCGCGCGTACCTTCGGCTTTCTGAGCGAGGTCGAATCGCTCCGGGCCAACGGCCTGGCGCTCGGCGGCTCGCTCGAGAACGCGGTTGTCGTCGACGGCGACATGGTGCTCAATGCCGACGGACTGCGCTTCAGCGACGAATTCGTCCGTCACAAGGCGCTCGACGCCATCGGCGATCTTGCGCTTGCCGGTGCGCCGATCCTCGGCCGCTTTCGCGGCGTGCGCTCGGGACACACACTGAATGCCGCGCTTTTGCGGACGCTCTTTGCTTCCGACGACGCCTTCGAGTTCGTGACGTTGAGCGATCCCGAGAGGATGGCGCCCGAGGAAACGCTCACCGCGGGCGGTGCCATAGGCATCTCCGCCAGGGCCTGACGCTCAGGCCCACCTTCCCTCGTCTGGCATCGGAGCGGCGAGCCCCTGCGGCTCGCCAAACGGTTGGCCGCGGCCGCACTTTACGCTAACAATGGCCCAAGCTGACGACGGGCAAAACCAATGGCCCGGGCTAGTCGAGGTTCCCCCATGAGTCGATTGAAATCCGTTATTCATGTGATGCGTGGCGTGGCTTTTGCCGCGGCACTGCTGTCTCTCGCAGCCTGCGGCGCCAAGCCGATCAATTACCAGGAAGCGAGCGTCGAAGTCATCTACAACGATGCGCTCAAATCTCTCGACGAACGCGAATACGGCCTGGCCGCGAAAAAGTTCGAGGAAGTCGAGCGGCAACATCCATATTCGGTGTGGGCGCGGCGCGCCATTCTCATGGCCGCCTACAGCTACTACATGAGCAACAAATACAGCGACGCAATCAT
Organism: uncultured Alphaproteobacteria bacterium; assembly: GCA_963845385.1. GTDB lineage: Bacteria > Pseudomonadota > Alphaproteobacteria > CAWJRW01 > CAWJRW01 > CAWJRW01. The sequence continues at coordinate 376,155 of CAWJRW010000006.1, forward strand.
CGCCGCGGAACGTTACATCGGCTTGCACCCCGGTACCCCCGAGGTGGCGTATGCCTATTACCTCAAGGCGAATTGCTATTACGAGCAGATCACCGATGTCGGCCGCGACCAGCAGACGACGGAAGAAGCGATGAAGGCGCTTGATGCCGTTGTTCGCCGGTTCCCGAATACGGAATATGCGCGCGACGCGCGGCTCAAGCTCGACATGACTCGTGATCATCTTGCGGGGAAAGAGCTTGCCGTTGGCCGCTTCTATTTGGTCCGGCAGCAATATGTTGCGGCCATCAATCGCTTCCGGAACGTCATCGAGCAATACCAGACGACATCCCAGGTGCCGGAGGCGCTCCATCGGCTGACCGAGGCTTATCTCGCGCTCGGGATCGAGCGTGAGGCGCAAACGGCTGCGGCCGTGCTCGGGTACAATTATCCCGGCAGCGAGTGGTACGAAGATTCCTACAAGCTGCTCGCCCTGGCGGAGCTCGAGCCTCAAGAAGACAAGGGCTCCTGGATCAGCCGGGCGTGGCACCGGGTCTTCTAGGACGCGTTCCGTTCGGGTCGAATTGGAGCCGCGCTCGAGAGTCTTTCCGGCCGAGCGAATCGGCGTCAGCATCGGCGGACCATGCTTTAGAGGAGCCTTATGCTCGCCGCGCTCAAGGTCTGCGACGTCGTTCTCATCCACGCGCTCGACCTCGAATTCAAAGGCGGGCTGTCGGTGTTGACCGGCGAGACGGGCGCCGGCAAGACCATCATTCTCGAAGCCTTGGGGCTCGCTCTGGGCGAGAAGGCCGACCGCGCGCTCGTCCGTCCGGGCGCGGGCAGAGGCTCGGTCAGCGCAACCTTCGAGATCGGCGAAGGTCACCCTGCCTGCCGTATCGCGGCAGAGAGCGGCCTCTCCATCGATGGCTCGCTCATCTTGCGGCGGGTGATCGACGACGACGGCAAGAGCCGCGCCTTCGTCAACGACGAGCCCGTCACGCTTGCGCTCTTGCGCGCGATCGGCCGCACGCTGGTCGAGGTGCATGGCCAGCATGACGATCGCGGTCTTCTCGATCCGGCTTCGCACCGCGCATTGCTCGATGCCTTTGCCGGGCTCGAACGCGAGGTCGGGGAGACCGCCGAAGCTTATCGCGCGATGCGAGCGGCCGAAGAGGCCTTGGCGAAAGCCGCAAGCGAGACCGTTGCGGCGCGCGCGGAAGCCGAACGACTGGCGGAGGCGGAAGCGAGCTTGTCGGAGCTCGATCCCAAGACCGGCGAGGAGGCTCTGCTCGGCGAGGAGCGAAGCCTCATGAGCAACGCCGGGAAAATCGTCGAGGCCGTGAACGAGGCCATGAGGCTGATCGACGCCGAAGACGGCATCGCGAGCCGGCTCGCGCAAGTCTGCCGCGGCCTCGAGCGCGTGGAGGACAAGGCGGGCTTGCGCCTCAAGCCCGTACTCGACGCCTTCGATCGTGCGGCCGTCGAGCTCGCCGAAGGACGGAGCGCGCTTGCCGAGCTCGGCTCCGCGCTCGTCTTCGATCCCGCGCGCTTCGAGGCGATCGAGGAACGGTTGCACGCGCTCCGCGCGGCGTCGCGCAGGCACAATGTCCCGTGCGACGCGCTCGCGACGCTCCTCGTCGACATCAAGAAACGTCGCGCGGCGATCGCAGGCGGCGATGAGATGCTCGCGGCGCTTCAGGCCGAGCGCGACCGCGCCTGCGGACAACTACCGCAAGCGCGCGAGCGCTCTGAGCGCCAAGCGCAAAGCCGCGGCGAAAAAGCTCGACCCGGCCGTCACCCGCGAGCTTGCCCCGCTCAAGCTCGACAAGGCGACGCTTCCGCACCGAGATCGAAACAACTGAAGCCGAGCGCGGTGGCCCGCAGGGCACCGATCGCGTGAGCTTTCTCGTCTCCACCAATCCGGGCGCGCCTTTGGGGCCGTTGTCACGCATCGCCTCGGGCGGCGAGCTCGCGCGCTTCATGCTGGCGCTGAAAGTCGTCATCGCGCGCGGCTCGAGCGCGGTCACGCTCGATCTTCGACGAGGTGGATCGCGGCGTGGGCGGCGCCGTCGCGGACGCCGTGGGCGAGCGGCTGGCGCGCCTCGGCGAGACGGGTCAGGTCATCGTCGTGACGCACAGCCCGCAAGTGGCCGCGCGCGCCACGCCATCATTTCCGCGTCACGAAGGGCGGCAGGGAGGAAAAGACGGTGCGCGTCGAAGCGCTCGACCGAGCGGCGCAACGCGAGGAGATCGCGCGCATGCTCGCCGGCGCCTCCATCACCGACGAAGCGCGCGCCGCGGCCGGGCGTCTCATCGCCGACACCGGAAAGCGCCGCGTCCGCTCATGAGCGGGGCGAGCAAGAAGCCGGTCGAGGCGCTCTCGCGCAAGGAAGCGGAAGCCGAGCTTGCGCGCCTTGCCCGCGCCATCGCCCATCACGATCGCCTCTATTACGTCGAGGACAGGCCCACGATCTCGGATGCGGCCTACGACGCGCTCCGTCGCCGCAATGAGGCGGTCGAGGCGCGCTTTCCGGATCTCGTGCGCCCGGACAGCCCTTCCTTGCGCATAGGCGCCAAACCGGCGTCGAAATTCGCGAAGGTCGTCCATGCGCAGCCAATGCTCTCCCTCAACAACGCCTTCGCCGAGGAGGACGTCAGAGCCTTCGTCGAGCGCGTGCGGCGTTTCCTCGGTCTCGGTGAGGACGCCCCGCTCGCACTCGAAACCGAGCCCAAGATCGACGGCTTGTCGGCGAGCTTGCGCTACGAGAACGGCGTCTTCGTGCTCGGCGCCACGCGCGGCGACGGCTATGAGGGCGAGAACATCACGGCGAACTTGCGCACCGTGCGCGACATTCCCTTGAGCCTCGAAGCCTCGGACGTCCCCAAGGTGCTCGAAGTGCGCGGCGAAGTGCACATGACCCACGCCGACTTCGAGCGCCTCAATGCGCGCCAGGAAAAGGAGGGCAAGCCACTCTTCGCCAATCCGCGCAACGCGGCCGCAGGCTCCGCGCGCCAGCTCGATCCAAGCATCACGGCGCGAGCGCCCGCTTGCGCTTCTTTGCTTGGGGCTGGGGGGAGATCAGCGCGCTGCCGGCCAAGACCCAGTTCGGCGTGATGAAGAAGCTCGGCGACTGGGGCTTTCGCATCAATCCGCTCATGCGCTTGTGCAAGAACGCGGAGGAGGTGATCGCTTTCTATCGCAAGATGGAGGCGGGCCGCGCCGATCTGGGCTACGACATCGACGGCGTGGTCTACAAAGTCGACCGCCTGGATTGGCAGGAGCGGCTGGGCTTCGTCTCGCGCTCGCCGCGCTGGGCCATCGCGCATAAATTCTCGGCCGAGCAGGCGCAGACCGTGCTCGAAGACATCGAGATTCAAGTCGGGCGCACGGGCACGCTGACGCCCGTCGCGCGCCTCAAGCCGGTGACGGTGGGCGGCGTCGTGGTGTCGAACGCCACGCTCCATAACGAGGACGAGATCGCGCGCAAGGACGTGCGCATTGGCGACACCGTCATCGTGCAGCGCGCGGGCGACGTCATTCCGCAAATCGTGAGCGTGATAAGCGAGCGAAGCGCGGCACCAAGCAATACAAGTTTCCGGCCAAGTGCCCGGTCTGTGACAGCCACGCCGTGCGCGAAAAAAATCCCGCGACCGGCAAGCTCGACGCGGCGCGCCGTTGCACCGGCACGCTCATCTGCTCCGCGCAAGCCATGGAGCGGCTCAAGCACTTCGTCGGCCGCGAGACCTTCGACATCGAGGGCCTTGGGGGCACCTATATACAGACCCTATTTGACGCAGGATTGCTAAATGAACCGGCCGACATTTTTGAGTTGGAATCGCATCGAGCGAAAGTGAAGAAAGCCCTTAAGCAGCGACGCGGGGAGCAAGCTCCGCTCGCGCCCTCGCGAAAGGAAAAGGGCCGACCAAACCTCCGAAGAAACAGAAAGGCGCGGATGCCGAGAAGCTTCTCGATAACCTCTTTCGATCAATTTCTGCCCGACGAGAAATCGCGTTTGACCGATTCTTGAATGCGCTGGGTATTCCTGAGGTGGGTGAAAAGACGGCGCGTATCCTTGCACAAAACTTCAGGTCTTTGGACCAATTCCTCGATGCCATGAACAGCGAAGACGCTGTCGCTCAGTTGGATTCAATCGGAGGCATCGGCGAATCGGTTGCTCAAACTATCAAAGACTTTTTCGACGAACCGCGAAACCGTGCGGCGCTGAAGCGTTTGACGGGCCATGTTCGTGTGACGGATGTTACACCCGTTTCAATTGCGACGTCTGCTATTGGTGGGAAGACGTTGGTGTTTACGGGTACTCTAGAAAAGATGACGAGACCCGAAGCCAAGGCCCGAGCTGAAGCGTTAGGTGCGAACGTCGCTACCTCGGTATCAAGAAAAACGGATCTTGTCATTGCCGGATCAGGCGCTGGAGCGAAACTCAAAGAAGCCCGGGAACTCGGCGTTCGTGTTGTCACCAAATCCGAATGGCTCTCTCTCATTGGAGAGTAAAGACACCTGCGCTATTCTAATGTAAGAACATTTAGGTCTGCGGGGTGACCGTGAAGACCATTGCGATAGATTTTGAAACGGCAAATGAGGAGCGGGCCAGCGCGTGTTCGATTGGAGTTGCTTGGCTGGAGGGTGGTCAAGTCGTCCGAACAGAAGAGAGGCTCATACGTCCTAAGGAGTTTCGGTTCTCTCCTTTCAACATCGGTATCCATGGCATTCATCCTGAAGATGTTAGAGACAAACCGGAATTTCCAGACGTACTAAGTGAGTTTTTGCCCGAATTGTCTGGTTCCCTTGTTCTTGCGCACAACGCGGCCTTTGACATCGGCGTGATAAGGGCGACGTTGGATCGCTACGACATGTCATATCCTGAATTCAATTATTTCTGTACGGCAAAGATATCGCGAGAGGTATGGCCGGACCTCATAACGACATCTTTACCGGAAGTTGCTCGGCTTCTCGGTATCAAGTTCTCGCATCATAATGCTGCGGCTGATGCCTATGCCTGTGGCGAAGTAGCATTGCACGCGACAAGAAAACTTGGCCTCACCGAAGTCGGTGACATTCCCAGTCGGATTCTGCTGGTGCCTGGCAGGCTAATGGCAGACGCATGTCCCATGCTCAATAAGGCAAGCGGGAGGAAGAGCGGATTTGTCCGCTCTGCAGCCCAACGTGCCACCGCTCGATGAAAATCACCCGCTATCTGGCCGATCTGTCGTGTTTACGGGGGGTTTGTCGTTGATGACGCGTATCGAGGCCGCGCAAAGGGTCGTGAATTCTGGTGGTCACGTGCAGAACAGTGTGAGGAAGGATACAAGCATTCTAATTGTTGCGGGCGATGATTACGAAGCCGCAACACGAAACGGCAAGATGTCCTCTAAACTTCGTAAGGCGTGGAAGATGCGAGAGGCTGGTATTGGTATCGAGATTGTGGCGGAGGATGAATTCTATCGGCTAATCTTCTGAGCTGTCATGGTCATCTAGATTGGTGAGGTCGCTTTACCAAGCCAGACGCGCGTCTCGTCGTCGACGAGCGGCGAGAGCGTGTCGCGCACGCGCGCGTGATAGGCGTTGAGCCACTGGCGCTCCTCCGGCGACAGCAAAGCGGGATCGACCAAGTTGATGTCGATGGGTGCCAGCGTCAGCGTCTCGAAGCCCATCATCGCCCGCTCGCCGCTCGCAATGGCTTCCGCCGCCGTCACCGCCATCAAATTCTCGATGCGGATGCCGTAAGCGTCCGGTCTTGTAATAGCCGGGCTCGTTCGAGACGACCATGCCCGGTTTGAGCGCCACGTCGTGGCCGCCTTTGGAAATGCGCTGCGGGCCTTCATGGACGGAAAGAAAGCTGCCGACGCCGTGGCCCGTGCCATGGTCGAAGTCGAGTCCGGCTTGCCAGAGCGCGATGCGCGCCAGCGTGTCGAGCTGGGCGCCGTTCGTGCCTTCGGGAAAGCGCGCGCGCGCCAGCGCGATGTGCCCCTTGAGCACGAGGGTGAAAGAACGGCGCGCTTCGGCGGGCGGCGCGCCGATCGCCACGGCGCGCGTGACGTCGGTCGTGCCGTCCCGATATTGCGCGCCCGAATCGACGAGATAGAGCTCGCCCGGCTTTAGAAATCTGTTGGTGCGCGCGGTGACGCGGTAATGCACGATGGCGCCGTTGGGGCCCGCGCCCGAGATCGTGTCGAAGGAGAGATCTTCGAGCTTGCCCGTCTCGGCGCGGAAGCTTTCGAGCTTCCGGGCGGCTGCGATCTCGTCCACCGTGCCGCGGGGGCCTTCGCGCGCGAGCCAAGCAAGAAAGCGCGTGAGCGCGGCACCGTCGCGGATATGCGCCTGTCGCATGCCCTCGAGCTCCACCGGATTCTTGCAAGCCTTGGGCAAGAGACAGGGATCGGGCCCGCGCATAATTTCCGCGCCCGCGCTTTCGAGCGCCTGGAAGACGGCCGCGGCCGACGTCTGCGGGTCGGCACGCACGCGCTTTTTCGCCGCGCCCAGCTTTGCCAGCGCATCCAGAAACGCGGACGGCGCGCGGATCGTCACGCTGCTGCCGAGATGGGCGATGACGTCGGGGCCGAGCTTGCGCTGGTCGATGAAGAGCTCGACCTGCGCATCGGCGTGAATGACGGCAAAGCAGAGTACGAGCGGCGAATGCTTGACGTCGCTGCCGCGGATGTTCAGGAGCCAGGCGATGGAATCCGGCATGGTGAGCACGGCCGCGTCGGCGTCCGCCTGCATGAGAAGCTCCCGCGATCTCGGCGCGCTTCTCGTTGCTCGCGCGGCCGGCATAGGCCACGTCATGCACGCGCGCGGGGCCAAGCGGCGGGGGCGGCTGATCGCTCCACACCTCGTCCAGCGGATTGGGCGTCGCGGGCACAAGCTTCGCCTTCGCGCGCTTGAGCGCGTCCGCATAGCGCGTCACCGCGTCCGGCGTGTGCAGCCAGGGGTCGTAGCCAATGGTGGCGTCCGCGCCGATATTCGCTTCGAGCCAGGCTTGCGGCGTTTTGTCCGCGATGTGGACGACCTCGACGAGCTTGGGGTCCACCTGATCGCGGGCCTGCAATGTGTAGCGCCCGTCGACGAAGAGCACCGCGCGGTCTTGCAACACCACAGCGAGCCCCGCGGAGCCCGTGAAACCCGTGAGCCAGGCGAGCCGTTCCGCGCGCGGCGGCACATATTCGCCCTGATGCTCGTCCGCCCGCGGCACGAGGAAGCCCGAAAGCCCGCGCGCCTTGAGCTTTTCGCGCAGCGCCGCAAGCCGGGGCGCGGTCGTGGTGGGGTCGGATCGGTCCTCGAAGTCTTGGAACATGAGTTGAATCTTAGGGGGAGAGGATGAAGAGAACAATGCACGTCGAACCCCTCACCCGGCCTCGCTACGCTCGGCCACCCTCTCCCAATGGGAGAGGGAAAACATTTGGCGTACAACACACGTCCCCTCTCCCCTTGGGGAGAGGGACAGGGTGAGGGGTGCGACTTACCGGAGCACGAGCGTCGCCCAGGCATCGAGAAGGATGCGGCGCTGGAGCGCGAGGCCCTGCGCGCGATAGGCCGCGCGGACGTAAGCTTCCTGCTCGGCGAGAAGCCCGGAAAGAATGAGCCTGCCGCCCGGTCTCAGCGCTTGCGCGAGCGGGCGGGCCATACGGGCGAGGGGGCCCGCCAAGATATTCGCGGCGATGAGATCGAACGGCGCCGCCGCGCGTACCGCGGGATGGGTCACGCCATCGCCGTGAACGAAGCGCGTCAGGTTGCCGAGGCCGTTCACGCGGGCGTTCTCCCGCGCGCATTTGACAGAAGTCCACATCGATGTCGATGCCGAGTACGCGTTGCCGCCAAGCGCGCGCCATGCGCAAAGGCGAGCACGCCCGCGCCGCAGCCGAGATCGAGCGCGTGCGAATAGCGCCCGCGCTTTGCCAGCGCGTCGATCGCGATGAGACAGCCGCGCGTCGAGGGATGGGAGCCCGTGCCGAAGCCTTGGGTCGCCGCGATGATGAGCGGAAAACTCCCGCCCGGCGCGCGCGGACGATCTTCCGGCGCGCAGACGAAGAAGCGCCCGGCGCGGATCGGCGGCCTGCCTTCGAGCGCGCGGGCCACCCAATCGGTTTCGGGCAGCGGCTCGATCCTCAGCATGCGGAGCGTCACGCCCGCGCGTGCGGCAGTGGCTTCGATGACCGAGCTTGAGGCGGTTTGCTCGCGAAGAACGCTTCGACAGTCATGGTATTTCGCCGGGGTCGGCACTTCGAAAGCGGAAACCGCATCGGTCTCATGGAGCGCGTCAGCGAGCGCAGGCGCGTCGCGCTGCCGCGGCGCGCATCACGGCTTTCCAGGGTGTCACGGAAGTTGCGTGAGCGACAGCGTATTGCCGTCGGGATCTTTGAACCAAGCAATTTGCGCGCCGCTCGGTGTTCGCCATATGCCGAGCTCATCCTGGTTCATGCGAGGGTAGCGTTCGAAGTTCACCCCGTTGCTTGCAAGACTTCGAACACTCGACCGGATATCCGGCGTGACCCATCCGAGCGCGGTGTGAGTGTGAGGAACAAGCTCCTGCACCTTCTGAACACGAAGCATGGTTCCGCCGGCGTCGTATTCGAGCGCAAAGGGGCCATCCTCGATCAATGGCAGGCCGAGAATATCGCCATAGAAGGCCTTTGCCGCGTCGGGCTTGGTCGTGCCGATGAACGCGATGAGTTTATGTCTGCCGAGCATTTTCCCCTCGCAATCACGCCCGCTCGACGAAGCTGTCGATGACGCGTTTGAGCCCCGCCTTTTCGAAGTCGATGGAGAGCTTGTTGCCGTCGATCGCGGCGATGCGGCCATAGCCGAATTTCTGGTGGAAGACGCGCTCGCCCTTGGCGAAGCGCTGCGCTTTGGGGTCGCTCGTCGTGACGAGCGTCGCCTGCGCCTCGATGAGCGGCGGCGGGGTGGGGGCGCGGCCCGCGGCCTTTTGCGCGCGTTGATAACCGGGGCCGCGATCATCGCGCGTGAAGACCGATGGATTGTAGCGCGTGAGATCGCTGAAGCCGGAATAGCCGCCGGAAAGACCCTGCTCGACATCGGTCTCGACATACTCTGGCGGGATCTCCTCGAGAAAGCGCGACGGGATGGCCGCGCTCCAAGAGCCGTGCACGCGCCGATTGGCGACGAAGGAGATGAAGGCGCGGCGTTTCGCGCGCGTCAGTCCCACATAAGCCAGGCGCCGCTCTTCCTCGAGCCCAGGAATGCCCTGCTCGTCCAGCGTGCGCTGATGGGGGAAGAGACCTTCTTCCCAGCCCGGCAGGAACACGCTGTCGAATTCGAGCCCCTTGGCCGCGTGCAATGTCATCAAGGAGAGCTTGTCGTCGGTGCCCTTGTCCTCGGTGTCCATGACGAGCGAGACGTGCTCGAGAAAGCCCGCGAGGTTCTCGAACTCCTCCATGGCGCGCACGAGCTCTTTCAGGTTTTCGAGGCGGCCCGCGGCGTCCGGCGACTTGTCCTTCTGCCACATCTCCGTGTAGCCCAACTCGTCGAGCACCATCTCGGCAAGCTCCGTATGCGAAAGGCTTGCCAAAAGCCCGGTCCAGCGCTCGAAATGGGCCACGAGGTCTTTCAGCGCCCGGCGCGCGGGGCCCGTGATCTCGTCGGTCTCGGCGAGCCTTCGCGCGGCGTGAAAGAGCGAATGGTTCTCCGCGCGCGCCGCGCGGTGCAGCGTCTGCAGGGTCACCTCGCCGATGCCCCGGCGTGGGCGATTGATGATGCGCTCGAAGGCGAGATCGTCGTCTTGCGAATGCACGAGCCTGAAATAGGCGAGCGCATCGCGGATTTCCGCCCGCTCATAGAAGCGCGGGCCGCCAATGACGCGATAGGGAATGCCGAGGCTGACGAAGCGATCCTCGAACTCGCGCATCTGAAAGCTCGCGCGCACGAGGATCGCCATGGATTTGAGTGCCATGCCTTTGCGCTGCAACGCCTCGATCTCGTCGGCGACGAAACGCGCTTCCTCTTCGCTATCCCAAAGCCCGCGCACGCGGATGAGCTCGCCCTTGTTGAGCTCGGTCCACAGCGTCTTGCCGAGGCGTCCGCGATTGGCGGCGATGAGGCCCGACGCGGCGCCCAAAATCTCGGGCGTCGAGCGGTAATTGCGCTCGAGCCTGATCACGCGCGCGCCGGGAAAATCCTTCTCGAAGCGCAGGATGTTGTCCACTTCCGCGCCGCGCCAACCATAGATCGACTGGTCGTCGTCGCCGACGCAACAGAGATTGCCGCGGCCCTGCGCAAGCAGGCGAAGCCACAGATATTGCGCGACGTTTGTGTCCTGATACTCGTCGACCAGCATGTAGACGAAGCGCCGTTGATAGTCCTCGAGCACGGCCGGGTTGTCTTGAAAGAGCCGCAGGCACTCGAGAAGAAGATCGCCGAAATCGGCGGCGTTGAGCGTTTTCAGCCGCTCCTGATAGCGCGTGTAAAGCGCGATGCCGCGCCCCATGAAGCGGTCGGCCTCGCCCGGGGGCACCTTGGCGGGCGAGAGCCCGCGGTTCTTCCAGGTGTCGATGAGGCTTGCGAGCAGACGCGCGGGCCAGCGCTTCTCGTCGAGGTTCTCGGCTTCGAGAAGCTGCTTGAGAAGCCTGATCTGATCGTCGGTGTCGAGAATGGTGAAATTGGGCTTGAGGCCCACGAGCTCGGCATGGCGGCGCAAAATGCGCGCGCCGATGGAGTGGAAGGTGCCGAGCCAGGGCAGCCCTTCCACCGCCTGGCCGATCAGCGCGCCGACGCGCTCCTTCATCTCGCGCGCGGCCTTGTTGGTGAAGGTGACGGCGAGAATCTGTCCGGGCAGGGCGCGGCGCGTGGCGAGAATGTGGGCAAGGCGCGTGGTGAGCACGCGCGTTTTGCCGGTGCCCGCACCCGCAAGCACGAGCACCGCGCCGTCGAGCGCCTCGACGGCCGCCCGTTGCTCGGGGTTCAAGCCCGCGAGATAAGGGGGCTCGCCAGCCGCGTCATTCGCGCGTCCGGGCAAGGGCGATTGTGCGATTCCCATGGGCCGACTTTAGCACGCGCCCGCAGCCCGTGCCCTAGCGGCTGGGCGCCGGCGCCGGACAATGCAGTGCCGCGCGGCAGGTCGCGGCGAGGGCGGCGGCGGACTCTTGGCAAGCCCTAGCGTCGTCGCCGCTGCGGCTCTCCTTGGTTGTAAGATAACGGCAGCCGATCTCGTCCTGGGATTCCGCCTCGTCGCACTCCGCGCAGGTCTCGGGGCTAACCGTCAGACGAAAGCCGTGAAGCTCCCCGCGCATGGCGCCACCACCGCCTGTCCTGTGGAAGCCCATCAAGGTGCCGTCGCCGCGCGGCTTGAGCGTCACACGCCCGCGGCTCTTGCAGTCCGTGGGCCCGCGGGTCACGAGCTCACGATAGACGAAGCTTTCGTTCTCACGGCCGAGCGGCGTAAGCGTGCCTACGCATGTGTGATCCGCGTTGAGCGGCGCGTACTCGAAGGAGGCCCCTCCGTCGCGCCCGATGGCGATCTCGATCGCGTAGCGCTGGCCGTCGTCGTCTCTCGCATCTCCTTCCCAATGGCCCGCAAGGCCCGCGTCGGCGCCCGCCGGACGCAGCGGCAAGAGAATGAACAACAGGGCAAGGAATAGGTAAGGCTTCATGACCTGCCTTCGTTGTCGGCGTGCGAGGCTCGCAGGCACGGCCTGGGCTCCGCAAGTCGAAGCCGGGTCGAAGTCAGCGTCGTCACGAGTTGGACAAGCCGAAAAGCCGAAGTTCTTCGTAAACGCCGCATTAAGTCCCACCGTCCCATAGTGCACCGCCGACAACCAGGGACGCAGGGCGGGCAGATGACCGACGAGGCTGAGCAAGACGAAGCGCTCAATGGCGTGGGTGCGCGCATCGACCAATGGCGCCGGCGCGCCGGGCGCGTGAATGCGGAAGCCGTCGCGCGCATTCTGGAGGATCCCGATAGCCAGGCGGTGCTCTACTCCGTCTTCGAGAACACGAAATATCTCGCCGACTGCTGTCTCGCCCATCCGGACGCCGTGATCGAAGCCTTGCGCGGCGAGCCCGCGCGCGTGCTTTCGGAAGTGGCGCGCGATCTGCGTGCGCTCGACCGCGCGACGGGCCCCGCAGCCGCGCTCGCGCGCGCGGTGCGTCCGTGCAAGGAGCGCGGCGTGGTCGCCATCGCGCTCGCGGAGCTTTCCGGCAAATGGCCGATCGGACGCGCCGGTGCCGCGCTCGCGGATTTGGGGGAGCGCACGCTCGATGCCGCGCTTTCTTGGCTCACGCGCATGGCCGTGCGTCATGGCGACATCATGCTCAAGGACGACGCGGCCGCTTCGCCGCTCGCGGGCCTTTTCATTCTCGGCGGCGGCGATTTCAGCGCGGGCGAAGCAAGCTATTGCGGACCGCTCGAGGTGGCCGTGCTCTTCGATCCGGCGGCCATGGAAAAGGTCGGCGTCACGGCAAACGAGCGCACGCTGGTCAGGCTCGCCGAGACGCTCAAGGATACCTTCCGCGCCAGCCGCGAGACGCCGGCGATCTTCGAGCTTGACCTCGATCGTCTCACGAAGCGGCCGGGCGAAACCGCCACGCCTTCCGCGCTCACGGTCACGCAGGTTGCCGAGCGTCTGGCCGACGCGGGCGCCGCGCGCGAGCGCGCCTGGTTCGCCCATGCGCGCGTCGTGGCCGGCGATCGCACCGCAGGCACGCAGTTTCTCGAACGCGCGACCGCGCGCGTCTGGCAGGCGGGCCTCACGGCGGAGGAAATTCGCTCGGCCGTCATGTCGCCCGAGCCCGGCGAGCCCGTCGATCCCATCTGGCGGCTTGCGCAAACCTGCCGTCTCGCGCTCGGCGCGCGCCTCGACGAGGTCCGTCTCGGCTCGGCGCACGCCATCTTCCAGGGCGCGGCCAAGATCGGCGCGCTCGACAATCTCACGGCGACCCGGCTCGGCGCCGACGCCGATTTCTGGCAGGCGGCGCGCAATCGTCTGCAGCTCATCACCGGCCGCGCGCGCATGAGCGATATCGACGCCACGACGCGCGGGGATCACGCGGAGCTCTGCGGCTATTCGAGGCTCGAGCTTTTCGACCAGGTCATGGCGGGCTGTGTGGCGGAGGCCGAGCAGCAATGGCTCAACATCGTCGAGCCCACGCCGCGCATGACCGTGATCAGTCGCGAGATGGGCGTCCCTTCCACGAGCGTGCGGCTCGAGGAGCTCGGCTTCACGCACGGCGCGCAAGTGGCCTCGGTGGTCGACAAGTGGATTCAGGGCCGCTACGGCATGGGCGATCCGGCCACGGGCCGCCGGCGTCTTTCCGAAGTGGCGCCGGGCCTTCTCACCGACTTTGCCAATACCGAGCAGCCCGATCGCGCGATTGCGCTGTTCGACGAGATGCTGACCCACGTGCCGCAGGACTTCGATCCGTTCAAGTATCTGAACGCCAATCCCATGGTGGCGAGCGCGCTGGTTGATCTGTTGGGCAATGCCGGCGCGTTCGGCGATTCGCTGGCGGGCAGCTCGGGCCTCATCAAGGAGATTTTCGACGGCAATATCGAGCCGCCCGAGGACAGCCGCGAATGGCTCGAGCGTTATCCCCCGCCCCGGCCGCGCACCAAGCTCGATCCCGAGCTGATGCGCACCGTTTCCGCCTGGACGCGCGAGAACCGCGCGCGGCTCGTGTTCTATCTCTTGACGCGTCTCGTGGATGCGGGCCAGGCCGGCCGCTTCCTTGCCACGATCGCCGAGCAGGTGGTCTCTATTCTTTACAAGACCGTGGCGGGCGGCATCGCCAAGTCGGGCACGGAGCCCGGACGCGGCATGGCCGTGGTGGCGCTCGGCGATTTCGGCGGGCGCGAGCTCGTGCCCGGCGCGGCGCTCGATTTGGCCTTCGTTTACGATCCCGCGACCGAGCAGGGTCCGAACGACGCGGCGCACGCCTATTACCAGCGCTTTGCCGGCGAGCTTGCGGCCGCACTCACGGGCCGCGCGCCTGACGGCGCCGCCGACGGACCGCTCTTCGACATCGACACCCGCAAGCGCCCGGGCGGCGCGGGCGGCGACATCGCCACCGACATCAACGTCTATCTCAACTTCTACTTGAACGAGTCCCACCCCGAAGAGCATGTCGAGCTCACCCGCGCGCGCATCATCGCCGGGCCGCAAGGGCTGAAGGACCGCCTCGAGGCCACGATGGGCGAATGCGTCACGCGCCCGCGCAAGGTCGAGCGCCTCATGATCGACGCCGACAAGGGACGCTCCAAGCAGCTGCGCCGCAACAAGCCGGGCTCGATCTGGGATATCGAGCGCATCAAGGGCGGCTTCGGCGACCTGTGTTTCGTGGCCGAGCTTCTCCAGGTGCGCCACGGCGCCGAGCATCCTTATGTGCTGTCGCCGGGCACGGGCGATGCGCTGGCCGCGCTTGCGCGGGCGGGCTGCCTTGATCCCGACACGGCGATGGATCTCGCCGAGACCCATCAGTTCTTCGCGCGTCTGCGCATGATACTGACGCTCACCGGTGCCACGAGCATCGGACGCGAACGGCCGCGCCAGCGTATGCAGACGCTCATCGCGCGGGCTGCGGGCGTGGCGAGCTACAATTCCGTCGAGCCGCTGATCCAGGGCCATGCCGAGCGCGTCCAAGCGCACTACAAACGCCTGATCCTGGGCGACGAATTGGCCTCGGCCGTGGAAGGCATCATCGCCGCCTGACACGCGCGTCCATCGTCCCGCATTTCGGAAGCCGCCCCGGACTTGAACCGGGGCGAGCTGTTTTGGACGGCTCTTCGACGGAATGAAGCCCGCCCCGCCGCAACGGCGCGTGGCATGCTTGTTGCTCAACCCTTAACGCTAAGTGCCCTGATCGAAGGGTGCCTTAACGCTTGGGCTCGTCGCGCTCGGCCGCCTGAGCGGAGGGCTTGCGATCGAGCTTCAAGAGCTCGTGGCGCCGGTCTGTCCGCTCTGCTTCGAGAGTCTCGCGCTCGCGCTCGGCCTTGCTTCGGCCGGAGCGCAGCCGGTTCTCCTCGGCAATCCGGGCTTGCTCGCGCCGAATCCGGGCTTTGCGATGCTGGTTGAGGTTGATGACGTCGCCCATATGCCGCCACCCTGGCACGGCCGGAAGCCGTATTTCGGCCGCGTCCCAAAACGGGATAAGATTTTGACAGGGCGGCGCGCGCACCGCAAGGGCGTGCGTTTGGTTGGGGTGGCGCGGGAGAAGTACGGTGAGTGTGGCCCTCCGCAATGCGCTCTTTTTCGCCTTGGGCGCGCTGATCACGGCTCTCGTGGCGCCGAGCCTGATCAATTGGAATGGCTATAAGCCTCTGATCGAGGCGCGAATTGAAGAGGTGCTCGGGCGCGACGTCACGCTCGGCGGCGAGCTCGATTTCACGCTCCTGCCTCAGCCCAAGCTTTTCGTCGGCGACCTCTCCATCGGAAACGCAAAGGGCGCTTCGGAACCTCAATTGTTCCGTGTACGCATGATGGAGGTGCGGGTTGCGCTCTTCCCGCTGTTCATCGGGCGCATCCGCTTCGATGGCATCCGGCTCATCGAGCCTGCGTTGAGTATCGAGCGCATGCCCGACGGCACGCTCAATTGGGACGGCATTCCGAAAGCGCGGAACACAAAGCGCCCCGTCGCGCGTGCCGATTTTTCGCCGCGCATCGGCTGGTGGCTTATCGGGCCCAATGCGGTGAGCATTCGCGCCGTGCAGGTCGAGCGCGGCACCTTCGCCTATCTCGATCACAAGCTCGGTTGGGAAGAAAGGCTTGCCCCGATCGACGGCAGCTTCGCGGCCGACACTCTGGCGGGCCCCTTTCGCGCCCGCGCGCGGGCGGGGATGCGAGGCGTCCCGCTCGTCTTCACGCTCAATCTCGGCAGGGCGGACGCCCAAGCGCGCCGCTCCCTCGAGGCGAGCCTTGCCGAGCCTTCACGCGCGCTCAAGGCGACGGTGATCGGCCGGCTTGCGGATGCGGTGCTGAGCGGCGCGCTCGTGGTCCATGCGGATAATCCGCCTGCCTTGTGGCAGGGGCAAGCACGCGCGAAAGCGCAAGGCACGAAGGCGATCACGCTCGAGGGCGCGCTCACGGCAAGCCGCGAGGCGTTGTTCCTGCGCGACATCGACATGCGCTGGGGCGCTTTCCGTGGAGGGGGCGAAGCGAACGCCCGTTTCGATCAGGCGCCGCTGTTCACGCTTGCCTTGTCCGGCGGGCCGCTCGACCTCGATGCGCTGCTGCCGCCCGCGCCGGCAAAGGAGGGAGACGCTGCGGCTCCTTGGCCGCTCGCCCTGCTTGGACTCGATTGGCGCAGCTTCAACAATCAATCGCGCGCCGCTGCG
Organism: uncultured Alphaproteobacteria bacterium; assembly: GCA_963845385.1. GTDB lineage: Bacteria > Pseudomonadota > Alphaproteobacteria > CAWJRW01 > CAWJRW01 > CAWJRW01. The sequence goes on from CAWJRW010000006.1 coordinate 392,432, forward strand.
AACGAGCCTTCGGCACGCGGTGTCCTCGGCCTGTGGCGCGGACAGATTTCGCTCGCGCTCAACAAACTCGTTCTCAAGGGCGGCACGCTCGCCGGCTTGAAGGTCGATGCGAAGCTCGCCCCGGGCAGCGTCGAGCATCTCACCGTGGCGGCCGGGCTTCCGGGCGAAAGCGCATTGGCGCTGGAGGGGCGCGTTCAAGCGGGGGCGCAAGGTCCCGTCTTCGACGGCAAGGCAGCGCTCGAGGGCAAGAGCGCGCGCGGGCTTCTCACTTGGCTCGGCGTGCCCGTGCAGACGGTGTCGGAAAAGCGGCTCCTGGGTTTCTCCTATCGCGGCGGCGTGCAAGCCGCGGCAGGCAAGCTCGCCCTCACCGATTTCGCCGCGAAGCTCGACGGCGGCAATGCCGAAGGCTCGCTCAGCCTCTCGATGCTCGAGCGCATTCAGTTCGATGCCAAGCTGCACGCCTCGCGGCTCAATCTCGATGCTTATCAACCGCTCTGGATGGCGGTCACGGCGCAAGGGGAGGGCGGCGAGCAACGTCCGCCTTTCGACCGCCTGTTTGCGCTTCTGACGCGCGCCGACGGCAGGCTTGCGCTCACGGCCGACAGCTTTGTCTATCTCGGAACGGAGCTTGGCGCGGTGACCGCCGATGCCTCGGTGAAGGAGGGCGCGCTAGCGCTCGAGCGCTTCGATGCCGGAAATGTCGGCGGCGGGCATCTCATGCTTCACGGCGACATCCGCAATCTCGACAGCGCGCCGCAAGTGGCGCTCGACGCAAAGCTCGAGGCGCCGGACGGCGCATCGGCCTTGCGGGCGCTCGGCCTTCCCTTGCGCGAACGAAGCCCTGCGCCCACGCCCATGTCCATCGTGCTGGCGGCGAATGGACCGCGCGTGGCCGTTCGGCTTTCGCCAGTCCGCTTTGTGCTCGGTGAGCAGACGCTGGAGGGCGATGGGAGCTTCGATTTCGCCCATGTGCAGCCGCGCCTCGATTTGCGCCTCACGGGCGGCAGGCTCGATTTGAGCCCGCTTTTCGGCGGTGACGACGGACGCCTCCGCGCCCGCCATCTGGTCCGACGAAAAGCTCGCGCTCCAAGGCCTGGGGGCATTCGACGGCACGTTCGGGTTCGAGGCGGAGTCCCTCAAAGTCTTCGGCATCATGCTCGACAAGCCGAGCTTCTCGGCCAAGCTCGAAAAGGGGCTTCTCGATGTCCGCGATGTGCGCGGAGCGATGTTCGGCGGCAACTTCACCGCCAATGCGAGCTTGCGCGGCGGGGCGGGACTTCCGGGCTTCGGGCTCTCCTTCAAGTTCGCTGGCCTCGACGCCGCGCCCATGAGCGAGCTTCTTTGGGATTGGCCGGTGCTTTCGGGAAAGCTCGAAGGCGCGCTCGCCTTGTCGGCGCAAGGCGAAAGCGAGATCGCGCTAGCGCGTGCGCTGTCCGGCAGCTTCACCGTCAAGGCGAAGAACGGCGTGATGTCGGGCTTCGATCTCGCAGCCTTCCGTACACGGACGAAAGAGGCGGGCCCCGTCAAGGCGCTTTCCCTGCTCGAAAGCGGCAAGACGCCGTTTTCCGCCTTGAGCTTCATCTCGCGGATCGGCAGCGGGAAGCTTTCCATAACCGAGGGCGAGATTGCGCTCAAAGACGGGACGGGGCACCTCGAAGGGGGCGCCGACGTCGCCCAACGCAAGCTCTCCGCGCGGCTCGAATTGCCGGCGGCCGATCCGCCCGATGCGCCGCCCGCCATAATTCGCTTTGACGGTCCACTCGCCGCGCCGAGCGTGTCGCGCGACGTCAAGGCGCTTTCGGCCTATCTCGACCGGCGCACCGCCTCCGTCGAGCCGCGCCCGGGTGCCCCGGCCGCGGCCGCCGCCACGCGGTAGTGATCGAGCACGAAGAGCCGCAGCGCGCTCGACAAGCCCTTGCCCGCGCGCGCCGCGTCGATGCGCGCAATGAGCTTGCTGAGCGAAACGCCTTCCTCCGCCGCGATTTCCTTCAGCGCCGCGAAGAACGGCGCCTCCAAGGTAATGCTCGTGCGATGACCGGCGATGGTGACGGAGTGCTTGTGCCCGTTCATTTCGGTCCCAGCATGTCCTCCGGACGCACCAGGGAATCGAATTCCTCGGCCGTGACGTAGCCCAAGCGCAGCGCCTCTTCCTTGAGCGTCGTGCCGCGCTGATGAGCGGCCTTGGCGACCTCGGCCGCCTTGTCGTAGCCGATCTTGGGTGCCAGCGCGGTGACGAGCATGAGCGAGCGTTTCATCTGCGCTTCGATATGGGCGCGGTTGGGCTCGAGCCCGGCCACGCAATGATCGGTGAAGCTTGTCGCCGCGTCCGCGAGAAGACGGATCGATCGCAGGACGTTTGCAATGATCACCGGCTTGAAGACATTGAGCTCCATATGCCCTTGGCTGCCCGCGACGGTGACGGCCATGTGATTTCCCATCACTTGCGTGCACACCATGGTCAGCGCTTCGCATTGGGTGGGGTTCACCTTGCCGGGCATGATGGAGGAGCCGGGCTCGTTCTCGGGCAGCGCAAGCTCGCCGAGCCCCGCGCGCGGGCCCGAGCCCAAAAGGCGGATATCGTTGGCGATCTTGAACAAACTCACCGCCACCACGTTGAGCGCGCCGGAAAATTCCACGAGCAAGTCGTGCGCCGCGAGCGCCTCGAAGCGGCTCTCGGCGGGCACAAAGGGAAGCTTGGTCATCGCCTCCACTTCCTTTGCGAAGGCTTCGGCAAATCCTTTGGGCGCGTTGAGCCCCGTGCCCACGGCGGTTCCACCCTGGGCGAGTTGATAAACGAGTGTGAGCGCGCGGCGCACGCGGTCGATGCCGAGCCCAACTTGCACCGCATAGCCGGAAAACTCCTGGCCCAAAGTGAGCGGCGTCGCATCCTGCAAATGTGTGCGCCCGATCTTGATGATGTCCGTCCAAGCGTCCGACTTCGCGCGCAGCGCATTGCGGAGCTTGGTGAGCGCGGGGACGAGCGTCGCGTGATATTCCATCACCGTCGCGATGTGCATGGCGGTAGGAAACGTATCGTTCGAGGACTGGCTCTTGTTCACGTGATCGTTGGGGTGAACGGGATCCTTCGCGCCGAGCTTGCCGCCCAAAAGCTCGATGGCGCGGTTCGCGATCACCTCGTTGGCGTTCATGTTGGTTTGCGTGCCCGAGCCCGTTTGCCAGATGACGAGCGGGAAATGCTCATCGAGCTTTCCCTCCTGCACTTCGCGCGCGGCTTTCACGATGGCCTCGCCGAGCGTCTTGTCGAGCTTGCCGAGTCTCATGTTGACGCGTGCCGCCGCGCCCTTGACGAGACCCAACGCATGAATGACAGGCAGCGGCATGCGCTCGCCGCCGATCTTGAAGTTCTCGAAGCTGCGCTGGGTCTGCGCCCCCCAATATTTGTCGGCCGGAACCTCGATGGCGCCGAAGCTATCGGTCTCGGTACGCGTGGCGGGCTTGGGGGGCATGAGAAAACCTTAAACGGCCGCGTGTCGCGCTTTAGCACGGCGCGGACGGCGCCTCAACCGGAGCTGCCCTTAGAACCCTCGCGACAGGAGCGGCGCCGGCCTTTCCGGCGCCGCTTTCACATCAGTGCCGCTGCGCCATCATGGCCTTGAGGGCCTCGGACATCTCGCCGAGCACGCGGGTGATATGCGGATCGTTCGCGGTCGCGTCGTAATAAGCGCTGGCGGCCGAGACCTTGGCGAGCGGATCGGCAAGCTTGAGCGCACCAAAGATGCCTCTCAAGCCCATGAACCCGGGCATGAGCGAGCAATCGGCGAGCGAAAGCTTGCCGCCCACGGCATAACGCTGGCCGAGGCCGAAATGCGCGAGGTCGCGCAGCCCCTTGTCAATGTCGGCGGCTGCCGCGGTAATCACCGCCTCATCGCGTGGCGTGCCGCGCAGGAACGGAACAAGCTTCCCGACGCAGGGCATGAGATAGAGATCCGACAGGCGCGAGAAAAGGCGCATGCGCGCGCGCTCCTTGGGATCGTCCGGGCGGAGCGACGGGCCTTTGCCCAAATCCTCGAGATATTCGCAGATCACCTCGGACTCCGGCAGGATGAAGCCGTCGATGTCGAGCGCGGGAAGTTTCTTGAGGGGATTGAGCTTGAGGAACCAGTCCGGAAAGGGCGGGGCCAGGGTTTCGATTTTGACCGGGAGATCCTTGGCGTAGATTTGTATTCGGCAGCGCGCCGAGTAAGGCGATGCGGCATAGTTGTAGAACGTCAACATTGTTCCCTCCTGTGTTGTCTTGTCGATTGCGAAAAGCGCGGGTTCAAGCGGCTTCGACTTTCCTCTTCTCGGCATTGGCGGAGCGGGAGCCGGGCTCGGCAAAAAGCGCGCGCAAGTCCACGGACGATTTCTTGCCGATATTGTCGAACTGCTCCGCGAGAAAACGCTCCGCCGCCTTGCGGCCGAGATCGCGCAAGGAAACGAGGAAGCTCCAGTCCGCGTCGAACTTGCTCGCCACGCCGAGCTTGGGCATCGCCTTTACATCCGCGATCATGTGAATGCGCACGTCTTTGTAGCGCCCCCGCTCGAGGCGCCCCTCGCGCAGGAGCCGGCCCACGAAGTCGATGGCCCGCAGCTCCGAAAGCAGGCTCGCATTGAACGTGATCTCGTTCAACCGGTCCTCGATTTCGGGGGCGGTTCTTGGGCGTTACGTCGGCGCTCGATGGGATTGATCTGCACGATCACCACATCCTCGCCCTTGCAGCTGTAGAAGAAAGGCCAGAGCGGCGGGTTGCCCATGTAGCCGCCGTCCCAATAGGGCGCGCCGTCGATCACCACGGCGCGATAGATGGTGGGCAGCGCGGTCGAGGCCATGACCACGTCGAGCGAAATCTCGCGTTTCTTGAAGATGCGCACGCGGCCCGTATGCACGCTGGTCGCGGCGACAAAAAGGTCGATCTCGGGGCATTCCTTGACGTGGCGGAAGTCCACCATGCGGCTGATGAGATCGCGCAGCGGATTGACGTCGAAGGGGTTGATCTCATAGGGCGAAAACAGGCGCGTCATGATGTCGAAGAACAGATAGGCCGGCGTCTCCCTCATGCCCCACAAGCTCAAGAAGCCGTCGAGCGGAGTACGGCTCAGCGGGCTCATGCGCGCGGCGCGCGCCACCTCGGCCCAGAATGCGCTGAGCGCGTGACGCGCGCCGTCGCGTCCATTGCGCGTCCAACCGTCCAGCATGACGACCGCGTTGACCGCGCCCGCGCTCGTGCCGCTCACGGCTTCGATGGAAAGCCTGCCGTCCTCGAGAAGCTTGTCCAGCACGCCCCAGGTGAAGGCGCCATGAGCGCCGCCGCCTTGAAGGGCGAGATTGGCGGATTTTTCGGCGTTGCCGTTCGAGCGCTTGGCGTTGCTGCGCTTGTTGTTGGCCATGGCGTCACTCTGCCGTCCAGCCGCCGTCGATGGACAGCGCGCTTCCCGTGATCTGCGCGGCCGCGTCGCCGCATAGATAGAGCGCGAGACTCGCCACGTCCTCGGGCTTGACGAACTCCTTGGTCGGCTGCTTGGCAAGGAGCACGTCGTGCTTGACCTCTTCCTCGGTCATGTTGTGGGCCTTCATCTGATCGGGGATCTGCTTTTCCACCAGCGGCGTCCAGACGTAGCCCGGGCAGATGGCGTTGACGGTGATGCCGAAGCGCGCGCCTTCGAGCGCCAGCGTCTTGGTGAGCCCCATGATGCCGTGCTTGGAGGCGACATAGGCCACCTTGAACTCGGAGGCTGCGAGCCCGTGCGCCGAGCAGATGTTGATGATCCGGCCCCATTTGCGCGCCTTCATGTCGGCGAAGACCGCCTTGCAGGCGTGAAAGGCCGAGGAGAGATTGATGCCGATGATGGCGTCCCATTTCTCGTCGGGAAAATCCTCGACCGGCGCCACATGCTGGATACCGGCGTTGTTCACGACAATGTCAACGCGGCCGAAGGCCTTTTTTGCCTCGCCGACCAAGCGGCGCACCTCGGCGGGCTTGGAGAGATCGGCGTCCGAGTAGATGGTTTTGACGCCGTTGAGCTCGAGGGCGCGGCGCTCCTCGTTCGTGGCGGCAAGGTCGCCGAAGCCGTTGAAGGCAATGTTGGCGCCCGCTTCGCCGAGCATCGTCGCGATGGCGAGGCCGATGCCGCTCGTGGAGCCGGTGACGATGGCGGATTTTCCCTTGAGCATGGAGGTCTCCTTGGGAGGGAAGAAGAGGCCGGGCGGAGACAATGCAACTGCGCCGCGAATGCGGCAAGTCCTCGGATCTAATGTCGCAAGGGACGCTCATCCCGCGCGGCACCACGCAGGCTCAGAGTCTTGGCGATTGCGGAGGAGACGCCGATCAGCGGAAGACGACGGTGCGGTCGCCGTTCAGGAGCACGCGGTGCTCGACATGCCATTTCACCGCGCGCGCCAGAACCTGCGCCTCGACGTCGCGGCCGGCAGCGACAAAGTCGTCCACCGACATGTCATGGGACACGCGCGCCACTTCCTGCTCGATGATCGGCCCCTCGTCGAGATCGGGTGTGACGTAGTGGGCGGTGGCTCCTATGAGCTTCACGCCGCGCGCATGCGCGCGCGTGTAGGGCGACGCGCCCTTGAAGCTTGGTAGGAAGGAATGGTGGATGTTGATGACTTGTCCTTCGAGCTTGCGGCAGAGCTCGGCAGTCAAGACCTGCATGTAGCGCGCGAGCACCACGAGCTCGATTTTCTCCTGGTCGACAATCTCGAGCAGGCGCGCTTCCTGGCGCGCCTTGGCCTCGGGCGTCACGGGAAGGTGGTGAAAGGGAATGTCGTGGCCGGCGGTGAGCCGGTATGTGTCGCGGTGGTTCGAGACTACGCCGCGGATGTCCATCTTCAGCGCGCCGATGCCGTGGCGGTAAAGAAGGTCATTCAGGCAATGGTCGTGCTTGGAGACCAAGATGAGCACGCGCGTACGGCGCGCCGCATCGCGCAGGTGCCAGCGCATTGCGAATTTTTGCGCGACCTCGCTCTCGAACGCAGATGCCAACACATCCTTGGTGGCGCCCTCCTCGCTGACCATGGAAATGCGGGTGAAGAAGGTGTTGTTGTCGGGATCGCGGAATTGCGCGTTGTCCAGGATGTTACAGCCGCGCTCCGCAAGAAGTCCCGAGACTGCGGCGACGACGCCGCGGCGGTCGGGACAGGACAGCACGAGGGCGAAGCTCGGCAGATCCGGCGGCGCGGGCGCTGCCCGGCATCGGGGTGCGAAGCGGATGGCGAGGCGGACATGGAACCTGTTTCCTTCAAGCTGCCGCAGGCGCCGCGCGCCGGCGCCACGGCAGGTTCCGGGCGAATGCCGAGCATGTGGCACATGCCGTAGGTCAGCTCCGGCCGGTTCATCGTATAGAAGTGGAACTGATCGACGCCCGCGCGGCGGAGCGCGACACACTGCTCGGTTACGACGACCGCGGCGACGAACTTCAGCGTGTCGGGATCATCGTCGAGGCCGTCGCAGAGCTTGTGCAGCCAGTCGGGCACGCTGGCGCCCGCCACCTTGGCGAAGCGGCAGACATTCTTGAAGTTTCCGATCGGCATGATACCGGGCACGATGGGGATTTTGATGCCGGCCCCGCGGGCCTTGTCGAGAAAGCGCAGGAAAAGCTCTTCGCCGTAAAAGAACTGCGTGATGCAGCGGTCCGGCGCCGGCGTCTATCTTGCGCTTCAGGAAGTCGAGGTTCGCCTCGACGCTCGTCGCGTCGGGATGCAGCTCCGGATAGCAGCCGACCGAGATTTCGAACGGTGCGATGCGCTTGATTCCCGCAACCAACTCGATGCTCGAAGTATAACCACCGGGGTGGGGCACGAAGCGCTCGCCCGCGCCGCCGGGGGGGTCGCCGCGCAGCGCCACGATGTGGCGGATGCCCGCTTCCCAATAGTCGCGAATGACGGCATCGACGTTCTCGCGCGTCTCGGCGACGCAGGTGAGGTGCGAGGCGGGCTTGAGGCTCGTCTCTTTTGCGATGCGCTTGACGATCTCCTGGGTCTTCTCCCTTGTCGATCCCCCGGCGCCATACGTCACGGAGACGAAGTGCAGGACGCAGCGGCTCGAGATGCCGGATCGTCTGCCACAGGCTTTCCGTCGCTTGTGCCGACTTCGGCGGGAAGAACTCGAAGGAGACGCGCAAGGGCCGCGCATCCAGCGCGCGACGAAGCCACGAGCTTTCCAGCTTGTTCATTTCATTCATCAGGCGACACTCCCATGAGTTTGACGCCGCACCATCTGCCGCCTGCGGCAGAGTGGCCTTGATAGACCTCAATTGCGCTTGCGCGAGATCACGTAAGATTCGTCGTAAAACCAAAGCCCGCCGTGTTTCTTCAGCACCTCGCGCGTGGCCTCGAGATAGGCGTCGCTCCTGATCACTTCCTCGAGCAGCTGGTCTTCGACCTGCGCCACATAGATGACGGCGTTCCAGGCCGCGAAGGCCGTCGAGGTGCCGATGGACGAGTCCACCTCGCTCGGCAGCGTGTGCATCTCGTAGCGGAACAAGGCTTGGGAATCGGAGAAGGCATTGAAATTGTAGTTCTGCGCCGCCGGGCCGAGCTCGGCTTTGGTGGCCTTGAGCAGATCATGGCGGTTGCTGCGGAACGGGGAATAGTCCGGCCACACCTTTTGGACGATCTCCATTCCCGGATCCTGGCCATAGGAATGAATGGCGATGAGCCGCCCGCTGGGCCCCAGGCTCCGTGCCAGCGGGGCCAGCACATTGCGCGCCTTGAACTCGGCCGAGGATTTGGCGCGATAGGGCTGAGAGGCGATGATGAGATCGTAGTCGGCGCGCGACTGGTCGCGTTTCGGAATCACGGGATCGAGCAGGAAGTGATGGTCATCGCGATAAACCACGAGCACCACGGGACGGTCATAGATGGGGTTGCCGTTTTTTGAAACCCGCGCCGTCCAGTTTTGCGACAGGAAGGATTGCAGAGCCGTGATCTGCTCCTCGAACTCGTGAGAGGTGTTTCCAGCAAGCGCCACCTCATGCCAGACGAGGCTCGTTGCCGCTTCCACAGAGTTGGGCCGGAGCCAGGGCGCTTCCGAGTAATAAAGATTGGTCATGACGAGCACGGTGGCCGGATGCTCGAAGAAGCGATCGGGCATCTTGTCCAAGGTGACGCGGACATCCTCGAGGCTGATTTCCTTGCCCACGATGTAGAGCGGCTTCGTCGGGAAACCTCTGGTGCATGGCGCGCATGACGCGCGTGAGCACGGTGCCGTCGCCCACACCCGCGTCGAACAGGCGCACGGCGGGCGGCTGGGGATGGATGTTGCCGAGCTCGCGCGCGACGCGCTGGCCCACCACCCACTTCTCGCTGCAGGTATTGACGAAGAGCAGATATTTTTGGCGGTTGTCGAAGAACCGGAAATGCTTCTCGGTCTCGCCTGCCGGCGCTCGTCCGCCGGGCGCGCCGGGCGCGCCGGGCTTGCGGGCGCCCACGCCGACGGGATCGCTTGCGCCATTGGGCAGACGCGCATCGGTATGCCTGGCCAAGGCAGCCACGCTTGCGCCTCTTTTCCTCGGCTCATGGGAGGCCATGAAGGCGCGCAGGCGTTCCAGCGTATCGGTGGTGATGCGGCCGCCATAGCGAAGCCGCTGGGCGAGCTTGCCGTCGTTGACCGCAAGCCGCCCGAAGGTGGTCTCGGCCATGCCGGCCTTGCGGCAATAATCCGAAATCTCACGCAGGATCGCGTCTTTGTTCACAGGCTGCCTTCCTGAAGTTCCGGCAAGCGTTATGGATGGGTTGAATTCGCTGCTTGGGCCGCGTCTCTAGCACAGCGCTGCCCACTCGGCAAGTGGGTCGTATTAGTGGGCAATAGCCCACTAGGAGAACGGCAGAAAGGGCGAAGGCTGCCCGGCGGCGCAGGGCAATCTCAGAGGTTGCGCACGAGCATCAGGCGGAGCTCCGTCATGTCCTCGATCGCGTAGCGAACGCCCTCCCGGCCGAGGCCTGAGTCCTTCACCCCGCCATAAGGCATGGAATCGACGCGGAAGGAGGGCACGTCGCCCACGATGACGCCGCCCACCTCGAGCTTCGCCCAAGCCTCGTGGGCCTTGTAGAGATCGCGCGTGAAGACACCCGCTTGTAATCCGTAAGCGCTGTCGTTCACCTCATCGAGGGCGGCGGAGAAATCGCTGTAGCGCGACAGCACGGCCACGGGCCCAAAGGCCTCGCGGCAGGAAAGTGGCAAGCTCTTCGGCACGTTCTCCACCACGGTCGCTTGCACCATGGCGCCGTCCCGCGCGCCGCCGCAAAGCACGCGCGCGCCTTCGCCGCACGGCTTCCTTGATCCAGCCCTCGAGGCGCTTGGCCTCGCTCTCGGAAATCATCGGGCCGATGAAGGTTTCCTCGCGCTTGGGATCGCCCGCCACGAGCGCCTTGGTCTTGGCGACGAACTTCGCCTTGAAAGCGTCGTAGATCGTCTCGTGCAAAAGAATGCGCTGCACGCTGATGCAGCTTTGTCCCGACTGGTAGAACGCGCCCGTGACCATGCGCTCGACCGCGTCGTCGAGCGGCCAGTCGGGCTCGACGATGCAGGCCGCGTTGCCGCCGAGCTCGAGCACGACTTTCTTCTTGCCCGCGCGGGCTTTGAGCGCCCAGCCGACATCGGGCGAGCCCGTGAAGGAGAGAAGCTTGAGCCGCGCGTCCTCGCTGAAGAGCCGCGCGCCGTCGCGCGTGCAGGGAAGGATGGAAAACGCACCCTTCGGGAAGCTTCGTTTGCGCGAGCGTCTCGCCGATGACGAGCGCGCCGAGCGGCGTCAGGCTCGCGGGCTTGAGCACGAAGGGGCAACCCGCCGCGATCGCGGGCGCCACCTTGTGCGCGGCAAGGTTCAACGGAAAGTTGAAGGGCGTGATGAAGGAGCAGGGCCCCACCGGCACGCGCCGCGTGAAGCCTAGGGTGTTCGCCGAGCGCGGCGCGTTGTCGAGGGGGAGCACTTCTCCCGCGATGCGCTCGGCTTCGCCGGCCGCGATGCGGAAGGTCTCGATGAGGCGCGCCACCTCGCCGCGGGAATCGCGGATGGGTTTACCCGCCTCGATGCACAGCATGAGCGCAAGCTCTTCCGAGCGCGCCGTGAAGGCCGCGACGCAATGATCGAGCACCGCCCGCCGCTCATAAGCCTTGAGGCGCGCCATGGCGGGCGCGGCCGCGACGGCCGCTTCAATCGCGCGCAGGATGAGCTTTTCATCCGCGAGCGGCACGCGCGTGATGGTTGCACCCGAGTACTTATCCGTGACGGCGAGATCGAGATTGGGCGTAAGAGGCTCGCCCGCGAGATAGAGCGGATAGCTCTCCTTCAACATGATCGTCTCCGCGCTAGGAAAAACGTTCGATCAAGGAACTCGGCGCCCTTAGCATTCGCTCGTGCATGTTGTAGGGTCCGTGATCCCGTCTTGGCGCGCGCCGAGTTTTCGACGCGCGCGAAAACCAAGACAAAGACGGCGTGAGCAGGGAGGGTCGCATTGTGAAGAACTTCGTCATTGCTCTTGTCATGTGCTCGATCGGGGGGGCTCTGTCCGCTTCTTCGGCCTACGCCACCAACATGAGCAACGTGGAAAAGATCAAAGCTCTCGAAGACAAATTCGTCGCGGCCGTGAACGCCAAGGACATCGACGCCATTATGAGCATCTACGTTCCGGACGAAAGCCTCTTCGTCTTCGATCTCTCCACACCGCTCCAGTATGTAGGTGCCGACGCCTATCGCAAGAACTGGGAAGGTTTCGTTGCCTCAATGGGACCGGTCAAATTCGAGGTCACCGACTTCACCGTCGCGGTCGACGGAAAGTTGGCTTATTCCCACAGCGTTCACCATCTGACCGGCAGCGACAGCAAGGGACAAAAGATGGACTGGACCGTGCGCGTGAGCGATGTCTACCGGAAAATCAAGGGCCAGTGGCTCGTCGTCCACGAGCACGTCTCCGTCCCGATCGATCTCGCCACGGGCAAGCCCGACTTCGCATCGAAGCCATAAGCGCACGGAAATTCGATTGAGCGCGGCGCGCAGCGGTCTCAGTCAGCGCATCGTTTGTCCGACCGACGGCGGGCTCGACTCTCGAGGTCAGAGGGATACGGCGCGGCCGACCTTGGGGGCGCCGGGCTTTGCATCGCGAACGCCCCACTCCACGACCTTCGCGATGAGACGGTCCAAAAGGATGGGCTTGGCGATCACATCGTTCATCCCGGCCGCCCGGCAGGCGGCGGCGTTTTCCAGCTCGACATCGGCCGTGAGCGCGAGGATCGGGGTCGCGCGATTGAGCGGGCTTGTTTGCCGGATCAGGCGCGTTGCCTCGAGGCCGTCCACGCGCGGCATGCGCACATCCATGAAGATGATGTCGAATGGCCGCAACACGGCCGCCTGCACGGCTTCCGCGCCGCCCGCGGCCTCCTCGATCACAAACCCGAAGGGCTCGAGCATCAGCTTCACGAGCTCGCGATTGATGGCCGTGTCGTCCACGAGCAGGACGCGCAGATTGAGCCCCTCCAGCGGCACCGCGGCCTCGGCGACTGTCGCAGCTTCTCGTGCTGCAGCCTCGGCGGGAATCTCGAACCAAAAGCACGAGCCCTTGCCAAGCTCCGTCTCTACGCCGATCCGCCCGCCCATCAAGTCGATGACGCTCTTGCTGATGGCAAGCCCGAGCCCCGTGCCGCCATGGCTGCGGTTCGTCGAGACTTCCGCTTGCGAGAACCGCTCGAAGAGCCGGCCCACAGCTTCCGGTGAAATGCCCGCGCCGGTGTCGATGACGGAGACCTTGAGCAGCGGCCGCTCGGCATCCTTTCGATAGGTCGTCTTGACCGTGATGCTGCCATGATCGGTGAACTTCACCGCGTTGCTAAGGAAGTTGAGCAGCACCTGCCTCAGCCGCGCAACGTCGCCAAGGATCTCATCAGGCGTCGCCGGATCGAGCTCGATCCTTACCGCAAGTCCCTTGGTCGCTGCCTGGATGGCGATGAGTCCGGCGGCCTCTTCCAGCAGCGCGCGCGTCGCCACAGGCTGCGCGTCGAGCGTGACCTGGCCCGCCTCGAGCTTGGAGAAGTCGAGCACGTCGTTGATGACCGCCAAGAGCGCCTCGCTCGCGTCGCTGATGCATTTTGTGTAGTGCTTGGCTTCGGCCGGCAGGTCTTGACGTCTGCCCATCAGCTTCGAAAAGCCGATGATGCTGGTGAGCGGCGTGCGCAGCTCGTGGCTCATATTGGCGAGGAAGGCCGACTTGGCGGCGGCGGCCGCTTCGGCGCGCTTTCGCGCCTCTTTGAGCTCTTCCTCGAACATCTTGGTCTGCGTGACGTCGCGCACGATGTCGACGAACTCGATGGGTTTGCCGGCATCGTTGAAAATTTGGATCGGGTTGGCCTCGATCCAAATCCAATGTCCGTTCTTGTGCTTGGCGCGATAGCACAGCGGCTCGGGCAGGCGCTGCCACCGCTTTTCGATGAGCTTGAAAATCTGCGCCATGACCCGGTCGAAGTCGTCGGGATGGACCATCTCCTGCGCGTTTTGCCGCATCTGTTCTTCCGGCGTGTAGCCGAAGACCCGGACCGACGAAGGCGAGGCATAGAGCATTTTGCCGTCGAGGCTTGTGCGGGTAATCATGTCCGGGGCGTATTCAGCGAGAAAACGATAGCGCTCTTCGCTTTCTTTCGCTGCGGCTTCGGCGCGCTTGATATCGGTAACGTCGGTCAGCGTGCCGAACCGGCCGACGATGCTTTCCCGAGGCGTCGCGCTCGACGATGCTGCGCGCGATGACATGACGGATCTCGCCATCGGGGCGCACGATGCGCACGGAGAGCTCCGGCGCCTCCTTGCCCCTGTGGCTTTCCCGATGACGGCTGATCCTCTCTCTGTCATCAGGATGGCAGAAGTCGAGTATGCCCTCCAAGTCCGGCGGCCCGTCGGCGGGGTCGAGGCCATAAATCCGGTACATCTGCTCGGACCAGACGAACCGACCACCCGGTTCTGGGACCCACCAATAACCAACGCCAGCCAGGTTCTCGCCGAGCGTGGCGAGCCGGTTTGCTTCCTCTAGCGCTTCGCGTGTCTCGGCAAGCAGTGATGTGTCTTGAAAGAGACCGCGGAGCAGGTAGCGGCCACTGGGGTGGCGCTCGGCCTGATAGCTCACACGGACATAAACCCATTTTTCCTCGACGCCACGCATCCGGCAATCGAACGCGCCCGGGGTTCCCTCGGCTATCGACCTCGAGAAGGTCTCCCTCACCCGCCCGGCGTCGTCGGGATGCACAGCGCTCAGAACATCGTCCAAATGAGCGAAGTTGCGACCGACGAGTGGCCTCAGATCGCGCTGGATTGTGAGGCAGCGCGTGGCGGGGTCGATGGCGAAGAGCCAGACACCCGCTTCCTCCGCGAGCATGTCTTCGATGCCCGTGGCGAGCGGCTCCTGGGCAGTGGCGCTTGCGCGGCCTTCACTGCCGGCGACACCCGGACTTCTCTTGCGCATGCCCACAAAAATTGCAGCCGAATGGTAAACAAAGTGGCCTTCAAACAAGGTGAAAACCCCTAGAACGGCCGCCGAACGAGCGGTTTCTTGCCCTCAACGGGCCTGCCGCAAGGTCTTGGAAAATCGGGGCGTGTCGCCGACTTGCCCGCAAGCGGGAGCGCGCGCCTAACTCCTGCGCGCTCAGCCCTACGAGATCGGATTGCGCAAGATTCCGGCGCCGGAGACTTCGACTTCGACCGAGTTCGCCCGGCTTCATGAACACGGGTGGATGGCGAGCGAGGCCGTCAGTCGCGCGGCCGCAGTTCTGGCCGTGTTGCATGGCGTCAAGGCAAGGCAGATATCGTTTGCACGGCGGGCTCCGGGCGCGCGCGAGCCATGACCCTGTGCGCATGCATTTTGTCGCGCAGGTGACGCCCGAGCCTCAATCCGAGCGCCATAATCGTGTGCGTGGGTGGAGCGATGCCCGCTGTTGGGAACACCGACCCGCCGGTCACGTAGAGATTATGCATGTTGTGAACGCGGCCGTTGTGATCCACGACACCGCGCCTCGGATCGGCGCTCATGCGCGTTGTGCCGAGGTGATGAGCCCAATCGCCGCCGGGATAGGAGTCGGGGGCGTCGTCGAGCGTCCAATCGTGATAACTCAACATTCCGAGGCCCGATTGACGAAGCGCATGGTCGAGGCGTTGAAGTCCGCGGCGAATGGTGCGTTTGTCGAGAGGTTCTAGGAGCCAGTTGATCTTGGCCTTGTTGAGGCCGAGCGCGTCGCGCGCTGCGCTCAAGGTCACGCGGCTCTGCGCGTTCGGCACTTGCTCCGTCTCTGTCACGACGCAAATATGCGACGACTGACGCACATGCTGCGTGGTTCGGCGGCCGACGTCCGCCATGAGGCCCGGTATGTCGCTAAGCACTCGTTGCAAAAGAAGCGCGCGGGAGTCCGTGTGCGCAGCCTCGGTGTTGATGCCCAAAAGCGCCGTCAGGCTTTCGAAGCCTTTGCTCTTGTCCCAGGGACGGCGACCATCCGCGTCGACGGGAATTAGATGGACGCTGAAT
Organism: uncultured Alphaproteobacteria bacterium; assembly: GCA_963845385.1. GTDB lineage: Bacteria > Pseudomonadota > Alphaproteobacteria > CAWJRW01 > CAWJRW01 > CAWJRW01. The sequence goes on from CAWJRW010000006.1 coordinate 407,937, forward strand.
TTGGCGATCTGGTCTTCGGCCATGGCGTCGGTCGTGAGGACCATGCGATCTATCGTCTTGGCAGTCCGCCGCCAATGGAAACGTGTTGGCTTGATGGCTGCCGTTTTCTTGAACCACGCCGCAGGGAAATGTGGATGGTTCATCAGATGGCGGCCGACAAGATCATTGCCGTTGCCGAGACCCGCAGCCTGCAACCTGTTTGAGACGAGCATAAGGCGTGCGTTCTCGATTCCGCCGGCTGCGAGGACGAAGAATTTGGCCTTGATCCAGAAGCCGTTACCGTTCAGACATCGAACGCGTACGCGTTTGACATGCGCGCCCGTCGCGTCCGTTTCGATCTCGACGACATTGCCCTTGAGGAAGACGCGCACGTTCGGCGATCGCTGCATGCGCTTGCGAAAATATGAGCCGAATTGCCGTTCCGGCGCGCGGAAGAACCTCGCGGGTTTGAACGCGCCACCCATGGGTAGGGCCGATAGCATCGCCAATTCACCGGTCCAGGTCGTGGCGTGCCAATCTCGCTCGTCCACCGAAAGCGAAAGAAGGCGCAATACGGCATCGTAATGAGACTGAAGCTCATGACGGTCAAAGGGCCAGCCGCTGTTGGCAAGCCACGGGCGCGGCGCGAAATCGTCGTTGTCCAATGGCCGGAGAAAGCCCGCCCAACGTTTCGAGGTTCCGCCGAAGCCGCGATAACGCGAAATATGCGGTGGCAAGAGCGGAGCGCCCGTGACCTCGGCCTCGGTGAGTAGCTGAGTTGCGGGATCGAGCGCGAGCCCGCCGCTTTCGACGATGCAGACCGAGAGGGGACTATGCTCGAAAATTGAAGCGACGCTGAGACCTGCGGGCCCGGCACCAACGATGCAGAGCTGCGTGTCGATCGTCGAGTCAGAGCTAATCTGACCAGAGTCGATAAACATGACAGCAGCCCAACGCGCACACGAAGGCCAACTTAGCACGAACGCGGATCCCCGCCAATCACGAGCGCGAGGACCTCGTCCGTAGGCGGATCTTGTACGTGCAAGTGAGTACCGGAGCGCAAACAGGCGGCGAAGTCGGCGAAGTAAGTGTTCGAACCTCCGGGGCGCGAAAATTAGCCTTCCGAGATCGGATTGCGCAAGATTCCGACGCCGGAGACTTCGACTTCGACCGAGTCGCCCGGCTTCATGAACAGGGGCGGATTGCGTGCGAAACCCACCCCGCCCGGCGTGCCCGTGACGATCACGTCCCCGGGCACGAGCTCGGTGAACAGCGAGCAGTAGGCGACGAGCGCGTCGAAGGAAAAGATCATGTCGCGCGCGCTGGCGCTCTGCATTTCGATGCCGTTGAGCCGCGTCTTGAGCGTGAGCGCGGTGGCGTCGCCGACTTCGTCTCGGGTCGCAAGCCACGGCCCGAAAGCGCCCGAGGCGAAGAAATTCTTGCCCGGCGTGAATTGGGAGGTGTGCCGCTGGAAGTCCCGCACCGAGCCGTCGTTGTAGCAGGAAAATCCCGCGATGTAGTCATAGGCGCGCTCGCGCGGAATGCGCCGGCCCGCCTTGCCGATGACAATGGCGATTTCGCCCTCATAGTCGAAGCTATCGGACTCACGCGGCTTGACCATCGGTTGTCCGTGGCCCACCTGCGCATTCGCGAACCGCACGAACAGCGTCGGGTAGTCGGGCCGCGTTCGTCCGGTTTCCGCGACATGGTCTTCGTAGTTGAGGCCGACGCAGAGAATCTTGTCCGGATCGGGTATCACGGGGCGGAAGGCGATGTCCGAGAGCGCATGGTCGGCGCGCCCGCGTCCCACGAAGCGATCGGCTGCTTTCGCCGTGGCATTTCCGGCGATGAGCGCGCGCAGAGAGGGATATTCGGTCCCCATCCGTGCCGAGAGATCGACCACGCCTTCGCCCTCGACCAGGCCATAACGCGCCACGCCTTTTTGGGCAAAGCTGACGAGCTTCATTGAATCCCCGAGCCCCAAGCCGCGTCACTCGCGGCGCGCCATACTGACCGCGCGGGGGCAAAGGAGCAAGCGGCCACTTCACGAAGGCCCGCGATCTGCTAGATAAGCAAGAGCCTTTGCAGCCCAGGAGACGCGGCGTGGCCAAGGACCCCTACAAGGTCTTGGGTGTTGATCGGAACGCCTCCGAGGAGGATATCCGCAAGGCCTATCGCGCGCTGGCCAAGAAATATCATCCCGATCTCAACGTCGAGGACAAGACGGCGGCCGAGCGGTTCAAGGAGATCGCTTCTGCCTACGACATCTTGGGCGACGCGCAGAAGCGCAAGCGCTACGACAAGGGTGAGATCGATGCCGAGGGCCGCGAGCGTCCAGAGCGGCAATTCTATCGTCAGTATGCGGAAGGGGCGGAGGGCGCGAAATATCGCCGTCCGGCGGGCGGCCCCTTCGGCGAGGCGGATCTTAGGAGACCTCTTTGCCGATCTCTTCGCGCGGCGCGGAGCGGGCGAAGAGGGCTTCACGCGCATGCGCATGGCCGGCGCCGATCGTCGCTATACGCTCTCCGTTCCTTTCCTCGAGGCCGCGCGCGGCGGCAAGCGGCGCATCACGCTCCCTTCGGGCGAAACGCTCGACGTCACCATTCCGGCGGGCATTGGCGACGGCGAGACGCTGCGCCTGAAAGGCAAGGGCGAGGCGGGCGTGGGCGGCGGCCCGCCGGGCGACGCCTATGTCACGATCGAAGTCGAGCCGCACCCAAGCTTCGAGCGCAAGGGCAAGGACATTTACGCTGATGTGCCGGTGACGCTCGACGAAGCCGTGCTCGGCGCGCGCATCGAGGTGGAAACGATCGGCGGCCCCGTCACGGTCACCGTGCCGCCGGCCTCGAACACGGGCACGGTGCTGCGTCTGAAGGGCCGCGGCATCGCGCCGGCGAAGGGCGCTCCGGGCGACCATTTCGCGCGGCTCAAGGTCGTGCTGCCGAAAGAGCCGGATGCCGAGCTTCGCGCCTTTCTCGAGACGTGGCGAAAGACGCACCCCTACACGCCGAGAAAGGAATGACGATGATCGGCGAGCAGGATCTTTATGCGCTCGTGGAGGGGCTCACCTCGGCCGAGCTCGAGATTTGTCGTCACGGCGGGGTGGATCGTGCCGGGCGAAGCGCGTCCGGGGGAGCGCCGCTTCCAGGACATCGACGTGGCGCGGCTTAAGCTCATTCGCGAATTGCGCGTGGATTTGGGCGTGGGCGACGAGGCAGTACCCGTGGTGCTGAAGCTCCTCGATCAGATCCATGCCCTGCGCTACCGGCTCCAGTGTCTCTCCGATGTCCTGGCGGATCAGCCCGAAGAGGTGCGCCAGGCGATCCGCGCGGCGCTCCAGGCACGGCTTGTCAAGGAGCGTTGACCTGCGGCGGCATCCTCGGGCTGTCAGAAGAGGAATTGCTCCCGGTAAGACTTCATATTCGTGACCAGCACGGCGACGGATTGCGCAAGTTGGACGGCGACCGTGCTCATTTGCACGGACGCCGAGCGCGCTTCGCCGAAAGCCTTGGCGACCGAGTTGATGTTGGCGCTCATCTCCGCGGTGCCGCTGGCCGCACCGTGCACGTTGCGGGCGATTTCGTGGGTCGTCGAGGTCTGCTGGGCGACGGCGCCGCTGATACTCGTCGAGATCGTGCTCATTTCGCCGATGATGTTGCGAATGTCGCCGATGGCGGAGACGGCCTGCGTCGTGACGCCTTGAATGGCTGCCACGTGCGCCGCGATCTCGTCGGTTGCTTTTGCGGTCTGGCTCGCGAGCGTCTTGACCTCGGCGGCTACGACGGCGAAACCCTTGCCCGCGTCGCCTGCGCGCGCGGCTTCGATGGTGGCGTTGAGCGCCAGAAGATTGGTCTGTCCGGCAACGTCGTTGATGAGTTTCAAGATCTGTCCGATCTTCGAAGCGGCCTCCGCCATGCCGTGGATGGTGTTGTTCGTGGCTTCCGCTTGAGTGACGGCGCGCGCGGCGATGTCGGTAGACTGTTCAACCTTGCGGCTGATCTCTTCGATGGACTGCGCAAGCTCTTCGGCCGCGTTGGCTACGGTCTTCACATTGACGGTCACCTCTTCGGCGGTGGCCGCAATCGCGTTGGAGCGTGTCGCCGCGCGCTCGACCGCTGTCTTCATACTATTTGCAATGACATCGACCTCGCCAGCCACATGGGCCACGCGGTTCATCTGCTCCGCGTTTTCGCGAATGCGGTTGACACGGTCGTTGATCACGCCCCAGGTGGCCAAGGTCGCGCGATGGCGCCCCTGCTGGTCAAGTATGGCCGTGAATGTGAACTCGAGCCGGTCTTCGCGGATCTTGGTGACGATCTCGTAGGGAAAATTGCGCGGATCGCCAATGCGATCGCGATGCTCTTTCAAGGAGTCTCGAAGACTTGATCGATCGGCCGGCCGACCAACTGCTCGACCGGAACGCTGATTACGTGCGCCATCTTGCGCAGTGTTTGCGTGGTCTTGTCATTGACGTGAATGATCCGCAAATCGCGCGGATCGCAGGCGATGATCCGGATCGGCGCCGCCGCCAGCGTCTCCCGGGCTTCGCGCGTCTGCTCGAGCTCGCGCGCGATTGATGCGAGCCCTGCCAAAATGGACCGTGGGCGCCGTCTTCCGCACCCTCGGGGAGGAGCCCCTTCTCGCCCGCGGCGATCTGCGCGAGCAGGGCCGACAGCTCGCTTTGCATCTCGCGTTTGAGACGAGTGAATTTCTTTACGAACGCATCCAGCTGTTCGATGCGATCGCGTTCCTTCTGCTGCACGAAAACCGGTGCGACATTCATAGTTGTTCCCCGGCCCCCTCGTCGGGCGTCGCGCAGCCCACGCTGGGGAGGCAAAGAATGGCGGCCAGTTCTTAACGAAACGCCAAGAGGGCTCATCCTTGCGCTGTGAGAAGTCGGGGCAGACGAACGGACAGCCTTCTGTCGTTGCCGTCTCGAAACGAGCCCTTCAGTGTCGCGCTTCCGCCGCCATGACATCGAGCGAGAGAATGGTGTCCTCGTCGCGTAGCGCGAAGAGAAGGGCGAAGGCGGCGAGCACGGGAACGCTTGCCAGATAAACGAGATGGCCCGCCTCGAAGGGTGTGAAGAGCAGCGCGTAGCGCGCGAGCACGGCCACCGTTTGGACCAGAAGTCCGACGCCGTAGGACAGCGCGCGGAGGGCGCCAGATGAAATCACGCCGGCGAGGACGACTTGCGACAGCCCGAGCAGGATGACCTCCGGCTGGGAGAGGTCGAGATGGTAGAGATCGTGAATCGCCGCCAGTGCTTGATCGGGCGTCACGATCTTCGCAAGGCCGAGAAGCAGAAGATACAGCGCAAGCGAAAGGCGCAGAATGAACAGTGCGCCCTTGAGGGTCAAACGTGTTTCCGGCGGCATCGGTGGCCTTGGCTCAAACGCTCACCTAAGCCCAGACCGATGGGGATCGGGGCCAAGTTCGGTTAACCGGACCTTAGCCGATTTGCACGAGTTTTTTCGCTTGCGTGCCAAAAGCTGGCCTCACGGTAAGGCGGCGGCGAAGCCCTTGGGAGCTGCGGAGATTCACATGTTGGATAGCACCATGGACAAGGGCGAGCGCTACGGCGGCGATCACGCACATAGGGAAGCGATTCCCGTCGAGGCGCTCCTCGTCTGGGGCATCACGGTGCTCGCGCTCATTCTCCTCGGCGAAGCGATCGCGGTTTTTTCCGGCGAAAGTCCGGCGCGCACGCTCCTCATCGGTGGCGTCGGGCTCGCGGCTGCGATCTGGCTCGCGCTCGTCGTCATTTTGCGTACCCGGTTCGTGCGGCCACTGATCGAAATCGAGCGCGCGTTAGGCGCGCTCGTCGAGGGTGACGATCGTCCGGAAATTGCGGTGCGGAGAGGCGGTGTCTTCGGCCGCATCGCGGGCAGGGCTCGACAAGCTCGCACGCATCGTCGAGAAACTCCGCCTGCGTGACATGATTCTCGATCAGTTGCCCTTGTCGGTCACCCTCACCTCGTCCAAAGGCAACCTGCCCGTCTTGTGTGTCAACCGCGAGATGCTCAGGGTATCAGCGGAACTCCAACCGACCATCAAAGAATGGATCGGTCAGCCGACCGCCCAATTTCATGACGACCCGCAGAAGTTTTGCGAGCTCGTGAGCAATCCCCACACGGTGCCTCAAACACGAAAGGGTGACGCCGCCCGGCATTGTCGTTGACACGTTCCTTGCGCCGCTGGTGGACCGAAAGCACAACTATCATGGGTTTATCACGATATTCGTCGACATCACGAAGACGGCCAATCTCATCGCCGAGCTCGAGCGCAATGTGAGGGCCGTGCTCGACACGGTGTCGTCGTCGTCGAAGTCGTTGCAGAAGAGCGTTCAGGTGATGGCGGAGACGGCGGAGACGACGAGCCGTCAGACGACGGCGGCGGCGGCGGCGGCCTCGCAGGCCTCCGACAATGTGCAGTCGGTGTCGACGTCCGCGGGAGAGCTTGCGGCCTCGATCTCGGAGATCAGCCGTCAGGTGACGCAGTCGAGCGAGATTTTGCGGCACGCGGTGGACGACGCCAAGCGCACGGACAAGGTGGTGCAGGGCCTGGCGGACGCCGCCCAGCGCATCGGCGATGTGGTCAACCTGATCGACGACATCGCAAGCCAGACCAATCTGTTGGCGCTCAACGCCACGATCGAGGCGGCGCGCGCGGGCGAGGCGGGCAAGGGCTTTGCGGTGGTGGCGTCCGAGGTGAAGACCCTGGCCAATCAGACCTCGCGGGCGACCGAGGAGATCATCGGCCAGATCGAGGGCATCCAGACGACGACGCGGGAGGCGGTCTCGGCCATTCAGTCCATCGGCAAGGTGATCTTGAAGGTGAACGAGATCGCCACCTCGGTGGCGTCTGCGATCGAGGAGCAGGGGGCGGCCACCCGCGAGATCGCCTCGAGCGTCCACCAGGCCTCCGTCGGCACGACCGAGGTCTCCTCCAATGTCGGCCGCATCACCACCGACGCCGGCAATATCAACCAGACAATGGACGAGGTCCTAAGAACTGTGAGCGCGCTCACCCAACAATCCGAGCGCCTGCGCGCGGAGCTCGATCGCCTGGTTTCCGTCGTCCGCGCGGCTTAGCGCTCGGCACGCCGCCATTGTCGGCGCCGGCGTAATCGGTCTCTCCATCGGTTAGACGCTTGCGCGCGCGGGGGTTTCGGTCACCGTGTTCGAACGCGCCCGGGCCGGGCGCGCCTGTTCGTCCGCGGCACGAGATACGCGCCAGGCGCCCACACCACATGGCGCAGCGGCGGCGACTTGGGATCGATGGCAAGGGCGAGGATTTGGCCCTTCACCGGACGGACTGCCGCTCATCGGGCCTTCCGGGCGCGAAAATCTCATTTTCGCCACCGGCCACCACCGGAACGGCATTCTGCTCGCGCCGGTGACGGCCGAAATCGTGGCCGAGCTGGTGCTCGAGGGCCGCCTTGCGCCGCTGGCCGCGGCTTTCACGCCAAGCCGTAGCGCGCGCCTAGCGCTCGCCCCGAGGGTCTCGTCGGCCGCTCCCCGTGCGGCGACCGCGGTCATGATTAACGGTCCTTTAGACGAGTTCCTATCCATGCTCCGCCGTCACCGTGCCCGAAGGGCGGTGGCTGGGGAAGTCGAGGATAGAACATGTCGCGCAACGGAAGCGATCGGCGCGGACAGGGGCAGGACCGTCGGCTCTCGCTCGAGTCTTTCACTGCCGCCGGTGCGGCGATGATGGCGCTCGCTCTCGTGAGCGTGGCGATCGTCGTTCAAGTGGGCGCGGGCGGGAATGCTGCCAAGATTGTCGCTTGGCTCGCCGCCCTGCTTGGGGCCGCGACGTGGATCGCGCTTGTCGTGGCGATCAAAGGATTGTTCTTGCGTCCGCTCGCCGCGATCGAGCGTGCGATCGAGCGCGCCATCGAAGATGACGACAAGAGCGCCGAAGCCCCGCAGGGACGCGGCGCGCTCGGGCGCGCCTTCCGCAAGCTCGATGCACTGGAAGAGCTTGCGAGAAAGGCGCGCTTCCACGAATTGATGCACGATGCCATGCCCGTCGGCCTCACGATGAGCGAGCCGCGGGGCAACATGCGCTTGATGTTCGCGAACAAATTCGCGCGCGCCGGCATCACAAAGCGCATTGGCGCCTCACCCGATGCCGATGTCGTCGGCATACCGAGCGACGTGTTTCACATGGACCCTGAAAAGACGCGCGAACGCTCAAAAAACCCATCCACCTTGCCGAAGCGCGAGCACATGAAGAGCGGCCATGGCGGCATCCTCGATCTGCGTCAGGCACCGGTCTACGACAAGAAGGGCAACTATATCGGCGTGCTGCGCGTGGCGTTCGACATCACGGAGATGCTCGACCTCACCGACACGCTCGAGAAGAATGTCAAGTCGGCGCTCGACACGGTGTCGGCATCGTCGAAGTCGTTGCAGAAGAGCGTTCAGGTGATGGCGGAGACGGCGGAGACGACGAGCCGTCAGACGACGGCGGCGGCGGCGGCGGCCTCGCAGGCCTCCGACAATGTGCAGTCGGTGTCGACGTCCGCGGGGGAGCTTGCGGCCTCGATCTCGGAGATCAGCCGTCAGGTGACGCAGTCGAGCGAGATTCTGCGCCACGCGGTGGACGACGCCAAGCGCACGGACAAGGTGGTGCAGGGCCTGGCGGACGCCGCCCAGCGCATCGGCGATGTGGTCAACCTGATCGACGACATCGCAAGCCAGACCAATCTGTTGGCGCTCAACGCCACGATCGAGGCGGCGCGCGCGGGCGAGGCGGGCAAGGGCTTTGCGGTGGTGGCGTCCGAGGTGAAGACCCTGGCCAATCAGACCTCGCGGGCGACCGAGGAGATCATCGGCCAGATCGAGGGCATCCAGACGACGACGCGGGAGGCGGTCTCGGCCATTCAGTCCATCGGCAAGGTGATCTTGAAGGTGAACGAGATCGCGACCTCGGTGGCGTCTGCGATCGAGGAGCAGGGGGCGGCCACCCGCGAGATCGCCTCGAGCGTCCACCAGGCCTCCGTCGGCACGACCGAAGTCTCCTCCAATGTCGGCCGCATCACCACCGACGCGGCAAAAACCCACGACACCGTGGAGAAGGTTCTTCAACGAGGTGGACGCGCTCACCCAGCAATCCGACAGACTCCGCGCCGAGGTCAACCGCTTCGCCTCTGCCGTGCGCGCGGGTTGAGGCTTTCTTTCCTGCGCAGGCCACCTGCCCGCGCCTTCGTCCCCCGGCTTTCCGCCCTGGCACACGGGTTGCTACCACCAGCCTGAAGAAGGGTCCCCCATGGCGGTTTCGGCCATCCATTCGCGCGCCGATGTGCTGGTCGCGCTGCAGCAGGCGAGCGCCAGCACCGGCGTCGATTTCGACTATCTCCTGCGCACGGCGCGCCGCGAGAGCGGGCTCGATCCGCAAGCGGAATCAAGCACGTCGAGTGCGGCCGGGCTCTTCCAATTCATCGACCAGACATGGCTTGCGACGCTCAAGGCCCATGGCGCCGAGCACGGGCTTTCCGCCTATGCGGACGCCATCACCGGCGACGCGCAAGGGCGGGTACGAAGTTGCCGATCCGGCGCTCAAGGAGGAAATTCTTGCCCTGCGCTACGATCCGGACGTCGGCGTGTACCATGGCGGCCGAGCTCGCCCGCGACAGCGCGCTCTGCCTCGAGGCACGCCTCGGCCGCAAGGCGGACGGCGGCATGCTTTACGCCGCGCATTTTCTGGGCGTGAAGGGGGCGGCGACGCTCCTCGATGCCGCGAAAGTCCGATGCGGAAGCGAGCGCCGCAGCGCTCCTCCCGCAGGCCGCGGCGGCAAACCGGGCGGTGTTCTACGATGATGCGGGCCAGCCCCTCTCCGTCTCGGCGCTTTTGGCGGGCCTCGGTGCCGAGGCCCCGGAGCGGGCTTGCGCTGCGCCAGTTGTGCCCGCCACGGCGGCGGCTATGGCGCACGCGTTATCCGCCGACGTCCCGCTCGCCATGGACGCCCCGGTGGCCACGGCGGCTTCGTCGATCGAGACTACGGACCGCGCCGGCCCGCCCGAGCTTGCCGGAGTTTCCCGCGCGCCTTGGTGGCACGCACACGGTGTTGCGTCTGACCCCCGAAATCATTCAAATCCTCGCCTCATTCGATCTATTCCCCAAGTCCGAACGCCGTGACGGGCGCGCTTAATTCTACGATTTAAGGCCCATTAACCAGTGCCTTCGTAAGCTGGTGCGTGCAAAACGCAATATCATAGCCCGCTCGCATGACGAACAAACTCACGGCGCGCGACGTCGAGGTCTTGCTGTCCAAGCCCTCGGGCGATGCGCGCGCCGAAATCGCCGCCAAAGTCGCCGGCCAATTCGCCGCCGATGTGCTCAATGCGCGCGAGCGGCAAATCGCGGAGGAAATCCTCCGCAGCATGGTGAGAGACGCCGAGGCACGCGTTCGTCAGGCGCTCGCCACGAGCCTCATGCACACAGCCGAAGTGCCGCACGACGTGGCCGTGGCGCTCGCCCGCGACATCGAAACCATCGCCATCTCCCTTTGTCGAAGCCTCGCCCGCGCTCACCGACGACGATTTGATCGAGCTCGTGCGTACGAGCAAGGCGCCGAAGCAGAACGCCATCGCCCGCCGGCCGCGCGTCTCGCCGACGTGGCCGATGCGCTCGTCGCCACGGAGAATGCGGAAGTCGTGCGCGACATTGGTGCGCAATGCCGAGCGCCGGCCTCTCGGAGGCCACGCTCAACACAATTCTCGACGGCATGCGGGTCGACGGCGCAATTACCGAATCGATGACGCTCCGGGCGCAGCTTCCGCTCGGCATCGCCGAGCGGCTGGTCACGCATGTCGCCGATCACCTGCGCACCCATCTCGTGATGCACCACAAGGTGCCGAGGCACGTGGCCGAGAGGCTTGCCGTGCAGAGCCGCGAACGCGCGACGGTGGATCTCTTGAGCGAGGCGCGCGATGCCTCGAACCTCTCGACGCTCGTTCAGCAATTGCGCGCCAGGGGGCGGCTCACACCCTCGCTCATCCTGCGCGCGGCGTGCACGGGCGACATCCGGTTTTGCGAGGAAGCGTTCGCGCAGGCGGCAAAGCTGCCCGTGCACAAGGCTTGGGTGCTTCTGCACGACGCGGGTCCTCTGGGCTTGCGCGCGCTCTATGATCGTGCGCGGCCTTCCCGAGGTGCTTTACCCCGCCTTCCGCGTCGCCTTCGATGTCTTTCACGAGACCCAGTTCGACGGCGGTGAGCACGACCGCGAGCGTTTCGAGCGGCGCATGCTCGAGCGCATTCTCACGCAATATGAAGGTCTCGCGGCCGACGACATCGATTACATGCTGGACCGTCTGGGCAAGCCTGACCGACGACGAGGCCGTGGACGCCGTCTCCGTCTGAGCTTCCGTTCGACGTCGTCGCTGCGCTTAGTCTCGACCTGTGTGCTCGCTCAGAGGGGTCGGCGCGAATGCCTCTGCGATTAACGGCGGCGACTAGCGCTTGCGGAAGAGCGAGAAGCCTTGGCGGCCGGGGTTCTGCACGCTCATGGCAATGGGCTTGTCGAGGCCCGGGACCTTGCGAGCGATGAGCGGAAGCGTTTCGGGCATTTGCTCGTCGGACTCTTGGACGGCGCGTCGGCTGCGCTGCTGTCGCGGGAACTGCCGCGCACGGCGCGCGGAACCTGACGGATCGGCGCTTCGAGCGCGTGGCTTGGCAGGTGCTGCCTGGGTTCGGCGAGCGATGGTGCGTCGGCGCTGAGGGGAGGCGCCTCGTCTAAGCGCAGGGGCGCACGCCCCGCCGCGGCCGCCTTTCGATCGCTCCGCGGTGCAGCGAAATCTGCGGACGCCTGGCGGGGCCGCTTGCATCGGGCTTTCCTCGGCGCGCGAACCAGCTTGGCGATCACGACCCCCGGCGGCCGGCACGCTGACGCTTTCGGGGACGGGTTTGCTGTTTCCTTCGACCGGAGCTCGTCTCGATAAGCGGGACGCTTCTTCGACGCCGCGAGGTTGTGCGCCGCCCCGCGCCAGATCGCATCCCAGCGCTTGAGCTCATGGCCGAGCAAGGGGCGGCAAATGTAGAGCCCTTGCGCATTGTCGAAGCCCGCGCGCTGCAGCGCCCATAGCGTGGCTTCGTCTTCGACGCCGACTGCCGAGGCGGGGATGCCGGTATTCCTTGGCGAGTTTGAGCCGGGCGGCAATGCGGCCATGACCGGCATGCTGGGTGCTCTGCACGAATTGGATGATGGCCGAGCCCGCGATCTTCAATTCGGTCAGCGGCAGGCCCTTCATGTCTTCGAGCAGGAAAGGATTGGCGCCCGAATCGAGCGCCACGCCGCAGCCCCGTGCGCGCAAGTCGAGCAGCGTCGGCAGGACATGGGCCGCGATTCGTGGCGACCTCGGCCTCGGGTACGTCGAGCGTGAGCGCGTCGGCAGGCAGGTCGAATTCCTCGAGGAGCAGGTTGACGGAGGTTGCCAGCGAACCATCGACCAGGTCGCTTGCGCCGACATTCACGGCCACGGTCCAGTGCAGGCCTTCGCGATGCCAGGCCAAGCATTGGCGCAGCGCCTCGCGCAACACGAAAAGCGTGAGCTCGTGCAAGCGCCCTTCCTGCTCGATGAAGGCGAGAAAGAGCCCGGGCATGAGGGAGACCATGGGTCGGGTGCCGCCAGCGAACAAAGGCTTCCGCACCCGTGGCCAAGAGACGCGAGATCGAGACTTTGGGTTGAAAGACAAGGAAGAACTGCTTGTTCTTGAAAGCAGAATCCAAGTCCTCATGCGTGATCGACGGGATCGCTTCGCCCATCTTCCGTTCTCATCAAAGGAAACGGGGTGCGTGCGCCGACCTTAAAGACCGAGGGTTAAGATAGTTTTCCTTCAATGCCGACAATGCGCAGGAACGCGGGCTTAATAGACGAACTGCTCGGCCAGGATGCGCTCGTCCAGGCTATGTCCCTGGTCGAACAAGAGCGTGATGGCGATGGAGCGGTCCTCCTCGACATCCACTTCCACGCACATCGCGGAACTCCATGTGGTCCGCCGTGGCGCTCACCGGGCGCTTGTCGGGCTCGAGGATCTCGAGGCGGACCCGGGCGGTGTGAGGCAAGAGCGCCCCCCGCCAGCGCCGGGGCCTGAAGGCGCTGATGGGCGTGAGCGCGAGCAAGGGCGCGCCGATCGGGATGATCGGTCCGTGGGCGGAGAGATTGTAGGCGGTGCTGCCCGCGGGCGTGGACACGAGCACGCCATCGCAGATGAGCTCGCTCATGCGCATGCGGCCGTCGATGGGATGCGAATCTTCGCCGCCTGTCGCGTCTCGCGAAGCAGCGAGACTTCGTTGATGGCAAGCGCCTCGACAGCCTCACCCGCCTTGCTCCGTGCGCGCATGTGCAGCGGATAGATGGTGGCGGCCTCCGCGCGCGCGAGCCGCGCCGGCAGATCGTCCTCGGACAGATCGTTGGTGAGGAAGCCGACCGAGCCGCAATTCATCCCGTATATCGGGACCTTGGATTCCATGTGCTCATGTAAAGTCTGAAGAACGAAGCCGTCGCCGCCCAGCGCCACGATGACGTCGGCCGCGCGTGTCTCGACCCCGCCATAGCGCGCCTTGAGGCGCAGCGAGCGCCGCTTGCGCCTCGGGCGCGTTGCTCGCCAGGAATGCGATGCGTTGTGAGGCCATGGTTCACCGCTCCCGTAGCAGAGCGGACTATAGCAGGGGTCGCCTACGGCGCGCGTCTGGCGGTGAGAGCCGGACGGCGCATCGTCAGCGCTTTACCTTCTCGCAGACGGTCCTCGGTCCCTCCTGCACGTAGCAGATTGTGATCTGCCCGGTGAGCTGGTCGACCTTCCACAGGATGACGCCGTTGCCTCCGCTCGCGATGACGTAGCGGTTGCTCATAACGAGCGCCAGGCTGAGGATGAGCACGGCGGCGAGCGTGCAGAGAATCGATCTCATGAATCCCTCGCTTACGGAGAATCGAATTCGAGAAGCAGCCCAAAGGCGCTTGATCGCGGTCCAGGGGTGAAAGGGCAGCTCAACCTCCCGTGAGGCTCATGGAGCGCGACAGGGCGGGTGCCGCTCGCGCCCGTCTCGTCTTCGCTCGATGACGAAGTCATGGCCCTTGGGCTTGCGCGCGATGGCCTCGTCGAGGGCGGCATGGAGCAGCGCATCGTCCGCACTGGCGCGCAAGGGCGCGCGCAGGTCGGCGGCGTCTTCTTGGCCGAGGCACATGTAGAGCCTGCCCGTGCAAGTCAGGCGCACGCGGTTGCAGCTCTCGCAGAAATTATGGGTGAGGGGCGTGATGAAGCCCAAGAGCCCGCCCGTTTCCTTGACGCGCACATAGCGCGCGGGCCCGCCGGTGCGATGGTCGGTGTCCTCGAGCGTGAAGCGGCGTGAAAGCCGCGCGCGCACGAGCGAGAGCGGCAGATATTGCGCCGTGCGGTCCTCGCCCGTTTCGCCGAGCGGCATGGTCTCGATCAGCGTCAGCGCCATGCCCCGGCCATGGGCGAAGAGGAGCAGCGTCTTCGAACTCGTTCTCGTTTTCGTCGCGCAGCGCCACGGCATTGAGCTTGACCGAAAGCCCCGCGGCCTGCGCCGCGTCGAGGCCCGCGAGGACATCGCCAAGCCTGCCGCCGCGGGTGAGGCGCGTGAATCGCTCGGCGTCCAGCGTGTCCAGGGAAACATTCATGCGGCGGACGCCCGCGGCGCGGAGCGGCGCCGCATAGCGTGAAGCTGGCTGCCATTGGTGGTGAGCGTAAGCTCGTCGAGCGCGCCGCTCGAAAGATGCCGGCTCAAGCTCTCCACGAACTGCATGAGGCCGCGCCGGACCAGGGGCTCGCCGCCCGTGAGCCTGATCTTGCGCACGCCGCGTGCGACGAAGGCCGCGGCCACGCGGTCGAGCTCCTCCAGCGTGAGAAGCTCGGCTTTGGGCAGGAAGGTCGGGTGCTCGGCCATGCAATAGACGCAGCGGAAGTCGCAGCGGTCGGTGACCGAGAGCCGCAAATAGGTGATGCGCCGGCCGAAGGGGTCGGTGAGCGGGCGGGTGCCGCCTTAATGCTGTCCGTGGTCGCGAGCATGATGGCCGAAGCGTATAGACTTGGGCGCCAAAACTCCATCCGGGCGCGCGCGCGCAAAATGAGTAAACGGCCTTATCTCTTGGCTCTCGACCAGGGCACGACCTCGACCCGCGCGATGCTGTTCGATGCGGAGGGGGCGCCCGGCTCTTCGGCGCAGGAGCCCTGCCGCAAATCTTTCCAGCAAGCCGGCTGGGTCGAGCACGATCCGGAGGCGATCTGGGCGGGCGCGCAGGCCGTGCTGCGCCGGTGCTCGGCAAGGCGGATGCGCAGGGCATCAGGCGCGGCGACATCGCGGCGCTCGGCGTCACCAATCAGCGCGAGACGACCGTGCTCTGGGAGCGCAAAAGCCTGAAGCCCGTGCACAACGCCATCGTCTGGCAGGACCGGCGCACGGCGGCCTATCTGCGAGAGCTTGAAGGCGCGCGGGCTCGAGGCGCTGGTGCGCCAACGCACGGGGCTCGTCATCGATCCCTATTTCTCGGCGAGCAAGATCGCCTGGCTCCTGGAGCACGTGCCGGGCTTGCGCGCCAAGGCCGAGGCCGGCGCGATCGCTTTCGGCACGGTGGACAGCTTTCTCGTCGCGCGGCTCACGGCGGGCCGGGTGCATGCGACGGACGTCACCAATGCTTCGCGCACGCTTCTCTTCGACATCGCGCGGAAGGAGTGGGACGACGAGCTTCTCGATGCGTTCGGGGTGCCGCGGGCGCTTCTGCCGGAGGTTCGTCAGTCGGCGGACGATTATGGCACGGCGAGCGAAGAGGCCTTCGGTCTTGCGCTGCCCATCGGCGGGGTCGCGGGCGATCAGCAGGCCGCACTCGTGGGCCAAGGCTGCCTCGGCGAGGGCAGCGCCAAGATCACCTTCGGCACGGGCGCCTTCCTTCTGCACAACACCGGTGCGCGGCCCGTGGCCTCGCAAGAGCGGCCTCCTCACGACGCCCGCTTACGCCGCGCAAGGCAGGACCGCCTACGCGCTCGAAGGCAGCGTCTTCATCGCCGGTGCCGTGGTGCAGTGGCTGCGCGACGGCCTCAAGCTGTTCAAACAGGCAACGCGAAAGCGAAGCCCTCGCGGCGGCCGCCGACGCGAAGAAGCCCGTCTACTTCGTGCCAGCCTTCGTTGGCCTCGGCGCGCCCTACTGGGATGCCGAGGCGCGCGGCGCGATCTTGGGTCTCACCCGCGATGTCGGCGCGGCCGAGATCGTGCGCGCGGCCCTCGAAGGCGTGAGCTTCCAGGTGCGCGACCTCATGGAGGCGATTGCGCGCGATGTCGGCGCAAGCGCCGCGGCCAAGGCCGCTCAATGCCGATGGCGGCATGGTGGCCAATGCCTGGTTCATGCAGAACTTCGCGGACATTCTGGGCCGGCCGGTGGCGCGCGCCGCCATGGCCGAGACGACCGCGCGTGGAGCGGCGCTTCTCGCGGGGCTAAGCGCGGGCGTCTACCCGAGCCTCGATGTGCTGGCGGGGAGCGCGGGGCGGCGTGGACCGGGTCTTCGAGCCGCGCATGAGCATTGGATGAGCGCGAGGCGCGCTACGCCGGCTGGCGCGCCGCCGTCGCGCGCGTGTCTCACCGCCGCATGGCAACTGCTGTTTGAGTACGTGTACAAATTCCCCCCACCCCGATCCCCTCCCCGCGTCGGGGGAGAGGGAGAGCAATTTGCGGCGTCGCATGTCTATTTTTTTCACTTCCCCCTGGCGGGGAGGGTAGGCCGGCCTGAGGCCGGCGAATCGGTGGGAAGCGATTAGGGCCTCGGCCTTGTGATCACGCTCAAGAGGCGCCGGGCTTTTGCTCGGTCATCCGGTCGCGCCTTGCTTGGCCTTGTAGTCGTCGATCGCGGCTTTGAGCGCCTGAAGCTCGGCGCAACCGAAGCTGCACAGCGTGTCGAGCTTGGCGCGCTGGGCCTCGGCCTTCGGCAGGTCGCCCATCTGCAGATAAAGCTCGCCCAGATACTCGTTCGCGCCCTTGTGGTTCGGGTCGGCTTGCAGCGCGCGCGTGGTAATAGGCGAGCGAATCCTCGTTCTTGCCGAGCTTGCGGTTGGCGTAGCCGAGATAGTTGAGCACGTCGGGGTCGTTCGGCGCGTCGCGCTCGACCTTCTTCAGCTTGCCGATCGCGTCCTCGTACTTGCCTTCGTTGATGAGCTCGACGGCCTTGAGATAGTTGCGCGTCTCTGTCGGCTTCTGCGGGGTCTTCGGCTCACGCGACGACCGATCGATGTCGGGCACCACCATGCCGCCCCCGCCGCCGCTCGAGCCCATGGCAAAGGCCGAGCCTCCGGCAGCGAGCCCAAATGCCAGCGCGCAGGCAATGAGCACGGAGACAGGGCGCGTGCGCCTGATCCGGTCAATCGGATTTGTCATGATCATCTCCCTTGCGGCCCAGCCGGAATCGCGTCGGCTCATGTAATTGCAATTTAGACCATCCGGCGCGCGGCTGGCTTCGTTCCGGCGATCACGAGTGCGTGCGTGGGCATGGCCGGAAGCGTCTAGGGCAGTGTCTGCCGCGTCGAGTGCGGTAACGGCTGTGGTGTTGAGGGTCTTGGCGTCACCGCCGCGGAAAGCCGTTGACGGGCATAGGGCGGTTTACGCCTAGGCAGGCGCAACGTTGACGCAATTGTCCGGTGAGTGGTAGTCATATGGGCACTCCATTCTTGGCTTAAGAACGGGTGCCACACTATGTGGACCGTCAAGAAAAGTATCTCGATTGATCTACTAGACTATCCGCGAAAAAGTCAAGAAGGTACAAATTTGGCGGAGCGAAATACTCCGGGTCGGTACACGGGGGCATTGCCTTTCGGATCAAACTTCGTCGCTTCGTGTCTTACAATCGCGGCGACGGCGAAGGATTTGCGAAACGCTGCAAAATAAACCCCTCCCTCTTCGTCAGACGAGAGTTGATGGACAAAGAAGAATTGCTCTCCGACACTCTTTCTGCTTGCGAAGCGTCTGAGGTTCGAGAAAAACTTTAGGAAGTCCGTTGGTATTTTTCCCTCAATTGCTTCCGCGTTCGAGAACCAGCGCACGATAACTCCGCCGCAGGCGGGATGATTTTTCGCGCAGTTGAAGTGGAGCGCGAACGCGAGTTTCACGGAGAACGCGGTCATGCTCGTGTTGACAAGCGGCCCGTTCACATTAAGCGCGTGAAGATTGGGGGAATCGGCGAATTGCTTCATCTTTTTGATTTGGCGAAATGATGGTTTCATTTCCTCGAAAATGCCGGGGACATTGTTCGCGACACCCCTAAACACGCGCCTCAGTTCATCAATGTGTTCGGGTCTTGTCGGGTCGGTAACAGCCTGCCGATCATCGCGGCGACTTGTTCGTCAATCCTTGTTGCTTCGTTGCACGGTTTGCAGGCCGGGACTTCAAGACCACTGGGCCTATCGCGTCAAGGAACATTTGGCGTGAAGGTACATGGTCGATCGTCTCGGCTTTCTGATTGCCACCGCAATAGCAGCACCAAGGATGCGCAACTAGAAACCGTGCCGTCGCTGTAGCCTTCCGTTTTGCTTCGCCGCCATTGGTCGTCACCCTTAAACGTGTGCCATCGCTAACTTGGGGTGATATAACACGTGCAATTCAGAGACCTTAACTGTCCACTTTTTTGGTCTAACCTTGGGGTCATGCCGAACGCCTGGCCCGCCGTATGAGATCGCGAAAAGCTTAGGTGGTGTAAGTCTCGACGAAATCATGAAGGCCGAGAGCGGCCTTGAGATCGGCTGCGCCAAATGCGGGCGGATCACGCAATGGCGGAGTGCCCACATCGCGCGTTACTTAGGACGGTATCTCGATTGGCGCATTGAGTGCGTGGCGGCTCGGCTTCGATGCGCGCACTGCCGGAGCAAGCACGTCAAAGTCAGATTGTGGAAGGGCGGCTAGTGGGCGACAGGCACGTATTGCAGCGCATAGCCTTGCCAGACGAAGAATACAGCACTAGCGGCTATAGCCGCGGTGAGGGAAATAACGAACCCCACGATGGAACTCCTCAAATATTGACCCGGTACTGTGTCCTTCGGGTAAAACTGCGTGGAGATAACCATCAAACCTACACCAACTATCCCAAGCATAAATATTACCAAAAAGAGCCTCACAGCTGGGTGATAAATCTTGTGTGCAAACCTTTTACTCACCAAGGCGCACGCCGAATAGAAGGCTACATTCGAGAGAAAAAGCGCCACACGAATAACAGGCATCGATATTTTCCAAACAAATGAAAATATTGAGAAAAAATATTTCTGAGACATACTAGTTGTAATTGGGCGAAGGACCGAGCGATCACCTATTCTGACTGGGCGCCATCGCGTTTTCAAGCCCTACAAATGCGGCTTGGAGAGCACAAGCGACACTAGAGCCAAGTCCTTAAACCATGCCGCTGCTGAGATATGCGGTAACATAGGAACGACGGGCAGCAAATATGATAGCCCATACGTGATCCAGTACCACGCTTGCTCAAGCAGCCACGTGAACCAGCCATAAAAAAGCACGTCGAGTGCGAAGTGGGTAAAGCGCCGAAAGCCATCAAGCGTGTTCTCGAAAAGCGGCTGAAGATCGAAATGGAAAAGTCCATAAAGCAGATTTGTGATTGTCACGAAAAGCAGGAAGACGCCGCCGAAGAAGTTCAAGAGGCCGGACCACGTCACAAATTCTCGCCACCCCGCTTGCGCGATAGTGGGTGCAGTCGTTTGTCCGCTTTCAGCCAAGCTGGCCTCCCCAGGTTTACTGATTGGAAATTTTTGTGAATAGGTAGGCAGGATTATGGCGTCCAACATTTTGTGTCCCCATTTGTGACCCCGGACCCTCTATTCGACAAATGTTCCTTGTGAAATACGACCTAAGAGATTGATTTTATTGGTGCCGGGAGAGGGACTTTTCCGCTACAGCCAAAATTCATTTAAGGCCCAATATATAAAGCTTTTTTGCGTTTCTTGGTAGGCAATTCTGGTAGGCAATTTGGCGTATTTACATCGACCGGGGCCGGTGACGTTTTAGTGGGTGCCCGAGACTGGCAAGCGTGTTTGTACACGTGTATAATGTGCTTACGGTTCAGACTTCGAGCCGTGCCTCGTTGCCCCTAAGCACCGACGGGCGGAGATCGTAAGGCGAGGTGTTCTCGCCTGGACTCCGCGTTGCGCGTTGTGTCCGGCAAGCCAAGGACACGACGATGCGTATCCGCCACGACAAACTTTTCACCGTTAAACAGATGTGCGCTGTGCTCGGGTTCACGGCGCAGAACTTCTACGCGCTAAGACGCCGGGGGAAGATTCCCAAGGGGCGAATGATCGGCGGTGTCCGATACTTCACCGGCGGCCAGCTAAAGGCGGTTCAGAAAGAACGCGTCACAAATAGATGGGTTATCGGCGCGGCGAAGCGTAACTCAAAGCGCAAGATCGCACGTCACGAGCAAGTACCCGATCAGACACGTGTTATCGAATGCAGTGCGAGCGACAACTCGCGGCGCGTCAATAAGATCTCACCTCCGGCACTTGGATTTGAGCAATCGAGCGAAGAGGGGGACGTGTCTTGAACGCACCCCTTCGCGCATCCCCTCAAAGCAAAGCCGAGTGGGCGCTATTCCTCGCGCGCGAGTTTGGCTTTTTCGTTTTTCCATGTCATTGGGCCGAGAGTGACGGCGCGTGCTCGTGCGGAAAGGCCGACTGCACGTCGCGCGGCAAGCACCCGTTACATGCAGGATGAGCAAAACAGTCCACAAATTTGCAAGATCAAATCCGCAAGCTGTGGCACGACGCACCAAATGCAAACATTGAAATCGACACCGGAAAATCTGGCCTCGTCATTGTAGACGTTGACGTGAAAGAGGACCGTCCAGGCATGGCGTCGCTCCTTGGCCTCGAAGAAGAATTGAGTTTGTCGCTTCGCGAAACTCTTACATTCCGAACGGCAAGCGGCGGACTGCACCTTGTTTTCCGTGGCAAGGCAAAATCGGTGAATGGCTTCCGCGACAGCCTCAATTCTAAGTCGGTAGGCGGCCTCATTGTTGCGCCCGGATCATTGATCCAGGGAAGGGCGTACACAGTCGAGAAGTGCCTACCCATTGCCGACGCACCACAGACACTAATCGACGCCATCGGCGCGCCGCGTGAGAAGCGTCAAGAGCCCAAGCGCGAGCTTGTGGCAATTGACTTACCGGAAAATGTTGAGCGCTTTCGCGAAGCCGTGCGCACTCACGGCACGCCCAAGGAAGGCGCGCGCAATGATACCGTTGCGAAAGTGTTTGCGCTGATGGCAAACGATCTTGCCGTGTCGCTTGAGACAGCGGAGCGGATCATCCGAGAAGAATGGGACCCGGCAATCCCAATTATCGAAAATCTCGGCTACCACCTGAAAAGCGGAATGCGCAGCGCTGAAAACGATATCGGCGACAAAGCCGAGCGTAGGCTGAATTCGACTTGCCCGAGGCAAAAGATGAACCTGTTGCCGTTCAGCCGTCCCCCTTGAAGAGCCGATGGACGGGAACGGCGCTTACACTCGGAGAAGCCATTACAAAGGTCGGGCGTGCCGACGTTCATATCGGAATGGCTCATCGCGCGTGGCTTCACGGCATTGTTAGCGAAGCGCAGCGCCGGCAAGACAGTGACGATGTTGGATATGGCGTTGAGCATCGCAAGTGACCGTGATTGGCAAGAGCAGCCTACGGCTCGGGGCCTTTGGGTGTTCTATATCGCGGGCGAAGACGCCGAAGGCGCGCGCGACCACGCACGGGCTTGGTGCGCAAACCATCGGGTGTGCCCAGACGATCCAGACCTCCGCTTCCGTTTCGTGCCGTTGGCGCCGGACTTGCTCAACAAAGACGACTGCAAGGCACTGACCGAATATCTCCTGTCGGTCCTACCCCAAGGCGGCCGCGCTATCCTCTTTGTCGATACGTGGCAGCGTGCGGCTTCACGGGCCAGTCAGAATGACGACGACCAGATGCAAACCGCCGTCCACCATATCGAGGCGATAGCTAAGTCTGTGCGCGGGTGCGCTGTGATCGCCTTTCACCCACCGAAGGGGCGAGAAGACACGATCCTTGGGTTAAGCGTTATCGAAAACGAGACGATGGGGATTTGGCTTCTCACCGACGACGGGGGGAAAAAGAAACTGGAAGTGACACGGCTCAAGGCGCGCGGTGAGGGAGATTTCAGGCTCACGACATTCGAGGGCGTCGATCTTGGCGAGCGCGACTGTTTCGGAAGGCTCGTGACTGGGGCAGTGGCAAAGCTCTTAGGCGGGACCGATCTCGCCCAGCACGACACCGCCCGCAAACATGCCATCGCCAAACTGATTGTGGGGCGTCTACACGCGATTGAGGCTGACCCGGCGCTCCAACATAACCGCGAGAGCCACACGAGCCCGTCATCAATCGCAAGGGCTCTTGCGGGGCAAACAGTCACCTATCCCGGCAGGCGGGAAAGCCTGCCTCAATGGCGCGCACTCATGGACGAACTCAGAGCGATGTTTGCGGTGCCGCGGCACTTGACGGCGGGGGCGTCCTACGCCTTACGGATACTGGGCAAAAATCGGGTAGGGGCTCGGTCCATATATTCGAGATCGTCCGCACCTGAAACCGCCGGTTTCAATCTGCCAAACGATAAGAGAGAAGAGGGGCGCTGCTGCCATTGCAGCGCCTCTTCTCTTATGTGCAATGGCTGCAATGCTGCAATCGGCAGATCCCTGGGGTTTTTGGACCATTGCAGCGATCATGTGCTGCAATGGCTGCAATGACACGTTGGGAATACATAAAACCTAGGTTTTATCCCGTTGCGGGCATTGCATGCAATGACCTGCAATGCTTGCAATGGTTTCTCTGTCTCGGCCCCTAATCCGGCTGCACCGGCTGCAGGGGGCGTGCGGGCTCTACAACACTAACAACCAACTCGCGCGCGTGTAAATCGGGCAACCTGAATTCTTGGAGCGCCGCCACGGGAAATTCCGAACGCCCCTTCAACGTTCTTAGCCGCACTCACCCATGGCACAAATCCCCGCCCAACGTCCCTACGCCGCAAGGCGAGCCTTCAGGCGCCGGACGGCCGTCGCGTCCCATTGCCCGCCGCGTGCCGTTCTCTCGCCCGCTGTGTTGAGCGCAGTGGCAATGCCGGACAAGGACCTAACGCCTTCGGCCTCCAAGCGGTCGATTTCCTCACGGTAGCGTTCGGCACGCTCAAGGGCAGCGCGGGCCTTGCCTGCCATCGCCGCACCGTTGCCGTGCTTCTGGGCGTAACGTCGCAACGCGGCGGCCCCGTTCGGATTGCCGAATGTGGTCCCGCGTGCCTTCGCAACCGCCATCGCCGCTTTCGTTCGCGTCCGATTGCGGCGCTCTCGGCTTGGGCTACAACGGCCATAATGCTGATGGTTATTTCGTTGGCGTCGGGCATGTCAACCGCCGCGAACTTTCGCCGGCATTCTGTAGGCCGAGCAGAAACGCGGCGTTCCGGCTCAACCGGTTGAGCTTCGCGATTATCAACGTTGCGCCCGCGCGCTTCGCATGGCGCAAAGCTCGCTGTAGCTCGGGCTGGGCATTGTTGCGGCTAAATTCGACTTCCTTTTTTTTTTTTTTTTTTTTTTTTTTTTTTTTTTTTTTTTTTTTTTTTTTTTTTTTTTTTTTTTTTTTTTTTTTTTTTTTTTTTTTTTTTTTTTTTTTTTTTTTTTTTTTTTTTTTTTTTTTTTTTTTTTTTTTTTTTTTTTTTTTTTTTTTTTTTTTTTTTTTTTTTTTTTTTTTTTTTTTTTTTTTTTTTTTTTTTTTTTTTTTTTTTTTTTTTTTTTTTTTTTTTTTTTTTTTTTTTTTTTTTTTTTTTTTTTTTTTTTTTTTTTTTTTTTTTTTTTTTTTTTTTTTTTTTTTTTTTTTTTTTTTTTTTTTTTTTTTTTTTTTTTTTTTTTTTTTTTTTTTTTTTTTTTTTTTTTTTTTTTTTTTTTTTTTTTTTTTTTTTTTTTTTTTTTTTTTTTTTTTTTTTTTTTTTTTTTTTTTTTTTTTTTTTTTTTTTTTTTTTTTTTTTTTTTTTTTTTTTTTTTTTTTTTTTTTTTTTTTTTTTTTTTTTTTTTTTTTTTTTTTTTTTTTTTTTTTTTTTTTTTTTTTTTTTTTTTTTTTTTTTTTTTTTTTTTTTTTTTTTTTTTTTTTTTTTTTTTTTTTTTTTTTTTTTTTTTTTTTTTTTTTTTTTTTTTTTTTTTTTTTTTTTTTTTTTTTTTTTTTTTTTTTTTTTTTTTTTTTTTTTTTTTTTTTTTTTTTTTTTTTTTTTTTTTTTTTTTTTTTTTTTTTTTTTTTTTTTTTTTTTTTTTTTTTTTTTTTTTTTTTTTTTTTTTTTTTTTTTTTTTTTTTTTTTTTTTTTTTTTTTTTTTTTTTTTTTTTTTTTTTTTTTTTTTTTTTTTTTTTTTTTTTTTTTTTTTTTTTTTTTTTTTTTTTTTTTTTTTTTTTTTTTTTTTTTTTTTTTTTTTTTTTTTTTTTTTTTTTTTTTTTTTTTTTTTTTTTTTTTTTTTTTTTTTTTTTTTTTTTTTTTTTTTTTTTTTTTTTTTTTTTTTTTTTTTTTTTTTTTTTTTTTTTTTTTTTTTTTTTTTTTTTTTTTTTTTTTTTTTTTTTTTTTTTTTTTTTTTTTTTTTTTTTTTTTTTTTTTTTTTTTTTTTTTTTTTTTTTTTTTTTTTTTTTTTTTTTTTTTTTTTTTTTTTTTTTTTTTTTTTTTTTTTTTTTTTTTTTTTTTTTTTTTTTTTTTTTTTTTTTTTTTTTTTTTTTTTTTTTTTTTTTTTTTTTTTTTTTTTTTTTTTTTTTTTTTTTTTTTTTTTTTTTTTTTTTTTTTTTTTTTTTTTTTTTTTTTTTTTTTTTTTTTTTTTTTTTTTTTTTTTTTTTTTTTTTTTTTTTTTTTTTTTTTTTTTTTTTTTTTTTTTTTTTTTTTTTTTTTTTTTTTTTTTTTTTTTTTTTTTTTTTTTTTTTTTTTTTTTTTTTTTTTTTTTTTTTTTTTTTTTTTTTTTTTTTTTTTTTTTTTTTTTTTTTTTTTTTTTTTTTTTTTTTTTTTTTTTTTTTTTTTTTTTTTTTTTTTTTTTTTTTTTTTTTTTTTTTTTTTTTTTTTTTTTTTTTTTTTTTTTTTTTTTTTTTTTTTTTTTTTTTTTTTTTTTTTTTTTTTTTTTTTTTTTTTTTTTTTTTTTTTTTTTTTTTTTTTTTTTTTTTTTTTTTTTTTTTTTTTTTTTTTTTTTTTTTT
This sequence comes from uncultured Alphaproteobacteria bacterium, assembly GCA_963845385.1. GTDB lineage: Bacteria > Pseudomonadota > Alphaproteobacteria > CAWJRW01 > CAWJRW01 > CAWJRW01. Next base: position 433,132 of record CAWJRW010000006.1, read on the forward strand.
TTTTTTTTTTTTTTTTTTTTTTTTTTTTTTTTTTTTTTTTTTTTTTTTTTTTTTTTTTTTTTTTTTTTTTTTTTTTTTTTTTTTTTTTTTTTTTTTTTTTTTTTTTTTTTTTTTTTTTTTTTTTTTTTTTTTTTTTTTTTTTTTTTTTTTTTTTTTTTTTTTTTTTTTTTTTTTTTTTTTTTTTTTTTTTTTTTTTTTTTTTTTTTTTTTTTTTTTTTTTTTTTTTTTTTTTTTTTTTTTTTTTTTTTTTTTTTTTTTTTTTTTTTTTTTTTTTTTTTTTTTTTTTTTTTTTTTTTTTTTTTTTTTTTTTTTTTTTTTTTTTTTTTTTTTTTTTTTTTTTTTTTTTTTTTTTTTTTTTTTTTTTTTTTTTTTTTTTTTTTTTTTTTTTTTTTTTTTTTTTTTTTTTTTTTTTTTTTTTTTTTTTTTTTTTTTTTTTTTTTTTTTTTTTTTTTTTTTTTTTTTTTTTTTTTTTTTTTTTTTTTTTTTTTTTTTTTTTTTTTTTTTTTTTTTGCCGGTGTCGACGACCTCGAGGGAGATTTTTTTTTTTTTTTTTTTTTTTTTTTTTTTTTTTTTTTTTTTTTTTTTTTTTTTTTTTTTTTTTTTTTTTTTTTTTTTTTTTTTTTTTTTTTTTTTTTTTTTTTTTTTTTTTTTTTTTTTTTTTTTTTTTTTTTTTTTTTTTTTTTTTTTTTTTTTTTTTTTTTTTTTTTTTTTTTTTTTTTTTTTTTTTTTTTTTTTTTTTTTTTTTTTTTTTTTTTTTTTTTTTTTTTTTTTTTTTTTTTTTTTTTTTTTTTTTTTTTTTTTTTTTTTTTTTTTTTTTTTTTTTTTTTTTTTTTTTTTTTTTTTTTTTTTTTTTTTTTTTTTTTTTTTTTTTTTTTTTTTTTTTTTTTTTTTTTTTTTTTTTTTTTTTTTTTTTTTTTTTTTTTTTTTTTTTTTTTTTTTTTTTTTTTTTTTTTTTTTTTTTTTTTTTTTTTTTTTTTTTTTTTTTTTTTTTTTTTTTTTTTTTTTTTTTTTTTTTTTTTTTTTTTTTTTTTTTTTTTTTTTTTTTTTTTTTTTTTTTTTTTTTTTTTTTTTTTTTTTTTTTTTTTTTTTTTTTTTTTTTTTTTTTTTTTTTTTTTTTTTTTTTTTTTTTTTTTTTTTTTTTTTTTTTTTTTTTTTTTTTTTTTTTTTTTTTTTTTTTTTTTTTTTTTTTTTTTTTTTTTTTTTTTTTTTTTTTTTTTTTTTTTTTTTTTTTTTTTTTTTTTTTTTTTTTTTTTTTTTTTTTTTTTTTTTTTTTTTTTTTTTTTTTTTTTTTTTTTTTTTTTTTTTTTTTTTTTTTTTTTTTTTTTTTTTTTTTTTTTTTTTTTTTTTTTTTTTTTTTTTTTTTTTTTTTTTTTTTTTTTTTTTTTTTTTTTTTTTTTTTTTTTTTTTTTTTTTTTTTTTTTTTTTTTTTTTTTTTTTTTTTTTTTTTTTTTTTTTTTTTTTTTTTTTTTTTTTTTTTTTTTTTTTTTTTTTTTTTTTTTTTTTTTTTTTTTTTTTTTTTTTTTTTTTTTTTTTTTTTTTTTTTTTTTTTTTTTTTTTTTTTTTTTTTTTTTTTTTTTTTTTTTTTTTTTTTTTTTTTTTTTTTTTTTTTTTTTTTTTTTTTTTTTTTTTTTTTTTTTTTTTTTTTTTTTTTTTTTTTTTTTTTTTTTTTTTTTTTTTTTTTTTTTTTTTTTTTTTTTTTTTTTTTTTTTTTTTTTTTTTTTTTTTTTTTTTTTTTTTTTTTTTTTTTTTTTTTTTTTTTTTTTTTTTTTTTTTTTTTTTTTTTTTTTTTTTTTTTTTTTTTTTTTTTTTTTTTTTTTTTTTTTTTTTTTTTTTTTTTTTTTTTTTTTTTTTTTTTTTTTTTTTTTTTTTTTTTTTTTTTTTTTTTTTTTTTTTTTTTTTTTTTTTTTTTTTTTTTTTTTTTTTTTTTTTTGCAATTCGAGCATGACTACAAGAGTGTCTTTCGCCCGGCGCTCGTCAATGCAACACCTGACGCGATTTCGTCGCTGACCAACGACAACGCACGTTCACCACTAATCGCAACACTTCACGGACTGGACGTGCAATCCCTAAACAGAGAGGAATTGCGGATATTCCTATTTGATCCAAACCGTCATGGATCTAATCGACCTTTGGAACTTGCGAATTTTCTTTGTTTCATAGTTCCGATCCCTATTGATTGGTTTGGCCCGATGTCTGACTACATAACCGATATGATCAACGAGAATTATTGCCCTCTGCCGGACAACAAGCACGGGGTGATGATACGATCGACAGTTCAAATTTCTCGGTCATTGGCATCTGAGGGCAAAATCAAATTCATTTCGGAAACGCTGTCTAAATGTAAAAAGCACTCTTATGCAATTCAACCTTGGTATGACACCATATGGCGCAAACCAGACCAACATGGTCCCAGTAGGCTTTCTATAACGGCTCGCGAAACTCACATTCGTTTGGCACTTAACGAGAAGAGTGCGGCGAGCTTTGATACATTACATCCAGCTTTCGCGTCTCGTTTCGGCGGGCATAAGTACCGTTGGGCTAACGTTCTAACTTTCCCTTCCGAAAGAGGCGCGAGAGACATTGCCCTCGTATATCCGCTTAACAATCATGATCGAGGCCAGCCACGGGTGGCGCTCTTTGACAATGTCATTATTTCCCGCGAGGGGTGGGTATTCCCTCAAGAATATATAGACCTTACAGAATCAATTCGATTTGAGAGCGGTGCAGATGCCTTCGCCAATTGGCTTACGTCGCGCGGGCTAACCGTGCAAACGACCCCAGAAGGTCGCGTAGCCCGCGAAGTTCTCAGAAGCCTTGGCGGCGCTTGGGCGGTTCATTTGATCTCGGATCGTGAAACACTGAAGTTGTTAGACGATATGTCAGCAAGCGCTGTAATTCGGAAAAGTGAAGCCGAAGTTGCCGAACGCAGCTATGACAGCAAGAGCTCACCCGTAGCGGACTGGCAGGCGTTAATAGCGAAACGAAGGCAAAAATCGTTTCCACGAATCTCGCTAGAGGACTTCACCAAGCGAGGGATTTTGAGACTAGGCTTGAGCGTCACGTGTCCAATTTGCGCGGTTGAGAATTGGGTCGGGTTGGATCGGCTTTCATATGAAGTTCGCTGCGAGGGGTGCCTCAAGACTTTCGATTTCCCGCAGGGGTCATATAGCTTCAAAACCACGCCTTGGCGTTATCGCGTCGTCGGACCCTTCAGTGCGCCAAATTATGCACGAGGCGCATACACGGTGGCCCTCGTGATCCAGTTCTTTGCCTTCAAGCTCAGAACTATGGACGTTCGGATGACGTACACGACCGGCACTCGAATTGAAAGAGGCGGGAAGTGGAAAGAGTTCGATTTCGCACTATGGATTTAGTTTGATCAGTTTCTTGGTCGGAGCACTGAACCTCGTCTGATAATTGGTGAAGCGAAGAGCTTTGCGAGTCCAGCCATCTTAGATAAGGACACCGATGGGCTTATGTTCTTTGGACAGGAGTTTCCGGGTGCGCTTATGGTGGTGGCAATGCTAAGGGATTCCCTTGAGCCCTCAGAGATAGCGCTCTTAAGCCCAATAGCGACCGCCGGACGAAAAGTTGACAAGAAAGGCCGAATGGCCAGTCCTATGATGATTTTAACCGGCAACGAATTGCTAGGTTCCGAACACCTAATTCAATCATGGAAAGCTAAGGGCGGTTTTTTTTCCACTATTCCGACAACATCTACCATTTCGGCCTTGATGATCTCGCCATAGCCACGCAGCACTTGTACCTAGGGCTTCCACCGGATGAATTGAATTAGCCGTTCTTTTCGCTGCTAGGACGGTTTGTCGTTTATCAGGTCCAGCGGCTTCTGCAAATGGCCTTGCTTAAATACGTACCGCACAAATTTCTTCATGTCTTCGGAGCCCGTCTTACACACGGCGATAAATTTGCTTATTGCCCGCATGATAACGATGACGACCTCAAATTCCGAGAGTAACGCCTCTTGCGGTCCGTCCGGATGCTTCAGCCAATTTATGAATAGATTGTGATCTAAGTCCTTCACCTTAGGGCTGGTCTTCAGTACAGTGAACATATGCGGCTCTTCCGTTGGTGGTAAAATTCCTTCGGCTGCTGCCGCTAAGATAATTGCGCACTCATATTCGCGCTTCCAAAAGAGTTTGATTGCCATTTCAATCTGCTTCAGTGACGCTGCATGTTTAGTCGTCTCAATGCATCTTTGGAGAGTTCCGAACGCTTCGTCGTCTTCGGGCGCTGAACGTCGTAGTTGGTCTGTCATGGTGCCCTCACTTGAGCAAGTGATCTAGCTTAAGTCCGTCATAGCGGACCTTTTGGACGTGTCGGTTTAGCGTTTTAAGTTCGGCTTGCGTGTAAATGCGCGACGTAAGCGTCTTGCCTTCTTCGTGGCCGATAATGTCGGCGATATCCTCTTGGCTCACGCCCTTCCGCCGTAGCGCGTCGCCCATGTTCTTGCGTAGCGAGTGAAAGACTACGCGGTCACGAGTGACGCCGCATTCCACTTTGTACTTTGCAAACTGGCGCGAAACGTAATGGCCGAGCTTTCCCTGTCGCGGCTTAAGGCCGGGAAAAAGCATGGCGTGGCCTTGCCCGCGAACGTGGGCGAGATAGTCGAGCAAGCCGAACGCCACTAACTGCGAATGCACCGGCGTTGCGCGCACGGCGGCGTCTGACTTCAGCCGGTGCGCGCCGAATTCCTCGAAATTGAAAACTAGGACACCTTCCTCTTTCCGAATGTCCTTGGTCCGCAGTCCGCAAATCTCTTCAAGCCGCGCGCCGCTGAACAAGGCAATGAGGATCACCCACGGCATGGCCGACTGCCACGAATGCCTGGCGGGGTTGACACGCTGGGCACGTGAGGCCGCAAAATGTTTGCCCGCCAAGAGGGCGTTTAGTTCCTCAATCTCGAATGGCAGTCGCTTTGTCTTGCTCTTTCGCGGCGTCTTGCGGCGTTGATCGGCGAATGGGTTTTCGCCGTGATAGAGGTCCGAACGTCTTGCCCACTTGAACAAGCCGTGCAAGTCGCTCGCGTAGCCGTTCAGCGTCTTGTTTGAGAGTGTCGGCGTGCCGGTCGCGACGCGCTCCAATTCGGCAAGCGTCGTGTCAGCGCTACGTCCCCGCACAAGCCGGGCGGAAAGCGCGGCGAGCCGGTCAAGGAATGCGCTGGCGTCCTTGCGGGTGACGGCCGCAATAGGACAATCGGCGACGTGCTCCGCAAACAAAGCGATTGAACGCTGAATGTGCCTCAGGCTTAGCGGAGTGGGCGCCGCGTCGGCGTCCGCTTGCTTCTCGGCTAGGTACTTCTTCGCCGCCTCACGCACCCTGAGCCCGTGGCGTTGACGCCGGGCCGTTGGCTGTGGGGCCGTGTGAATCTCGAATGTGAGTGGGTTTACGGCGCGATGGTCGAAAGCCAAGGGATGGTCGGGAAGCTCACCACGGCGTAACCGAATGGCGTTGTGAAGCGCCGCTATCTCGGCGGCCAAGAGCGCCCGGCATAGTTCCGCACGCCCCGTAACGAGCCCACGGCGCGCAAGAATGGCGTCGGCCTCCTCGCCCATAACGGAGTTGGCTTCGCCGTCGTGCGCGGCCTCGGCCAAGTGCGCGAGCGCCCGCGCGGCCTCGGACTCGTCTTCGCCGTTGGGCTCAAAATATGAGTTCAGGCTTGGTCCCATACTCGGCAAGCCGGGCCTCATAGACGGCACGGGCTTCGGCTTCGATGACGGCAGGCGTGAGAAGACCGGAGCGAGCGGCGGCAAGCGTCGCCTCAATCTCCACAATGACGGCACGCGACCGGGCTTTGGCTTCCTGAGGGTCCGCTGTGCCGAGCGGTTTCACGATTTGGCTCTTGCCGAAGTGGGGTTGCAGGTCTTTCGGGACCGGGTAGCGGACGTAAAACAGACGGTGACGGCGGTCGCCGCCGCGCTGAACTAGGTAATCGCCGTAACGAATGGGCACGTCGCCGGTTGCCATCTTGGTAGGCAATCTGACCCGGCACCAGTTAATAACTTATTGATTTTATTGACTAATTCGCAATGGTGCCGGGAGAGGGATTTGAACCCCCGACCTTCGGTTTACAAAACCGCTGCACTACCCCTGTGCTATCCCGGCATTCCAAGGCGAGGCGACTGGCGTAACGCGCGCGCGGCCCAGTGACAAGCGGCGCGGCGAGCGCCAGAGGGTGCCATGGGCTCAGCCGCCGGCGACACCACGCCCGCGGCGCGGAAGCTCTCTTTCGCCCTCGTCCTTGGTCTCGCCCTTGAAGGCGATGCGCATGCGCGCGGCATCGAAGGGCCGCGCCAGGGCGAGCGCCTCCTTCGGGCGTGCCGTCGAGCCAGACGTCGAAGCTCTTCGGGCGCGATCATGACCGGCATGGCCTTGGCGTGGATCGGGCGCACAATCTCGTTCGCCGCGCAGGTGAGAATGGCGAACACGTTCCAGTCCACGAGCTCGTCCTTGTAGTTGCCGCGCCATGGCCGCCACAGGCCCGCAAAGGCGAAGAGCGGCCGCGCCTCGCTCGCCGTTTTTGAGCGCGAACCAGTGCGGCACTTTGGGCCGCGTGTCCGTCCATTCGCAGAAACTCGTGGCCGGCACGAGACAGCGCCGCGTCTCGAAGGAAGCGCGCCAAAAAGGCGAGCTCGCCACCTTGTCGGAGCGCGCGTTGGTCACGTCCTTGGGCGCTCGGCCCTCCTGCGGCAGAGGGAAACCCCAGCGCAGCATGACGAGCTCGCGCGCGCCGTCTTCACCCTTGCGCACCACGGGTGCTTGCTGTGCCGGGAAAGACCGCGGGCAGGGGCGGCAGATTGCCGGCAAAGTCGCGCTCGACCTGGAAGAAGCGGCGCACGGCTTCCTGCGCCGTCGTGATGCTGTAGAGATTGCACATTCTAGCCGCCGCCCGTCTCGCGCTTCGCCTCGAGCTCGCGGGCCTTGAGATAGATAAAGAGCGGGTAGAGCCCGGAGAAGAGCGCGAGCGCCACACCATAATAGCCTTCGCGGCAGCCTTGGCGCGCGACATAGGATTTCCAGGCGCGCGAAAAGATGCGCCGCAACGTCGTCCAGCGGCCTGGCACGGCGTGGCGTTCGACGAGATCCTCGGCCGCGAGCGTCGTGTAGCGGTTGAGGCGGGCATAAGTGTCGGAAAGATCGCGATCGACATAATGGTCGAGCGGCGCTGTGAGCCGCCCGCGCGCGCCCGTGATCTTGACGGCCGGGTGCACGCGCTGATCGCCCCAAGTCTTGCAGCCCTTGGCGAACAGACTGTACTTCGCCGCGATGCCGTTATAGGCGCCCCAGCCACGGCGTACGGCACGGTTGCCGATATAGTTCCGTACCGGCACGAGAAACGCGCCGGGCTCGGCCTCGGCGATCCGCACGCGGATTTCGGACGCGAGTGGTGCGCTCACGCGCTCGTCGGCATCGACCTCGAAAATCCACGGGCCCGCGCAGGCGTCGATGCCCGCGTGCCGGCGCGGGCCTTCGAGCGGCCAGGCGCCTTCCACGATGCGCGCGCCGAGCTCCTCGGCGATCGCGCGCGAGCGGTCGCTGCAGCGGTCGAGCACGACCACGGTCTCATCGGCAAAGCGCAGGGTGGCGAGACAGGCGGGCAGGTTCTTCTCTTCGTCGTGGGCGACGACGAGGGCGGAAAGCTTCGCCTCGGTCATTCGGGCTTGGCGGGCTTGCGCGGCGTGCTCTTGGAGAAGGCGATGCGGTCGCGCGAAACCGCGCCGCCCGAGATGACGAAGTTCATGGCCTCGTCGAGCGTCCAGTCCGTGGAGACGAGCCGGTCCACCGGCACCACTTCGAGATAGCCGCCGGTGGGGTTCGGCGTCGTGGGCACGAAGACGGCCGCGAGCTCGCGGCCCGTCACCTCGTCCGTCATGGTGCGGGTGACGAGGCCCACGGTTTTCATCTCCGAATGGGGAAACTCGATCATCACCACGCGCTGCACGGTCTCCGAAGGCCGCTGCTGAAGCACGTTGAGCAGCGCCTTCACCGAGCCATAGACCTGGCGTACAAGCGGGATGCGGTTGATGAGCCGGTCGCCGAGCGCGATGAGCCGCGCGCCGATCACCTGGGTCGCGGCCAAGCCGATGAAATAGATCGCCAAGATGATGAGAATGACCGCGATGGTCTGGCGCAAGAGCGCGTTCTCGAGAAAGGCCGCAAACTCCGGCATGCCGGGCTCGAGCATGTTCTTGAGCGCGCCGACGATGGGATCGCCCAGGCGCGAGAGAATGCCGAGCAGGAAATCGAACACCACATAGGTGACGACGACGGGGATGAGCGTGAGCACGCCCGCCACCATGTTGGCCTGAATGTTTCTACGGAGCCGCCTGCCCGGCGATATGCGCTCGGGGGGCGCCGTCTCCCGTGCAGGGCTGCTGTTCATCGTGGGCGGTTGGAGGCGGTTGGGTTGCGGTCCGGCGCAGCTTATAGGGGCGCTCCGGCTGCGGCAACCGGCGCCCTCAGGCGTCTGCCGCGCGTCTTGATCGCTTGACGGCGCGCCAAACGACGGCGATGAGCCCAAGCAAGGCGACCCCGCTCACGACCGCGAACGACGAATAGACCATGCTGCCGTAGTACAAATAAGAGGGATCGGTCACCGTCGTCATCTTGCCGCCGTAGCGAAACATGAGCAGGGCCTGTCCCATCGGCATGCCGTCTATGGTGTGCAGCATCACGCTCGTCGAGAGGTAAAAGCAAATGAGCGCGACAAAAGCCAAGGCGCCGATCAGCACACGCACTGCATTCGCTCCCCGCATGGCGAGCGAAGAAAAAAAGAAGGCCCCCAATGAGACGATTGCGGTCAGCGCCGCGCCCGTGAGAAATCCGATGAGGCCTGCGCGCGTGGTAAATAGGCTCACCTGGGAGGTTTCGTAGCCGACTTGCGGCATGGTGTCCGCCAAGTGGCGGCTCAAGCCTTTGAGCCAGCCGTCGATGTCCGAAATGAGCGGCATCCATTTGGCGAGCATATCCGCGTAGCTCGGCAAGTCGAATATGAACATGGCCCAGCCCGACAGAAGGGCGAGAAACATGATAAAGCGGCCCATGGGCGCCCCCGAAAGACGACACGCGCTTGTCGAAGTTGGCTCAAGCCTACTGGAATCATGCTTTTCTTGGCAATGATCAGAGACTACGCATTGCGGGGCCGAGCTGCCGTTTCGCCATGGACAAGACCAAGAGACTGAGCGCGCGCCTTTATCGGCGCTTCGTGCACAAGTATTTCCTGAACGATCTCTGGTTCGATCTCCAGCTCGAGGCCAAGCGCGAGGCCGTGGCTTATATCCGCGCACATATGGCGAGCGCCATGATGTGCCGCGACCGTTTCGCGCTTTTGCGCTATGCCGCGCGCGCGGCGAAGCTTCCGGGCCTCGTGCTCGAGTTCGGAGTCGAGAAGGGCGCCTCGCTCAACGTGCTCGCGAACGCCGTCAAGGGCGAGGTGCACGGCTTCGATTCGTTCGAGGGCCTGCCTGAGGACTGGACCGGCACCTTCGAGGAGAAGGGGAAGTTCGCCATGCGGGGGCGACTGCCGCGCGTGGCGGCGAACGCGCGCCTTCACGTCGGTTGGTTCAAAGACACGCTGCCGCGCTTTCTTTCCGAGCATCAGGGCGACGCGTCGCTCGTCCACATCGATTGCGACATCTACGCCTCGACCAAGAACGTGTTCGACCACTTGGCGCCGCGCATCAAGCAAGGCACGGTCATCGTCTTCGACGAGTATTTCAATTATCCCGCCTGGCGCGAGCATGAATTCAAGGCCTTTCAGGAGTTCGTCGCGGCCGGCGCGCGGCGCTACCGCTATATTGGCTTTTCGGCGGAGAAGGGCCATGTCGCCGTCTGCATCGAGTAGCGTGGCTCGTCCTCATCCTTCGAGACGCTCGGGGCCGAAGCCCCTCGCTCCTCAGGATGAGGACCATTTCTTGAGACCCTCATCCTGAGGAGGCCGCGCAAGCGGCCGTCTCGAAGGATGACGCAAGGAGCGTGAATGTCGGACGACAAGCGCATTCTCGTCACCAGCGCGCTGCCCTACATCAACGGCGTCAAGCATCTGGGCAATCTCGTCGGGCTCGATGCTGCCGGCCGACGTCTATGCGCGCTTCCAGCGCGCGCGCGGGGCCACGAGGTGCTCTTCATCTGCGCCACCGACGAGCACGGCACGCCCGACCGAGCTTGCCGCCGCCGAGGCGAGGCAAGGACGTGGCGCGAATACTGCGCCGAGCAGCACGAGATCCAGAAGCGACGTCGGCGACGCGCTTCGGCTTGTCCTTGGACTATTTCGGCCGCTCCTCGAGCGCCGAGAACCGCGAGCTGACCCAGCACTTCGCGCAGCGCGCTGTGGAGAACGCGGCCTCATCGAGGAGCGCGTGACCAAGCAGGTCTATTCGCGTCGCCGACAAGCGCTTCCTGCCCGACCGCTATGTCGAGGGCACCTGCCCGCATTGCGGCTACGAGCAAGGCGCGCGGCGACCAGTGCGAGAACTGCACGCGCGTGCTCGATCCCACCGACCTCATCGAGCCGCGCTCGGCGATCTCGGGCTCGACCGACATCGAGATGCGCGACACGCAAGCACCTCTTCCTGCAAGCAGTCGCAAGTTCGTCGGACGAGCTGCGCGCGCTGGATCGACGGCAAGCAGGACGACTGGCCGCACCTCGTCACCTCGATCGCGCTGCAAATGGCTGGACGAAGGGCCTGCAGGACCGCGGCATCACGCGCGATCTCGTCTGGGGCGTGCCGGTGCACGCGACGGCGACCGCCGCGGCCGGGCTTCGAGGGCAAGGTCTTCTACGTCTGGTTCGACGCGCCGATCGAATACATCGGCGCCACGGCCGAATGGGCGGACGCCAGCGGCGAGGGCGAGGCGGCTTGGGAGCGCTGGTGGCGCACGACGAGGGCGCGCGCGACGTGACCTATGTCGAGTTCATGGGCAAGGACAACGTGCCGTTCCACACCGTCGGCTTTCCGGTGACCATCCTGGGCTCGGGCGAGCCGTGGAAGCTCGTCGACCAGCATCAAGGGCTTCAACTGGCTCAACTATTACGGCGGCAAGTTCTCGACCAGCCAGAAGCGCGGCGTCTTCATGGACCAGGCGCTGGAGCTTCTGCCCGCGCGACTACTGGCGCTGGTATCTGATGGCGAACGCGCCCGAGAGCGCCGACACCGCCTTCACCTGGGAGCATTTCCAGTCCGTGGTGAACAAGGACCTCGCCGACGTGCTCGGCAACTTCGTCAACCGCATCTTGCGCTTTGCGGCGGCGCGTTTTTCGGGGCGCGTGCCCGCGGGCGGAGAGCCCGGCCCCGAGGAAGAGGCGCTCTTGGGCGAGCTCGAAATGAAGGTGCGCGCGCTCGAGAAGAGCCTCGAGGCGCTCGAGTTTCGCAAGAGCATGGCCGAGCTCCGCGCCATCTGGGTCGCGGGCAACGAGTATGTAACGCGCGCGGCACCCTGGACGGTGATCAAGAGCGATCCCGCGCGCGCCGCGGTCGCCGTGCGCTTCGGCCTCAATCTCGTCCATCTCTTCGCGCATGTGTCTTGGCCTGTCATTCCCGACACGGCGCGGCGCATGCACGAGGCCCTGATGCCTGCGCCCGACATCATTCCCTGGCCCGCCGAGCCGGTGGCGGAGTTCATGAGCTTCCTTCAGGCGGGCGAGCCGTTCACCGTGCCGGACGTGCTCTTCAAGAAGCTCGACGACCCACAAGTCGAAGCGTGGAAAAAGCAGTTCGGCGGCGCGGGCGCGTAAGAATTCGTTTACCGCTGCCGTTGCACTTGCATTTACCACATTTACGCCGCTGTAACGCCTCGTGCTGCAAAAGAGGACACAAGGCGCCGCGCGCGATGCACGACATGCCGTCGCGGCGAAATCCGGGGACCGTGCAGAAATGATCCGTCCTGTATCTGAGTTCAGGCCATATGCATTGGCCGGCCTCGCGCTTGCCGTTGTCTTGGGGTTTGCGCCCTCTCTCACGCGTGTGTCGGCCGCTGGGCCGATGAGCAGCATTAGTCCGCCTGCGCCCCTCAAGCGCGAATTCCCAAGCTATCCCCGCGGCGCGCAGAAGCGCGGCATCGAGGGTTGGGTCCTGCTCGAGTTCACGGTCGACGAGAAAGGGGCAGTGGTGGCGCCCCGCGTGGTCGAGGCGGTGCCGCCGGGCGTCTTCGACGCCATCGCTCTCGAGGCTATTATCAAGTGGAAATACGAGCCCGCGATGGATGGCGGCAAAGCCGTCGTCGCCCCCAAAATGCGCGTCAAGCTCAACTTCCAGCTCAAAGATGAATGACGTGGGACGAGAGCTCATGCCGCGCCTCGTCGAGCTCCTGAATTTCTCCTCGATCCGGACGCGTCTTTATCTCTCATTCGCGCTGGTCGCCTCCTTCAGCTTTGTCGCGGCCGTCATGGCTTGGATCTCCTTCGCCGTGACCGAGCGTGCGCTGGTCAAGCTCAACAATGAGAGCTTGCCGATCATGACCAGCGCCATTGCGATCGAGGAGCAAGTGAGCGTGTTCGCGGCAAAGCTCCTCACTTTCCAAAGCGTAAGCAACGAAAGCGAGCGCAACGCGAGCTATCTCGCGCTCATGAGCGCGAGCTCGAAGATCGACGAGCTCATGTACGACATGAGCGAGGAGATAAAGGAGAGCGATGCCGCTCTCGATCGCATGATGGAGATCGGGGCTACGCTTGCGAGTTCCGTGACGGCGGTCAACAACGCCGTCTCGAAAGGTCTGGCGGCAAGCGTCAAGCGCGCCGAGATTCGCGATACGCTGAACGCGGCGACCGACGCGCTCAACGACGGACTCCGAAAGAACACGAGCGGCGAAACGGCGCGCGCGCTCGATGGCGACGTCTTACTCGCGAGATCGGCGCTCTATATCGCCGCGGTGACACCGGCCACGATGAACATCGATGATCAAGAAAAGACCTTCGATCGTGTGGCCGATCGCCTGAAGCGGAGCGTCCAGCGCGCGGCGCCGCAATTGAGCGACAGGATCGATGGCTATGTCGGCCTCGGCGAAGGACGCAACGGCGCCTTTGCGTTATGGCGGACGGAGCGCGACGCGAGCAGGGACGCGCAAAAGTCCGTCGCTTCGGCTCAGGCCGGCGTCGAGGTGCTTCGCAAGCTGATCACGAACTATGCCGGCGACGCGCGCGCGGAGGTGCTTGCCACGGGCGAGTGGGCGCGCAGGGCCGAAGTCGAGGGCCGCTGGATCGTCGCCGCCATGACGGCCGCGAGCGTGCTCGTCTCGCTCCTCATCGGCCGCCTTTATATCGGTGGCAACCTGATCGCCCGCCTCGCGGCGCTCGTGCGCGCCACCGACAAGGTGGCCAAGGGCAAGCTCGATGTCGAGATGCCCATCTCCACCAACGACGAGATTGGGGCGATGGCGCGGGCGCTGCAGGTGTTCCGCTCCAATGCGCTCGAAATGGAACGCCTGCGCGCGGAGCAGGCGGAGTCGGAGCGCCGAACGCAGGAACAGCGACGGCGCGCGATGCTCGATCTCGCCGACCGCTGCGATGCGAATGTCATGACCATCGTCCAGCACGTGGCCGGAGCCGCGACGGAATTGCAGGCGACGGCCGAATATTTGGCGCGCGCGGCGCGGGACGCGTCCAAGCAGTCCGGCGAGGTCGCAAACGGCGCCGAGAATACGTCCGGCAACGTGCAGGCCATGGCGGCCGCCGTGCGCGAGTTGTCGGCCACCATCCACGAGATCTCGGCGCGCGTCGGCGAGTTCCGCCACCATCACCCGCGACGCGGCAGACCAGGCCCGGCATACGAACGCGACCGTGGATAGCCTGCAGCGCGCCGCACAGCATGTGGGCGAGATCGTCGGGCTCATCAACGAGATTGCGAGCCAGACCAATCTTCTCGCGCTCAACGCCACGATCGAGGCCGCGCGGGCGGGCGAGGCGGGCAAGGGCTTCGCGGTCGTGGCCTCCGAAGTCAAGCAGCTCGCCAGTCAAACGGCGCACGCCACCGAAGACATCCGCCATCAAATCGAGAGCATGCAACGCATCACGGCCGACGCGGTGTCGGCGATCGGCGGCATCCTGCAGACCATCCAGCGTGTGGACGACATCGCTTCGGGAATCGCCGACGCCATCATGGCCCAGGGCGCCTCGGTCGAGGACATGGCGCGCAACGCCGAGGAAGCGGCCGATGGCACGGCGCAGGTGTCGCGCAGCATCGGCGGCGTCAGCTCGGCCTCCGAGCGCACGGGCCAGGCGGCGGGCCAGGTGCTGTCCTCGTCCTCGGAGCTCGCCCAGTTCGCCGAGAAGCTCAAGAACGAGGTGAGCGAGTTCTTGAGCTTCGTGCGCGCGGCCTAAGCTCGATTTCCTGGGTTTGCCTTTCCCCCGGACGCCATCTCAGACCTTTGGCTCAATGCATAAAGCGCCACGGCGGCGGCGTTGGAGACATTCAGACTCTGGATGGGGCCGGTTGTCGGCAACCGCACGAGGCGATCGCAGCGTTCGCGGGTGAGCCGCCTCAAGCCGACGCCCTCGGCGCCGAGCACGAGCACGACATTCGGCCCCGCATCGACGCTGTCCAAGGCCTCGACCGCAGCCTCGTCAAGCCCGAGCCGCCAGTAACCCATGGCGGCAAGCCGTTCCAGCGCCTGGGCGAGATTGCTCACGATTACGAGCGGCACATGTTCGAGCGCGCCCGAGGCTGCCTTGGCGAGAGCGCCTGTCTCGGCCGCTGCGTGACGCTCCGTCACCAGCACCGCACGAGCGCCAAAGGCGGCGGCGCTGCGCAAGACGGCGCCCACATTATGGGGATCGGTCACCTGGTCGAGGGCCACCAGGTGATTCGCCTGGCCGGCGCGCGGCGCGCAGGCCTCCTCCAATCCCGGCGCCTCGAGCGGCCTCGTTAGAAGGGCCATGCCTTGATGCACGGCCCCCTGCGGCAGCGCGCGGGACAGGGTCTGGGCGTCGGTCACGGTGGTCTCGACCGGCAGGGACTTAGGCAGCCGCTCCAGGGCATTTTGGCTCACAAGCAGCTTGAGATGCGCGCGGCGGGGATTCTTGAGCGCTTCGGTCACGGCATGGGTGCCGTAGAGCCAGACGGTGCGCTCCGCTGGAGCGCCACGCCGATGCGCCTGGCGGCCCCTTCGCTTTTTCTCCGCGAGGGGAGCTTCCCGTGCAGGCGCGTGCTTGCGCTTGGGCATACGACTCCTTATATTGCGCGCCCTCAGGGTCGAGCAATTGCCTTTGCGGCGCGGGTCCTACGGGCCAAGCGGCGCCACAGAGGCGTTTCAGCGTGGGTGACGGTTGGGCCGACTTTGCGGGTCGCTTCCGAGCGATGCTCCGGGCAGAGCCCCGACGCCGAGCGTGACGCGGTCTGCTAGCCGTTCATTTCCGACGGAGGGGTGCCCGAGTGGCTAAAGGGGACGGACTGTAAATCCGTTGGCGCAGCCTACGTTGGTTCGAATCCAACCCCCTCCACCATTTGGGAGTCAGGGATCAGAAGTCAGGAGTGAGGAGCCGCGAGTCAGGCAAAGGGCGCAGGACGGGTTGAGAGACGCGAGGCCGACGAGCCGCGCTTTCCTGACTCCTGAGTCCTGAATCCCGACTCCTGAAAGCGGGTGTAGCTCAATGGTAGAGCAACAGCCTTCCAAGCTGATGACGAGGGTTCGATTCCCTTCGCCCGCTCCAGCCTTCGCCGCTGGCGCGGCTACGGCTCGGCGGGCCGACAGTCATGTCGGCGAAGGCTGCCGCGCCGAAGCCCGGAGGGCCGAGGCGGGCGGGTGCAATTCTGTGGTCGCTTCGACGGCAAGAAGCGGAACATAAGGATTAAGTCATGGCCAAGGAGAAATTCGCGCGGACGAAGCCGCATGTGAACATCGGGACGATAGGTCACGTGGATCACGGCAAGACGACGCTGACGGCGGCGATCACGAAGGTCTTGGCGGAGGAGGGTGGCGCGGTCTTCACGGCCTACGACCAGATCGACAAGGCGCCTGAGGAGAAGGCGCGCGGGATCACGATCTCGACCAGCCACGTGGAGTACCAGACGAAGAACCGGCACTACGCCCATGTGGATTGCCCGGGGCATGCGGACTACGTGAAGAACATGATCACGGGGGCGGCGCAGATGGACGGGGCGATTGTGGTGGTGTCGGCGGCGGACGGCCCCATGCCGCAGACGCGCGAGCACATTCTGTTGGCGCGCCAGGTGGGTGTGCCGGCGATCGTGGTCTACATGAACAAGGTGGACATGGTGGACGACCCTGAGCTTCTGGATCTCGTGGAGCTCGAGGTGCGGGAGCTGCTGTCCTCTTACGACTTTCCGGGGGACGACATTCCGGTGATCAGGGGCTCGGCCTTGTTTGCCTTGGAGGGCAAGGACGACAAGCTCGGCAAGAGCTCGATCAAGGCGCTGATGGAGGCGGTGGACAAGTACATTCCCTTGCCCCAGCGGCCGAAGGACCAGCCCTTCCTCATGCCCATCGAGGACGTGTTCTCGATCTCGGGCCGGGGCACGGTGGTGACGGGACGCATCGAGCGCGGCGTGGTGAAGGTGGGCGAGGAGGTCGAGATCGTCGGCATCAGGCCCACGACCAAGACCACGGTGACGGGCGTCGAGATGTTCCGGAAACTGCTCGACCAGGGCGAGGCGGGGGACAATGTGGGCTGTCTGCTGCGCGGTGTGGAGCGCGAGGACGTGGAGCGGGGCCAGGTTCTGGCCAAGCCCGGCAGCGTCACCCCGCACACCAAGTTCGTGGCGGAGGCCTACATCCTCACGAAAGAAGAGGGCGGGCGGCACACGCCGTTCTTCACCAATTACCGGCCGCAGTTCTACTTCCGGACCACGGACGTGACGGGGGTGGTGACGCTTCCCGAAGGCACCGAGATGGTGATGCCGGGCGACAACGTGAAGCTCGAGGTCGAGCTCATCGTGCCCATCGCCATGGAGGAGAAGCTGCGTTTCGCCATCCGCGAAGGCGGCCGCACCGTTGGAGCAGGCGTCGTCGCGAAGATCATTGCGTAGGAATACGCGCTTAGGAGTGTAGCTCAGTTGGTAGAGCATCGGTCTCCAAAACCGAGGGTCGGGGGTTCGAGTCCCTCCACTCCTGCCACGGTGAACGAAGCGCGCGACACCAAGCCGAAGGTGAGCCCGTTTCAGTTCATTCAGCAGGTGCGTCAGGAAGTTTCCAAGGTCACATGGCCGAACCGGCGCGAGACGCTGATCACGACGATAATGGTCTTCATCATGGTGGCGTTCGCGGGCCTTTTCTTCTTTTTGGTCGATCAGGCCATCAGTCTTGTCGTGCGGCTCCTTATGGGTATCGGAAGCTGAGAAGAGGCCATGGAGCACCGCTGGTACATCGTCCATGCCTACTCCAACTTCGAGAAGAAGGTGGCGGAGTCCATTCGCGAGCAAGCGGCAGCCACGGGACTCTCCGACATGATCTCGGAGATTCTGGTTCCGACCGAGGAAGTGGTCGAGGTGCGCCGCGGCCAAAAGGTGCATGCGGAGCGCAAATTCTTTCCGGGCTATGTGCTCGTGAAGATGGAGCTCAACGACGAGACGTTCCATCTCATCAAGGCGACGCCCAAGGTCACCGGCTTTCTCGGCGCGGGCGCCAAGCCCGTGGCGGTGCCGGAGGCCGAAGTCGAACGCATCATGAAGCAGGTGAAGGAGGGCATCGAGCGGCCGAAGCCCTCCATCACCTTCGAGATCGGCGAGCAGGTGCGCGTGGCCGATGGGCCGTTCGCCTCCTTCAACGGCACGGTCGAGGAAATCGACGAGGAGCGCGCGCGGCTCAAGGTGGCGGTGTCGATTTTCGGCCGGCCGACGCCCGTCGAGCTCGAATACGCGCAGGTCGAGAAGATGGTCTAGACGTCAACGGCGACTCGAGGCTCGGGAAGGCTAAACGATGGCGAAGAAGGTCATGGGATTCGTGAAGCTGCAAGTGCCGGCGGGCGCGGCCAATCCGTCGCCGCCGATTGGTCCTGCGCTCGGCCAGCGCGGGCTCAACATCATGGAATTCTGCAAGACCTTCAACGCGCGCACGCAGGACATGGAAAAGGGCATGCCGCTTGCCCGTCATCATCACGGTGTACGCCGACAAGTCCTTCAGCTTCGAGGTCAAGACCCCGCCGGCGAGCTATTTCCTGATGAAGGCCGCGGGCGTCGATAAGGGATCCCAAGTGCCGGGCCGCGAAGTGAAGGGCTCGGTGACCATGGCGCAGGTGCGCGACATCGCAAAGCAGAAGATGAAGGACCTCAACGCCAACGATATCGACGCCGCGGCCAAGATGATCGCAGGCTCGGCCCGCTCCATGGGCATCGAGGTCAAGGAGTAACGGCATGGCGAAGGAAGGAAAGCGTTTGCGCGCCGCGCGTGAAGGTCTCGATCCCTTGAAGCGCTACGCGCGTCGCCGAGGCCGTGCACCTTCTCAAGGAGCGTTCGAAGGCGAAGTTCGACGAGACGGTCGAGCTCGCCATGAATCTCGGCGTCGATCCGCGGCACGCGGACCAAATGGTGCGCGGCGTGGTGGCGCTGCCCAACGGCACGGGAAAGAAGCTGCGGGTCGCGGTCTTCGCCAAGGGAGACAAGGCCGACGAGGCGCGCGCGGCGGGCGCGGACATCGTGGGCGCGGAAGATCTGGCGGCAAAGATCCAGGAGGGCCACATCGATTTCGACCGCTGCATCGCCACGCCCGACATGATGCAGGTGGTCGGCCGCCTCGGAAAAATCTTGGGGCCCCGCGGACTCATGCCGAACCCGCGCGTGGGCACGGTGACGGCCGACGTCGCCCAAGCGGTGAAGGACGCCAAGGGCGGGCAAGTCGAATTCCGCGTCGAGAAGGCGGGCATCATCCATGCGGGCGTCGGCAAGGTGAGCTTCACGGAAGACCAGCTTGTGCAGAACGTGCGCACGCTGATCGACGCCGTGATGAAGGCAAAGCCTTCGGGCGCCAAAGGCACCTATGTGAAGAGCATCGCGCTCACCACCACCATGGGGCCCGGTCTGAGGATCGAGTCGCAAGAGGTGCTCGGGGGTTAGGGTTTGACAGCGGTTTGTCGTCTGAGATTGCGGGTGCTTCGGCTTAAGCCCTGACGGGGCCCGCATGAGACAAGGAGAGAAGTATTGGCACAGGCACAGAAGAAATCGACGCGTGAGAACAAGGCCAAGGTGGTGAGCGCGCTGAGCGAGGTGTTCCGCGCCGCCCAGGTGGTCGTGGTTGCTCACAATACGGGCCTTACGGTGGCCGAGATGGGCGTCCTGCGCGGCAGGCTGCAGGGAGGCTGGCGCGCGCATGCGGGTGACCAAGAACAAGTTGGCGAAACGTGCGCTGGACGGCGCGCCCTGCGCGGGCATCGCAAGCCTGTTCGAAGGGCCCACCGCGATCGCCTGGAGCGAGGATCCGGTCGCCGCGCCAAGGGTCTTCGCGCGCTTCGCCAAGGAGAACGAGAAGCTCGTCATCCGCGGCGGCGCGCTCGGTGCCAGGGTGCTCGATCCGGCGGCCGTGACGGCGCTTGCGGCGCTGCCTTCGCTGGACGAGCTGCGCGCCAGGCTCGCGGGCCTGCTCACCGCGCCCCAGGCCAAGCTCGCGCGTCTTCTGAATGCGCCGGCCTGCGGGCTCGCGCGCGTCATCGCCGCTCACGCCGAAAAGGCCAAGGACGCGGCTTAAGCCAGGGGTTCAAAGATCAAACGGACTTCCTATATAAGGAGTGCACTTCATGGCCAAATTGGAAAAGATCGTCGAGGAGCTGTCCGGGCTCACTGTGCTCGAGGCGGCCGAGCTCGCAAAGCTGCTCGAGGATAAATGGGGCGTGTCCGCCGCGGCACCGGTCGCGGTGGCCGCGGTGACGGGTGCAGGCGCGGCGGCTGCAGCGCCCGCAGCAGAGGAGCAGACGGAGTTCACCGTCGTCTTGGTCGCGATCGGCGACAAGAAGATCAACGTCATCAAGGAAGTGCGGGCGGTGACGGGCTTGGGCCTTAAAGAGGCCAAAGATCTGGTCGAGGCTGCACCCAAGGACGTGAAGGCGGGCGTTTCCAAGCAGGAAGCGGCAGACATCAAGAAGAAACTGGAAGACGCGGGCGCAAAGGTCGAGATCAAGTGACGGCTGTGGTCGTCCTCCGGCTTAAGGGGCGCACGGCGCCGCGCAAGCCGGGATCTCTTTTCACCTTGATCCGGACCCCGGACAGGGCGCGCGTCGCCATGTCTGGGCTCATGAGTTAGGCGAGGCATATCCATGGCTCAGTCCTTCACGGGACGAAAGAGAGTTCGCAAGTATTTCGGCAAGATCCGCGAGATCGCGACCATGCCGAACCTCATCGAGGTTCAGCGCGCGTCTTACGAGCAGTTCCTCCAGGCGGATGCGCCATCCGAGCGGCGCATCATCGAGGGGCTCGAGGCGGTCTTCCGCTCGGTCTTCCCGATCTCCGATTTCGCCGAGACCTCGATCCTCGAATTCGTCAAATACGAGTTCGAGGAGCCGAAATACGACGTCGACGAATGCCGCCAGCGCGGCATGACCTACGCCGCACCCCTCAAGGTGACGCTGCGCCTCATCGTCTTCGAGGTGGATCAGGAGACGGGCGCCAAGTCCGTCAAGGACATCAAGGAGCAGGACGTCTATATGGGCGACATGCCGTTCATGACCATGAACGGTACCTTTGTCATCAACGGCACCGAGCGCGTCATCGTCTCGCAGATGCACCGGAGCCCGGGCGTCTTCTTCGATCACGACAAGGGCAAGACCCACTCCTCGGGCAAGCTCTTGTTCGCCGCGCGCGTGATTCCCTATCGCGGCTCCTGGCTCGACTTCGAGTTCGACGCCAAGGACATCGTCCATGTGCGCATCGATCGCCGGCGCAAGCTGCCGGTGACGACGCTTCTCTTCGCGCTCGGTCTCGCGGGCGAGGAGATCCTCAATTATTTCTACGAGCGCACCGACTACAAGAAATCCCATGACGGCTGGCGCACGCCCTTCGAGCCGGAGCGCATGCGGGGCTTGAAGCTGCAATTCGATCTCGTCGATGCGAAGTCGGGCGAGACCGTGCTCGAGGTGGGCCGCAAGGTGACGCCGCGCATCGCGCGCAAGCTCGCCGATGAAGGCTTGCGTGAGCTTTTGGTGAAGACCGAGGAGCTTGTCGGTCGCTATGCCGCGCTCGACATGGTCAACGACCAGACGGGCGAAATTTTCGTCGAGGCGGGCGAGGAGCTGACGCTTGCCCGCCATCAACACGCTGGTCGAGTGGGGCTTCGACGTCATCCCGACGCTCGACATCGATCACATCAATATTGGCGGCTACATCCGCAACACGATGCAGATCGACAAGAATCAAGCGCGCGAGCAGGCCCTCATCGACATCTATCGCGTCATGCGGCCGGGCGAGCCGCCGACGCTCGATACGGCGGAGGCGCTTTTCAACGGGCTCTTCTTCGATTCCGAGCGCTACGACCTGTCCGCCGTCGGGCGCGTCAAGATGAATATGCGCTTGAACCTCGAATGCCTGGACACGGTGCGCATCCTGCGCAAGGAGGACATTCTCGCGGTCATCAAGACGCTCGTCGATCTGCGCGACGGACGCGGCGAGATCGACGACATCGACCATCTGGGCAACAGGCGCGTGCGGTCCGTGGGCGAGCTCATGGAGAACCAGTATCGCGTCGGCCTCCTGCGCATGGAGCGCGCGATCAAGGAGCGCATGAGCTCGGTCGATATCGACACCGTGATGCCGCACGACCTCATCAACGCGAAGCCGGCGGCGGCCGCGGTGCGCGAGTTCTTCGGCTCCTCGCAGCTCTCCCAGTTCATGGACCAGACCAACCCGCTTGTCCGAGATCACCCATAAGCGGCGCCTGTCGGCGCTTGGGCCCGGCGGTCTCACGCGCGAGCGCGCGGGCTTCGAGGTGCGCGACGTGCACCCGACCCATTACGGACGCATCTGTCCGATCGAGACGCCCGAGGGGCCGAATATCGGTCTCATCAACTCGCTTGCGACTTACGCGCGCGTCAACAAATACGGCTTCATCGAGAGTCCCTACCGGCGCGTGAAGGACGCTCGCGTGGCGGGCGATGTGGTCTATCTGTCGGCCATGGAGGAGGGCAAGTACACGATCGCGCAGGCCAATGCGCTGCTCGACGAGCGCGGCCGCTTTACCCAGGACCTCGTTCAATGCCGTAGCGGCGGCGACTTTCTCATGACCGGCCCTGAGCACATCGATTTCATCGACGTGTCGCCGAAGCAGCTCGTTTCGGTGGCCGCCGCGCTCATCCCCTTCCTCGAGAATGACGACGCGAACCGCGCGCTGATGGGCTCGAACATGCAGCGCCAGGCGGTGCCGCTCATCCAGACCGAGGCGCCGCTCGTGGGCACGGGCATGGAAGATGTCGTGGCGCGGGATTCGGGTGCGGCGGTCGCCGCCCGGCGCGCCGGCATCGTCGACCAAGTCGATGCGCGGCGCATCGTCGTCCGCGCGACCGAAGAGCAGGATCCGACGAAATCGCGTGTCGACATCTATAATCTCCTGAAATTCCAGCGCTCGAACCAGTCGACCTGCATCACTCAGCGCCCGCTCGTGAGAGTGGGTGACCAGGTGCAGGCGGGCGACATCATCGCCGATGGTCCGTCCACGGACTTGGGCGAGCTTGCGCTCGGCCGCAATGTGCTCGTCGCCTTCATGCCCTGGAACGGCTACAACTTCGAGGATTCCATTCTCATCTCCGAGCGCATCGTGCGCGATGACGTCTTCACCTCGATCCACATCGAGGAGTTCGAGGTCATGGCGCGCGACACCAAGCTCGGGCCCGAAGAGATCACGCGCGATATTCCCAATGTCGGCGAGGAGGCGCTCAAGAACCTCGACGAAGCGGGCATCGTCTATATCGGCGCCGAGGTGAAGCCGAGCGACATCCTCGTGGGCAAGATCACGCCCAAGGGCGAAAGCCCGATGACGCCCGAGGAAAAGCTCCTCCGCGCCATCTTCGGCGAGAAGGCCTCCGATGTGCGCGACACCTCGCTCAGGCTCCCGCCCGGCGTGTCGGGCACGGTGGTCGAGGTACGCGTCTTCAACCGCCATGGCGTCGAGAAGGACGAGCGCGCGCTCGCCATCGAGCGCGAAGAGATCCAGAGGCTGAGCAAGGACCACGACGACGAGCTCGCGATCTTGGAGCGCAACACCTATGCGCGGCTGGAAGAGCTCTTGCTCAACAAGATCGCAGCGAGCGGCCCCAAGAGCCTTTCCCCCGACACCAAGATCACCCACGGCGTGCTCGAGAACTACACCAAGGGCCAGTGGTGGCAAGTGAGCTTGCGCAACGAGAAGGCCATGGCCGAGATCGAGGCGCTCAAGCATCAATTCGACGAGGGCAAGGAGCGCCTGAAGAAGCGCTTCCAGACCAAGGTCGAGAAGCTCCAGCGGGGCGACGAGCTGCCGCCCGGCGTGATGAAGATGGTCAAGGTCTTCGTCGCCGTGAAGCGCAAGCTGCAGCCCGGCGACAAGATGGCCGGCCGTCACGGCAACAAGGGCGTGATCTCGAAAATCGCGCCCATCGAGGACATGCCCCATCTCGACGATGGTACGCCGGTGGATATCGTTCTCAATCCCTTGGGCGTGCCCTCGCGCATGAATGTGGGCCAGATTCTCGAGACCCATCTCGGCTGGGCCTGCGCGGGGCTCGGCAGACAGATTGCGAAGATCTTGGATGAGGTGCGCGTCTCGGGGCGTACACGCGAGCTCAAGGCGAAGCTCAAGGAGTTTTACGGCGAGGACCGCACCATCGCCCGGCTTTCGGACGACGAACTTTTGGAGCTCGCCCGCAATCTCGCCCGCGGCATACCGGTCGCCACGCCCGTCTTCGACGGCGCGGGCGAGCGCGACATCGTGGAGATGCTGAAGGCCGCAGGCCTCAGCACCACGGGCCAGGTGACTCTCTTTGACGGGCGCACGGGCGAGGCCTTCTCGCGGCAAGTCACGGTGGGCTACATCTACATGCTCAAGCTCCACCATCTCGTGGACGACAAGATCCACGCGCGCTCGATCGGGCCTTACAGCCTCGTGACGCAGCAGCCCCTGGGCGGCAAGGCGCAGTTCGGCGGCCAGCGTTTCGGCGAAATGGAGGTTTGGGCGCTCGAAGCGTACGGGGCGGCCTATACGCTGCAAGAGATGCTCACGGTGAAATCGGACGACGTGGCCGGCCGCACCAAGGTCTACGAGGCCATCGTGCGCGGCGACGACACCTTCGAGGCGGGCATTCCGGAAAGCTTCCATGTGCTCGTCAAGGAAATGCGCTCGCTCAGCCTCAATGTTGAGCTCGTGGGCGGTTGAACTGCGACGGCAAGGAGATTTCGCAATGACGATTACGATGTATCAGGCGTCCGTCCCGGTCTTCAAGCGGGCGCTGACGAGCCTTGATGCGATCTTGACCAAGGCCGTAGCCTACGCCGAAGCAGCGCAAGATCGAGCCCAGCGCGTTGCTCACGGCGCGCCTTGCGCCCGACATGTATCACTTGACGAGGCAGGTGCAGGTGGTTTGCGATACGGCCAAATACACGGCGGCCTATCTCGCGGGCGTCGAGGCGCCCAAGCACGAGGACAACGAGGCAAGCTTCGCCGAGCTCAAGAGCCGCATCGGCAAGACGATCGCTTTCCTCGATACGCTTAAGCCGGAGCAGATCGACGGTTCCGAAGAGCGGACCATCACGCGCAAATTCGGCGAGCATACCGTGACGTTCAAAGGGCTCGATTATCTGCTCGGCTCCGGCATACCAAACGTCTACTTCCACGCGATGGCCGCCTACGCGATCTTGCGGCACAACGGACTCGACATCGGTAAGCGGGATTTTCTGGGCGCGAGCTGAGCGCGGGCGCATGCGATGACGGATATGGTCGCCAATTCAATTTTGGAGCGCAGCGGTAGAATGCCCGCGCGCTTGAGGAGAAAATCATGAACCAAGAGGTCATGAGCGTTTTCGGCCCGACCACGCCGGCGCAGACCTTCGACCGGATTA
Source organism: uncultured Alphaproteobacteria bacterium (assembly GCA_963845385.1). Classification (GTDB taxonomy): domain Bacteria; phylum Pseudomonadota; class Alphaproteobacteria; order CAWJRW01; family CAWJRW01; genus CAWJRW01. The sequence goes on from CAWJRW010000006.1 coordinate 458,110, forward strand.
GGATCGCGATCGCGAGCCCGGAGAAGATTCTGTCCTGGTCTTACGGCGAGATCAAAAAGCCGGAGACCATCAATTACCGCACCTTCAAGCCGGAGCGGGACGGCCTCTTCTGCGCGCGCATTTTCGGCCCCATCAAGGACTACGAGTGCTTGTGCGGCAAGTACAAGCGCATGAAGTACCGCGGCATCGTGTGCGAGAAGTGCGGCGTGGAGGTGACGCTCTCCAAGGTGCGCCGCGAGCGCATGGGTCATATCGAGCTTGCGGCGCCCGTCGCGCATATCTGGTTCTTGAAGTCGCTGCCCTCGCGCATCGGGCTCATGCTCGACATGACCTTGAAGGATCTCGAGCGCATCCTCTATTTCGAGAATTATGTCGTGAAGGAGCCGGGGCTCACGCCGCTCAAGCTCCATCAGCTGCTCTCCGAGGAGGACTATCTCCGCGCCCAGGACGAGTATGGCGAGGACAGCTTCACGGCCAAGATCGGCGCGGAGGCCATCCGCGAGCTCCTGATCGAGATCGATCTGGAGAAGGAGCGCGACCGGATTCGCGCCGACATCGCGGAGACGACATCGGAGCTGAAGCCCAAGAAGCTCGTCAAGCGCTTGAAGCTCATCGAGGCGTTCCTCGAATCGGGCAACCGCCCCGAATGGATGATCCTCACGGTCGTGCCGGTCATTCCGCCCGAGCTCAGGCCGCTCGTGCCGCTGGACGGCGGCCGGTTCGCCACCTCCGATCTCAACGATCTCTATCGCCGCGTCATCAACCGCAACAATCGTCTGAAGCGGCTGATCGAGCTGCGCGCGCCGGACATCATCATCCGGAACGAGAAGCGCATGCTTCAGGAGGCGGTGGACGCGTTGTTCGACAACGGCCGGCGTGGCCGCGTCATCACCGGCGCGAACAAGCGGCCGTTGAAATCGCTCGCCGACATGCTCAAGGGCAAGCAGGGCCGCTTCCGCCAAAACCTTCTCGGCAAGCGCGTCGATTACTCGGGCCGCTCGGTCATCGTCGTCGGGCCCGAGCTCAAGCTCCATCAATGCGGCCTGCCGAAGAAGATGGCGCTCGAGCTCTTCAAGCCTTTCATCTATTCCCGGCTCGATGCCAAAGGCTTGGCCGCCACCGTCAAGCAGGCCAAGAAGCTCGTCGAGAAGGAGCGGCCCGAGGTCTGGGACGTGCTCGAGGAAGTCATCCGCGAGCACCCGGTGCTTCTGAACCGCGCGCCGACACTCCATCGCTTAGGGATTCAGGCCTTCGAGCCCATCCTCATCGAAGGCAAGGCGATCCAGCTTCACCCGCTCGTCTGCGCGGCCTTCAACGCCGATTTCGACGGCGACCAGATGGCCGTCCATGTCCCGTTGTCGCTCGAGGCTCAGCTCGAAGCGCGCGTGCTCATGATGTCGACCAACAACATTCTCTCGCCCGCCAACGGCAAGCCCATCATCGTGCCGTCCCAGGACATCGTGCTCGGCCTTTACTATCTCACCGTCGAGAAGCAGCGCGAGCCGGGCGAGGGCATGGCGCTCTCCGATATCGGCGAGATCGAGCATGCGCTCGCCGCGGGCGCCATCAGCCTGCATTCGAAGATCAAGGGCCGATTCCACACCGTGGACGCGGACGGCAAGCACATCGTGCAGCGCGTGGAAACCACGGCCGGCCGCATGATGGTGGCCGAGCTTTTGCCGCGCAATCCGAACGTGCCCTTCGACCTCATCAATCGTCTCCTGACCAAGAAGGAGATCAGCCAGGTCATCGACGTGATCTACCGGCACTGCGGACAGAAGGAGACGGTGCTCTTCTGCGATCACATCATGGCGCTCGGCTTCCTGCACGCGTTCAAGGCCGGAATCTCGTTCGGTAAGGACGACATGGTGGTGCCGAAGGCCAAGGAGCGGATGGTCAACGAGGCGCGCATGCTCGCCAAAGAGTACGAGCAGCAATACATCGACGGCCTGATCACCCAGGGTGAGAAATACAACAAGGTGGTCGACGCTTGGTCGAAATGCACCGAGCGCGTCGCCGACGAGATGATGCGCGAGATCTCGGCGACCGGGGTCGATCCCAAGACTGGACGCGAGCGCGACGTCAACTCGATCTTCATGATGTCGCATTCCGGCGCGCGCGGCAGCCCCGCGCAGATGAAGCAGCTCGCCGGCATGCGCGGGCTGATGGCCAAGCCCTCGGGCGAGATCATCGAGAGCCCGATCATCTCGAACTTCAAGGAAGGCCTCACCGTGCTCGAGTACTTCAACTCGACCCACGGCGCACGCAAAGGCCTCGCCGATACGGCGCTCAAGACCGCGAATTCGGGCTACCTCACGCGCCGGCTCGTCGACGTGGCGCAGGACTGCATCATCAAGGAGCACGACTGCGGTACGCGTGAAGGCATCACCGTCATGGCCATTATCGAGGGCGGCGAAGTGGTGAGCCCCTTGAGCGAGCGTATTCTCGGGCGCACGGCGGCCGAGGACGTCACCGATCCGGCCAACGGCACGGTCATCGTGCCCGCAGGCGAGGAAATACGCGAGGAAGAGATCGAGCAAATCGACCGCACCGGCGTCCAGCGCGTGAAGATCCGCTCCGTGCTCACTTGCGCGGCGCGCAACGGCACCTGTGCAAAGTGCTACGGCCGCGATCTCGCGCGCGGCACGCCCGTCAACGTCGGCGAGGCGGTGGGCGTCATCGCCGCGCAATCGATCGGCGAGCCGGGCACTCAGCTCACCATGCGCACCTTCCACATCGGCGGCACGGCGCAGGTGGCCGATCAGTCCTTCATCGAGGCCAATCACGAGGGCGTCGTGAAGATCGCGGGCCGCAACGTCGTGCGCGACTCCTCAGGCAACCTCATCGTCATGGGCCGCAACTCGCAGATCGTCATTCTCGACGCCGAGGGACGCGAGCGTGCGACGCACAAGGTGTCCTACGGCGCGCGCCTCAAGGTGGACGACGGCGATCGCGTCAAGCGCGGCCAGCGGCTCTGCGAGTGGGACCCCTACACCATTCCCATCATCAGCGAGCAGAAGGGGCGCGCGAAGTTCGAGGATCTTGTCGAAGGCATCTCGATCAAGGAGGTGGCCGACGAGGCGACGGGCATCTCGAACAAGACGGTCATCGATTGGCGCGCGAGCAGCCGGGGCGGCACGCTCAAGCCTGCGATCGCCATCCTGGACGGGCGGGGCCGCATCCTGAAGCTGCCCTCAGGGGCGGATGCGCGCTTTCTGTTGTCGGTCGACGCCATTCTCTCCATCGAGGATGCCTCCGAGGTCAAGGCGGGCGACGTGCTCGCGCGCATTCCGACGGAGGGCGCCAAGACGCGCGACATCACGGGCGGCTTGCCGCGCGTGGCCGAGCTTTTCGAGGCGCGGCGGCCGAAGGACCACGCGATCATCGCGGAAGTCTCCGGCAAGGTCGAATTCGGCCGCGATTACAAGAACAAGCGCCGCATCGTCATCAGGCCCGCGGACGAAAGTCTGGAGCCCGTCGAGTACCTGATTCCGAAGGGCAAGCATGTCACGGTGCAGGAGGGCGACATCATCGAGAAGGGCGAGTATCTGCTCGACGGCAATCCCGCGCCGCACGACATTCTGCGCATCAAGGGCATCGAGGAGCTTGCAGCCTATCTCTTGAACGAGATCCAAGACGTCTACCGTCTGCAGGGCGTGCGCATCAACGACAAGCACATCGAGGTGATCGTGCGCCAGATGCTGCAGAAGGTGGAGGTCGAGGACGGCGGGGATTCGACCTATCTGCCGGGCGAGCAGCTCGATTGGGTGGAGCTTGAAGAGATCAATGAAAAGCTCAAAGCCGAAGGCAGAAAGGCCGTCACGGCCAAGCCTGTCCTGCTCGGCATCACCAAGGCAAGCTTGCAGACGCGCTCCTTTATCTCGGCCGCGTCGTTCCAGGAGACGACACGCGTGCTCACCGAGGCGGCCGTCATTGGCAAGACCGATCACCTCGTGGGATTGAAGGAGAACGTCATCGTGGGCCGGCTGATCCCGGCTGGCACGGGCGGGCTCATGAACCGGGTGAAGCAGATTGCGGCCGAGCGCGACCGCGAGGTGCTCGCCCAGCGCGAGGCCCGCGCGGATGCCGCGGCTGTCGAAGCGCCCGCGCTCACGCGCGGCACCGGCACCGCGGGCTGAGGCTGCGCATTCGCCATGTGCGGGCGGGCGCTCGAAACGCCCGCCGCCCGCCCGTTTTCTTTTCGCGCACGGCCTTCCTGCGGCGCTTGAAGCCGCATTAACCCCTGCCATGGGAAGCTCGCGCCGATCGAAGCGTCACCGAAAGGCGGACCGCCATGCGCAAGGGGATCGTGTTGGTCTTTATTCTGAGCTTGCTTGCGCCGACTTTGGGCGGTTGCCTGTTCGCTGCGGCGGGCGGCGCCGGCTACGTGATCGGCAAGCATCACGGAAAGAAGCAGGAAGAGCGCACGCAGGAGAACAAGGATTGATCCGGCCGCTGCCGGCCCGCGCGTCAGCGATCGCCTGACTTGCGCGGCGGTAGTGAGAGATCGACAAGCGTCACCTGCGTCTTCGGCAAAGCGCTCGCCCAGGAAAAGCGCGCCCAGGCGGGCGAAGCGCTCGGGCCCATCGGTGACGAGAAAGCGCACCGTGCCCGCGTCACCCTTGACGCGGCGCGCCTCGAGCAAGCTCGCGACGCGAGCCGCCGTCGTCTCCGCGGAGTCCACGATCCGCACGTTTTCTCCGCACACTTCTTCAATGACGCCGCGCAAGACTGGAAAGTGCGTGCAGCCCAGGATGAGCGTGTCGGGCGCGCCCTCTTGCGCGAAGAGCGGCTCGAGATAACGCCTTGCGACCGCTCGCGCCACGTCGCCTTCCCGCCAACCCTCCTCGGCCAGCGCGACGAAGAGCGGGCAGGCGCGCTGGCTTACCCGGATGTCGGGCGCGAGCTTTTCGATGGCGCGCGGATAGGCCCCGCCCCGCACCGTGCTTTCCGTGGCGATAACCGCGACATGGCGATTCTTGGTGGCCTTGACGCCGGCCTCCGCGCCCGGCTCGACGACGCCCACCACCGGTAGGGGCGCGAAAGTCTCCGCGAGCGCGGGAAGCGCCACCGCCGAGGCCGTGTTGCAGGCGACGACCAGGAGCTTGATGTTTTCGGCGACCAGGGCGCGGGCGGCCTGGAGCGCATATTGGGTGACCGTCTCGGCGGTTTTGGTGCCGTAGGGCAGCCGCGCCGTGTCGCCGAGATAGACGTAGCTCTCCGCGGGCGAGGCCTTGCGGAGCGCGCGAAGCACCGTGAGCCCGCCCATGCCGGAATCGAAGACGCCGATGGGCTTTGCCGTCGTCATGAAAAGATCCTTACCGGCGTGACCATCGCCGTCCAATGAGACCGATTTGCGGCCACGCCGCGCAGCCGTCGGACATTCCAAAAACCACAGGCCGCCAGGGGCTTATCGCTTGACCTCGCTGCACTGCGTCATTACGATGCGCCCTCCTTGAGCGGCAGGCCGTAGGCGTTGGCGAGGCCTAGACGCTGCCAGAGGACCTAAACGATTGGACAACGGGGCCTTTCGCGGGCCGTTATGCCCGGGGGTCCCTTCGCATGAAGCGGGCGCTGCCACGCTTAAGAGCGGGCAACGCGCCTCTGCTTCGCTTTATGGTTAACCACGATGCGCGCCGCAAGGCCGCATGAAGGGAACGGACGCAAGGGCACATGCCCACGATCAATCAGCTGATTCGCAAGAAGCGCACGGTCAAGGCGCCGCGGAACAAGGTGCCGCATCTCAAAGGCTGTCCGCAGAAACGCGGCGTCTGCACGCGCGTCTACACGACGACGCCCAAGAAGCCCAACTCGGCGCTGCGCAAGGTGGCGAAGGTGCGCTTGACCAACGGCTTCGAGGTGATCGGCTACATCCCGGGCGAGGGACATAATTTGCAGGAGCATTCGGTGGTGATGATCCGCGGCGGCCGCGTCAAGGATCTTCCGGGCGTGCGCTATCACATCCTGCGCGGCGTGCTCGACACCCAGGGCGTCAAGGATCGCCGCCAGCGCCGCTCGAAATACGGAGCCAAGCGACCCAAGTGACGCGAGCTTTGCTCGCGTCATCCCGGGCGAGCTAAGCGAGCGCCGGGATCCAGGAACAAGAAACGAGAGAATAGAGAGTTACAACCATGTCCCGCCGCCGCCGCGCCGAATCCCGCGAGGTCATCCCCGATGCGAAATACGGGGACGTGGTGATTTCGAAATTCATGAACTCCCTGATGCACCAGGGCAAGAAGTCGGTGGCCGAGAACATTGTCTACGGCGCCTTCGACATCATTCAGAAGAAGACGCGCCAGGAGCCCGTGAAGGTGTTCCACGAGGCGCTGGACAATGTGAAGCCCGCGATCGAGGTGCGCTCGCGGCGCGTCGGCGGCGCCACGTATCAGGTGCCGGTCGAGGTGCGCCCCGAGCGCAGGCAGGCGCTCGCCATCCGCTGGATCATCACCGCCGCCCGCGCGCGCCGCGAGAGCACCATGATGGAGCGCCTTTCGGGCGAGCTCGTGGAAGCCGCGAACAAAGGCGGCACCGCCGTGAAAAAGCGCGAGGACACGCACCGCATGGCGGAAGCCAACCGCGCCTTCTCGCATTACCGCTGGTAGGGACGTTGCTCGAGGACATCCGCCATGCCCCGCCAGACTCCCCTCGAGCGATATCGCAATATCGGCATCATGGCGCACATTGATGCCGGCAAGACGACGACCACCGAGCGCATTCTCTACTACACCGGCAAGAGCCATAAGATGGGCGAAGTCCATGAGGGCGCGGCCACCATGGACTGGATGGAGCAGGAGCAAGAGCGCGGCATCACCATCACCTCTGCCGCCACGACCTGCTTCTGGCGCGACAACCGCGTCAACATCATCGACACGCCGGGCCACGTCGATTTCACCATCGAAGTCGAGCGAAGCTTGCGCGTGCTGGACGGCGCGGTCGCGGTGTTCGACTCGGTCGCGGGCGTCGAGCCCCAATCGGAAGCCGTGTGGCGGCAGGCGGACAAATATCACGTGCCGCGCATTTGTTTCGTCAACAAGATGGATCGCATCGGCGCGGACTTTTTCCGCACGGTGGAGATGATCAAAGACAGGCTCGGCGCGGTCCCTTGCGTCATCCAGCTTCCCTGGGGCGTCGAGAGCGGCTTCAAGGGCATCATCGACCTCGTGACGATGAAGGGCGTGTTGTGGCACGAAGAAACCCTCGGCGCCGAGTTCGAGTACGTCGAGGTCCCGGCCGAGCTCAAAGAGGAAGTCGCCAAGTGGCGCCACAAGCTCGTCGAGCTTGTCGTCGAACTGGATGAGGCGGCGCTCGAGGCCTATCTCGAAGGCAAGGAGCCGGACGAGGCGACGCTCAAGCGCTGTATTCGCAAAGGCACGCTTTCCTTCAAGTTCGTGCCCGTGCTGTGCGGCTCGGCCTTCAAGAACAAAGGCGTGCAGCCGCTCCTCGACGGCGTGATCGATTATCTTCCGGCGCCCACCGATGTTCCTGCGATCGAAGGCACCAAGCCCGGCACGGACGAGATCGTGGCGCGCAAGACCGCCGACAACGAGCCTACCTCCGCGCTCGCCTTCAAGATCATGAACGATCCGTTCGTCGGCTCCCTCACCTTCGTGCGCATCTACTCCGGCACGCTCTCGACCGGCATGCAGGTGCTCAACACGGTCAAAGATCAGAAGGAGCGCATCGGGCGCATGCTCCTCATGCATGCCAACACGCGTGAGGAACTCAAGGAAGCCTTCGCCGGCGACATCGTGGCGCTCGCGGGGCTCAAGAACACCACGACCGGCGACACGCTGTGCGACCCGTCAAATGAGGTGGTGCTCGAAAAGATGGAGTTTCCCGATCCCGTCATCGAGGTCGCGGTCGAGCCCAAGACCAAGGTCGATCAGGAAAAGATGGGCGTGGCCTTGGGCCGCCTCGCCCAGGAAGATCCGTCCTTCCGTGTCGCGGTGGATCACGAATCCGGCCAGACGATCATCAAGGGCATGGGCGAGCTGCACCTCGAAATCATCGTCGACCGCATGAAGCGCGAATTCAAAGTGGAGGCCAATGTCGGCGCGCCGCAGGTGGCCTACCGCGAGACGCTGACGCGCGTGGCGGAGATCGATTATGAGCACAAGAAGCAATCGGGCGGCTCGGGCCAATATGCGCGCGTCAAGATTGTCTTCGAGCCTTTGCGCCCCGGCTCTGGTTTCGAGTTCCAGAACAAGGTCGTGGGCGGCACCGTGCCGAAGGAGTATATCCCGGCCGTGGAGAAAGGCTTGAAGAATGCGAAGGAGTCCGGGCTCCTCGCAGGGTTTCCGGTCATCGACTTCAAGGCGACGCTCGTCGACGGGCGTTACCACGATGTCGATTCGAGCGCGCTCGCCTTCGAGATCGCCGCGCGCGCGGCCTTCCGCGAGCTCACGCAGAAGGGCGGCGTGAAGCTGCTCGAGCCCATCATGCGGGTCGAGGTGGTGACGCCCGAGGACTATATGGGCGACGTCATCGGCGACCTGAATTCCCGCCGCGGCCACATCTCGGGCTCGGAGCAGCGCGGCAACGCGGCCGTCATCAACGCCATGGTGCCGCTCGCCAACATGTTCGGCTATGTCAACACGCTGCGCTCCATGACTCAGGGGCGCGCGCAGTACACGATGCATTTCGATCACTACGAGCAAGTACCCCAAGCCGTGGCCGATGAGGTCAGGGCGAAATACGCGTCCTAAGGCAAGAAGCCGTCAGCACACGGAGCGCAGGACATGGCCAAGGAGAAATTCGCGCGGACGAAGCCGCATGTGAACATCGGGACGATAGGTCACGTGGATCACGGCAAGACGACGCTGACGGCGGCGATCACGAAGGTCTTGGCGGAGGAGGGTGGCGCGGTCTTCACGGCCTACGACCAGATCGACAAGGCGCCTGAGGAGAAGGCGCGCGGGATCACGATCTCGACCAGCCACGTGGAGTACCAGACGAAGAACCGGCACTACGCGCATGTGGATTGCCCGGGTCATGCGGACTACGTGAAGAACATGATCACGGGGGCGGCGCAGATGGACGGGGCGATTGTGGTGGTGTCGGCGGCGGACGGCCCCATGCCGCAGACGCGCGAGCACATTCTGTTGGCGCGCCAGGTGGGTGTGCCGGCGATCGTGGTCTACATGAACAAGGTGGACATGGTGGACGACCCTGAGCTTCTGGATCTCGTGGAGCTCGAGGTGCGGGAGCTGCTGTCCTCTTACGACTTTCCGGGGGACGACATTCCGGTGATCAGGGGCTCGGCCTTGTTTGCCTTGGAGGGCAAGGACGACAAGCTCGGCAAGAGCTCGATCAAGGCGCTGATGGAGGCGGTGGACAAGTACATTCCCTTGCCCCAGCGGCCGAAGGACCAGCCGTTCCTCATGCCCATCGAGGACGTGTTCTCGATCTCGGGCCGGGGCACGGTGGTGACGGGACGCATCGAGCGCGGCGTGGTGAAGGTGGGCGAGGAGGTCGAGATCGTCGGCATCAGGCCCACGACCAAGACCACGGTGACGGGCGTCGAGATGTTCCGGAAACTGCTCGACCAGGGCGAGGCGGGGGACAATGTGGGCTGTCTCCTGCGCGGTGTGGAGCGCGAGGACGTGGAGCGGGGCCAGGTTCTGGCCAAGCCCGGCAGCGTCACCCCGCACACCAAGTTCGTGGCGGAGGCCTACATTCTCACGAAAGAAGAGGGCGGGCGGCACACGCCGTTCTTCACCAACTACCGGCCGCAGTTCTACTTCCGGACCACGGACGTGACGGGGGTGGTGACGCTTCCCGAAGGCACCGAGATGGTGATGCCGGGCGACAACGTGAAGCTCGAGGTCGAGCTCATCGTGCCCATCGCCATGGAGGAGAAGCTCCGTTTCGCCATCCGCGAAGGCGGCCGCACCGTTGGAGCAGGCGTCGTCGCGAAGATCATTGCGTGAGCATAAAGCGAAAGGCACGAGCACGAGGGCAAGATGCAAGGACAGAACATCAGGATCAGGCTCAAGGCCTTCGATCACCGCGTGCTCGACAGTTCCACGCGCGAGATCGTCAACACGGCCAAGCGCACGGGCGCGCAGGTGCGGGGACCCATTCCCTTGCCCACGCGCATCGAGCGCTTCACCGTCAACCGCTCGCCCCATATCGACAAGAAGAGCCGCGAGCAGTTCGAGATCAGGACGCATAAGCGGCTTCTCGACATCGTGGACCCGACGCCCCAGACGGTCGATGCGCTGATGAAGCTCGACCTCGCGGCGGGCGTCGACGTGGAGATCAAACTTTAAGAGACGATGATGCGTACCGGTGTGATCGCAAAAAAGCTCGGCATGACGCGCGTCTTCCTGGAAGACGGACGCCAAGTGCCGGTCACGGTCCTGAGCCTCGAAGGCTGCCAGGTCGTGGCCCAGCGCACGGCCGAGAAGGACGGCTATACCGCGCTTCAGCTCGGCGCCGGCAAAGCCAAGGTCAAGCGCGTGACCAAGGCGGAGCGTGGGCATTTCGCCAAAGCCAAGGTCGAGCCCAAGTTCAAGGTCGCGGAGTTTCGCGTGAGCCCGGAGAATCTGATCGCCGTGGGCAGCGAGATCACCGCCGATCACTTCGTGCCCGGACAATTCGTCGACGCGACGGGGATCACCATCGGGCGCGGCTTCACCGGCGTCATGAAGCGCTGGAACTTCGCCGGCCTCGAGGCCTCTCACGGCGTGTCGATCTCGCACCGGAGCCACGGCTCCACCGGCCAGCGCCAGGATCCGGGCAAGGTGTTCAAGGGCAAGAAGATGGCGGGCCATTACGGCGTCGAGCGCGTGACCACGCAAAACTTGCAGATCGTGCGCACGGACGTGGCGCGCGGGCTCTTGCTTGTGCGCGGCGCGGTGCCGGGCTACGCGGGCTCCTGGGTGTTTCTCAAGGACGCCGCCAAGCGCGCGCTGCCCAAGGAAGCGCCCCGACCCGGTGCGTTTCGCGCCGGGGGAGAAAATGAACCCGGCAAGTTCCGCGCGGCGGAAGCGGCCGCCGAGGCCAAGGGAGGTCAAGCATGAAAGCCTCCGTGACCACACTGGACGCGAAGAAGGCGGGTACCGTCGAGCTCAAGGACGACATCTTCGGTCTCGAGCCGCGCGCCGACATTTTGCAGCGCATGGTGACCTGGCAGCTCGCGCGCCGCCGGCGCGGCACGCATAAGACCAAGACTCGCGGCGAGATCGCCCTCACCAAGAAGAAGATGTACAAGCAAAAGGGCACCGGCCAAGCGCGGCACGGCGCGCAATCCGCGGGAATATTCGTAGGCGGCGGCAAGGCCCATGGGCCGGTCCTGCGCAGCCACGCCATCGATCTGCCGAAGAAGGTGCGCGCGCTCGCTCTGCGGCACGCGCTCTCCTCCAAGGCCAAGGCCCTGCAGCTCGTCATCATCGACGAAGCCAAGCTCAAAGAGCCCAAGACCGCAAAGCTTGCCGCCGCTTTCAAGAAGATGGGGCTCGCCTCCGCGCTCATCGTCGACGGCGCGAGCCTCGATCCCGGCTTCGCGCGCGCGGCGCGCAACGTGCCGCTCATCGACGTGCTGCCCGTGCAGGGCATCAACGTCTACGACATTCTGCGCCGCGATCAGCTCGTGCTCACCAAGGCCGCGCTCGAAGCGTTGGAGGCGCGCTTCGCATGAAGACGCTCGAGGCCTACGACGTCATCCTCCGCCCGGTGATCACCGAGAAATCGACCATGTCCTCGGAGCACAATCAGGTGCTCTTCCGCGTGCCGCTCACGGCCACCAAGCCCAAGATCAAGAAGGCCGTGGAAGCGCTGTTCGAGGTCAAGGTGAAAGAGGTGAACACGCTGCGCATGAAGGGCAAGCAGAAGCGCCTGCGCAACGGCCTGCGCGTGTTTCGCAGCGATTGGAAGAAAGCGATCGTCACCCTCGAGGAAGGGTACTCGATCGACGTGACGACGGGGCTCTAAACCATGGCGCTCAAAACCTTCAGACCCGTCACGCCCTCGCTGCGCGGCACCGTGCTCGTGGACAAGAGCGCGCTCTTCAAGGGGCCGCCCCTGAAATCGCTCACCGAAGGCTTGCGCCAGTCAGGCGGGCGCAACAACAGGGGCCGCATCACCTCGCGTCACCGCGGCGGCGGCAACAAGCGGCGCTATCGCCTGATCGACTTCAAGCGGCGCAAGTGGGACGTGGCAGCCGAGGTCGAGCGGCTCGAATACGATCCAAACCGCTCGGCTTTCATCGCGCTCGTCAAATACGAGGACGGCGAGCACGCCTATATTATTGCGCCGCAACGGCTTGCCGTCGGCGACAACGTGGTGGCGGGCGCGCGCGTCGACGTGAAGCCCGGCAATGCCATGCCGCTTTCGGCGATGCCCGTCGGCACCATCGTGCACAATGTCGAGCTCAAGCCCGGCAAAGGCGGCCAGATCGCGCGCGCAGCGGGCACCTTCGTGCAGCTCGTGGGCCGCGACCAGGGTTATGCGCTCCTGAAGCTCGCCTCGGGCGAGCAGCGCATGGTGCGCGCCGAATGCATGGCGACGGTGGGCGCGGTTTCCAATCCCGACCATGCCAACGAGAAGATCGGCAAGGCCGGCCGCAACCGCTGGAAGGGCAAGAAGCCCCAGACGCGCGGCGAGGCGATGAACCCGGTGGATCATCCGCACGGCGGACGCACGCGCGGCGGGCGCCATCCCCAGACGCCGTGGGGCAAGCCCACCAAAGGCTGGAAGACGCGCAAGAACAAGGCGACGGCGAAATACATCGTGCGCAGCCGCCATCTCGGCAAGCGCAAGTAGGAAGAAAAGCACCATGGCGCGCTCGGTTCGCAAAGGCCCCTTCGTCGACGGTTATATGCTCAAGAAAGCAGACGCCGCGCATAAGTCGGGACGCAAGGACGTGATCAAGATCTGGAGCCGGCGCTCCACGATCATGCCGCAATTCGTGGGCCTCACCTTCGGCGTCCATAACGGGCAAAAATTCATTCCCGTGCTCGTGACGGAAGACATGGTGGGTCACAAGTTCGGCGAGTTCTCGCCCACGCGCACTTTCCACGGGCATTCGGGCGACAAGAAAGTGAGGAAGCCGGTCGGCGTCGGAGGGCCGGGGCCGGCGGGGACGGCAGCACCGGCGGCAACGGAGAAGTAATGGGCAAGCCCAAGGCAAAGCGAAAGCTCGGCGAAAACGAGGCCAAGGCGGTGACGCGGCTTCTGCGCGTCTCTCCGCGCAAGCTCAACCTCGTGGCCCAGCAGATCCGCGGCAAGAAGGTGGACAAGGCGCTCGCCGAGCTCTCCTTCTCGCGCAAGCGCATCGCGGGCGCTGTGAAGAAGACGCTGCAGGCCGCGATCGCCAATGCCGAGAACAATCACGATCTCGACGTGGACGAGCTCGTGGTGGCGCAAGCCCATGTGGGCAAGAACCTCGTCATGCGGCGCTTCATGGCGCGCGGGCGGGGACGCTCCTCTCAAATCGAGAAGCTGTTCAGCCAACTCACCATCGTCGTGCGCGAGAAGGCTGAAAGCGCAGGAAAGGGTTCCTGATGGGACAGAAGGTCAATCCGATCAGCTTGAGGCTCGGCATCAATCGCACCTGGGACTCGCGCTGGTTCGCCGACCGCCACGCCTATGGCGCGCTCTTGCACGAGGATCTCAAGATCCGCGAGATGCTCATCAAGCGGCTGCGGCTCGCGGGCGTGTCGCGCATCGTCATCGAGCGTCCGCACAAGAAATGCCGCGTCACGATCTATACGGCGCGTCCCGGCGTCGTCATCGGCAAGAAGGGCGCCGACATCGAGAAGCTGCGCCAGGATTTGAGCAAGCTCACGGGCTCGAGCGAGGTCTTCCTCAACATCGTCGAGATCAGGAAGCCCGAGGTCGACGCCCGTCTCATCGCCGAGAACATCGCCCAGCAGCTCGAGCGGCGCGTCATGTTCCGCCGCGCCATGAAGCGTGCGGTGCAATCGGCCATGCGGCTCGGCGCCCAAGGCATCCGTATCAACGTGGCGGGCCGGCTCAACGGCGCGGAGATCGCGCGCATGGAGTGGTATCGCGAGGGCCGCGTGCCCCTGCACACGTTGCGCGCCGATATGGATTACGGCCAGGCGACCGCCGTCACCGCCTACGGCACCATCGGCGTCAAGGTGTGGGTGTTCAAGGGCGAGATCATGGAGCATGACCCGATGGCGCAGGACAAGCGTCTGCAGGAAAGCGCCGAGCAGGGCGGCCGCTCGCGGCCGAGCCTTACGCCCGCGCAATAGGCACGAGCATGCTGCAACCCAAGCGCACCAAATTCCGCAAAGCCCATAAGGGCCGCATTCACGGCAATGCCAAGGGCGGCACCTCGTTGAGTTTCGGCGCCTATGGCTTGAAGGCGATCGAGCCCGAGCGCGTCACCGCGCGCCAGATCGAAGCCGCGCGGCGCGCCATCACGCGCCACATGAAGCGCACGGGCCGCGTTTGGATTCTCGTCTTTCCCGATGTGCCGGTGTCCAAGAAGCCGACCGAAGTGCGCATGGGAAAGGGCAAGGGCACGCCCGAGTTCTGGGTGTGCCGGGTGAAGCCCGGCCGCATCATGTTCGAGATCGACGGCGTGACGCTGCAGGTGGCGAAGGAAGCGCTGGCGCTCGGCGCGGCGAAGCTTCCCATGCGCACCCGCATGGTCCAGCGCGCGCGCGCCACCGTGCGCGGAAGCGGCCTAGAGGAAACGCCGCCATGAAGATCGGACAGGTCCGCGACATGACCGAAGACCAGCTCAATGACGAGCTCTCCAAGCTCAAGAAGGAGCAGTTCAACCTGCGCTTCCAGGCGGCGACCGGCCAGCTCGAGAACACCAATCGCATGCGCGAGGTGCGCCGCGACATCGCGCGTGTCCAGACCGTGCTCAAGGAGAAGCCCTGATGCCAAGGCGGGTGCTGCAAGGCGTCGTCGTGAGCGACAAGAACGACAAGACCGTGGTGGTGCTCGTCGAGCGCCGGGTCATTCATCCCGTGCTCAAGAAGACCGTGCGCAAGTCCAAGAAGTATCACGCGCATGACGCGAAGAACGAGAAGAAGGTGGGCGACCTCGTGCGTATTCGCGAGTGTCGGCCGATTTCGAAACTCAAGCGATGGGAAGTGGTCGGCAGCGAGGCGTGAGCGTGCCTAGGCACGAACAAGACGCGCGTTTTGCCCCTCGAGAGGTGGGTTATGATTCAGCAACAGACACATCTCGACGTCGCCGACAATTCCGGCGCGCGCCGCGTCATGTGCATCAAGGTTTTGGGCGGCTCCAAGCGCAAGTATGCGACGGTGGGCGACGTCATCGTGGTGAGCGTCAAGGACGCGATTCCGCGCGGGCGCGTGAAGAAGGGCGAGGTCTTGAAGGCGGTCGTCGTGCGTACGGCCAAGGAAGTGCGCCGCGCCGACGGCAGCGCCATCCGTTTCGACCGGAACGCGGCGGTGCTCGTGAACAACCAGCTCGAGCCGATCGGCACGCGCATATTCGGCCCCGTCACGCGCGAGCTCAGGGCGAAGCAGCACATGAAGATCGTTTCGCTCGCGCCGGAGGTCTTGTGATGCAGAAGATCCGCAAGGGCGACAAGGTGGTCGTGCTTTCCGGACGCGACCGGGGCCGCCAGGGCGAGGTGCTGCGCGTGATCACCAAGGACGCGCGCGCGCTCGTGCGCGGCATCAACACCGTCAAGCGCCACCAGCGGCAGACGCCGCGCCAGGAAGGCGGGATCATCGAGAAGGAGGCACCCATCCACCTCTCCAATCTCGCGCTCCTCGATCCCAAATCGGGTAAGCCCACGCGCGTCGGCTTCAAGCTGCTGAGCGACGGCCGCAAGGTCCGCGTCGCGCGCAAGTCCGGCGAGGTCATCGATGTCTGAGCCGCCACGACAAACGGCGCCTACCGGCCGCGCCTCAGGCTCTATTACGACGAGACGGTCAAGCCCGCGCTCATCAAGGAGTTCGGCTATGAGAGCCCGATGGAAGTGCCGCGCCTGCTCAAGGTGGTGCTCAACATGGGCATCGGCGAGGCGGTGAGCGAATTCGAAGAAAGTGAAGGCTGCCGCCGACGATCTCGCGCTGATTTCGGGCCAGAAGCCCATCGTCACCCGCGCGCGCGTCTCCATCGCGAACTTCAAGATCCGCCGCGGCATGGGCATCGGCGTCAAGGTGACGCTCCGGCGCAACCACATGTACGAGTTCATCGACAGGCTCGTGACCGTGGCGCTGCCTCGCGTGCGCGATTTCCGGGGCCTGTCGGGCAAGAGCTTCGACGGCCACGGCAACTTCGCCATCGGCATCAAAGAGCACATCATCTTTCCCGAGATCGATTACGACAAGACCGAAGCGAGCTGGGGCATGGACGTGGTCATCTGCACGTCGGCGCAGGAACGACGCGGAGGCCAAGGCTTTGCTCAAGGGATTCAATTTTCCGTTCGTCATCTGACGGCGGCGTGTCGGAGGAACATATGGCCAAGACGAGTGCTGTGGAACGCGACAAGAAGCGGCGGAAGCTCGTCAAGCGTTATGCCGCAAAGCGCGAGAAGCTCAAGAAGATCGCAGACGACTTCTGCGCTCACGCCGGAGGAGCGCTTCGCGGCGCGCCTCAAGCTCGCCGAGCTCCCGCGCAACTCTTCGCCCACGCGCATCCACAATCGCTGCGAGATCACCGGCCGTTCGCGCGGCTACTACCGGAAGGTTCGCATGTCGCGCATCGCGCTCCGGGAGCTCGCGGCGGCCGGGCAGGTGCCGGGCATGACTAAAGCGAGCTGGTGAGGGAAAACGCGACGATGGCGATGACCGATCCTTTGGGTGACATGCTTACGCGCATCCGCAACGCCCAGATGCGCGGCAAGTCGGCGGTGGCGACTCCCGCCTCGAACCTGCGCAAGCACGTGCTCGACGTGCTGGCCGAAGAGGGCTATATCCGCGGCTATTCGGTGGTCGAGCACGCGACAGGCAAGACGGAGTTCGAGATCGCGCTTAAATATTACGATGGCAAGCCGGTGATCCGCGACATCCGCCGCGTGTCGACGCCCGGCCGGCGCGTCTACTCCTCGGTGCAAAAGCTGCCGCGCACGCAAA
Organism: uncultured Alphaproteobacteria bacterium; assembly: GCA_963845385.1. Taxonomy (GTDB): domain Bacteria; phylum Pseudomonadota; class Alphaproteobacteria; order CAWJRW01; family CAWJRW01; genus CAWJRW01. The sequence goes on from CAWJRW010000006.1 coordinate 475,146, forward strand.
ACGGTCTCGGCATCTCCATTCTGTCGACGCCCAAAGGCGTCATGTCGGATGCCTTGGCGCGCGAGCAGAATGTCGGCGGCGAGATTCTCTGCGAGGTGTACTGAAGAGCCATGTCCCGCATCGGAAAAAAGCCGGTCGCGATCCCCAAAGGGGTAACGGTCACCGTCAACGGGCAAGAGGTGAAGGCCAAGGGCCCCAAGGGCGAGCTCAGCGTCTCGCTTGTCGAGCGCATTGCGGCCAAGCTCGAAGAGGGCGAGGTCGTGGTGGAGCCGCGTGAGACGACCAACGAAGCGCGCGCGCTGTGGGGGCTGTCGCGCACGCTCGTGCAGAATCTCGTCACGGGCGTGAGCCGCGGCTACGCCGAGGCGCTTGAGATCAGCGGCGTCGGCTTTCGCGCCTCGGTGCAAGGCAAGACGTTGCAGCTGCAGCTCGGCTACAGCCACGACATCGCGTTTCCCATTCCGCCGGGGATCGAGATCAAGTGCGACAAGCCCACTTCGCTCACGGTCTCCGGGATCGACAAGCAGAAGGTGGGGCAGGTGGCCGCCGAAATCCGCGCCTTCCGTCCGCCCGAGCCTTACAAGGGCAAGGGCGTGAAATACGCGGACGAAAAGGTCTACCGCAAGGAAGGCAAGAAAAAGTAGGGCGAGAAGCAATGGAAAAGAGCAACAAGCTTTTCGCGCGCCGGCAACACCGCATCCGCCGCCGGATCAGGCTCCTCGCGAATGAGCGGCCGCGGCTTTCGGTGTTCCGCTCGGCGAGGCACATCTACGCCCAGGTGATCGATGACGCAAAGGGCGTCACGCTCGCCGCAGCCTCGACCCTCGACAAGGGTTTGCGCGCCGATCTGAAAAAGGGCGACACCAAGGCCCAGGCCGCGGCCGTGGGCAAGCTCGTGGCCGAGCGCGCGCAAGCCAAGGGCGTCAAGAGCGTCGTCTTCGATCGCGGCGGCTACAAGTTTCATGGGCGCGTCAAGGCGCTCGCCGATGCCGCCCGCGAGGGCGGAGTTCAATTCTAGGAGCAAAGGCAGTGGCGCGAGGAGACGGACGCGAAGACAGGGACCGCGGTAACGCGGCGAGGGCGAGTTCATCGACAAGCTCGTCGCGATCAATCGCGTGGCGAAGGTGGTCAAGGGCGGACGCCGCTTCGGCTTCGCCGCGCTCGTGGTGGTGGGCGATCAGAAGGGGCGCGTCGGCTTCGGCCACGGCAAGGCGCGCGAGGTGCCCGAAGCCGTGCGCAAGGCCACCGAGCAAGCCAAGCGCAATATGATACGCGTGCCCCTGCGCGACGGGCGCACGCTCCATCACGACGTTCAGGGCCATCACGGCGCGGGCCGCGTCGTCATGCGTGCGGCGGCGCCCGGCACCGGCATCATCGCGGGCGGGCCCATGCGCGCCGTCTTCGAGACGCTGGGCGTGCAGGATGTCGTGGCGAAATCCATCGGCACCTCCAATCCTTACAACATGGTGCGCGCCACCTTCGACGGGTTGAAACGCAAATGGTCTCGCCGCGCCTTGTGGCGGCACGGCGCAGCAAGAAGGTGAGCGACATCGTCTCACGCCGCGGCGAAGCGCCAGCCGAAGTGGCGAGCGAGTAGACCATGGCGACGAAACCGGCGAAGAAGAAAGCGGACGAGGCCGCAAAAACCGTGACCGTGCGCCAGATCCGGAGTGCTGCCCGGCGGCCGGAGGATCAGGGCCTGACGTTGCGCGGCTTGGGGCTCGGCAAGCTCAATCGCACGCGCACGCTGAAGGATACGCCGGCGCTCCGCGGCATGATCGCAAAGGTCAAGCACTTGGTCGAGATCGTGGAAGAAGGCGCGTGACGTCATGAGATTGAACGAAATCGCGGACAGGCCGGGCGCGCGCAAGCGGCGCATGCGCATCGGGCGCGGCATCGGCTCCGGCAAGGGCAAGACCGGCGGCCGCGGCGGCAAGGGCCAGACCGCGCGCTCGGGCGTCGCGATCGCCGGCTTCGAGGGCGGCCAGATGCCGCTCCACATGCGCATGCCCAAGCGCGGCTTCAACACGCCCTTCGCGCCGCGCTATGCGGAGGTCAATCTCGGCCGCATCCAGGCGGCTCTCGACAAGGGCAAGCTCAAATCGGATGAGACCGTGACCGAGGCAGGGCTCAAAGCCGCCGGTCTCGTCGGCCACATTCGCGACGGCGTGCGCCTCTTGGCAAAGGGCGAGCTCAAGACCAAATGCTCATTCGAGGTCACGGGCGCCTCGAAGCCCGCGCTCGAGGCCGTGGAGAAAGTGGGGGGCTCGGTCAAGTTCGTGGCCCCCAAGTCGAAGCCTCAACCGGGGCCGAAAGAGCGCAAGCGCGCCGAGAAGAGACCGAAGAAGAAAGCTTGAGGCGCGCGGACGGATCGCAATGGCTTCAGCAGCCGAGCAACTCGTTGCCAATCTGAATTTCCGGGCGCTCGGCAAGGCGACGGAGCTCAAGCAGCGCATTTTCTTCACGCTGGGCGCGCTCATCGTCTATCGCGTCGGCACCTATATCCCGCTGCCGGGCATCAATCTCGAGGTGTTCGCCCAGGCCTTCCAGGGCACCCAGTCGGGGCTGCTCGGGATGCTCAACGTGTTTTCAGGCGGCGCCATCGAGCGCATGGCGATCTTCGCCCTCAACATCATGCCCTACATCTCCTCGTCGATCATCATCCAGCTCATGACGACGCTCTCGCCCACGCTGGAGGCGCTCAAGAAGGAGGGCGAGCAGGGCCGCAAGAAGCTCAATCAGTATACGCGCATCGGCACGGTGATCCTGTCCGCGCTCCAGGCCTACGGCATCTCGGTGGGACTCATGGGCGCCCAAGACGGCACCGTGGTCACCATGAGCTCGCCCTACCTCTTCCACTTGTCGACGGTGATCACACTCACCGGCGGCACGATATTTCTCATGTGGCTCGGCGAGCAGATCACGGCGCGCGGGATCGGCAACGGCATTTCGCTCATCATCATGGCCGGCATCGTCGCCGGCATTCCCGGCGCGCTTGCCGGCACCCTCGATCTCGGCGCCAAGGGCGCGCTGCCGACATTCGTGATAATCGGCGTGATCGTGCTCGTGGTGGGCGTCATCGCGTTCATCGTCTTCATGGAGCGCGCCCAACGCAGGCTCCTTGTGCAATATCCGAAGCGACAGGTCGGAAACCGCATGTTCCAGGGCGACAGCTCCCATCTGCCGCTCAAGATCAACTCGGCGGGCGTGATTCCGCCGATCTTTGCCTCCTCGCTTCTGCTCTTGCCCGCGACGGCGGCGAGCTTTTCGGCGGCGAGCGGCCCGGATTGGCTGGCGGGGATCGTGGCGAACCTGGGTGTGGGCCGGCCGCTGCACATGCTGCTTTATGCCGCCGGCATCATCTTCTTTGCGTTCTTCTACACGGCGGTGGTCTTCAATCCCGTCGACACGGCCGACAACCTGAAGAAATACGGCGGCTTCATTCCCGGCATCCGGCCGGGAAAGCGCACGGCCGAGTACATCGACTATGTGCTGACGCGCCTCACGGTACTGGGCGCCATTTATCTTACCTTCGTCTGCCTCTTGCCCGAGCTTCTCATCAGTGAGTTCGCGCTGCCGTTCTACTTCGGCGGCACCTCGCTCCTGATCGTGGTCTCGGTCACCATGGACACGGTGGCCCAAATTCAAAGCCATCTCTTGGCGCATCAATACGAGGGCCTCATCAAGAAGGCCAAGCTCAGGGGAAGCCGTCGTTGAAGCTCATTCTTTTGGGGCCGCCGGGCGCCGGGAAAGGAACCCAGTCCCAGCGCATCGCCGAGCGTTTCTCGATCCCGCAGCTTTCCACGGGCGACATGCTGCGGGCGGCCGTGGCCCAGGGCACGCCCATCGGGCGCAAGGCCAAGCCCCTCATGGACGCGGGCAAGCTCGTCCCCGACAAGATCGTGGTGGGGGTGGTCGAGGAGCGCATCGAAAGGCCCGACTGCGCCAAGGGCTTCATCCTGGACGGCTTCCCGCGCACCCTCGATCAGGCCAAGGCGCTGGACCGCATGCTGCGGATGAAACGCACGGCGCTCGATGCCGTGATCGAGATCAGGGTGGACGAGGCCGAGCTGTTCCGGCGCATCGAGACCCGAATCCGCCAAATGGGCGAGGCGGGCCGGCGGAGCGACGACGACCCCGAGACCCTGAAGCGGCGCATCAGGGTCTACAACGAGCAGACCGCCCCCCTCATCCCCTATTACCGCAAGGCCGGGTTGCTCAAGGTGGTGGACGGGATGCGGAGCATCGACGAGGTCTGGAAGGAGATCGAGGCGATCCTAAATAGTATCGAGGCCGGCGGGAGCGGTTGACTGGAACACTTTGCCAACTATAATCTCGGCCCTCACGCAAATCCTGGCATATTGCGGCGTGCATGGAGGATCGGGCAGGCCAGCGCTCAAGGTCGTCCTGAGGCCGCGTTGTCCCTTAAATAAGAGGCCCCGAAGCCTTGTGGACGGCTTTCGATCGGGGCTATTTGAAGGAGATCCCAAGTGGCGCGCATTGCAGGCGTCAACATTCCGACGAACAAGCGGGTCGAGATCGGCCTCACCTATATTCACGGCGTCGGCCCTTCCAAGGCCAAGGAGATCTGTTCCAAGGTGGGTATTCCGGCCGAGCGTCGGGTCAGTCAGCTTTCGGATGCCGACGTGAGTCAGATCCGCGAAGTGATCGACCGCGACTACGTCGTGGAAGGCGATCTCCGGCGCGAGGTGGCGATGAACATCAAGCGGCTCATGGATCTCGGCTGCTATCGCGGCCTGCGCCACCGGAAAGGGCTGCCTGTGCGCGGCCAACGCACGCACACCAATGCGCGCACGCGCAAAGGCAAGGCAAGACCCATCGCGGGCAAGAAGAAGTAGCGGGCGCAAGCGCGGCGGAGGAGAAAGTATGGCGAAGGAAAAAGCGCGCGTCCGCAAGAAGGAGCGCAAGAACATCACGGCGGGCGTTGCCCACGTGGCGGCGACCTTCAACAACACCATCATCACCATCACCGACGCGCAGGGCAACACCATCGCCTGGTCGTCGTCGGGTACGAAGGGCTTCAAGGGCTCGCGCAAGTCGACGCCTTATGCCGCGCAAGTGGCGGCCGAAGACGCCGGGCGCAAGGCCATGGAGCATGGGATGCGCACGCTCGAGATCGAGGTGAGCGGCCCGGGATCGGGGCGCGAATCGGCGTTGCGTGCGCTGCAAGCGGTGGGCTTCACGATCACCACAATTCGCGACGTGACGCCCATTCCACACAATGGCGTGCGGCCGCCCAAGCGGCGGCGCGTGTGACGGGCCGAAAGGCTTTGCCGCACTTTCTCGCATGACAATTCGGGAAAGCCCGCAGCATCTCACGAGCAAGAGGTCATAACATCGTGACAATCCAGAAGAATTGGCAGGAATTGATCAAGCCGGTGAAGCTGCAGGTGGAAGGCGGGCCGGACAGCGGCCGGATTGCCTCGCTTGTGGCGGAGCCCTTGGAGCGGGGCTTCGGGCTCACGCTCGGCAATGCGCTCCGGCGCGTGCTCCTCTCCTCGCTTCAGGGCGCCGCCGTCACCTCCATCCAAATCGACGGCGTCTTGCACGAATTCTCGTCTATTCCGGGCGTGCGCGACGACGTGACGGACATCGTCCTGAACGTGAAGGCGCTCGCGCTGCGCATGCACGCCACGGGGCCCAAGCGCCTCACCTTGCGCGCGCAAGGGCCGGGCGAGATCAAGGCGGGCCAGATCACGCCGGTCGCCGACATCGAGATCCTCAATCCCGATCTCGTGCTCTGCACGCTGGACGAGGCCGCCGAAATCCGCATGGAGCTCACCGTCGACAACGGCAAGGGCTACGTGCCGGCCGACCGCAACCGGCCGGACGATGCGCCCATCGGACTCATTCCGGTCGATGCGCTCTACACTCCCGTGCGCAAGGTTTCCTATCGCGTGGAGAACACGCGCGAGGGCCAGATCCTCGATTACGACAAGCTCACGCTCCACGTCGAGACGAACGGCGCCATCACGCCCGACAACGCGGTGGCCTATGCCGCGCGCATCCTCCAGGACCAGCTCCAGATCTTCATCAACTTCGAGGAGCCGCGCGAGCGCAAGCTCGAGGAGGGCAAGCCCGAGCTTCCCTTCAATCCGGCGCTGCTCAAGAAGGTGGACGAGCTCGAGCTGTCCGTGCGCTCGGCCAACTGCCTCAAGAACGACAACATCGTCTATATCGGCGATCTCATCCAGAAGACGGAAGCCGAGATGCTCCGTACACCGAATTTCGGCCGGAAGTCGCTGAACGAGATCAAGGAAGTGCTGGCGCAGATGGGCTTGCATCTCGGCATGGAAGTTCTGAACTGGCCGCCCGAGAACATCGAAGAGCTCGCCAAGCGCTACGACGACCAGTACTGACCCTTTGGGACGCCTCGCTTCGTCATGCGAAGCGAGGCTCCTCAGGGTGAGGATTTCAGTTTTGGCGCCTTATCCTTCGAGACGGCTGCTCCGCAGCCTCCTCAGGATGAGGCATAGCAGGAAGAAACCATGCGTCACGGCAATGCGGGCAGAAAGCTCGGCCGGCGAACCGGCCACCGCACCGCGATGCTCGCCAATCTCGCGGCCTCGCTCATTCGCCATGAGCAGATCATCACGACGGTGCAGAAGGCGAAGGAGCTCGCGCCCATCGTCGACCGGCTCGTCACGCTCGGCAAGCGCGGCGGCCTCCATGCGCGCAGGCTCGCCATCTCGCGGCTCCGCGACGAAGGCATGGTGAGAAAGCTCTTCGACATTTTGGGCCCCCGCTATGCAGCCGCGCGGGCGGCTACACGCGCGTGCTCAAGGCGGGCTTCCGGCACGGCGACAATGCGCCGATCGCGGTCATCGAGCTCGTCGATCGCGATACGGCCGCCAAGGGCGCGGGCGAGAAGAAGCCCGAAGCCGCGGCCGACGAAGCCGCTTAGCGGCCTTGCCGGCGCGGCGTCCCGGCAGAGGGAGGCGCGGTCCCGCGCCCGGCTGCGAATCGCGCCCAATTCGAGGTACAATCTGCCTGCCGGCGGAGCCTTTCCGCCGCGTCCAGGCGCCACTGAGGGGGCGCGGGGTCGGGAGCGCGTATGGGGGCGTTTTTCAGCGACGGCATGGTGTTCACGGGCGCGGTGGCGCTCGGCGTCGTCATGCTGGGCTTGCTCGTCTTCGCCTTCGACCGGCGCCTCTTCGCCGACAACAGCTCGGTCCGGATCGTGCCGGGCACGCGCACCGCGCACGAATTCTCCTACGCGCCGGTGGTGCGCCAAGCCGCGCCCGCGGTCGTCAATGTCTACTCGCGAAAAATCCTCAGCGACCGCTCGCCCATTCTGGAGGATCCGTTCTTCCGCCGTTTCTTCGGCGGCGAGGGTCAGCCGCGCGAGCGCGTGCAGCACGCCTTGGGCTCGGGCGTGATCCTGCGCTCCGGACGGCATCATCGTCACCAACAACCACGTGGTCGCGGACGCCGACGAGCTTCTCGTCGCGCTGGCCGACCGGCGCGAGTTCGAGGCGCGGGTCGTTCTTGCCGACGAGCGCACCGATCTCGCCGTGCTCAAGATCGATCCCAAGGGCAGCAGGCTCCCCACGGTCCAGTTTCGCGATTCCGAATTCGGCGGAGGTCGGCGACGTCGTGCTCGCCATCGGCAATCCCTTCGGCGTCGGCCAGACCGTGACCTCGGGGATCATCTCGGCGCTCGCGCGCACGCAAGTCGGCGTCTCGGACTTCCGCTTCTTCATTCAGACCGATGCCGCCATCAATCCCGGCAATTCGGGCGGCGCGCTCGTCACCCTCGACGGCAAGCTCATCGGCATCAACACGGCGATCTTCACGCGCACCGGCGGCTCGATCGGCATCGGCTTCGCCATTCCCTCGAACATGGTGAAGCACGTGGTGGAGTCGGCGGTGAGCGTGGGCACCATCTCGCGCCCCTGGCTCGGCGCGCAAGGGCGCGCCGTGACGGCCGAGCTCGCGGAATCCTTGGGGCTCGAGCGGCCGGGCGGCGTCTTGGTGGACGAGGTCTATCCCGGCGGGCCCGCCGACCGCGCGGGGCATAAAGCCCGGCGACGTCATCCAGTTCATCGACGGCTTCGAGGTGCAGGACCCGCAGGGCTTGCGCTATCGCGTGGCGACGCAGCCCGTCGGCAAATCGGTGCGCATCGATTTCGTGCGCCGGGGCGAGAGACGATCGACCGAGGTCAAGCTCACGCGTCCGCCGGAGGATCCGCCGCGTGCGATCGAGAGCTCTGTCGGACAACCAGCCGCTGGCGGGCGCCACCGTCGGAAGCCTTTCGCCTGCCTTCGCGGAGGAGCTGGGGCTCGAAGGCTGGTATCGGGGCGTCGTCGTGCTGCAAGTGGAGGAGCGCAGCCGAGCCGGGCAACTCCGCCTCAGGCCTGCCGACATCATCACCGCCGTCGATGACCGCGCGGTCGACACGGTGGCGGCCTTGAAGCGCGCCTTCTCGGGCGAGCAGGCCCAGTGGCAGATCACCATCCGCCGCGGCACGCAGACCTTCACTATCACGGTGCGGACTTGATGCGGCATCGCACGCCGCGCGTCACCATCGGCGCGAATGGATGACAAGATCGCCGCGCCTTAGAGTCCGTTTGAGAATGCGCATTTGATGCCGCATGGTTCGAGACGCCTCGCAGTTTATCCTGAGGTGCGCGGCGCTGCCGCGCCGCGAAGGGCGAGGCTCCTCACCAAGAGGCAAACAAGGGATTACCTCATCCTGAGGAGGCCGCGCCCTTCGCCTGTCGGCCTCATCCTGAGGTGCGAGCGAAGCGAGCCTCGAAGGATCGAGGCCGACAGCTCAGGATGAGGGCGGCCGTCTCGAAGGATGAGGTGAATTATCAAACGGTCTCTTAGTAGGGCGTGAACACACACTCGTAGCCCGTGCCGTCGTCCATTGTGTAGTGAATCCTGAATTGGCTTTCCTCGAGCGCTGTGTCGAAGGTGTAGCCGTCGTCATAGCGGAAGTGGAGCACGTTGCCGTCGAGCCACCACTGGCCATACGTGTCGTCTTCGTCGATGCTGAACTCGGTGAAGCGACCGGCGGTGTCGAATTCGTAGCCGATCATGCAATCGTCGTCGGACCAGTGCGTCCCGGCAATCGCGGGCTGGGCTTGCGCGGTGCCGCCAAGCATGCACAGCGAGAATTGCACCGAGAAGAGGGCTGAGTTTGCGCATCGGCTTTCCCTTACGTTCCAGCGGACATTGTATCGCTGCGTTGGCAGACGGAAAGTTAAGGCGGGGAACCCGCGGCATTTTGGGCCATGTTATAAACGGCCATGACCTCACTTTTCGAAGCGGCGGGTCTCGAGAAGGGCGCGCCCCGGCCCTTGGCCGACCGGCTGCGCCCGACCAGCTCTCCCTCGTCGTGGGCCAGGAGCATCTCTTGGGTCCCGGTGCGCCCATCACGCGCATGGTGGAGGGCAAGCGGCTCGCCTCCATGATCCTGTGGGGCCCGCCGGGCTCGGGCAAGACCACCATCGCGCGCCTGCTCGCGAAGGACTCAGGGCTGAGCTTCGAGCCCTTTTCGGCGACCTTTTCCGGCGTCGCCGATCTGAAGAAGGTGTTCGAGCGCGCCAAGGCGCGCCGTGCGGCGGGGCAGGGCACGCTCCTCTTCATGGACGAGATCCATCGCTTCAACCGCGCCCAGCAGGACTCCTTTCTCCCTTACGTCGAAGACGGCACCGTGATCCTGGTCGGTGCCACGACCGAGAATCCCTCCTTCGAGCTCAATGCGGCGCTCTTGTCGCGCTGCCAGGTGTTCGTGCTCAAGCGTCTATCGGCGGAAGCGCTCGAGATTCTCGCGCAGCGTGCCGAAGAGCACGAACAGAAAAAGCTTCCGCTCACACCCGAAGCGCGCGACGGCGCTCATCGCCATGGCCGACGGCGACGGGCGCTATGTGTTGACGCTTAGCCGAGGAGCTGTTCGCGCTCAAGCCGAAGAGCCGCTCGACACGCAAGCCTTGGTCGCCGCCATGCAGCGGCGCGCGCCGCTTTACGACAAGACGCGCGAAGAGCATTACAACCTCATCAGCGCGCTTCATAAATCCATCCGCGGCTCGGATGTGGACGCGGCACTCTACTGGCTCGCGCGCATGCTGGCGGGCGGCGAAGAGCCGCTCTATATCGCGCGGCGTCTCGTGCGCGCCTCGGTCGAGGACATCGGTCTCGCGGATCCGGAAGCCGTGCATCAGGCGCTGGCCGCCAAGGACGTCTACGATTTCCTTGGCAGCCCGGAAGGCGAGATCGCGCTCGTGCAGGCCGTGATCTATCTCGCCTCGGCGCCGAAATCGAATGCGGTCTATGTGGCGCAAGGTGTCGCCACGCGGCTCGCGCGTGAGAAAGGCTCGCTCATGCCGCCCAAGCACATTCTCAATGCGCCGACCAAGCTCATGCGCGACGAAGGCTACGGCGCGGGCTACGAATACGATCACAAGGCGCCGGACACCTTCTCGGGGCAGAATTATTTCCCCGACGGCATGGAGCGCGAGACGCTGTACACGCCCTCCGAGCGCGGCTTCGAGAAGGAGATCGAGAAGCGCCTCGCCTATTGGGCGAAGCTGCGCGCCGCGCGCCAGCAAAAGCATGACTGAGCAAGCGGGCGTTGAAGCGCAGCCTTCAACGCAGCGCGCGGCACCTGTCTCGCCTCGGCTCGCCATGCGTTTCATCGTGCTCTTGGGCGCGGTGAGCCTCTTGGCCGACGTGACCTATGAGGGCGCGCGCAGCATCACGGGGCCTTATCTCGCGCTCCTCGGCGCCAGCGCGACGGTGGTCGGCCTCGTGAGCGGCGCGGGCGAGCTTTTCGGCTACGCGCTCCGGCTCGCCTCGGGCTATTTGAGCGATCGCACGGGCCGCGTCTGGGCCATCACCTTCATCGGCTACGCGATCAATCTCTTCGCCGTGCCGCTCTTTGCGCTTGCCGGAAGCTGGGAGATGGCGGCCGTGCTCATGCTCGCCGAGCGCGCGGGCGGCGCCATCCGCAAACCCGCGCGCGATGCCATGCTGTCGCATGCTTCGAGCCGCGTCGGCCACGGCTGGGGCTTCGGCCTGCACGAGGCGATGGATCAGGTGGGCGCCGTGCTGGGGCCGCTCATCGTGAGCGCCATCCTCTATGCCAATGGAGGCTATCGCACCGGCTTTGCGGCGCTCGCCGTGCCCGCGCTGCTCGCCATGGCGGTGCTGGTCGCGGCGCGCGTGCTCTATCCGCGCCCGCGCGATCTCGATGTCGCGCCACCCGCGCTCGCACCCAAAGGCTTCGCGCGCTTCTTCTGGGTCTACGTCGCGGGTGCCGCGCTCATCGCCGCGGGCTATGCGGATTTTCCCTTGATCGCCTTCCACTTCGAAAAGCGCGCCGTGATCGCCGAGAATTGGATTCCGATGCTCTATGCGCTCGCCATGGCGACGGACGCGATTGCGGCGCTCACGCTCGGCCGCCTCTTCGATCGCATCGGCCTGCGTGCGTTGCTGCTTGCGACCGCGCTCTCCATGTGGGCTGCGCCCTTCGCCTTTCTGGGCGGCGAGGCTGGCGCCGTCTTCGCCATGATCCTGTGGGGCATCGGCATGGGGGCGCAGGAATCGATCATGCGCGCGGCCATCGCCACCATGGCGCCGGCCGAGCGGCGGGGCACGGCTTACGGCCTCTTCAATGCGGCCTATGGCGTTGCCTGGTTTGCGGGCAGCGCGCTGCTCGGCTTCCTCTACGATGTCTCGCTGCCCGCGCTCGTCGCTTTCTCGGCCATCCTGCAAGGCTTGGCGCTGCCGGTCCTGTGGTGGGTCGGACGGACCGCCCGATTGACCGGCGCAGGGCGGGGATGACGGCGCGGGAGGGCGGGCCCGACTTGCGCTCCGCGGCGCTCTCGTCGTGAACTAGGTTGGGTGGGTGGCCGGCTGAACCGCAGGGCGTCTCGAATTCATGATCACCTTGAAGCTCTATCTCGCCGTGGCTGTGGGCAGCGCGCTCGGCGGGGCGGCCCGCTATCTCTGCTCGGGTCTTGCCGCGACCCATATCGGCGAGACGTTTCCCTGGGGCACGCTGATCGTGAATGTGGTGGGATCCTTCATCATCGGCTTCTTCGCCACGCTCACGGCGCCGCGACGGCCGCCTTCTCGTCAGCGGCACGATGCGGCAATTCGTCACCATGGGCCTGTGCGGCGGCTTCACCACCTTCTCCTCGTTCAGCATCCAGACGCTCAATCTCATGCAAGGCGGCGAGTGGCTGCGGGCCGGCGCCAACGTCGTGGGCTCGGTCACGCTCTGCCTCTTCGCGGTGTGGCTCGGGCATGTGGCGGCCGCGGCCGTCAATCAGCTCAAGGGGGCATGATCATGGAGATTCCGCGCGACGCCGTGTTGCTGCGCATTTTCATGGGCGAGGCCGACCGCGCGGACGGACGGCCGCTCTATGAGGCGATCGTGCTCAAGGCGCGCGAGATGCACCTTGCGGGCGCCACGGTTCTGCGCGGTCCCTTGGGCTTCGGCCATTCGAGCCGCTTGCACACGAGCAAGATCCTGAGGCTCTCCGAGGATCTGCCCCTCGTCATCGAGATCGTCGACAGCGCCCCGAAGATCGAACAGCTCCTGTCCGCCATCGAGCCCATGCTGGAAAGCAGCCTCATCACGCTCGAGAAAGTTCAGGTGCGCCAATACGGCCGCAGCGCCAAGAGCGAGGCCAAGCCGTGAAAGGCTTCAACGACGCGGCCTTCGCGCTTCTCTTCAATCGCCTCGTGTCGGCGAGCAATCTGCATCTCGACAAGGACGAGTGGCAGGTGGCCGATGTCGGCTTTCGACGCCAGCGCCACAGCTATTGGGGCCACGACTACGCCTTCAGCGTCGAGATATTCACGCTCCGCTGCCTCTCCCGGGAGAATTGGGAGCTCATGGTCGTGCGCGAGAATTGGTGGGACGGGGGCGGCCATGCGCCCGTGAAGACCAATCAGTGGGGCAAGCTCATCGGCGGCAGCAAGGCCGCGGCGCTCGACTGGTTTCGGCTGGCGGGCGGAAGACATCGAAATCGGCGGCGTGCGAGAGATTGGCTCGCTGATCGTCGATGACGAAACTCGAAAACGTCAAGGTTACGGCCGACGAAGCGGGCTTGCGTCTGGACCGCTGGTTTCGCCGGCATGCGCCGAGCCTCACCCATGGCCGGCTCGAGAAGCTTCTGCGCACCGGGCAAATTCGCGTCGACGGCGCGCGCGCCAAGGCGGGCGACCGCGTGCAGGAAGGCCAGCTCGTGCGCATCCCGCCCCTCGGCGAGGTTCGGGAGCCCCTGCCGAAACCCAAGCCGCCGCTGAGTGCGCGCGACAGGAAATTCGTGCAAGACCTTGTTCTCTTTCGTAATGCAGAGCTCATCGCCATCAACAAACCGGCCGGCCTCGCCGTTCAGGGCGGCACCGGCACGACGCGCCATCTCGATGCCTTGCTCGACGGGCTGAGAGAGGAAGGCGAAGAGCGGCCGCGCCTCGTGCATCGCCTGGACCGCGATACCTCCGGCGTGCTGGTGCTCGCCCGCAGTGCCAAGTCGGCGGCCGCGCTCGCGCACGCATTCCGGGCGCGCGAGACCGAGAAGATCTACTGGGCGCTCACCGCAGGCGTGCCGATGCCGCTTGCGGGGCGGATCGATCTGCCGCTCGCCAAAGGCGAAGGTCCGAAAGGCCGCGAACGCATGACTCCGGCCGAAGATGAAGGGAAAGCGCGTCACGCCATCACCGATTACGTCGTCGTCGCGCGCGCAGGCCCTCGGGTGGCCTTCGTCGTGCTGCGCCCCCTCACGGGGCGCACGCATCAGCTGCGCGCGCATCTGGCAGCACTCGGCACGCCGATCCTCGGCGACTTCAAATATGGCGGCAAGACCGCACGCTTGAGCGGAGATGTTCCCGGCGGACTCCAGCTCCATGCTCGCCGTCTCAGCTTGAGACTGCCGGACGGCCGCCCGTTAACGCTGGAGGCGCCGCCGCCGCCCCCTATGAACGCGGCCCTGCGTTTTTTCGGCTTCGAGCACGCGGACGCCGAGACGGCATTTCCACCCCACGAGCGGCCGCGGGCGCGCTTCAGACGCTGAGCATTCCGAAACCCTCGTCCCCGTGCTTTAATCCCATCGCGCGCGGACCGGCCGGATCCGGGAGGAGCCCTACTCCGTCTTGCCTGGCCAAGGGGGGATACGGCGCATGACCATGTGGCGTGTCTTGGGCTTGGGCCTCGTTTGCCTTCTTGTGCTCGTGGCGGCACTTGCCATCGCTCTCTTCACCCTGGATCTGAGAAGCGAGCTGGCGCCCCGGCTCGAGCGCATGGCGACCGCGGCGCTGGACCGGCAGGTGACCGTGCGCGGGGCCGTCCGCTTCGGGGTCTGGCCTGGCGGTCCCAGCTTGATCATGGAAAACGTGCGGCTGGCCAACGCCGCCTGGGGCACGCAGCCCGAGATGCTCAAGGTCGGCCGCGTCGAGGTGCGCGCGCGCCTGCTGCCGCTCTTCAAGCATGAGATCGCCGTGCGCACGCTTGTGCTCAACAAGGTCGAGGCTTTCGTCGAGACCCAGAAGAACGGCAACACCAACCGGCCGCGGCCGGGCGCGCTCGGCGGCAAAGTCGGACTGTTCGGGCATGTGAAGCTCAAGGGCCCCGAGAGCCTATCGGCCACCAACGTGTCCTTCGTCTACCGGACGCAAGAGGGCTTCCCGTATCTTGCCGTCGACTTCGAGCAAATCGCTATCCGGCCCGTTGGCAAGGACAGCCTGAAATTTTCTGTGCTCGGCGCGCTCGGCGGCAAGCTTTTCGGCATCGAGGGCACGCTTGCCGACGCGCAAGCCTTGATCCGCGGACGGCAGAGCCCGGTGCAAGGCGCCATCGCCCTCGGCAATTCCACCGTGCTCGTGAACGGCCGCGTCGGCAGCCCGACGCGCGGTCCGGGCTTTGCCTTGCGCTTGGAAGGCTCGGCGCCCGATCTGCGCGACTTCGGCGCGCTGATCGGCGTATCCGGTTTGCGCGAGGGCTATCCAATGGCGTTCACCGCGGCGCTCAACGGCGCGCGCGGCCGCGTGAGCCTGTCCGAATTCGCGGCCCGCGTCGGCAGCGGCACGATCGTAGGCTCCCTCCACATGAGCGAGCGCAACGGCGGGCCCACTATCGACGGCGTCTTCGCCTCGGAGGTGCTCGATCTCGAGCCCCTTCTCGGGCGCTGGTGGCGCGCCTCTGATTTCGCCGCCCTCGCTGCGAAACCGTTTGCGGTCGATTTCCTGCGCCGTGCCCATGTCGATGTGAGCTATCAAGCCCAGCTCTTGAAGCTCGGCGAAGCCGCGCTCGAGGCGGCGGATGTGCGGGTCCTTCTCGCGGGCGGCGTGCTCACGCTTTATCCCCTCAGCATTTACAACGACGGCAACTCCCTCGAGTCCGAGTTTTCCATCGATTTCAATTCGGGCGGCGAGGTCGAGCTCCGGGCGATTACGCGGCGCTTTCCGCTCGGGCCGCTGCTCGCGGGCGCGGGCCAAGGCGACGCGCTCACGGGCGACCTCGCGCTGTCGGTCGAGCTCACGGGCGTGGGCTCGAGCCTCGAAGCGATGCTCGCGGATTTGCGCGGGCAGGTCTCGCTTGCCGTCACCAACGGCGCGCTCGGCGCCGCGGCGCTGGACTATCTGCCGCAAGCCTGGCGCCCGGTCTATCGGGCTCTCGGCGAGGGCGAGGCCAACGTTCCGCTCGCCTGCGCGCGCGGACGCGCCATGTTCGACGACGGCCATGCCGAGGCGCGGACCTTGCTCGTCAACACGGGGGCCACGACCACGACCGGCGCGCTGCGCCTCGATCTTTCGTCCGGCGAATTGGCCGCGCTCCTCGCGCCGCGCGCGAAATACAAAGCGACGGCCCAGGGCTTGGCCGATCTCGCTCTCGAGGGACCGCTCGTCGATCCGCAGGCCTCGGTGGTGAACAAGTCCGGAGGCGAAAGTGACGCGACGTTGTCCGAGAGCTTGAAGACACTTGCCGCGGCCAAAGTGCAAGCCTCGCTGGACGAGCCGTGCGTGGCGACCTTCGAAGGCGGCATCGTGCCGCGTGTCAACGATCCGACCGTGATCACCGACCCGAAACAGGAGGCCGCGCAAGTCGCGCGCGCCGCGGAAGGCTCCGAGCCCTGATGCCGAACCCGTCCCGCGTGCCTGCGCCTGTACGAGTCGAGGCGCATGACGAGGGCTTCGCGCTGACGCGCGGTGGCAGGCTTTTGCGCACGCCCGCGGGGCTTGCCCTCGTGCTGCCGACGCCTGCGCTCGCAGCGGCGATCGCGGCGGAATGGAACGAGGTGCCGGACGATGCCGCCCGCCGCCCTTTGACGAGGCTCGCCAACACGGCCATCGACCGCGTGCGCGCGGCGCGGCGGCGCGTCGAGGCCGAGCTTGCGAATTATACCGGGACGGATCTCCTCTGCTATCGCGCCGAAAACGAGCCTGTGCTTGCCGCACGCGAGGCGGTCGCCTGGGATCCCTTGCTCGACTGGGCAGCGGAGAATTTCGAGGCGCGCTTGCGCGTGACGGCGGGCGTGTCCCCGCTCGCGCAGCCCATCGACGCGGTTGAAGCCATTCGGAACGCGCTCGCGCGCGAAAGCGACTTTACGCTCGCGGCGCTCTATGCCGCGGCCGCGCTCACGAGCTCCGTCGTGCTGGCGCTCGCGCTGGCGCACGGGCACTGCACGGCCGAGGAAGTGTGGTCGGCCGCCACCATCGACGAGGCCTGGCAGGCCGAGCGCTGGAGCGTGGATGCCGTGGCAGAGGCCCGCGCCGCCAAACGCAAGGCCGAGCTCCTCGAGCTTGCGGGCTTCTTCGCGCTTTTGGCCGACCAAAGCTAAGCCGTTGGCCTTCATACGCTTTCGGTGATATCAGACTCGACCCTTGGCGGCCGGGGGCGGGGGCGCGGTCCATGAAAAAGATTCTGCAACAGCTCGAGGAAAAACGCGCCGAGGCGCGGCTCGGCGGCGGCCAGAAGCGCATCGAGGCGCAGCACGCCCGCGGCAAGCTCACCGCACGCGAACGGCTCGAATTGCTGCTCGACGAAGGCAGCTTCGAGGAGTTCGACATGTTCGTCGAGCACCGCGCGACCGAGTTCGGCATGGCTCAAAACCGCGTGCCGGGCGACGGCGTGGTCACGGGCTGCGGGCTCATCGGCGGACGCAAGGTCTTCGTCTACAGCCAGGATTTCACCGTCCTCGGCGGCTCGCTGTCGGAGACCCACGCGCAGAAGATTTGCAAGATCATGGACATGGCGATGCGCGTCGGCGCGCCCGTCATCGGTCTCAACGATTCGGGCGGCGCGCGCATTCAGGAGGGCGTGGATTCGCTCGGGCGGCTATGCCGAGGTGTTCTGGCGCAACGTCCAGGCCTCGGGCGTCATCCCGCAAATCTCGCTGGTCATGGGACCGTGCGCGGGCGGGGCGGTCTATTCGCCCGCCATGACCGACTTCATCTTCATGGTGCGCGACACCTCCTACATGTTCGTCACGGGGCCGGGCGTCGTGAAGACCGTGACCCAGGAGACGGTGACCCACGAGGAGCTCGGCGGCGCCACGACGCACACGACGATGTCGGGCGTCGCCGACGGCGCCTTCGCCGACGACGTTCAGGCGCTCGCCGAGGCGCGGCGCTTCTTCGCCTTCCTGCCGCTCAACAATCGCGAGGCCCCGCCCCGGCGCACGACCAAGGACGATCCCGAGCGCGTGGAGATGTCGCTCGACACGCTCGTGCCCGACAGCGCGCACAAGCCCTACGACATGCACGAGCTCATCATGAAGGTCGTGGACGAGGGCGATTTCTTCGAGACCGGCGCCGAGCACGCGAAGAACCTCATCACGGGCTTCGGCCGCATCGAGGGCGGAACGGTGGGCTTCGTCGCCAACCAGCCCATGGTGCTCGCGGGCTGCCTCGACATCAATTCGAGCAAGAAGGGCGCGCGCTTCGTGCGCTTCTGCGATTGCTTCAACATCCCCATCGTGACCTTCGTCGACGTGCCGGGATTTTTGCCCGGCACGGCGCAGGAGTTCGGCGGCATCATCAAGCATGGCGCGAAGCTCTTGTTCGCCTTCGCCGAAGCCACGGTGCCGAAGGTCACCGTCATCACGCGCAAGGCCTATGGCGGGGCTTACGACGTCATGTCGTCCAAGCACATTCGCGGCGACATCAACTATGCCTGGCCGTCGGCGCAGATCGCCGTGATGGGGCCGAAAGGCGCCGTCGAGGTGCTTTATCGCGCCGAGCTCGGCGATCCGAAGAAGATCGCCCAGCGCACGGCCGAATACGAGGAGCGCTTCGCCAATCCCTTTGTCGCCGCGCAGCGGGGCTTCATCGACGACGTCATCATGCCGCACTCGACGCGGCGGCGCATCGCGCGCGCGCTTGCGCATGCTCGCCACCAAGCGCGCCGACCGCCCCTTCAAGAAGCACGACAACATTCCGCTGTAGCAGGATCAGGTGTCATCCTTCGCCGCATCCTGGCGCTGCCGCCCGAACCAACGATGGGCGAGTGAAAGACTTTGTCGGTGCAATGAGCATTCCACGCGAGCGAGAGGGAATTGGGGAAAGCGTCAGACACGAGAACTGCGGAGAGCGGAGGCCGATGGCGAGCGAACGTTGCATCGCAATTCTACGCTCAAACCAAGGGCATTTCACTTTCGTAAACAGGTGCCGATGGACGATATGTCGCCGATTTCGTCATGCCATCGCGCACGGCTGGTGGTGGAGGTCGATGGAGGGCAGCACAATTCCGACAGGGCTTGATGAGAGACGGAAAGCGCGACCGCTGGTTCGAATCTCAAGGCTATGTTGTGCTCCGGTTTTGGAATCATGAAGTGCTTGAAGGAGACGGATGCGGTCGCGCTCGCGAATTGCGGACGTCTTGGAGAAGCGCCTTGCGCATATGGATTGAGCTGCCAACAAGTGACCCCCCACCCTGTCCCTCCCCCACAAGGGGGGAGGGAAAAGAGATTGCTGTACACGAGCCGCAAACGACTCCCCTCCCCCTTGTGGGGAGGGGTTGGGGGAGGGGGTCACTCGTTTCGGCGCGTCGACGGTCCGCGCGCCTGATGTTCAAGAAAATCCTCATCGCCAATCGGGGAGAGATCGCCTGCCGCATCATGCGCACGGCGAAACGCATGGGGATCAAGACGGTCGCGGTCTATTCCGAGGCCGACAAGAACTTGCCCCATGTCGAAATGGCGAACGAGGCCGTGGCTATCGGCCCGCCGCAAGCCGCGCAGTCTTATCTCGTCATCGACCGCATCGTCGCCGCCGCGCAGAAGACGGGTGCCGAGGCCGTGCATCCGGGCTACGGCTTCCTCGCCGAGAACGCTGGCTTTGCGCAGGCGCTGGGCGATGCCGGCATCACCTTCATCGGCCCCCATGCGCGCGCGATCGCCGCCATGGGCGACAAGATCGAGGCGAAGAAGCTCGCCCGCGCCGCGAATGTCACGACGGTGCCGGGGTTCCTGGGCGAGATCACCGATGCGGCGCAGGCAGAGCGCATCGCCGAGGAAATCGGCTTTCCCGTCATGGTCAAGGCCGCGGCCGGCGGCGGCGGCAAAGGCATGCGCCTCGTCGAGGAGGCAAAGGATCTCGCCCAAGCCATCAAGTCCGCGGCGAACGAGGCGCAGGCGTCCTTCGGCGATCCGCGCATCTTCATCGAGAAATTCATCCTCGATCCGCGCCACATCGAGATCCAGGTGCTGGGCGACAAGCACGGCCACGTCATTCACTTGGGCGAGCGCGAATGCTCCATTCAGCGCCGCCACCAGAAGGTGATCGAGGAAGCGCCCTCGCCGCTGCTCGACAAGAAGACGCGCGCGGCCATGGGCGCGCAGGCGGTGGCACTCGCCAAGGCCGTGGGCTACGACTCCGCGGGCACGGCCGAGTTCATCGCCGACCAGCGGCGCAATTTCTATTTCCTGGAGATGAATACGCGTCTCCAGGTCGAGCATCCGGTGACCGAGCTCGTGACCGGCATCGATCTCGTCGAGCAGATGATCCGCATCGCCGCGGGCGAAAAGCTGTCGCTGCGCCAGGAGGATATCCGGCTCGAGGGCGCGGCGGTCGAGGCTCGGCTTTATGCCGAGGATCCCTATCGCTCCTTTCTGCCCTCGGTCGGGCGCATCGTGCGCTACCGTCCGCCGAAAGGGAAAACGAAAGCGGGCGTCACGCTGCGCATCGATGCGGGCGTCGAGGAGGGAAGCGAGATTCTCGATCCACTACGATCCGTTGATCGCCAAGCTCTGCACTCATGCGCCGACGCGCGAGCGTGCGCTCGAGGCCATGGCCGACGCGCTCGACGGCTTCACCATCGAGGGCGTGCGCCACAACACGCCGTTTCTTTCGGCGGTCGTCACCCATCCGCGCTTCAAGGCGGGGCGGCTTTCCACGGGCTTCATCGCCGAGGAATTTCCGGAGGGCTTTCAGGGCACAGTCCTCGACGAGGATCGGCGCGAGAAGCTCGTCGCCGTCGCGGCGTCTCTCGCGGCCGTCGTGAGCGGGCGCGCACCTGCGGCGAAGGCGCGCGTTATCGTCACGCTCGGCGACCGCGATTATCGGGTGACCTGCACGAGCCCCGCGCGCGGGCGCCGGCAATTCGACATCGAGATCGAGAACGGCGCGCAGGGTGGCGTGCGCACGCTTGCCGTGATGGACAGCTGGACCCCCGGCGAGCCCGTCTATCGCGGCCTCGTCAACGGCGAGCCCTTAAGCGTTCAGACCAAGCGCATTGCGGGCGGCTTCTCGGTCTGCCATCGCGGCGCGGTTCTCGAAGCCTTGATACGCAGCCCGCGCGCCGCCGAGCTCGCCAAGCTCATGCCGAAGAAGCGGCCGCCCGACACATCCAAATATCTTCTTTCGCCCATGCCGGGGCTCGTCGTCTCGATCGATGTCGAAGAAGGCCAGGAGGTGAAGGCGGGCGAAACGCTCGCCGTCGTCGAGGCCATGAAGATGGAAAACGTGCTCAAGGCCGAGCGCGACGGCGTGGTCAAGACGATCGCGGCGAAAAGCGGCGACACCTTGGGCGTCGATCAGATCATTCTCGAATTCGAATAGACGGGCGCAGAGAAAGAAAAGTGCCGCCTGCGGGGGCAGGCGGCACAGGACGCGCGCCGTGGGAGGGACGCTAGAAGGTACGCGAGATGGAGAAGATGAACATCTCGTCGCCGAAATCCGGATCGACCACGAAGCCGAAGGGCGGCATCGTTTGATCGGTGGCGTCGATGTCGGTGTCCGTGTAGCGGAAGCCCAGCTTGAAGCCCTAGACCGGCACCGTGAGGCCCACCGACCAGTCGAGATAGTCCTCGTACAGGGCCGCGCTGACCGGCGCGAACGGCGCCCAATCGTCGAGGAAGGTCTGGTAGCCGACCCAGCCGTCGAGCGTGGGGTCTCGAGGAACGGTGATGAACGGGAGCGGGATCGTGACCGCGGCGTTGTAATACACCGTGTCGCCGATCTCGCCGAAGTAATCCGGCGACCAGTAGATCGAGCCCGTCAGCGCTGCGACGCCGAAATCGTAGCCGAGCGCGCCTTTGATTTCCACGTAGTTGTACTCGTTGGGCGAGCCGTCGCCATCGAAGTCCGGCTCGTTGGCGTCCGGATACATGTAGTAGATGGCACCGATGCCGTAGCTGAACTTGTCGATCGAGCCGTTGTAGCCGCCGTAGAAATCGACCTCGACATTGGCGTCGTCGCCCGGAATGAATTCGACGTTCGATGCCCACACACCGGCATAGAGCCCGCTCGGATGCGCCCAGTCGAAGCTGCCTTGGAAGGCGGTGTCGTTCTGCGTCTGCGTGACGCCGCGGAAGACATAGTTCGTGTACGAAGCCGAAGGTCGCCGAGAACATCGTCGGCGAAGCTTCGTTTCCTCGGCCGGCGCCGCCTCGTCGGCGAGCGCGGCCGTGGCCGTAAGCGCGGTCATGGCCGTGGCAAGTAACAGAGCCTTCAGTGAAGCTTTTCTCATCATCAATCCCCCTAGCAGGACGCAAGCCCATCTCCGGACCGTGCGGCGCGGAACACAATTTCGCAATTTGATTAACACTGAGCAAGCCGTGTGCCACCACGGGACGGGCCTGGAGAGAGCCCGGGCTTGCGCCAGGTGAGCCCGGGATCCAATAGAATTCGCGTAGCTTTTCTTCCCAATCGCTAGATGTTGGGATTTGCCGAAAAGATTGGCTGCTCTCAAAAGGGGTCAAAAAATGTGCATTGCGAAGCCATCGTGCCCACGAGGCGCGCAGCTGCCGCAGCGCGAAGGCGCGCTTTTCTTGTGAGAGACTCGGCACATAAGGTCGCCTGAAGCGCTTGCCCGCGCCTGCGCGCGACCGTAGCTCGAGGTGCCCATGACCCGCTCGCCCACTGCCAATCCTTGGACCGATCTCGGTTGCCGAGACATCTTCGAAAATCCATGGATGCGCGTGGTCGAGCACCGCGTGCTAAGGCCCGGAGGGGACGCCCGGAACTTACGCGGTCGTGCGCTCGATGAAGCTTGCCATCGGCGTCGTGCCCTTCACGCCTGCGGGGGAGATCGTGCTGGTCGGCCAATTCCGTTTTCCCCTCGGGCGCTACAGCTGGGAGATCCCGGAGGGCGGCAGCGACGCGGGCGAGAGCCCGGCCGAGACCGCGCGGCGCGAGCTCAAGGAGGAGACGGGCTACAGCGCGGGCCGGCTCGAGCCGTTTCTCGATCTCGATCTGTCCAACTGCATCAGCGACGAGCGCGCGATTGGCTTCCTCGCCTGGGAGCTCACGGCCGGCAAAGCCACGCCCGACGAGACGGAGGAATTAGCGCTGCGGACGCTGCCGTTCCAGGCTGCCTTGCGCTTGGTGCTCGAGGCCGAAATCACCGATGCCATCAGCGTCGCGGCAATTCTCAAAATCGCGGCGCTCGCGCAAGACGCGCCGCCTGCCCGCACCGCTCATGCCGTGGGTTCAGGGTTAAGGGCGCCTATTTGCCGGGGCCTTGCGCCGCGCGGTAAAATACCAGCCAGGACAGGAGCCTCAGCATGGCCAAGCCGGCGGAGAAGATCGCAACCCACGATCCGGTGTGGTCGCACGTGCGCGAGCAGGCGGAAGCCATTGCGCGGGCGGAACCCGCGCTCGCGAGCTTCATCCACACGACGATCTTGAGCCATGCGCGCCTGGAGAGCGCGCTCGCCTTCCGTCTGGCTCAAAAGCTCACCAGCGCCGAGGTCGGCGCCATGACCATTCGCGAGCTCTGCCAGGAGGCCTTCGCGGCGGTCCCCGCCTTAAGCGAGGTCATCCGCGCCGATATCGTCGCCGTCTATGAGCGCGACCCGGCCTGCCGGCGTCACATCGAGCCGCTTCTCTTCTTCAAGGGCTTTCATGCGCTCGAGGCCTATCGCGTGGCGCATTGGCTGTGGGCCAGCGGGCGCACCGACATGGCGCTGTTCCTCCAGGGGCGCATCTCCGAGCAGCTCGGCGTCGACATCCATCCGGCCGCGCAGATCGGCCGCGGCATCTTGATGGACCACGCCACCGGCATCGTCATCGGCGAGACCGCGGTGGTCGAAGACGAAGTGTCCATGCTCCACGGCGTCACGCTCGGCGGCACGGGCAAGGAGCGCGGCGACCGGCATCCCAAAATCCGGCGCGGCGTGCTCATCGGCGCGGGCGCGAAAATCCTCGGCAACATCGAGGTGGGACACTGCTCGCTGGTTGCCGCGGGCAGCGTGGTCTTGAAAGCCGTGCCGCCAAACACGGCGGTCGCGGGCGTTCCGGCGCGCGAGATCGGCCGTTCCGAATGCCGCGAGCCCGCGCGCGAGATGGATCAGAGAATCAAGCTCGACGACCACTAGAATATCGGTCGGCTCTAACGGCACGAGACCTTGGTTGCGCGGGTCAACCAAGAGCCCGCGTTGACCTACCCGAAGTTCTGCCTCAGGTGTCAGAGCACCATAGCTCCTCAGCTTACTAGGCACCCGACGCCGCAAATCGGCCTATTATGTGTACTGTATTTGTTCCTGTCCCCATAAACATCCGTGGCGCGAGATTCTGCCAATGGCTGCCATCGCAAAAAGGGCCTCGAGCCAAAACACGTCTCACGCAGTGATGGCACAACGGACCGAGGCAAAGGACAGCCTTGACGACTTTCCCACGCCCCCGTGGGCGACGAGGGCCTTAATCGAGCATGCCATCCCCCGCCTCCTCATCGACGGTTCCATGAGCTGCTTGGAGCCAGCCGCAGGCCGCGGACACATGTCGAAGGTCCTGGAGGAGTACTTCGCGCAAGTGGGGTCAGCGGACGTGCACGACTACGGTTACGGTCCCGTGCGCGATTTCCTTAAGGAGCAGTACCCGGAGCGCTCATTCGACTGGGTGATCGCCAATCCGCCGTTCCGCTTGGCAGAGGAGTTCGCAAGGACGGCGCTCAAGGTCGCACGCGTCGGTGTTGCGATGCTCGTAAGGACCGTCTTCATTGAGAGCATCGGCCGAAACGAGCGCCTGTTCAGGCCGTACCCGCCCCTCCGCCTGGCGCAGTTCACGGAACGCGTGCCCATGGTCAAGGGCCGATTGGACAAGAAGGCCTCGACCGCAACCGGGTACGGGTGGGTCATCTGGTCCGTGAGCGGAGCAAGGTTTACCGAGCTTGTGTGGATTCCGGCCTGCCGCAAGAAGCTGGAGCGCGATGGAGACTATGACACGGCCCCGCCGCCCCGATCGGTGTCGCCTTTCCCATCCCCGGTGAAGACTAACGCAGTCAAGAAGATTAAGTTGGTCAAACCGCAGGAGGACCTCTTCGGGGCTTAGCGCATGATCTCGGTTGTTGAGGTTTTGAAGACCGAGGTCGACCGCACCATTCAGAGTCTCAACAGAAAGACGTTTGAGCCGGACCCGATCGCCGGGCAGCACTTCTCGAAGATCGTCAGTGTCATGAGCTCCGCCTATAAGAGGCACGGCTACATTCTTGAGCGCGCCATCCTGGAGGCGCTGAGGACGAACCCGGACTTTGAGGTGTGGCGGGATGAAGCTTTTGAGATACCCGCTAGTGCTGACCACGTAGTCGACGCCGCGCTTGCAAATCCCGCGCAGCTTATGCAGACGCATATACCATATGGCCCTGGCCCCCGTCGGCTGCAGGTCGACACCATCGTCTTTGATAAGAGAACCAGATCGCTCCAGGCGTACGAGATAAAACGCGGCTCCGGACTACACGATTCTGGAAAGCGGCGCTCAATGCTGCGCGACGTGCTGTGCATCCAGATCTTGTTGAAGTCCTACGGAGAGCAGCGCGGATTGCTGCCTACGTCGGTAACCAGCCAGGCGATCTTCTATTACGGTAAGTGCTCGATCCCAAAGCCCTTCAGCCTGGGAGGCGCGGAATTGGATGGGCATTTCGGCTACGCAATCCACGACGCCGTCGAGGAAGTGAATGCCTATTTCCGTCAGCAGCTGTTTGGAATTTTGTCAGGATGATTGTGGAGCCAATGCCTTCATCGTGCGTAGCCAGTTTGCGTCGGGTTCAGAGCTAATCTCCAAGTTTAGGAGGTGACCGTGGCCGACGATAAAGATGATAAACGAGACCTACCGCTGTCCCCGGACCAGCAGCAGCGATACATAGAAATCTGGTCCAAAGCTGTAGAAACTCAAATGCATTTCAATGAGATGTCGGTGAAATCTCGGCAGCTTGGACTTGCTTTTGTTACCGCAGCGCTCGGCGTTGCGGTCGTACTATTGAGCCGTGGAAACGACTTCGCAATAGATATCCCCGGACATGCACCCTTCATTAGAACTCCACGTGTCGGTGATAATCGTGCTGGCTTCTATGGGCGCCCTTCTCGCCGTCAGAACACTGGATTTGAATGTTTATCATAAGATGCTACGCGGTGCGGTGACGTTTGGAGAGGACTTTGAAGAACACTATATGAAGCGGGTTTTCTCTCTTCAAAAAGGAATAACTCAGGCGATCTCCCACTTCAGCCGATTTGAAGATGCGAATGTAGTCAATGATCCGGTCACCGGCCATTATACCTACCAGGGTGCGAAAAAACGTACGGCCCTCAAGAAAATCCAGGCATTTTATCGATGGTCGCTAATTTTCTTGGGCATCGCCACAGTCGCCCTTTTCCTTCTGAGCAATGCGAGCATTTGGCTCGAACACGACAGCGCTGGACCGCTGCCTCCTCCAGCAAACGCGGCGTCTTCCGACCGATCAAGCCAGATAGATAGCGGAGCTCCCAATGCGCAACCTGCCACCCCGACCGCCCCGCCTCCCTCCGCGTCCACGTCGCACAATGCAACCGACAAAAAAACTCCTGGTCTGTGATTTGGACGACACCCTCTATGACTGGGTGGGCTACTTCGTCCGGTCATTTTACGCGATGGCGGACAAGGTTGTCGAAATTACGGGATGCGACCGCGAAGTTCTACTCGATGACTTTCGGAGGGTGCATCGGCGCCACCACGATTCCGAGCATCCGTTCTCGTTGCTCGAGACCAAAACGGTTCGCCTTCTCTTTCCCGGAAGAAGCATCGATCAGATCGCAGCCGAGTTGGATCCTGCGTTTCACGCATTCAATTCGGAACGAAAGCGGGCCCTTCATCTCTATGATGGCGTGAGAGAGGGGTTAGACATGTTGACAAGGGCCGGGGTTGTCCTTGTGGCTCATACTGAAAGCAAGCTGCACGGCGTCGTTGACCGGCTCACTCGTCTCAACTTGACGCACTATTTCTCCAGGATCTATTGCAGAAAGAGATCCAACTCAATTCGGCCTGATCCGCGGAGGAGCAACAAATGGCTGGAAACATTTCCCATGGAAAAAGTGATTGAGTTGTCCCATCACCAGCGGAAGCCTGATCCGACTGTTCTGCGTGAGATTTTGAGTGACGAAGGAATTTCCAAGGAGTCGGCCGCTTACGTGGGCGATAGCCTTGCTCGTGACATTCTGATGGCGCGAGAGGCGGGGGTCTTCGCCATCTGGGCAAAATACGGCGCGACCCACGTTGCTGCGGATTACGCTAGGCTTGTTCGCGTCTCGCACTGGACCGCTGAGGACGTGAAGCGCGAGAAGAGATCCCGCGAGCGCGCGGCTGGTATTAGGCCGGACTGGATTGCGGAGCAATCATTTCTCGAAGTGGTTGCCGCCGTTTGTCCTGCAGTCGCGCTGAATGACCGACAATCTGCAGATTGCGCGTAGGCGCTCACTTCCGCTGCGACGCTCACAGATGAGCGCAATGACTAGAGCAAATCCTAAAGCGCGTCGCGCAGCTTGCCGTAGAGCATGGCGAGCAGGCGCAAGGGACCGCGCAACAGCGTGCCGCCGGGAAAGCGCGGCACGCCGAGGCCCGCGAAGACGTCGAAGCGCTCGGGGCTGCCGCTCAAGGCCTCCGCCATGAGCTTGCCCGCAAGCCCCGCAAGCGCGACCCCGTGTCCCGAATAGCCTTGCGCGAAGAAGCCGCGCTTGCCGAGCCTACCCAGATGCGGCAGGCGGTTTGCCGTGATGGCGAGCGTGCCGCCCCACGCATAGTCGATGCGCGCGTCCTTCAGCTGCGGAAACACCGACAGCATGCGCGCGCGCACGCCCTCTTCGATATTCCGCAAGAACGCCGCGGTATAGCTTTCGCGGCCGCCATAGAGCATTCGTCCGTCTGCGGACAGACGATAATAGTTGACCACGAAACGCGTGTCGCAGACCGCGATGTCGTCGCGAATGAGCGTGCGCGCGCGATTGCCCAGGGGCTCGGTCGCCACGATGTAGCTGTTGATGGGCATGATGTAGGCCGCAAGGGGCGGGGCGAGATCCTCGAGATAGGCGTTGCAGGCAAGAAGCACGAGCTCCGCCTGCACTTGTCCTTTCGCCGTGCGCACGCGGCCGGACTCGACATCGACGGCTAGCGCCCGCGTGTGCTCGTGAATATGCGCGCCCGCTTCGTCCGCCGCGCGCGCCAAGCCCAGCGCGTAGTTCAAGGGATGAAGATGGGCGGCGCCCAAATCGAGAACGCCGCCGTGATAGACCGCGGTGCCGAGCAACTCGGCCATCTCGGATTTCGAGACCGCGCGCACCTCGTGATAATTGTAAGCCTTCTGCAGGAGCTCGGCTTCTCGGAAGAGATCGGCTACGTAGCGCGCGCGATGGGCGGCCTGGAGCACGCCGGGCTTGAGATCGCAGGCGATGGCGTGCTTTGCGATGCGCGACTTGGCGAGCGCCTTTCCTTCCTCCGCGAGCGCCCAGAGAAGCCGCGCCGTCCGCTCGCCGTAGCGCTCTTCGAGATAGAGCTGGTCTTGGCGCTGGCCCGAGCCGAGCTGGCCGCCATTGCGGCCCGATGCGCCGAAGGCCACGCGCCCGGCTTCGAGAACGCGCACGGACACGCCGCGCTCGGCGAGCTCGAGCGCAGCCATGAGCCCGGTATAGCCGCCGCCGATGATGCAGACATCGCACACGGCATCGCCTTCGAGCGGCGGGAAAGGCGCATGCGCCGCTGCCGTTGCCGTGTAATAGGAGCGCGCGTCCGCGCTCATGGCGTTTGTTGCTCTCGGCATGGTCGGGCCGCGGACACGGCGGGCCTCACGATAAGGATGTGTCTTCTGATGGCGCGCTGCAAAGACGCGCCAAGACGAAAAGTCTATTCGTCCCCACCGTGGCCGAGTGCGTCGGTGCCGGAGGGCTCGCCGACGGGGACTTCGAGCGTGAGCTTGCCCGCATGGGCGAATTCAAGCACGAGCGGCAAGCTGTCGCCCGTCTTCAAGGGGCGCTTGAGCCCGATCACCATGAGATGCAAACCGCCCGGCTCGAAGACGACGGGGGTATCCGGCTCGATGTCGATGCTGTCCATACGGTGCATGGTCATGACCCCGCCTTCGACGCGCGTCTCGTGGATCTCGACGCTGTCGGCGGCCGAGGAGCGCGCGCTTTCAAGCCGATCAGCATCGTCGGCGACGAGGATCATCACCATATAGACCGCGCTCACGCCTAGCGGCGTGCTTTCACGCGCCCAGGCATTGTCGACCGTGACCGAGCCCGTGGGCTCGGTCGCCTCTGCGGTTTCGGTTTCGCCGGACGTTGCCGGCGCGGTGACGGAAGGTGCCGTGGCCTCGCCCGAGACGCTGCTCCTGGCACGCTCCTCGCCCGGACCAGGCTTCGACGCGCGCTCAGCCTCCGCCGGCGCGCTCTGAGGGGCCTGAGGCACGTTCGACTCTTCGCGCGTCGCCCGCAGAAAAATGATAGCCGAAATAATCGCGACGCCGAGAAGAGAAGCGATGATCCATTTTCTCATTGAACCACCACGCCATTTGCCAAGCGCAACCTCACTTTAACGCCGGTGCGGACGCTTTTGTAGCGGCCAGTGTTACATTCGAGTACGCTACTGTGGCTACTGTGCAACGCGAAAGGATAATGCGAGAGCCCGGATGCGGCGGTCGATATCGCGCCAGTCACTGAGCTGACCACGCTTGAAGCGATAGGTTAATCCGAGCTCGTTCGTGAGACGCAAGTCGCGGCGGCAGTTGGGACTCAAGATGTCCGGTGCCTCCTTGAAACAGCGAAAGACGACGACCGTGCCGTCCTCGTTTTCGCTGACAAACATCTCCTCGTCGCGATAGCCGCTCGAGGAATCGAATTCGTAGCGGCGCAAACCATAGGGTCCGCGCGAGCCGTCCGGATCGGTCACAAGCTTTAGGAATACTTTCCGGAATTGATCGGTCTCGCTCAGCTTGGCGTGGTAATATTCGAGGTCGAACAGCAAGACGCGCGAGTCCGGCGAAGTGTCTTGAAATGCCGCGGCACGCGCGGGGCTGTAGGGCGCCAGATCCGGCAACAAGGCATAAAGCTCCACGCGGTCCTGGGCGCCGCCGCGCCGCGCATAGGCGAAGCGCGTGTAATTCTCCGGGATGCGATGGGGCACGCCGCCGATGATGACGTTGATCTCGGCGGACTCTTCGGACGGCTTGGGCGCGCGGCCGATGATGTCGCCGAGATTTGGCGCGAAGTAATAGGCGAGAAAGCCCAACGACAAGACGCCGACGATGGCGAGCACGACGGCGGGAATGACCCAGCTCGGCTCCTCGACGGCAGTGGCCGGTAGGTTGCGGTCGCGCGTGAGACGCGGTCTTGCCATCTTGTCGTCCTTAGATCGGTAACAAGCGCCAAACCCGCCGCGACAACAGCATCGCCGCCAAGGAGCCGAGCCAGGAGAGAAAGGCGAGCAGGTTATCGACGATCAGCGCGAGGAATTTGAAACCGCCCTTGAACAGTCTCAAGCTCGTCTTGCCGGTGATGTCTATCACGCCGCGCGTCTTCTTGCCGAGCACCTTGCTCATCGCCGCCACGTCGTCGAGGTCTTCGGTCGTACGCACATAGCGCATGAGGCGTACGGCTTCGCCAGCCCCTGCGGCTTCACGCACGCCTTCGATCTTGGCGAGCGTCGGAAAAAGCGCCGCCGTGCGCACGTGGTCGCTATAGGCCTTGATCGTGGCGCGGGTCGCCATGGGATCGGACAGGCGCGTCTCGCGCAGCGTTCGCGAAAGTCGCGGCAGATCGACCGCCTCGCCCACGAGGCCGGCCCAAGAGCCGCGTGAACTCCGTCGTGAGGTGACCCGCGCGCTTGGCGACCTTCAGCACCGAGACGCCGGCCTTTGGCCGGCAGCGTGCCGCCGGCGGTGGCGAGCGTCGTGGTGGTGAGCGCGACGCCCACCACGGAAAGGCCGAGAACGAGCTCGCTGTAGGGCTGGCCGGCGACGAGCTTCGTGCCTTCCGCGGCGATGTCGCGGATATCGCCCACGACCGTGAGATCGGCAGCCACCGCGCCGGCGAGCGCCGCCACATCGTCGGCTTCCCCGGTGACGAAGCCGCCGACAAAGGAGCCTGTCTCGCGCGCGATCACGCGGGCTTCCGAGAACTCCAGCGCGAGCCGCGCCTCGGTTTCCGGCGGAATGGCAAAGCCTGCGAAGCGTGCAATATCGGCATACATGGCGGCGTCGTCGGCTTTGCCCTGCTCGAGCAGCTTGTCGATGCGCGAGCGCCATCGCCTCCGCACTCGTGTCGCGTCTGATCTCCTGGCGCACGGCCTCTCCGGGTCGCGCGCCCGCGTCGGATCGAAGACTGCGGCCCCGAGCGCCACGAGCGTCGCGACGATGAGCGCGCTCAAAAGCATCCGCAGCACATCCATGGACGGAAATCATAATGCAGTCCGAAGGCCTCTGTCTTGCCGCTAGCGGCGCCCGGGCGGCAGGCTTGCCTTCGACATTTCGCCGTGATCCCTTGGCCGCCGAGCGGACATCCGGCGAAAGGAGGCGCTCATGCCCCTCTATGCGCTCGGCGCGGTCAAGGCCGAGCTTCCTGCGGACGGCGAATATTGGATCGCGCCCGGTGCCGTGGTCTTGGGCCGGGTCAAGCTTGCCCGCGAGGCGAGCGTCTGGTTCGGCGCCGTGCTCAGAGGCGACACGGAGCCCATTACGCTCGGCGAGCGCACGAATGTTCAAGACAACTCCGTGCTGCACACCGACCCGGGCATTCCGCTCACCATCGGCCGGAGCTGCACCATCGGCCATCGGGCCACGCTTCATAGCTGCACGATCGGCGATAACACGC
Organism: uncultured Alphaproteobacteria bacterium; assembly: GCA_963845385.1. GTDB lineage: Bacteria > Pseudomonadota > Alphaproteobacteria > CAWJRW01 > CAWJRW01 > CAWJRW01. The sequence goes on from CAWJRW010000006.1 coordinate 506,667, forward strand.
TGGTGGGCATCGGGGCGACGATCCTCAATCGGCACGCGCATCGGCAAGAATTGTCTCATCGGCGCGCATACGTTGATCCCGAAGGCAAGGAGATCCCTGACGGCGTGCTCGTGCTCGGCAGCCCGGGCAAGGTCGTGCGGCCGCTGTCGGCGGAGGAAGATCCGGATGCTGACGGTGTCCGCGGACTTCTACGTTACCGAATTGGCGCCGCTTCAAAGCGGAGCTCAAGCCCGATGCGCGCGGCTGCGCGAGGGTTAGTCCTTCGGCTCTTCCTTGACCGCGTCGTCGCGCCAGACTTGGCGCACGAGCAATGTCGTTCTCGGGACCGAGATTAAAGCCCGAGGCGCGCGCGTTATCGGCATCGACGAGGAGCATCGAGTCGCCCTGGCCCAGGAATTGGCTCAAGTGATTGCGCACGCCCGTCAAGGTATGCGCGCCGGCGAAGAGCCAGACATTCGTCGCCACGCGATGCGAGCGCCCGAGGGCCAAATTCCGCCTCGAAGATCGCTGAGCGGCCGGCTTTTCAGATCGATGACGAGAACGAACTTGTTGCCAGCGTTTTCGATGCGACTGTCCGAAATTGGGTGCGTTCTCGCACCCGGGGCGTTGGGCGGAACAATGCGCCAAGAACGGGATCGGTCGAGGCCGCGTGCCATTGCGTTTCGGCAGTGTCCAGGCCTCGCCTTCGCGCGCCACCATGCTGTGCGGGGCAAGGCGACCTTCGGCATGGTAGCGGCAGAGCTGGTAGCCTGTATAGGGCCCGTAGAGCGCATTCGTCGACTCTGCATGCGCCAGTAAGTTCGCCAAAGGATCTTGCGGCTTTTCGGGATCGCGCTGACCGAACGATTTGACCGGGGCCGTCATGGTCGAGGCCGACGTGGCCTCTTCGCTGTTGCCTCATGAACCGGGCCGCGCGACTCCAGGCACCGCGGCCTCGGGTCATTAAGACAGCAACAACCATGCCGCCGCCTAAGCGCGAAGTGCGGCTGCATCCGGGCGTATGTGCCGAAACGGGACGCTTTAGAATTGGTCCGCGCAGGCGCTGCGCCGAACTCGGTCGGTGCTGTGAAGAGATATGGACAGTCGCTGAGGTGCCCGGCGGCCGAGCGTGGCGTGCGCATTGTCTCGTGCGTCTGCGCCAGCTCAATAGCAAGAATGCGCGGCCGGCAGGCCACTGTCAGCGGAGACGCCGTCGCCGTCAAGCGTCGTATCGGTTCCGGCGCGCCGCCAGGAAGCATCTCGCCCGGCATTTGCCGCGCCACCCATTGATAGGGCGTCGTGCTCCAGAGCTCGACGAAATCGCTTGCATTGTCGAGCACGAAATCGCCGTGATCGGTGTAGACGACGAGCATGGCATGAAGCTCGCGCGAGATGCAATGCGAGCCGTGGCGAAAAGGAGTGACTCCGACAGGCCAGCCGCGCGCGATGAGCTCGCGACGCTTGGCGAGCGCATAATCCTCGCAATCGCCCGCACCTTGCGGGTACTGCCAATACTCGGTCTTGTGATAAAGGGCCAAATCCGTCCGCGGGCGGATGGCATGATTGAGTGCGTAGTTCACTTCGTTGAGCTCGCGCCAGCGCGCCTGGCTGAGAGCGGCTGGTGCGCTGCGGTGCCTGGACGCCCGGGCGCGCGCGCCGTGCTCGCGGGCGCGCAGCCGCTTTCCGCGCGCGCAGAAATCGACCAGCCCCGAGGGTGCCTGGACGGTATTGCCGAGCGGCAGGGGAGCACCTGCGGGCGGCGCGCTCGCGCAGGCCGCCAGTAGGCTCACGCCCGCAGGCCGCCGCGAGCTGCGCGCAGCGGCTTCTTCGCCCGAAAGAGACGGAACAATACGGAGCCCACGGCAAGACCACTCCCGGTTGACTTTCAGGAGTGAAGTATTACCTAGGACGTGTTCTGGTCCAGTGAAATGAAATAAGCGCGTTTTACTCGGATTTTATTCACATTTATCCGAAATTTTCGAATGAATTGAATAAAATTTGAAGCAAATTGAAGAGGCGAAAACGTCCGGGCCGCGGGGGTCCCGCGTTCGGTTCGCTCGAGAATCGGATGGAAAGGCCGACGGCGCCGAAGCGTCGTTGGCGAGCTAGGTCTTGAACGCGCGCGTGAAGGAGACGTTGGTCAAGGAAGGCCGCCCGCGGAGCCGCGGGAGGGGACCGATCACTGCTCGGGCTTTGGCCGAATGCCGTAGGAGAGGCTGCCCCAGCTCGTATGCATGTCCTCGAAGGCGACGCCGATGCCGTACTCGTGATGGCGCACGACGCGCCCGCGCATGCGCCCGATCATGACGCTCTCGCCGAGCGGGGGAAACAAGTTGGTCGCCAGGCTCACGCCGCCGAAAGACATGTCGAGCACCCGGCACGCGACGACCGAGCCGTCCTGAAGGATGAGCTTCGCCTCTTCGTCGCTCGCCATGCGCGAGTGCTCGCGCACGTCGAGATCCTCAAAGTAGGCGCGATTGATGTGCACGGTGAGCTTTTCGACGAGGCGGTCGCGCTGGACTTGCTTGATGTCGAAGACGACGGCAAAGCCTTTGGCGATGTGACGCACGACCATGCCTTCGAGACGCCCGATCTCCTTGACATAGACGATCACCGACGTGCCTTTGGGCGGCCGCTGATCGCTCGCCAGCGCGATGCCGCCCGCAGACATGTTGAGGACGGTCGCCTGGTGCTCGGAGCGGTCGGGCAGCATGAAGCGCGCAGGCAGCACGAGCTCCACGCGCTTGTGACGGCGCTTCTCGGACTCTGTGGATGGCGTGGGCAGTTTTGCGCGCGGCGTCCATGGGCTCGGGTTCTGGAGGGACCGGTGTCGCTAGACTGATACAAAACGGGTGAAAAAAGTCTTTCCATGGGGCTTGCGGGGGCACGCGTGGTTTACCCGGCCCTGTTATGGTTCTATCCTTCTTGGGCGCCGCGGGCGCGCGGGCGCAGGTCACAAATGAGCGTGCAATCATGGGTTTAGGTCGTGTCCTGGTCTTGCTCTTGGGATTCTGCCTCCTGGCCGGGGCGCCTGCGGCACGGGCCCAAGATTCGAGCGACAGTCCGGGTTATTCGGCCGACACGCTGAGCTTCGAGCGCTGGTGCGTCGAAATCCAGCAATATGAGGGCGACCGCTGCGCGCGCAAAGATGCGGGCGACGTCGAGGCCTATCACCGCTCGCTCGACCGGCTCCAGGGCATCGAGGTCGAGCACGACAAAGAGGTTCGCAAGGAGCGCGAATTCATGGAGACCTTCGAGGCCCATACGAACCTCGATCGCAACCGGCGCTTCGATTTCTGAGACGCTTCTTCTGATTTAATCGTCGAGCTTGAGCCGCGTGCACAAGTGCTCGCCCCAGGGATGAGCGAGCGTGGGCGCCGTGGGCGCCGTGGGCGCCCCGGCGCTTGCGGGGCGCGAAACCAGCGACAGATGGAAAGCAAACGATGGGCTCTCCGTGCTCGCATGCATGTCGAGCATGAGGCGGTCGCGGTCGGGATCGACCAAGGCGAGTGCCGCGATCTCGAGCCGCACCAGCTTGCGCCAGCCGAGCGCTTCTCCTTCGCGGCCGAAGCTCGCAAGGCCCAGAATGCGCGTGCGCGCGCCCCAATCGTCGGCGAGCGGCAGGAGAACCGTCTCGGTCGAAACCGTGCGCTTGTCGAGGGTCACACCGACCGCCCGCAAGGTCGCCACCTGGGCCTTTTCCGCAAGTTGCAAGAGAAGATCGCGGATCGCGGGTTGGCTGTTGCGCGACCACAGCGTGACGAAATTGTGATCGCGAAGCTCGCGCCCGAAGGCGGCGCAGAGCGCCGTTCCCGCCACGCGGAAGACGACGTGCTCGGAATCGTAGCGCTGCAGGATGAAGGCATGGGGCAACAAGAGGCGCAGCGCTGCGGGGTCTACCTCGCTACGGCGGGGAAGCGAACGGCCATTGCGCAGAGCATTCCAGTAATCGAACACGAGCTTCGAGCTGGGCTGTGTCAACGCAATCACCCGGGGCTCGGCGTGGTTATGGTCGTCGGCTGCGCGCATCAAAATTCTCGATCCCCGGAGCGCCTGCCACGGGACAGTCGCGTGTCGCCCTGGCGCAGATGTGCGGTCTCGCCGGGGCATATGTCCTGCGCAGAGCAGCAAGCGTGCCAAAGTCGAGGCTAAAGAAAGGGGCGCGGCTCGTCGGGGCCCCGGTTCCGCTCCAGGATCGCGCGCGCCCAGGGCCCTTTGGGCAAGACGCGCGGCGCCCCGAAAAGGGCGAAGCCCGGCCGGCGCAGGACGAGGATCAAGAGCGCACCGGTGAGGAAACCGAAGAAATGCGCCCACCAAGCGATGCCCGGCTGGCTGGAATCGGTGAGGAGCGCCGCCAAAAGCTGCATCGCAAACCACAGCCCGAGCACCCACACCGTCGAGAGCCGCGCCGGATAGAGAAAGAAGCCCAAGGGAATGACAACCAAGATGCGGGCGGCGGGATAAAGCAGAAGATAGGCGCCGAGCACGCCCGAGATCGCTCCCGAGGCGCCGACCATGGGAATGGCGGAGCTCGGGTGAACGAAGCCTTGGCCCAAGGCCGCCGCGGCACCGCACACAAGGTAGAAAACAAGATAACGGCCGGGGCCTACGGCTTCCTCGACATTGTTACCGAAGATCCAGAGGTAAAGCATGTTCCCCGCGAGATGCAGGATGCCTCCGTGAAGAAACACGGACGTCACGAGCGTGAGCGGCGCGGGCACGATGTCGAGCGCAGGCGCCAGCGCGGCCTTGCCGAAGAAGGTTGCCGGTACAAACCCCAGGGAAAAAATCACGCGCTCGGCTGCGTCTTCTCCGAGACCGAGCTGCCAAAGAAAGACCAGGGTCGAGACGCCGATCAGCCCATAGGTCACCCAGGGGGTGATGTGCGTGGGATTCTCGTCGCGCAACGGAATCATCGGAAGTCCTGATGGATGCGATCAGCCGGGGGCTTCCGCAGCATTGCCGATGACCCGCTCTACGGCAATGGCGAAGGGCAAAAGAAAAGGGAGAGGACGTAATGACGCCTCTCCCCAAGAGGAGCCGCGTTGACAGATGCGAATGAGCGGCGCTCTGCGCGTAGCAAGCGCTATGCCAGCGCTCTCTTGACGGGCCGCGTGGATTAGGGAAAGACGGGGTCAATGCATGACGACGTAGAAGGCGTCCCGCAACGGCGCCAGCGCGAGCCCATTTTCCGGGCGCCCAAGGTCGTCACCGCGCTCCTGGCGGTGCTCGTCCTCATACACATCGCGCGCGCTTTTCTGTCCGAGGAGCAAAACTGGGCTCTCATCACCACCTTTGGACTTGTGCCCGCCGATGTCACAGGCGCGCTCAGGACACTGCCGCAGCTCGACCTCTTAGCGCTCGCAAGCCTTCTCTGGCCCTTCGTCACGCATACCTTCCTGCATGGGGGGCTCTTGCATCTCGGCTTCAACGCGCTGTGGCTGCTTGCCCTGGGCACGCCGGTCGCCCAGCGGCTGGGCGCCCTTCGCTTTCTCGGCCTTTACTTCCTCTGCGGCGTGCTCGGCGCTCTGCTTTACCTCTTCATCCGGCCGGAGAGCGACATTCCCGTGATCGGCGCCTCCGGCGCGATTTCCGGCCTCATGGGCGGCGTGGTGCGCTTTGCGCTCGTGCCGTCCCGGAGCGGGAAGCTCGTGTCCTTGGGAGATGCACGCTTGCTCGTCTTCGTCGGCCTTTGGTTTATCATCAATCTCGTATTCGGCGTCACGGGCGTCGGCATGACGGACGAAGCGGCGGCGATCGCCTGGCAAGCCCATGTCGGCGGCTTCGTCGGCGGGCTCGTCCTGTTTCCGCTGTTCGATCGTGCGCGGCGGCCGAGCCGGTCGATGGATGATCGTTGGCCCACCGTCTAGAATGCTCTCCGCGATTGGAAAGGATCGATGCCATGAGTGACTACACGAGCCAGCCTCCCGAGCCTGTGGGCGAGCGTCGCTGGCTGGATGCGAGCGGCCAGAACTTGTGGGTCCGCGCGCTGTTCATGATCATGTTCGGCGTCATCGCCTATGTCGCAGTCTTGGTGATGTTCCTTCTGTCGGGTATCCAGTTCATCGTCTATCTCGTTAACCGTGCGCCCAATGACGATTTGCGCCAGATCTCGCGGGAGCTCGTCAGCTATATCTCGGTCGTGCTCGGCTATCTCGTCTTCGTGAGAGACGAGAAGCCGTTTCCCTTCGCGCCGTTTCCGCGCAGCGAGAGTTGAGAGCGCAAGCGCGACCTGTACCGAATTGATCCGTGAGCGGCGGGTGACATCGCGCTTGCTGATGTTGCAGCGCGGCAGCGGGCGTGCGCGCATTGCTGCATGCGCGTGGCGCAGGGCTTGTGGTTTTCGGCGACGCGGCGCACACTCTTGAACATAGAGGCCTGCGCCGGCGGCACCGCGATGCGTTCGATGGTGCGAAGCAGGGGATAGCACGCTGGCGAGGGTGGGGCGGGCGTTTGGCATGAGGAGGGCCGCCCATGACCGTTGCGAGCATACTCAAGTCGAAAGGTACGGAGGTGATATCCGTGCAGCCGGGCACACGGCTGCGCGATGCCGCCAAGCTCTTGAGCGAGAAGCGGATCGGCGCAGCGGTCGTGTTTGGGCCGGGACGGCGCCTGCTCGGCATTCTGTCGGAACGCGACATCGTGAAAGCGATCGCGCAATCGGGATCGGCGGCGCTCGACGCGCCCGTGAACGATTTCATGACGGCGAACGTCCAGACCTGCCGTCGCGCCGACTCAATTGGGCGTGTCATGGAAGTCATGACCAACGGGCGCTTCCGCCATCTGCCCGTGATGGAACAAGGCGAGCTTGCGGGAATCATCTCGATCGGCGATGTCGTCAAGCGCCGCATCGACGACGCCGAGCACGAGGCCGACGCCCTCAAGCGCTACATCGCGAGCTGAATTTAAGTCAGGATCGCCATCGCTTCGCGGATGTAATCCGCTTCGCGTTCGAGCGCTTCCTCGCCGAGCGCGATCGTCTCCGCCGCGCGGTCGAAGTCGAGCAGGCTGATGTGACCGACGCGGGGCGTAACGAGCACGTCCGCCGGGTCGCCGGCCAGGCGCGAGCGCGCGAGGCGGTCCATGACGATGTTGAGCGCCCCCAGCATGACCGTCGAAAGCCCGGGCGCCTCGCGGCTTGTGCCGAACAGCTGACGCATGATGGCGCGATCGGGACGCGCGGCTGACATCGCGGCGCGCGTGAGCATGGTGCCCGCACCGAATTCGACCTCGTCGAGGCGGCGGCCTTCCTCGATCATGCCCTTGCCGAAAGCGTCGGCGGACAGTGTCACGCCGATGACGAGCCGCGCACCCAGCGCACGGCAGACGGAGATCGGCACGGGATTGACGAGTGCGCCGTCGATGAGCCAGCGGTTGTTGTTCTTCACCGGCGCGAACACGCCGGGCAACGCGTATGACGCGCGCAGCACCTCGGTGAGCAGACCCTCCCTGAGCCAGATCTCGTGCCCGGTCGCAAGCTCCGCGCAGACGGCGATAAACGGCTTCGGCAGATCCTCGATATGCAAGTCGTCCAGGTGCTCCTGGAGGAGCCGGGTGAGCCGCTGGCCGCCCAAAATGCCGCTGCCGCCGAGCCGCACATCGAGATAGCCGATCATGCGCCGGCGGTTGAGGGAGCGCGCCCAGCTTTCGAGGGTGTCGAGCTTGCCGGCGAGGTAGACCGCGCCGACCAAGGCGCCCACGGATGCGCCGCAGATGATATCGGGCTCGAGGCCGAGCCGTTTTAGAGCGCGCAAGACGCCGATATGGGCCCAGCCGCGCGCGACGCCGCCGCCCAGCGCCAAGCCGATGCTGGGCCTTACCGGTGAAGCGACGTTCTCCCGGGACACGCTCCCGCCTCCCGCCGCCGCTGGCGGCGCGTTCGTTGCGCCTGTTCGGCGCGTGGGCGGGTCAGATAGGCCCGCCATCGCGCCGTCGGCCGATAAATTTGACGGTCTTGTCAGTCACAAGGTTAATCCTCCGTCTGTCGGTATCACCGATATCAAGAATCGCACGAGCGGCCCGGTGCAGGCAAGGCGCGCTTAGTCGCGCTCAAGCGCGCTGCTTGGCATATGCGCGGGCGAGCGCGGCGAAGGCCTGGACATCGAGCGCCTCGGCGCGCGCTTGCGCGTCGACTCCCGCTTCGGCGAGAAGCGGCAAGGTGGCGACGCCCAGTGCGCTCAAGCTCGAGCGCAACATCTTCCGCCGTTGTCCGAAAGCGGCCGCGACCACGGCCTCGAATTCCGCGCGCGGCGCGTCGGCGAGGAGTTTCTCGCGCGGCGTGAGCGAGACCACGCTCGACGTCACATTAGGCGGCGGCGTGAAAGCGCGCGGCGAGACGTCGAACAGCTTCTTCACCACCGTGCGCCATTGCGCGAGCACCGAGAGCCGGCCGTAGTCCTTCGTGCGCGGGCGCGCGGCAAGACGCAGCGCCACCTCGCGCTGCATCATGAGCGTCATGCTCGCATACCAAGGCGGCCAAGGCTCGGCGACAAGCCAGCGCACGAGAAGATGGGTGCCGATGTTGTAGGGCAGGTTGGCGACGATCTTGATGGGTCGCGGATGCGTTTCGAGGATTGCGGCCTCGTCGATCAGGCGCGCGTCGGCTTCGATGACCGTGAGCCTGCCGGGCGCCCGCGCGCAAAGCTCGCCCAGCGCCGCGACGCAGCGAGGGTCGCGCTCGACCGCAACGACATGGCGCGCGCCTTCGGCGATGAGCGCGCGCGTAAGACCGCCGGGCCCCGGACCGATTTCGAGAATGGTGGCGCCTGCGGGCTCGGCCGCGCGCGCGATGCGTCGCGTGAGATTGAGATCGAGAAGGAAATGTTGTCCCAGACCCTTGCGGGCGCCGATCTTGTGGCGCGCGATCACCTCGCGCAGCGGCGGACCGAGGTCCTCCTCGCTCACGGCCGGCGGTGAGCGCGCCGTGTTGCGATCTCCGCCGCGAGCGCGCAAGCGGCGATGAAGCTCTCGGGGCTCGCGCGGCCAAGGCCCGCGATGTCGAAGGCCGTGCCGTGATCGGGCGAGGTGCGCACGATCGGCAAGCCCAGCGTCACGTTGACGCCGCGCTCGAAGTCGATCGTCTTGAGCGGGATCAGAGCTTGGTCGTGATAGAGGCAGAGGGCCGCGTCGTAAGCCGCGCGCGCCGCCGCATGAAAGAGCGTATCCGCAGGCAGCGGCCCGCGCACGGCGATCCCTTCGCGCTGCAACGTCGCGACCGCGGGCGCCACGATGTCGCGCTCTTCGCGGCCCGAGCGCGCCGTCCTCTCCCGCATGAGGATTAAGCGCCGCAATCACGAGCTTTGGCGCCGCGATTCCGAAGTCTTGGCGCAGCGCGGCAGCCACTTGGCGAGCGGTGTCTACAATGAGCGCGATCGAGAGCGCACCGATCGCATCGGCGAGGCTCAGATGGACCGTCACGGGCACGACGCGAAGGCCCGGAATGACGAGCATCATGATGGGCGACGGATCTCTTTCCTGTGCGCGCCGCGATGCGCAGCGCAAGATATTCCGTGTGTCCCGGCGCCTCGAAGCCTGCCGCATAGAGCACGGCCTTGTGGATGGGGCACGTCACCATGGCGCGCGCTGCGCCGGAAAGACATAAGTCGACCGCGCGGTCGATGGCTGCGATCACCGCGGGTGCGTTGCGCGCATCGGGCTTGCCCGGCTCCACGGCTACGGCAAGATCTGCTGGAGAACCGGAAGCGCCGTCTCGAAGACCCGGGCCGCCTCGGCGGGCGCCGAGATCGTCTTGAGCGGGACCGACAAGCCGAGGCGCTGATTGAGCGTTGCGAGCCATGTCGCATCGCCGATCATGGCAAAGACGGGAAGGCGCGCCTTCGCCCGTGCAAAGGCGGACAGAACGATCTCGCCGCCGATGCCCGCCGGCTCACCCATGGTCACCACCAGCGGTTCCACGGGCAGGCGTCCCTTGCGCTAGCGATATTCGACGACTGCGTCGCGCCGCAAGTCGCGCAAATAACGGCGCGCCATCATCGAGATCTGTTGGTTGTAGAGCCGCGCTTGGACCTCTTGGCGCGTCGGCGGGGTGAGCGGCGTCTTGGTCGTTTCCATGTCGCGGCTGCAGACGACAAGCACCTGTGCGCCGCCTGGGCCGCGGAAAGGCGGGCTGACCGCTCCCGCCTGCAGATCGGCCACGACCTCGCGGAGGGACTCGGTCAACTGGCTGATGGAGAGATGGCCGAGATCGACAGCGCTCATGCCCGGCTCGGAGGCCGCCACGGCGGCGACGTTCGTGCAGCCTTTGAGCTTTTCTCCGGCGGCGTGGACGCGATCCATTGCAGCTTCGGCGCTGGCTTGGTCGGCATTCGCGTCGAGCGGCAACACAAGCGATTTGAGCGTCAAGCCAGTGGCGAGCGCCGCACCTTCTTCGCCCGACGCGTCGCGCCGGTTGCGCAGGACGACGATGTTATAGCCACGGATCGTGCGCACGGGCGGCGAGAGCTGCCCCGGCGACATGCGATCGAGCGCGGCTTGCAGGGCGGGATCCAGCTGATCGCGTTCCATCCAGCCGAGATCGCCGCCGAGGCCCGCCGTCGAGGACTGGCTGAATTGCCTTGCAAGCGCGGGGAAGGAAGCGCCTTGCCTCAGCTCGTCGGCCAGACGCTGTGCCGTGTGGCGGACGTCGTCGTCCTGCTCGGGTTGTTCCACGCGCAAGACGATTTCGGAGAGCAGAAACTGGGGCTTCGAGAAGCTCTGGATCGCGCGATTAAACTCTGCTTCGACTTGGACATCGCTGATGACGACGCGACCGCCGAAGCGTTGGCTCACGAGCTTGCTCCAGGCGATCTCGGCGCGAATCTGATCCTTGAGCGTCGAGTAATCCACGGCACTGTGCAGAAGCATGTTCCGGACTTCGTTCGCGCTCATATTGTTCTGTTGGGCGAGGTTCGTCAGCGCCTCCTCGATCTCCAACTCGTCGACCGTGATGTCCTCGCGCTTGGCCTCTTGCAGCTGCAGCCGCTCGTCCACGAGCGAGCGCAAGACCTGCTGCTCGATGCGGCTGACGACGTCCGGCGTCGGATTGATGCCGGCTGACGAGATGACGAGACGCATCCGCTGCTGAAGGTCGTAGGCCGAGATAATCTCGTCGTTCACGACCGCGGTGATCTTCTGAATCACCGCCCCCTGGCCGGCGGCCGGCACAAGCAGCACCCAAGCAAGAGCCAGCCACGCGCCCCGGCCCAGGGCAGCACGGAACAGGCCGGCAAGCCTCCGATCAACCATCATGCCGTTCGGTGTACTCCATTTCGAGCGGTGCCGTCACCATGCCCTGGGCAGGGGCGACCGCCCATCAGCCCAGGTTCCTCAATCGGAATTGGACGAGGACCGCATCCGACGGCTGGACATCGCGGTCGCGCGTGAAGTCGCGCCGGTAGATCAAGCCGAATTCGGTGCATTCGTCTAGATATCTCAAGCCGATCTCCCTGAAAACCGTCCGATGGTTGGTGAGATCGCGCTGGGTATTGGCCGTGAGGCTCCAGTGGTTGGTCAGCTCGATTGCCGTCGAGGCCGCAACGGCCGTGCGCGACAGGGATGAGATGGCCGCGGGGTCGGCACTCGCCCGGGTATAGGTCACCGCGCCCGAAAACCGCCAATAACGATAGGAGAGGGAGGTCTCGTTGCGGGCGAAGCTCCAGCTTTCCTTGTCGAGCCGGAAGCGGTGGGTGAGGCGGAGCCCGGGCATGGGCGCGACGATGATGTGCCCCACGATGTCCGAGGGCTTATCGTCGAGACCCGAACCGGGGGCGAAGGGCGAATGCTCGATCAGGCGATAGCTTTGGCCGAGCAGGCCTTCGACCATGGCCCCGCTCTTCCAATAGAGAACACCGCGCATGGCGTAGTCGACATGCGGTCCGTCGTCCCAGCGGTCGAGCCCCGGGAAGCGGTTGCGCTCGAGCAGGCTCGTATCGTCGAACTCGACGCTCGGACTGTCCTCGTTGGGGATCTTTTCGGGGTTGCCGCCATTGCCGTTGTAGACGAACTGGACGATGGGCTCGATGACCTGAGTCACGCGGCCGCGTTGACGGGCAAACGGCCAGCGCCACTCCACGCCGATCTCCGGCAGCACCCGCCCGACGGTGGTGCTGTTGTCGGGGCCGAGCGGCACGTCGGTCGGATTGACGTCATTCGTGACGTACAAGTCGCCGCGCGCGAAGGCAAAGCCCATGAAGCGCTGGCCGCTTCCGGTGATGAACACCCTCTGCCATTCGACGCTGCCGGACAGACGCCGCAGGTCGGGACCTTCCTTTCGCGAAAGCGAAAGAATGCTTCCCTCCAGCGCGACGCGGCCGCCGATATAGGGGGCGTCGAAGACATACTGGCCCTCGATCTCGGGCAAGACGAGCGGCGAGCGCCCGGGATTGTCCTCCGCGCGCAAATCCTGGAAGGCATAAGTGTTCGCGCTCACAAAATTCCGCCCTCGGATGCCTTCGATATAGGCGCGGTTTTCCAGGCGGTGCGTCTCCGAAATCTCGTAACGGCGGAGATATGTGTCATCGCTCACCCGCTGCACGTTGAAGCCCCACTTCCAGGTGGAATTGAGGTCGAACTTGCCGCTGCCGAAGAAGTGCCCGCGCCAATCCTTCCGGCCCGTCTTCTCGTTCTGATCGTTCCGTTCATCGGCGCGCGTGATGCTGCCGTCGACGATGTAGCTGCCGCGGCGCAAGACCTGGCGGAACTCCCCGCGCAACACGAGTCCTTCGTTGGTGGTGTAGATGGGCGTGAAGGTTGCGTCGTAGCTGTCGGCGATGGCCCAATAGACGGGAACCGTGACCACCGTTCCAAGCTCGGATGTGTTGCCGACCGTCGGCATGAGGAGCCCGGTCTTGCGTTTCACGCTTGGGTCGGGGTGCTCGAGATAGGGCGTGTAGGTGACGGGGACGCCGAAGAACTCGAGACGCGCGTGGTTGTAAATGATCTCCTTCTTCTTCTTCGTCTTGAATGATGCGGCGCGCCTTGATCTGCCACAACGGCGCGCGCTCGGGATGCTTTGCGCAGAGATTGCAGGGGCTGTAGACGGCCTTTGTGAGCGTCGTCTGACGGCCTTCGTGACGCACGCCGGCCGTGGCCGCCAGACGCGAGCTGTCGGAAAGCAGGATCCCGATCTTTTCGGCGACTCCGTTGCGCAGCTGGTCGCGAGCACCGCCGACGAGGCGAAGAGCGTGTTTCCCCCCTTGTCGATGAGAACGACGTTGCCTTTGGCGGTCACCGTGTCGGAGCGCTGGTCGTAGATGAGGATGTCGGCCTTGATGGTCTGATCCTTGTAGGACAGCTCGACATTGCCGTCGGCCGTGACCACGTCGCGCGCGGGATCGTAGGTGATGCGGTCGGCGCGAAAGAGCGCGAGCTCTTTGAGCGCATGCTGGCCGGCGGGCGTTGCGGGCGCCACGGGCGCCGCGGGCACCGCCGGTGTTGCGGTAGCTGCGGGCTCCGCGGGCTCGGCGAGCGCGGTGCCGAGATTCGCGCAAAGCGCAAACGCTATGCCGAGCGCGCGCCGCGCCCATCGCGCCCGGCGCGTTCCCTGCCACGTTCCGCGGCGCCCCCCATCGGCCATGCCTTCATCCGTCTTCCAGGTGAAGGAGCATGGTGAGGCCGATCAAGAGCGCCACGAGCGTCGGCACCCAGGCCGCAAGCGGCGGTGGGAGACGGCCTGAAAGTCCGAGAGCCGAGGAAAGATCGGAGAGAAAGTAGAGGAGAAAACCGGCGAGAATGCCCGCCACCGCGAGCTGCGGAACGCCGCCGAGCCGCGTGAGCCGGAGCGAGAAGGTAGCGGCCAGAAACACCATGGCCGCGAGCATGAAGGGCGTCGACAAGAGCGAATGCCAGCGCACGCGATGCGCGCGGGCCGAGAAACCCGCGGCCTCGGCCACCTTGATGAAGCGAGGCAGCTCCCAGAACGAAACCGCATGGGGCGAGCCCATGCTCTCCTGAAATCTCCCCCGGGCTCAGAGCGGTCGGAAGACTGAAGGTGGTGAAATTCGCCACCGGCTTGCCGGGACGAGAAAGCTCTCCCTCGCGCATGTGCCATTCCCACGCGCCCTGCGCGCCCCTGCGCGTGAGCTCGGCGCTCTTGGCATCGACCCGTCCGACGAACTTGTCGTCGGATTCGTAGAGATAGGCCGTGACCGCGTGCAGGACGAGCGAAGACGGATTCGCCTTCACGACGCGCAGCGCATGAATGACGGCTTGGTCCTTGCCCGTCGACTGCCGGAGCCAGAAGCCCGTGGATTCCACCGCGAGCATGCTCGAGTCGCTGCGCAAGTACTTGGCTTCGAGGCGCTCGAAACTGCCGACGAGCGTGGCCGCCAGCGGATTGTAGAGCGTGATGACGAAGATGCCGATCACTATCGCAAGCGTCAGCGCCGGCGCGAGGAACTGCCACACCGACACGCCCGACGCCCGCACGACCACGAGCTCGTTCAAGCGCGTCAGGCGCATGAATGTCCAAATGGCGCCGAACAGGACCGCGAAGGGTAGCGCCGTCTCGGAAAGATTGGGCAGCTTCAAGAGCGCCATGGTGATGACCATGCCGGCGTCGAGACCGCTTCGCGGCTTGCCGCGCGGCGCGTGAGCTCCACGAGATCGACCATGAAGATCAGGCACAGGCAGACGCCGAACACGATGCCGATCCCGATCAGAAATTGCGTGCCGAGATAGCGCGAGAGCGTCCAGGAGAGTTGCATCTGCGGTTACTCGGGTGCGGCGGCGGCGGCGGCGGCGAGCGGCGCGCGCGGCCGCCATCGGTCGAGGAACGCATCGAAGCGATGATCGAGCATCACGGCCGACACGGCGATACACGACAACGGCAGGAAGTATTGCGCCGCGTTGAGGATGGGAAGCTTCGCGGCGGCGTTTTGCAGGCCGAAACCCGCAAGGCGAACGAGAAAGGCCAGAAGCACCACCCAGGCGATGCGCTCCGCATAGCCCCGCCGCGTGAAATGGCCGCACATGAGCCCGGCAAGCCCCATCATGGCGAGCGCAACGGCATAGAGCGGGCTCGCGAGGCGGTTGTGCCCTTCGGCGATCAAGCGGTCGCGAAATTGCACGTCCCAGGGATTGGTGGGATCGGGAAACAAGAGCTCGCCCAGATACCGCTCGCTCGTCTCGCGCAGCTTGCCCGTCATGCCCGAGCGCGAATTGCGCAAGGTCCACGGTGTAGCGGTCGAAATTGAGAAGCGCCAAGCGATGGTCCTTGGTCATGCGCTGTACGGTGCCGTTCCACATGACGAGCCGCGGGCCGTCGGGCGTGCGCGCGAGCCGTCCCCGCTCTGCGATATAGGTCACCGGCTCGCTCTGGTTGCGGCTGTCATGGACGAGAATGTTGCGGATCTCGCCCGCCCGCGTCGTCTCGCGCACATAGGCGGTGAGGCCGTCGGCGGGCGTCGTGAAGGAGCCTTCCCGGAGCAGCACCGAGACGAGATCGCCCCGGATTTCGAACACGCGATCCTTCAGCGCGCGCATGCCGGCGGGCATGAAATAAAGCCCCATGGCGTAGCCCAGTATGGCGACCCACAGCGCGATGAAGATGACCGGTCGCGCGATCGGCCAGCGCCCGAAGCCCGCGGACCACATCACCACGAGCTCGCTGTCGGTGTGCAGCCGGTGCAGCGCGAACACGACGGCGAGAAAGAGCGCCACCGGCAAGATGAGACCGACGAGGCTCGGCAGGAGAAATGCGGCAAGCTGCAGGAACGTCCAAGCCGACTGACCCTGGTTGATGATCACGTCGAGAAGTCTGAGCGATTGCGTGAGCCAGACCAATCCCGTGAGGGAAAACGTGAAGACGACGAGCGGCCCGCCGACCTGACGCAGGAGGTAAACCGATAGTCCGTTCACGGCATGCCCCTGCGCCCCGAACGGGTCGGCGAGCATGTGGCAGTCTCGGCGCAATAGGAACGTTCCCCTTCCATCGGGCGGGCAAAACATTATTCTACGGCGCCTCCCGCGCGGCCAGTCGAACCGCGACGTCCCGGCATAGCCCAGGGAACGACCCCACGCAACCGGAGGCCTGGAACCCGTCTTGAGAGGCTTCGATGGATATCGCCTTCGCCACCCTTGCCTTGCCCAAGACCGGTGCGCTGGCGCTCCTCGCGCGCGAAGACGGCGGCTTGCTTCCCCACGCGAAGAAGCTCGACGACAAGCTCAAAGGCGCCATTACGCGCGCGCTGAAAGCGACGCGCTTCAAAGGCAAGCAAAGCCAAATCGTGGAGATTTTGGTGCCGGCGGGGCTTTCCAACGACCGCCTGCTCGTGGCCGGCACCGGCGCGGCGGCGAAATTCGACGCCATCCAGGCGCGTCACGTCGGCGCCGCGCTCGCGCAACGATTGTTGGCGAGCGGTGAAGCCACGCTCTCGGTGCTCGCCGAGCCGGTACCGGGCGCGAAACTCGCACCGGAAGCCGTGCCCGCGCAAATCGCCTTGGGCGCGAAGCTCAGGAGCTACCGCTTCGACCGCTATCACACGAAGCTCAAGCCCGAGGAAAAGCCGTCGCTCGGCAAGCTCACCATGCTCACGCCCGCGCTTGCCGGCGCGCGCCGCCACTGGCGGGCGCTCAAGAGCGTCGCCGACGGCGTGTTCTTCACCCGCGATCTCGTGTCCGAGCCCGCCAACGTGCTGTATCCGGTGGAGTTCGCGCGCCGTTGCAAAGCGCTGGAAAAGCTCGGCGTCACCGTCGAGGTGCTGGGCGAGAAGGATTTGAGGAAGCTCGGGATGGGCGCGCTGCTCGGCGTCGCGCAAGGCTCGGCCCGCGAGCCGCAAGTCGTCGTTCTGCAATGGAAGGGCGGCGGCCGAGCGCAAGAAGCCGCTGGCTTTCGTCGGCAAGGGCGTCACCTTCGACACGGGCGGGATTTCCTTGAAACCCGCCGCCGGCATGCACGAGATGAAGTGGGACATGGGCGGCGCCGCGACGGTCGCGGGCCTTTTTCACGTGCTCGGCGCACGCAAGGCCAAAGTCAACGCAATTGGCGTTCTCGGCATCGTCGAGAACATGCCGGGCGGCGAAGCGCAGCGTCCCGGCGACGTCGTGAAGTCCATGTCCGGCCAAACGATCGAGGTGCTCAACACGGACGCCGAAGGCCGCCTCGTGCTCGCCGATTGCGTCTGGTACACGCAATCGCGCTTCAAGCCATCCGCCATCATCGATCTCGCGACGCTGACGGGCGCCATGATCGTCACGCTCGGCCACGAGATGGCGGGCTTGTTCAGCGATGACGACAAGCTCGCGGAGGGCTTGCTCGCGGCGGGCCGCGCCGAGGGCGAGCTCTTGTGGCGCTTTCCATTGAGCGACGCTTACGACCGGAAGATCAACTCGAGCGTCGCCGATGTGGCGAATATCGGCCCGGCGGGTCAGGCGGGCTCGATCATGGGCGCGCAATTCATCAAGCGCTTTACGAATAAAGTGCCCTGGGCGCATCTCGATGTCGCGGGGGTCGTGTGGTCGAACGAAGCCAAGCCGCTCTCCGTCAAAGGCGCCACGGGCTATGGCGTGGCGCTGCTCAACCGCTTCGTCGCGGAGCATTACGAGAAGTAGACGCTTCATCCGTATTCGGATGGTTCGGTTCCAGCCATGAGCTCATCTAGGTTACCCCCCTCCCCATCCCTCCCCCTCAGGGGGGGAGGGAGTCGTGAAGGCGATGAAAAATGCTCCCCCTCCCCCCTTGAGGGGGAGGGTCGGGGTGGGGGGTGCTGAGCAGTGGCCGAGCTGTGGTTCTACCATCTGGAAAAAAGCCCGCTCGAGCGCGTGCTGCCGGGGCTCTTGGACAAGACGCTGGCGCGCGGCTGGCGCGCGCTCGTGCAGGCGCGCAGCGCCGAGCGCGTCGAGGCGCTGGACACGCAGCTGTGGACGTTCAGCGACGACAGCTTCCTGCCCCACGGCACGCTCAACGACACTTATCCGGAGCAGCAGCCGGTGCTCATCACGACGAGCGGCGACAACGTCAACGACGCCGACGTGCTCATCCTCGTCGAAGGCGCCCACGAGGCGCCGCTCGCGCCCGCGCGCCTCGCGAGCTTCGAGCGTTGCATCATCGTCTTCGACGGCAAGGACGACGGCGCCGTGCAAGCCGCCCGCGCTCAGTGGCAGGCGTCCAAGGACGCAGGCGTCGATGTCTCCTATTGGCAGGAGGATGCGAGCGGACGCTGGGTGAAGAAGGCTTGAAGCGCGCGCCTTGCGGCGTCTTTCGCGCGCCCCTATAAACCGCGCTGCTCTGTGTCATCTGTTCTGTGCGAGGTGAAGGAATGGCCGTCGAGCGCACGCTCTCCATCATCAAGCCCGATGCGACCAAGCGCAATCTCACGGGCGAGATCAATGCGCGTCTGGAGAAGGCGGGCTTGCGCATCGTGGCGCAACGGCGCATCCGGCTCGCGCGCGCGCAGGCGGAAGCTTTTTACGCCGAGCACAAGGGCAGGCCGTTCTTCGAATCCTTGTGCGGCTTCATGAGCGCGGGGCCCGTGGTCGTGCAGGTGCTCGAAGGCGAAGGCGCTATCATGAAGAACCGCGAGGTGATGGGCGCGACCGATCCGGCCAAGGCCGCGAAGGGCACGATCCGCAAGGACTTTGCCCAATCCATCGAGGCCAACTCCGTGCACGGCTCCGATAGCCCCGCCTCCGCCGCGCGCGAGATCGCGTATCTTCTTCTCCGCGCTCGACATCGTCGGCTGAAAAGCGCGTCTGCGCCCGGGCGCGCTTGACCGTTGCAATCTCGCGCGGCTTCAATCGCGCATAGAGGCGGAGGGCCGCCCCATGACACCCGAAGACATTATCGCGGCGGCGCGCAAGCTGATGCCCGAGATCACGCGGCGCCAAAGCGAGATCGCGGCCGGCGCGCCGCATACCCGCCGACCTCGTCCAAAAGCTCAGAGCAGCCGGCGTCTTTCGCGTCATGATGCCGCGCGTGCTCGGCGGCCCGGAGATGCCGCTGCCGCAGCAGATCGAGCTCATCGAGGATTCTCGCTTACGCCGATCCGTCGGTGAGCTGGATCGCCAAGATCGGCGCGGATAGCGGTTACTTGTCGGCCTGGCTCGGCGAGACCGCCGCGCGCGAAGCTCTTCCCCACGCCCGACAGCATCATGGCGGGACAAGCGCACGCCAACGGCCGCGCCGTGCGCCGTGGACGGCGGCTATCGCGTCACCGGGCGCTGGGGCTTCGGCAGCGGCTGCACGCACGCCGATGTGATGATCGGCGGCTGCCTCGTCGAGCGCGACGGCGCGCCGCCGGACCCCGCCTATCCGATCTTCGTCTTCGCGCCCGTCGCGAAATGGGAGATTCAAGACACGTGGTACCCGACGGGGCTCGCGGGCACCGGCAGCCATCATTACGCGGCGAAGGATCTGTTCATTCCGGAGCGCCACACCATGTCGCTGCGCGATCCGCCGCGCATGACGGGGCCGCTCTATGACAATGGCGGCGCCTGGGTGTTCTTCATTCCCATGGTGGGCACGCCGCTCGGTCTCGCGCGGCGCGCCATCGACACGGCGCTCGCCCTCGCGCGCGAGAAGCTCATCACCGTGCCGCCGCCGCCCACGCTCATCAAGGATCTGCCCCGCGCGCGCTTCGCATTCGCGCGCGCGCAGATGCAATGGGGCGCCGCGCGCGCCTATGTCTACGAGACGATCGAAAAGCTGTGGGACGAGATGACGAGCAAGGGCGGCGCGACGATCGAGCACGCGGCTCGACGTGGCGCTTGCGCGCATCCACGCCTTCCGCATGGCCTATGACGTGGCGCGCCTCATGGTGGACACGGTGGGGCCATGCCGCCATCGTGCAAAGCTCGCCGCTCGACGGCTTGTTCCGCGACGCCATCACCATGAACCAGCATCTGGGCTTCAACGACGGCATCGTCGAGCAGCTCGGCGTGATGATGTTCGGCGATACGCCCACTTTGTCCTTCGCTTAGCGCAACATTACTTTCAATTGAAACGCCCCCTCACCCCGCCTGCGCGGGCCGAAGCCTCTCGTTGACACTTCCGCAAGCCAATGCTTCGGCGGGCGAAGGCCCGACCCTCTCACCGGAGGGGAGAGGGAGTGCACATGGCGCGCCCCGCGCGTTCCCTCTCCCCATTGGGGAGAGGGACAGGGTGAGGGGGCTTTCACCAAGCTCAGGGCGCTAACGCGCGCCGCCGGAAAAATTGTCGAGCCTTAATTCACCCGCGGCACGTCGCTCAATCCTGTCCCGCCCGGTGCATCCAAGCACAAGGACGTCCGCTATCTCGACATCCACGAGGACGACCAGCTCGACGAAGCTCTGCTCGCCGCTTGGGTGAAACAAGCGAGCCTCTTGCCCGGCCAACGCATGTGAGCGGGAAGTAGCGAGATGCGTGCGTCGCGTGAGCAGACGCCAAGTCGTCAGCTCGCAAGCCTACGAAGGCCGCTGCGAAGAAACCGTCGGCGCGCTATGCTTTCCGGATTTGGTGGCAAGACGAGTGTGTCCGCTCCTGTCGGCGAGTCCACCAACGCGCTAAATTCCTCCCGGGGAGATCGCATGGCACTGACAGCTTCTGCTCGCATAAAGCTTTTGACAGCCGTTTCCCATCACTTAGCCGCCGAGGAATGGCCGATCATTGATCTGACGCTCAATCAGTTCGGGCTTCCGACTTCGGATACCTGGTCCGGTACCAAGGACGGCTACATCATCCAGATGGCGAAACACGCCGACGATGATACGGTCACTGGCTTAGCAGAACACTGTGGCATACCCGTCGAACATGGGGTCGCTCAGCCCAACGTACAGGCCGCGTTTTGGAAACCAGACTATTTCCGGCTCTTCCTGTCTCACTTGGCCGCACATCGAAAGTTTGCGGGTGAGCTTCAACAAGCCCTGGAGGCTTACGGCATCGCTGCATTCGTCGCTCACAAGGACATTGATCCGACTGCCGAATGGCAGAACGAAATCGAGCTCGCCCTATCTACATGCGACGCGCTGCTCGCGCTCCTGCATCCCGACTTCCATGAGAGCGACTGGACCGACCAAGAAATTGGATTTGTAATGGGCCGCGCTATGCCCGTCTTCTCGGTCACTCTTGGGCAAATACCATACGGCTTCATCGGGAAGACTCAGGCATTCAATGGCACCGGAAAAACTCCCCTCACGCTGGGCCGCGAGATTTTCGACGCCCTCCGGAAGAATAAGCAGACGCAAGACAAGATGGCAGAAATTGTCGTCTCTCTCTTCGAGAACAGCAGTAGCTTCGACGTCGCGAAAAGCAGAATGACCTACCTCGAAGAACTGCCCATCTGGAAGTCCGGCTTCGCAAAGCGCGTCAAAGATGCCGCCGAGAGCAATGGCCAAATCTTGTCTGCATGGGGCGTGCCGGAACGCGTTACAGCGCTGCTCAAAAAGAAATGGGGGAAGGACGAGTCGGACGAGGACATACCGTTCTAGTCGAACCAGGGCGTCTGGATCTCGTGTGACGCGCGAACGGCAACAACCATGAAGAAAGCGAAACTTTGAAGAAGAGCAAGAGCGGCGCGAAGGAAGGAAAAGGAGGAGACTCTCCCTCTCAGCTGATCGATGCGAGAATCGCGGCGCTGGGCGATTGGCGGGGCGAGACGCTGGCACGGGTCCGCAAGCTCATCAAAGCGGCCGATCCCGAAATGGTCGAGGAGTGGAAGTGGCGCGGGGTTCCGGTGTGGGAGCACGCCGGAATCATCTGCACCGGCGAGACGTACAAGAGCGTCGTGAAGCTGACCTTCGCCAAGGGCGCCTCGCTCAAGGACCCAACAGGCCTCTTCAACTCGAGCCTTGAAGGCAATGTGAGGCGCGCCATCGATATCCACGAGGGCGACAAGATCGATGAAAGGGCGTTGAAGGCGCTCATTCGCGCCGCCGTGGCGCTGAACATTTCGGCGCGAGCGACCGCTCGCCCCGTCCGCTCTCAGAAGAGACCAAAGAGCGCTTGAGGAGCGTCGTGAAACCGGCCTCGTCCATCAGCGCCTAGCGCGCGATTTTGCCGAGCTTCAATTCGCCCGCCGCGATGGCGCGCACCGTCTCGATCATCAACGCCTTCTCGGCGGCTTCGACACGCGCCGCGAGGCTCTCCACCGTGTCGTCGCGCTGCACGGGCACGCGGCTCTGGGCGATGATCGGGCCCGTGTCGTAAACCTCGGTCACGAAATGCACGGTGGCGCCGGATTCGCGGCGCCGCGCGGCGAGCACGGCTTCGTGCACATGCCGTCCGTACATGCCCTTGCCGCCGAACTCCGGCAACAGCGAGGGATGAATGTTGATGATGGGAACGGCGAGCGCGGAGAGGAAACCGTCCCCGAGCTTCTGCACATAGCCCGACAGGATGACGAGATCGGCGCGTGCCTCGCGCAAGGCGGCGAGCATGGCCTTGTCGCGCGCGCTGTCATCCGGGTGCGTCTTGCGCGAGATGGTGCGCGTCGGAATGCCATGGGCTTGCGCCCATTTCATGGCGGCGCAGTCGGGCTTGTTCGAGATGAGGAGCACGGCTTCCGCGGCGATGACGCCGTCGCCGATGGCCTGGACGATGTTGCGCATCGTCGTGCCGTTGTTGGAGGCGAAGAAGGCCAGCCGCATAACCATCAGAAGGAGAGGCTCGCCGCGGTAGCGCGTTTCGGCGGCGCGCCTTCGCATCGCCCGCGCGGATGACGCCGATGGCCTGCACGCGCTCGCCCGCTTTCTCGAACGCGCTCTTCACGGCCTCGGCATCGCTTGCGCCCGCGATCACGACGAGGCCCACGCCGCAATTGAAGGTGCGCAGCATCTCGGCCTCTTCGATGCGCCCGAGCTTGCGCAGCCAGGAAAAGACGGGCGGAGCGGCAAGGCGCGAAAGATCGATCTCGGCGATTGCGCCCTCCGGCAGCACGCGCGGCACGTTCTCCGTCAAGTCCGCCGCCCGTGATGTGCGCGATGGCCTTCACCTTATCCGTGCGGCAGGCGGCAAGCGCGCTCTTGACGTAGATGCGCGTCGGCGTGAGCAGCGCTTCGCCGAGCGTCGCGCAATCGGACGCGAAGGGCGGCCGGTCGGCGAGCTTGAGCTTGTGATCGGCGACGAGCTTGCGCACCAGAGAAAAGCCGTTCGAATGAATGCCCGAGGACGCGACGCCGAGAATGACGTCGCCCGCCACGATGTCGGCGCGCGGCAGAATGCGCTCGCGCTCGACCGCGCCCACGGCAAAGCCCGCGAGATCGTAATCGCCCTTGGCATAGAAGCCCGGCATCTCCGCCGTCTCGCCGCCGACGAGCGCGCAGCCCGCTTCGCGGCAGCCCTTGGCGATGCCTTTCACCACCTCCGCCGCGACCGCGACATCGAGGCCGCCGGTCGCGAAGTAGTCGAGAAAGAACAAGGGCTCGGCGCCCTGCACCACGAGGTCGTTTACGTTCATGGCGACGAGATCGATGCCCACCGTGCCGTGGCGGCCGGTCTCGATGGCGAGCTTGAGCTTGGTGCCGACGCCGTCGGTGGTGGCGACGAGCAGCGGGTCGCGCATGCCGAGCTGCTTGAGATCGAAGAGCGCGCCGAAGCCGCCGAGCTTGGCGTCCGCCCCCGGCCGCGCCGTGAGCGGGCCGCCGCGCGGATGGCCTCGACCAGGGCGTCGCCGCGCGCGATGTCGACCCCGGCACCCGCATAAGTGTAGGGCGCTTTCGGGCTTTGCGGCATGGGGCGACTTTCAATAAAGCCTGGCACGAGTGCCGCCGGCGACGAGAGCGGCGCGAGAGCCGCCGGTTCCGGGCGTAGACGAGCCGAAATCCCGCTCGCGATCAAGGGCATGGGGCGTGCCGCCTGCGGTTAAGCTTTGGGCTACCCGCCAGGATGTTATAGTCGCGCCCGGGGCCTGGGGAATGCGGGAAGGGGGCGTAAGCGGTGCGCGTCGGCGCTGCATTTTGATCGTTTTCGGCGTCCTTCTGTGTTCTCGCGGCCGCGGCCCCGGTCCGCGCCCGAGAGCAGCGTCTTCTCCGTGCGCGACGTGGCGGTCGACAAGTCGGCGGAGGCGGCGACCTCGGCGCGCGATGCCGCCATCCGCGGCGGGCGCAATGCGGCCTTCAACGCCCTCTTGCGGCGGCTCACGCTCAAGGCGAGCTGGCCGCGCCTGCCCAAAGCCTCGGAAGTCGATTCCGAGGACTATCTCGCGAGCTTCACCATCACCGACGAGCGCACCAGCACGACGCGCTATCTCGCGAAGATCACTTACGATTTCGCGCCCGACAAGATCCGCGCCTTGCTCAAGTCCTACGGCATTGCCTTCGGCGAGACGCGCGCCAAGCCCGCCGTCGTGCTGCCGGTTCTGCTCGTCGCAAAATCGCTCCTTGCTCTGGCAGCCCGAGAACGTTTGGGCGCAGGCCTGGCGTGGAAAGTCGTTCGATCAGGCGCTGGCGCCGATGATCGTGCCGGTCGGCGATCTTTCCGATATCAACGAGACCGCAGGCCTCGATCCCGCGGCGCCGGACTGGACGAGCCTGAGCGCTTTGGCCGACTACTACGGCGCAACGCGCGTCTTGGTTGCCGCCGTGTCCGTTCAACAAGCCGCCACCGGCACTTTGCTCGACGTCCGCTTGACGGAAGTGACGCCGAGCGGCGCGGACGAGGAGCGGCTTTCCTATCAGGGCGCGGCCGAGGCCGCCGCCTTCAATGCGGCCATCGATGACATCGTCCAGACCATTCAAGAGCGCTGGAAGAGGGAGACCGTCGTCGCCGCAGGATCGGAAGGCACGTTGCGCGCCGCCGTGCATTTCGGCAGCCTCGCCGAATGGGTCGCGATCCGCAGTCGCCTCGAACAGTCGCCGACTATCCGCGCGGTCGATGTCGTCGGCCTTACGGTCGACGAGGCGTTGATCGATCTTCGCTACCTCGGCACGCGCGAGCAGCTTGGCGTAAAGCTCGCCCAGAGCGACCTCAGGCTGAGCGCTTCGCCCGACGGCCGTTACGAGCTCACCTCGGCGGGCGGCATGGCGACGGGCGCCGTGGGCCCTGCCGCGGACGCGCCGCAAGACCGGGGCTTGCCGCAAGCGCCGCAGTCGCAATGAGCGCTTCCACGTCCCGTTGACGCCCGGACCCTGCTGGTGAACCTTCCCAACGCCATCACATTCGCGCGCATTCTCCTCGTTCCCGCGATCATCTGGCTCATTCTTTCCGGCGCGAGACGGGCTCGCGCTCGCGCTTTTCTTCGTCGCGGGCGTGTCGGATGCGCTGGACGGCTTTCTCGCCAAGCGCCTGCATGCGCAAACGCGCGTCGGCGCCTATCTCGATCCCATGGCCGACAAGGCGCTGCTCGTGAGCCTTTATGTGACGCTCGGTCTCCAGCACCGGCTCGACACCTGGCTCGTCATCCTGGTGGTGAGCCGGGACATCCTCATTGTCGGCGCGGTGATCCTTGCCGCGCTGTTGGGCGCGAGCCTGAAGATCGCGCCGCTCTTCGTCAGCAAGATCAACACGACGCTTCCAGATCCTGCTTGCCGGCGTCGTGCTCACGGTGCCCGTCATTGCGATCGATCTTACGCGTCTCGTCTTCGGGCTTACTTTGTTCGTCGCGCTTTCGACCGTGGTCTCGGGCTTCGCCTATCTGCGCTTCTGGGTGGAAGCGGTCTCCAGCTCCGATGGCTCCGGATCGAACGGAAAAGGCGAGACGTCCCCCCGATGAGGAGCGCCCAGGTTACCCTCGCCTTCGAACATCGTCCGGCGCTCGGGCGGGAGGATTTTCTCGTCGCGCCGAGCAATGCCGCGGCCGTGGTGCTCATCGACCGTTGGCCGGACTGGCCCGCGCCGGTCGTGGTCATCACCGGCAAGAAAGGCACGGGCAAGTCCCATCTCGCCCATGTCTTTCGCGCCAAGAGCGGCGCCGCGCTCGCTCGAACCGCAAGCGCTCACGGTCGAGGCCGTGCCCGCGCTTGCCGATGCGCAGGCGCTCGTGCTCGACGCCATGGATGGTCCGTTCGACGAGACCGCGCTGTTTCACCTTCTCAATCTGATGCGCGCGAAGGGCGACTTTCTTCTGATGACGGCGCGCACGCCGCCCGCGCGCTGGACGCTTTCGCTTCCCGATCTCGCAAGCCGTCTCGGCGAGGCGCTCGTGGTCGAGCTTGGTGCGCCCGATGACAGTTTCTTGACGGCTCTGCTCATCAAGCTCTTCGCCGATCGCCAGCTCAAGGCGTCGCCCGAGCTCGTGAATTATCTTGTGAGCCACCTCGAGCGCTCATGCGCTGCCATGGAAGAGGCGGTGGCCGCGCTCGATGCCGCGAGCCTTGCCATGCACCGGCCGGTGAGCCTGGCGCTTGCCCGCGAAATACTGCCGCGGAGTCATGGGGACGAGCGCTCCGAAAGCGGCGGTCTGTGATAGACTTTAGGGGTTTGGTTGAAGTTGCCGCTTAGACTTTAGGCCATGGAGCCCATGACATCGCCGCAGCCGCAAGCCTTGGAGAAGAGGAGCGAGGAGACCGAGCGCGCCCGCGCCGGCGCCGCTCGCGCGGCCGAGCGTTGCTCCGCATCCCGCCATCGATGCGAGCTCGCCCAAGCGCTTCATCAATCGCGAGCTCTCCTGGCTCGCCTTCAATGCGCGCGTGCTCGAAGAGGCGCAGAACAAGCGTCACCCGATCCTCGAGCGCGTGCGCTTCCTGTCGATCTCCGCCTCGAACCTCGATGAGTTCTTCATGGTGCGCGTGGCGGGGCTCTACAACCTCGTGCGCCAAGGTGTAACCACGGTGAGCGACGACGGGCTCACGCCGCTTCTGCAATTGCGCGCGGTCAATGCCAAGGCGGGCGAGCTCATGGCCGAGCAGCATCGCTGCTGGGTCGAGATCGAGCGGGAGCTTGGGCGAGAACGGGATCAAGATCGTCGAGGCGCCGGACCTGTCGCTGCGCGAGCTTTCCTGGCTCGAGCAGAAATTCACCGAGCAAATCTTTCCCGTGCTGACGCCGCTCGCGGTGGATCCCGCGCATCCCTTCCCGTTCATTCCCAATTTGGGGTTCTCGCTTGCGCTCGAGCTTCAGCGCGCACGCGACGGGACGCGGATGCGCGCGCTCATCCCCCTGCCGCAGCAGGTCGAGCGCTTCACGCGCCTGCCGGAGACGGAAGAGCATCCAAACCAGACGCGCTTCATCGCGCTCGAAAGCGTCATCGGCTGCTTCCTCGATCGCCTGTTCACCGGCTACAAGGTGCTGGGCAAGGGCGGCTTCCGCGTGCTGCGCGACAGCGATATCGAAATCGAAGAAGAAGCCGAGGACCTCGTTCAAGTCTTCGAAATCGCGCTCAAGCGCCGCCGCCGCGGCAGCGTGATCCGGCTCACGCTTCAGGATTCGATGCCCGAGCGCTTGCGCCGCTTCGTCGCCGACGAGCTCGAGGTGGGCGAAGAGCCGGTGACGGTCCAGGGCTTCCTGGGGCTTGCCGACACGAGCCAGATCATCGTCGAAGAGCGTCCGGACCTGAAGTTCGAGCCCTACAATCCGCGCTTTCCGGAACGCATCCGCGATCATGGCGGCGATTGCTTCGCGGCCATCCGCCAGAAGGACATCATCGTCCACCACCCCTACGAGTCGTTCGACGTCGTGGTGCAGTTTCTGCGCCAGGCGGCCGCCGACCCGGATGTCGTCGCCATCAAGCAGACGCTCTATCGCACGACGCCGAACTCGCCCATCGTGCGCGCGCTCGTCGAGGCGGCGGAGGCCGGCAAGTCGGTCACCGCGCTCGTCGAGCTCAAGGCGCGCTTCGACGAGGCGGTGAACATCAAGCTCGCGCGCGAGATGGAACGCGCGGGCGTGCAAGTCGTCTTCGGCTTCATCGAGCTCAAGACCCACGCCAAGGTGAGCGCGGTCGCGCGCCGCGAAGGCGGCGTCTTGCGCACCTATGTGCATTTCGGCACCGGCAACTATCACCCGATCACCGCGCGGGTTTATGCGGATCTCTCGCTGTTCAGCGCCGATCCTGCGCTCGGACGCGACGCCCAGCGCTTCTTCAACTATATCACGGGCTACATCGAGCCTGCGGGATTGGAAAAGCTTTCGCTCTCGCCCATCGGCCTGCGCAAGCGCATCCTCGACGCATATCGACGAGGAGATCGCGCATGCGCGCGCGGGCAGGCCGGCCACGATCTGGGCCAAGCTCAATGCGCTCGTCGATGCCACGGTGATCGATGCGCTCTATCGGGCCTCGCAGGCCGGCGTGAAGATCGAGCTTGTGGTGCGCGGCATTTGCTGCTTGAGGCCCGGGGTTCCGGGGCTGTCGGAAAACATCCGCGTCAAGAGCATTGTCGGACGCTTCCTCGAGCATGCGCGCATCGTCTGCTTCGGCAACGGTTTGCCCTTGCCGTCGCCCAAGGCGCATGTCTACATCTCGTCGGCGGACTGGATGCCGCGCAATCTCGAGCGGCGCGTGGAAACCCTGGTGCCCGTCGACAATCCGACGGTGCACCAGCAGGTGCTCGACCAGATCATGGTGGCGAACCTGCGCGACAATCTTCAGAGCTGGGCGCTGCAATCCCGACGGCACCTATGTGCGGCTCGAGCCCGAGTCCGGCAAGGAGCCGTTCAGCGCGCACGACTACTTCATGACCAATCCCAGTCTTTCGGGACGAGGCAGCGCCCAAAAGGTGCAGGCACCTCCGCGCGTTGTTCTCGGTGCCGACGGGTCGTGAGCCGATAGCCCAAGACATGGCGATCGAAGTCTCCAGCTCCCGCGCACCCCATGCGCCGGTGGGCGTCATCGACATCGGCTCGAACTCGATCCGTCTCGTCGTTTTCGAGGCGGCCAAGCGCAATCCCGTGCCCTTGTTCAACGAGAAGGTCTTGTGCGCCATCGGCCGTGGCGTGCGCTCCAAGGGCAAGCTCGATCCGGGCGGCGTGCGCCGGGCGCGGCGCGTGCTCGATCGCTTCCGCGCCTTGAGCGAGGTCATGGGCGTGGTGCGGCTGGAAGCGGTGGCGACCGCGGCGGTGCGCGACGCGGCGGACGGTCCGGAATTCGTGGCCGATGCGTCCGCGCGCTGCGGCGTCAAGGTGCGCGTGCTCTCGGGCGCGGAGGAAGCCGCGCTCGCCGCCGACGGCGTCGTCTCGGGCATTCCCGACGCGCAGGGCCTCGTGGGCGATCTCGGCGGCGGCAGCCTCGAGCTGACGCAACTGGCGCCGGGCCGGCGCGGGTCAGGCGCCACGCTCTCGCTCGGGCCTCTTCACCTCATGGATGCGGCGAACGGCTCCATGACCAAGGCGCGCAAGCTCGTCGATCAGGCGTTCAAGGGCGTGACGTGGCTTTCCGCGTGCAAAGGCCAGACGCTCTATGCGGTGGGCGGCATCTGGCGCGCGCTCGCGCGCATCCATATGCGCCACACGGACTACGCGCTCCATGTGTTGCAGCACTACACGATCGAAGCCAAGGACGCGGAAAAGATGTCCCACGTCCTCTCCGCGCAGAGCCGGAAGTCGCTGGAGAACATCACCGAGATTCCGCGGCGCCGCGTCGAGACGCTGCCTTATGGCGCGCTCGTGCTGGAAAAGCTGATCGCAAGCGCCAAGGTCGCGCGCGTGGTCATCTCGGCTTACGGGCTGCGCGAGGGCCTTCTGTTCCGCATGCTCTCCGATGAAGAGCGCGCGCGCGATCCGCTCATCGAGGCGGCGCGCGAGATGGCTGAAGCGCTCGGGCGCCATCCGGCGCATGGCGAGGAGCTCGCGCTTTGGACGGCGCCTCTCTTTCCCGACGAGACGCCGGACGATCGGCGGCTGCGCTGGGCCGCCTGCCTTCTCTCCGATATCGGCTGGCGCACGCATCCCGATTATCGCGGCGACCACGCCTTTCACGAGGTGTTGCGCGCGCCGATCGCGGGTCTCGATCATCCCGCCCGCGCTTTTCTCGCGCGCAGCGTCTTCCATCGCTACACGGGCGGCGACGAGGAGGAGAAACTGTCGGTCGATCTCGACCCGATCGTCGGGCCCGAACGCAGCGAGCGCGCGTTCAAGCTCGGGGTCGCCTTGCGGCTCGGCCACGTGCTCTCGGCCTCGACACCCGGTGTGCTCGACCGCTCGGCGCTCGAGCTCTCGAAGAAGATGCTCATCTTGCGCATGGCGCCCCCGCTCGCGCCGCTCGTGGGTGAAATCGTGCGCAAGCGCCTCAATGCGCTGGCCGAAGCTTTCGCTAAAAGTCCGCACACGGAGTTTCTGGTCGAGGAGGTGGCCGCCGCGCCATCGGCGCGACGGTCCGCCTGACACGTCGTACGATGAATACCATTCGCCTGCGGATCAGCGGGGCCGTGCACGGCGTGGGCTTCCGCGTCTTCGTGCTGCGCGAGGCGCGCGCGCTTGCGCTCAAGGGCTGGGTGCGCAACCGCGCGGACGGCACGGTGGAGGTGCTCGCCGCGGGCGGGCAGGCGGCGCTGGAAACGCTGGTCGCGCGCTGCCGCGAGGGGCCGTTCGGTGCGCGCGTGGAGAATGTGTCGGTCACGCCCGTCCAAGACGAGATCGCAGCCGACTTCAGGCAACTGCCGACGCTTTGAGAGCTTCGCTTATCGGGCTTTCGGCATCGCGCGTCGCGCCGAAGCGCGCCTCGAAGGTCGCGCGCAGCGCGCGATCGACTTCAGCCATGGAAACCGGAATGCCGAGCGCATGAAGGCTCGTCACGCCGTGCTCGGCGACGCCGCAGGGCACGATGCCCGCGTAGTGCGAAAGCTCCGGCACCACGTTGAGGCTCGCACCGTGAAAGCTCACCCAGTGCCGCACGCGCAAGCCGAGTGCCGCGATCTTCTCGTCACGGCCGTCGGCGCGCCGAACCCACACACCGACGCGGTCGGTGCGCCGCTCGCCGCGCACACCGAAAACGCTAAGCGTTTCGATGAGCCAGTCTTCGAGCCCGCGCACGAAGGCGCGGATGTCGCGGCCGCGCCGGTCGAGGTCGAGCATGACATAGGCCACGCGCTGGCCCGGCCCGTGATAGGTGAACTTGCCGCCGCGGCCCGAACGGTAGACCGGAAAGCGGTTCTTCTGCAGCAGGTCCTCGTCCCGCGCGCTCGTGCCCGCGGTGTAGAGCGGCGGGTGCTCGAGGAGCCAGACGAGCTCGGGTGCCGTGCCGGCGCGAATGGCCGCCACGCGCGCCTCCATTGCCTCCACGGCGTCTGGATAGGAAACGAGCGCGCCGGAGCGCGCCCAAGCCACTTGGTTCATGGTGCTTAGATAGCGCCGGTCCGGGGCCTGCGCGAGCCCTTAACGGCGGCGTAACCCTGACCGCGCAGGATCGGGGCAGGGACGATCGCTCATGACCAACTTCGATAGCGTCAAAGTCGAGTTATCCGTGGTGCTGGGGCGCGCCATCATGCCCATGCACCAGCTCCTGCGCATGGGCCGGGGCGCCGTGATCGAGCTCGACGCGCGCCAGGACGAGCAAGTCTGGGTGCTCGCCAACAACCGCCCCGTAGCGCGCGGCGAGATCATGATCCAGGGCGACCGCGTCGCGGTCTCCATCACCGAGCTTCTCAAGAACTACGAGACGGGCTGAGCCTAGGCGGCTTAGGCTGGCTTGGGTCTCGTCCTCGCCCTGGGCGGGGCGGAATCTCCGTGCCCGCTGACTTGAATTTCCTAAAGCACAGCTGTACATGTAGTAAAGGCAAACTATTACACGGAAGACCGTGAAATAGGGCGCCCCAGGCGAGGAGGCAGGCCTTGGTTCCGGTCGTGCTCGACCCGGTGCGCATCAAGATCGCGGTGGTCGGTGGCGGCAGCGAAGCCTTGGGCCGGCTCCGCCAGTTGCGCGCCCATGGCGCCGAGCCCCACGCCGTCTACGCGCCTGAGGCGAGCCCGCCGCTTGCGCGCGAAGCCGGCGCCGCGCTCGTCCCACGCTTGCCGAGCCGCGAGGAGATCGCCGCGCGTGGACGTGCTCTTCATCGGCGATCTCGACGAGGCTGACGCTGCACGCCTCGCCGAAAGCGCGCGCGCGGTGAAGACGCGCGTGAACGTGCAGGATGCGCGGGGCTTGAGCGACTTTCACGTGCCGGCGGCGCTTCGCCGGGGCGCGCTTCTGATCACGGTTTCCACGGACGGCGCATCGCCCGGTCTCGCGCGGCGGCTTGCCCTGCATTTGGGCGAGAGCTTCGGCAGCGAATGGGCGGAGCATGTTTCCGAGATTTCGCGCGCGCGCGAGAATTGGCGCGCGGAAGGGATGAGCATGGAGGCCTTGTCGCGCGCGACGGATCGCTACATCGACGAGAAAGGCTGGCTCGCGTGACGGTGTCCCCGCTTGCCGCGGTCAAGCGCAAAGCGCCGCCCAAGGCGCCGCGCGCCTTCGACATCGAGACCGGCGTCAAGGCGAGCCCCGCGCTCGTGGCGCGGCTCGAAGTCTTGCGCGCGCGTCATGGCGCGCTCGAGGGCAAGGCGCTCATCGCCGCCATGATCGAGGAATTCAAGGACAAGCTCTGCGTCGTCTCCTCCTTCGGCGGCGAGTCGGTGGTGCTCTTGCACATGCTCTCCGAGATCGATCCCACGGTGCCGGTGGTCTTTCTCAACACGGGCAAGCTCTTCGGCGAGACGCTGCGCTATCGGGACCGCCTGCAAGACGTCTTGGGTCTCACCGATATCCGGTCCATCGGCCCGCATCCCGAGGACGTAAAGCGGCTCGATCCGGACGGCGCGCTGTGGTCGCGCGATCCGGACAAATGCTGCGCGCTGCGCAAAGTGTGGCCGCTGCAGCGCGCGCTCGAGCCCTTCGAAGCCGAGATCACGGGCCGCAAGCGCTTCCAGACCAAGGCGCGCACGGGCCTCTCGCCCATCGAGCTCGTGGACGGACGTTTCAAGATCAATCCGCTGGCCTCCTGGAGCCGCGCGGATCTCATGCGCTACATCGAAGCGCACCAGCTGCCGCATCATCCGCTGACGGCCGACGGCTATCTCTCCATCGGCTGCATGCCGTGCACCGAGAAAGTCCAAGAAGGCGCCGATTACCGCTCGGGCCGCTGGGCCGGCCTCGACAAGGAGGAATGCGGCATCCACGAGCCCGTCTTCACGGACGGCGAGGGGATTTGAGAAAAGCTCATCGTCGAGCTTCGTTCCCGCGCGCGCGCGAATTTTCCTCGGCAATCGTCTTCTTGTACAATCGCCGCCGATGGATTTGCCGTCTTCTTTAATCGCGAATTAAGTGGGCGGGCTTATTGAGCCTTGGCGGCGAGGCATGGCCGGAGGCACGCGGGTGCGCACAGCAGCTCCCCTCAAGCAGTGGTTTGGCTGGATCTTGCCCGCCGAGTGGATTGTGCTCGGCGCGCTCGCCTTCGCCGGATTGTTGATCGCCTGCGGCTATCCCGTGCTCGCGCCACGCCTCGAAGGCGGCGAAGTGCTGCAGCAGCTCTCGAGCACGGCGCATTACGGCACGATCGTGCTGGTCAGCATCGGGCTTTACGCCATGGTGAGCCTTACGCGCGGCATGCTGCGGGGCAATTTCTCTTCGGCTGCGTTTTCGCGCGACGTGTTTCAGTTCCTGCGGCTCCTGCTCGCGCTGATGGTCGCGCTTTACCTCATGCTGTGCTTCAAATGGTGGTCGCATTTGGGCCCACGGCTCTACGACGGCGCCTACTTGCAGATGGACCAGGCCGCGGGGGCTCTGAAGCATTGGATATTAGCGCTCGATGCGGCGCTCGAGATTCCCCATGTCTTTTACTTTCGCATCTATGCGGCCGCCTTCGTGACCTCCTATGCGCTCAGCATCGCGCTCGCGCCCAGCGTGTTCAGCCGCCTCGTAACGGCAGGTGCCGCCGTATGCGTGCTCGGCGGCGCGAGCTACATGCTGGCACCGGCTTACGGGCCGCTCTTCTTCTCCTTGCCGCAGGGCTCGATCATGGAGGAGACGCAGCGCATCATGCTGGAGGTGAGTGAGGCGTTCCGCGCATCGAACGGAGCGGTATTCGATCCTTATCGCTTCGAGGCGGTGCTCGGCGCCATGCCCTCGCTGCACGTGGCGCATAGCGTGGTCATCTGCGCCTATACCTGGCGCATGAGCCGTCTGCTCGGCCTGGGCTTTCTGATGATCGTGCTTTACGTATCGGTGTTCGCCGTGGCGACGCATTTTCATTATTTGATTGATCTGCCGGCCGGGCTCGCGGTGGCCTTCGTCGCGGTGAAGCTCACCGATTGGCTTTACAGCCTGCGCGGCGAAGATCCGGCGCCGCTTCGGGGTCGTGCGGACGCGCTGGCCTTGAAGGCTTGAGCCCTGTGGCCGGGCCATGCTTCTTCACTTCCCGGTCGGGATTTGCTAGAGCCATGCCCCGCGTGGATCGGATCAGACGGACGCCATCGGCGTCCGTCTGGGAACCGATCCACGCATTGTTGAGTTGGTGGTGCAGATCCGACAGATGGCAGCCATCTGTCGGATCTGCACCACAGGCGGCCGTGGCGGAATTGGTATACGCGCTAGCTTGAGGTGCTAGTGGGAGAAATCCCTTGGAGGTTCAAGTCCTCTCGGCCGCACCA
This sequence comes from uncultured Alphaproteobacteria bacterium, assembly GCA_963845385.1. Taxonomy (GTDB): domain Bacteria; phylum Pseudomonadota; class Alphaproteobacteria; order CAWJRW01; family CAWJRW01; genus CAWJRW01. The sequence goes on from CAWJRW010000006.1 coordinate 541,048, forward strand.
AGGTTTCCTTTTCCGTAAGCTGCGAACCGTGAGGGATGGGAGGCCGCTCGCTCGCGCGGCGCAGTGAGGTTTTCCATGGCGCCGACCGAGGTCCTCGAGCCGGAACGCGAAGAGGCGCAGGCCCAGGAAGCGGGCGCGCTCGATCCCCACTTCGTGCGCGAGGTGGTCGATGCGCTCGATCGCGGTGCGAGCGCCACGCTCAAGGAAAAGCTTTCGGGCCTGCACGCGGCCGACCTCGCCGACCTCATCGGCTTGATCGGACCCGAGGAGCGCACCGCGCTCGTCACCATGCTCGGCAAGGACGTGCTCACGCCCGAGGTGCTCTCCGAGCTCGACGAGGACGTGCGCGACGAGGTCTTGGCGCAGCTCGAGCCGCAGGCGATCGCGGAAGCCGTGCAGGCGCTCGACACCGACGACGCGGTCTATCTCCTCGAGGATCTCGACGAAGCCCAGATGCGGGCCGTGCTCGCGCGCATTCCCGAGAGCGACCGCGCCGCGCTCGAGCTTCCGCTTCACTATCCGGAAAACTCCGCGGGCCGCCTCATGCAGCGCGAGATGGTGGCCGTGCCGCCCTTCTGGACGGTCGGCCAAACCATCGATTATTTGCGCGAGACCGAGGAGCTGCCTTCGGAGTTCTTCGAGATATTCGTCGTCGATCCGGCCTTCGCGCTCTTGGGCAGCGTGCAGACGAGCAGGCTCGTGCGCACCAAGAGGCCCGTGCTGATCGGCGACATCATGGATGCGGAGCCCACCGCCGTGCCCGCCTCCATGGACCAGGAGGAGGTGGCCTATCTCTTCGAGCAATACCATCTCGTCTCGGCGCCGGTCGTGGACGACGCCGGGCGTCTCGTCGGCATGATCACGGTCGACGACATCGTCGACGTGATTCAAGAGGAAATGACCGAGGACATCCTGGCGCTCGGCGGCGTGCGGGACGCCGAGACCATGACGAGCACGGTCATCGACACGACGCGCGCGCGCTTCTCGTGGCTCTTCGTCAATCTGCTCACGGCGATTCTGGCCTCGATCGTCATCGGCTTCTTCGACGCCACGATCGAGCAGGTGGTGGCGCTTGCGGTGCTCATGCCGATCGTGGCGAGCATGGGCGGCAACGCGGGCACGCAGACGCTCACGGTTGCCGTGCGCGCGCTCGCCACGCGCGAGCTCACGCCCGCGAACGCGCTGCGCATCGTCCTCCGCGAGACGGTGGTCGGCAGCCTCAACGGCATCATCTTTGCGATCCTCATGGGGCTCATCGCCGTCCTCTGGTTCAAGAGCTCGGCCATTGCCGTCATCATCGGACTTGCGATGATCATCAACCTTCTCGCGGCGGGGCTTGCCGGCATCCTCATCCCGCTCGGGTTGCATCGCGCGGGCGTCGACCCCGCGGTGTCCTCGGCCGTCTTCGTCACGACGGTCACCGACGTCGTCGGGTTCTCGACTTTTCTCGGTCTCGCCGCATGGTATTTTGGCTGACCAAGAAGCGGAGGTTTCCGTTGCGTATCGTCTGGGCATTCGCGCTCATTGCATTTCACTTCGCGTTGCTCGCGCCCACGCCCGTGCTCGCGGGCTGGCGCACGCTCGAGCCCATGGACGCGGCGCGCGCGGGCCTCGCCGCGGCGGCGCTCGACGGCATCATCTATGTCGCGGGCGGACGCGGTCTCACCCGCCCGCGCGATGTTTTCGAGAGCTTCAACCCGAAGTCCGGCGCCTGGACCCCCCTGCCGTCGCTGCCGCAAGCCACGAGCGACATGGGCATGGCGGCCGCCCGCGGCAGCGTTTTCGTGGCGGGGGGCCTGACGGAAAAAGCGCAAGCCACGGCGAATTTCTGGATCTTTCAACCGGAGGCGGGGCGCTGGCAGCGCGGACCCGCCATGCCGGCGGCGCGCGCTTACCCGGCACTCGTCGCTCAGGGCGACAGGCTCTATGTCGTCGGCGGCAAGGGCGCCAATGCCGAGCGGGTTTTCGTCTACGACCTCAACGCGGGCGCCTGGCGCGTCGGCAAGGCGCCGATGCCGCGCCCGCGCGCGCAGGCCGCTGCAGCGGCTCTCGGCAACCTCATCTATGTCGTGGGCGGGCGTGACGCACAGGGGCGAACCTCGGCGGCGGTTGATGTTTTCGATCCCGCGGCCGGACGCTGGCAAAAGGGTCCCGATCTGCCCTCGGCCCGCTCGAGCCTGACGGCGGCAACGCTCGGCGGGAAGCTTCATGTGGCGGGCGGCGAAAGGCTCGATCCGCTCAAGACGTTCGCCGACCACCTTGTGCTGGATGCCGCGAAGAGCGTGTGGACGGCGGCCGCACCCATGTCGGTCCCCCGCTCGAGTCTTGCCTCCGCCGTCGCGGGCGGCGCCTGGTATCTCGTGGGCGGCGGCAACGGGGCCGGCGTCTTCACCAATTTCACGGCCGCCGACACCGTCGAGGTCTATCGGCCCCAATAAGCCGGTCCATGCCGAACGCTGATGCGAGTTTGGTGCGCCGCACCGGTCGCGTATTGTATGACTGCTAGTTAATGACAAAGTAATATTCATATTGACAAATACTCAAGAAAATGCCAAATATCTCGCACACTGTCGGAGGTGCCTGATATGACAATGACACGCAGCGAAATGGATAGGCTGGTGGGCAAGCTCCCCACCAAGTCGGCGAGAATCCGGGCGCTCGCGGCCGCGGGCGTGAAGCGGGCCGATATCGCCCGCTATATGGACATCAAGTATCAGCATGTCCGCAATGTGCTCACGCAACCGGCGCCGCGGTCGGTCACTGCCGCGTCGGCACATGGCGAAGGGGAAGCGGGGACGGACGAGCGCATGCACATCACCGTCGGACCCGCCGGCCGCATCGTCATTCCTGCGGCGCTGCGGGCAAAGATGGGCGTGCAAGAAGGCCAAGCGCTCGTTGCCTATCTCGAAGGCGGCGAGCTCAAGCTCGCGACACCCGCCACGCTCATGAGGCGCGCGCAGAAGCTTGTGCGGGCCTTGATCCCGGAGGATGTGAGACTTGCAGAGGAGCTTATTGCCGAGCGGCGGCGCGAGGCGGCGAGGGAATAAAGGTGGCGCGCGCCGTGATGGACGCATCGGCGGTGCTCGCCTATTTGCAGGGCGAGCCGGGCGCGGCCGAGTTCGAGACCGCGCTCGCCCATTCCTGCATCAGCGCCGTCAATTTGGCCGAGGTGCTGAGCAAGCTCGTCGATGCCGGCATCGAGCTGCAGACCGCTTGCGCGGCCGTTCGCGATCTGCCGTGCGAGGTTGTGCCCTTCGACCGTGATCTTGCCGAGCGCGTCGCGGGCTTGAGGACGGCCACCCGCAAGCGCGGGCTGTCGTTGGGCGATCGGGCCTGCCTCGCCCTCGCGGAGCGGGAGAAGGGAACCGCGTTCACCACCGATCGCGATTGGCTGAAGATCGGAATTACGGCCGATATCCGCGTCGTGCGCTGAAGGCTTGCGGCTCTCGCGAAGAACGGGAAGGATGCTCGCGAACGCGAGAACGGAGTAAAGCGCTCATGACCGAACAGCTCGTTCTTCTCGATGCAACACGCGCGGGCGTCGCAATAGTCACGCTCAACCGGCCGCATCTTCACAATGCGGTCAATGCCGAGGTGATCGAGGCGCTTTCGGACGCGTTCGAGGATCTGCGCGTCGCCGACGGCGTGCGCTGCGTCATCATCGAGGGGGCGGGAGAAAGCTTCTCGGCGGGCGCCGACATCGAGTGGCTGCGCTTTGCCGCCGACTACACCTTCGAGGACAATCTCGAGGACGCGAAGGCCCTGGGGCACATGCTGCACCTTTTCAGAAGCTTGCCCCAGCCCACCATCGCGCTCGTCCACGGAGCCGCGATCGGCGCGGGCGCGGGGCTCGTCGCCGCCGCCGACATTGCGCTGGCGGACACCTCGGCTTTCTTTGCCCTGCCGGAAGTCAAGCTCGGCATGACGCCCGCCGTGATCGCGCCCTTTGTCATCGAGGCCATCGGTGTGCGCTTTGCGCGGCGCTATTTTCTCACCGGCGAGCGCTTTTCGGCGGCCGAGGCGCTGCGTCTCGGGCTCGTCCACGCCGTGGTCGAGACGAGGCAGGCGCTCGCCGATTTCTCCGAGACGCTGGTCGGCGAAATCTTCACGGCGTCACCCGGTGCGGTCGCGGCTTCCAAGGCCCTCATCGCTGCGCTCGCGGGCAAGCCCAATGACCAGCATCTCCTCAACGACATGGCGCGCCATGCCGCCGAATGCCGCGCGACGCGCGATGCCAAGGAAGGCCTCTCCGCCTTTCTCGAAAAGCGCAAGCCCAGTTGGTTTGCGAGCTGAAGGACAGTTCCGGCGTGACCCTTCATCTCATGAAGCTTTGCGTGGGCGTGAGCGAAGTGGACGAGCTGCGCGCTTGGCAGAAGAAGCGGCTGGCCGCTGCCGCCGCGCGCGAAAAGAGAAGCCCGCGCTTTTTCACGTGACGCGCATGATGCCCAAGGCCAAGGACGAGCTTCTCGACGGCGGCTCGCTCTATTGGGTGATTCGGGGTGCGATCCGCGTCCGCCAGCGGCTCGTGTCCATCGAATCGTTTCGCGACAAAGAGGGTGTTTCGCGCTGTCGGCTCGGGCTCGATCAGGGGCTTGTTCTCACGCTGCCGCAGCCGAGGCGCGCCTTCCAAGGCTGGCGCTACCTGAAGCCCTCCGACGCGCCCAGGGATTTGTCGCGTTCGGGCGCGGCGCAGGATGACCTGCCCCTGGCCCTGCAGAGCGAGCTCGCAGCCCTTGGCCTTCTCTGAGGCCGCGATTAAGCTCCCCCAGCGCCGCGGCAAGATCGCGCGAGAGGGTGCTCGATGCAGTCGTGGATCAAAGTCGAATACGTCGTCATCGCGGCCTTGCTCATCGCCGCGACAGCCATCGGCCTCTTCACGAATGGCTCCACGGCCGATCGCGGCATCTGTCTCGAAGTGCCGTTGCAGTTCACCGATGGCGACGTCAAGGGCTGCATCGCGGCGGTCGAGGCCAAGCACTTGCTCGATCGGCCGCTCGCCATGGGCGAGAACCGCATCAAGGACGGCGTGGCGCTTACCCATCCCCGGGACATGAACAAGCATCGGCAGGCGACCACCTGCCGGCAATACGATGACGCGACGGCGCAGGGTTGGTATGCGCTCACGACTTACGACATGTCGATGGAGAGCTTCTTCAGCAAGACGTGCGCGCTGATCGATGCGCTCGCCAAAGCGGCGCCGGCGCGGCGGTCGTTCATCAAGGAGCCGCGCGTCGGCATCGGCGATCTCGATATCGTGGGCGCGAGCGTCTTGAAGGGCTTCGTGCCGACAGGCGAGGCGGACGCCACCATCGGCACGCTGGTGCGCGCGGGCTCGGTCGTGATCGAGAAACGCGAGGCGAACGTCCTGCAGCTTTCGGGCAATGGCTTTACCGCGCAGCTCGAAGAAGTCGCGCGCGGCGATTTCAACGGCGACGGCACCGAGGATATTCTCGTCTTCAGTGCCGTCCACGCGCAGGGCGGCACGCTCCGCGGCTATGAGACGAAAATCCTGAGCCGCACGAGCCCGACCGAGCCGCTCATGATCGTAGGTTAGCGCGCCGTCACCGGAAGATTGTCGATCAAGCGCGTGGCGCCGAGCCGCGCCGCCGCGAGCGCGCGCGCGGGCTTCGTCACGCGATCGATCGGCGACAAGGTTTCCGCATCGCGCACGGCGACATAATCGACGCTGTCGAAGCCTGCGGCGCGCAAGCTCTGTTCCGCGGTGGCGCAAGCTTCCGCGATGCCGCCGCCTCGTTCGACCGCGGCCACGAGCTCTGCAAGCGTGCGATAAAGCGCAGGCGCGATGCGCGCGCTCGTTCTGGCTCAGACGCACGTTGCGCGAGGAGCAGGCGAGCCCGTCCGCCTCGCGGATCGTGGGCGCGGCGAGAATGCGCAGCGGCAGGTCGAGATCCCGCACGAGCCGGCGCACCACGAGGAGCTGCTGATAGTCCTTCTCGCCAAAGACCGCGACGTCGGGCGCGCATTGCAGGAGGAGCTTCATGACGACCGTGGCGACGCCCGCGAAATGTCCGGGCCGCACATCGCCTTCGAGGCCGAGCGCGGGGCCTTCGACGGCGACGGTGGTGGCGAATCCCCACGGGTACATGGCTTCCACGCTGGGCGCGTAGATGAGTGCCGCCGAAGTCGCTGCGAGCATCTCGCCATCCGCGCGCTCCGTCCGCGGGTAGGCGGAAAAATCCGCATCGGAGGCGAATTGCGGGCGATTGACGAAGAGGCTCACCACCACGCGGCGCGCGGCCTCGGAGGCCAGGCGCACCAGGGACAAGTGTCCGGCGTGGAGCGCGCCCATCGTGGGCACGAGCGCCACGCTCTCGCCCGCCGCGCGCCAAGCATGCACCGCGCTTGCCAGCGCGGCCGCCTCTCGTACAGTTTTTACCGCGTTCGGCACTTTGCGGAGGGACATGCGGCGGAGCGCGCGTCCTGCCTACTGTGGCGGAGGAAGAGCTCTTGGTGCTCCTCCATTGCCTTTTCGGCTTTGCGAGTGGCGACAAGCGCCTTCGCCTCCTTGAGGTCCTTGACCGACTTCGAGCGTGTCGATCGGGCACCGTCTGCGCGATGGAGCTGCCGGAGTTGCTGAAAATAATGGTGCCGAGCCCGCTGCCGTCGAGATAGCGGAGCGGCGCCTCGACGGCAATCGTTTCCGCGATAATTCAAGCCGCTGCAGGGGCCGAAAGTCGTGACGAGCGCCGCCTTGCCGGCACCGCCATAGAACACGATATGCTCGTCGTCGATCGAGTTCCAGCCGCTCGATGTTGTTGAGCCAGAGGAAGGGATTTTTCTTGCCGGGCTGGGCTTGGCTCTCGGCCGCCGGCGGTCTTTTCGATCGGTTTTCTTGGGGCGGCTCATGGCGGCTGATTGTTCGACCGGCAACGCGACGGCGAGCGCGAGCAGCGCCGTCAACGCACCGGCTGCAATTGCTTTGAGCATGACGTCCTCCTTCGGTGACGATTAAGGCCCGCCCCGACGCGCCGAAGTCTAGCCAAGGCTCGCATGACGTGAAAACGCACAAGACGGTGATGATCCGTCGATGGATGACCGGGCCCGGCGTCCCTGATAGAACAAGAACAGGTTCGCCGGCCAGGCGCGAGCGTCCGCCGGCGCCTTACACCCAAGGATCGCGCAGCATGACGAGGGGCGGTAGCCGATGAGCGCGGCCGGCGGCCATGTCTTGGTGCTCGGCAACGAGAAGGGCGGCACGGGCAAGTCCACGACCGCCATGCATCTCATCGTCGCGCTCTTGAGACTCGATCGCACGGTGGGCGCCATCGATCTCGACAGCCGCCAGAGAAGCCTCACCCGCTACATCGAGAACCGCCGCGACTGGGCCCAGCGTATCGGCGCCAAGCTGCCCAGCCCCGAGTGGATCACCATCGCGCGCAGCGCGCGCGATTCGCGCGACGCGGCCCAAGCCGAGGAGCGCCAGGCTTTCGAGGAAGCCCTCTGCGATCTGCAATCGCGTTGCGATTTCGTCGTCATCGACAGTCCGGGCTCGGACTTGTTTTTGTCGCGCATCGGCCATTCGGCGGCCGACACGCTCATCACGCCCTTGAACGACAGCTTCGTCGACTTCGACCTCTTGGCCAAGGTCGATCCCAAGACGCTCGATGTCCGCGCGCCGAGCCTCTACAGCGAGATGGTCTGGGACAGCCGCAAGCGCCGCGCGCTCAAGCGCCATCAGCCGATCGATTGGGTCGTGATGCGCAACAGGCTGACGAGCCTCGATGCGCGCAACAAGCGCAAGATCGCCGATATTCTCGATGCGCTCGCCCAGCGCATCGGCTTCCGCGTCGCGCCGGGCTTCGGCGAGCGGGTGATCTATCGGGAGCTGTTTCCCATGGGGCTCACGCTTCTCGATCTTACCGAGAGCGGTCTCGATCTCAAGTTGACCATGTCCCATGTCGCGGCCCGCCAGGAGCTGCGCGACCTCATTCGCACGTTGAAGCTTCCAACCCTCGGCGATGACGCGAAGGCCCTTTAGAGGCACCGGCGGTCGTGGCGGCTTTCCGCCGGGTGTATGCTCGAGATCCGCGCACGCTCCGGGGCGCGCTCGAGGCTCTTGATGATTTGGCTCGTTCTCGCCGCTCTCGCGCTTGGCGCAGCGCTGTTCTTTGGCGGCGATGTGAAGGCGAGCTTGCGCCACCCCGTGGGCGACGTGCTACGCGGGCTCGGTGCGGCGGCATTTGCGGTGCTTGCCGTTTTCTTCGCCGTGCGGCACGCCATTCTGCCGAGCCTCATCGCCGGCTCGCTCGTCTTTCTCTTGGCGCGGCCTTTGGTTCAAAATTACTGGGCGCGAGAGCGGGGCAAGGGCGGGCCGGAGCGCGCCGAAGCCGCGCGGCGCAATGTGCAATTCATGACGCGCGAGGAAGCGCTCGCCGTGCTCGGCCTCGGCCCCGCGCCATCGCGCGAGGACGTCAAGCAAGCCCATCGCCGCTTGATGATGAAGCTGCACCCGGATCAGGGCGGCACGGATTATCTCGCCGCGAAAATCAATCGCGCGAAAGAGATCCTGCTTGGCGAATGATCGGATTTAGGGCGTAGGGCCTTCCGCGTTGCCCGTCGCGAGCGCCGCGACATCTTCCGGCGGCACCTTGAAGCATTTGAAGCCGTGGGGACCCAGCGCATCGCAAGCTTCGACGGCTTCGTCTTCGGTGAAGGGTCCGAAGCGCGCGCGATAAAAGACCGCGCCGTCCGTCGTGACGGGAATGACCGCCCAGGGCGTGTCGGCGAGGAGTTTCGGCACCGCCGCCCGTGCCTCCTCGAGCCGAGCCTCGGCGGCGGCGGGCGACATGTAGGCGCCGATCTGAATTCCCCAACGCTGGCCCGACACGGGCGTGGGGTCGCCGCTATCGGTGCTCGCCATGGCGGGCGGCGCGATCAACGCGCCGATCCCCGACGTGTCGTCCTCGCCCGATCCCTCGGCCTCCACGGCCGACGGATTGGGCTGGGGCGCGACGTAGGCCGCCACCGCATCGATGGCGTTGCCCGCGCTGCCGGGTTTGGGAACGGGAAAGCCTGGCCACTTCGCTCCGGCCGTCGCGCGCGCGCCGGCTGCCGGCGACTTCGAGCGATGCCGTGAGAATGGGCTTCGGCCGCGGCGTCGGGACCTCGGCGATCTGCCGCTCGCTGTCCGTCGAGCCGCGCTTTGCGAGCACCGTCAAGTTCTGTTGAACGAGCTGCTGCATATGCTGGTCGCGCGCAGCGGCGGATGGTCCGCCCAACACGACGGCAATGAGCCGGTGCCCGTCGCGAGTTGCCGAGGCGACGAGATTGAAGCCCGAGGCGCGCGTATAGCCGGTCTTCATGCCGTCGATACCGGCGACCTTGCCCAGAAGATGGTTGTGGGTCTTGTAGGTGTGGCCGCCCCAGGTCAGGGTCTGGGTGGCGAAATAGCCGTAATATTGCGGGAAATCGGTGAGCATCGCCTGCGCGAGAATGCCGAGATCGCGCGCAGTCGTCACTTGCTGTGGATTGGGCAAGCCCGAGGCGTTGCGATAGATCGTGCGCGTCATGCCGAGCGCACGCGCCTGCTCGGTCATCTGCTGGGCGAAAGCGCGCTCACTGCCGCCCAAGGCTTCCGCGACCGCCACGGCCACGTCATTGGCGGACTGCACCACCACAGCGAGGATCGCGTCTTCGACCTTGATATGGCTGCCGGCGCTCAAGCCAAGCCGGGACGGCGGCTGTCCTGCGGCGTTCGCCGAGACGGGGAGCGAGTCGTTCAACGACAATTGACCGGCCTCGAGCGCTTGGAAGAGCTCGTAAAGCGTCATCAGCTTGGTGAGCGAAGCGGGATAGCGTTGGCTGTCCGCCCGGCGCGAAAACAAGATGTCGCCGCTTTCCGGCTCGATCACGATGGCGGCGTATTTGGAGCTGTCGAAGCCTTTGGCGGCGGCGGGGCTGAGCGCGCTCGCAAGCGTCGTGAGCAAGAAGGCAAAGGCAGAGCGCGCACACGAATTTGCGCGCGAACGAAAGCTCGGCCTCGCCAGGATGATGGTCTCCGCGCCTCTTGGGCGCGACCCGGGCCGCGCCAAGGACGGGACCCAAATCCCCCAAATCCCCCAAGACCCCGGACGCACCAATGCTCATCGCCATCGACCGGCTCTTTCCGAAAGCCCCAAATCCCCCAGGCCAAGGAGCTATCGCAGCCCGCCTGACCGCACCCAAGCTTTTTCTTGTCTGTGCCTTAGCGGCGATCACCAAGTTTTCTATCCTAGCAATGTTTCGGAGCCCTAAAAACCCCCCGGCTCATTTCGGCTTTGGACGAGAAAAAGCGGGCAAAAGCCGTGCCGGTTTTCGTTTACGCTTTTCCACCGCGAGAGGCGGGCGCCGGTGCTCGCGTCATGTCTCGACTCATGGACTGAAGTGTTCGGAGCCGGGACGATCGAGCGTCGACCCGCGTGTGGCCCGGACGCTCCTCGGCGTCGCTCTCGAGGCCGCGCCGCCCGGGCTGGGGGGGCGGCGGGGGCGGGGGGCAGGCACTCCCATGCGCAGGCCCGGCGGGTCTGCCGGCCCCGGCCGCCCCGGGCACCCCATGAATTTTGTGCGACGCAAGAGGGACCATTGACTTTTCCCCATGGCTTCACCTATATCTCTTCGTGCTGCACTGCAGCATTTGAGGCGGCGGCCGACCGGACCGCCTGGCCCCGAGATCATCGACCGGTCTTCGGAGGTTTGGACATGGCAGGCAAGGCAAAGACGGGCACCACCCGCACCAATGGCTCGTCTGAGACGCTGGACAGCATGGTCAGTGCTGGCAGCGATGCGATGAAGCAGTCTTTCGATCGGGCCGTGGAGGGCTACGACCAGCTCGCTGCCTTCAGCAAGGCGACCGTCGAGGCGTTCATCCAGGCCGCAAACGCCACGGCCAAGGGCTTCGAGGCCATCAATTCCGAGGCGCTCGCCTTTTCGCGCCAGACCATCGAGGAGGGCGTGGCCACGGCCAAGGCCGCGATCGGCTCGAAGAGCATTCAGGAATTGATCGAGCTGCAATCCGATTTCACCAAGTCGACCTTCGATTCCTATGTCGGCCAAATGACGAAGATGGGCGACATGGTGGCGAGCATCGCCAAGGAAGCGGCCGAGCCGCTCAACAGCCGCGTCGCGGCGCTGGTCGAGATGGTGCAGACTTCGCGCGTCGCCTAAGGCGCGCTTCGGCGGAATAGTCGACAACCGGGGCCCGGCATTGCCGGGCCCTGTTTTTTTGCGCTGCGCACAGCGTTCCCCCACGGATCTCGAGCCCCTGTTCGGCCGCGCGCTGCGCACGCCCATGCACGCGATGCGGGAGTGGGCATGCTGCTCGGCCCGAGGCGCGCTGGCGCGGCGGCTCGAATCCCGCGCCACATTTTCTCCGCAATGCGCCCTTTGATGATCGGGTGAAGTTCATATTTAATTGAGGCAGGCGGTCCGATGATTGGCGGGGAGGCAGTCCTTCGCGCCGGGCATGACCGCCGCCGGGCGAGTTGAGAGGCGAGCGCAGAGTGGGCCATGAGCACGAAGAACGGGCAAGGCGGAGCTGGACCCGCGACCGGCCTCGTGACCAAGACAAAGCCGAAGACGAAGCGGCCGTCGCTATACAAGGTGCTTCTGCTCAACGACGACTACACGCCCATGGAGTTCGTCGTTCACATTCTCGAGCGCTTTTTCAACAAGGGCCGGGAAGAGGCGACCACCATCATGCTGCACGTGCACCGGAACGGGGTGGGGATCTGCGGCATATTCACCTACGAGGTGGCCGAGACGAAGGTGGCGAGCGTGATCGATTTCGCGCGGCGCCACCAACATCCGCTACAATGCACCATGGAAAGGGAATGAGCTAAGGGCCGTGTCGACGTTCTCGCGCCATCTCGAGGAAGCTCTGCACCGCGCGCTCGCCTATGCGACCGAGCGCAGCCATGAATATGCGACCGTCGAGCACCTCCTTCTCGCCTTGGTCGACGACCCCGACGCGGCCGCCGTCATGCGCGCCTGCAACGTCGATCTCGACCAGTCTGCGCCAGAGCCTCACGCGCTACATCGACAACGAGCTGCAAAGCATCGTGGTCGAGAGCGGCGACGACGCCAAGCCCACCACGGGCTTCCAGCGCGTGATCCAGCGCGCGGTCATCCACGTCCAATCCTCCGGCCGGGAAGAAGTCTCGGGCGCCAACGTGCTGGTGGCAGTCTTCGCCGAGCGCGAGAGCCACGCCGCCTATTTCCTGCAGGAGCAGGAGATGACGCGCTACGATGCGGTGAACTACATCAGCCACGGCGTCGCCAAGCGCGCCGGCATGTCGCAAGCGCGGCCCGTGCGCGGCGCGGAAGAGGAAGACGGCGAATCGGTGGTGAAGAGCGGCGGCGAGGCGCTCGAGAATTATTGCGTCAATCTCAACGAGAAGGCGAGCAAGGGCCGCATCGATCCCTTGATCGGCCGCGAGGCCGAGGTCGAGCGCACGATCCAGGTGCTGTGCCGCCGGCAGAAGAACAACCCGCTCTTCGTGGGCGATCCGGGCGTCGGCAAGACGGCGATCGCGGAGGGCTTGGCGCGCATGATCGTGCAGGACGAGGTGCCCGAGGTCTTGCGCAACGCCACCATCTTCGCGCTCGACATGGGCGCGCTCTTGGCCGGCACGCGCTATCGCGGCGATTTCGAGGAGCGCGTCAAGGCCGTCATCAAGGAGCTCGAGGACTTTCCGGGCGCCATCATGTTCATCGACGAGATCCACACGGTGATCGGCGCCGGCGCCACGAGCGGCGGCGCCATGGACGCCTCGAACCTGCTCAAGCCCGCGCTGCAATCGGGCACGCTGCGCTGCATCGGCTCGACCACCTACAAGGAGTACCGCCAGCATTTCGAGAAGGATCGCGCGCTCGTCCGGCGTTTCCAGAAGATCGACGTCACGGAGCCCTCGGTCCCGGACACGATCAAGATCCTGAAGGGCCTCAAGCCCTATTTCGAGAAGCACCACAAGGTGCGCTACACCAACGAGGCGATCAAGGCCGCGGTCGATCTGTCGGCCAAGTACATTCACGACCGAAAGCTGCCCGACAAGGCGATCGACGTCATCGACGAGGCCGGCGCCTCGCAGATGCTCTTGCCCGAGAGCCGTCGCAAGAAGACCTGGGCGTGAAAGACATGGAGACGGTGGTGGCGCGCATCGCGCGCATCCCGCCGAAGTCGGTCTCGAAGTCCGACACCGAGCAGCTGCGCGATCTGGAAATCAATCTGAAGCGCGTCGTTTACGGGCAGGACAAAGCGATCGCTCAGCTTGCCACCGCCATCAAGCTTTCGCGCGCTGGCCTGCGCGAGGCCGAAAAGCCCATCGGTAGCTATCTCTTCTCCGGCCCCACGGGCGTCGGCAAGACCGAGGTGGCGCGCCAGCTCGCCAAGATCTTGGGCGTCGAGCTTTTGCGCTTCGACATGTCCGAATATATGGAGCGCCATTCCGTGTCGCGGCTCATCGGCGCGCCGCCGGGCTATGTCGGCTTCGACCAGGGCGGGCTTCTCACCGACGGCGTCGACAAGAATCCGCATCTCGTGCTTCTGCTCGACGAGATCGAGAAGGCGCATCCGGATCTGTTCAACATCCTGTTGCAGATCATGGATCACGGCAAGCTCACCGATCACAACGGCAAGCAGGTGACCTTCCGCAACGTGGTCCTCATCATGACCACGAATGCCGGCGCCTCCGACCTCGCCAAGCCCGCCATCGGCTTCGGCAAGACCAAGCGCGAGGGCGACGACACCGAAGCCATCAACCGCATGTTCACGCCGGAGTTCAGGAACAGGCTCGACGCCACCATCAGCTTCTCGCCGCTCAGCCCCGAGATCATCACGCGCGTGGTGGAGAAGTTCATCCTGGAGCTCGAGGCGCAGCTCGAAGACCGCCACGTCACCTTCGAGATCACGCCCCAAGCCAACGCCTGGCTCGTCACGCACGGCTATGACGAGACCATGGGCGCGCGGCCCATGGCGCGCATCATCCAGGAGCACATCAAGAAGCCGCTCGCCGACGAGCTTCTGTTCGGCAAGCTGCAAAAGGGCGGCGTCGTGCGCGTGAGAGTGGGCGCGGACGACAAGCTCGCCTTCGACATCTTCCCCGCCGACCGCCCGCCGCCGTCCGACGAAGGCGAGGGCGAAGGCGGCGATACCCGCGAGCCCGAGATGGTGGGGTAAGACGGCGCGCTTCACTGTCGCGGGCGCGTTTGTTTACCTTGTCGCCCGCTGTCGTGATTTGCTCAGTATGCGAATTTTGTTGATGAGCGTGACGCTCCGTGCTATACATTTCGTCATCGTCGGAAGACTCCGACACGCGGCAGCGGCCTCCGGGGCCGCTTTTTATTTTCGGCGGCACGCAGTGATTTGCGCGGCGCTTGCGCCTACGGCAGCGCCGTAGAAATGGCCGCGAAAGTTCGCTGCTGCTTAGTTGACAAGAGCTCCTTGCGATTTTCATCGGATCGAAGGACCCCCCGCCCGAAACGGCGCGCTTTCGCTCACCGTTTCGACCTCCCCCTCAAGGGGGGAGGTGAAGCGAAAACGCGCCACGCACGATTCCCTCCCCCCATGAGGGGGAGGGATAGGGAGGGGGGGTCACTTCTTGCGAAGAATGAGACTGCCGCGCGTTCGCGCGCCCTACGGCGCTGCCGTAGACGCCGAAGGGTTAAGCCTCACAGCGCCGCTTTGATCTTGGCGGCAAGCTCCTCGAGCGCGGCTTTATCGGCTTGGGGCGCGTGGCCGTGGCCCTTCATGGGCACGCCCTCGTAGCGCGGCACGATGTGGAAGTGGACATGAAAGACGGTCTGGCCCGCGGTGGCGCGATTGAATTGCAGGATGACGATGCCATCGGGCTTGAGCGCCTTGTCGAGCGCCTTGGCGAGCTTCTGCGTGATGCGGATAAGATTCGCCGCCACGTCCGGCGGGCAGTCGAGAATGTCCGTCGCGGCCGTCTTCGGGATGACGAGGCAGGTGCCCCTTGGATTGCGGGAAGATGTCCATGAAGGCGAGCGTCGCCTTGTCCTCATAGACCTTCACCGCGGGAATCTCGCCGCGCAGAACCTTGGCGAAGATGTTGTTCGGATCGTAGCTCATTCGTCTTCCTCCAAGAGGCGCGCGCGGTCGCGCCGGAAGGGCGCGCGCTCGCTCAAATACGCGATGTCCTCCTCCACCGCGCGCCGCTCGGAGACAAGATAGCGCGAAACGGCGTCGCGGAAGCCGGGCTCGGCAATCCAATGCGCGCTCAAGGTGGCTGCGGGCAAATAGCCGCGCGCGAGCTTGTGCGGTCCCTGCGCGCCCGCCTCGACGCGCTTCAAGCCATGCGCGATGGCGAACTCGATCGCCTGGTAATAGCAGGCCTCGAAATGGAGGCACGGATGGTCCTCTACGGCGCCCCAGTAGCGGCCGTACAGCGTGTCGCCGCCGATGAAGTTGAGCGCGCCCGCGATCGGCTTGCCGTCCCGCTCGCACAGAACGAGAAGAATGCGCTCCGGCATTGCCGTACCCACCAGGCTGAAAAACGCGCGCGTGAGATAAGGCCTGCCCCATTTGCGCCCGCCCGTGTCCATGTAGAAGGAAAAGAAGGCGTCCCAATGAGCCTCGGTGAGATCGCGGCCGGTGAGCCAGCGTACGGCAATGCCGGAGGAGGTCGCCGTCCGCCGCTCGCGCTTGATCTGCTTGCGCTTGCGCGCGGCGAGCGCGCTCAAGAATTCGTCGAAGCGTGGCGTAGCCCTCGTTCAGCCAGTGGAATTGCTGGTCCTCGCGCAAGAGAAAGCCGTGCGCGCCGAGACAGCGCCATTCGTCCGGCGTGACGAAGTTCATGTGGAAGGACGACAGATCGTGACGCTCGACGAGCGCGAGCGCGCCCGCGATCAGGATGTTGCGCGCTTCCGTTTCGTCCGTGCCGGGACGGATGAGAAAGCGCCGTCCCGTGGCGGGCGTGAAGGGCACGGCCGACAAGAGCTTCGGGTAATAGCGGCCGCCCGCTCGGTGAAAGGCCTCGGCCCAGGCATGGTCGAAGACGTATTCGCCTTGGGAATGCGCCTTGACGTAGAGCGGCATGGCGGCGGCAAGGCCGCCCGCTTCGTCCTCGATCAGGAGATGCTGCGGCGCCCAGCCGGTCTTGGCCGTGGCCGAGCCGCTTTCTTCCAGCGCAGCGAGGAAGGCGTGCGCGGTGAAAGGGTGGTACGGGCATAGCCCGTAGGATTGGCGCAAGCATCCCACGCCGCGCCGCTCACATCGGCTATGCGCGGCACGATCCGCACGGTGACGTCGCGCGCCTTTGATGCTTGGGGTTCAAGCCGCTTTGAGTCTTGGCGCTTACGCCCCTTGGAGGAGCGGCGCCCGGAAGCCTTCGAAGATGATGTTGTCGGCATAACGCGCGCCGATCCTCCACTCCTGCTCGCTCGCCACGGTCCAGGCGATGAGCGGCAGCCCCAACGCCCGCGCGATCCACGGTGCGAGCGCGGGCAGGGCACGCACATCATACGCGATGAAATGCGGGCGGATCGCGGGCGCCGTCAAGAGATGGCGCAACATAAAGCGTGCGCGGCGCGACAGGCGGAACGGCACGGGCGCACGGTAATCGGTGGACAGGAGGCCGCGCGGAATGACCGGCGCGTTGCGGCGATACCAGCGGAGCGTGAGGGGATTGAAGGATTGTACGGCCACGGGGCCGGCATAGTCGCGCAGGAGCTCGGCCGCACGCGCCTCGAGATTGCCGACGCGCCGCGTCCAGGCCTTGATCTCGATGAGCAAGGGCACGCGGCCCGCCACGAGATCGAGCACTTGGGCGAGCGTCGGAATCGTGTCGGTTGAGCCGTCGAGCTTGAGCGAGGAAAGCGCCCGCGCGCTGCGCAGGCTCACCTTGCCGCTCGCCTCGGTCAGACGGTCGAGCGTCTCGTCATGGAAGACCATGGCCTCGCCGTCGATGCTCGGCTGCAGGTCGAGCTCGATGGCGTAGCCTGCAGCGATGGCCGCGCGAAAGGCCGACAGCGAATTCTCCACGATGCCCTGGGCGATGTCGTGCAGCCCCCGATGGGCGATGGGCGTCCGGCGGAGCCAGGAGTGATCGCGCGCGCTCATTGAATTTCGAACACCGCATCGATTTCCACCGCGGCGTCCAAAGGCAGCGATGGGGCGCCGACCGCAAAGCGCGCATGCCGGCCGCGCTCGCCGAACACCTCGACGATGAGATCGGAGGCGCCGTTGATGACTTGCGGATGGTCGCGAAACGCGGGTGCGGCGTTGACGAAGCCGCCGAGCTTGACGCAGCGCACGACGCGGTCGAGGTCGTCCGCGCACGCGGCTTTGAGCTGGGCCAGCACATTGAGCGCGCACAGCCGCGCGGCCTGCCGGCCATCTTCCAGCGTAAGCTCGGCGCCGAGCTTGCCGCGAATCTCCGGACCGTCGAGCGCGCGCGGAAGCTGGCCCGAGATGAAGACGAAGGGGCCCGTGACGACGAAGGGCAGGTAGCTCGCCAGGGGGGCCGCGGCGGCCGGCAAGGTAATGCCGAGCGCTTGCAGCCGCTGGTCGACTTTTCCGCTCATGGCCCTCGGGGCTCTCGCGCATTGCGCCATTTGCACGCCCCACCATAGCATGGCGCAGGCTTTCGAATCGCGCCGGTTTAATCTGGTTAATCTGGCCGCCCTTGTTGACGGTGTGATGACCAAGGCCTGAGCCGGGGGAGCAGGGACGGACCCTGATGAGGCGCCTCACAGTAGCCGCGGTGCAGATGGCGATGGGCGCCGATCGCGCCGCCAATCTCGCCTCGGCCGAGCGGCTCACGCGCGAGGCCGCGCGCGAGGGCGCGCAGGTCGTCCTTTTGCCCGAGCTTTTCGCGTCGCTCTATTTTCCGAAGGACGAGGCGCCTGCGCATTTCGCGCTCGCGGAAGAGGCCCATGCGAGCGAGGTCGTCAAACGCATGCAGGCGCTCGCCGCCGAGCTTGTCCGTGGTTCTGCCGGTGAGCTTCTTCGAGCGCGCCAACAACGTCTTCTTCAATTCGCTCGCCATGATCGATGCCGGCGGCGCCGTGCTCGGCATCTATCGCAAGTCGCACATTCCGGACGGGCCGGGCTATCAGGAGAAATTCTATTTCAGCCCCGGCGACACGGGCTTTCGAGTCTTCACGACGCGCGCGGGCAAGCTCGGCGCCGCCATCTGCTGGGACCAATGGTTTCCCGAATGCGCGCGCGTGCTCGCGCTCAGGGCGCCGAGATGCTGCTTTATCCGACGGCCATCGGCTCCGAGCCGCCGCCCGCCTTGCCCATCGATTCATCGGGTCCATGGCAGCGCGTGATGCAGGGCCACGCGGCGGCCAATCTCATGCCCGTCATCGCCGCGAATAGGACGGGCACGGAGCAAGGCGAGAGCTGCTCGCTGACCTTCTACGGCAGCCTCCTTCATCGCGGATTTCACCGGGGCCATCGTTGCGCAGGCGCCGCGCGAGGGCGAAGCGGTGATCACGGCGCGTTTCGATCTCGACGAGATCGCCGCGCGGCGCGCCGCCTGGGGCGTGTTCCGCGATCGGCGTCCTGATCTCTACGGCGCGCTCACGACGCTCGACGGCGAAGCCTGAAGCGTGATCTTTTTGGCTCCTCGCTATAGGGAGCAGGCTTCCCGCGCGATGACGAGGTTGCCGGACAGACTGAAGAAAGTTCTCCGGGTGAGCCTGCGGGTCTACCGGATCACGGCCTATGTGGTCTTTGCGCCGTTCCTGTTTCTCGTGACATGGCTCTTTGTGTCGCCTGTCATCGAATTTTCGGCGGCAAGCGTCGTGCTGCCGAACGGCATGGTCCTTAAGCACCGGTTCAACCTCAACCGCGGAGCGCGCGATGACCTGTTCGCCGCCGGCGGTCGCACGCGGGTTGCCCGCGATATCGGGCTCGTCTGCTTCAATGACAGGTATCTTCTTACAACGACGCTGTATGGCAATTCGCCCACGCTCTTCGACGGAAAGACCGGCCGGCGCGTGGATGACGCGGACTACGACGCGGCGCTTGCCGCGAGCGGACTCGGGAGGAGGCGTGGCATTGCCTGCGACGGCTATTACACGATCATGGTCGAAGCTGGCGACCTTTTCCACCCCGCGCGTGAGCTGCCTTGCCTGTGGCGCAATACGGAGAACAAGTCCCTTCGCAACCGCGCTTGGCTCGACCGGCCCTGTTATCGACCCCAATAGCTCGCCACGCTGTTGGCGAGAGCGCGCTGCTTCGAGAGTCCTCAACAGCGGCCTTTCCGATTTCGGCTCAGGGCTTTGTCTTGCGTCACTTTGATCGCCCGATGGGGCGCGGTCCCGATGCGGCAATGGCTGCACGCGATCGCGAGCAGTAGAACATCGCGGAGCGGCCCATGAGGCTCTATTCGGAAGAAATCGACCAACGACGCATTGCGCTGCATCGCATAGCAAGCACACGCGCCTTTGAAGGCTATCTGCGCCGGGGATGGGCGCCCGAAATCTGGCAGGCATTGGCCGAAGCCACCCGAACGGAGGAGAAGTTCGCGCGATACATGATCGCGCTCTATGGCGAGATTTCCGCCTTCGCCGAAAAAACGACGATGCGGCTTCTCCATGAGACGAGGGAGAGCCATTCCACACGCCCAATACGTGTGGCGAACGCGCGGCGACAACAAAGTCCGCCCCTCTCACTCCGCCAACGAGGGGAAAGTCTTTTCCTGGGATGCGCCGCCGCGCACGGGCCATCCGGGCGAGGCCTATAATTGCCGTTGCTGGGCCGAGCCCTATGTGCAAGGCCGAACCGAGTTTTTCGATCACGAATTCATCAGCGATCTCAACCTGTCGGACGGCAAAGAGTGGGGGATTGGCGATTTCGTGGCGCACTATTATTTCGGAGGTGGCTCGGTCAGGACACTGGTCAACACCGGCCATCTGCGCCAGATTGCGGAATATTACGCATACCATCACGGCGCATTCCGCCGGCTGTCGGACCAAATCGCGGAGAAAGCGCGAGAGAGAGGCTCGGGCCCATTCAGCGATGATTTCCGACATACGTACGATTTCAAACCGATATGCGTTCGCTTACGGAAACGCGACAGTATTTGGCCAGTTCGCGGGGACCGTGGAGGAGCGCGGCGGCATGCTTCTCCTTCAAGGGAGGATCTCTTTCAGTTCTTCGACAGGTTCGCCGATCCGACTGGCCATGGAATTGAGCCCGGCGGAATACCCTACGATATTGTAGATAACTGGATAACCTCCTTCACGGCGCAAGTCTTCAAGGACCCGTCGAAAAGCCAATACGGAAAACGCAGCAAATGACGATGAACGCAATCCGCCACTTCTTGAAAAAGATGCTTCGGATTTGCGTCTGGGCCTACCGGATCGTGGCCTATGTCTTTCTCGCGCTGCTTCTTCTTTGGTCGGTGAGGGGCGTGCCCTGGATCATCGACTATTATACGGCCAGCGTCACGCTGCCCAACGGCATGGTCATCAAACGGCAAGTCAGCTTTCCTCTGAAGGAGCGCAGTGATCTCTTCGCCGCCGATGGCCGTACGCGGCTTGCGCGCGACATCGAGTTCGTTTGCTTCGATGACCGATGGGTCGAAGCGGATGGCGGCCTGTTCGACGGTTTGACCGGCCGGCGCGTCGACAGTGAAGCTTACGACAGGACGCTCGATGAAAGCGGGCTAGAAGACCGGCATGGATACTGTAATGGCTACTACACGGACATGCTCGGGGCCAGCCATCTTTACGACGGCAACAAATGGCCATCCCTGCCGCCGTGCGATTGGCGCAACACAGCGAACAACTCCCTTCGCAACCGCGCCTGGCTCGACCGGCCGTGTTTCTGACGCTAGGCAGCGCGCGAAGCGTTGTCCGAGCGGTCGGCGGACGCCAATTCAAGGCCGCAAACGCCGCGCGATCGCGAGGCCGTCATCACGGCACGGTTCGATCTCGACGAGATCGCCGCGCGGCGCGCCGCCTGGGGCGTGTTCCGCGACCGCAGGCCCGATCTCTATTTGATGCTCGCGGGCCTAAATGGTAGAGAATGAGCGGGGCTGAGGCGCTCGTCCATTAACCATAATGGCTGGCATGCCATTGACGCGCCCCGGCTCGTCACGTGGAGAACGCATGCTTTCTTTTGTCACGCGTCCGATCAGGAATTTCGTCAAGCGCAAGCTCAATGAGCGCGGCTTTCACTACGTCAACGGTCTGGGCAACGAACTTTGCACGATCCACGACTTCCAGGCGAACGCGGCGGCGATCGTCGAGCGCGCAAAGAGTCAAACCGAAGCGGACGTGGCTGCGCTCAAGAAGAAGTATGAGGAGCCGATCATCGGGGAAGTGTCGGTGGAGAGGCTTCTCGAGCTCCTGGCCCAGGTCATCGACCCCTCCAACATCTGCCTCTATTGCGGCAGCCAGCTCACGCACACGTTGCAAGTGCTCGAGAGCATGGAAGAGGCCGGGATCACCGACCGGGAGTTCCTGGCGGCGACCCTCATCCACGATCTCGGCAAGCTTGCCTCGCTTGAAGGGCGAGAAGTGGGAGAACATCGAGGGCGGCGGCAAGAGACCGCTCCGGCACCATGAGCCCGGAAGCGGGCTCGCGAACGGCTCATTCAAATGGGATCATTCGGACATCGTCCATGCGCGCTTCAAGCCTTATCTCTCGGAAGACATGGCTTGGCTGCTCAAATGGCATTCCATTCAACCGGAATGCGAGCCGATCATGGACGCGCGCGACCGTGCGCGCTTCGAAAAATACTACAAGCCGTTCGTGGTCCACGACCGGACGTTTATTTTCTATCATCTGCCGAAGAAGCGGCTTGCGGACTACCTGCCGCTGATCAAGGAATTTTTCCCGGACAAGGTCTTGTTCGGGCTCGCGGTCGCTTTCGGCAACTTTCTCGCCTTCGCCTTCTGAGAGACCGTTTGAGAATGCGCGTTTGATGCCTCATGGTTCGAGACGCCTCGCTCCGCGAGGCTCCTCACCATGAGGCAAACAAGGGAATACCTCATCCTGAGGAGGCCGCAAGGCGGCCGTCTCGAAGGATGAGGTGAATTATCAAACGGTCTCTGAGGATCGCCGACTGCGGCGCGTCAGGCCGCGTAGGTGAGCCGGCGGTGCTTCTGCCGATACATCGCGCGGTCCGCATGGGCCAGCACGTCGACCGCGCCGCTCTCGGGTCCGTAAGTGGCGATGCCGATGCTGGCGCTCACGCGCAAAGAGGCGTCGTCGACGGTGATGACGCGTTGGGCGAGCCGCGAGCGGAACTGCTCGAGCAAGAGCTCGTCCGCGTCCGGCGCCGTATGCGTGAAGAGAATGACGAACTCGTCGCCCGCGAGCCGCGCGGCGTAGTCGGTGCGGCGAATGCTCGCGCTGATGAGCGCGCCCACCTGGCACAGCACCGCGTCGCCCACGGCATGGCCGAAGTGGTCGTTGATCTGCTTGAAGCCGTCGAGATCGATATAGGCGATGAGACCCCGCTCGTCGTAGCGGCGCGCATTGGCGAGCGTGCGCTCGAGGGCTTCGAGTAGCCCGCGGCGATTGAGGAGCCCGGTGAGCTCGTCGGTGACGGACAGGCTCTCGAGCTCGTCGATGCGGTGGGCCTGCGCCGCGAGCCGCACCTCGGAGAGCGCCGCGTAGACGAGCACCTGCTCCAGAAGCTGCAGCGCGTCCGCGGAGAGCTGGCCTCGCGTGCTCTTCAACGCGTCTTGGAGGCTGTCGAGCGAGAACAGCGCGGGCGCGGAGTGCTGTTCGGCATTCTCGCCGTTTGCGGTGGCCTTGAGCATCGTCTTGGTCCTCGCCATTTGGCATGAGAGAGCAATGGCCGTGCCAGCGCGCGAACGGCGGAAAATCGAGGCCCGGACGGCCCGCGCGGCAAAAGATTCCGTGCCCCGCGCTAACCTCGCCTATACGGAAGGCAGGTTATGCCGGGTTGTGCGGTTCGTCGGCGGAGGCGGAGTAAGCGTCATGGGCAAGTTCTGGAGAGGCCTTCTCCCACTGGTCGCCGTCTTTGGGGCGGGGGCCGCCTCGGCTGCGGCCGCGCCGCTCACCTCCCATCGCGCGATCTACGACATCAGCCTCGGTCACGCCTCGCCGAAATCGTCCGTCGCCCAGGTGAGCGGACGGCTCGTGATCGAGTGGCTCGACACCTGCGACGGCTTCACCACGAATCAGCGCATGTACACGCGGCTCGACAATGCCGACGGCGGCGAGGTCGCGAGCGATCTGTGGCTTTCCTCATGGGAGTCGCGCGACGGGCAGACCTTCCGCTTTTCGATGACGACGCGCACCAACGGCAAGATCGACGAGGCCTCGCGCGGCACGGCCAAGCGGGGCGCCGCCGGCGCCAAAGGCTTGGTGGAATTCGACGTGCCGCGCGCGGAGGTTCGGGAGCTGCCGTCCGCCACGCTCTTTCCCACCTCGCAAATGGTGGCGCTCTTGCAGGCCGCGCGCGCGGGCAAGCGGCTCATCTCGCAAGTCGTCTTCGACGGCAGCGCGGAGGAAGGCCTCAACGACGTCTCGACGTTCATCGGGCCGAAGTCGACCAAGGCGGCCGCATGCCCGCCATACGCGGAGCGCGCGAGCTCGCGAGCGGCTCGTCCTGGCCCGTGCGCATGGCATTCTTCGATCCCGCGGGCACCGACGATTTTCCCGATTATGAGTTTGCCTATCGCATGTTCGAGAACGGCGTTTCGAGCGAGCTTCAATTCGACTACGGCGAGTTCGTCGTCAAAGGCACGCTGAAAGAGATCAAGGCGCTTGCCGATGCGGGCTGCAAGGACGCGAAGCGTCCATAGAGTTCGCCAAGCGAGTTCCCGTCATCCTTCGAGACGGCCGCTTCGCGGCCTCCTCAGTATGAGGGGTCGAAGAGAAGTCCTCATACTGAGGAGCGAGGCGCGTAGGCGCCGAGCGTCTCGAAGGATGAGGGCTATTCAGCGATCGTCATGCGTCCTCGTCCGGCGCCCACAGCCAGGCCGCGCCCCGCACGCCGCTCGAATCGCCATGAACCGCGCGCTTGAGCGGCGTGTCGACGCGAATCGGAAAAGACATATTTCCCCAAGAGTTGGGGAACGTCGCTATAGAGAAAATCGAGGTTGGAAAGACCCCCGCCGAGAACAATCACGTCCGGGTCGAGAACGTTGATGACAGAGGCAAGCCCGCGCGCCAGGCGATCCGCATAAGCTACGACGCTTGCGCGCGCCGCGGCCTCGCCTGCCAAGGCGCGCGCGGCGATCGCCGCGGGCTCGAGCCGCTCTCCGCTCGCCTGCTTCATGAGCTGCCGAAAATCCCGGCCCCGAAAGCCAGGTCTCGATGCATCCCCGCTTGCCGCAATAGCAGGTGGGACCGGGCCGCTCCGCGTCGCGCGGCCAGGGCAGGGGATTGTGGCCCCATTCGCCGGCGATGGCGTTCCGGCCCACGTGAACCTGTCCAGAGATCACGAGGCCGCCGCCGCAGCCCGTGCCGAGGATGACGCCGAAAACGACCCGTGCGCCCGCGCCCGCGCCCGCGCCATCCACCGCCTCGGAGAGCGCGAAGCAGTTGGCGTCGTTGGCCACGCGGACCGGCCTTGCGAGGAGGCGCGACAGATCGCGGTCGAAGGGCTTGCCAATGAGCCACGTCGAATTGGCGTTCTTGACGAGCCCGGTGGCGAGCGAGAGCGCGCCCGGAATGCCCACGCCCACCAGCGCCTTCTCGCCGAGCTTTTCTTCGAGCGCGCCGACGAGCCCGGAAATGGCGCTCAAGGTGCCGGGATAGTCATGCCGCGGCGCGGGCACGCGCGCGCGGTGGCGGACGCGGCCCAGAGGGTCCAAGGCCGCCGCCGCGATCTTGGTGCCGCCGAGATCGACGCCTATGCGCCACCGCAAGGCCATGCCGGAGACCTCCTTGCCCGCCGCGTCACGGCGCCGCCCCGCCAATGCCTACGGGTGAGGCGCTTCCTCAACACTTGGTTAAGAATATTGATGTGCAATCGGTCCCTGCAACGACTCGAAAGGGTCGGGGTCCAGACTCGGCGCAGCTTCCGCCCGAGTTTGAGTGGAGGTCGTCTTCGGATGCTCACGCCCAACAAGGCACCACGCCCAGACGTCCAAGCCCGGACAAAGACCGTCCTCATCGTCGAGGACAACGAGCTCAACATGAAGCTCTTCCACGACCTGTTGGACGCGCACGGTTATCGCACGCTGCAGACGCGTGACGGCTTGGAAGCGCTGCGCATCGCGCGCGAGCATCATCCCGACCTCATTCTCATGGACATCCAGTTGCCCGAAGTCTCCGGCCTCGAGGTCACCAAGTGGCTCAAGGACGACGAGCGGTTGAAGAGCATTCCGGTCATCGCGGTCACGGCCTTCGCCATGAAGGGCGACGAGGAAAAGATTCGCGAGGGCGGATGCGAAGACTACATCGCCAAGCCCATCTCCGTGGCCAGTTTTCTCGACACCATCCGCCGCTACCTCGAGCCCGACGATGACCGGCCGCGTACTGATCGTCGATGACATTGCCGCCAACGTAAAGCTCCTCGAGGCCAAGCTCTCGGCGGAGTATTTCGACGTGCTGAGCGCCATCGATGGCCCGAGCGCCATCGCCGCGGCCGAGCAAGAGCAGCCGGACATCATCCTTCTCGACGTCATGATGCCCGACATGGACGGCTTCGAGGTCTGCCGGCGTCTCAAGGCAAACCTTCAGACGGCGCACATTCCCGTCGTGATGGTGACGGCGCTCGATCAGTCCGCCGACCGCGTGAACGGGCTCGAAGCGGGCGCCGACGATTTCCTGACCAAGCCCGTGAACGACGTCGCGCTGCTCGCGCGCGTGAAAAGCCTCGTGCGGCTCAAGCGCCTCACCGACGAGCTCCGGATGCGTCAGATGACCGGCGAGCAAATGGGGCTGATGACGGATGCGACGCCGCTCGACGGCCAGAACGAGCCCCCGGGCTCCATCCTTCTGGTCGACGACCGCGAGCAGACCGTGGCGCGAATCTGCGAGACCTTGGGGCCGCTGCACGAGCTCTATGTCGAGGCCAATATCGACCAGGCGCTGCCGCTCGCGCGCTCGGATACCTACGAGCTTTTCATCGTCAATCTCGGCTTGCGCGACCAGGACGGCTTGCGCCTGTGCTCGCAGCTGCGCGCGCTCGAGCAGACGCGCAACACGCCGATCCTCGTCCTCGTCGAGGAGGCCGACACGAAGCGGCTGGTGCATGCGCTGGAGATGGGCGTCAACGACTATCTCATCCGGCCCATCGATCGCAACGAGCTCATCGCGCGCGTGCGCACGCAGCTCCGGCGCAAGCGCTACTCCGACCGGCTGCGTCACAACCTCGACATGTCGGTCGAGCTGTCCGTCACCGACCAGCTCACCGGCCTCTCCAATCGCCGCTACATGGCGACGCATTTGAACACCTTGCTCGCCCAGGCTTCGGAGAGCGGACGCACGCTTTCCTTCCTGATCCTCGACATCGATTACTTCAAGGCGGTCAACGACACCTACGGTCACGACTCGGGCGACGAGGTCTTGCGCGAATTCGCCAAGCGCATCGTTCACAATGTGCGCAACATCGACCTTGCCTGCCGCTATGGCGGCGAGGAGTTCGTCGTCATCATGCCGGACACCGATTTGGCCTTCGCCCACATGGTGGCCGAGCGTCTGCGCCAGCAGGTGGCCCAGGTGCCCTTCCCGATCCAAAAGGAGCCCGGCAAGCTCGAGATCACGATCTCGATCGGCGTGACGACGTCGGAGGGAAAGGACGATACGGCCGAGGCTCTGCTCCGGCGCGCGGATCAGGCGCTCTACAAGGCCAAGCGCGACGGCCGCAACCGCGTGGTCTCGGCCGCGGCCTGAGCCTCTACTTGATCTTGCCTTCCTTGAACACGACGTGCTTGCGCAGCTTGGGGTCGTATTTGCGCAAGGTGAGCTTCTCGGCGTAGTGGCTCTCGGCCCTGCGCTTGGTGGATATGGGCTTCGGGCGCGGATTGCGCTTGGTGACGTAGAACGAGCCCGTGTCTTCCGAGCTGTTGAGCCTGATCTTGACGTAGTTCTTCTTTGCCATGAGAGCCTCGCGCCTGCGCCGCCGGAGCGGCGGCTTCGGCGCCGCGAAGGCGTGAGCGCGCCAGCCTAGTCAGGCGCGCTCGCCTGTCAAGGGCGCGGCGCCTGCGCACGCGAAAGGCGCGCGCCGATGAGGCCCGCGGCATGAAAGCTGCACGCCGCTAGGCAGCTTGAGCGAGCCGTTGAAGTGCCAAGTCGATCAATCGATCGTCGAATAGCCTTTGCTTCCGTTCGGCAGCCTGCCGCCCGCCTGGCCAAGTTCGCAGACCTGCCTTCACCGCCTCCGATCGCGGTTTCAATGCCTTCCTGGTGAAGGAGCCAGTCAACGGTCGCCAGCAACTCCAACCCGAGGGGCAATTCGAAGCCATCGATGAGCTCGTCGTGGCTTCTAGTGCCGGTCGATAAATCTTCGCTTCTGGAGACGTAAGATAGGCCGCCACCTTGTCCTTCATGGCGTCCTCGAACCAGATGACATCGAAAGGTCCGGCGTCAGCGAGTCTCTTGTCGCAATGGAGATAGCTTCCGTCAAGGCATTCAGCAGATAGGTCAGCCTCGGTGCGTATGGTCCGAACTTATTGGCCTCAAACTTGAGCTTGAGAGGATTGTCCAGCTGGGAACTCTTAACAGCACGCTCGAGAAAATAAGCGAGCTTCTGAATTTCGAGCAAGGACGCCTCGGCGTCGGCGTCCAGGAGATTGCCTTGGGTGAAGACGATCATCAGAAGTACCAAGCCGGCTCGGCGACAATCTCAACGGTCAAGCCGCGTTGCGCGAGGTCTGCCTTCAAGCTTGCCGCCACCAATCATCATAGCAACCGATTCCCAGAAGCGCATCGACTGGTAGATGCTCATGTACCAGAGCTTCAGCTTGGTAGCGCTCGAACTTGCCTGGGTCGTCGGGGTCCCGCTTAAAGTCGCGCTTCTGCAACATGGTCGAGTCAATCTGGTCCAGCCTGGCCAAATCCGAGTAAAACTGCGCGGCCGCAAGATAGGCGTGTCGGTCCGTGAATAGAAAGCGCACCTTCCTCGTCGCAACGCGTTAAGCGACGAGACCAGGACGACGATCTCGTTGTTGCCGCGTTTCCGAATGTTGCCATAGCCAGTCTTGATGTTGTACAGCATTGGCGAGTACGGCGTGAAGTAAAATGGCACGTAGTCATCCAACGTTCCACCTGGCGGGAGCGGCACCGGGTGACGGCTTCTCCTTTCGATCAAGTCGGGATTGCCGATTGTGACATAGTGCGGGTCGAAGGTATTGGAGCTCCTACAGTACAGCCCATGGTCGAGAACCCATGGCATGTTGTCCCGGTGGATGATCCGGAAGATGAGAGCATTCTTCGGGTTCAGGTCCTTGATCATCGGCCGATACGATTTCTCTTCCTTGGATACTCGCACTTTGCACCACGCATTCATGCGCTCACAATTGTGGAGATGCACGGGGGGATCAATTCCAAAGTGAGAGCTATCCCGATCCAGGTTTGAGGAGGCGCGCGCCGATGAGGCCGGCGGCGTAGAGCCCGCAGAGAAGGCCGAGCACGAGCATCAGCCCCTGCGGTCCGAGCTTGTCCATGAGAAGGCCCGAGACCGGCGGCGTGACGAGGCCCCCCAGCGCGTAAAGCATCACGATCATGGCGTTGGCGGCGGCCAGATCGCCGCCCGAGAAGCGCGCGCCCAAGGTGATGAGGGCGACGCTGTAAAGCCCGCCCGCGGTCCCGCCCCAGAGAAAAATGCTCGGATAGAGCAGGAGCGGAATGTGAGTGACGAGCGGTAGCGTCAGCGCGCCCGCCAAGCCCACGAGCGTGCAGACGAGGAGCACGAACCGGGGCGCCACGCGGTCGGCGAGCCAGCCGATGGGATATCCGAGCGCCACGCCGCCAAGCGCGAGCGTGGTGAGCATCGCGCTGCCGGCAAGCTCGCCGAGACCCGCGCGCATGGCATAGACCGGCATGAGGGCGAAGACGCCAAACTCGACGCCGCCAAAGACGAAAGCCGCGAACATGGCCGAAGGTGCCGCGCGCAGGAATGCGAGCGCGGGCTTGGTCGGCATGCTGGCCGCGCGCGGCGCGCGCTCGACGTCGCGCGCGAGCGGAATGATCGCGAGCAGAATGGGCGCGCAGACGATGGCAATCGTGCTCCATTGGTAGGGACCGAGCACGCCAAGGATGAGCGCGCCCGCCGCCCAGCCGCCGGAGAAGAGCGTCAAATAGAGGCCGACCAGGCGGCCCCTATTGTGCGGCTCGGCCGCGACGTTGATCCAGAATTCGCTGGTGACGAACAGAACCGCGAGCGCGCCGCCGAAGACAAAGCGCATGGGAAACCAGAACCAGGCGTTGATCCATAGGCGCATGACGACGATCGACAGCGCCGAGATGGTGAGCGCCAAGATGAGCACGCGCGCGGCGCCGAAGCGGTTGAGCGCCGGGGCACGAAGGGCGTGACGACGATGGCGGCGAGCGCCGCCATGGCCGTGCTCGCGCCATTGAGCGCGGCCGAGACGCCCGCCTTTTCGAGCAGGAACGCCAAGAGCGGCAGACCGCCGCCGAAGCCGAGCCCTGCAATCGTCACCGTGACGAGGATCGTGGCGAGCGTGTCGCGCTGTGGCGCGCCCGCTGCGGCGTTCGGCATGTCTGAGGTCATGGCGCGCCAAAGCGCCCAATTCTTTGCGCGCCGTCAAGCGGGGTTTGCGTGGTGAGCCCGCGTCATGAACCCTGCCATGCAGGCGCTCGGAAGCGCGAGCATTGGTGGAATATCGCCGCTACAGATCGACCCCCCTCTAGTCCCCCCTTCCAGGGGGGACGAGGCTTTTTTCCTCCCCCTGAAAGGGGGAGGGCAGGGTGGGGGTCAGCACGCGTGACTTCGTCCCATGCGATGCGAGGTCTCACGCGATGCGAGCGCAAATTGCTCAAGCGCTTCGGGTGGAGAGCCTTCAATGGCGCCACTCACAGCGAGATGAGCCAGTCTCCGTTATCGGCGCGGCAGCGACGAATGAGAAAGACGACGAAGTCGCTCTGCGCGGCAGGCTTCACCACATGTTGAATCGAAACGCAGAGCTGAGGGTCGCGTGTGATCTCGGTGACCAGCATCTTCCCGGATGTTCCCGTCGCCTCGTCCCGCCACACGGCGTTGTCACCCACCTTCACGTCCTCTTTTTGGTAGAGGGTCAAGGCCGTATCCGTGAGAATTTTCACATCGGCATCGGACAGCGCGAGCATGCCGGTGGTCATCCCGCTCACCGGAATTTGCGCGACGGCCGCGCTTGCCATGAGCAACGCCCCAATGCCCGCCGCAAGCGCGCCGCTCCACCCTTTGAACTCGTTCATGTTCCGCCTCACTGACTCTATCTCCGGGATCGCGTTCTCCGGATTTTTGAGATCCCGCGTGCCGTACCTAGCGCCCCCAGTGCAATAGCTGCGTTGACCAGGATCAAGAGGACAGCTTGTCGAGACAGCTGTCGCACAAAAGCGACTGTATGGACGGCGGACTTGTCAGCGGCGCCGTTTCTTGGCGGTCTTGCGCTCGCGCGGGGCGCCTCGTTGACCGCGCTTCGGCCGCGCCCGCGCGGCTTGAATGGTGCCGCCTTCCAGGAGCTCGAATCTGAGGCCGCCCGTGATGGGCGCGGCCTCGACGAGCCGCACCTCCACCACATCCCCCAAGCGAAATGTGAGCCCCGAGCGGTCGCCCGACAGCGCATGCCCGCGCTCGTCGTGATGGAAATACTCGTTGCCGAGCGCGCCGATGGGCACGAGCCCTTGCGCGCCCGTCTCGGCGAGCCGCACGAAGAGGCCGAAGCGCGTGACGCCGGTGATGCGCGCGGAGAATTGTGCGCCTACGTGCTCCTCCATGTAGGCCGCGACATAGCGGTCGACGGAATCGCGCTCGGCCGCCATGGCGCGCCGCTCGGCCGCGGAAATCTCCTCGCCGATTTGCGCCAGCGTCACCATCTCGCGCTCCGTAAGCCCGTCCTCGCCGAGCTTCAACGCGCGAATGAGCGCGCGATGGACGACGAGATCGGAATAGCGGCGGATGGGCGAGGTGAAATGCGCGTATGAGCGCAGGTTGAGGCCGAAATGGCCGCGGTTGTCGGGCCCGTAATAGGCCTGGCTCTGCGTGCGCAGCACGATCTCGCTCACCATGTCGCCGAGATCGCGCTCGGCGGCGCGCGCGAGAATTTGGTTGAAGGCGCGGGTCGAAAGGCCCTGGCCGCGCGCCATCTTGATGCCGATGGTTTCGAGAAATTCCGACAGCGCCACGAGCTTCTCGCGCGCCGGCGGCTCGTGAACGCGATAGATGAGGGGCGTGCGCCGCTTCTCCAGCGTCTCGGCCGCGGCGACATTGGCCTGGATCATGAATTCCTCGATGAGGCGGTGCGCGGGGAGCCGCTCGCGCAGGGAGATGCCCTTCACGCGCCCGTCCTCGCCCAGCGTGAAGCGATGCTCGGGCAGATCGAGCTCGAGCGGGAAGCGTTCCCCGCGCGCACGGTCGAGCGCGGCGAAGGCCGCGTAAAGCGGCTTGATGACGGGCTCGATCAGCGCCGCGGTCTCGTCGTTCGGCCGCCCCTGTGCCGCGGCTTCGGCCTCCTCATAGGTGAGGCTCGCGGCCGAGCGCATGAGTCCACGCACGAACTCGTGGCGGAGCTTCCGTCCCTGCGCATCGAAGGCCATGCGCACGGCAAGACACGCGCGGTCCTCGCCCGGTTGCAGAGAGCACAGCTCGGCCGAAAGCCGCTCGGGCAGCATGGGCACGACGCGATCGGGGAAGTAGACGGAATTGCCCCGCTTGAGCGCCTCATGGTCGAGCGCGCTCTCGGGCGTCACATAATAAGCGACATCGGCGATGGCCACGACAATCTCGAAGCCGCCGGCATTGTCGGCGCTTTCGTCCGCGCGTGCGAAAACCGCGTCGTCGTGGTCGCGGGCGTCGGGCGGGTCGATGGTGACGAGGGGAATGCGGCGCAGATCGGTGCGCGCACCGAGCGCCACGGGACCCGCGCGGCGCGCTTCATCGAGCGCCTTGCGGTCGAACTCGAGCGGAATGCCGTGGCTGTGCACGGCGATGAGGCTGACGGTGCGCGGATCGTCGAGGGAGCCCAAGCGCTCGCGCACGCGCGCGGGCTTGAGCCCCACGCCGCCATGGCCTTTGAGCTCGGCCATGACGAGATCGCCGGGCTCGGCGCCGAGACTGTCGCCCGGCGCGACGCTCAAGGAAAAGCGCGATTTGCGATCGACCGGCTTGATGCGGCCCGCGGGCCCCACGCGCTCGAACACGCCGAGAATCTTGTGCGCCGATTGGCCGAGGCGGCGAATGACGCGCGCCTCGAAGGCGTAACGCGTGTCCTTCTCGTCGAGCTTCGTGATGTGCGCGAGCACGCGCTCGCCCACGCCCAGCGCCGGCGCGTGGCGTTCGTCGGAGGGCGCGAGCACGATGAGCGGCGCGGGCGTCTCGTCTTCCCAATGTGCGGGCCGCGCCAGAAGCTCGCCGTCCGGGTCCTGCTCGACGATGTCGAGCACGGCCGTCTTGGGCAGCGTGCCGGGCTTGCGCAGGCGGCGCTTGCGCCCCTGGGCGATCAAGCCCTCATCGCTCAATTCGCGAATGAGAAGGCCGAGATCGCGGCGCGCCATGCCCTTGATGCGGAAGGCGCGCGCGATCTCGCGCTTGCTCACCTTGCCTTGGCTGCGCTCGATGTAGTCGAGAAGCTCTTGCTTGCTGGGCAGCGCGCCTTGGGCGCCGGAAGCCTTGCGCTTTGCTTTTGAGACGGGCGCGCTCAACGGCTGGCGCGTGCCGTGCGCTTGGCGCCGTCTCCTCGCCTTGCCGGTCTCCGACGTGTCGTCCGCCACTTTGGCTTTCCGCGCTTTCGGATTTTTCTTCTTCGCGGGGCCGCGGGCGGATTTCTTGGCGCCCGCGTCGTCGTTCGCGGCTTTGGGTTTGCGCGCTTTGCCCTTGCCGCCGCGTGCCGCACGCGCGGCAATGAGCTCGAGCGCTTCCGCCAGCGTCACCTTGTCCGGCGGCAAGTCCTTGGGCAGCGTCGCGTTGATGCGCTCGTGCTTCACGTAAGGCCCGTAACGGCCGTCCATGACGCGCACGGGCTTTCCGTCCTCGGGGTGGGGCCCGAGCTCGCGC
Source organism: uncultured Alphaproteobacteria bacterium (assembly GCA_963845385.1). Lineage (GTDB taxonomy): Bacteria > Pseudomonadota > Alphaproteobacteria > CAWJRW01 > CAWJRW01 > CAWJRW01. The sequence continues at coordinate 574,158 of CAWJRW010000006.1, forward strand.
AGGGCCTTGGATTGACGCTCGGGCCGCGCCGCGCGATTTCTTCTCGGCGAGCAGCGTCACCGCGCGATTGAGGCCGACGGAGAACATCTCTTCGCTGGAGTCGAGATTGGCGTATTGGCCTTGGTGATGCAGGTAAGGACCGAAGCGGCCGATATTGGCGATGATCGGCTCGTGGGTCTCCGGATGGGCGCCAACCGTGCGCGGGAGCGAGAGCAACAAGAGGGCGCGCGCGAGGTCGATGCTGTCGATCGGCATGTCCTTGGGCACTTTCACGCGCTTGGGCGTGGTTCCATTGTCAGGCCGCGCCGCGCTGGACGTAAGGACCGAAGCGGCCGGTGCGGAGCGTCACGGGCTCGCCGGTCTCGGGATCGCCGCCGAGCGCCTTCGGTCCCGCCGCAGCACCCTCCGCGCCTGCAGCAAGCGCGCGCGTAAAACTGCAGTCGGGATAATTCGAGCAGCCGATAAAGGCGCCGAACTTTCCGAGCTTCAGGCTCAATTGCCCTTCGCTGCAGAGCGGGCAACGGCGCGGATCGCCGCCGCCCGGCTGCGGCGGAAAGATATGCGGCCCCAGAATCTCGTTCAGCGCGTCGATCACGTCCGAGATTTTGAGGTCCTTGATGTCGGCGACGGCGCCCGTGAAATCGCGCCAGAAATCGCGCAAAAGATCTTTCCACGACAACTCGCCCGCGGAGATGAGATCGAGCTTTTCCTCCAGGCCCGCGGTGAAGTCGTATTCCACGTAGCGGCGGAAGAAGCCTTCGAGAAAAGCCGTGACGATGCGCCCCTTGTCCTCGGGCACGAAGCGCCCGCGATCCATGCGCACGTAGTCGCGGTCGCGCAATACGGAGAGAATGGTGGCGTAGGTGGAGGGCCTGCCGATGCCGAGCTCTTCCAGGCGCTTGACGAGCGAGGCCTCGCTGTAGCGCGGCGGCGGCTCGGTGAAATGCTGCTCGGGCTTGACCTCGACGAGGCTCAAGCTTGCTCGCCGGCCGATAGCGGCGGCAGGCGCCGGTCCTCTTCGCTGTCCGGATCGTCGACGCTCTCCTGATAGAGCGCGAGAAAGCCGTCGAAGGTGACGACCGAGCCCGTGGCGCGCAGCAGCGCCGCGTCCGTGCGCGGCGTCGATCTCGGCGGTCGTGCGCTCGAACTCGGCGCTTTCCATCTGGCTCGCCATGCTGCGCTTCCAAATGAGCTCGTAGAGCTTCGCCTGATCGGCATCGAGCGCGCGCGCGACTCTTCGGGGCGCCGTGCGATGTCGGTGGGGCGGATCGCCTCGTGGGCTTCCTGGGCGTTCTTGGCCTTGATCTTGTAGAGCCGCGGGCTGCCCGGCAGGTAGCGCGCGCCGAAGCGCTTTGCGATCTGCGGCGCGGATTTCGTCCACGGCTTCCGGCGCCATCTGCACGCCGTCGGTGCGCATATAAGTGATGAGGCCCTGCGTCTCGCCGCCGATGTCGATGCCTTCATAGAGACGCTGGGCGATCTGCATGGTGCGCGCGGCCGGAAGCGAGAACTTGCGCGCGGCTTCCTGCTGCAGCGAGGAGGTGATGAAGGGCGGCGGCGGATTGCGCCGCGCGGGCTTCTGCTCGAGGCTCTTGACCGGCGAAGCCGCTGCTTCTCGAGCAGGCTCTTGGCGCGCTGGGCCGCGGCCTCGTTCTTCAGGTCGAACTTCTTGAGCTTCGTCGCCTTCGAGCTCGGCAAGCCGCGCCGTGAAGCTTTCGCCGCGCGCCGTGCGCAAGAGCGTCTCGACGGTCCAATATTCCTCGCGAACGAATTTCTCGATCTCGATCTCGCGCTCGCAGACGAGCCGAAGCGCCACGGATTGCACGCGGCCCGCCGAGCGCGAGCCCGGCACCTTGCGCCACAGCACCGGCGACAGCGTGAAGCCCACGAGGTAGTCGAGCGCGCGCCGCGCGAGATAAGCGTCGACGAGCTCGCGGTCGATGCCGCGCGGATGGGCGATGGCCTCGAGCACGGCCTTCTTGGTGACGGCGTTGAAGGCGACGCGCTCCACCGGCAGATCGCGCATGAGCCCGCGGGCCTTGAGCACTTCGAGCACGTGCCAGGAGATCGCTTCCCCCTCGCGATCGGGATCGGTGGCGAGGATGAGCTTGTCCGCGCGCTTGGCGGCGTCGGCGATGTCTTTCAGATGACGGGCGGCTTTGGGCTCGATGTCCCAGTCCATGGCGAAGTCGTCGTCCGGGCGGACGGAGCCATCCTTCGACGGCAGGTCGCGCACATGGCCGTAGCTCGCCAGCACCTCGTAGCCTGCACCGAGGTACTTCTTGATGGTTTTGGCCTTCGCAGGCAACTCGACAATGACGAGGTTCATGACCGGGGTTTGCGCGCTCCGTGGCGTCCGTCCGCAGGCATGGCCGACCGTCGGCCGTGCCTCCGCTCATGGTTATCGGAGCGGCAGGGGAATCTTCGTGCGCGAAAGGTGGGTAAATCGTTGATGGCTGTCAACGGCAGCAGGCCGAACGACACCACAAAGTTCTTAGTCCGTTCCACACTCAAAACGAGTATGTACTTTCTAGCGCTCCTTATGCGATAGACGTCGGCAACCAAGAATCACAGCTCGTCGTCACTCTACAATCTCTGGGTGTAGGCCATGGCCGGTCGGGAATCGACGAAGATCGCTGCCACCGAGGCGCCGGAGCAGGCCGCAGCGCCGCCCGAGGAGATCGACCTGGGGCTCTTTCCCACACGGCGCGAGGCGGCGGAATACATCGCCCACATGGTCCAGGGCCTGTGTGGGCTGGCCAGGCGCGAGGATTTGAGGTTCCTGACCTATCTCCTCGGCCTCGCGCTCGAGGAGGCCCGCCAGGCGGCGAATTCCAGGCCTGAAGGGGACATCGCCGCGGGCGGCTAGAGCAGGCAGACGCGCTGCCCCGGCTGGCGCTCCAGGCGCCCGGCAAGCTCGAGCTCCAAGAGAATGCTCAGCACCACGGCGGGGCTGAAGCCCGTCTGGCGCACCAACTCATCCACTTCGATAGGGCTCGGGCCCAGGCGCTCGATAATGAGGGCGCGGGCGTCGGCGACCTCCGAGTCGTCGGGCTGCGCGGCAGCGGGGCCGTCGCTCGGCGCGGTCGGCTCGGGCTCGCGCAGCCTTTGGCCGTCGGGCCGCGCGAGGGCCTCCAAGACATCGGCCCCACTCTGGATCAGGGTCGCGCCGGCGCGGATGAGCTTGTTGGTGCCGTGGGCGCGGGCATCGAGCGGCGAGCCCGGCACGGCAAGCACCTCGCGGCCCTGCTCGAGCGCGAGACGCGCCGTGATGAGCGAGCCCGAGCGCTCCGCCGCCTCGACCACGACGACGCCCTGGGCGAGGCCCGAGATGAGGCGATTGCGGCGCGGGAAGTGGCGCGCTTGCGGCGCCGTGCCGAGCGGCATTTCGCTCACAAGCGCGCCTTGCCTCTTGATTGTTTCATAGAGCTCCGCGTTCTCGGGGGGGTAGATATTGTCGGCGCCGCCGGCGAGCACCGCGACCGTTCCTTGTTCGAGCGCGCCCGCATGGGCCGCCGCATCGACACCGCGCGCGAGGCCCGAGACGACGACAAAGCCCGCTTCGCCGAGCTCGGAAGCCAAGCGGCGCGCGATGCGAATGCCCGCCGCCGAGGCATTGCGCGCGCCCACGATGGCGACGGCCGGCTTCTCCAGAAGATGAGGCTCGCCCAGGACGGCGAGCACGGGCGGCGCATCCTCGATGGCGGCAAGGAGCTGGGGATAGCGCGCCTCGCCGAGATAGAGAAAACGGCCGCCGACCTCCGCGAGCTGAGAAAGCTCCCGCTCGGCCTCCTCGCGCCCGCAGAGCTTGAGCGCCTCGCTCCGTCCGCCGCGCCGGGCAAGCCGCGGCAAGGCGTCCAGCGCCGCGCTCGCATTGGCGAAGCGTTCGATCAGTGTGCGGAAGGTCACAGGCCCAACATTTTCGCTGCGCGTCAGGCGCAGCCAATCCACGCGCTCGCGGTCGGTGCGGGGCGGAACCAAGCTCATCCGAAAAGCCTAGCACGGCACAAAGGGCGAGGTGTGTCCCCCCATCCGCGCTCGCCGGAGCGGGGCCGATCGGCCTTCGTCGTCGCCGCGACGCCCGGCCGGCGAGGGGGGCCCCTGCGGGCGACAGTAAGCCTTTCGCAATCACTTCGACTTTACACACGAAGCAACGGCAAGAGTGCGAACGCATCTGTGACGCTGTCGATCTCCTGCGCCCGTCTCAAAGTCAAGGATAGGGGCATGCACGTCGACGTCATCGACAGTCCCGAGGCATTAGCGGCGTTGAAGAGCAATTGGGACGCGGTCTATGACGCGGACCCCGAGGCTCAATTTTTCCTGTCGTGGACATGGATCGCGAATTGGCTTCAAGAGATCAACTTTCAGTGGCTGGTCCTGGCCGCAAAAGCGAGCCCTGACGCATCCGCCTACGGCGCGTTCTTCCCACTCGTCCTGCGCACCGAGCGGGGGAAAGAATGCGGCTTCTACAACGAAATCCGAACGGGCGGGGGCTGGTTTGCCCCCTATGACGGGCTCATCTGCATTCCGGACATCGAAGATCAGGCGATCCCGGCTTTTTCCAATCACATTCTCGGTCTCAATTGGGCGAGCCTTAAGCTCGAAAACATTTTCGCCACGAGCAAGAGATTGAGCCTCTTGCTCAAACCGTTTGCCCAACCGGGTCTTGTCACGGCGAAACTCGAGCGCCCGGACGACGGCGACGGCATCGACCGCGACATTTATCTTTATGTGAAATTGCCCGGCCAATGGGACGCATTCCTCGAGCGGAACCTAAGCTCGAATTCCCGGAAGAAGGCCAAACGCATCATGCGGATGCTCGAAGGCTCCGCGGAGCTCCGCATCACGCATGCCGACGCAAACTCATTCGAGCGCGACCTCGACACGCTTCTTGGCTTTTGGCAGGCGCAGTGGGGCGCCAAGACGGCGTCGCAATACGGCGAACGAGTAGCCGTCGGAACGCTGAGCCATTATCGGAACATGTTGACGAGCTGTTTTGGCGCCGGATCGCTTTATCTGCCTGTGCTTTGGCAGGGCGAGACTCCGATCGGGGCGATGGGCACTCTGATCGACGCGAAGAAGCGATCGCTGATTTCTCTCATCGGCGGTCGCGACTTGACGGCGACGAGCCTGCAACCGGGCTTCATTCTGGATTTGCACAGCATCCGCTGGGCCATTCAGAACGGATTTTCGACCTACGATCTTCTGATGGGAAACTTCCCGTACAAATACAGCCTCGGGCCCGAGGAACGGCGCATCGAGCCTCTATGCGTGCGCACCAAGAGCGGGCGAAATCTCCGGGACAAGCTGGAGCCGAGAAGCCTTCCCGCGGTGCTCGAACGGGTGAAGGCGCTGAGCGAGCGCGGTGAACGCGCGGGTGCAATGGCGGGTCTCTGGCAAGTCCTCGACGTTGACCCTCGACACGCGGGCGCGCTCAAGCTCCTCGAGCTACTGGAAGCGGGGCGCCCGCTCACCCCGCGCGCGGAAATGAACAAAGGGCTCGAGCTTCATCGCCGCGGAAAATTCGCGGAAGCGGAGCAAATCTACCGCTCGATCTTGGCGAGCGATCCCGAGCATTTCGACGCAACGCATCTTCTGGGCGTCATTTTCCTGCAGCGGAATCAATTCGAGCTGGCCGAGCGGCAGATCGGTCTTGCGCTCGCTATCGCACCGGACATGGCGGCCGCGCACAACAATCGCGGCAACGCCTTGCGCGGCCTCAAACGCTTCGACGAAGCGCTCGCAAGCTTTGACCGGGCGATCGCTCTCAACCCGCATTATGCCGAGGCATTCAACAACCGAGGAAATGTCATGCGGGACCTCGAGCGCTTTGACGAGGCGCTCAAGAGCTATGACAAGGCGATCGCTCTCAGGCGGGATTACGCCGGAGCGCTCAAGAATCGCGCCAACGTCGTGCGGGAACTCGAACGCCGCTCATCGGCGCGCGCTGGGCACGATGGGGCGAGCGCGGTCGAACAGCTTCGCTCCGGTGCAAAGCCCGAGCGCGTCGAGGCGCCGGCATCCGAAGAGCGCCTCGGCAATGCATTGGCGGAACGGGAGACTGACGGCGCGCTGAGGGTACGCGACTATGGTGGGGCCGATCGGGCGGCGTGTCTTGCGATTTTCGACACCAATGTGCCCAAGTATTTTGCGGCTCATGAGCGGCGAGACTTCATCTCGTTTCTCGACAAGCTGCCGGGCCCCTACCTCGTGATCGAAGACGCAGGCACGGTCGTGGCATGCGGTGGCTTTGCGCGCTACGAGTCGGAGCCCCACGTCGTTGCGTTGTGCTGGGGCATGGTGGCGCAGGGTCGCCACAAGAAGGGGCTGGGACAAGCGCTGCTCATCGAACGGCTGCGGCGCGCCGTCAAAACCTATAGCGAGCAAGACATTGTCGTTTACACGAGCCAGCACACGGCAGGCTTCTTCGCCCGCTATGGATTTGAAACCTGCCGGGTCGTTCGAGACCACTTCGCCCCGGGCCTCGACTTGCACAAGATGCGCATCCGTACCGACGAGGCGCGGCGCCTTTTCTAACCCGACAGTCTCACGTCTTGTGACGCAGCTTGGCCGCCGGGCTTCGCGCCGATCTTGGGCTCGGTGCCGGCGATGAGGCGGGCGATGTTCGCGCGATGCGTGACGAAGACGAGCAGCGCGGAGAAGAGCGTGAGCCACGGCGAAGAGCGAGCGGCCGAAGAGCCAGAAATAAAGCGGCGCAAGCGCCGCCGCTGCGAGCGCCGCGAGCGACGAGAAACGCAGGACGCCCGCGACAAGGAGCCACGTCGCGCAAGCAAGCGCGCCCGCGCGCCAGTCGAGGGCCAGCACGATGCCGAGAAATGTCGCGACACCCTTGCCGCCCTTGAAGCGCAGCCAGACGGGAAAGAGATGCCCAAGAAAAGCGGCAAGGCCCGCCACCAAGGCCATGCCGTCGCCCGCAAACGCGCGCGCCAGCACGACGGCGAGCGCGCCCTTGCCGCCGTCGCCCAAGAGCGTGGCGAGCGCGGCGACTTTGCTTCCGGCCCGGAGCACATTGGTGGCGCCGATATTGCCCGAGCCCTGCTTGCGCAGATCGCCGAGGCCCCAAGCCCAAGCCGCGATCACACCGAAAGGTATGGTGCCGAGCAAATAGCCGCCAAGAATCACGACGGCCAAGGACGACCCGAGTTCGCCCGTGGGCAGCGCGGGTGCCACGTCAAGAAGCAACATGAGCTTCCGCCACGCGATCGAAGACGGTGCGCCCGCCGACCACCGTGATGAGCGCCTCGCCCTGCATGCGCCGGCCCTCGAAGGGCGTGTTCTTGGTCTTGGAGCGCAGCTTCGTCTCGTCGACGACGAAGGGGCGATTGATGTCGATGATGACGAGATCGGCAGGCGCGCCGCGCGCGAGCCGCCCGCCGGGGAGCCTGAGAATTTCCGCGGGCCGCTGGGTGAGCGGGCGCAGGATGTCCACGAGCGGCGTCTGCTCCTCGTGATGGATTTGCAGCGCCACGGGAAGAAGCGTTTCCAGCCCGATCGTGCCGAAGGCCGCTTCCGCGAAAGGCAGGCGCTTGTTCTCGGGCGCTTGGGGATGATGGCTCGAGACGATGACGTCGATGAGCCCGCGCAATACACCGTCCACCAGGGCCACACGATCCTCCTCGGCGCGGAGCGGCGGCTGGGTTTTGAAGAAGGTGCGATAGGCGCCGACATCGTGCTCGTTGAGCGCAAGATGATGGGCGGAGACGGCGCAGGTGACGGGAAGGCCCGCGTCCTTCGCGCGCTTCACGACCTCGAGCGTTTCCGCGCAGGAAGCTTGCGACAGGTGGTAGCGCGCGCCGGTGAGCTGAACGAGGCGCATGTCGCGCTCGACGATCACGGTCTCGGCGATCTTCGGGATGCCGGAAAGCCCCAAGCGCATCGCCACCTCGCCTTCGTTCATGGCGCCGCCCTGGCAGAGGTTCGGATCCTCCGCATGCTGAGCGATGAGCACGTCGAAGGTGGCGGCGTAAGAGAGCGCGCGGCGGAGCACGCGCGCATTGGTCACGCTGCGGTCGCCGTCGGTGAAGCCCACGGCACCCGCCTCGGCCAAGAGGCCCATCTCGGACATCTCCTGACCTTCGAGCCCCTTTGTAAGCGCGGCCATGGGATGGACATGGACGATCGCCGTGTCGCGCGCGCGGCGCTCGATGAAATCGACCAGCGCCACGTCGTCGATGACGGGAAGGGTGTTGGGCATGCAGATGAGCGTCGTGACGCCGCCGGCCGCCGCGGCGAGGCTTGCGGTGGCAAGCGTCTCCTTATGCTCCGCACCAGGCTCGCCCACGAAGACGCGCATGTCGATGAGCCCCGGCGCCAGCACATAGCCTTCGCAATCGACCACCGCGGCGCCTTCCGGCAGGCCGTCGTTGAAGAGGCGCGGGCCGACATCGGCGATAAAGCGCCCGTCGGTCAAAAGCCCGCCCATGGCGTCGAGCCCGCTCGCGGGATCGACGATGCGGGCGTTGATATAGGCCGTGCGCTTGGGCTCGCGGCGGTCGTGGGTCGCAGTCATGGGGCCAAGGTCATGGCGGACCGTTGTTGGAGAGGTGGCGGGCGAGCGCGGTGAGCACGGCCATGCGCACGGCCACGCCCATCTCCACCTGCTCGTGAATGACGCTCACGCGCTTGTCGTCGGCCACCGCGGAATTGATCTCGACGCCGCGGTTCATCGGCCCCGGATGCATGACGAGCGCGCCGGGCTTGGCGCAAGCGAGCTTCTCCATGTCGAGGCCGTAATAGTGGAAATATTCGCGCGTCGAGGGAATGAACGAGCCCGACATGCGCTCGCTCTGCAGGCGCAGCATCATCACCACATCCGAGCCTTCGAGCCCCGTGCGCATCTCGTGGAAGGTCTCGACGCCCAAGCGCTTCATGGTGGCGGGCAGAGAGCGTCTTGGGCGCAATGAGCCGCACCCGCGCGCCGAGCCGCGTCAGGAGATAGATGTTGGAGCGCGCGACGCGGCTGTGGCCCACGTCGCCGCAGATCGCGACCTGCAGGCCTTCGATGCGGCCGAGGCGGCGGCGGATGGTGAGCGCGTCGAGCAGCGCCTGGGTCGGATGCTCGTGGGTGCCGTCGCCGGCATTCACCACCGAGCAGGAGACTTTCTGCGCGAGCAGCGCCACCGCGCCCGAGCTCGGATGACGCACCACCAGGATATCCGGGCGCATGGCGTTGAGCGTCATGGCCGTGTCGATCAGCGTCTCGCCTTTGGCGATGGAGGACATGCCCACCGCCATGTTCATGACGTCGGCGCCGAGCCTCTTGCCCGCGAGCTCGAAGGAGCTTTGGGTGCGGGTGGAAGCCTCGAAGAAGAGATTGACGAGGGTGCGGCCGCGCAGGATCGCGCGGCTCTTGTCGACCAGGCGGTTCTGCTCGACGAAAGTGTCGGCGAGCTTCAACAGCGCCAGAATGTCCTCGCGGGACAGCTCCTCGATGCCCAAAAGATGCGGATGCGGGAACGCCACCGCCTCATGGGACGGGGCGACGCTCGGGGCGCGGGCTTTCGAGGATGCCATTAAAGGTTGGTCTTAGGCCGAATGCGGGCGCGGGGGCAAGCGAAGCTAGAGACCCGGGTTGAGGTCATGCGCTTACGTCATCGAGGACACGGTAGAGGCGAGTAGGGAACGCAGGCCCGGACCTGCGCTATTGCGCGATCGAGATAGGCGCGGATTTTGGCCACGACGTGATCGAACATGGCGGGCGTGAGCACGCCGGTGTTCGTGTTGTAGCGCGAGCAGTGATAGCTGTCGAAAAGCCGGACGCCGCCCGCAAGCTCGTGCGTGGCGCCGTGAGAGAAGGAGAGTCTGCCCTTGCCGTTCACGGCTGCCGTGACGCTGTCATGGGCGATGCGCCCGAGCGCGAGCACGGCCTCGAGCCTCGGCATGGCGTCGAGCCGGCCTTTCAGGAATTGCCGGCAGGCCGCGATCTCGGCGCCCACGGGCTTGTTTTCCGGTGGCACGCAGCGCACGGCGTTCGTGACGAGGCAATCGACGAGCGTGAAACCGTCATCGGCGCGCGCGGCGTAGGTGCCTTGCGCAAAGCCATGGGCTTTCAGCGTCTCGTAGAGAAGCGCGCCCGCATAATCGCCGGTGAAGGGGCGGCCCGTGCGGTTTGCCCCTTTCAAGCCCGGCGCGAGCCCGATCACGGCAAGCCGCGCGGAGGCCTCGCCGAAGGAGGGCACCGGATCGTTGAACCAGGAGGGCTCGGCTTTGCGGTTGGCCTTGCGGAACTCCACAAGCCGCGGGCAGAGCGCGCAGTCGCGTGGCGGCTCCGGCGCGCCTCCGGCCGGCGCGACCGGCCGCGCCCCCTGCCGTGCTCAGACGAGATCCTCCTCTTCCTCCATTTCCTCTTCTTCTTCCTCGCGCGCGCGATGGGCGCTGCCGCGCGGCGGGATCGCGGCTGATCTGGGGTGCCAGATCCTGCAGCTCGATGAAATTGTCGGCTTGACGGCGGAGGTCGTCGGAGACGAGCGCAGGCTGGGTGCGGATGGTGGAGACGACGCTCACCCGGCGGCCTTGGCGCTGCGCATATTCGACGAGCCTGCGAAAGTCGCCGTCGCCCGAGAAGAGCACGATGTGGTCCACATAGGGCGACATCTCCACGACGTCGATGGCGAGCTCGACGTCGATCGAGCCCTTGACCTTGCGCCGTCCCGTCGCGTCGACGAATTCCTTCGCGGGCTTCGTCACCAGCGCGAAGCCGTTATAGTCGAGCCAGTCGACAAGCGGGCGGATCGGCGAGTATTCCTGATCCTCGATGAGCACGGTGTAGTAATAGGCGCGCAAGAGCGCGCCCTTCTTGCTGAAGAGATCGAGGAGTCGCCGGTAGTCGATATCGAAGCCTAATGCACGCGCGGCGCCGTAAAGATTGGCGCCGTCGATGAAGAGAGCGAGCCGTTCGCTGGGATAGAATAACATCTGGATCAATCCTTCTTATCGAATGCCTCTGAATGCGTTAGCCGCATCTACCATGAAAATGCGCAGGAAGGAAAATCGCCCACGCTCCGCAGCTCGACCAAGCGAAAGCGGCGTGCACAAGCCCATCGTCATCGCCCTCGGCGCGAATCTTGCCGAGCCGCTTCGGACGCCCGGAGAAAACCCTCGATGCGGCCCTGCGCGCGTTGACGCGTTGCGGACCTAGAGTTTACCGCCAATCGGCTTGGTATTGGAGCGCCGCCGTGCCGCGCGGCTCGGGTCCGGCATTTGCCAATGGCATCGTTCTTGTGGAAACGACGCTCAAGGCCGCGGCGCTCCTGTCGCTTCTTCATGGCATCGAGCGTCGCTTCGGGCGGAGGCGGCATCGGAAGAACGAGCCGCGCCTCTTGGATCTCGATCTCATCGATTATCGCGGTGAGGTCTCGGAAGGCCCGCTGACGCTGCCCCATCCGCGTGCGCATCAACGGGCCTTCGTTCTTCTGCCGCTGGCGGATGTCGCGCCCACTTGGCGGCACCCGCTGCTCAAGCGCGCGGCGCGCGATTTGGCGCGTCATGTCGAGCGTGGGGGCACCTGCCGCCTCGGGCGGTAAGAGGAATAGCGGAGCACTCGATTGGCCGCGATTAAAGAGGACGCTGCTCGGACTACCTCCCCTTGAAAAGGGGAGGTCGGCGCGAAGCGCCGGGTGGGGATCGAGACTGCGCGATTTTCAGTTGCTCTCGCGCAAGTCGATGGCCGGTCAACCCCCACCCTATCCCTCCCCCTTTCTGGGGGAGGGAACAGGCAGGCGCTTCATTCAGAACAAATTCAACTCTAGGGCGGGCCGTTTAGGGCTCCGGCACGCGAGGCCGCGCGGCCCCGGGTCGCTTGCGTGGGGCAGGGGAAAGCCATACATAAAGGATTCCTGAGGCATTTATAGGAGTCCCAGCCCATGGCGCGGGTCACCGTCGAGGATTGCGTGCAGATCGTTCCCAACCGCTTCGAGCTCGTGCTGCTCGCTGGCCAGCGGGCGCGGATGATCTCGGCCGGCGCCCCCCTCACCATGGATCGCGATCGGGACAAGAACCCGGTCGTGGCTCTGCGCGAGGTGGCGGCCCAGACGGTGACGCCCGAGGATTTGCGCGAGGAGCTCATCCGGTCGCAGCAGAAGTTCCTCGAAACCGAGGAAGGCGAGGAGAAGCTCGAGATCGAGGCGGCCGAGGAAGCGGGCGACACCTTGACGGAAGAAGAGCTCCTCAAGGCGCTCAAGAATGAATCCGAGCAGCGCGCGACCCAGCCGCGCGTCGAGCTCGAGCTCGAGGGTGAGGGCGAGGGCGACGTCGAGGAGGAATAGCATCGTCTTCTTGCCCGCGCCTCCGAGGGGTTGCGCATCCCGCGCAGGATCCTCGCCGGGCAGGCGGTAGGCCCATGCTCCGCCAATATGAGCTCGTCGAGCGCGTAAAGTCCTACGACGCGGACGCCGACGAGGCGCTGCTCAACCAAGCCTATGTCTTCGCCATGAAGGCCCATGGCGCCCAGCGGCGCTATTCGGGCGATCCGTATTTCTCGCACCCCATCGAAGTCGCGGGCATCCTGACCGATCTCAAGCTCGACACGGCGACCATCGCCACCGCGCTCCTCCACGACGTGATCGAGGACACGCTTGCGACGCGCGAGGATCTGGAGAAGCACTTCGGCAGCGAAATCGGCGAGCTTGTCGAAGGCGTCACCAAGCTTTCCAAGGTCGAATACAGCTCGGAGGCCGCCAAGCAGGCGGAGAACTTCCGCAAGCTTCTCATCGCCATGTCGGCCGATATCCGCGTGCTGCTCGTCAAGCTCGCCGACCGGCTGCACAACATGCGCACATTGGAGCACGTGCCGGGCGAGGAGCGGCGCCAGCGCATCGCGCAGGAGACGATGGAAATTTACGCGCCGCTCGCCGGCCGCATGGGCATGCACGAGATGCGCGAGGAGCTCGAGGATCTGTCCTTCGCGGTGCTGAACACGGATGCGCGCAATTCGGTGCAGGCGCGGCTCGCCTATTTGCGCGCGCAGGGCGGCAACATCGTCCAGCGCATCTCCGACTCGCTCAAGCGCAAGCTCGCCGAGCACGACCTCGAAGCCTGGGTGCAGGGCCGCGAGAAGCGGCCGCTGTCGATCTGGCGGAAGATGGAGACGAAAGGCGTCACCTTCGAGCAGCTCTCCGACATCATGGCCTTCCGCATCCTGGTGCGAACGCCTGAGGATTGCTACCGCGCGCTCGGCATTCTGCATACGAGCTTCCGCGCCGTGCCGGAGCGCTTCAAGGACTACATCTCGACGCCCAAGCCAAACGGCTACCGCTCGCTGCACACCACCGTCATCGGCCCCGAGCAGCAGCGCGTGGAAATCCAGATTCGCACGCCCGAGATGCACGAGATCGCCGAATTGGGCGTGGCGGCGCATTGGAGCTACAAGGACCGCGTGAACGGCGGCGAGACGAGCCGCGGCAATCCCTACCGCTTCCTGCAGGAGCTCGTCGAAATGCTCGAGCACGGAGCGAGCCCCGAAGAATTTCTCGAGCACACGAAGCTCGAGATGTTCCAGGATCAGGTCTTCTGCTTCACGCCCAAGGGCGATCTCATCGCCTTGCCGCGCGGCGCCACGCCCATCGATTTCGCCTATGGAGTGCACAGCGAGGTGGGCGACACCTGCGTCGGCGCCAAGATCAACGGCAAGCCCGTGCCCTTGCGCACGGAGCTCACGAACGGGGATTCCGTCGAGATCATCTGCTCCAAGGCGCAGACGCCGGCGCCGCTCTGGGAATCCATGGTGGTGACGGGCCGCGCGCGCTCGGCCATCCGGCGTTACGTGCGCAACGCCGAGCGCGAGCAGTTCGTCAAGCTCGGCCGCGAGATCGTCGAGCGCGCCTTCCGCGCGGGCGGCTACGAGGCCAACGAGCGCGTGCTCGAGCCCGCCTTGCCGCGCCTCAAATTGGCGAAGCTCGCCGATCTCTACGCCGCGGTGGGCAAGGGCACGCTCGCAGGCGAGGAGGTCATGACGGCGGCCTTGGGCACGGAGGCCGCGGTCCCGAAGAAGAAGACGCGCCGCAGCCCGCGCGGGCGCACGCCCGCCGATGCCATCCCCATTCGCGGGCTCACGCCGGGGCTTGCCGTGCATTTGTCGCCTTGCTGCCATCCTCTGCCCGGCGATCGCATCGTGGGCATCGTGATGCCGGGCAAGGGCGTGGAGGTCCACACCATCGATTGCGAGACGCTCGCGGTCTCGGCGGAGCCCGAGCGTTGGCTCGATCTGTCCTGGGAGAAAGACGCGGCCGAGCACGCGACCCCGGTCGGGCGCGTGCGCGTGGTCGTGGCCAACGAGCTCGGCGCGCTCGCCAATGTCTGCGCCGTCATCGCGCGCCACGAAGGCAATATCACGAACCTCAAGATCACCGATCGCAGCGCCGACTTCTTCGAGTTCATCGTCGATGTGGAAGTGGGGGACACCAAGCATTTGAACACCATCATCGCGGCGCTCAATGCCACGTCTTCGGTCACATCCGTCAAGCGCGCGCGGGGCTGACGATGGGTCCAAATCCATGACGGCACCGCGCTTGAGACTGGGCGTCAACATCGATCACGTGGCGACCATCCGCAACGCGCGCGGCGGCAAGCATCCCGATCCCGTGCGCGCGGGCCGGCTCGCGGCGGAAGCCGGCGCCGACAACGTCACCGCGCATTTGCGCGAGGACCGGCGCCACATCGGCGACGAAGACATCGAGCGGCTCGTGCACGAGCTTCCCGTGCCGCTCAACCTCGAGATGGCGGCGACCGAGGAGATGCTCTCCGTGGCGCTCCGTCACAGGCCCCATGCCGCCTGCCTCGTTCCCGAGCGGCGCCAAGAGCGCACGACCGAGGGCGGACTCGACGCCGTGGGCCAGCACAATCATCTGGCGCCATTCGTCCGCAGGCTGAGCGAAGCGGGCATTCTCGTCTCCCTCTTCATCGAGCCCGAGCCAGAGCCGATCGCGGCCGCCAAGGCGCTCGGCGCCCATGCGGTCGAGCTGCACACGGGCGCCTATTGCGAGGCGGCGCTGCGCTCGGAGGCTGCGCGCGAGCGCGAGCTTGCGCGGCTTGCCGCCGCCGCGCGCGAGGCCGCGCGCTTGAAACTCGAGGTTCACGCGGGCCACGGGCTCTCCTTCGACACGGTGCCCGCGGTCGCGACGATCGGCGAGATCGTCGAGCTCAACATCGGCCATTTCCTCATCGGCGAAGCGATCTTCGAAGGCCTCGTGCCCGCGATCAGGCGCATGCGCGCGCTCATGGACAATGCGCGGAGGCCGGCGTGATCCTCGGCATCGGCACCGACCTTGTCGACATCCGGCGCATCGAGAAGACGCTCGCGCGCCATGGCGAGCGTTTCATCGCGCGCGTGTTCACCGACATCGAGCGGGAGAAGTCGGACGGCCGGCGTCAGCGAGCCGCCTCTTACGCCAAGCGATTCGCTGCCAAGGAGGCTTGTGCCAAAGCGCTCGGCACGGGCATGCGGGCGGGCGTTTTCTGGCGCGACATGGGCATCGTCAATCTTCGCTCCGGATGTCCCACAATCGAACTCACAGGCGGCGCGCTCGCTCGCCTCAAGGCTTTGACCCCTAAAGGTTTTGTTGCGAGTATCAATGTCGCGCTCGCGGACGATTTCCCGCTCGCACAAGCTTTTGTCGTCATTTCTGCACTGCCGCTCGGCGCGCGCCATGCTAGTCTAGGCGGCGCGGACGGCGGGCGGGGCGGCGCGTCGTCCGGAGGGGAGTGAGTTGTGGTCAAACTGCGCACGGACAACGAGCCCGGGCAGAGCCGCGCCGGATTCGGGCTTGCGCATCGCAAGAGCCGAAGCCAGGGCTATAGCCGCGGCACGGTGAGCATCGCCAAAGGCTCGACCGTGCTTCGCGGCACCGACACCGGCTGGCAAAGCCTCGCGCGCACGGGCCTGCCCTACCTGTCGGCGAGCGGCCGAATCAAGCTCGAGGGCGGCGACGAGCTCTACGAGGTCCATCTCGTAAACTCGGACGGGCTCATTACGCTCAAGCGCCCCTTCGGCGGGGAAAGCCTAACCAATGTGGCCTACACCTATGTCGAGGATGACGCCGCGTTCGAGGATCGCGTGAACGCCGTACCCGGAGAGTCGAAGGCCGCCGCAGCCGCCGAGGTGACGGCCGACACCTCTTTGCCGGGCGCGCCCGATAAAGAAAGCGTGTCGAGCTCCTTCGGCGAGGCGGTGCGCACGATTCTTTATGCGCTCGCCATCGCGCTCGTCATCCGGGCCTTCTTCTTCCAGCCCTTCAACATCCCGTCGAGCTCGATGGTGCCGACGCTCTTGGTGGGCGATTACATCTTCGTCTCGAAATTCGCTTACGGCTTCAGCCACCATTCGCTGCCCTTCAGCCCGCCGCTCTTCAAGGGACGCATCTTCGGCAGCCTGCCCGCGCGCGGCGACGTCGTGGTCTTCAAGCTGCCGAGCGACGGGCACACGGATTACATCAAGCGCGTGATCGGCCTGCCCGGCGACCGCATTCAGGTCATCGACGGCGTGCTGAACATCAACGGCAAGCCGGTGCCGCAAGGTCCGCATGGAGGACTCCGTGATGCGCGACAGCCTCGGCAATGTCAGCCGCGCGCCGCGCTACCAAGAGACCCTGCCGAGCGGCAAGGGCTATTTCACGCTCGACATGGATCCCGATGGCAGCTACGACAATACGGAAGTTTACGTCGTCCCCGAAGGCCATATCTTCGTCATGGGCGACAACCGCGACAACTCCTTGGACAGCCGCGCCACGCCCGACTACAAATTTCCGCGGTCCGGCGGTGTGGGCTATGTGCCGTTAGAGAATCTCGTTGGCCGCGCGGAAATCATCTTCTTCTCGACGGACGGCACAGCGCATCTCTGGCAGTTCTGGCGCTGGCCGCAAGCCACGCGCTTCGGCCGCATCCTCGAAAGCGTCGACTAGGCCCGCGCGCAAGGGCGCGGCGAAATCCGAAACAGCCGCCCTCGAGGCTGTCCTCGGTCACCGCTTCGCCGATCCCTCGCTACTCGCGCAGGCGCTCACCCATGCGAGCGGCGTCCGCGGCGGAGGGGGAGCCCGCGGCCTCGACAACGAACGGCTCGAATTCTTGGGCGATCGCGTGCTCGGGCTCGTGGTGGCCGAGCTTTTGATCGAGCGCTTTCCTTTGGCGCGCGAAGGGGGTCTCGCGCCCCGGCTCAATGCCTTGGTGCGCAAGGAGACCCTTGCCGACGTCGCCGAGCGCTTGGGGCTCTTCCCCCATATCCGCAAAGGCAATGCCGGCAACGACCGGGAAGGGCGCGGGCGCGCGGCCATCATGGCCGACAGCTGCGAGGCCGTGATCGCGGCGCTCTTTCTCGATGGCGGGCTTGAAGCGGCGCGCCAATTCGTGCGCAAGTATTGGGAGTCGCTCATCAAGGATCTCGAAGAGATACCGCGCGATGCTAAGACGTCACTTCAAGAGTGGGCGCAAGCGCGCGGGCTCTCGCCGAGCTACACGCTTCTGGCGCGCCTGGGCCCCGACCATCTGCCGTCCTTCCATGTCGAGGCGCAGGTGCCGAATTACCCCGCCGCCGTGGGCGAGGGTCCTTCCAAGCGCGCAGCCGAGCAGGAGGCCGCAGAAGCCTTTCTCGTGCGCCAAGGCGTGTGGTCGCCTCGGACGCCGAGGGATGTCCCTTTGACAGCGGCGCCCGCCAGTGTCCCGACGACGGAGGCGCAAGCCCCACCCGCGAAGAAACCGCGCGCAGGCAGGCCGCGAAAAAAGAAGCGTCCATGAGCGGAACGGAGAAGACGCGTTGCGGCTTCGTCGCGGTCATCGGCGCGCCCAATGCGGGCAAGTCGACGCTCGTCAACCGCATGGTGGGCTCGAAGGTCGCCATCGTCACCCACAAGGCGCAGACGACGCGCATGCCGCTCAGGGGTGTGGCGCTTTCGGGCGCGGCTCAGATCATCTTCGTCGATACGCCGGGCCTGTTCGCGCCCAAGCGGCGCTTGGACCGCGCCATGGTGGGGGCCGCCTGGCAGCATGCAAGCGGGGCCGATGTCGTGGTTCTGATCGTGGATGCGGCGAAGCTCGCCTATCGCACCGACCGGCTCGTCTCGGACGATCCGGCCATGAGCGCGATCGTTGCAGGACTTCGCAAGATCAAGCGGCCGTCGCTCCTCGTCCTCAACAAGATCGATGCCATGGAACGGCGCAAATTGCTCTCGCTCGCCCAATGGTTCCAGGAGGGCTTTAACTTCGATGCCACCTTCATGATCTCGGCGCTCACCGGCGACGGTGTCGACGATCTCATGGCCGAGCTCGCGCGACGCATGCCGGAGGGCCCGTGGCTTTATCCCGCCGACCAGGCGGCCGACGTGCCCATGCGCTTGCTCGCCTCCGAGATCACGCGCGAAAAGCTCATGCTGCGGCTTCACGACGAGCTGCCCTATGCCTCGACCGTCGAGACGGAGAGTTGGAGAGCGCTCAAGGATGGCAGCGTGCGCATCGAGCAGGTGATCTATGTCGAACGCGAAAGCCAGCGCCCCATCGTGCTCGGCAAGGGCGGGCGCACCATCAAGTCCATCGGCGAAGAGGCGCGCCACGAGCTCGAAACGGTCATGGGTGGGAAGGTGCATCTCTTTCTCACGGTGAAATTGCGCGAGCGTTGGGCCGAGGAGCCGGAGCGCTTCGAGCGCATGGGCCTCACCTTTCCGAAGAATTGAGCTGCGACCGATGCAATGGCAGGACGAGGGCATCGTGCTGGCGCTGCGCCGTCACGGCGAGGGCAGCGCGGTGGCGGAAATTTTCACGCGCGGCCATGGCCGGCATTTGGGTCTCGTGCGCGGCGCGCGGCGCGAAGGCGCCGTGCTTCAGCCCGGCAACAGCGTGGTCGCGACATGGCGCGGCAGGCTTTCCGAGCATCTCGGCTTCTATCGCTTCGAGCCGTTGCGCGTGCGCACCGGCGCGCTCATCGAGAACGCGCCGGCGCTCGCGGCCCTGCGCGCCGTGGCGGCGGTGACAAGCGCCGTCTTGCCCGAACGCGAGCCCCATCCGGCGCTCTATGCCGCGATGCTGGAGCTTCTGAACGCTATGGGTGAACACGCGCAGTGGCCCATGCTCTTGGTCCGCTTCGAGCTTAAGCTGCTCGAAGATCTGGGCTATGGCCCCGGAACGGTGGAGACGGAGGCGATACTTTCGGCAGCCGCAGGCGATACGGGCGCTGGCCTCGCGCGCTCCGGGCAGCTTCTCGAGCGCCACCTGTTCCATCCGCACGGACACACGCTGCCGCCTGCCCGCGCGATGCTCGCGGACACGCTCGCCCGTGCGAAGATGGCGCGTGAGAAGAATCACGCGACCGCCAACAAGTGACCCCCACCCCTAGCCCCTCCCCACATGGGGGAGGGGAATTGTTTGCTGGGTGTCGCTCAATGTTTTTCACCTCCCCTTGGTGGGGAGGTCGACACGGCGAGTGAAAACGAGCCGTGTCGGGTGGGGGGATTTTGTTCGTAGTAGCAGGAGTTGATGATGGCGACTGCAGCAAAGCCCAAAGACGAGATCCGCGACACCCCGCTCACCGACGCGCTCTCGGAGCGCTATCTCGCTTACGCGCTGTCGACGATCACCGCTCGCGCGCTGCCCGATGTGCGCGATGGGCTCAAACCCGTGCAGCGGCGCATTCTCTTCGCCATGCGGGGCTTGGGCCTCGATCCGCAATCCGGCTTCAAGAAATGCGCCCGCGTCGTGGGCGACGTCATCGGCCGCTATCACCCCCATGGCGAGCAGGCGGTCTACGACGCCTTGGTGCGGCTCGCGCAGGACTTCGCGCACCGCTATCCGCTGGTCGAGGGCCAGGGCAATTTCGGCAATGTCGACGGCGATAACGCCGCCGCCATGCGCTACACCGAAAGTCGCATGAGCCAAGCGGCCGAGCTTCTGCTCGACGGGCTTGCCGAGGACGCGGTCGACTTCCGCGACAATTACGACGGCGAAGAGCGCGAGCCCGTGGTGCTGCCCGCGGCGTTTCCCAATCTCCTCGCCAATGGCTCGACCGGCATCGCGGTCGGCATGGCGACGAGCATCCCGCCGCACAACGTGGCCGAGATTTGCGACGCGGCGCTGCATCTCATCAAGCAGCCCAATGCGCGCCTCGACACGCTCTTGCAACATATTCCGGGCCCCGACTTTCCCGGCGGCGGCATCCTCGTCGAGCCGAGCGCGCAGATCGGCGAGGCTTATCGCAGCGGCCGCGGCAGCTTTCGTCTGCGCGCGAAGTGGGAGCGCGAGGAGACCGGGCGCGGCACCTACGTCGTGGTGGTCACGCAAATTCCCTATCAGGTGCAGAAGTCGAAGCTCGTCGAGAGGATCGCGGAGCTCTTGGAAGCAAAGAAGCTTCCCATGCTCGAAGACGTGCGCGACGAGTTCGCCGAAGACATCCGCCTCGTGCTCGAGCCCAAGAGCCGCAATGTCGATGCCGAGCTCTTGATGGAGTCGCTCTTCCGCCACACCGAGCTCGAGACGCGCATTGGGCTGAACATGAACGTGCTCGACGCCCAAGGCGTGCCGCGGGTGATGAGTTTTATCGAAGTCCTGCGCGCCTTTCTCGATCACCAGAAGGACGTTCTCGTCCGCCGCGCGCGCTTCAAGCTTGGCCGCATCGAGCGGCGGCTCCATGTGCTGGAGGGCTACCTTCTCGTCTACGACCATCTGACGGAAGTGATCCGCATCATTCGCGAGGAGGATGAGCCCAAGGCGCGCCTGATGAAGCGCTTCAAGCTCTCCGACGAGCAGGCCGAGGCCGTGCTCAACATGCGGCTTCGCGCCTTGCGGAAATTGGAAGAGCAGGAGATCCGCACCGAGCACAAGACGCTCACGGGCGAGGCCAAAGCCATACGCGCGCTTTTGAAGAGCGAGGAGGCGCAATGGGCGCGCGTGGCCGATGATCTCAAGGCCCTGAAAGAGCGCTTCGGTCCCAAGACGCCGCTCGGGCAGCCGCCGCACGCAATTCGCAGAAGCGCCCGCGCCGCGCCTCGAAGTGGTCGAGGCCATGATCGCGCGCGAGCCCATCACGGTGGTGTGTTCCGCCAAAGGTTGGATTCGCGCGCTGAAGGGCCATGTCGAGACCGATGCGGATGTGAAATACAAGGAAGGCGACCGCGCGCGCTTCTTCCTGCATGCCGAGACGACGGACAAGCTTCTCGTGCTCGCCACGAACGGGCGCTTCTTCACTTTGCCTTGCGACAAGTTGCCCGGCGGCCGCGGCCATGGCGAGCCGGTGAAGCTCATGGTCGATATGGGCGAGAGCGAGGACATCGTGGCGGTTGCCGTCCACAAGCCGGGCGAGAAGCTTCTCGTCGCTTCCCATGGCGGCTATGGCTTCATCGTGGCCGCGGACGAGGTCGTGGCGCAGAAACGCTCGGGCAAGCAGGTGCTCAATCGTCGCGGCCGGAGACGAGGCCAAGGCCTTCGCTTCGGTGAGCGGGCGATCACGTGGCCGCGATCGGCGAGAACCGGAAGCTCCTTCTGTTCCCGCTCGCCGATGTGCCCGAGATGACGCGCGGCCGCGGCGTGCGCCTGCAGCGCTACAAGGACGGTGGACTCTCCGATCATCAAGACTTTCGCGCGCACCGAGGGCTTGAGCTGGACGGATGCCTCGGGCCGCGGCTTCACCTTCACCGAGCTTGCCGATTGGCTGGGCAGCCGCGCGCAAGCCGGACGCCTCGCGCCCAAGGGCTTCCCGCGCAGCAACAGCTTTGCCCCGCGCTAAAGCGTGATGACTCCGGCGTGCAGCCCGCTCCGGTCACCTCTCCTTGGGGAGAGGTCGCGCGCGCCAGCGCCGGGCCTTCGCCCGCCGAAGCGTTGGCGCGTGGAGGCGCAAAAGAAAAGGCTTCGGCCCGCGCAGGCGGGTGAGGGGTGCAATGGTGCAGCATGTCTCAAGGTCACGGCCCCTCACCCCAGCCCTCTCCCAAAGGGAGAGGGGGTTTGTCCGAGCGAGGTGCAAAGACAGGGAAAACTTCCTTTCAATGTCATATGCGATTGCCCTGCAATTGGGAGGGGGAGAGGGAAGAGTGAGCGCGCACGTCATGTGCGACGCGAACGAGGGTGAGGGGGAGGGCGTACCGCGCCGCTAGTTCAACGTCAGGGAGGGTGAGCCACAATGATGTCCATAGCCCTGTCCCGCCGCATTGTGCCGCTCATCGTCGCGTCGGCGCTCTTCATGGAGACGCTGGACATGACGGTGATCGCCACGGCTCTGCCCACGATCGCGCGCACGCTGGGCGTCAATCCGCTGCATTTGAGCCTCGCCATCACGAGCTATCTTCTGGGCCTCGCCGTCTTCATTCCCTTGAGCGGCTGGATGGCGGACCGCTTCGGCGCGCGGCACGTCTTTCGCGCCGCGATCGTCGTCTTCACACTGGGCTCCGTGCTGTGCGGCTTGTCGAACAGCATGTTCGAGCTTGTCGGCGCGCGTCTTCTTCAAGGCGCGGGCGGCGCCATGATGGTGCCGGTGGGCCGGCTCGTGCTTTTGCGCACCATACCCAAATCCGAGCTCGTCTCGGCCATGGCCTATGTCACCGTGCCCGCGCTCATCGGCCCGGTGCTCGGGCCGCCGCTCGGCGGCTTCATCGTCACCTACGGCTCTTGGCGCTGGATCTTCTTCATCAATGTCCCCGTGGGTATTTTGGGATTTATTCTGGTCAGCCGCTATATCGCCAATATCCGCGAGCCCGAGAACTCCATCACTCGACTTTTACGGTTGGGTGATTGCGGCCCTGGGCCTTGCCTGCCTCTTGTTCGGCTTCGAGACGGCGGGGCGGGGGATTCTTCCGCGGCCTGCGGTCGTGACGTTGCTCGCGGGCGGCGCCGCCTTCGTCCTCCTTTATTTGAGACATGCGCGGCGCGTCGCGCATCCGGTGCTCGATCTTTCGCTCTTCCGCATTGCGACCTTCCGCGCTTCCATCGTGGGCGGCTTTCTCACGCGCACGTCGATCGGCGCGCTGCCGTTCCTCTTGCCGCTGCTCTTGCAGCTTGGTTTCGGCCTCTCGGCCTTTCGCTCGGGCTGCATCACATTGACCGGCGCGCTCGGCGCCATCGCCATCAAGCCGTTCGCGAGCCCCGTGTTGCGGCGCTACGGCTTCCGTACCGTCTTGATCGCGAACAGCCTCGTCTCGGCGCTCCTCATCGCCTTGCTCGCCTTGATCGGCCCGCTGACGCCCGTCGCGCTCATCGCTTTGCTCCTCATCGTCGCGGGCTTCTTCCGCTCGCTGCAAATGACGGCGGTCAACACCTTGGGCTATGCCGACATGTCCGAAACCGCCATGAGCCGGGCGACAACCCTCGCCTCGGTGGCGCAGCAATTCGCCATGAGCGTGGGCGTGGGCGCGGCGGCGCTCATCTTGCACTTGGCGCTTGTGTTGCGCGGGGCGGAACAGGTCGCGGCGGGGGACTTTCCGCCCGCGTTCCTCGCCGTGGCGCTGATCACCGTGTCGGCCGCGCTCATCTTCCTGCCGCTGAGGCGCGATGCGGGTGAGGCCGTGAGCGGCCACATGCGCGCCGTCGAGGCGCCCGCTCTCGAGCCTCAGCCGCCGAAGATGAGGTGAGGGAGCATGGTCGCGAGCGCGGGCATGAGAGCGACAAGCCCGAGCACCAGCAACTGAATGAGAATGAAAGGGATGACGCCGCGATAAAGGTCGAGCCTGTGCAGGTCCGCCGATGCGACGCCCCGGAGAGACAAGAGCGCGGGGCCGAAGGGCGGCGTGAGAAACGAGGTCTGCAAGGTCAGCGCCATCATGATGCCGAGCAAGACGGGCTCCACGCCCATCTGCGACAGCGCGGGCGCCACCATGGGCACGACGACAAAGATGATGGCGATGACGTTGAGGAAAAAGCCGAGAACGAAGAGGACCGCCATGATCGCCGCGGCGGCTCCGAGCGTCCCGAACGGTACGCTCGCCAGCGCCTGACGCACAGCCTCCTCGCCGCCGAGGCCCCGGAAGACGAGGTCGAAAATCGCGGCCCCGATGAACATCGCGAACACCATGCTGGTGATCTTCATCGTGGTGCGCAGGGCCAGGACGAGGAAGCCGTCGCGACGAACGCGCAAGAGCGCGACCCAAATCCCCCAGGCGAGCAGCGCCGAGAAGGCAAACGAGCCGACCATGGCTCGGCGCTCGGCTGCAGCGTAGGACGGATGCGTGAGGCTGAGGTCGAAGAAGCTTGTCAGCGCGACCAGCCCGATCAGCGCCGCGCCGGCACCGAAGATCGGCCAGGGCCCGAGACGCATGGTGATGGCGGTGCCGTGGACGGCCGCTTCCTGAAGCTCCATCGACTGCAATTTGTAACCGGCGAGCAAGAGCGCGCCCGTGGCGCCGAGTGCGGCCGCTTCGGTCGGCGTGGCAAGTCCCGTAAAGATCGAGCCCAAGACCGCGACGATGAGCAGAAGCGGCGGCAAGAGCGCGATGAAGATGTGTTGCGCGAGTCCTTTGCCATCGTGCAATTCCTCGGGCGGCAGGCGCGGCGCGCTTTCCGGTGAGAGCTTCGCGACGAGGACTTGGTAGAGGACGTAGAGCCCGACCAGGATGAGGCCCGGCACAACCGCGCCCGCGAAGAGATCGCCCACCGTCACGGCGAGAAAGCCGTAGTGACCATGGCCGAGCGGCACGTAGCGATAGGCATTGCCGATGACGTTGCCCAAGAGCACGAGCACGATGGAGGGCGGAATGATCTGTCCCAAGGTCCCGGCGGCCGCGGCCGAGCCCGCGGCAAATCCGGGATCGTAGCCGCGCTTGAGCATGGCCGGCAGCGACAGGAGTCCCATGGTGGCGACTGTCGCGCCGACGATCCCCGTGGTGGCGGCAAGCAAGGCGCCCACGATCGAGACGGAGATGGCGAGCCCGCCCCGCATGCGGCCAAAGAGCCGCGCCGTCGCGTCGAGCAAGTCCTCCGCCACGCGCGAGCGCTCGAGCATCACGGCCATGAAGATGAAGAGCGGCACGGCCACGAGCACGTCGCTCGTCATGTTGTCGTAGATCTGTTGCGGCAGGGAATTCAGAAGCGTCGCGTCGAAGACGCCGAGATGCGCGCCGATGAGCGCAAAGACAAGGCCAACGCCCGCAAGCGTGAAAGCCGCGGGATAGCCCAAGACGAGCAGCACGCCGGCCGCGAGAAGCATCACGATGTGGAGGGCTGCCGGCATGATTTGCGCCGCTCAAAGCTCGGCTTCTCTCTCTTCCTCCGCCGGAGGCTCGCGGCCGATGAGCGCCGCGAGGGCGTGGATCGCCATCGAGAGGCCTTGCAGGAACATGGTGAGCGTGAAAACGAGGAGGACGCTTTTCAGGAGAAAGACGGCCTTGATGCCGCTCATCTCCATGGAGCCCTCGAGCGTGCGCCAGGCGCGATGCACATAGGGAACGCTCACATAGCCTATGAGCGCGACGGCGGGCAGGAGCAGGAACAGCGAGCCCAAAAGATCGATTGCGGCTTTGAGCCGCGTGCCGGCCACGCGGTGAATGATATCCACGCGCACATGGCCGTTATGCATGAGTGTATAGGCGGCGCCCGCGAGAAAGAGCGTGCCCTGCATGTACAGGATCAACTCCTGCAGCGCGCTCGAGCCCTGCCCATAAACATGATGAAGCAGCACGATCAGGAGCTGCACGAGCACGAGGCCGAGCACGAGCCAGGAGACGGCGCGCCCGATCGTCTCATTCAGCCAGTCGATCGCGCGCGCGAAGGCCAGCAACGCAATCACGAACGATCCCCCCGAGCGGTCGGGCGTCTTTGGCGCCTTCGAGCCGCAAGTCGAGGTTAGGTCGCGGCGCGCTCAGCGGCAAGCCGCCGCGGCAAGCCCGCGCGTTTCGCTTTGTCTGGTCGCTCGGGGAAGTGCGGCGCTTCGAACGCTTGCCGTGCGCCTCGCCCTATTCAGGGGACGACGAAAGGCTCCCAGCCTTCGCTGCCCAAAGCTTCGATGGGCTTGAACGAACCTTGTAGCTCATCTTGCGTGAGCCTCGCACCCAGTAGCCCAGATAGACATAATCGAGCTGGCTCGCCTGGGCGCGGCGCACATGGTCGAGGATCATCAAGCTGCCGAGGCTGCGCCTCGCGTGGCGCGGGTCGAAGAAGCTGTAGACCATGGAAAGCCCATCGCCCAGCATGTCCGAGAGCGCGGCCGCGATCAGCGGTCCGCGCTTGCCGCCGTTTTTCGCCGCCAGGCGATATTCGACGATGTGAGTCTCGACCGCCGAATCCTCGACCATCGCCATGTAATCGTCCTCGTCCATGCCTGCCATGCCGCCGCCCGCGTGACGCGCGTCGAGATAGCGGCGCAGGAGCTCGAACTGCTCGTGGGTGGCGACATTGGCGACGACCTCGACGCCGAGATCCGCGTTCTGCTCTGACGATGCGCTTCTGCGATCGCGACGGTGCGAGTGCCTTGGCCACGACGCGCACCGAGACGCAGGCCGCGCAGCCTTCGCAGGCGGGCTTGTAGGCGATGTTCTGGCTGCGGCGGAAACCGGCATGGGTGAGCGCGTCGTTGAGCGCGCGCGCGGCCGGCCGATGAGCTGGGTGAACACCTTCCGCTCGAGCTGACCGGCAAGATAAGGGCAGGGCGCGGGCGCCGTGAGGTAGAACTGCGGAAAGCGCGAACCAAGCTGGACCATAACCCATCCCCTCGCCCGCCGCAGGGAGCGGCTGGACGTCACGGGAATCAGCATAACCGCAAGGGCGCTTTTTGGAAAACGGATCCCTGCGCGCCTGCGGTCAGCTGCCTCGCATCGACGGCGGCAGCACGGGCGCCTCGCGCAGCAGAACGATGGTGATGCGCCGGTTGCCGACGAGGTAAGGGTCGTTGGGGAAGAGCGGCTCCGAGCCCGCCTTGCCCGAAACTTGGTAAACGCGGTCGGCGGGGACGCCGGCCTGCTGGAGGATGCGGCGGCTGGCATTGGCCCGGTCGCTCGACAGCTCGAAGTTCGAGTAGCCCGCCCTTGCTCACAAGGGCGGCCGAGTCGGTGTGCCCGCTGATGGAGATGCGGTTGGGCAGGCGGTCGATGACCTTGGCCACCTCGCTGAGCAGCGCGCCGGTGCGCTCATAGGGCTCGGCCGCGCCGGGCGGAAACATGGGCCGGCCTTCCTGATCGACGATCTGAATGCGCAGGCCCTCCGGCGTCTGGTCGATGATGAGATTCTTCGACAGCTCGCGAAAGCTCGGGTATGATCCTGCATCGCTTGGCGAAGCGATTGCGCGGCTTCGTCGAAGAGCTTTTGCTCGCGCTCGGCAAGCGCTTGGTCGAGCTGCGTGTCGCTGATTTGGCTCGGCTTGCGAATTGCTCGCGCCGTCGACATTGCCCGCGCGTTCGCCTTGGCCCGGCGGCAAGGGCTCGCCCATGCGCCTGCACCACGCTCGCGGTGCCGGTCGAGCGGTTGCCCTCGCTCGAGAACGACTTGCCGCCCATGAGGCCGCCCGCGCCGCTCGTCGTCTCGCTCAGGCTTGCCGGGGCGAAGTAATCCGCGATGCCGCGTTTCTGCTCGGGCGTCGTCGTGTTGATGAGCCACATGAGGAGAAAGAAAGCCATCATCGCCGTGACGAAATCGGCATAGGCGATCTTCCAGGCGCCGCCATGATGGGCGTGCGCGGCCTTCTTCACCTTCTTGATGATGATGGGGGCTTCGTTCGAGCCGTTGGCCATGACACTGGGCCTTGCGCTTACACGAGAACGACTTTGGCCGTCGCGCCCTCGACCTCCTGGAAGGACGGCCGCACATCCGAGGTGAACGCCTTGCGCGCGAACTCGACGGAGACCGCCGGCGCGTGACCCGCGAGATGGGCAAGCAACGCCGACTTGATGCACTGCATGTAGGTGCGCTTCCGCCGAGAACGTGGCCTTCATCGCGCCGGCGAGCGGCCCCAGAAAGCCGTAGGCGACAAGCACGCCCAGGAACGTGCCCACGAGCGCGCCGCCGATGTGATGGCCGAGCACCTCGGGCGGATCGGTGATGGAGCCCATGGTCTTGATGACGCCGAGCACGGCGGCGACGATGCCGAGCGCGGGCGTGCCGTCGGCCATGTTCTGGATCGCGTTCGTACATCTGCTCGCGCTCGTTGTGATGGGTTTCGAGATCCTCGTCCATGAGCGCTTCCATCTCGTGGACGTTTTCCGTGCCGAGCGTCATCAGTCGCACATAGTCGCAGACGAACTCCACCGCGTGATGATTGCGCGCGAAGCCCGGGAACTGATTGAACAAGGCGGAATTCTTGGGGTTCTCGATATGCTGCTCGAGCGCCAAGTTGCCCTTCGACTTCGCGAGCTTGAAGAGCGCGAAGAGCATGCTCAAGAGCTCGAGATAGCTCTTTTCGCTATAGGGCCGCCCTTGGCGACAAGGCCGAGCGAGCCACCGATGCCTTTGATCACGGACATGGGATTGCCGATGATGAGCGCGCCGGTCGCGGCACCCAGGATGATGATGAACTCGAAGGGCTGCCACAGCACGCCGATGTTGCCGCCCATGGCAATGAAGCTGCCGAAGACGCAGCCCAGAACAATAAGCGCGCCGATTGCAACGAACATGAGACCGGTCTTCAGGAAGGCTGCGCCGCGCAGCGTGATAGACGGATTGTTTAGGCATGCGGTTAATTTCGCGTTGAGGCTGCGGCGCCGGCGGTGATGCTTAAGAATTCGTCTTCGCGTGAGGGCCTGCGGGAACGAGCCGCAACAAGCGCGCGCCGTCCTCTTCGATCGCCGCGCGGCGCGTGGTCATGGGCAGATAGGTGCCATCCGCCCAAGCCTCGATGAGGTTGTCGTAATAGGGCGAGAGCGGATTGCCGGACTGGCCGGTCGAGATGATGAAGACCGAAGCCTCGGGATCGTCGAGGTCGTAGATCGCCCGGTAGCCCGCGCCATGGACATTGGCGAGGGGGTGGTCGCGGCCGAAATAGGTCTGGCCGCGATCGATGGTGTCGATGCCGCCGCCGGTCGGCACCTGGCGGTCGAAGCTGGGGCCGAAGAGAGGAAATGCGTCGAGCCGGTGCGTGAATCGGGCTTCGTGGACTTTCCCCCAACGCCAGCGGGAAAGCCACGGGCCTTGTTCTGCGGCAAGATCGCTGAGCGCGCCATCGAAGCTCTTGCTCATGATCTCCGCGCAGGTCTCGGTTCCGGCAGTCGTCTTGTCGTCGCACCAGCGCGCGACGGTCTCATCGCCCGTGACGAGCTTGCGGATGAGCGATTTGCTCGGTCCCGCATGGAGAGGAAACAGCTCTTCGCCCAACTCGTCCGCGATGAGCGCGCGGGTGAGCGCGTTGAGCCAGGCCATGAAGATGAGCGGCTCGGCGCGCTCGGCGCTCATGGTGCCGTCCCAGGCTGCGAAGCAGCGCAAGCGCTTCGGCGGCTCTCGGATCCTCGGGCGGCGCGCCTTTGAGTCGCGGCGATCATCGGCGGCACCATCTCGCGGGCGAAGAGCGACACTTGGTCCATTTGCATGGCCGCGAAGCTCGTCACCGATGTGCTCGTGGCTCGCCTCGATCAGCGCTTCGATGCGGCGCACGCGCTCGTCGGTCTCCCATTCGAGATTGATGAGATAGGGGTAGTTCTTAGGAACAATTCGGTTGTTGGCGGTGGCGATGAAGCCGCTCGGCGGATCCAGCGCCTGGGGCAGCGCGTCGAAAGGAATGAGGCCGGTCCAGTCGTAAGCGTCCTTCCACCCAGGCGCGGGCAGAAGCCCCAGCGTGTCGTTTTCGGGTTTCCTGATCGGCACGCGCCCGGGCGCGATGAAGCCGATATGGCCCGCGACGTCCGCGCACACCATGTTCTGCATCGGCGCGACGTAGTCTTCGACCGCACGCATGAAGCCCGCGCAATCTTGCGCCATCATCAGCGCTTGGCCCGCCGCCAGCGTGCCATCCTCGTCCGACAGCGAGGGCCAAGCCATGGCGAGCACATGGTCCTTGGGCAGGAGCTTCGCGAGCGGCTTGAAGTCTAGCGGCAGAACCGGGCCGTGGCGCGTCGCGCGCACGGTGAAGCGCTCCTCGCCGATGAATCGAACGCGAATGATTTCCTCGCGGGTTGCGAAGGGGGCGGAGCCCGTTGGCGTCAGATATTCATCCTTGTTCTGAGGATTGAGCCGCTCGAGATAGAGGTCCTGCACGTCGGCGCCGGTGTTCGTGTAGCCCCAGGCGATGCTTGTCGTTGCGCCCGAGAATGATGCCCGGCACGCCGGCGAGCGTCGCGCCGATATAGGGCCTGCCCGCCACCTCGTAATGGGCGAGATACCAGATGCTCGGAATGGTGAGGGGAAGATGAGGGTCGTTGGCGAGCAGGGGCTTGCCGCTCGCGCTCCAGCGCCCGTCGACGACCCAATTGTTCGAGGCCCCGCCAGGACTTGGCGGCGAGACCTCAACCGGCATCTCCATCTCGGGAAGGCCGTAGAGCGCGCCAAGCGTGGGCAGGGACTTCGGCAGGTCTGGAATGAAGGGCTCAAGCACGTCCGGTCCTTGCGCCTTGACGAGCGCGGCGTTGACGATCTCGCCAAGGCATTGCCCGAGAGCTGAGCGCCATGAGCTTGATGATGAGCGCGCTGTCGGCGGGACGCCAAGCTTCCGGCCGGTAGCCGAGGAGCGTGAATTCGGGCGGCAGCGGCTTCTTGTTCCAGACGAGGAAGGCGTTCACGCCCGCGGCATAGGCCTCGAGCGCCGTGCGCGTCGACTCCGGCAAATGCACGAGCGCGCGCTCGCTCGCGCCCGCGAGATCCAGCGTGCGAATGAATTTGTCGGCGGACTGGCCGAGAGGCCCCAAGAGCTCGGAAAGGCGGCCTTGGCCGACACGGCGCGCAAAGTCCATCTGGAAGAGACGGTCTTGCGCGTGCACAAAGCCGAGCGCAAAGAGCGCGTCCCACCGCGTCTCGGCGTAGATGTGCGGAATGCCGTAGCGGTCGCGCAGAACCTCCACCGGATGCGTGAGACCTGGCAGCGCGATGGTGCCTTCGACTTGGGGCAGCGAGTGGTGCAGCCACACCCAGACGCCGTGGATGGCAAAGCCCGCGACAAGGAAGATCGCCAGAAGCACGCGGGCCGGCCATTTGAGGATATTGCGCGCGCGGGCAAGAATGGGCTTTCCGCGTGGACTAGAATTCGCGCGGGGCGGGGCATCGGCGGCCACAGTAACGGATGGGGGAGCGAGGCAATGGGCGAGAAGGTGGCATTCATCGGTCTCGGCGTGATGGGCTTTGCCATGGCGGGCCATCTCGCGGCCAAGGGTCACGCGGTCACCGTCTTCAACCGCACGCGCGCGAAGGCCGATGCTTGGGTCGCGAGCATGGCGGCATGGCGGCGGCGACGCCCGCGCAAGCCGCGCGGGCGCGCGGGCCGTCTTCATCTGCGTGGGCAACGACGACGACGTGCGCGCCGTCACGCTGGGCAGGGACGGCGCGCTTGCGGGCATGGCGAAGGGGAGCGTGCTCGTCGACCACACCACGGCCTCCGCGAGCCTCGCGCGCGAGCTGGAACAAGCGCGGCGCGGCACGGCGTGGGCTTTGTCGATGCGCCGGTCTCGGGCGGCCAGTCGGGCGCGGAGAAGGGCGTTCTCACGGTGATGTGCGGCGGCAAGCCGGAAGCGTTCGAGCGCGCGCGGCCCTTGATCGAGGCTTATGCCCGCGCGGTCCAGCTCATGGGCGGCGCGGGCGCAGGCCAGCTCACGAAAATGGTCAATCAGATCTGCATCGCGGGCCTCATCGAAGGACTTGCCGAAGGCCTCCATTTCGCCGAGCGCGCGGGCCTCGATGCCGAAAGCGGTGGTCGAGGTGATCTCGAAAGGGCGCGGCGCAAACCTGGCAGATGGACAATCGCGCGACGACGATGATCGACGGCAAGTTCGATTTCGGCTTCGCGGTCGATTGGATGCGCAAGGACCTGGCGCTCTGCTTGGCCGAGGCGGAGCGCAATGGTGCCGCGCTTCCGGTTGCCGCGCTGGTCGACGAATTCTATGCCGAAGTGCAGGCGATGGGCGGCCGCCGTTGGGACACGTCGAGCCTGATCGCGCGCTTGCGTGCCGTGCGCGCTCAGAAGCCGTCGAGCGCCTTGTAGTTCACGGTGCCAGCAAGCGCGAACTTGTCTTCTTCATCGCAGGGCCCGGACACCGTGACGAGATAGCTGTTCGAGCTCAGCACCTGCACGTCGCCGTCGTGCGTGATGAGCGCGCGCTGGCCGGCGACGCGGCGCATGCGCGAGCCCGTGACGCGTGGCCACGGCCGGATTGGTGATGACGCCCGAGACCATGGCGAGCAAGGGCGAATTGCCGACGACGGAAATGGTGCATTGCGTGCCGTCCTTCCGATAGCGCCGGCTCGCGCTGACGCCGCCGAACAGGCCCGCCGTGCCCCATGGTGGATTCCACCCTCTCGCCCTGCCAGCCGTTGGGCGATGTCTGGGCAGCACGGCGCCGAGCGCCACGGCCTTCTTCTCCGCGATGAGCTGGGCGGCGATCTCGAGGGACTCCTTGGCTTCGTGCAGCTTTCCCTGGTCGTAAAGCTTCCGCGCGCGATTGATCTCGTCGCTGATGTCGTCGGCCCGGGCGGGCGCGGCCGCCACGAGCGCGCAAAGAAGCGCAAGCATGAGTGTATGTGAACGGCGGGGCACGGTATGCTCCTCCTGAAATCGGCTCAACGTCTCATCGTATCATGCGAGCAAAGCTCCGCGCAGCCAAGGGACAGACCCGCCGGAAGCGGGCGCGGCGCCCGTATCATCACGGCAATTTGCGCAACGCGCTCATCGATGCGGCGGCGGCGGTGGTCGATCTGCACGGCCTGTCCGCGCTCACCTTGCGCGAGGTCGCGCGCCGCGCGGGCGTGTCGCACAACGCGCCCTACCGCCATTTCGAGGATCGCGCCGGGCTCATCGCGGCGGTCGCGGCCGACGGCTTTCACATGCTGATCGAGGATCTGACGCTCGCTTCGGGCATGCCCGAGAAGGAACGCGCCGCGGCGCTCGCGCGCGCCTATGTGCGCTTTGCCGAAGACAATCCCGGCCGCTTCGCCTTGATGTTCGGACAGGAGGCGCGCGCCTACGCCGACGAAGAGTCGCTCTCGTCCGCGCCGCGCCGCGCTCGAGGAGACGCTCACGCGCGCGCTCGGGGCAAGGCGCGCCGGCGCGTTGTGGGCGGCGATGCACGGGCTTGCCGCGCTCGCGCAAGCGGGCCACCTCGACGCCGAGGATGCCGCCGAAGCGGTGGCGCTGGCGCCCATACTTTAGAGGTCGGTTAGCGCCACGGCTGGGCGGCTCAGGGCTCGGCGGTGCGGATGCCGGCCGGGCCCGCGTCCACGCGGATCGGGTCCAGTGTCGTCAGTCTGTGGCCGTTGAAACCGAACATCATGATCTGTTTTTCCACCATGCACTGAACGAGAAGCATGGTGCCGTCTTTGTTCCAGGCCACGCCTTGGCACCAATGGCCGACCTTGGCGTCGTCCACCTCCTTGAGCCTGGTGCCGCGCAACTTCAGAATCTTGAGGAACCCGAACTCGTTGAAGAAGGGCGAAGCCTTGGGCTTGTTCGAGCCGTTCATCACGGTGACGGCGATGAATTCGCCGTCGGGAGAAAAGGCGACGCCTTCGGGAGTTTGGCCCACGCTCGCCGTATCGACGACGCGAGCGGGCGCGGCCTTGACATCGATGACGCTCAACGTATCGGCGTCGCCGCCCTCCATGCCGACATTGGCGACCACGGCGTAATCGCCTTTCGGACTCATCGCGATGCTGTAGGGCCTGAGACCGGCAGCCAGGTCGCGTTTCGTATATTTGACCGTGGCGCCGTCGATGGCGAGCACCGAGATCTTGTTGTCGCCCTCGCGGGTGACGAAGGCGGTGCGGCCATCGGGGGTGAACACGATATGGCTCGGCCCCGCCTTGTCGTTGCCGAGCTCGACTTTGCCCGCCGAGATCAAGGTCTTGCCCGTGATCGTGAACACCGAGACGGTGCCCTCGGCCCGGTTGGCGACCAGCGCGAGCGTCCCGGCGCGGTTGATGGAGACGCCGGACGCGCCGAGCCCGGCCTTGAGCGTCGCCTTCACCACCGGAGGCCGGGCCTTGAGATCGATCACCGAGAGCTTGTCGTCGGGGATGGTCCTTTTCGGATTGGCTGGATCGATCTTCGTTGCCGCGGTGACGAGCGCGAAGCTCTGATCCGGGGCGACCGCGACGCTTTGCGGCGGGCCCGAGACGCTCGTCGGCGCCTTGACCGTGCCTGCAAGGCGCGGCGGGGCAACATCGAGATCGACAATGGCGACATTGTCGTCCGTTGGCTTGACGGGGGTCGTCTCGACGCCGTCGATGAGCACAGCCTTGCCGTCATTGGCCGAGACCGCAAGCTGCGCGTATGCGCTGGGAGAGACAACGCCGAGCAAGACGAGCGCGAGCGTCAAGGTCGGCAGGGGGCGGCATGGCATGGCGGCACTCATACGCGGCGCAGGAGCTTCGCCGCTTCAAGAGCAAAATAGGTGAGAACGCCCGCAGCACCCGCGCGCTTGAAGGCGATCAGCGTCTCCAGAATGGCAGGCTCGCGGTCAAGGTAGCCGCGCTCGATCGCGCCCGCAAGCATCGCATACTCGCCCGAGACGTGATAGGCGAAAGTCGGCACGCGGAACGTCTCCACCACGCGGCGCAGCACGTCGAGATAGAGAAGCCCGGGCTTAACCATAACCATGTCCGCGCCTTCCGCGATGTCCTGCGCCACCTCGCGCAGCGCCTCGTCGCCATTGGCCGGATCCATCTGGTAGCTCCGCTTGTCGCCTTTGAGCGTTCCGGAGGAGCCGATGGCGTCGCGGAAGGGACCATAGAAGGCCGAAGCGTATTTCGCCGCGTAAGACATGATGAGCGTGTCGTGATGGCCGCGCGCCTCGAGCGCCTCGCGAATCGCGCCCACGCGTCCGTCCATCATGTCGGAGGGCGCAACGATATCCGCGCCCGCCTCGACCTCGACCAGAGCCTGCTTCACCAAGACCTCAAGCGTCTCGTCGTTGACGATTTTTCCTTCGCGCATGAGACCGTCATGGCCGTGCGTCGTATAGGGATCGAGCGCGACGTCGCAGAGAATGCCGAGCTCGGGCACGGCCTTCTTCACCGCGCGCACGGCCCGGCAGACGAGATTGTCGGGATTGAGCGCTTCCGACGCCTGTTCGTCCCGCTTGCGTAAGTCCGTGAACGGAAAAAGTGCGATGGCAGGAATGGAAAGCTTCGCCGCCTGCTCGGCCGCGCGCTGCGCCTCGTCGATGGAAAGTCGCTCGACGCCGGGCATGGACGGGACGGGCTCGCGCCGCCGCTCGCCATCGATGACGAAGAGCGGCCAGATCAGGTCGTCCGCCGACAGACGCGTCTCGGCCACGAGCCTGCGCGACCAAGCCTGCATGCGCGGGCGCCTGAGCCGCGTCGCCGGATAGCGGCCGGCAAAGGATGCCTTTTTCTTCTCAGTCATTCTTTGATGCGCCAAACATGGTTCGCTGCCGCGGCCGATAGTAGAAGCCCGAGCCTCGCTTTGGCAATGCGACGCGGATAGGAAAGCAACGCGTCGGGGCGAACCGTTCCAGCGCATAACACATCGTGACAGTTTTCGTGATCCTTTAACGCGTCCTTAAATGGAGCGACCTATCGTCGGCACGTCACTCCGTCTCGAAAGGCGTTTGCCGATGAGTATGACGCGGAACGTGAAGATTGCGCGGGCCCCTGAGCAGGAGCCCAACGTCAAAGGTTCGTATCTCGAAGCGCTGCAGCAGATCGAGCGTCTGCACCGCCAGTTGCTCGACGTCATCAAGGACGAGCTCGAGCGTCGCGAAATCGCCGACATCAACAGCGTGCAAGCGCTCCTTCTATTCAATGTCGGCGATGCGGAGCTCACCGCGGGCGAGCTCAGGACGCGCGGCCATTATCTCGGCTCGAACGTCTCCTACAATTTGAAGAAGCTCGTCGAGTTGAATTACATTCATCATCAGCGTTCCGATCTCGACCGGCGCTCCGTGCGCGTGCGGCTCACCGAGAAAGGCAGCCAGATTTGGTCGCTCGTCGATTTGCTCTATGAGCGCCACATCAACACCATCGTCGAGATCGGCGTGGCCTCCCAGGACGAGCTCGAGGTGATGAACAGCGTGCTGCGCCGGCTCGAGCGCTTCTGGTCCGATCAGATCCGCTACCGCCTCTAAGTCCGTCATCCGCCGCTAAGCGCGAGGCGCCTGGCCGCTGCCAGGCCTGCGCCCGGCTTGGCGCTTGTCCCCCCCCTCGTCCACGGCATCATGCCCCCGCCGCGCCGGGCGGCCCGGAATGGGCTTGCCGTGCCCATGCGACATTTGGCGCGGTGGCGCCCTTGACCCAGGCGTCGTTAAGGTGCGCTTTACGATGCCGGGCAAGGCTTCAGGGGCCGGCGTCCCAGGTGATCGGCCGATGGACTATCGAAAAGCATTCAAGAGCGCCATTGCTGCGGTCAAGGCCGAAGGGCGCTATCGCGTCTTCGCGGACATCATGCGCAAGCGCGGCGCCTTTCCCGACGCCACGCGCTATGTGGACGAGAAGGGCCGGTCGATCGTCGTCTGGTGCTCCAACGACTATCTCGACATGGGCCAGCACCCCAAGGTGCTCGCCGCCATGCGTGAGGCATTGGACGCCGTGGGCGCGGGCTCCGGCGGAACGCGCAATATTTCCGGCACGACGCCCTATCACGTCGAGCTCGAGCGCGAGCTTGCGGATTTGCATGGCAAGGAGCGGGCGCTTCTCTTCACCTCGGGCTACGTCGCCAACGACGCCACGCTCGCCACGCTGGCGAAGGTGCTGCCCGGGGTCATCATCTTTTCGGATGCGTTGAACCATGCCTCGATCATCCAGGGCATCCGCCACGGCAACGCGCAGAAGTGCATCTTCCGTCACAACGATCTCGGCCATCTGGAGGAGCTTCTCGCGGAGGCCGATCCCGCGGCGCCGAAGATCATCGTCTTCGAAGCCGTCTACTCCATGGAGGGCGACATTGCGCCGCTTTCGGCGATCTGCGATCTCGCGGAGCGCTACGGCGCGCTCACCTATCTCGACGAGGTGCATGCCGTGGGCCTTTACGGTCCGCGCGGCGGCGGCATCGCCGAGCGCGACGGCGTGATGCACCGCATCGACATCATCGAAGGCACGCTCGCCAAGGCCTTCGGCGTCATGGGCGGCTATATCGCGGCCTCGGCCGAGCTCGTCGACGTGGTGCGCTCTTACGCGCCGGGGTTCATCTTCACGACCTCGCTCGCACCGGTGCTCGCGGCGGGCGCGCTTGCGAGCATCCGCCATCTCAAGACCTCGACTATCGAGCGGGTTCGCCACCAGGAGCGCGCGGCCAAGCTGAAGCGCATGCTCGGTGAGGCGGGCTCTGCCGGTGCTTCCTTCACAGAGCCACATCGTGCCCGTGATGGTGGGCGATGCGATGCGCTGCAAGAACGTCGCCGACGCGCTGCTCGACGATTACGGTCTTTACGTGCAGCCGATCAATTTCCCCACCGTGCCGCGCGGCGCAGAGCGCCTCCGCTTCACGCCGACGCCCGCGCATAGCGACGCGATGATGAACGACCTCATCCAGGCGCTCGTCGCGGTCTGGGAGCGGTTCAAGATCCGGCGCGCCGCCTAGAGGCCCGAGCGTGCCCAAGACGACCCCTGCCGAAACCCCCGCCGCGGGCGAGATTTATTTCGAATTCATTCCCGTAGGCGCCTACGTCAAGGTCGTGGCGATCGACGCGGCCACGGGTGTCGAAGTGTCGATCGTTGGCGCGCGCGCAGCCGGCCAGGCCACGCTCGAGCGCGCGGCACTGGCCAAGCTGCGTTACGTACTGGAAAAGAGAAAGCGCTGAGGTGGCGCTTTCTCACGCGGTGCGACGGCGGCCACGCTTGGGCGGCCTGCCGCGGCCGCTTCTGCCGAGACCGATCTTCTTGGCGAACTCGGAACGCTGGGCCGCGTAATTCGGCGCCACCATGGGATAATCGGGCGGCAGCTGCCATTTGGCGCGGTATTGCTCGGGCGTCATGTTGTAGTGGCTGCGCAGATAGCGCTTGAGCATTTTGAGTTTGCGCCCGTCCTCGAGACAGATGATGAAGGCGTCGGTCACCGACTTCTTGATCGGAACCGCGGGGCGCTGGCCGAGATCCAAGCCCGTGGCAACGCCGCGTCCGAGCGCGCCCAGGGTCGCGTGGATACTTCGAATGATCGTCGGCACGTCCTCCGCCGGGATTTGATTATTACTCACATAAGCAGAGACGATCTCGGCCGCGAGCTGCAACGCTTCGGGAGCAGCTCTGCTCTGTTCCTTTTTCCATTTCGCGCATATGGGATACCTTTCGGCGGTTCTTGATTGAGTGTAATGCGCGCTCATATGCAACGGGGATATTGATTCATTCAACCAATCAAAGATGCGTGAAGGATAGGGAAAGCCCGCGCTACGTGTGGGCTTATCTATGTTTCGTCTTCTCAAGGCGACCCCAGGCCACGCCGAAGCATCCTTGACGAGCCCCGCAGCCGTTGTGTGCGCTTTGAACGCCACGGCGATATATGGTATGAGACGCGCCCAGTATCGCAGGAACGTGGCTCGGTTGGAGAAGGCGCCGTGATGGCCGCGCTTTGGTTATGCGCCATACCGATCGTGCGTTCCACGTAAGAGAGAGCGGCTTCGCTCCAAGTCGAGCGCTGATGCCGCGGCTTATTGTCTCTGTGGAATACGTGCCTTGATTTGCAAGCACTCGGACGTGACTGCATGTCGCCTGCAACCTCCGACTGCAAACGCGATGGCGCGGCGGTACGTGCACTGAAGAGCTGTGGAGCCTGTTGAATGTCGAAGCCCGTCGCCGCGACGACGAAGAGTAGCGCAACGCCTTTCTTCGGGGCGTCGCTTGCCGAACGGGATCCGCAGCTCCTGCGCGCGCTCGTGCGTGAGCTCCGGCGCCAACAGGGGCAGATCGAGCTCATCGCATCCGAGAACATCGTCTCGGCCGCGGTGCTCGAGGCGCAAGGCTCGATCCTCACCAACAAATATGCCGAAGGCTATCCGGGCCGGCGCTATTACGGCGGCTGCGCTTTCGTCGACGAGATCGAGACGCTCGCCATCGAGCGCGCCAGGCGGCTTTTCAATTGCAGCTTCGCCAATGTCCAGCCTCATTCGGGCTCGCAGGCGAACCAAGCTGTGTTCATGGCGCTCATGCAGCCGGGCGACACGTTCATGGGCATGGACCGTGCGGCTGGCGGACATCTCACCCATGGCGCCGCGGTCAATTATTCGGGCAAGTGGTTCAAGCCCGTGGCCTACGGTGTTCGGCGCGACGATCAAAGGATCGATCTCGACGAGGTCGAGCGGCTCGCCCATCAGACAAAGCCCAAAGTGATCATCGCGGGCGGTTCGGCCTATTCGCGCATCATCGATTTCGCGCGCTTTCGCGAGATTGCCGATGCCGTCGGCGCCTCTCTCATGGTCGATATGGCGCATTTCGCCGGGCTCGTGGCGGGCGGCGTCTATCCGAGCCCGTTCCCGCACGCCCATGTCGTCACCACCACAACGCACAAGACGCTGCGCGGGCCGCGCTCCGGCATGATCCTCACCAATGACGAGGAGACTCGCAAGGCGCATCGATGCCGCCATCTTTCCGGGCCTGCAAGGCGGGCCCCTGGTGCATGTCATCGCGGCCAAGGCCGTGGCCTTGGGCGAGGCGCTCAAGCCCGATTTCAAGCTCTATGCGCGCGCCGTGATCGAGAATGCAAAGGCGCTCGCGGCCGAGCTTTCGCGCCGTGGTCTTACGATCGTCTCGGGCGGCACCGACACGCATCTCTTGCTTGTCGACTTGCGGTCCCTGGGCATCACAGGCAAGCGCGCCGAGATGGTGCTGGAAGCCGCCGACATTACCTGCAACAAGAACGGCATTCCCTTCGACCCGGCGCCCGCCGCGGTGAGCTCGGGCATTCGGCTCGGCAGCCCGGCCTGCACGACACGCGGCTTCGGCACGAGCGAATTCGTCCGAATTGGCGCGCTCATCATGCGAATTCTCGAGGCGGCCGCCCGCGACCCCAACGACAACGGCGCGGCGGAGGCCGAAGTCAAAACAGAAGTTGCCGAGCTTTGTGCGCGTTTCCCGATTTATCCTGGACTTTACGAAAACGCGTAAGCCCCGATCGTTGCGAGGCGGCGCCTAAGGCATAACCCATGCGATGCCCATTCTGCGGTAACGAGGACACGCAGGTCAAGGATTCGCGGCCGACCGAAGATAATGCGGCCATTCGCCGCCGCCGCTTCTGCACCTCCTGCGGTCAACGATTCACCACCTTCGAGCGCGTGCAGTTGCGCGAGCTCACCATCGTCAAGCGCTCGGGCCGGCGCGTGCCCTTCGATCGCGACAAGCTGATACGCTCGGTGCAGATCGCGCTGCGCAAGCGCCCCGTCGAGCCCGAGCGCGTCGAACGCATGGTGAACGCCATCGTGCGCAAGCTCGAAAGCATGGGCGAAAACGAGATTCCGGCCCGAGACCGTCGGCGAGCTCGTCATGGAGGGTCTGCGCTCGCTCGATCCGGTCGCCTATGTGCGCTTCGCTTCGGTCTATCGGAATTTCCGCGAGGCCAAGGATTTCGAGACCGTGCTGAGCGAGCTGGGCGGCACGGATGCCGACTGAAGAGGAAGCCGCGCGGCCTTACGACACTCATTTCATGGACGTGGCCCTTCGGCTTGCCGCGCAGGCGCTCGGTACCACCGCGCCCAATCCCGCCGTGGGCTGCCTCATCGTGCGCGAGGGCGAGGGCGGCCCACAGGTCGTCGCACGCGGCGCCACCGCCAAGAGCGGGCGGCCGCACGCGGAAACCGTGGCGCTCGCCCGCGCAGGCGCGGCGGCGAAAGGGGCCACGGCTTACGTCTCGCTCGAGCCGTGTGCGCACCGGGGCGCCACGCCCCCTTGCGCCAATGCGCTCATCGAGGCGGGCGTCGGTCGCGCGGTGATCGCCACGCGCGATCCGGATCCCCGCGTGTCGGGACGCGGGCTTGCAGCCCTTCGGCAGGCGCACATGGTGGTCCGCGAGGGCGTTCGCGAAGCCGAGGCGCGCCGGCTCAACGCGGGCTTCTTCATGGGCGTGGCGGAGGGCCGCCCTCTTGTCACGCTCAAGATCGCGTCCTCGCTCGACGGACGGATTGCGACCCATACGGGCGAAAGCCGCTGGATCACGGGCGAAACCGCGCGCCGCGCCGCGCATGCTTTGCGCGCCCAACATGATGCCGTCATGGTGGGCAGCGCCACCGCGCTCAACGACGATCCGGAGCTCTGTGCCGGCTGCCGGGCCTCGAAGACCGGGTGCCGGTGCGCATCGTCGCCGACGGACGCCTCAGGCTGCCGCTCACCGGGCGTCTCGTCCGGGAGGCCGAGCGCACGCCGGTTTGGGTGCTCACGCGCGCCGATTCCGATCGCACCCGAAGACTGGCGCTCACGCAGTGCGGCGTGACGCTCATCGACGTGCCGGTGGACAAGGATCAGGTGCTCGACCTTGGCGCCGCGCTGAAGCTTTTGGGCACGCGCGGGCTGACGCGGCTTCTGGTGGAGGGCGGCTCCCGGCTCGCCGGCGCGCTCGTCCGGGCGCGGCTCGTGGACCGGCTGGCCTGGTTCCATGCCAATCTCGTGCTGGGCGGGGACGGCACCCCGGCGATCGCGGCCTTGGGACTCAAGGCCTTGGCCGAAGCGCCGCGCTTTTCGCTCGCTTCGAGCACCCGTTTCGGCGAGGACGTGCTGGATATCTACGAAGTCCGGCCGTAAAAGAAGTCATGTTCACCGGGCTCGTCACTGATATCGGCGAGGTCGCGGCCCTCGTGGAGGGACGCGGCCTCAAGCTCACCGTCGCGACGCACTACGATGTTGACACGATCCACATCGGCGGCTCGGTCGCGGTCGCGGGCGCCTGTCTCACGATCGTGGACAAAGGCCGGAACGGCCGGACCTGGTTCGCGGTCGAAGCGTCCAAGGAAACTCAGCGCGCGACGACCATCGGCGCCTGGCGGGTCGGCACCAAGGTCAATCTCGAGCGGCCGCTCAGGGTGGGCGACGAGCTCGGCGGCCATATCGTCACGGGCCATGTCGACGGCGTGGGCAAGCTCGCGCGCGTCGAGCCCGAAGGCGGTTCGCTGCGCATGAGCTTCGCGGTGCCCGAGGCGCTTTCCCGCTACATCGCGCCGAAGGGCTCGATCGCGGTGGACGGGGTCTCGCTCACGGTCAATGCGGTCGACCACACGCAATTCGACGTCAACATCATTCCCCATACATGCGAGGTGACGACGTTCGGTGCGCTCAAGACAGGCGACGCCGTCAACATGGAAGTGGACGTGCTCGCGCGCTACATCGCGCGCCTGGCTTTGCGGGATTGAGGCACGGGTGAGCGATTCCAAGGCATTTCTCTCCTCGATCGAAGAGGTCATCGAGGACGCGCGCAACGGCCGCATGTTCGTCCTCGTCGATGCGGAGGAGCGCGAGAACGAAGGCGATATCGTCATCCCGGCGCAGATGTGCACGCCCGATGCCGTCAACTTCATGGCGAAGTTCGGCCGCGGCCTGGTCTGCCTCGCGCTGACGCAGGAACGCGCGCGCCAGCTCAATTTGAGGCTCATGTCGGCGCACAACGTGTCGCGCCTGAAGACCGCCTTCACGGTTTCGATCGAGGCGAAGGAGGGAATCTCCACCGGCATCTCGGCGCATGACCGCGCCCACACGATCTCGGTGGCCATCGATCCGACGAAGGGCGCCGAGGACATTGTGAGCCCCGGCCACGTCTTTCCGCTGGTGGCGCGCGAGGGCGGCGTGCTCGTGCGCGCGGGCCACACGGAAGCGGCCGTCGATCTCGCGCGTCTGGCTGGCCTCTATCCGGCGGGCGTCATCTGCGAGGTCATGAACGACGACGGCACGATGGCGCGCATGCCGGACCTCGTGAAGTTCGCGCAGCTCCACGGCCTCAAGGTCGCCACCATCGCCGACCTCATCGCCTATCGCCGCCGCTACGACCGGCTCGTTCGCCGCCACTCGGAGTCCACGTTCAACAGCATCTATGGCGGGCAATTCAAGCTCATGGTCTATGTCGCGACGGCCGAGTATGCGGAGCATCTCGTCCTTGTGAAGGGCGACATCTCGGGGCCGGAGCCCGTGCTCGTGCGCATGCACGCGGTTCATGCTTTCGACGATCTTCTGGGCGCCACGCCGGGACGCGAGGGCGTCATAGCCGATTCAATGCGCATCATCGGCCGCGCTGGACGCGGCGTGATGGTGTTCATTCGCAGCCCAACGCCGACTTTGATCACCGACATGCTGAGCCAGAGCAGCAATCCCGAAAGCAGCCAAACCGAGTTGCGCGAATACGGCGTCGGCGCCCAGATCCTGCTCGACCTCGGCGTGCGCCGCATGATCCTTTTGTCGAACACGACCCGTTCCATCATCGGTCTCGAGGGCTATGGCCTCACCGTGGTCGAGCGGCGGCCTATCTCTGCCGCGCTGGCGCGAAAGGATTGAGTGATGGGCCCCGCCACGCGCCCGCCCCATCTCATGATCGTGGAGGCGCGCTTCTATGCGCATATCAGCGACGCGCTCGTCGCCGGCGCGCTTGCGGAGATCGAGCGGCGTGGCGCAAGTTTCGAGAGATTTGCCGTGCCCGGCGCCTTCGAGATTCCGGCGGCGATCCGCGCGGGCTTCGATGCGAGCCGCGCGGGCACGCGCCCTCCCTTTGACGGCTTCGTGGCGCTTGGTTGCGTCATTCGCGGCGAGACGAGCCATTTCGATTATGTCGCGGGCGAGTCCGCGCGCGGGCTCATGACGCTTGCCGTCACACACGGGCTTGCTATCGGCTACGGCATACTCACCGTGGAGAACGAGGCTCAGGCGATCGAGCGCGCCCGCGTCGACCGGCGCAACAAGGGCGGGGAGGCCGCCAAAGCGTGTCTCGACCTGATCGCGCTGCGCAGCCAGCTTCTGGCGCGGCTATGAGCCCGGCCCCTCAACATGTGGCATCGAAAGTTGCGCAAGCGCGCGCGAAAGGCGCCGCGCGGCTCGCCGCCGTGCAGGCGCTTTATCAGATGGAGCTTACGGGCGCGGATGCTTCGGCGGTCAGGGACGAATTTTTGCGCCACCGCTTGGATGGCGAGAACGAAGGCGAGCGGCTCGTGCCTGCGGACAAGACGCTCTTTGCCGAGTTGTTGCGGGTCGCCGTGTCGCGCCAGATCGACATCGACAATCTCATTCATGCCGCTCTTGCCGAAGGCTGGACGCTCGCGCGCCTCGATTCCACCTTGCGCGCGCTCTTGCGCGCCGCTGCGGCCGAGCTCATCGCTTGCCCGGAAACGCCCGCGCGCGTGGTGATCAGCGAATATATCGACGTGGCGCATGCCTTCTTCGAAGGCGAGGAAGCCGCCTTCGTCAACGGCGTGCTCGATAACCTGGCGCGGCAACTGCGTCCGGGCGAGCTTGCACCGCGCGGGACGAGCTGACGACAAATGGGAGTGCGCAAGCTTCA
This sequence comes from uncultured Alphaproteobacteria bacterium, assembly GCA_963845385.1. GTDB lineage: Bacteria > Pseudomonadota > Alphaproteobacteria > CAWJRW01 > CAWJRW01 > CAWJRW01. Next base: position 618,604 of record CAWJRW010000006.1, read on the forward strand.
CTCCAGGTTCTGAGCGCAGCCAAACCAATTGACAGGAGGGATTGCCATGTTGCCCGAGACACCGTTCGACGTATTGCAGCTAACCGCCATGGGCCACGCCGTTCCGCGGTGCCTCCACGTCGTCGCCGAGCTCGGCGTGGCCGACGTGATCGGCGACAACACCGAAACGCCGAATGCTATCGCGAAGGCTGTCGGTGCCAATGCCGATGCGCTCGCGCGCGTGCTGCGTCTTCTCTCCGCCCACGGAATATTCGAAATGCGCGATGTCCGGTTCGCTCATTCGCCAGGCCTCCCCGACTCTTGAGGTCCGATCATCCGCAATCCGTGCGTGCTTATGTGCGGATGTTGGGTATACCGGTTTTCTGGGCGTGCTATCAGGACTTCAAGTCCACCGTGTGCACGGGCCGACCGGCAGCTGAAAAGGTAATCCCCGAGGGCGTCTTCGCCTACCTCGCCGATCACCCTGAGTTAGGCCAGATCTTCGACGCTGCCATGACAGCAAAAGGGCAAGTGGAAATCCCAATTGTCCTTGGTGCTTACGACTTTTCGCGCTTCGGGACCATCGCCGACATCGGTGGCGGACGAGGGCATTTGCTGCAGGCGATTTTGAAAGCGACGCCGACAGCTAAGGGCGTGCTGTTCGATCTGCCGCAGGTGATCAACAATGTCCAAAGTTCAGCCTCGGACCGTCTCAGGCTACAGGGAGGCGACTTCTTCAAAGACGCGCTTCCCATCTGCGATGCCTACGTTCTGATGGAAGTCATCCACGATTGGAGCGATGCCGAAGTCAACAGCCATCCTCTCGGCGGTGCGACGGGCGGCTCCGGCCCACGCGATGCTCTTGCTCATTGAGTCCCTCATTCCTGACGACCCGGGTCCCCACTTCGCTAAGATGTTGGACATTCTCATGATGACTGTACTCACCGGACGGCAGCGCACGCGCTCGGAATACGAGGCGCTCTTTACTGCGTCTGGCTTCCGGTTCAAGCGTGAGATCGAGACATCGGCGCGCGTGTCGATTCTCGAGGCAGTTGTTGCCTAGCTCCCATGGCAGATGGGCTCAAGCTCGACGAATTCGCGCTCATCGCGCGCTATTTCGCGCCGCTAACGCGAAGGATGATCCCAACACCTTCGGCCTGACGGACGACGCGGCGGTCGTGCCGGCAAGACCGGGTTACGATCTCGTCGTGACGAAGGACGCCATCATCGCGGGCGTGCATTTTCTGCCCGACGATCCGCCGGACGCGATCGCGAAGAAGCTCCTGCGCGTCAATCTTTCCGATCTCGCGGCCAAGGGCGCCGAGCCTTACGGCTACCTGATGGCCACCGCCTTTCCCTCCGACATCACGGAGGATTGGCTGGCGCTTTTCGCGCGCGGCCTGGACGGAAGATCAGGCCCGTTACGGCATCCACCTGCTGGGCGGCGACACCGCGCGCATCGCGGGTCCGCTCACGCTCACGCTCACCGCGCTCGGCTTCGTGCCGGCGGGCAGCATGATCCGGCGCGCGGGCGCCAAGCCCGGCGATGTCATCTACGTGTCGGGGACTATCGGCGATGCCGCTCTCGGCCTTGCCGTTCTTCAAGGGCGACGCAAAGTTTCGCCGGCAGCCGCGAATGCGTTCATCGCGCGCTATCGGTTGCCCGAGCCGCGCGTCGATCTGGGCCAGCGTTTGCGGGGTCTTGCCCACGCCGCGATCGATATCTCCGACGGCCTTGTCGCCGATCTCGGCCACGTCGCGTCATGCTCGAACGTGCACGCCGTGCTCGAGCTGAAGCGGGTGCCCCTTTCGCGGGCTGCAGCTGCCATCGTGCAGGCTGAGCCTGCGCTCATCACGATGCTGGTCACCGGTGGCGACGACTATGAGCTCTTGCTTACTGCGCCCCCCGAAAGCCAATCGGCGCTGAACGAGGCCGCAGCCCGCGCCGGCGTGCCGCTCACGGCTGTGGGCCGGATCGAGGCGGGCGAGGGGGTTTCGGTCCTGGGTCTGGACGGCAGGCCTTTGACCCTCGAACGCGCCGGCTTCCGGCACTTTTGAAGCTTCAAGCCGCGGTTAACGCTGCCCGTGCGAGGCTCGGCGTATGAGCCTCCTCCTGCGTCCTGCGCTGCCGCGCCTGCTACTCGCCGCACTTTGTTTGTGCGCGGTTCCGGGTGGAGCCGTGGCGTCCAGTTCCGCTGCGGCCGAGCATGGAAGTAGGCCCTCGACCGAAGGCGGGGGCGCCGCTCCCGTCCAGGGCCTCGATCCTCGCGTCGTCAATATTGCCGTGCTGGTGGCGCCGGTGGTCGATCAGGGCAAGCTTTCCGGCTATCTCTATCTCTCGGTGAACTTGAAGGCCGTGACCGAGACCGGCGCGGCGAAGATCAAGGTCGACTTGCCCTTGATCCAGGACGCCTTCCTGCGGGCGCTCTACGCCCACCCGGTGGAGCGCCGAATCGCGGAGTCGGGTGACGTCGAGGCGGCGCTGGCGGCAAATCTCAAGGCCGCAAGCACAGGCCTCATCGACGAGGCCTCACTCGAGGCCCTGGAAGTCTTGAGCGTCGTCCGCGTCCCGCTTTAGGGGCGCCATTCGCGATACCCGCAATACGCAGACAGTCCGCCCGCGGACGGTAAGTTACCCCGACCATCGTCGAACGCTGCCGCGTCGAGCATGTTGCCTTCGGCGCGCGTCTTTGGCATGGTCCGGCCACTTCAACAACAGGGGACAGGCGCGTTTCGGCGGCAAAGCCGCCGCAGTTAATCGCCACTCGCATCGCGCCCGCGCTTGCCGGCTTTTTCTCCGAGGGACAACGACACGATGAGCCTCGCACTTTGGTTGATCATTGGCTGCGGCGTGCTGGCGCTCGTCTATGGTCTCGTGACCGTTCGCGGCGTGCTCGCCGCCGATGCGGGCACGCCTCGCATGCAGGAAATCGCGGCTGCGATCCAGGAAGGGGCGCGCGCTTATCTCAACCGTCAGTACCGAACCATCGCCCTTGTGGGCGTCATCATCTTCGTTGTCGTCTCGGTTCTGCTCGGTCTCAAAGTGGGCTTCGCCTTTTTGACCGGCGCCATTCTCTCGGGCAGCGCGGGCTATATCGGCATGCATGTCTCCGTGCGCGCGAACGTGCGCACCGCCGAGGCCGCGCGAAAGGGTCTTGCCCAAGGTCTTTCCATCGCCTTCCGCGCCGGCGCGGTGACCGGCATGCTGGTGGCCGGTTTGGCGCTGCTCGCGGTCGCGGGCTACTACAGCTTCCTCTTGAGCCAAGGCGAGACCGGCCGCGCGCTCGTCGATCCCTTGGTCGCGCTAGGTTTCGGCGCCTCGCTGATCTCGATCTTTGCGCGCTTGGGCGGCGGCATCTTCACCAAGGGTGCGGATGTCGGCGCCGATCTCGTGGGCAAGGTCGAAGCCGGCATTCCCGAGGACGATCCGCGCAACCCGGCCGTAATCGCCGACAATGTGGGCGACAATGTCGGCGACTGCGCCGGCATGGCCGCGGATCTTTTCGAGACCTACGCGGTCACCATCGTGGCCACCATGCTGCTCGCCTCGATCTTCTTCGCGAACGATGCCGCGCGCTCGAACATGATGCTGCTGCCGCTCGCCATCGCGGGCGTGTGCATCATCACCTCGATCATCGGCACCTTCTTCGTGCGGCTCGGCAAGAGCCAGCGCATCATGGGCGCGCTTTATCGCGGCTTCATCGCCACCGCCGTCCTGTCGCTGCTCGCGCTCTGGCCGGTCATCGACAAAGTCATCGGCCTCCATGTGACTTATGACATCGAAGGCGCGTCGTTCACGGGCCTCGATCTTTATCTCTGCGGCCTCGTCGGGCTCGTCATCACCGGCCTTCTCATTTGGATTACCGAATACTACACGGGCACGAACTTCCGTCCCGTGCGCTCGATCGCACAGGCCTCGACGACGGGCCATGCGACCAACGTCATCCAGGGTCTCGCCGTGTCGATGGAGGCGACCGCCTTGCCCGCGCTCGTCATCGTGGCGGGAATTCTCGCGACGTATCTCTTGGCGGGGCTCTTCGGCATCGCCATCGCGGTCTCGACCATGCTGTCGCTCGCCGGCATGGTGGTGGCGCTCGATGCCTATGGCCCGGTCACGGACAACGCCGGCGGCATCGCCGAGATGGCGAACCTCGACAAGGAGGTGCGCAAGACGACCGATGCGCTCGATGCGGTTGGCAACACCACCAAGGCCGTGACCAAGGGCTATGCCATCGGCTCGGCGGGGCTCGGCGCGCTCGTGCTCTTTGCGGCGTACACGGAGGATATCAGTTACTTCTCGAGCCACCCCTTCGATTATCCGTTCTTCGCCACAGTCGAGGTCGATTTCTCGCTTTCAAATCCCTATGTAGTCATCGGCCTGCTCGTCGGCGGACTTCTACCTTTCCTCTTCGGCTCCTTCGGCATGCAGGCCGTGGGCCGCGCGGCGGGTTCCGTCGTGGAAGAGGTCCGCCGGCAATTCCGCGAGATACCCGGCATCATGCAGGGCACGGCCAAGCCCGATTACGGCCGCGCGGTCGATTTGCTCACGCGCGCGGCGATTCGCGAAATGATCGTGCCGTCGCTCTTGCCCGTGCTCTCGCCGCTCGTTCTCTATTTCGTCATTCTCGGAATCACGGGCGAGAAATCGGCCGCGCTTATCGGCGGTGGGCGCGATGCTGCTCGGCGTGATCGTCACGGGTCTCTTCGTCGCGATCTCCATGACATCGGGCGGGGGCGCCTGGGACAACGCCAAGAAATACATCGAGGAGGGCCATCACGGCGGCAAGGGGTCGGATGCCCACAAGGCCGCCGTGACCGGAGATACCGTCGGCGATCCCTACAAGGATACCGCGGGCCCGGCCGTCAATCCGATGATCAAGATCACGAATATCGTGGCGTTGCTGCTGCTCGCGGCGCTCGCGCGTTAGGCGGCGCGGACACCGCCTCGCACTGCACCTTATTGGGGCGCGCTGCCACGCGGCGTTTCGGGTTCGGCCTCGGTGCTCATGCGCCCGACATTGCCGAGAAGCTGCTGCAGGAGCGACAGCTCCTTGCCGCGCGTCGGGGTTTCGCGCTTGACGTAGTTGACCATACGATGGTCCTCGATCCCGTAATGATTGATCTCGGAGACCACGCTGTTCTCGTCGAAGCGGATCGCCACCACTTCCTCTTTTGTGATCTTCGGCCGATTGAAGAGGAAGCTCTTTTGTTCGGTGGAGATGTAGTACCAGGTATCGCCGTCGAAATTAGCCTCGGCCGAGGGCGTGCCGAGCTGGCTCGTGATCGAAGTCTTGGTGTCTTGTCCGGGCTGGATCGCCGAGAGCTGCTCATCGTCGGGCACATAGCCGCGATGGTCGATCACCGGCCTGACGAGGGGCGCGCAGGCCGTGAGCAGGAGCAAGGTCGCTGGGATCGAAAAGCGGAACGACGCACCGAGTTTCATCATTTTGGGTCCAGGCCAAAGCTACGCATCCCGTTGACCTACCCCCACCGGGGCCGCACTTCAAGAGCCTCGCAACGCACCCGCAAACTGGAAGCATCCGGGCGCGGTGAGCATGGGAGCGAAAAATGATGCTCTTTCAAGGCATCCGCAACCGTCGAAGGCTCCGGGAGCGCGCCCGGACGCTCTACGCAGAAATCGCGCGGGCGGCGCGCAAGCCCGAGTTTTTTCAAGCGCTCGGTGTGGCCGATACGCTGGACGGGCGCTTCGATCTCATCGTGCTCCACGCCCACCTTGTCCTCCGGCGCCTCAAGGGGGCGGGCGGGCAGAGGCGGGTCTTGAGCCAGGCGCTGTTCGACACCATGTTCGCGGAAATGGACGAAGCGCTGCGTGAGCTGGGCGTGGGCGATCTTGAGCGTCGGACGCAAGATCCGCGAGATGACGGATGCCTATTACGGCCGCGCGCTTGCCTATGAAGAGGCGTTGCAATCTCGCGATGACGGGGCGCTGCTGAATGCGGCGCTCACGCGCAATGTCTATCGCGGCAGGACGCCGAGCGTCGCTGCGCTCGCAGCGCTCGCAAGCTATGTGCGTGCGCTCGATCAGACGCTGTCGCAGAGCACAGATGACGCCGTCCTCGCGGCCGACATCGCCTGGCCCGCGATCGCGCCTGGCAGCCTCCGTTCACGGAGCTTGATTCAATGGCCCGAGGTCTTGTTCTTCCCGAATTCAGCCGCATCGTCGATGCGCGGGCGATCGTAATGGCCGGCGGTGCAAGCGAGCGTCTCGTGGCGAGCGACAGCGAGCGGGCGGCTCTGGCCGCGCGGCTCGGCCTCGTCCAATTGCTCTCCCTCGAGGCTGCGCTCGATTTGCGGGTGTGGCGCGGTTGCGGCCTTGAGGTCGAGGGCGTGCTCAAGGCGCGCGTCGTTCAGACTTGCGTCGTGAGCCTTGAGCCCTTGGAGTCAGCCGTCGAGGCACCGATCCGCGCCCAATACTTGCCGGCCGTGATGATCCCGGCCGACAGCCCCGAAGCCACCGAAGCGGCGCTTGATCCCTTCGCCGCGGACCCCCCGGAGCTCCTTCCTGAAGGTGGGCGTCTGGATTTGGGCGAGCTTGTCAGCCAGCACCTCGCCGTCGCCATCGACCCTTATCCCCGGCGTGCGAACGTCGAGTTCGCAGCCCATCTCGAAAAGGCCACGGCCCCGGAGCAGGGTCCGTTCGCCAAGCTTGCGGCGCTCAAACGCCAGCCTGAGGAATGACGCGCCGCCGAACAAGGCGGTTGTCTCGCCCATGCAAATCGGTATCTTCGAACCGCCGCCGGGAACGGCCGCTTGTTGCGGTGCATTCAGGCGCAATTCAGGAGCTTGAGGGCCCATGGCCGTCCCGAAGAGAAAAAAGTCACCGTCCCGGCGCAATATGCGCCGCTCCCACGATCGGCTCTCCCCGGAATGCTATGCCGAATGCCCCAACTGCGGTGAATTGAAGCGCCCGCACCATGTCTGCGGCCATTGTGGCCAGTACAAGGGCCGCGCGGTTCTCGAGGCAGGCGAGCGCAGCTCCTAGGGAACGGGCCGCGTGCGCCCGTCGGGTTCTCGTTTGGCGCAAGAGCTGATTATTTCCGTCGATGCCATGGGGGGCGACAGCGGCCCCGCCGTGACCATTGAGGGGGCGGCCGAGGCGGCGCTCCGCCACCCCGGCGTGGCTTTCAGCTTCACGGCGACGAAGCCTTCATCGCGCCCCTGCTTGCCAAGCACCCGGCGCTGGCGAAGGTCGCGTCCGTGCGTCACACGAGCCTCTCGGTGCCCATGAGTGCCAAGCCCTCCCAGGCCTTGCGCTCAGGCCGGGAGTCGAGCATGGGGCGCGCGCTCGCGGCGGTGGCCGAAGGCGAGGCCAAGGCCGCCGTATCGGCGGGCAACACCGGTGCGCTCATGGCGATCGCCCGCCATGTCCTGGGATCGCTTCCCGGCATCGATCGTCCCGCCATCGCGGTCCTTGTGGCCCACCATCCGCGGCGAGACCGTGGTGCTCGATGTGGGCGCCAATGTGGGCTGCGACGAAGAGCAGCTTGTCGACTTTCGCCATCATGGGCGCTGCCTTCGCGCGCGTTGTCTTCGGCCTCGAGCGGCCGATGGTGGGTCTTCTCAACATCGGCACGGAGGAAGTGAAGGGCAACGATGCGGTGAAGGCTGCCGCGCAAATACTGCGCGCCATCGAGCTGCCGATGCGCTTTCACGGCTTCGTCGAAGGCGACGACATCAGCACGGGCACTGTCGACGTCGTGGTGACGGACGGCTTCACCGGCAATGTCGCGCTCAAGACGGCCGAGGGCACGGCCAAGCTCATCGCCTATTATCTCAAGAGCGCGCTTGTCGCGCTCTTTGTTCGCGCGCATCGGCGCCGTCTCTGGCGTCGGGGGCCTTTCGCGCGCTGCGTCGAGAAGATGGACCCGCGCGCCGTGAACGGCGGCGTCTTTCTCGGCCTCAACGGCATCGTCGTGAAGAGCCACGGCGGCACCGACGCGTTGGGCTTTGCCGCGGCGCTCGATCTCGCGATCGACATGGCCGCGAGCGACTTGCCCAAGACAATCGCGAGCCGATCTCGCGCGCCTGCCTGCGCGTCCGGTCGCGCCGGACGGCTGCATCGTCGAGCCAGGCGGTCGCCTCGTGAGCGCTGTGCGCGCCCTTGTTCGTGGTGTGGGTTCTTATCTGCCCGCGCGCGTGCTCACCAATGACGAGCTTGCGCGCATGGTCGACACGAGCGACGAATGGATCGTCGAGCGCACCGGCATCAAGAGCCGCCGCATCGCGGCCGAGGGCGAGCGCACCTCGGACCTCGCGCTTGCCGCCGCGCAGCGCCGCGCTCGCGCACGCCAAGATGACGTGCGCCGACATCGACCTCATCGTGCTCGCGACGACGACGCCGGACGAAACATTCCCGGCGACCGCGACGCGCGTCCAAGCCCGGCTCGGCATGACTCACGGCGCGGCGTTCGACGTGCAGGCCGTGTGCACCGGCTTCATCTATGCGCTTGCCGGTGGCCGACAGCTTCATCCAGCACGGGACAATCGCGCGGCGTGCTCGTCATCGGCGCGGAGACCTTTTCGCGCCTCCTCGATTGGACCGACCGCACGACCTGCGTGTTGTTCGGCGACGGCGCGGGCGCGGTCGTGCTCGCTCCGGCGAGCGAGGCGAAGGTCGGCCGAGCGATCGCGGCGTCCTGTGCACGCGGCTGCACTCCGACGGGCGGCTGCACGACCTTCTCTATGTCGATGGCGGGCCCGTCGACGACGGGACGCGCGGGCCATGTGCGCATGCAGGGGCGCGGAGGTTTTCCGCCACGCCGTGACCAATATGGCCGAGGTGATCGAAGAGACGGTGGCGGCGGTCGGCCTGACCTCGGCCGACATCGACTGGTTCGTGCCCCACCAGGCCAATCAAGCGCATCATCGACGGCACGGCGCGCAAGCTCGGCATAAGCCAACGAACGTGTGGTCTCGACCATCGCCGAGCACGGCAACACCTCGGCCGCCTCCGTGCCGCTGGCGCTCGCCGCGGCGGTCGCCGACGGCCGGATCAAGGCCGGGCGATCTCGTGCTTCTGGAGGCCATGGGCGGCGGGCTCACCTGGGGCGCGGCGCTTATCCGCTGGTAGCTCGGAGCCGCATCTCAAGAACGTCCGACATCCCTCTGATATTGACGGGGTATTTCAAGGCCACTAGCCTCTCCCCGGCAAGCGAATCGGGAGCGGCGCCGATGACCAACACCGTCACGAGGGCCCATCTCTGCGAGGCCGTCTATCAAGAGGTCGGCCTGTCGCGGAACGAGTCCGCAGAACTTGTCGAGCGCGTGCTTGACGAGATCTCCAAGACCTTGATGCGCGGCGAGACCGTCAAGCTCTCCTCGTTCGGCACATTCTCCGTGCGCAAGAAGGGCGGCCGGGTGGGCCGCAATCCGAAGACGGGCGAAGAAGTTCCGATCAAGCCGCGGCGTGTGCTCGTGTTCCGTCCATCTCACGTGCTGAAGGATTTCATCAATCGATCGCTGTCGCGAGCGGCCGAGTGAACGGGGAGCGCGCGAACGCCATGAACGCCTTGGAAAAGTCACCGCAAGCCTTCCGCACCATCAGCGAAGTTTCGAGCGCGCTCGACGTGCCCCAGCATGTGCTGCGCTTCTGGGAAACCAAGTTCGCGCAGAGTCAAGCCGCTCAAGCGCGGCGGCGGCCGACGCTATTACCGTCCGGAGGATATCGATCTTCTGCGCGGCATCCGCACGCTTCTCTATGCCGACGGCTTCACCATCAAGGGCGTGCAGAAAGTCTTGCGCGAGCAAGGCGTGCGCATGGTCGTCGAACCGGGCAACGGCAGGCCGGCGCGCGCATGCGCATGCGGCTCGCGCCGAAACTCGAAGAGAGCACAGCGCAAGCCCAGCCGCTGCCCGTGCCGCCGGCGCCCGTCGCGAGCCACGCCTTAGGACCAGGCCCACGCCGTGAGCTCGAGACGGTGCTGTCGCGCCTGGTCGAGGCAAAGGCGCTTCTCCAGCGCCGGCGCGCCGCGCTGAAGCCCAAAGCCAAGGCGCAAGGGGCCTGAAGGGGCGCATCCTGCGATTGCCAAAGGCACGGGCTGCCCGTTAGATAGCCCCGCGAATTCAATTAAGACCGGCGGAGCGTGGCGCAGCCTGGTTAGCGCACCAGTCTGGGGGACTGGGGGTCGCGGGTTCAAATCCCGCCGCTCCGACCATTTAGCCCCCGCAAAATTCGACCACACAAAGCGAGAGGCGATCATGGCGAAGTTTCCCACGAGCTTTTGAACTCAGGGCATCAATGCGCCGAGCCGCATCGAGGTGGACATCCGTGATCTCGAGGTCGAGGGGGAAATTCCTTCCGATCTCGACGGCGCCTTCTATCGCGTGGCGGCCGACAGGCGGTTCCCGCCCATCGTCGAGAACGAGGTGCCCTTCAACGGCGACGGCGCGGTATCGATGTTCCGCTTCAAGGGCGGCCGGGTCGATCTCAAGCAACGCTATGTGATGACCGACAGGCTGAAGCTCGAGATGGCGGCGGGGCGCGCGCTCTTTGGCGCGTATCGCAATCCCTTCACCGACGATCCGAGCGTCAAGGGCAAGAATCGCACGCTCTCCAACACCAACGTGCTGATCCACAGCGGCAATCTCTACGCTATGAAAGAGGACGGCCCGCCGGTCGCGATGGATCCGGAGACGCTGGAATCGCGCGGCAGCTGGGATTTCCGCGGCAGGCTCAAGACCCCGTTCACGGCCCATCCCAAGATCGACCCGCAGACGGGCCAGCTCATCGGCTTCGGCTACGGCGCCAAGGGCCTCATGTCGCGGGATGTCGCCTATTACGAGATAAGCCCCGAAGGCGAGATCACCCACGAGGTATGGTTCCAGGTGCCCTACTACTGCATGCTGCATGACTTCGGCGTCACGCGCGACTATGTCGTCTTTCCGGTGATTCCAGTCGTCGGCGATGTCGAGCGCATGAAAGCGGGCGCCCCGCATTACGGCTGGGATGCGAGCAAGGAGATTTATCTCGGCGTCCTGCCCCGCGGCGGCGAGGCGCGGGATTTGCGCTGGTTCCGCGCGCCCAATCAATTCGCCTCTCATGTCATGAACGCTTTCAACGAGGGCACGAAGGTTCACATCGACATGCCGGTCGCCGAGAGCAACATGTTTCCCTTCTTCCCGGACATCACCGGCAAGCCGTGGGACCCGGTGAAGGCGGCCTCGCGGCTCACGCGCTGGACCGTCGACATGGCCTCGAACAGCGACGGCTTCGAGTCCGCGAAGCCCTTGACCGATTTCGTGGGCGAGTTCCCGCGTAGCGACGACCGCTATCAGAGCGGAAGCCCTACCGCCATGGCTGGCTCTTGGGCTTCATGGGCCCGCGGAACAGCCTGGCGCACGTGGACCATGCCACGGGAAAGACGGAGGTCTGGACTGCCGACCCCGACACGCCGCTTCAGGAGCCATGCTTCATTCCGAAGTCGGAGCGCGCAGGCGAGGGCGAGGGCTACATCATCCAGCTCGGGACGCGCGCGAAGGAGATGCGCACGGACGTCTTTCTCTTCGATGCGCTGCGCATCGCCGAGGGGCCCATGACGACCATCCGCCTGCCGCTTCGTCTGCGCCCCGGATATCACGGGAGCTGGGCCAAGGCGGCACAGATCAAAAGGGCCGCGGCTCATTGAGACGGCGCGCCCGGCGCGCCCGGCGCGCGCGCGCGCACCGGCGCGGACGTGGCTGAGACAAAGAGCGTGGAGAGCAGGAGAGCGGCGTGGACTACGCGAAATACGTGGCGGCGTTCAATTCAGGCCACGACGCCGAGCTCGTAAGGACCTACTTCACCAAGGACGTCGTCTTTGCCAGCGGCGCGCGCGTGCTTCACGGCGCGGAGGAATTGTTGGAATTCCTCAACTGGGCCCATGACGGCATTCGCGAGATTATCCGCCCGCAACTCGTCTTGCACGACGACAACCACATCTTCGTCGAGATCGACATGGATTTTCACGCCACGGTCGACAAGCCCGATTTCCTGTTTCGTCCGCTCAAGAAGGGCGAGATGACGACGGTCAAGTTTTTCGTCGTCTATTATTTGCGCGACGGAAAGATAGCCCAGCTCAAATCGGCCGTGTGGCCGGCGGATCAGGGCGTCACGAAACCCACACCAAAGCTCGGCGGCAGCATCGAGCAGCGCCAAGCATTTCGGGATTACACGGAAGCCTTCAGCAATGGCGACTTCGAGCGCTTTACACGCTATTACACGGACGATGTGATCTTGGAGCTGAGCAGCGTAGGCGTGATCAAGACGCCGAAGGGAATCGCCGACTTCTATCGCGAGATGTTCAAGACCGTGCGCGAGAAGCTCACGATCCATCAAGTCATCGCCGACGATTCGGGAATCGCGGCGGACATGACGACCGAGTTCACCGCGATCGAGGACGCGCCGAGCTTCGTGGTTGCGCCGCTCAAGAAAGGCCAGTCCGTTCGCGGTCGCGTGTTCGTCCACTACACGCTGCGCGACGGCAAGATCGCGCATATCCGTGTGGCGCGCGCGGGCGAAATGAAAGGGCCTGCGCGGGAATAAGTGAAAGCTTTTCCGGCACCATGCCAGACCGTTCGTGTCACAGAGGTGTGCCCTCTAACATATTGTTTTAGCATGTAAATTGGCAGTTTCCCGAAGCCGAGACGACACCCGTACTCAGCATCGAAAGGGGCTCAGATCGGCTCGCCCGCCGCCCGCGCGCGCTCGATCGTCGTCGAAACCGTCCTTACGAGACGGATCGTCACGAGAATGAGCGAAATCCATACGATGGGGGCGACGGCAAAGAGGCTCAATACGGCGGTTTTGAGGTTGCCCGTCACATCGCTGATGAAGCCGACGAAATAGGGTCCGGTGCCGAGGCCGACGATCGTCGCGCAAATGCCGAAGGCCGCCGTGACGACACCGCGCATGCGCGGCAATACGAGTTCCTGCATGGTCGAGATGATGGCGCCGGACCACAGTGTCATGACGATGCTGGTGACGAAGAGGCGGGCGACGAAACCGTCAAAGGTCTCGGCATCGAATGAATAGATGCCGAGCGGAACGCCGAGGAACACGGAAATAAGTACGAGATAAAGGCGGCCGCGCGGATTACGGCGATGCCAGGCATCGGCGAGAAGACCGCCAAGGGGCGTGCCGATGATGCCGGCGATTGCCGAAATGATACCGACCCGCAAGCCCACTTCGCCGAGCGTTATGTGGTAGGTGGTGACGGAATAGAGCGCGCCCCAGGCCGCCATGCCATAGGCCATGAAGAGATTGAAGCCTGCAGCGAGCAGGATCAGGAGCATGGTTGGCGAGCCGAAGATCAGAGTGTGCGTGGCGGGATCGCGCAGGCGTTGCGATTGCGCCCAGGAATAGATGCTGTAAGCACCGAGCGCGAATGTGGCCCATTGCACGACATGGCTCGTGACCTTGAAGCTCCCGATCTCGACGATCACGCGTAACTTGTCCGGCGGGGTCAAGCTGGTGGTGAGGGCGACGAGCGCCCAGGCCGCAGCCACGATCACGAGAAGCGTCGCCGATGCTGCGCTGCCATTCGATGCGTTTCGCCTTGAGCGATGCGAGATAGAGAAAATTGAGCGGCGGCAACACTGCGGTGAGTGCGCCCCAAGCTTGTGTGAACGGCTTGGATTCCTTCGCCTGAATGACGCCGTCGGCGATGCCCCGCAGCGGCTCGCGCAGCGTGGCGACCCAAATGGCAAGGAGAAAGCCGGGAATCGATACGGCCACGAATGCCGCCTGCCAGCCGGCGAGCCCGAGCGGCGCATTGCCGTCGGGAAACCAAGAATTCCACGCGTCCACCACCACGCCGCCGAGACTGAGCGATGCGCCGAGCCCGATGGGCACGCCGGCGTAATAAAACCCCATCGCCGTCGCGCGCTGTTTCTTGGGAAAATAGTCGGAGAGAAGCGAGACGGCGGCGGGGTTTGTGCTTGCCTCGCCGATGCCGACGCCAAGCCGCGGCAATGCGAGCTGGACAAAGTTTCCCGCGAAGCCGCTTAACAAGGTCATCAGCGACCAGCCGGCAAGGCCGAGCGACAGCAGCCGTGTCCGCACCCAGCCGTCGGCGAGGCGTCCCAAGGGCACACCGAACAACGCGTAGAAGATGGCGAACACCGTTCCGTAGAGAAGTCCGATCTCGGAATCGGTAAGGCCCAAGTCGCGTTTGATGTCGACCGCTAGGATGGCGATGATCTGGCGGTCGATGAGGCTCACCGCGTAGACGACGACGAGGAGAGCGAGGACATACCAAGCATAGGCGCCGCCCACGGCGGCGGGCCTTGGCTTTTCTTCAGCCGACGTCTCTTGAGGGGTTTTCGCCTCCATGGGATTGCGTCAGAACGGATAGTGACGCGGCTGCATCTCGATGGTGATCCAGCGCAGATCGGTGAACTCGTGGACGCCGGCCTTGCCGCCGAAGCGTCCATAGCCGCTCGACTTCACGCCGCCGAAGGGCATCTGGGCCTCGTCCTGCACGGTCGGTCCGTTCACGTGGCAGATGCCGGAATCGATGCGCTGCGCCACGGCGAGCGCGCGGCCGACATCGCGCCCGAAGACGGCGGCGGAAAGCCCGTATTCGCTGTCGTTCGCGAGTCGCACCGCTTCGTCGACGCCCTTGGCGCGAATGACCGCGACAACGGGGCCAAAAGATTCTTCGCGATAGATGCGCATGGCCGAGCGTCACTTTGTCGACGATGGTGGGCGGGAAGAACACGCCTTCGCCCGTGCCGCCGGCGGCGAGCACCGCGCCTTTGCTCACCGCGTCGTCGATCAACTCCTTCACACGCTTGACGGTCGAAATGTCGACGCAGGCTGCGATAGGAAAGCTTCCGTTGTGCGGGTTGCCGACGGCGAGCGATTTCGCTTTCTTCGCGAAGCGGGCGACGAAATCGTCGGCCACCGCGGTGTCCACGATGATGCGCTCGGTCGCCATGCAGATTTGGCCTTGATGCATGAAGGCGCCGAAGGCGGACGCCTTCACGGCCTCGTCGAGATCGGCATCGTCGAGCACCAAGAGCGGCGCCTTGCCACCGAGCTCCAGGACCACGGGCTTGAGATGGCGTGCCGCCATCTCGGCCACGAGACGGCCGACGCGCGTCGAGCCCGTGAAATTCACCCGCCGCACGGCAGGCTCGGCGATCATGGCCTCGACGACGGCGGAGGCGTCTTTCGCCGCATGGGTGACAACATTGAGGACGCCCGCGGGCAAGCCCGCCTCCGCAAAAACATCGCCGATCAGGCGGTGCGTTGCCGGACAAATCTCGGACCCCTTGAGCACCACCGTATTGCCGCAGGCAAGCGGCAGCGCGACGGCCCGCACGCCTAAGATGACGGGCGCGTTCCACGGCGCGATGCCGAGCACAACGCCCGCGGGCTGACGTATCGCCATGGCGAGCGTGCCGGGATAATCGGACGGGATGACCTCGCCGGTTACCTGGCTCGTCATGGCCGCCGCTTCTTCCAGCATGGTGGCGGCGAAGGCGACGTTGAAGTGACCCCAGCCTTCCGTGGCACCCGTCTCGGCCATGATCCGTGAGGCGAATTCGGGCGATTTTTCGCGCAGCTTGGCCGCGGCCGCCATCAGATGCTTGCGGCGCGCATTGGGGCCGAGCGCGGCCCAGGCCGGAAAGGCGGCGGCCGCCGCCGCGACCGCGGCCTTGCCGTCGGCCACGCTCGCGGCCGAGGCGCGCGTTGCGACCTCGCCCGTGATGGGATCGATGCGATCGAAAGTGGCCCCGCCGGCCGCGGCGGCATCGGCGCCGTTGATCAAGAGCTTCGTTTGCAGCATGACGACCTCACTCAAGCTTTTCTGTGGGCGATTTGTCGCGCTTAGAGACGCGAACACCGTCTCCGCATTGGTCTGGAAGAAGCGTTTCTTTTCCTCGAGGCTCAGAGGCAGATTGTCGCTCGTCACGACCTCGTCCACCTCGTACTGATAGGGATAGTCCATCGCATAGAGCACGCGATCGGCGCCCAGCACTTCGCGGCAAAACATGATCGCGGGCTCCCAGGCCATGCCGCTCGTCGTGACATAGACATTTTCGCGCATGTAGTCGCTGATTTTCTTGCGCAGCGGCTTTATGCGCTCATAGCGCTTCGCTTTCACGTTCGCCGCGTGCATGTAATCGAGGCGGAAGAGCCAGAAGGGGATCGCCTCGCCCAGATGTCCCACAACCATTCTGAGATTTGGAAAGCGGTCGAAGACGCCACTCACGATGATGCGCAGGAGGTGCAGGCCCGTCTCGACGCCGAAGCCATAGATGGCGCCGTCGAGACCCAATTCGAGCATCGGCTCGATCAGACCGCGTGATGGGTCTCGTCGGATGGAGATAAATGGGGACGTTCAGCGCTTCGGCTGCTTCAAAGATCGCCCAGAATTTGGGATCGTCGAGATATTCGCCATGGGTGTGCGAATTGATGATGACGCCCTTGAAGCCGAGCTTCTTGATGACGCGTTCGATTTCCTTGGCGGCGGCCGGCGGATCCTGCGGCGCTGCGGCGCCGAGGCCGATATAGCGGGAGGGATGGCGGGCGACCGCTTCGGACGAGTTGATCGTTGGCGAGCGATCGCCATCGAGACCGCCGTCGCGCGATCGAAGATCTGCACGCCGGGCGCGGTGAGCGAGATGATTTGCTTGTCGATGCCGGATGCGTCCATGTCCGCAATCCGACGCGCGCCAAGGTCCTGCAGCCGCTCGGCGACGGCCTGCGCCCGCTCGCTCTTGCTGCCGAGATAAAAGCCGCTACAGGCTCTTGAAGCCGGGATCGTCGAGCGTCGCCTTTTTCGAGCATGTCGACATAGAGCCGGAACATCTCGGGCGGCGCGAAGGCCTCTTCGGTCGCGATGCGCAAATAGCCCACCGCGCCACCCGGGCGCGGGGTTGAGTGGGGCTGCGGCGCATTCGTGACATTCGCCATTATCGTCTTCCTCGCTGCAGCAGAGATGCGTCTTCCCGTTCTCGCGCGACAAGATGGGGACGATTGGGCGGTGCGCCGCTCACGCCTCGCTCACGAACTTCGTCACGAGGCAAGCCTCGAGACCCTCGATGCCTTCCTCGGAGCCGTGGCCGCTTTCCTTGACGCCGCCGAAAGGCAACTCCGGCACCGAGATCTGGAACGTGTTGACGCCCACCATGCCGGCCTCGAGGCGGTCGCCGAGCATGGTCGTGATGCGCGCGGATTTCGAGAAGCCGAAGGCGGCCAAGCCATAGGGCAGGCGGTTCGCCTCGGCGAAGACGCGGTCGACGTCGGAAAACGGATTGATGATCGCGATCGGGCCGAACGGCTCTTCGTTCATGATGCGCGCGTCGTTCGGCACGTCCGAGAGCACGGTCGGCGCGAAGAAGAAGCCCGGCTCGTTGAAGCGCTCGCCGCCGGCGCGGACCTTGGCGCCATGGGCTTCCGCGTCGCGGACGAAGGCCTCGACGGCGGCGAGACGGCGCGCGATGGGCGAGGGGGCCCATGCGCTTGCTTTCGTCGAGGCCGTTGCCCACCGGGAATTTTCTTTGCGCGCGCGGCGAATCCGTCGACGAAGCGCTCGTAGATCTTCTCTTGAACATAGAAGCGCGTCGGCGAGACGCAGACTTGGCCGGCGTTGCGATACTTCGCCCCAACGGCAAGATCGAGCACCTGGTCGACATCAGCGTCGTCGAAAACGAGGACCGGCGCATGGCCGCCGAGCTCCATGGTCGTGCGCTTCATGCCTTCGGGCGCGAGCGCCATCAAATGCTTGCCGACCTTGATCGAGCCCGTGAAGGAGATCTTGCGGATGATGGGCGAGGCGATGAGGTGGCGCGCGACTTCGTCCGGCACGCCGAAGACGACCGAAACGACGCCTTCCGGGACTCCGGCCTCCATCAAGGCGCCCGCGATGGCGAGCGCCGAGGCCGGCGCTTCTTCGGCGGGCTTCAAGATGCAGGAGCAGCCCGCGGCGAGCGCCGCGCCGAGCTTGCGGGCGGGATTGCCGAAGGGAAAGTTCCAAGGCGCGAGCGCGGCCACCGGTCCGACCGGCTCCTTGCGCACGGTCATGCGCGTGCCCGGCGCGCGCTGCGGGATGACGCGGCCATAGGCGCGGCGGCCTTCTTCGGCGTACCACTCGAAAATCTCGGCCGACATGATCAGTTCGATGCGCGTCTCGTGAATGATCTTGCCGGCCTCGATCGTCGCGACGCGCGCGATCTCCTCGCTGCGGCTGCGCAGAAGATCGGCCGCGCGCTTGATGATTTTTCCCCGCTCGCGCGGCGGCACGGCGCGCCACACGGCAAAGCCCCGCTCGGCCGCTTTGAGCGCGTCGTCGAGATCGTTCGTGCTCGCATGGGGAAGAAGCGCCAGCGTCTCTTCCGTCGCGGGATTGAGCACGGGCTCCGTGCGCCGGCCCTTGCCGTCACGCCATTCGCCGCCGATCAAGAGCTTCGGCTCGGGATATTGGACGTCCAGCACGTGCTTCTCCTGACGGCGGAATCGAAACGTCAGAAATCTTCCTGGGCGAACCCAGTTGCCGTGCACTTGGCAACGCAGGCGCATGGGCAGCTTGATCTTGGCCATCGCGCCCTTTTCGGGATGCGCGGCCTCGACGACCCAGACCTCGCTGCCCATGGCGTCGTGCAGATCGACGACGAAGGCGAGATAGCCCTCGTGACCGGGCGACTTCGAGGGAATGTGAATGTGCTCCTCGACCGTCGAGCGCCGATCCATCGGCAGGCGCCGGAGCTCGCCCGTCTTGACGTTGAGCCGCAGGATGGTGTTGAAGCCCGCGCCCACCGGTCCCACGATCAAGGGCGGCGCGGCTCGTCGGATCGAAGGTCTGGTAATAGCCCACCTCGTAATCGCGCATGAAATCCTTGGTCGCGATGCGCGGCATGTCGCCGGCGGGCCCGAGGACGCGCTGCTCGATATGTGTCGTGGCGCTTGCGAGAGATCGAAGGTCCAGCGGACATATTCGCCGCGCAACTGGCTCGGATCGAGCGGCAAGCCGGAGGCCTCGCGAATGAAGGGGAACGGGTTGCTGCTGCTGATAGCCGAAATCCATGTGGACGTGGTCGCCTTCGCTATAGGCGTTCATGAAATGGTAGGAGGACACGCCCTTGGGCCCCGTGAACCAGCGCATCTCCTTGGTCGAGCCGTCGCGCGGCATGATGCCGACATAGGCATTCTTGTCCTGCTCGTAAATCCAGTGCACGCCGCCCTTCTTGATGCGCTCGAGATCGGCGGTGGTGGGAAACACGGGAAAGATCGCGTGGCGCTTGGTGACGAGGAAGTCGTGCATCATCGAGCAATAAGGCGCCTCGAACCATTCCTCGCGGATGAGCTTGCCGTCCTTGTCGGCGACGCAATAGGCGACGTCGCGCGTGGCGAGCCCGCTTGCCTCGTAACCGAAGAAATGGAGCTCGCCCGTGTCGGGATCGAGCCGCGTATGGGCCGTCATGGTCTGGCTCTTGAGCTTCCCGTCGTAGTCCCATGTGCCCCTGGTTTCGAGGGTTTCCGGGTCGAGCTCGACGGCGCGGCTGTCTTCCTTCAGGGCGAGAAGCCTGCCGCCGTGCCAGATGGGCGTGGTGTTGGCGACGCCCCGGCCGATGCCGCGCACGCTCGGATCGTCCGTGTACGGATTGCGGTAGAGCCCGTAGAGCCCGCGCCGCGCCTTGCGCTCGGCAAGGAAGCGCTCGGTGCGGATATAGCGCTGCTTGTAGTCGACGTGCCCGTCCTCGAAGCTGAAGCGCCCGATCATGCCGTCGCCGCTGAGAAAGGTGTCGTGGCCCAGCATGGGCGGGAAGGCGGGATCGGGGATGGTGCGGAACCAGGCGCCGTTGATCTCCTTCGGCAGCTTGCCTTCGATGACGAGATCGTAGATTTCGCACTCGACGCGCGAGGGCGCGTTGAAGCCGGTGAAATCGAAGCTTTCCGGAAAGGCCTTTGTCATGGGGGATATTCTCCAACTGCTCGCGCCGCGCGCTCCCTCTCCCTTGGGAGAGGGCCGGGGTGAGGGGTCTTGACTCTTGAGAAATGCTACACGGTCGCGCCCCTCACCCGCGCGCTTCGCGCGCGACCTCTCCCCAGGGAGAGGTTCAAAATTGCGTGCTACTCCTCTTTCCAGTACCTCCCCGTGACCGGATGGGGATAGTGGAACGGCAACACGGGCATGTCCGGCCACAAATGCATGGACTCCGGCACGAGCTCGTCGGGCCCGATCGGATCTTCCGGATAGGTCTTGTCGAAGAAGGGAACGTAGTTGGGCTTGGTATGGGACCAGCCCTTCTCGAACTCGGCGTGCCATTGGGGACGGTAGTTGAGAATCTTGATCTTCCAGACGCCGCCTTCCTTCACATAGGTGTTCTCGTAAAGGCCGCCCTCGAACCACTGCCGGGGCGTCGCGGGCACCGGCTTGCCTTCCGCGGCGTATTTGGCATGCAAAAACTCGTGCACGCCCGCCTGCATGAGGACGCGCAGACGCGCGTAGCCCGTCTTGCGGTCGGGCGCCACGTCGATGATGTCCTGAAGGAGTGGATGATCGAGAAGAAATCCCGGGATGGGCCCGTTCCGTCCGCCGGTGAAATTCGTGCGGAAGCGGTCGCAATAGAGCCGCCGCGCGCCGGCTTTGCCCTTGAACCGGCCGCCCATGAAGCACACTTCGCCGCTTTCGGAGAAGAGGTCGACGGTCTCGTCGTAAAGGCATTTGTCGATGTAGTAGCCGTATTTGTACTGAAGCGAGCGAATCTCGTTGATGTCCTGGAGGATGCCGAGCTGGTGGTTCAGGCCTTCAATTTTCTTTTCGAGTTGGGCGATCTTCTCGCTGTCGGCTCCCGAGGCCATGTCCGCTCCCACTGCTGGTTTTTTCAGGTTGATTGCCGGTCACTATAGCACCGGGCACGGCGTGGGCGGCAAGAGACCGCTGGCCTATGTGGAGTGAGCCTGAGCTTGCTCACACGTCGTCCCGAAAGCCGCTTCGCCCCAAACTAACATCGTCATCCCGGGCGCAGCGCAGCACGAAGCGAAGCGGAGTGGTGCGCTGCAGACCCGGGACCCAGAGAGCCATTCTGCCCTGGGTCCCGGATCGTAAGGCTCGCTCCCGAAAACCAAATGGTTTTCGGGCTCGCCTAACGTCCGGGATGACAATTCAATTTAGGAGATACGCCACGCCTCAAATGAAGAAGGGGGGCGCCCGGCGCCCCCCTTTTCAATCAAACGTATGAGCTCGATTAGAACTTCTTCTTGAGCGTGAAGGCGTACATCCGCGGCTCGCCAGGCTGGGCGGCGGCGAAGCCCGTGATGGCGAGCAGGTTGAATTTGTTGAGGTAGTAGAACCTGTTGGCGAGGTTGGTGACTTCAAACGCGCCTTCCAAGGTCTTATCGGGCGACGACCAAGTGAGCCGCGCATTCATCAGCGTGTAGCCGCTCACCACACCTAGGTCACCCTGCCGCGGACGTAATGGATCTCCGGGTATAGCGTATTGGTAGTGGTTGACCGGATTGCCGAAGATTTTCCCCTGGCCGTAAGCATCGAAGCGCGGCGTGAGCGAGCCCCAGCCGCCTATCGGCAGCTCGTATTGCACGCCTGCGGCCCACTTCAGATGGGGCGTGCCGGGCGTCATGTCGTTGAAGGTAATGCCGGAACCGAGAGCCCCTGCGGTGAGGCTGGTGTACCTGAAGTGGTGATAGCTACCCGATGCGTCGATTGTCAGATGCTCGATCGGCTGGATTTGCGTCTCCAACTCGAAGCCATAGACATCGGCCGCGCCGGCATTCACCGGGAGCGCGCAAGGAATGCCGTTGCCAGGCCCAGCTTGGATCGTGCAGACATTCAGAGTTATTTGAATGTCATCATACTTGCTGAAATACGTAGCCGCGTTCACAAGCAACCTGTTGTCGAAGAACGTGCTCTTGACACCGAGCTCCATGCTTTTCAGCTTCTCAGGACCAAAAGGAAGAACCTGAGCCGGATTAAACGGCCGGGGGTCGATGCCGCCGCCCTTGGCGCCCGTCGAGAACTGAAGGTAGGCCATGATGTCGGGCGTGAAGTGATAGTCGACGGCCGCACGATAATCGACGAAGTTCGACTGTGCGGTATTGCCCACGCCGTCGAGAGCGCGGACTTGCCAGTTGAAGTTCCCGAGGCAGTCGAAACCCGGAGGAGGAAACGCGGCAACTGCGCATGCGACGGGCGGTGGCCCGGGCGGTAACAAAAGAGAAGGTACAAAAGCAATCGCACTTCCGACCGACGGGAATACCGCATTGCGCCGCGAGTAGGTGTAGGTCTTGTCCTCTTCCGTGTAGCGCAGTCCGAACGAGGCGTTGAGATCATCCGTCACATGCCAGATGGCATGGCCGAAGCCGGCAATCGTCGTGGCGTCAACCAAATCGCCATTGCTGAAGAAATTGAAGTTGGCTGACGAGTACAGCAAGTTTTGGTGCGTGGCATAAGTCGTGGTCTGGTCGAAATAGAACTGACCCAGAGTGAATTCGACCGCGCCGTCGAAGATCGAGCCGTTAAAGCGAGTCTCCTGGCTCAATTGCGTGTGCGACATCCACTCGACGCCCAAGCTGTTGGGCAGCGGTGTCACGTCATTGTCTTCCGACCAGTAGGACTTGAAGTAACGGTAGGCGCTGATCGATTTGATGGAGAAGTTATCGTTGATCCGCCACTCGGCGTTGCCGGAGAAGCCCCACTGCGTCGTTCTAATTCGATCCTCGGCAGCCTGCTGGGCCAGAGGAATAACGTCACCTGCCGCTAAATCGTTGTTACCGGTTCCGAAGCCGCCCGGCATGGAATAGCCGGCGTAGCTCGTATAGCGGTCGGCCGGAAGGAGTTGCGGCGTCAGGCGC
This sequence comes from uncultured Alphaproteobacteria bacterium, assembly GCA_963845385.1. GTDB lineage: Bacteria > Pseudomonadota > Alphaproteobacteria > CAWJRW01 > CAWJRW01 > CAWJRW01. The sequence continues at coordinate 641,402 of CAWJRW010000006.1, forward strand.
GAGTTGTAACGGACCGTGTTCACGCCATCGGTTATGCTTTGGTTGGCTAGAGGGCCTACGCCGGCGGGGTTAAAAAGGACAAAGAGGAAGTCCATGCCTTCAGGACCACCGGGAATGCTGGCCTCATCGCTCGCCTGAAGCAACGTCGTGGCCGCGCCCTCGTTGTCCTCTTTGGTGTAATCGCCGATGACGGTAATCTCAAAATTGTCATTCGGCGCCCATCTCAACGAATCGCGGATGGCCGTGAAGCTCTTGCCGCCTTCATAGCCCAAGACGCAGTCGGAGCTGCCGACATTCGCCGGAATCGGATTCGGAACGAACGGGCTGCCCGCGCCGGCAACTTGGATGAAGGGATTTTCGCAGGTGAAGTCCTTGCGCGTCACATAGCCACGCTGGTGTTCGCTCGCGATGGCAATTCGGTTGAACAAAGTGTCGGTAATGGCAAAATCGCCACTCGCCCGGCCCGCGACCCGGGCGAAGTTACCAACCGTTGCCTGAACGGTGGCGCTGCCGTCGCCCACCGGCTTCTTGGAGAAGAGCTTGACGTTGCCGCCGATGGAGTTCTTTCCGGCCAGAGTGCCCTGGGGTCCGCGCAACACTTCCACGCGCTCGAGGTCGAGAAGGTCGAGCACAGAGCCCGTCAGCTGCGAGTAATACACGTCGTCGACATAGATACCGACACCCGGCTCGACCGCGGGATCGGAGTCGCCCTGCCCAATGCCGCGGATCGAGGCGGTGATCGCATTGCCGAACGCACCTTCCGAGCGCTGAAGCGTCGTGCTCGGCGCGAAGGACGCGACATCGGCGATGTTCGACTGGCTGCGCGATTCGAGCGTCTGCGCGCTCAAGGCTGTGATCGCGAGTGGCGTGTCTTGCACGGCCTGCTCGCGGAACTGCGCGGTGACGATCATCGTCTCGATGCCGCCTCCGCCGCCGGTTTCTTGCGCCGAAGCCGGGCCCGCGCCGAGCGCCGCCGCCGTTGCCAGAGCCAAAACGCTGGCGGAGCAACCGCCGAGCCATCCACGTACCCGTGCGTTACGTTTGGAATGCTTATTGAGCACGACATCCCCTCCCGCTTGAACTTGGTTGGTCGTTACCAATCCCTCGTGCGATCCGCCGCCCGTGCCAGAGTGTTCCCCTCTCGCAAGCTCGGACGGCCTTTGCACCAGTCTCGATTCGAGACCGCAACGTCAAGACATTAAGCCGCCCAAATGAGCGGCACAACAGCCACCGCTTCAAAATCGGACGTCGCCATGTGACGGAATGCTGACTGTTGCGAAAGAGCATCAGTTTTGTTGACAAGCCGTTAAGGCCGTTGGGGACTGTGCTTTTTTGCAGGGGACTTCATGTTGCGGAACATGCACTTGCACGTCGTGCCAGACTGCTGAAATTCGAGTTTGGGCCGTCCTCATCCTTCGAGACGCTCGCGGCTTAAGCCGCTCGCCCTCAGGATGAGGACATGGATCGAGGGGCGGACTGAGAACACAAGACAAGAGACCCCACCCTGAGGAGCCGTCCCGAGTTTATCGAGGGGCGGCGTCTCGAAGGATGAGGTCGCATGAGAGCCTGGCGCTACAACTATTAGGTGTGGAAACTCGTCTCTGCGGACCGACCGGGCACCCGAAGCGGAGCGGCGAGGCGCGGACCGGGCTTCTCCCCTGTTCAGGAGGTAGCCTTGCTGTCCCGGGGCTCCGCGGCGAACTGGCGCCGCAAAACGTCCTTCTGAATCTTACCCGTGGCCGTGCGCGGGATCTTGTCGACGAAACGCAGATGCGCAGGGTGCTTGTAGCGCGCGAGACGCCGCGCGAAGTGCTCTGCGATCCCGCCCGCCGACACGGGAGAGCCCGGCGCGACGACGAGGTACGCGCAACCCGCCTCGCCCCAGCGCGCGTCGGGCACGCCGATCACCGCGGCATCGCGCACGCCCGCGATCTCGCACAACGCGCCCTCGACTTCGGCCGGGTACACGTTTTCGCCGCCGGAGATGTACATGTCCTTCCAGCGGTCGACGACGTAATAGAAGCCGTCCTCGTCCTGGCGCGCGGCGTCGCCGGTTCTGAGCCAGCGATCTTCGAAGGCCGCGGCGTTGGCCTGCGGTTGGTTCCAATAGCCTGGCGTCACCGCCGGACCGCCAAGCCAAATCTCGCCGGTTTCGCCCTGTTTGACGTCACGGCCGTCGAGACCGACGAGCCGCGCCGCGATGCAGGGCGCTGCAATCCCGCATGAGCCGAGTTTCGCGCGCGCAATGGCGCGGTCGAGCGGCATGCCGAACACCGTTCCCACCTCGCTCGAGCCATAGCCGTTCGCCCACATCACGCCATCGGTGAGCAAGTCTTCCGCGAGCTTGGGGGGCATCGGCGCACCGCCCGTGATGAAGGCTTTTAGACCGGCAAGCTTCGCGGGCGCATAGGTCGAATCCTCGCGCAGAATCTGAGCCATCTGCGGCACGCCGAAATAATGCGTGACGCCGAGCGCCGGATCGGAGCACCGCCGCAGCGTCTCCGGCGGCACGAACTTGTTGTCGAGCAGGATCGTCGCCGCGGCGAACAAGCTTGCATGCTGTGCGGCAAGCAGTGCTGCGACGTGGAACAGCGGCATTTCGCACAACATGACGGACGCGCTTGTGAGCTCGCTGACCGAGACGAAATTCACCGCGGCGAAGAACGCGTTGTAGGGGGTGATGATGACGCCCTTGGGTTTCCCGGTGGTTCCGGAGGTATAGAGAAGCGTGCTCGGCGCTTGGGGATCACGCACGGTCGAAGCCGCGGGCTCGGCGGCCGAGAGCGCGGCCTCGAATTCGTCCGCCTCCGGAGCGATGCGCATGAGCCTGCAGGAGCGGCTGCCGCCGACCGCGATCTTCGCTTCTTTCTCGAACTCGGTTTGATAAATCAAGAGCTCGGGCTCCGCGTCGTCAATCAGGAGCATCAGCTCGGCACCCGGCAGGCGCCAGTTCAGCGGCTGATAGATCGCGCCCGCGCGCGCACTGGCGTAGAAGAGCGCAACGTGATGGAGCGTGTTCCGCGCGAGAAGAGCCACGCGCGCGCCGGGCTTTGCGAGCGTGCGCGCGAGAAAGCCTGCGCAGCGCGCAATCCGCTGGTCGAGCTCCGCGTAGCTCAGGCGCCGGCTCGTCGCCAGCTCGACGAGAGCCAAGCGCTCCGGACGCAGCCGCGCCTGCCGCGCGACGAAATCCCGGGCGAGCCAGAGCTGCGACGCCGCACCGTCCGAGTAACCCCTTCGCCTCTCCTCCAATGCTCGAACTCCATCAGTTGCACGACTCTCGCGTGCTTCGGCGCTGAACCGCCCCGCGAAAAAGCCGCTCAAGCCTTCTCGAGCTTGCTCATCCAATAGATAAGGTAGCGGACGGGAAATACCCAGGCGATTCCAGCCATGGCATAGAAGACGAGCTCGACCGCCCAATGTGCGCCCGGAAGCACACGGACGGCGACGCCCGCGACCAGAAGCACATAGACGAAAAGCCAGCAGAGCAAAACCAAGAGGCCGATGAATTTGCGGAGCCTGATCGACATGCCGCGCGTCCGGTGTTGCGTACGCCCCCGACCCGCAGAGGCGGTTGATGGGACAAAACGTAAAAACTCTCCGTCACCGGCGCAAGCCGCCGGCGCGCTCCGCCCGCATTATTCCATGACCCCGCTTGACGCGGCGTCGGGGCGCGGCACAGCTTGCGCGCAGGTGGAACAATCCATGAGCCTTCCTCCCGATTCACAGGTGACGAAAGCTCCGAAGACCTCTGGAGAAGAGCCACCCGGCGCGCGGCAAACGCGGCGCTGGCTCGTCATCTGGCTTTTCTCGGTGGCCGTGCTGCTTGTCGGCATGATCGTGCTGGGCGGCGCGACGCGGCTCACCCAGTCCGGCTTGTCGATCACCGAATGGCGGCCCGTCACCGGCGTCGTGCCGCCGCTCTCGGAGGAGGCCTGGCAAGCGGAGTTCGAGAAGTATCAGCGCACTCCGCAATATGAGGAGCTCAATCCGGAGATGACGCCGGCCGAGTTCAAGACCATCTATTGGTGGGAGTGGTCGCACCGGCTCCTGGGGCGTGTCATCGGCGCGGCGGTGTTCTTTCCGCTCGTCTTCTTCCTCGTCACGCGCCGCATCGGCCCCAAGCTCGCGCGCAGACTGATTTTCATCCTGCTCCTCGTTGCCGCCCAAGGCGCGCTCGGCTGGTACATGGTGCAAAGCGGCCTCTCGGAGCGCGTCGCCGTGAGCCAGTATCGCCTTGCCGCCCATCTCGGGCTTGCCTTCTTTATCTATGGCCTGGTACTCGGCACCATCTTCGATCTCGTCTGGACCGAGCCCATGCCGAAGCAACAGATGGGCGGGCTGTACATCTCCGTCTTGGCGTTTATGGCGCTCGTCTTCGCGCAAATTCTCATGGGCGCGTTCATGGCGGGAACGCATGCGGGTTCGACCGACAACACATGGCCACTTATCGATGGGCGCCTGGTGCCCAAGGACTTGTTCGTTCTGGAACCCTGGATGCGCAACCTGTTCGAGAATGTGACGACGATTCAATTCGTGCACCGGACGCTCGCCTATCTCGTCCTCGTCGCGGCCATTGTCCTATGGCAACGGACACGCAGCGCGGCGCGGGCGCGGGGCGTGCCCGAGATGTCGTTGGCGGCAGATATCCTCCTTGGCACGGTGGTACTCCAGGTTGCGCTCGGCATCGCTGCACTTGTCTTGGTCGTGCCGTTGCCGCTCGCGCTCTCGCATCAACTGGGCGCGGTTGCCGTGTTCTCGGCTGCGCTCGCTCTTCTCAAGGCGGCGGGCATTCCGGCTCAGCGCGCGGCGAGCACCTGATCGAGATCGGCGATGAGATCGTCCGCATCCTCGATGCCGGCGGAGATGCGCACGACCTCACGCCCCGCGCCCGCGGCCTTCTGCTGCTCCTCATCGAGCTGACGATGGGTGGTGGAGGAGGGATGAATGATGAGGCTTCGGGTGTCGCCGACATTGGCGAGATGGCTGAAAAGTCTCACCGTATTGACGAGCGTGACGCCCGCCTCGTAGCCGCCCTTGAGCCCGAAAGTGAACACGGCCCCCGCGCCTTTGGGACAATATTTCTGCGCGAGTGAATAATAGGGGTCGTCGGGCAGGCCCGCATAAGACACCCACGTCACCTGCGGATGGGATTTGAGATGCGTGGCAAGCGCCAGCGCGTTGTCGCAGTGCTTGCGCATGCGCAAGTGCAAGGTCTCGATGCCCGTGAGCACGAGGAACGCGTTCATGGGCGAGAGCGCAGGCCCGAGATCGCGCAGCGCGAGCGCGCGGCAAGCGATGGCAAAGCCGATAGGACCGAAGGTGTCGTAGAAGCGGAGCCCGTGATAGGAGGGCGAGGGCTCCGTCATGGTGGGAAAGCGCCCCGACGTCTTCCAGTCGAAGCGCCCGGCCTCCACGATCACCCCGCAAATCGAGTTGCCGTGTCCGCCCAAGAATTTCGTCGCGGAATGCACGACGATGTCGGCGCCGAAGTCGAAGGGCCGGCAGAGGTAAGGTGTCGCCAGCGTGTTGTCGACGATGAGCGGGATACCCGCCTCATGGGCGATTTTCGCGATGGGCTCGAGGTCGATGATGATGCCGCCCGGATTGGCGATGGACTCGACGAAGATGGCCTTGGTCTTCGGCGTCAGCGCGCGGCGGAAATTTTCGGGCTTCGTCGCGTCGACCCAGATGACGTTCCAGCCGTTCTTCTTGAAGGCCTGACCGAACTGATTGACCGAGCCGCCATAGAGCTGACGCGCGGCCAGGAAATCATCGCCGGGCTCGAGCAATATGTGAAAGACGACCGCTTGCGCCGCATGGCCGGACGCGACGGCGAGACCCGCCGTGCCGCCCTCGAGCGCGGCCACCCGCGCTTCGAGCACCGCGTTCGTGGGATTTGTGATGCGCGTGTAGATGTTGCCGAAGGCTTCGAGGTTGAAGAGGCTTGCCGCGTGCTCGACGCTGTTAAACACATATGAGGTCGTTTGATAGATGGGCGTGGCGCGCGCGCCGGTGGCGGGATCGGGCGCCGCGCCCGCATGCACGGCCAGCGTGTCGAAGCCGTAGTCGCTCATAGCGTGCCTTTTCCTTTTCCAATGGGCTCGCGTGTGATGTGGGTCGCGGATGGTGCGAGCTCGCGCTTGCGATTGTCGATGATGCGGCTTGTCGCGCCCACCCAGCCCATCTCGCCGTTGAGCCGGCCGTATTCCATCTTCGGGCAGCGATCCATGATGACGGTGAGACCCCGCTCTTCCGCGCGGCGCGCGGCCTCCTCGTTGACGATGCCGAGTTGCATCCACACGACCTTGGCGCCGATGGCGATGGCGTCCTCGACAATGGGCGGCACGGTGGCGGACGGGCGGAAAATATCCACCATGTCCACCTTGTCGGGAATCTCGCGCAGGCTCCCATAAGCGCGCTCGCCGAGCAGCGTCTGGCCTGCGATCGACGGATTCACCGGGATCACGCGATAGCCTTTGCCCTGCAGATACTTCATCACGAAGTGACTTGCGCGCACGGGATCGGCGCTCGCGCCCACCATGGCGATCACATGCACGCTTTTCAGGATGTTGACGATGAGCTCGTCGGGATAGTCGCGCATCGGGCGATGATAATGGTCGCGACCCCGCGCGCCCACCATTTTGGGCCCGTACGATCGCACGGTCCGGATCGGGCCTTGCGGCAGGTTTTATGATACCTCATCGCAAGAGTGCCGGTGCTGTAGGCATCGGATTGACGTTACGTTTGACTTCCTGCGGGGCCTGGGCTAGAAGCCAGACCCCTCCGGGAGCCCCACGATGAGCACCTATTCGGCCAAACCCTCCGAAATCGACAAGAAGTGGATCGTCGTCGACGCGGCGGGCCTCGTCGTCGGCCGGCTCGCGGCCATCCTCGCCATGCGATTGCGCGGAAAACACAAGCCCTCCTTCACGCCCCACATGGATTGCGGCGACAACGTCATCGTCGTCAATGCCGAGAAGGTGGCGCTCACCGGCCGCAAGCGCGAGCAGAAGACCTATCATTGGCACACGGGCTATCCCGGCGGCATCAAGGAGCGGACGGCGGGCAAGGTGCTCGACGGGCGCTTTCCGGAGCGCGTGGTCGAGAAGGCTGTGGAGCGCATGCTGCCGCGGGGTCCCCTCGGGCGGCGCCAGCTCGCCAATCTCCATGTCTATGCGGGGCCCGAGCATCCCCACGCGGCGCAAAAGCCTGAGCCGCTCAATGTGGGCTCGATGAACGCGAAGAACGCGAGGAAAGACTAGCTCATGCCAGAGGGACGCACACTCCGCGATCTGAGCGCGCTCGGCGAAAAGCCCATCGCGCCCGTTCAGAAGGCGACGCCCGCGGCCGTGGCCGTCGAAATGCCGCGCGAGCCGCGCATCGACAAACAGGGCCGCGCTTATGCCACGGGCAAGCGCAAGAACGCCGTGGCGCGCGTGTGGATCAAACCCGGCGGGGGCAAGCTCAATGTCAACGGCAAGGACGGCGAGATCTATTTCGCCCGCTCGGTGCTGCGCATGATGATCGCCCAGCCGCTGGTGGCCGCGAACCGCGCGGGCCAGTTCGACATCATTTGCACGGTGGTGGGCGGTGGCCTTTCCGGACAGGCCGGCGCCGTGCGCCATGGGATCTCCAAGGCGCTCACCTATTACGAGCCGGCCCTGCGTCCGGCGCTCAAGAAGGAAGGCTTCCTCACGCGCGATTCCCGCGTGGTCGAGCGCAAGAAATTCGGCCGCCGCAAGGCGCGCCGGCGCTTCCAGTTCTCCAAGCGCTAAGCTTCGCAGCCGAAATCGTCGCGGTTGCCTCGGTTGGCGCGGACGCTTCGCGCGGGCCCCTTCTCGTTTATTGATAGCCAGCGCGGCGGACCGGTCGACGCGCCGCGTCGCTTCCAAAGACAAGGTATAATTACTCTATGACGGCGCGCATCTTTATCGACGGAGAGGCCGGCACGGCCGGCCTCGAAATACGCACCCGGCTTTCGGGCCGGCGCGATCTGTCCTTGCTCGCGATCGCGGAGAGCCAGCGCAAGGATCCGCGCGCGCGCAAGGACATGCTCAACAGCGCCGATATTGTCATTCTTTGCCTGCCGGACGAGGCTTCCAAGGAAGCCGTATCGCTCATCGACAGCAATTCCGTGCGCGTCATCGATGCCTCGAGCGCCCATCGCACGGCGCCGGGTTGGGTCTACGGATTTCCCGAGATGGCCAGCGGCCAGCCCGCGGCGATCGCCGCGGCATCGCGCGTCACCAATCCCGGCTGCTATCCCACGGGCTCGATCGCGCTTTTGCGGCCGCTCGTCGGCGCGAAGCTCCTGCCTTCAAACTGGCCGGTCACCATCAACGCGGTGTCGGGCTATAGCGGCGGCGGCAGGGCGCTCATCGCCGCGTTCGAGGACAAGACTTCTCCTAATGCTACGCAGGAGAATTTTCGCATCTACGCTCTTAGCCTCGAGCACAAGCATGTGGAGGAAACCCGTGTGCACTCGGGCTTGGGCGAGCGGCCGCTCTTTGCGCCGTCATACGGACGCTTCTATCGCGGCATGATCGTCGAGGTGCCGTTGCAGCTCTGGGCGCTGCCGGGCGAGGTGACGGTGGCGGAGCATTCTACGACGCGCTACGCGAAGCCTATCGCGGCCAGCGCTTCGTCTCGGTCGCGAGCCCCGAGGAGGCTTCGGCACTAGGCACGCTCAACGCGGAGACGCTCAACGGCACGAATGCGATGAAGCTCTTCGTCTTCGGCAACGAGAAGCGCAGGCAGGCGCTGCTCGTGGCGGTCCTCGACAATCTCGGCAAAGGGGCTGCGGGCGCCGCCGTGCAGAACCTCAACCTCATGCTGGGCTGCGACGAGGCAACGGGCCTTGCTTGAAGCTCAGATCCTGTTGCTGCGCACGTAGCGTCCCGGCGCGTCCTCGATTGGCTTGAGGCCGCCTTTGGCGGGATCGCGCGCGGGCACCTTTTCGCCCGATCGTGGCGCGAGCCACGCGTTCCAATCCGGCCACCAGGAGCCGGGATGCTCCTCCGCACCGGCCCACCACTCCTCGACCGTGCGGCAGGGCTTGTCGTTGGTCCAGTACTGGTACTTCTTAAGCTGCGGCGGATTGACGACGCCGGCGATGTGACCCGAGCCCGCGATCATGAAACGCGCAGGCCCGCTGAAGAGCTTCGTGCCCTTGAACACCGAGCGATAAGGCGCGATGTGGTCGTCTTTGCTCGATTGCATATAGACGGGGACCTTCACTCTGGTGAGATCGAGCTTTTCGCCGCCCATCACGAGCTCGCCGCGCGCGAAGATATTCTTCTGATAAAACTCGCGCAAATAGAACAGATGCATGGCGGCGGGCATGCGCGTCTGATCCGAATTCCAATAGAGGAGATCGAACGGGAACGGATCCCGGCCCAAGAGGTAATTGTTGACGACATAGCTCCAGATGAGATCGTTGGCGCGCAGCATGTTGAAGGTCGTGTACATGGCGTGGCTCGGCAACACGCCGCCCGCCGCATCCATTTTCCGCTTCAGCACGTCGAGCTGGACGTCGTCCACGAAGATCTCGAGATCGCCGGGCTCGGAGAAGTCGACCTGCGCCGCGAGGAAAGTGGCCGAGGGAATGCGCTCATCGTCCGTTCGTGCCATGTAAGAAAGGGCGACGGCCAAGAGCGTGCCGCCGACGCAATAGCCGAGCACATTGACCTCATGCTCGCCCGTTTGCCGCTCGATGGCGTCGAGCGAGGCGAAGAGCCCCTCGCGCATATAGTCTTCGAAGGTCTTGCGCGCGAGCGCGGGCGGGGGATTGACCCACGAGATGATGAAGACCGTGTAGCCCTGCTCGACCACCCATTTGACGAATGACTTGTCCTCGTTGAGATCGAGAATGTAGAACTTGTTGATCCAGGGCGGAATGATGAGAAGGGGGCGCCGAAAGACCTCGGGCGTCAGCGGCTCGTATTGAATGAGCTGCAAGAGGTCGTTCTCGAAGATCACCTTGCCCTTGGTGATCGCCATGTTGCGCCCGACCTCGAACGCCTTGGTGTCGCTCTGCTTGATGAAGAGCTGACCCTCGCCGCGCTCGAGGTCTGCCAGAAGATTGTTCAGCCCACGGACGAGATTCTCGCCGTTCTCGGCGAACGTCGCGCGCAGGACTTCCGGGTTTGTCAGAAGAAAGTTCGAAGGTGCCAGCGCATCGGCGAATTGCTTGGTGTAGAAGGCGATCTTCCGGCGCGTCTTGGGATCGATGTGCTCCGCATCGGCCACGGTCTCCTGCATCCAGCGCGCCGTGAGCAGATAGGACTGCTTGATGAAGTCGAAGATCTCGTTGTCTTCCCACTCCCGATGGCGAAAGCGCCGGTCGCCGGGCTCCGGCCGAATGATGGGCTTCACGGGCTCGCCTAAGAGCCTGCGCGCGGCCGATTGCCAGAGCTCGACATAGTCGTGCCAAAGCCGGAGCTGGGCCTCCGCAAGCTTGCGGGGATGGGCGACGAGATGCGTGAGAAACTCGGCGAATGCGCCGCCGATATTGAAGGGATCGATGATCGGACGCTCGCCGCGCTCGGCCTTTTCGGCGGTGCGTTTCAGGAAATCGGCGAGGAGCTCCTGGCACTGGGCCGCCACGCGGGCCATGTTTTGCGCGAATACCGCGGGCTCCGGAAACTTGTGCTCCGCGCCGGCGGCAGCATCCGGCGTCGTCGCCTTGCGGCCCGACTTGGTTTGCCTCGCGTCCATGTTGCGCAGTTCCGTTAAACGGGGGCGGGGCACTCGCTGGGCCCGGCGTTAACGCTTTCACACGCATTGCGTTTTGGCGACCGATTTGCGAGGGTCTAGGCGTCCCGCAAAGCATCGCGGCTGAAAGACGTCTATGGGCCGTATATAGGTCTGGCGAGGAAAAGTGAAGATGTGGACTAAGTCTCGAGGGCGTTCAAAGGTGGCGGCGCAAGTTGCGCTCGTCGTGGCCATGGGGCTTCTCCTCAGCGGCTGTGGCGCCTTATCGCTCTTCAAGTCGCACGAGGACGAGCCGGGCGCGAACGAGCCTTATCCCAATCTGAGCTCGGTTCCGGACCGGCCTGAGGAAAAGGAGTCCGCGGCGGATCGGCGCAAGATCGCCGAAGGGCTCGTGGCGGACCGCACCCAGGTGCAATACACCGACCAGACCTTGAGGGGCGGCACCGAAGCCTCGGCGCCGCCGCCGCCACCGCCCGTCGCGGAAATGCCCGACACCACGTCCGCAGATAGCACCGGCGCCACGCAGGCAAGCAAGGATGAGACGGAGGAAGAGCGGCCGGGCTTTTTCGGCCGCCTCTTCGGCTCGAAGGAGAGCGAAGAAAGCAACGCCGCGAGCGCCGAGCCATCGGCCGAACAGGCCACTGCACCGGCGAGCACTGAAGCCGCGCCCGCACCGTCGACGGCGGAAGCGCAACCGGCTGCAGAGACACCGCAAGCCACGCCTGCGGAGAGCACGGGCGCCACGGAGATCAGCAAGGATCAGAGCGCGGAGAGCAAGCGCGGGTTCTTCCACCGCATCTTCGGCTCGGAGAAGAGTAAAGCGAATGAGAATGACGCTGCGAGCAGCTCGGCTGAGCCCACGCCGTCGGCCGCGGAAGCGCAACCGGCTGCCGAAGCATCACCAACAGCCGCGCCAGGAGAGAGCACGGGGGCCACAGAGCTTCGAAAGGACCAGAGCGAGGAGAGCAAGCCTGGCTTCTTCCATCGCTTGTTCGGGTCGAAGAAGAATAAAGAGACCACGGACCCGAGCCACGACGCCCAGCCGGCGTTGCCAGACCCGGCCGCAGCGCCCTCGGCCAGTCCGGCGGCCGCTCAATAGGGCGTGAGATCGGCCATTTTCTGGTCAGTTTTTTGCGCCAAGCTTGCGCCCTGTAGCCGAACGCTCACGATCGTTGCCGCCATGCCCGAGGAATTCCATCGCATAAAGAGGCTGCCGCCTTATGTGTTCGAGGAGGTCAATCGCCTGAAGGCGGCCGCGCGCGCCAAGGGCGAGGACATCATCGACCTCGGCATGGGCAATCCCGACATGCCCACGCCCGCGCATATCGTCGACAAGCTGGTGGAAGCCGCGCGCCATCCGCGCACCAATCGCTATTCGGCATCCCGCGGCATCCCGGGATTGCGCCGCGCCATGGCGGCTTACTACCGGCGGCGCTTCGGCGTGTCCCTCGATCCGGAGCGCGAGATTGTCGCCACCATCGGCTCGAAAGAGGGCTTTGCAAATCTCGCGCAAGCCATCACGGCGCCCGGCGATGTCGTGCTCGTGCCCAATCCGTCCTATCCGATCCATGCCTTCGGTTTCATGCTCGCGGGCGCGGTCATCCGCCAAATCCCCATCCAGCCGGGCGCGCAAGGGCCGGGCGACGATTTCTTCCGCAATGTCGATCGCGCTGTGCGCCACAGCGTTCCGGCGCCCATCGCGCTCGTGCTCAACTTTCCGTCCAATCCCACGGCGCAAGTGGTGTCGCTCGATTTCTACGCCGAGGCTGTGCGCTTCGCGGCCAAGCACGATCTCCTGCTCATCTCGGACATCGCTTATGCTGAGATCTATTTCGAGGGCGAGCCGCCGCCTTCCATCCTCCAAGTGCCCGGCGCGAAGGCGCGCGCGATCGAATTCAATTCGCTGTCCAAGACCTACGCCATGCCGGGCTGGCGCGTCGGCTTCGCGGCGGGAAACGAGCGGATGATCGCGGCACTGGCCCGGATTAAGTCCTATCTCGACTATGGCGCCTTCACGCCCATTCAGGTCGCAGCCGCGGCCGCCCTTAACGGCCCGCAGGATTGCGTGGACGAGATTCGCGCCATCTACCGCGCACGGCGCGATGCGCTCGTCGAGAGCTTTTCCCGCTCGGGCTTTCCGATTCCGAGCCCGCCCGCCTCCATGTTCGCCTGGGCGCCCATTCCGGAAGCATTCCGCGAAGGCGGTTCGGTCGAGTTCTGCAAGCGTCTCATCGAGGAAGCGAAGGTTGCCGTCTCGCCGGGCGTGGGTTTCGGCGAATATGGCGAAGGCTATGTGCGCATTGCGCTGGTCGAGAACGAGCAGCGCATCCGCCAGGCCGCGCGCAACGTCCGCCGCTTCCTCACCAAACCCGAAGGCGATGCCGAGAGGGGCGCAGGCGTTCGCGCTGCTGCATCTTGAGCGCACCGCTCAGGGTCGGGCTTGCCGGCCTCGGCACGGTGGGCGCGCGTGTAGCGCGCCTTCTCATCGGACGCGCCGACGTCCTGGCCGAGCGATGCGGCCGGCCCATCGTCCTCACGGCGATTTCCGCGCGCGACCGCAATCGCTGGCGCGGCGTGGATTTGTCCGCATTGCCCTTCGAGGAGGATGCGACACGGCTTGCGGGCCGGACCGATGTCGATGTGGTGGTCGAGCTCATTGGCGGCGCGGAGGGCATTGCGCGGCGGCTCTGCGAAGCCGCGCTTGCCGCGGGCAAGCATGTTGTCACCGCCAACAAGGCGCTCATCGCCCATCATGGCCGCACACTTGCCCTGCGCGCGGAAGAAAAGGCCGTTGCGCTCAACTACGAAGCTGCGGCGGCCGGCGGCATTCCCGTCATCAAGCTGCTGCGCGAGGCGTTGGTCGCCAACGAGATCAGGAAGATTTACGGAATCCTGAACGGCACGTCGAACTTCATTCTCAGTCAAATGGCCGCGACCCGGCGTCCCTTCGAGGACGTTCTGAAAGAAGCCCAGCGCCTGGGTTATGCCGAAGCCGATCCCAAATTCGACGTGGACGGCACCGATGCCGGCCACAAGCTCGCGATCCTCGCGGCGCTTGCTTTCGGCTGCGAAGTGGATTTCGAGGGAGTCTATTGCGAAGGCATTGCACGCGTGAGCGCCGCCGATTTCGACTACGCGCGCGAGCTGGGCTACGCCATCAAGCTGCTCGCCGTGGCGGAGGCGAGCGAAGCGGGCTTAAGCCAGCACGTGCATCCGGCCATGGTGCCGCTCGGCACGCCGCTCGCGGATGTGGACGGGGCGATGAACGCGGTGGTCATCGAGGCCGAGCCCTTGGGCAAGCTCGTGCTCGAAGGACTGGGCGCGGGCGCGGGCCCCACAGCCTCGGCGGTCCTGTCGGATATCGCCGACATCGCCCGCGGCTCTCGCGCGCCGCCTTTCGTTCGCCCGGCCTCGGCACTCAAGCGCGCGCCGCGCCTGCGCATCGACGCGAACGAGGGCTGCTTCTATCTGCGGCTCACGGTCGTCGACCGCCCGGGCGTGATCGCCGAGATCGCGCGCATTCTGGCCGCGCAGGACATCTCCATCGAGAGCATCATCCAGCGCGGCCGTGATCCCGGCGCGCCGGTGCAAGTGGTCATGATCACCCATGAGACGCGCGAGGCCGCGATGGCCGAGGCGCTGCGCGGCATCGCTCAAGCGAATACTGTATTGGAGCCGCCCTGCATGATTCGCATCGAGGCGTTCTGACGGCGCGAAGAGATTACCGAGCACAACGAGAAAAGATGGGCAGCGAGGCGGGCATGAAAGGGACGAGGACGGGTATCGACCGGACATTGACGCTCGAGCTCACGCGCGTGACGGAAGCGGCCGCCCTTGCCGCGGCGGCTCTCGTTGGCCGCGGCGACGAGCGGGCCGCCGATCAGGCCGCGGTCGATGCCATGCGCAAAGCGCTCAACAGCGTCGACATAAGCGGCACCGTCGTGATCGGCGAGGGCGAGCGCGACGAGGCGCCCATGCTGTACATCGGCGAAACCGTGGGCACGGGCAATGGACCAACCGTCGACATCGCGCTCGATCCCTTGGAGGGAACGACGCTCACCGCCAAGGCCATGCCCAATGCGCTGTGCGTGATCGCGCTCGCCGAGCGCGGCAGCCTGCTCCATGCGCCGGACATCTACATGGATAAGATCGCCATCGGTGGCGGCTATCCCGAGCACCTCGTCGATCTCGACGCCGAGCCGGGCGACAATCTGCGCGCGCTTGCCAAGGCCAAGGGCGTGAGGGTGAACGAGATCACGGCTTGCATTCTCGATCGTCCGCGCCATCAGACGCTCATCGAAAAGGTGCGCGCCGCGGGTGCGCGCCGTGCGTCTCATCATGGATGGCGACATCGCGGGCGTCATCCACACGACCGATCACCGCGAGACCGGCATCGACATCTATATGGGCATCGGCGGCGCACCGGAGGGCGTGCTCGCTGCGGCGGCGTTGCGCTGCATCGGCGGCCAGATTCAGGGCCGACTGGTGTTCAAGCACGACGAGGAGCGCGAGCGCGCACGAAAACTCGGCATCACCAATCTCGACAGGAAATATGAGCTCGAGGACATGGCCAAGGGCGACGTGATTTTCGCCGCCACCGGGGTCACCGACGGCTCCATGCTCGACGGCATCCGCTTCGAGCCCGATGCGGTGCTCACCCATTCTATCGGCATGCGCTCGAGCACCGGCACCGTGCGCTGGATCAGGGCCCGCCACCGCCGCGCCGCCAAGGCGCTGTGATGGGGCGCCTCGCGGCCGTCGAGAAGATCACGTCGCCGGCCACAGGGACTTTTCTTGCCCCCGCTGGGGGCGCGCTTCTCGGCGTCGAACGCTCGATCTCCGGATGCTTCTGGGAAGCGCGGCTCAAGGACGAGCGACAGGCATACGCGATTGCCCAGACGCATGGGTTGCCCGAACCCCTCGCGCGCGTGCTTGCGGGGCGTGGCGTCGCGCTCGAGGCGGTGCCGCGTTTTCTTTCGCCCTCCTTGCGCGACACGCTGCAGCGATCCCTCGACCTTCGCCGACATGGATCGCGCGGCCGAGCGGCTTGCGAGGGCCGTGACGGACAGCCATTCCATCTGCATCTTTGGCGATTACGACGTGGACGGAGCGACCGCGAGCGCGCTGCTCAAGCGTTATCTCGACTCGCTCGGCGCGCGGACCCGCATCTACATTCCGGACCGTATCGCCGAAGGCTATGGCCCGAATGTGGCTGCGTTCGAGCGGCTTGCGGGGGAAGGCGTGCAGCTTGTCGTCACCGTCGATTGCGGGACGGGGGCGCACGAGCCGCTCGAAGCCGCGCGGCGTCTCGGCCTCGACGTGATCGTGGTCGATCATCATCAAGCCGCGGCCGCGCTGCCGCCGGCCTTCGCGCTTGTCAACCCGAACCGGCTCGACTGCGCAAGCGGGCAGGGCACGCTCGCCGCCGTGGGCGTCGCCTTCATGCTTGCGATCGCCACCAATCGCGCTTTGCGCGCGGGCGGCTGGTTTGCGCGCGAGCAAAGATCAGAGCCCGATCTCTTGCGCTTTCTCGATCTCGTGGCGCTCGGCACCGTGTGCGATGTGGTGCCGCTCACGGGCCTCAATCGCAGCTTCGTCGCGCAGGGGCTGAAGGTGATGGCGCAGGGCGGCAATCCCGGCTTGCGCGCGCTTGCCGAGGTGGCAGGGCTCGAGCGTGCGCCGGATAGCCATCACTTGGGCTTTGTCTTCGGCCCGCGCGTGAACGCAGGCGGGCGCATCGGCGAAGCCGATCTCGGCGCGCGCTTGCTCACGACGGACGATCCTTTCGAGGCGCGGGAGATTGCCGCGCGGCTCCACCAGCTCAATCGCGAGCGCCAAGCGATCGAAGCCCATGTGCTGGACGAAGCGATCGCGTGCGTCGAGGCGGAAGGGCTGCAAAACGCGTTCGCGCCGCTGCTGGTTGCGGGCGAAGGCTGGCATCCGGGCGTCATCGGCATCGTGGCGAGCCGGCTCAAGGAGGCCTACAACCGGCCGGCCATCGTCGTGGGCCTCGATGGCGCTGAGGGCAAGGGCTCCGGGCGCTCGATTGCAGGCATCGATCTCGGCCGCGCGGTGAGGCTTGCCGTGGATCACGGCTTGCTCTTGGCGGGCGGCGGGCACGCCATGGCGGCGGGTCTCACGCTGCGCGCGGACGGGCTCGAGGCTTTTCGCAGTTTTCTGGCAGAGCGTCTTTCTGCCGACATTGAACGCGCAGCGGCCAATCTCCGGCTGCTCTTGGACGGCGTGCTCGACGCTGCGGCCATGCGTGACGCGACGCTCGTGGGCGTGCTCGCGCGCGCGGCGCCTTTCGGCCCCGGAAATCCGGAAGCCCGCTTTGCGCTCCCCGATGCGCGTATCGCCTATGCCGATGTCGTCGGCGAGGCGCATGTCGCCATGACCCTCGAAGCGGACGGCGCCCGGCTCCGCGCAATCGCCTTCCGCGCCGCGACCGGGCCGCTCGGTCAGGCGCTTCTTGCCGCGCGCGGTGCGAAGCTTCATGTTGCGGGCCGCATCAAAGAGGCGCGCCGCGGCGGCTTGGAGCTTCACGTCGAGGATGCGGCGGTTCCCGCGGCCTGAATTGTCGGGACCCAGGAGAAGGCTCGCGGGCTTGCTTGCCAAGCCCGCCCACGCGACATATGAAGGCGCGGCTCCGGCTCCCTTCGTCTATCGGTTAGGACGCAAGATTTTCAATCTTGAAAGACGGGTTCGACTCCCGTAGGGAGCGCCATTGGTGCAGCGACGAGGGACTTGCATGCGGATCATTGGCCTATGTCTATGCGCCGTTCTAGGCGCTTGCTCCACTTCGTCGGTGGTTCTACCAGAAAGGCCCGGCTCTTCGGCGAAGGTCGCACTGATGCCGCTAGAAGGACCCCTGGGCGAGCAGGCCGGGGACCTAATTTCCCAAGAGTTTGCCACAAACGGCATCGCCGTCGTTGAGCGCGCAACCGCGTCAAAAATGCTGAGCATGGATACTGACTTCAACCCTTCCGCCCCCGATATTGCTCGTAACTACTCTGCGTATGGACGGAAATTTCTGAGTTCAGATATTTGTTCGTCGGAACCGTCTCAGCGGAATCAGGGCCGCTCTATAGCTTTCCGCATATCAACATGACGTTGAGGCTGGTCGATGTTGAGACCGGACAAAGCCGTTGGATAGGCCGCTACGGCAACGCCTTTTGGACAAGTGCTATTTCACAGCAGGGGGACTTACATCGCGGCGCTAAGCACATCGTGCGTGAGTTCATTTCCGCAGGAGGACCCGATCTGCTTGGCAAATAGACCAGGGTTTGGTCGAACTTCAATTTGCTGTCGGCGTTTATTTCCTGGATGGGGGAAATTTCTATTATATCAATGAATTAGAAATCTTCCGTGACTCCTGTAGGGAGCGCCACGCTTCTCCGCCGTCAAACAGGTCCTTAGCTGCTCGCGGCCGGCGCTTGGTGCGCCTCCTCGATATGGCTGATGTCCCATTCCATGTGACCAAGATCGTCCTTGGTGAAGGGACGGATATCGCCATAGCGGCGCTCTTGCACTTTGCGCACCCATTGCGGGTCGCCGATGACGCTGCGGCCGACCGAGACGAGATCGAATTCGCCGTTGTTGAAACGCAGCACGAGCTCGCGCAGACCCTGCTCGCCGGTCGGCTTTGCCTCCTTGCCGAAAAAGTTGTCCATGACGTCGACGTCGAGTCCAACGCTGCCGACCGCAATCACCGGCGCTTCGGTGAGCGACTTGCACCAGCCGGCAAAGCCGAGATCGGATTCATGCCATTCGGGCGTGAAAAACCGTCGCGTCGAGGCGTGGAAGACATCGATGCCGGCTGTCCGCATCGTGCCGAGCATGACGCGCAGCTCGTCGGGGGTATGGACGACCTTGGCGTCGTAATCAACTTCCTTCCATTGCGAAAAGCGGAAAGAGAGAATGAATGCGGGCCCTGCGGCTTCCCGGATCGCGCGCGCGATTTCGGCCGGAAAACGGATCCGCGCGCGAATGTCATCGCCGCCATAGCCGTCCCCGCGCCGGTTCGTTTGGCTCCATAGGAATTGATCGAGCATATAACCGTGCGCGGCATGGATCTCGACGCCGTCTGCCCCGGCCTTTTGCGCCACGAGCGCGCTGCGGACATAAGCCGCTTTGAGGTCTGCCAGATCGTCCAGGCTCGCGGCGCGTCCGTTCGATTTTCCCGGCCGGATGAGTCCAGATGGGCTGAGCGCGGGCCCTTCGCCAAGCAGGCCGCTCGCGCCGTCCTTCCGGATGGCGCCTTCGTGCCACAGTTGGATGAGCATGCGCCCGCCTGCGCCATGCACGGCCTCGACGCAACGGGCCCATGCGTCCTGCGTCGATGTGGTGATCCACGCCGCCGGTGATTGCGCTGTTGCGGAAGGGTGGTCGATGGCGCAAGCCTCGCTGATCACGAGCGAGATTCCCGCCCTCGGCGCGGCGACGGTAATAGTCCGCCATCTGAGGAAGCGGCTTTCCGTCGCGGCACCAGCCGCGCTGCATCCCGGGCATGACGAAGCGATTGGGAAGCGTCATGCCCTTGAGCGGGAACGGCGTAAACAGGGGCGAGACGTCAAGCGGCTCCATGCTCAGATTCCCGAATTACGATCGCCGCGAAGCGACATTTCGCTGGGCTCTCCGATTTATAGCATAGCAGCAGCACGCCGACCCCCGTCCCTCGTTCGTGCCGCGAAGAGGTGCAGGAAGGGTCAACCGATCAATCGCAGGAGAAGGCGCCGAAGCTCTCTCGCCCATCCCCTGTAAGTCGGCTAGTCGCGTTCTTCGATCACTTCGCCGGCTGGCGTGACTACGAGCAGGACTTTGTTCCCGTCCTTCAGCGCTGACGCGTGCCAGAAGTTGTCGCAGCCCTTTCTGAGATCGGTGGGCGCGGTGTAGCCCGCCGCTTCGATTTTCTGCTTCGTCTCGGCAGCCGTCGTATTGTCGATGACGTCCCGCGGGCCGCAGGCCGCCAATGCGCTGCCCTTCAAGCTCACGCTCGGGCCGATGGCGAAAACGGCGGCCAGCGCTGTTGCGACAAGACAAATCTTCCACTGCATAGCAATTCCCCTTGCTCGAACCGATAAACCACATTTCGCGCAGGCAGCGCGCCTGCGCCATGCGCTAGGTCAATAGAAACAGATTGCGGCAAGCAAAAGGCGCGCGCGGGTTCCGCGAGGGCACTTTGTGCCGCGCTCTCGACATGAGCCCCATCCTTCAATCGCTTTTCTTGGTCTTGGCAAGGGTGTAAGAACAAGCGGACATCACTCGCACGGGGGGTGCAGCGCAGGGGGCGCTGATGGCGAGTGCTTTGAGTCCCGAGGAGCTGTGGTGGATCGCCGGCGTCGCGCTCGCCGCGGTCTTGATGGCTGCGATCCTGTTGCCGATTTTGCTGCGCGCCTGGCGGCGGCAAAGAGCCATTCGGCTGAAAATTGCCGAGCCGCGGCCCATCATTTCCTCGCGCGAATTTACCGACACGACCGATATCGGAAATTTCGGCGAGCTACTCGGTGAGCCTTTGGCTGGCAAAGGACGGGTGGAAGCAGCTTCCGTCCAAGACCGGTGCCGGCGGGCAAGGGGCTCGACGGACTTTTCATGCGCGAGCGGCGCAGGGGAAAGGGCGTGGAGGTGCTGGCGATCGAGGTAAAGACCAATCAGGCGCAATTCAGAGCCGGAGCAAATGACCGACGAAAAGGTGAGACGCACGATCGAAAAGCTCTACGAGGTCGGTCAGATCGAGGAAGCGATCACAGCGACGCTCATTAAGGCACTCGATCGGCGGTCACGCCATTTCCGCAAGCAGTATTGGAACCCGAATCTTGGAAACAGCCAGGATCGAGTTCTGCGATCTGGATGCCAAGGGTAATCGCGGGAGATGCACAGCCGTGAAAAACACAGCACGCTTCGTTGAGGCGCTGGCGATGGGCGTGCGTCAATTCGACCACAAGCGTCAGTACATTGATGAAACTCGGGCTCGATCAACGAGCTAGATCGAGTGTGATCTTGCGCGCATAAAAGGCCTCGGCGAAGCGCGTTGGAGAGCGGCATTCGACGCCGCGCAACCGGGCAAGCCCGCGAAACGTGTCCGCGTCGAACCAGGCCTTGCTGCGCTGGGATCCGTAATGGGCTTCGAGAAGCGCGATCTTGCGGGAAAGGCTGGCCTCGCTCACCGGCATGAAAGCGTTCGGCGCGCCGAGATCGCCGTCCCATTTCGGAATCTCGTATCCGAGGATCAGATGATCGCGGAATGTGTTCCAGGTGAGCTGCGCGGTCTCGCGGTGATCCTGATGAAGATCGTGGTCCGCATGGGTGAAGATAACATCGGGCGCGGGCCGCGCTTTCAGACTCTCAAACCACGCCTTTATGCTTGCACCCTCATAAGGAAAATGGCCGTCCCGAAAGCTCTTGAACTCGAAATGGGCTTCGCGCGCGCCCTGAAGAAAGGCCTCGGCGCTCCGGCGCGCCTCTGTGCCGCGCTCGCCGGGGGCGGACAGCACGCACCAGTCCACGTCGAGCGTCGCGCCGCCGGCGAGGAGCTCGAGCAGCGTGGCACCGCAACCGATCTCGATATCGTCGGCATGAGCGCCCAAGCAGAGCACGCGCAAGGGTCCGGCTTGCTTCAGAGCAAGCGCGGGCATCATTTGCCGTTCTCTCGCCGCCAGGGAAGCCAGGGCGTGCGCCCATGTTCCATCATATCCTCGAGAATCATCTTGTCTCTCAAGGTGTCCATGGACGCCCAGAAGCCTTCGTGTTTGTAAGCGATGAGCTGGTTTTCCGCTATGAGCCGCGCGAAGGGCTCGACGACGAGCTCTTCGCCTTCGTGGATATAGTCGAAGATTTCACGGCGGAAGATGAAGAAACCGCCATTCACCCAGATCTTCGACTGCTGGCTCGTGCGGAAACGCTTGACGGTGCCGTCCTCGTCAAAATCGACAAGGTGGTAGCTGAAGCTCGGTTGGACGGCAAGGAAGCAGGCGATCTTGCCCTGTGTCTTGAAGAATTCCAGCATCTTGTCGAGGGGTGCGTCGGTGAGGCCGTCGCTGTAATTCGCGAGAAATATGTCTTCGCCTTTGACGAAGTTCCGCACAAACTTCAGCCGTTGACCGACATTGCGCCAAATCCCGGTATCGGCAAGCGTGACCTTCCAGTCGAGCTCCGGATCGCCCAAGACTTCGATCTTGCTGCCGAACTCGGAGATGATGAAATCCCGATCCGTTGTCGGCCGGTAGTTGAGAAAATAGTCCTTGATGACATTGGCCTTGTGGCCGAGGCAGAGCACGAAGTCGCGATGGCCGTAATGCATATAGTACTGCATCACGTGCCAGATGATCGGGTGCTGGCCCACGGGCACCATGGGCTTGGGGATGCTCTCCGAGTATTCGCGGATGCGTGTGCCCAGCCCGCCGCAGAAGAGAACCACTTTCATCTCATGAACTCCGTGGCGCTGCGGCCGTGACTTCGGGGAAGGGGATCATGCACTCGCAGCTCCACAATCCGACATGGCACATCTGACGATTAGCCTCGACCACGCTCACGTGAATGATCGTTCGATCTGTATCGTAACGTCAATTATTCGCTAAGTCGTTACGGCATGAGCCGCGGTGTCTCTCAACCGCCGTGCGTGCCGGTTTCTGCGCGTTCCTTTCAGAGTGATGTCGTACACGGATCGCGGTTGCCACCCTTTCGTTACCGTTTGTTTACCAAGTCGACTTACAGAGGGGACGGGAAATTCCACAGCGCTATTTGGCGCAATGCGCGGTTTGGGGGAATTCAGTCGCGCATGAGGGGACGAGCAGGGGCGCGGCGCGATGCCGTGCCCCTGTCGCTTTCGGCGTCGTGATATCGACGCTCAGCGCACAATCAGGCTCGGGCAACTGAGCTCATCGTTCAGCATCTGAACAGCTTGCGGGTCGAGGGTCGCGGCGCCCTGTTCGATAACGAGCACTGCCGCATGCTCCGCTTCGGCCGCGTCGCGCAGCGCCGCAACGGTCGGATCGACGAGATGGCGAAGACGCGGATGTCGTCGGCGCAACAAGGGCTTCTGCGTGCTTCTTTGAGCTTCGCGCCAGTAGCTTCGTCCTTGGCTATGAGCAGGATCGAAAGTGGCTGACCCAGCATCTCGGCAAGCGTCTGGGCGAGCTTCAGAGCGCGTTCGGCCGCCGCCGAGCCGGTAAATACGGTCACGACGGGGCGCTTTCGACGTTCAGCCTCGGCGGCTTGGGGCCGCGCAGGGCCGAGCGCGAGCACGTCGGCGAGCACCGCGTGCCGCGTCAGACCGAACGCCACGAGATCGCCTTCGCCCGCTGCGCGCGCAATCTCGCCGCGCGAGCGAGCCGCGCGCCACCGCAAACGACCAGCGCACGCCCGCGCGCTCGGCAAGCGCCGAGACCTGATGCCGCACCGCCTCGGCCTGAGCGCGGAGCTGGCGCTCCATCTCGGCGACGTCGAGGGTCTGCGGGGTGCCGGAGCGTGACAGCGCGCGCGCCACGGGCAGACCCGCGAGCCGGATCAAGTTTATGTCTTCGACGAAGAACCCGGCGATCTCGGCATGAATGGAAGCCGCAAGACGCGTGACCGCGTCGAGCGCGACCAAGTCTATGCTCTCGCTTCCGAAGGCGATCGCGATGCGGCCCCTTGGCCGGCGTGGGGTTCGCGCGGCGGTCGCGCGCGGACGCGTGATCACGACTTGCCGCCACCGGGCGCACCTTCGCCCTCTCCGGCCTCCCGCGGCGGGATCGCGTAAAAGCGCCGGCGCTCGGCATATTCCACAAGCTTGAGCCGCGCCCGCTCATTGACCGTTCCCTCGGGAAACGTGCCGTCGGGCTGCCGTTCGCCGGCGGGGATGCCGGTCAGGATCTCGAAGGCCCTCATCGATCGTCTTCACGGCGCAGATGAAGAAGCGCCGGTCCTCGACCGCGTCAATGACGTCCTGGCGGAGCATCAGGTGCTTGACGTTGGCGGTCGGGATGACGACGCCCTTGCTCGCCCGTGAGCCCGCGCGCCGCGCAGATGTCGAAGAAGCCCTCGATCTTCTCGTTGACGCCGCCGATCGCCTGGACCTCGCCGTACTGGTTGACCGAGCCGGTGACGGCGAAGGACTGCTTGATGGGCGCGTCGGCGAGCGCCGAGACGAGCGCATAGAGCTCGGCCGAGGAGGCGCTGTCGCCGTCGACCCCGCCATAGGACTGCTCGAAGACGAGGCTCGCCGACAAGCGAGAGCGGCCGGTCGCTCGCATAGTGGGCGGCGAGATAGCTCGACAAGATGAGCACGCCCTTGGAATGCAAGGGCCCGCCCAGCGCGACCTCGCGCTCGATGTCGATGACGCGTCCCGCGCCCACATGGAGCGCGCGCCGTGATGCGGCTCGGGCCGGCCGAAGGTGAGCTCGCCGATCGACAGCACCGAAAGGCCGTTGATCTGGCCGACGCGCGCGCCCTTGGTGTCGATCAGTATGGTCTCGCGCGAGAATCTCCTCCTGCAGCCTTTCGCGGATGCGGCTCACGCGTTTGATGCGCGCATCGACCGCGGCCTGCACGTCGGCGCGCGCGACGATCGCCTCGCCCATGGCTGGTCGCCCAGTAATCCGCCTCGCGCAGCAAGGTCGGCGACGGACCGGATGCGCGTCGAAAGCCGCTCGGCAGTCGTCGGCCTGGCGCGCGCTTTCGTCGATGATGCGCGCCGACCGCGCCGCGATCGAAGGGCTTCAAGCCTTCCTGCCGGGCAATCGTGCCGATGAGCCGCGCCAGCCGGTGATGGTTGTCCGGCGTGCGCACCATCTCGTCGTCGAGCTCGACCAGCACCTTGAAAAGATCGAAGAACTCGGGGTCGTAATACTGAAGAAGCGAGTAGGTGATAGCGATCGCCGATCAGCACCACTTTGACCGAAAGCGGAATGGGTTCTGGTTCGAGCGAGACGGTGCTGATGAGGCTCAAGCGCTTGGCCCAGGGATTCGATCTTGATGCTGCCGCGAACGCAACGTGCGCTTGAGCGCTTCCCAGGCATAGGGTTGGGTCAATACTTTAAGCGCCTCCAGCACGAGATAGCCGCCATTGGCGCGATGAAGCGCGCCGGGCTTGATAAGGTGGAAATCCGTGAAGAGCGCGCCCATCTCCGCCATGTGCTCGACCTCGCCCAGGATGCGCTGATAGGTCGGGTGGTCCTCAAAGACGATCGGCGCCCCTTCGCAGTTGCCGCATTCCACGAAGAGATTGACGCCATAACGCCGCTCGGCCGGCTGCTCGGAAGGGCGCGGGGCGCAGGGGCATTCCGGGCGGCGCTCGCCGCCGGGCGCGGCGCCCTGCGGCATGAGGAAGAGCCCGGCATTATCGACAACGTCGGCCAGAAGCCCTTCAGATGCTCGACGACCTCGGGAAGGTCGGCATGGGCGCGGACAAGATCGTCGATCAGGCTCCCCGCTGTGAAGCGCGCGATCTCGCGATTGAGCTCGTCGATCTTCTGTCGCGCGGCGCGGGCGCGCTTGGGCATGCCCTGCATGGCCTGCTGCAAAGCCCGGCCGAGCTCTTCGATATCCGCGCCGATGCGGCGCTGCTCCTCCTCGGGGAGCTTCTCGAACTCTTCGGGCTTCATGACTTCGCCCTTGCGCTTGGGTGCAAAGGCAACCCCGGTCGGCGTCTGCATGACCGAGATGTCGCGGGCATCGGCCTCGCGCTGCACGGCTTCGAAGGCCTGAGCCTGCTCACGCCGGAAGGCGTCTTCGATCACTTGCCGTCGCATGCGGTAATCGTCGCTCTCGAACGCGGCCGGAAGCGCCGAATGAATGTCCTTGATGAGCTTGTCGATGTCCGCCCGGAATTGCCGTCCGCGGCCCGGCGGAAAGCTCAACGCATTCGGACGCTGTGGATCGTCGAAATTGGTGACGTAGCACCAATCGCCGGAGCGCGGCTTGGCGGCGGCCGCGCGCTGCAAGTGCTGGTGCGCGAAGCCATGCCGGCCCGTGCCCTGCGGCCCGAGCAAAAAGATGTTGTAGCCTTCGCGCGTCATCCCAAGGGCGAAATTCATGGCCTCAATGGCGCGCTCCTGGCCGATGAATTCGGTGATATCGGGAAGCTCTGCGGTGGTCGTGAAGCTGAAGCTGTCCGGCGTGCAATGCCGGTAGAGCTCCGCGGGTGAAAGGGGCTCGGGTGCGCTCATCGTCACGGGACAGTTTGGGGCGCGTTATGTCTCGCGTCCTCGCGCTCGGGAGGGTGGCTCCGGACCGTCTAGCGGAAAATCCCGGCAGCGCGAGACGACGGACAGGGAAGTCCGACAATGGCGCGTCTCACGGCCCGAGAAGCTGCTCTCAAGCCAAGCTCACAGACCCAACGCCTGCTCTGCCTTGACATAGGGCAACGACAGGGCCGTCGCCACCGCGCGTGGGTGACGCGGCTGCGATGGAGATTTAAGCCGTTCATGAGATGCGGGTCTTCCGTGAGCGCGCGCGTGAGGCCCTTGTTCGCGAGGGCGACCACGAAGGGAAGCGTGGCGTTGTTGAGCGCAAAGGTGGAGGTGCGCGCGACGGCGCCCGGCATGTTGGTGACGCAATAATGGACGACGCCATGCAGAACATAGATGGGTTCGGCATGGGTGGTGGGCCGCGAGGTGGCGAAGCAACCGCCCTGGTCGATGGCGACGTCGACGAGCACTGCACCCTTCTTCATGTGCCGTACGATGTCTTCCGAGACAAGCTTGGGCGCCGCGGCACCCGGCACGAGCACGGCGCCGACCACGAGATCGGCGCCCAGGACATGCTCCTCGATGGCGTCGACGGTGGAAAAGATGGTGTTGAGCTCGGCGCCGAACTGGAGGTCGAGCGCGTAGAGGCGGGGCAGGCTCTTGTCGATGACGGTGACATGGGCCTCGAGGCCCATGGCCATGCGCGCGGCATTGGTGCCAACCACGCCGCCGCCGATGATGACAACGCGCGCTGCGGCGACCCCGGCACCCCGCCGAGCAGCATACCGCGGCCGCCTTGCGCCATCTCGAGGCAATGGGCACCGGCCTGGATCGCCATACGGCCTGCGACCTCGCTCATGGGCGCGAGCAGGGGGAGCCCGCCTTGTGCGTCGGTCACGGTCTCGTAACCGAGGCACGTCGCGCCGCTTGCGAGCAAGGCCTGTGTTAGCGCTGGATCGGCCGCGAGATGGAGGTAGGTGAAGAGGATTTGCCCCGCGCGCAGCTTGCGGCGTTCTTCGGCTTGCGGCTCCTTGACCTTCACGACCATCTCGGCGCGCGCGAAGACCTCGTCGGCTGAGGCCACGATCTCCGCCCCAGTGCGGCGGTAATCCTCGTCGTACAAGCCGATCGCGGCGCCCGCGCCGCTTTCGACGATCACCTATGGCCGTGGTGGGTGAGCTCGCGCACGCTCGCGGGCGTAAGGCCGACGCGGTACTCGTTGGATTTGATCTCCCGGGGCACGCCGACGAGCATGGAATCGCCTGTCTGTTGTCGGTTTCGCCCGCTATGGTCGAGCGCGGCGCGGTTGGCGTCAATCACGCAACGGTGAGCGGGGAGGCGACAGATCGGAGAGCGAGGTGCATGCCGAGGGGCCGATGCGGCAATGGTCGAGGAGCCAGTCCCAAGTCTCGCACGCATGCTCGAAAACGCGCGCCGCGCGGTCGTCTTCACGGGCGCGGGCATCTCAACCAAATCCGGCATTCCGGACTTCCGAAGCCCAGGCGGGGTTTGGAGCGCGCATGAAGCCGATCTATTTCGACGACTTCGTCCGGAGCGAAGCGGCGCGGCGCGAAGCTTGGAGCCGCGATATTTTCCGGTGTGACGGGGTGGACCGGCGCCAAGCCGAACGGAGGGCACTTTGCGGTGGCGCGGCTCGTCGCCAGAGGCAAGGTCGCGGCCGTCATCACCCAGAACGTCGACAATCTCCATCAGGAGTCCGGCATTGCTATGGACCGGATCATCGAGCTTCATGGAAATGCAAGCTATGCCAAATGCTTGGACTGCGATCTTCGTCACGAGCTTGAGGTCTTGAAGCAGAGCTTTCTCGGCCGGGGCGAAATCCCCGGCTTGCCGTGACTGCGGCGGGCTGGTCAAGACTGCGACCATTTCCTTCGGCCAATCCATGCCCGAAGCCACGATGCGGCGCGCGGAGGAGGCGGCGCTCGATTGCGACCTCTTCCTGGTGCTCGGCTCCTCGCTGGTCGTCTTTCCCGCCGCAGGCTTTCCGCTGATCGCCAAGCAGAACGGAGCCAAGCTTGTCATCGTCAATCGCGAGCCGACGGAGCAGGACCGTTATGCCGATCTCGTCATCCACAACTCGATCGGCCAAGATGATGACGGCAGCCGTGCCGCTTGATTAAGCACCGAAGTGGAGGCAGCGGTGTCGCCGCGAATTGTCTCGCTTCTTCCTTCCGCCACCGAGATCGTCTGCGCGCTGGGTTGCCGCGAGGCGCTGGTGGGCGTCTCCCATGAATGCGACTTTCCCCCGGGCGTCGAGAGACTTGCCGCATTGCTGCGACATCAAGCGCCCACTTGGGGCAAGCGCGGCCGAGATCGACCGGAGCGTTAAGTCCATTCTCGAGGAGGCACTTTCGGTCTATCGGGTGCATGCGGAGCGGCTCAAGGCGCTCGAGCCCGATCTCGTCGTCACCCAAGCCCAATGCGAGGTCTGCGCCGTGAGCGAGGATGATCTCGTGGCTGCGCTTGCCGAGTGGACGGACGCCCGCCCTCCGGAAATCCTGTCGCTATCGCCGCTCACGCTGGCTGATGTATGGGCGGACATCGGCAAGGTGGGCCAGGCTTTGGCACAGTCCGCGCGGCGGCAGCGCTTGTGGACAGGCTCGAAGCCGCGTCGCGGCCATCGCAGCCCGCGCCCTAGAACTTGCCCCGCCCCCGCGTGGCGCTCATCGATTGGCTCGAGCCGCTCATCATGGGCGCGGAATGGATGCCGGAGCTCGTGACGCTTGCAGGCGGCGAGGCAGTGCTCGCAGAAGCCGGCAGCCATGCAAGCCAGATCGAATGGGACGCGCTGCGCGGCTGCCGATCCGGAGGTGATTTTGGTGGCACCCTGCGGGCTCTCCATGGCGGAGGCGGCCCGCGACATGTCCGGGCTCACGGGCCTGCCCGGCTTCGGCGAACTTTCGGCCGCGCGTAAAGGCGAGGTTTACCTGGCCGACGGCAAGCATTATTTCAATCGTCCGGGACCCCGCCTCGTCGAGTCGCTCGAAATCGCGGCTGAGATCATCCACCCGGAGCGTTTCCGTTTTGGCCATGAAGGACGGGCATGGCGCCGATACCATCTCTGACAAAGGAGAGTCGCGTGTACGACGACGATGACGACGACGACGACGACGAGAAGAACGGCGAGGAGAAGAAGGCGGAGTCCCAATCTCCGGGTGCCGAGCTCGCCAAGGCCCTGTTCAAGGCGCGCACCGTGCTCGTCTTCGGCGAGATCGACGACCAAGCTCGCCGAGCGCGTGGTGGCCCAGCTCTTGGGCTTCGCCGCGATCAGCGACGAGCCCATCCGCGTCTATCATCTGCTCAAATGGCGGCCACGTGGAATCCGGCGATGCGATCCACGACGTCGTCCGCTTCATCAAGGCGCCGGTGAAGATGGTGGGCACGGGCTGGGTGGCGAGCGCGGGCGCCCATATCTTTCTCGCCGCCAAGCGCGAGAACCGTTATTGCCTGCGCAACACGCGCTTTCTTTTGCACCAGCCCTGGGGCGGGGTGGGGGGCGTTGCCTCCGACATCTCCATCGAGGCGCGGGAAATCATCAAGATGCGCGAGCGCTTGAACCGCATCATCGCGCGCGAGACGGGACAGCCGCTGGAGAAAGGTGGCCAAGGACACCGACCGCAATTACTGGATGTCGGCCGAGGAGGCGCGCGATTACGGCCTCGTCACCCATGTCATCGAGCGCATGGACGAGCTGCGCTGAGAAACCTCCTGATCGTCCGCATTTCAGGGGAGGGTTGGGAACGGGTCAAGCGGCGGCGCAAGATGCCAGCGCTTCGCGGAGTGCTTCGAGGGGCAGGAGCACGCAAGTGTGACGGCTCGGATGCGCGGCCACGGGCGCGAGCGCCGCATAGGCTGCCGAATTTTCCTCGAGGCGGCGCAGCGCTTTCCTTGAGCATTGCGCCGAGCGCGCGCTCGAGGGCTCCGCGAGGCTTTGGGCGGTTTCGCCGGGCGCGGACTCGCCCAAGATCGAAGCCGAGGCTTGGCAGAGCACGCAGGCTTTTGTGTCGAAAGCCGACTCGGAAATCTGCGCGCCTTCGCACACGACATCGACCGTGACCTGATCGCCGCAAATGGGATTGTTGAGGCTGACCGTCGCGGCGGGCGCCGGAAGCCTGCCGGCGCCCGAGGCGCGGGCGGCAAGGCGGAGCACGTCCTTGTGATAAAGTTCGTCGAGAGTCACGGCGGGAGTGTGGGCTTCCGCCGCGACGCGGGTCAAGGTGAGCGGCTCCATGCGTACACCCCGGAATGAAAGCCGCCCGATGCGCATTTCGGCGACGCTCGAGGCGGAACCCCTGCCTAGGCGCGTATTGTCTCTCTTCCAAGCAGCGGCCCTGGCTTTCCGTCGGACTGGCGCTTCTGCTCTTCCTCGTGCTTGCGCTCATCTTCGCGCCGCTCTTGAGTTTCGTTCTGGCGGCGGCCATCGGCGCGGGCGGCTTACGCGCTGTTTGGCCGGCGGGGCGCAGGCGAGGCTCGGCCGCATGGGCGTGACGGATTGGCCGGACGCCGGCATGGGCCCGCGCCGCAGACGCTCTTGTTTCTCGATCTTTCGGCGTTGGCGCTGTTGGGCGGGGGACTTGCGCTTCTCGCCGCGGCTGAATGCGCTAAACGCCGAGATGCCTTGATCGCCTTGGGGCTCGGTGCCGCGCTCGTTGTCGTTGCGCGCGCGGTTTGAACTTCCTTGCGTCAGGAAAAGAGATAGATCGCGACCAGCGTGCCCGCGAGCATGAGCGTGACCCACAGCACCATCGAGCCCGTGGGCCAGGTGCGCGCGAGAAGTCCCGAGGGCCCATGGTGCCGATAGAGCGCTGCAATAAACGCGCTCGCCCTGACGCGTGACGAACGCGCTTGGCGAAATGCACGAGCCGCCGACAAGTCCTTCATGGTTGAGGCCACCAGATCGGGAATAAGCCGGCGATAGAGCCAATCCGTGTCCAGATGAACGGCGCGGAGCTCCGCCGGATAAAGTCCGGTCCGCATGAGCACGACGAAGGCGAGGACTGGCGAACATGAGAAGCTGAAGCTGGGTGATGACGTGATCGGGGGTATAGGCCTGATAAGCGGCCGTGGTAGGGCAAAAGCTCATAGAGCAATTGGGGCGCCACGCCGATGGCGATCGAAAGCGCGGCCGCAATCGCCATGGCAAGAAGCATGTGGAACGGGGCTTCGGCGACGCGCTTGCCGCTGTCTTGGTCGTGAGAGGGGGCGAAGAAGGCGAAATAGGGGATCTTGATGCCTGCGTGCTCGAGCACGCCGGCCGAGGCGAAGAGAAGCACGAGAAAAGCCACGCTGTGACCGCTTCGGGCCACCGCGTCCATGATCATGCCCTTGGCGATGAAGCCCGAGAACAGCGGAAAGGCCGAGATCGAGAGCGCGCCGATGATGCACAAGAGCGCCGAAAGCGGCATGGAGCGCCATAGGCCGCCGAGATCGGTGGCCTTCGTCGTGCCGGTGCGCAAGAGCACCGCGCCCATGGCCATGAAGAGCAAGCCCTCGAAGATGACGTTGCAGAAGGCGTAGCCCGCCGCCCCGTTGAGCGCGAGCGGCGTGCCGACGCCGATCGCGGCCACCATGAAGCCAACCTGGTTGTTCAGGCTGTAGCAGAGCACGCGGCGGAGATCGTTCTCGATCACGGCGAAGAAGACGGGAAATGCCGCCATGGCAGCGCCGATGGGAATGAGCACCTCGCTGCCGGCAAAGCCGCGAGCAAGGGCATAGACCGCGACTTTGGTCGTGAAGATCGAGAGCACGAGGGTGCCGGTCGCAGTCGATTTCGGGTAGCTGTCCTGCACCCAGTTGTGCAGCAGCGGAAACGCGGCCTTGATGCCGAGGCCTGCGAAAATGAGCGCCGCGCCGGGCGTCACGCCGAGCGTAAAGTGGGTGAAGGCGAGCGAATCCGTGGCGCGGACATGCACGACGATGCCGAGCAGTAGAAGCGCACCGGCAAAGACATGGATCGCGAGATAGCGCAGCCCTGCCCGGAATGCTGCCTCGCTTCTTCCCGCCCAGATGACGAGCGTCGAGGCCACCGCCATGATCTCGACGAAGACTAAAAAGCTAACCAGATCGCCTGCAAGCACCGCGCCGAGCGCCGCTCCGGGATAGACGAGGCTTGCCGATTCCTGCAAGCGATCGCGGACGTGAAGCGCGTAGATGACGGAGAGAAAGATCGCGATGTGGAAGACGATCGCGAAGATGAAGCTCAAGGAATCGAGGCGAACGAGAACGAGCGTATGTCCGAAGGCCGAGATCGAATTGTGCTCACCCTGGGACAACGTAAGTAACGCCGTGAGCGAGAGCAAAGGCAGCACGAACATGAGAGCGAGCCGCGCGGGCCGCGGGAAGAGCGGCAAGACAAGGCCTCCCGCGATCAGGATCAGTGCGGGCGGGATCGGCACGCCGAGAAGCTCAGCGGTCATAATAGTCCTCGGGGCGCTTCACGAAGATGCGCAGCACACGCGCCGCCTGCACGACGACGACGAACGCCGCAAAGCCGAACAGGCCGTAGAAGGGTTTCGCTCCTTCGAAGGCGAAGACGACGTGGCGCTCATAGATGAAATCGATCACCGCAAGGCCCGTGCAAATTAGGACAAGCGTGAACAAGATCGCGTTGGGAGTCTGTGGGTTGGTTGTCCAGGCGAATAGACGCGCAAGAGTGCGTCGCGCTTGCGTCTCAACCGGCTTGTCGAGCGCCGCCATAAAATCCTCCTACTGGAAAACCGGCTGGATGAACGCGACGATGGCGTCGCGGGCAAAGAAAAGCGCAAACGTGGCAAGAGCGGTCAGCACCAGGGGCAAGAGGCAGGAGAACGGTGCCTCCTCGATGTGGTTCTCAGAGACGCCAGCGCCCGCGGGCGCGGGACGCACTTCGGGCGGCCGGAAAAATGCGCGCGCCACCACGGGCATCAGATAGCCCACGGAAATGATCGAGCTTGCGACGAGCGCGACGATCGCCACGCGCATGCCCGCGTCTGTCGCCGCGAGGAGAAGATGCCATTTGCTCCAGAAGCCGACCAAGGGCGGCAGTCCGATGATGCTGAGAGCGGCGATCAGGAAGGCCGTGAAGGTGACGGGCATCTTGCGGCCGAGGCCGTCCAGCGCGCTCACTTTAGTCTCGCCATGGGCAACGTCGATGGCGCCCGCGCACATGAAGAGCGTGATCTTCGCCACGGCGTGGGCCGCCATCTGCAGCGCGCCGCCGAGAATCCCCAAGGGTGTCGCAAGCGCGGCGCCGAGCACAACATAGCCAAGTTGGGCGACGGTCGAATAGGCGAGCCGCGCCTTGAGGTCATCCTTGCTCATGGCAATGAGGCCGCCTGCGATAATCGTGAAGGCGGCAGCCCAGATAAGCCATTTGCTCGCGCCGGTCTGAGACAAGAGGTCGAGGCCGAAGATGTAGACCACGACCTTGAGAATGGTGAATACGCCCGCCTTCACCACGGCGACGGCATGAAGGAAAGCGCTCACGGGCGTCGGCGCCACCATGGCCGCCGGCAGCCATCGGTGAACCGGCATGAGCGCAGCCTTGCCTGTGCCGAAGACGTAAAGCGCCAGCAGGAAGGGCAGCATGCGCCCGTCCACGCGGTCGGCAAGAATTCCACCCTTGGTGAAATCGAGCGTGCCCGCGACGAGCCATGTCCAGACCATGGCGAGCAGCAGAAGGCCGATCGAGGTGCCGAGGAGGTAGCCGAGATAAACGCGGCCGCCGGCGCGGGCCTCGTTTGTTCCGTTGTGCGTCACGAGCGGAAATGTTGACAACGTCAACACCTCGTAGGCGACGAAGAGCGTAAGCATGTTGCCGGCGAGCGCGATGCGCCATGGTGGCGGCAATAGCGATAGCGAAGCAGAAATAGAAGCGGGTCTGGCTCTCGCCGTTCGTCCCGCGCATATAGCCGATGGAGAAAATGGAATTGAGAAGCCACAGCGCGCTCGCAAGCGCGGCGAACAGCGCGCCCAAGGGTTCCGGCGTGAAACGGAGCGGAAGGTCCGGCAGCATCTCGACCAGCGTGAAGTCGAGGACGGTGCCCCGGGCGACGCCGTGCACGAGCTCGGCAATGACGGTCACGAGAGCTATGCCGGTCGCAAGCGTCGCAAGCTCGCGCAAGAAAGCGATGCGGCCGAAGAGCACGATCAACACCGCACCCGCGAGCGGCAGGCCGAGCGCGAGCGGCACGAGCAGCTGCGGCGAAAGCGGAGCGATCACGGCTCATCTCCGATCAGCATATGCGCTGCGCGGTCGGCGAGCGCGGTCGTGAGATGCGCATTGATGCCGAGATAGATATTCGCCAGCACGAGCACCCAGAGACCCGCCAAGAGCAGTGGTGGTGCCTCACGCCTGGGCGCGCTCGGATCCGGGGCGCGAAAATAGGCGACTTCGATGACGCGCCAGACATACGCCAGCGCGACAAGCGAGGCGCCGGCGACAAGCAACGCCACCCACCACCGGCCCTGATCGAGCGCGGCAAGCACGAGATACCACTTGCTGATGAAGCCCACGGTGAGCGGCACGCCGACGAGGCTGAGCGCGCCGCCGACAAAGCCCGCCATGGTGAGCGGCATTCGGCGGCCAAGGCCGGCAAAGGCGGGAAGCGTGGTCGCGCCAACCCGGAGCGCCACGGCCGACGTCGCCATGAACAGCGCGCCTTTCATGAGCCCGTGATTGAAGATGTGCAGCACCGTGGCGCGCACGCCGGCCGTGCTCGCAAGGCCGACGCCTAAGATCATGTAGCCGATCTGGGCAAGGCTCGAATAGGCAAGCAGACGCTTCACGTCGTCCTGGAACAAGGCAACGAAAGAGGCCGTCACGATGCCGATCACGGCAAGCGGCAGGAAGATCGCCTGCAAGGCAAACGCTTCGAAGCCGAATTGCAGGCCGAAGACGGTGAAGAGAAAGCGCAACAGCAAATAGACCGCAACCTTGGTGGAGGTCGCAGCGAGAAACGTGCTCACGACCGAAGGTGCGTAAGCGTAAGCATTGGGCAACCAAAGATGCAGGGGAAAGAGCGCGAGTTTGAGCGAGATACCGACCACGATGAAAGCGAAGGCGACGGCGACCGTTCGGCTCTCGGCGATCCAGGGCAAGCGCGCGGCCAAGTCGGCCATGTTGAGCGTGCCCGTCATCATGTAGGCGAAGCCGAGACCGATGACGTAGAACGTGGCGCCGATCGTGCCCATGACGAGGTAGTTGTAGGCGGCCGAGAGCGCGCGGCGATCGCGATTGCCCCCCAGCGCCACGAGGACGTAGCTCGAAAGCGACATGATCTCGAGCCACACAAAGGCATTGAAGGCGTCGCCCGTGACCGAGACGCCGACGAGCCCTGAAAGCGCCAGCAAGAGCACGGTGTAGACGAGGCCTCGGTTCTTCGTCTCGATCTCGGCTGCAATGCTCGCGCGAGAGGCTGTGAAGACAACGGCGGCTACACCCGTGACCAGCAGCACGACGAGCGCGGACAGTGCGTCGATCCGATATTCGATGCCAATCGGCGGCGGAAAACCGCCGAGCGCGTAGCTCACCACCACTTCCGTGCGTACGCGCGCCGCGAGAATGAGCGCCAGTCCAAAGTCCGCCCACGCCACGGCCGAGGCAAAGAGCCAGGGGCACACGCCTCGTCCGAGCAGCACGTTGAGCGCGGCCGCCGCGAGCGGCACCACAACGATCAGCGCCGGGCAATGCTCGGCGAGGAGAGCCGTCATTTCGTCTCCTCGTCGGCGGCGGTGATTTCGTCTTCTTCGAGCGTGCCATAGGCCTCGAAGACGCGCACGACGATGGCGAGTCCCACCGCCATGGTCGCCACACCGACGACGATGGCGGTGAGGATGAGCACATGGGGCAGGGGATTGGAGAAGATTTCCGGCTTGCCGGTGAGAATCGGCGCCGTGCCGTTCGCGACCTTTCCCATGCTGATGTAAAGCATGAAGACGGAAGTCTGGAAGACATTCAAACCGATGAGCTTCTTGATGAGATTGCCCCGGCTCACGACGACATAGAGCCCGACCATCATCAAGAAGACGACGACCCAGTAGTTATATTCGCCGAGGAATAGCTCGAGCTCCTCCCCCATCACCATTCCTCGTCGCGCAGTTGCGTCGTGCGGCCGGTGAAGGCGTAGAAGATGAGCACCATGGTGAAGGCGACGGTGAGAAAGACGCCGGTCTCGACCAACATGATGCCGAGCTCCTGAGCGTGGTGCTTTTCGCTGGCGAGCGCGTCGTAATCGAGAAAATTGGCGCCGAGCAGGAGGCCCGCATAGCCCGTCCCGGCATAGAGAAGGATGCCGAGCGCAGTGCCCGCGCGCACCAGCCACTCCGGCAAGATACGGCGCGTTTCCTCCGCGCCAAAGACAATGCCGTGGAGCACGAAGGCGGCCCCGAAGATCACGCCGCCCTGAAAGCCGCCGCCGGGGCCGTAGTCGCCGTGAAACTGCGTATAAAGCGCAAAGAGCAGGATTGCAGGCATCAGCATCTTCGTGACGACGCGCAGGACGAGATGATGTCTCATGAGTCTTCCTCGTCCTTTTTCCGTAGCGCGCGTCCGATCAAGAGCACGACGGCGATCCCGGCGGTGAAGATGACCGTCGTCTCACCCAGCGTGTCATAGCCGCGATAGCTCGCGAGCACGGCCGTCACCACATTGAGGACACCGATCTCGGAAGCCGTGTGCGAAAGATAGTACGGCGCCACGTGCTGATGGATGGGCGCTTCGGAATCGCCGAAGCGAGGCACGTCGACGAGGCCGTAGATGAGAATGGCGCCCGTGAAGAGCGCCACGAAGAGCGGCAGGATCGGACGATGAGTTGGGATTTTCTCGCGACGTGCCGTAAGGACCAGGGCGCCGAGCATCAAGACCATCGAGACGCCTGCGCCCACCGCCGCTTCGGTAAAGGCCACGTCCACGGCATCCAACGCCACGAAGAGCCCCGCGGACAGGAGACTGTAGACGGTCGCAAGCAAGACGGCCGCGAAAAGATTACGCAGACGCACGATCGCAAATGCCGTGACCGCGAGCAGGGCCAGAAGCGCGACGTTGACGAAGATGATTGTGTCGATCATGACGCGTTTTTCGAAGCCGAGGGCTCCTTCGTTTCTTTGAGCCAGGGCTTTTCGCCGGCGGTGAACGCCGCATTGGCGATGGCGTGGGTGGAGGTCGGACTCGTGAAGAAGATGAAGAGGGCGATGATCAATAGCTTCGCCGCCACAAGCACCGAGGGGCTCTGCAAGACAAGCCCGACGATGACGAGCCAAACCCCGAGCGTATCGGTGACGCCGGCTGCATGCGTGCGGCTATAGAAATCCGGAAAGCGCACAAGGCCGAGCGACCCGATGACGATGAAAAAACAACCCCCCGCAAGGAAAGCCACGCTCGCGAAATCGCGGGCGATGGCGAAGACCTCATTCGCCGCCATCGGAACCTCCGTCGGCTGCGGCGCGCATTTGCGACTGGGCCGCTGCCGAGCAGTCCGTATCGGCGCGCCTTCAGGATGGCGAGCGTGCCGACAAAGCTCACCAAGGCATAGACGAGTGCGATGTCGAGAAAGTCCGGCCGTCCCGCGAGAAAGCCCATGACTGCGATGAGAAGCATGGTCTTGGTGTTGAAGCTGTTGCCGGCAAGCGCCCGGTCATAGTGAGTAGGACCGCGGATGAGGCGGATGACTGTGAGCAGCATGGCGGCAACAAGTGCGGCGGCGGCGAGGGTGAACATGTGATCCTCAGCTTGCCTGATAGCCTTCGAGCGCGCTCACGCGCCGGTCGAGCGCGTCGAGGCCCGCGGGCTCGGCCAGCTTGGCGGTCAGGGCGTGAACGAGGATCTCGTCGCCTTCGATCTCGATCGATACGGTGCCCGGGGTGAGCGTGATGGAATTGGCATGGGTAACCCTGCCGATATCCGAGCGTTGCGTTACCTTCACGCGCACGAGACGCGGATCGACGGCCTGCGGCCACAACACAACGCGCGCCACCGCGAGGTTGGCCTTGACGATCTCACCGGCAAGCCAAGCCCAATAGCCGAAGAAGCGCAATCCCAGATGCAGGGGTACGGCCTCGCGGTCGAGAATGCCAAACCGCCAAGCGATGAAGACGACGACGGTGCATGATGCGGCTCCGAAGCCGAGAAGCAACGGCTCGGTGTGCCCGGAGAGGGCAAACCAAAGGGCGAACAACGCCAATCCCAAGCTCAGTGCGCGCATGACAGGCGCCCCCTCAGTCTTGCCCGAAAGCTGGGCATGAGCCGCGTGCCGGCCGCCGCTGCGCCTTCCAGAGCCGCCGGCGGGGAATTGTTAATAAATTTGCGTGCCAGAAGCCAGACTTGCGCGTCACGCCCTGTTCCGCGTTTTCCACAGGCAACGATTTCCACAATTCGGTTGCCTCTCGAAACGTCTTCCGCGATACGTTGGCTGCTGTTAACCTTGCGTGACATTTCGGGGTGAGTTCCATGGACGACGAAGTCAACTCCGCACTCAATGTTGGCGAGGAAACAGTCCAAGTCAGAGGAACGGTCAAGTGGTTCGATTCAGTCAAGGGGTACGGGTTCGTTAGCCAGCCCAATGATGCCGGTGATGTGCTCCTGCATCTCACATGCTTGCGGCAAGCGGGTCTTGCGCTTGCGCGCGAAGGTGCGACCGTCACCTGTGAAGCGGTGATTCGGCCCAAGGGCCTGCAGGCCTTGCGGATTCTGCATTATGACGAGAGCACCGCCACGCCAGCACAGACAGAGCGTCGGCGCGAGGCCCTACCGAGCCAAACTGCGGTCGAACCGCTTGGCGATTTCGAGATCGCGAACGTCAAATGGTTCAACCGCGCAAAGGGTTATGGCTTCGTGTCGCGCGGTCCGAGCACGCCCGATATCTTCGTCCATATGGAGACCCTGCGCCGCTACGGTATCCGCGAGCTCAAGCCGGGGCAAAAGGTCGTTGTCCGCTACGGCCAAGGGCCCAAGGGCCTCATGGTGGCGCAAATCCGCACCGACGAGGAAATCTGACGAGCGTGTGGCGTTTGTTGTCTTCTCCCGAGCTGCGCAGGCACCTTGGGCTTGCCGTGGTGTTTTTGCTTGTCCTTGGCGGCTCTGCGCATGCGCGCGAAGCCGAGCTTGCGCTCGAGCCCTTGTCGATCGTGACCACCGCGGGCGTCGTCACGTTCGAAGTCGAGGTGGCGCGGCGACCGAAGGCGCAAGCGCGGGGTCTCATGTTTCGACATAGCCTGGCGCCCGATCGCGGCATGTTGTTTCTCTTCGGCCACGAGCAACGCCTCAGATTTTGGATGAAGAACACCTATCTATCCCTCGATATGATCTTCATTCGGAAGAATGGTCGGATCGCCGCGGTGGTCACGGACACGGTGCCCTTGTCCGAGGCTTCGATCTCGCCCGACATGCGCGCCAGCGCTGTGCTCGAGGTCAATGCCGGCACGGCCGAGCGGCTCCATATCGGGGTCGGCGACGAGGTGCGGCACGAGGCCTTCGGAAACGACCGCTGACGCGCAGGCTTGCTTGTCGGTCTGCGGCCCATCGTGTATTTCACGCCTAAGGTTGCCGGGGCGTAGCGCAGCCTGGTAGCGCATCTGCTTTGGGAGCAGAGGGTCGCGTGTTCGAATCACGCCGCCCCGACCACTTCGGCAAGAAAATCAAGAAACTGACCCACCGCCCGAAAGGCGCGACAATGCCGGCGAGAGCGCGACGCGCCAGTCTAAGGCCGCGGCAGCCTCCACCCCGGTGCCGTTTTGGTGTTGTCGCAGTCGAGGTACCCCCTACCGAGGCCCGAGGGCCGCGCGTAGACGAACGGGACCCGCTCGTATAGGTTAACAGGCGGTCCGATGGGGCGCCGTGATCACGCCCCATATGAAGCCAACCGGCAGATCTGTTTACGTCTTCCATCTGGCCGGCATCAGACAACAATCATCCAACGCAACAGGAGTGGGGCATGACGCGTCATAGATATCTCGCAGTGCTTGCCGTCTTCTTCGGCGTTGCTCTTGCAGCAACAAGCATCACGCTGGCCGCCGCGGCCGGAGATCCGTTTCTCGGCACCTTCGCTATGAATGCGGCCAAGTCCAAGGCCGATCCCGGTCCCCTGGCGCAGAGCACTTCGGTCAAGACCGAGGACGTTGGCGGTGGAAAAATCAAGACCACGGTAGACGCTGTGGCCGCAGATGGAACCAAGGAGCACTGGGAAGCCACTTACATCCGCGACGGCAAGGATTACGCCGCGACTGGAAACCCGAACTTCGACACCGTCGCCGTCACGCTCTCCGATCCCAATACGATCAACGTGACGGAAAAGAAGGCGGGTAAGGTCGTCGCGACGATCGTCGGCAAGCTGTCGGCGGACGGCAAGACGATTACCTCCACCGTCGACGGCACAAACGCCCAAGGCCAACCGGTCACGAGCACGATCGTCTCCGATCGGCAGTAGGAACGCGCGTCTTCAGTCTATCGGCCAGAAGCCCAGGTGATCGGCGCCGCGCGGCTGGCACTTCGAGCGCATGGCTCAGGATCCAACGCACGTGAACAGGAGTGGGACATGACACGTCAAACGTATTTCGCGCTGTTCGGGATGCTCATCGGCTTAGGCTTGGCCGCGCTGAGCGGCCAAGCGTCCGCCGCTGGCGATCCCTTTATCGGCACCTTTGCCATGAATGCCGCAAAGTCCACGGCCGATCCCGGTCCATTACCCCAGAGCTCGACGCTCAAGACCGAAGATGCGGGCCAGGGAAAGGTGAAGACGACAGGCGACATGGTTCTCGCGGACGGAACCGCGCAACACTGGGAGGTGACCTATCTTCGCGACGGCACGCCCGCCGCGATGTCGGGGAATCCCAATATCGATACGGTGTCCGTCAAGCAGATCGATCCAAACACCATCGAGGTCTCCGAGATGAAGGGCGGCAAGGTCGTCACCTCGCTGACCGTGAAGGTTTCGGCCAATGGCTCGACGATGACGTCCACGATCACCGGGTCGACGCCGGAGGGAAAGCCCTTCAAGAACGTCGTGGTGTCGGACAAGCAGTAAGGCAAAGCGCACTCTGTCCACTCTTTAAGGCGTCAAGCGGGTCGCGTCGCGACCCGCCTGCCGTTTCTTGGTGGCGCCTTCGAGCTGCCCAGCCTCAGCGGCCCGCCCCTCCGTCATTGCGCCCGGCCAGGATCGAGCTTGGATAGCGGCGCGGGCTTAGGCGCGGCCACGCGGCCCCTTGGCGCGCGGCGCCGGTTTGTCTATAGCGAAGGCGCGCCGGCGCGCTGGCGCATGCCGGTCCCGATGGAGGCCAAGCTCACCCATGACTGCGCGAATCTTCAAGCCTGCCAAGACCGCCATGCAGTCCGGCGCGGCGATGGCCAAAGAGTGGGTGCTCGAATACGAGCCCGAGGAGCCGCGCGAGCTCGAGCCGCTTATGGGCTGGACCGCTTCGGGCGACACAAAGCGGCAGATAAGCCTCCGCTTCGCGACGCGCGAAGAAGCCGAGGCCTATGCCAAGCGGCTCGGCATCCCCTATCAAGTCTTTCCGACGCGCGAGCCCAGACTGCAGATCAAGGCCTATGCGGACAATTTCCGCTACGATCGGCGCACGCCCTGGACTCACTGAGCTCCGCGGATTCCGACTCCCCGGATGACGAGTGGGCAGGGGCCAAGCGCTTTCGGGCGCCCGTAGCTCAGTTGGACAGAGCACAAGCCTTCTAAGCTTGGGGTCGCAGGTTCGAGTCCTGCCGGGCGCGCCAATATTCTTAGAACGTTAGTGCCGGTTCGCGGCTGGTATCCTGCCAATTTCCTAGACCAGCCTCGGTGAGAGTTGTCCGGCTACTGAACTGCCCCCGTTGAAAAACTCGGGCGGCTCGGCACGCGAACGGCTGCCGATGTGTGAGCGCGTAAATGGAGTAAATCACCAGGGTGGGGCGCATTCGCGCTCCTCGATGTTCCCCGGATGTGCTCGACGTGGCGGTGAAGGATAACGAGAACAGAATGTTGAAGCCGTTTCAGCGCAACTTGGTTTCCAGATCTCCCCACCGGTAGCGTCGTTGGTGATGCGCGATCTCGTCGGCGCGGCTCCACAAAGAGGGGTGCTGCGGCACTGTGATGATCGTCCCCCCACCCGTGCATGTCGCGCGGCGCAAACCGCTCAAGACTGCCTCGTCGTCGGCCACATGCTCTATGACGTCGAAGGCACCAGTAAGGTTGAATGCATCGGGGGCGAAGGTCAGGACACTGGCCGCTGCGCAACGAGGACCTGTGACCCCCCAAAGGGCAGCCAAAGCCCCGCTTTCCGGAGAAGATGCTCAAGGTCGCACAGCGCGAGGAGCGCCGTGTTGAGCGGTGGCGAGAGCTGATACTCCGCCCCCAGCTGCTCGCGGAGCGTGAGCGAACGTTTCCGATCGCGCTTGGAAAAGCGCGCGACCAACATCATCGGAAAGGCCAGCGTCATGAAGCTCGCTTCCAATCAGCCGCGCGCGCGGAAGCGCTTGACGCAAGGCAAAGAGAGCAAAGCCGGTTCCGCAGCCGATCTCCAGGACATGTTCGGCCTTGGCCGCGTATCGGCGCACCAGCCACGTGATCAAGCGATTGCGCGCCACAAACCAGAAGTGATCTGCCTCGACGGCCGGGAGCAACTCAAAATTTTCCAGATCGAATCCTTCGTCCTCGTCGTCAAGCGCGGGGGCAAGCTGAACAAATTCCCCGAAAAACGTAGGGCCGGTGCCGCAGGACCCACAACGCCAATCGATAGGCCAGAGGGCTTGGTTGAATTCGATCTCGGATGGTGCTCCGCATGCCGGGCAGATCCGCAAAGCCCT
This sequence comes from uncultured Alphaproteobacteria bacterium, assembly GCA_963845385.1. Classification (GTDB taxonomy): domain Bacteria; phylum Pseudomonadota; class Alphaproteobacteria; order CAWJRW01; family CAWJRW01; genus CAWJRW01. The sequence goes on from CAWJRW010000006.1 coordinate 684,069, forward strand.
TTGCACGGGAGCGGCAAGATGGCCCATGCCCAGCTCAGCTCTTCAAGATGAGGATCATTCCTACTGCCACGGCGAGAACGCCGACGAGGCGCGTGGGGGTGAGGGCTTCCCCGAGCAGAAGGCCGCTTCCGATCGCGTTGATGACGAGCGCGACCGAAGCGAGCGGTAACGCGAAGGACAGCTCCAGGCGTGTCAGAGCCGCGAGCCAGATCGCGAAGAGGCTGACAGCGAGCAGCCCAACGAGCCAGAGCCGCCACATCAAGAGAGTCTTGGACAAGTGGCCGATGATTTGATCGATGGTGACGCCCTTCGACAACATCGGAGCGATCTCGTTGGCGAACAGCTTCATTTGAATCTGAAAAACAAAGCTCACCACAAGGAGAGCACCGATGAGAAGCAGGCCTTCCTGGCGCGCGGTCATGCGTCACGGTTCCTTATTTTCAGCGTTTGATCCAGGATGGCGTCCGTCTTTGCCAGGATCATGCAGAAATGATCGTAAGGTATACGGAAGAAGTCCCGATAGGTGCGTGTGTCGATCGTGGCCGGAAGCCCGGACACGAGCGAAAGATAGCCCTCCGCCGTGCGCACGTTGAGCCCCGAATCCAGCTTATTGAACGCCCAGGCGATCGGGTTTTGGTGCGGCAGCCAGATCGAATCCATGGTGACGAGGCGACCCCCCGGCTTCAAAAGCACAAACAGGCTCGACAGCATAGCGCGGGCCTTGTCATCGGCGAGATGATGAAGCAATGCCGAGACGATGATAAGATCAAAAGCGTCTGGCTCGCCTGTGAGATCGCGCGTGGCATCACCGACAAGAAAGCGGCCCTTGTCTCCGTGCAACGCCTTGGCGTGTTCGATATGTTTCGGATTGAGATCGATACCTGTGTAGAGCACACCGGCGAGATAGGGGACGAGCGTGGCCGGCCCACAGCCAACATCCAAGACGCGGTTGCCCGGCTTTGGTTGGATCACCTCTCGCACATAGCGCGCGCGCGCCCGCTCGGCGCCCAAGAGTACATGTAGGCTCTTATAAAAGCTCGGGAGCGTTACAAGGCGATAGAAGTTTGTCGTTCGCTGGGCCATGCACACTCATTGTGGCCGTTGGGCAAGGATGAATTTCTGGTCGGCAAGGCTCGGCAGAAGGGCCAGGAGCGACTTGCCGGCGGCGTACGCTGGATAGGTGATCCACCTCGGCCAAGCGAAGAACGCCAAGGCGAGTCTCGCCGGCGCGAATTCCGCGCCCCTCGCTTCCAGGACCGCAAAGCCGGCTTGTCGAAGCTCCGCCACAAACTGCGGCAGGCTCATGCGCAGAATGCGTCGAAGAAAAGACCTATGAAGCGGTTCGACAAAAATCACCTTACCGCCGGGCTTCAAGGCTTTCTTGATCTTGGCAAGGCAGATACGGAGCGCTTCTGCATTGCTGCAAGCGACGGTAACCACCTTTGAGACGATTACGTAATCATAGGCGTCCGTTTGGTCGAGGTCGTAGATGGAGCTTACGGAATAGCTCACGTCGCCTTCACCGGTGATCTTGCGAGCGATCTCGATCGATTTGGCGGAGAAGTCGATGCCATGCACACGGGCGCCGCGCTTTGCGAATTCACGTGCAAAGCGACCACCGCCGCAGCCGAGATCCAAAACAGCGCAACCACGAATGTCCCGCGTCCAGCTCGTTATGATGTCGCTTTCGACGCGCTGCAGAATCTCGTTCAGATGGGGATTCTTCCAGCTCAGCGTGCCCTTGTCGGAATAGTGCTGCTCCGCGAGCTCATCCCAAAACTCTTGCGTCTTGTAGACCCTGTCGCGATTTAGCCGATCGCGGAGCATCTTCATCGTGATCATATCTTCTGCTCCGACGAATAGATTTGTCGAATGACAAAGCGTGGACGGCCCTTAACTTGCTCGAAGACTTTCGCGACGTAGAGACCGATAACGGCCGTGCAGTTTATGATCACCGCACCGACGAGCCATATCGAGATGATGGGAGACAGCCATCCAGCTTGGAAATTGGCGTCGAAAAGCCGCCAGATGATGACGCCAATGGCCGTTACGAACAGGATCACCGCGGCCACGAAGCTGAAAGCGAACATGTAATACAAGGGCTGCGTACTGAACGAGAGAATGGCGTTACTGGCCATCAGCAGGCGCTTTTGAAACGTGTAGGACGAGTGCCCCTTGTATGTCTTGTCGACGAGGAGCCGCTCCTTCTGAAATCCGGCCCTGTGGTTGACGCCGGCGACGAAAAGATGAAAATCTCCGAAAGACAAATACGCATGCACGAACCGGCGGGTCATGATGCGTAAAATGCGCATGTTCTGGAGATCGCGGATGCCGGTCAGGTGTTCGAAGACCCAATAAAAGAGATTGCTTGTGAGCCTTCTGAAGAAACCGTCTTTGCGGTATTGCTGGACCCCATAGACCACATCCAAATCGGGGTTCTGCCTAAAAGCCGGGCATAGAAAGTCTCGAGGAGCTCGGGGGGGGTTCCTCAAGGTCGCTGTCCAAGGCGAACACATAGTCGCCGCGCGCAGCGCCGAGCCCGGAATGAATCGCGTTCAGCTGACCGAAATTCCGAGAGAGATCGATCAGAGTGACACTCGGATAGTCTGCGAGCAAACTCACAATCTTGTCACGCACGCGATCGGGCGATCCGTCATTGACGAGAATAATCTCAAAATCGGGCGTGATGCGAGAGGCCGCGGCGACCGCGCGCCGCATGAACTCCTCAATCGTGCCCTCGGACCGGTAGAGGGACGTGACGATGGAAAGATGAGGACCTTTCACGAACCTGCCTTCTCTCTGAGCGTAGCGCTCAGTGGGCGTTGGTGACGTGTCCATACCGATACATGTCCAACAGTTCCGGCGGGATGCCGTAGTCGATCCCGGATTTTTGGTAGACGTCTTCAACGTTCCTCAGAAGCATATCCGCGACGAGGGGGTCCCAATTCGATCTTGGCATCTGGAGGCCGTGTTGGGTTGCGGCCGAGCGGATGTGACGGATTGCCAAGTCTATTCCTTCGGCCTTGCTCAGCCAGCGGAGGATTTTCCGCTCGGGCGGGAATCGATCGATAAAACCTTGGCCTTTGAGAATTCTGTCCGCCATATCGCGCGCGAATACTGGGGAATTGTGCAAGCCGTCGCGCTTTGTGCCGGTCAGCATATAAAGCCCCTCGATCGAGGTCTGCCCGATGAGAGGAAAAGTATCGGCGGAGGTGGGGCGAAATCCCAGGAAGATCTTTTCCAATTGCGCGTTGTAGTACTGACTGTTGATCTGCTCGATCGCGCCCTCGATGAGGAGTTGGACGCTCGTCAGGCGCGGCGAGAATTCCGGCCAAGGAGAGATGTGGTTGCTGGCCCCGATGTAAACCTGCTGCTTGCCTTGAGGGACCAAATGGATGCCGTACGCGAGCGCCCTGTTTGGGGTGCGGATCACTTTTGGGGGCGCGTCCACTCGGATGTTTAACAGAAGGGCCGCGCCGATCCCGTAAAACAACGGCTGGATGCGGTCGCGAAGATCCGCGATAGTCTTGAGCAGCGATCCTGTCTCGGCGCCATTTGCCAGCAAAATCTTCGGTGCGCGAATCTCGGTGCCATCGGTCAAGCGTACGAGATTCTGATTTCCGGGGCCGATGTTGACCTGTTGGGCCGTGCCGTCAATCCGCGCAACCGCTTTGCTCCGCGCGAACGCTTGATCGAAAGTGGCAAGCAATTGTCGCGGTTGAATCGAGCCCTCGGCGGGAATGTAGATCGCCTCAATCGCGCGGCCCGTCACCGCCGGCGCGTAGCCGGCGATGTCCTTGGGAGTGACGATGTCATGAGGTTCCTGGAACTCAGCGAGCGCGGCTTTAATCGCGCGGTAAGCGTCGTCGTCCTGTTCATCTGCGACCATGTTCTTGAGAATGTAGGTGCCATAAGCGATGGCAGGCCCGTCGCTCGTGCCTGCGGCCTCGCGCACGGCTTCGAGCCAGTCGGGCCAGGCGCGCGTGGCTTGGTGGGCGAGGTCGAACTTATACCGGTGAAGGGGATGCGCGAGCATGCCCGCGTCGAGCTCGGCGAAGGCGTTGAGCATCGCGCCGGCGGCGGCCGTGGCTGAGCCAGGCCGAGCCGTCGGACCGACGATGGCGATTTGAAGTCCCGGTTCGCGGCGCTGCAGCTCGAACGCGACAGATGCCCCGAGAATGCCATTGCCTACAATGATGAGATCGAACTGATCCGGCATTTGAAGGGGCGCCCCAGGCCGCAAGTGTCCAACCAACGGCCTTGAATATCATAAGTCCCGCCCAAATGTCCGGGCTGTGGACGCGGTGGTTTCATTCTCTGCGACCCCTCCGCCTTTGGAGGTTTGACCGCACTTCAGAAGGGTTCGCGCCTCCGGACCCACATTGAAAAGCAGGTCGAGCACGCTGACCGACAGGTCGAACGGGTCGCAGAGCTGACGGTACGCGGGGTAGCCGCCGTAGTCCATGAATTCAAGCCCGATGTTGGCCGTGATGAACTGCTCTTGGTCAATATAAGCGCGTGCGGCCGGACCGCTCAGATAGGAGGTGGCCTGTCTCCCCTGACAGAGCTCTATGAGGCGCGCGGTGCGGTCCGTGCTCATCGTCTCGGGCGCCAGGATGATGGGGGTCCGAATCGAAAGCGCATGACAGATCTCGCGGAGAAAAATCAAGTTCACCGAGGTGAGGAGGCGTTCGTCGCGTGCCCGTTCGTATAGGGACGCAATCTGATCGACATATTGGTTGAAATAGGGAGCTCGTGCGTAGGATTGACGCAAGGTCGTCAGGTGCTTGCGAGTCCAGTGGGTGCCGTCAACCTCGGTCTCGTCGATGCGCTGATGGAGGTTGGTTACGCGAACTGGAATCGTGAGCCAGATTCCGCCGGACTTGCTGGGGATCCGGTTTCGGTTGCGCCAATCGTTCTTCGTGTATTGAACCGTGTCGAGGATCAGGAATTCGTCCACTAGGCCAATGACATCGAAATACCCGCGCCACGGGATGTAGTTCGACTGGAAAATCGCGATGCGTTTGGTCATGCGCGAGGCTACTGCTCACGGCGTCGAAATACAGCCTGAAACTATAGGATACCGCCATCGTCCGAAAGGGGCACGGGGGCCGGCGAGGCGAAGGCCGAGCGTGTCTGCGCGCGGAAGAGCCCAGGTCTCGGTTGGTGAAAGAAATCCGGAATATGACTGGTCCGCTAATCGGTCCCGTTCAGAATTTAGAGCCCTTGAGCGCGTTTCTCAATCAAGGGGCTTAAGAAGATAGAGACTTAAGTGCTCTCCAGCCCATGGATAGGGGTGCGGCAACGCCGCCACAACTTGATAATTTTTCGAGGGGTCAATCCCGAGATGTCGAAGTGTGTCGAGCGGAAATGTGCTTGGGGGTTCGTCCCACAATAGCCACGCGCGTCTGCGCTCCTCCGGCGTCATGCCGTTGATCACCATCTCAAGCAGCGGGAGCGAAAAATCGTATCCCCCAAGAATCCAGGGTATACGTGGCGGCTTGCCCCCGAGAGCGAGAACAACGCCGGGATCGCTACCTGTCAGATCAAGGATGGGCGTGCCCGAGACCAAGCCGGCAAGTCGCGCCTTGTCCTGCAGCGTGCTGATAAAGCTGTAGGTGCGACGGTCGACATAGAGCGTGCCAAGCTGCGGGCCGACACTTAGAGGAACATTCTGTTGCCAAATCGGCGCGGCAAGCCGATAGGGCTCTGCAGCCGCGCTCGAGAGCACAACGGCGAGCAGTCCGAGCAAGGAAAGCGATACCACGGGGTATGCGGCTTTTGACGAGGCGGTACTTCTGGCGGCCTTCAAGATGATGAAAGCAAGAATGCCCCCGTAGAAAGTAGCGTTCATTGGAAAATACCTTCCCGTGCCAGCGGTGGCCGCCCAAGGAATGAGGGCCGCGAGCGAGAGCATGGCAAACAAGCGCAGGTCTGGTTTTTTGCGGCTGGTGAGAAGGAGCAGGCAAAAAAGTTGGAACGCGAATGCGGTGAGAAAAGTGCCGCACCAGGGTCCAAGTTCCTCGCGCCATACCAACCCTAGTCCAAGAAGGGCCGCAAGAGACAGCACAACGATCGCGCCCTTACGCAGATAGCGCTGGTCAGGCTTCAAGTGGCTTAAGACTGAAAGGCAGAATGCAGCCAGAGATAGCTCGACGAGAAGCCCGTCAAACTTCGTGAGAAACGCGAACAGACGGCTCTCATCGAAGCTCTGGACGTATCCGCCAACAAGAAAGAACTCGATGAAGGTTTGTATCTGTGCCTGCACGGTGTCGAGCGGTGCAAACAGCGCGAAGAATATGATGAGAAAGCCGGCCGCCCATGCGCCCGCCCAAATCGTGAAGGTTAGAAACGGCCGTAAGGTGCGAGCGCTTAGCGCGACGGCGGCGAGATAGATGAACGCGAACAGGACCCCGGTGGGCGGCTTGGCGAGAAATGCCACCACGCCCGCGAGGCCGGCAATTGCGGAGGCCCATGCATGGCGCTCCTGAAACAACAAGCCAAGGCTCGTCAATAGCAACAAGCCCGCCACCAACACGAGCCAATTGTAGGACGGAGTAGGCATCCAATACGCATAGTAAAAAAGAGGAAGTGCCGCGGCCAGCACATACATCCAAAGGCGTCGTGGGCGTGTTCCAACCGCACCTCGATCCTGCCAGATATGCCAGGTCAAAGCCGAGAGCACGCAGGGAATGACAACCCCAGCCACACGAAACGCCGCGATATTTTGCCCTGTGAGCTCAAACAACGGCTTCAGCATATATCCGAACAACGTGGCCGCGTAGGCATAAGCGGAGGGTTCTCTAGACCAAAAAATGTAGAACGCATCATCGGTAACGTCGAAGCCCCGCGGCATGAGCGCTGCCATCGCGCAAATGAAGGCAAGGGCGCAAAGTGCCAATACCGCCGTGATCGGGTCAGCTGCGCTTTCGAGCGCCGCCTTTATCCTCTCAACAACCTCCCGGACAAAGAAAGTCCCCCGACGGAATGGAGTCGGTGTGGCAGACATCCTAGCGCCTCAGGGCCAATGCGCGGCTTAACACGTCCACAACTCTGTGCTGCTGAGCTTGGGTCAGACCGATCCAAAGCGGTAATCGGATCACGCGCTGCGATACCGAAGTCGTCACCGCAAGATCGCCCTGCGCCCTTCCATAGCGCTGTCCAGCGGGCGAAGAATGCAGCGGAACATAATGAAAGATTGCGCCAATTCCATTCCGCTTAAGGAAGTCGAGAATCATTCGACGGTCGATCTGAGGCGGGAGCAGCACATAGTACATATGGCCGTTGTGTTGACAGTCGTCCGGTACAATAGGGCGACGTAGCAGACCTTGCGTTTCCAACGGCGCGAGCAGGCTATGATAGCACTGCCATACCTTCATGCGGTCGCGCGTTATACGCTCGGCCTCTTCCAATTGCGCCCACAGAAAGGCGGCCGTGATTTCTCCGGGAAGAAATGAAGAGCCAACCTCTTGCCAAGTATATTTGTCGACCTCTCCACGAAGGAACCTGCTGCGATCCGTGCCCTTGTCGCGAATGATGTCAGCCAAGGGAACCATATCCAAGTCTCTTATGAGGAGGCACCCGCCTTCGCCCGAAATAATATTCTTCGTCTCATGGAAGCTGAGGGCGCCGAGGTCCCCAATGGCACCGAGAGGACGACCCTTGTACCTTGCCATCACCCCTTGTGCTGCATCCTCAACGACAGCCAGTGCGTGGCGAGTGGCGATGGCCACGATGTGATCCATTTCACATGATATGCCCGCGTAGTGGACCGGGACGATCACCCGGGTACGCGGTGTGATGGCAAACTCAATCAGAGTCTCGTCAAGGTTCAGCGTATCTTCGCGAATATCCACAAAAACCGGCTTCGCGCCACGCAGCACAAAAGCGCTTGCCGTCGAGACAAACGTATATGACGGCATGATCACTTCGTCGCCGGGCTCAATCCTCAAGAGGAGCGCGGCCATTTCCAGCGCCGCCGTGCAGGAATGAGTGAGCAGGGCTTTGACGCAACCGGTTCGGTTCTCGATCTCAGCTTGGCACCTTTTCGTGAAAGGGCCGTCTCCTGACAGGTGATGATTACGTTGCGTCTCACCAATGTAGACGAGCTCTTTGCCGGTTACATAAGGCCTGTTGAACGGAATGGGGTCGGTGGCCGCTGTCATAACTTTGTCAATTCGGGAATTATCGATTTGAGTTCATGAATGATGCTTCAGGCGGCGCAGTTCCACGGCAACGCCGACCAAGTACTCCCGATATTCGCTCGCGGGCATTCTGGTCAACAGCTGCTCGAACTGTTCGATTGTCAAAAAGCCCCGAACCAATGCCGCCTCTTCCGGGCATCCGATCTTCACGCCCTGACGCCGTTCGATGGTTTCGACGTAGGAGGAAGCATCGTGCAAGGCACTGCTTGTCCCCGCATCAAGCCACGCGATGCCACGGCTCAGCCGGCGCACCCGGAGCTCCTTCTTTTCAAGATAAACGCGGTTCAAATCTGTGATCTCTAGCTCACCCCGTGCCGACGGCTTCAAAGTCTTTGCAATGGAAACGACCTCATTATCATAGATGTATAACCCGGGCACGGCGTAGTTGGTGCGGGGAAATGAGGGCTTCTCCTCGATCGAAAGGGCGCGCTCGTGACGGTCAAACTCCACTACCCCGTAGTCTTGCGGATTCTGGACGTGGTAGGCAAAGATCATTGCCCCGGAGCGAAAATCGCCCAATGCGCGCGGCAAAGCATCGCCGCCAAAAAAGATGTTGTCCCCCAACATCAGAGTTACGTTTTCCCGTCCGACAAAATCTTCGGCGATAAGAAACGCTTGTGCAATCCCTTCAGGTCGCGGCTGTTTTCTATACTCCAAAGAAATGCCCCAATGGCTTCCATCGCCAAACAGTCTCTCGAATCGAGGAACATCATCGGGTGTGGAGATGATACAAAAGTCCTTAATTCCAGCCGCAATGAGAACCGTAAGCGGATAGTAAATCATCGGCTTGTCATAAACCGCTTGCAGTTGCTTGCAGACGACGGAAGTCAGCGGATAAAGACGCGATCCAGTTCCGCCCGCCAGAATGATGGCTTTCAAAACATTCCTCTTCGTTCGTTCCAAGGATCAAGGCATGAGAGGTGCGTCCCGTGCGCAGCACTCGCCTGCTCACAGACAGGCTAGCTGCTCTCGGGCTAATTCTGCAACAGGCGAAAATCAGCAGCGCTCCGCGACGCCTCGTTGGCGCTATTGTGCTCCTCGCCGTCGAGGAGGCGGTCGCGGTTCTCTATTGGCGACGCGCGATTGAATTGCAGGCAACTTCTGGGGACTTGATACCTATCAAGATTAGCTGGCAGTCCTCTCGGCGCGAGCTTTCGCGACTTATCCGGACGCACCAGTTCGCAGTTTCGTCCTCTCCGACGCGCCATGTTCAGGCTGCATTCGCGGCCGGCCCGCTACTCACCCTTTTTCTCTTTCGGAAGAATGCTGACGGAGACAATGCCTGGCTTATCCTTCTCTTGCGGGGAAGGCTTAATCGTCGAAGGCGAAGTCTCCGATTGCGCGATCTCGCTCGACACCTTTGCCAGCAATCTCACGAACTTCATGCCGGCCGCGTAGACCACGAGCAGCGACAGCGAAAGCACCGAGGCAGCGACGAAGGCTGCCAAGCGAAGCTGCCATGGCAACCGAAGCGGTGACGATGCAGATGCCATTAGTTAGAATAGCACGGATGGACTCTGGCTACGCAAACTTCGGCGCCGGTTTCGAAGAATCAAAGGCCGAGAGACGCGGCCGGATTCAGGCGCCGGGTCTTTATGCGCGTTTGCCGAAATCCTGGTGCCCGCACCGTCAGTCTGCGGGCGCTCCACTGCCCGAGGTCGAGGATAAGCGCGTTGGGCTATCCCTCGACGGCGGGCGTGGACTCTGCCTATCGCTGTCCTAGCTCGTGGTCAATTTCACGACACGGACGCGGCGGTTGACCCCGTTTGTCGGGTGTTCGGGATCGAGGAGCTTGCTCTCCCCGAAGCCCACGGCGTCGAGACGGTCGCGGGCAATGCGAAGCGCCTCCACGAGGTAAGTTTCGACGGCTGCGGCGCGCCGCTCGGAGAGCCCCTGATTGTATTCATCCGTGCCGACTGCGTCGGTATGACCCTCCAAGCGAAATCGATAGGAGTTCAAGGCTTCCGTCGTCATCGCCTTGCCGAGCTGGTCCAGGGCTTCCTTTGCGTCCGGAAGCAGCTCCGCGGAGTCAAAAGCGAAGTTCACGCGCATGTCGATGAACGACTTCGCGTTCAAGGCCTCGCCGATCTCCGCCGCAGTCAATGTTTCGTTGTTGCACGAGACATCGCCGCCATAGGCTAGCCAGTCCTGCGGATACACCGAGCTCACGAGCTTCTTGTAGGTCTTCGAGCCGCAATTCGGGCAATTGGTGCGCAGGGTGCGGAACATCGAAAGGTTCTTCGAGATGCGGGCGCTCTTCGGCTGCAAGCTCGAGGCCTGGGTCAAGAGATCGACGGCCTGCTCGACATCTCCCAGGTAGCCGACGGAAAGCCCGAGATTATTCAGGATCGAGGCGGAATGGGGGCAGAGCTTCAGCGCGCTGCGATAGGCCGTACTGGCGTCTTCATGCTTGCCGCGCAGATCGTTTGCGACGCCCAGAGCCGAGTAAGCCTGCCAGTTCTGATCGTTCCGCGCGAGTGACTGGGTAAGCATGTCTTTTGCCGCCGAAAGATGTCCGGCAACAAGATTGGCTTTTCCCAGCTCCGTGAGGTATTGCGGATTCTCGCCAAACGATTCCTCGGCATCATTCAGGACCCCAAGCGCCTGATCGCCCTGACCCGCATAGCGCAAGCTTCGGCTGAGAGCCAGTAGAGCGTTCAGGTCATTCGGATCTTTTGCGTGGAGCTCGCGATATCTTTGGATCGCCGAGTCGTAGCTTTCGCTGAGCGGCGGCTTTACGTAAAGATTGCCTGCATCGTGCCGGGAGCCGGCATTGCCTTCGGCAATGAAGCCGATGGCGATGACGTTGAGAATTCCGATTGCGGCAATTTGTGCAAGGGCATTGCGAAGGGCTGAGCGCATGGGAGACCTCGTGGCGCAAATGCTGCCAAGCGAGCCGCCGAGTGACGGGCCCGCAAGAAATCGGCCCCAAATTACCCGCGTTTCGTAAACGAATTGCTCCCGGGTCAGGCTGACCAGCGTTGACGAGATCCGGGCGAAGTCGCGTGAAGCGGCCAATGGACAGCTAAGCTGCTCGCTTGTGTCACGCTGTGAGGCTCGAGCGGCTTCGACTTGCGATTGAGGGTGAACGATGAATTAACCGGCGTTCTTTCGTTCGACGGGAAAGCCGCCCTCGCGCCAGGCCTTCATGCCGCCGTCGAGGGCGACGGCGCGCAGGAAGCCGAGCTCGCGCAAGGTCGCCGCAGCCAAGGTCGAAATCTTTCCGAACTCGCAATAGACGACGATGCGCATGGTGGGATCGGGCAGGTCGTCATTGACCCGAAGCTCGAGCTGGCCCCGTGGCAGGTGGCGCGCGCTGGGAATGTGCCCTGCCTCATAAGCATCCTTCTCGCGCACGTCGAGCACGATGAAATCGTTGGGACGCGCGGCCAGCCGCGTATTAAGCTCGGAGAGCGCCATGAAGGGCACGACGGCCGAGGCCTCGGACAAGAGTTGGGTGACCGTCCGTCCCGCCGCTCATATTCGTGCGCAAAGCCTCGGTGATATGCGTCGGCGCACTAAGATTGAGCTGGCGCATCATGTCGGTGAAGGCCTTTCGTTCGCGCTTCTGAAGCCGTGGGTTATCGGCAAGCTCCTGGGCGATGGTGGAATGGCTGCGGCCCTTGTAATCATGGGCCGGATAGACTTTGAGCGCCGGGTCGAGCGTGAGGATCTTGTTGAAGAGACTATCGTACAGCGCGTCGGGATCGCCGGTCGGCAGGTCCGTGCGGCCTGTGGCGCCGATGAGCAGCGTGTCCCCGGTGAAAAGGCAATCTTCGGTCAGGAAGCACATCGAAATCTCGGGTGTGTCCGGGCGTGTGCAGCGCGCGCAGCCTGAGCTGGCCCACCAAAACCATGTCGCCGTCATCGAGCCGCATGTCGACGAATGGCGCGGGACTGTCGCGATGCATGACCACATGGGCGCCGAGCACCTCTCGCAATTGTCGTGTCGCCGAAAAATGGTCTGCGTGGGTGTGCGTGTCGATCACATAGCGTATACGCAGCCCATCGCGGGTCGCCAACGCCTGGTAGCGATCGACTTGGCGGATTTCCGGGTCGATGAGTGCCGCCGAGCAGGTGTCGGGGCAGCCGATCAGATAGGACAGGCAGCCTCCGGTGACGACTTGTTCAAAGATCATGGCGACGTGTCTCCGTTGACCACAAATATGACGGAGGTAGGCGCAAGCGTCGAGTGGCTCTGGAATCGATGCGGTCTGACTAGGCTGCGGCCTGTGCCAGGCGCCCGGTCGGTCGATCAAATCCGTGCGGGAGGACCGAGCTTTTGTCTCATCTCGCGCACGCGATCCGAGAACCGTCGGCTCAAGGCGAAGGTCTTGCCGAGTGCGGGTCGCGCGTGGATCCTCTTGAGCCAGTCCCAAATATGGGGCGTGCGCACCTCGTTGGACTGGTCCGGATACGACAAGGGCAGGGCATAGACCGTGGCGAAGGCGCAAATGTCCGCTAGGCTGTAAGTCGGGCCGGCTAAGTAGGGCGTCTTGGCTAACGCGCCCTCCAGTCGCTCGATGGCGACCGCCACGCGTCGGCGCGATTCCGCAAGCTGGGCTTCAGTGAAGGTGTCGTATATGGCGGTGGCCCAGCAGGTACGCATTTCCTTGACCGGGATGCGCGCGAGAAAGCGCTCGATCTCTTCGTGGGATTTGCGCCGTGCCATGGGCCCCATGAAGATCTTCCACCCCGCCATGCTGAGCGACGGACTGAAAAAGTTGTCCATGAATTTGCACCACCAACGCATGCGCCAGCGTTCAAAGGGGTCGTCGGGACGAAACGAGGGACCCGGGAAGGCCTGATCGATGTACTCGCACATGGCCGTCGATTCCGTGATGAGTCTGCCGTCATGCACCATGACGGGCACGATGCCTTCGGGATTGACGGCGAGATAGGCGGGCGAAACCTGCTCGAAATCCAAGAGCTCGACGAAGTGGCTGACGAAATCCACCCCCTTCTCGTACAGCGCGATGATGGGCTTGGCCTGGTGGGCGTTCGGTTCCCAATGATAGACGTCAATCACGGTGCGTCCCCAATCCGGCGGTTGTACTGGTCTTGGCTCTCATGTTGTACCCAACGGGGTGCTATGGGGTGACCCGTCCAAAATCGCGTCTTCCTACGCGGTGATGCGTTCGCCTACTGCTGGGCGTCGAGGGAAGATATGGCGAAAGCCCTCCGGGGCACCCGTCAATTGATCCGCCTCAAGCGTGAGGCGACAAATTTTGCCAATCATGTAGCACCGTGCTGGGACATGGGTAATGTCCTAGGGTTCGGCCTCCCGGTGCCTAGGCGCGAGGGTCACTCCCCGAGGCCCTGCTGTCGAGGGAAGGGTCGCCCACACCGGAGCGGTGAGCTGAGACAAATGAAGACCGAGAAAAAGAGCGGAACACGGTGACGGCGCCAATTTTCTCCGCCAAGGGGCTCACCAAGATCTATCGCATGGGCGATGTCGAAGTTCACGCCCTGCGCGGCGTCGACCTTGACATTGCCGCAGGCGAGCTTCTCGTTCTGCTCGGCCCATCCGGCAGCGGGAAGTCGACGTTTCTCAATATTCTGGGCGGGCTGGACGTGCCTTCGGCTGGCGAAGTTTTCTTCCGCGGCGAAAGCCTTACTCATATGAGCGACGCTGAACTGACACGCTACCGTCGCCGGTACATCGGCTTCGTCTTTCAATTCTATAACCTCATACCCAGCTTGACGGCCCGCGAAAACGTCGCGCTCGTCACCGAGATCGCGCTCGATCCGATGGCACCGGAAGATGCTCTTGCCTTGGTGGGCCTGCAAGACCGTCTCGATCACTTTCCGTCTCAGTTGTCGGGAGGGGAGCAGCAACGCGTCGCGATCGCGCGCGCCATCGCGAAGCGGCCTGAGGTGCTGTTGTGCGACGAGCCCACAGGCGCGCTCGACAGCCAAACCGGCGTGTTGGTGCTCGAAGCGCTCGAACTTGTGAACGCCGAGCTCAGGACGACGGCCGCGCTTATCACACACAACGCGGTGATTGCCGAGATGGGAAATCGGGTGGCGTCGTTTGCGAACGGTCGCGTCGCCAATGTCACGGTCGAACGAGTCGCGCAAGCCGGCGCGCGAGCTCGTCTGGTAAGAATCGTGTTGCACGCCCTCGACAGAAAACTGCTGCGCGATCTTTGGCGCATTCGAGGCCAGGTTCTCGCCATCGCCCTCGTGCTCGGTTGCGGCGAGGCGACCTTCGTCATGTCCTTCGGGGCTCTTGCGTCGCTCAAGGAGACGCGTGCCGCCTATTACGAGCGGTCGCGCTTCGCGCATGTGTTTTCGACGCTGAAGCGCGCGCCGCTCGGCGTTATTGCGAAGGCGGCTCACATCCCGGGAGTCGGAAAGGTCGAAGGCCGGATCGTCGAAGAGGTGACGCTCGATATCCAAGGGATGAGGGAGCCGGCCGTAGGCCGTATCGTGTCATTGGCGAAGCATGAGGCAAGCGCTCTCAACACGGTGACGCTTCGCAGTGGACGCATGCCCCAGCCAAATGCGACCGATGAAATCGTCCTGAGCGAAGCGTTTGCCGAAGCCCACGGGTTCAAGCCTGGCGATCGACTGGGCGCCATTCTCAACGGACGCAAGCGGAGCCTGGTTATCGCGGGCATCGCGCTCTCGCCGGAGTACGTCTATGCCATCGGGAGCGGTCAGCTTGTGCCGGATCCCTATGCCTTTGCCGTTCTTTGGATGAACCGCGACGCGCTCGAGGCGGCATTCGATCTGGAGAATGCATTCAACGACATTTCGCTCATGCTCATGCGCAACGTGAATGAGAGTGCCGTCATCGCACGCTTGGACACCTTGCTCGAGCCCTATGGGGGAACGGGCGCCTATAGCCGGAAGGATCAGACATCGCACGCCTACCTGTCTTCCGAGTTTGATCAGTTGATGACGACGGGGACGGTCATACCGCCGATCTTTCTCGGTGTGGCCGCCTTTCTTCTCAACATCGTACTCACACGTCTCATTGACACGGAGCGTGAACAGATCGGACTCTTGAAAGCCTTTGGCTACCACGCCCGCGAGGTCGGCGCGCATTACGGCAAGCTCGTGTCCGTCATTGCAACGATCGGAATGGTGCTTGGCGCTGGAGCCGGTGTATGGCTCGGCCAGGCTATGACCGAGCTCTACGCCGTCTACTATCAATTCCCCGTGCTCTACTTCCGCTTTGCGCCCTCGGTGTTTCTGGCGACCGTAGGCATCTCGTACTTCGTGGCGGCGGCCGGCACGTGGCTAGCCATTCGGCGCGCGATGCGTCTGCCGCCGGCTGTCGCCATGGTTCCGAAACCGCCGCCGAGCTATCGGCCCACGGTGCTCGACCGGCTGGGTGCCATGCGGGGCTTGTCGGTTCCGGGTCAGCTCATCGTCCGCGACATCTTACGTTGGCCCTTGCGCGCGGGATTGACGACGACGGGGATCGCCCTTTCCGGCGGATTGCTCGTCATGACGTTTTTCTTTTTCGATGCGATCCAGCGTATGACCGACCTCTACTTCTTTGAAGCACAGCGTCAGGATGCGACTCTCTTGTTTGTCGAGCCGCGAGACTCGACGGTGCTTCACGACGCAGCGCGCCTGCCCGCCGTGATCAGCGCCGAAGGTTTCCGGGCCGTACCGGTGATATTGAGGCATGGCCAATTTTCGAAACGTGTCGGAATTCAGGGGCTGAAATCGGATGCGGCGCTGAGCAGGCTGCTCGATACGTCCTCGAAGCCCATCGTTCCTCCGCCGGAAGGACTTGTGCTGTCAACGAAGCTCGCCGACCTCCTCGAGGCCAAGGTCGGCGACCGTATCATCGTCGAAGCCAAAGAAGGCCGGCGACCGGTGGGAACGCTGCGGCTTGTTGCGATTGCCGATGAGTATGTCGGCCTTTCCGCCTATATGGACCGTGGCGCGCTCAATCGTTTCATGGGCGAAGGGCCCACGGTTTCGGGCGTTCAACTGTTGCTCGACCGTGCCAAATTCGATGCCTTTTTTGCGGCCGTCAAGGAGACCCCCATAACAGCCGGCGTGACGCTCAAAACCAGGGCCGTGCAATCCTTCCAACAGACGTTTGCCCAATCCCTCTGGACCATTATCGCGTTCTACGTCGGATTTGGCTCCGTCATCACGTTCGGCGTCGTCTACAACAGCGCGCGAATCGCGCTTTCTGAGCGAGGACGCGAGCTCGCGAGCTTGCGCGTGCTCGGTTTCACCAAGGGCGAGGTGGCCTACATTCTCTTGGGTGAGCTTGCGGTTCTAACGCTCTGGTCGCTGCCATTGGGCGCGTTGTTCGGTTATGGCCTATCTGCCTTCATGAGCGCAGCCATGGAAACGGAGCTCTTTCGAATCCCTCTTTACGTCGAGGCATCAACCTTTGGAATCGCCGCAGTCATCGTGCTCGGCGCCGCCGCGTTCTCGGCATGGGCGGTTGCTCGGCGCGTGAGCAAGCTCGATCTCATCGCAGTCCTGAAAACACGAGAATGAACGCAATGGAAGCGAAAAAGCGGCGCGAGCTAATATGGGCGGGAGTGGGTGTCACGCTGGCAGCCTTCTTCGCCTATGCATTTTGGCCGCGCTCGATCGTGGTCGATCTCGCCGAAGTCTCCCGGGGACCCTTGCGTGTGACGGTCTCCGACGAAGGCCAAACGCGCATTCGCGACGTCTTTGCGGTGTCGGCGCCAGTGAACGGCCAGCTCTTGCGTGTCGAGCGACATGCTGGCGATGCCGTGATAGGCGGCAGCACCGTCGTGGCACAGCTCGAGCCCATGGATCCATCGTTCCTCGATATACGCACGCGCGCGCAAGCGGAGTCCGCGGTCAAGGCGGCCGAAGCCGCGCTTGCGCTGGCCGCGGCCGAGCTCGATCGCGCACGGGCCGAGCTCGATTTCGCCTCGGCCGAGCTCGCGCGTACGACGGCTCTGGTGAAAAAAGGAACGGCATCCCAGGCCGCGCTCGACCGGGCGCGGCTCGCCTTTCGCACGAGCGAGGCGCAGCTCGCGACGGCGGACGCGGCGCATCATGTGAAGGAATTCGAGCTCGAGACCGCGAAAGCTCAGCTCATCGACCCGGCCGAGCGCCATGCGCCGGAGTCCGCCATTCCGCTCCTTGCACCGGTGACGGGACGCATTCTCCGTGTCATGCAGGAAAGCGAGTTCGGTCCTTTCTCCCGGTACGCCCATCATGGAGATCGGTGACCCGTCCGATCTCGAGATCGAAGTCGAGCTCTTGACCACCGATGCGGTCGCGGTGAAGGCCGGCGCGCCTGCGTTCGTCACGGGATGGGGCGGTCCGGGCTCGCTCAATGCAAAGGTGCGGCTTATCGAGCCTTACGGCTTCACGAAGATTTCGGCGCTCGGCATCGAGGAGCAGCGCGTCAAGGTCATCGTCGATCTGGCCGATCCGCCGGAGAAATGGGCGAGCTTGGGCCACGGCTATCGGGTCGATGTCGCGATCGTGGTCGACGAGATCAAGGACGCTATTCGCGTTCCCTTGGGCGCGCTCTTTCGTGCCGACAACAGTTGGGCCGTGTTTCGCGCCGACCACGGCCGCGCGCGCTTGACCAAGATCGAGATCGGACCGGCCGACGATACGCAGGCTGTCGTCGTGTCGGGGCTCGCGCCGGGCACGCGCGTGGTTCTCTATCCCTCCGACCGCGTCAGCGAAGGGGCACGCGTTTCCGCGCGCCCACGCTGACCTATCAGAACGCGCCGCGGGTTTCTGCCACGCCGTTCACGCCGCGAGTTGCTCCGCGGGATGCCAATTGCCATGCAGGCCCGGCCGCACGCGAAGCGGCAGCCGCATGGTGGCGATCGGGCCCTCGTCGACATGCTGCGCGTCGAAGAGGAGGAGATCCGAGCGCATCTCGGAGAGGCGGTTGGCCAGCATCACGATATAGCCTTCGCCCTCCGCCGCATCCTTCGACTTCGGAACGAAGCACGGCTCCTGCAGCGTCGAGACCGGCCCGCACCACCAGGTCTTGGTCTTGCCCGTCGAAAGATCGACATGCGCGAGCGTATTCATGAAGAGCCCGGCGCGGGAAAATTCGCTGGGCTTCTCCTTGTCCTGCACCAGCATGTAGCCGTGGCGGTACGGACCCATGGCGTAGCGGTCGTCGATGCGCGGGAACTCGCCCACGAGCTTGCACAGCTGCTCGGCGCTCTCGAAGGTGTCGCGATTTGAGGAAAGATCGACAGTCCAGCGCGTCAGATGCGATTCGCCGGCTACGCGGGTCGAACGGCTTGCCGTGCACGTCCGGGAAGAAGGGGAACATGTTGTTCTTGGCGACGGGCGTATCGAAATGGATCTTCGATCCCTCGTTGAAGGCGTTCATGACATGGGAGGCGAACTGATTGGGCGCCTTGAACCAGCGCATGTCCTTGCCCTCGCCGTCGCGCGGCAGAACGCCGAAATAGATCTCCTTCGTGGTGTCGAAGCCGAAATGCGGCTGGCCCTGCTTGAGGCGGTCCCAATTTGAAATGATGGGCACGATGTGGAAGAGCGCGTAGTCCCGGGTCACGCCGAAGTCGTGCATCATGCAGTAATAGGGCGCCTCGAACCACGTCTCATGCGTGATCTCGCCCGAGGCGTTGATCTCGTAATAAGCGACATCGCGGGTGAGCAGGCCCTTGGCGGCGTAGCCGAAGGCCACCATGGCGCCCGTCTCGGGATCGAGCTTGGGATGGGCGGTGAAGGTCTCGCTCTTCATCTTGCCGCCGAAATTCCAATAGCCGTGCGTTTCGAGCGTGTTCGGATCCATCGCGATCGGCGGGCTGTCCTCCTTGAGCGCCCACAGCTTGCCGCCATGCACGATGGCGTTGGTGTTGGCCGTGCCGCGGATTTTGCCCTTGACGCTCGGATCGTCTTTCAGCGGATTGCGATAGGCGCCGAACAGCGCGCGGCCCGCTTTTCTTCTCCAGCTCGAACTTGTCGGTGTGCACCCAGCGGTGCTTGAAGTCCGCGCGGCCCTGTTTGAAGCGGAACTGCGACACCATGCCGTCGCCATTGAACCAGATGTCGTCGCCGAGCTTGGCAGGGAATTGCGGGTCGGGGTTCACGCGATAGAACGCGCCGTCGATCCCCGCCGGGATGTCACCCTCCACCTCGAGATCGTTGATGTCGACCTCGTAGCGGGCGGGCGCCATGAAGCCTTCGAAACTCGGCGTTTTCGGGAACTTTGCCATGGCTTTCTCCTCAGACGCGCGAGTGGACGGCGTTCAGGCGCGCCGTGCGTGAACCGTCAGTGTGCGGACAATTGGCGGTGCCGGAGCGCCTCCTTGCCTTCGCTTTCGTCGACGAGCAAGGGAATAGCGCGGCCGCCGATGATGCCCGGGATCACATTGACTTCGACATAGGCCGAGCCCCCGGGCGGCAACGTGAAGGTGAGGCTTCGCGTGTCCTTCAAGGTCGTCGACACCTCATAGGTTCCCGGCGGACGGTCGACATAGGAATATTCCTTGGGCACCACCTTGCCGACGGCCTTGCCGTTGATGAGCACGTCGGGCTGCAGCACGGTGCCGAGAATGGAGGCGCGGTAGAAATAGATGCGCCCCGGCGCGCCGGACAATTCGGGAGCCGGCGTGGCAGCGGAGGCGCCAGCGGCGGCGGCCGCGGCCGCGGACCCCGGCTTGGGCTGCGGCGTCATCGGTGCGGCGGAGGCCACTTTGCCCGTGGCGGTGCTCTGTTCCGCTGGGCCGACGGCTGTGGATGGCGGTAGAACGCTTGCGACCGCGCCGCTTGGCGGACAGGTGCAATTGGAAGCCTGCCTTCCCCATATGGCGCAGGCGCTCAACAGCATGAGGCAGGCGCTCGCGGCGGCGACTTTGACGATGGCGTGCAGGCTGGGCATGGCGTGTCTTCCCTCACTGTTTCGCCGGAGCGCGCAATGCGATCGACGCCGGCTTGTGCGCGGGCCGTATGCTGAAGCGCCGGCCGGCTTGGCGCAAGGGGTTGGCCGCCCATCGAGGGCTCAATGGCGGCCCGGGAGACTCCGGCACTGCCGTATCCGCGCGCGCCGCGCGCCGTTCGCTCCCGCGTCTTGTCACGCACCATGGTTCTTCTCCACGTCCGCGTTCCCATATGCCTTCGTCGCCGCGACGGCGTTCCGTCCGGCGGGTTGGCACTTTCTTTCCCCTCGCTTCACGAGGGGGCTTTGTCTTCTCCCCCTCTAACGAGGGGGCTGGGCGCCGCTTAACGGCATCCATTTATTTTTTGTGCGCCGCCTAGCGGCGCCCCGCGCGGCTTTTCGCGGTCCAGCCCTCTCCACCCACCGGCGGTGACGCAGTCGCCTGCGGCCGCCGACCCGGGTCGTGTTGCCCGGTCCCTCACGCTGGCCCCGCCCCGAGTTCCGAGTCTCGTTAATCCACCGGCCGCGAGAGCCGCCCTCTCGTCCCATGGAGCAGTCGGTCTAGAACCACAGCCCCTCAACGACGAGAGATGCCGAGATTGTACGCGCGTTTTTCCGGGTGTGGATAAGCAGGGGCGCGCGGCGTTAACGCACGCGACAAACGCTACGGCCCTTGGCCCCTGGGGAGAGCCCGGCGCGAAGCGCCGGGTGAGGGGCGCGACGAATGGTTCGTACACGGATCAACTCTCGCAGCAGCAAGTGCCTCGTCACCCCCGGCCCCTCTGCCGAGGGGCCAGAGGCGATTGCGCCGTGCGCCTCAGAAAACGTCCTTCAGAATGTCGATGATGATGCCCGTCGCCACCGCGATGCGCACGATGTCCGAGCCTATGATGACGTCTTCGTAGCCGTCGTGACGCGGCAGACGCGCGCCGAGGCCTGCGGGCAGGTAGCGCTTGGCGATGCCCGGCGGCAAAGGCTTGCCGCGCGCGAGGTTCTTGGCGATGCCCGGGGGCAGCGGCTGCACGGTATAGGGATTGGCGTAGAAATAGTCGCGGATGATACGTGTCTCGTCGGTGGAGAATATGACGCTGATGTCCACGACGAGCGCGGCGTCGCCGCCGCCCCCGCCGCCGTCCGCGCCCCCGCGCTCGCTCTTGTTCTTGCCGTTGTTGCCCTGACCGGCAAAGGCGGGCGAGAGCATCAGGCAAAGGCAGAGGGCAATGAGAATGGCACGCATGGCAGGGCCTCCTCTTGGCTCCGATCCCGGCATTGAGCCTGATCCCACCTGAACGTTTTCTGAAGGCGCCTGTTTCAATTCGATACCGGGCGCCTCACGCGGCCTTGGCGCCGCAGCACTTCTTGTATTTCTTGCCGGAGCCGCAGGGGCAGGGCGCGTTGCGGCCGATTTTCTCCACATGCACGGGGCGCTTGCCGCTCGCGCCGTCGGCGTAATACCAGCGCCCGTCGTGCTTTTCGAAGCGGCCGGTCTCGTGGTGAAGCCGGTCCTCGCCGTTCTGGCGGTAGCGCGCGACGAATTCGACGAAGCCCTCCGTGTCGGCCTCGCGCCCGTTCTCGAGGGCGTTGATGGTGAGGCCCGTCCATTCGCTGGTGCGCGACCATTCGGCCGCGCCCTCGCGGTCGAAATCCTTGCGCGTGCCGGGGCAGGAGCGTTTGCTCCAGATAATCGATGTTGCCCGTGGCGAAAGCCGAATAGCGCGAGCGCATGAGCGCTTCGGCGGTCGGCGCGGGCTTCGCGCCCGACAGATACGGCCCGCAGCATTCGCTAAACGCGCGGCCGGACGAGCAGGGGCAGGCTTCTGGTCGCGTTCATGAGGGATGAGATAGCGCGAAGGACAGCGGGGCGCTAGGGATGGTGCATCAGCATCAGACCCACTTGCATATCGCCCATAATATGATATTATATGTAATATGAGAACTCGTCCTGGACACCTCGGCCGTGGTCGCGGCCATGCGAAGCCCAGGGGGTGCCTCGGCCGCGCTGCTGAGAGCGGCTCGTTTAGAGCGCGTGAGGCTGTTGTTGAGTGTACCGCTAGCAATTGAATACGAGGCGGCCTGCCGGCGGCCGGAACACTGGCTCGCGGCCGGCCTGTCGGAGAAAGAGGTCGAGATCTTTTTGGATACCGTGATCGCGATGGCCGAACCCGTCGAGACGCATTTCCTGTGGCGGCCGCAGCTCCGGGACGCCGATGACGAGATGGTGCTGGAGGCCGCGGTGAATGGACGCGCGGACGCCATCGTGACTTTCAATGTCGGCGATTTCGGCGCCGCACCGCGCCGGTTTGGCGTCGAGGTATTGTTGCCACGAGATGCACTTGCGAGGTTGAGATGAACAAGAATGTAAGTCCTTACGCGCTTCGACTTCCCCGCTCTTTGAAGGAAGAGGTCGAACGCATCGCAGAACGGGACGGCACGAGCATCAATCAGTTCGTGGCCACGGCCGTCGCCGAGAAGGTCTCGGCGCTGCGCACGGCCGAGTATTTCGCCGAGCACCGTGCTCGCGCCGACTTCAAAGCCTTCGACAAGCTCATGCGGCGCAAGAAAGGCGAGAAGCCGCGCAAAGGCGATGAGGTGAAGTGAGGGTAAAACAGCGCCGTCGCGCGCTGAAGAGACTTTATCCGCGCCAATGCTTGGCGAACACGGCCTCGATGTCCGCCTCGATGACGAATTTGCCTTTCGCGGCATCGCTGAGGCCGCGATCAATGCCGGCAAGCTCCGCAGGCGCTGGCGCGGCAGGCGCCCGCCGCCGCAAGCTCCGCCTCGATCTCGCGGGCGATGAGCGCCAATTCCTCCTGCTGCGCATCCGCCGGCCAGGCGGCGGCGCGCAGGTCATGAGACGTGCTTCAAGTAGCGACTTTGGTGTCGTGACATGATACGAACTCGTACTGCGATCTCCTCTTCGAAGATCAACTGCATCCATGCTCGTCGAGAGTGATTGTGTAAGGGAAGATCATGACGCCTTGCTTGCGTACGTGCGATGTTTCCGAATATCGTCGCACATTCCGGCGACATTTCGAGTGGTTGCTGCTGGGATCGAATTCCTCAAGCGTAAGGCTTTAATCTCTTGACAAATAGCGATTGACCACTTGGGTTCCACGAATATCCCGACAACTATCACCATCATTGAAGGTTGGCTAGCGCAGCTCATATCCCGATCGTCGGAAGGATCGGCCACTGACTTCTGTTTGCACGCGCGTAATCCTCGGATACCGAAAAAGATCTTGCCGCCGCATCGCGGATTAGCCGAGCGGGATGATATCGCTCCGACACCGCCGCGCCTGGCCTTCCGTCTGCCCTGCCGCCCCACTGATCCTTTCAGAGACCGCCGCGTGTACTCGTGTGTTGCGCGCGCGACAGTCCTCGGGCGTGCCGGAGGCCACGACTTGCTCGCCGCGGTCGGCGGTCAGGCTGGACGGAGCAACTCGAACACGCGGCCGTGCTTGCGCTGCGGCGGCCACGTCACCTTGTGCAGGGCGTCTGCGAACCGCATCAAGTTTTTGCGCATCTTGGCACCGAGAGCAGATCGCTTGTCGTCCATGGTCTCGGGATTCGGCCAGATCTTCACGAGCAACTCGAGCTTGGCTCATCGCATCTTGCTCTCGCCCAGCGCGTCAGCTTTCCCAGTCCAAGGACAGCCACGTCTGATGAGCGACTGATAGGGCACGTCGCGCTTGTTGGCGGCCGCGGTCTCGATCCTGTTCGAGAAGGCTCAGCGGCAATCGATTGCCGGGCTTGACTGGATTGCGCGCGCTCGGCCTTGCTCCAGTCGATATGCTCGGCCGATAGGCTCTAGAGCGTCTCGGCTTCGGTCCTTGAAGCGGGCGGGGCTTAGCTTCTTGTATAACGAGCTTCTCCTTGCGGCTCATATCGCGCGCCGAAATGACCCGAATGCGTGTTCCGTCCTGCCGCAGCGTGAATGTGACGTGAAGCAATCGGCCGGCGTCCGTTTTTCCGAGCGCATGAAAGCGCGGCTCAGTTGCGCTGTGCTTTGCGTCCTCGATCACAAGCAGGGGCTCGTTAAAGAACATTTGCTCGGCCTCCGCCTCGGAAACGCCGTGCTTTCGGCGCTCTTGCGGCGGTTGCCTTCGTCCCATTCGAAGCCCTCGACCCGGTCGAAGATGATCATGGATGTATATTACCATAATATACAATTTTGACAAGGGGCCGGGTTGGCGCGCTCACTCCGCCGCGGTCGCCTTCCGCTTGCCCTGGCGCCCCAAAATCTCCTTCAGATACTGCCCCGTGTAGCTCGCGCCGACGCGCGCGATGTCTTCGGGCGTGCCGGCGGCCACGATCTTGCCGCCGCGGTCGCCGCCTTCGGGGCCGAGATCGACGATCCAGTCGGCGGTCTTGATGACTTCGAGATTGTGCTCGATGACGACCACCGTGTTGCCCGTGTCCACGAGCTCGTGCAGCACTTCGAGCAGCTTCTTCACGTCCTCGAAATGCAGGCCCGTGGTGGGCTCGTCGAGAATGTAGAGCGTCCGGCCGGTGGCGCGGCGGGACAGCTCGCGCGCGAGCTTTACGCGCTGCGCCTCGCCGCCGGAGAGCGTCGTCGCCTGCTGGCCGACCTTGATGTAGCTGAGGCCGACGCGCTCCAGCGTCTCCAGCTTCTCGCGCACGCGCGGGCACGGCCTTGAAGAGCTCGGCGCCGTCCTCCACCGTCATGTCGAGCACGTCGGCGATGGACTTGTCCTTCCAGTGGATCTCCAGCGTCTCGCGGTTGTAGCGCTTGCCCTTGCAGACGTCGCATTGGACATAGACGTCGGGCAGAAAGTGCATCTCGATCTTGATGACGCCGTCGCCCTGGCAGGCCTCGCAGCGCCCGCCCTTCACGTTGAAGGAGAAGCGCCCGGGCTTGTAGCCGCGCGCTTCGGCTTCCGGCAGGCCCGCGAACCAGTCGCGGATGGGCGTGAAGGCGCCGGTATAGGTCGCGGGGTTCGAGCGCGGCGTGCGGCCGATGGGCGACTGGTCGATGTCGATGACCTTGTCGAGGAATTCCAGGCCGTCGATGCGGTCGTGGGCGAGCGGGTGCTCGTGGGCGCCGTTGAGCTTGCGCGCCGCGGCCTTGTAGAGCGTCTCGATGATCAGCGTCGACTTGCCGCCGCCGGAAAGCCCGGTGACGCAGGTGAAGGTGCCGAGCGGAATCTCGGCCGTGACGTTCTTGCAGATTGTGCGCCGCGCGCGCCCACGATCTTCACGCGCCGGTCGCGCGGCGCGGGGCGGCGCATGAGCGGCATCGGGAATTTGCTGCGCGCCGATCAGATATTGCCCCGTGAGGCTTTTCGGGTTCGCCATGATGTCTTCGGGCGTGCCTTCGGCCACCACCTCGCCGCCATGGCCGCCCGCGCCCGGGCCCATGTCGATGACATGGTCGGCGGCGCGGATCGCCTCCTCGTCGTGCTCGACCACGATCACGGTGTTGCCGAGATCGCGCAGGCGCTTGAGCGTGTCGAGAAGCCGCGCATTGTCGCGCTGGTGCAGCCCGATGGAAGGCTCGTCCAGCACATAGAGCACGCCCGTGAGCCCCGAGCCGATCTGCGAGGCCAAGCGGATGCGCTGGCTCTCGCCGCCCGAGAGCGAGCCCGCGGCGCGCGACAGCGTCAGATAATCGAGCCCGACATTGTTCAGGAACTGCAGCCGCTCGCGGATCTCTTTCAGAATGCGGCTCGCGATCTCGTTCTGCTTCGGCGTGAGCTTTTTCGGCAGCTCGGCGAACCACACGCCGGCCGCCGACGATCGACATCTCGGCCACCTCGCCGACATGCAAGCCGTTCACCTTCACCGCCAGCGCCTCGGGCTTCAGGCGAAAGCCGTTGCAGGCGGGGCAGGCCGTGACCGCGAGATAGCGCTCGATCTCCTCGCGCATCCACGAGGACTCGGTCTCGCGCCAGCGCCGCTCGAGATTGTTGATCACGCCCTCGAAGGGCTTCTTCGTGCGGTAGCTGCGCAGGCCGTCGTCGTAAGTGAAGGCGACGTCTTCCTCGCCGGTGCCGTAGAGGATGACGTCCTGCGCGCGTTCCGCGACAGCTTCTTCCAGGGCGTGGTCATGCGAAAACTTGAAGTGGCGGGCGAGCGCTTCCAGCGTCTGGCCGTAATAGGGCGAGGTCGAGCGCGACCAAGGGGCGATGGCGCCTTCGCGCAAGCTGAGCTTCGGATCGGGCACGACGAGATCGGCGTCGACATATTGATCCGTACCCAGACCATCGCAGGCCGGGCAGGCGCCGTGGGGATTGTTGAAGGAGAAAAGCCGGGGCTCGATCTCCTCGATGGTGAAGCCCGACACGGGGCAGGCGAATTTCTGGGAAAAGAGAATGCGCTCGCTCTTCTTGTCGGCGATTTCGGCCACGGCGATGCCCTCGGCCAGTTGAAGTGCCGTCTCAAGAGAATCCGCCAAGCGGCTGCCAAGCCCATCGCGAACCACGATGCGGTCCACCACCACCTCGATGTCGTGCTTCTTCTTCTTGTCGAGGGCGGGCGCCTGGCCGATCTCGTGAAAGGCGCCGTCCACCTTCACGCGCTGGAAGCCGCGCTTCTGCAGATCGGCGAGATCCTTGCGGTACTCGCCCTTGCGCCCGCGCACGATGGGCGCCAAGCAGATAAAGCCGCGTGCCCTCGGGCAGCGCGAGAACGCGATCCACCATCTGGCTCACGGTCTGGCTCTCGATGGGCAGCCCCGTGGCGGGCGAGTAGGGCACGCCGACGCGCGCGAAGAGCAGACGCAGATAGTCGTAAATCTCGGTGACGGTGCCGACCGTCGAGCGCGGATTCTTCGAGGTCGTCTTCTGCTCGATGGCGATGGCGGGCGAGAGGCCATCGATGTGGTCGACATCGGGCTTCTGCATCAGCTCCAGGAACTGGCGCGCGTAAGCCGAAAGGCTCTCGACATAGCGCCGCTGGCCCTCGGCATAGATGGTGTCGAAGGCGAGCGAGGATTTCCCCGAGCCCGAGAGCCCGGTGATCACCACGAGCTTGTCGCGGGGCAGATCGACGTCGATGTTCTTGAGATTGTGCTCCCGCGCGCCGCGGATGGAGATGGTGGTCTGCATGGCTCACTTATATTTACCACCCTCCCTTGGAAAGGGGAGGGTCGAATTCCCGCAGGGAATTCGGGGAGGGGATCCTTCCTGTGAACGACCCCCACCCGAGCCGCGGAGTTTATCCTCCGGCCGCGCTTCGCGCGGACCGGGGGGCGTCTCGACCTCCCCTTTCAGGGGGAGGTATTCTTTGCATCAGGTATAGAAGAGAACATCTGTTGGCAGTCTCACGTCCAAAAGCCATGAAGCGGAGCCTCGAGCGCTTTCTCACCACCCACACCGGCAGCTTGCCGCGGCCGCGCGGCGCTCGTGCGCGCCATGTTCGCCAAGGAGGAGGGCGTGCCCGTCGCGCGCGCGGCGCTCGAGGCGCAAATCAAGGCGGCGGTGGCAGAGGTCGTCCAAAGCCAGGTGGCCTCAGGCATCGACATTGTCAATGACGGCGAGATGAGCAAGCCGAGCTACGCCACCTATGTCAAAGATCGGCTGTCCGGCTTCGGCGGCGAGAGCGGACGCTTTGCCTATCAGGATCTCGTGGAGTTTCCGGCGCTTGCCGCGCGCGTCTTCGGCGATCCCGGGCGCTCGCGCCGGAAGACGCCGGGCTGCAACGCGCCGGTCGTCCGTGCGCGACAAAGAGGCCGTCAAGCGCGACATCGCCAATCTCAAGGCCGCGCTTGGCCGGACGCGCGCAGCGGAGGATGCGTTCCTCAGCGCGGCCTCGCCCGGCGTCATCTCGCTCTTCTTCCAGAACCACTACTACCCGAGCCACGAGGCCTATCTGTTCGCCATCGCCGATGCCATGCGCTTCGAATACGAGGCGATCGCGCACGCCGGCTTCGTCTTGCAGATCGATTGTCCCGATCTCGCCATGGGCCGGCACATCCAATTCGCCGATTTGTCGCTTGAAGAGTTCCGCAAGAACGCCGCGCTTCATGTCGAGGCCCTCAATCATGCGCTCTCGAACATTTCGCCCGAGCAACTCCGCATGCATCTCTGCTGGGGCAATTACGAGGGCCCCCATCACTGCGACGTGCCGCTCAAGGACATCATCGACATCGTTTTTCGCGCGCGGCCCGCGGCGATCTCACTCGAAGCGGCCAATCCCCGCCACGCCCATGAGTGGGCGCTGTTCGAGACGGTGAAACTGCCCGACGGCAAGCTCCTCATTCCCGGCGTCATCGAGTCGAAGTCGAACTTCATCGAGCACCCCGAGCTCGTCGCGCAGCGCATCGGCCGCTACGCCAAGCTCGTCGGCCGCGAGAATGTCATCGCCGGCAGCGACTGCGGCTATGGCACCTGGGTCGGCCAGGCGGCCGTCGATCCCGCCGTCGTGTGGGCCAAGCTCAAAGCCATGGCCGAAGGCGCGCGGCTCGCCTCGAAGGCGTTTTGGCGGTGAGGGAGAGTTCTATTCGTGCGAGGCGGGGGGCAGGCCGTCGGTGTGATCCACATCGAGCTACTACATAAGCTCGAGGAATTGCCGCGTGTAAGCCGACGAACTCTCCACATGGCTACCGGCTCTCAGCATCGATGGCGGCGATCTTCGCTTCAATGGCGTCGAGATCGCCGCGTAGGACGCTAAGCTCTCGTTGCTTGGCCAATTTCCGGTTCATAAGCTTGGCATCGTCCACGAGGCTCTTAACAAACATAAGCCAGCCAAGCAGAGTTACAATAGTCGAAAAACCACCGGTGACGGGGGACAGGACCGAGCCGCCGAAGCTACCGATCAAGCTGGCGAGCACATAGCCTGTACTGGTTTTGAGTTGACGTTCGATGTACTGAATTTCGTTCAGGCGAGCAGCTTCATCGTCTTTTTTTGCGCGAAGAGCTGCCCGAAGTTCGCCAATGGAGTCCGGGAAGTCCGCCGACTCCATGGTCTAGCAGTCTTAGCCGTTTGGATGGCGCTGCTCGATCTCGTCGAGCTTGGTCAACAGGTCATCCGTACGCTTACTGAGTTCATGATGTTCACGCAGGAGCATTGCAACCTCCATGCGTTGGTATTGGAGAACGATCAGAAGAACACTGCCCACTCCGAGGCTGAGGCCGGCCAAAACCCACGCCGCCGAAGTCCAGATACCGGGCGTGATGCCGAATCCGCCGGAAACGGTGAGGGCCGCCACCGTCACGCCGGCGACAAAGGCGAGCATGACAAGTGCTGAGCCAATCATGGCGTAGGGAGGCAGACCAAGCTGCGGTTCAATTTGAACCGAAACGATGCGACGGAGGAACGGCATTTGACTCCTCAGCACGGGTAACCCGACGAGCGGCTGTGGTGCTTCTGATAAACTTTATATGAGAGTCCGCGATTTGCGAGACAAGTCATGCCTACGCCTCATGCCGCCCAAGTGCGAAGCGCCGCAAAGAGGCAATTTGTGCTTGCCAAACACTCGATCTTGGAGGAACATATCAAGAACACGTGTCGCTGGGCAAGAGCTTGTGATGCTGTTGGCGACAATTCATGCATTCGGCTAGTGTCGGAGGCAACGTCGTTTCAAGGCGTCAGCGGCATCGACGCCGCAGGCGTCCGCCATCTCTAAGCAGGCGCGGGCCGCCCGGCTCGCGCGCAAAACCCGGACAGGACCCACCATGGCAGGCAGCGTCAACAAGGTCATCCTCGTCGGCAATCTGGGCGCCGACCCCGAGGTTCGCTTCACCCAGGACAACCGGCCCATCGTGCATTTGCGCGTGGCCACCTCGGACTCCTGGAAGGACAAAGCCACGGGCGAGCGCAAGGAGCGCACCGAGTGGCACCGCGTCACCATCTTCTCCGAAGGGCTCGCCAAGGTCGCGCAGCAATATTTGAAGAAGGGCTCGAAGGTCTATCTCGAGGGCCAGCTTCAGACGCGCAAATGGCAGGACCAACAGGGCCAGGACCGCTATTCCACCGAGGTCGTGCTCCAGGGCTTCAATGCATCACTCCAAATGCTCGACCGCGCCAACAATGGCGGCGCAGCGCGCCAAGACGAAAGCATCGAAAGCGGGGGCGAGCGTCGCGGCGGGGGCGGGGGCGGGGGCGGCGGCGGCGGCTCGGGCGCCGAGCTCGACGACGAGATTCCGTTTTAGGCGTTTCCCGCCGCTCCCGCGGCGGAGCCCCGCACGCGCCGGCACCCGTCGATCACGACGTGAACGCGGGCGCGTAGAATCATGCGTAAGCCCGCGTCGCGTTCGCGGCGCTGCCTGCTAGCCCCGCGCGTTCGCGCCGGACGAGCCATCCCGAAGCGAGCCAGAGCGCGCCCGCCATGAGCGCGCCGATATAGCCGTCCACCGCGTAATGGAATCCGAGATGGACGGAGCCGAGAAAAATAACCACGGCAAACGCCGAATAGGCGAGACCCGCCAACCAGTGCCGGCGCCAGCCGAACAGCGCAAGCAGAACGGCAATCGTGACATGCATGCTCGGCATGGCGGAAATGCCTTGGCCCGGCAGGGCCGTGCCCGACACGAAGCTCTGCCACAGCATGTCTTGCACGTGCAGGGAGGCGAGGGGACGGTAGGTCGCGTCGACCGCCCGCAGGTAGTCGAGCAGGCCATCGACGGGCGAGGGGCCCATGCCGAGCCTCGAAACAAAGGCGGGACCGGCGGAGGACAGCGCAAGCGCCGCCATCGAGCCGATGAGAATCCAAGAGACGATGAAGGCCGTGATGAACTGCAAGCGCAGAGCGTTGCGTTCCCTCGCAAAGACCTGCCAGTAGAACGTCATGCACGCAACGGGAAACCAGAGATAATACAAATGATCGAGCAGGCTCGTGACGATCGGAAAGCCGAGAACCGGTTGCAAAAGCAACCAGGGCGATACACCGCCATGAAGCGCTTGGTCGAGCGCCATGAGCCACTCGTCATAAGCGAATGGGTGAAACAAGGGGATGTGCAGCTTGACCGTGGAGAACGTCGCCAGCACCGCGCTGATGCACGGCGTGACCACTATCATGCGTGCAAGGACGACGGGCCGCATTGGTGAACGGTAGAAGGCGCGACCTAGAGCGGAGATGGGCCGTTGCGGGCGATGTTGGGCGAGAAAAACGACGATCCAGGGTGTCGCGGCCATCGCGGCCGACAGGCAATTTCCGAGAAAGCTCGGGAGAAGGGCACCGATCGTTTGCCCGATGGCGTTGGGGGCATGCGTTCCAAGAACGACCGCGGCGCCCAATACGTAGAGCACAGTAAGACCGACAAGGAGCTCGTGCTCCTCGTAAGCTTGGCGGAATGCCGTCGCGAAATCCAAGGCGCGCGGGCGGGGTGGGCGCAGGGACCAAAAGGTCCTCAAATAAGCGGCGTTCGACATCCGGGCCCCCCACATGGACCAAAGAACCGAAACCGATGCGGCAGGAGCCGTTATCGCCCGTGCCAATCCGAGCCATGCAGCAGCGCACGCCCTGGCTTTACGCCCTGCGAATGCAGATTCTCGGCCATGCGCGAATTGGCAAGGCAGAGCCGACGCTTAACGTTGGCGCGGCAGGCTCCTTCTTGGTAAGATTTGCCCGATGATTCATGGTTCTCGCCCGCACCGGAAGCACGCTTCCGGCGGGCCTTCTTTCATCCGCTGATCGCCCTTGGCCGACGCCCCAGAGACACCCCCGCCTGCAGGAGCCCGCGCGCCCGCGCGACACCATTGTCATCTCCATCGAAGAGGAGATGCGCAGAAGCTACCTCGATTACGCCATGAGCGTCATCGTCGCGCGCGCGCTGCCCGATGTGCGCGACGGCCTCAAGCCGGTGCATCGGCGCATCCTTTACACGATGCACGAAAACGGCTTCATGCCGAACAAGCCGCACAAGCAAATCGGCGCGCGTCACCGGCGACACCATGGGCAAGTATCATCCCCATGGAAACCAGGCGATCTACGACGCGCTGGTGCGCCTCGCGCAGCCTTTCTCCATGCGGCTGCCGCTCATCGACGGCCAGGGCAATTTCGGCTCGGTGGACGGCGATCCGCCGGCGGCCGAGCGCTATACCGAGGTGCGGCTCGCGGAGGCGGCGCTGCCCTTGCTCGACGATCTCGACAAGGACACGGTCGATTTCCAGTCCAACTATTCGAACGAGTTCCAGGAGCCGGTGGTTCTGCCGGCGCGCTTTCCCAATCTGCTCGTCAACGGCGCGGGCGGCATCGCGGTCGGCATGGCGACCAACATCCCGCCCCACAATCTGGGCGAGGTGATCGACGCCTGCGTCGCTTTCATCGAGCGGCCGGAGATCACCGACGAAGAGCTCATGGAAATCGTGCCGGGCCCCGATTTCCCGACCGCCGGGCTCATCCTCGGGCGCGCGGGCATTCGCGCGGCTTATCTCAAGGGCCGGGGCTCCATCATCATGCGCGGGCGTGCGCATCGTGGAAGAGATCAGGAAAGACCGCGAGGCGATCATCGTCACCGAGATTCCCTATCAGGTGAACAAGGCCACGATGATCGAGAAGATCGCCGAGCTCGTGCGCGAGCGGCGCATCGAGGGCATCGCGGATTTGCGTGACGAGTCCGACCGCCACGGTATCCGCGTCGTGGTCGAGCTGAAGCGCGAGGCGATGGCCGATGTGGTGCTGAACCAGCTCTACCGCTTCACGCCGCTGCAATCGAACTTCGGCGTGCAAGCGCTGGCGCTCAACGGCGGGCGGCCCGAGACCTTCACGCTCAAGGGTTTCATCAAGGCCTTCATCGACTTCCGCGAAGAAGTGGTCACGCGGCGCACGAAGCATCTGCTCGGCAAGGCGCGCGACCGCGCCCACATCCTGGTCGGGCTTGCCATCGCCGTCGCCAACATCGACACGGTGATCGGGCTCATCCGCTCGGCCCCCGATCCCGCGACGGCGCGCGAGCGGCTCATGGACCGGCGCTGGCCCATCGCTGACATGGCCCCGCTTGTATCGCTGGTTGCCGACCCCCGCCATGTGCTCGGCGCCGACGGCACGCTCATGCTTTCGGACGAGCAGACACGCGCCATTCTCGATTTGCGCCTGCAGCGTCTGACGGCGCTCGGCCGCGACGAGATCGGCAACGAATTGAAGACGCTCGGCAAGGAGATCGAGGAGCACCTGGACATCCTGCGCTCGCGCGCGCGGCTCATGGGCATCATTCGCGCCGATCTGCAATCACTGAAAAAGGAGTTCGCGACGCCGCGGCGCACCGAGATCGTCGAGCAGGAATTCGAGGTCGAGGACGAGGATCTCATCCAGAGCGAGGACGTGGTGATCACCGTCACGCATGCGGGCTATATCAAGCGCGTGCCGCTCACGGCCTATCGCGCCCAGCGGCGCGGCGGACGCGGACGCTCGGGCATGGCGACGCGCGAGGAGGATTTCGTCACGCGCCTCTTCGTCGCCAACACGCATGCGGAGGTGCTGTTCTTCTCCTCCATCGGCAAGGTCTACAAGCTGAAGGTCTGGCGCCTGCCCCAAGGCGCGCCCAACGCCCGCGGCAAGGCGATGGTGAATCTCGTTGCCGCTCTCGGAAGGCGAGACCATCACCACCGTGTTGCCGCTGCCCGACGATCCCAAAGCCTTCGAGCGCTTCAACGTCATGTTCGCCACCGCCTGGGGCACGGTGCGGCGGAACGAGCTTGCCGACTTCCTGCACATCAATGTGAGCGGCAAGATCGCCATGAAGCTCGACGAGGAGCGGCCGGGCGCCAAGGAAGGCATCGTGGGCGTTGCACTCTGCACGGAGAGCGACGACGTGCTTCTCACGACGCGCAAGGGCAAATGCATCCGCTTTCCGGTCGAGCGAGATCCGCGTCTTCAAGGGCAGGGCGTCGGTCGGCGTGCGCGGCATCAAGCTCGCCGAAGACGACGAAGTCATCAGCATGGCAATCCTGCGCCATGTCGATGCAACGCCTGCCGAGGCCAAGGCTTATCTCAAGCAGGCGAGCGCCATGCGCCGCGCCACGGGCGAAGACGGCGAAACCGAGCCGCCGCCGGAGGCGGCCGACGAGGAGCCGGTCGAGGAGACGACGCTCAGTGCCGAGCGCTACGCCGAGCTTGGCGCCTATGAGCAGTTCGTGCTCACGGTGACGCAGAAGGGCTTCGGCAAGCGCACCTCGGCCTATGAATATCGCGTCGCGGGGCGCGCGGGGCAGGGCATCATCGCCATGGCCACGAGCCCGCGCAACGGCGACCTCGTGTGCACGTTTCCGGTCGAGGAAGCCGACCAGATCATGCTCATCACCGACCAGGGCCAGATGATCCGCTGTCCCGTCGACGACGTGCGCATCGCGGGCCGGGCGACGCAAGGGGTGACGCTTTTCCGCGTCGGGGAAGGCGAGCGCGTGGTCTCGGTCGAGCGCATCGGCGAAACGGCCGAAGGCGAAGAGAGCGACGGCGAGGCTGAGCCCGGAAACGGCGCGAAGTAAATCCATGGAACGCATCGGCGTCTACCCCGGCACCTTCGATCCGCCCACCAAGGGCCACCGCGACATCATCGAGCGCGCGCTGTCGCTCGTCGATCGTCTGGTGATCGGCGTCGGCGTCAATACGACCAAGGCGCCGCTCTTCAGCTTGGAGGAGCGCGTGGCCATGGTGCAGGCCGACGTGGCGACGCTTGCGGGGGGCAAGATCGCGGTCAAGCCGTTCAATGGCCTCGTCGTGCGCTTTGCCGAAGAGGAAGGCGCGCGCGTCATCGTGCGGGGATTGCGCAGCGTCACCGATTTCGACTACGAGGCGCAGATGGCGGCGGCCAACGGCCGCATGAGCCCGGGCATCGAGACCATGCTTCTCTTCGCCGACCCGAGCACGCTGGCCATTTCCGGCACGCTCGTGCGCGAGATCGCGCGCCTCGGCGGCGACGTCTCGCCTTTCGTGTCGCCCGCGGTCGCGGCAAAGCTCGCGCTCAAGCTCGGCAAGTCCTGACGCGCGCCGCCCGTCTTCCTGTCGCAGACGCTCGTTTGCAGTCTGGCAAAACTGTGAAGCTTTGCGCTACACAGCTTTCGGAGGCGGCCTGATGCCGTGTCCATCGGCGCTCTTCAATCAAATGCAAGGGAGACACTCGAATGTCTCGGGAGGAAGGGGACTTGCCGCGCCGGCGTCGTCGCCGTCGGGGCGCTGGTCAGCGCTGCTTGCAGCGACGGGGACGGGCGACGGCCCAGGGAAAACCGAAAGCTCAGCGGTGGACAAGCAACGGCGCCGTTCACGGTCCGGCCTACACGGTGCCCTGGTCGAGCCTCGCGAGCACCGAGGGCAAGGCCTTCTTCATCGAAATGAGCAAGGCAACCGTTTCCGCCCGGCGGGCCGAAGTGCCGACATCGCGACCATGCGCAAGGCGAGTCGATGACGCGATCTTCAAGCCGCAGATCGAGCAGCAGAAGGCGGCCTATCCGGTCAAGATCGAGCAACAGACCATCGCCGGCGTCTATACCGAGGTGTTCACGCCCGTGGGCGGCGTCCCCATCGCGAACGCAGAGGCGCGTGCTCATCAATCTGCATGGCGGCGGATTCGTCATGGGCGCGCGCACGGAGGGACAGATCGAGTCCATTCCCGATCGCGAGCGTGGGCAAGATCAAAGTCATCAGCGTGGACTACCGCCAGGGCCCGGAAAACAAGTTTCCCTCGGCGAGCGAGGACGTGGCCAAGGTCTATATGGAGCTGCTCAAGACTTATAAGCCGCGCAACATCGGCATCTATGGCTGCTCGGCGGGCGGAATGCTGACGGCCGAGATGGTCGCTTGGTTCGACAAGGAGAATTTGCCGCAGCCGGGCGCCATCGGCATCTTCTGCGCTTCGGCCTACCGCTCCGACGAGGGCGACTCCGCCTATACCGTCGCCCATGCTTGGCGGCTTTGGGCGCGGCGCCCACGGGCAAAGCCCAGCTGGGGAATGTCGGGCGCCTATTTCGGCGACACGGCTCTCAACGATCCCTTGGCCGTGCCCGGCGCGTCGAAAGGGATTCTCGCCAAGTTTCCGCCGACGCTCTTGATCACCGGCACGCGCGCTGCCGGAGATGAGCGCGGCGCTTCAACACGCATATCGAGCTCGTCAAGCTCGGCATCGATGCGCAGATCTTCGTTTGGGACGGCATGCCCCACGCCTTCTTCTACAATCCGGATCTGCCGGAATCGAAAGAGGCCTACGACATCATCGTCAAGTTCTTCGACAGCCATCTCGGCAGGCGCATACTGCCATTCTGAGGCGCGCTGGCTTAATTTCGGAGCGGTCCGGCTTCCCTGCCGGGCCGCTTCGTGCTTTTGGAGAGAGCGCCGTGCGGGTCGATGCTTCGACTACGAGCTGCCGCCCGAGCGCATCGCGCTCAGGCCTGCAAGCCCGCGCGATGCGGCGCGCCTGCTCGTGGTGGACGGCGGGCCGTCTCGAGGACCGCATCGTCGCCGACTTGCCCGCGCTCCTGAAGCCCGGCGACGTTCTCGTTCTCAACGACACGGCGGTCATTCCGGCCGAGCTTAAAGGCACACGCGCCACACGACTGCCCGAGGGCGGGGAGGCGCGCCTTTCCTTCACATTGCACAAGCGCCTGGACGGCGCGCGCTGGCGCGGCTTCGCGCGTCCGGCCAAGCGGCTGCGCGCGGGCGACCGGGTTCAATTCGGAGAAGGTCTGACGGCCATCGTCGAGCAGCAACTGGGCGAGGGCGAGGTGCTGCTATCCTTCGATCGCAGTGGAGAAATGTTGGACAAGGCCTTGCAGGAGCAGGGACAAATGCCGCTTCCGCCCTATATCGCGACGCGCCGCCCGGCGGACGGGCGGGACCGGAGCGACTACCAGACGGTTTATGCCCGGATGCCCGGCGCCGTGGCCGCGCCGACCGCCGGACTTCATTTCACGCCGGAGCTCTTTACGGCACTCGCCGCGCGCGGGATCGGCCATGTCATGCTGACCCTCCATGTCGGTCCGGGCACGTTTCTGCCCGTGAAAGCCGACGATACGAAGGACCATGTCATGCACGCCGAATGGGGCCGCGTGACTCCGGATGCAGCGCGCACGATCAACGCGACGCGGCGCGAGGGCGGCAGACTCGTTGCAGTCGGCACGACGAGCTTGCGCCTGCTCGAAAGCGCGGCCGACGAAACGGGCCGCGTTCAGCCTTTCGAGGGCGAGACGCGACTTTTCATCACGCCGGGCTATCGCTTTCGCACGGCCGAGCTTCTCCTCACCAATTTCCATTTGCCGCGCTCGACGCTGCTCATGCTGGTGCAGGCCTTCGGCGGCGTGGAGGCCATGCGCCGCGCTTATGCGCACGCCATCGCCAGCGGCTATCGCTTCTATTCCTATGGCGATGCCTGCCTCATTCATCGGGCGGCGGCGGCCCCCGCCCATGGCTGACGGCTTCGTGTTCGGCATTGCCGCACGCGATGGCGCCGCGCGCAGCGGCGCCCTCTCAACCCCGCGCGGAGACATTCGCACGCCGGCCTTCATGCCCGTGGGCACGGCGGCACCGTCAAGGCCATGCTGCCGGACCAGGTGCGCGCCACCGGCGCCGACATCGTGCTCGGCAATACCTATCACCTGATGCTGCGCCCGGGCGCCGAGCGCATCGCACGCCTCGGGGGCTTGCACAAATTCATGAATTGGCCGCGGCCGATCTTGACCGACTCCGGCGGCTATCAAGTGATGTCGCTTAGCGCCCTCCGCCGCCTCACCGAGGAGGGCGTGACCTTCCGCTCCCATCTCGACGGCGCCGAGGAGATGCTGAGCCCGGAGCGCGCGATCGAGATCCAGCGCCTGCTCGGCTCGGACATCGCCATGGTGCTCGACGAATGCACGCCCTTTCCGGCGTCGCATGACGAAGCCGCACGCTCCATGGAGCTTTCCATGCGCTGGGCCGCGCGCTCGAAGGCGGCCTTCGTGCCGCGATCGGGCTCGGCGCTGTTCGGCATCGTGCAAGGCGGCGTTTTTTCGGACCTGCGCGCGCGCTCGGCCGCCGCGCTCCGGGACATCGGCTTCGATGGCTACGCGCTCGGCGGGCTTGCCGTGGGCGAGGGGCGCGAGACTATGTTTCGCGTGCTCGACGAAACGGTGCCCGTGCTTCCGGAGTCATCGCCGCGCTATCTCATGGGCGTCGGCAAGCCCGAGGACATTGTGGGCGCGGTGCAGCGCGGCATCGACATGTTCGATTGCGTCATACCCACGCGCTCGGGCCGGAACGGGCAGGCCTTCACCTGGGACGGGCCGCTCAACCTGCGCAATGCGCGCCACGCCGACGACCCGCGCCCCCTCGACGAGACGAGCGCCTGTCCGGCGAGCCGTGACTACGCGCGCGCCTATCTGCATCACCTCGTGAAGGCGAACGAGATCCTCGGCGCCGTGCTCCTGTCCTGGCACAACCTCGCCTTCTTTCAAGCTTTGATGGCAGCGCTGCGCCGGGCGATCGCGGACGAAAAGCTCGATGCCTTCGTGGCGGGCTTTCGGGCGCGCTATCGCGCCGGCATTGGCGAGACCGAGGCGAACGAAAGGGAACCCGCCGGGAAACTCAAGCGGGATTGACCGGGACGGCGGAGCGCTGCTCCCAATAGCGCTTCGGCACGTCGTAATGCGTTGCGATCACGAGCATATCGATGATGCTCTGGTCGTCCGAAAAAGGCACGACGAGCACTTCCAAGTGACCGTACACTTTGTACATCGACAAGCTCTCATGGAAAACCAGGAGCGGCGCGCGGCTCTCCAATGCGCGGATGAGATTGGTGTGCATGATGTTGCGAAGCGTGTCATTCGGCATGACATCGAGAGTCTTGCCCGTCAAATCGAAGCCCGTGCGGTCGACGCTCGCGGTGCCCTGAATGCGGAAGAAGAAGCGCAAGGGGTCGCGAAGAGCATCGACCAGAGAGAGGTTGCCCAGAATGTAACGGAGGTTCAGGGGATCGATGTCGGCTCGCGTCGGGAATGCGCGCACGCCGCGCCAGGTTTGCCAATCCCGGTAGAAGCGTTGCAGACTGGGCGACTTCACATCCATTGTGCGACCTATATGCCCGCGCCCACGAGGGAAACGTTTCCCGGAATGTGACGGAGGTCGAGAGGATCAAAATCAGAGCGCATCGGGAAGACGCGCGTGCCTCGCCGCGCCTCCCAATCCCGATAGAGCCGTTGCAAGGTTGGCGACTTTGCTTCCACGATGCGCCCCTGCGGGCTTCCTTCCAAGCTCAATTTTGGCCGCCTGCTCCTTAAGATTTGCTAAGCGGCTGCGGGCTTCGCGGGAAGGCGGCGGGCGCCCGCGCTTTTCGGCCGGTCAACGGGGTGTCGCGGGCGAGAAGGGTCTCAAGACGGAGTATTTGGGCACATCGAAATGCGTGCCGGTCGCGAGCATGTCGATCGTTCGTCCGTCGCGCGAAAACGGCAGGATGAGCGCTTCGATGAAGCCGAATTCCTTGGTGGCCATCACCCGTTCCTGGGAACGAAGAATCGGCGCACGTGCTTCGAGTGCTTGCGTGAGACCTTGCCGGAGGATTTCGCGGACGGACTGGTCGGGAAGTGCATCCAAGCTCTTATGCGTCAGATCGAAGCCCAGCCTTTCGGCGCTCGACGTCGCGTGGATGCGGTAGAAGAAGCGCAGCGGGTCATAGAACACATCGGTCAGGGACAAGTTCCCCAAGATGTAACGCAGCTCCAAGGGATCGATGTCGAACCGGTCCGGGAAAAGGCGCGCGCCGCGCCATCGTTCCCAGTCGCGATAGAGACATCGCAGGGCTTCCGACTTCAGGTCCAACGCACTGCTCCTTGGCATTGGTCTGGTACAACCGCCGGCGGACCAAAGCCCGGGCGCCGTCAAACGCGCCTCGCTCAGCGAACGCACCGTGCCGGGATGTCGGCAGTCACGCGGTGTCTCGCTGCGCCGCAGCCCGAGGCGAAACGCGCGCGGGGATGACCAGATGTGTGCCGGCGGCGAGCATGTCGATCGTTTGTCCGTCGCTCGAGAACGGCAACACGAGCACCTCCACGCGGCCAAAGGCCTTGACGAGATTCGCCGGGTCCACGATCTCCGAATACGGTGCCCGTCTCTTTAGGACCTCGATTAGGTTGGCGCGCATGTATTCCCGGTATTCGTCGTCCGGCAGCTCGTCCAGGCTCTTGCCCGTAAGATCGAAGCCCATGCGTTCGGCGCGGGCGGAGGCATGGATGCGGACCAAGAAGCGCAAGGGGTTGTACGAGACGGCGAAGACCCACAGGTTCCCAAGCATGTATTTCAGCTGAAGAGGATCGAGATCCTCGCGCGCCGGAAACTTGCGTTCGCCGCGCCAGCAATTCCAATCCTCATAGAGCTGCCGCAAGGCCGGTGTGTTCAGTTGCATGGCGACCTGTTTCCTAGTGCTCGGACCACATGAACATCGACGCGCTCAAGCGGTTTGCACGCGCGGCACTTGCGCCGCGGGGCGCTTTGGGACGTCGAATTTCGTTCCCGTCATCAACATGTCGACGGTCTGGCCGTCGCTCGAGAACGGCAGAATGATCGCTTCGACAAACCAGTATTCGTTGTTGGTGAAGACCCGCTCACGAAGCTTGACCGACGGCGCGCGGTTTACGACGGCTTCGAGGAAGTGCTCGCGAATGAAGGCCTGATAGGTAGGGTTCGGCAGGGCATCCAGGCTCTTTCCTGTGAGGTCGAAGCCCAGATGCCCGGAGCTTGCGCTTGCGTGAATGCGGTAGTGAAAGCGCACCGGATCATAGAGAACGTCGGTGATCGAGAGGTTCCCGAGGATGTATTTGAGGTCGAGCGGATCGAAATCGGCGCGCGCGGGAAATTCCCGCGCACCGCGCCAACGCCGCCAATCCTGATAGAGCCGCTGCAGGCTCGGCGATCTTATGTCCACCGCATGAACCCTCATGTCGCGGGCGAGCGATGGTTGGCCGAAGGCACTTGAAGATCTGTTAACTGTCGGTGCCGAAGCCGTCGGCACGGCGCGGCGGGCCGAGACCAGGCCGCGCTGCACGGGCATGGCTGGGGCGCCAGGTGTCTGCCCAGGGCATGTGGCGCGCGGCGCCGCCTTCCTTGACCCCTTCCCGGGGCACGCCTACTTTCCGCCCCATCGATCGGGCCCGTAGCTCAGTGGCAGAGCATCTGACTTTTAATCAGAGGGTCGATGGTTCGAATCCATCCGGGCTCACCAGCAAGTTCCTGATGCCAAGAATCCATTCTGATTGTGAGGCGGCCGAGTCGAAATAACTCGGGTCCATGAATAACCAGAATTGGCTTCCTGCGGCACGTGGCGGGGTATTCCCCGCGTTGCGGCTTGAGAGAGGACCAGAGCGATGAGCGATTTTTCTCTTCCGCCGCCGGATCTCGATTTTTCGACCGCCACGCCGCCGGCCATGGAGTTTGCCTTCCGTATACGGATTTTCTTCAAGGAGCGGGTGCGGCTCGCGCCGACGACGCCTTTGGGGGGACGGGTGTATGTGCCGCCGATGGCGGGGGATATCGTGGGCCCGCGGCTGCAGGGCAGGGTGGTTCCCTATAGCGGCGCCGATTACGCGCGGGGACGAGCCGACGGCGTGGGCGAGCTCAACGCCCATTACATGCTGGAAGCGTCCGACGGCACGCCCATCTACATCAACAATCGCGGCTTTCTCTATGCGCGCGATGAGAACGGCAAGCCGCTGCCACAGGCGGGAAGCGAACCTTCACACTTCGGCGCGCCACCGGCGAGCCCGCCGCGTTTCGCGGCGACGCCCAATCTCTACTTCGTCTGCATTCCCGCCTTCGACGCGCCGACGGGCCCCCATGATTGGCTGACGCGCCACGTTTTCCTGTGCCGGGGCGTGCGCAAATCGCCGCCGGACCACACGGTGTTCGATTACTTCGTCGTCACGGGGTGAGACGCTTCGCGCGGGAGCGCGGGCTTGCCGAGGATCATGTCGGACGCCTTCTCGGCGATCATGATGGTGGGCGCGTGGGTGTGGCCGCCGACGACGCGCGGCATGATCGAGGCATCAACCACGCGCAAGCTTTCGACGCCGCGCACCTTGAGCTCGGCATCGACCACGGCGTCGTGCCCGTCGCCCATGGCGCAGGTGCTCGTCGGATGGTGGACGATGCTCACCATCTGGCGCATGTAAGCCAAGAGCTCGGCATCGCTTCGGACGTCCGTCCCGGGCATGATTTCCCGCCGCACGAGCGTGGAAGCCGGTGCGGTCGCGATGAATTCGCGCATCATGCGCAAGCCGCGCAGAAATGTCGCGCGATCGCCGGCCTCGGCGAGCAGGTTCAGGACTATGCGCGGCGGCTCGCGCGGGTCGGCCGAGCGCAGCGTGACGCGGCCCCGGCTTTCCGGGTGCAATAGGATAGTCAGGTAACCAAAAATATGGCCGCGGCCTTTGCGGATGCCGGGAAACCAAACGCGCGCATTCATAGCGGCCGGCGGGAACAGAGCTTCGATATCGGCGCGCTCGAGCTCGGGCCGCGTCTTCCACAGCGCCATCGCGATCAGCGGCAGTCCGGCCGTGAGTCCCGTGCCGAAGAGCCGCCAGCGCAAATAAGACAAGGCGATGCGATCGAAGCGTATGTGGCTTTCGAAGGTGATGGGGCCGCTCGCCTCATATTGCATGCCGACGGCGGGGTGCTCCTGCAAATTACGGCCGACGCCCGGCAGATCGTGGATCGGGGCGACGCCCAGCGCCATCAACTCGTCCGCAGGACCTATGCCCGAGAGCAGCAAGAGCTGCGGGGAATTGTAGGCGCCGCCCGCAAGGATCACTTCGCGCGTGGCGCGGACTTGCTCGAGCTTTCCGTCGCGCGCGAATTCCACGCCGACGGCGCGGCGTTTCTCGAAGACAATGCGCGTCGCAAGCACGCCGAGACGCAGGCTGAGATTGGGCCGCGACAGCACGGGCTCGAGATAGCGCGTGGCGGTGCTGGCGCGTCGGCCCTTGTGGATCGTGAAATCGGGGGCGCTCACGCCTTCGGGCTTTCCGCCCTCGAAATCGTCCAGCACCGCGTAGCCGCGGGCGCGCGCGGTGGCGGCGATCTGGCGGAAGAGAAAGTTGTCGATGTCGTGACGCGAGACCGGCATCGGCCCGGAATCGCCGTGATAGGTCGAAGCGCCACGCCAACTCGATTCCGCGCGCTTGAAATAGGGCAGCACGTCGGCATACGACCAGCCGCGCGCGCCGAGCTGAAGCCACTCGTCGTAGTCGCGCGGGCTTCCCCGCGTGTACATCATGCCGTTGATCGACGACGAGCCGCCGAGCACCTTGCCGCGCGGCAAGGGAACCGTGCGGTTGTCCGCATGGGGCTCGGGCTCACTCCAATAGCCCCAATTGACGGAGGGCTCCTGCGACAAAGCCATGAACGCGAACGGTATCGCCATCAGGCGGTAACGGTTCGGTCCGCCCGCCTCGAGCATCAGCACGCGATTGTCGGGGTCTTCCGTGAGCCGGTTGGCGAGCACGCAGCCGGCGGTTCCGGCGCCCACAACAATAAAGTCGTAGCTCTGCATGAGCGCGCCGTTGTCCGATGGAGGAAGCGCCGGAACGCATGACCGGCGCGTAAGAGCGTGCAGGAGCAAGCTCGTTACCACGGCCCCGCGTGCCCGTCACGGGCGTGCTGCCGCCTTTATTGCCTCACGCAGATCGGAGACATAGAATGGCCGGCGCCGCGCCTGGAAGCGCCTCTTCATTTCCGCGCCTTCGTTGCGCGCGCTTCGTCCTTTGACCGCCGCACGCACAAGATCAGACCTTAGGGAGAAACCCATGAACGCGCCTGCCACGGCTACTCGACTGGACGCTGTCTCGGCATTTCTGGCCAAGCCCCACAAGCTCTTGATCGGCGATGCGTGGGTT
The DNA here is from genome assembly GCA_963845385.1 of uncultured Alphaproteobacteria bacterium. Taxonomy (GTDB): domain Bacteria; phylum Pseudomonadota; class Alphaproteobacteria; order CAWJRW01; family CAWJRW01; genus CAWJRW01. Next base: position 727,854 of record CAWJRW010000006.1, read on the forward strand.
GAGGCGCAATCGGGCGAGACGATCGAATGCGTCGATCCGGCGACGGGCAAGACGATTGGTCATGCCGCGGCCGGCGGCAAGGCGGATGTGGACAAGGCCGTCAAGGCCGCGCGGAAAGCCTTCGAGCCTTGGGCGAACACGCCTCCCGGCGAGCGCGCCAAGCTCATGTGGAAGCTCGCCGATGCGTTGGAGCGGGAGGGGCAGGATCTTGGTCTGATCGAGACGTCTCAACAACGGCATGCCGATCCGCTCGGCGGGCTGGATGGTGCCCTTCGCGGCCGAAGGCTTGCGTTACAACGCGGGCTGGGCCGGCAAGGTTGGTGGCGATACGCTCACCCTCGCGGCTCCCAATCACCACGCTTACACGCTGCGCGAGCCAGTGGGGGTCGTGGGCGCGATCGTGCCCTGGAACGGCCCACTCATCCTGACGGTTATGAAGATCGCGCCGGCCTTGGCAGCGGGCTGCACGGTCGTGCTCAAGCCCGCCGAGCTCACGCCAATGACGGCGATCCGCATCGGTCAGCTCATTCAGGAAGTGGGCTTCCCGGCCGGGGTGGTCAACATCGTCACGGGCTACGGGCCCGCGGCGGGCCAGGCGCTGGTCGATCATCCCGATGTCGACAAGATCTCCTTCACCGGGTCGACGCGGGTCGGAAAGTCAATTCTCGCCGCCGCGGGCGGCAACTTGAAGCGCGTGGCGCTCGAGCTCGGCGGCAAGTCGCCGGTGCTTGTGTTTCCCGACGCGGATCTCGATCGGGCGGCCGAAGGCGCCGCCATGGGGGTTTTCGGGAACACGGGTCAGGTCTGCGTCGCGGGCTCGCGGCTCTTCGTGCACAAGAAGGTTTTCGACCGGGTGGTCGAGGCCGTCGCCAAGCGCGCCGCCGCGCTCAAGGTGGGCGCCGGTATCGATCCCACGACCGAGATCGGCCCGCTCGTCTCCGAGAAGCAGCGCCAGCGCGTCACCGGCTATATCGACTCCGGAACCCGCGATGGCGGCGAGATCGTCGTCGGCGGCAAAGCCATGAAGGGTCCGGGCTTTTTCGTCGAGCCCACCGTGTTCGTCAACACGACCCCGGCCATGACCATCAATCGCGAGGAGATTTTCGGCCCCGTGGTCTGCGCCATGCCTTTCGGTGACGACGATCTTGACCAGATCGCCGCCGCAGCCAACGACACCGAATACGGGCTGTCGTCCTACATTTGGACGAAAGACGTGAGCCTCGTGCACAAGCTCGCGCGCAAGCTCAAAGCGGGCACGGTGCGCGTCAACGGCGGCTCGGTCCTCGACCACAACATGCCCTTCGGCGGTTACAAGCAGTCCGGGTGGGGACGCGAGATGGGCCGCGCCGGCATCGAGGCTTATACGGAGGTCAAGTCGGTCTCGATCGCGCTCTAGCTTGCGTTCGCGCGCATACGGGCGACAGCTTGCGGCTTCCCGCGCGCCACGCCGTGCGCCGTTCCAAACTGGCACGCGCCGGAACCCGTGATTTCGCCGCCGGCCAGGCGGTGTTATGATGGCGCGGCGAAACGGGTTGGACTCACTGAAGGAGTGCGCCCCCATGATGCTCCGCAAGCCGGTCGAAGTTACAGTCAGGGTCGCGTGCAAGGCTTTGATACTCGCGACGCTGTGCGCGGGCGTGCTCGTTGCCCTTTCAACAGGGCCCGCGGCCGCGCGCACTCGTGTCACCATCGGCATCGGTATCGGCGTGCCGCTCTACCACGACGGCTGGCGCCACGGCTATTACGGCCATCACGGCTACTACCCGCATTATCGCCGCTATGGCCACTTCCGGGGCTATGGCGGCTACGGGAATTACGACCGCGGCTATTACGGCTATCCGGCGCCGGTTGTCGTGGCGCCGTATCCCGGCGTGTATCCGGCCCCGGTCTATCCCGGGTCTGTCTATCCCGGGTCTGCCTATTCCGCGCCCGTCTATTCCGCACCGGCCTATGGAGCGGGGGTACCGAGCTACTGCCGCGAGTTTCGCACAACAATCAACGTCAACGGCACGCTCCAACCGGCTTGGGGCACAGCCTGCCTGCAGCCCGACGGAACCTGGCGCTTCGTTCAGTAGGCTGATCTTCCGCGGAGCGGAGTGCGCATTTCGCTTCGACGGAAGCGGAACGCGCACCCGCCTCTAGGGTTGTGCCTGTTCTCCGCGCCGGCGGAAAACGCACCGGCGCTCAATCAGCGCATGGCCGCGACATGGACACGAGGCGCCAGCCCCTGCCACGCACCGTCTCGATGTGCTCGTGGCTCGGCAGCTTGCGCCGCAAATGGCAGATGTGGACATGAAGGCCCGCCGTGCTCGGGACGTTGTCGTTGAGCCCGTACAGCACGGTCATGATCGCGTCTCTGCGCACGAAGCCGCGTGAGTCCTCGCCGGCCTTCCGCTTGAGAAGCCCATAGAGCCTACCTTCGATCGGGCTCAAATGGCGCTCGAGGCCCAAGGGCAAAGGCTCCGGCGGGGCCAGCGCGTCCTCGAGGCGAATTTCGAGCTCTTCGATGCGCTCCAGCGCGTCCGTGAAATTCTTGGGTGGGGTCACGTTGAGGGGATTCCAACGTGCGCCGAGCACGCCTCGCAATCGAACGATGTGCTCCATGATGCTCGCTTGCACGCGCTCGAGCGCGCTCAGCCGGTTTTCCAAGCGCGCCGCTGCATCCGGCGTTTCGACAGCCAATGAAACCTGCGATGAACTTTCCACGACATACACCTCACTTGCACCGAGACACAAAGATCAACCCGCTGGACGGAGGCAGCACACACCCGTCCGTTGACGCGCGCGCAAAGGCGCGCACCTGCGTGGACATCAAGCTCTTGGCGACCGACGACGAGGCCTCAGCCCTTGCCTCGACGGAAATGCTCCACGATTAGACCCACACGCTACGCCGCAGTTCCGCGGAGACGCCATTTCCTTCAGTCCGCGATGGTCGTGACATCGCGGCCAGCTTGTAAGTGCCGCCCGATCTCGCGTGAGACGCGATTGTTCATGTTCGATCGAGCCGGAATTTACTCTCGCGCAATTCTGTGGTTTTTGCAACATGCAAGTGGAATTTTCGTTCGCAGCTGTCTGTCCACAGATTTGTTGCAAAGGTACAACAGGGACAGAAAGCTGTTTCGGCGCACCGGCGCGCGTCGTGACCGTCAAACCGTGCGGATGATCGGACCCAGGCAACCGGTCGGCGCGAAGGAACTGAAGCGTCTCAGTAGGCGCGCTCGCCCGCGCACCATCAGGCGAACGCCCGGGATTTGTGCGACAGGATCGTCAGCGCATATTGCAGCTCGATCGCGGCGGTGAAATGCGCCATCGTGAATTGCGTCTCGTAGAGCCCGTGAGCGGCGGACGACAGTCGCATTCGCAGGCCGGCGTCGGTGACAACCCGGAAGAGTGCCTCTTCGAGCGCGGTCGCGTCGACGCGGTCCACGAGCAGCGCGTTCTCGCCGTCGCGCAGAATCTCCGGGAGCGCGCCGACGCGCGTGGTGACCACCGCGAGCCCCGCCGAAAGGGCTTCCAAGAGACCAAGTGGCAAGCCTTCGTGATGAGATGGCAAGACGAAGACATCGGCCGCGGCCCGCACGCGGCGCACCGCGTCGGGCTCGAGCCACCCCGTAAAGCGAACACGCTCGCCCAGGCCCAGCGCGCATGCGAGGTCCTCATATTTGCGGCGCGCGCCGTCTCCGACGAGCGTGAGTGTCCAAGCCGCCTCGCTGAGACGCGCGGACGAGAGCGCTTGAAAGAGCTCGCGCAGGCCTTTCTTGGGACGCAGCTTGCCGACATAGAGAAGACGGCAGGGCGTACCGGGTGCAGTCGGTAAGCGCGGGGGCGCCGGGGGCACGCCGTTATAGACCACGGCAATGCGCCGGGGATCGATGCCAAGCTCCTCGCTCAACATGCGGCGCCAGATTTCGCCCAATACCACCGTGCGGTCGGCCGCACGGAAGACCCAACGCGTGAACAGACGCGCGGGCGCGGGAAGCCTGCGATAGAAATCGATGAACAAGCCGGCATGCAAATGAAGAAGGACCGGCACGCGCAAGAGCTTGCCAACGAGGACGACAATGCCCTTGCGCAAGACGCTTGTGTTCTCCGCCATGTTCACGTGCAAGAGCGCCACGTCGTCCGTCGCGCAGCGCAGGACCACGCGCGCAAGGGACCAAGCAAGAAAGAAGGGCGCGAAGAACACGCTGCCGAGACCGCGGCTATCGAACACGAGAGCCCGCGGCGCGTCCGGGCGCTCTGCCCAGGCTTCGATGAGGTAGCGCACCATCCCGCCCATGCCGCCGCGCTCACGCGTGCCACCGGGGTTGATGATGAGCACGAGCGGCCGGCGCTTCTTAGGACCTCGCGCGAGAACAACGCTTGGGGCCTCGGCTCCCGTAGGGGAAGGAATAGCGCCCTCGAGTTGGCCCCTATATGGTATCTCGCCGGTCGGCATGGCCTTGATTCGCCTACGCAAAGAAGGAAAGCGCGCCCACGCGCCCGGGTTTGCCGGGCGTCCTTCGCCCTATGATTCACCCCCATCCTCTCTATTTCGTTCACGGCATCGTCCTCGTGGCTTTGGGGGGCACCATGCTCCTGCCCGCGCTCGTCTCGGCGGCCTTGAGCGAGCCGGGGGCCGCGCCCTTTTTCCTGTCGTCCTTTGCCACGGTGAGCATCGGCGGTCTCTTCGTGCTCGTCGGACGCGGGCGCGAGGTCAGGCTGACGCGCAAAGAGGGCTTTCTGCTCACGGCGAGCGTTTGGCTCTCAGTCTCCGTCTTCGGGGCTTTGCCGATTGTGCTCACGGTTCCGAACATCGATTTCGCTGCAGCGTTTTTCGAGTCGGTTGCGGGGATCACGACGACCGGCTCGACGGTGCTCATCGGCCTCGAGCACCTGCCCAAGGGCCTGCTCCTTTGGCGCGGGCTTCTGCAATGGCTCGGCGGCGCGGGCTTTGTCACCATGGCGCTCGTTTTGCTGCCATTTCTACAAATCGGCGGCATGCAGCTTTTCAGAACGGAGTCATCAGACCGTTCCGAAAAGGTGTTGCCCAGCGCTCGGCAGATCGCCCTCGCGATCATAACCGCCTATGCGACGCTCACGGGCCTCTGTGCGCTTTCGTTTTGGATTGCGGGGATGAATGCGTTCGATGCCATCGTTCACGCGATGGGCGCGCTCGCCACGGGCGGTTTTGCGAATTATGACGCGTCGTTCGGCCAATTCCATTCGTATTGGATAAGGGCTATCGCCACCATATTCATGATAGCGGGTGCCACGTCGATGATCGTTGTTCGTGCGCTTGGGCCGCGGTGATTGGGTTTCAGTTTACCGCGACAGCCAAGTGCGGACGTTCCTCGGCGTGCTCGTTGTCGCGACCGTCGTGCTTGCGGGCTATCTCGTCGTTTCGGGACGCATGACCGCAGCCGACAGCCTGAGCCACGCCGCCTTCAACGTCGTCTCGATCGTGACGACGACAGGCTTCGTCTCAACGGACTATGGGACATGGGGCAACTTCGCCGGAGGCCTGTTGTTTCTGCTCACTTTTGCGGGCGGTTGCACGGGCTCGACGTCGGGCGGGATCAAGATGTTCCGCTTCGAGATCCTTCATCGGCTGATAACGCTTCATATGCGACGGCTCCTCAATCCGCGCGCCGTCGTGCCGGTCAAATATGCAGGCCGCCTTGTCGGCGAGGACGTGCTGCTGTCGGTGATGGCGTTTCTTGCTGGCCTATTTGGTCACGGTCGGTGTCATTGCGATCTGTCTTACGGTGCTCGGCCTCGATCCCACGACGAGCCTCACGGGCGCGGCCACCGCCGTCGGCAATGTGGGGCCTGGCCTCGGCCCCATTATCGGTCCGGCGGGCAATTTCGCCCCGCTCCCCGATGCGGCGAAGATCCTGCTCGCGGTCGGGATGCTCATGGGCCGCCTGGAATTCTTCACCCTGCTCGCCTTGTTGAGCCCGTCCTTTTGGCGCGCTTGAGACCGGCTTTCCAGGGGGGAGGGGGCACACATATAACTGTGCGAGCCATGCCCCGCCCGCTGCCGCAAGACCGATCGTTCGAAGCGCTGGCCGAAGCCATTCGCGCGTGCAGGCTTTGTGCGGCGGACTTGCCCCATGAGCCGAGGCCCGTCTTTCGCGGCCGGCCGAGCGCGCGCCTCATGATCGTCGGCCAGGCGCCGGGCACGCGCGTCCATGCCTCGGGCATTCCCTTCGATGATCCGAGCGGCGTGCGGCTCCGCGATTGGCTCGGGCTGACGCCGGATGAGTTTTACGACGAGGCACGCGTCGCGATCCTGCCCATGGGCTTTTGCTTTCCGGGACTGAATGACAAAGGCGCGGATTTGCCGCCGCGTCGCATCTGCGCACCAACTTGGCGCGCCAGGCTCGACCCGCAGTTCGCGGCGGTGAAGCTTAAGGTTCTCGTCGGCAGTTATTCGCAACGTTGGCATCTCGGCGCGCGCCGGCGCGAAAGCCTCACCGAGACCGTTGCGCATTGGCGCGATTATGGCCCCGAGTTCGTCCCGCTGCCTCATCCGTCGTGGCGAAACAACGCCTGGCTCAAGCGCAATCCGTGGTTCGAGCGGGAGCTCTTGCCCGTGCTGCGCCGCCGCGTGCGCGAGGTGTTGGCATGAGGCCATTCGTTGCGTTGGCGCTCGGCTTGCTCGTCGCCGCGTGCATGCCGCGCTACATCACGCCCGGACCCGCGATCACATTGCCGCGTCTCGACGAGCACAGCGTTGTGATGCCCGACGGTGCAAGCCTTGCGCTGCGCAGCTGGAAAGCCGAGCGGCCGCGCGCGGTGATCGTGGGGCTTCACGGTTTCAACGCATACGGAAATGCGTTTGCGGAGGCGGGCGCATGGCTTTCGAAGCAGGGCATCACGACCTATGCCCTCGATCAGCGCGGCTTCGGCGACAGCCCCCCGCGCGGGCGTTGGCCCGGAGCGAACACGTTGATCGACGATCTCGATACGTTGGTGGATCTTCTCCATGCGCGTCATCCGGGCTTGCCGCTTTATGTGCTCGGCGAAAGCATGGGCGGAGCGGTGGCGGTCGTCTGGGCCGCAGCGAAGGGAAAAGGCAAAGCCCAAGGTCTCATGCTCGCCGCGCCCGCGGTGTGGGGTTGGCAGGCACTCAACCCGTCGTACAAGACCGTTCTCTTCGTTGCCGCTCACACCATGCCCTGGGCCAAGGTCACGGGCCGCCACCTGGACATATGGCCATCGGACAACATCGAGATGCTGCGCGGGCTATCGCGCGATCCCAAGGTGATCAAGAAGACTCGAGTCGATGCCGTTTACGGTCTGGTGACGCTGATGGATCGGGCCTACGAAGATGCCGGCGCGGTCACCGTCCGGACCCTCGTCCTCTACGGCAAGCACGATCAAGTCATGCCTCCGGCGCCCGTGCAGCACGTGGCGACGGCACTCGGGTCCGAGGCGCGTTATGTGCTGTATCCCAAGGGCTACCACATGCTCTTGCACGATCTTCAACGGGAGACCGTGTGGCGGGACGTGCTGTCCTTCGTCAACGATCCGGCCGCCGCATTGCCCTCGGGCGACGAGCATTCTACCAACGCGGGCAGGGGGTTGCAGCGTAGTCCTTAACTTTCGCGAAAGCGGCGCTGCGTAAACTTGGACCGGCAACCCTGCCTCTCCGCTCGACCCCAAACGAGGAGCCCAACCGCCGATGCTCGCGCGCGTCAAGTCGCTTCCGGCGGGCCTGATGGGTCCCGATTTGCGCAAACGCCTGGGCGCGTGGTGGCGCGGGGAGCCCTCCCAAGAGGATGAGCCGGCTGAGCCAAACGCCGAGCCCGAGGATGAGCGCGCGCCGGCCGACTGGCTCGTGGTGTCCGAGCAGCTTTGGGGTCCCGGCGCGCTTAGTCCGGGCGAGGAGGGTTTCATCGCCGAGCTGAAGCAGCGCCTGAAGCTCGGCACCGAGGCGATGCTCGCCTATTTCGGCGTGGGCCTCGGCGGTGCGGCCCGCCTCCTCGTCGACCAGTCGGAGATTTCCATCAGGGGCTACGAGCCCGATGCCGACGCGGCGTCCCTGGGCATGGAGCAATGCCGGCGCGCCGGCCGCGGCAAGAAGGTCGCCATCAGCCACGTCACTTTCGACTTTCTCAAGCTGCCCAAGGAGAAGTTCGACGCCATCGTGGGCAAGGAAGCCTTTCACGACGTCGCCGACAAGGCGCGCATCTTCAAGCAAGTCGCGCGCGCGCTGAAGAGCGGCGGCTCGCTCTTCTTCACCGATTACGTTGTCACCGGCGATCCGCTCGACGCCAGCACCTGCACCACGCTTTTCGGCAAGCGATCCATGCCGGTGAGCCCGTGCTCCGCCGACACGTACCTCGCGCTCATAACGTCCCACGGGCTCGACGTCGTGGCCAATGACGATCTCACCGACTTCTACATCGGTCGCGTCACGGAGGGTTGGAGCAATCTTCGCGCGTTGCTCGACCACATGGGCGCGCAGGTCGACAATCCCGTTCGCCGCATGCATTTCCTCCGCGCCGTGGCCGACGAGGCCGCCATGTGGGCCAATCGCCTCGAAGCATTGCGCGGCCGCAAGCTCGAAGTGCGCCGCTTTGTCGGCCCGAAACCCGCCTAGCTCCCAATTCCTCGAGTCATCGTTGAAGGCGATCCCCGGAGCCTATTCATCCGTAGGCGGATGATTTGCCGGCAGGCGAGAGAGTAGGCGCGTCCGGGTCCGAGCCTGAGAGCCGCCTTACGATGGCACCTTGGTGTTGAAGGCCGTCGTGCCGGAGTCTTTGAACATGTCCGTGAATGGGTCATCCGGGGTCACGGGTGCGGCACCTTCGCGAATCGTCGTGCGGCGCATGTCCCGGCGGTGGTTGACATCGTCGTAGTTGCCGGCCCTGTGCATGCTGCACAGATTGTCCCAGATCGCCATGTCGCCGACTTTATAGGAGATATTGAACACATATTTGGGCTGGGTGGCGAACGCGATCAGCTCCTTCAGGAGCGCCCGGCCTTCCTCGCGCGGCATGCCCACGATATCGCGCGCGTGCGAGGCGATAAAAAGTGCCTTGCGGCCAGAGCCCCTGTGAACATGCACCAGAGGATGCTGCGCGTGCGGCCGCGCGTCGATGTCTTCCTCGGTAAAGGGATAGCCGGCCGTCTTTCGCGACCACCAGATCGAATGGATAGCCTCCAGATGCTCGATCCGGTCCTTCATAGCCGCGGGCAGATCTTCATAAGCCGTTCGCGTGTCCGCAAACCAAGTGGTACCCGCCTCGGGCGGCGCTTCATGGCACAAGAGGAGCGAATAGGCCGAGCGGACCGGCATGAAAGAGGAATCGGTGTGCCACTGCCGGTCCCCCCTCTTGTGAAGGCGGATCATCTCGTCGCTGACGATGTTGCCTTCGGTATCCAAATTGCCGGCATCGAAGAGCTCGCGGTGATTGAAGCGTCCGTTGCGGCCCGAGATGAGGGGAGCGAGCTCGATATGTCCGAAAATGCGGCTGAAGGCGATATGGGTCTCGTCGGTAAGTCCCGTGTTCCGGTAGACCGTCACCCCATATTTGCGCTGAGCCGCGATGAGGGCCTGCTTCGTCGCTTCGTCCAGGGGTTTCGCGATGTCGACGCCCGAGATTTCGGCGCCGAAATTCGGCAGGACCGGCGTGATCGTCAGGCTCATGTCGAGGTCTCCTGACAGAGACAATACGCGCGAGGCGGCGGCACCGTCTACGGGTAGCGGCGCGGGTTTGGCGGCCTGCGCGGGTTCGTTCGCGGGAAGATCGGCGAGCAGCCCCGGGCGCGGCGTCTTGAGATTGGCGCGGCTCGCCTCGCGCAGGTCGCGTGCGATGACATTCTCGATCTCGGTGATCATGCCGGAGGCGACCTTGAGGCGTGTCGCCAAAAGCACGGGCTTATTCCACTCGTGGATGACGCCGAAGAAGCCGGCTTGGCCGCTCACGGGATCGGCGAGCTTAATGTTGAACGCGGTCGGGCCGCTCGTCGCGCTGACCCACAGACCGTCGCCCGCGGGAATTTGCGCGGCGAGGACGTCTCGGTACGCCTCGGGGCGGCATACTGGGACCCTCGATCCGAATGGTGGATGCATCCTGCGGGCGGCTGGCGGCTCTCGATGGCGCACTGGAGCGCCGCGAGTGTCAATCGGGAATCCATGAAGCGCGCCACCGCAGAGCCGGAAAGGTCGCCCTCACCGCCGTCATGCGCAAAATGCTCGTCACCCTCAATGCCATGGCTCGTAATCATGAGCCCTGGAAACAGGCTAACCCTTGACTCACAACACGGTAGATCCAAAAATTGGTCTCACATCAATGAGGATCGGGCTCTACTCATCGCTGGATGAAAGAAAGGGCTCAGGTCAGTGCCATAGGCCTTGTTTAATAAAACCTCTTATTTTGGATCGCGTCCTTCGATGCAGCGTGAGGGTGGCATATGGTCGGTGTTGGGTGCTGCCTCGATCTATTCGTCGTTTCAGGATTTCCTGGGCGCTGACGCAGCGCGGCGGGCATTCGTCGCGCGACACGTTCGGCCGCACGCCGGCATGCGCATTCTCGATGTTGGTTGTGGCCCTTCCGACATATTTGCGCATCTGGATCAAGTGACCTATGTCGGCGTCGACCGATCAAGCAATTATATCGCTGCGGCGAAGGCCAAGTTCGGCCATCGTGGCACATTCATCTGTGGCGATGTCACGGAGCTCAAACTTCCAGTTGACGAGAGATTCGACGTGGTTCTTGCGATTGGCCTTCTACATCATTTGAGCGACGCAGAGGCGATATCGCTCATGTCCAGCCTAACCGCCTTGCTCTCGCTATCAGGACGCTTCGTTACTGTTGATCCGGTGAAGGAGAACCAGCAGCATCCCATAGCCCGGCTTATGATTTCTCTTGATCGCGGGAAGAACGTGAGGACCAAAGAGCAATATGTAAGCTTGCTTCGGTCGTCCTTTAGGACAGTCGAAGCCGCCGTTTATCGCGATCTCATGCGTATTCCCTATAGCCATTTGATCGCAGAGGCGCGCAGCTCCGGAGATTGATCATGAGACCCTCTCTTGCGGTCGCCGGGCGATGAAGCAAATCGCGATCATCCCCTCAAATTACATTCATTATTCTCGATGCCGTACGGGACACGAAGAACGACTAGAGTAGTCGCAACCGTATTCCAACGGCCTCGGGCGGACTTTGGCTCACGATCCCGCAAGCGGGTGCGTCATGGTGGCGATCCCTCCTATCCGCAGCTCCAGGCGGCTTTTGATCCCTATGTGAGCGTTCTCGACCAGCTGATGAATAAGGGCCCGGGAGCCCGGCGCAAAATGAAGTGTGGGTCTGGACCGTCACCCGGGAGCAAGATGGCTGAGGCGCACGCGCAACGGCGTCGCCCAGCGCGCGGGCCAGCGCCGCAGCAAGGCGAGCGCGCCTGTTGCACGGAAAATGCGGGCCGCCGCTACCAAACCGCGATGACGGCGCGCGAACTCTTCATCGACCAAGAGGCGCTCCAAGGCTTCGGCCATTACGCCTTGGTCGAAAGCGATCGAGAGGCCATTGCGTCGTGCCAGGGCACGCAAGCGCGACGCTGTCACGAAGTTTAGGCTCCGCCAAAGCTCATCCTTGCGCAGGTGCCGCGCCCAGGGCGTGCGTGCCGGTATGACCGGCAGGAGTAGAATGCCGTAGTGCGGTTCGTAGGGGACCTGGTAATTGGCGCAAGTGTAAATCATGACCCCGCCCGCAGCGAGGACGCCCGACATCGCCGCCATTGCTTCGTCGAGGGCGGCAATGTGCTCCAGCACATTGACGCTGAAGATGACGGAAAACCTGCCGTGCAGCTTGGGATCGAGGTCTTCGGCGCCAATGCGGTGAAGTTTCACTTGCGTCGCGCGAAGTCGCGCATGGACGGCTGCCATCAAAGGATGAATTCAGCGGGAAGCCGGTACCTTCCGGCTCGACCGCCTCGATTTCTACGCCTGCACGTGCCAGGAAGGCCGTAAAGAGTCCAATACCGGCGCCGACTTCGAGCACACGCCCGTCGAGCGGCACATTACGTAAGAGTTCTCACGCCGACCGGCAGTTCCGCGGGCGAAGATTCGAAGGTAGTAGGATGCGGTCGACGTGTCGCATCCGGCGTCGGCCGCACAGCCGGCCACAAAGGCGGGCGCGCCAATCTCAGTGAGGAAGTCTGCGACCTGCGCAGCCGAGACCCCTGCACTCATGGAGTTGTACGGTACGGCAAACGGGACAACCGGATCACCGGCAAGGCCGAGCGCGCCACCCTCATGAAGCAATGCGGATTTGCGACCGTTTACCGCCAATCCGCGTGCCGCTTCTCAAATTGCTGTAATAGTGCTCGGTGAAGCCGGCGGCCTTCATCGGCGCGGCGATTTGTTCGATATCGTAAGCCACGCGATGGAGTTTCATTTCGGCACCGGTCCACACGGCGAATGCCGCTCGCGGATCGCCGTCGCGCGGTTGGCCGACCGAGCCCGGATTGCAGTACCACTTTTCGCCCAGTGACCAAAGGCCCTGAACATGCGTGTGACCCGAGACGAAGATCGTGCCCTCACGCTCGGCGAAGTAATCCGGCGAAATCATGTTGATATATTCGTCAAGGGGGTCATTCCATCCGGCATGCACCAGCGACAGCTCGCCAATTCGCAGCACACCGCAGTGTGACTTCGACAACCATGCCAAATTATCCGGGGTTATGACACGGCGTTGCCAATCGAGACAGGTGTTCGCACTATTCGAACGCGGGCATGCTTGGCTCGAGATCAAATAATGGTCGTGATTTCCAAGCAGGTTTCGAATGCCGCGGCGGCGGAGCTCGTCGATGCATTCGTTGATCATGCAGTAATAGCCACCGACGTCGCCCAGGGAGATCGTCTCGTCAATGCCGAGCGCGTCGATGGCGCTTAGGACGGCCCGCATCGCGGGATAATTCCCGTGGATGTCAGAGATGATCGCCATCATAGGAAACAATGTCCTCAATATAGCGTACGGCAGTGCCGCTTCGGATCGGGCGATCGTCCGGCAGGCGGCCGTGCAAATAGTAGTCGATGCAGGCCGCCGCTTCATTATAGCCAAAGGCGCAGCGAATGGAGGTCGCCGACGAAATCCGTGGATTGATTTCGAGCAAATAGGGCGTGTCGTCCTCGACCCGGAACTGGAAATTCGTCGGACCGAGAGGATGAAACGTCTGTGCGAGCTGATCGATCAGGCGCTGGAAGGGTTCCCCGGATACTGTCTTTGCCTTTGCCGTCGCGCCTTCGCCGCTGAGGCGGCGCTGCAAGGCCATGAGTTGACCGATGCCGCCCCGGCCATCCCCGAAGCCGCTTATCGTAAACTCGGCGTCATCGCGACCGACAATTCGCTGTGCCATCAGCGTTTGGCCGAACTCTGCGCCATGATAGATGAAGTCACGTTCATCGCGGATGCGCACGATTCCTTTGCCGGCATAACCGTGACGCGGCTTCAATAGAAATGGCAGGCCGAGGCTCTGTGCAAGGTCGGCGAAAGTGCCATCGATGCGGCTCGGAATGGCTGGGGCGCCGAGGCCGACCAAGGCTTGATGCATTCGCCATTTGTCGTCGGCGAGCTCTATGAGCGCCGGTGAGTTCAGCGCAATTCTCGCATCGTAACGCTGTGACGCCGCCGCCTGGCGCGCGAAAACGGACATGTCCTGCTCGATGCCCGGAATGACAAGATCGATCGCGTGCGTACTGATCACATCGCGCAGGAAAGCGTCATAGCCCGGATCGCTGACGAGGCAAGATTGGACGAATTGATCGCACCAGTGCTGTCCGGCAGCATCCGCGAAGATGTCCATGCCGACAAGATAAGGAGCGGGCTTCAGCTGTTTCAGCGTGCGGAGAATGCCATAGCCAATGACCGCACCAACACCCGTGACGAGAATGCGGTTCATGATGCGGCGCTTTGCTTTGCTGCTATCGCCCCGAAAATATCACGAAGGCTCCAGGGTTGAACGTCCAGATTAGTCCAGGTCGAAGTTGCGTCGGGAACATAAATTGACTTCAGATCCGCTTTCGCGGGATCGCGGAGGACCTTGCCGCCTTTCTTGAATTGCGCCTGGGCAAGCTCGGCGATCTTGGTAATCGACATCCGGTCGGGTCCCGCACAGACAAACACACCCGCCTTGGTGTGCTGTACGATTGCGACAACGGCAGCCGCGACATCCGTGACTGAAACGAAATTGCGAATGGGATCGGCTTTCCCGTGAATTATGATGTCTCGACCGCTGGCTGCATGATCAACGATCGTCCAGAAAAGCGGCTGGTGGCGGCGACTAAGGCCGTCCACATCCACGATTTGACTGGGCAAGACGGTCGTGAGGCTCAGACCATTCCGTCCGCAAAGCGAACTCAAGGTTTTCGGCACCCTGCTGTTTGGACAAGCCGTAGGAGCCAAAATACTCATTCTCGGGATGATCGATGGCGAACAGACTCGAGACGAAGACGATATGTCGCGCGCCGACACGTAAGGCGACCTCGCCGACGAGGATGGCCCCGAGCGCGTTTATTTTCGCATTCTCACGCATCCCCGCAGGGCTATCGCCCAGAAATGAGGCGGCGCAGTGAATGACGGAGTCGACCTGCATTGTGCCGGTGTCAGGCGGCTCAAACGCTGAAAGATCGAGATAGAGGTCGTTGTCAGGATGGCGTCCAGCCGACCAGACGTGAGTGTCGACGGCCCTGAGCCGTACGGTAATGTGCTGCGCCAGCATCGACGATGCACCGACCACTAGGACGCTGCGCCTCTGCATCCCGCCTTCCTCTGAAATTTTTCCTGCCCCCAACTTTGGTCAGGCATCATGTGCTGCGCGATCTGCGGCGGCAAGAGCGCATGTGCGACGAGCTTTCATCGCGATAACCGCGAGAGTCGGGCAATCCCGTCCGTGCAAATCCGCGCCGCGTCCGAAACTGCCTTGCATCGGTGGCGAAGATATGCGAGTGGTCCGACGGTGATCCGGCTTTGCACATCGGCATGCAATGGATGTCTCTGTCATCATACCAACCTACCGGAACGCGCGCGTGTTGCTCGAGCTTGCGCGACGATTGGTGGACACACTTTCGGCATCCGTTGGCTCCTTCGAAATCATTCTAATCGACGACGGAAATCGCGACAACACCTGGGCCGTGATCTCGGACTTGGCGGCCAAATATCCGCAAGTCAAAGGGATTCGCCTGTCGCGGAATTTCGGCCAGCATCCGGCCATCGCTGCCGGTTTCAAGGCGGCGCAAGGCCAGCGCATCGTCTTGATGGACGCCGATCTCGAAGATCGGCCGGAGGCCATTCCCGAACTCCTCGCTGGTCTCGATGGCGGCGTAGACATCGTGTTTACGGTGATTGCCAATCCCAACGAGCATTCCCGCCGTCGCATCACGTCGATGCTTTTTCGTGGGGCATTCTCTTATTTGTCGCCGATGGAATTCCCACCGAATGTCGGGACGCTGAGGGCCTTCACCCGTCAAGTCCTTGAAGCTATTCGACAATATAACGAATATAATGTACTATATGGTCCTCTGATGTTTTACTTGGGGTTCAATTGCAAGTTCATTGAAGTCATGCGCGGCCCATCGGCGCTCGGCGGCAGCAGCTACAGCTTTCGGCGACGCCTCCGGCTCGCGTCAGCCACGCTCTTCAGTTACACGAATTTGCCGAACACCATTTTCCTTGTCGGGGGTGGTATTCTTCTTGGCTTGGCGCTGTTGTATATCTTGTTGATCCTCGGCCAGTACATTTTTTTCGGTCCTGTTGCGTCAGGTGGTTTCGTCTTTCTCGCGCTACTCGCATTGGGCGGGATAGCAGTCAACTTGATCGCTTTCGGCGTAATCGGCACCTATGTATACCGTGTCTACCAGGAGGTGTTGGGGAGACCAAGATATCATGTGATGGCCGTGACGGGGAGCATGTCGACTGGACGCGGTCAAAATGCGAAAGGCTTTGAGGTTGACGGACAATAGCAAGGAATGGCGGGCGAAGGTTCTGGCAGCCAATCGTGAGGTCCACGGCAGGCTTGCCGATGTCTATGAAAAGACCGAACCTCATTTCCGCCCTGAGAATCAAAGCAAAGTAAAAGAACGCCTCGCTCGCATCAGTAAGCGCACAAGCGCCGAACGGCTCCTCGATATCGGTTGCGGCACAGGGTTTATACTGCGTCAGGCGGTCGGGGTCTTCAAGCGAATCGACGGCATCGATATCACACAGGAAATGATCGCCCGCATTCCCGATCTCGGTCCGACCGTTCATGTGCAGTTGGCCGAAGCGGAGGCGCTGCCATTTCCGGATGCAACCTTCGATGTCGTTTCCGCCTATTCCGTCTTCGACCATCTGGTCGATTACCGCGTCACCTTGCGGGAAGTCGCGCGGGTCCTAAAGCCCGGAGGCATATTCTACGCCGATCTCATTCCGAACCGCTGTTTTTGGCAGGCGCTCGGCGCCCTGGATGCAAGCGCTGTCCCAACTCTCTCCGACATTGTCGAACGCGAATGGCGCATGGTTCATGAAAACGATAAACGCGTCGAGGCGGAGTTCGGCGTCGACTCCGAGGCGTTCCGCAATGCCGAGCCCGGCAAGTTGGAGGGCGGCATCGATGCGGAAGAGGTGTGCGCCTCGGCGCGCAAGCTCGGATATTCGCAACCCGAATTTCATTACGATTGGTTCCTCGGCCAAGGCGCCGTCATGCACGGCCAATCGTTCGAGGAGGCGGCGGTCATCGAGACCTATCTCGAGCGCGTGACGCCGCTCTCTCGCCATCTCTTCAAATATATCTATTTCGTTCTCACCAAGTAGGCATTCCATGCCGACGGTGCCCTCGCCAACCCTTCTGAAAGAGTTCGATGAGATTGGTTTCACGATCATCAACAACATGATCTCGCCCGCCGAGGTCGCAGAGATGCGGCCGCTGCTGCAATCCTGTATCGATGCGGACATCGCCAATTGGCAGGGCAAGCCCGGCTATATCGATCACTGGATGGTGCATAACCTGATGGTTCGCGGCGAGCCCTTTCTACGCTTGCTCGAGAACCCGTCTCTGCATGCGTACCTCGAAGCGGGATTCTCCAAGAATGCGATCTTGTATGCCTATACGTCGTCCAGCATGCCGCCACATGGCAGCAACTATTCGCGACGAATCCATGTCGATTGTCCGCGGGTGATCCCGGGATACCGAACGAATGTCGGGTTCCTCGTGGCGCTTGACGATTTCACGCTTGAGAACGGCGCCACATACGTGTTGCCCAAGTCGCAATGGCGCAGCGATCCGCCCTCGGAAGAAGAATTTCTAGCCAATGCCGTGCGCCTGATGCCCAAGTCGGGCGACGCCATCTTCTTCAACGCGCGGACTTGGCACATGGGCGGTCAGAACAATACGGACATTCCCCGGCACTCGGTAACGTTGAATATTTGCCGGCGCTACATGCGCCAGCGCTTCGATTACCCGCGCCTGGTGCCGCCCGGGCTTGTCGCAAAGCTCGGGCCTGTCGGCCGGCGTTTTCTGGGCTTCGAAGTGCGCGTACCGACAAGCCTTGAAGAGTACTACGTCTCACCCGAAGAGAGACTCTATTTGCCGGCGGAAGAATGAAAGCGCGGCACCCCGTCACGCGTTCCTCGCATTTGCAGTCGCTTCGCAATCGAAGGAGAGCGCATTCTTGACCTATCTATGGCGCTTCTTGAAGCAGACACCACTCTCGATTCTCCTGTATCGCATCTTCACATACCCATTCCCGTATCGCATTGGTCTTGCGCGGTTGTGGTTCACCCTCCGGCCGCGAACGCGCCCTCACTACTACGCTTGCATGTTGGAGGCGGCGCTACTGGCTCGCGCGCTCGATCATCGGTCTATTTCCGTTCTTGAGTTTGGCGTTGCCAGCGGCAATGGCCTGCTGGCGATGGAGCGCTATGCCGAAAAAATCCAGCGCCGCATTGGAATAGAGATCGCGCTCTACGGTTTTGACATGGGTGATCAAGGCGGGCTGCCGGCGACAACCGATCCGCGCGATATGCCTTACCTTTGGCCGCCAGGCGCTTACAAGATGGATTTCGCGCGGCTCAAAGCGCGACTGCGGCGCGCGGAGCTGCGGCTCGGCAATGTCGCCGAGACCGTGCCCGCCTTTGCCAAAGAAGCAATCGCGCCCATCGCAGCCGTTTTCATCGACGTCGACTACTACTCATCCACCATGGAGGTCTTGAAGCTTTTCGACCTTGCCAAGGGGCGGACCTTGCCGCGTGTGGTTTGCTACTTTGACGACGTCGATGTCTCCAACACGTTCAACGGCGAGCTCGCCGCCATCATTGGCTTCAATGCAAGTCATTCCCATCTCAAGATCGCGCGCGTTGATAGCCACCACACGGCCGTCCTCTATGGCACCTTCAACAATCACGTGTTTCATCTTCATGATTTTGAACACCCGGCTTACAATCGATATATTCCCGGTGGCGTCGTCGAGGAATTGCCACTCTGATCGCCGCCAAATGATTTTGGGGACGCAGGATGTCCCGCGTCAGCGTTCATGAGACAGGTTGAGTGGTTTTGCTAAGAGTTTGACTTGAAACGATGGCATTGATTTCAAGCTCTTGCGAGCCGGCGCGTGATGAGCCGGATATGGGCGATGAAGACCCAGGCGGCGGCGCTTGAGATGGTCGCTTCGAAGCCCTTGGCCAATCTGCGGCATCGGTGAAGAGATGACGCAACCACGGATAAAGCCTGCGGATGGTGGTGAGCACGCCGGGGGCGCCGTCGCGGTCTTGGATATCGGCAGTATGCACAACCGCGCCGACAAGATGACCTTGCGTGTCGGTGACGATATGGCGCTTCGGCCCTTGATCTTCTTGCCCGCATCGAACCCGCGTGGGCCGCCGCTTTCCGTGGTCTTCACCGATTGGCTGTCGATCACACCTGCACTGGGGCTCGGTCCCGTCCCGCCTTCTCACGCGCGGCCATGACGAGAGCGTGCGTAGGCGCTGCACGGTACGCGGCGGGGATAAGCATAAAAGGCGCGTGGCGGAAGTGCTCTAGCAAACGTCCAAGGTCCGCGACATTGCGCGGCAAGCCTTCTTCGCGCAAACGCGGAAGGGCGAGCTTCGCAAGGCATTTGTCGTAGTCCGCAACCTTGTCCCCGTCGCTGCCAAACAAGCGAAGCGCAAGGTCGGCGGCGATACTCTCTAGATCATCGGCAACATTGACGAGGTGGCGCGGAAGCTTGCGCGGGCTGTGTGTGAAACGCGATTGACGAGCGCTCATAGCTGCCTCTCCTTCGGTTACTGTGACGGGAAGGCCAAGGCGACACGCTACGCCGCGCCCGGCCGTATCAGACGCAACAGGAACAAGGGCGGCACACTATCGGGGCCGCGCCGGTATCTCTTAAATAGGAGATATCAACTCTTATATAGTAGTTAAGGGGCAGGCAAGAAAAAGGCGCCCGGCCGGATCGGGGGCGCCTCTAACTTGACCATATCTCCTATATATGGGACGTTTCGGCCATGCCGGGACCAAAGCCGCGATACACGGCAAGCTTCATCTTTCAGCTAGAGCCGCGCGACCTTGCGGCGCTCAAGGCGTGGGCCAGGGCGCATGACATGTCGGCTGCGGCGGTGGCCCGTCTTGCGGTGCGGGAATTTGTAAGTTCGGCCAAGCCTGGACGCCCAAAGGCCCGGAAGGGCAAGGCACCGGCTGGCAAGTAGCGCGGCCGTTCTATCTTGAATGTCTTGACGGCGCGGGGCTTACCGATCACTCAGCGGTGACGGTGGCGCGCTCGCGGCTATCTGCACTATCTGCGCTATCTGCGGGCGCCCGCGCCCTTCATCGAAGGAGGGGCCGTGTGGTCTCGAAACGGCTCCGGTGGCTTCCTGCTGGCTTCCAGTCGGCCACGGCGCCTAAGTACACCGCCCAAGATGCTAAATTAAGCCCTTTCCACCGCTTGATAATTTGGTGGGCGCGACAGGGTTTGAACCTGTGGCCCCTACGATGTGAACGTAGTGCTCTACCGCTGAGCTACGCGCCCTTTTTGCCGGACCCTTGGAAGGCCCCGCTATTAGGTCCCGGCGCACCGGAGTGTCAAGGCTCGCTCGAACGCTCGAAAGTTTGCGTCTCGCGCGTGCAGGCGCCATTCAAGCCATGCCATGATGGGCTTCCGCGAAGCTTCCCGCCGCCGTCGGAGGATCAGACATGACACAGACGCAGAGAATCTCGCTCTGGGTCGCAGGCGCCTTGGCTCTCTTGTCCATGCTTGGCGTTGTCCCTCTCACCTTCAAGATCCTTTTCATCCCCATCGACCTGACGCTGCTTATCGTCGCGGTGATTTGCTTCGCCAACGCCTATTACGGCAGTCGTTAACGCGCAGGTCCGAGCAGGCCTTGACCGAGCGATGCGGGCGGCGTTCTGTGGGCCATGGACACCTTCCGGTCGATTCGCCGACGGCTCCAAGAGCGCCTGATCCTCGGCATCTGCCTTGCCGCGATCGTGTTCTTCGCCCATTCGGCGCTCTTCGATCCCCACGGGCTCAGACGCCTCGTGAGCCTCAAGGCAACGCTGTCTCAACACGAAACCGTGCTTGTGGAGCGGCAGGCCCTGCGGGAACAGAAGGAACAGCGGGTCCGCATGCTGAGCCCGGACAGCCTCGACCCGGACCTGCTGGACGAACGGGCCCGCGCGGCGTTAGGTCTTGCGCGCCCGGACGAGATCGTCATCTTTAAGCAACGCTGAAAACGCAGGCTCGACCCGGCTTTCCCAGGCGGCGAAGCCCTGTCGCGTGGGCCGGCCTATGCAGGTCACGGGCGGGCCTTCAGCGAGTATGATGTAAACCTTTCCCAGGACGTGAGGCCATGGCGAGCCCGAAGGCGCAAAGCGACGGAGAGCGGGGCAACGGCAGCGTGACCGACAAGAGCGCGGCCACCACGCTCATTGAAGACTTCCGTCTCATGCTGCTCATCCGCCGTTTCGAGGAGCGCGCGGGCCAGCTCTATGGCATGGGCCTCGTCGGCGGCTTCTGTCATCTCTATATCGGACAGGAAGCGGTCGTCGTGGGTATGCAAGCCTGCGTCAAGGAGGGCGACCAAGTCATCACGGGGTATCGCGATCACGGCCACATGCTCGCCTGCGGCATGGACCCCAACGGCGTCATGGCCGAGCTTGCCGGCCGCGCCATCGGCTATTCCAAGGGCAAGGGCGGCTCGATGCACATGTTCAGCGTCCAGAAGAATTTCTTTGGCGGCCATGGCATTGTGGCCGCCCAAGTGCCCATCGGCACCGGGCTCGCCTTCGCCAACCGCTATCGCGGGCGCGACAACATCTGCATCACTTATTTCGGCGACGGCGCGGCCAATCAGGGCCAGGTTTTCGAGAGCTTCAACATGGCCGAGCTGTGGCGGCTGCCGGTGGTCTATGTCATCGAGAACAATCAATACGCCATGGGCACGTCGGTAAAACGCGCGACCGCCGCGGTGCAGCTTTACCGTCGCGGTGCAGGCCTCGACATTCCGGGCGAGGCGGTGGACGGCATGGATGTGCTGGCGGTGCGCGCGGCGGGCGAGAAAGCCGCCACTTGGTGCCGCGAAGGCAACGGACCCATCATTCTCGAGATGCAGACCTACCGCTATCGCGGCCACTCGATGTCGGATCCGGCGAAGTATCGCTCGCGCGAAGAGGTCGATAAGGTGCGCCAAGAGCGCGATCCCATCGAGCTTTGCCGCAAGCACATTCTGGAGGCAGGGCTCGCCGACGAGGCGGCGCTCAAAGCCATGGATAAGGAAATCCGCGAACGCGTGGCGGAGGCTGCCGAATTTGCCCAGGCCCATCCCGAGCCCGATCCGGCGGAGCTCTATACCGACGTTCTGGCAGAGGCTTAGCCGCCTGTGCTCGCGCCACGGATGAACTGACCCCCCGATGCCCATCGAAATTCGCATGCCCGCGCTCTCGCCCACCATGGAGGAGGGCAAGCTCGCCAAGTGGCTGGTGAGCGAAGGCGACTCCGTCAAGGCCGGTGACGTCATCGCGGAGATCGAGACCGACAAGGCGACCATGGAGGTCGAAGCGGTCGACGAGGGGAGGCTGTCTAAGATTTTGGTACCCGAAGGCACGGAAGGTGTGAAAGTCAACGCGCCCATCGCGCTCTTGAACGGGAAGAAGAAGAAGAAGGAGTGTCCCCCTCACCCCGGCCCTCTCCCCAGGGGGAGAGGGAGCAGAAAGTTCGTGCGCCGAAAATTCCCTCTCCCCTGCGGGGAGAGGGTCAGGGTGAGGGGGTAAAGCCAAAGCCCGCTCAGCCCTCGACGCGCGCGCCACTCGTGGAGCCGGATGTTCCCGCCGGCACGCGCATGGTGTCGATCACCGTGCGCGAAGCCTTGCGCGACGCCATGGCCGAGGAGATGCGCCGCGACGAGCGCGTCTTTCTCATGGGCGAGGAGGTGGCCGAGTATCAGGGCGCCTACAAGGTGAGCCAGGGACTGCTCGAAGAGTTCGGCGCGCGGCGCGTCATCGACACGCCCATCACCGAGCACGGCTTCACCGGGCTCGGCATCGGCACGGCCTTCGGCGGCTTGCGCCCCATCGTCGAGTTCATGACCTGGAACTTCGCCCTGCAAGCCATGGATCAGCTCGTCAACTCGGCCGCCAAGACGCGCTACATGTCGGGCGGCCAGATGGCGTGCCCCATCGTCTTTCGCGGACCGAACGGACCGGCCGCGCGCGTCGGCGCACAGCACAGCCAGGATTTCTCCGCCTGGTTCGCACACATTCCGGGGCTCAAGGTGATAGCGCCTTACTCGGCGGCCGACGCCAAGGGTCTCCTCAAATCGGCGATCCGCGATCCCAATCCCGTGATCTTTCTCGAAAATGAAATCCTCTATGGCCGCTCTTTCGAGGTGCCGGATTTGCCCGACTATCTCGTGCCCATCGGCAAGGCCAAGATCGTGCGCGTTGGAGCCGACGTCACGCTCGTCGCCCATTCCATCGCCGTGGGCCTGGCGCTCGAGGCCGCCGAGGCGCTGGCGGGCGAGGGCATCGAGGCCGAGATCGTCGACTTGCGCACGCTTCGTCCGCTGGACAGCGCGACCGTCGTGCAGTCGGTGATGAAGACCAATCGCTGCGTAACGGTGGAGCAGGGCTGGCCCGTGGGCGGCATCGGCGCCGAGATCGCCGCGCGCGTCATGGAAGAAGCCTTCGATTACCTCGATGCGCCGGTGAAACGCGTGGCCGCGAAAGACGTGCCCTTGCCTTACGCCGCCAATCTCGAAAAGCTCGCGCTGCCTTCGGTCGCCGACATCATCGAAGCGGCGAAAGCCGTGACCTATCGCTGATCATGCCCACGCCCATTCTCATGCCCGCGCTGTCGCCCACCATGGAGACGGGCAAGCTCGCCAAATGGCACGTCAAGGAAGGCGATGACGTGAAGGCGGGCCAGGTGATTGCCGAGATCGAGACCGACAAGGCCACCATGGAGGTGGAAGCGGTCGACGAGGGAAAAGTCGGGAAGATTCTGGTGCCCGAGGGCGCCGAAGACGTGAAGGTCAACGCGCCCATCGCGCTCTTGCTCGGCGAGGGCGAGGATGCGAGCGCGCTGAAAGGAAACGGTGGTGATCAAAAAATTCCTCCCCCCTCCCCTGGAGGGAGGGGGCAGGGGGAGGGGGAAACGGCCACGCCCAGTTCTGCTGAGCTGGCAAGGAAATCACCCCCCACCCCGGCCCTCCCCCTCAAGGGGGGAGGGAGAGAGATCTCGGTAAGCCACGAAGCTCCGCCTACGGAGCGAATTTTGGCGAGCCCCTTGGCGCGCCGCCTCGCTGGCGAGCGGAAGCTCGAGCTCGCGGCCATTGCGGGCTCGGGGCCGCGCGGCCGCATCGTCAAGCACGACGTCGAGCAGGCGGTCGCAAAGGGCCCCGCAGCGCCGAGGGCCGCGCCCGCGCCGGCGCCGCGCGCGCCAGTGGCCCCAAGCGCCGAGCGGGCGGCAAGGCCGCTCGAGCTTCCCGATCCGCGCACGCTCTTCGAGCCCGGCTCCTACGAGGAAATCAAGCACGATGCGATGCGCAAGGCCATCGCGCGCCGGCTCACGCTTTCCAAGCAAACGATCCCCCATTACTACCTGACCGTCGATTGCGAGATCGAGGCGCTGGTCAAGCTGCGCAAGGACCTCAACGCCAAGTCGCCGGAAGGCGAGGGCGCCTACAAGCTCTCGGTCAACGACTTCGTCATCCGCGCGGTGGCGCTCGCGCTGATGAAATTTCCCGCCGCAAACGTCACCTGGACCGAGGACGCTCTGCTTCGTCACAAGCACGCCGATGTCGGCGTCGCGGTGGCGATCCCGGGCGGACTCATCACGCCCATCATCCGCCACGCCGAGCTCAAGGGTCTGGCGGAGATCTCCCGCGAGATGGCCGACCTCGCCGAGCGCGCGCGGACAAAGAAGCTCAAGCCCAACGAGTTCGAGGGCGGGAGCTTCGCCATCTCCAATCTCGGCATGTTCGGCGTGAAGGAATTCGCCGCCGTCATCAATCCGCCCCACGCCGCCATTCTCGCCGTCGGCCGCGGCGAGGAGCGCGCGGTCGTAAAGAACGGCGCGCTCGCCAAGGCCCATGTGATGACCGTGACACTTTCGGCCGATCACCGCGCCATCGACGGCGCCACGGCGGCGCAGTTCCTCCAGATCCTCAGGGACTATCTCGAGGATCCCGCGACGATGCTGCTGTGATGCTTCCATTCGAGGGGGCACCGCCGCAGGCCGACATTGAAGCGTGAAGCCGTTTGTGGCCTTCCTTGAGACGCAAAAGAGCGCGGGGGTCAGCATGTCCACCTATGTCTCGGTCAGCATGTCCAGTCATCCGCTCCGGCGCGAGGAAACCGGCGTGGTGTTCAACGTGACGTCGAATGACGGGACGAAATCGGCGAGCTCGTCGTGAGCAAGGGCGGAATTCGTTGGCGCGCGAAGAACGAGCGCGATCACCATTTCCTGTCTTGGGCGCGGCTCGACGAGGTGATGAGTCACGCGCCCAAGCGCTGAACGAACAGCCTGACGACGCCGCGAGGGAGCCACGCAGAAAGCCCATGGTGAGCGAAGCTTCGACCTCATCGTTCTCGGCTCGGGCCCCGGCGGCTATGTGGCGGCCATCCGCGCGGCCCAGCTCGGCATGAAGACCGCCATCGTCGAGCGCGAGAATCTGGGCGGCATCTGCCTCAACTGGGGCTGCATTCCGACCAAGGCGCTGCTGCGCTCCTCCGAGCTCTTTCACTTGATGCAGCGCGCAGGTGAATTCGGCTTGTCGGCTAAGGAGATCAGCTTCGATCCTGCCAAAGTGGTCGAGCGCTCGCGCAAGGTCGCCGCGCGGCTCTCGGACGGCATCAAGTTCCTGATGAGGAAGCACAAGATCGAGGTCGTCTGGGGCGAAGGCAGGCTCGAGGGGGCGGGCAAGCTGTCCGTCGACCAAGGACGGCAAGACCGAAACGCTTGCCGCCAAGACACATCATTCTCGCCACGGGCGCCCGCGCGCGATCGCTGCCGGGGCTCGAAGGCCGATGGCAAAGCTCGTCTGGACCTATCGCGAAGCCATGGTGCCGGACATTTTTCCGAAGTCGCTGCTCGTCATCGGCTCGGGCGCCATCGGCATCGAGTTCGCGAGTTTCTTTCGCACGCTGGGCGCCGAGGTGACGGTGGTGGAAATCCTCGATCGCATTCTGCCGGTCGAGGACGCCGAGATCTCGCAGCTCGCCGAGAAGGCTTTTCGCAAGCAGGGCATGACGATCCACACCGGCGCCAAAGTGGAGTCACTGTCGCGCGGAAAGGACTCCGTGAAGGCCGTCATCAAGACCAAGGACGGCAAGAGCGAGACCAGGGAGTTTCAGCGCGCCATCCTCGCCGTCGGCATCACCGGCAACGTCGAGAACATCGGGCTTGAAAAGGCGGGCGTGAAAGTTGACAGAGGCCACATCGTGATCGACCAATGGGGCTCGACCGGCGTGCCCGGCCTCTATGCCATCGGCGACGTCGCGGGCCCGCCCTGGCTCGCGCACAAGGCGATGCACGAGGGCGTGATTTGCGTCGAGAAGATCGCGGGCGTCAAAGGCGTGCATCCCCTCGACACGTCCAAGATTCCCGGTTGCACGTATTCCTATCCGCAAGTGGCCTCCATCGGCCTCACCGAAGCGCAAGCGAAGGAGAAGGGCATGGCCGTGAAAGTCGGGCGCTTTCCCTTCCTCGGCAACGGCAAGGCGATTGCGCTGGGCGAGCTCGAAGGCCTCGTCAAGACGGTGTTCGACGCCAAGACGGGCGAGCTCTTGGGCGCGCACATGATCGGCGCCGAAGTCACCGAGCTCATCCAGGGCTTCGCCATCGCGCGTACGCTGGAATCCACAGAAGCCGAGCTCATGGCCACCATCTTCCCCCATCCCACGCTGTCGGAAATGATGCACGAGGCGGTCCTCGACGCTTACGGCCGGGCGCTCCATATTTGAGTGGAGAGGTGCGTCATGATCCGATTGCCCGGCCGGCCCTGGTTCAAGCCCCATCGCTTCGGCTTCGGCGCGAGCCCCTACACCTGGGAGGGCTGGCTCTTCACCGCCTTCTATGTCGCGGGCATCATCGTCGTGATGCAGGCGAGCAAGATTCTCGACGGGACGAACCTTTCGGTCGCTTTCGGCCACTTTCTCGTCGCGCTCCTCGTGCTCAGCGCCGTGTTCGTCGTCTTTATCTGGCTCAAGACCGACGGGCCTTGGCGCTGGCGCTGGGGTGAGAGGAGCTAGCGGCACTTGATCCTCGGCGTGGGCCGATCCATCTTGGGCACCGGCATGGGCCGCTTTAGGATGATCGATGACCATCGTTTATGACCGCTTGAAGGACAATTCTGCGGCGCTCCGCCATCCCGAGAAACGCAATCGCGCGGAGACGCCGTCGCCGCCAAAGCCCGCCTGGCTGCGCGTGCGCGCGCCGTCTTCGCCCGGCTATTTTTCCACGCTCGCGCTCATGCGCGAGAGCCGGCTCGTCACGGTGTGCGAGGAGGCGGGCTGCCCCAACATCGGCGAATGCTGGAGCCAGGGTCACGCCACCATGATGATCATGGGCGACACCTGCACGCGGGCTTGCGCCTTCTGCAACGTCAAGACGGGATTGCCGGGGCCGCTCGACGCGGACGAGCCCCAACGCGTGGCGGAGGCCTTAGCGAAGCTCGGGCTTGCGCCACGTCGTCATCACGTCCGTGGATCGCGACGATCTCCCCGACGGCGGCGCGGGCCACTTCGCCGCCGTTATCCGCGCCATTCGCAGGGCGGCGCCGGCGACGACGATCGAAGTGCTGACGCCGGATTTCCTGCGCAAAGCCGGGCGCGGTCGAGACCGTGGTCGAAGCCCGGCCCGATGTCTTCAACCACAATCTCGAGACGGTGCCGCGCCTTTACCTTTCCGTCAGGCCCGGCGCGCGATACTTCGCCTCGCTCCGCCTCTTGCAGGAGGCCAAGGCGCTCGAGCCTTCGCTCTTCACCAAGTCGGGCCTGATGGTAGGGCTCGGCGAGAGCCGCGAGGAAGTGATGCAGGTGATGGACGATTTGCGCGTGGCCGATGTCGACTTTCTCACCATCGGCCAATATCTGCAGCCGACGCGCAAGCACGCGGCCGTCCAGCGCTTCGTGACGCCCGAGGAATTTCAGGATCTCGAGCGCATCGCCCGCGGCAAAGGGTTTCTCATGGTATCCGCAAGCCCGCTCACG
This sequence comes from uncultured Alphaproteobacteria bacterium, assembly GCA_963845385.1. Lineage (GTDB taxonomy): Bacteria > Pseudomonadota > Alphaproteobacteria > CAWJRW01 > CAWJRW01 > CAWJRW01. The sequence continues at coordinate 755,520 of CAWJRW010000006.1, forward strand.
CGCTCGTCTTATCACGCGGGCGATGATTTCGCGCGCCTTGCCGCCTTGCGCGAGGCGGCCACGGCCCGCGTTTAAGCAGGGCCTCGTCCTCGTGCCGAGCTATGCGGAAAGGCGCTCGCTCCCGTGGAGCCCGTCGGAAATGTACGCGCTCGTGGCCGACGTTGAGCGCTATCCGGAATTCTTGCCCTGGTGCACGGCGCTGCGCGTGAAGGACCGCACGCAGCAGAACGGTCATGAAGTGCTCATGGCCGACATGACGGTGGCGTTCAAGGCGTTGCAGGAGCGCTTTGCCAGCCGTGTCATTCTCGATCCCGAGGCGCGGCGCATCGACGTCGAATATATCGACGGTCCTTTCCGCTCCCTGATCAACAATTGGCGCTTCGAGCCGGGCGATGCCGGGGGCGTCGTCGTCGATTTCTTCATCGACTTCGATTTTCGAAGCCGTGTGCTGGGGCTCGTCATGAGCGCCGTCTTCAGCCGCGCGGCGGAAAAGATCGTGCAGGCCTTCGAGGCGCGCGCGCGCACCGTCTACGGAACGCCCGTTCTCCCTCGCGAAGTCTAATCGGGCTTCACGTCCGCCAGCCGATCGACGCGGCGCAGGTCGGGGAAGAGATAGCCCCACAGCGCCACCACCATGACCGTGCCGAGACCTCCGATCACGACCGCGGCCACGGTGCCGAACCAAGAGGCCATGACGCCGGCTCGGAATTCGCCGAGCTCGTTCGAGGCGCCGATGAACACCATGTTCACCGCGCTCACGCGCCCGCGCATGTGGTCGGGCGTTGCGAGTTGCACGAGCGTGTTGCGAACATAGATGCTGATCATGTCCGTGGCGCCGATGACGACGAGCGCCGCGAGCGAGAGCGCGAAATTCTTCGATAGGCCGAAGACGATCGTCGCTGCGCCGAAGACCGCGACGCAAAGGAGCATGATGATGCCCGTGCGCCCGCCAAGCGGCCTGTAGGCGAGAATGAGCGCGCAGGCCGTGGCACCGACCGCGGGCGCGCTACGCAAGAGGCCGAGGCCCGTCGGGCCGACGCGGAGAATGTCGTCCGCATAAATCGGCAAGAGCGCCGTGGCGCCGCCCAACAGCACCGCGAAGAGATCGAGCGAGATGGCGCCGAAGATCACAGGCTTCCGGCGCATATAGGCAATGCCCGCGGCAAAGCGGGCAAACGTGCCGGCCTCCGAATCGAAGGGTTGCGGTTTCGTGCGTACGCTGATGACCGCATAGGTCGCGGCGACGCCCAAGAACAGCACCAGGCCCGCCGCGAAGGTCGCCGACGCGCCCGAGACATAGAGCGCACCGCCCAGAGCGGGCCCGGCAATGACCGCTGTCTGAAAGACCGAGGAGGAGAGCGCGACGGCCGTCGCAAGCTGCTCCTTGGGCACGAGCTGGGGCAGGAAAGCCTGCACGGCGGGAAAGGCGTATGCGCGCGCCGTGCCGAAGAGCACGAGCGCGACGTAGTAAGGCCACGGCGGCGCTGACATTCGCCGTCACAAGCCCGACGAAGAATCGCCGCCGAGCCTGCTTGCGCGATATAGCTCACGATCAGGATGAGCCGCCGCTGCATGTGATCGGCGAGGCTTCCGGCCGGCAGCACGAGCGCCGCCATGGGCAGGAACTGCGCGAGCCCGACATAGCCCAGCGCCAAGGGATCGCGCGTCAGCGCGTAGACGTGCCAGCCCACGGCAACCGACTGCACCATGATGGCAAAGGTCGAGAGAAAACGGCTGACGAGGAAAAGGCGAAAGTCCCTAAGGCCGAGCAGCGCGCGCGTTTGTCCGGCGGGTGCCGTCACCGATGTCATGGGGAGCGAGCCGCGTGACCGAGGGCGGGAGCGTGAGCGGATGCTTTACAGCATGCGCAGGGCGAGCGCGAGGGCGGCCTCGACGGATTTCATGCGCACGACAGTGCGGCCGATGGCGCCGAAGCGGTGAACCTCGTGCGCCGTGGCGCGCGTCGCGGAGGCCGCGGCCAAATGCACGAGGCCGACGGGCTTTTCCTTGCTGCCGCCCGCAGGGCCCGCAATTCCCGTGACGGCGAGAGCGAGATCGGCGTGGGCACGCGCGCGCGCGCCTTCCGCCATGGCGCGCGCCACGGCTTCCGAGACCGCGCCATGACGCGCGAGCAAATCCTTCGGCACGCCGAGAAGGTCTTGCTTTGCTTCATTCGCGTAGCTCACGAAACCGAATTCGAAGACGTCGGAGGCGCCGGCAATCTCGGTAAGACACGCGGCCAGAAGCCCGCCCGTGCAGGACTTCGCGGTCGTGATCTTGATGCCTTGCGCCTTCGCCTTGGCGATCAAGTCCTCGGCCTCGCGCAGCAGGGGCGGGGGAAACATGGCGCTCAGATCACCTTTTCGATGAGCCAATAGGTTCCGATAGCTGCGAGTGCCGCGGCAAGATCGTCGACCATGATGCCGATGCTGCCCGGCACGCGCCGATTGAGCCAGGAGATCGGCCAAGGTTTTGCGATGTCGAAAACGCGAAAGAGCACAAAACCTGCGGCGGCGCCGATCTCGTCGAGGGGTACGGCTACGAAGACGAGCCACATGCCTGCGACTTCGTCGATGACCACCTCGCTGGGGTCCGCGCGCTTGACGGCCTGCGCATAAGCGCCGCTCGCCCAGAGGCCCGCCGCGCAAGCAAGAACGACTGCCACGGCGAGCGCCAAGCGGCCGCCAAGCCGCTCGATCGGTATGGCAAGCAGGAGAGCCGCGAGCGAACCCCAGGTTCCCGGTCCCGGCCGCAAACGGCCGACGGGTCCGAACGTGGCGATCTCGCGCTGCAGTTTAGCGCGCGTCATGCGCCCGCTTCGAAGGGCAAGCGGACGCAGGCCACGGCCTCGGCCGCGAGGCCTTCTTGGCGCCCGGTGAAGCCAAGACGCTCGCTTGTCGTCGCCTTCACGCTGACACGCCCGGGCGCGATCTCGAGAATAGCGGCGACGCGTTCGATCATGGCCTGACGGTGCGGACCCACCTTCGGCCGCTCGCAGATCAAGGTAACGTCGACATTCTCGATCGAGCCGCCCTTGGCGCGCACGAGCCTCGGCCGCATGCGCGAGAAAGATGTCGCTCGACGCACCGCGCCATTTGCGCATCGCTCGGCGGGAAATGCTCGCCGATATCGCCCGCGCCGATGGCGCCCAGAAGCGCGTCGGTGATGGCATGAAGACCCGCATCGGCATCCGAGTGGCCTTCGAGCTCGCGCTCGTGGGCGAATGCGCACGCCGCACAGCCACACATGATCGCCCGGCACGAAGCGATGCACGTCGAAGCCGTGGCCGACGCGCATGCTCGAAGCGGATGCCAACATGCGTTCTGCGCGCAAGAAATCCTCCGCTGATGTGAGCTTGATGTTATCGGGCGAGCCCTCGACCAGCGCAACCGAAAGCCCTGCGGCCTCGGCTACGGCGGCATCGTCGGTGAGCGCGCGGCCGGCGGCGAAAGCATGGGCCTCGCAAATGGCGCGGAAAGCGGAAGCCTTGCGGCGTCTGCGCGCGGAAGAGCTACTTCGCGCGGCATCGTCTCGACGATCAGCCGTTCTCGCGCGCGCGCTTGAGCGTGTCGCTCACGGCGAGCGCGGGGATGGCGCCGTCATGATCGGCGAGCGCATCCAGCACGCGCGTGACGACGGCCTTGTCGACGAAGGGCCGCGCGGCATCGTGGATGAGCACGAGATCCGGCGGGTTTTCCTTCAGCGCCAAGAGGCCGTGGCGCACCGAGTCCTGGCGCGAGGCGCCGCCCGCGACCGGCTCGGGCAGCGCGAAGCCCTGGACCGCTGCCTGGTAGAACGCGCGCTCCTCGGGGTGGATGACCACCTGGATGCGCGCGATGCGGGGATGGCTGGCGAACGCCGCCAGCGAATGGGCGAGAAGCGCACGGCCGCCCAGGCTCCGGTACTGCTTGGGCACCCCGCCGCCCGCGCGCACGCCCCGTCCGGCGGCGACGATGAGGGCGGCAACCTCCTGGCTACCCATGGAAATTCAGGCCCTTCGCGGCACAGGAGACGGAGCCGCAAGCTAGACTCTCCCGCACAGGCTGTGAAGCGCCGAGGGGCCGCTTGCAGCCTGCCGTCGCGAAAGGTTAAATTGCTCAACGACAGGCAGTGTAACTTTTGTGCCTATTTCGTTATCAGGCGCCAGGGGGCACAGCATGGCAGAAGTTTCGGCGTTACGGGTCATGCCGGCGGCGTCCTGCGCTCGCGGACATGCTGCTCGAGGCGCTGCCCCATCCCTTCATGCTGGTCGGCTTCGGCGGCGAGATCGCCTTCGCCAATCAGGCGGCCGAGCAATTCTTCGCCATGAGCCTGCCGCTGCTCAAGCCGGCAGAAGATCGCGGCGCTGGTTCCCTTCGGCAGTCCGCTGCTCTCGCTCGTCGCTCAAGTGCAGGCCATCGGCGGCTCGGTGAGCGAATACGGCGTCGACATGGGAGGACCGCGCACGGGCGATCGTCAGGTCGACATCCAAGTCGCCGCCGTGCCCGAGCAGCCGGGCTCGGTGCTGGTCATGATGCAGGAACGCACCATGGCGCAAAAGATGGACCGCCAGCTCACCCATCGCGGCGCGGCGCGTTCGGTCACGGGCATGGCGGCCGTGCTTGCCCACGAAATCAAGAATCCGCTGGCCGGCATTCGCGGCGCGGCGCAGCTCATCGAGAAGAACGTCGATCCGCAAGACCAGATGTTCACGCAGCTCATCTGCGAGGAGGCCGACCGCATCTGCAAGCTCGTCGACCGCATGGAAGCGTTCCGGGACAACCGGCCGATCGAGCGCGCGCCCGTCAACATCCACCAGGTGCTCGAGCATGTGCGCAATCTCGCGCAATCGAGCTTCGCGCAGTCGGTGCGCTTCATCGAGGATTACGATCCGTCGCTGCCGCCGGTGATGGGCGATCGCGATCAGCTCATCCAGGTGTTTCTCAATCTGGTCAAGAACGCGGCGGACGCGTTGCCCGGCCGAAGAGGGCGAGATCGCGCTTACCACCGCCTATCGGCCGGGCGTGCGCCTGTCGACCAAGGGGGCGCGCGAGCGCGTGAGTCTGCCGCTCGAGGTCTGCGTGCGCGACAACGGCGCAGGCATTCCCGAAGACATCATGCCCTATCTCTTCGAGCCTTTCGTCACCACGAAAGCCAAGGGCACCGGCCTTGGCCTCGCGCTCGTCGCCAAGATCGTGGGCGACCATGGCGGCATCGTGGAATGCGAGAGCCAGCCGCGGCGCACGCTGTTCCGCGTTCTTCTTGCCGATGCACGCGGATCCCGCTCAAGCCGCGGCCGCCGCGGCCACGATGGAGAAATCGTGATGCCCTCGGGAACCATTCTCATTGCGGACGACGACGCGGCGATCCGCACGGTGCTGAACCAAGCGCTCGGACGCATCGGCTATGACGTGCGCACCACCGGCAACGCGGCGACGCTGTGGCGTTGGGCGAGCCAGGGCGAGGGCGATCTCGTCATCACCGATGTCTTGATGCCCGACGAAAACGCCTTCGATCTTCTGCCGCGCATCAAGAAGGTGAGGCCCGATCTGCCGATCATCGTCATGAGCGCGCACAACACGTTCCTCACCGCCATCACCGCGGCCGAGCGCGGCGCTTACGAGTATCTGCCCAAGCCTTTCGACTCTGAACGAGCTCACCGAGATCATCCAGCGCGCGCTGGCGCGGCCGAAATCCGCGCCCGCCGAGCGAGAGCGCCGCGATCGACGAGGAAGAGAAGCTGCCGCTCATCGGCCGCTCGCCCGCGATGCAGGAAATCTACCGCATCCTCGCGCGGCTCATGCAGACCGATCTCACGGTGATGATCTCGGGCGAGTCCGGCACCGGCAAGGAGCTTGTTGCGCGCGCTCTGCACGAATATGGCAAGCGCCGCTCCGGTCCCTTCAACGCGGTCAACGTCGCGGCCATTCCGCGCGAGCTGGTCGAGAGCGAGCTCTTCGGCCACGAGAAGGGCGCCTTCACGGGCGCCCAGGCACGCGGCGTGGGCCGCTTCGAGCAGGCCGAAGGCGGCACGCTGTTTCTGGACGAAATCGGCGACATGCCGCTCGATGCGCAGACGCGACTGTTACGCGTACTGCAGGAAGGCGAATACACGACCGTCGGCGGACGCACGCCGATCAAGACCAATGTGCGCATCATCGCGGCGACCAATCGCGATTTGCGCCAGCTCATCAATCAGGGCCTCTTCCGCGAGGATCTTTTCTACCGGCTCAATGTCGTGCCGATTCGGCTGCCGCCCTTGCGCGAGCGCAGCGAAGACATCGGCGATCTCGTCCGCCATTTCTTGGCGCAGGCCGAGCGCGAGGGATTGCCGCGCAAGACGATCTCGCGCCGGAGGCGGTCGAAATCCTGCGGCGCTACCGCTGGCCGGGCAATGTGCGCGAGCTGGAAAATCTCGTCCGGCGCCTCGCCGCGCTCTATACCGAAGACGTCATCAGTCGCGCAGACGGTGAGGAACGAGCTCGCCGGAGCCCGGCTTGCCGTCGGGCGGCCGCGGCGGACGAAGACGGCCGACACGCTCTCGCAGACGGTCGAGCGTCATCTCATGCGCTATTTCTCGACCCACGGCGAGGAATTGCCGCCGCCAGGCCTCCATGATCGTGTGCTGCGCGAGATCGAGCGCCCGCTCATTTCGCTCTCGCTCGCCGCCACCCGCGGGAACCAAATCCGCGCCGCCTATCTGCTCGGTCTTAACCGTAATACTTTGCGTAAGAAAATACGGGAGCTTGACATTCGGGTGGTTCGAGGTCTGAAGTGATGTAATCGCGCCACAATGTGGTGTCGTATCGCATCGATTGGCCCGTTAAGATTGGGGTTGGTCGCCGTCGTCGACTTGGGAAGGGGGTCTGGAAGCCGCCCGATGTCCACGATGTCAAGCGTAACGGGGCAAGGGCGAGCAGGGGCGCTCGCCCGATTGATCCGCTGGGCGCCACGGGCGCGCGGCGGCTTGCTGGCGGCGACCCTGGCCTTGCTTGCCATCGTCGCCGCGGGCCTCACTTATGCGGCGCTTACGAGCAGCGCGCCGTTCGCCAAAAGCAAGACTGTTCTCTATCTTCTTCTGTCCTCCAACCTTGTCATCATCCTTAGCACTCGCGGGCCTTATTGCCTGGCTCTTGGTGCGCGTGAAGGCGGCGCGCCGGTCGGGGGTAGCGGGAACCAAGCTGCATTCGCGGCTCGTCGGGCTGTTCGCCCTCATCGCCGCCGTGCCGGCAATCATCGTGGCCGTGTTCTCGGGCGTCTTTCTCTTCATCAACATCGAATCCTGGTTCAGCGCGCGCCAACGTTCGGTGATCGACAGCGCCGAGATGGTGACCGACGCCTATTTCCGCGAGCACCAGCTCCGCATCATGGCGGAAGCCATTCCGATCGCCGAGGAGATCGACCGCCAAGGGCCCTTCATCGCCTACGATCCGAACAAGCTCACGGAGCTCTTGCGCGTCTGGCGACGCTGCGCGCGGTTCCGGGCGTCTACATCATCAGGCGCGACGGGTCGATCGTGGCGGGCGTCAAGCTCGATCCCGACCTCGAATATGTGCCGCCTCTCGAAGAGGCGTTGCAGGAAGCCGAGCTCGGCAAGACCGCGATCTATGCGGCCTATAGCGCGAGCCAGGTGCATGGCCTGAAACGGCTCGCCGCTTTTCCCGACGCCTATCTTTACGTGGTGCGCTATGTCGATCCCCGCGTGGTCGACCATTTGCGCGAGACGCGAAAAGCACGCTCGGAATATGAGCGCGCCGAGAGCCGGCGCACCCTCATGCCGATTTACTTCTTCGTCGTCTATCTCGTCGTTGCGCTGTTCATTCTGCTCGCCGCGGTGTGGCTCGGCATCTGGGCCGCCAACCGCATCGTGGCGCCCATCGGACGCCTCATCAGCGCCTCGGAGCGCGTAAGCCAAGGCGATCTTGCCGTACGCGTCGCCGTAGGCCCGAGCGACGACGAAATTGGCTCGCTGGGCCGAGCCTTCAACCGCATGACGGCTCAGCTCGAAACCCAACGCGGCGAGCTCGTCGAGGCGAACCGCCAGCTCGATCGGCGGCGCCGCTTCACGGAAGCGGTGCTCTCCGGCGTGACCGCGGGCGTGATCGGGCTCGACGGCGAGGAGCGGATTACGCTCGTCAACCGCTCGGGCTCGGCAGCTCTTGGGCGCCGCGCGCGAAGAACTCGTGGGCCAGCCTTTCGCGCGCATGGTGCCAGAAATGGCGCCGCTCCTGCGTGCGGCGCAGGCGAGCCCAGACCGCACCGCGCAGGGCCAAGTCGAGCTTGTCGCGCGGCGAGGGGCCGCGCAATTTCACGGTGCGCGTGATGCGCGAAGTGAGCGGCGAGGACGATCTCAAAGGCTTCGTCATTACCTTCGACGACATCACCGAGCTCATGGCCGCCCAACGCATGTCGGCCTGGGCGGACGTCGCCCGCCGCATCGCCCACGAGATCAAGAATCCCCTTACACCGATCCAACTTTCCGCCGAGCGTCTCCGCCGCAAATACCGCAACGAGGTTCGCGAGCCCGAGGTCTTCGAGCAGTGCACCAACACCATCATCCGCCAAGTGGGCGACATCGGCCGCATGGTGGACGAGTTTTCTTCCTTCGCGCGCATGCCGGCGCCTGTCATGACCGAGGAGGACTTGGCCGACATTGCACGCCAAGCCGTGTTTCTGCAGCGCGTGGCCCATTCCGAGATCGATTTCGTGCTCGAAGGCGCCGATGCGCGCATCGACCAGACATGCGACCGCAGGCTCGTAACCCAAGCGCTGACGAACATCATCAAGAATGCCGTGGAAGCAATCGGTGCGCGCCGGGAATTGGAGCACAACGGCGACTATCGGGGCCAAGTCCGCGTGAAACTGTCCGAAACCGCGGAGCGCAGCATCATCGAGGTGGTGGACAACGGTTGCGGCTTGCCGCGGGAACAGCGGCATCTCCTCACCGAGCCTTATGTGACGACGCGCGTGAAAGGCACCGGGCTTGGGCTCGCCATCGTCAAGAAGATCATGGAGGACCACGGCGCCATGCTCGCTCTCGAAGATGCACCGGGGGACAACGGCGAGCGTAAGCGGGGCGCGCTGGTGCGGCTATCATTCTTGAAAACGCCGCTCGAAGCAGCAAGCGTGGAGTGCAGTGCAGCAGGGGGTGGGTTATGGCGTCTGACATTCTCATCGTCGATGACGAGGCCGACATTCGCGAGCTCATGGCAGGCATATTGAGCGACGAGGGCTTTCTCACGCGCGTGGCAGGAGACAGCGAGGCGTGTATCAAATCCATTTGCGAGCGGCGGCCCGCGCTTGTCGTGCTCGATATCTGGCTCCAGGGGAGCAAGCTCGACGGTCTTGAGCTGCTCGACGTGGTGAAGCGCGACTTTCCCGAGGTCGCGGTCGTCATGATCAGCGGCCACGGCAATATCGAGACCGCGGTGTCGGCGATCAAGCGCGGCGCCTATGACTACATCGAAAAGCCGTTCAAAGCCGACCGGCTCATCTTGGTGGCCAAGCGCGCTCTCGAGGCCATGCGCCTCAAGCGCGAAAACGAGGAATTGCGGCTGCGCGTGGGCGGCGGGCCGGATTTGATCGGGGAATCGTCCGCCATCTGCCAGGTGCGCCAGGTGATCGAGAAAGTGGCGCCGACCGGCAGCCGGGTCCTCATCACGGGTCCTGCGGGCTCGGGCAAAGAGATGGTGGCGCGCCTCATCCACGCCCGTTCGCGGCGCGCGGAGAATCCCTTTATCGTCATCAACGCGGCCTTGATCGCGCCCGAACGCATGGAGCATGAGCTTTTCGGCGTGGAAGAAGGAAACGATGTCCCACGCAAGATCGGCGTTTTCGAAGAGGCCCACGGCGGCACGCTGCTCCTCGACGAAGTCTGCGACATGCCGCTCGAGACCCAGAGCAAGATTGTCCGAGTCCTGGTCGAACAAAGTTTTTACCGCGTTGGCGGGACGATTAAAGTCGAGGTCGATGTGCGTGTCATCAGCGCGACCTCGAAGGATCCCCGTCAGGCGATCGCCGACGGGCGCTTTCGCGAGGACCTTTATCACCGGCTCATCGTGGTGCCGGTACGCGTGCCCTCTCTCGCCGAGCGGCGCGAAGACATCCCGGCGCTGGTGGAGCATTTTATGCGCCGGCTCTCGCAATCCTCGGGTCTGCCCATGCGCGTGATCGGCGATGACGCCATGGCCGCGCTCCAGGCCTATGACTGGCCGGGCAATGTCCGTCAGCTCCGCAATAATATCGAACGGCTACTCATTCTCGTGAGCGACGAGCCGGGCGCGGTCATCACGGCCGACATGCTTCCGCCCGATGTCGGCACCGCCTCGCTTCCCACGATCTACGGCAACGGCCACGAGCCGCTCATCGCCAAGCCGCTGCGCGAGGCGCGCGAGCATTTCGAGCGCGAGTATCTCAGCGCTCAGATCAGCCGTTTCGGCGGCAATATCTCGCGCACCGCTGCTTTCATCGGCATGGAGCGTTCCGCGCTTCACCGCAAGCTTAAGTCGTTGGGCGTCACCACCAACCATCGAAGCCAGGGGTACGACGCCTGACCTCGAGCGCAGAGGCTTGAGTTCGGCGCGTCCCTCGCGCAACTTAGGTCCGAACCAAGCCCGAGACGCAAATCATGAAAGTGCTCATCTGCGGGGCGGGGCTCGTGGGCGCGAGCATCGCGCGCCAGCTCGCCACCGAGGGCAACAACGTCACGGTTGTCGACCTTTCGGCCGACATCATCCGTGAGATCACCGACGAGCTCGATGTCCGTGGGCTCGTCGGCCACGGCGCCTACCCCGACACGCTCGACAAGGCGGGGGCCGCCGACTCCGACATGCTCATCGCGGTGACGCATTCGGACGAGGTGAACATGGTCGCCTGCCAAGTCGCCCATTCGCTCTTCAACGTGCCCCTCAAGATCGCGCGCATCCGCGCGCAGAGCTACCTCAAGTCCATGTGGCAGGATCTGTTTTCGAAAAGTCACTTGCCGATCGACGTCACGATCTCGCCCGAGCTCGAGGTGGCCCAGTCGGTGTTGCGGCGGCTGGACGCGCCGGGCTCTTTCGAGGTGATGGATTTCGCGAACGGCCGCGTACAGGTGGTGGGCGTGCGAATCGAGGAAGATTGTCCCGTCGTCGACACGCCGTTGCGCCAGCTCACGGAGCTCTTTCCCGATCTTCATGCCGTGGTCGCGGCCATTGTGCGCGGCGGGCGGCTTTTTGTTCCGTCATCGAGCGAAGAAATGGCGGTGGGCGACGACGTCTATTTCATCGCGGCGCGCGAGCGTGTCCGCCGCACGCTCGATATCTTCGGTCACCCGGAACGCGAGGCGCGGCGCGTCATCGTCATCGGCGCAGGCCATATCGGCGTGAGCGTGGCGCGCGAGATCGAGGAGCGCCATGCCTCTGTCAAAGTGCGTGTCATCGAGGCCGACAAGGAGCAGGCCGAGCGTGCGGCCGATCAGCTCTCGCGAACGGTCGTGCTGTTCGGCGACGGCCTCGACCAGCAAGTGCTTGCGGAGGCTGGCGCGGCCGATGCGGAAGCGATCATCGCGGTGACCAACAACGACGAGGTGAATATTCTGGCTTCCGTGTTGGCCAAGCAGGCCGGTGCCAAGCGAGCACTCGTCCTCATCAACAACACGGCCTACGGACCGCTCACGCATTCGCTCGACATCGACGCCTATATCAATCCGCGGGCGACCACGGTTTCGACCATCATGCAGCATGTGCGACGCGGCCGCATCAAGGCGCTGCAGGCACTTCACGAGGGTGAGGCGGAAGTCATCGAGGCCGAGGCGCTTGCGACCTCGCCCCTTGTCGGACGGCCCTTGCGCGACGCGCAGATTCCCGATGGCGTCATCATTGGAGCGGTGGTGCGCAAAGACACCGTAATTTTTCCGCGCGGAGAGACGGAGATCGAGACGGGTGACCATGTAGTCACCCTCGCCAGGCGCGATGCCGTGCGCAAGGTGGAGCAACTCTTCCGCGTCAGCCTCGACTATTTCTGAGGCACGGCGCGACTGTGGCCGAAGTCACCTCACGCACCGTAACACCCGCTCTTGCGAGCCTGACCTATTTGTTGGGATTTCTCGTCATCGTGCTCGCGGGCGCGATGCTCGTGCCGACCTTCGTCGCCGCTCATGAAGGCGCCAAGTCCGTCGCCGCGGGGTTCGCGCTTACGTCCCTCGGCGGCGCCTTTGTGGGCGGCAGCTTGGTCTTTGCCATGCAAGGCGCAGAGCGGCAGACCCGCATGCCCGACGTCATCGCGCTCGTGACGCTTGCTTGGCTTCTTCTGCCCTTCTTCGCGGCCATCCCGCTCCTCGCTGCAGGCGCCGCCGGAAGCGTCACCGACGCCTATTTCGAGGCGATGTCCGCGTTCACGACCACGGGCGCCACGGTGCTCGCCGATCTCGACCATCTGCCGCAGGCCATTCTCGTTTGGCGCGCGCTGCTTGCTTGGCTCGGGGGCTATGCCAGCGTCGTCATGGCGGCGACGCTCCTCTCGGGGTTTGGCACCGCAGGCGAGGCAGTCCATCGGCCGCTGCTTCCGATCGGCGGCGAGGGAGCAAAGCTCGCGCGTCTTGCCCACACGTTGCGCGACTTCTTGGCGATTTATGTCACGGTGACGCTGTTCGGCTTCGTCCTGTTGCGCATCGACGGCATGCCGACGCTCGCTGCCCTTTGCTCGAGTTTATCGACGATCGCAACGGCCGGGCTCTCCCACGGCGCGCAAGCGGTCACAGGCGAAGCGGGTCCGCTCAGCGACGCCGTTCTGGCATTCCTCATGGTGTTCGGTGCTACGAGCTTCCTCGTGCATTGGGCGGTGTGGCGCGGACACTTGCGTGCGTATTTGGAGGATATCGAGTTGCGCCTGCTTTTGCTGATGCTTGTCCTCGCATTTTCCATCTTTCTGCTCGCGCGCTTCACGGTCGAAGGCAAGACGCCGGGTGGGCATCAGTGGGCGGCGCTCCTCTTCGATGCAGTTTCCATCGTCACGACCACCGGGCTCTGGCGCGGCACGATGCCACTCGCATCAGGGCTTGTGCTGGGCGTGATCGCATTTGCCTTGATCGGCGGCGCCAGCATGTCCACGGCGGGCGGCATGAAGCTCATTCGCTTCGCGCTGCTGGTCCAGCAATTGCGGGGGGAGGTGCGCAGGCTCACCCATCCGCGCAGCGTGGTCCGCATGCGCTACAAGGGCCAACCGCTCGATCCCAGTCTCCTGATCGGCGTGTGGGCGCTCTTTGCCGCCTATTTTGCGCTGCTTGCCTTCACGACGCTCGCGCTTTCAGGGTTCGGCTTGGGTCTCATACCAGCTCTTGCGATGGCGACATCGGCGCTCTCCAACACGGGCCCCCTCTATCTCTTGCTTCCCGAAGGCGCCGCGGCGGGCTATGCGCCGCTACCCGATGCGGCGAAGCTTCTGCTTGCGGTGATCATGGCGGCGGGCCGGCTCGAGGTCTTGGCGCTCTTGAGTTTCATGAGCGCGGCCTATTGGCGAAGGTAACGAAACTCATGGCCCGCATTGCCTATGTAAACGGTCGCTATCTGCCGCTCGCGCATGCAGGGGTTTCGGTCGAGGACCGCGCTTATCAGTTTGCCGACGGAGTCTACGAAGTCTTCGCGCTGCGCGAAGGCGCGCTGCTCGATTTCGAGGGGCACATGGCGCGTCTTGCGCGCTCGCTTCGCGAGCTCCGAATTGCGGCGCCCATGAGCGAGGCCGCGCTGAAACACGTCATCTTGGAGACCGTGCGCCGCAACCGGCTTACGGACGGTCTCGTCTATCTTCAGGTGAGCCGCGGGGCAGGGCGGCGCGATCACGGCTTCCCGCCGCCCGGAACGCGCAGGAGCTTGGTCGTCACCGTGCGGCCTATATCGTGGCAGGCGAACGAAGCGCGGGCAAAGGTGGGCGTGGCCGTAATCACGGTGCCGGACCTGCGCTGGCAACGTTGCGACATAAAGTCCGTGGCCTTGCTCCCGAACGTGCTCGCGAAGCAAAGGCGCGTGAGGCCGACGCCGTGGAGGCGTGGTTCGTCGGCGCTGACGGCAAGGTCGCCGAAGGCGCCTCGTCCAACGCCTGGATCGTCGTCGAGGGTTCGACGCATCGTGACGCGCGCCCTCGACCATGCGATCTTGCCGGGCATAACGCGCGCCACACTCTTGCGGGCGGCCGAGTTGCTCAAGCTCAAAGTCGTCGAGCGCGCCTTCACGGTCGCCGAAGCATTGCAAGCCGACGAAGCCTTCAATACGGGTGCCGCCACCTTCGTGACGCCTGTTGTGCGGATCGATGGCGCAACCATCGGCGCGGGAAGGCCGGGGCCGGTGGCCTTAGCGTTGAGGCAGGCCTATCTCCGTCTGGCCTCGCGCCTCATCGTGGATTTTCTCGCACATGCGAAAGAAAGCTGCTGTATGATCGGGCCGGTAAGTTCTGTCACCTCCCTTCAACCGTGCGTACCCAACGCGACGCGAGAGAACTGGGGTCTACCCATGTCCAACGACAAGCCGCAAAACCTCCAAGACACCTTCCTAAACCACGTTCGCAAGGCCAAGACGCCGCTCACGATCTTTCTGGTGAACGGGGTCAAACTGCAGGGCGTCATCACCTGGTTCGACAATTTCTGCGTGCTGCTGCGCCGTGACGGGCACTCGCAGTTGGTCTACAAGCACGCCATCTCCACGGTAATGCCGACGGGGCCCATCCAGCTCTTCGAGGGTGACACCGGGGAGGAGTGAGACGAAGTCTCTGGGCCACCGTATTGCGTCGTGCAAAGGCATCGCTCCCGGTCTAGGGTTGCTCGGGCCATGACCGACGAGCGCAAGCCGACGCGCCTTACGGTGCACGGGCGAGGCGCCACGCGCGCCATCGTTCTGCACCCGGAGCATGGCGCGCGCGAGCGCCTGAGCGCGCGCAGCGCCGCCTCGCGACTCGAGGAGGCGAAGGCGCTCGCCGAAGCGATCGCGCTCCATGTCGTCCATGCGGACATCGTGACGCAGCGAAGCGTGCGGCCGGCGACTTACTTCGGCACGGGCAAAGTGGAGGAGATCGGCGCACTGATGGACGCACTCGAGGCCGAGCTCGTCATCGTCAACAGTGCGCTCACGCCGGTCCAGCAGCGCAATCTGGAGCGCGCTTGGAAGACCAAGGTCATCGATCGCACCGGCCTCATCCTGGAAATTTTCGGCGAGCGGGCGCAGACGCGCGAGGGCCGGCTGCAAGTCGAGCTCGCGCATTTGACTTATCAGCGGAGCCGGCTCGTGCGCTCCTGGACCCATCTCGAGCGCCAGCGCGGCGGCATGGGCTTCCTCGGCGGCCCCGGCGAGACGCAGATCGAGGCCGACCGGCGCGTGCTCGCCGTGCGCATCACGCGACTCAAGGACGAGCTCAAAGCCGTCACGCGCACCCGCGGGCTCCAGCGCCGCGCGCGCAAGCGCGTGCCCTATCCCGTGGTGGCGCTGGTTGGCTACACCAACGCCGGCAAGTCGACGCTCTTCAACGCGCTGACGAAGGCGGAAGGTCTATGTCGAGGATCTGTCTGTTCGCGACGCTCGATCCCACCATGCGCGCGCTTTCGCTGCCCGGGCGGCCTGACGGCGATCCTGTCCGACACCGTGGGCTTCATCTCGGATTTGCCGACCGATCTCGTCGCGGCCTTTCGCGCGACGCTGGAAGAGGTGCAGCGAGGCCGATCTCATCCTCCACGTGCGCGACATCTCGCATCCCGAAACCGAGGATCAGCGCGAGGACGTGCATGCTGTGCTCGATTCTCTCGGCCTCACCGAGCCCGAGCGCCAAGGCGCGCATCATCGAAGTGTGGAACAAGATCGACCGGCTCGAGCCGCCGCGGCCGCTCGCCGATCAGGGCGCGCGCGGAGCGAAGCGGGGACGCGGTCGCCGTTTCGGCGCTCACGGGCGTGGGGCTTGGATGCGCTCGAAAAGCGCAATCGCGCGGAAACTGACCTGCGGCCGCGAGACGGTGGACTTGGTGCTCGCGCCGGATCGAGGGCGCGCTCATGGCTTGGCTTTACCGGCGCGGCACCGTGCTCCAGCGCGAGAACAACACGCCGACGGCTCGGTGCATCTGCGCGCGAGCCTCTCGCCCGAGGATTTGAGCCGCTTGGACGAGCGGCTGAAGGAGGTTCAGCGCTCGTGAAAATTCCCGATCTCGAGCACGTGGCGAAGCTGATCGTCGAGATCGCGTCGGAGGAGATCGTGCCGCGTTTTCGCAATCTTGCCAAAGGCGAGGTGATGGAGAAGGGCCGCGGCGACATCGTCACGAAAGCCGATCAGGAGACCGAGCGCAGGCTCACGGCGGTATTGCGCGATCTTCTTCCCGGCTCGCGGGTCGTGGGCGAGGAGGCGGCGCACGACAATCCCGAGCTCGTCGCCGAGATTGCCAAGGAAGGCGCGGTCTGGGTTGTCGATCCCCTGGACGGCACGAACAATTTCGCCCGCGGGCAGCGAGCGCTTCGCCGTGATGGTGGGGCTGGTCGTGAACGGCGAAGCCGTGGCGGGCTGGATTCACGTGCCGCCGCGGGGCGTGACGGCGGTGGCCGAGCGCGGGCAGGGCGCCTTCATCGCCGCGCGCAGGCTCGCCGTCGCGCCCGAGCGGCCGCTTTCGGCCATGCGCGCCTCGGTTCATACGGGCTTTCTGCCCAAAGAGATCAAGGAGCGCGTGAAGGCCGCGGTTCACAAGCTTGGATCCAATGAAGAAATTTATTGCGCCGGCCAGGTCTATCTGGCGCTCGCCGAGGGCGAGCTCGACGGCGCCTTGTTCTGGCGGACGAAGCCTTGGGACCACGCCATGGGCGCGCTCATCTTGAGCGAGGCGGGCGGCGTCCACGGCCTTCCCGACGGCACCCCCTATGCGCCGACATTCGTCGACCGCTTTGGCCTGATCGCAGCGAGCGGAAAGGCCACGTGGCGCGCGCTCCGCGATCTTCTCTTTCCCGAGGAGTTGCGGGACGTACGCCCATGAATTTGAGGTCTCTCGCCAAACGCGCGGTGGCACTCCTGCCGCCTTTTCTCGGCAGATCGGTGAACGCCTACAGGCGCCGGCGCTGGCGGCGTAACTTCGCCATGCAGTATTACCGGCCAGAGCTTGAGCGCCTTGCGCGCTGGGTGCGTCAAGACACGGAGGACACAAACTTTTACTACGCGGTCACACCGCTCAACCGCCTGCATCTCGCCCACATGGTGAGCATCGTTGCAGGCGCGGCTGTGGAAACCGTGCTTTCGCTCTTTGCTGAGATCGAGGAGGACGCGGCGCTGCGCGCGCATCTGGAAGTGGGGAGCAAAACCCATATCGGCCGCGACACGCGCGTCGCCTATGGCCGACGCATCGGCTGGTATGCGCTCGCGCGCCTCCTGAAGCCCCGGGTGGTGATCGAGACAGGCGTCGACCACGGCATCGGCGCCTGCATGCTTTCAAGCGCTCTTTTGCGCAATGCCGCCGAAGGGACCCCCGGCCGCTATTTCGGCACCGAAATCCGGCGCGAGGCGGGCTTCCTGCTTGCTGGCGCCTATGCGCAGGTAGGAACGGTTCTCTACGGAGACTCCATCCAATCACTCGCCCAATTTGCCGAGCCCATAGATCTTTTCATCAACGACAGTGACCATTCGGCAGACTACGAGTACCGGGAGTACAAAACCATCGCGCCAAAGCTCGGACCACATGCCGTCATTCTTGGCGATAATTGCCACGGGTCCGACAGCCTGCCGCGCTTTTCCCGCGAGACGGGAAGACCATTCCTGTTTTTCGCCGAGGAGCCCGCCGAGCACTGGTATCCGGGGGCGGGTATCGGGTTTTCCTTGCCACCGCATTGGGCGTTCAACGCTCTGCGGTCTTAGCCTCGTTCCAGAGCGCATCCAACTCGCTTAGACTTGCGTCCTGGGGATTTTTACCTTGCTCCTCGAGCCGCCTTTCGACTTCGCGAAAGCGTCGCTCGACCTTGCGGTTGGCCGCCTGCAACGCGACCTCGGCGTCGATGTCGAGCAGACGGCTCACATTGGCGCAAGCGAACAGGAGATCGCCGAGCTCTTCGGCGAGGCGCGCGGGCGCCGTGCCCGCCGCCCCCGCCGCCATCTCGCGCTCGAGCTCGTTGAGTTCTTCTTTGAGCTTGCCGAACGCCTCTTGTGCATTCGGCCAATCGAAGCCCACGCGCTTCAAGCGCCGCTGAATTTTCGCGGCGCGGGCAAGCGCTGGTAGGGCCAGGGGCACGCCGTCGAGAATACTTGCGCCACGGCTCTTCGTCGCGCGCCGCTCGTGCTCCTTGTGCGCTTCCCAGGCTTCAGTCTGGGCATGCGCCGTGTCGATCTTGGCGCTGCCGAAGACGTGCGGATGGCGGCGCTCCATTTTGTCGACGAGCGCGTCGACGACCGCGGCAAAAGTCGAAGCTCCCGCGCTCGCTCGCCATCTCCGCGTGAAACACGACTTGGAACAGGAGATCGCCGAGCTCTTCCTTGAGCGCCGTCATATCGTCGCGCGCAATGGCGTCGGCAACTTCATAGGCCTCCTCGATGGTGTAGGGCGCGATGGTCTCGAAGCTTTGCACGCGATCCCAGGGACAGCCGCGCGTGGGATCGCGCAAGGTGTGCATGAGCGCGAGAAGCGCGTCCATGCGTCCTGAAGACTTGGCTTGTTTCGTCATGTCCGCATCATGCGGGAATTGCCCGGGCATTCAATGACCCCAGGGCATGGGAATGTCGGGTTTGGCGCTCATGAGCCACAAGATCGCGAGCACGGACGTGAAGGCGGGAAAACCGAAAGCGAACCAGATGGCGTAAAGGCGATGATAGAGAGCGGGCAGGGGTGCATGCTCGACTGCCGCGTGCCGGGCGAGATCGCGGAGACGCATCTGTATGAAAACTACCGGCAACCAAAAAACGCCGGCAACGATGTAGAGCACGAGGGAAAGCGCGATCCAACCCTCGGCGAGGCTTCGGCCAGTTTCATAGACAAGCGCAAGACCCGTGACCGGCTGCGCCACAACAGAAGTTGCCGTGAAGATGAAATCGGCGATTACAACGGTCGAGGCGACATGGGCGATGAGCCGCGCATCGCGCGTGCGGTGTGCGACCACCATGAAGAAGGCGATGCCCGCACCGGTGCCGAGGAGCACCGCGGCGCCGACCATGTGCAGCCAGCGCAGCGTATCGAGCCAGGTCATAGCGCTTCCCAAATCATCGCTCCCGCATCTCACCGAGAAGCACGAGAGCCAGCACGATGGCCGGCACCACCTTGATGAGCGGCCCAAGCGGATCCGCCCAGAGATCGGGGGTGAGAAGAGTGGCGCCAGCGAGATAGACTAGAGAAAGCGCGATCATGGCTTGCGCGGCTCGCGCGCAAAGTCCGCGAATGAGGAGCGCTCCGCCGACCACGATATCCAGACCACCGCCCGTCAAGGCGATCAGCATTTGCCAGCGGCCCGGCCATGCCATGGTGCATGAGGACAGCCGCAGCGGCGTCAAGCCGCATGAGCGCAATAAACCCGGAGAGCATCCAAAAAAGCGAGAGCGCGCCCACGACCACGGGCTTCAAGAGCCAAGCGCGTGCGAACCAGCGTTCCTGCACCGTGGATGGTATCCGCTCGAGCGTCCGGGCCAAGGATGTTGCGGGTGGCGGCACCCGTTTCCGCGAGCCAAGTGCTGGGATCGCCGATAACGCCGGCGTTGATCTCGGCGAAGGCTGTGGAGCAAAGTGGCGACCGCCAGCCGAGCCATCGCAAGCCATCGCCGATCTTGAGCAATGGCACGCCGAGCCATCTCGGTACGCGGAATAGCCGCGCCGGCAGGAATCCGAGCCAGGCGCGCAGTGCAACGAGGATCTCTTCGAGCGTGTGCGTTTCTGCCTCGACGAGATCGTAGAGTCTCCGGCTCTGCACGCGACCCTCGATGGCCGAAACCACCGCCGCGGCAACATCATCGGCATGAATGGTCTGAATTCTTTGGCTTCCGCCGAGCACGGGGATGACAAAGGGGAAAGAGGCGAGAGCCCGCAAGAGCGCCGTCGCTCCATAGGCGGCAGGACTGATAACAAGTCCCGGCCGCAAGATCGTCCAATCGAGGTCGAGCGATGCCAAATGTGCGTCTGCCGTGGCCTTTGTACGCATGAAGCGGGTCGCCGATCGAATAGACGCGCCGACAGCGGAGATCTGCACCACGATTCCGACGCGCGCGGCGGCGCAGGCGTCGAAAAGGGCGCACATCGCCGTCTCCTGGACCGCCGTGACGTCGTCACGGGCGCCGTCTTGCAGGGCGCCCGCGCAATTGACCACCGCATCCTGATCGGCGAGCAGGTTCGCCCAATGTTCCGGACGCGTCATGTTGACGATGTCAACTTTAAGCCACCGCAAATGCGGCAAGCGGCGCTTGGCGGAAACAACGTCACGGCCCACGCCCGTGACGGCGTGGCCCGCGGCGGAAAGTGCCGCTGTCACATGCGTGCCGATCAGGCCGTAGGCTCCGAGCACGAGCACGCGCATGTGCAACACCTCGTCGGCGATGGCGGGCAAGCACGATCTAATCGATCGAGCCCGTTCTGAAGCTCGCCCGGTCGGGACAGAGCAGGTCCGCCGTGAGCGCGGCTCCGGTGCCTTTGCGCAAGGGCCTCACCCGCGCAGGATCCATGAGCCAGCCCGGCGCGACTTTCTGGCGGCTCTGGGGCGCTATGTCGCCCAGGACGAAATAGCGCTGGCCGTCACAATCGAGCGCGATCGCTAAATTAGTGTAAGTACCATCGCCGTCGGTGTCGGTCGCGCTGTTGTAGACGATGTAGCCCGTGACGGCGTCGACGAAGACGGAGTCCGCGTCGTAGGAAAGCCCGTCTTGCGCGCTCACCCACATCCAGTTCTCCGCATGCGCCGCGAGGGCGCCGGCGACAAGCAATACCGCCAGAACGAAAATGACACGCACGGCACGCATCGATCCCCCCATCTACATGCGGGCGCATTCTACAGCAAAGGCGTTACGGCGAGAGGAGCAGGAAGATGGGGCAGGGGTCGCGGCGACCTATTCTCAGAGGATGAGCCAGGAGAAAAGTCCACCGGGATTGTCGCTTGCGCGCGGCGCCGCGGCCGAGGGAGACGACGTGAGTCCTTGCGCGAGCGATGGCGGCAGCACCAGTTGCCTGCGCTTTGCCTTCCCCTTCCGTCCGCCAGTGAAGCGGTTCGGTCGAGCCGCGAAATTATTGATGCAGGAATAAGGGCTCGGATGCAGCATTCTGTCAACGGATTCGGCTCACGATTCGGTTCAGATATGCCCTTCATCTCTGCGGAACAGATTGCCGCATCCTATGATCTTGTGGTCGTCGGCTCGGGCTTCGGCTCCCTGTTCTTCACTTACAAAGCGTTGCTCCTCAATCCCAAGCTCCGCGTGCTTATGCTGGAGCGAGGCGCGCTCAAACCCTATGAAGAACAGATTGCCGCGGGCAGGAACTCCGACATCGCGGCCGAGTCCACATTCACGAACTTGAGCGAAAAAATTTGGAATTTCACCATCGGCTTCGGCGGCGGAACGAATTGCTGGTACGGCCAGACGCCGCGCATGCATCCGAGCGATTTTCAAACGAAGACGCTATATGGCGTAGGGCAGGACTGGCCGTTCTCCTACGATGACCTGGAGAAGTACTACTGCGAGGCCGAAGAGATCATGCAAGTAGCGGGGCCCGACGATCTCGTCGCGCTCTTTCCGCGCAGCAAGCCATATCCGCAACCGCCCCACAGGCTCAGCACGATCGACGAGACGATGAAACGTGCGCAGCCGGAAAGCTACTTTGCGGCGCCGGCAGCGCGGACCACTCGGGCGACCAAGACGCGAAACCCGTGCTGCGCTACCAACCGCTGCTGGCTTTGCCCCGTGAATGCGAAATTCACGGCCTTCAACGGCTTTCCGGAGCTCCTCGACAATCCCGCGCTTTCCATTGTCACCGACGCGCGTGTGACGCACCTCGAGATCGAGAATAATACGGTTCGCCGCGCTCATTTTTCGACACGGGCCGGTGAGCGAAACGTTCGCGGGGACCTATTTGTCATGGGCGCCAATGCCATTCACGCGCCGGCGATCTTGCTCGCCTCGGGCCTCGACACGCCGCTCACGGGCGTCGGCCTCAATGAGCAGCCCGCTTTCCAAGTAGAAGTGCTTCTCGATGGGCTCGACAACTTCGACGGCGGCACGATCATCGCGGGAATGAGCTTCGCCCTCGCTTATGGCGACTTCAGAAGGGATCATGCCGGGGCCGTGATTTATTTCGCCAATTATTGGCGAGAGGGCTTGCGCCGTGAGTACGGGAGGTGGCGCCAAACGCTTCCCATGATGGCCTCGATCGAAGATCCCCCGGCTGAAGAAAGCCGCGTCACCGTAGGAGCGGACGGTGTCCCGAGAGTCCGCTTTCCTGATTATACCGATTACGCGCTGCGCGGGCTCGCGGTCGTGCGCGAGAAGCTCCCGCAGTTACTGTCGCCCCTACCGGTCGAGGCCATAAATGACTTCGGTCTCATGCCTACCCAAAGCCATGTGCAAGGCACGCTGCGTCTCGGGCGCACCATGACGGACTCGGTCGTGGACGACTCGCAAATCCACCACAAGGCGCGCAATCTCGTCGTCGTCGGCTCTTCGGTGATGCCGACTTGTCCGGCCGCGAGCCCAAGCCTTCTTGCGTCCGCGCTTTCGCTGCGCGCCGCCGATCGCATCATCGGCCGCGCTTAGGGGGCTCCCGCATGCTCGATCGCGGACATTTGTTGACGTTTGAATAAGGGCTGGGATGTTACACCCTTGTCAACGACCTTTACGCACGATTCGGTTGAGCGATGCCCTTCATCTCCGCGGACCAGATTGCCGCATCCTATGATCTTGTGGTTGTCGGCTCGGGCTTCGGCTCCCTGTTTTTCACTTACAAGGCGTTGCTCCTCAATCCCAAGCTCCGCGTGCTCATGCTGGAGCGCGGTCCGCTACGAACCTACGAAGAGCAGATCGCCGCCGGCAGGAACTCCGACATTGAGGCCGAGTCCACGTTCACGAACTTGAGCAACAAGGTTTGGAACTTCACTATCGGCTTTGGCGGCGGAACGAATTGCTGGTTTGGTCAGGCGCCGCGCATGCATCCGACCGACTTCATGACCAAGACGCTTTACGGCAAGGGCGAGGACTGGCCGTTCACTTATGACGACCTGGAGAAATACTATTGCGAGGCCGAAGACATCATACAAGTCGCCGGGCCCGACGATCTCGTTTCGCTCTTTCCCCGCAGCAAGCCCTATCCGCAACCGCCCCACCGTCTCAGCACGATCGACGAGATGATGAAGCGCGCGCAGCCCGAAAGCCATTTTGCCGCTCCGGCGGGCCGGGCGACGGTGGCGACCAAGACCCGGAACCCGTGCTGCGCTACCAACCGTTGCTGGCTCTGCCCCGTGAACGCGAAATTCACGGCCTTCAACGGCTTTCCGGAGCTCCTCGACAATCCGGCGCTTTCCATCGTTACGGAAGCGCGCGTGACGCGCCTGCATGTCGAGAATAACACGGTTCGCCGCGCTTACTTTTCGACGTCGGAAGGGGAGCGCGAGGTTCGCGGGGAGCTGTTTGTTATGGGCGCCAACGCCATTCACGCACCGGTGATCCTGCTCCGCTCGGGCCTCGACACGCCACTCACGGGCGTCGGCCTCGATGAAGCCGTTTCCCTCGATTTCGAGGTCCTGCTCGACGGTGTCGACAATTTCGACGGCGGCACAATCACCACCGGCACGAATTTCGCGCTCTGCTTTGGCGATTTCAGAAAGGACCACGGCGGCGCCATGATCTATTTCCACAATTATTGGCGAGAGGGCCTTCGCCGCGAATATGGCCGGTGGCGGCAAACGCTTTCCTTGGTCGCGGTCATAGAGGATCTGCCGTCGAATGAAAGCCGCATCACCGTGGGTAGGGACGACGTCCCTTGGGTCCGCTTTGCCGGTTTCTCCGATTATGCGCTGGGCGCGGTCGAGTTCGTACGCGCGAAGCTTCCTGACGTGCTGTCGCCGCTGCCAGTCGAAGCCATAATCGACCGGGGTCTTACGCCCACACACGCCCATTTGCAGAGCACGCTGCGCCTCGGCCGTACAATCGAGGACTTGGTCGTGGACAGTTCGCAAATTCACCACAAGGCGCGCAATCTCGTCGTCGTTGGAACGTCGGTCGTGCCGACTTGTCCGGCCGCCGCGCCGAGCCTCTTGGCTGCGGCGCTCTCGCTTCGCGCCGCCGATCACGTCATCGGCCGCGCCTAGGACAACCCTCCATGCTCGACCGCAGACGCTTGATAATCGGGGCCGCGGGCGTTGTCGCAGTGGGCACGCTGGGCGCCGGCTTTCTCTCCATCGAAATCTTCGGCGACCGCTACAGATTTTTCGGTGAAGCGCTGCGCCGCAATCTTCCGGGCGTCACGATCAGGGACAGCGAGATCGAAAAATTCGTCGATGCCTATTGGCCGGACTACAGCGCGCGTGAGCGCTTTGGCCCACGCAGGGGCAGGCTCCTCAAGACGCTGGCCTGGCTCCAGGACGTGGTGCCGGGCGAGAGGTGGAGGGTGATCGTCGATCGCGATGTTCTGACGAACTTCCTTCTGGGCTCGAACTTCTTTCTCGTGCCGGACCCCAAAACGGCGGAGATCGAATTCTTCGGCCTGCCGCGCCTCTGCAGCAATCCGTTCCGGCGGCATTGAGGGCGGGCCTGCGGCCACCAATCGGGCCGGCCGCCGATCACGGAGGCCCTAACGCGGGATTCGCATAAGATATATTATGGAAAATTATAAGGTAGTGTCTCAGTTTGGCTGGTTTCCAGCTAGCCGTTACGCGTCCAAACCATCCTCCACAATGCGAGCCACCGATCGAGAATGAGGCCCGAGACTTGTCCTGGAGGAAATCGGGCGCGTTGAGGCTGGGCGACTAGAACGGCGCCATAGGGCACAAAGAGCATCGAGACAGAGCGCCAGCCCTGCCTTCTCAAATCGCCTGCTGCCCTGGTGTTCAGGGTAGGTATCAAGGTGCCACAGGGTGGCGACCGCTCAGGTCCACATCTGACCAAAGCATCGAGCGTTCGAGCAGTTCCCAACGCCGTAGTGCAAGGCCTTCGTCAGCCAAGCCCTCGGTGTCGGTGATGACTTGGGACACCTCGTCAAACTGACATTGGCTCAGAGGAAGTCCACGGTTCAATCAGGTCGGCAACACAGCTTTGTCGCTTTCCGGTAGCGGTCTTCGCGTTCATGCCAGTCCTGCTGACGCTTTCGGCCTCCAAGGCTATCCATCAATTGAAACCGGGCCGATCGAAACAGAACATCAACCGGCTCTTCCTTGCTGGCTCGTATTTCATCATCAGAGAACTGCTCTGCCAACGCATCCTAAGAAAGGCGCGCACAACCATGCGCTCGCGTTCCGGCTTCTGCGCGTTGGAAAAAAGCGCCCGCGCTTCCGCCACGTGCCTTTGAAGACGTCTGAAATGTATTCTCTCTCTTTTCTGCTCATGGCCTGATTTTCAACGTGGCCAATTGCTGGACAATTGCGATTCAAAGAGTGCGTCCTGAACCGACACCCGAAAGATAGGAGTCCCATCGTTTACATTCAAACAGGGAGACTACCAGTGACCTACAAGTGCTTCAGTTTGAGGGCCAAACGCCAGACGTGGATACGCATAAAGTCCTTGAGCGCCCCGCTCACCTAAAACTCCACCACCATCCCGTCATAGGCGGGCTCGATGCCCCGCGGCAGCTCGCGCTTGAGCGTCGCATAATCGAGATCGACGTGGAGGTCGGTGAGGATCGCGCGCTTCGGCTTAACCCGCGCGATCCATTCCAGCGTGCGGGCGACATGGGCGTGGCTCGGATGGGCTCTGTAACGTAAAGCGTCCACGATCCAGCACTCGACGCCTTCGAGCGCCCGGAAGCTTTCCTCGGGCAGATTGAGCACGTCAGCCGAATAAGCGAGCGGCCCGAAACGGAAGCCGAGTGAGCGGCTTTCGCCATGGTCCTGCTCGAAAGCGAGAATCTCGAGTGGCCCGCCCGGCCCCATGATCGAAAACGGCCGGAACGGCCGCCGGATGAGATGGGCCTTCAAGATCGGCGGATAGCTGCTGCCCTCCGGCGTCGAGAAGCAATAGGCGAAGCGTAGCGTGAGCGAGGCCGCCCCCTCGTCGTCGAAATAGACGTCCACGAGCTTCTTCATGTTGATCGACACGACGCGCAGATCGTCGATGCCGTGGCTCTGGTCGGCGTGGTCGTGGCTGAAGAGCACCCCGTCGAGGCGCGAGACGCCGGCATCGAGAAGCTGCTCGCGCAGATCGGGCGAGGTGTCGATGAGCACGTCCGTCGAAGCGCCATCGGGCGCAAAGCGCTGCACCAGAAGCGAGCAGCGGCGCCTGCGGTTCTTGGGCTCCTTCGGATCGCAAGCGCCCCAATGATTGCCGATGCGCGGCACCCCGCCCGACGAGCCGCAGCCCAAGATCGTCGCTTTGAGCCCCAGCGCCATCGCCGTCACGCCGCCTTCGTGAACAGACGCCGGAAATTCTCGCTCGTACGCACTCCGATTTCTTCGAGCGTCAGACCCCTTGAGCTCGGCCAGCGCTTCGGCCGTATGGCGCACGAAGGCGGGCTCGTTGCGCTTGCCGCGATGGGGCGCGGGCGCGAGATAGGGCGCATCGGTCTCCACGAGCAATCGGTCGAGCGGCAGGTCTTTCGCCAGCGCGCGCAAATCGTCTGCGCCCTTGAAGGTGAGAATGCCCGAGAGCGAGATGTAGAAGCCAAGATCGAGCGCGGCCTCAGCCAGCCGCGCGCTGCCGGAAAAGCAGTGGAAGACGCCGGCAAGCGGCCCCTTCCCGCTTTCCTCCGCGAGCACCGCGATGGTGTCGTCTTCGGCTTCGCGCGTGTGCACGACGAGCGGCAAGCCGCATGCGCGCGCCGCGGCGGCGTGAATATGGAACATGGCAAGCTGCGCCTCGCGCGGGCTGTTCATGTAGTGATAATCGAGGCCCGTCTCTCCGATGCCGACGACTTTCGGATGACGCGCCAGCGCGACGAGGGTTGCGGTGGTCGCCTGCCCCTCACTCGCCGCCTCGTGCGGATGCACGCCCACGGTGCAATAGATGTGCGCGTGGCGCTCGGCCACGGCTCGCACTTGGGGAAAGCCCGACAGCGTCGTGGAGATGGTGAGCATGAGTTCCACGCCCGCCGCTTGCGCGCGCGCGAGCACGGCCTCGCGGTCCGCGGCATAGCGCGGGTCGTCGAGATGACAGTGGCTGTCGATCAGCATGCTCACAATCCGGCCGGCGCACCTTGAGCCGTGCGCGCCGCGGCAAAGACAATCGAGAGAATGATCTGCTTGCGATCGAGGGACAGCGCGTCGGCGCGACCGATGAGCGCGCTCGCGGTCTCCCACAACGCGGCCCAGCCTTCGAGACGCGCGGGCGCGGCAAGCCGCGCCAGCACCTTCTCCTCGCCCGCCATGACCTCGGCCGCGGGCGCCAGCGCCGCATGACAGGCGAGCCGGTTCAACCAGCCGCGCAGGAACGAAAGCGCGCGCTCATAGGCCTGCTCTTCCGCCGGGCGCGCGAGGCGCTCGGCAAGCTCGTAAAGCGCCTGCGCATCGACATCGGGGAGCCGCGCGAAAAGCGACGCCACTTCGCGATAGAGCTTAAGGCCTTCCCCGCGCGCCAGCGCAAGCGCGCGTCCCGGACAGCCTTCCGCAAGCCGCGCCAGCGCGCGGCGATCGGCTTCGGAAAGAGCGGGCGCTTCGCGCGAAAGCAATGCGGAGACCAGCCGCTCTTCCACGGGCTTCAATTGCAAGCGCCGGCAACGCGAACGCAGCGTCGCCAAGAGCCGCGCCGGCGCATGGGCGAGAATGAGAAACATGCCTTTGGCCGGCGGCTCCTCGAGGAGCTTCAACAGCGCATTGGCGGCGTTGGCATTGAGATCGTCCGCGGCATCGACGATGCAGACGCGAAAGCCCCCCTCCCCCGCGCGGCGTCCGAAGAACGGATAAATGCGCCGGACCTCGTCCACCGGGAGTTGGGTCTTGAAGCGCTTTGCTTTCTCGTCGAAGGGCCGGCGCAGGACGATAAGATCAGGATGCGTTCCGCCCGCGACATGGCGGAAGACAGGATCGTCCGCGGGCATGGCGAGCGGATGCTCCGCCTGCGGATCAATGGGCCGGCCGGCGAGCAGGACCCGCGCGAAGCGATAGGCGAGCGTCGCCTTACCCACGCCCTTGGGCCCGCCGATGAGCCATGCATGGGGTAGCCGCTGCGTGCTCCAGCTTTCGGCAAGCACGCGCTCGGCCTCGTCATGGCCCACGAGCGCCGGCGTCTCGCGCGGATGGGCGAGATCGCCCTCGCGGTCGCTTTCGGGAATGCGCTCCAACTCAGAAGCCATGGTCAAAGCGAGAACCGGTGCGCGACGACGGCCCACACGGCATCGGCCACCTGCTCTTCGGCCGGCATGCCGTCGATGACGATGCAGCGTTGGGGCTCGGCTTTGGCGATGGAGCGATAGGCTTCGCGCAGCCGCGTGTGGAAGGTGCGATCGAAGCGCTCGTAGCGCGTCTCTTCGCCGCGCTTCCTCGCGCGCGCCAGTCCCGTCTCGACCTCGACATCGAGGATCAGGGTGAGATCGGGCTTTTGGCCGTCGAGGACGAGGGCCGCGAGGCTTTCGACGACGGCAGACCCGAGACCCTGCGCGTAGCCCTGATAAGCGAGCGTCGAATCCGCGAAGCGATCGCTCACCACCCAATCGCCCGCCGCGAGGCGCGGCCGGATGAGACGCGCCACATGATCCGCGCGCGCCGCGCTGAAGAGCAGCGCTTCGCTGAGCGGTGTCCAGCGCTTGGGATCGCCGGTGAGCAAGAGCTTGCGGATGTCCTCTGCACCCGGCGCGCCTCCGGGCTCGCGTGTGAGCGTTACGGCTAGTCCCTTCGCGCGCAAACGCTCTGCAAGCCGACGCGCCTGAACGGACTTGCCCGAGCCTTCGCCGCCTTCGAAGGTGATGAAGCGTCCCTGAGGCCTTGGTCTCGCCCCCATCACTCGTCGGCCATGCGGCCCCGAATGAGATGGATCGCGGCATTCACGATCTGTCCGAAAGGCCCCACGCGCGAGACGTCCTCCGCCGTGTAGACGGGCACGGTCACAGGCACTGCGCCCGGTGCGTTGATCGTCAGGGTCCCGACCTTGGTGCCGGCGGCGAGCGGCGCCATGAGCGGGGCTTGATAATGCACCGTCACCTTCATGCCCGGCCGGGAGGCGCGCATCATCATCACCTTGACGGGATCCTTGATCACGAGCCTGACCGACTTTGCCTTGCCATTAAAGACGGGCGCCTTCTCGACCTCGGCGCCGGCCGCCAAGAGAGCATAAGACTTGAATTCACGAAAGCCGAGCTCGATCAGCCTCCGGGATTCGTCAGAGCGCTGTTTCTCGGAATCGAGGCCGTTGACGACGAGGATGAGGCGCTCGCCATTGCGCAACGCCGAGCCCACCAAGCCATAGCCCGAGATCGACGTATGACCGGTCTTGAGGCCGTCCGCGCCGACATTGAGATAGAGCAGCGGATTGCGGTTGACTTGATGGATGCCGTTCCACGTGAATTCCGTCTCGGCGAAATAGTGGTAGTACTCGCCGAGATCCCGGATCATGTAACGCGCCAGCCGCGCTATATCGTGCGCGCTCATATATTGCTGGGGGTCGGGCAAGCCCGTTGCGTCTATAAAGTGTGATTGGGCAAGGCCGAGCTCCTTTGCCCGTGCGTTCATTTTCTGGGCAAACTCTGCTTCGGTTCCCGCCAAAGCTTCCGCTACGACGATGCAAGCGTCGTTTCCGGATTGCACGATGATGCCGCGGATGAGGTCCTCGACGGGGATCGAGGAGCCTAATGCGGCGAACATGGTTGAGCCTTCGGTGCCCGCGCCCCCCGTGCGCCAGGCGTGCTCGGTAACCGGAAATTTGTCGTCGAGCTTCACCCGGCCGTCCTTGAGCTGCTCGAAGAGCAGCGTGAGCGTCATGAGCTTGCTCATCGAGGCGGGCGGCATCGGCAATTCCGCATCCTTGGCGAACAACACCGCGCCCGTGTCGTAGTCGATGAGAATGACGTGCTTGGCGGGAGTTCCGATCGTTTGGGCCCGCGCGGAAGGCGGCGCGAACGCGAACACGACCAAGGCAGCTACAAAAAGAAGCGCGCGTGACATCGGTCCCATCATGGCATCGGGGTTGGAGCGGCCGCCCGCTCAATGCGCCGTGGAAGCTCGGCTTCGGCACATTGACGGAGGCGAGCCTAATGGCTGGTTAGCGCATTTCAACCACGAATTGGGCGTGATTGTGGCTGGGCAGGCCCCCATGCGTGGAATGGTGAACCACCGAAGACGGCGGCGCATCTGACGACGAGGAAGGTTGAGGAACCGCGGCCGTCGCCGCGCTACCGGGCCTGAACGACGTCGCTCCGGTCGCCTCTGCGGCGTTGGCCATCGGAATTCCGGCGGGCGCCGACGGCACCGGGGGCGCCGTTGCGGCGCGCGGCCCGTCGGCGCGGCCGACATATTGCACGCGGACTCGCGCCAAGCCGTCATGCCTGAAATCCAGCGCCTTGGCGGCCGCCTCCGAGACATCGATGATGCGTCCCGGAATGAACGGTCCCCGGTCGTTGACGCGCAGGAGCACTGAATGGCCATTTTGTAGATTGGTCACGCGCACCAGCACCGGCAAAGGCAAGGTCGCGTGCGCGGCCGTGAAGCGCCACTTGTCATAACGCTCGCCATTCGCCGTGCGATGGCCATGGAAGCCGGGCCCGTACCACGAGGCAAAGCCGACTTTGTCGTAAGTCCTGTCTTCGGCCGGGTAATACCAGGTGCCGTTCACACGATAGGGCTTGCCGATCATGTAGCCCCGCGGCCCGGGGCCATAGAGATCGCTCGAGCCCTCGCCGCGCGCCCTGTGTCCGGCACAACCGGCGGCGAGCAACGCGGTCGCGACCAACACGACGACGAGGTGACACCGTAGCCGACGCATGGGACGCCGCGCCGGCCGTACGCAGCACGCAGAGCCAAACATCGACGACAGCATAAGCCAACAAGGCTGTAGGCATCGTTAATGCCGGGTAAAGGGTGCTTAATTTTCTTCGGCTTGCGCCGTCAGCTGTCCCCCGAACTCACTGCGTCGGCGAGATGACCCACGGCGATGGCGAAAAATGTCGAGCGATTCCAACGTAGTGTGGTCCTAAAGTTGTCGTAGACCATGAAGACCGGCCCCCTCCCCGTCGTGGGCTCGACAAGCGAGCCGTGAAGCGCACGGGTGGGCAAGGCCAAGCCGTCGGCGCGGCGGACGCCAAGTGCGTCCCATTCTTGCAGTGTCTTCTTCACGTCCGGGCTGATCAGCGCGCGATCAAACGTCTCGGGCAGACTTACGCGCCGGCCCCAAGTCTCGTCCTCGTGCCAGCCCGCTTGGGACAGGTAGTTGGCGATCGAGGCGAAGACATCGGCCCGGGTGGTCCAGATATCGCGCTTGCCGTCACCGTCGCCGTCCACGGCATAGCGGCGGAAGCTCGAAGGCATGAATTGGGGTTGACCCATGGCACCCGCCCAGGAGCCCGTCATGAGCTCCGCCGTGACATGGCCGTCCTGGATGATCTGCAAGGCATCGAGCAGCTCCTCCCGGAACAAGCTCGCGCGGCGACCGTCCCAAGCCAGCGTGGCGAGCGCCGCCGGCACCGAGAAACCTCCGGTCAAGCGGCCGAAATCCGACTCGATGCCCCAGAAGGCGATGATGAAGCGGGGCTGGACGTGATACGTGGCCGCAATCTTGTCGAGGAGCCCACGGTTTTCCGAAAGCATGCGCCTTCCCGCGCTGACGCGCGCCGGCGCCACCGTGCGCGTCAGGTAATCCTCGAAGCTCATCGTGAATTCTGGCTGGCTCTTGTCGAGCTCGAGAACGCGATCGATCGGCGTCAATCCACCGAGCGCCGCTTCGATCACCGGCTCGGAAATCCCGCGATTGCGCGCCTCGAGCTTGACGTCTTCAAGCCACTGGTCGAACGGCTTCTCGGCCGCATGGCCAACGGTCGAGATCAAGAGCAACGCAACAGTGATGAGTAATCGGCGCATCGTGATGTTCATTCCAGCGTATGTGGGTGCCAACGGCGCTAGCCGCGTCCGCGGCGCAGGGAGCGTAGGCTAAATTCTTTTTTGCCACAGCAAAAACGAAAGCGGCAATGCGGCACGGCTTCCCCCTGCCCGCTCCGTTCCGTCTCTCGCGGCCGAAACCTTCGCTTAACCATTGCCGGCGCAGCATGCGGACGGGGTGACGACGCTGATTGTCGTTACAATAGCTAGTCGAATCGGACGATTCGTCCGCCATGGCTTGTAGCTTTCGGGGCGGATGGGTCAAGGGAGGGGATGATGGCCGAGCCGATCGGACCAAGGCCGCCAAGTGCGGTGCCATTGCTCTTAAAGCCGCTCTTGAAAGCGGCAGGTGTGGCTGTGCTCGCCACGCTTGCCGTGAGCGACGTCGCAGCCAGTCGTGTCGAAGCCGCTTCGCCCGAGGCAGATAAGGCAACGTCTGCGTCCGCGACGGACACTGCTGCCGCGAACGCCGAGGCGACCGCACCATCGAACGACGTCGCGACGTTGCGGGCCATGTTCGAGCAGCAGCAGCGCCAGATCGAAGCGCAACAGCGCCAGATCGAATATTTGCAGCATGCCCTCGCTGAGGTGCGTGACGCACAGGCAAAAGCGCCGCTCGCGCAATCCGACGCGCAGCTCCCGGTCGCCTACCGGTCGCCGCAGGGCGGCACGGTCGCGCCCGGGAGCCACCCCGTCGCAACGCCAGGCGCGCGCAGCGACGAGCCAACGGGCGCCATCACCCTTGCCGAAGCGGCTCCGCAAGACGGGCGGGAGACGGTTGGCGAGCGTCCGCCCGAGGAGAAAAAAGCACCGGCCGAGCTTCCGGGGATCGCCGATCTCGGCGGCGTCTTAACGCCGAAAGGCGTGCTGAGCCTCGAGCCTTCGCTCACGGCCTCCCATTCGTCGACGGCGCGCTTTCTGTTCCGCGGCGTCGAGATTCTTCCCTCTTTCCTCATCGGCGTGATCGAAGTGAACGAAGCCGATCGTGACTTTGTCTCACCGAGCCTGACCGCGCGCTATGGCATCACCAATTCGCTGGAAGCCTCGGTCAGCGTGCCTTTCGTCTACCGCTCCGATCACATCAAGCAGAGCGGCGCTTCACTCGGTGCCACGACAGACGAGCGCGATGTTCACGGCTCGGGCATCGGCGACGTCGATGTCGGCCTCCAATATCAGATCAACAAGGGCAACGCGGATTGGCCCATCATGGTTGCTAATGTCCGCGGGAAAATTCCGACGGGCACCGGACCGTTCGATGTCCCGCGCGACACAAAGGGCATCGAAACGGAACTGCCGACCGGCTCCGGATTCTACGGCATTCAGCCATCACTCACTTTCATCAGAGCGATGGATCCGCTCGTCTTTTACGGGAACGCGAGCTATCTCATGAACCTCCCCAGGGACGTCAATCAAACAATCCCGCTTACGGGAGTTGCAACTGGAGCAACGTCTGCCTTCATCGGCAAAGTCGATCCGGGTGATGCCCTCGGCATCAGCTTCGGCGGCGCGCTTGCAATCACCGAAAACGTATCCGTCAGTCTCGGCTACGACCATTACTACGTGTTCGGGACCAAGCAGCAGGTTAGCTCCTTTGCTCCGTCGGGTGAGGCACTAGGGGTAGTGGGAACCAGTAAGAGCAGGGCTGCGCAGGTCGGCACGCTCAATTTCGGTGTCAATTTCCGCAGCGACGAGGGCCATTCCTTCAGCCTCAACCTGGGCGCGGGCCTCACCGACGATGCCCCGGATGTTTCCCTTACGCTGAGGCGGCCCTTGTCGTGGGGGATCGGCCCCTGAAGATCTAAAATAAACGGAGGCCGAGCTTTGGGCTCGGCCTCCGTCTCATGTCCTTGATCCTCAGAAGCCCGTAAGCGAGTTCGTGGTCTGTGTCCGGATGAGATCGGCGATGGATGCGGCCAAGTGATCCGCGGATCGCATCCGCCGTGATGGACGAAAAATTGGCGATGTCGACCGTGATCGACGTGTACTCCTGAATGACGACGTTGTTCTTGTCGTTGACCACTACGGTCGGACCGAAGAGAAGCCGCCGCACCGTCTCGTTGGTGAGGGTCTGGTTGCCGGCGAGAATTTGCACGTTCTGATGTCCGGGCGCTGCGGGCATGACGGAGGTGCCCATGGACTGGGGAATGTCTCCGACACCGGCTACGCCAGCGGTTCCCGTGTTCGTCGGCTCCGAATGAGCTGCGTCCTCTGTCGTCGGTAGCGGCAGCGACCCCACCCCGCTGACATCCGCGACGTCCGTGCCGGGTATCGCTGCAGACGTTTCCCCGGGAATTGTGGGCGCTTGAGGCGCCAGGATCGCAGTGCCACCCGATGTATCAGGCACGTTGTTCGCGACCGCCGACGTCACATCGGGAACTTCGGGCGGTGACACGGCATCGACCACGAGCTCCACACCGCCCATGATTGCGGCACCGGCGTCTGTGTCCCCTGATCCCATGCCTTGCGCGGCCCCGCCGCCAAGCCCGCTCACATTGGAGGTCGGCAACGATGAATCGCCGGTCGTGGCCACGGGGAAGGTCGGCGTTTCAACAGAGTTTCCTGACGGTGGAGTCCCGGGCGCCGAGTTGGTCCTATTGTCGGTGCTGCCGTGCGTGTCGCCGTGGTGAAAACTGTCGCCGGCCGCTCTAGCGGACCTGGCGTTGTCGTAAACAGTTTCCCGCCAGCCGTCCTGGTCGGCAACCAGCCGTGAGGAATATTCAAGCTCGCCGTTGACGGTTTTCCGTTTCTCGACCGCGATGTTGAACATCATGCCTCTGACCAAGAAGCCGCCGCGCTGCTCGGCAAGCTCCTTATTGGAGACTTTCTCGGCCGAAGCGCCCATCAGCTCGTCGATGCTCGTCTCGGCCCGCGCCCCGGCGATGGGCCCCAAGGTCATAAGCGTAATGGCGAGAAGACTGACCGACGCCTTGCCGAACCCTCTTTTCGCCTCCCTGCTGAACTTCATGACGCGCCTCTAACCCCCCAAACGCGCGGTAACGCCGCGCCTCTTTCCTAGAACTCGTTTTGTCCCGGCAACAGAATCGTGATCGCGGCCAGGCTCGTTCGCGGCAATGCCATGCCGAGATAAGCGCGTCGCTGCAGCGGCAAATCGCGCACCAGATTGAAGTGCTCCTGAGCGACTTGAGCGTCGTTGCCGATCACAAATGCGATCCCGTTCCATTGCTTCTCGAACTCTTCGCGTGGCACCGTGATGGCGCCCAATGACGGGTCGCCGAGCACCACATAGTGGTCGGCAATGCCCCGCAACACGACGAAATGCGCGTAGCCCTTGCGCACGATGAGCGCGATGATCGGCACGCCGACCTCTTTGAGCTTGTTTAAGGGCACGCGATAGCCGTCGGCCTTGAGGCCGATCGACTCGAGATAGAGCTTCATGTCGAGGAGCGAAAAGCCTTTGCTGCGGATGCTTTGCTGATCGCCCACGGCCCACA
Organism: uncultured Alphaproteobacteria bacterium; assembly: GCA_963845385.1. GTDB lineage: Bacteria > Pseudomonadota > Alphaproteobacteria > CAWJRW01 > CAWJRW01 > CAWJRW01. Next base: position 791,059 of record CAWJRW010000006.1, read on the forward strand.
TGGCGTCGAAGACGTGCCCTTCCGTCACGGGCCGGTCGTAGTGATAGGTGAGAAGCGTGGCGAGCGCGGCAGAGCCGCAGCTGAAATCGTACGCCTGACGCACGACAGTTTCGAACTTACGCGCCTGAAGGCTGCGCAAGGGCATCGAAAACATCGTTCCGGCGACCGTGACGCGGGCTTCCGCCGCCGCGGCTGTATGTGCAAGCCCCGCGGTTGCGGTCATCAAAGCAAGCGCCAGGGCGCCTCTGCATATGATCGACATGTTCTCTCCCTTCTCTTTAGAGCACTGGCCGTCTAGAGGCGGCCAGGATGCCTAATAGAGATTGAAGATGACTTGCTGCGAAACCTGCACGACCGCGTTGTTGCCGCTATTCACGACCACAGCCGCAGCGCCGTGAAAGTTCGAAAGCGCACCGGAGGCAATCGTGGCGGTACCCGAAGGCGAGTTGGTGGCCTCGTTGAAGCCATGAACCGAGTTCAGATCGGCCGCATTGAGCGCGATATTTTCGCGGCCATTGGCCTTGCCGAGCGCCTCGTTGCTCACAGCCGGGGCGCCGAGCAGCGCGTCGACCCCATCCGGCTCGGCCGCGCGCACCGGTGTGGTCAAAGCTGTTGCCACCACCGCTGCAATCGCAAGCCTGGAAAGCATCCCTGTCATCATTCCCAAGTCCCCGCTTGAGAGAGGAGAGCCCATTACCCTTGGCTCCCGAAGGGCTTACCAGTGGGCCCTTTGGGGGCCCACTGGTTCGCGACGTCCGTTAGTGAACTTCCAGCGTGCGGATGTTCGCAGTAACCTGCTGACTCATCTGCGAAGAGTTATTGTTGCCCGCTGTCACGTTCATTTGGTTCAGGCCGGCCCAACCGGAGACCGAGCCCTCGCCCAAGTCGGCTGAGGCGGTAACACGCGCCTTACTGCCGAAGTCGGCATCGGCGTCGACCTTGTTGCCGATCGAGACGTTCTTCAACTCGGCGTTGGCGATCGCCGCGTTGTTCTCGAACGTCAAGCTCACATCGCCGATCGTGGTGGTCTTACTTTCGTCGTTGAAGCTGTCCTTGTTCGTGACTTCCTTGTTGAAGCTGTCCTTATTCGTGGTCTCCTCGTTGAAGGAGTCCTTATTCGTGGTCTCCTTGTTGAAGGAGTCCTTGGTCGTCACGTCGTGGCTGTCCTCGTACTTGTTGTCCGAGTTCAAGTGCGACTCGGAGTCCTTACCCGAGGCGTTCGCCGAATCATCGCCCGTGGCTTCGTTGCGGGCGTTATCGAAGTCCCAGTTTTCGCTCTCGTCGTTGTTGAAGCTGTCCTTGTTGCTCTTGTCGATGTCGTGACTGTCCTTGCTGGACTCCACGTCGAGCTTCGCGGTGTTGTAGCTGTCTTTGTTCGAGATGTCGGTCTTGGTCGAGATATCCGTCTTGACATCCGTCTCTTTGTTGAAGCTGTCCTTGGTCGTCAAGTCGTTGTCCGAGTTCAGATGCGACTCGGAGTCATCGCCTGAGGCATTCGCTGAAGCATCGCCGGAAGCGTTGTTCAAGCTGTCTTCCGTCGAGATCTTGGTCTCCTTCGAAGCGTCGATCTTGGTCTCTTCCTTCGACACGGCCAGATCAAGACTCTCGTCGTTGAAGCTGTCTTTGGTCGAGATCTCGGTCTTGACGTCCGAGTCGATGTCCGTCTTTTTGACATCGACGTCAACGTCTTTGTTGAAGGAGTCATCGATCGCGAGCGAGTTGTCACCGGACGCATTCGCAGAGTCTTCGCCCGACGCGTTGTTGAAGCTGTCGTCGGGGTTCTTGCTGCTGTCCTGGTTGAAGCTGTCCTTGGTCGTGATGTCGGTATCGATGTCCGTCTTCTTGACATCGACGTCGACATCCTTGTTCAAGGAATCTTCAATCGCCGTTGATTCCTCGCCAGACGCGTTGGCAGCCCCGTCGCCATAGGCGTCGTTCAGGCTGTCGCTCTTAGAAGCGAGATTCACCTCGTTGTCGGCAATGACATCGACATCGTTCGCATACGCCGAAGAGACTGCCATCCCGAGCACGAGGATAGATGCACCAAAAAGCTTGTTCATTGGTCCACTCCAGTTGCTGAAAAACCCACTCTGGCCCCCCGCATCTGTCTCGGGTCTCTCGTGAGGCACAGTTAAGTGATTGTGAAGATGTCAGGAGATATGCATTAACTCAATAGAAATGATTAGTAAATAACTACTTTTTAATGTCTATGCTTAACGAACACGTGGTTTCATGCTCGGAAGTTAATTGGTAAATGGATACTTGGTAGTACTTAACGAGTATTAATAAGTCTGGTAAATGGGCATCTATTTGGCTTGAACCCGGACAGGGCCCTTTGTGCGCTGGGCAAGCAACGTGAGATACGCGCGCATCAAAGGATCGATGAAAGCGTAGCGGCGTCCCGTCCGCGAGTTGCGCGCGCGCAAGAGCGCGGGCCCCCGCGCATCGCTCGCCAACTCGTCGAGGAGCGCGGAAAAATTGCCTGCGATCGATGCTTCGGCGCTCGGCGCGCTGCGTAGGGCGCGCGCGAGGTCGTCGGCTGTGAAGTAACCAAAAGAGTCGCAAGGGCTCGACGCGGCGGCGAAGGCTACTACGCGTGCCGCGTCGCGGCTCGTGCGCGGGAACGCCCGCTCGTAGACGCGCTCAACTGCGCGCGGCACAAGCGCAATGGCTTGGTCGATGGCGCGCTCCAGATGCTCGCGGCTGACGCGCCGCACACCTGCTTCGATCGCCGCCTGCCCGCATTGCAGGCAGAGGAGCTGTACCTGATAGGGAAGACCCTGGGCTAACGCCACGATGCGGCGCTTCACGTCCTCCTCGAACTGGATGCCCGCCGCCGCCTCCCCTGCTGCGATGAGCTTCAAGACCTCCGTGTCGCTCATCAGTGCCAGATGAATGCCCACCACATTGCGCTGGATCGACGGATGCCGGCCCAAGAGCTCGTCCAGATCCTCAGCCACGCCGACAATCAGGAAGGTTACCCGCGCGCCGGAATCCGAGAGATTCTTGATCGCCTCGGCGAGATGGGTCTTGACGGCCGGATCGCGGATGCGATCGAACTCGTCGAGCCTGAAAATCACATGGCGGTCGGTGAGGTGGCGAAGCGCGTCAGTGAGCTCGGCGGCACCGAAGGGCCCAGCCGGCAAGAGGCTCGCCAGGTTGCCACGCGAAGCCACTCGTCCACCGCCCTCCCGTCCGGGGATCCCGCGAAACGGCAAAGCGATCTCGCGCAGAAAGCCCCGGCACATCTCCTCGAAGGTGAGGTCCGAGGAGCAGGCGCAGGTGAGGACGGTGATGCCCCCCTGGCGCGCGATCTCCACCACCGTGTTGGTCAACGATGTCTTGCCAAAGCCCCTCTCGCCGTAAATGACGACATGGGCCTTCCACTCCTCGATCGCCGAGACGATGCGCTTGAGCTCCTGCCTGCGGCCGGCAAAGAGTTTTGCGGCCTGCTTGGGCTGGGTGGGCGTGAAGGCCTCGCGCAGCGCCTGAAGCGCCGCCGCTTGCACGCTGCCGGCGCGTGTCGCCGAGGCGAGGCTCATATCGGAGGCCAGGAGCCTGAAGTGCGGCAATTCGTCTTCGCCGCTTGATCGCTCCTCGGCAGCAAAGCCCTTGGGACCAGATGCCCTGAGACCGGAATTGTCGGTGTCGGAGTCGGACGCGTGGCCTTCCCCGCGCTTGGCGCGCGCGTCGGCTGCGGCGGGGGTCTCTATTTTGGACACGTCCTTGCCCTTGCGTGGCTTGCGTTCCATCCAGCCGGCCGCTCCCTGCGTGCGTCGAAAGCGGCGCGACTTCGTCTCGTGATGAGACACCGCTTGAAGCCAGCGACAATTAGCTTGGAAGCGAGCAACGACCGTGCCAGGGCAGTGCCTATGCTCTTCTGGTAAGGATAGTTGTCTCGCACTGGCTCGCGGTTTGCAGCGATGCGGGATGCAAGCGTGTATGATGGATGTGGTGTCTCGGAGACAGCGCGCAGTGAGGCGAGTGGTCGCAATCGGTCTTGATTCCGCAGATGCCGCGCTTCTTTCCAAATGGATCGACGCCGGCAAGCTGCCCGAAATCGCCGCGGTCATGAAGGCGAGCGCCCAAGGCCGTCTTAACGGCGGGAGCGGTTATACGGCGGAGACTCCCTGGACCACGGTGTTGACGGGCTGCTGGCCCGAGACGACGGGTTACTGGACGCCGCTGAAATACAGTCCCGATTACAGCGTGAAAGAGGTCGGGGCCTATGATTACCAGGAAATCGGCCCGTTCTACGATTACTTCGGCAGGCGGCGCGTCGTGGCATTCGACATCCCGCAGGCACGTGCTTCCGCGCGCGCAAACGGCGCTCAGATTCTCGCCTGGGGGACCCATTCGCCCCAGGGTCCATCGGAATCGATTCCCGGTCCTCTCTTGGGCGATCTCGTGCGCAAATTCGGTGCCCATCCTGCCCTGCGCACGGACGACATTCTGATCGGGCAAGCGCGCAGACACGGACGAGCGCTGGAAGCGGACCTGATCGAAGGCATAAAGCGACGCACCAAGGCGGCGCTTGCGCTCATCAACTCCGAAGCTTGGGATCTCTTTCTCGTGGTCTATGGCGAGGCGCACGCGGCCGGCCACGGCTTTTGGCACTTAAGCGATCCAAGCCACCCGCTCTATGCCCGCGATGCGGACCCGGCGCGCGACCCCTTGCTCACCATCTACATGGCGCTTGACGCCGCGGTGGGCGCGCTCCGCCGCGCATTGCCGACAGACGCTTGCCTTGTGCTCTTTTCCCAGGAGGGCATGAAGACCAATTCGGCCGACTTGCCGAGCTGGGTCTTCCTGCCGGAGCTCCTCTACCGCTGGAGCCACCGCGGGCGCGAGGCTTTGGCCAAAGGCGATCCCGCATCGCCCCTGCCGCCCATGAGTGGCGGGAGCGAGAGCTGGCTTCACGCGCTGTGGGCGATGCGCGTGAACGGAAGTCCCCTCGCCCGCCTTGTCGAGCGCTATGCGGGCCTGCGTGCGTCCCGGCTTCTGAACGGTTTCCTCGGGCGGGAGCCTGCGCTGTGCCATCCGCTCGACTGGGGAAGCCTCTGCTACATGCCGCAACTCTGGTACGCCCCATCCTGGCCTCGGATGAAGGCCTTTGCCTTGCCAAGCTTCTCGGAGGGAAACGTCCGCATCAATGTGCGCGGGCGCGAGAAAACAGGCATCGTCGCACCCGAGAGACTTTGCCCAGACCATGGACGAGATTGTCGCGCTGGTGGCCGATCTGAGGGACGCGCGCACGGGCCAACCGATCCTGCGCGAGGTTATCCGCGAGCGAGCGGCACCCTTCGACAATCCATCAGGGCCCGACGCCGATCTTGTCTTTCTTTGGCACCCCAATCCCGCCGACACGGTCGACGCGGGCCCTTACGGCCGCATCGGACCGGTTCCCTTGCGTCGCGCGGGCGACCATCACGGCGCCGGCTTCTTCGCGGTCAGCGGGTCCGGCATTAACCCTCACGCACTTGCGGACGGCGATCTCGTCGATCTCGCCCCCACGATTCTCGAGCTGCTCGATGTTCCGCGGCCCAATCATCTGGAAGGCCGCTCGCGCGTGGTGGAGTTTGCCGCAGCGTCCGCCTGAGGCCGCCCGTCAACGCTGCGTCTTCACCCTTTTCTTGCACGCAACTTGCAGGACTGCCTCGACGAGAACGAGCGTCATGCGCCTTGTGAAAACGTCGCTGGGGCCCTCCCCTTTGGACCGCGATTACGTACGCCTCGCGGCTACGATCGCTGTTGAAAGCCGTGCGCGGGTTCTCGACTACTGGTTCGATTTTCCCGCGGCACTCGAGCACGACATCGCGTTCTCGGGCAATGCCGCTGCGATCCTGATGCTCCCGCTCGCCTGCTTCTTCGACGAGCCGCTTCATCTTGATCGGTCCGTTGATCGCAAGCTCTTCGACAACCTGAAGGGCATTCAGCAGGTGTGGAATTCATGGTTTCCCGAATTCCACCATGTTGATGTCATTGCGACCTCCGTGTCCGGGGATCATTCTTGCCACTACCGGGACAGCGCGGCCGAGCGGACAATCAGCTGCTTTTCCGGCGGGATCGACTCGCTCTTCACGTTCCTGCGCCACAAGGACGGCCCGGGAGGAGACGGCTCGGCACGCGTCGACGACTTATTGTGCATAGGCGGCTTCAACACCAGCCTGAATGATGTGGCTGGACTTTGTGCGCACTTGAACGGGTTCGCGCAACGCTTCGGCCGCACGCTCGTGCCGGTCGTCACCAATGTGCGCTATGGCGAGCACACTCTCCAAACGCCGTATTCAATCAGCCATTGGATGGACTACCTGGCCCATGGAGCGCTCCTCGCAACGGTCGTGCATTTGCTCGGCAACCGCTATCGCGAGCTTCTCATTCCGGCCAGCAACCCCTATGCGTACATGATCCCTCTGGGAACGCACCCGCTTGTCGATCCGCTCTTCTCCTCCTCACGCCTGAGCGTGGTTCACGACGGTGCGTCGTTCATGCGCATCGAGCGCACGGCATTGGTCGCACAATTCCAGGAAGCCCTGAACATCCTTCACGTCTGCTGGCAGGATCACTCGTTAGGGAATTGTAGTCATTGCGAAAAATGTCTCCGCACCATGGCCGCTCTCGATCTCTTGGGCGCCAAGGAGCGTGCTCGGACCTTCGATTGGACGCTCTACTCCATGGATCGGCTGAGCAGGGTTTGGCTCGCCTGGCCGTACTTTTTCGGGGAAATTGCTGAGGCGGCCGAAAAACTCGGCCGCGACGATATCGCCGCGGCGGCGCGAGCAAGTCTGAATTATTCCAAGAGGAAACGAGCGCTCTTGCGCCTCATGAACTCCAATCCGTTCTCCCGCGGCGCCTGGCAGCAATTGCGCGCCTTGGGATCCGGCATCAAGGGCTCGCATCTCGGCCACAGGCTGCTGGGCACACAGAGACACAGCCTGGCGCGGTGACGTTTTCAGTCACACGGCCAGGTTCCGTCGCAGCCCGCGACCGGCAAAGTCGGGAGTATGGCGGAAATTGGCACTGCGCCGCGCGCTAGGGGAGGCTTCCTCGAGCGATGGAGAGACGGAGCCGATGCAAGACGCCCTTGGTGCGTTGACGCTGTAGCAGACTGATCCGGTGCCACACCGTTCGCGACAGTTGGCACGCGCGGCGTTCGTCGTTGGAGGGCCGCCACTCTGCAAGCATGTTCAACCCTGCAAAGATGCCGCGCACGCATTCAAGGAGAAGCCCGCTTTGCGCAGTGCGCATGAGTTGGATGCCGATGTAGTTTGCGAATTTTGCCGGCGACGCGGAAAATTTCCCGTAGGTATAGATGTGATTGCGCACCGTGTAATAGAGGCGGCCTTTCTCCCAACTTAGCCGCCCCTGCGCGGATACTTTGTGTAAGACCCGAATCTCGGGAATATAGGCGATGTCATAGCCCGCATTGAGTATGCGCAAACCCAAATCGAATTCCTCGCAGGTAAAGAAAAGCCGCCCGTCGTAGCGGCCCGCGGCTTCGAAGGCGCTGCGGCGAATGGCATGGCCCGCGCCGACGAAATTGGTGGTCGAAAAGTTGATGCCGCGCGCAGTCCACAGGGCTGGCGGATAAGCCCAACAGGTGCGATCGTCCTCGCCGGTAAAGTAATTGAGAATACGAAAGCCGATCGCGCCGAGCTTGGGATCATCGGCAAAGCGGCGCGCGGCGCGGGCAAGCTCGACGGGCGAGGCAAACTCGGCGTCGTTGTCGATACCTGCGATGATGGGGGCGGTGCCCATGGCCGAAGCAAGGTTTCGGCCTTCCGGTACGCCGACATTCTTGCCGAGGAGGCGCAGGCTCACATTCGTCCGGCCTGCGATGAAGGCCTTAATGCGCTCGATGTGGGCGGTTCGCTGCCCTGGTCCACGATGTGGAGGTGCAGCCGTATCCCCTCCTGATGGAGCGCGCTGTCGATTGCAGCGATCGTCTCATCCGTCCTATTCCAGGACAGAATGATGACGTCGATGTCGCACATCTGCTCCATTGGTTGCACAGCCTTGCACGGAGGTGCTGAGTTTGGAAGGCTTTGCAAGAAACGCGCTGGCTTCCCCGCGCCCTTGCTTGAAGGCGGGCCCGCCGGACGTCCCCTGCACATCAGGCCGCCCCTGCGACGATGAAGCCTTGCCCTAGGAGCAAGACGTGCAACCGCGGAACCGGCAGCCTCGACGGTTGCAAGTGCCGGGATAAGCGCTACGAAGGCTGCCGGCAAGCGGTATGTCAGCGGTAGGCGTCACGAGACCGGGTGAGCCCTGCCTCTGGCAAGGTTCGGCGCGGGCGGATCAGAGCTGTCCGCGAACACCGATGAGGAAACGATTATCCGTATATTCCGCGTCTGGGTCGTTCGAATTGCGAACGCCATAGTCGTACGAGGCGAAGAGGGAAACGTAGTTGTTGATGAGGAACCTCACATTGACACCCGCCTCGACAGTCTTGTCCGAACGGGTCGTCTGGAGAAATTGCTCGCGCTTATAGCCCCCGTTCGCGTTGATGATCACATTGCTCGTAAGCTCATGTTGTATCTCGACACCGACCCGCACTTGGCGGCGGCTCGAGGAGGCAAGACCAAAAATGATTTCATTGGTCGTGATGTTCTCGCGTCCGATCCGCGCGATGATCGAGGTGAGCGACGTCACATTCCAGGTGGTTTTGCTGTCGACAAAGATGCCGCTGTCGTTCGTGAATTGCGCATCGCTGAAGTTCGGTCTTGTAATAGCCGACGGACGTCTCGCCGTAGAGGATGCCGGTGATGTCGTAGGCCAACGCCGAATACGCCCCCATAGACACTCGAATCCCTGATTGATGCCGGCGGAATCCACCGCCAGGTCGTAATCGCGCAACGAATAGAATGGCTGTAGGAAGGTTGTGAGTGCTGGCGAGAAATCGTAGCCCAGGCGCACGCGGCCTTCGTATTCGATACGGTTCTTGTCGCTGTCGGCTGTCTCGACCTCGTCATAGTTAACGACGTCGCCGCTCACGGTGAGTCGCAGATTCACGAAAGGCTGGGTGAAGCTTGCCGACCCCGTCGTAACGTTGACCTCTTCTGGCGTGTCGCGCTGTGCCACTTCCGGGTCGGTCCGGCTTACGGTTCTGTGCTCATAGCCGCCACTGCCGGTAAAGGACGCCTCACGCGCGAGATCGAGGCGGAAACTCGCATTCGCGCCGTATTCCGTCGTATTCAGCACGTCGTGATCTGCGAAGCGGTGAATGACCCCATAGGCGCTCAAATCAAGCTCATGGCGCGACCAGCGGCTTTGCAACCCGGCCCCGGGCCTGATCACGGTCTCGAAGTCTTCGTCCTCATTTGTGGGCTCGGCGAAGATGTTGTCGTTATAGGTCTCGGAGAGGTCGAGCACGGGATAGAGAACGAAACCGCCGACGGGAATTCCTTTTGCATCGTAGGTTGGGCGCCCCCGCTCATTGACCGTTTGACCACGATTGACCTTCTCCTCCTGGGCAGCGGCGCTCGGCGCGAGGAGGGGAAGGCAGGCCGCCACGGCAAGAGCCGCGATCGCCGTGCACCGCACGCGCCGGGTCCACGCGCCGCAACCGCCACTTCCTTGTTCATGTGTTGCCCCCGTCCTTCCAAAGTTCGCCGCGCGGTCCGAGCCTAGTCGATGCTCCATAATTTAATGGTGAATCTCGGTAGTCGGCCGTACCCCTTCCGCGTGCCGGCTCAGATGTAGCGTTCCTTAACGTAGATCACGTCCCCGGGTTGGATCCTGCAAGTCCCGGATCGCACGGTATTCCACGGACTTGCCTTCCGTGGTGCGCGTGACGGACATGGACCTCTCGTTGGCGCGGAAAGTGAAGCCGCCGGCGATGGCCACAGCCGTGAGCACGGTCATGCCTTCCACGTAAGGATATTGGCCGGGGCGCTGAACCTCGCCCAGAACGAAGAACGGCCGGAATTGGTCTAGCTGCACGCTCACGCTCGGCGTGAGGACGATCCCGCCCTCCTTGAGCGCAGAGGTGATCGAGCTTTCGAGCGTCGCGACCGTAAGCCCTCGCGCCCTGACCGCGCCGATCAGCGGCATGGAGATTTCACCGCTGTCGGCCACAAGAAAGGTTCCTGTCAATCGTTCCTCGCCGAAGACCGTGATCTGCAGCTTGTCGCCGCTGTCGAGCGTGTATGCGCCCGAGCTCGGTTGAGGGGGAAGCTTGGGCAGACTTCCGCCGCTCGCGCAGGCGCTGACGGCGAAGGCTACCAACGCCAAAACGATAAGCGATGAGAAGCGGGCGAGCATTTGATGACCCCATGCTCAGAGATTCGCGATTCCCGTGTGGCGGGCTTCGAGCGCCAATTAACGCGATCCGGCGCACAAGTTCAAGCCATTCAGCCTGTGCGCTCAGCGATCCGAGATCTGTGCGGGCGAGCCCGGTGCGCCCGATGGTTCGTGCTGCTGCCCACAGCGCTTGAACCCGGGACGAGGGAAAGCCAGGGCCGGAGCCGATTTCAGTTGCCCCAGTTCCGAAGCTGTGTTTTCTTGTTTGCCTCGGCCCAAATGCGTTCCTCCTCCCAACGGTTTAGTCACGATGGGCCTCATGAACAGCGCAAATGAGATGGCGCACGCCAATCGTGCGTCGGCGGCGGTCTTGTCCTGCTCACGGCGGCGGGCGGCGGGTGACTAGGGTGTGCCGCGGCAATGGCTAGCCCGCCGTTGACACGCTGGCTTTGGGGACAGCGCGCTGACAAGAGAGAAGCGACCGCGGCCCCGGCGCGCGCGGGGCCCGATGCGGGCGATCCTAAGCTCCCGGCGTCGAGACGGAACACAGCGCGGCCAGCGGCACCAGCCGCGCTGAACGCCGGTATTGTGATGCGTGCCCCGCAGGATGCTACGGAACCCGTGACAAGCCCACCCGAACGGAAGCGCGTGTCGGAAGACGCCGATTCCTCGCTCGCTGGCTTACCTACGAATGGTGACCTTGCGCTCGATCCGTCGAAGTTTCGCAGGCAGGCCGATTTGAACTCGGCCTCCGATCCCTCACCAGACACCGAAGAGCGCGCCGCCCTTGCTCTTGGACGAGCCGGTGACGGACAATTCGGGGCCGGACAGCATGCTTGACGCAGGCATTCCGCCTGGCGAGAGTGACCCGGATCCTGCTCAGGATCCGCCTGCGGAGGGGCAGATGTTTGGTGAGGCCAGGCGCCGGGCGGCGCGGATCGCTAGGGAGGAGGTTGCGGCCACGGAGGACGCCCTACCCCATTTTCGTTTTCTTGCCTCCGACATGAGCCTTGCCTCCGCGAACCGCAGCGGCTCGGTGCGCACCCAGGCACTGCAGGCCTTGCGCGAAGCCTTCACGCCGACCCAGCCCAAGCAGACCGTGCGCCTGTTCGCCGGCCGCCGGCGCGAGCTCAAGAGCATCATATCGGCGATCGAAGAGTGGAAAGCGCATATCGTGATCTTCGGCGAGCGCGGTTACGGCAAGACCTCCCTCGCCAACGTCGTCGCCGAGATCGCGCGTCAGGGGGGCATTACCGGTGCTCACCTGCTCTTGCTGTCGGAGATCACCTTCGAGGAGATGTTTCGCGGCTTCTTGCGCGAAATTCCGTTACCGTATCGCGGTATCCCGGGGCGCGCCGAAGGTATCTATGCGCGCCAGGGCAATCTTGCGAGCTTGCTGCCGGCAGGCCATTTCGGCGCGATGGAGCTTACCGAGGCGCTTCGTCATCTCAGCGAGCGGCACGTGATTTTCCGCATAGACGAATTCGACCGCATGCGCGACGATGAGCTCAGGAATCAGATCGCCGAGGCGATCAAGAACTTGTCCGATGCAGGCGCCCGGGTGACGTTTTTAATCATTGGTGTCGCCGATGATTTGGACCAGCTTCTCGGCAAGCATCCCTCCATTCAGCGTAACGTCGTCGGCGTCCACTTGTCGCTCATGAGCGAGGCCGATCTCTTGCAGCTCATTGCGGTGGGAGAGAAGGCGGCCAACATCGTCTTCGATGAGGATGTACGCCGGCGGATCGTGGCGCTCGCGCAAGGCCTGCCCTACCTCGCCCAGCTACTTGCGTCTTCATTGTGGGCAAGCGCCGTCGAAGACGGGTTCGAAGCATGTGCGCCCCGAGCATCTGGTGCGCGCGATCGATCAGGTCGTGGCGCTCGCTCCTCCTGCGCTTGAGCGCAATTACGAACGAGCATTTCGCGGCCATGATGACGATCAAGCCAAGTTGGCGGCATTCGCTGCCGCGCTGAGCCCCTGCGATCCGTGGGGCTACTTCTCCGCTCAGGAGCTCTCGCGCGGGCAGCGCATCAAGGAGGCGAAGAGCTCTGAGCTCGGACCGCATGATTGCGCTCGTACAACTCGCTCGACGGACAATGCGGGGGGAATGCTCGCTTTTCAAGATGCGCGAGGAGCGCGGCGGCCGGCACTACGCCTTTACCGACCCGCTTATGCGGCCCTATGTGCTGTTGCGCATGGGCCGTGAGCTGGGCGTGTTGTAGGGGGCGTGGGATGCAAGACTTTCGAAGACGGGATATAGTCTCTAGGCGGCCATGAGGCCGCGTGTATGCCTTGGCCGATCACTTGCAGGATTGGAAGGCGGCAAGAAGCGCGCTTGCCCCTGCTTGCGGCTGGATAGGGCGCTGATCAGCGAGTCTGTGCCAAATGAATACAGGTGACGTGTCCCAGACCAAGGATGGCGCGGTCCGCGCCAGGCGTCCGTCGGCTTTACGAGAGGTCCAGGACGCCAGGCTGCCTCAGGCCGACACCGAATCGTTCCTGATGTTCTTCGTCCGCATCATCCGACACCGAAAATGGACGATCCTTGCCGCGCTCGTCGCGCTGCCCGTGCTGACGGCGGTCGCCATCGGCCGGATGACGCCGCTCTATACTTCCTATACGGCCGTCATCTACCAGCCTCAGCAAATCAATGTCGGCGATATTCAGCGCGTGCTCGAGCCCGCGCTCCCCGACGCCTCGATCGAGAGCCAAATGGAAATCATCCGCTCGAGGTCGATCATTCAGGAAACGGTTGATTCTCTGGGCCTCATCCTCAAGCCGGAATTCAACGACGTTCTGGCGGAGACGAATGCGCGCGAGGAACGCGGCGGGCTTGCAGGTGTCGATGAAACTTTCGGCAATCTGCTCGATAGCCTCGTCAGCGCCTTGCCGTTCGTCGAGCCCGCACGGCGCCTGCGGACGATCGGGCGGCAAACGAAAGCGTCATGGCCAAGTGATGAACCGCCTCGACGTCGACGTCAGGGGCCGCTCTAGCGTCATCCAGTTGGCCTTCACCTCGGAAGATCCGGCGCTCGCCAAGGAAATCGCCACGAAGATCGTGAACCTCTATATCGACAACCAGCTTGAACTCAAATTCCAGTCCATGAAGCGCGCGACGAACTGGCTCAACACGCGCCTCGAGCAGCTCCGCGCCCAGGTGGAAGCGTCCGAGCGTGCCGTCGAGGAGTTTCGCGCGCAAGCGGGCCTTGTGGAGGGCGTGTCTTCTACGCTCGTGACCGAGGCGGTCTCGGGCGTCAACAAAGATCTGGTGGATGCGCAGACGACGTTGGCGGCGGCACAGGCGAATCTCGCCGCGGTGCGCCAATTTGCCCGCTCGCCCAGCCGTCTCGAAAGCGTGCCTGAGATCCTCGAGAACGCGACGATCCGCGAATTGCGCGCCCAGGAGGCAACACTCCTTAGCCAGGAGGCGCAGCTTGCGGCGCGCGTCGGGCCTCGCCATCCCGATCTCATTCAATTGCGTGCTCAGATTGCACGGCTTCGCGAGTCTATCTTCGCGGAGGTTGGTCGCGTGAGCCGCGGCCTCGAAGGCCAGGTGCGCGCCGCCCAGGCCCGTGTCGACGCGCTCGCGGGCGCACTGGAGCAGAGCCAGGGGCGTGCTACCCGCGCCGACGCCGCGTCCATACGCCTGCGCGCGCTCGAGAGCGAGGCGCGCGCCAATCAGGAGCTCCTGCAGACGCTTCTCACCCGCTCCAAGGAGCTGAGCCAGCAATACGAGATCGAGGAGCCGGACGCCCGCGTGCTGTCCCAGGCCTATGTCGCGAACGATCCGACCTTTCCCAAGACCACGCTCTTCCTTGCGATTTCGGTAATGGTCGGCTTGATCATTGGACTTCTCCTCGCCTACCTGGAAGAGCTTCTGGACCAGACGTTCCGCACCTCGGACGACGTGGAAAACGTGCTTGGCCTGCCTGCGGTGGCGATCCCGCGCATCGGCCGGCCCAATTGGCGCGTACCGTTCCTCGACTATGTGCTGGTGAAGCCTTCCTCTGTCTTCGCCGAAACCGTGCGCTCGCTGCGCACCTTGCTTTGGCTCACCGACCTGCAATCCCGTGCGAAGCTCGTGGCGGTTACCTCCTCGCGCCGCGGCGAGGGCAAGACAACAACGGCTGTCTCGCTCGCGCGGGTGGCGGCTCAAAGCGGCGAGCGCGTGATCATCATCGATTGCGATCTCACGCGCCCTTCGATCCACCTCGCCTTCAAGCAGGGTAGCTCCGATAGCGGCCTTACCGATCTCGTGCTCGGCCGTGCGAGCCGGCGCGAGGTCACGAAGACCGATCCAAACCTCGCTACGCTGCATTACATCACGGCCGGCGGGCGGGCCAATCAATTGAGCGAGCTCTTGCGCTCCGACAACATGATTGCCCTCATGCGCGAGGTGCGGAACGAATACGACCTCGTAGTGGTCGACACACCGCCCGCGCTCGTCCTTTCCGACGCGAAGGTCTTGGCGACCATGGCCGATGCGGTGGTCTACTGCATCCTGTGGCGCTCGACTTCACGCTCGGTGGCAAGCGCCGGCATCAAGTCCTTGCTCGACGTCGGCGCGAATGTGCTTTGCGCGGCCCTTACCCAAGTGCGGTTCCGCTCGCTCCGCCTCCGCGACCGCATGGACCACGAAGCCTACGCGGCGGGCCGCGCGGCGCGCTCGGCGACCCCTGGCACAGGTGACGTCACCGCGTGGCGCGCCTGACCTAGCGTCCGAGCGAAGAAGAGGCAGCCCTCATGGCTACCCTTCCGGACCCCGCGAGCCTCGTCAGCGGCGACGCCCCGCTCCTGAGCGTCATCATGCCCGCCTACAACACGCGGCGGTTCCTCGCCGAGGCTGTGGGCTCGCTTCAGAAGCAGACCTATCCCAGGCTCGAGATCATCATTGTCGACGATGGCTCGTCAGACGGTACGGCCGAGCTCATCCGGGCGCTTGAAGCCGCGAGCGCGCGGGACGGATGCTTTCCGGTACGAGGCCTGTTTCAGGCCAACAGTGGCCCCGCCGCCGCGCGTAACCGCGGAATCGCAGTTGCGAAAGGGACTTACATCGGTTTCCTGGACTCCGATGACATGTGGCATCCAGAGAAGGCGGCCCGCCACATTGCCCTGATGGAGCAAGATCCCACCATCGCGCTTACCTGCTCTTGCTGGTCGGTCTTGACAGAGGACGGTGTCGTCACAAAACGCACGGGCGGCGCACCGCTCGGAACGATTGGCTTTGAGACGCTGCTGGCGGCAAATCTCGTCGGCGGCCCGTCCGAGGTCATCGTGCGCGCGGACGTCTTGAGGGAGGTGGGCTGCTTCGACGCAAGCCCCGATCTGATTGAGTGCGAGGATCTCGAACTGTGGCTCAAGATTGCGCTCTTGGACGACGTCAAGCTCATAAGCCTCGGCATACCGCTCGTCTATCAGCGCCGCCGGGCCGGTCAACTCACCAAGAATTGGCATCGGATGCACGAGCGTTGGCTCAAGGTGCTCGCCCGGATGCTGGCCTTGGCGCCCGAACGCGTGGCCCCGATCGCGCGTAAAGCAGAAGCGCTGCACGAGCGCTACGCGGCGTTTCTGGCCTACGAGGCCGGCGACTATGCGGGTGCGCGCAAAATGCTGGTATCCGCTTGGCGCCGCGCGCCCGACGTGCTTCTCGTCTCACGCCGGGCCTATCCCACGACGCTCGCCGCACTCACGAGCCTTCTGCCGCAAACGTGGCATCGCGCCATCGACCGGCAAGTCCGGGGTTGGCGGGAAGGCCATGTTGGCTAAGCATCTCGCGGCCGCCCTGGGCTAGCCTGGCGGCAGATGCGCACGGTTGCTCGCTCTCACCTCCCGCGCCCACCGGGCGATGCTCGGAAGCGCGCGTGGATAGAGCAGGAGATACCGCCGCCAAAGTCGCATCGGTTCCTTTACGAGGCGGAAGAGCCACTCGAGTCCGAATTCACGCGCCCAACGCGGCGCGCGCGGCACGATGCCGGCGAGCGTTTCGAATGTTCCACCAACTCCGATGCAAACCAGGCTCGGGCAGGAAGCACGGAGGGCTCTGCACACGACATCCTGCTTGGGAACGCCTAGGGCCACAAACAGCAATTGGCAGTGCGTGGAATTAAGGCTGGCAATCACCCGCGCAAGGTCGCTCGGCCGCACGGGTCCATCTTCAATGAACACGATTCGAGCCGGATCGATCCCAAGGCGTTCCAGGGCCTGCCGTGGGGCTTGTCCACCGAGGACGCCCATGCGTCCCTCGAAATGGCGTAAGAGGTGGACGGTGAGATCGACACCACAAGTCCGTTGTCTGATGGGAGAATGCCGCCGATCCAGATGCGACAGCCACACGATCGGTACGCCGTCAGCAACGACAAAATCCGCATCTCCCGCGAGCGAGCGATAGTCGGGATCCGTCGCTGCGCGCGCGACCATTTCGAGATTAAGTGTCAGCACCCACATGCCTTTGCCGGCAAGGGCAGCCCTTGCGATCAATGCCGCGTTATCTTCCAAAGTCAGAGCAGAAACCCCGAAGCCCACGACATCGATCCACGGCTCAAGAGACACTTGTACCTCCGCGCTGGCGGCTCGCATTCGTGGCAACCGCCTCTTTGGAAGCCGAAGTTCACCAAGAGACGCCTACGCCACTATCTCAATTGCGCCGGATCTTGGTTAAAGCTCTCTTTTTGGATTGGCCCGAGCACATCGCCTCGAGACGGCGCTAATTGGGCAGCCGCGCAAGCAATTCCTTGCGCACCCGATTGACCAGTGAGCCGCGCAATTTGATGTCGTGCTCGGCGATATAGCCCCGCGCCACGGCGTTCGGAAGATAGCGGCGCCAATCGGGAGTTTCGCGTCGAAAGCGTGTCGTCATCTCAACCGAGTCCCAAATCCCCCGAATGGCTTGACGGAGAACACCGTTATAGGCGCCCTTCATAATGTAACCCAGGGCAAAGACTGCGGTCTCAAGCGCCGGCGTGCCGTACTTCGCGTGCAGATAAAGGCGGTTGCGCACATGGTAATAGAATCGGCCTCCTTGCCATCGCACGCGCAATTCGGGAGAGACCTTGTGCAGGACTTTCAATGAAGGCACATAACGAATCTTGAGCCCGAGGTTTATCAGCCGGTAGGCGAGATCGAGCTCTTCCCAGCAAAAGAACAAACGGTCGTCATAACCTCCGACCGCTTCGAAATATTTACGGACGAGCGCGTGACCTGCGCCCACGAACTTCACCGTATCGAACTCGTCGTTCCAACGGTGCCTCACGCCTTTCGGATGCACCCACGACAGCTCGTCGATTTCGCCGGTTGTGTAGTTCAGGATCTGGAAGCTGATCGCCGCAAGGCTCTGGTTCTCCTGCAGGTATTCGACGGCTCTTTGAACCACGCGCTTGTCGGCGAGAACCGCGTCGTTGTCGAGGGAGACGATATAGGGCGCCCGACCGAGGTGACTCAAATAGTTCCGCCCGCCGGCTACGCCTAAGTTGCGCCCGACTTTCTCCAGATGAACGTCCTTGCCAGCGCAAAACGCCTCGATGATGGCGAGATTCCTCGCATCACTGTTCTGGTCCAAGACCCAGACTTTCTGGGCCACGCCCTCTTGCTCAAGAGCGCTCTCGATCGCGGCCACAGTCTCCTGTGCGCGGTTGAACGACAGTATAATGATATCGGCAACAGCGTCGCCCATTACCCTCTCACGTCTGCTGGCCGAGCGCTGTGGTTGATCGCCATGCTCAACGCTCATTTACTCACGCAGGTGTGTTCCGACCTGTCTTCGTTCTTCAAGCCGCCGCTGAGGCAAGCATGTTTCACGCCTAGAACGCCCCGTGTTGTTAACCATGAACGCGTTCAACGGTTGGCGAAAGCCGTCCGAGAACGCTGCAACCCCGTTGCGCAAGCCGCAGGCAATCAAACGGCAAGGATCTGCGGCTGTCAATCATCCTTACCGGAAGCTTTGACGTGAATTTGAAGTGAGGCGTTGCGCAGAACGAAGGAAGCAGCGGCCGCGCGCGTGTCTTGCGACAACTGCAAGCTTGCGGCCATGGCACAAATCATGGATTGAATCCGCAGATCTTCGTCGAGGGATGGACCCCGCATCCAATGCCTGCAAGCGCCGAGAGCAAACACAGCGTTCTCTCGGCGCCCTAAGCCGCGGCGTCCTCACCTGCTCCGCTCAGAACGTCAGGAAGGCGTTCGATGCACGATTCCGATGCCTTGCGCGACAAGCGGACGGTGTCCCGGGGCGCCATGTGGTCTGCGGCGGACTTCTGGCTCCAGCAGACAAGCCAGCTCCTCACCTTCCTAGTCGTGGGAAGTCTCTTGGGGCCGCACGTGGTGGGCGTGATGACGATGGCACTCTCCGCCACGCTGCTCCTGGCGACCTTCATCGTGGGTGGCTTTACCGACACGCTCATCCAGCGGGTCGAGCTGCGCAAGGATCATTTCGACACGGCGTTTTGGCTCGTTTTAGGTTTCGGACTGGTCGCCGCGGTTCTTCTCGCCTTCGGCGCGCCGCTCGTCGCATGGTTCTTTTCCCAGCCTGAGCTGAACGACATCCTGCCGGTGCTCGCCATATCGCTGCCCTTCACCAGTGTGTCGGCGACCTATCAGAGCATGCTTCAACGGGAGCTTCGCTTCCGCCAGCTCGCCACACGCTCCATGGTCGCCTACACGACAGGCTTTGTCGCCGCGTTGTTCATGGCCAAGGCCGGCATGGGCATTTGGAGCCTTGTCGCCTCCTATCTGGTGTCGCGCGTGCTCGACGCGATATTGATCGTGCTCGTGAGCAAGCTTCGGCCCGGCCTCGGTGTGACACGAGCCGCGCTAGCCGACATCGTGGACTATGGAAAGCACCGCGTCGGCAGCCAACTGATCTCGTTCATCGTTTCGCAGATCGACCGTATCGTGATCGGTGCGCTGTTGGGCCCTGTCGCACTCGGCCTTTATTCCATCGCCGAGCGAATCATAACCGCCTTCACCAACGGCATTTCGGGCGTTTTCATACGCGTGGCCTTTCCGGTGCTTTCGGCTAAGCAATTCGACCGACCCGCCTTCGATAGAGCAGTGCGGCAGTTCATTACGGTCACCAGCGTCTTGGCGCAGCCGATCTTTCTCGGCCTCGCTGTAACAACCAACGAGGTTTTTTCAATCATTCTGTCGGAGAGTTGGACGGGCGGCGCCCCGGTCTTGCAGATCTTGTGTCTTGCGGCAGTCCTCCATCCCGTCACCTGGGTGTTAAACGTGAGCACAAACGCGCTCGGCCACGCGCGGACAATGTTTCGCCTGGGCCTCGTCTGCCTCGTGCTCCGGCTGGTGGGGAGTCTCACTGCGGCGCGCATCGATGTGGTCGCCGTGGCGGTTGCAAGTTTGGCCGTCTCCGCGATCACTGTCGCGGTAATGATGATCTTTACCAACCGGTTCTATCGCGGGAGGTGGCTGTTTATCTATGGCGGTCTGAGGGCGCCGGCCATCGCTGCCATGCTCATGGTGGCAGCCACGCTCCTTGCCAGCGCGGTGTTGGCTGAGGCCACGCCACTCGTGAGCCTGGGCGTCAAGGTCGCTGTTGGCGTCGCGACCTATACGCTTGCGCTAAGGGTGTTGGCGCCGGAGCTTTTTCGTGGCGCCCTCGCCCTCGTTACCTTTCGGGCTTGAGATCGCCGGGCAGCAAGGGCTTTCGCTCGCCGACAAGAGCCCTTTTCACTTTCCGCACGCCGCCCAGCAATGCTGGGCTAACGCTCCACAACAGGTCGTTGGCCATATCCCTCGCATTGTAGTCCGTAAACCACCAGCGAAAGAGGTGGCGATAGCAGGCCAGGCGTTCGCCACCAACCGAGACGGTCTTGTTCACGACAAGCCAGTAATTCTTGTAGGTGAGCCAATAATAGCGTTGGCCGCGATAGGCCTTGCTAGTGTCCAGCCATTGGCCGACGTGGCCGCGATCTTCGAATCTCGCCCGTGTGAAGCGCTCGCTATGTTCGCGATTGAAGAAAAGCGGCTCAAGCACTTGGACGAACCGGCCCCGCAGCGCCATTTCGGCCAGAAGCACGCGGTCCGAGCCGCCATAGGCTCCATGGAGCTCCGAGCCGATCAACGCCTCGCGCCGGAACAAGCCGAAGAAGTCCGCACAGCCGTGCGGCGTCAGGATCATTTCGGCAAAACGATCGGAGGCGCGTTGCGATTCGAGCCTTGGACGATCGCTGTTGTAGACGCGGATGACCTGGTTGTCCGGGCCAATTTCCGTCACCCCCGTGCAGCAGACGACCGCATCGGGATTGTCCTCCAGCTTGGCTTTGGTCTTTTCGAGGAAGTCGGGCGCGATGACGTCGTCATGCGCGGCCCATTTGAAATACTTGCTGCGCGCGCGCTCGAAGCAGAGATCGTAATTTGGGCCGGCACCAAGATTGCGCTCGTTGAGGAAGTAACGCACGCGCGGATCGCGGGCCGCATAGGCCTGACAAATCTCTTGGGTGCGGTCGGTTGAGGCATTATCGGAAATAATCAACTCGAAATCGGCAAAGGTCTGGCCGAGGATCGAACTCGATTGCCTGCACGAGGTATTTCTGTCCGTTGTAGACCGGCAGGCCCACCGCGATTAAAGGGGTGGCCGAGGCGTCTGGTTTGCTGCTGGTCGACACTTGGCTCATCTGTATCCTCTGAGCACGGCACCGTTAGATTTATCGCATATCTTCCGCATCTTTGGCGAGTGAACCGATGCAGGCGGCGGAACGAAGCTTCGGCCGTTGGCTCTTTCGCAATTAGGGTTACCCAACCGTCCTTTCGAGGCTTGCCAGAGCAAGCTGATCCGCGTCCATGCACGTTTCGCGCCCGGCAGGCCGGCGCCTTCAAGGCGACTCTGCTTCGTAGCGTCCTAAGGCGAATACCGACGCCAAGGAGAAAAACAACACGATCGTTGGCGGGCCGCTGATCGTGTTGTCGGTAAACGAGTAAAACGCGAAGACAAAGAAGAGGATCGCGACCAGTTTCTTCTGGTCGCGCGTCAGCGGCGAGCTCTCGCGCACGATCAGAAACCCGAGTGCCAGGATATAAGCGACGAGGCCAACGACCCCCCCGTCGAGCAGAAGCCGCAGGTACTCATTATGAGTGACACGCAACTGCGCGAGCATCGAGTTCGCGTTGTCGAGGAGAAAGATAGCGCCTGTCCCCAAGCCACGGCCAAAGACAGGATTGACGTTGAAGGTCGAAAGGGCAATTGGCCAAAGCTCATCTCGTGCGGAGGTGTTCAGAGCGTGCGATCCGACGCCGAAGAAGCGCGTCTCCAGGCTCGACCAGGAAAAGGTCAGAACCACCGCAATCACGAGAGCGCCGAGGACGAAAAGCACAACGCGGTTGGACCATTTCAGGCTGCGGTGTGAGACGACAAGTGTGCTCAGTACCGCAAAGACGAGCACGCAGGCGATCGGCATGCGGGTCAGCGTGAGCACGACAATCACCGTGCTCACCGCGGCCAGGAGAAAGTACCAGCGCTTGCCGCGGGTAAGCGCCTGATAAAGGGAGAGAAAGACGGATATGAAGCCGAAATAAGCGAGACCTGCGGCTATGTTGATTCCTGCGAGGCGGTGAACGCCCGTGTACTCCTGGGGATAAAATTTCCAGGGCCCGCGGTCGAGGTTCATGAAGCCTTGGAGCTCGCAGAAATAGCCCAAGACGACACTGATGACCGGAAGCAGAGCGATAACCAGAATGTATGCCTCAAGTGGCCGGCGGGGCATCTTCATGCTGAAGAAAATGAAAGGCAGGCCGAGCCCCAGCAAGGTCTTCACCGACTGGAAGGGTGTAAGGCTCGGAAACGTCGAGCTGATCGTGAAGGTCATCGCCAGCATGAATAGGAGCGCCAGTAGCGGCGGATTGAGCCGCGCGCGAATTCCGCCGCGCATGAACGCCGGAAGAGTGGCGAGCAGAACGACGAGCTTTTGAAAGGAGCTCATTTCGAGCGCGCCGACGTTATTGGCGACCCATTCATTGGCGCCATAGAACCAGTCGATCGAGACGATGAACTGGGCGACGGCAAGACCGAGCGTGAACCAAGGAAAAAGGAAGGCACCGACCCCGATCGCCAGCGCCAGAAGCAGCATCAGGAGCAGTGGCACCTTATCGGGCATCATCACGGTAATGAACGCGCAGCCCATGAGGCCGACCAGCGCCAGGCCGCGCAGCCACAGCACGGCTAGAGGCAGGTTGATTTCCGAGAGCCGGCTCGGAGCGTTCATCCATGTCGTCCTGTCAGCCAAAGTGATGGCCTCTTTCGTCAATCGCGCGATACGGGCGCGCGTGTGTCAGTTATGCGCAAATGATCGTCGTGCTTCAAGCGCCATGCGAGCTTCGTTCGACCCTCGCTACCATCAAACTCGCGGCTTCGCGGGCGCGCACTTGCCCGAGGCTGCGGTCAAAGCGTTCCTGCGGCCAGCAATGCGGCGCACAAGAGCGCGATGACGTAACTGAGCTTGTCGCGTGCGGCAAACACGATCGGATCCTCCTGCATTTGACCGCGATGCGTCTTCACCCACACGCGGCTGATCCAGAACAGCAGTAGCGGGCAAATTCCCCAAAGCAATTGGGGTCGCGTGTAATGCTCGTGCACCTCGGGGCTATTGATGTACAGGGCCATCACGAGCACCGATAGATAGCCGCTCGCCACCCCCATGGACTGCAAAACCGGCAAATCCGCCGTGACGTAGCCGCGCCCTGGCGCCTGGTGACGGCCTTGCTGCAGGATCGCATACATCTCCGAGTAGCGCTTGACGAGCGCCAGGCTCAGGAAAATGAACATCGAGAAGGCGAGGAGCCAGAACGAGGTCTCGATTCCGAGCGCCGCCGCACCGGCCAGGACACGAAGCACGTAAAGGCCCCCGAGCACGATAACGTCCCAAACCACCCGGTTCTTCGCCCAGAATGAATAACCGAGCGTGCAAACATAATAGGCGGCGAGCACGGTCAGGAAGAGCGGAGGCAGCATCGTCATGGCGATAGCAAGGCTCGCCCCGAGCAAAAGCGGCATGAGCATCAGCCCATGCGCGAGGGACATGTCGCCTGAAGCGAACGGACGCAGGCGCTTTCGTTCATGGAGGCGGTCCGACTGGAGATCCAGGAGGTCGTTGAGCAGGTAGGCGCTCGACGCGCATAAGCTGTAAGCGAAGAAAGCCGCGACGGCAGCGATATCGGCGTTGACATCGCCGATCTTGTGCGCGGCCACCAACGGTACAAAGACAAGGAGGTTTTTCAACCATTGATGCACGCGGATTGCGCGAAGCAGCAGGGCAAACCAGTCCCCTCGCTCCCGCGTGATTTCTTCCGGCTCGCAGAATTGCCGGGCCGCGCGCGTCACCGAGCGGGGCGCACCGATGACAACGGCCTTGCGCGCGTGCCGCCAGATTTCAAGGTCTGCGGCCTCATTGCCGATGTAGTCGAATTCGCCGCCGCCCGCATAGGCCACGATGGCCTCAAGCTTTCGACGTCCCTTGAGATTCGAGCGCTCGTCCGTGGCTAGAACAGCCTCGAAGAGGCCCACATGCCGCGCCACCGAGTGAGCATGCTTAGCGTGCGATGCCGTCGCGAGAACGAGCCGCCGCCCCTGGTCCCGTTCCGCTCGCAGGCGCTCGAGAAGACGATTGTCATAGACCAGTGCCCTCGGATCGATATCGACGCGCTGCGCGATTTTCTCCTTGAGGTTTGCCCGGCCGCCGAGAAGCCAAAAGGGAACCAGAAGGATCGCCAAGGGATCGGCCTTGAGAAGCACGAGGAGCGACTCGAGCAGCAGATCGCCTTTTACCAACGTGCCATCGAGATCGACGAAGAGCGGTGGCTCCGAAGCGGTTATTCCGCCATGTTGCGTCATTCGCTGAATACCGCCCCTTGCACCCTCGCTCACGATTCGACGTCCGTATTACCGCCGAAGCTGAAATGCTTGTGGCCGAAATAGCTCGTGACCATGGGCACCGCAACGCCGATGACATGGGCGACGTCATGGGGCCGCCAGTTCATGCCGATCGCTGGAAATGCGAAATCAGCCAAGGATAGGCTAGTTCCCCAAACCAACAGAAACGCCACCACGTTCACCAACGTAAAACGCAAGAATTGGGCCGTCACGGATCGGCGCGAAGGTTCAAAAACGAACAGCTTCGTTAAGGTAAACGCCGTCGCCATGCCAAGGAGATAGGCAACCACGATGGCGAGGCTGTAAGACATTACCATGTCGAAGACATAGCGGCTCGAGACGTTTACACCTGCGGCAAAGCCTCCTGCGAGCACGAAGCGCAGGAAACGCCTGTCCACTGCCGGTCCTCCCAACGGGGCCCAACCCTGCAGGTCTCTACGCTTCGACATCACCTTTCGTCACTCCGGCGTTGACCTAGCATTCCCAACCGCTGTGCACTACCCGATCCTTGAAGAATCTTGCGTGCAATGCAAAGGAAATGCCCGCTCGAAGAAACGGGTCAGCAGGCTCGGCATACGTACCCTTCGCCGGCCCATTTCTCTCGCGCGTGTGCACAGACCAGGCTTGTCCTTGCGCCCTTGAAGTCCGAAATTGGCATGGCGTCAGAGCTTGGTCCGGTGGATCACGAATTGTGGCATCAAGCGGATAAGGAGCATGATCCAGCGCCAGAACCACGGCGTGTAGATAATGCCGCTCCGCCCGCGCTCAAGCGCGCGCACGATATCGGCCGCCACATCCTTCGGCTGCGCCCAAAGTGGTCCCTTCTTGAACGCGTCGGTCATCGGCGTGTCCACGAAGCCTGGTTTGACGATGATCACCTTGGGCTCGGCGCGCGCGCGCTCGTGAGCTAGCCCCTGCGCGTAAATGGCAAGCCCGGCTTTCGCGCCGCCGTACACATAGTTGCTGGCGCGACCCCGATCGCCAGCAACCGATCCGATCACCGCGATGGCGCCGTTCTTGCCGCTCATCACGCGCGCCAGAAAGTGAAGCACGAGCACAGGCGCGACGAAGTTCACCTCGAGCACGCGCGCAGCTTCTTGTGGATCGGCGGCAGCGGATGCTTGGTCGGGCAAAGTGCCGAAGGCGATCAGCGCGCGGTCGGGCACCCCGAATTCGGATGTGAGCTCGTCGAAGAGGCCGGGCAATTCTCCATGCTTCGAGAAATCGAACGCCTTGAGCACGACCTCTGAAGCACCACGCGCCTTGAGGTCGTTCCCGACGGCTTGGAGCCTTTCCATATTACGCGCGACGAGATAGAAGCGCGCGCCGTCTTCGGCATAGCGCCGGGCGACGCATTCGGCAATCGCCGATGTCGCTCCGAACACCGCCACGGCGTTCATGTGCTTGCCGCTCCCGCATTTTCCATGAGTCGCCGCCAAAAGCTCGACGAGAATTGGGGATCGATGTGGCGGGCGAAGACTTCCCAGTTGGAATATTGGCGCCGGTACGCGGCCCCCGTCATGCGCCCGTCCTTTGCGGGGTAAATCCGGCCGCCCGCGGCGGTCACAATGCCGTCGAGGTCTTCAAGCAGCGCGAGCGTCTCTCGGCCTCTATTCGGAAAGTCGAGCGCGATCGTGGCACCTTCCATAGGAAACGAGAGAAGGCCGGGCAACTCGAGCGCCCCGAACGTCTTGAGCACCGTGAGGAAGGACCCCTGCCGCGCGGCGGCGATGCGCGCCAAGATTTCGTGAGTTGTCTCCTCCATGGCGGCCTGCGGCACCACGCATTGAAATTGATAGAAGCCCCGCGCGCCATATAGGAGGTTCCAATTTCCGATCGCGTCGAGCGGAAAGAGCACACCGTCGTAATGAGCCACTCGGTGGCGGCGCCAAGGCGCGCTCTGCCGCGCGCGATAGATCGCATTGAACAGCGACAATGCCCCAGCATTCAACGCAAAACCCGGGAAGGCATAGGGAATGCTGAGCCTCGGCGCAGTCGGCGCCTTCTTTCTCGTGCGGTCCGGTGCTCGGTCAAGATGGCGGGCCCGCGAAAAAATTCCGCGGCCGATGTGCTCTTTTTCAGCAAGACAGTCGATCCATGCCACGGTGTATTCCCAGGCCTCTGCCAACTCGTTTGCCAGGTGGAAGAAAGTTCGCAGATCTCTCATCGGCAGGTCTTCGACCTCGAGATGAAGGCCTTCTACGCGACGCAGCCTGAGGCCGGCTCGGGTCACGAGGCCCGTGAGCCCCAATCCGCCGACCGTCGCAGCGAATAGGCTGCCATTCTCATCGGGCGCGCATCGAAGCACCGAGCCATCGGAACGCGCGAGCTCGAGCCACTCGACATGGCGCCCAAACGTGCCGAAGAGATAGTGGTTCTTACCGTGGATGTCGTTGGCGATCGCGCCGCCCACGGTCACGAATTTTGTGCCCGGCAGCACGGCTGGAAACCAAAAGCTGCCGTCCGGGTTGCGGCGCGCACAGAGATTGAGCAAATCAAAAAGCGTGAACCCCGCTTCGACGACGATTTGGCCGGTTTGCCTGTCAAAGCGACACACGCGGTCGAGACGCGCGGTGTCGATCAGACTGCCACCGATATTGAGACAGGAATCGCCATAAGAGCGGCCAAGCCCGAAAGCCAATCGCTTGCCCAGTGTCGGCAGGCAAGCCAATTCCCTTGCGGCGGAGAGCCAGCGCGGCCTCACGACCGTATGGGGACCCTTGTGAACGCGGCCCCAGGCAAGCGCTCCGTTCCGATGATCAAGATCAACAGGCATGTGAGGGTCGACCTGGTCGACGCGTACGCGGATTTTCGAATTAACCGAGGTTAGCCGAACAGTTGGCCGACAAGTCCGTACATCCGTGCCAGCGACATGGCACCGAACACGGTAGCCATCGCAACCGGCCCGCGAGATCGCGCAATCTTACGTCGCCAACCCGAGCGCAGAAAACGGCGAAGGTCAACATGATGTGCGGCTCGAGGTAGCGCTGCCACGCCATGACCTGCGCGGAATAGGCGACGAAATAGAGCAGGAGCATGGCGGTCGCTGCCGGGAAGTAGCGGTTTTTCTTGGCGTGAACAAGCATCGTGGCGAGTGCGGTTCCACCCAGGGCTCCCAATGCCAGAACCACGACCGAGCGTTCTCCGATGACCGGACCATGGCGCGACAGGAGCCAGATCAACGAGCCCCAGCGTCCTTCAGTGTTGTCGTAGTTGGATGGGCCTGCGAGCCAAAGGACGGCGACCACCACAATGAACGCCGAGCCTGCAATCACCAGATGGCGCCAATCGAGTGCGAGGGTCGCGCGCAGCAGGGTTATGCCGAACGGGAAAGCGAACAGGCCCACGAGCGCGAGCGAATGCAGGAGGACGTAGGGATTGAGAGGTGGGCCTGTCTGGGACCGGAAGTCGGGCGGCGTTAAAGCACCCCACTGCATGTAGAAGTAGCCGATGATCAGAGTGGCCGGCACAAGCGCCGCGGCGGCCGAAACGATATCGCGCCGCGTCACATTGCGGCCCAGATATGCCGCAGCCAGGGTATAGACGCCGAGAACGGGAAGATAGACTTGGCGCCACAAGACCAAGAGCGCGCCCACAATGCCCGCAAGCCACGGATTTCGCGGCTTCAGGAGAACGCCGAAGAGTGTGAGCGCGTAAAGCAATAATCCGGCATCGTCGGTGAGAATCCAAACTGCGGAAGTAATGACATAGTTCGAGCAGGCGATCGGCAAAACGAGAGCCGCGCTTTTCCAGCCGCTCACGCCCAACCGCCGGACGATGAGCCAAGCCACGATGAGCGCGCCATAGCCCATCGCGGCGTTCACCAGCCGGATGATCCAAGTCCCTTCGTCCACGGAGGAATAGCCGAACAGGATAGAGATCCACGCGAGCAGCAGATGATGGCCGGGCGTCATCGCGGCAGTCGCGGGGTAGTGGGAAATACCGAACGGATGTGAAATGAAATAGTTAATCTGCGGCAGATGCGCCAACACAACGTCGTTGTGGAAGGTATAAGTGGCGGCAACAGGTGAGCCAAACACGATCAGCGGCACTACGAGCAGCGAGAAGACCAAGAGCAGAATGCACAATGAAATGTTCGGAAACGGCATACCCGAGTCTCGCTGTCCGGTCTGTTCAGCAGCACTTGGCGTCATTGCATTTCTCGAGAAGGGTAATGGGTAGTCGGCTCAGGCAAGCTCCGTGCCATGCCGTCCGGCGTGCCGACATAGATACCACGCCCTCCGGTACCGACATAAACCCGGCCGTAGCGCTGTCGATCGCCACGAACGACCAGAGGATCGTCACCCAACGGCACCCCCGGATCGGTAATATCGACCCAGGTTGCCCCTGCATCGTCGCTTCGCAGAATCCTCAGGCCGTCCTCGCCACTGACTTCTCCATAGACGAACAGCGTCGCACGCGCGTTTCCGGGTGCAGGCCGGCCGATGCCAAAGAGCATGGACCGCTTCACAGTCTCCAAGCGCGTAAAATGATCGCCACCGTCGGCCGAAACGAAGAGCCCGTCGCCATCGAGGCTGACCCAGACGGTGCCACCCCTGCCCGGTTCCGCCTCGATATGGACCCGTCTTGTGCTTGGAAGCATCGCGCGGGCGCGCCACGTGAGACCGCCATCATCGGAGCGATAGAAAGTCCCCTGGCTGTAAAGGTAAAAGGTCCTGCCTCTCACGCGGTCCGCCGCAAGCGGATGCTCCGAGTGCCAATAGTCTGTGATCGCGGGAGCCACAACACCCTGCCCCGCCTCCCAGGTTACCCCGGCATCGGTGGTACGCCGGGGTCCGTCGTTTCGCGGCAAGACGACGAATAGCCGCGGATCCGTCGCCGAATAGGCGACCTTCATCGGCTGTCCGAACGGCCAACCTATAGGCCTCCAGGTTCGCCCATTGTCGGTGGACAGGGCAACGCCGCCTTGGGCGTTGTCACCATGCTCGCCACGGGTTCCAACGCGCACCAATTTCTCGGGATCAGTCTCGTGATAGTCGAGGCCAAAGGTGTACCAGATCGTGGAGTAGCGGAATTGCTTGCGCGGAAAGGCATCGAGTGATTCATGGCGGAAGCCGTTGACGTCCGTCACGCCGGATAGAAGCGCGGCCCCTTTGGGGGGCGTGGCCAGGGTGAAAACAACGAGCTCTTCATGACCCCGCTCCAGCGTGCGGAAGCTGACCACGTCCGCAAGATAATCATCGGTGAGCCAAACGCCGCCCCAGTCGGTCAACCACAAACGACCGGGGACAGCCGGGTCCACGGCTATCGCTGCCGTCGCTGCGGCGAAATAGTCCGACCTCCACCAGGCGACGTCGGGCTTTGCGCGCACCGTGCCGACTGCTTGCGCGAGGATCTTCCAACTTCGGCCACCATCTCGCGTCAAGTAAAGCGGCTGATTTCGCGCCGGCTTCATCTCGCTTACCACGACAATTTCCGGATTCCGCGGGTCGGCTGAGATTGCGCCATATTCCTTCGTCTGAAATGGAGTGACGTCAGTCCACTTTCCCGAGTCAAAGCGAAACACGCCTTCGCGTGCCGCGACAAAGAACGTGCCGTCACCTGCCAACACGCCGCGGAGGCCATGCTTCGGCCCACCGATATCGTGAAAGCTTTCGCCGCCGTCTTCCGAGCGCAAGATGCCTCGGCCGTAAACCGCAACCAGCACAACCGCCGATCTTTGTGCCGCTCGCGTCGCGGCGGCGTGAGTCCACGAGAACAAAGGGAATGCCCACGGGGGCGTCGCCCGTTGCGGAAAGCTGCACGAGCCTCTCCCACCGCGTACCGCCGTTTGCGGTGCGCCACAGTCCGCTCTCGCGCGAACCGAAATAGACCACTTCGCCATTGTTCGGATCGACAATGAGCCGCTCGCCCGCCCAGCGGAAATCGCCGTTGGCAGCCATGGGCACGGGGATCGCCGTGCTCGTCCAGTTCTTGCCCCGATCTGTCGACTTGAGAATGTGCCCGTTGCCGTCCCAGGTGTACTTGCCCACAGCCGCATAGACCACGTCCGGGTTTCCAGGATCGATCGCGATGCTCTCCACTCCGAAGAGCGTCGCCTCCTCCGCGCCAAAACCCTCCATAAGCGGAATCCAGTGTCGACCGAGAAAATCGGGCGCCGCGCTGAAATCGGTAGGCGCCGCCGATATCGGTGCGAATGTATGCGAGGTCGCGCTCTGCCGGATGCACGACGATGCCGGTGACGTAACCACCGCCACCGACGAAAACGTTTCGCCAGCTATAGCTCTCCTGCCGAAGCTTCTCGCCTGCCGCCGCTGCGCCGGTGCCGATTGCGAGGAACAAGACGGCAATAAGAGCGGCGCGCCGAGCCGCAGAGAATGCGTCGCATTTTTCCCGTGCTGTTAGCAAACCGGTAACTCCATCAATCCGGCGACATGAGAAAAATCGCCAGAGTCTTGTAGCGAGTTCTTGCACCGGAAGATACGACGCCGCGCCCTCACCGAATATTTCTTCGTTGTAACCGGCAATGACTCCTTAAGATATTCCGTGCACGCTTTGCTCCACAGTGGATCGTTTCGTTTCGCTTGCGTGGAAGGAGTGTAGGTGATGAATGGGCGCATAAGCCAAACCGAAGGGAAACAAGGCAGAGCGGATACGCAAAACCCGCATGATGGCATCTTTTATCGTCTCAGCGGACCAAAGGTCCGCGCATGTGTCGATCTGGTACTCCCACTATCGACTTCGGAGTCATCGTAACCGGCCAGGCCCGTTGGCCGCGACAGACGGTTGCACAAGTGTTTTTCGCGTCGCAGAGATTTGCTGCGCGCTGCAACTAACCAGCATTGGCGTCGAAATCTGGGAGTAGCAATATGACAATACCCCTGAACAAGCGAGTGGTCTTCGGCACACTCGGAAATGACGCAGTTTGCGCCGATGGCGCGCGTCAGACCAATGAGACTTACGTCTACGAAAGCGGGACGGCACGAGGCCAGGATACAGTCTGGAACTTCGATAATGTTTCGGGGGACGGCAGCTCGAGCGACAAGATCGATCTGAGGAGTGTCTTCGACAATCTGGCCGGAAAATTTAGTGACGGTATCAACGACTTCGCGGACCGCAAGGCCGCGTTGCATATGGTAACAGGGGATTTCGACCGCGACGGCAGGGCCGACGACGCGCAGCTCAGCATCGACGGTTTGAAGGATTTCGTCCTCACCTTCCTCAATCCAACGTCCGTCGGCGGGACGAGCTTCGACATCGCAAGCGACACAACGGCAAAGTTCTCCGATATCCTGCTTGGCGGAACCTCCACGTTCGTGCCACCCCCGACAACGACACCGCCTCCCCCGGTCGCGACAACGCCGCCGCCCCCTGTCGCGACAACTCCGCCCCCCGTGACGCAGCCGCCGGTCGATCAACCCCATGCGCCGCCGCCGGCGCCGAGTCCCTCGCCGCCAAGCGGAATTCCGGGTCAACACGCTTACTGGGAGCGGTTGGACAACGGGGTGAACATCGAGCGGTCGGAGTATTCGAAGATCACCGACGCCGAGCTCAAGTACCTGCACGACTCGGGCGTGGAGCACCTGCGGCTGTTCATGACGCCCGAGGAGTATCTGACCAAGGGCAAGCCCATGGACCCGGCGCACAATGGCTTTGTGCAGGGCGTCTTGTCGCTGGCCGAGCGGGCCAACAAGGCGGGCCTTGCCGTCATCATCGATCCCCTCGCCCACAACCTCTTCTTCCGGGACAACCCGAACGACCAGGCCGCCATCACCATGGAGGTCAACTGGTGGAAGGAGCTTGCGAGCTACATCAACACGCGCTTCGACCCCAAGGACATCTTCCTCGAAGTCACGAACGAGCCGATGCTCCAACACGCCGAGGATTGGTGGAAGATCCAAGCCCAGTTCATCAGCGTGATGCGCGCGGCGGCGCCGGATTTCACCATCATCGCCGCCTCGAACATGCGTGATGTCTCCATGGGCAACCAATGGGACCAGATCGGCGCGCTCGCGATGATGAAGCCTTATGCCGATCCCAACATTGTCTACAACGTCCACTATTACGGGCCGTTCTTCTTCACGCATCAGCAGGCGCACTGGATACCCGAAGCGGCCAACACGGGCCTGCGCCATTACTATTCCGACGGCCACGCGGGCAGCGAGGAGGGCTACAGCGCCCAGCGTCTCATCAACGACTTCGCCAAGGCCGGCGAGTGGGCCAAGAAATATGGCGTTCATGTCACCATGAACGAGTTCGGCGTCATCCCGAAGGCGCTCGAAAACGAGAAGGCCGACTACTTGCACGACGCGCGCATCGCCGCCGAGAAAGCGGGCTTAGGCTGGGCCATCTGGGACCTCAACAAAAGCTTCCCTCTCACCGCAACGAGCAGCCCCGACGCCCAAGGTCTCATGGTCCTCAAGGACGGCTTTGCCAAGGCCCTGACTTGGGGCTCCTACCAGGATGGCGACACGCTCTGGGATGCTTCGGTCGTCTCGTCGTCCTTGTCGAGTCTCGCTCCAGGTCACACCGAGCCGCAGCAGGATCACACGAACTCCGATCCGCCTTCAACCTCCCTCGATTATGTGGCTGACCCGGCATTCGCCAAGGAGGAAAAGTTCGTCTTCACCGCCGCCGATCTCAACCGCACCGTCACGGTGTCGAATTACGACGACTTTTCTTCATCGACTTTCATCAACGATCAGCTCGATCTGCGCGCTGTGTTCACCGCGCTCGGCGGCAAGTATACCGACGGAGTGAATGACTTCGCGGATCGCAAGGCCGCCATTGTCATAACCACGGTCGACCTCGATCATGATGGCAAGGCCGACGACACGCACATTGCAATTCAAGGCGTGTCAGGGTTCGCAATCGATCTCGTCAATCCGAGCATCGTCACCGCCAACGCCTACGATATCGGTGACGGCAAGGGAGTTTATGACGATATCCTTATCGCTTGACGCGTCCCGTATCTCGGGTCCCTCAGGGCGCGGGCAATCCTGACTGATTGCCCGCGCTCTTTCCTTAACTCCAATTGCCCGTGCACGGCTACCCGCCGCGGCAAAAAGTTCTTGCCAACCTCTTCATCCAAGCTGCACGTTCGCCTTCACCGAAACGCGATGAAGAGAGCGCGCAGATGGCAGTTTTCGGGTTACTCGAACGCATGGACAGCGTCTGGAGCACTTTCCTTCGGGCGTTGTCGGTTTCTCGCCTAAAGTTCACCAAGCAGCTCCTCGTTGCCATTGTTCTGCCGACCGTGAGCTTTACGACCACCTGCGTCAGCGCAAGCAAGTATCCTTACTGGGAGCGGTTGGACAACGGGGTGAACATCGAGCGGTCGGAGTACTCGAAGATCACCGATGCCGAGCTCAAATACCTGCACAACTCGGGCGTGGAGAATCTGCGGCTGTTCATGACGCCCGAGGAGTATCTGACCAAGGGCAAGCCCATGGACCCGGCGCACAATGGCTTTGTGCAGGGCGTCTTGTCGCTGGCCGAGCGGGCCAACAAGGCGGGCCTTGCCGTCATCATCGATCCCCTCGCCCACAACCTCTTCTTCCGGGACAACCCGAACGACCAGGCCGCCATCACCATGGAGGTCAACTGGTGGAAGGAGCTTGCGAGCACCATCAACACGCGCTTCGACCCCAAGGACATCTTCCTCGAAGTCACGAACGAGCCGATGCTCCAACACGCCGAGGATTGGTGGAAGATCCAAGCCCAGTTCATCAGCGTGATGCGCGCGGCGGCGCCGGATTTCACCATCATCGCCGCCTCGAACATGCGTGATGTCTCCATGGGCAACCAATGGGACCAGATCGGCGCGCTCGACGATGATGAAGCCCTATGCCGATCCCAACATTGTCTACAACGTCCACTATCTACGGGCCGTTCTTCTTCACGCATCAGCAGGCGCACTGGATACCCGAGGCGGCCAATACGGGCTTGCGCCATTACTATTCCGATGGCCGCGCCGGCAGCGAAGAGGGCTACAGCGCCAGACGTCTTGTCACTGAATTTTCCAGGGCAAGATCATGGGCGCGAAAGTATAAGGCGAAAGTGACTGTCAATGAATTTGGCGTTACCTCTAAAGCAATCGAAAGTGAGAAGGCTGATTATTTGCGCGACGCGCGACGCGCCGCCGAGAAGGCCCGCTTGGGCTGGGGCGTGTGGGATCTCAACAAAGGTTTCGGTCTCACCGAGACCTACAGCCCTAATGCCCAAGGTCTCATGGTCTTCAAGGACAGCTTTGCCAAGGCTCTTGCCTGGGGGCCTTATCGGGATTGAAACGCACTTGCCAAGGCCGCCAGCGCGAGAGTGGATCACGGCACGAGGCCTTCCCAAGCCAATGAACGGCGCACCTGCTTTCAGCTATGTTCGCTTCCGCAACGCTGGGCATGCCTCGATTAAATTCGCGGATGGGTGGCCGAGCGGTTGAAGGCACCGGTCTTGAAAACCGGCAGGGGCGCAAGTCCCTCGTGGGTTCGAATCCCACCCCATCCGCCACCTTCAAGCTCTGCGGACAAAGCGCGCGAACTGAAAGCGTTGGATGGCGCCTCCGGGCGTCCGGTGATCTTCCTCGAAAGAGTCGGCGAGGGAGAACCGTGCGCCGAACAGCTCCTCCAAGGTGCGCACGTTGTGGCGGACAACGGGAAGCCTGCTGCACCGCTCCGGTCCTGTCGCCGCGAAGGTGCCGACGGTCAAATGTCCACCGATCGAGCTTGGGAAGGCCGGAATCCCCCGCTTCAGCGCTCAACGCGCGGGCGGCGGATGGCGAGCACATAGATGTCGCCCTCGGAGGCGGGTCGCACGTCGATCTTGGCGCGCGGCAGGCCGCGCCGAGCGCCAACACCTCCTCTTTCTCGCGATGGATCATGCTCCAATCGCAAAGAAGCTCGGAGGCCCAGCGGCTGCTCTCGCCATGCGCCCGCAAGCAGCCGGCGAGAATGAGCCCGCCGGGCGCCAAGCGCGCGAAGAGCGCATCCAGAAGTTGGGTCGCCGAGCGATGGCGCAAGTAATCGAAGAACGTGGGCGCCAAGATGAGATGCTGGCCTTGGTAGCGCGCCGGCGAGCTCGCCTTCGCCCTCGAGTTGCGCGTAGCGAGGCGTGAAGCGCGCGCAAGCTTACCTGCGCGGGATCGGCGATTGACAGGCCTGCGAGCCCTTCATAAGCGTGATTCAGCGCGCCCGCATCCTGCTCGACCAGCGTGATCGCGAGACTGCGCGCATGCGGCCGCGCCCGAACAGGGCGCGCAATTCCTCGCCGCCGCCGCAGCCGATGCCGGCCAAGTTGAAGGGCGCGACTGTGCTTTTGCTGCGCAAGCTCGCGCGCCATGGCTTGGGCCAGCGCGATGGTGCGGCTCGGCATCCAGGCGAAGGCGTCGCGCGCCAGCGTATCAAGGAAGGTGGCGTAGAGCGTGCCCGCGGGCGCGGGCGCGCATGCAACGCGGCTGCGAAGCGCATAATCGCCCGCGTGGCCCAAGGGCTTGCGATAAGCGCGCCGCCACAGGGGTGCTCGACGGCAAGCTCAACCGTGAGCACGCGCTCGGCGAAGGCCTTCATGGCCGAAAGCGCCGGCGGGTCTTCGAGCACGTCCGCGAGCGCGGCATTGGCCTTCGCGCCGGCTTCCTTCCAATGGGATGAATGGCCGCGCGGCAGGCGGCGACGAGCGCCGAGCCGCTGTCGCGGCCTGGCTGCCCTCGCCCGTTTCCGCTTCTTCCGCGTCCAGCACTTCGCGGCAGGCGCGCAGGCGATCCAGAAGATCGGCGCAGAGCACGCGAAACGCGGCTCGGTGGATGAACATCGATGCGATCGAGGCTTGCCTTGAGCCGCAGCGCGCAAAATCTCATGCCGGTAGCGGGCGGCACGTCTTCGAGATCGAGCATCCGGTCGAGCAAGGCGTACGCCGATCTTCGTGCCGAGCTCGGTGCTGTTCGTGGCGTACGACGAATGCGCGCGCGGCCTTCATGCAGAAGCGCGTCGCCGAGCTTGAGCGCGAGCGGCATTCGCCTGCCTTCGCGCAAAGCCTCGCCATCCGCGCCCGCGCCGATGACGGCAAGGCCGCTCAAGCTCAGATCGCACAGCGAGTGAGGCTCTTCGTCCAGGACGGCGACGGGGAACGGCCCGTTGAAAAGCGTTCGCGCTTCATAGCGCGGTGCGCGGTACCGCATCTGCCGACCCGGAAGCACCACCCAGATGCTCGTAGGCCCGGATCGGCGGCACGAAGGTCAACGGCGTCTCTCCTGCCTCGGAGCGCGGCAAATCCCGGCACCCCTGCGCGCGGCGGCGCTGTCACCGCGAATCAGGGCCAGGCCGCATAGGCAGAGAGTCTAACGATGATTCGCCTTAAAAGCGGGCTTGGCGCAAGGACCGACCCCCTACCCGTCCCTTTCTTGTCGACGGAGAATTGGGCGTGAACCACGGCAAGCCGCTGAGGCAAGGCGCTCTTCAGAATTGCGGCGATTCCAGCGTGCGCTGGAGGAAGCGCGGCAGCGAACTCGGCTTGAGCGTCACCTGCAGCATCACCGGCTGACCCGCCTGGGTCACCAATTGTTGCGCCGTGGCGGTCTGGTAGCCCTCGGCGGTGCAGCGCAAGGCGCAAATCAGCGAGCTTGTCGCCCGAGGGCGTTCCCGCCTGGATGACGAAATCGAACCGATAAGTGACGCCTTCCGGTGCTCGTGGTCGTCTTGGGCGCGGAATAGCCAAGCTGCCACTTCTGCCCCGAGACGGCATCATAAACGACGCCTGTGATACGGGGCGTTGTCGCTCCCTCGCGGGCCGGCAGCTTGACGATGACGGCACGGGGATCGCAGCGCCGCCTTGGGCGATTTGAGGCTCTGCGGCATAGGCGCGAGGATATGATGCCTTGCTCGATGAGCGACACTTGGTTGACCGTGCTGCCGCTCGGCAGCGGCTGCGGCGCATTATACGGCACGAGGGTCATGAGGACCGTGAGCACACTCGCGCCCGCATAAAAGGCGGACATACGCGATCGTGCTTCCTGCAGATAGGCAAGGATGACCGAAAGCACGATAAGCCCAAGGGCCACGGCGCCCACGGGAATCGCCTGGTCGCTGTACTTGTTCACGAAGTCCGGTGAACTCATAAATGGCCGATGCGTCCTGTTTTTGATAAAAGTCCGCCAACATCGCGACGATGCCGCCGATGGCGGCCGATAAGCCAACACTCAAGCTGCTCATGGGGAAACCCCTCCCAAACTCGGGCCCTGCACTAAGCCTGTGCAGGCCCGCTCAAGTCCGATCACTCGCACGCCCCCGCGCCCGAGAACTAGAACATAACCCAGAATGTGCGACATTTGAACGACTTCGCCTCGACGCTAAGGCTCGCAGAAAGCTTCGCGCCTGGCCTCTGAACCGCACGCTGAACTGCTGCGTGGCGCGCATGGAAAGCCTACCTTCTCCAAGCTATGACGCAAACCATGTACCGGATCACTTCATCGTGTGCCGTTCCGTTTACTTTGGGCGTCGCCTTGGTCGTGGCGTTTACGGCCGTAAGCGCCGAAGCCGAGCCCCGCCCCACGATTGCCATGCATGGGGAGCCTGCGTTCGATCCGGCCTCCGCCGCATCGCTTCCTTACGCCGATCCCGACGCGCTCCAGGGCGGAAGCTTCACACAAGCGGTCGTCGGCACGTTCGACAGCCTCAATCCCTTCATCATCAAAGGCGTGCCGGCGGATGGACTTCGCGAGCTCGTCTTCGAGCGGCTGATGAAGCGAAGCCTGGACGAACCATTCACGCTTTACGGCCTCGTCGCGGAATCCGATCGATACGCCGCCGGACCGGAGCCGTGTCACCTTCCGTCTGCGCCCTGAAGCGCGCTTTTCCGACGGCACGCCGGTGACAGCCGACGACGTGCTCTTTTCCTTCAAGACCCTGCGCGACAAGGGTCTGCCGAATTACCGCCTCTATTTTCCGAGAGGTCACGAAGGTCGAGCGCCCCGATGCGCGCACCATCACCTTCATCTTCGATCCCAAGGCGAGGGACCGCGAGCTGCCGCTCATGCTGGGCCTCTTGCCGGTTCTCTCGAAGCGCGACTTCGCCAAGCGCGCCTTCGACAAGACGAGCTTGATGCCGCCTCTGGGCAGCGGACCCTATGTGGTGGAGAGGGTCGAAGCGGGCCGCAGCCTCGTCTACCGGCGAAATCCGACCTATTGGGGACAAGACCTGTGGCTCAATCGCGGCCTCAACAATTTCGAGCGCATTCGCTTCGACTATTTTCGCGACGAAGAGGCGGCTTTCGGCGCCCTGCGCACGGGTCTTGTCGATCTGCGCATCGAGGACGACGGCGCGCGCTGGCAACAGGGCTACGACCTTTCCGGCCGTCCGCGACGGGCGCATCAGGCGCCTGGCCCTCGCCCATGGACGGCCGTCCGGCATGTATGGCTATGTCTTCAACACGCGCCGCGCGAAGCTCGCTGATCCACGCTTGCGGCACGCTCTCATCCTCCTTTTCGATTTCGACTGGGTGAACAAGAACCTGCTTTACGGCGCCTTCGCGCGCATCACGAGTTATCTTCGACAACTCTGAGCTGGCGGCAAAAGGGCCCGCAAGCGCGGAGGAGCGTGCGCTGCTCAAACCCTTTCCTGGCGCCGTGACGGCCGAGATTATGGCCAAGGGCTTTCAACCGCCCGCCGGTGCGGCGATGCGGCGCATGAGCGGGCGAACAGGCGGGTGGCGCTTTCACTGCTCGCGGACGCGGGCTATCGCCTCACGGCAGGAAAGCTCGTCGATTCGAAGACCGGTGCCCCGCTCTCCCTCGAAATTCTGCTCGCGACCTCAGCGGAAGAGCACGTAGCTCTTACCTATGCCCGCGCTCTGGAGGCCGCCGGCATCACTGCCACTGTTCGTAATGTCGATGCAGCGCAGTATGAGCGCAGGCTCCGCAGCTTCGACTACGATCTTGTGTCTTTCACATGGGCGGGAACACTCTCGCCTGGCATGGAGCAAGCCTACCGCTGGGGCTCGGATGCGGCGAATGCAGCGGGCACCTACAATTTCGCGGGAGTGAACAGTAAAGCGGTTGATGCGCTTATCCGCGCGCTCGTGGGCGCGGAGACACGGCGCGCGCTCATTGCGGCCGCGCGCGCGCTCGACCGCGTGCTTCTTTCGGGCGCGTATGTCATGCCGCTCTACTACGCGCCGGTCGACCGCGTGGCGTACAGCACACGGATCGCGCCGCCACGGAAGCCTCCTCTTTGGGGACTCCTCTCTTCGCCCGGCGGTGCCACACCGGATGCCGCAAGTTTTTTTCACCGCGCGGCCAAGTGAAGGGGTTTTGCTTGACGGCAAACCGGTCGTAGACTGCGACTTGGCCAAGAGCTGGGTGCGGATGCAAATCGACATCATATCGGACACCATCTGTCCGTGGTGCTACGTAGGAAAGCGGCGGCTCGACCGCGCGCTCGCTCTGCGGCCGACGCTCGACTTCGATGTTCATTGGCGCGCCTTCCTCCTCGATCCCGCCGTCCCACCCGAAGGCATCGATCGCGCGGAGTATTTCGCCGCGCGCTTTGGCGATTCTGCCCCGCCGACGCTCGATACCGTGATCGAAGCGGGCGAATTGGAAGGCATCCGGTTTGCCTTCAACAAGATCGCGCGCGTGCCGAACACGCTCGATTCCCATCGCCTCATCCGCTGGTCCGCGGGCGCCGGCGCGCGGGTGCAAGACGCGGTGGTGAACCTCCTCTTCAGGCGCTATTTCGAGGAAGCCGCCGACATCGGCGATTGCGACATCCTTGTCGGTATTGCTGAGGCCGCGGGCATGGACGCCGCACAAGTGGCCGCGCTCCTTGCAAGCGACGAGGACATGGAGGCCGTGCAAGAAGAAGACGCGCTCGCCCGTGCCATGGGCGTGGGCGGCGTACCGTGCTTCCTCATCAACCAGAA
The DNA here is from genome assembly GCA_963845385.1 of uncultured Alphaproteobacteria bacterium. Classification (GTDB taxonomy): domain Bacteria; phylum Pseudomonadota; class Alphaproteobacteria; order CAWJRW01; family CAWJRW01; genus CAWJRW01. The sequence continues at coordinate 831,043 of CAWJRW010000006.1, forward strand.
ATACGCACTCATGGGCGCGCAGGATCCCGATCGGTTTCTTACGGTCTTCGACCAGATCGCCGCACGAGGCGCCGTGGGCGCCTGAAGTTGATCCATGCGGCTTTTCTCTCGGCGCTTCAAGCCCAAGCACCCGACATTCTCGCGCCAGCTTGCGCAGGTGGCGTCTGATCTGAAGCTCGATCTCGCGCTCGACGTGGGAGCCAATGAAGGCCAGTTCGCACGCGAGCTGTTCTGGGCGGGTTACGGCGGACGCATCGTCTCCTTTGAGCCGCAGCCAGAAGTCCATGCCCTCCTCTTGGCGGCGGCGCGTGCGGATGGCCGCTGGCGGGTGGCGCCGCCGCTGGCGCTCGGCGCCAACGCGGGAACCCTCAAGCTCGCCGTTTTCAACCGCAGCGACATGAGCTCGTTCTTGCCTGCGACAGACTTGGCGGGTCGCGCCATCCCCGAGCTTGCCCAGACGGCAAGCATCGACGTGCCGGTCGCGCGGCTCGATGATCTCTTCGATGATTACGTGAAGCCCGGCGAACGGGTGCTGCTCAAGCTCGACACGCAAGGCTTCGAGCGCGAAATTCTCGATGGCGCTAAGGCCGTGCTGCCGAAGCTCGCAGCAGTGCTGCTGGAGCTCTCCGCAAGCCCTCTTTATGCCGGCCAGCCGCGCTATCTGGAGCTATTGAATATGCTCGAAGGCCAGGGCTTCAGGCTTTGGCACATCTCGCCCGGCTATTTCTGCAAGCGCACGCATCGATTGCTCGACTTCGATGCGCTGCTGGTGAGCGAGCGGCTCGCCGCGATCCCGTAAGCGTCCGTCATGCAGCTTTGGCGATCTTGGAGAGCTCGGTCAGGAGATAATGCGCGCCTTTGAGGCGCTCCCCCGGCGTTTTCCAACTCCGGAGATAGACGAGCGTCTGATCGGGGCGGAGCTTCATGGTGCCGACATTCGCCGTAATGAAGCGCACGAGACCCTCGGGATTGGCGAAACGGTCGGCGCGGAAGTTGACGGTGGCGCCCTTGGGCCCCGCGTCGATTTTCTCCACGCCCGCGGCGCGGCAGAGGCCCTTGATGGCGACGATCTTGAGGAGGTCCTCGACTTCGCGTGGCAGGGGCCCAAAGCGGTCGATGAGCTCAGCCGCGAAAGCATCGATTGCGCGCGGCTCCTCGATGCGCGCAAGCCGACGATAAAGCTCAAGCCGCAGATCGAGATCGGCAACATAACTCTCCGGAATGAGCACCGATGTGCCGACGGATATCTGGGGCGACCACTGCTCCTCTTCGGCTTGTGCGGCGCCGCCGCGTAGCGCGGCGACCGCTTCCTCGAGCATCTCCTGATAAAGCTCGATGCCTACCTCGCGAATGTGACCCGACTGCTCTTCGCCCAGGAGATTACCGGCGCCCCGAATGTCGAGATCGTGGGAGGCCAGCGTGAAGCCCGCCCCCAACGTATCCAGCGCTTGCAGAACCTCGAGCCTGCGCTCGGCGCCGTGGGTGAGCTTCTGGCGCGCGGGATAGGTGAGATAGGCGTAAGCGCGCAACTTCGAGCGGCCGATGCGCCCGCGCAGCTGATAGAGCTGCGACAGGCCGAAGCGGTCGGCGCGATGGACGATCATGGTGTTGACGGTGGGAATGTCGAGCCCGGATTCGATGATCTGCGTCGAGAGCAGGACGTCGAAGGCGCGGTCGTAGAAGGCGTTCATGATGTCGTCGAGCGCGCGGGCGGCCATCTGGCCATGGGCGATGGCGACCTTCACTTCCGGCACCTGCTCGCGCAAGAAGGCGGCCGCTTCCGGCAGATCGGCAATGCGCGGGCAGACATAGAAGCTCTGGCCACCACGGTAGCGCTCGCGGAGCAGCGCCTCCCGCACGATTACGGGATCGAAGGGAGCGACGAAGGTGCGCACCGCGAGCCGGTCCACGGGCGGCGTGGCGATCACGGACATCTCACGCACGCCGGACAAGGCAAGTTGCAGTGTCCGCGGGATGGGCGTTGCCGTGAGCGTGAGCACATGCATGTCGGCCCGGAGATCCTTCAGGCGTTCCTTGTGGCGCACCCCGAAATGCTGCTCCTCGTCCACGACAACGAGGCCAAGGTCCTTGAAAGCGATCGTCTTGCCGAGCAGCGCATGCGTGCCGATGACGACATCGACATCGCCCGAGGCAAGGCCCGCCTTGGTTTCCGCACGGTCCTTGGCGCCCACGAGCCGCGAGAGTTGTCGCACTTTAAGCGGCAGGCCCGTGAAGCGGTCGCGAAAGGTGGCAAGGTGCTGGCGGGCCAGCAGCGTCGTCGGCACGATGACCGCAACCTGCTTGCCGGACATGGCGACGAGAAACACCGCCCGCAGCGCCACTTCCGTCTTTCCGAAGCCGACATCGCCGCAGATGAGCCGGTCCATGGGCCGCCCACGCGAGAGATCGGCGATAACCTCGCCGATGGCGCGCGCCTGGTCCTCGGTCTCTTCGTAGGGAAAGCGCGCGCAGAGCTCTTCGTAGAGCCCATGGGGCACAGGCACGCGCGCCGCGGGCTTGAGCTCGCGCGCGGCCGCGATCTTGATGAGCTCGGCCGCCATGTCGCGCAGCCGCTTCTTGAGACGCGCTTTGCGTTGCTGCCAGCCGGCACCGCCGAGCCGATCGAGGGAAACTTCGGTGTCTTCGGAGCCGTAACGACTCAAGAGCTCGATGTTTTCAACCGGGATATAGAGCTTGTCGCCGCCGTGATAGCGGAGGAGCAGGCAATCATGTGGCGCGCCCGCAACCTGGATGCTCTGTAACCCTTCATAGCGCCCGATGCCGTGATCCACATGGACGACGAGATCGCCTGCTTGGAGGGTTGAGGCTTCGGCGATGAAGTCTGCCGCCCGGCGCTTCTTCGGACGCCGGCGCACCAGCCGTTCGCCCAGAATGTCCTCTTCGCTGATGAGCGCGAAGGTCCCCGTCTCGAAGCCGTGCTCGATGCCGAGCACCGCGAGTGCCACTTGTTCTGCCGGCAGCTTCGCAGCCTCCGGGAAGCTCGCAACCGCTGCCGTGTCACCCATACCGTGCTCAGCGAGCACGGAGCCGAGGCGCTCGCGTGCACCTTCGCTCCAGCTTGCAAGGAGGACGCGGACGCCCTTCGCTGCGCCGCTGCTTGATGTGAGCCACGACCGCGTCGAAGACGTTGACGCCTTCCTGTACGCGCATGTCCGCGAAATCGCGCCCCGGACGCCCGCCGGCGTCGATGATTTCGGGCGCTTCCGGCAGATGGAATGGGCTCAAGCGCCTGAGCGGCCGCGCTTCGATCAGGTTCTGCCATTCGGCCTCATCGAGATAAAGCGCGGAGGGCGGCAGCGGATTGTAGCGCGGTGCCGCGAGCGCGGACTTGCCCGCCGGCATTCCGGCATGGGCCTTGCGCGCATCGTAGTAATCGGCGATGGCGGCAAGCCGCTCACCGCGCGCCTCGTCGGCTTGATGATCGAGAACGACGAGCGCGCCGGGGACATAATCGAAGAGCGTTTCGAGCGCGGGATAGAAGAGCGGCAGCCAATGCTCCATGCCGAGCGCCTTGCGCCCCTCGCTCACCGCCTCATAGAGGGGATCGTCGCCCGTCACGGCGCCGAAAGCCGCGCGGTAGCCCTGGCGGAAGCGTTCGATCGCCTCCTTGTCGAGGAGAATTTCGGCGGCCGGCACGAGCTCGATCTCGCGCTCCTGCGTCGTCGAGCGCTGCGTCGTGGGATCGAAGCGGCGGATGGCATCGAGCTCGGCGCCGAAGAGATCGAGCCGCAAAGGCTCTTCGGCACCGGGCGGAAAAAGATCGATGATGCCGCCGCGCACGGCATAGTCGCCGGGCTCCATCACCGTGCCCGTGCGCGAATAGCCGTTGCGCGCCAGGAAAGCGAGCAGCTTGTCCGAGTCCAGAAACTCGCCCACCTGCGCACGGAAGAGGTTCGCCGCCGCACACGCTACGCGGCGGCACGCGCTGCATGAGTGCGTTCACCGTCGCGACCACGATGAGCGGCGCGCGCGCTTCTGTGCCTTCCCGATGGACGAGCGCCGCGAGCGTCGCCATGCGCCGGCTCGTGATCTCGGCCTTGGGAGAAGCGCGGTCGTAAGGCAGGCAATCCCAGGCGGGAAAGCTCAACATGGGCAAGTCGGGCGCGAAGAATGCCAATGCGTCGGCAAGCTGCGACGCGCGCCGGTCGTCGCGCGCAATGAAGATAAGGGGACCCTCACGGCGCGCGAGATCGGCCGCGATGAGCGCGTCAAGTCCCTCCGGCGCGCCTGAAATGGTGATGGCGCGCGAGGTCGCCGGTGTATGCGCCTGACGTGAAGCTGGCATGGTGGAGGGCATTAGCGCACGCGGCCGCTTCTGTCGCTCTGACCGATGCGACGGAGGAGTGTGTGGTCGAGGCTTGGCGGTGGCGCGGTGCGGCCCGTCAGAAAGGCATAGAGATCGGGATCGGACGTCTCCATGATGCGCTCAAAGGCGTCGAGCTCGCCTTCGCTCAGGGCGGCGAGATGCTCGTCCGCGAAGCGGCCGAGGAGCAAGTCCATCTCACGGCTGCCCCGGTGCCAAGCGCGATAGCGTAGGCGTTTCCTGCGGATAGCTTCGGCGCTTTCGCTCATACCTTAAGTCCGTGCAAAGCTGCGCACGAGGATATAGTGCACCGCTTTGCCTCTGTCAGCCGAGACCGCGCCGCCCTCATGACCGCCGAAGCTTTCATATCCGACGACCCCTTGGCGCCCGAAAGAATTGCCGCCCTCAGCCGGCGTGTTGCGGTTGCGCCCGGCCGGCATCTGGGAATTGCCGAGTTCAGCCCCAACGAAGCACCACCCATCTTCTATTTTCATGGCTTTCCGAGCTGCCGCATGGAGCCGGCCATACTCGACATCTCGGGCGCGCGGATTATCGGCATCGACCGGCCGGGCTATGGGCTGTCGGACGAAGGGACAGGGAGCGGAGCCCCGCTCACGAATTTCGCAGGCGACGTGGTGGCGCTCGCGGACGCCCTGGGTCTGCCGCGCATTGCCCTGTTCGGAATGTCGGGCGGGGCACCTTATGCGGCGGCCGTCGCGGCGGCCATTCCTAACCGTGTGAGCGCGCTCGCCCTCGTCTCGGGTCTTGGCCCGCCCGAAGCGCCCGGTATGGAGGAAGGACGCGTCGCCCTCTTACGCGCGCTCGGACAATCCGGGCGTCCCGGCCGCTTGGTGTTCACGCTGGCCCGGCGCACGATCATGTCGGAGAGCGCAACGGCGTTCTTCCTGCGCTTCCGCCGCATGGTCGCGGAATTCGAATGCGCGCGCGATGCCGAAGCCTTCACCGACGTCTTCGCCTATCGCCTGATGACCTGCTGGCGCGAAGCCCTTGCGCGATCCACGGCCGGTGCCGTCGCCGATGCGCAAGCTTATGGCACGCCTTGGCCCTTCGCGCTCGAGGACATCCGCGTGCCGACTTACGTCTTTCATGGGCTCGAGGACAGAATCGTGCCCGCATCCATCGGCCAGTTTGCCGCCGAACGCATCCCGAGGGCTCAAAGCCACTTCCTGCCGGAAGAGGGCCACATCTCCCTCATCGTCAATCACTGGAGCGCGATCATGGCCGCCTTGCTGAGGCACGCGTGACGCAGAAAGTCCTTACTATGCAAGGCCTGCGTAGCGCCGTGTCGGGAAAGAAGTGACGGAGCCGTGCGGTGAGTTTAGGCTCGGCGCATGAGTGGCGAAGCGGTCCATGTCGTGGGCGGCGGGCTCGCGGGTTCCGAGGCCGCCTGGCAGATAGCGCGTGCCGGCGTGCCGGTCGTCCTGCATGAAATGCGGCCCCTCCGCACGACGGAAGCGCATGTAACGGATGGGCTTGCCGAGCTCGTCTGCTCCAACTCCTTCCGCTCCGACGATTGGCAGGGAAATGCCGTGGGCCTTCTCCACGAAGAGATGCGCCGCTTGGGCTCGCTCGTCATGCGCGCGGCGGATACCCATCAAGTGCCAGCCGGCAGCGCGCTTGCCGTGGACCGTGTGGGCTTCAGCCGCGCGGTGCAGGAGGCGCTCGAAAGTGAGCCTCTCGTCACCATCCGGCGCGAAGAGGTGACGGGGCTGCCACCGGAGGACTGGACGAGCGTCATCATCGCCACGGGTCCCCTCACTTCCCCTCCCCTCGCCGACGCCATTCGCGCGGCGACGGGCGAGGACGCACTCGCATTCTTCGACGCCATTGCGCCCATCGTGCATCGGGATTCCATCGACTTCTCCAAGGCCTGGTTTCAGTCGCGCTATGACAAGGAGGGTCCAGGCGGTGATCGCGCGGCTTACATCAATTGCGCGCTTTCGAAGGACGAGTACGAGTGTTTCGTGCGCGCGCTACTCACGGCGGAAAAAACCGAGTTCAAGGAGTGGGAGAAGAACACACCCTATTTCGAGGGTTGCCTGCCCATCGAGGTGATGGCTGAGCGCGGAACGGAAACCCTGCGTTTCGGGCCGATGAAGCCTGTGGGTCTCACCGATCCGCGCGCGGAGAGAAAGCCTTACGCCGTCGTCCAACTGCGCCAGGACAATGTGCAGGGAACGCTCTTCAACATGGTGGGCTTCCAGACAAAGCTCAAATATGGCGAACAGGAGCGCATCGTCCGCACAATTCCGGGTTTGGAGCGCGCACGCTTTGCCCGCCTCGGCGGCCTCCATCGCAACACGTTTCTGAACAGCCCTGTGCTGCTCGACGAAACGCTTCGCCTGCGGCGCGTGCCCCGCTTGCGCTTTGCAGGCCAGATTACGGGGGTGGAAGGCTACGTCGAGAGCGCCGCCATGGGGCTTCTTGCCGGACGCTTCGCCGTGGCCGAGCGTTGCGGTGAAACGATCTTGCCGCCGCCCGCCACCACTGCGCATGGGGCGTTGCTCGCCCATATTTCGGGCGGGCATGTCGCAGGTCCCGGTGCGCGGACATTTCAGCCCATGAATATCAATTTCGGTCTTTTACCGTCGCTCGAGAACGACCTGCACAGGCGCGACAAGAAACGCGCGCTCGCATTGCGAGCGCTCGCCGATCTCGACCGCTGGCTCAAACGCAGAGAGACTGCGGCGGCCTGAGTGAGTGGAATGTTGACGTCGTCAACATAAGAGCGTTGGAACGGAAGCGGAACCACCATCAAAAGCGTCCGAGAAGCCCTGCGCCCGTGAGGCGGCCCAAGCGGATCAGCGGCGAAAGCCCTGCGCTGTCGCGGAAGGGATCGTAGCCGCGACGCTCGAGCGTTGTGAGCATAGGCGGCACGAGCGCAAGCATGAGAAAGGCAGCCAAGGTCCTTGGCTCTCCTGCCCGCATAAAGGCTGCGCGCGCCTCGGCCAGCGCCGCCCGCGCAGAATCGGCAAACGCGCGCATAGTCTCTGCTAGCGCCGGGCTCGACTTTCGCGCGAACACGCTCTCCGCATCGCCGCCTGCCACGATGAGCCACTCCTGGGGAAGGAAAAGTTGCCGGCGCGCCGCATGGATGGGCAGAGCGCGCAATATACCCGTATAGGCCCAGGCACGACCTGCGGCGTCCGCAGCGTGAACAAGTGCTTGAGATAAGGTCTCCGCAGTGAGCGCTTGCGCTGCGAGGCCTACCAGTCCCGAGGCGGTGGCGCGCGCATAGGCCGCCAGCCCCTCCTCCGTTTCCATGGGCGTTTCATAGAGATCGAAGCGCCGCGCCTCGATAAGGGCGTCGAAAGGCGCGCGCGGCAGGCCAGTGGCCTCGATCGTGCGTGCGAGAGCCTCGCTCACATCATGTCGGAGCGGTCGGCCCGCAAAGATTTGATCGAGTGCCTCGCGCCACCATTGCAGACGCACCTCGCCCAGCATGGGCTCATTCACGCGCTCGCGCACGCGGGCGATTTCCAAATTGAAGGCGTAGAGCGCAAATAGCCACTGTCGTGTCGCCTCGGGCGCAAACAACGCCGCATAGAAGCGATCCGGGTCGTGACGCCGCACGTCTTCGGCACAGCGGTCGAATGCTTCCGCCTTCACGAAAGACGCCCTTCCGACGGCGCGCATTCATTCCCGATATCAGCACCGGGCATCGTCGCGCAAGGGCACCAAACGAAAGGCGGCGCCCGAAGGCGCCGCCGTGTCACAACGATGAGGAATGCACATCAGGAGAGGTGATAAAGCCCTTGCGCCGAGACCATGGCGAACAGCATGGGGATGGATAACAGCGTGTTGATGCGCGAGACGAGCATCGCCGTCCGCGCGGCCTTTTGCTTTTGATCGGCGGGCAAATCGGAGAACTTGCCGCCGATGTTCAAAGCCTTCTGCTGGTTCGGCCAGATGATGAACCAGACATTGAACCACATGATGATGCCGAACCACATGCCAACGCCGAGCGCTTCACGGCCGGGAATGGCAAAGTCCTCCGTGAGTCCGAAGGACAGCACCGCGGGCAAATAGCCGTTGAGCTGCGCCAGGATGAGCCCCGTGATGATGGTCGACATGGCGCCCCAGCGGAACCAGAACAGAGCTTCCGGCGCGATGAAGCGCGAAACCGCAGGTTTCTGCTCATCGGGGATCTTGGGCATGGTCGGAATCTGGACGAAGTTGAAATACCACAGAAGCCCGATCCACATGACGCCAGAAATCACATGGAGCCAACGAAAGAGGAATTGCCAGAACGCGAGATCGAATGCGCCAGACCACAGCACCGCGTACATGATGAGAAGCAGCACAGCGACGATAAACCCCGCTGTCACCGTGTTGCGCAAGGACGTGAGCACTGCCGCCATCGTGAAGTCTCCTTCCCCAATCGGATATTTTGGGATGCTTTGATGACTGGCGCCACTGACGGCGCGGGGCGACTTTAGGACGTGTGCGGAAAAAAGGGAAGCCTCGGATGACGGTCACGGGACCGCGATGAGCGCGGCCGCTACCTGGCGGTCTTCCGCGCGCAGAATATTGAACGTGCGGCAGGCGGCACCCGTGTCCATGACCTCGAGCCCGATTCCGGCAGCTTCGACCCGAGCGCGCAGCACAGGTGCAAGTGGCGTCGCCCGGACGCCGGTTCCGATGATGAGAATGTGCTTGCCCCTCACGGCTTCGATGAGTGCATCCAAAAGGCGAAGATCGAGATCCTCCACGCGTTCGAGCTGCCAAGGCTCGGCACGCTCGCCCAGGAGCAAGAGCGAGCCTTCATGACGCAGACCTTTGAGCCGAAAACCGAAGTCGCCATATGCGTCGATGAAAGGCTGCTCGAGGCCTTTGCGTTCAAGGTCGACGGGCATGCTCATCGGGCGCGCGCCGCCGCGGGCTTCGCCCTTATATCGCCCCACTCGCGCTTGAGGCCCGTGTAGAGCAGGAACGGCGCCGCAATGAACCAGCTCGAGTAGCTGCCGACGAACACACCCCAGATCATGGCGAAGGTGAAGTTGCGGATGACCTCGCCGCCGAAGAAATAGAGCGCAAAGAGCGCGAGCAGCGTGGTCAAGGCCGTAATCGTGGTACGCGCCAAGGTTTCGTTCAGCGATTGGTCGATCAGGCCCTTCAAGTCCATTTTCTTGTATTTGCGCAAGTTTTCGCGAATGCGGTCATAGATGACCACAGTGTCGTTCATGGAGTAGCCGATAATGGTGAGAATCGCCGCGATGATGGAGATGTTGAAGTCGATTTGAAAGAGCGCGAACACGCCGACAGTGAGAAAGACGTCGTGAAAGAGCGCGAGCACCGCACCAAGCCCGAACTGCCATTCGAAGCGGAACCAGACATAGACCATCATCAGGGCGACCCCGATGAGAATCGCAATGATGCCAGCGCGTACAAGCTCGCCGCCGACTGTAGGCCCGACCACCTCGGTTCGTTGGAACGAGACGTCTTGCCCGAGCTCCGAAGTGAGCGCCGCGCGGACTTTTGCCAGCGCCTCTTGTTGGGCGATGTCGCCGCCGGGTTGGCTTTCGAGCCTGATCAACACGTCGTTGGGTGCGCCAAATTCCTGAACCTGCACGGCGCCCAAGCCTAGTCCGTCGCCGATCGCGCGAATTTTGGCGAGATTGGCCGGACCCTTCGTCGTGATCTCGATCAGCGTGCCGCCGCGGAAATCGATGCTGAAATTAAGCCCCATGGTGAGCACGAGGATGATCGAGATCAGTGCGCCTGCGCCCGACACACCCATCCCAATGGCGCGATATTTCATGAAAGGCAGCTTGAACCCTTCGGGTATGAGGTGAAACCAGGGCCTTGTGCCGTCCTCGCGCGGCCTCGGATCGATCGGCAGGCGCTTGGGCCGCACCACCCGCAACCAGGTCACCGCCATGAGGCGCGTCAGCGTGTACGCCGTGAAGATCGTGGTGACTGTTCCAATGGCATGGGTGATCGCAAAGCCGCGAATGGGCCCCGCGCCGAGCTGGAACAAGATCAAGGACGCAATGAGCGTCGTGAGATTGGCGTCGACAATGGTCGCGAAGGCGCGGGTGAATCCCGTCTCCATCGCGTTGATCATGGACTTGCCCGAGCGGAGCTCTTCCCTCATGCGCTCATAGATGAGCACATTCGAATCGACGGCCATGCCCACCGTGAGCACGATGCCCGCAATGCCAGGCAGCGTGAGCGTCGCCTGCATAAGCGAGATGACGCCAAGGATGATGAGGACATTTGCAATGAGCGCGAGGTTGGCGAAGAGTCCGAAAAGGCCATAAGCCACGAACATGAAGGCGATGACGGCCGCAGAGCCGATGATGGCGGCCGTGACGCCGGCGCGGATCGAATCCGCGCCGAGCTCGGCGCCGACCGTGCGTCGCTCGATGACGGTGAGAGGTGCCGGCAGCGCACCCGCGCGCAGAAGAATGGCAAGGTCATTGGCAGATTCAGCGGTAAAGCCCACGCCACCACCTTCAATTTGACCGCTGCCGTCGAGAATGGGCGTCCGAATGACGGGAGCAGTGATCACTTTGTTGTCGAGAACGATGGCGAAGAGCTTTCCCACGCTCTGCCGCGTCACTTCGCCAAAGGCGCGTGCGCCTTGGGAGTCGAACGAAAAGGTCACCACATATTGGCCCGAGCGCGAGTCGATGCGCGCTTGGGAGTCGATGAGATTCTCGCCGCTCACGACCGAGCGCTTGCGAAGGAGATAGGGCACTGGCGGCGTGTCATTCGAATAGACGATTTGCGCGCCCGGAGGGACGCGGCCCTGAAGCGCCTGAGCCACGGGCATCGAATTATCGACAAGATGGAAGGTCATCTTCGCCGTCTTGCCGATAATGTCGATGACGTGCTGCGGATCGCTGACGCCCGGCAATTGCACGATGATACGGTCGCTTCCCTGCTGCTGGATCGATGGTTCGGCAGTGCCCAGCTCGTCGATGCGGCGCCGAATGATCTCGATCGATTGTTCGACGGCTTTCCGCGCCGTTTCGGTGCGCGCCTGCTCGGTCATCTTGAGCGCGATGTTTTGGGCATCGGCCGCAATCACGATCGGAGCTTGTCCGCCGCCCAACAGTCCGCCCACCGGCGTGACGAGCTTGCGTATGACGGACAAGGCTTTGTCCGTCTGTGTCGGGTCGACGATGCGCAGCCGAATCACTTCGCCATCCAGCGCAAGGCCGGTGTAGCCGATGCGCTCCGCGCGCAGCTTCGTTCGCACCTCGTCCAAAAGGTTTTCCTGCCGCTCCCGGACGAGGGAGGGGACGTCGACTTCCATCAAAAGGTGCGAGCCGCCGCGCAGATCAAGACCGAGCGCCAGCTGCTTGTGCGGCAGGAAGCCGGGAAACGCATCGAGTGACGACTTGGAGAAGAAATTCGGCGCGGTGAACCATACGCCGGCGAAGACGACGAGGAGGATGAGAATGACTTGCCAGCGCGGAAAATAGAGCATCGGGAGGCTTTAGGTCTGACAGGGCGCGTGCGGGATCAGTCGGATTTCTCCGGCTTCTTTTCTGCTTCGCCCGGCTTGGCTTCGGTCTCGGCGGGCCTCCCCTTGCCCCGCACCTCGGTGATGGTCGACTTGATGACGCGCACGCGCACACCGTCGGCGATCTCCAGCACCACCTCGTTCTCGTCGGGTACCGTGGCGACCTTGCCCACAATGCCGCCGGCCGTGACGACCGTGTCGCCGCGGCGAAGATTTGCCACCATCTCACGATGCTCGCGTTGACGCTTGTTCTGCGGGCGGATGATGAAGAAGTAGAAAATCAAGACGAACGCAAGCAGGAGAGGCAATGGACCTTGCAGCAGGCTGCCAAGACCGCCAGCATTGCCGCCCGCGCCTGAAGCCTGCGCAAAGGCCGGTGTAATGAGCATCGCATCCTCCCGAGCGTGATATGAGGTACCAAGGCCCGCGCGCGAGCCTTGATTGGCGCGGCACTATAACGTTGGACCCCTCCTTTGCAAACTAAAGCGCCATCCGACACCGAACGCGTGCCACCTGTTGGACCGCCTGCCCGTTGACGACAGCGCGACCCGTGTTAGCGTCCGGGTCTTGGAAGACAGCCTCATGGATCGCACGCATCTGACTGCCATTCTGGCCGAGCTTAAGCGCTTGGCCGACGCACTGGAGCGCCGCGCGCCCGCGCCTGCCTTGGCCGTGGACCTTGCAGGTGCCGACGCGTTTCTCTGGCACGCGCCGCGCCATCCGGCGGCCTCCGGGACGCTCGAGCCCGTGGCGCATGTGAACCGGCTGCCACTATCGCTGCTCAAAGGAATAGACCAGGCGCGCGACATTTTGCTCGAAAACACGCGTCGTTTCGCGTCCGGGTTTCCGGCGAACAACACGCTTTTGTGGGGCGCGCGCGGCATGGGCAAGAGCGCCCTCATCAAGGCAGTGCACTACGCCGTGTCGACAAAGGTGAGGGGCGCGCTCGCGATCGTGGAAATCCATCGCGAAGACATCGAGTCTCTGCCGGAGCTCATGCGTATTCTGAAGGCGAGCCCGCGGCGCGTTGTAATGTTTTGCGATGACCTCTCCTTCGACGGCCATGACGCGAGCTACAAGTCGCTGAAAGCCGTGCTCGAAGGTGGCCTCGAAGGCAGACCCTCCAACGTGGTGTTCTATGCCACCTCGAATCGCCGCCACCTCATGCCCCGCGACATGATGGAAAACGAGCGCTCGACGGCCATCAATCCGTCGGAAGCCGTCGAGGAGAAGGTTTCGCTCTCGGACCGTTTCGGGCTGTGGCTCGGCTTCCACAACTGCTCCCAGGATGATTACCTCGCCATGGTCGAAGGCTATGTCGCGCATTTCGGACTCAAGGCGGATCCGAAGGAGACGCGAGCGGCCGCGCTCGAATGGGCGGCAACGCGCGGGGCACGCTCGGGCCGCGTTGCTTGGCAATTCATCCAGGATCTCGCAGGCCGGCTCGGCGTAACCATCGCGCTCTGACTACGTCTCCCGCGCGGTGCCTTCGATCAGCGGGACGAAACGCACGGGCAAGAGCTGCTCCTCGCGGATACCTTCCGCGGTAAGCCGGAAACGCATGAGCGATTGCTCCTGCGGTCCGCCTAGGGGCAGCACCATCACGCCTTCGGGCTTCAGCTGCTCTATCAAGGCTTGCGGCAATGTCTCGGCCGCCGCCGTCAGGATTATGCGGTCGAAGGGCGCCTGTTCGGGCCAGCCGCGCGCGCCGTCGCCGACACGCGTCGTGATGTTGGTGAGCGCGAGCTGTTGAAAGCGCTCCTCTGCTTCACGCATGAGCGTACGGTAGCGCTCGATGGTGTAGACACGCCGACAGAGGTGAGCGAGCACGGCCGCCTGGTAGCCCGAGCCCGTGCCGATTTCGAGCACCCGCATCCGCTCGCCCACATCGAGCGCCTGAGTCATGAAGGCGACGACGAAGGGCTGGCTGATGGTCTGTCCGCATTCAATGGGCAGCGCCATGTCTTCATAGGCCTGGTCGGCGAAGGCCACGGGAACGAAGAGCTCGCGCGGCACGCGCTCGATGGCCGAGAGCACCCGCGCGTCGGTGATCCCCTGACGCCGCAGCGCCATGATGAGGCGGATCATCCGCTGGGGGTCGTTCACGGCTTTGTCGTCGCGATCTGCGGCTTGGGTGCGCCGAGCGTGCCCGCAAGGGCTTCGCGCGCCTCGCTGTGGGTCAAATTGAGATGCAAGGGTGTCACCGAGATGCGGCCCGCCGCGATCGCGTTGAGGTCCGTGCCGTCCGGGGGGTTGATGAAGCGCCGCTCGAAGGCGAGCCAGTAGTATGGCACGCCGCGCGTGTCCACCCGCGCATCGACGGCCAAGAGCGATTGGTCCCGCTGGCCTTGAACTGTGACTTCGACACCCATCACCTGATCGGGTGTGACGGCCGGAAAGTTGATGTTGAGAAGAACGTCGGTGGGCCATCCGACGCTCACCAGACGGCGGATGAGATCCGGAGCGAGCGTCACCGTGGTTTTCCAGTTCACCGGTGCCGAGGGCGGGTTGCTCAGCGCTTGGCTCAAGGCGATCGAGGGAATGCCGAGAACCGTGCCTTCCATTGCCCCTGCCACGGTGCCCGAATAAGTGACATCGTCGGCGATGTTTGAACCGCGATTGACGCCGGACAGAACGAGATCCGGCTTTTTCTCGTTCTTGAGAATGTGCATTACCGCCATGACCACGGAGTCTGTGGGGGTGCCCTGGACGGCAAAGCGGCGCGGCGCGACCTCACGATAACGCAGTGGCAAGTGCAGCGTAAGCGAATGGGACGCGCCGCTCTGCTCGGTCTCAGGCGCGACGACCCACACATCATCCGAGAGCGCCGCCGCAATCCGTTCGAGCGCCGCAAGACCCGGCGCGCCCATGCCGTCGTCGTTGGTGAGTAGAATTCTCACGCCTCGCCCCTCAGGGCTTCCGCCGGAATGGATGCGAGGCCCCCCAGATAAGGCTGGAGCGTTTTCGGTACAGCGACGGATCCATCCGCCTCCTGAAAATTCTCGAGCATCCCGATGAGCGTGCGCCCGACCGCGAGGCCGGAGCCGTTGAGCGTATGGGGAAAGCGCGTGCCTTTGCCGTCCTTTGGTCGGTAGCGAGCATCCATGCGGCGGGCCTGAAAATCGCCGCACCACGAGCAGCTCGAAATCTCACGATAAAGGCCCTGTCCCGGCAGGAAGACTTCGATGTCATAGGTCTTGCACGCCGCAAAGCCCATGTCGCCGGATGACAAGAGCACGATGCGATAAGGGAGCTCCAAGCGTTTCAAGACTTCTTCCGCGCAAGCCGTCATGCGCTCGTGCTCCGCAGACTCCGTTCTCAGGCGTCGTTACGCTTACAAGCTCGACCTTGGAGAACTGGTGCTGACGGATCATGCCGCGGGTGTCGCGGCCGGCAGCGCCCGCCTCGCGGCGGAAGCAAGGCGTGAAGGCCGTGAAGCGTAGAGGCAACGCCTCTTCGGCCATGATGGACTCGCGCACCAAATTTGTGAGCGAAACTTCGGCCGTGGGGATGAGCCAGAAGCCGTCGGTCGTCTCGAATTGCTCCTCGCGGAATTTCGGCAGCTGCGCCGTGCCGAACATGGTTGGTTCGCGCACGAGAAGCGGCGGCGAGACCTCTGTGTAGCCAAAGGTCTGCGTATGCAGATCGAGCATGAAGGCGCCGAGCGCTCGCTCGAGACGGGCGAGCAGTCCCTTCAGCACCACGAAACGTGCGCCCGAAATCCTGCTGGCCGCTTCGAAATCCATGAGCGCCCCGCCCAACGCGTCGTGGTCCTTGGGCGAAAACGCAAAATTGCGCGGCGCCCCCACGCGATTTACTTCGACATTCGCGCTTTCGTCCGGACCCACGGGTACGTCCTCGGCGGGAATATTGGGAAGCGCCGCAAGCAGGGCTTCGAGCGAATTCGGCGGTCGCCGCTTCCTCCGCCTCGAGCGATTGCAGGGCGTTTTTCAGATTGGCGACCTCGGTCATGAGCAATTCGGCGCGTGCGTTGTCGCCCTTGCGCTTGGCAAGGCCCACTTCCCTGGAGCGCTCGTTGCGACGCGCCTGCAGCTCTTGGAGCTCGGTCTGCAGCGCGCGGCGACGCTCGTCCAGCGCCAAGACCTCGGCCGCTTGGGGCTCGAGCCCGCGCTTGCTCAAGCCTTCATCGAACCAGTCCGGATTGTCGCGGATCACGCGGATGTCGTGCATGGCGCCCGTTTATAGGGGGCGGTCCTGCCCCGCGCAAAGCCTACTTGCCTTGCGCCATCTCGGCCGCCCTTTCCGCCACATCGGCGGCGCGCCGCCGCTCGATGGCGCGCACCAGCCAAATCGAGATCTCATAGAGCAGGAGCACGGGAATGAGGAGCGACAACATGCTCAACAGGTCGGGCGGTGTGACGATCGCGGCGACCACGGCAAGGCCCAAAATTGCGTAGCGGCGCATGTGCCGCAGATCCTCGCTTGACACGATTCCCGCACGCCCGAGCAGGCTCAAAAGCACGGGCAGCTCGAAACAAAAGCCGAAGGCGAGGATCAAGGTCATGATCAGATCGAGATACTCGCTAACCCGAGGCAAGAGACGAATGCTCGCCTCGCTCCCCCCACCCGTCTGCTCGAAACGCAGAAAGAATCCGAGCGCGAGCGGCATGATGACGAAGTAAACGAGTGCAGCACCCAGAAGGAAGAGAACGGGCGTCGCGATGAGGAAAGGCCGAGCGGCGCGACGCTCGTGCCGGTAGAGGCCTGGCGCCACGAATTTCCAGATTTCCGTGATGATGATCGGAAGTGAGATGAAGAGCCCACCGAAAAGCGCAAGCTTGAGTTGGGTGAAAAAATATTCGTGCGGCGCGGTGAAGATGAGTTCGACGTCGGTTCTTCCACGCGCCCGCTCGTAGGGCAGAAGCAGGATGTTGAAGATGCGATCGGCAAAGGCGAAGCACCCAGCGGTCGCAATGCCGAGCGCAATGAGCCCGCGTATCAACCGCATGCGGAGCTCGAGAAGATGCTCGAGCAGCGGCGCCTTGGTCTTCTCAATGTCGTCCGCGCTCACGACTCTCGGGTCCGTTGAGGCTCTGCTGGGTGCTCCTCGCCCGCTTCGACCGGCGGCTCGTACGCGCCGCCTTTCTCCGGGAGGAGCGAATGGCGCGGCACGCTTCGGCCAGTCGTGGGATCGACGATCGCCTCGGGCGTGTCGTAATCGCGCTTGCGCGCCGTGCGTTCGATCTCCTCAAGCTCCGTCTCGCGGGCGAGTTCGTCCAGGCTGTCGCGGAATTCTTGGGCGGCCTGACGCGCGGCCTTTGTGAAACGCGCAATTTGACGCATGAGCCCGGGTAGCTCGCGCGGGCCCACGACCACGATGGCGATCACCACCAGGGCGAAAATCTCGCTCCAGCCGAGGTCAGGCATGGCATACACCGGGGCTGCGCGGCGCGGGTCTCCGCCGCGCTCGATCCTCAGCTCTTGAGGTTCTTATCGGCCTCTCGTTCGGCCGCGCTTTCGGGTCGCCCGTCCGGAAGCCTTTTTGCTTCCGGCTCGTCCTCAGCAAGACCCTTCTTGAAGCTCTTGATGCCTTTAGCGACATCGCCCATCAGATCCGAAATACGGCCGCGGCCGAACAGCAAAAGGGCGAGCAGCGCGACAATTAGGATATGCCACAAGCTCAAGCCGCCCATGGGCGTCACCTCCTGGCGCGAGAGTGGCAGATCGCCTCACTGCCAGCAACCGGCCTGCGCAAATGCACGCTCAGGCCGATACGGAGTGTTCCGCAGGAATGTCCTCGGATGTGTTAACGGCCCGCGCGCGCCCCTTGTTGGCACAAGGCACCACATAGGCAGCATCGCGCGCGACCGAGACAAAGACCCTGCTCCCCTCGCTCGGGGCCGACTTGCTTCCAAGACGTGCCTTGAGCCGAGGTGCGGGCACCGCGCCGACGCGGATATCGCCATCGATCTCGAGCGTGAGCTCCGTCTCAGCCCCCAGCGCGCGCACAGACCGGACCCGTGCAGCAACGCCTTGGCCTGCAGGCTTCAGCGTGAGGGCTTGTGGGCGGAGAAGCACCTCGACTTCCGTCCCGTCGGCAAATGCCTTGGCATCGAAAGAGCCCAGGGGCGTTGCGGCCTCACCGCTGCGCACGAAGGCGTGCAACACATTCACGGCGCTGAAAAAGGCCGCGACCTCCCGGTCCACGGGCGCATCGTAGAGCTCGCGGGCAGGCCCTGTTGCACGAGCCTGCCTGCCCGCATGAGGGCGATGCGGTCGGCGACCATCATGGCTTCCTCGGCGTCATGGGTAACGAGGAGGGCGGTCGTGCCGAGACTTTCGGAGCAAGAGCCAGTGCCTCTTCGCGGACGGCAGTCGCGCAAGGCTTGGGTCGAGGCCCGAGAAGGGCTCGTCCATGAGGAGAATGCGGGGTTCAGGCGCAAGCGCGCGCGCGAGCGCCACACGCTGTTGCTCGCCGCCCGACAAGCGGTGGGGATAGCAGTCGACGAAGGTGGAAAGCCCTACCCGCTCAGAGCGCTACCCGCATCCGGCGCGCGACGTTCGGGCTTGGCAAGTCGCTTGAGGCCGAATGCCACATTCTCGCCCACTGTCAGATGAGGAAAGAGCGCGAAGTCCTGAAACATCAGCCCGACACCGCGCCGTTCGGGCGGCACATGAAGGCCCGGTCCCGAGACCAGTTCGCCGTCGAGACTGATGCGCCCGGCGGACAGCGCGCTCGAGCCCCGCCGCAAGGCGCAAAGTGGTGGTCTTGCCTGAGCCCGAAGCGCCGAGCAGGCACAGGATCTCGCCCCGGCGCACGGCGAGCGTGAGGTCCCTCACCGCGAACAGGGTCCCGTAACGGCGGCTCACGCCCTCGAAACGCAATTTTTCGTCCGAGCCGACCCACACCTACTCCTTTGCTGCCGAAGCGCGAGGCCCCGCTTTCGGCTGCGATTGATTTGCAAGAACAGATGTAACCCTCGCGGTCTGCAGGCGCAAGGGAGAGACCCGCCGTCGGCCCATTCTACATTCAGTCGATTGACTAAGTCGGATCTGAATGGATACGATGCGTCCATGCCCGTCGCCAAGCAAGAGCGCCGCGCCCGCGCTCCGGCGCCGGCACCGCAAGCGCCCGCAAGCCCGAGCCGAAAGCCGCAGCCGGCTCATCGATGCCGCGCTCGATCTCTTCGGCTCGCAGGGCTTCGAAGCGACGAGCACGCGCGCCATCGCCGCCCGCGCCAAGGTCAATCTCGCAGCTATCCCCTATTACTTCCGCAGCAAGGAGGGGCTCTACCGCGCCGTCGCCCAGCACATCGCCGTCGAGCTGAACGCCCTTGTCGGCGCCGAGCGCGACCGCATCTTGAAAAGCATGCGCCATGCGCCGCCCTCGCCCGCCCACGCGCGCGCGGCCATGCATGCGTTTTCGAAGGTTTTGCCGGAATCATTCGTCAGCTCCGAGGCAGCACGCTGGGCCCCTTTCATCTTGCGCGAGCAGATGCAGCCGACATCCGCATTCGGCGTGCTCTACGAAAGCTTCATGGAGCCCATGCATCAGCGTGCTTTCGGCACTGCTCGCCGCGATCACGGGCGGCGAAGCCGGTGCGGCGGAAACGCGCCTAAGGGTGTTCACGCTTCATCGGCCAGGTGATCATCTTCCGCGCGGCGCAAAAGATGGTGTTGACGCGGCTCGGCTGGAGCACATGGAGGAGGACGAATTCGACCAAATCAAGCGGATCGTGCACGAAAACCTCGACCGCATCATCGGCGTGGAGAAGCGGCCATGAGGCTATTCTTCTCGACACTCATCATGCTCATGCTCGCCGCCTGCTCGCGCGCGAACGATCACCGCGCCCAGGGCTACATCGAGGGCGACTATCTTTATATCGGGCCTCAGGTCGCGGACGCATCGAATCGCTTGCCGTTGAAAAAGGCGCTTGGGTGACGAGGGGCGCAATCCTCTTCCATCTCGACGAAACCGAGGCGATGGCAAATCTCGCGGCGGCCGAAGCGACGTTGAAGGCGGCGGAGCTGGATACAAGCGAGCCAAGGATCTGCGCAGCCAAGCGCGTCGCTTCGCAAAGCGAGCTCGACGAGGCCGAACGGCGCTTCGACACGGCGCGCGCGGGGCTCGATCAAGCCAAGTGGCAAGTGACGGAGCGACCGTCGCGGCGCCGGCTTCGGGCGTCGTCGCCGACGTCTATTTCCGCGTCGGCGAAGTCGTGGCGGCGGGCCAACCCGTGGTTTCGGTGCTGCCGCCGGAAAACAAGAAGGTCCGCTTCTTCGTTCGAGGAGTCGCAGCTCGCCGCGCTTCCGCTCGGCGCCGAAGTGGGCGTGATCTGCGATGGCTGCCAGCACGGCCTGAAAGCGCGCGTGGTGTTCGTGCCAACGAAGCCGAATTCACGCCGCCCGTCATCTTCAGCCGCGAGGCGCGCGGCAAGCTCGTCTTCAAAATGGAGGCGGCGCCCTTGGACAAGGCTCAAGCGCTGAAAGTGGGTCAGCCCGTCGAGGTCGAACTGCCCAAGGCCGTCCAAGAGACGTTCCAAGTCATGAATGCGATCGAGGTCGAGGGGTTACCAAGCGTTTCGGCCCGCGCACCGCTGTCGATCATGTGGATCTCGCGGTCGAGCGAAGGAGAGATCGTGGGCTTTCTCGGGCCCAACGGCTCGGGCAAGACGACGACCTTGCGCATGCTTGTGCGGTCTTCTGCGTCCCGACGAGGGCAAGCGGTACGTGCCTCGGCTACGACGTCATCCACGAAGCGCAGAAGATCAAGCGCGAAGTGGGTTATATGACCCAGCGCTTCAGCTATTACGACGACCTTTCGATCCGCGAAAACTTGAGCTTCGTGGCAACGCTTTATGGCCTCAGCACGCCCGGGCGCGCGTCGACGACACCTTGGAGCATCTCGGCACTGAAGGAGCGCGCCAACCAGCTCGCGGGAACGCTGTCGGGCGGCTTGAAGCAGCGGCTCGCGCTCGCTGCTTCCGTCATGCACGAGCCGCGGCTTCTGCTTCTCGACGAGCCCACGGCGGGCGTCGATCCCAAGGCGCGGCGCGAATTCTGGGACGAGATCCACGCGCTGGCCGCAAAAGGGCATCACCGCGCTTGTCAGCACGCATTACATGGACGAGGCCGAGCGCTGTCACCGCGTAATCTACATCTTCAATGGACAGGATCGTCGCCCGCGGCACGGCGGAGGAGGTGATTGCGAGCTCGAAGCTCACGACCTGGATCGTGCGCGGCAGAGATCCCGCGGCGCTCATCCGACAGTTGCGCAGTCTCCCCGGCGTGGAGGACGTGGCGCCTTTCGGCACGACACTCCACGTCGTGGGCTCGAATGCAGCCGCTTCTCGCCGAGAGCTTGGGCAAGCTCGTGCGCGAAGGCGCGATCGAGGCCGTAGCCCGGCGAAACAAGCCTCGAAGACGTCTTCATTCGCTTCATGAGCCGCGAACGGCGGGGGCGAAGTCATGAGGAGGTTCGCTTTATCTTGCCCGCACGCACGCGATCTTCGTCAAGGAATTCGTCCAGATGCGGCGCGACAGGCTCACCTTCGCCATGATGATCGGCGTGCCCATCATGCAGCTCATTCTGTTCGGCTACGCCATCAATATGGATCCCAAGCGCTTGCCGACGCTCGTCGTCATGGCGGACAACTCGCGGCCCGCGCGCAGCATCCTGGCCGCGCTCGAAAACTCCGACTATTTCCGCATCGTGGACCGGGCCAAGAACGAAGCCGAAGCGAACGAGAAGCTCGCCCGCGGAAGCATCGCCTTCGTCGTCAACATTCCGGCCAATTTCGAGCGCGACCTCGTGCGCGGCGCGCGGCCTGAAATCTTGGTCGAGGCCGACGCCACCGATCCTGCGGCGTCGGGCAATGCCTTGGGCGTGCTCAGCCGAGCTTGTTCCTGCCGCGCTCGAGCATGACCTTGTCGGACCGCTCGCGTATCTCGCCCAGAGGCCACCGCCCATCACACTCAATATCCATCGCCGCTACAATCCGGAAGCCATCACCCAGCTCAATATCGTTCCGGGGCTCTTGGGCGTCGTGCTCACCATGAGCATGACGATGATGACGGCGCTGGCGCTCACCCGCGAGGTGGAGCGCGGGACCATGGAGAATCTGCTCGCCATGCCCGTCCATCCGATCGAAGTGATGGTGGGCAAGGTCTTGCCCAATATCGGCATCGGCATGGTTCAAGTGACGATCATCCTGATCGCCGCGCGCTTTCTGTTCAATGTTCCGAATTTGGGCTCCACCACCACCCTCGCCTGCGGCATTTTCTTGTTCATCGCGACGATGCTCATGCTGGGCTACACCTTCTCGACCTTCGCGCGCACGCAGATGCAAGCGATGCAGATGACGTTTTTCTTCTTCCTTCCGCAGCTCCTGTTGTCGGGATACATGTTCCCTTATCGCGGCATGCCCGAATGGGCACAGGTGCTGGGCACCGCCTTTCCGCTGACGCATTTCCTGCGCATCGTCCGGGGCGTGTTGCTCAAGGGCAACGGCTTCGGCGAGACGCTCCGAGTTTTGCCGCGCTCGGTGGCATCTTCGTGCTGTTCGTGGTGGCGGCGCTTGCGCGTTATCGCCGCACCCTGGATTGATTGCAGTGCTGCGTCTTAAGAGCGCTCGCCCTCACTCGCTGCCTCAGGCTCAAATTCAAGCAGGTCCTCGGGATCCAGCGGATCTTCGTCCGCGTCGAGCTCGCCCTCTTCGCGATCGTGGGGCATGGGCACGTTGACATCGGCGAACGCCGAGAGGTCAAGGAATCCCGCCGCCTTCAATTCATCCATGCCTGGCAGATCCGTGAGCGAGGCAAGGCCGAAATGAGAGAGGAAGGCCTCCGTGGTGCCGAAGGTGAGCGGCCGGCCGGGCACCCTGCGCCGCCCGCGCGGACGTATCCAGCCGATTTCGAGCAGCACATCCAGCGTGCCTCTGCTCACGGTGACGCCGCGCACCTGTTCGATCTCGGCGCGGGTCACGGGTTGATGATAGGCAATGATGGCAAGGGTCTCCACACCCGCCCGCGACAGCCTGCGCGTCTCGACGGCCTCGCGGCGCAAAAGAAAGGCGAGATCGGGCGCCGTGCGGAGCGCCCATTTGCCCGCCACTTTGACGAGGTTTACGCCTCGCTTCTCATAGCGCCCGCGAAGATCCTCCAAGAGCGCTTCGACATCGACGCCCTGGGGAAGCCTTTCGCCGAAGCGCTTCCGCGCTCAGGGGCTCGGCGGCGGCGAAGAGCAGCGCCTCGAGCATGCGCAAGTACTGGGCCTCATCGGGAAAGAGCGGCGTGACATTCGAGGGCCGCACGGTTTCGGCGGGCGCCGTATCGCTCTCGTCGGCCGCGTCAAGCTCGGTCATCGTCTTTCTCCCTCACGGGCTCCATGGTCGGTGCGTCGGTCGGACGGTCTGCGCGCTGACGGACATAAACGGGCCCGAAGGGCGAAAGCTGGCGCATGTCCAGCGTGCCCTCGCGCACGAGCTCGAGGCTTGCCATGAGCATGCTCGCAAGCCCTGAGCGCCCGAGCCCTTGCGCCTCGAGCTCGGCGGGCAGAAGTGCCTCGAGGCTGTTCCAGTCCTTGACCGCACCGAGCATGGCCTCCAGGCGCCGCCGTGCCTCTTCGACCCGATAGACCGGAGCTGGACGGATCTCCAGATGGCGCACGCTGCGGCGCACGCGCCCGTCTCCATAAGCCTTGAGAAGGTCGTAGAGCGATACCTCGTAGCGCGTTGTACGAGCGATATAAATTCCCTCCGGCATGCCGCGGGCAAAGACCTCGCGCCCAAGCCGGTCGCGTGCCATAAGCCGCGCCGCCACGCCGCGGATGGCTTCCAGACGCTGCAGCTCGAAAGCGAGCCGTGCCGCAAGCTCCTCGCCCGTCGGCTCGTCATCCCTCGGGCTCCGGGAGCAACAGGCGAGATTTGAGATAGGCGAGCCAGGCGGCCATCACGAGATAATCGGCCGCCAAATCCAGCCTGAGCTTGCGGGCCTCGGCGATGAAGAGCGAGATACTGATCGGCAAGCGCGCCAATGGAGATCTTCTTCAGATCGACCTTCTGGGTGCGCGCCAGCGCGAGCAAGAGATCGAGCGGCCCCTCGAAGCCCTCGACATCGACGAGGAGCGACGCGCCCATATCCTCGGCGGGTGGTGGGGCCTCGAAGCTTGTGTCCATCTCAGGCGTCATCGTCGTCATGCCACTCTGCCGAGAAGCGCGTCCAGGCGTGCAGCCGCCTCAGCGACG
This sequence comes from uncultured Alphaproteobacteria bacterium, assembly GCA_963845385.1. Taxonomy (GTDB): domain Bacteria; phylum Pseudomonadota; class Alphaproteobacteria; order CAWJRW01; family CAWJRW01; genus CAWJRW01. The sequence goes on from CAWJRW010000006.1 coordinate 855,068, forward strand.
GCGAGGGGCGCAGGTGGGTTGAGCCGTTCGAGCGCTGCGTCGGCGCGCCGTCCGCCGCGGCGCCGCAAGCAGGGGCGGGCAGTCTCTACGACCTCATCCATTTCGACGCGCTCGACCATTGCAGTGAAGAAGCACGTCGCAGCCTGCACCAAGGGCACGCTCCGCGCGCGCGCCGATATGAGCCGGCCAGCGCTTTCATATTCGCCGAGATGTCGTCCGACATCAGCAGGCCGTCAAAGCCGATATGGCCACGGATAATCTCGCCGATGATGACAGGCGAGAGCGTCGCGGCACGATCGGCATCAAGCGCGCTATAGACGCACATGGGCGGTCATGGCGAGAGGCATGTCGGCAAGAGCCCGGAAGGGCACGAAGTCTGAAGCTTCGAGCGTTGCGCGGTCGGCCGTCGACGCGCGGCAATTCGAGATGGCTGTCGGCAGCCGCGCGGCCATGGCCAGGCATATGCTTGATCACCGGTAACACACCGGCCTCGAGGAGTGCCTCGCAGGCGATGCGACCGAGCTTCGCCACGACCTCGGCTCGTCTCGAGAACGCGCGGTCGCCGATGACGTCATGGGCGCCTCTGACGGGCACATCGAGCACCGGCAGGCAATCGACGGTGATGCCGAGTGGCGGTAAGCTCGGCCGCGATGAGCTGCGTATCGAGCTTGAGCGCCTCGCGGGCGCTCTCCGGATCGCGCTCATAGAGCTGCCGAAGCGCGCGGCAGGTGGGGCCGCGCGCCAATGGGGCGGCTTTAGTCGCTGCACGCGCCCGCCTTCCTGGTCGATGAGCACCGGCGCGTCTTCGCGTCCGACGCAATCGCGCAGCCCGTCACCAGCGCGCGGACTTGGGCGGGATTGTCGCAATTGCGCGTCAAAGAGAATGAAACCCCAAGGCTCCGCCTCTTTGAAAAATGTGCGCTCTTCGGCGGTGAGCTTCTGCCCGCGACACCCGAAGATTACTGCCCTTGCCGCCACGCAACCTCCCGCGCCCCATCGAACTGGCACGGCGTCCTTTAGCGTTTGACCACAAGGCAGTCCTGCCGCTCGGCCTTAAGCGACTCGCAGGCATTGGCGGCCGCTTCGCGCGTGTCGAACGGACCGAAGCGCAGTCGCTGATACAGACCCTTTGCGCCCAGATCGACTTGCATGACGTCGGCCTGGAAGCTTTGGAGAAGGCTGGTATGGTTGGCTTGTGCCTTGCTCCAAGCTTGAACGGCTTCTTCACGGCTCCGATAGGCGCCGATTTGGACGAGCCAATCGCCGGCCAGCGTAGCGCCTTCTTGTGGAACTTGTGCCGGCGATCCCTCCGCTTCCTCTGCAGACGCTGCGAGCAGGTGCGCTAGGCGCGGGCTTGGCTGCCGGAGCCGCCGCAGGTGGTGGGACAGCCGGTGCAGCCTCAGCGGCCACGGCAGGCGGCTTTGCGCTGGGTGCGGGCGCGGCGGGCTTGGCAGATGCCGCGCTCGCCGTCTCGGTCCCCGGCGGGGCGCTGATGGGCTCCTCGGCCGGCGGCAAGAGCTGCTCGGGCTCCTCGCGCGTCTCGCCTGTGACGGCATCGAATACGCGCTTATCTTGGCCCGGCACGACGCGTCCGCCGGGCTCGGCGGGCGTCTCCTTCGCCGGGCCCGCATCGGCACGCAGAATGGGCGGCGCGCTGCGCTGACCCTCGCGCACGCCCTGCTGATAGGCGACCCAGACGACGCCGGCAAAGGCCGCGAGCACGATGAGGCCGACAACGGCGAGAACGGGACCGCGCCCGCCCTCTTCTTCCTCTTCGATACTGTCGTAGTAATCGTATTCCGGGTCTTGCGTGTCGCGATCGTCGGCGACCATCAGCGCATCTCCTCGACAGGCTCGACGCCGAGCATTTTCAGGCCCGATGCAAGGACGAGCCCCGTCGCACGAATCAAACCGAGGCGAGCCATCGTAACATCCCTGTTCTCGGCGCTCACAAAGCGCAAGGCGGGATCATCCTTACCTTTGTTCCACAGCGCATGGAAGGCCGAGGCGAGATCATAGAGAAAGAACGCCAATCGGTGGGGTTCATGTGCGGCCGCGGCCTGGTCGATCTGGCGGGGATAGGCTGCAAGGAGCTTGATGAGCTGAAGCTCGGCCTCGTCCGTCAGTGCGGCGAAATCGACCTTTGCCAGCGCAGCCAGCGCTCGTATCGAGGCCCGGAAAGGTCTCGGCTGCGACGCGCATCACCGACGATACGCGCGCATGGCCATATTGAACATAGAAGACCGGGTTGTCCTTGGACTGCTCGTGCACCTTTTCGAAATCGAAGTCGAGCGGTGCGTCGTTCTTGCGAAACAGCATGATGAAGCGAACGACGCCCGCACCCACCTCGTCCACGACCTCGCGCAGGGTGACGAATGTGCCGGCGCGCTTGGACATCTTCACCGGCTCGCCGCCGCGGAATAGCCGCACGAGCTGGCACACCTTCACATCGAGGCTCGCGCTTGCCTCCGCTCACCGCCTCGACCGCCGCCTTCAGGCGCTTCACATAGCCCGCGTGATCGGCGCCCAGCACATCGATCATGTGCGTGAAGCCGCGGGAGAACTTGTCGCGGTGATAGGCGATGTCGGAAGCGAAATAGGTCAGGCTGCCATCGGACTTGAGCACCGGGCGGTCGACGTCGTCGCCGAACTGGGTCGCGCGGAAAAGCGTCTGCTCGCGCGGCTCCCAGTCTTCGGGCGTCTTGCCTTTCGGCGGCTCGAGCACGCCGCGATAAAGGAGTCCCTTTGCTTCGAGGAACGCGATGGTCTCCTGAAGCTTGCTCGGACTTCCGCTCTGAAGCGAGCGCTCCGAAAAGAAGACGTCGTGCTTGATGCCGAGCGCCGCGAGGTCGTCGCGAATGAGCGCCATCATGGCGTCGACGGCGTAGTCGCGCACCGACGGCAAGCCATGCGGCTTCCGGGCTTGCCGACGAGCGCCTTGCCGTGGCGCTCGGCAAGCGCCTTGCCAACCGCCACGAGATATTCGCCCGGATAGAGGCCTTCCGGAATTTCGCCGACCGTCTCGCCCAGCGCCTCGCGATAACGCAAGTAAGCCGAGCGCGCGAGCGCGTCCACCTGCGCGCCCGCGTCGTTGATGTAGTACTCGCGCGTGACCTCGTAGCCGGCCTTCTCGAGCAGATTGGCGAGCGCGTCGCCGAACACGGCGCCCCGCGTATGCCCGACATGCATGGGGCCGGTGGGGTTCGCCGAGACGTACTCGACATTCACGCGCGCGCCCTGGCCGATATCCGAGAGCGCCATACCGCTCGCCCGCGGTGAGGATGCTCTGCAGCGCGCGCTGCCAAAAGCGCGCATCGAGCCGCAAATTGATAAAGCCCGGCCCCGCGACGTCGGCCGCCGCTACGCCCTCGACATGCTTTGAGATGTCCCGCGATCGCGTGCGCAATGTCGCGCGGCGTTTCGGCCCGCTTCCTTCGGCAAGCACAAGCGCCGCATTGGTGGCAAGGTCGCCATGCGCGGGATCGCGCGGCAGCTCGACCGTGATAGCGCGCGTGTCGAGCCCGGCGGGCAGCTTCCCCTCGCGCGCCAGCGCCTTCAGCGCCTTGGCGATCTCAAATTCGATGAAGCTTGAAGGGATCCATCGCGGCTCGTGTTAGCCCGCTATGAGGGCCGTGCCAAGGGTCGCCTGGTCATGCGCCGAACAGCCGCTTGTGCTCGGCGAGGGCGAAGTTGTCGGTCATTCCCGCGATGAAGTCGGCGACCACGCGCGCCGTCTGGGCCGTTGCGCGGACCTGCGCAGAGCTTTCTTCGCGTCTTCCGGCAAGAGCGCGGGCTCGCCGATATAGGCCGCGAAAAGTCTGCGACACGCACCTCCTTCATCGCTGCCATCTTCTCCATGACGCGCGGATGGCGATACATGTGCTGGCGCAAGAAAAGCTTGAGCGCATGGTCGTTCTCCGTCATCGCGGGGCTGAAGGCCGCGAGCGCGCTTTCCGGCCTGTGCGACGTCGTCGGCGAGCTTGCGGCGCGAGCGCCGCGAGACGCTTCTCGGTTTCGCGCAAGACATCGTCGATCATGCGCGCGATAAGGCGCCGCACCAATTCATGGATGAGCCGGCGCGTCTCGAGCTTCGGATAACGCGCCATCACGGCCCGAAAAACCTCGCCCACCATGGGCAAGTCGAGCAGCGGCTCGACGGTGAACAGCCCGGCGCGGAGCCCGTCGTCGATGTCGTGGTTGTTGTAGGCGATGTCGTCGGAGAGCGCGGCCACTTGCGCTTCGAGGCACGCATAGTGCGCAGGCTCGATGGCGAGCGCGCACGATCGAGCTCCTGCACCCAGGGCAAGAGCTTCCGCCCCGCCACCGGGCCGTTGTGCTTCACCAGCCCATCGAGCGCTGGCGAAGGTGAGATTGAGACCGTCGAACTCGGCATAGCGCTGCTCGAGATAGGTGACGATGCGGATCGTCTGGGCGTTGTGATCGAAGCCGCCGTAAGGCGCCATCGCGCGATCGAGCGCCTCCTCGCCCGCATGGCCGAAGGGCGTATGGCCGAGATCGTGGGCGAGCGCCAGCGCCTCGGTCAGGTCCTCGTCGAGGCCGAGGCTGCGGGCGAGCGAGCGCGCGATCTGCGCCACTTCCAGCGAATGGGTGAGGCGCGTGCGGTAATGGTCGCCTTCATGGGCGACGAACACCTGGGTCTTATGCTTAAGGCGGCGGAAAGCCGTGGCATGGACGATGCGGTCGCGGTCGCGTTGGAAGGGCGTGCGCTGTGGGCAAGGCGCTTCCGGATGAAGCCGCCGGGCCCAACGGCCTCGCCCCCGCCGCGTAGCGCGCGGCGCCAAGGCGGCTCGCCAGGGCGGTGCGCTCGAGGGACCATGGCAGAGTTGCCGATTGGAGAATGGCTCGATTTGACAATGGCTTATGTGGCACTACATAAGAGTGAGTCGCAAGTCTCGAGGCACCCGATGAGCGAAGCCCATCACTGCCCCTGGTCTCACCTTAAGCCCCCGCGCGGCGCGGCGGATAGCCGAGATCGTGCGCGAGCGAGGACAAGCCGCTGATGCTGCGCGTCGCGGTCTCGGGCGGCGGCTGCTCGGGCTTTCAATACGGCTTCGTCCTGGACGACACCAGGAATGATGACGACCTCGTGGTCGAGCGCGACGGCGCGGCCGTCATCGTCGATCCCGTGTCGCTCGAATTCCTCAAGGGCGCGGAGATCGACTTCGTCGATAACTTGATGGGCCGCTCCTTCCAAGTGAAGAATCCCAACGCCAAGTCTTCCTGCGGCTGCGGGACGTCGTTTTCCATCTAAGCCCGGCTGTAAGCTTTTACAGGCATCCGCGAGAAGAGCCTGATGGGATGAGGCCTTGCCCCCCTTCTTGCGCTCAAACATTATGCGCCCGTGAAAATCGCGACCTTCAACGTCAACTCGATCAAAGCGCGGCTTGACCAGCTTCTGGCCTGGCTCAAGCAGGCCGCGCCCGATGTCGTCTGCCTGCAGGAGATCAAGTGCACCGACGAGGCGTTTCCGCGCGAGCCCATCGAAGAGTTGGGCTTCAAGCTCGCCGTGCACGGACAGAAGACCTATAACGGCGTCGCCATTCTCTCGAAATATCCGTTGGAGGATGTGAGCCCGCGCCTTCCCGGCAATGCCGAGGACGATCATGCCCGCTATCTCGAAGCCGTGATCGGAGGCCCGGAGCCATCTGCGCGTGGCGTCCATCTATCTGCCGAATGGCAATCCCATGGGGACCGAGAAGTATGACTACAAGCTTGCCTGGCTTGAGCGCCTGACGCGTCACACCGCACACTTCTCGCCCTGGAGGAGCCGCTCGTGCTGGCCGGCGACTACAACGTCATTCCGAGCGCCGAGGACGTCTACGATCCAGAGGCCTGGCGCAACGATGCGCTGTTCGCGCGCCCATCACGCCACGCCTATAATGCCTTCACGGCACTCGGGCTCACGGATGCCTTCCGGGCCTGCGACACGAGGCCCGGGCAATACACCTTCTGGGATTATCAGGCGGGCGCTTGGCAGAAGAACCAGGGCTTGCGAATCGATCACCTCATGCTGTCGCCGCAAGCGACCGACCGCTTCAAGGCCGCGGGCATCGACCGCGCCGTGCGCGCCTGGGAGCGGCCGTCGGATCACGTCCCCGTTTGGTGCGAGCTCCAAGCATGAGCAGGACGGAACATACGCTCGAAGGGGGCTGCCTGTGCGGCGCCGTGCGCTATCGCGTCGAGCCCACGGCAAGTGGACAGCGCCTATTGCCACTGCCGTATTGCCAACTCGCCTCTGGCGCGCCAGTTGTCGCCTGGTTCAGCGTGCCGTTCGCGCGCTTTCCGCTACACCGCGCGGCACGCCGCGCTCCTATCGCATCCTCCGCAGGAAGCGACGCGCGAATTTTGCGATACGTGCGGAGCACAGATTCTCTTTCGCGCCAGACCATGGACGCGATGCCGACGTCAACAATGCGACACTCGACGATCCGGCCGCCGTGCCGCCCAGCTATCACATCTGGCGCAGGAGCCGGATCGCGTGGTTCGAGACGGCGGACACCCTTCCCCGCCACGACGAGCGCGGGCCCGACATTTTCTGAGGACCTCGGACGACGGAGCCCTCCATGCCCCGACAAGACGACCCCCAGCTCAGGGAACTTCGGCTCAGCATCGACAACATCGATGCCGCGCTCGTCTATCTTCTGGCCGAGCGCTTCAAGATCACGCAGAAGGTGGGACAGCACAAGAAGGCGAAGCGGCTCGCGCCTGCCGATCCCGAGCGCGAGAAAGAGCAGGTCGCACGTCTGCGCAAGCTCGCGCGAAGAGGCCCAGCTCGAGCCCGCCTTCGCCGAGAAGTTTCTGAACTTCATTCTCAAGGAAGTCATCCGCAACCACGAGCGCATGCGCGAGGCATCGAGATGAGCGAAGCGACTGAACCGAAAAAGGCGGCCGCACCCATCCTTGCCCGGATTCCACCGCCGGTTTGGGCCATGCTTGTATGTCGTGATCGCCATTGCTGATCAGCGCATGGCTCGAGGTTGGGCCGATCGCGGCACTTCATCAGCCCCTGCTCGGAACCGCTCTGATCGTCATGGCTCTCGCCTTGATCATCTCCGCTCAGATCAATTTCAAACGCGCGGGTACCGAGATCATGCCCGCCTCGCCCGCCAACAAGGCGCTGGTCATGAGCGGGCCATATGGCTTCACGCGAAACCCCATGTATCTGGGGATCATCTTGATTACGGCTTGGGCATCGCCTTTCTCGTCGCGACGCTTCCCTTCTTCGTCGTGCCGTTCGTCGTGTTCTTCACGAACAACGCGGTCGTGATTCCCTTCGAGGAAGCCAAGATGGAGCGGCAGTTCGGCGAGGAATACCGCGCCTACAAGAAAAAGGTCCGGCGCTGGCTGTAAGTCGCCGCAAGCGCGTTAGATATCGGCGTAGACATGCGATTCCTTTGCTGCGCCGGGGTGGGTGACCGCGCCGTAGCGAGCGGGACCCACTTGTTGCGCGTATTTCCACAACGCCCCTGAGGTATAAAGCGTAGGCTTCGGCTTCCAGGTCGCGCGGCGCTTCTTGAGCTCGGCTTCCGAAAGCGCGACATCGAGCCGTCCCGCTTCCACGTCGATCATGATCATATCGCCGTCCTTGACGAGCGCGAGCGGACCGCCGTCTTGCGCCTCCGGGCCCACATGGCCGATGCAAATGCCGCGCGTGCCGCCCGAGAAGCGCCCGTCGGTGACGAGCGCCACCTTCTCGCCCATGCCCTGGCCGTAGATGACCGACGTGGTGGACAGCATCTCGCGCATGCCGGGGCCGCCTTTCGGTCCCTCATAGCGGATGACGAGCACCTCGCCTTCCTTGTACTGACGATTTTCCACCGCGCGGAAGCAATCTTCTTCGCAATCGAAGACGCGCGCCGGTCCCTGGAATTTCAGGCTGTGGAGCCCCGCGACCTTGACGATCGCGCCCTCGGGCGCAAGCGAGCCCTTGAGACCCACGATGCCGCCGGTAGGCGACAGCGGGTGCGCGGTCGGGCGCACGACGTCTTGGTTTTCGTTGAAGACGACGCCCGCAAGATTCTCGGCCATGGTCTTGCCCGACACGGTGAGGCAATCGCCGTGGAGATAGCCGCCGTCCAACAGCGCCTTCAGGATCTGCGGGACGCCGCCGATATCGTAGACGTCCTTCGCCACATAGCGCCCGCCCGGCTTAAGGTCGGCGATGATAGGGCGTGCGCTTGGCGATGTCAGTGACATCGAAGAGGTCGAATTCGATCCCGCATTCATGGGCGATGGCCGGGCAGATGCAGCGCGCCGTTGGTCGAGCCGCCGGTGGCCGCAACGATGGCCGCCGCATTTTCGAGTGCCTTCCGGGTCACGATGTCGCGCGGGCGGATGCGCCGCTCCAAAAGCGCCATCACCGCGCGGCCCGAGGCCTCCGCATATTGATCGCGCATCTCGTAGGGTGCCGGCGCGCCCGCCGAATCCGGCAAGGCCAGGCCGATCGCCTCGGAGACGCAGGCCATGGTGTTTGCCGTGAACTGTCCGCCGCAGGCGCCGGCCGAGGGACAGGCCACGCATTCCAGCGCGTGCAGCTCGGCGTCGGAGATCTTTCCCGCCGAATGCTGGCCCACCGCCTCGAAGACATCGACCACGGTGACGTCCCGGTTCTTGTAGCGCCCGGGCAAGATCGAACCGCCATACATGAAGACGGAGGGCACATTGAGGCGGCACATGGCCATCATCATGCCGGGCAGCGATTTGTCGCAGCCCGCGATGCCGACAAGCGCGTCGTAGCAATGGCCGCGCATGGTGAGCTCGACCGAATCGGCGATCACCTCGCGGCTCGACGAGCGAGCTCTTCATGCCCTCGTGGCCCATGGCGATGCCGTCGGTGACGGTGATGGTGCAGAACTCGCGCGGCGTGCCGCCGGCCTCGCGCACGCCGGCCTTGGCCACTTGCGCCTGGCGCATGAGCGCGATGTTGCAGGGTGCCGCCTCGTTCCAGCAGGAGACGACGCCGACGAAGGGGCGCGCGATGTCCTCCTCCGAAAGCCCCATGGCATAGTAGTAGGAGCGGTGCGGCGCGCGCTCGGGGCCCACCGTCACATGACGGGAAGGCAGGCGCGCCTTGTCGAAGCGCTTCATGTCCATGATCGTCTCCGGATTGCTGGCGGCGCGCAGTCTAGGAAGTTCTCGCCGATCCGGAGAGGGTTTGCGAAAGCCGCCAGACGCGATAGCCGATTTGCTCGGCGACAAGCTCCACAGCTGCGAAATGATCCTTCGCTAGGCGCGGGATCGGCACCGTGCGCTCCGTGACGAGGAGAAGCGCGCCGGAGGAGGCAAGATAGCGTGGCGCTTCGGCGACAAGGCGGCTCACCACCGAAGGATCGCGCGCGCGGCCCGCATGAATGGGCGGGTTGGAGGCGATGAGGTCATAGCGCGCCTCACCAAGGGCACTGAAATCCGCACCGAGAATGGCACGCGCCTCGGGCACGTTCTCGCGCGCCGCGTCGAGCGCGAGCGCATCGGATTCGAGCATGTCTACCACGGCACCAGCATCGACCAAGGCGCGGGCGATCAGCCCCGAGCCTGCACCAAAATCGAGGGCCCGCGCATGCGGCGCGATGGCGGGAAGCTTGCTGATGAGGAGCGCCGTGCCGGCATCGATCCGGCCATGGGCGAAGACGCCGGGATAGGAGACCCAGTCATAGTCGCGCGCGCCGATGGCAACGCGTGTGACCAATCGCCAATCGGCGAGCGTGCCGCGCAGGCCCTCCCGCGATGCCGTGCGCCGCGCGCGCCAGACGCGGGCATGACTTTTCGCGAGCACGGTCTCGGCATCGTCGAAGAAGGGCGCAAACGCCTTGGGCGCCGAGCGAATGCCCTCGTCATTCGCGCCATAAACATAGAGCGCGGCACCCTCGCGCATGTTGGCCGCAAGCGCGTGTAGTGCCATCCCATAAGCTTCGCGCGAACGGGACATGCGCAGCGCCGCCGCGTCGAAGGGGCCAGAAGGCGGCCAGGCGCGCTCTTCGCGAAGCCACAAAGTCAAGTGGGGAACAACGCGCGCGACCGCCGCCGCACCCTCGCCCGCCAAGAGCATGCTGCCTGGAGGCGGCGCTGAGGCGAGCGCTTCGGCGAGAATTGCCGAGGAATCGGTTGATCGTTTCACGCCGCGCCGGAAAGGCGTGTGAGCGCCTGCGCGAGCTTTTCTCGCGCGGCTTTGGTGTCGGCCAGACGCTCGCGGCTTTCCTCGACCACTTCCTCGGGCGCGCGAGAAACGAAGCTTGCGTCCTGAAGTTTCTGTTCGAGTTTGCCGATCTCGCCCACGAGCTTTTCGAGCTCACGCGTAAGGCGGTTCTGCTCCTTCGCGAGGTCCACAATGCCAGCGAGCGGCAGCGCGAGCGTCGCCTCGTCGAGGAGGACTTGCACCGCGCCCTTCGCCACTGCGTTTGCCAGATCGAGCGCGGAGAGCCGTGCCAAACGCATGATGAGGGGCTTATGGCGTGCAATTCGCGCGCGCGTATCGGCAGCGGCACCCACGATCGAAAGTGGGATTTCAGCGCCCGCCGGCACATTCATTTCGGCGCGCACGGAGCGCACCGCAGAAATAAGCCTCACCACCCAATCCATCTCGGCCAAGGCGTCCTTGTCCACGGCGAGCGTCGAAAGCCGCGGCCAGTCCGCAAGCACGAGCATGCTCTTGCGGGAAGGCGCGCCCTCGGCCATGCGTGCCCACAATTCCTCCGTGACGAAGGGCATGAAGGGGTGAAGCATGAGGAGAATGTGATCGAAGACAAAGGCGGCCGTTGCCTGCGTCTCGGCGCGCGTCTTCTCGTCGGCGAAGAGCGGCTTGATGAACTCCACATACCAGTCGCAATAGACATGCCAGACGAAGTGATAGAGCGCGCTCGCGGCCTCGTTGAACTTGAAGGCTTCGAGCGCCTCGGTCACTTCGCGCTCGGCTTGCACGAGTGCACCCAGGATCCAGCGATTGACCGTCTCGCGCACGGTTGACGGATCGAACGTCGCCGCCGGCTTGCACTCGTTCATCTGGCAGAAGCGCGCGGCGTTCCAGAGCTTTGTCGTGAAATTGCGATAGCCTTCGATGCGCGCGCGCGAGAGTTTTATGTCGCGGCCCTGCGCAGCCATGGCGGCGAGCGTGAAGCGCAAGGCGTCCGCGCCGTAATCGTCGATGAGATCCAAGGGGTCCATGACGTTGCCCTTGGACTTCGACATCTTCGCGCCCTTCTCGTCGCGTACGAGCGCGTGGATGTAGACGGTCTTGAACGGCACCTCCTCCATGAAGTGAAGCCCCGCCATCATCATGCGCGCGACCCAGAAGAAGATGATGTCGAAACCGGTGACAAGCACATCGGTCGGGTAATAGCGCTTGAGCGCTGGCGTTTCCTCGGGCCAACCCAAGGTCGAGAACGGCCACAGCTGCGAGGAGAACCAAGTGTCGAGCACATCTGGATCGCGCTCAATCGCATTCAAATCCTCGAGAGAGATTTGAGATCCTTCGCATGACCTCTTGCTCGCCGATCATCGCCTGTGAACCTTTTGGAATACCTGAACAGGCTTTCCGTAATAGCGTTGCGCAGCCTGAATCGCAGCCTGTTCGGTTTCCTCCACAAATGCATGTAGCTTTCGACCGCCAGATTCCTCCTTCCTTCGTCACTCCATACCACGCCGGGATTCTGATGGCCCCACCAGAGCTGGCGCGAGATGCACCAGGGCTCGATGTTCTTCAGCCACTCGAAATAGGTCTTCTCCCAATTGCGCGGCACGAACACGGTCTCGCCACGCTCGACAGCCTCGATCGCGGGTTTGGCGAGCGTCTTCGCGTCGGCATACCACTGGTCCGTGAGCCAGGGCTCGATCACCGCGTCGGAGCGGTCGCCATGCGGCACGAGATGCGTGTACGGCTCGATCTTTTCGATGAGTCCTTGCGCTTCGAGATCGGCCACCACGCGCTTGCGCGCCTCGAAGCGGTCGAGCCCACGATAGGGCGCGGGGACCGCGTCATTGAGCCGCGCGCGCTCGTCGAAGATGTTGATGAGCGGCAGCTTGTGCCGCCTGCCCACCTCGAAGTCGTTGAAGTCGTGGGCGGGCGTGATCTTCACCGCGCCCGAGCCCTGCTCCGGATCGGCATATTCGTCGGCGACGATGGGAATCTTCCGCCCCACGAGCGGCAAGACCACCTGCTTGCCGACGAGCGCCTTGTAGCGATCGTCCTCGGGGTGGACGGCCACCGCCGTGTCGCCGAGCATGGTCTCGGGCCGCGTCGTGGCAACAATGATGAACCGCGTCGGATCGTCCGCCAGCGGATATTTGATGTGCCAGAGATGGCCCTTCACCTCCCTCGATACGACCTCGAGATCGGAGATCGCTGTGAGAAGCTTCGGGTCCCAATTGACGAGGCGCTTGTCCTTATAGATCAGGCCCTCGCGATAAAGCTGCACGAAGACGCGCGTCACCGCCTTGGATAAGCCTTCATCCATGGTGAAGCGCTCGCGGCTCCAATCGCAGGAGCAGCCCAGACGCTTCAATTGGCGGATGATCGTGCCGCCGGATTTCTCCTTCCATTCCCAGACGCGCTTGACGAAAGCCTCGCGCCCGATCTTTTCACGGGAGCTCTGCTCGAGCGCGAGCTCGCGCTCGACCACCATTTGCGTCGCGATGCCCGCGTGATCGGTGCCGGGCTGCCAGAGCACGTCGCGGCCGCGCATGCGCTCGAAGCGCACGAGAATGTCCTGCAGCGTGTTGTTGAGGGCGTGGCCGAGATGGAGGCTGCCCGTGACGTTGGGCGGCGGGATGACGATGGCGTAGGGCTTGGCACCCGGGCGCGCACCCGCCCTGAAGGCGCCCGCGCGCTCCCAAGCCTCGTAAAGGCGTGGTTCGACCTCGTCCGGCCGGAAGGTCTTGTCGAGCATGGGATGGGCTGCTGCGTCTCGCGTCCAGCAATGTTCCAAGCCCCTGCTGCGGGGCCAGCGGCAAAACTACATGGAACGAAGACGAACGACGAACGCAAAGCGACGGCTCGCCGCAACTTGCGAGGCGCTCACTGATCCGGCGCGAGGTTGCGGGCCGCTCTTACGCCCTCAACCGCTGTGGACCCTTCGGCGGATTCCAGGCCTAGCGGCGCCGGCCGGGCTGACGCGCGGCGCGCTCGATCTCTTCCTGCACGAGCCGCTCGACCAATGGCGGCAGATGCGCTTCAAGCCACTCCTTGAGCATCGGCTTGATCATCTGGCGCACCATGTCTTCGAGCGTCACCGCGGGGTCGCTGGAGACCCGGGTGCGTTCGGCAAGCTGGCTGAATGCCGAGGACATTACATTCGAGGCGGAGCTGCTGAGCAGACCCTCCTCGCTCGATTCCCGCTCCCGATCGACAAGCATGACTTCCTCTTCCTCTTCAACGACCCTGGGACTTGGCGGTTCCGGCGCCTTGACGCGCGGCGCAGGTGCGGGCGCGGGCTCGCGTACGGGCTCCGGCTCGCTTGGCACGACCCTGGCCTTGGGCTCTAGAACAACAGGGCGCTCCTCCTCCACCATTTCGGTGAGCTCGAGCACCTCCTCTTCTTCCTCGGCTGTCGCCTCCAAAGCGGCAGGCTCCTGAGCCGGTGTCATCGACGGACGCTTTTGACCGTCGTCGGCGTCCTCGGAAATGATTCGCCGAATGGAGGCGAGAATTTCCTCCATTGTTGGCTCTGGTTGCGCTTGCTGTGCCATGGGCCCGTTCCGCTACTCAGCCGTCACTCTCGTCTCACCCTAGGACAGGCGAACTTAAATTTCCAGTAATGGTGAGCCCCAAAACCTTAATGATGCCTGAGCGATGCAGGCTCTAGTCGCGGGTCTTCGTGTCCCAGCCAATGAACTTGTGGTTCACCTTTCGGTAATAAGTTTTGGGATCGTACGGCTTCACCGACAGCCCCAATTCTTGCGCCGACAGACGGCCGACCGACGACAATAATTGGAAGGCGGCCACGTATTCGTTCCGCTGGCTGCGGACAAGCGAGACGCGGGCATTGAGGAGCTCTTGCTCCGCGTTGAGGACATCGAGCGTGGTCCGTGAGCCGACCTGGGCTTCCTGACGCACGCCTTCATAGGCGATCTCGTTGGCGCGCACCTGCTCCTCGTCCGATTTGATCTGGGCCTGCGCAGCGCGCAGCTGCTCCCATGCGTTGGACACGCCCTCCCTGACCTGACGCTCGGTCGAGGCAATCAACATCAAGTTCTGGCTGTTGGTTTGCTTGGCCTGGCGGACACGCGCCCAGTCGGAGCCCCCTTGGTAGAGCGGTACCGTGACTTCGGCCACGACAGACTTCGAGTCGCTCTGGGACGCGGGCGTAAGTGTCTCCTCGTCGTGCTCGAGCCGGCCGCGCACATCGATGGAAGGCAAGAGCGTTCCTTTGGCCACCATCACGCCGTATCGCGATGCGGTTTCATTCTCGCGCGCGGCGAGGAGCAATGGATTCTCATTCAACCCGATGCCGAGCGCTTCGTCTTCGGTGGCGGGCAGAGCCGGTAAGGGCGGCGGCGGTGCCAGCGTTCCGGGCTTCTGGCCCACAGTGCGCTCATAGGCGGAAAGGCTGTCCGTGAGGTTCGCCTCTGCTTGTGTAAGCGCCGACATGGCGCCGCTCAAGCGTGCCTGCGCCTGCGCCACGTCCGTTCGTGTGAGCTCGCCCACGCTGAAGCGGTCGTTCGTCGCTTGCAGCTCTCGTTTGAGAACGTCGACATTGCTTCGGTTGAGGTCGACGACGGCTAGATCACGCTGAACGTCGACATAGGCCGTCACCACCGCGAACAAGACATCCTGCTCGACGGAATCGAGCGATGCGCGTCCCGACCTTACCTGCGCCTTCGCTTCGCGGATGGCATTGGGCGTACGCAAGCCGTCGAAAATGGGCTGCGTCGCCGTCACGTTCCCCGATGCGGGATGAGTCTGCGTGATGCCGGGCGCAAAGCCGATCGTCGTGCGGCTATGCTGATAGCCATAGGAACCACTCATGACGATAGTCGGACGCCAGCCCGCGCGCGCGATGGAGACGTTCTCGTCCACGGCCCTTTGGCGCGCCCGCTCGGCCGCGAGCTGCGGATTTGTGCTATAGGCGGCGACGAGCGCGTCCTGCAGGGTTTCCGCCAAGGCTGCCGTGCCAGGAGCGACAAGCGCCGTGGTCGCGATGATGAAGGCACGCAAACTGCACCCGCGCCCTCGCCTCGTCTGCCCTGCCGCCATACTCTTCTCCTCGCCGTTCCAAGTCAGAAACTGAATTCCCGCGCATGCGCAAAAGCTGGCAAGAGCGGCGCGCCGCCATCGAATACGGTCCGCGCGCTCACGTTGTCGCCCAGGCGGGTGAAGATACGGCCCTTCCCCACCATTCCTTCGAGCACGATGGCGGCAAGTCGTCCGCCTTCCTTGAGCTGCTCGAAGAGGGCCTTCGGCACGAATTCGACACCACCATCGATGAAGATAACGTCAAACGGCCCTTGATCGGGGCAACCTTGAACAAGTCTGCCGATGACCAGCGCCGCGTTATCGACGCCGAGCTTGGACAGATTGTCGCTCGCTTGAGCGGCCAGCGCCTGATCTTCCTCGAGCGCCACCACGGCCTCGGCGAGGCGGGCAAGTACAGCCGTCCCATAGCCAGTGCCGGCGCCGATAACCAGCACGACATCGCGCTCGGTGACGTCCGCAGCGTGAAGGAGCTTGGCGAAGCTTCGCGGTTCCATCAGGGCCCGCCCGGCGCCCACCGGCAGCGCCTCGCTTGCATAGGCCACCGCACGGAACATTTCCGGCACGAAGCGCTCGCGCGGGATTTCGCTCATGGCATGCTGTATCCGGGGATCCGTGACGTCGCTCGTCCGCACCTGGCTCGTCACCATGTTCATTCGTGCGGCCGCGAAATCCGTCATGCTTGGCTCTCGTGCAAATCCTGGCGCCATCCCCAGAGCCAAACCGGGCTCCGCGAAACGCACGCGAGACAGTGACGCCATATTCCCCATTGCGCCTTGGCAAAGTCTTATCCAAGGCTTGCCCGGGCAAGGCCGGACACCAGGCGGGGCCCCGGGGATCGACTCAGCGCTCTGGGCCCTTCGCGCGGCGTTTATAGGTCGCGCTTCCCACAATGACAATGCTCGCGGGAGGCGCGGCGCAGCGCGATTGTGGGGGCCGAGGCCCTTTGCTATAGGACCCTTGAGCTTCCCGAAGTTCTCGGCGCCGTGGCGGAGTGGCTACGCAGCGGACTGCAAATCCGTGCACGCCGGTTCGATTCCGGCCGGCGCCTCCACCCTCAGCGACGCCTCATGCGCAAGGCTCGGTGCGTAGCCCGTCCAGGCACTCCGTCGCTGGCCCGGCCAACGCAACTTATCAGGGTGTTTAACGATTTAGTATCGTTTTAGTTGTAGTGAGGGCTATCTTCCTTGCGAAGGTACCCCACCACTACCCGACTTTGGGGCCGTCTCTTTCGGACGGCCCCATTTTTTCTGAGCGGTTTGGGCCAATCGCCCTAGCCACACCCGGGCCTTTCGCGCGGCGCGCCTGGCCGGCGGCCAGTCGTAAGAGAGAATGGCAAGGCCAAGAGGAACCATCCAAAACCCCAGGACCGGCAAAAAACCGAGAAACCCACAAAGCACGAGGATCGCGCCGAGCGCTATGCGCAACGGACGTGAGCGCGGGAGCGCGATGCTGCGCCCGCCGATCTTTACGCGCGGCGCGGGACGTTTAGGGGCAGCGTCGCCGTCGGTCGTCATGACAAGGCCCGTGTTAATGCTTCCACGTCAGGATATATATGGATCGTGATCGGCGCATTTGATATAGGCGCGCGCGACACGAATTGGACGTCGATGTTCCCCGGTAGCTCAGTTGGTAGAGCAAGCGGCTGTTAACCGCTGGGTCGCTGGTTCGAGTCCGGCCCGGGGAGCCACACTGCGCGACAATATCTTCTAGATTTGTAGCCTTACTCTGTCTGCGCAAATTCTGCGCGCCAAGAAAGTCTGCGCCCGCTTTAACTTCACGACGTTGGAATCAGCGCCATGCCCAAAAAGAAAGCGGGCCAATGGTGGTCGGCTGAGGTCACCAAAGAGAGCAACGCGCTCGATCTTGAAGAGGGCGTATTTACCTGGGACGACCCGAAGCGCATTGCCGCTTCGCTCAAGCGTTCGGCCGAATTGAGCAGACGACGGAAGGCGGCGCCCTATCGCTCGGCGCTTTCCATGCTGACATTCTACATCAATCGCGCCGGGAAGAACTTGCCAGCCGATCGCCGCAAGATATTGGAGCAGGCCAAGGCCGAATTACGCCGGCAATTCGGGCGCGCATGACCTTCGCGAGCGCCATGCATAAGGCCGAAGCAACCAACCGCAGGCATCTCATGACAGAATTCAGTGCTTTTGCCGGCTTTTCCTCGCTGTTATGATCCCATCCCAAGGCGCGTAGGGGGATCGTCAATGAACGCCGCCACGAAAGGGATTGCGCTGGCGCTGTGCGCCAGCGCGCTCGTCACGGTTGCGTCGGCGCAAGACACTGCCCCGGACGCCACGCGAAATCAGATTCGCGGCATCTATATTGGCGGTGCCGGCGGCCTGAATTGGGTGCAGACCGGTGACGCGTCGGTTTTTCTCGGCAGTGGTTTCAATTCGACAGTTTCGAGCAACGCCAAGTTTGATGACGACTGGGCCGCGAACGCGGCTGTTGGCTACGCTTGGAAATCCCTCTTCCGCACGGAGATTGAGGGAAGCTTTCGCCAAAATGACCTGAGCTCGATCTCTCTGCAGCCGCTTTCGGCAAACCAAATCGTGGGCGACGTCACGACCTGGGCCGTGATGGCGAACGTGCTCAACGACTTTCCGGTCAATTCGTGGCTCTCGCCCTATCTCGGCGGCGGCGTGGGCTATGCTCAGGTCAAGCTCGACGCAAACTGCGCGCCCACCATCAGTTTCTGCCGCTACGATGACGAGGACAGAGGCTTTGCCTATCAAGTCATTGCCGGCACGAGCGTTCGTCTAGTTGGGAATGTTCAACTATTCGCCGACTACCACTATTTCGGCGTCCGGAAGATGGATTTCGACGCCGCTACGTTCAACGACCGCATCACGAGTCTAAAGTTCCGCAATCACGCGGTTTTTCTGGGCATTCGCATCGCCTTTGGAAAATCCGCAGAGCGTGCCAAGCCGGAGACTGATGCAACAGTGCCACAGAATTAACCCCTTCTTGAGGCACGTGACTGTCCGCGCACGGTCACAGAATGGATGGCGGCTCACAAAAAACTTGGCCGATCAATAACTTAGAATTTGGTTGGGCGATCTCGAAATGAGCAAGCGCCCGAAGCAGGCCGGCTAAAATCCTTGAGAAAACCAATAGAGCCTGCCAGATGCGATGGTCTAATATCGCACACCAGCTTTCAGGGTTGGAACATAAGCCGAGGGGATAGCTCATGAACGGAAGCGTGAAAATGATGGCGCTCGCGCTCGTCGCAGGCCTTACGGCGACGGCGGCGGCGGCCCAGGACAAGCCGATTGGGGAGCGCTACAACTACTATGTCAGCGGTCTGGCGGCGTCAATTGCTGCAGGATGACGATACCACATTGAGTGACAGTTCCGGCGGTGGACCAGACTCTGCCGGTGGAACCGTGGCCACGAATTCGACTTGGCTCGGATATGGGCTGGGCGGCAGCCGGCGCGTTGGGCATGTTTTTGCCCAAGGCGTTCCGGGTCGAAGTCGAGGGCGCTTATCGGGACAGCAGCGATCGATACGACGAGTGGCCCGTTCACACTTTGGTCACACGCTCTTGACCACTCCCGTTCTCGGGGCCGTGCAGTGGGCTCTGGAACGGTCTCAGGCATGGTCGGCAATGGTGAACCTGTTGAAGGATTTCCCGAACGATTCGGCGGAAGGCTCACGCCCTATATTGGTGCGGGCGGGGGTGCGGCTCATCGTAAGTTGAGCGCCACTCTGGGCACCGAGGGCGTCGACTGCGCGTCTATCGGTGCAACAATTGCCCGATGAGCGACTCCGACACGAACTTCTTTGCTTATCAGGGCATCGCCGGCCTCAGCTTCGACATCACGGACAGGCTCCAGGCTTTTGCGGACTATCGCTTACTTCGCCGTCTATCAGCCGAGTTACTTGGACTACGTCAATAACCTCGGGCTGGGCCTCGATGACACTCTTCAGATACCGCAATCACACGGTGATGGGCGGCGTTCGTCTGGCCTTTGGCGAGAAGGCGGCGCCCGCGCCCGTCGTGGCCCCGCAGCCGAAGAACTATCTCGTGTTCTTCGACTTCGATAAATCCAATCTCAGGCAGGATGCACAGGAGATCGTCGCCACCGCTGCCAAGGATGCGATCGACGGCAAGGCCGTGAGCCTCGACGTCGTAGGTCACGCCGACCGCTCCGGCTCGGACGAATACAATATGGGCCTTTCCGAGCGCCGTGCGAACACCGTCAAGGGCGAGCTTGTGACCCTAGGCGTGCCCGAGAGCGCTATCCGCATCACCTGGAAGGGCGAGAGCGAGCCGCTCGTGGCAACGGCTGACGGCGTGCGCGAGCCGCAAAACCGGCGCGCCAGCATCACCATCAACCTCGGTCAGTAACGTTTCCTCGGCTGGAAGTGACTGCAGGAGGCTTCGGCCTCCTGCAGCTTTTTCAATGCCTAGTTGCCCAGAATCCCTGTTCGCGCAGGTCTAGCCTTCGCGGGGCTTGCTCTGCTTGTAGCGTCTGACTGGGCCTTGCCCCCACATGCTTTGCCCTATCCTCAGTTCCGGGGGAGCGATCCAAGAGCAGGTCTCGCAACCGCTGGCTGAGGCTGTGCAATCAAGCAACAGCTGAGAAAAACCCGACCGCTCGGGGCATTTGGAAAAGCCAGCTACCTCGAGATCGGATAAGAATTGAGAGCGGGCATTATCATACACTTACGCAAGTGAAAGCGATTGCGTCGCTCGCAGGCGCCGAGGTCTTCAGGTTGCGCCGCATTGGTAGCTTGGGCATGGCTCAACTGCAGTCGACCAACTGCGGACGGGGGAATTACGATGAGCAAGAAACTGAAAACGATATTGATCGCACTGGCCGTGAGCACAGTCGCAACTGCTGCAGCAGCCGAAGAGCACGCATCAGTCGCCGACTCGTACCGGTACTATGTTGGTGTCGGCGGCGGCATCAACATGATCCCAGACAGCGAAGCCAGGCTGCGTATCGGCCCGCCGCTCAGCACGACGTTCAACACAACCTTCGATTTCGACATGGGCTGGGCAGCCGCCGGAACGTTGGGCGCTTATCTTCCACATGCCTGGCGGGTGGAGATCGAAGGCGCCTATCGCGATAACGATCTCAAGGGCGCTCCGTTCTCACGCTTTTTTAACATCCAGGTAGCCGCACCCTTTACCATCTCGTCCACTGAAACGGGATCGCTCACGGGCTATTCGGTCATGCTGAACATCCTGAAGGACATCCCGACCGATAGTCGGCTCACACCTTATCTTGGTGGCGGCGCCGGTTACGCCGATCGGCACTTGGACATCACCTGTGCCCTTGTGTCGGCCCCGACGACTTGCACGCTCGACGATCACGATCACGGCTTGGCTTATCAGGGCATTGCCGGCGTCAGCTTCGATGTGTCGAAGCGCCTTCAGCTCTTTGCCGATTATCGCTATTTTGCGACGGTGAATTTCGAATATGGTGAGAGCACGGGGCCCGTGAATGTGCGCGACCTGGAAGACAACAATCACACGGTCTTGGCAGGCTTGCGTCTGGCCTTTGGCGAGAAGGCGGCGCCCGCGCCCGTCGCGGCCGTGCAGCCGAAGAACTATCTCGTGTTCTTCGACTTCGATAAATCCAATCTCAGGCAGGATGCACAGGAGATCGTCGCCTCCGCTGCCAAGGATGCGATCGACGGCAAGGCCGTGAGCCTCGACGTCGTAGGTCACGCCGACCGCTCCGGCTCGGACGAATACAATATGGGCCTGTCCGAGCGCCGTGCGAACACCGTCAAGGGCGAGCTCGTGACCCTAGGCGTGCCCGAGAGCGCCATCCGTATCACCTGGAAGGGCGAGAGCGAGCCGCTCGTGGCAACGGCTGACGGCGTGCGCGAGCCGCAAAACCGGCGCGCCAGCATCACCATCAACTTCGGTCAGTAACGCTTCCTCGGCTGGAAGTAAGAGTGCGGGAGGCTTCGGCCTTCCGCGTTCTTTTTCAGCGGCTCACTGCCACATGTACCAGTCCGCCCGGGCCGAAGCCTCGGAGGCTGCGGGTGCTTCCACCTTCGTCTGTGGCGCGCCCGCCTCTGCGACCTTTGCCTCTTTCTCGGCTTCAGCAAGCATCTTGCCCGAGCAAACGCTCTGACCGTGAATGGACGCACGCGGCCAGTTGGCGGCGAAGCTCGGCAACGCATCAATCGCCATCGTCGAGAGGGTTTGGAGCGCCGTGCGTGTGTCTTGACAAAAGAGCCGGCCTTGTTCGCGGCTCAACTTCGACGCCGAGTTCGCCATCTGTGTGACGAAGCTGTCCAGGGACTTGACGGCGGCCGCACCATTGACACGCCTGAAATAGGTCCTCAGCGCGTCGCCCTGTTTGGACAACACGGGCTGGAAACGGGTGACGAAATTGTTGTAGTCCGCCCGGTAGTCGCAGGTCAGCGCAGCCACCATCAACTCGGATTGCAGCACACGCATTTCCAGCGCTGTACGCTCGACAGGCCTTGCGCACTTCGCTCCAGCCGCCTGCGCGACGATCGGCGTGCCGACGACGGCGGCCGCAATTCCCAAGCAAGCTAGGACGCGGTTGGATACGCAACTCATCATGGTCTCCTGCGGTACCCGCCTCCACTATGCCCGTGCCCACGTGCCGGAACAAGCTTCCGAAAGGTCGATACGGCACCGGGCCCGGCAGCTTGAGCCGGAGGGGGATTGCCGCGTAGGGTACGCACCCGCGATTAAGTCGCAGCTAAGCCAATGGATACAAAAAGCGGAATATTGGAAGCGATTGGCGGCACGCCCCTTATCCGTTTACGGCGCGCATCTGAGGAGACCGGCTGTACGATCCTGGGGAAGGCTGAGTTTCTCAATCCCGGGCAATCCGTCAAGGACCGTGCGGCGCTCTTCATCGTCAAGGACGCTATGAAACGCGGCACACTCAAGCCGGGCGGCGTCATTGTCGAAGGAACAGCGGGCAATACCGGCATCGGACTTGCGCTGATCGGAAATGCGCTCGGCTTCCGCTCCGTCATTGTCATACCGGACACCCAGAGCCAGGAGAAGAAGGACGCGCTTCGGCTTTGCGGCGCGGAGCTGATCGAGGTGCCTGCTGTACCCTACGCTGACCCGAACAACTACGTGAAATACTCCGGCCGGCTTGCCCGCGAACTTGCACGCCGCGAGTCAAATGGCGCCATTTGGGCAAACCAGTTCGACAATCTCGCGAACCGCCAAGCCCATCTCGAGACGACGGGTCCCGAGATCTGGGCGCAGACGGAGGGAGCGGTCGACGGCTTCGTCTGCGCGGTGGGCACCGGTGGCACGCTTGCAGGCGTCGGACTTGCGCTCAAAGCAAAGAAGCCCCAAGTCAAGATCGCGCTCGCAGACCCCATGGGCGCTTCGCTCTACCACTTCTACAAGCACGGCACGCTCAAGTCGGAAGGAACCTCTATCACCGAAGGCATCGGTCAGGGCCGCATCACCGCCAATCTTGAGGGCGCGCCAATCGACGAGGCCTTTCAAATTCCCGACGAAGAGGCCTTGCCGATCATTTTCGATCTTCTGGAGTATGAAGGCCTCTGCCTCGGCGGCTCGAGCGGTATCAATGTCGCGGGCGCAATCAGGCTCGCGCGAGAAATGGGGCCCGGACGCACCATCGTCACCATTCTTGCGGATAACGGCACGCGCTATCAGACTAAGCTGTTCAATCCGGAATTTCTGCGCGCCAAGGGCCTGCCTGTGCCTCACTGGATCGAGAGCGGCAAGGGCACCCACGCACCCGGCCGCGCAGGGTATACTTCGGGTATCAGTACTCAAGACAGATAAGAGGAACGCCCATGTCTCAATCGCTTCCGCGCGTCATCTCGACGGAGTGGCTCGCCGGCGCGCTCGGCTCTCCGGATCTCGTCGTTCTCGACGGCTCTCTCTATTTGCCCGAGGCGAAGCGCGACCCGCGCGGCGACTACCGCAAGGGTCATATTCCGGGCGCCGTGTTCTTTCCCATCGACGAGATTCGCGACCATGCGAACCCTGTGCCCGTCATGATGCCGAGCGCCGCGGAATTCGAGGCGAAAGTCGGCGCGCTCGGCGTGAGCTCAAACGATCGCATTGTCGTATACGACGGCGCGCCTTTTTTCAGCGCGCCGCGCGTCGCCTGGATGTTTCGCGTCATGGGTCACGACGCCATCGCCGTGCTCGACGGCGGCTTTCCCAAATGGTGCGCCGAAAAGCGCCCCGTCGAGACGGGCGAGGCAAAGCGATCCCCGGCCGTGTTCAAGGCAAGATACAGACCCGAGCTCGTCCGCGCATTCGAGGACATGCGCCGCAATCTCGAGAGCCAAGCCTTCCAAGTTGCGGACTCGCGTGGCCCAGGACGATTTTCCGGCAGGGAGCCCGAGCCTCGGCCAGGCATGCGCAGCGGCCATATTCCGGGTGCCGTCAATGTTTACTACAACAGTCTTCTTCGCCCCGACGGCACCATTCTTGCGCCTGCAGAGCTTCAGAAGATCTTCGCCGCGGCAAAGCTCAATCTCAATAAGCCCATCGTCACGAGTTGCGGCGGCGGCGTCACAGCATGCGCGCTTCTCCTCGGGCTCGAACGCACAGGCGCGCGCGACGTCGCCGTCTATGACGGTTCCTGGTCCGAATGGGGCGCAAGACAGGACGTTCCGATCGAGACGGGTTGAGGCTCTCGTCGTTCAATGACCCAGGATCTGGCTTAGGAACGCCCGCGTCCGCTCGCTCTTGGGCCGCTCAAAAAACTCGGCAGGTGGTGCGTCCTCGACGACCTCACCCGCATCCATGAACACCATGCGATGGGCCACGCGGCGCGCAAACGCCATCTCATGCGTGACCACGATCATGGTCGTGCCGCCTTCGGCAAGTTCCACCATGACGTCGAGCACCTCCTTGATCATCTCAGGGTCGAGCGCCGAGGTGGGCTCATCGAAAAGCATAATCTTGGGGCTCATGGTGAGCGCGCGCGCAATCGCCGCGCGCTGCTGCTGTCCGCCCGAAAGCTGGCCTGGATATTTTGCCGCCTGCTCGGGAATGCGCACGCGCTCAAGAAATTGCATGGCAAGGGCCTCGGCCTCCGCGCGCGACATGCGCTTCACCCAAAGTGGCGCGAGCGTGCAATTCTCGAGCACAGTCAGATGTGGAAAGAGATTGAACTGCTGGAACACCATCCCCACTTCGCGGCGGACAGCTTGCGTATGGCGCGGGTCGCCTGAGAGCATGATTCCGTCGACGACGACCCGGCCCTTTTCGTGACGCTCAAGACCGTTGATGCAGCGGATGAGCGTTGATTTTCCCGAACCGGAAGGCCCGCAGACGACGATGCGCTCGCGCTCACGCACCACGAGATTTATGTTCTTGAGGACCTGGAAGTCGCCGAACCACTTATCCAAGGATTCGATCTCGATGAGGACGGGCTCGCTCATTGCGGCGTTCCTTTTCGCGCAAACCGCGCTTCCATCGCTTGCGCGTAGCGCGACATCGCGAAGCAAACAATCCAGAAGATGAACCCGGCGAAGAGGTAGCCCGTCGCGGCGGTGCCCGGTGCGGCCCAATCGGGGTCGTTGAGACCGCGCTGAACCATGCCTAAGAAATCGGCGAGCCCGACTATGAGTACGAGCGTCGTGTCCTTGAAGAGACCGATATAGGTGTTGACGATGCCGGGGATCACGAGGCGGAGCGCCTGCGGCAGAATGACAAGCGCCATCATGCGCCAATAGCCAAGGCCGAGCGCCTCGGCGGCTTCGTACTGGCCGCGCGGGATTGCCTGAAGGCCGCCGCGCACGACCTCGGCCATATAGGCCGCACTGAACAATGTGACGCCGATAATGCAGCGTACGAGGAGATCGAAGACTGCGCCGGGCGGCAGGAAAAACGGCAGCATCACGCTCGCCATGAAGAGAACTGTGATGAGCGGCACGCCACGCCAGAGCTCGATGAAGGCAATCGACGTCCAGCGCACTACCGCTAAATCCGAGCGCCGGCCGAGCGCGAGCAGAATGCCGAGCGGCAGCGCTCCCGCAATGCCACTCGACGCCACCACCAGCGTCACGAGAAGCCCGCCCCAGTAGTGCGTTGCGACGTGTGTGAGCCCAAAGCCGCCCGCGAGGAGAATGAATGCCGCGAGCGGATAGAGCGTCACCATCAAGAGCGCAATCCAACCCTTGTAGGGAACACGCGGCAACACGAGCAGGAAAATTCCCATTGCTCCCAGAAGGAATGTGAGATCGACGCGCCAGCGCAAGGAGATCGGATAGGGGCCATAGATGAACTGTCCGAGCTTGGCGGCGACGAACGGCCAGCAGGCGACGAAGCCGCCTCCCCTACAGCCGGCGCCCGAGCTTGCGCTCCATACAGCATCGATGATCGCCCATTCGACCGCACCCTTCACAATGACCGCGAGCACGAAAAGTGCGACGAGCGTGCCGATGGCGTTCACCCAACTCGAAAAGAGGTTGCGCCTCAGCCAAGTCAATCGATCACCCTCCTTTGAGCGCGACGCGCGCGTTGTAGACATTCATGACGAGCGCCGTGACAAGGCTCAAAGCAAGGTAGACCCCCATGGTGATGGCCACGATCTCGATGGCGCGGCCCGACTGGTTGAGCGCCGTCCCGGCGAAAACCGAGACGAGGTCGGGATAGCCGATGGCGATCGCAAGCGAGGAGTTCTTGGTCAGATTGAGATATTGGCTCGTGAGTGGCGGAATGATCACGCGCAGCGCCTGGGGCAGAATCACGAGGCGCAGTGCTTGACTGCGCGTGAGCCCGAGGGCCGCCGCCGCCTCCACCTGACCCCGCGACACTGCGAGGATGCCCGCGCGCACGGTCTCGGCGATGTAGGACGCGGTGTAGGTGGAAAGCCCGAGAAAGAGGGCAATGAATTCCGGCCGCACCGTCATGCCGCCGCGGAAGTTGAACCGCTGAAACACGGGCATGTCGAGCGCAATGGGCGAGTCCCAGAGTATCCAGACGAGAAGCGGCAAGCCGAAAATGAGTCCAAGCTGAAACGCCAGCGCGGAAGGGGCATATCCTGTCCGCTTCCGCCGACGGCGCAAAACCCGCCCAAGCAATCCCGCCGCAAAGATGCCCGCGACCAGAGCGAGAAGTACCGGCGCGCCTGCCCCGCCCAGGCTCAAAGCGGGAAGCTCGAGCCCGCGCGCATGGAGATATGCAATGCCGCCCAGCGAAAGCGCCGCACGCGGGGCCGGTAAGGGCTGCAGGACCGCGAAATACCAGACGAAGAGCTGAAGGAGGAGAGGAACATTGCGCAGCGTCTCGACATAGAGCGTGGCAAGGCGCGCGACGAGCCAATTGCTCGAAAGCCGGGCGATGCCCACGGCGAGCCCGATCACCGTGGCGGCGACGATCCCTAGCGCCGAGACATGGAGTGTGTTGAGCAATCCCACCAAGAGAGCGCGCGCATAGGTCGATTGTTCACTATAGGCGATGAGCGATTGGCTGACGGCAAAGCCTGCCTTCTCGCTGAGGAAACCAAAGTCCAATGGCAGATTGCGCGCCGCGAGATTTTGCGCGGTGTTGTGTGCGATCCAGAGCGTGAGCGCGACCAGTGCGGCGAGCAGCGCCAGCTGGATGAGCACGGCGCGTGCGTTCAAAGATAAGAGCCAGCCTGTGCGGCGAAGGGGCATGAACCGTCGGAGCAAGTGTCAGCGCACCGGCGGCGCGTATTGCAACCCGCCGTCGCGCCAAAGCGCGTTCAGCCCGCGCGCGATGCCGAGGGAGGAGTCCTTGCCGACATTGCGAGCGAAGGATTGGCCGTAATTGCCGACCTGCTTCAGGATTTGATAGGCCCAGTCGGGAGCGAGCCCGAACTGTTGACCAAAATCGCCTTCCGTGCCGAGCAAGCGCCGCACCTCGGGATTCGACGACTTCTTCATTGCGTCCACGTTGGCCGAAGTAATGCCGAGCTCTTCGCCCGCAACCAGGGCATAGAAGCTCCAACGCACGATATCGGCCCAGCGGTCATCGCCCTCGCGCACGGCGGGACCGAGCGGCTCCTTAGAGATGATTTCGGGCAGGACGATGTGATCGTTCGGCTTGGTGAGAAGGTGTCTATCAGCATAAAGTCCGGAGGCATCCGTCGTGTAAGCATCGCAGCGCTTGGCCTCATAAGCCTGAACGACCTGCTCGTCGCGCTCGAATGTAACGAGCTCATACTTCAATCCGTGAGCGCGGAAATAATCGGCGACGTTCTGCTCAGTGGTGGTGCCCTGTTGGACACAGATGGTGGCGCCATCGAGATCGGTCACGTGCTTTACGCCAAGCGATTTCGGGACCATGAAGGCCTGGCCGTCATAGTAGTTCACCGCCACGAAAGTGAGATGCTGACCCGCGTCGCGCCCGAGCGTCCAGGTGGTGTCGCGCGACAGCACGTCGACCTCGCCCGATTGCAGCGCCGTGAAGCGCACCTTGGTCGTGAGCGGGGTATAGCGGACTTTGCTCGCATTGCCGAAGACGGCGGCCGCCACAGCTCGGCAAAGATCGACATCGAGGCCGCGCCAGCTCCCTTTGTCGTCGGTGATGGAGAAGCCCGCAAGCCCCTCGCTCACGCCGCATTTGAGATAGCCGCGCTGGCGTACGAGCGAAAGCGTATCCCCCGGTGCTTGCGCGCGGGCCGCTGCCAAGCAAAGGCAGATGAAAGCGAATAGCCCGAAGGCCAAGAGAGCTCTTGCGTGCATTACGGGTCCCCTCATGCCGTTGCAAGCGCGGGCCGCAGTCTATCATCCGAGGCGCCGATCTCTACTCTTGGTGCCTCCGGCCGGTGCGGGCTCTGGACAAGCAGGGGCGGCCCGGGGGAATGTCGCGCCATTGTGAGCGACAGACCATGAAGGACGAGACCCGCATCGTGCAGCTTGGGCGCCGCGTGGACACGGAGATTGAGGTGGTGAACCCGCCGGTCTACCGCGCCTCGACCGTTCTCTACCCCTCCACGGCCTCGCTCACGGATCCCACGCGCGCATACACTTACGGACGCCGTGGCACGCCCACCACACGGGCGCTCGAGGAGGCCATGAGCGCGCTCGAGGGCGGCGCACGCACTGTGCTGACGCCCTCGGGCCTGTCCGCGGTCTCTTGCGCGCTCCTTGCCTTTACGCAGGCAGGCGACCACGTTCTCGTGACCGACGCCTGTTACGAGCCCACGCGGCGCGTCGTGCTGCGCGTGCTCGCGCGCTTCGGTGTCACGGCCAGTTTCTATGATCCCAAAATCGGCTCGGGCATTGCGGCACTGATGAAGCCCGAGACCAAGCTCGTTGTTTGCGAGTCTCCAGGCTCGCTCACCTTCGAGGTGCAGGACGTGCCCGCGATCGCTGGGGCGGTCCACGCGCGGGGTGCGCTCGTCATGGTCGACAACACCTGGGCCTCGCCGCTTTATCTGAAGCCCCTGGACCTCGGCGCCGACATTTGCGTTCACTCGGCGACCAAATACATCGCCGGGCATTCAGACGCGCTGCTAGGCACGGTCACCGTGAAGGAAGCGCAGGTAAAGGCGCTCGTCGATGCCCATGGCACGCTGGGTTATTGCGCGGCACCCGACGACGTCTATCTCGCACTGCGGGGCTTGCGGACGCTCGGCGTGCGCATGGCGCGCCATCAGGAGAGCGCGCTCAAGGTGGCGCGTTGGCTCAAGACCCGCGCCGAAGTGACCCGTGTCCTTCACCCCGCCCTGCCCGATGATCCCGGGCATGCACTCTGGAAGCGCGATTTTGCAGGCGCTTCAGGAACTTTCGGCTTCGTGCTCAAGCCCTGCGCGAAGGAGGCCGTGGCCGCGTTCGCGGACGGCCTCGAGCTATTCGGCATCGGCTATTCCTTCGGCGGCTATGAGAGCCTCGTGCTTCCCGTCGATCCGGCGGCCATTCAACGATCGGTCACGCCCTGGCGCGAGGGACCGACTGTGAGGCTCCATATCGGCCTCGAGGACCCAGACGATCTCATCGCCGATTTGAGTCTAGGGCTCGCGCGCCTTGTTGAGGCAAACCGCTCATGAGTCTCGACCAAATCCTCGACAGTGTTGTCTTTGATCAGGACGGTCTCGTGCCGGCCGTCGCTCAGGATGCCACAAGCGGACAAGTCTTGATGCTCGCCTTCATGAATCGCGCGACGCTGCGCGAGACGATCGAGACCGGCCGCGTCGTCTATTGGTCGCGCAGCCGCAATGCGCGCTGGCGCAAAGGTGACACCTCCGGCCACATTCAGGAGTTGGTCGAGCTCCTCGTCGATTGCGATGGCGACACGCTGCTTCTCAAAGTGCGGCAAACCGGCCCCGCCTGCCACACCGGCAAGCGAAGCTGCTTCTTCCGCCGCGTCAAGGACGGAACGCTCGTCGAAATCGAAATGAAGTAACGGTCCGCTTGCTCTAAGGCCGATGAATTACCCCCGCGAGCGAGTCGCCTCGAGATCTTCGCAATCCTGGGGAACGATGCGGAAGCGGCGCCCCTCGACGTCGAGGTCCTTCCATACCGGCTCGACCGGTTTGTATTGGCCGTTATGCATCGCCTCCGAAAGCGCGGCGCAATAGGCCGGCATCAGATTGCCGACTGGCGCCCAACGCCCGTCGGCGGAGACCTGAAAGACCACGGTCCAGCTGCCCGTGGTGAGCAAGACTTCCGGCTCGCCTTTGCCGTCCATTTCGGCCAGGAACGCCTCGCATTTTTCCTCAAGGCGCAGGCAGGGCGGCAAACGCCAGGTCTTGGGCTCGTCCTTCCAGTCCTGGTTGATGAAGCTTGCCGGGAGCGTCTGTCCCTTCGGGTACACGGTGATGTTTTCCGCGATGCTCACAGGGGTCGGCACGTAGGGCACGGCCTGACCGCGTAGCGCCTCGCCGGCCTTCTGCGCGATGAGCGCGGCTTGCGGTCCATCCTTCTTGGTCTTGAGTTTCTCCAGCGCAGCGCGGCCATAGCGGACGCCGCCCCGCGCAAGGAACTGGAAATCGAACGTTTCGGGAGCGATCTTGCCCGCTTCGAGGCGGCGCACCTGATCAGCGACGGAAATGCGCGCGGGATCGGCGAGCGGCGTGAAGAGCGCGAAGAGAACGCCGAGAATGACAAAAGCCGTGAAGATATTTGCGGCCTCGAGCCATTTCATCCATGGCGAAAGGCGAAGCGCAGCCAAGGCGTAGCCAAGCGCATAGCAGGCCGCGACCAGAACGCAAGCCGCGGCAATAATGCGGTCGGGCGTCCAGCCATACTGGGCGATGCGAAGCCACAAGCCGTAACCCGCAATGGCGACAAGCGGCACGAGCGCCAGTCCCGTGAGAGATGCGCCGTAGCGCAAGGCGCGGACCGGCGGCTCGTCGGGGCGGCCTTCCTGATAGGTCGCATTGATCAAGATGACGAGTGTCGCGGCTGCTATGAGCACAAGGGAGGTTGCATTTCGCGTGCTCCAAAGCGGCTCAAGACCCGTGAAAGGCAGCAACGCAAGAAACGACACCGCGATCAGCGCCATGACCGGCAACAGCCACGACAAGAGCGTGAGCGCTACTGTGCGGATGCCCCGGACAAGGCCAACGCGCACATCGGTGAGATGGATCGCGAGAGCGAACATCGTCGTCGTCGCCGGGAAGGCAAACCAATGCCGCTCGATAAGCTCTTCCAAGAAATCGATTTTGATGAGCTTGAAGAGCGCGGCGCCAAGCCAAAGCAGCAGCCAAAAAACGCCGACAAAACCGAGCGCCAGCACAAGCTGAACACCGTGCTTCCAAGCGATGTCGAAATAGCTCGGATAGCTGGCGATGAGTTTGCCCTCGGCATCTCCAGCCGCAATTAAGTGATGGGCGATGAAAAGGCCTGCAGCGGTGAAGACAACGAGCGCGAAGGACGGCTGGATGCGGTGTAAATCGGCGACGTCCCGCATCATGTCGTGGACCGCAAGGCCCACCAGCAGGGCGGTCGCGGCAACGGCCCAGAGGGCCAGCGTGCGTGGCCGTAAGCCTCCGAGCCCTCCCAGGAGTATGAGCGGCACAAAGCCCGCGATGAGCATCAGCGACGCGAAGAGCATGGGCTCGGCCGCAGGCCAGCTGTGGCTCTTCGAAGCTTCGTAGAGGACATAGAGCGCGAGGCCCTGGGCGAGGCCGATCCCCAGACGCGAGACCGCAGTCAGGCGCATCGCCGCCGTATCCGGCGCAGTTTCGGCCATCGTCATGAACCTCTCCCCGGCGGTGTTTGCAGCGAGCCGGGTGAGACCATGCACCGCTCGCGCGACACGCCTGCCGCCTTAATTCAGCTCGATCTTTGTATGAGCAAGGCCCGTCAGGAATATGGCGAAGTTGGCCCGCCTGCTCCCTCAAGCGCCACCGCTCCTATTGCATTTGATAATCATTCGCATTATGGCTTGAGCCATAGTGACAGGCCGATGATGACCCACACGTTGAACAAGGACGCCATTTCCTGGCCCACGCTCGTCGACGCGGTTGCTGGGCAGCTTAGGCTCGAGCCGCCCGCGCGCTGCGCCTATGGCAGGCTTGCCACCTTGCATCTCGTGAGCGAGATCTGGGGCGAGATCGCCCTTCTCCGCGCCGCGGAGCGCTTTGTAAGGCTTCACCACGTGACGCTGGCGGAGCTCTTGGACTGCAAGCCCGCGACGATCGAGCCGGTGTGGTTCGCGGGCCTTCTTGCGCAGCTCGGCAGTGCCGACCAAGCCGCACCTTTGCCGGCGGCGCTTCTACGTCCCGCGGCACCGGGCTTGGCCCTTTAAGGCCCTGGTAGCCGGATTACGGCACCATTCCCGGAACAGCCGAGGGAAATTTGACGATGCGTATATTGGTGAGCGTCCTGTTGGGCGCCGTGGCGCTTGCGGGCTGCGGCGAGGACAAGCCTAAGCTTGATCCGGGCCGCATCACGGCCATTGAGCATGCCTGTATCGTCGCACGCGCCGACCTGCCCGACCGATGCAGTTGCATCGCCGAGGCTGTCGCCGCGAATGGCGATGAGAAGCTCGATCGCATGATCATCGCGCGCATGCGCAGCGATGATGCCACGCTCAAGCGCGAGCTTGCGGGCTTAAGCCAGCTCGAAGCCAATCACCTCATGCTGCGCTACGAGAAAGTCGGTCGCGACGCCTTTTACCACTGCGGCAAGCGTCAGATCGGCTGAGACGCCCCCACGCCACAAGCTCCGCCTTCGCGCGCCATTGACGCCTGAGCCGCCTGAATGGTTCAGTTCTTTCAAAGAGAAAGACCTGGAGGGCGCCCGGGTGGACTACAAGCTCATCTCTTGCGACGACCATCTCGATCTCAATCAACTCCCCGAGGATCTGTGGCTGGAGCGCCTGCAGCGCGCCCAGCGCGAGCGGGCTCCACATATCGAGGAGCGCAACGGGCAGGCGATGTGGGTGTGCGACGACATGGTGTGGGGTCCTTGGACCGGCCGCACCAGGGGCTCGAACGCACCCAAGCCGATCTACACGGCCTTCGACCGCGGCGGCGTGATCGACCTGACCGAGCGTCGCCCGGCCGTGCCGGAGCTGCGCCTCGCCGACATGGACCGCGACGGTATCCATACGCATGTGATCTTCGGGCCAGTTACGTCGATCAAGACCAAGGACCAGGAATTCACCGACGAGTTGCACCGCGTCTACAATGATTGGCTCGGCGACTTCTGCAAGGTCGCACCAACACGGCTTCTCGGCGTTCCGATGTTGCCGGAACATCCCGAGTCTGCCGCGGCCGAGGTGCTGCGGCTTGGCAAGCGCGGCGACGTCAAGCAGGTGAATTTGCAAATCGCTGCCGCCAATCCGCGCTTGCACGATCCGCGCTGGGAGGCGTTGTGGAATTCGCTCGAGGAAACCGGCATCGTGCTCTCCTGGCACGTGACCGTGATCTTTCCGCAAGAGGGCGATCCAGCGCGCGGCAAGCTCGCGGCGAACTTCACGCACATGAAGAATTTCGTCACGCAGTTCCTCGACTCCTTCGTCGATCTCTTCGCGTGGACCATCTTGGAGCGCCACCCGAAGATGAAGCTTGTCATTGCGGAATCGGGCGCCGGCTGGCTGCCCTGGGTGGTCGAGGAGCTCGACTACCGCCATTGGCGTACCTGGGAAGCCGCGGAGTTTTACAAGGACAAGGGCGGCATCCCATACAAGACCAAACCTTCGGAGCTGTTCAAGCGGCAGATCTATTCAACCTTCCAGCAAAGCCCGGTGACGATGCGGCTTTTGGAGTTTTACGGCGACAATCTTTTGTGGGCGACGGATTATCCGCACCCAGACTCGATCTGGCCGAACTCGAGGAAGATCATGCAGGAGACGATGGGTCATTTGCCGCCGGCGATGGTCAAGAAGCTCACGCATGACAACGCGGCGAAGCTTTACCGGCTGAGCGTCTAAGGCGAGATCAGTTCCGGCTTCGGTCCACGAGCCTGCGCTCGGCGATCCAAGGCATCATGGCTCGGAGCTGCTCGCCCACTTTCTCGATCGGGTGCGCCTGCGACTTCGCGCGCATAGCCTTGAAGCTCGGTTGCCCGGCCTGATTTTCGAGCACCCAGTCGCGCGCGAAGCGGCCCGACTGGATGTCGGTCGAGAATGTCCTTCATCGCCGCGCGCGCTTCCGGTCCGATGACCTTCGGCCCCGAAACGTATTCGCCATATTCCGCCGTGTTCGAGACCGAATAGTTCATGTTGGCGATCCCGCCCTCATAGATGAGATCGACGATGAGCTTTACCTCGTGCAGGCATTCGAAATAGGCCATCTCGGGCGCATAGCCCGCTTCCACCAGAGTCTCGTATCCCGCGCGGATGAGCTCGACGAGCCCGCCGCAGAGCACCGACTGCTCGCCGAAGAGATCGGTCTCGCATTCCTCGCGGAAACTGGTTTCGATGACGCCGGCGCGCCCGCCGCCGATGGCCGAGGCATAGGAAAGACCGAGCTCCTGCGCATTGCCGCTGGCATCTTGCGCAACGGCAAGAAGGCACGGCACGCCCGCGCCGCGCAAATATTCGCTGCGCACGGTGTGGCCCGGTCCTTTGGGCGCCACCATCATCACATCGAGATCGGGGCGCGGCACGATCAGATTGAAATGAATGTTGAAGCCATGGGCGAACATGAGCGCCGCGCCCTGCTTCATGTTGTCCTTGAGCTCGTTGTCGTAGATCGCACGCTGCAGCTCGTCGGGCGTGACCATCATCATGACGTCGGCCCACTTGGCGGCCTCGGCCGGCGTCTGCACGGTGAGATTCTCGGCTTGCGCTTTCTTGGCCGAGCCCGAGCCCGGGCGCAGCGCCACGCGCACGTCCTTCACGCCAGAGTCGCGCAGGTTCAGGGCGTGGGCATGTCCCTGGCTGCCATAGCCGATAATGGCAACCTTCTTACCCTTGATCAGATTCACATCCGCATCGCGGTCGTAATAGACGCGCATCGAGAAACCCCTCTCGTTTCGTCAGACTTGTATCACATCCCCTCCGGGCCGCGCTGGATGCCGACGACGCCAGTGCGCGAGACCTCAACGAGGCCCAAGGGCTTCATCAGACTAATGAAGGCGTCGATCTTGTCGGTGGCCCCCGTGAGCTCGAAGATGAAGGAGTTGTGGGTCGTATCGACGACGCGTGCTCGGAAGGCATCCGACAGGCGCAAAGCCTCGACGCGCTTCTCGCCCTGGCCGGAGACTTTGACGAGCGCGAGCTCGCGCTCGACGAAGGGTGGACCTTCGGTGAGGTCGGAGACCTTGTGCACGGGCACGAGGCGCTCGAGCTGCGCCCGGATCTGATCGATGATCATGGGCGTGCCGATGGTGACGATGGTGATGCGCGAGGTATGCGCACCGGGATCGACCTCGGCCACAGTGAGGCTATCGATGTTGTAGCCGCGGCCAGAAAAGAGCCCAACGATGCGCGCGAGCACGCCCGCCTCGTTATCCACGAGGACGGACAGCGTGTGCCGCTCGGGCGTCTGCTCAACGCGGGGCGGCATCGGCGCTCCCTTCTCTCCTAGACAAGCATTTTTCCTTCCTCGGAGACTTCCTCACGTTCCTGGTCGGGGCCCAAGAGCATTTCATTATGCGCCTTGCCCGACGGAATCATGGGGAAGCAATTTTCAGCCGGATCGACCACACAATCGACGATCACAGGTCCCGGCGTCTCGATCATGCGCGTGATGACGTCGTCGACCTCTTGAGGTTTTGTCACGCGAAAGCCTGTGGCGTGATAGGCCTCGGCGAGCTTGACGAAATCGGGCAAGGCCTCCGTATAGGAATGAGCGTAGCGACCGCCATGCAGAAGCTCCTGCCATTGGCGCACCATGCCCATATACTGATTGTTGATGATGAAGACCTTCACCGGCAGCTTATGCTGGGCAGCGGTCGACATCTCCTGCATGTTCATGAGAATCGAGGCTTCGCCCGCGATGTCGATGACGAGCGACTTGGGATGTGCGACCTGCACGCCGATGGCGGCGGGCAAGCCGTAGCCCATGGTGCCGAGGCCTCCGCTCGTCATCCAGTGGTTCGGCTTTTCGAACTTGTAGTGCTGGGCCGCCCACATCTGGTGCTGGCCCACTTCGGTCGTGATGAAGACGTCGCGATCCTTCGTGAGCGCATAAAGCCGCTGGATCGCATATTGCGGCTTGATGATCTCGCTCGAGTTCTTGAAGGCGAGCGACTTCTTGGCCCGCCATTCGTCGATCTGCGCCCACCATGCCTTCAGTGCTTGCTTGTCCAGACTGTGGGCACCTGCGCGCCATAGACGAACGAAATCCTCGAGCACGTGCGCGACATCACCCACGATCGGCACGTCGACCTGAATATTTTTGTTGATGGATGAAGGGTCGATGTCGATGTGAATTTTTTTCGACCCCGGCGAGAAGGCATCGAGCCGGCCCGTGATGCGATCATCGAAGCGCGCACCCACATTGAGCATGACATCGCATTCATGCATGGCGAAATTGGCCTCGTAGGTGCCATGCATGCCGAGCATGCCGAGCCAATGGGGATCGGAGGCGGGAAAGGCGCCAAGCCCGAGCAAAGTCGAGGTGATGGGCGTGCCGGTGACACGGATAAGCTCACGCAGGAGCTGGCTCGCGCG
This sequence comes from uncultured Alphaproteobacteria bacterium, assembly GCA_963845385.1. Classification (GTDB taxonomy): domain Bacteria; phylum Pseudomonadota; class Alphaproteobacteria; order CAWJRW01; family CAWJRW01; genus CAWJRW01. The sequence goes on from CAWJRW010000006.1 coordinate 891,266, forward strand.
CAGTCCCGAATTGATGACGCCGCCGCCGGAATAGACCACCGGCCGCTTGGCCGCGGCGAACAAGCCAACCGCTTCCGTCACCTTGTCGAGATCGCCCTTGAGCTTGGGGCGATAGGTACGGTGGCGAACATTGGCGGGGCCCGTGTACACCGCCTTCTGGAATTGAACGTCCTTCGGGATGTCCACGACGACCGGACCTGGCCTGCCGTTGGTCGCGACATAGAAGGCCTCGTGCAGCACACGCGGCAAATCCTTGGCGCTCTTCACCAGCCAATTGTGCTTGGTGCAGGCGCGCGTGATGCCCACCGTGTCGCATTCCTGGAATGCATCCGAGCCGATGAGGTGCGTGGCGACCTGACCGGTGAGGCAGACGATGGGAACCGAATCCATGAGCGCGTCGGTGAGGCCCGTGACCGCATTGGTGGCGCCGGGCCCCGAAGTCACAAGCACGACGCCTGGCTTGCCCGAGGAGCGCGCATAGCCTTCGGCCGCGTGCACCGCCCCGCCCTCCTGCCGGACGAGGATGTGCCGAAGCTTGTCCTGTTGGAACAGGGCGTCGTAGATCGGCAGCACGGCGCCGCCGGGGTAGCCGAACAGGCAGTCCACCCCGTGGTCCTGCAGCGCGCGGATGACGATCTCCGCGCCCGTGATCTCGGCCGCAGCCATGATCTTGCGTCCTTCTTGCCCCATGGCGCCTACCGGGCGCCCACCGGCGCGGGTCCCCTCTTCGCACCTGCAAAACCACGCGGGCGGGGGCGCACCCTAGCGGCTCGCCTACCGAGCGTCAACGCAAGATGCCATAATTGCAAAGATTTCTTCCAGATTCCTTTCCATAAGTTGCTCAAAGAGCCAATCCCACGACATCATGTGATGCCTGAACCAAGTGGTCTGGCGCTTGATGTAGCGCCGCGTGGCTGTTTTGGCCTCGGCCAAGGCCTCTTCGCGGGTGAGCCTGCCTTCGAGATACGCGAGCATCGACGGCACCCCGAGCGCTTTCAGAGCGGGCATAGAAGGAGGAAGCCCCAGTCCTGAGAGGACACGCACCTCCTCCAACGCACCATCGTCCATCATGCGCTCCAAGCGGGCCTCGGCCCGCGCATAGAGCAGGGCCCGCTCCGGCATAAGCACGAAGCGAAGCACCTCCTGCTCGGCGAGAAGCGGCGCCTGGGGTGCGTCTTGCCACTCTGCCAGGGAGCGGCCGGTGGCGCGGTAGACAGCGTATGCGCGCTCCAGACGCTGCCTGTCGGTGGGCTTCAGGCGCGCGGCCATCACAGGGTCCTTCGCAGCCAGGAGCCCGTGAAAGGTTGCCGGTCCAACTTCTGCCATGAGTGCCGCGCTCTCGGCGCGAATTTCCTCCGGCACCGGCGGCACGCGCGCGAGGCCTTTCAAGAGCGCTTCGAAATAAAGTCCCGTGCCACCGACGAAGATGGGTAGCCGCCCTTCCCTTTCCGCCCGCGCGAGCGCGTCGCGCGCATGAGAGAGAAAGGCTGCAACGGAAAATGTTTCCGCAGCCGAAATAATGCCGTACAGCGCATGGGGCGCGCGCGCCTCGTCCTCGGGCGAGGGACGCGCCGTCAGCAGGCGCAGATCGCGATAGACCTGCATGGAGTCCGCATTGACGATGAGGCCGCCGAAGCGTTCGGCGAGCGCAAGCGCAAGCGCCGACTTGCCGCTTGCGGTCGGGCCTGCAATAAGAAGCGCCTTGGCGCGCACATTTCGCTTTTCGGTCATCGCGGGCGCATGAGATACATTCTTTCGCTCATCGGCAATCCGAACACGCGAGCGCTTTCGCCCGCAGCCATCGAGAGAGCACGCAGCGCACTCGAAAATCCCGGCGCTCCCGTCGCGCTTGGAAACGGCGTTGCGGCGGATGTCCCGTTTGAGACGAGCGATCCGCGACAGGCACAGGCGGCCGTCGCAGACGCGCTGAAAGGCCTGCCGCTCGACGTCAATGTTCTGCCTGCAAAGAGCCCGAAAAAGAAGCTTCTCGTCGCCGACATGGAGTCGACCATCATCGCTTGCGAATGCCTGGACGAGCTCGCGGACAAGGTGGGGCTCCGAGACAAGATTTCCGCCATCACTGCGCGCGCCATGCGGGGCGAGATCGATTTCGAGCCGGCAGTCCGCGAGCGGGTGGCGCTACTCAAGGGTCTGCCGGAGCGGGCGCTCGAAGAGGTCTATCGCGAGCGGGCGCATCTCGTGCCCGGCGCAAAGACGCTCGTTGCCACCATGCGTGCCCATGGCGCCTACACCCTGCTCGTTTCGGGCGGGTTTACATATTTCACCGAACGGATCATGGCGGACGCGGGCTTCGATGGGGCCCAAGCGAACCGGCTGCTCATCGAGAACGGGAAGCTTTCAGGCCGCGTGGCAGAGCCCATCCTCGGGCGCAACGCCAAGCTCGATGCCTTGCGGAAAGCAGCGGCCGAGCATGGAGTTTTGCTCGAGGACACGCTTGCGGTCGGCGACGGCGCCAACGACATCGACATGATCAAGGCGGCAGGCCTCGGCGTCGCCTTCCGGGCAAAGCCCTTGCTTGCGCAAGCCGCGGCCGCGCGCATTGTCCACGGCGATCTCACGGCGCTGCTCTATTTGCAGGGCTACACGACGCGCGACTTCCGCCAAGCATAGAGCCACCTCGAGCGCGAATCGCTCAGGCGGTTGATCTACGGGCAAGCAGAGAGCGTCAGCTCTGCGCCACCCTCACCGCGACGAAGGTAAGCTCGCCCTGGCGATTGACGAGCAGGAGCACGGACTTCTTGTTGCCGGCCGTGGCCTTGGCCACCTTCGTGGTCACGTCCTTCGGCTGTACAACGGGCTCCTGCGCGACCTCGACGATGACGTCGCCTGGTGCCAGGCCCTTCTCGGCCCCCGGCCCCGCAGGATCGACCTTCGTCACGAGCACGCCTTTGACCGCGTTGGGGATTTGAAAACGGTTGCGGAGCTCCGCCGTGAGAGGTGAGAGCGAGAGACCGAGCGCACTTGTCTCCGTCTTTGTCGCGGGCTCATGATCGCCCTTCACCTCCGCCATTGCGGTGCGTTCGGCGTCTTCGAGGCGCCCGATCTGCACTTCCAGCGTGCGGCGTTGGCCGTTGCGGATGATCTGCAATGGCACACGCTTGCCGATCGCCGTGTCGGCCACGACGCGCGGCAGCATGCGCATCTCAGTTATGGGCTTGCCGTCGAAGGAAACGATCAGGTCGCCGGGTTGAATGCCGGCCTTGGCCGCCGGCCCGCCTTCTGTGATGCCCGCCACAAGCGCGCCTTGGGCCTTGTCCAGAGACATCGCTTCGGCCATGTCGTCCGTCACGGATTGGATGCGCACGCCGAGCCAACCGCGCCGCGTCTCGCCGAATTGGACGAGCTGTTTCACAACGGGTTGCACGACGTTCGAAGGGACGGCAAAGCCAATGCCCACCGACCCGCCCGAAGGCGAGATGATGGCGGAGTTCACGCCAATCACACGACCCGAGAGATCGAACAAGGGCCCGCCCGAATTGCCGCGATTGATGGCGGCGTCGGTTTGGATGAAGTCGTCGTAAGGCCCTTCGTTGATATTCCGGTTACGCGCGGAGACGATGCCGGCCGACAGCGAGCCGCCGAGGCCGAAGGGATTGCCGACCGCGAGCACCCAATCGCCCACGCGGGCCTTGTCGGAATCGCCGAACTGAACCGAGGACAAGGGTTTCTTGGGTTTCACCCGCAGCACCGCGACATCGGTCTTGGGGTCGCGCCCAACGACTTCTGCAGGCAGCGACTCGCCGTCCGCCAAGGTCACAGTGATCTCATCGGCTTCGTCGATGACGTGGTTGTTGGTCACGATTATGCCTGTGGGATCGATGACGAAGCCCGAGCCCAGCGAGGTTACCTTACGCGGTGCGCCCTGCTGTTCGAGAAAGTCGCGGAACAAATCTTCGAAAGGTGAGCCCGGCGGGAACTGCGGCATCGGAATGTCGCCACCTTGCGGCAGCTTGACGGTCTGCGTGGTGGAGATATTGACCACCGCCGGCAAGAGACCGTCGGCGATATCCGCGAAGCTGCGCGGTGTGCTTTGAAATGCGACCTGCTCGCGCATCGGAGCAGGCGCGGCGAGCGCCACGAATCCCCCGAAGCCTACCGCCAACACAAGTCCCGACAGGGCCGCCAAGCGGACCCAATTCCTATTTCCGCCACTCATCAGACTGAGAAACCCTCTGTTCATCGCATACGCCCGAGACTTGATTTCCGAGGAGCTGTTCGGGCCGCGAGCCCGAGAAGAGGCCGACTTTAGAACCGAATATGGACGAATTGAGGCAGACACAAAACGCTGCAAATCCTTGCTGCAGGGTTAATCGAGGGTCAAAGCCCGGAAAACGGCGCGGGGCTTTTTCTCCATCCGATGCGCAATCGCCCAGAGACGCCGAGACCCAAGCGGCTGCTACATCAAGTCCCGGCGTCAGCGTCCGTCCGCGCTGCCGAAAAAGCGAAAGAAGGGGCTGGAGGGGGTCAGGACAAAGGTCGTGTCGTCCTGCTTGAGGGCCTCTTCATAAGCCTGCATGGACCGGTAGAAGATGAAGAAATCGGGGTCCTTGCCGTAGGCCTCGGCGAAAATTCGGTTGCGCTCGGCATCGCCCTGGCCGCGCAGGATGTCGGCGTCGCGCTTGGCTTCGGCAAGCAGCACCGTCACATCGCGGTCGGCGCGGGCGCGGATGCGCAAGGCCTCCTCGGTTCCCTCGGCACGGATCTCGGAGGCTTGCTGCTGGCGCTCGGTCTGCATGCGCCGAAAGATGGCCTGGCTGTTCTCCTCCGGCAGGTCGGCGCGCCGGATGCGGACGTCCACGATCTCGATGCCAAGCTTGCGCGTCTCGGCATTCACTTTGTTGCGAATGGCGAGCATGAGATCGGCGCGCTTCTCTGAGAGAACGGCCGAGAAACTCTCCGCGCCCAAAGTGTTGCGCACTTCCGAGGTCAAATACTGCTCGAGCCGCGCCCGCGCCGTGGTTTCCGTCCCCAACGCCCGGTAGAAGGTGGACGGATCGATGATGCGATAGCGCGCGAAGGCATCGACGACGAGGCGCTTGCGGTCGGCGGCGATGACCTCCTCGGGCGGCGTATCGAGCGGCAGGATGCGCTTGTCGAGAAACTCCACGTTTTGAACAAACGGCAACTTCACCTTCACGCCCGGCTTGTCGATGACTTCCTTGATCTCTCCCAGTTGCACGACGAGCGCAAATTGCGTTTGGTGCACCATGAACAATGTGCTGAACAGGACGACGAGAGCCGCCACAGCTATGAGAATGATCGGCAGGAGCGTCACCCGGCTCATGGGTTGTCCCCCTCGCCCGTCTGACCGCCGCCTTGGAGAATGGTCGCCTTCGGCGCCTTGAGCGCATCGAGCGGCAGATAGGGCACGACGCCCGAGGTCGATTTCTCGTCAATCACCACCTTATTGACGCGGCCGAGCACGCGCTCCATCGTCTCGAGATACATGCGTTCACGGGTCACGGTCTTGGCCTGTTGATATTGAGCGAGAATTGCGGTGAAGCGCTGCGCCTCGCCTTGGGCCTGGGCCACCACTTGCTCGCGATAGGCTTGCGCTTCTTGCCGGATCTGCTCGGCCTTACCGCGCGCCTCGGGCACCACCTTGTTGCGGTAGGCGAGTGCCTCGTTGATCGCACGCTCTTTGTCGGCGCGCGCGGCCTGAACATCGCGGAAGGACTCGATCACCTGCTCCGGCGGGTCGACCTTCTGCATTTGGACCTGCACGATGTTGATGCCCGCGCCGTAAAAGTCGAGGGTGCGTTGGATGAGGTCTCTCACTTTGTCCTGCGTGCCGGTGCGCTCCTCGGTCTGCAGCTGGTCGATGCGGCTCTTGCCGACGACCTCGCGCATGGCGCTCTCGGCGACAGCTTTGACCGTCTGTTCGGGATCCTTGACGTTGAAGAGAAAATTGGGCGCGCTTTTCAAGTTCCACAAGACGCCGAAATCGACGTCGACGATGTTCTCGTCGCCTGTGAGCATCAAGCTTTCCTCGGGCACGTCCTGCTGGCGCTGTTCGCGGCCCGGCTCGCTCACGCTGTGGAAGCCCACCTCCACGCGGTTGACGAAATCGACGTTCGGCGTGCGAACACTTTCGATTGGATAGGGCAAATGGTAATTGAGGCCTTGCTTCGTCTCCTGGGTGAAGCGGCCGAAGCGGGTCTCGACCCCGCGCTCGCCAGGGCGCACGACATAAAGTCCACTGAGCAGCCAGAGCGCGAAGGCAGCAAGGGCAATGAGCCCGAACCCGCCTGACCCCAATCGTCGCGGCAGGATACGGCGAAAGCGATCCTGTCCGCGGCGTAGCAAGTCTTCGAGGTCGGGTGTGGCGGATCCGCCGCCCTGCGGCCCTTGGCTCCACGGTCCGCGGCCGCCAGTCCAGCCGCCTTGATTGGGCATCGTCCCATCCTTCCGTCGCGGCGCTACAAGGTCGTCTTCGCTCTTGCGTTGCCAAAAATCACCTGCCTTATAGGACACGCGTCCTGCATGCGCAACGAAGCAGGTGCGCGACGGAAAGGGAAGCGTTGGCGAGCGAAGCACTTCGTAAAGCCGTGGAAGATGCGCTCAAGCGCGTGCGCGATCCCGAGTTTGGCGCTGACGTGTTGACGGCCGGGCTCGTTCGCGGGCTCGAGATTCGTGAGGGTCGCGTGAGTTTTTCGCTGGAAGTAAGCCCTCAGCGCGGTGCGCAGGCAGAGCCTTTGCGGGCTGCATGTGAAGCGGCAGTGCGTGCGGTCGCGGGCGTTACCGCCGTCACCGCCGTGCTTACCGCGCATACGCCAACCCAACAGCCGCACGCGCCAAGACCACAAGTGGCTGCGCAAGCGGCCACTTCTCGCGTAGGCCCGGGCCCGGGCACGCGCATGGCGTCACTCCCGGGCGTCGGTGCGGTCATCGCGGTGGCAAGCGGCAAGGGCGGCGTCGGAAAATCGACGCTCGCCGTCAATCTGGCGCTGGGGCTCGTGGCGCTCGGCAAGAAGGTGGGCCTTCTCGACGCCGACATTTACGGACCCTCCGTGCCCCGACTCTTGGGTCTCAAAGAAAGGCCACGCGTTGAGGGCAAGAAAGTGCGCCCGCTGGAAGCGTTTGGCCTCAAGGCCATGTCGATCGGCTTTCTCGTCGAGGAGGACACACCCATGGTGTGGCGCGGGCCGATGGTCGTGGGCGCCCTTTCCCAACTCATCGCAGACGTCGATTGGGGCACACTCGACGTGCTCGTGGTGGACATGCCGCCCGGCACGGGCGACGTCCAACTGACGCTTGCCCAACGCGTGCCGCTCGCGGGTGCGGTGATCGTCTCCACGCCGCAGGACATTGCGCTGGTCGACGCGCGCAAGGGCATTGCCATGTTCCAAAAGACCGAGGTGCCCATTCTCGGCGTCGTCGAGAATATGAGCGTCTTCATCTGCCCGCATTGCGGCCAAGCGAGTCGATATTTTCGGCCATGGCGGCGCGCGTTCCACCGCCGAGCGCCTGGGCGTGCCGTTCCTCGGCGAGGTGCCGCTCGTGCCCGCGATTCGCGAGACGTCCGACGCGGGCCGCCCCATCACGGCGACACATCCGCAATCGGCGGAAGCAAAAGCCTTCATCGCGATCGCGCAAGCGGTGACGGAAGGGCTTGCCACAACGCGTAAGCGCGCGCCGCGCATCATCATCCAATAAAACGAAACCGGCCGGCGCAGCGGCCGGCCGGTCGAATTCGAGATGAGAATCGGCGTCAGCTGGCGCCAGCCATCATCGTCACCTGGAACTTGGTGCCGTCCGTTCCGTCGACGTCCCAGGTGTCGCCAACCTTGTGATCACCGGGGGGCGTATAGCACGCCCAGTCTGCCTGCTTGCCGTTCTGGGGCGTGCCCTTCGACGTGCAGACTTGTTCGTTCTCCACCTTCCACGTGCCGTTTTCCGTCGTCCCGCCGACCTTGCGGACATAGGTGTGATCTGCATTCCACGCCATCGTCTCGCCGGTGTCCAAGCGCTTGACGGTGTTGCCAATGGCATTCTTCATGACATCGTCGCCAGCAGCAAAGCTCGCGCCGGCCAACAATACGCTCGAGGCTACAAGACCGAGAATCATGCTCTTCCGGATCATTCTCTCCTCCTCGCTTGACGCGGTTCGTCGATCGTTTCGCGGTGGGTGCGGGCTTTTCGCCGCGCGCGACGACCGAATTTGGTCTCTTTTCTTAGCGGAGCCCTGGAGCAAGCGGAAGCGGATTTATCGCGCGTCGTTCATCGCAGGGTCAGCCGAACACCATCGCGACCGTCGCACGATGCGAAATATCGTTGTGGGTCCTTGGACTTGGTCGCCCTATCCCGACGCACCGCGAGCCTCGGGCGTTCCAGTAGCCATTCAGGCAAACAGGCCCGCTAGGAATGGGACGCACGCTCTAAGGTCACGAAGCTGTATGCCGGCCGCTCACCATCGGCCGGGTGATCTTCGTGCAGCGTCTCGCGCCACAGGCTGCGATCGAAGGTCGGGAAGTATGTGTCGCCTTCAGGGCTCGTGTGCACTTCGGTGAGATAGATGCGGGCGGCCTCGTCCATGGCGCGCGCGAAAACGTCGGCGCCGCCGATCACCATCACCTCCTCGACAGCGGCCGCGGCCCAAAGCGCACTTTCGAAGTCCGCCACGACTCGGGCGCCCTTTGCCACGTAATTGCGGTCTCGCGAAATGACGATGTTCTGGCGTCCCGGCAGCGCGTGGGGGAGAGATTCGAATGTCTTGCGCCCCATGATGATGGGCTTGCCCCAGGTCAGTGCCCTGAAGCGCTTCAGGTCGGCGGGCAGATGCCAGGGAATCTTGCCTTTCGCTCCGATCACGCCATTGTCGGCGACTGCGACCATGAGCGACAGACGCATGATTTTAGACCGCGATCGGCGCTTTAATCGCGCCATGACAAAGGTAGTTCTCGAGTCGGAAGTCGTCATATCCGAATTGGAACAGATCCTTCACCGCAGGATTAAGCGTCATGCGCGGCAATTCGTAAGGCGTGCGCTCGAGCTGCAAGTCCGCCTGCTCCAAATGATTCAGATAGAGGTGCACGTCGCCGAAGCTGTGGATGAAATCGCCGGGCCTGTAACTGGTCGCTTGCGCCACCATCAATGTGAGGAGTGCGTATGACGCGATATTGAACGGCACGCCCAAGAACACATCCGCCGAGCGCTGATAGAGGTGACAGGAGAGCCGTCCTTCCGCGATATAGAACTGAAAGAGGCAATGGCAGGGTGCAAGCGCCATCTTGTCGATGTCGGCGACGTTCCAGGCCGAGACGACGAGCCGCCGGGAATTGGGATTTCTCTTTATCTCCTGCACGAGCTGCGCAAGTTGATCGATCGTTCGGCCGTCGGACGTAGGCCAGGCGCGCCACTGCTTGCCATAAATCGGTCCGAGCTCGCCCTCGTCGTCGGCCCATTCGTCCCAAATGCTGACGCCCTGCTCCTTCAAGGTTTTCACATTGGTCTCGCCGCGCACGAACCACAGGAGCTCATGGATGATCGACTTCACATGGAGCTTCTTCGTCGTCACGAGCGGAAAGCCCGCGGCGAGATCAAAGCGCATCTGCCAGCCGAAATGGCTGAGCGTGCCGACGCCCGTGCGGTCGGCCTTGCGCACGCCTGAACGGCGCACATGAGACAAGAGCTCAAGATAAGGCCGCATCAGCCGCCTTCAATGCGCGCCCGCCTGCGCCCCGCGCTGCATAGCCTTGCCGAGGTTTTGGATCATCTCCCGCGCCGATTTGCCGCCAAGGCTCCAGCCTCCGTCATCATTGATTGTCTGACCCGTAATGAAGGCGCCGCCCGGCGAGGCGAGAAACACCGCCAACGCCGCAATTTCGTCGGCCTCGCCGGGCCGCTTGAGGGGCACATTCTCCATCACGGGATCGAGAACCTCGCGCATGCCCATGATGGGGGCGCTCATGGAGGTGCGGATAAGTCCCGGCGCAATGGCATTCGCGCGGATCTTGTAAGGGGCCAATTGCAGCGCGAGCGCCGCCGCCATGTAGTTGAAGCCCGACTTGACGATGCCGTAGAGAAGCAGCTCCGGGACCGGGACCTCGCCGAAGATGGACGAGATGAAGATAATGCTTCCGCCCTTGGCCTTGAGGAGTGGCAAAGCGTCCTTCACGAGCCCACTGTTGTTGACCAGGTTGACGGTGAGCCCGTTCGCGAACGTCTTTTCATCCATCTGATCGAAAGTGCCATTGACCGGTGACCAGGCGTTCAAGACCACAATGTCGATGGCGTTCCATTGCGCGCGCGTGCGCTCGACGAGCGTGCTCAAGCTTGCCCGGTCGCTGATATCAGCGCCGCAGGCAAAGGCGCGGCCCGCACCGTATTTCGCGCTGATGGCGCTGGCTTCGCGTTCGCACTCGGCTTGCGACCGGCTCGAGATCACCACCTTGGCGCCGTGCTCGGCCATTCGTTCGGCGATAGCTCGGCCGATACCCTTGGTCGAGCCGGTGATGAGCGCGACTTTGCCGGACAGGTCAAACAGGCTCATGGGGTCCCTCCACGGACGGTTTGGCGTTGAAGCACACCTTACATTCACGCCTCGCGGGCACTATATTGAAATCGCCGGAGCTTGCTCCGGCTATGGCGATAAACGGGCTCGTAATAAGCGTTTCGGACCCGGGGGCAGTACCCGGCGCCTCCACCAAACCCGAAACCGCCACGGCCGCCTCAAGGGCGGCGAGAGCGGTTTCGCTATGGGGGCGAACCAGGATCGACGAGCGTGTAAAGGTGTTCCTTTCGCCCGGCATGGTTCCGCCGTTATCGGGCCAAACAACAGGTGCCAACGATAATCTCGTTGCCCTCGCTGCCTAGGAATAGGTAAGCGCGGCCCGGGGGGCGCCGGGCAACAGAAGCCCCCCACCTTCCTTCCCCTGAATGCTGCGGCCCATTAGGAGGCCTTAACCTTGCCAGTGCTAGACAGGGCACGAACAAGAGGGATGCCATGCGGCCGACCGCCCTTGCGATCTTCCTTGCGCTCGCCTTGAGCTTGGGCCTGGGCCTGACGTCCGCCTCTCCGGGCCGCGCAGCGAGCGACACGGTCATCCGGTCCATCTCCTTCAACGACTTCGCCGATCTTGCGCGCGACATCGGCTGGACCGTGGAGGACCATTCCAAGCCCGACGCCCCCCAGATGATCATTCGCGCGCCGAACGGCATCGGCTTTTGGGCTAATTTTCTCCAATGCAAGGACAAGGGATCTGACACGCCATGCACGCTCCTGTTTCTGCAGAGCGTGTTCGATCCCGCGCCCACCAACGTCGTGAGCTACGCGAACCAATGGAACCAGAGCAAGGCCTTGGGGCGGGCATATCTTACGGCGCAAAATGCCTATGCCTTCGACGACAGCATTACCTTCGAGGGCGGCACCACGCGCGCGAACGTCGCGCGGCGCCTCAATCTCATCGCGGTCGCCGCTGCCGAATTTGTCACGTCCATGCCGAAATAGGTCTCTCGCACGCGTTGACAGGACCGCGCCCTCTTCCGCTACTCTATCGGCCCACGCCGCAGCTACCATCGTCGTAAGCGAGGTCTTCGTGGCGAAGAATTTCATGCGCTACGATCTTATGGTCCAAGACGCGCTCAAAGGAGTCGTGCGCGAGACGCTCACGCGCGTGGCGAAAAGCGGACTGCCCGGCGAGCACCACCTCTATATCACCTTCCTCACGGATCATCCCGGCGTCGAGCTCTCGCCTATGCTCCGGAGCCGATATCCGCAGGAAATGACGATCGTGCTCCAGCATCAATTTTGGGGCCTCGAGGTCACCGAAGATGCTTTTGAAGTTGGGCTTTCCTTCAATCGCGTGTCCGAACGCATGCGCGTTCCGTTTGCGGCCATCCGCGGCTTCTATGACCCCAGCGTAAAGTTCGGCCTTGAATTCCAGGTCGAACAAAGCGGAACGGTTCCTGGCGAGGCACCGGCTGCCCTTCCAGCGAAGGCGGAAGAGAAAGCAGCGCCCGATGATGGCAAGCCCGCGGAAATCGTGAGCCTCAATTCTTTCCGCAAGAAATCTTGACCACGGAATTGCTTGCGCCTCACGGCCCTTTTTCGTCCACGCGGTCGAGGGCACGCCTGAGGGCGTCTTTCTCGCGCGAGGCGAGTGGTGGCGCGTCGCCCGCCATGCGCGGGCGAAAGGCGCGCAATGCGACCACCGCGCCGAGCGCGAGCACCAGAAGCGGCCCGAACCACAGGAGGAATGTCTCCCGCTTAAGGGGCGGCTTCAGACGCACATAATCGCCATAACGCGCGACAACGAAGGCCATCACGGCTTCGTCACTGTCTCCTGCCTTGAGGCGTTCGCGCACGAGCACGCGCAGATCATGGGCGAGTGGCGCGTTTAAATCGTCGATCGATTGGTTCTGACAGACGAGGCAACGCAGCTCCTCCGTGATGGCGCGCGCGCGCGCTTCGAGCGCGGGATCGGCAAGCGTTTCGCCAGGTTCTACAGAGTGCGCCGTGGCAATGAACAAGCCGAGCGCCACGATGCTCCATATGAGACGACAGCCACGTGTCCCATCCGGCTGCAGTGAAGACCGCATGACCAACTCACTCCCCAGCCACCGGCGCGGGGGTTTGGGAGGCGAGGCGCGGCGAAGCGCGCCTGAGCCTTACGCGTGCGCTGAGGGAAATGAGGCCCCCCAAGGTTGCGAGCCCCGCGCCGAGCCATATGAAGGGCGCGAGCGGCTTCTCGTAGGCGTGCAGCGCGTAAGCCCCCTCGCCCTGCGTCTCGCCCAACACCACATAGACATCGCTCAGGAGAGTCGTGCGGATGGCGGCCTCTGTCGTCACCGTGCCCTGCACCGGATAGAAGCGCCGCTCGGGCTCGAGCCGCGCAAGAACCCGCTCGCCGCGGCGCAATGCCACCGTGCCGCGGAGCGCCGCGTAATTCGGGCCCGCAGTCTCGGCAACGCGCTCGAGCGTCAGCGTCATGTTACCGAGCGCTACGCTTTCACCGGGCTTCAAACTCGCGAGGGCTTCTTCCTGCCAGGCGGCGATGCCCGTGATGCCCGCCACCAGCACGCCGACGCCGGCATGGGCGAGCACCATCGCCCAAGTCGCGCGCGGAACTTCCGCGAGACGTTGGAATGCGAAACGCCATGGTGGCGCGCGGCGGAGGATCTCGGCGAAGCTGCCGGAGATGATCCAAACGGCCAATCCCATGCCGAACGCTGCCGTCACGGGGTGACGCGCGCTTGCGACGCCCGCGACCGCAGCCACGAGCAGCGCAAGCGACCACGGACGAATGAGTGTTTTGAGCGCATCGGCAAGGCGTGCACGCTTCCAAGCCAAGAGCGCGCCTACCGGGAGGACGAGCAGAAGTGCGGCCGCGATGGGCACGAAGGTGATGCGGAAATAGGGCTGGCCTACGGAGATGCGAGCGCCGGTGAGAGCATCGAGGATGAGGGGATAGAGTGTACCGATGAACACGGCGGCGGCAGCGGCCACAAGCAAGACATTGTTGAACAGGAGCGCCGTCTCGCGGCTGACAAAGGAAAAGGATGAGCCCTGCTGCAGCCTCGGCGCACGCCAGAAGAAAAGCGCCAAGGCCCCGCCCACGGCGAGGCTCAGGATTGCGAGAATGAAAAGCCCGCGCGTCGGATCGCTAGCAAAGGCGTGCACTGAGACGAGCACGCCCGAGCGCACGAGAAAGGTGCCAAGCAGCGAAAGCGAAAAGGTGAGGATAGAGAGCATTGCAGTCCAGCTCCGCATGGCTTCTCGCTTTTCCAGGACGATCGCTGAATGCAAAAGCGCCGTGCCAGCAAGCCACGGCATGAGCGAGGCGTTCTCGACCGGATCCCAGGCCCAGTAGCCGCCCCAGCCGAGCTCGTAATAGGACCACCAGCTTCCGCCGGCGACGCCCAAAGTGAGCGCGCACCAGGCGATGAGAATGAATGGCCGTGCAGCGCGCGCCCAGGCCGCGTCCATGCGTCCTTCAATGAGCGCGGCGGCGGAGAACGAGAACGCGAGCGAGAAGCCGACATAGCCGAGATAGAGCATGGGCGGATGAAAGGCCAAGCCCGGATCCTGAAGAAGCGGGTTGAGATCGTTGCCTTCGAGCGGCGTCGGGATTACGCGGCGGAACGGATTTGCGGCGAAGAGCACGAAGGCGAGAAAGGCCGCGGCGATCATGCCTTGGACGGCAAGCGCGCGCGCTCTCAGCGTTGCGGGCAAGCCGTTGCCGAATGCCGCCACCAACGCCCCGAAGAAGGCGAGCATGAGAACCCAGAGGAGCATCGAGCCCTCGTGGTTTCCCCACACGCCCGTGAACTTGTAGAGAAGCGGCTTTGCCGTGTGCGAGTTCTCGACCACGTTGGCGACGGAAAAATCCGAAGTGACATGGGCGTAAGTGAGCGCGGCGAAGGAGAAGGCGACGAGAAGAAAGCTCGCTTCCGCCGTCGCATTGCCGAACGCCATGAGGCGTGGGACGCCTCGCGCAGCGCCCCAAAGCGGCAAGCTCGCCTGAGCGAGCGCCACGAGGAGCGCCAGCGCCAGCGCGAAATGACCGAGCTCCGGCGTCATGGTTTTCCTAGAGGTGGCATTGCGGGCGCGGACGGGCTGCCGTCGCCACGCCAGGTCCCCGCGCGCTTGAGCGCGTCCACCACTTCGCGCGGCATATACCGTTCGTCATGCTTTGCAAGCACCGTTTCGGCGAAAAAGATTCCCCCATCGAGGTGCCCTTCGGTGACGACGCCTTGGCCCTCGCGGAAGAGATCGGGAAGAATGCCCGTATAGCGCACGGGCACGCTCTTCTTGCCATCGGTGACCGCAAAACGCACCGTGCCGCCTTGTTCGCGCAGGATGCTGCCCTGCTCCACGAGCCCACCTAAGCGAAAGCGCGCGCCTTGAGGGGAGCTCCACCGTCGCAAGCTCGGACGGTCCGTAGAAATAGACGATGTTTTGCTTGAGCGCCCCGAACACGAGCGCAGCCGCGCCTGCGACCAGCACGAGAATGCCCGCCACCATTGCCGCTCTGCGCTGCTTTCGGGTCACGAATGCCGGGCCTCCGATGCGCGGCTCTTGTGCCGCGCACGTCAGAAAAGAAGGAGCGCGGACTATACCGCCCGCCCCCTCCCCACAAGGCGGCATGCCGCCGCCCCGCCCCGACGCAGAGGCGCAAAACCCTAGTCAGGAAAGCATCAAGTTTGCGCCGCAATTGCGAAGGGACCGGCCATGATTTGGCCATGGATCGGCACGAGGTTCGGAGCGCTATAATGTGCAACAGTGAGCGCGACGCTCGGAAGACAAGGAACAATCTCAGATGAGTTGGGGGATGTGCGGCAAAAAATCTCGACTGCTCGGCCTTGTTGGTGCGTTGATGCTCGGTCTTGCGGCATGTATCCCGACCTCCGAGAATCCGATCGTCACGCCCGACGCCAAACTCGACAGCGCACTGAACGGCGCTTGGCGTGGCACGCTCGAGGACGGCGGGCTTGTCTATCTCCACTTCATGCGCGGTCAGGAGGACAAGCTCAAAGCCATCCTCGTCACGCGCGAGAATCCCGAAGACGCCGAGCATGAGGATCAGGGCGAGTGGGCGGCTTTCACGCTCGTGACCGCCAAGGTGGCGGGCACGCGCTACATGAGCGTGCTATTCGATTACGATGATGGTGAGGCCGTCACCGGAGAGACGCGCGGCTACCACCTCCTGCGTTACGCGATCGCCGATGACGGGACGCTGTCGATGTTCCAAGTGGACTCCGAGGCGCTCGCCGAGGCGGTCGAAAAGGGAAAGCTTCAAGGCGCGGTCGAGCGCGGTCAGATCTCGACGGACGTGCGCGTCACCACCCCGTCGCAAGGGCTCGTCGCATATCTCAAGACGATCGACCCGACGACGCTTTTCAACAGGCCCTTCGCCGCGATGACGCGTATCGACTGAGCATCTCTGCCGGGACGCCGCGCGGGCAGGCTAAGCTCGCGCATGCGCCCGGAGATTCTCTTTCCGCTCTTCGCGCGGCTGGCGAGCCTGCCGGGCGTTGGCCCGAAAACCGAGAAGCTCCTCGCCCGCGTGGCAGAGGGGCCCCGCGTGGTCGATCTGCTTTGGCTCCTGCCGAACGCGGTCGTCGACCGCTCACTCAAAACCACGATCGCCAAGGCGCCGGAAGAGGGGATCGTCACCCTCACGCTTACCGTGGACCGTCATCAGCGTCCGCGCGGCAGCCGCGCGCCCTATCGCGTGCTCTGCCATGACGAAACGAGTTTCGTGAGCCTCGTCTTCTTCCATGCCGACGAGCGCTATCTCGCCCGCGCCCTGCCAGTGGGCGCAACGCGCCTGGTGAGCGGCCGCCTGGAGCGCTTTCAGGAGCGTCCGCAGATCGACTCACCCGGATTACATCTTGGCGCCTGCGGAGGCAGACAACCTGCCAACCTTCGAGCCGATTTATCCCTTGACTGCAGGGCTTTCCAACAAAGTCTTGAGCCGCGCAGTAAATTCGGCTCTGGCCCGAACGCCGGAGCTTCCTGAGTGGCAGGACGAGGCTTTCCGGACCACCAGGAAGTGGGCCTCCTTCCGCGACGCGCTGACCGAAGCACACCATCCCAAGAGCACCGCGGACATTCTCCCGGAAGCGCCGGCGCGCGCGCGGCTCGCCTATGACGAGCTCCTCGCGAACCAACTTGCCCTCGCGCTCACCCGCGCGCGGCTCCGCGGTCCACGCGGCCGGGCGCTCAAAGCGGCGGGCACGCTCCGCGCACGCGCGCTCGCGGCGCTCCCCTACAAGCTCACCCGCGCTCAAGCGCAGGCGCTCGCGGAAATTCTGGCCGACATGGCCTCAGACCGGCGCATGTTGAGATTGCTCCAAGGCGATGTGGGCTCGGGCAAGACGGTGGTGGCCTTTCTCGCCATGCTCGATGCGGTAGAGGCCGGAACGCAGGCCGCGTTCATGGCGCCGACGGAGCTCCTGGCGCGCCAGCACGGGGCGACCATCGCACCGCTGGCAAAGGCCGCGGGCGTGGAGATCGCCCTCGTCACTGGACGCGACAAGGGGCGTGCGCGCGCCGAACGCCTCGCCGCCATCGCCAACGGTGAAAGCAGGATCGTCATCGGCACCCATGCGCTCATCGAAGAGGACGTGGCCTTCGCCAATCTCGGCCTTGCGGTGGTCGACGAGCAGCATCGCTTCGGCGTGCATCAGAGGCTCGCATTATCCGAGAAGGGCGGCTTGCGCGCCGACGTCCTCGTGATGACGGCAACCCCCATCCCACGCACGCTGACACTTACGGCCTACGGCGACATGGATGTCTCGCGCCTTACTGAAAAACCGCCGGGGCGCAAGCCCGTGACCACGCGTGTCGTTCCGCTTTCGCGCCTCGACGAAGTCGTGGCCGCCGTGCGCCGGGCGCTCAAGCGCGGCGAGCGCGTGTTTTGGGTCTGCCCGCTCGTCGAGGAATCCGACGTGCTCGACGTCGCCGCGGCCGTTGCGCGCCACCGTCACTTGACGAAAGCGCTTGGACCCCGCGTGGGGCTCGTTCACGGGCGCCTCAAGCCTGCCGAGAAAGACCGCGTGATGGCCGCCTTCCAAGAAGGCCATGTCGCGCTCCTCGTCGCCACCACCGTGATTGAGGTCGGCGTCGACGTGCCCGAAGCCACGATCATGGTGATCGAGCATGCCGAGCGCTTCGGTCTTGCGCAGCTCCACCAGTTGCGCGGCCGCGTCGGGCGCGGCAAGCGGCCGGGCTCGTGCCTTTTTCTGTATCAGCCGCCGCTCGGCGAGACCGCCAAGGCGCGGCTTGCAATCTTGCGCGAGACCGACGACGGCTTCCGCATCGCCGAGGAAGACTTGCGCCTACGCGGCGCGGGCGAGCTTCTGGGCGTGCGGCAAAGCGGCCTGCCCATCTTTCGTCTCGCGACTCTTCCCGCTCAGCAAGCGGCGCTCGATGCGGCGCATGCCGAGGCAAGGCTCATCCTGGAGCGCGATCCGACGCTGCAAAGCACGCGTGGGGCGGCCTTGCGCGTGCTCCTCTATCTCTTCGAACGCGACGAGGCTGTGCGCCTCCTGCGCTCTGGCTAATGGTGCGCGATTTGCGGCTCAACGTCCGTGCGCGCCTGCACAGGGGGCTCAAGCTCCTGCGATGAAGTTACACCTTTGTGGTGCGGCACGGTGAGCCCGAGAGAAAGGAGATACTTCGCTGCCTCCTCGACGGTCATGTCGAGTACAATCACATCCATCTTTGGAACAAAAAGCAGAAAGCCGCTCGTGGGATTGGGTGTATGAGGGAGGAAGACGCTCACCATGTTCGGATTCTGGCTTCGCGCGACGATCTCGTCAGCCGTCTCGGTCGCGATGAAACAAAGCGACCAGATGCCGGGGCGCGGATATTGGATGAGTCCCACCTTGCTGAATGAACCCCGGCTCTGTGAAATCAGCGTTTCAATGATGTGTTTGAGCCCGTTATAGAGCGTGCGGACAACGGGCACGCGCGCGAGCAGGCGCTCGCCGTAGCCCACGATTGTGCGTCCGGCGATATTCGTCGTGAGCGCGCCCAACAAAGTCAGCATGACGAGCATGACGAGCACGCCGACGAGCGCAATGACAAACTCATGTGCCGCGGGGATGAACGGCTCAATCAGCGGCGCCATCCGCCGGCCGATGAAATTGACGAACCACAGCGTTATGTAAGCGGTAATCGCGAGCGGTGCGGCCACGACAATTCCGGTCAGAAAATAGGCGCGCAGCCTCCGCCTGAAAGGGGATCGGATCTTCGTCGCCGCTGTCTGGCGGTGTTCCGGTGGCTTGGCGTCGTCGGAATGCGAATGAGGGGTCATTGTCCCACTCTTGGTTTCACAGTATCACGCGCCGGCTTTGCCGGGCCGCTTTCGGCGCAGGGTTACGAGCTCTTCCGCGGAGGTCGGGTGGACCGCCACGGTGGAATCGAAATCGCGCTTGGTGGCACCCATTTTTAGCGCAATGGCCACACATTGAATCATTTCCGCCGCGTCTGCACCCAGAATATGGCAACCCCGCACCCGATCGTCGTGCCTGCTCACAATGAGCTTCATGTAGGTCTTTTCGTCCCGGCCCGTGAGGGTGTGCTTTAGGGGACGGAAGCTCGCCTCGTAGACGTCGACCGCCTCATGGCGACGAAGGGCCTCCTCCTCGCTCAGACCCACAGTGCCGATAGGCGGCTGGCAGAAAATCGCCGTGGCTACGCTTTCATAGCTCATTTCCTGGGGATTCCGGTTGAACACCGTCTCGGCGAAGGCCTGGCCTTCACGGATGGCGACGGGCGTGAGCAGAAGCCTGTGCGTGACATCGCCGATGGCATAGATGTGGGGCACGGTGGTGCGCAAGAAGTTGTCGACGAGGATGGCGCCGTCCTGCCGCTGCTCGACTCCGACGCGGTCGAGGCCTAAGCCTTCGACGTTGGGTCTACGGCCCACGGCGTACATGACCACCCCCGTCTCGATGCGCCGGCCGTCGCCTGTCGTGACGCGGTAGCCGTGCTCTGTCCGCTCAATGGCGGCGAGCGTGCAATCGAGATGCACGGCGATCCCCTTTTTCCGCATCTCCCCGGCCAAGAGCGTGCCCAAATCATGGTCGAACACGCGCAACAGGCGCGGGCCATGATGCAAGAGCGCGACCTCGGCGCCGAGGCCGCTGAAGATACCTGCAAATTCGACTGCGATGTAGCCGCCGCCCACGATCGTGACGTGGGAAGGCAATGCTGTGAGATGAAAGGCGTCGTCCGAGGTGATCGCGTGCTCGATACCTGAAACGCTCTCGGGCAGCCAGGGCCTGCCGCCCGTCGCGATGAGAATCTTGTCGGCGGTCACATCCCGGTTCTGCGCTGCGAGATGAATGGTATGTGCGTCCTTGAGCACGGCCACGCTTTCGAAGATCGTCACGTCGGCATTGGTGAGCGCGCGCCGGTAGAGGCCGCTCAAGCGCTCGATTTCCCTGTCCTTGTTGCCGATGAGCGCCGGCCATTCGAAACGTGCATCGGGCAAGGTCCAGCCGTAAGCCGCGGCATCGGCGAAGTCTTCCGAGAAATGACTGGCATACACGAGTAGCTTTTTCGGTATGCACCCGCGGATAACGCAGGTGCCGCCAATGCGGTCCGCCTCCGCAATCGCCACGCGCGCGCCGAACTCCGCGGCGAGCCTGCTCGCGCGCACGCCGCCCGAGCCGGCGCCGATCGTGAAGAGATCAAAATCATAAGCGGTCATTGCGTCGAGCCTCATAGACACCGACAGCGGCTTTGCGTGGCCGCTGCGGTGCAGGCCTTTCAGATCCGGCGGCCGACGCCGTTCCAATAAGGATTGCGGAGCATGCGTTTGAAAAGTTTGCCCGAATCCTCGCGCGGCAGTCTCGAGCAAAACTCGATGCGCGCTGGCAGCTGAGCGCTCTCGAGACGCTCATACAAATAGGCCCGAATAGCGAATTCGTCGAGCTTGGCCCCGGGCTCGGGCTCGATCACCGCACACACGGCCTCGCCGGACCTGGGATCTGGAATACCGATGACTGCGCATTCGCGTACTCCCGAATGTCCCTGCAGAACCGCCTCGATCTCGCTTGGATAAACGGTGGCGCTGTTCGTAAAGATGACGTCGCTCTTGCGGTCCTTCACGAAGAGATAGCCGTCCTCGTCGAGATATCCGAGGTCTCCCACGGTGATGAGCCCGTCCCGTTCGCAATCCTTACGGCGGGCGAGATCTCTGTTGTAGGTGAAGTCGGTGAGCGTTGCGTTCCAGGCATAGATTTCGCCAACCCGGCCCGCTGGCAACGGGCGCCCTGCCTCGTCGAGAATCTTGATCGTGCAACCGGCCATGGCCTTGCCCACGGTACCCGGACGCGCAAGCCAGTCGTGTGCTCCGCAAAGGGCAACGGCGTGGATCTCGGTCGAGGCGTAATACTCATAGATGATCGGATCCCCACCAGTCGATCATCTGCCGTTTGACAGCTTGCGGGCAAGGCGCCGCTCCATGCACAACACGCTTGAGCGATGATAGGTCGTACTTGCTTCTGACCGCTTCGGGCAGCTTCAACAGGCGCGTAAACATGAACGGCGCCATGTGCATATGAGTTACGCGATAACGCTCGACGAGGGAAAGCATCGCTTCCGGATCGAAGCGAGGCTGCATGATGACACACGCACGCTGCGTGACGCCATAGATGCACAAGCGATGGGGCGCCACGTGATAGATGGGCCCCGTGATCAGAATGACGTCGTTTGGGCCGGTCAGACCGAAGATTTCCGCCGTCTGGCGCAACCAGGTCTCGAATTGCTCGATAGTCGGCGCGGCGCGTTTGACCCCTTTGGGGTAGCTTGTCGTACCGGCCGTGTAGTTGATGTAACCGGCAGGCGCCTCCGCTTCGGGCGCTGCGGGCACTTGTTGGTCGCGCCAAAGATTCCAGTCTTCAGCTCCGGCCGGCATGGCGCCCAGCATTGGATCGAGCCGATAAGCGTGCAGAATTTCCGGCGGCGTGGGCACGACGAGCACGCGGATGTTTTCGGGAAAACTCCAGCACAGTGTACGATAAAGGTCGGCGTGGACGACGATGACTTTGGCCATCGAGTCTTCGAGTATGTAACCCACTTCCTCGGGCGGGGCATTCCAGTTGATGGGCACGGGGTGGCCGCCGAGCGCGGAGGCTGCACGGCCCGCCTCGATGAAGGCGAAGTCGTTGCGCAGGATGAGCGCCACGCGATCGCCGCTCTTGAGCCCCAGCGACCTGAAGCCTCCAATGGCACGTGCCCGCCGCTCCTCGAGCTCGGAATAATCCAGTTCCCGCTCGCCGCTGATGAGACCCTGCGCCATGGAGAGTCCAGGGGTTCGTCAGGCGGCTCCGGCGCTCGGGGCGTCCAGGAATTCCGCCGAACCGTCCTTGTGGCCCACGATGAGACCATGGCAAAGACCGATGAACAGACCGTGATCGACCACACCTGTCATTGCCTTGAGCGTCGCGGCAAGCCCCGGCGGATCGGCGATGGCGCCGAGCGCTGCGTCAACGATGAGATTGCCACCATCGGTAACGAAAGGTTCGCCGAACTGGTCAACTCGGAGCGCCACCTTGGCACCCGAAGCACCGAACCGAGCCGCGAGAGCAGCGATACGGCTCAGTGTGCTCTGCGCGCCGAAGGCCACCACCTCGACCGCCAGCGGAAATCGGCCAAGCCTTGCCACGCGCTTTGATTGGTCGACCAGAATAACGACACGCCGCGCTGCGGACGCGACGAGCTTCTCCCGCAACAGCGCACCGCCCCCGCCCTTGATAAGCCTGAATTGGGGATCGACTTCATCGGCGCCGTCGATGGCGAGATCGAGGCTGCGGCCTTCGTCGAGAGAAACGAGGGGTATGCCGAGCGACGTTGCCAAGGCAGCCGTACGCTCGGAGGTCGGCACGCCACGAATATCAAGGCCGCTCTTCAAACGCGCTGCGAGAAGCTGCACGAACGCTTCCGCTGTCGATCCGGTGCCAAGACCGAGCGTCATGCCGCTCTTGACGAGCGCCAGCGCTCGTTCAGCGGCGGCCCGCTTGGCAATGTCTTGACTCACGATTCGGACTCCGGTGCCACGGCAGAGAATGGGCAGCCCGACGGACGCTGGCAAGCGCCTGAAAATCGCCGGCGAGCGCGCTATTCGACCGTAACCGACTTCGCGAGATTGCGCGGCTGATCGACGTCGGTTCCCTTATGCACGGCAGTGTAATAGGCCAAGAGCTGCACCGGGATGGCATAGAGAATGGGCGCGATGAGCGGGTCCGTCTCTGGCAACGCGATGTTGGCAAAGGCTCCCGCGCCGCCCTTCGCCACGCCCTTCTCGTCCGAGATGAAGATCACACGCCCGCCGCGCGCCAGCACCTCTTGCATGTTGGAGACCGTCTTGTCGAACAGCGCATTGCTGGGCGCAATGACGATCACGGGCACATCCTCGTCGATGAGCGCGATAGGCCCATGCTTGAGCTCGCCCGCGGCATAGCCTTCCGCGTGGATGTAGGAAATTTCCTTGAGCTTTAGCGCGCCCTCGAGGGCGATGGGAAAGCTGATGCCGCGCCCAAGATACAAGACGTCGCGCGCATGGGCGAGCTCATGAGCGAGCGCCTCGATGTGCGATGCCTGGCCGAGCGTCTCTGCGACCAAGCGCGGGAGCCGCAGCGCAAGCCTCACGAGCCGCCGCTCCTCGGCGCGGTCGATGGCGCCGCGGGCGCGCGCAGTGGCCAGCGCAAGAGCAAAGAGAACCGAAAGCTGACACGTAAAGGCCTTGGTCGATGCGACGCCGATCTCGGGTCCAGCATGGGTCGGAAGCACGGCGCCGGATTCACGCGCGATCGTCGACTCGGGCACGTTGACGATCGAGGCCACGTGCTGGCCGGCCGCCCGGCAATGCCGGAGCGCGGCCAATGTATCGGCCGTCTCGCCCGATTGCGAGACGAATACCGAAAGCCCATCCTTGGCGAACACCGCGTCGCGGTAGCGAAGCTCCGAGGCGATCTCGGCCTCGGCGGGAAGTCTCGCAAGACGCTCGAGCCACAGCCTTCCCAAGAGCGCGGCATAATAGGCCGTGCCGCAACCGACGAGCAGCGCGCGCGAGATTTTTGCGAGGTCAAAGGGCAAAGGCGGCAAGCGCGTGGTCTCGTCCAGAGGATCGATGTAGCTTGCCAGCGTGTGAGCGATCACTTCGGGCTGCTCAAAGATCTCCTTGGCCATGAAGTGCCGGTAATCGCCCTTGTCGATCAGGTTTGCGGTGGCCGAGGAGATTCGAATCTCGCGATTGACGATGCGGTCGTTCTCGTCGCGTATGATCGCGCGGTCAGCATGCAGCTCCGCGTAGTCGCCTTCCTCGAGATAGGTGACACGGTTGGTGAAAGGCGCAAGCGCCAGGGCATCGGATGCCAGGTACATCGCACCGTCGCCGTAACCGATCACCAGCGGACTCCCCCGCCGTGCGCCCACGATCAGATCGTGCTCGCCGCGGAAAACAATGCCGAGCGCGAAGGCGCCTTCGAGGCGCTTAATCGCAGCCGCGACCGCCGCCACGGGCTTGCGTCCATCCGTGAGTAGGTCCGTGATCAAATGGGCAACGACCTCGGAGTCGGTCTGGGATTGGAAGACGTGACCTTTTGTCTCAAGCTCTTGGCGCAGGGCGCGGAAGTTCTCGATGATGCCGTTGTGGACGATCGCCACGTCTTCCGTTGCATGGGGATGGGCATTGCCCTCGCTCGGCGCGCCATGGGTGGCCCAGCGCGTGTGGCCGATGCCGACATGTCCGGGAAGCGGCTCGTTTTCGAGACTTTCGGCCAAGGCGGATAGTTTTCCGCGCACCCGGCGCCGGCTGATCGTGCCGTTGACGACCGTGGCGATGCCGGCCGAGTCGTAGCCGCGATATTCGAGCCGCTTCAGGGCGTCCAGAATGATGGGAGGCGCGGGTTCTGTGCCGACAACGCCGACGATGCCGCACATCGCCCTAGCCTCCGTCCTTGTCTTTCCGGAAACGCGCGGCTTTCGCCGATTTCTTCCGTTCGCGGAAGGTCTTGGCCCAGCCTTCCCGTGAGATTTGGCGGGCGCGTCCGAGCGCCAGCGCGTCGTCCGGCACATCGTCGGTGACAACACTGCCCGCGCCGATATAGGCGCCCTCGCCTATCTTCACGGGCGCAACGAGGGTCACATCCGAGCCGACGAAGGCGCCGGCGCCGATCTCGGTGGGATACTTGTCGAAGCCATCGTAATTGCAGGTGATGGTTCCCGCGCCGATATTGGCGTGAGCACCCACATGGGTATCGCCGATATAGCTCAGATGGTTCGCCTTCGCGCCTTCGTCGATGGTCGAGTTCTTGACCTCGACAAAGTTCCCGATGCGGACCTTGGGACCGAGGCGCGCACCGGGGCGCAGGCGCGCGAAAGGGCCCACCTGGGCGCCGGCCGCGATCGTGGAGTCTTCCATGTAACAGAAGCCCTTGATCGTCACCTGGTCGCCGACCGTTACGCCAGGGCCGAAGAAAACGTTTGGTCCAACAATCACATCCTGCCCGATTTTCGTATCATAGGAGAAGTACACCGTAGCCGGATCAAGCAGTGTCGCTCCTGCTGCCATGGCGGCCGCCCTGAGACGCGTCTTGCACCTCGGCTTCAGCGGCCGCGAGATCGGCGCGGCAATTGATGCCCAGCACTTCGTGGCCGCGGTTTCGACCACGGCCACGGCAAGCCGTGCAGGCCGTGCCGCCGACGACGATTCCCGAAAGATAATATTCGCTCTGCGCGTTGGCCGCGCGCAGCGTGTCCAGGAGACTGAAAAGATGCCTGGCATCGATCGCCATCGCGCCCCCATTGCAGAGCCCGATGGCGCGCTCGGAGGCGCTTGCATCCTTGAATTCGACAATCGCGTCGAGCGATCCGTCCGCAGCGAGCTTAAGCCGCCCATACTCGGCGGGATCGGTCAGGGCGAAAACCCAAGACAGCAACCGCGGCACCCTTCTCCCGCGCAGCGATGAGCCGCGACAAGCGTCTCGGGCGTGACGAGCGGTGTGTCACCAAATACCACGAGCACGGTGCCTGTCGCGCCCGCGAGTGCTCCACGCGCGGCAAGGACCGCATGTCCGGTGCCGAGCGGGGGGTCTTGGATGACAATCGTGGCCGGGCGCACCGCTTCGGCTACGGCCTCCATGTCGCTTCCGACGACGACGATCAAGCGCTCCGGCTTGAGTGCCTTCAGCTACGCGTCACATGGCCGATCACCGGCAGGCCCGCCAGCGCATGCAGCGCCTTGGGCATCGCCGAGCGCATTCGAACGCCCTTGCCGGCGGCGAGCACCACCGCAGCGAGCGGATCGCGACGCTCGGGAAGCGTGTGGCTCATGAGAGTTCACCGGCCTCTGATGAGGACGACCGTCCGCGCCAGCCGCGAGGACTTTCTCATCGAGCTCAAAATTGGGCGAAATAAATATTTGTTTCACCATGTTTTCACGCGGTCGGCCCTAGAGTGCTGAGCCGCCAAGCGGCGACGCAATCTGCCATGGCCGGCCTTAACGGCCACGAAATCCCGCGGACTCGTGAGCACCATGTGACCCCGACTTCGCTCATTCAAGCCCATGGCAGTTGATCTTAGCGGGGCTCGAGCATCGTGTTCGATCTCGACGGCACGCTTGTCGACACAGCCGGCGATCTCGCGGCGGCGCTTAACCATGTGCTCGAGGTCGCCGGGCGACCGCCGGTGGAGCCGCACACCGTGCGCATGCTGGTGGGGCACGGCGCGCGGGTTCTGCTCGAGCACGGCTTCGCCGAAACCGGTGAGCCGTTGCCGCCCGAGGCGGTCGATGCCCATGTCACGCGTTTTCTTGCCTTCTATGCGGACAACATTGCCAGTGAAAGCAGGCTTTTTCCGGGCGCGCGGGAGGCGTTGGAACGGCTTGTTGCAGCACGTGCGCGCCTTGGTGTCTGTACGAACAAACCCGAGCGCCTAACGCTCGCCCTGCTCGACGCGCTCGACCTCAGGCGCTACTTCCCTGCCGTGCTCGGCGCCGACAGCTTGAGCGTCAAAAAGCCCGACCCACGCCACTACCTCGAGACCGTAAAAAGGCTCGGCGGCAACGCCAATCGAAGCATCTTCATTGGAGACAGCCCAGTCGATGTCGCCACCGCCCGCGCCGCGAGCGTGCCTGTGATCGCCGTGACCTTCGGCTACACCCCGGTGCCGCCGGAAGAGCTCGGCGCCGACGCGCTGATCGCCCATTTCGACGAGCTCGACGCCGCGCTCGCGCGTCTTCTCGGGGCATAGCAATGATCGGCTTTGCCGCTGCGTCCGCGGGCGCTAGAAGAAGGCTTTCAGGGAGGCGAGGCCCATGATCACGCTCTATGCCGGCACGCCGAAAGGATTGCGCCGTTCGAGCAATACGCTCGCCACGGGTCTCGCTGCCGACATCATTTGGATCGATCTGCTCAATCCGACGACCGAAGAAGAGCACGGGGTCGAAGACTTACTCGGCGTCGATGTGCCCGACCCGTGAGGAAATGCAGGAGATCGAGATTTCGAGCCGGCTGTATATCGAAGGCAACGCCCAATACATGACGGCGAGCCTCATCTGCCGCGCCGAGACCGACAGCCCGCAGACGACGCCCGTCACCTTTATTCTGGCCGGTGGACGCCTGGTGACGCTGCGTTATGAGGACCCGCGCCCGTTCCAGACCTTTCCTTTGCAAGTCGAGCGACATGGAGAGGCCACGAGCTCGGCGCTCGATGTGCTGCTCGGCCTGCTCGAAGCAATCGTCGATCGGACGGCCGACATTCTCGAGCGCGTGCAAGGTGAAGTGGACTCGGTTTCGACCCAGATTTTCTCCCCGACCCAGGGCAAGGCGCATTCCAAGGAGAGTGGCACGCGTTATCGTGCCATCCTACAGGCCGAAGGTCGGAATCAGCTTCTCACGTTGAAAGCGCGTGAAAGCCTCGTCTCCATCGGGCGTGTCGTCACTTTTCTCGGCCGCCCGACCGAGTTCAAGCCATCGAAGCTGGAAGCCGCACGCCTCAAGACGCTCTCACGCGATCTGGAGTCCTTGAGCGACCACGCCACGCATCTCGCGCAGACGATCACATTTCTGCTCGAGGCTACGCTCGGCATCCTCAATATCGAGCAAAACGAAATCATCAAGATCTTCTCGATCGCCGCGGTGGTGTTCCTGCCGCCGACCCTCATCGCGAGCATCGAGGGTATGAACTTCCGCCAACATGCCCGAGCAATCTTGGACGATCGGCTATCTGCTCGCCCTTCTCGCCTTAGCGGTTTCCGCCTTCCTGCCCTACTGGTACTTCAAGCGGCGCGGTTGGCTCTAGTCGCGGCCCGCCTCGCCCGCCAATGGGGCTCATCCGGCCACGTGATGCCGGGGCCCGCCCCCAGCTTGATTAGCCGGTCCGGCGTGATATTCTTCCAGCGTGGTCTGTAAAAGACTTTATATTACATAGCGATTTTGTGTTTGGAGGCCGTCTTGGCCCATGCCCTTCCAAGATCGGATCGTCCGGCGACCTCGCCTCCAGCGCGGCTGTCGTGGCCTGTCTTTGCGCCGGGCACGTGTGGATCGTAGGCGCTGGGCCCGGCGATGCGGGTCTCCTTACGCTCTACGCGCATTACGCCCTCGGCGAGGCCGACGTCGTGGTCTACGACGCACTTGTGAGCGACGCAGTTCTTTCGCTCGCCAGGTCTGACGCCAAGATGGTCTATGCGGGAAAGCGCGGCGGACGCCCGAGCGCAAAGCAGCGCGATATCTCCCGCAAGCTCGTCGAGCTCGCCAAGCGCGGCTTGCGCGTGTTGCGGCTGAAAGGCGGGGACCCGCTCGTTTTTGGGCGCGGCGGCGAAGAGGCGCTGGCGCTGGTCGGTGCCGGCATTCCGTTTCGCATCGTGCCGGGCATCTCCGCGGGCATTGGCGGCCTTGCCTATGCGGGAATACCGCTCACCCATCGCGACACGAACCACGCGGTCACCTTCGTCACCGGACACACCGCTCAAGGCGAGCTTGCCGAAGACCTCGATTGGCAGGCCATCGCCCGGGCCTCGCCCGTGATCGTCATCTACATGGGTCTCAAGCATCTTGGTGGCATGGCGCGGGCCTGATCGAAGCCGGCCGCTCGCCCGACGAGCCTGTCGCCATCGTGAGCCACGCCACACTACCCAGCCAGAAGGTGCTGGAAACAACGCTTGCGGAAGCCGCTCGAGACAGCTGAAGGAATGGAGCCGCCGGCCATCATGGTCGTCGGCGCCGCGGTGCGCCTGCGCGCTGGGCTCGACTGGCTCGGTGCCTTGTGCGAGGGCCGCGTATTGGATGCCGATCCACTTGGGCGCTTTGTGCGCCTCGCCGCGGCCTCCTGACAAGTAGTTGAGAGCGTGGAGAACTTCAGTGCAGCGGCTTCGCCTGTGGCGCCGCCACGCGTTCGGACGGAAACACGGCCTCGGCCTGGTTGCACTGGTTTCCGGGGCGCCGATGCGCAAAATGCCCGCCATGGAGCTCGAGCAGTCCTTTGACGATGGGCATGCCAAGGCCGACGGTCTTCTCCTTCCGCCTCACGGCTGATCCTTCGGCTGCGGACGCGTCCGCCATGCGCGCGGCATCCGAGCCCGTATCGGAGACCGCGAGGACGAGCGCTCCCGATGGTTCGAGGCGCGCCGAGAGCGCGATCGTGCCACCGCGGGTCAGTGCTTCGGAGCGCTTGATTGACAGACTTGCGAGAATTTGGCGCACTGCCTTCTCATCGGCCCAGAGGCAGGGAAAGTCCGCAATGGAATGCGTCGCGTATGCTGACCCCGGATTGCTTGGCGCGCAGCTCGAACTGGCCGAGCACATCCTCGAACAGCTCCGAAAGCGTGATGCGCGACGAATTCAATTCGACCTTTCCCGCTTCAATGCGCGAGAAGTCGAGGACGTCGTTGATGAGCGCCAGGAGGTTGGCGCCGCTGCGCGTGAATGTCCGCAGCATAGGACGAGTAACGTGCATTGCCGACCGGCCCCAGCGCCTGATCGCGGATGACCTCGGAGAAGCCGAGAATGGCGTTGAGCGGCGTCTTGAGCTCGTGGCTCATCTCGGCGAGGAAGCGCGAATTGGCGCGCGATTGTTCTTCGGCGCTCCGGCGCGCGGCATCCGCGCTCGCCGCTTCCCGCGAAGACGCGCGGCGAGCGAGGCATTTTCGTCGCGCCAAATGCGAGCATGCGGCGCGCCATCCGGTTCGTCTCGCTTGCGAGGGTGATGGCGAAAATGACAAAAACGATCCCGACCACGCTTAAGGCCGGAGGAGGCTGCGCGGCCGTTTGCGCCCCATGCACGGCGATCACCGCTCGCCAATGGGAGAAATCCGGCCGTGAAGAGCAGCAAATGCGCGCCCGCAATAACGGCCAGCGCCATCGGGCTTACGGCCAGGAAGGAGGCGAGAAACAGATTGTTCGGGAACGTTGCCGGGCACCCAGAACAAGACGCCGATCAAAGACCACAAGCTCATGACCACAAAGGCGCAAGAGCCGTGACGACACGGAGCTCGACGAGATTGTTCGCGTGCCAGCGGCGCGGCAGATAGTAGTGGGAGACGAGGATAAGGCCGATGCTCACCAGGAACTGCGCAAAGGCCCAGAGCGCACGGCTGTCACATCGACCCAGAAGCTCAGCACGACAGCCGCGCAGAACACGAAGATGGGCGCTCCCATCCGCAAGGCGCGAACGTTTCCGATGCAGAGATCGAGGAGTGCGAGCTCGGTCTGCCGCTCGTCCACGATAGCGGCGTCTCCTTGGTCAAAAAGCTTGAAGGCAGTGCCTTGCACGATCTCGTGTCCTCGTCGAACGCCGAGGCGCAACCGTTGGCGCGGCGCTTAGGCCCGTGGGCCATGGCGATCATGAGCAGAAGTCGTTAAGGATGCGTCTTTAACGCGTGCGGCAGAATTTCAATTAAGACATTGTTTGCTCTGCGCGCCATGGGGCGCCGGGAGGTGAAGATGGATGGCTTGCTGTTTGACCGTGAGGGAGCGCTTGTCACGCTCACCCTGAACCGGCCGCAGGAGCGCAATCCTCTGGGTGAAGCCGAAGACGCCGAGGCCTTTGCCGCGGCGTGCGGACGCATCAATGCCGACCCGACGATCAAAGTCGCCATTCTCACGGGCGCGGGCAGCGTCTTTTCCGCGGGCGGCAATCTCAAGATGATGCGCGCGCGCCTCATGGGGCCGCCCGAGACCGGGCTCGCTATTCGCGAACGCTACCGCAGGACAGTGCACGCCCTGGTGCGGCCCTTCTGGGCCATCGAGGTGCCGCTCATCACCGCGATCAACGGACCGGCGCTTGGCCTCGGCAACGACGTCGCCTGTCTAGGCGACATTCGCATCGCGGGGGAACGCGCAAGCTTCGGCGTTCCTTTTTTGCGTATGGGTCTGGTTCCGGGCGATGGCGGGGCTTGGATCCTGACGCGGGCGATCGGTACGGCACGTGCGGCCGAACTTTTCTCACCGGCGAGACGATCGACGCGAAGACGGCACTCGCTTGGGGCCTCGTGAACCGGGTCGTGCCGCAGGACCAACTGATGACCGAAGTCTAAGGCGCTCGCCCAACGCATCGCCGGCATCCGCCGATGTGTTGCGCATGACCAAGCGCCTGCTCCGTGAAAGTAGCGGCGCTTCCTTCGAGTCGATCCTGGAGATGTCCGTCAATATGCAGGCGCGCGCCCACCGTACCCCGGAGCACAAGGCAGCCGTCGAGGCTTTCTTTTCGCGCACACGAAAGCCTTAGAGCGCGCGCAGACCGCTATGCTCTAATCCCGCTCATGCTCTTTGCCCAAATCAGCGATCTTCACGTCGAGCCGGCGGAAGCCCTGAGCGGCCGTTTCGACACGCGCGCAAGCCTTGCGCGCGTGGTTGGGGCGCTGAACGCACTCGACACCAAACCCGACCTCGTCCTGGCAACGGGCGATCTCGTCAATTACGGCACGGCGAAGGAATACGCCGCACTGCAGGGAAATCCTCGCATGACTTGCAGATGCCGCTCTTCGTCATTCCCGGCAACCACGACGAGCGGAGCGCGCTCCTTGCCGCGTTTTCCGATCACGACTACCTGCCCCGGCGTGAGCGCCTGGCTTACGCATTCGATTGGGGCGGTCGACGCTTTATCGGTCTCGACTCGGTTATCCCGGGCGAAGACAAGGGAGAGCTGGGCACGGCCCAGCTTCATTGGCTTGACGCGGAGCTTGCGGCGCATGCCGAGCGCCCCACCCTCATCTTCCTGCATCACCCGCCGTTCAAGATCGGCGTTCCCGCCTTCGACGAAATCGCCTGCACGGACGGCTCGCGCCTCAAGGAGGTTGTGGCCAAGCATCAGCAAGTGAAAGGCGTTCTTGCGGGCCACGTCCATCGTGTGGCCGTCGCGTCCTTTGCGCACACCGTTGCCATCGTGGCGCTTTCGACCTGCTATGCCTTCGAGACGTCGTTTGCCGGCGCGCCGCCGCGTCGGCGCCTCGAACCGCCCGGGATTCATGCTGCATTATTGGCCCGATGACGGTCCGTTGGTCAGTCACACGATGCTCATCGCGGACAACGGCGATCATTCCCAACCGGATTAACCGAGAGCCAATCTCTCTGCCTCAAGGATTGCTGATGCTCGAAAGACCCCGCGTTGACCTCAAGCCAAACACGTCGGCCTTCGAAGACGTTCCTCTCGTCGCGCCCTTGGGGTTTCGCGAATACGACGCCCGCTGGCGCTATCCGGAGGAGATCAATCTGCAAGGCATGAAGGCGCTCGGGCTCGGGCTCGGCACCTATCTGCATGAATTGCGCGTAAAGCCCGCAGTCGTCGTGGGTCACGACTTTCGCGCCTACTCCGCCTCTGTGAAGAACGCGCTCGCCTTGGGCCTGGTCGCCGCGGGTTGCGAGGTTCACGACATCGGGCTCGCGCTCACACCGACCGCCTACTTCGCGCAATTCGCCCTCGACTTGCCCGCCGTCGCCATGGTCACGGCAAGCCACAACGAGAACGGCTGGACCGGCGTGAAGATGGGCGCCGCGCGCCCGCTCACTTTCGGTCCGGATGAAATCGCGCGGCTCAAGGACATTGTCCTCAATGGTGCCTGGCGCGTCGCGGATGGCGGACGCTACCGCTTCGTCGGCGGCATGGCCCAGCGCTATATCGAGGATCTGACGCGTGGAAAAAGAATAAAGCGGCGGCTCAAGCTCGTCGTGGCCTGCGGCAACGGCACGGCAGGCGCCTTCGCGCCCCGCGTGCTCGAGGCCATCGGTTGCTCGGTCGTTCCTCTCGATTGCGAGCTCGATTGGAACTTCCCGCGCTACAATCCGAACACGGAAGATCTCAAAATGCTGCACGCGCTCGCCGACGTGGTGCGCAAGTCCAGCGCCGACCTCGGCCTTGCCTTCGACGGCGACGGCGACCGCTGCGGCGTGGTCGACAACGAGGGAACCGAGATCTTCGCCGACAAGGTGGGCGTCATGCTGGCGCGGGACCTATCGTTGCTTCATCCCAACGCGCGTTTCGTCGTCGATGTAAAATCCACGGGGCTCTTTCTCACGGACCCCATCCTCGTCAAGAACGGCGCGACGGCAGACTACTGGAAGACCGGCCATTCCTATATCAAACGCCGGGTACACGAGCTCCAAGCGCTCGCCGGCTTCGAGAAGAGCGGCCACTATTTCTTCAATCCACCGCTCGGCCGCGGCTATGACGACGGCCTCGTCTCTGCAATCGCCATCTGCGAGATGCTGGACCGCAATCCCGAGCGCAGCATGGCCGACCTCTATCGCGCGCTGCCGCGAACTTGGGGCTCGCCCACCATGGCGCCTCATTGTGGCGACGCGGTGAAGTACGAAGTCGTGGCGCGCACCACGCGCGCTTACGAGGAAGCGAAATCCAAAGGGGCTACGATCGCGGGCCGCCGCATTCGGGATCTCGTGACGGTGAACGGCGTGCGCGTCGTGCTCGAGGACGGAACGTGGGGCCTTGTGCGCGCATCGTCGAACAAGCCCTCGCTCGTCATCGTGGTCGAGAGCCCGACCTCCGAAGCCATGATGAAGTCGATGTTCCAAGACATCGACAACCGGCTCTCGGCCTATCCCGAGGTGGGAGAATACGATCAGAAGCTCGCGGTCTAGCGCCGCCCGCGCCGAAACGGATTGAAGGGCGCCTGGGAATCCTTGGCTTGCCTGGCAAGGAACTCCCCGGTGGAATTCGAGTTCGGAAACGGTATTGCTGGCACGGGCACGCCGAGAAATTTGCAGAGCGGTCCCCAGCCCTGCGCCACCTCATAGGTCAACAGCCGATTCTTAGGAACTGTGCGCTTCACCGTCTCGTTGTGCCGATTGTAGACAGCGATCACATGGTCACGGTCATGCAATCGGCCATCGAAGAAGTCCTTAATCACGAGCTTCATCATTCGCGCCCACGCATTGCTTTGGTCGTCCAGAAGCTCGTCGAGGTCTGCGAAGATGGTCTTCTGCGTGCTCTCGAACCATTCATGCGGATCGCGCACGGTGAGGATGATTTTCGCCGCCGGATAGCTCTCCGCGAGCGCGCCATAGAAATTGCACGACGGCCAATCGACCGTGGAAACATAGCCTTTGAAGATCCTCTCCCAGTTCGCGGACTTTCCCTTCGCGACGCTCTCCCACAATTTCGCGAGCTGCGGTTGCCGGAAGATTTCCACCATGTGGAAGCAGGGGCCGAAGCCCAGATGTTCGAGCGCAAGCTTGAGCGACATCGTGCCGGTGCGCCCAAGCCCTGCGCCAATCACCTGTAGCGGCATCATTGCCCCCTTACTCAACCCCGCCCGCGATACGGTGCGACGCCCGGATCGGGCAGCCAGAGGCCCTGTGGCGGCAGGCCGGTCTGCCAAAACACGTCGATGGGAATTCCCCCCCGCGGATACCAATAGCCCGCGATGCGCAACCATTTGGGTTCGATCGCAGCGACGACGCGCTTGGCGATCGCGAGCGTGCAATCCTCGTGGAAGCTTCCCTGATCGCGGAAGGAACCAAGAAAAAGCTTGAGCGATTTCGATTCCAGAAGCCAGGCGCCCGGCACGTAGTCGATCACGAGATGGGCGAAATCCGGCTGCCCGGTGATCGGGCACAGCGTGGTGAACTCAGGTGCCGTGAAGCGCGCGAGATAAAGCGCGTCACGATGAGGATTGGAGACGCGTTCGAGCACCGCACGGTCGGGCGCCGCGGGTCGCTTGGTCTTGCGGCCAAGCTGCGTGAGCCGAGCCTTGGTCTTGCGGACGGGCCATCAGATGAGAGAGGCGAACATTCGCAAGCTCGTCAAGACGAGGAACAGCGCAAAGGCGAGCCCGAGCGCTTTGCGGCTCAAGCGATGGGCGAGCGCCGCGCCCCAGGGCGCCGCAAGCACCATGAGCGGCGTCATGAGCGCAAAGCCAACCAGGCTTACATAGCCAAGCGACAGGGGTGGCTTGAGCGGAGCGTCCCAGCCCGCCAGCGACGAAGCCCAAGGTGCCCGGCACGCTGATAATGAGGCCTATGCCGGCGGCCGTGCCCACGGCCCGGTGGATCGGCACGCCGAACAGCGTGAGCAACGGCACGCCCAACGTACCGCCTCCGATGCCCATGAGGGTCGAAACAAAGCCGATGCCGCCGGCAAGCCCCGCGCGTGCCAGGCCCTCGGGCGGCTTGGCAGCGAAGCGCCAGCCTTCACGGCCGAAGGCGAAGTGGCCGGCAACGAG
The DNA here is from genome assembly GCA_963845385.1 of uncultured Alphaproteobacteria bacterium. Lineage (GTDB taxonomy): Bacteria > Pseudomonadota > Alphaproteobacteria > CAWJRW01 > CAWJRW01 > CAWJRW01. The sequence goes on from CAWJRW010000006.1 coordinate 926,419, forward strand.
AAGCGCCACGACGGCAAAGATGAGCGTGAGCCCGCGCCCGCCCATCCCGCTTGCGAGGAGGCTACCGGCGATGACGCCGGCGACGAGATAAGGCGCCCAGCCGCGCAAGAGCGCGCCGTCCACGGCGTTCCGCGCTCGATGGGCAAGGGTGGAGCGGAGCGAGGTCGGAACGATCGTCGCAAGCGAGGTGCCGACCGCAAGGTGCATCCGAACGCTCTCGTCAATGCCGAGCGCCGTGAAGACATGAAACAGCACCGGCACGACTACGATGCCGCCGCCAACGCCGAGGAGCCCGGCGACGAAACCAGCCACAAGTCCCGAGAGAGCAAGTGCGAGCGCGAGGAACCCGAGCGCATCGAAAGAGGAATGGAGCGACACGCGCCGCCGTCTAGGCCGCGGCGGCCGCTGGCTGCACGTACTCGACCGCCTCAAGAGCCTCTTCGACGAGACCAAGACCCGCGCCGGGCCGATGGGTATCCACCGAAAGCAGACGCCGGTAGGTGCGCGCGCCCCGTACACTCTGATAGAGGCCAAGCAGCGGCCGGGTGAGCGCTGAAAGCGGCACGCCTTCCGCGAGCTTCCGGGCCATGTAGGCCCTATACGCACGAACAGCCTCGCGCGGCTGGGGCGCCGGGGGCTGCGCACCGAAGAAGCGCCCGTCGACCGCGGCGAGCAGAGCCGGGTTCTTGTACGCCGCCCGCCCAAGCATCACACCGTCCACTTGGGCAAGATGGCGTTCGGCATCGTCGAGGGAGGTGATGCCGCCGTTGATGACGAGTTCGAGATCGGGAAAGTCGTCCTTCAGACGATAGACCCGCGCATAGTCGAGTGGCGGCACGTTGCGGTTCTCGCTTGGGCTCAAGCCCTTGAGCCAGGCCTTGCGCGCATGCACGATGAGTGTGCCCACGCCCGCCATGCGCACGGCCTGCGCGAAGCGCGTGAGCATCGCTTGAGGATCAGCGTCGTCGATGCCGATGCGGCATTTCACGGTGATGGGCATGGAGACCGCCTCGCGCATCGCGCGCAGACAGCTTGCCACGAGTAGGGGCTCGGCCATCAGGCAGGCGCCGAAACGCCCGGCCTGCACGCGGTCGGACGGACAACCGGCGTTGAGATTGATCTCATCATAACCGAACGCGGCGACCTTCCGCGCCGCCGCCGCAAGCTTTGCGGGCTCGGAGCCGCCGATTTGAAAGGCTACCGGGTGCTCGCTCTCATCGAAGTCGAGCAGACGCGCCGGATCGCCATGAAGCACGGCGTCGGCCGTGACCATCTCCGTGTAGAGCACCGCCTTGCGCGAGAGAATGCGATGGAAGACGCGGCAATGCCGATCCGTCCAATCCATCATGGGCGCGACGCAAAAGCGATGAGATAGAGGCGCCCTCATGTCACCTCGCCGTACCAGCATGGGCTTGGCTCGCATGTCTTGTGAGGCCGCGCAAGCGTCCGACGACGCCGATCCAGACGAACCCCGCTTCGGCTGCCGGGGCGAGGATCGCGAGCTTCACACCCGCTTCGGGATTGGGAACGAAAAGCGGCAGGAATTCCCGCAAACCGAGGCCGGTCAGGATCGTGGGCAGCACGAGATAGAGGCTCGCCAGCGTGACCGCGGCGGCAAAGTCGCCGTAACGCGACCGCTGCGTCAGGTTGCAGAACAGAAAGAGGCCCATATCACGCGCGACGAAGAAGTAGGCGGCGAGCACTGCGGTCTTCAGCAACGATGCCGTGCCGAACAAGTCTGGGCTTGGTGCCTCGTAGGTGAGCGCGAAATGGACGGTGAGTGCGCTTAAAATCGCGAATGCGACCATCCAGCCCTGTAAGCCCCCGAGCACCCGGTCCAAGCGGCCGCGGCTCGCCGCCGCGAGCAGCCAGCGGTAGAGCACGGGATCCTTCGGCTCGAAAAGGACCGCCGCATAGGAGAGCACTGCGCTGACAAAGAGCGCGACGATGAGCTGCGAGGACGGCACGCCAGCACCGGTAAGCTCGAGCTCCGGGGCGAAGCCCGTCCAGTAAACGATCATGAACAAGACGAACGCAGTCCAGGGCAGCGGCCCCGTACGCACCTGGAGCTCGCCGCGCAGGAGCGTGAGATTGCCGACGAGCGACCAGCCTAGGAATGCAAAAAGCGATGCCAGATAAAAGCCTTGGCTTGAAATCTTGAGATCGTGCCACACGAGCGTATCGCCGCCGCCCAAATGGCCGGTAAGCGCGACGAGTTGCGCGACGTAGCTTCTATCCCACAGCGTCGCGGCACCCCAGGCCGTGACGAGCCCCACCGCCTGATACAGCACCACATCAAGGCGTGTGTGGCTCGCCCGGCGGCGGATGGCGACCAAACTCGCGAACAGGCTTGCCGACTGGGCGAACAAGCCTACCGCGAGAAAATAGCCCAAAGTGGCCAAGGCCTCCGAAAAGCCTCTGGCCTCAAGGCGCGCGAGCACAATAAGGACGAGGCAAATGAGCCCGCCGAGCCATTGAAAGCTTGTTGCGCCCAGAAGCTTGCCCCACAAGAGCTCCGAAGGACGCAGCACCGAAAGGCGCTGGCCGTCCCAGGTGCGCTCGCGGATCTCCCCGACCACGGCTTCCGCGGCCATGCGCGTGCCCCAGAACACGACGAGAAAATAAAAGAGCCAGCGCGCGACGTGTCCCATGGCTTGTAGCGGATCGGCGGCGGCCACTGCGACCGCCACAAAGATGAGCCCGAGCGCCACCGGCAACCAAAGGAGCCGTCGCGGCGTGAGCTCGATCCAGAGATTTCGCGTGAGCTCTGGGTTCATTTGTCTTTTCGCTCGGCCTCGACCTCGGCGAAGTAGAGCTCCTGGAGCCTGCGCCTGCTCGGGCCGAAAGCCGAGACTGGAAATCGAGCCTCGATCAAGCCGCGCAGAAGCGCATGACACGCTTGGGCGTCGCCGGCAAAAGTGAATTCCGCTCCGCGCGCACTTTCATGGACCTCGCTTACGCCGTCCCAACCCGCGAGAAAGGCGCCAAGCCCCGCTCTTGGCTCGGACAGCTCCACCGCGTGGGTTGGCGCGTCTTTGCCTGCGATGGGCTTAGCGCCGCCGCCCAGGATGCGGCCGTCATCCATGATGATCATCTCGGTCGAGTAATCATCGAGCTCAGAAAGGATGTGCGAGGAGACGATGAGGGTCATGCCCTGTTGCTGCAGCTCGACCAAGAGTCTCGAGAGGGCGCGCCGCGCCTCCGGGTCGAGGCCCGACGCGGGCTCGTCCAGAAGCAGAACGGTGGGCTCGTGAACAATTGCCTGAGCAATGGCGAGCCGCTGGCGCAAGCCTCGCGAAAGCGTCGCCGCCGGTTCTGCCAGGCGATCTTCGAGCCCCACGCGGCGCGCCGCACGCGCGACGGCCTCGATTGCTGCGTTCACGCTCAAGCCATGGGAACGCGCGGCGAAGGTCAACGCCCGGCGGACGCTGAGCTCGCCATAGAGGCCATAGAAATCAGGTAGGAACCCCAACTTGGCGTGCGCCCTGCGTGGCCTCTCCTGGACGTTGATGCCATCGAGGTTGACGGAGCCCGAATAGGGTCGCTCGAGCGCGGCAATACAGCGAAGAAGAGTTGTCTTGCCCGCGCCGTTCGGTCCCACCAGCGCGGCGATCGCCCCGTCTCCCACCGTCACGCTTACGCCGTGCAGCGCGCGCTTTGTCGGGTACTCGAAAACGAGATCTCTAACCTCGATCACGCGCGTGGCGCCTCGCTCGCGCGGTCAGGTTTCGAAGTGTGCCGTGGTCTTGGCTCGGATTTCATCGAAAGTGATGCCGGGCGCAAGCTCGATCAAACCGAAGGGCGCACGATGCCCCAAGCGCTGAAAGACGCAGAGGTCGGTGATGAGCATATCGACGACCCCCTTTCCCGTGAGCGGCAGCTCGCAATGGGGCTTGAACTTCGGTGCGTCGCCCTTGGCCACGTGCTCCATCATGACAACGACGCGCTTGACGCCCGCCACGAGATCCATGGCGCCGCCCATCCCCTTCACCATCTTGCCCGGGATCATCCAATTGGCGAGATCGCCGTCCTCGGAAACCTCCATGGCGCCCAGGATCGACAAATCGATATGGCCGCCGCGGATCATGGCAAAGCTGTCGGCCGACGAAAAATAGCTCGAATAGGGAAGCTCGGTGACCGTCTGCTTGCCGGCATTGATGAGGTCGGGGTCCTCCTCGCCTTCGTAAGGAAAAGGGCCCATGCCGAGCATGCCGTTCTCGGATTGCAGAACCACGTCGATTCCTTCGGGAATGTGATTGGCGACCAGCGTGGGCATGCCGATGCCGAGATTGACGTAAAAGCCGTCCTTGATCTCGCGCGCGGCGCGCGCGGCCATCTCCTCGCGGCTCCAAGCCATCAGACCGTCTCCCTCTTGCGCACGGTGCGGTGCTCGATCCGCTTTTCGTATTTCGGCCCCAGGATGATCCGTTTCACGAAGATCCCGGGCGTATGCACATGGTCCGGATCGATCGTGCCCACGGGAACAAGCTCTTCGACCTCGGCCACGGTGACGCGGCCCGCGGTCGCCATCATCGGATTGAAATTGCGCGCGGTCTTGCGGTAGACGAGATTGCCTTCCGTGTCGCCACGCCGGGCCTTGACGAGCGACACGTCCGCGACGAGGCCGGTCTCCAGGATGTAGGTCTCATCGCCGAAGATCTTGTGCTCCTTTCCCTCCGCCACCAGCGTGCCCACGCCCGTGCGCGTGTAGAAGCCCGCGATCCCCGCGCCGCCCGCGCGGATGCGTTCGGAGAGGGTGCCCTGCGGGTTGAATTCGAGCTCGAGCTCGCCCGAAAGGTACTGGCGCTCGAATTCCTTGTTCTCCCCGACATAGGAAGAAATCATTTTCTTGATCTGCCGCGTCTTCAGGAGAAGGCCGAGGCGCAAAGCCGTCCACGCCCGCATTGTTCGAGACGATGGTGAGGTTCTTGACGCCCGAATCCCGGAGCGCCAGGACGAGATTCTCGGGAACGCCGCACAGACCAAAGCCTCCGCACATGAGAGTCATGCCGTCGAACAAGAGGCCCTCGAGTGCCGCCTTTGCGCTCTCGTAAAGCTTCTTCATGATGTGTAAATCCCGATCTACGTTCCTGGTTCCGCGCGGCGCTCCAGAACATCGCGGCTCTTGACGGACGGCCAATCTAGTCGAGGCCATCGCGCCGTGCCAAGCTTGGCCCGCCGGTTCCTAACGCAACATTAGCCGCATACCGGTTTTCAGAGTTCCACCTGGGTGCCGAGCTCGACCACGCGGTCGCTCGGCAAGCGGAAATAGTCCGACGCGCTTTGCGCCGAATGCGTCAGCGCGATGAACAAGCGCTCCCGCCAACGGGACATGCGTGAGTGCAGCGCCGGAACGATGGTCTGCCGGCCGAAGAAGAAGGACGTCTCCATCGGCGCTGTCTTGAAGCCCTTAGCTTCGGCGAGACGCAGGAGAGCCACCACATCAGGGGCGTCCATGAAGCCGAGCCGAGCTCTGATCTGATAGAAGCCTGCCCCCAGATCCGCGACCATGACGCGCTCAGCCAAAGGAATATGCGGCTCATTCTCGGTGCGGAGCGTGAGCAAGGCGACCCGCTCGTGCAGCACCTTGTTGTGTTTGAGATTGTGCAACAGGGAGTGCGGGACGAGGTCCTCGTCGGCGGTGAGGAACACCGCCGTCCCCGCCACGCGCGGAGCGCTGGAACGGCTCATGCTCGCGATGAAATCCTCGAGCGGCACGAGATCCTGGCGCAACTTTCCTGCAAGCTCGGCCCGACCCGCTCGCCAAGTCGTCATGCACGCGAACAGAACGAGCCCGAGCGTGAGCGGGATGATCCCCCCTCCTCCCACCTTGCTCAAGCTGGCCACGAAGAACGCGGCATCGACGATCACGAGGGGCGCGAAGATGTAGATAGGGTGCAGCATCGGCCGGCTGCGCGCATTCACGCGCAGGACGAAGGCGAGCAGCGTCGTCGCCAACATGGCGCCCGTGACCGACAAGCCATAGGCGCCCGCAAGCGCGCTCGAGGTGTGGAATATCCCGACTAGCATCAGGACCATGGCGAACATGACCCAGTTCACGCGGGGCACGTAGATCTGCCCGCGCGCCTGTTCGGAGGTGTGCAGCACCTGAAACCGGGGGAGAAAGCCAAGCTGAATTGCCTGCTGACCGAGAGAATAGGCCCCGGAGATCACCGCCTGCGAGGCAATGATGGTGGCGAGCGTCGATAGCAGCACCAGGGGCAGGATGCCGGCAGCCGGCGCGAGCAGATAGAAGGGATTATGCGCCGTGTCGTGTACGCGCAGCACAAGGGCGCCTTGGCCGAAATAGTTCAGCACAAGCGAAGGCAGAACGAGACCGAGCCATGCAAGCCTGATCGGCGTGCGGCCGAAATGTCCCATATCGGCATAGAGCGCCTCCGCACCCGTGATCGTGAGAACAACGCTTCCCAACAGAAAGAAGCCCGTGAGCCTGTGCGTGGCGAGAAAATCGATCGCATAGTAGGGGCTCAGGGCTAGGAGGATATGGGGCGTCTTCATGATGGAAAGCACGCCGAGCGCCCCGAGTACGCCGAACCAGACGAGCATGATCGGACCGAACAGCGCGCCAACGCGCGCGGTGCCGGCGCGCTGGAAAGCGAATAACCCCACGAGAATTACGACCGAAATCGGCAGCACAACCGGCGCAAACAGCGGTGTGGCGACTTCCAAGCCTTCGACCGCACTCAAGACGGAGATCGCAGGCGTGATGGCAGCGTCGGCGAAGAAGAACGCGACGCCCAGAAGACCTACCGTCAACACCTGCTTTGCGTATCGAAACTGCCGCGGTTGCTGACGCATCACGAGCGCGAGGAGCGCGAGGATGCCGCCCTCGCCCCTGTTGTCCGACCGCAGGATCAGCGTCACGTATTTGAAGGTGACGACGATCATGAGCGACCAGAACATGAGCGACAGAATGCCCAAGACCTCCATTTCGCCGGCTCTTACGCCAAGGTTTTGGAGGCAGAGTTTCAACGTGTAGAGGGGACTCGTCCCGATATCGCCGTAAACGATGCCGAGAGCGCCGATCATGAGACCGGGAAGGCCGGGATGGGACTGCGCGCCAGCACGCCGCGCCTCGGCTGTGCCATCCACCTCGGTCACGAAGACTCCCCGTGAATAAATGAGAAGAAAAACGGCCGATGCTTACCGCACCGGCCGCTTGCGGCGGGGAAATTACACCCACGCTCGCGCGCGTCAAGCGCGTCCCCGACTTGCCAGGTGACTAATTCTGCGCCGTGCGGCGGGGAGGCACGACCAGACAGTCCTGACCTTGCGCGCTCAAGCTGCGGCAGGCCGTTTCCGCCGCGTTCGCGCTATCAAAGGGCCCCGCACGAAGGCGATAAACCGTGCCCTTGCCCGGAACCGAGGCAGTTTCGATAAACAGAGGCGCCGTATTCAAGAGCTCAGGAAACTTCGCAGAGAAGGCTGACAACCCTTTGTCAGCGCTGTCTTTCTGATTGTAAGCCGCGACCTGAAGGAAATATCGCCCCTGGGCCAGAGGCACCGGCTCGGTAAGCGACGCCATCTTCGAGGGAGTGCTCTTGTTGGCATTCGGGGAAGTCCCAGGCGCCTCGAGCGTCGCGGCAGGCTTTTGGCTCTGCAGTTTCTCTTCCGTCTTGTCGGGCTCCGGCGCGCGAGGCTCTGCGGCGGGCGCTGCCGCCGATGGCTTGACGGCATCCTTGCGCGTGAGGGGGCCGTCGCTTCCGGGCCGCAGGACCGGAGACGTCAAGAGCTCGGGGTCCGAGGGCGCGCTGGAAGAGGCCGGTGGCGCCGGTTCGGTTTGATTGGCTTCGGCCACGCTAGTTTCCGCCGCTGCGGGCGCGGCCTCGTCGGCGCCTGACGAGATCGCGCCGGTCGGCTCCTCGCTTTGGGCTCCAGCGAAGATCACATCTCCGGCATCGGCAAGGCTGACGATTGTCGGCGACGCTTCGGCGTGCGGGGAGCGTAACGCCAGTCGCGAGCGGCAGCGGCTCACCTAAGGCGGCAAGCTTCGCGCGCACTGCCTCGAGCTCCGGTGCGATGACCGCAGCCTTCCGGTAGTCGGCAAGCGCCGCATCGCGATTGCCCAGGGCCTCGTAAGCGAGCCCACGCCCATAATGCACGAGCTCTGGGCGCGCGTCGTTCAGGCTCAGCGCGCGTCCATAGTCGGCAAGGGCCGCCTCGGGCGTTCCATTGAGCCGCTTGATGGTGCCGCGCCCGAAATAGGCCTCGGCAAGGCGGGCGTCATTGGCGATGGCGTGGGCAAAGTCCTGGTCGGCGCGGCTCAGCTGCCCAAGCTCCAAATACGCCACACCGCGGCAGACATAGGTTTCCGCCTTGAGCTGAGATGGCAACACATCGAGCCACAAGGCGTTGGTATAGTCGGCAACCGCGTGCCGTGCGAAGCCAGCCTTTTGCTGGGCAATGCCCCTCTCGCGATAAGCAATCGCCAGCGGCTGGCCGGTGAGGGTGCCTTCTTGTAGAAGCTCGGTATAAAGCGTGATTGCTTCCGGGATCGCACCGCGGGCCAAGGCCGCGTGTGCCGAGGCGAGGTCCGGCGCATCGGCCGAGGACGCCCTGCCGGCGGCTGCAAAAGAAGCGATCGCGACAAGAAGGGCGATGGTTAAAGGCCGACGCATGAGGCTACGAGTTTTAAATGATTCGGCACGAGACTGCGCCACGCCATTGGTTAATGCCGGGTCGCCGCGAACTTCGCGTGTAGGACGATGACAAGGACAAGACCCGTACGTAAGGCCGTCCTCCCGGTTGCAGGTCTCGGGACCCGATTCCTTCCCATCACCAAGGCGGTGCCGAAGGAGCTGCTTCCGATCGTCGATCGCCCGCTCATTCAATATGCCGTGGATGAAGCGCGTGCGGCAGGCGTCGAGCAGTTCATTTTCGTCACCGGCCGCGGCAAGGGCGCGATCGAGGACTATTTCGACAGCGCCTTTGAGCTCGAGAGAACGCTGACAGCGAAAGACAAGAAGGAGGACCTCCAAGGGCTGCGCGCCATCCTGCCCGAACCTGGAAATGTGAGCTTCGTTCGCCAGCAGGAGCCAAAGGGTCTCGGTCACGCCGTCTGGTGCGCACGTCACATCGTGGGCGATGAGCCCTTTGCCGTCATCCTGCCCGACGACCTTGTACACGGTAATCCGCCCTGCCTTGCCCAACTCCTGGACGCTCACCGGAAAACCGGCGGCAATGTCGTGGCCGTGGAGGAAGTCCCGCGCGAGCAGACCAACCGTTACGGTATACTCGACATCGCCAGCGAGGATGGCCCGCTCGTGGCGGTCAAGGGCCTCGTCGAGAAGCCTGATCCCAAGGTTGCCCCGTCTACCCTGTCGATCATCGGGCGCTACGTGTTGCTGCCCGAAGTGTTCGGACATCTCGCACGCCAGGATCGGGGCGCAGGCGGCGAAATCCAGCTCACCGATGCCATGGCCAAGATGATCGGCACGCATCCCTTCCATGGCGTGCGCTTCAAGGGCGTTCGTTACGATTGCGGGGATAAGGTGGGCTTTCTTCACGCGACGGTGGCCTTGGCCCTCGAGCGGCCCGATCTCGGCGGGCGGTTTCGCGAGGTCTTGGCCCAGGTCTTGCGTTAAGGAACGCGTGAAGTGGGGTACGGGCAATGCGCGTAACCATGATCGGTACCGGCTATGTGGGGCTCGTCTCGGGGGCGTGCTTCTCGGATTTCGGTCACGAGGTCATCTGCGTCGATAAGGACGATGACAAGATCGCCGCGTTGCGCCAGGGCAAGATCCCAATCTTCGAGCCCGGCTTGGCGGACCTCGTGCGGGATAATGTGGCGGCCGGCCGGTTGAGCTTTTCCACCAAGCTCGGTGAGAGTGTGCCTGCAGCCGATGCGGTATTCATCGCGGTTGGCACGCCGAGCCGGCGCGGCGACGGCTATGCCGACTTGAGCTACGTCTACGCTGCCGCGGAAGAGGTTGCGGCGGCGCTCGACGGCTATACGCTCGTGGTCACGAAGTCGACGGTACCCATCGGCACCGGGCGTGAGGTCGAAGCAATCATCCGCAAGCGCAGACCCGACGCCGACTTTGATGTCGCATCCAATCCTGAATTCTTGCGCGAAGGCTCGGCGATCGAGGATTTCAAGCGTCCCGACCGCGTGGTTGTGGGTGCGGAGTCCGAGCGTGCGCGCCAAGTCTTGCGCGAGCTCTATCGCCCGCTCTACCTGCTCGAGACGCCGATCCTCTTCACCGCCCGCGAGACGGCCGAGATCATCAAATATGCCGCCAACGCGTTTCTCGCGACCAAGATAACCTTCATCAACGAGATCGCCGATCTGTGCGAGCGCGTGGGCGCGGACGTCCACGACGTGTCACGGGGTATCGGCCTCGACGGCCGCATCGGACGGAAATTCCTCCACGCCGGTCCGGGCTTCGGCGGCTCGTGCTTTCCCAAGGACGCGCGCGCGCTCGTGCATACCGCGCGCGAATGCGGCGCACCGCTGCGCATCGTCGAGGCAGCGGTCGCCGTCAACGACGCGCGCAAGAAGCAAATGGCCCGGCGTATCGCCGATGTCTGCGGTGGCGTGGCGGGCAAGACCGTCGCGATCTTAGGCCTCACCTTCAAGCCCAACACGGATGACATGCGCGATGCCCCGAGCATGGACATCGTCCCCGAATTGCTCGCGCAAGGCGCCAGCATCCGTGCCTTCGATCCCGAAGGCATGGCGGAAGCAAAGAAGCATTTTTCGCGCGTCCATTGGTGCGAGAACGCCTACGACGCGCTCGAGGGCGCCGATGCGGTCGCGATCCTCACCGAATGGAACGAATTTCGGGCGCTTGACTTGTCGCGGCTCAAGGCCTTGATGCGGCGTTCGGTGATGATCGATCTCCGGAACATCTACAACCCGCACGAATTGGCGCGTGCGGGCATCGAATACCACTGCGTTGGGCGTCCCCACGTGCCGCCAGTAGAATAGGAAGATTGCGTGCGCGATACGAACCGAGTGCTCGTGACCGGCGGTGCGGGTTTTATCGGCTCCTTTCTTTGCGAGCGCTTGATCGAGCGCGGCGCGGATGTTCTTTGCGTCGACAACTTTTACACCGGCACCCGGCGCAATCTTACCGCGCTCAGCGAGCATCCGCGGTTCGAGCTGATGCGCCACGATGTGACGTTTCCGCTCTATGTGGAAGTCGATCGCATTTTCAATCTCGCCTGTCCGGCTTCACCGATCCATTATCAGTTCGATCCCGTTCAAACGACGAAGACATCGGTGCACGGCTCGATCAACATGCTGGGGCTCGCCAAACGCGTGCGCGCGCGCATCCTTCAAGCTTCGACCAGCGAGGTTTATGGCGATCCATCGGTACACCCGCAAACGGAAGCCTATTGGGGCAATGTCAATCCCGTGGGACCGCGCGCCTGTTATGACGAAGGCAAGCGTTGCGCGGAGACGCTCTTCTTCGACTATTACCGCCAGCACAAGCTGTCGATCCGCGTGGCGCGAATCTTCAACACCTACGGGCCGCGCATGCACCCCAATGACGGACGCGTGGTCTCGAACTTCATCGTCCAAGCGCTGAAGGGCGAGCCCATCACCATTTATGGCGACGGCATGCAGACGCGCTCATTCTGCTATGTCGATGATCTTGTGGACGGGTTGTTGCGCCTCATGGACAAAGACGATCCCTATACGGGCCCGGTCAATCTCGGTAATCCCGGAGAGTTCACCATCCGCGCGCTCGCCGAACAGGTGATTGCGCTTACGGGCTCGCGCTCGAAGCTAACTTTCGTGCCCCTGCCCCAGGATGACCCCCGTCAGCGCCAGCCCAATATCAGCGAGGCCAAGCGCGCATTGGGCTGGGAGCCCCAGGTGTCGCTTATCGAGGGTCTCAAGAAGACCATCCCCTATTTCGACGACCTTCTGCGCGGCAAGCTGAATTAGGCAGTCGTCCAAGCCCCGCGTGCCCGGCATAGGTTGGGGATGGATTGCCCTGCCAATCGGGCTTCAGATCTTGTGATAAGCGCGATACCACGCGACGAAGCGTTTGAGCCCCTCTTCGATCGGCGTCTTGGGTGAAAAGCCCAGATCGCGCCGCGCATCCGTGATATCGGCAAAGGTCTCCTTGACGTCGCCGGGCTGCATGGGCTCCAGGCGATGCTCCGTTTTGCGTCCAAGGATGGATTCGAGCGTCTCGATGAAGTGCAGAAGCGCCTCGGGGCGATTGTTGCCGATGTTGTAAAGGCGGTGGGGCGGCTCAGCGCCGCCGGCCGGCGGCGGACGATCGAGAGCAGCAAGCACGGCCACCACGACATCGTCGATGTAGGTGAAGTCGCGCCTCATATCGCCGTAATTGAAGATGCGGATGGGCTTGCCGGCCAAGATCGCCTCGGTGAACGCCCAATAGGCCATGTCCGGCCGCCCCCATGGCCCGTACACCGTGAAGAAACGCAAGCCTGTCTGCTTGAGCCCGTACAGACGGCTGTAGACCTGGCTCATAAGCTCGTCGGCCTGCTTGGTCGCGGCGTAGAGCGAGGCAGGCGGCGTCAGGGCATCGTGTTCGCAAAACGGCAGCGTCGCGCCCGCGCCATAGACCGAGCTTGATGAGGCATAGACGAGATGCTCGACGGAGGAGCTGTGCCGGCAGAGCTCGAGCATCACGGCATGGCCTACGAGATTGGAACGCACATAGGCCATGGGATTCTCGAGCGAATAGCGTACGCCCGCCTGCGCTGCCAGATGAACGACCCGTTCGAGCTTGGTTCCGGTGAGCGCCGCTTCGAGCGCATCGGCATCCGCGATGTCGCAGGTCGCAAATCGGAAAGCCTTATGCTCCGACAACCAAGCGAGGCGCGCGCGCTTGAGCGACACCGGATAATAGTCGTTGAGGTTGTCGAGACCGAACACGCTTTCCCCGCGCGCAAGCAGTGCCCGCGAGACATGCGCGCCGATGAACCCTGCCGCGCCCGTGACGAGAATAGTCATGCCCTGCCTATGCGTGCGGGGGTCTAGAGCTTGCGCTCCCAATCGAGGGCGGTGCGCACGATGAAATCGAGGTCGTCATGCTGCGGCCGCCAGCGTAAGACCTCGCGGATGAGGCTCGCATCGGCGACCAGCACCGCGGAATCGCCGGGCCGGCGGGAGGCCTGGACGACCGGGATCTCGCGTCCAAGCACGCGGCCGAGAGCCGCGACCACCTCGAGCACCGTGCAGCCGCGTCCGTCGCCGCAATTGAAGGCACCGCTCGCCCCCCCGTGGCGAAGATGGGTGAGCGCCGCTACGTGCGCCTCGACGAGGTCGGAGACATGGATGTAGTCCCGGATGCAGGTGCCATCGCGGGTGGGATAGTCCGTGCCGAAAATCTCGAGCTGCGCTCGCTTGCCTGTGGCGACCTCACAGGCGACCTTGATGAGGTGGGTTGCTTTGGACGACATCTGGCCCGACCGGCCCCTTGGGTCTGCGCCCGCCACGTTGAAATAGCGCAAGGCGACATAGCCCAGGCCGTGGGCGCGGCCTGCGTCTTCGAGCATCCATTCGGTTACGAGTTTCGAGCGGCCGTAGGGGTTGATCGGCTGAAGCGCCGCCTCCTCGGTGACGGGAGCCCGTTCCGGTTCGCCATAAACCGCCGCAGTGGACGAGAAAATGAAGTGACGAACGCCAAATTCCACGCAGGCTTCGATCAAGGTCCGCGATTTCACCGTGTTGTTGAGATAGTAGCGGAGCGGCACCCGGACCAACTCCGGCACCACGATGGATCCCGCGAAATGGATAACGCCCTCGACGCGGCGGCTGCCTAAGAGGTCGGTCAAGACCTTCCTGTCGCCGACGTCTCCGATGACGAGCCTAACCCCCGCGGGCACGAGGGTGCGCTGCCCGGTGGAAAGGTCGTCCAGCACTACAACCTCCTCGCCGAGCTCGAGGAGGCGCAGCACCGTGTGACTGCCGATATAGCCCGCGCCTCCGGTGACGAGCAGCGTCATAGAACGCCCCGGAGACGAGCTGGGCGCCGTCAACTCACGCACATTTGAGAATACGCTCTGCATCGAAGAACCTTATCCCTGCCGAGACTGTAAAATCTGTTAACCATGATTTCCTTCAGAACAGGCGGCCATGCCACCCTCGGCAGCGCCGGACGCGAGGACCGGTCTCGGCCCTGTGGCATCCTGTCGCGAATTCAATGGGAATGAATTCGTCCGACTCACCTTGCATACTAAAGAAAGTGATAGCGTCGCCTCGAATTTCTTAACTCCGCTTACCAATCTGCTAAATTTCCGTTGTCGGGCGCCCCAAAAAGGCACAAAATTATCAACGATCGGGGTCCAACCGTTGTCCCGTTTTCGGGGAATGGGCGGTTTCTAAGGACTAACGAAGGATTGCCGACCAACGGATCTCAGAGGGGACTGGCATCGTTTCTGCAACGTAAACGCGTGAAGACTGTGTGACGGACAGCGCGGTGAAAGTGACCCCGTCGCCGGCGAAGTAGCTTAACTCGATCGCGGGCTTGCGGACCAATGGCCTTGCGTAACGACAATGTTGGCTCCTTAACGGCGCTCGAGCGACAGGCTCTGGCAGAGCATGTCGACTCCGGCCTTTTCGGGCTCAGCTCTTCGACAATCTCGGCGCGCATGGCCGCGGATGCGGTGATGGCGCTCGACGTGCTTTGCATCGTCGCTTGCTCCCTTCTGAGCCACATCGCCTACTACGTGCTCATGCTAGTCGGCGCCGTTCGATCTGCTTCAGAACGCAGCTCTAGGATTCGTCGCGGGCTCCTCACCGTCCTCGTTTTGCTCGCACGCACGAAGAGCTACGACATCAATCAGCTGCTCGACTTCAACAGCCAGATCGGCCGCATCATCTCGTCTTGGGTTTTGAGCGCGCTGGCGCTCGTGGCCGTTGCCTTCACGCTCAAGGTTTCAGCGCAGTTCTCGCGCGGCTGGGTGCTCGTCACATTCTTCCTGGCGCCGCTCGTCTTGCTCGGCGAACGTTCCATGGTCGCCGGATTCTCGCGCGTTGGATGGAGCTCGGCTACATGCGCCGCAACGTCGCCATCGTGGGCGCGGGACCGCTCTGCGAGCGCCTTTGCGCCCATCTCGCCGCGATTGGCCCGCGCTCCGGCTTGCGCGTCATCGGCATATTCGACGACCGGCGCACGCGCGTCGTCGACAAAGTCGAGGGCTTCCCTGTCCTTGGCACCGTCAACGACTTGTTCGCCTTTCGCCCGCAGCTACCGTCTGGACGAGATCATTCTCGCCTTCCCTGGTCAGCGGAAGCACGCGTCGCTGCTCTGGTCGATCAACTGTCGGCGCTTCCCGCCGACATCCGGATTTGCCCGGATTTCGTCGGCTTGCGCTTCTTCAATCGGCCCTACAGCCGGATCGGCAATATCGCCCTCCTCCAGGCAAACACGAGGCCGATCAAGGAATGGTCGCTCATCGTCAAGACCATCCAGGACTATGTCGTCAGCGATTGCCGCGCTCTTACTCGCCGCGCCGCTCATGGCCGCCATAGCGCTTGCAATCAAGCTTGATTCTCCCGGCCCCGTCTTCTTCAAGCAGCGCCGCCGCGGCTTCAATCAGAACATGTTCAGGGTTTGGAAGTTTCGAACCATGAGCGTGCTCGAGGACGGGAAGCGAGGTCCGTCAGGCGGTGAAAAACGATCTGCGCGTGACGCGAGTCGGTCGCTTTCTCGGCGCACAAGCCTCGACGAGCTACCGCAAGTCTTGAACGTCCTTCAGGGGCAGATGTCGATCGTCGGTCCCCGCCCGCACCCGGTCTCCCATGACGACTATTACGAGACGGTCGTCGTCCGCTATGCCAGCCGCCACCGCGTCAGGCCGGGGATCACGGGCTGGGCGCAGGTCAATGGCTATCGCGGCGAGACCGAGACGGTCGACAAGATGGCCAAGCGCATCGAGTACGACCTCTATTACATGGAAAACTGGTCGCTCACCTTCGATCTCAAGATTATCGTGCTCACCACTGTTCAAGCGGCTTCTGGCACCAGAACGCCTACTGATGGGGGTTGCCACGGCGACCCAAGTCGGGGCGCAAGCGTGCCTCTCACGGCTCTACATCGGTCAAACCGAATCGTGGCCAAATGGCTGCAGCCGTGCAGTCGTTTCACCCATGCGATTGAAAGGAAGCGTGCATGTCGGAGAGCATCGACTGCAGAGCGCGTAAGCGTCGCTTCGGCAGGTGCGGCGCGCTGAGGGCCTTATCGGCGGCGCGGCTCTTGCTGTGTCATCTGTCACCGCTGCCGCTCGGCAGCGACCGGCCCCTGTGGTGGACGCTCCTTGCGGTCCTGGTCGGGATGCTTGTCACGGCCTATGCCGTCGAGCATCGCCGTTCTGCGCCGCTCGCCCGCGCTGTCCGCATGTCCTGTCTCATGGGAATTTTTCTGCCTTACTCGCCATGCTGGTCTGGGCCTTTTCCAGACGTTCTCTATTTCGTCCCGCATAGTCTTTGGCATCCCTTGTGGGGAAGCGCGGGAGAAGCATTGGGACCTACCCTTGCCGGCGCGATATCCATCGAACCCGGAGGAAAGCCTCATCGGCATCATGCGCCTTATCACCTATGCGGGCGTCTTTTGGCTTTTCGTCCAATTGGGACGGGAGCGTAGCTTTGCCGACCGCACCGTGCGCGTTCTCGCATATGCAGGACTTGCTTACGCGCTTTACGGTCTTTCGATGCACATGTTGGGCATCGAGCGTATCTTGTGGCTCAAGAAGTGGGCCTATCCGGGATCGGTCACGAGCACATTCGTCAACCGGAATTCCTACGCGACCTATGCGGCGCTCAGCCTGCTTTGCGCAGCGTGCGCTCTTCTTCGACGAAATACGCGACGTCTTGGCCATGAGCGCGTCGGTGAGGCGCAAGGCAAAGCTTCTTACTGCGATCCTCGCTTCCCGCGGAATGACCCCTCTTATCGCCACAGCGATCATCGCCATGGCGCTGTTGCAGACCGGATCGAGAGCAGGAACGCTATCGGCGTTCGCGGGCATCGTCGTCTTCATGGTCGGGGCCGCCTACGCGAAGCTCTTGCGTTGGCGGCAAGCCGCGCTGTTGGTCGTCCTCCTCTGCGGGGCAGGGCTCCTGCTCGTTGGTGTGAGCGGCAGAGGCGTCGTCGAGCGGCTCGACGTGCTCGATGCGGATGAATCTGCGCGTCGCGCCATTTACGATCTCGCGCTTCGAGCTATTGACGGTGCGCCGCTCCTTGGCACCGGGCTCGGCACGTTTCCCGAGATTTTCACGATTTATCGAACCGAGACTTTCGACACGTTTCGCACCATCAGCGAGGCGCACAACAGTTACCTCGAGAATGCCCTCGAGCTCGGCGTGCCGGCGACAGTCTTGCTCGTCGCAGCACTCGCGGCGATCGCCGAAGCCAATATCGTGGCACTCCGGCGGCAGGCGGCGCGGGCGCCTCTTTCCGGTTCTTGGCCTAGCGGCGTTGGCCACAGTCGCGGTGCACGCGACGGTCGATTTCAGCCTCGAAATCCCCGCGGTCGCCGTGACTTATGCCGCTCTTGCAGGCGTGGCCTGCGCTCAGTCATTTCGCCCGCGGAAAGCAAGCCGGGTTCGCGCCACGCAGCCGGAAGACCTCCCCTGGAGCGACATTCGGGCAGCGCGTCGCAATCAACTCTAGCGCGGCTTTGACGCGCAGCCCTCCGGCGTCATAAAGGCCTGGTAGAGGTGGTCGAATTCGGCGAGCTTTTCCTTGTCCTTTCGCAGCGCCGCGGCAATGAGGAAGGCGCGATTGCTGCGGCAAGCAAAGCTCATGATTGCTTTCTCGTCATCCCAACTCCGCGACCAAAGAAAGGCAATGTCCTGCGCTGCGCGCGCGCGCAGCGTTGGGTCGAGCTCATCGTAATAGGTGAAGGCGATCTCCACCCGCAGGCGCATCAGATTGGGCTCAAAAGGAGTCGTCGCATACGACATCTCGAGTGCCGCGGGGCTCTCAGGGGTCATTTTCCCACCACGGCAAGTTGCGCCATCGCGAGCCGTACCCAGCCAAAGCCATTGGCGGGATCGCGCGAGAGGCCACTCTCGAGCTCCTGGCGTCGCCTGCTCAAGAAGAGCGCGCCCCTTTGCGCTCGTAAAGCCCGCGCGCTCGGCCTGCAGCAGCAGCACCCAGGCGCGGTCCGTGTACAGCCGTCCGTTGCCGGGCGCGAAGCGCAAGCCCCCCCGAGCGATCGCGCCGCTTCCTCGAGCACGGCATCGCTTACGGGAGCGCCCTGGCGGAGCTCTTCGAGGGTGATCCGGGCCGGAACGAGATAGATCTCGGCCATGAGCCGAGGGGCCGCGATTGCAAAGAGCGGCGCTGCAATGATGAGCGAAACCAAGATCGCGGCCCAGCGCGTGGCAAGCGCCACGCGCAGCCGTCCGCGCCAATCGAGCGGCGGTCTCTGCATGGTGGTGATGCTCATGCGAAGGCCTCGATGAGGCCGCGGGCCCGCCTATTGGACGTAATAGCCTTGATAGCGCCGGTAGTGGCTTGCGACGTCGCCGTAACTGTAGCGCGTATAGCGTTCGAAATCGACTTGGGAGAGCGCGGTGCCCAGAACGTTTGCCCCCGCGTCGTAAAGCAGATTGAGGCCGTTGGTGACGGCATCGCGCGGTGTGGTCTGCCAGCCGACGACATAGATCACCGTATCGACCATGCGGCTCAAGATGAGCGTGTCGCCGACCGGCAGCACCGGCGGCGAATTGATGATGACGAGATCGTAGAGCGCCTGCAGCGACTTGACGAGTTCGGCCATCCCCGCCGAGTTGACGAGATCGGGCGACTTATCGCCGCCGTCGCGGGCGAACAGCACGTCGAGGCCCGAGTCCTGATCGCGAATGACTGCCTGATCGAGCGTCGCGCGACCCTCGATCACATCGATGATCGTCCGCTCGTTCGCGGTTCCGGGAACGAGCGCGAAAATGCTCGGCCGACGAAGATCGCCGTCGACGAGAATGGTGCGCTTGCCCGCGCGCGCCGCAAGCCGCGCAAGCGAGAGAGAAAGCGTGCTTTTGCCTTCGTCGGGCAGCGACGATGTGACCACCACCGCGCGCAGTGGCTCTTTGGGCGACGACAAGAAGAGCGAATTGTGGAGCGCGCGGATCGACTCGCTGAATGCGGACAGAGGCTTACGCAGCACATATTCGTGGGGCGCGGGTGTCGCCTCGCGAAGCAGCGGCACGACCGTCAGATTCCGCAAGCCCGTCAGGTTCTCGAGCTGGTTCGCCGTGCGGATGCCGGCATCGAGCCGGTCGAGAAACAGCGCCACGCCGAGCCCAAGCAGGAACGAAAACACAAGGCCGCCGCCCACGACGACCCTCTTGTTTGGGAAGCTCGGATGGCGGGGCACCGTGGCGCGCGAAATCACCCGCGCGTCGGACTCCTGGATGCCTTCCTGATCGGACAGAGATTTGAAGCGGCCGAGGAAGGCTTCATAGATACGGCGATTGCTTTCGGCTTCGAGCTCGAGCGCGCGCAGTTGAATGGTGAGCTTGTTCTCGCCCTCCGAACGGACCGTCTGCTGGTTAAGGCTCTGCTCGAGCGCCTGCT
This sequence comes from uncultured Alphaproteobacteria bacterium, assembly GCA_963845385.1. Taxonomy (GTDB): domain Bacteria; phylum Pseudomonadota; class Alphaproteobacteria; order CAWJRW01; family CAWJRW01; genus CAWJRW01. The sequence continues at coordinate 945,945 of CAWJRW010000006.1, forward strand.
CGCGAGCCTTGGCGATGCGCACGTTGTTTTCGAGCTCCTGGATGACGCGATTGACCTCTTCGCGGATCTTCGCCTGAAGATTGCTCCGCTCAGATTGGACCTCGATCATCTTGGGATGGCGCGCTTGGTAACGCGTCGCGAGATTGGCCTGCTCCTGCATGAGCGCGGCGTCCTGCTCGCGCAATTTCGTCAGGAGATCCGAGGTGATGACATTCGCGACGCGGCCGATGCCGCCGCCCGAATCGTAAATCTCGCGGATTTGTTGCAGGCGCACTTCGGCTTCTTCGCGGCCCGTGCGTGCCAAAATGAGATTCTTGTGGACTTCGGCGAGCTGTTGACTGTCGAGCGTCAGGCCTTGGGCGCTACCCAGCAGATTGTGTGCTGCCTTGAAAGCCTCGACCGCCTCCTCCGATTTGCGCAGGTCTTCGCGGAGGAGGGAGAGCTTCTCGTTAAGCCAGTCGGTCGCCCTTCGCGTTTCGTCGAACTTCGTCTCGAGCTGGTCCACCACATAGAGATCCGCAAGCTCGTTGGCGAGCTTGGCGGCCTTGGTCGGGCTTCTGGAGCTCACCTTAACGTCGATGACAAGCGTGGCGGCGTTGCGGCTGATGTCGACCTGCTGGCCGAGAGCTTGAGCGATGTCGCTTCTCAAGCGTGCGGCATCGTCTTCGCGCGTGACATAGGCGTTCGCCTCCTTGGGCGAGAACACCCTGCGCACCGTCTCGGGCACCCAGCTCACCATGGTCTTGATCACGCCAAGAAGCCCGGGCGCTTCGCGGAGCTTGGGGTTGAACTCCGGATCCTGGGCGAGGTTGAGCTTGTCGACGAGCCGCTCGAGCAGCGCCTGGGAGTGAATGACTTGGACTTGGCTCTCGACCTCGGCCGCCCCGGGCGTGATGCCGGCGAATACCGTCTCGAGGTCGAGGATCTTGTTCTGGCGTGGGTCGATAAGGACTTGGGTCGTGCCCGTGTAGCGCGGGGGGAGCTGGAAGGCGACCAGCACGACAAGCAAGGTCACCGCCGCCATGGTTACCGCGATGACTTTGCGCCGCTCGTCAAAGACGCGCAGAAGCTGCTTCAGATCGTTGGCGAATTCACTTGGCGCCTCCGCGGCGAGACGCGATAGGCGGGAACGCTCCTGAGCGGGACGACGGCTCAAGTCCATGGTTGGGCCTCAGTACGTCATCGGCGCGCGCTGCCTTCGATCATGGCGCGCAATCCCTTGCGAAACACTCAATCGTGCTCCGTTCGAGGTCTGAGCGCTTTTCTGCTGCGCCCGGGGGAAAATGTTAATGGATCACAGGCTCCTGGCCTCACGCGGCCTTCTCACCCTGCATGGAGCAAGAACGAGGCCAAGAAACTCGGGCACGGAGGGCCTGCGCTGTCGCAGTGTTCAGATTTGGGCTCTCAAGGTAAGTTCTACGACGTTGCGTGCGAAGTCCTCGTTGTTGTCCGTCGAATCCCGGTTTTCATAGCGATACTCGGCCGCCACCGAGACGTTTCGGTTAATGAGGTACAAAGCGCGCGCACTCACCGTGTACTGATCGTCGTCGCGCGCAATGCCAATGCCCTCGTATTTCCTTTTTTCGTAACGGACGAAGCCCGTAACAATCAGGTTGCGCCGGAGCTCGTGGTCGACCGCCGCGTCCAAGCCCGTCTCGATATAACCCGCCGCATCGTCAATCGTCGTCTCCTGGACACGCCGCGAGCCCCCGACGCGCACCGTCGTCAGCCGCGAGGCGTACCACTCGACGTTAACTTCCGTGGAGACCCCACTGATCGTCGGGAGCAGCGGATCGTCATAATCCCGGTTGAAATAACCCACCGAGACATCGCCCGCGATGACATTGGTGAGCTCGAGGCGCGTGCCGCCCTCGACCTGGAAGCCGTTCGAGTCGCGATTGAAGCCGTTATCGTCGAATGGGAGGCGGTAATCGATATTCGAGTAAAGCCCGAGCATGAACACCTCATAGCCCGGTGAAAGCTGGTAGCCGACGCGGCCGAAACCGCCCAGGACGTCGCGATCGCGGTCCTTGTTGTTCTGGAAACCGCCGCCGATCAAGGGCACATTGTCGAAGCGATATTCTTGGTGGATCGCGCCCCCCTCGAGCGACAGCTTGCCCGGGATGGTGCCTGAGCTCGCCCACGACCTGCAGGCGGGTGAAGTCCACGGGCTCTGCTGCCACGCCCACCGCATCGGGCGAGCCGCGATCTTCGGTATCTTTCTGGTACTCCACGTCGGTGTGAATGTTCGTCGTGCGCACGATATCGAGCCGGCCGCCGCCGTTGAGGTAATAGTCCGTGCGGTTTTCGCTCGAGTGGCCTGCATAGTCGAGATGGCGCAATTCGGCGCGGCCATACAGCGCATGGCGCGGAAAATTCAATTCCGCGGCAATCTCCGGGCGTTCTTCGAAGGTCCAGGAGCCCACCTTGTCGGTGTCGGTCGCAAAGATGTTGCTGTCGTACGCCCCCCCTAGATTGAGCGCGGGATAGAGCAGAAAGCCGCCGGCGCGCACGCCGCGTGCCGTGTATTGAGGCCGGTTACGGTCGAGCACCCCCTGCCGCAAGCGATCCTGCGGCTCCTGGGCAAGCGTCGAAGAGACGCCAATCGCGACAACCGTCAAGGCAAAAATCGAAGTAAAGGCGAAGTCTCACGGTGCACCCCTCATGCCTGCGACGCACACGCGGCCGACTGCCGCTTGGAACTGCACAAATACGCGTGACGTCGGCTACGCGCGGCGACTGCGCCGCCCGAGCCTCACCTCAATGGGGACTCGAATCATCCTGATTCGGATTCTCGCCCGAAGAGCCGAATGAGGGAACTGACCGTGCCCCTCCCCTCAATATTCCGCCCGTGGGTGGTTCACAGGCGAGCCCGACCTTCGTGTTGACACCCGCGACATTGACGCAAGCATCGACGACCGGGGATTTCCCAAGCTGGCCGATAGTGGTGCCGATACCGATAGCGGTGGCGCTCGTGTCGCCAAAAGTGAGCGCCCACTTTGTGAGGCCCTCACCGATCGAGAACAGGCATGCGGGCAACTCCGTTACCGCTTGGGCTGCGGTGATGATTGCGGCTGCGACGTCGGAAGCTTCGCTCGGATTGCTCAGGTTCGCTGCGGCGAGCGCCTGGATCTGGTCGGGCACCACCGAGGCCTGGAACGTGCAGCTCTCCACGGCGTCGAGGACGCCGCTGTTGATCGCAGCAGTCTGTTGCGATGTCAGCGCGTGCGCCGGACCTGCCAACAGAGCGGCAAACCCCAGGATCGCGACGACGCAAGCTGCTTGCTTAACGCGATACTTCATGTCAGCCACCATGTCGTTCCCATGCTCACGCCAAAAATCTTGCGCCATTGCTGGCACTAGCTTGCACGCTAGTGCGTCGCATTGAGCATCGCAACGCTATCCTTAAATCTTAGTTAAAGCTTGACGCATCCGGCTCTAGAAAAAACGCTCCGGTATGCGAATGAAATCTCCTGGCATGATAATGACGTCGGGCGTCGGCTCGACGACCATTTCCTCGCCCTCATTTCCGCGCGTGAGATAGATGCGCTTCGTGTTGGCGCGATAAGTGGCGCCGCCCGCCATGGCGATCGCCTTGAGAATGTTCATGCCCGAAACGTAGGGATATTCGCCGGGGCGATTGACTTCGCCGGTGATGTAAAACGGGCGATAGTTGAGAACCTCGGTGCTCACCCGTGGATCGACGAGATATCCTGTGCTGAGCTTCGCCACCACCGCGTTCTGGAACTCGCCGATGGTCATGCCCTGGGCGTTGATGGGCTCGATGAGCGGCAGTGAGACCATGCCCGCGCTGTCGACCTCGAACTCCCCGGAAAGGTCCGGCTCCTGGAACACGATCACCCGCAGCTTGTCGCCCGGGCCCAAGCGATAGCTTTGGGCGAGCGCCTGCGCGGAATTGGCTGTCGGCGCCGCCGGCATTCGGGGCCGTGCTCTCGATGACCGACGGTTCGGACATGACGGTGGTGCGCGGCCCAGCCTGGGCTTTCGAGGCACAGCTTCCGAGCGCTAAGGCCGCCAGCACCAGAGCAATGGCCCGGACGGCGTTCAGATTGCGAAGACACATGTTCTTCACGCTCCTCTCCTCATCCCACGGATAAGCGCCTTGGCCCCGGCGGCGCTCTTACCGGTCAATTCTAGCAATTTGCGCGCCGTCCTTCGACGCGGCTCCCTGCAAGCGCGCGACGTGCCTGCGTCCCCGACGCAGCTTGCTTCTCAACGGTGATTCCCGCCTTAACGGCGAGCCATTCCCGCCCGAGCGAGACAAACAAAGCAACCTGAAGGAAGAAGTGAAAGCTGTTGCGCTTCAAGAAGATGGCTTCGACCACACTGTAGACGAGCGTGCTGAGCAGAATGAGCGTGATCGCGCGGTAGGCCGGGGCATTGGTTAAGCGCACGAGCTTGAGCGCGCGCGCAATGATTGCGCCGAAGAAAACGATGAAAAGACCGAGCCCTACCAGACCAACATCCAGTGCGACCTGAAGCCATGCATCATGAACGTGCGGCGCAGCCCAATCGATGATGAGGCGCAGCTTGAGCCCTCCCTCGGGGCTCGGATCGAGGAAGAAAGAATCGAAACCATAGCCGCCGATCGGCCGCGCCATGATTGAATGAAATGCAAACTTCCAGAGCTCGACCCGGCCGGTGAGCGTGAGATCCTTTCCGAGGGCGGAAAGAATTGCGTGCACCGAAACCGTGAAGACGAGCCCGGCGATCAGCCCGATCGCCGCCAAGATCGTCAGGGCGAGCATCAAGTCGAGGCCCCGGAGCCGGATTACGCCGCGCAAAGGAGAAGCCAAGGCAACGGCTGCCAGCGCGAAGAGCGCGGTTGTCGAGCGCGCGCCCACCGCGAGGACAACCGACAAGACGAGAAGCGCAAGCCAGGCACGACGGGCGTTCCCCGTCGCGCGACCCATCATGTAGCCGAACACGATGACCCCGAACACCGCCGCGACGCCCAAGCTGTTCTTGTGAACGAAAACCCCCGACCACGCTCCCTGATGGGAGCCCTTCATGGTGCCCAAGGTCGGGAAAAAAGCGATGACGAAGATGCTGAGCACAAGCGCGATCGCGAGGGAAAAAGCCGTGATGGCGAGAATGCCCTCGGTGGAATAGCGGGTGCCGAAATAGAGGCCCATCAGTGCCGTGAGAACAAGTGTAATGGCGTTCTGCAGCGCAAACACGGGTTCCGCGGACCAGCTCGTGGACAACAGGCACCACGCCAAGAGCGCGACCAGAATTGGTGACGCGCGTGCGCTGGCATAGATGGCAGTCAAGTTCCTGAGGCAAAGCGCGAATGTGCCGAGATAGCACAAGGCCCACAATGCCCGGAGCAGCAGGCCATTGACCTCGACATCGGCAACTCCGGTAACGCGCTGCGGCCCAGTGACCAAGAGCTGAAAGACGGCATTCATGCCGTAAATGCCGACGAGCACCATCAGCGCGTTCTCGAACCAGCGCGGCTCGTTGGCACTGGACCCCAGCGCTCGGGACTTCGCGGCCACTGCCTCGCTCATGTCTGACCTTCGGACGCCGATGGCGGCGCATGGTAGGGGCCTGCCGGTATACTGGTCATTAAGGCTCTGTGCTCAAGGTCGTCGAGAATCCCGGACGCCATGACGCCCATCACACGACGACGAGCACTGAATCTTTGCGCGCGCACAATGGGCGCCTTGGGCCTCTCGCTTTTCCCTTGTGACCTCGACGCGCTTGCGGCCGCGGAGCTGGAGCAGGAGCTTCCCTTGTCCCCGCGCGCGGCGCGCAAGGGTGTGCTCTATGGCGCCGCGAGCCTATCCCAGCACTTGAGGCTCGACCCGGCCCACGCCCTCGCCTTCGCCCGCGAATGCGGCATGCTCGTCGTGCAGAATGAGCTCAAATGGGGTCCGTTGCGGCCGACCCCAAGCTCTTTCACTTCGAGCCCGCAGACTGGCTCCAAAGCTTCGCCCGTGAGCGCAACCTCGCTTTTCGCGGACATTGCCTGGTCTGGCATATCCATAATCCCGCTTGGCTTCCGGAGGCCTTGCAGTCCGGAAACCCCGGCAAGCTCCTCGACGAGCATATTGCGACCGTCGCCGGCCGCTATCGTGGGCTCATGCATTCTTGGGACGTCGTGAACGAGGCGATCAGCATCAAGGACGGGCGCGACGACGGGCTGCGTGAGACGATCTGGCTTAAAGCCTTGGGCCCCAGCTACATCGAGCGGGCATTTCGCGCGGCGGCCGAGGCAGACCCCTTCGCGCTCCTCGTCTACAACGATTTTGACTTGGAATATGCGGAGCAGCAGTCGAGCCGAAAGCGCACCGCGGTGCTCAGGCTCCTCGAACGGCTTAAGAAGAACGACGTTCCGGTGCACGCGCTTGGCATACAAGCTCATCTCGAATTCGGCACAGCCGTTCGATCCGTCCGTCTTGACGCGTTTGCTCGACGAGGCTTCGGGTCTCGGCCTTCACGTCTTCATCACCGAGCTCGACGTAGGCGACCATCGCCTGCCGCACAGCATCCGGCGGCGCGACGAAGGCGTGGCTCGGATCTATCGCGCCTATCTCGACACGGCCCTGGCCCATCCCGCCGTGGCTTTGGTCGCTACGTGGGGTCTGAGCGACAAATATAGTTGGCTCAACGAACCCTATTACAAACACTTTGCCTGGACAGCCCGCCCCTTGCCGCTTGATCGGGGCATGAAGCGCAAGCCGGCCTGGGCTGCGATGGCGCATGCATTCGATCGCGCGCCCACCCGCCCAACGCTCGAACGACCGAACCTCAAGAACGCCTTGGAAAAGAATCGTTAAGGACCTTATCTGCTTGCTTGAGCGAGATGCATTGCGGCTGGGCGGCTTGTGCCGGCGTGTCTTGGCCTGATCGACACCGCGCTGACCTATTGAGACTCCACTGCGTCTTTCAACCAAGGCCCTTGATGGACCAATGAGCGAACCCACGGTTAGCGTCGTCATCCCGGTCTTCAATCGTGCAGCAACGATCAGCACGACTCTGCAGAGCGTTTTCGCCCAGACCTTCCAGGATTTCGAGATCGTCGTCGTGGATGACGCATCGCAGGACGATATCGAAGCGGCGCTTGAACCCTTCATGCAGAGCGGCCGCTTGCGTCTCATCAAGAAACCAATCAATCAAGGAGTTTCGGCCGCGCGAAATACCGGCGTGCGCGCGGCGCGCGGGACCTTTATCGCCTTTCTCGACTCTGACGATGCTTGGGAGCCAGAAAAGATCGAGCGACAGCTCGAAGCCCTTCGGCATCACCCAAGGCCCTCACTGGCTTTGTGCGGAACAGGCACCAAGCTCCTCTTGGGTGATGGCGCCGTGCGCATCAGACGAGGCGTTCCGCCGTCGCCCGGGCGGAGCTTTGGCGACTATTTGTTCGTCGATCGCGGTTACACGAATCCAAGCGCGATGCTGCTCGCGCGCAGCCTCGCCGGCGAAGTGCCGTTTCATCAAGACCTTCGCCATTATGAGGACATCGCCTTCTTCCTCGAGCTGGGTGCGAAGGGGGCCGATTACATCGTGCTCGAGGAACCGCTCACGCGATGTGTCGTCCAACCGCGGCCGAACAGCCTGAGCGCGCAAGACAATTGGGAGCACAGGCAGCGCGTTTTCGATCTCGTCTCGCCCATCCTATCGCCGCAAGCGCGTCTGGCATTTCAGGCACGCTTTCTCGCGCCCTTCTTATGGACCGAACGGCCCACCTCTGCGCTCTTCATTCTCGCAACGGCGCTTCGCAAACGGGTCATTGGTTTCAGGACTTTTCTGCTCCTCTTGTCACAATGTCTTCTCGGCGTGAAACGTCATCTCGCGATTCGAGCGCGCATTTTGAAGACGATCGCCCGCTGGCGTAATCACAGAGCCGCGGCAGCCTCATGACAGCGCCCTTGGTATCGGTCATCGTCGCGGCCTACAACGTGGCGAAATACGTCGGCACCGCACTTCAGTCCGCCCTCAGTCAAACCATAAGCGATATCGAAGTCATTGTGATTGACGACGGGTCTTCCGACGACACCCGTGCAATTGTCGAGCGCTTGGCGGTCCAGGACGCGCGGATTCGGTTCGCCGCCCTTGCCAAGAATGAAGGCGTGTCGGCCGCGCGCAATCGAGGTCTTGATATGGCTCAAGGCACGTGGATCGCCGTGGTCGACGCCGATGATTGGATGGCGCCAGAGCGGCTTTCTCGCCTTGTCGTTGCCGCTGATGCTCTTGGCTCGGACTGGATTGTCGACGATCTCTATCTCATCCGTGACGGCGCAAGCCAACCTGTACGCCGCTTGATGGCCGGTGAGCCCCAAGATGCGCGGCGCATCGATGGTCCCTATCTGGTGGCGCATAACCCACCCGGCGCCATGGGATACGGGCTCTTGAAGCCCTTAATTCGCCGCAGCTTCCTCAATGAGAAGGCCATCCGCTATCACACCGACATCTGGTACGCGGAGGATTTCCTGTTCAACATGGAATGCGCCGCATATGGAGCGCGCCTCGCAATCCTCAACGCACCGCTCTACTTCTACCGTCTGCGGCCAGACTCGACGATTAACCGGGATCGGTTGAAGAGATTGGCTGCGATGAAGGAAGCACATGCGCGCGCCGCAAAGGTCGCCCTGGCCCAGGGAGCCAATTCGCTCGCACAAGCGCTCGCCGGTCAGAAGCGGTCACTTGAACGCGAATGGCGTTACGCGCGCACCATCGTTCCCCTCATGCAGGGTGAGCTCGGCCAGGCCATGATACGGCTGGCCTCGGATCCGTTCATCGTTCCCTATGTGGCGCAAAGGCTTGTCGCGCGAGCCGGCCGCTACTTGATGCGCGGTGATCCGATCTAGCGGGCGCGCCGAATTCGCGCGGGGCCGGCTAAGCGGTGACGTGATTTGCCCGCGCGCCGGCAAGCGGCCGAATTGGCCTTCCTTCGGTGTGCCCAATCGAAATGCCGAAGAGCTCGCAAAAGGTCGGCAGAAAGTCGACAGGCGCCACTTTACGGTTGAGCGACACGCGCTGCACACCACGGCCCGCGGCGATGAAAATGCCCTCGGGCTTGTGGTCTCCGCTCCGCGATGAGTCCTCGTAATCCTGGCGGATGACGCCGATCTTGGGAGAGGACACCAGCCGGATAGGATGGTTCCTGTTCCAGACCACGGCCAAATCAGGTAGCCGGTCGAGATAGGGGCCGGCGTAGCAGTCGTGGGTCCGTACGATTTCTTCCACCAACGGCTCGCCACTCTCGACATTGATGAGTTCGCGAAGTCCAGCCGCTAGCTGTTCGAGAACTTCGTCATAGTCGGCAGGCTCGACTGTTCCCTGTGCCTCGCGGCCCTTGAGATTGACGCGCACGCCGCCCGCGCTGTTGTTGGCGTAGACTTCGAAGAACTTTCGACTCTCGCGTCCGCTCAAGAACGTGTCCTGCTTGAGTCCGCTCATGAATCGGCTTCTGATGGGCTTGAGCGTTGCCCTCAGTGCGGGTGGAAGCGAGCGCCAGATGGCACGCAGCTCGCCCTTGAACGTGCGCCCTCCCGCCGCGGTTCTTACGCCGTGCTCAAGATTGTAGAGAATTCGATCGAGGAGTCCGGTGCCAGTATATTGCGGCCCGATGCCGTGGCTCGCGTAAACAACGACGGTGGTTTCGTCGTCAATCGCTTGCAGAATGTCGCCGACGGCGGCATCGAACGCGCGATAGCAATCAAGCAATGGCTCGCCTAACGCCGCCTCGAGCGCCCGACGATAGCGGGGATGACCCCTGTCGTTGACGTGCCAGAGATGATGTCCCACGCAATGGAGATCGCAAAACACGACCTCGAAATAATCCCACCCGCCCTTGGCAAGAAAGTGCTTGGCTACGACCGCCTTCTTGCGGATGCGGTCGAGATGGACATTCAGAAAATGCCGGTAGTCATCGATCGTGTCAGGCAAGCGATTGTCACAGGTGAGCCCACCTGCGGGATCGGAACCAACTAAGCGAAGCACTTCCTCGCCAGCCTCCTCTCGGATAAGCAGCGAATTCCATGACGTCGCCCCCCTTCGCCGGCAGATGTGCACCCCAATCGACGATGCAGACGCCGTTTATTTGCTCCGCAAAAGTGTAAGGAGCATCCATCACGAAGCAGCGCTTGCCGGCACGAGAGAAGATTCGCCAGAGCGGTTCGGCAATCTCCTCCGGCTTATAGTTGTCGAACTCATACCGCGTGGAATCGAAGTAACGCGTGGCGTCGAATTGCGGCTGGCTACCGGGGTTGCGGCCCGTGTGGAACACGGGCCAGACACTGCCCGATACGAGACCAGGCGGATTTTCGATGCGGCCCGATGCGCCGCGCGCTTTCAGCGCCATGAGATTGGGAAGTTTGCCTTCGGCGCCCCAGCGTTCGATAAGCTCGGGATCAGCAGAGTCGGCACCGATCACAAGAACGCGCGTCAAGGGCGGCCCGCCATGCATGTATTCACCAAGCTCTGTCCAAAGCGCAGATGCCGACTACCGGTTTATGCTTACGGCCACAAGCGGCCGATCTTCGTTCACTCGCCCCTGCCGGCCTATTGTCCGAACAGATTGCGGACTGCTCGCATGAAAACGAGGACGCGATGTCATGGTTCGATAGGCCATAGGCTGTAGCACGGACAGTGGCAAGAAAGGTGCCACCGAAGTCGAAGCGAGCGGCGGCTGCGGCCCCGATCTTGGGTCAAATGTGAGCAAGAACAAGGGCCGCATCGCCAAATCTGCACAGTGTGCCGAACTGGGAGTGATCTTGTGAATTGCCGCGGATGCGTCCCGGACTAGCGCTAACGATCGAATGGCTGTTGCCTAGCGGCCGGTTTGCAGAAAGCGGCGTTCGCCCTTCTCGAGCACGAGGCAGGTCAAGACGCCGGTCATATAGGCGCCGGTGTCGATGCCGATGCGGTTGCCGCGGATGACGGGCTCAGGCTCCGGCGTATGCCCGTGGACGACGATCTTGCCGAAATCGGCATCGGCATCGAGAAAGACGTCGCGAATCCACAAGAGATCTTCCGGAACCTGGCGCTCCAGGGACACGCCGGGCCTGACACCCGCATGGACGAAGTGGTAGTCGCCGAGCGTCACGAAAAGCTTGAGCGCACGGAAGAAGGCGAGATGGTTGGCCGGCAGCAGTTCGACGAAAGCGGCCCGCGCCGTCTCAAATTCTCTGCGCGTCGTTAGCGAGCCCGCCATCGGCACCCCGTAACTGTGCATGGTCTCGGCCCCCCCGAAGCCTCTCCACGCGGGACCCACGGACGCGTCTTCGCAAAAGTCGAGCAAGGCTTGCTCGTGATTGCCCTTGAGATAGTAGGCGCGAAAGCCGGCCAAAGGCGCTTCGAGCAGACGATCGACAACCTCCCTCGACTGAAGGCCGCGGTCGACATAGTCCCCGAGATAAACGACAGCCTTTACAAGCGGTTGCCCATGCTTGCCGTCGTCGAATATCAAGTCATGAAGTTCGTCCAGCAGATCGAGGCGCCCGTGGATATCGCCCACGGCGTAGACTCGCATGCCCGCAGGCGGCGCGGGTCCGATTTTGAGGCGAACCCCCGGTGCGGAACGCTCCTTCTTGCCGCCGAACAGCCGTCCCAGGTTCATTTCAATTGACGCCTTAGCCAGCAACCTCGTGAAGGCATGTACGGCCGAATACGGCGCCATTCAAGGCATTGCATCTTGGCTGCTTGATGGCAACGCGGGATTAACGGCTACCTTTTCGCTTTCTTCGACTTCGCGAGCGGACCGAGCACACGGCGTTCCCAAGATGCTGTTCGCGCACCGTCCTTGGAGAAGCTCCGCCGAAGTGGCGCTCTAGCAGGACATCCTAATTCTTAATCACGTCGTGAGCGGCGCCGCGTTCGCTCGTCGCAACAGCGCCCGATAAGCCTCATCGATGCGCGCGGCGAGCGCCTGCCGTCGTGCGCGTGTCGCGCACATAAGCGGGCCCTCGCGCCCCCATGGCCTCTGCACGCGCGGGGTCCAAGAGGAGCCCGGCCACGGCTTCGGCGAAGCGCTCTACGTCGTAGGGCACCGAAAGCCCCGCCCCGCTCTCCTCGACGACGCTCGTCTGGTCGGGATGATCGTTGACGACCACCGGCCGGCCGAGCGCCAAGTACTCGACGAGCTTGGTGGGGTCGGGTGAATCGTTGAGAGGATGCGGCGGAAACGGAGACAAGCAGACCGTGGCGTGACGCGCGAGCTTGAGCGCATGCTCACGCGCCAGCCGCCCGGTGAAGATCACCTGGCGTTCGAGCCCCGCCTGAGCCGCATAGGTCCTGAGGAAGTCCATGTCCGGTTCGGGCGCATCGCCGATGAGAACCAGGAGCGCGTCGGGAACGCGCTTTCGCACCTCAGCCAACACATCGATCATGAACTCCGGCCGGTATAGGCGCGTGAGCGTGCCCAAATGCACGATAACCTTCCGCCCCAAAAACGGATCCGGGCCGTTCGCGGCCGCACGCTCGACGTCGCCGAGGTCGACGGCCATGGGCACCAGCGTGATGCGCTTGTGGTCGATGCCCTTCGCGATCACGTCGGCCGCCATGCGTTTGCTTTGCATGAAGATGAGGTCTGCGCGCGGCAGCACGAGCCGATAGAGAATCCAAGTCGAGAACCGCCCGAAGGGCGTGAGGAAGACGCGCTCCACCCGGCTCATCGATTCCGCGCGGATCGGTGGCGTGAAAGAGTCGCGATTCCGCGATGGGGTAGGACATCCAATATGCGAAGCGCGCGCCTCTGAGCCGCGCGAGGGCGAGCATGGGTAAGGCGAAGACCGGCAGTGTCGCGCGCCTGAACGATGTCGTAGTGCCCGGCGTAAAGCTGGCGGGCGCAGCGCACGCTGAAGGGTATCCACGCCAGGGCGAGCCAGAGCGCACCGAGCAGCCCCGTTCGCGCCGAGCGCGATCCCAAGACATATGTGCGATCCGCCCAGCGCTCGATGCCGCCCGGTCCCGGCTCGTCGCGCCACATCGCCCAATCGGTCCGATAGCCGCGCGCGGCAAGGGCTTTGTCGAATAGCTCGACGACGTCCACGCGAAACGGCGGATAGGTGTCGAGCGCTGCGCAGAACAGGCGGACGCTTCCGCTCTTGAGCGGGTGATGTTGTCGTTGTCAACACCAAGCTCCCGGAACGGTCCTGGAACGGCGCTCTAGCGAGGTGCCTTGAGGACTTTGCGCCCTGGAAAGACGGCCTCTCCGCCCAGCATTTCCTCGATCCGCATGAGTTGATTGTATTTGGCCAAGCGATCCGAGCGGGACAAGCGAGCCGGTCTTGATCAGCCCGCAATTCGTGGCGACGGCGAGATCGGCGATGGTGGCGTCCTCGGTCTCGCCAGAGCGGTGGGAGATGACGGCGCGGTAACCGGCCTTATGCGCGGTCTCCACCGCATCCAAGGTCTCGGTCAGCGTTCCCACCTGATTGACCTTGACGAGAATGGCGTTGGCGACGCCCTTGGCGATGCCTTCCTCGAGCCGCGCCTTGCTGGTGACGAAGACGTCGTCGCCCACGAGCTGCGTGCGACGCCCCCAAGGTCTTTGTGAGCGCCGCCCAACCCGCCCAATCGTCCTCGGCCATGCCGTCCTCGATCGAGACGATGGGATAGCGCTTCACGAGATCCTGGTAGTAGGCGATGAGGCCCGCGGCATCGAAGCTCTTGCCCTCGCCCTTCAGCACATAGCGGCCGCTCTCGAAGAATTCGCTCGAAGCCGCATCGAGCGCGAGCGCGACATCGTCGCCGGGACGAAAGCCCGCCTTTTCGATCGCCTTCATGATGACGCTGAGCGCCTGATCCGACGAAGCGAGCGCCGGCGCGAAGCCGCCCTCGTCGCCGACATTCGTGCTTTGGCCCATGTCCATGAGCGTCTTCTTCAAAGCGTGGAAAACTTCCGCGCCCCAGCGCACCGCCTCGCTCAAGCTGGTCGCGGCGAGGGGCATGATCATGAATTCCTGGAGGTCGATGGCGTTGTCCGCATGAGCGCCGCCATTCAGGATGTTCATCATGGGCACCGGCATGGTGCGCGCGCCCGCACCGCCCACATAGCGGAAGAGGGGCAGGCCTGCCGACGCGGCGGCGGCCTTCGCCACCGCGAGCGAGACGCCTAAAATCGCGTTGGCGCCGAGGCGTGCTTTGTTGGGCGTGCCGTCGAGCTCGATCAGCGTGCGATCGATCAGCGCCTGGTCTTCGGCGTCCATCCCCGAGAGCGCATCCAAGATCTCGCCATTCACGGCCGCGACTGCCTTGCGTACGCCTTTGCCGCCATAGCGCGCGCCGCCGTCGCGAAGCTCGACCGCCTCGTGCTTGCCGGTCGAGGCGCCGGACGGAACCGCGGCACGGCCCTGGGCGCCGTCTTCGAGCGCCACGTCCACCTCGACAGTCGGATTGCCGCGGCTGTCCAGGATCTCCCGCGCATGGATGTCGAGGATCGCGGTCATCGCATTGTCCCTCATGGTCAGCCGGCCCTGAGCCTCCGGCGCGGTGCGGCCCCCGTTACATAACGAACGGGCGCTCCAAACGAAAGGCACCTTCCCGCCTGGCGACGGAAGCCCGCCAGCCCTCCGTTCAACCGGTGAATGCTGCCCCTGTTGCGACGGAGTTAGCCTATGACATCGGTTAAGCCCACGATTGCCGCTCTGAGCTTTGCGTTGCTCGCAGCCACCCCCATTTTCGCGGCTCCCCCGACGCCGTCCACGAGCGACGCACCCATCAAGCATGCGCGCTGGTGCACCGACACGCCCGAAGCCTGCGCCAAAGAACGCAGCGAAAGACGGGCGCGTTGGCAGGCCATGTCACCGGAGGAGCGCGAAGCCAAGAAAAAAGAAGCGCGCGCCAAATGGGACGCGTTGCCTGAGGCAGACAAGGCGCTATTGCGCACGCATATGGAGGAGCGCCTCGCCAACATGCCGGACGAGTTTCGCGCGCAGCTCCTGGACCGTCTCAAGGCCGGAACGGCCGGGGAAACCACGGCCCCTGCGGCGAATTGACCCTATCCTTGGCGGCGCGCCGGAAAGGGACTCCATTGCCGTTCAACGATACGTGCCAAATCGTCAGCCCGGCCTGCCCCTGATGCAGCCCCGCTGACGGACCGATTTGGCGCTCCGCACAGGCGCTGCTTTGCCCCCCAACGACAGCGCCTTTTCTCGCGGGGTCGCGGCGCTTCCTCGCCCGCGGCCCCGTTTTTTTGCTTGGCTCCGTCCTTGACGCCTTTGCGAAGCGCAATGCACCTTCGTGAGCTTGCGGGCCTGGGGGATTCTCACACCATGAAGCTATTCGCAAAGAAGCCGATTGCCGTGCTGCTCAAGCAGGCCTCGGAAGAAAACGAGTTTACGCTGAAGCGAGGCTTGGGGCCGCTCAACCTCACGTCGCTCGGCATCGGGGCCATCATCGGCGCGGGTATCTTCGTGCTCACGGGCCACGCCGCTTACGAGCATGCGGGGCCCGCCATTGTCCTTTCCTTCGTCGTTGCGGGCCTCGTCTCGGCTTTCGCCGCGCTCTGCTATGCCGAGCTCGCGTCCATGATCCCGGTCTCGGGTTCGGCCTACACCTATACTTTTGCCACGCTTGGCGAGTTTTTCGCCTGGATCATCGCCTGGGATTTGATCGTCGAATATCTGTTCGCGGCCTCCACCGTCTCGGTCGGCTGGTCGGGCTATTTCACAGGCCTGATGAAGGATCTCGGTGTCATCATCCCCATCGTCTGGAGCCAGGCGCCGTTCACCGTGCAGAACGGCCATGAGCTCGTCGCCACGGGCGCGTTCCTCAATGTGCCGGCGGTGGCCATCATCGCGCTAACAGCCTTCGTTCTCGTTCTCGGCATCACGCAGTCGGCCATATTCAACAACCTCATGGTCGCGGTGAAGGTGGGCGTGGTGGTGCTCGTCATCATCTTCGGCTTCATGCATGTGAATCCCGACTTGTGGTCGCCCTTCATTCCGCCGCAAACGAGCGATCCCGTGACCGGTGCCATGAAATTCGGCTTGCCGGGAGTCTTCACCGCCGCGGGCGTGATCTTCTTTGCCTATATCGGCTTCGAGGCGGTCTCGACCGGCGCGCAGGAAGCGCGCAATCCGCAGCGCAACATGCCGATCGGCATTCTGGGCTCGCTCGTCATCTGCACCGTGCTGTACATCCTTATGAGTCTCGTCATCACCGGCGTCGTGCCCTACACCGACGCCAGGCTGAACGAGCCCAGGCCCATCTATTCCGTGGTCGACGCCATGGGCCCAAGCCTCACCTGGCTCAAATTCGTCGTCACCATTGGCGCGACGGTGGGACTTGGATCGACCATCCTCGCGCTGCTGTACGGCCAGTCGCGTATTTTCTATGCCATGTCGCGCGACGGGCTCCTGCCACCGCTGTTTTCCAAGGTCCATCCGAAGCGGCGCACACCCTGGGCCGGAACTTTGATCACTGCGATTTTCGCCGGGCTCATGGGCGGGCTTTTTCCCATCGGGCTTCTGGGCGAGCTCGTATCGGTGGGCACGTTGCTTGCCTTCGCGCTTATCTGCGCGGGCGTCCTTTATCTACGCGTCGCACATCCCGAATTGCCTCGCACATTCAAGACGCCGTTCGTTTGGGTGACCGCGCCGCTCGGCATCGCCTCCTCCCTCTACCTCGTCGCGAGCTTGCCTACGGCGACCTTCGTGCGGCTCTTGGTGTGGATGGCCATCGGGCTCGTGGTCTACGCGACTTACGCCTATTGGCACTCGCGCTACCACGAGAAGAAGACGGCGAGAGGGGAGCGAGAAAGCCCCGGCGGCCTAATTCGCGTGCGGCTGCGGCTTTTTGGTTAGCCGGTCGAGCGCCACGAGGTCGCGCAACAGCGGTTCCAGCTCCTTGAGCGGTACCATGTTGGGTCCGTCTGACGGGGCGTGATCCGGATCCTGATGCGTCTCCATAAAGACGGCCGCCACCCCCACCGCCACCGCCGCCCGCGCAAGCACGGCCACGAAGCGCCGCTCGCCGCCGGAGGCCGTGCCCTGGCCGCCCGGCTGCTGGACGGAATGCGTGGCATCGAAAACCACCGGGCAGCCGATCTCCGCCAGGATCGGTAGCGCGCGCATATCGGAGACGAGCGTGTTGTAGCCGAAGGAGACGCCGCGCTCGGTCGCGAGCACGTTTGCGTTGCCCGCGCCCGTGACCTTCGCCACCACGTTCTTCATATCCCAGGGTGCCAGGAACTGGCCCTTCTTGACGTTGACAACGCGGCCGGTTTCCGCGGCCGCCACGAGCAAGATCCGTCTGCCGGCACAGAAAAGCCGGGATCTGCAGCACGTCGGCCGCCTCGGCAACCGGCTTGCACTGCTCGCGCTCATGCACGTCGGTGAGCACCGGCACGCCTAGGCTTTCGCGAATCTCGGCGAAGATCGGCAGCGCCGAGCTCAAGCCCCATGCCGCGCGCGGCTGTTGCCGCTTGTGCGGTTCGCCTTGTCGAACGACGTTTTGTAAACGAGCCCGATGCCGACGCGCGCCGCGATTTCCTTCAAGGCCTGCGCCATCTCGAGCGCATGGCTGCGGCTTTCGAGCACGCAGGGGCCTGCGATCAGCGCCAAGCGGCTTCGCATTGCCGAATTCGACCTTTCCCACGCGCACGACGGAATTGGGTTTCATGAATTTAGACGAGCCTCGACTGCGCAACGGCGGCCTTAATGAAAGAGGCGAAGAGCGGATGCGGCTCGAAGGGCTTGGACTTGAGCTCGGGATGGAACTGCACGCCGATGAACCAGGGGTGATTTGCAAGCTCGACGATCTCGGGCAAGAGCCCGTCCGGCGACATGCCGGAAAAACGCAAGCCCCGCTCTTCCAGCGCGCGCCGGTAGCGCAAATTCACCTCATAACGATGGCGGTGGCGCTCGTTGATGTGCGTTGCGCCGTAGATTTGCGCCACCCGGCTTCCTTCGGCGAGCACGGCTTCATAAGCGCCGAGCCGCATGGTGCCACCGAGATCGCCGCCTTGCGCCCGCTTCTCCAAGACTTCGCCGCGCGTCCATTCGGTGAGCAGTCCCACGATCGGATCGGGGCAAGGGCCGAACTCTGAGCTGTTGGCGCGCGAAATTCCCGCCAGATTGCGCGCAGCCTCGATCACGGCCATCTGCATGCCGAAGCAAATGCCGAAATAAGGCACGCCGCGCTCGCGTGCGAAGGTCACCGCCGCGATCTTGCCGCGCGCGCCCCGCTCGCCGAAACCGCCGGGAACGAGAATGCCGTCGACCTCGGAAAGATGCAGCGCCGGATCCTCGCGCTCGAACAATTCCGCGTCAAACCATTCCAAGCACACGCCCACGTGGTTGGCGATCCCGCCGTGATTTAGGGCTTCGATCAACGATTTGTAAGCGTCCTTGAGGCCCGTGTACTTGCCGACGATGGCGATCTTGACCTCGCCTTCGGGATGGCGAATGCGCCGCACGACTTCGTGCCAGCGGGTGAGATCGGGGGGCGGCGCATCCTTGAGGCCGAAGACGTCGAGCACTTGCTCGTCGAGTCCCTCGGCGTGGTAGCGGATCGGCACCTCGTAGATCACATCGACGTCAAGCGCCTGGATCACACGTTGAGGACGCACATTGCAGAACAGCGCGATCTTTTTGCGCTCGGACTCCGGAATGGGACGGTCGCAGCGGCAAAGGAGAATGTCCGGCTGGATGCCGATGGAGCGCAACTCCTTCACGGAATGCTGCGTGGGCTTCGTCTTGAGCTCACCCGCGCTCGGGATGAAGGGCACGAGGGTCAGATGGATGAACAGGGATTGATCGGACTCGAGCTCGTTGCCGAGCTGGCGGATGGCCTCGAAGAACGGCAGGCCTTCGATGTCGCCCACGGTGCCGCCGATCTCGATGAGCACGAAATCGGCGTCGCCCACTCCGTCGAGAATGAACTCCTTGATGGCGTCGGTCACATGGGGGATGACCTGGACCGTGCCGCCGAGATAATCGCCGCGCCGCTCGCGCCCGATGATCGTCTGATAGATGCGGCCCGTGGTGACGTTGTCCGCGCGCGAGGAGGCGACGCCGGTGAAGCGCTCGTAATGTCCGAGGTCGAGATCGGTCTCCGCGCCGTCGTCGGTGACGTAGACTTCGCCGTGCTGGAAGGGGCTCATCGTTCCCGGATCGACGTTCAAATAAGGGTCGAGCTTGCGCAGGCGCACGCTGTAGCCGCGCGCTTGGAGGAGCGCGCCCAACGCCGCCGAAGCCAGTCCTTTTCCGAGAGAGGAGACCACGCCGCCGGTGATGAAGATGAACCGCGCCATGGGCCCTTAAGATAGCCGAATCGGTGCGAAAGCCAAACAGAAGCCTTGAGCAGGCCACCACTCCGGCACGCTCGACTGCGCCGAAAAGCGGGCATTAAGCCTATTGAGGCAAGGGCGCGCTCGGGTTTGCGGGCGTGGGCGCCGAGGTTCCCGCGTTCTCGGGCAAAGGCGCGACGGGCGCGGGCGCGGCCGCGCCTCCAGGCGATTCGGGCATCGTATCAAGGAGCGAGCGCGACTTCTGCGCGGTGCCCGACGAGCACCGAAAGCGCAATGCTCGTGACAAAGAAGGCTGCCGCCAGGATCGCGGTCGTGCGCGTAAGGACGTTGGCCGCCCCGCGTCCGGTCATCAAGCCGCCGAGGCCGCCGCCGCCGCCGCCGAGCCCGCCGAGCGCGCCTCCTTCCGAGCGTTGCAGGAGCACGACGCCGATGAGGACGCAAATGATCATGAGGTGAAGAATAAGGACGACCCCAAACATAGCCTTCTTCCCGTTGGCAGGCCTTGTCCTAGCCCAGCATCGCTGAAATGCCAAGCGCCGCCACCGCTCAAGCGCGCGACCCGCCTTGCCGCGCGGCCGAGCGCGCGCTTCCATGGTGCGGTGGGCCGCAAGTCGCCGCGCGGCATTGGCGATCTCCGCGTTCAAACCCTCATCGTCCTTCTCCGGATCGAGCTTGCGCCGGATGGCGCGCGTCTCGACCGCGATTTGGCCGAGGCTGCGCCGGATTTGCGCCGTGTCCGGCTGTTCGGCGAGCTTGGCGAGCTTCTCGCAATGGAGAAGAACGGCGCCAAATTGCTTGGGGCTCGCCCACTGGGCAAGATCCGCGATGGTGGACTTCATCGCCGCGATATCGCTCTCTGCCTCGGGGCTCTTCTCCGGCGCATCGAGGATAAGCGCGCAATAAACGCCGATCTTGGATGCCGCTTGGGCAACGCGCTGCTCGTTCACGACCGCACGGGTTTTCGTGACGGC
This sequence comes from uncultured Alphaproteobacteria bacterium, assembly GCA_963845385.1. GTDB lineage: Bacteria > Pseudomonadota > Alphaproteobacteria > CAWJRW01 > CAWJRW01 > CAWJRW01. The sequence goes on from CAWJRW010000006.1 coordinate 966,141, forward strand.
ATCGGCGATCATGATCGCCGACGCAGTCCCGACAAGCTTTTCCCTGAGGCTATTCGGCACGGGGATTCGGACTTCGCCAGTCTGCGCGCGCAGATCGCCGCGCCGGTCGGGACCGATATAGGTCGAAGTCACGACGAACGGCCTTCGCGCGTAGACCTGCTGACGGATGCGCGTTTGCAGGAGGGCCGTCGAGATCGGCTGCAGAAGTATGTCGTCAATGCCCGCGTTTACAAGCTTGCGCGAAAGAGCCGCCGCATCCCTCCACATCGTCGCAAGAGCGACCGTAAAAGGATCGCGTCCGAGACGGCTATGGCGGAGGTCGCCGATCGCGCCGCATATTTGGCCGTCGTCGTCCGTCGCATCCAAGATGAGAAGGTCGTAGTCGTTTTGCGCGAGCAGGGCCCGCGCATCGTCGAGCGAAGTTGGAACTCCGAGATCGTGGCCCCCCAAGTTGAGCAACGCATCGTGCGTCAGCTCGCGATTGGCGGGAACCGGATCGAAGAGCAGCACGGCAATTCTCGAAAGTGACTGGTCGCGCATCGCCACGGGCCTCGATGTCACGGGATCGCTGCGCGCAGCAGCCTCTCGCACGCGGCGGCTGGTCGCACGCAATGCTAGAAAGAAAGTGTTTCTGCAACCTTTCTCGCCGATTTCGAGCGCGCGCGCGGTTCGGTGTGGTTAACGCGCGTATACCTCGATGATCGGGAGGAAGTCGCCCGCCTTGAGACTTGCGCCGCCGACCAATGCGCCGTCGACATTGGGAAGCGAGAGGATGGATCGTGCATTGTCGGGCTTCACCGAGCCGCCATAGAGAATACGCATGAGGCTCGCTTCGGCACCGAAGCGCGCACTGAGCAAATTGCGAATTTCGCGGTGCGCTTCGATGATTTCGTCCATCGTCGGCGTGCGTCCCGTGCCGATGGCCCATACGGGCTCGTAGGCCACGACGGTATTGGCGGCGCGTGCCCGGTCAGGGAGCGAGCCCTCGAGTTGGCGGCGCACCACCGCGATGGTCTTTCCGCCCTCACGCTCGGCTTGCGTCTCGCCGACACAGACGATGGCGAGAAGCCCCGCGCGGAACGCCGCTTCGGCCTTCTGCGCGCACAAGGGCATCCGTCTCATGATGATCCCGGCGCCGTTCCGAATGCCCGAGAATGACGGCGCGCGCGCCTGCGTCTTTGAGCATCTCGGCGCTAAGGTCCCCGGTATGCGCTCCGGATGGTGCCGCGTGGCAGTCCTGCGCTCCCACGCGGATCGCGCCGCCTTTGGCGAGCGCCGCAAACTGAGCGATGAGGGTCGCCGGTGGGCAGAGCCAGACCTCGCAGGCCGGCCGGTGCCTCGCAAGCGCCGCCGTCAGGCGCTTGAGCTCTCGCGCCGAGGCCTTGAGGCCGTTCATCTTCCAGTTGCCGGCGACGATGGGCTTGGGCCGCTTGGCAGCCATGGTTCTGCTCCCGGAGATCGGCCGCTAGCCAAGCAGAATAGCGCGCGCCGGGCCAGGGGCGGTGGCGCTCTCCTTGTCCCCCCGAATCCGCCTCTTTATGCTACGCGGCCCGCGGTGGCAGCGCACCTTATCCGCGGGTTTGAGGACAAGCTTTCCATGCTCGATGCGATCAGACGTCATTCCAAGGGACCTGTCGGCAAAATCATCATGACGATCGCCATGAGCACCCTCATCTTGAGCTTCGGCATTTGGGGCATCGGCGACATCCTGCGCGGGCGGGTGGACACGGCGGTCGCTCATGTGGGCCGTGTCGCGATTTCGGCTGACGAGTATCAGCGCTCCCTGCAGAGGCAGGTCGACACCTTGCGTGAATCGCTTGGTCCCGATTTCGACATGGCGAAGGCGCGTGCGCTTGGCATTGACCGCCGCGTCCTCGATTCGATCATTCGCACAACGGCGCTCGACCTCGGCGCCGAGGATCTCGACCTAACCGTTCCCGACGACACGCTGGCCAAAGAGATCCGCGACATTCCGGCGTTTCGCGGACCTCTCGGCAATTTCGACCGCCAGCAGTTCAATGAAGTGCTGCGGCAGAGCGGGTACACGGAAGAGCAGTTCGCCGCCGCGATGCGCCGCGACGGCGCGCGCAATCAGCTCGTCCAAGCCGTGGCGAGCGGCGTCCTGGCTCCGGCGGTCATGGCGGAGCCCTTGTTTTCGTATCTCGGCGAGCAGCGTATCGCGCGCTATTTGATCGTTCCGCCCGATGCCGCCGGCGAGGCGCCTCAGCCGAGCATGGAGGAGCTCCGTGTCTATTACGAGGAGAACAAGGAGAATTACCGCGCACCGGAATATCGCGGCTTTACCTATATCGAATTGTCGCCGCCGGCGCTGGCCGCCAGCATTCAAGTGAGCGAAGAGGATTTGCGAAAACAATACGACGCCCATCAGGATGAGTACGGCGAGCCCGAGAGACGCACGCTTTTGCAGCTTGTCTTCGACACAGAGGATGAAGCGCACGCGGCGCGCGCCGAGATCGATAGCGGCAAGTCCTTCGCCGACGTTGCTCAGGCTGAAGGTCGCACCGCCGAGGATTTGCGTCTCGAAAACAAGAGCCGCGCCGATCTCGCCGGACCCTTGGGCGATGAAGCGGCGGACGTCGCGTACAAGCTCGGCGAGGGCGCGGTGAGCGAGCCAGCCAAGGGACGTTTCGGTTGGCTCCTGCTCAGGGTCGAAGGCATTACGCCGGGGCACATGCAGAGCTTCGAGGAGGCGCGCGATCAGGTCCGCGACGAGCTCGCCAAGGACCAGGCAACCGCGCGTGTCATGGACCTTGCGAATAAAGTCGAGGATGCGCGGGCCTCCGGCGTTTCGCTTGAGGAGGCCGCTAAAGCCGCAGCTATCGAGGCCGTCACCGTCGAGACTGCGGATGCCGAGGGTAAGGATGCCGCGGGCAAGCCCATCGCCGGTCTGGCGCCAGACATCCTGCGCGAGGCTTTCAACCAGGAAGCGAATGTCGATGCCGACATGAAGCCCCTTGCCGATGGCGGTTATTTCGTCGTGCGCGTCAATCGCATCGTGCCGCCTGACATTCGTCCGCTCGAGCTCATAAAGGACAAGGCGACAAGCGACTATCTGCGCGCGGAGCGCGCTCGCCGCCTCGAGGATCTGGCTAAGCGCTTGGCCGAGCGCGTGCGAAGCGGCGGCACGTCCCTTGCCGCCGTCGCGACGGAGTTCGGACAAGCGCCGCTCACCAGCGAGCCCATCCAACGCGGCAGCTCGAACGAGACGTACTCGCGCACGGTGGTGGAAAAGCTCTTTGAGGCGAAGGTAGGCGACGTGGTTTGGGGACCCGTTGGCCTCGGCGAAAGCATGCTGCTCATGCAGCTTATCGATGTGCGCACGCCGGACCCCACGAAGGATGAGGCAAATTACGGCACCTTACGCGACGAGCTCGCAAATGCCCTCGCAAACGACTCCCAGCTCGCCTTCAGCGATGCGCTCCAGGAGCAGTTCGAGGTGAGAATAAACGACCGCGCGTTCGAGCAAGCGAGCGGCGAGCAGTAGGGCGTGCGGCGTTGATTGCAGAACCTTCCCTTCAATCCTTCGCGGGCCGTTACGACGAGGGCAAGCGGCAAGTCGTGTGGACGACGCTTGTCGCCGATCTCACGACACCCGTCGCAGCTCTGCTCAAGCTCGGTCACGGCAAGCCTTACACGTTTCTGTTCGAATTGATCGGCTTTGCCGAAGGCGCGCCCGTGCGTGGCCGCTATTCGATCCTCGGCCTCAAGCCCGACATCGTCTGGCGTTTCCGGGGAGAACGCGCCGAGATCAACCGGCAAGCTCTCACCGATCTTCGGGCCTTCAAGCCTTGCACCGAGCCGACGCTTGCCTCGCTCCGAAGCCTCATCGCGCAATCGCGCGTGACGCTGCCTGACGACCTGCCGCCCATGGCCGCCGGCATTTTCGGCTATCTCGGCTATGACACGGTGCGGCTTTTCGAGCGCCTGCCCGACTTGAAGCCCGATCTCTTGAACTTGCCGGATGGCATCCTCCTCAGGCCCTCCGTCGTCGTTGTCTTCGACATCGTGCGCGATGTCATGACGCTCGTGACGAGCGTTAGCCCCGAGCCTGGGCTTTCGGCCCGCGAAGCTTACGCCCAGGCGAGCGCCCGGCTTGCCGAAGTGATCGACGGCTTGGGCGAAGCGCTTCCGGAAGCGGCGCCTGAGGCGTCCGCGCCCGCGGCGCGGCCCGAGCCGCAATCGAATACGACCAAGGCGGAATATCTCGCCATGGTCGAGCGCGCCAAGGAATACATTCGCGCCGGCGACATCTATCAAGTGGTGCCGAGCCAGCGTTTCCGCATTCCCTTCGCGCTGCCGCCAGTGGCTCTCTACCGCGCGCTGCGGCGAACGAATCCGTCGCCCTACATGTACTTTCTCGATTTCGACGGCTTCGCGCTGGTGGGCTCGAGCCCCGAAACGCTCGTAAGCTTGCGCGACGGCACGGTCACCATTCGCCCGATCGCCGGCACCTATGCCCGAGGCGCAACGCCCGAAGAGGATCGCGCGCTGCAGGCGCGGCTGCTCCAAGGATCCGAAGGAGCGCGCCGAGCACCTCATGCTGCTCGATCTCGGCCGCAACGATGTGGGACGCGTGGCGCAGCGCGGCACCGTGCATGTGACCGAGGCATTTGCGCTGCAGCTCTTGTCGCAGGTCATGCACATCGTGTCGAATGTCGAAGGAACGCTCGACCCGCATCACGATGTTGTGTCGGTGCTCGCGGCGGGCTTTCCCGCGGGCACTGTTTCCGGCGCGCCGAAGATCCGCGCCATGGAAATCATCGAGGAGCTCGAAAAGGAGCGCCGCGGGCCCTATGCCGGCGCGGTGGGCTATTTCTCCGCAGGCGGATCGATGGATTTATGCATCGTGCTGCGCACCGCGATCCTCAAGGATGGGATGATGTACGTCCAAGCGGGCGGCGGCGTGGTGGCCGACAGCGTGCCCGAGCGCGAGTATCAGGAGACGGTCGACAAGGCCAGGGCCGTCTTCCGCGCGGCCGAGGAAGCCGTGCGCTACGCCGGTGCGTCCAACAGCCCCGCCTCGGCCTCGCCCTTCGAGACCGCCGCCGACGCCGCGTCGTCCAGATAGGACATGGCTTGTCGGCCCCTCGTGTCGTATAGGAAAAGGCGGCCGGTGTTCCCATGCTGCTCTTGATCGATAATTACGACAGCTTCACCTATAACCTCGTCCAGTATCTGGGCGAGCTGGGTGCCGCGACCGACGTGCATCGCAACGATGCGCTCTCGGTAGCCGAAGCCATGGCGACGAAGCCGCAAGGAATCGTGCTTTCGCCTGGACCCTGCGACCCGGACAAGGCGGGCATTTGCCTTGCGCTGATCAAGGAAGCTGCGGGCCGCGTGCCGATCTTGGGCGTTTGCCTCGGCCATCAAGCGATCGGCCAGGCCTTCGGCGGCCGCGTTGTGCGCGCGCCTGCGCCTATCCACGGCAAGACGAGCCGCATTCATCACAGAGGCGAGAACATCTTCGCGGGGCTCGAAGACGGCTTCGAGGCGACGCGCTATCACAGCCTCGTCGTCGAGCGCGCGAGCTTGCCGAAGGTCCTCAATGTGACGGCCTGGACCGATGACGGCCTCATCATGGGGCTCGCCCATGCCACGCTTCCCGTCTACGGCGTGCAGTTTCATCCCGAGAGCATCGGCACGAGCGTGGGCAAGCGCATCTTGCGCAACTTCCTCGATCTCATCGCGGCGTGAGGCGATGACGGGAAAGCGTTGCGCCGGCAGACCTCGATGAATACACGCTTTCAGAGCTTCCTCGGCCGCCTCGCCTCGGGCGAGACGTTGTCGGCGGTCGAAGCCGAAGAGGCTGTGGACATCATCATGGAGGGCGCGGCCTCGCCTGCGCAGATGGGCGCCTTCCTCATGGGACTCGCAGAGCGGGGCGAGACCGTGGCCGAGCTCGAAGGAGCGGCACGCGCCATGCGAAAGCGCGTGACGCCTGTGGAGGCGCCAGCCGACGCCATCGACACCTGCGGCACCGGTGGCGACGGCGCGCAGACGCTCAATGTCTCGACGGCCGCGGGCCTCATCGTCGCGGCCGCCGGCGTTCCCGTGGCCAAGCACGGCAACCGTGCCCAATCCTCGCGCGCGGGCTCGGCCGATGTGCTCGAGGCCCTGGGCGTGCGCATCGATCTCTCCGCCGAAGCCGTCGCGCGCTCCATCCGCGAGGTGGGTTTCGGCTTCATGATGGCGCCGCTTCATCACGCGGCCATGAGGCATGTTGCGCCCGTGCGCCGCGAGCTCGGTTTTCGCACGCTTTTCAATCTTCTCGGGCCGCTCGCCAATCCGGCGGGCGTGCGCCGCCAGCTCATCGGCGTCTTCGCGCCGCGCTGGCTCGAGCCCATGGCGGAAGTGCTGCGCGCGCTTGGCAGCGAGCGTGCGTGGCTGGTCCATGGCGACGGGCTCGACGAGATCACGACCACGGGCGAGACGGAAATCGTAGCCTTGGAAGAAGGGAAAATTCGCCGCTTCCACATCAGCCCCGAGAGCTTTGGCATTCCGCGCGCCAAGCGCGAGGACTTGCAGGGCGGCGATGCAGCCTTCAACGCGCGTGCCATCGAGGCGCTCTTTTCCGGCGCGAGCGGAGCCTATCGCGACATCGTGTCTCTCAATGCCGCAGCAGCCCTCGTTGTCGCAGGCAAGGTCCGTGATCTCCCTCAGGGGCTTTCGCTGGCTCTGGCGATGTTGGACAGCGGCGCCGCCGCGCGCACGCTTGGAAAGCTCATCGGCTTCACGCGCTCCGCCGGGGGCTCGTCGTGACCGACATTCTTTCGCGCATCGCGGCACTATAAGCGCCTCGAGATCGCCGAGCGGAAGGCGCGCCGTCCGCAAGCTTCGGTCGAGCGCGCGGCGCGGGATGCGACGCCCGTGCGCGGTTTCAAGGCACGGCTCGAGGAAGCGGTGCGCGCCGGCCGTTACGGGCTCGTCGCCGAGATCAAGCGCGCGAGCCCTTCGCGCGGCGTCATTCGCGAGGACTTCGATCCCGTGGCGCTCGCGCGCGCTTATGCCGGAGGCGGGGCCGCGTGCCTCTCGGTCCTTACCGATACGCCCTCCTTTCAGGGCGCTGACGCACACTTGACCGCCGTGCGCGCGGCGGTCGCGCTCCCGGTGCTGCGCAAAGACTTCATGCTCGAGCCTTATCAGGTGGCGGAGTTGCGCGTGCTCGGCGCCGATTGCATCCTCGTCATCATGGCCATGGTGAACGACGCCGAAGCGCGCGCGCTCGTCGACGCGGCGACAGCCTTTGGCATGGATGCGCTCGTCGAAGTGCATGACGAGGCCGAGCTTGCCCGGGCGCTGAAACTCCCCTCGCCGCTCATCGGCATCAACAATCGCGATCTCAAGACTTTCGAGACGGCGCTTGCGACGAGCGAGCGGCTTGCGCCGCTTGTGCCGCGGGATCGCCTCATCATTGCCGAAAGCGGCATCTTTACGTCAGGCGATCTCGCGCGACTTTCGGCCGCCGGGATCTCGTGCTTTCTTGTCGGCGAAAGCCTGATGCGCAAGCCCGACGTGGAAGAAGCGACGCGCGCGCTCTTGGAAGGACGCGGATGAAAAAGCTCTCCCATCTCGGCAAGACGGGTGAGGCGCGCATGGTGGACGTTTCGGCAAAGCCCGCGACCGCGCGCGTCGCCGTGGCCAAGGGGCGCATCACCATGAGCAAAGCCGCGCTCGAAGCGCTCAAGAAAGGCGACGCCAAGAAGGGCGACGTGCTGGGCACCGCGCGGCTTGCCGGCATCATGGCGGCCAAGCGCACGGCCGAGCTCATCCCCTTATGCCACGCGCTGACGCTTTCTGAGGTCACGGTCGATTTCGAGACGGATGCTTCGGGCATTGCCATCACGGCAAGCGCGAAGACCGTCGCGCAGACCGGGGTCGAGATGGAGGCATTGACCGCCGTGTCGGTCGCAGCGCTCACGCTCTACGACATGCTCAAGGCCGTCGACCGCACGATGACCATCGGCGATGTCCGGCTCGTCGAGAAGAGCGGCGGGCGCTCCGGCCGCTACCAAGCGCCATGATCTCCGTCGCCGAGGCGCGCGCACGCATTCTCGGCGCCGTTCCGCTTATGCAGGCGGAAACCGTGCCGCTCGCCGAAGCGCATGGCCGCGCGCTTGCGGAGGATATTGTCGCGGGTCATGCGCATCCGCCTGGCGACGTCTCCGCCATGGATGGCTATGCGTTGCGTGCCGCGGATGTCGTGACGACACCCGCGCGTTTGAAAGTCATCGGAGAAAGCGCTGCGGGGCGGACTTATGCAGGCGTGGTCGGTTCCGGCGAGGCCGTGCGCATCTTCACTGGCGCTCTCTTGCCCAAGGGGGCCGATACCATTGTCATTCAGGAAAATGCCGACGCCGATGGACAATTCGTCCGTATCCGGACGGCTTCGCCGCCGGGCAAGCACATTCGTCGCCAAGGCTTCGATTTCTCTCCCGGCGATGTTCTTCTGAAGAAGGGCACACTCCTCGACGCCCGCGCGCTGGCGCTCGCGGCCGCGGCAAACCACGCGCGCCTCGCCGTGCGCCGCCGTCCCCGGGTCGCTCTCCTCGCCACAGGCGATGAGCTTGTGCGTCTCGGCACACCGCTCGGTCCTGCGCAAATCGTTTCGACCAACTCGATCGCGCTTGCCGCGCTTGTGCGCATGGCGGGCGGCGAAACCATCGATCTCGGCATTGCGTCCGACCGGCCGGACGCTGTGGCGGAGGCTGCAGAGCGTGGCCGCGGCACCGACTTTCTGGTCGTAAGCGGCGGCATTTCCGTGGGCGCGCACGATGTCGTCCAGAAGACGCTCGCAGCGCGCGGGCTCAAGGTCGACTTCTGGAAAGTCGCCATTCGACCGGGGAAGCCCCTGATGTTCGGGCTCTGGGACGGAAAGCCCGTCTTCGGGCTGCCCGGCAACCCGGTGTCGGCCATCGTCTGCGGTCTCGTTTTTCTGCGCGCGGCACTCCGGTCGGCGCAGGGTCTCGATCCCGCCTTGCCGGTGCAGTGGGCCCGTGCCAGCCGGGATCTCCCGGCCAACGATCAGCGCGAAGACTATCTTCGCGCACGGCTTGAAACCGATGGTGGGGGCGGGCTATGGGCCAACCCCCTGCCCCAGCAGGACAGCGCCATGCTGACAGCTCTGACAGGAGCCGATGCGCTCGTCATCCGCCCATCCGGCGCCCCACCCATCGCCAAAGGCGACCCGGTCCAGATCGTGCGCCTTTCGGGTCTCCTTTGAGGCCGTTCCCCACAAATCAACTTGACGAGAAACGGGAACGCAACTAGAACAGACAGGTCTGTTCCTCTCTTGTTCTAGATATAGGGGGCTCAGGATGCTCACACGCAAGCAATATGAGCTTCTTATGTACATCCAGTCGCGTCTCAAGGAGACAGGCGTCTCTCCCTCCTTCGACGAGATGAAGGAGGCCCTCGACCTCAAGTCCAAGTCCGGCATCCATCAGGCTCATCACCGCCCTCGAGGAACGCGGCTTCATCCGCCGCATGCCTCATCGGGCGCGGGCGCTCGAAGTGCTGCGCCTGCCCGATTCGGCGGTCGCCGGCGGCAGCGCGGCCAGCGCCAAAAGGGCTTCTCGCCCAGCGTCATCGAGGGCTCTGGCCGGCGAAATCCCCTGGCCCGGCCGCTTACGAATTCGGCGCCCGGCGCCTCGACGACAGGGCCCGTGGAGCTTCCCGTGCTCGGCCGCATCGCCGCCGGCACGCCCATCGAGGCCCTGCAGAACGACGGCCAGCAAATCGCCGTGCCCCGCGAGCTCTTGGGCGTGGGCGAGCATTACGCGCTCGAGGTGTCGGGCGACTCCATGGTGGAGGCCGGCATCTTCGACGGTGACATCGTCATTCTTCAGCGCACGGATTCCGCCGATACCGGCGACATTGTCGTGGCGCTGATCGATGATCTCGAGGCGACGTTGAAGCGCTTGCGCCGCAAGGGACACTCCATCGCGCTCGAAGCTGCCAACCCCGCTTACGAGACCCGCATCTTCGGGCCCGACCGCGTCAAGGTGCAGGGCAAGCTCGTCGGACTTTTCCGCCGCTATTAGTCTTAGTCATCGCCGCGCCAAGGCTTCGGCCGCGACCAGAAGCGGTCGCCCCGCGCTTCCTGCACATGGCGCACCTTGATGGCTCCCGCGGACAACCAAACCTCATGCGCGCCGAAGCGCCAAAGCGCGAAGCGGTCGATGACAAGCTCGGGCTTTGTGCAAGCCCCGCGAACGGGAATGCGTGCGATGACGATGTCCGCCTCGGCGCAATCGTCGGCGAGGCTTGCGGCTGCCTCGCTCAACGCAAGGAGCTCGCCACTGGGGAGGCGATAGGTGCAGCCCAGCGAATCGCAACGCAAGCCTTCGGGCCTGCGCTTTGCGCGCGGCGCGTCGACAAACGGCAGCACCCGCGGATCGGCGTCCCGGCCGAGCCAGGTGGTGCCGGTGTAATCGGTGGCGCGGCCGCGTAAGAGAACGAGCCCGCCATCCGCCGCGCGTGCGGCCACGTGACCACCATCCTCGTCGACGATGAGGTCCGGCGGCACGGCAAGCAATGCCATCGCAACGCCGAGCGCAATCGGCGCGGCGCCCCAGCGCCGCCATCGCGTCTGCCAGAGACAGATCCATAGTCCCCCCAGCACCATGAAGAGAAACGTCGCAAGCGGCAGGGCGCGCAACAACAAGACTGCGCCCGGCCAATGGGCGACGAAGCGTGCCACCGCGAGAATGAGCTCGATGCCGAAGCCCATCACGGCAAGCGCCGGTCCCTCGAGCCCGAACGGCATCAGGAGCAACGCGAGCGTTGCCGCGGGCATGACGAGCACGCCCAAGAGCGGTAGCGCGACCATGTTCGCCGGCAGTCCATAACCGTAGAAATTGTGGAAATGAAAGGCCGCGAACGGAGCGGTGGCCGCTGTCGCCACGACCGAGGAAAGCGCCAACGCGCCCATGTAGCGCAGAGCACGGTCCGGAAAGCTCAGGTCGCGCTGGGCAGTCTGTTCGCGTAAGAAACGCCGCGTCTCGAAGGCCGCGATCAGCGCCGCGACCGCGGCGAAGGACATTTGAAAGCTCACATTGAACAGGCACTCGGGCTTGACGAGCAGAATGCACGAGCGCCGCGATGGCGACGTTGCGCATGGTGAGCGCGTTGCCGATCGACAAGCACGGCAAGGAGCACGATGGCGAGCATGAGAAACGAGCGGGCGGCGGGTATGGCCGCACCGGACACGAGGAAGTAGAAGAGGCTCCCCGCGAGCGCTGCGGCCGCGGCCCACTTCTTGATCGGGTAGCGCAGCGCGAGAGGCTCGATGGCCGCAAGGATAAGGCGCAAGGCGGCATAGATCCCGAAGGCCACCATGCTGAAATGCAGGCCCGAAATGGACAGGATGTGCTGAAGCCCGGAGGCGCGGAAGGTGAGATTGACGTCGTCGCTGATGCTCGCGCGGTCGCCATTCATAAGAGCCGCGGCGACCGCGCCGACCTCGCCTGGGAGATGCGCGTGCACGTGCTCGCCGATTGCAGCCCGCATGCGCTCGACAAGAAGCGAAAAGCGCGCCCCCAATCCGTATTCGACCGGCGCAGTCGAGGGCTTCGGCGGACCGAAGGCGATGCCCACCGCGCCGATGCGCTTGAACCAGGCTTCTCGCGCGAAATCGTAGGCGCCGGGCGCCGCGGGGCCCGGCGGCGGCGTGAGCCGTGCGCGGGCCATGATGCGTGCGCCCGGCCGCAGCTCTTCCCTTGCACCGAAAAAGATAAGACGCACGCGCGCAGGCCATGCTTCCTTCGCGAGACCGCCCACCGCGGTGACATCGAGCACGACCCGCGTGCGCGACTTCTCCTTCACAACCTCGCGCGCGACCCCTTCGACGAGCGCAGGTCCATAGGCGCGCGGGAGCACTGGAGCCGCGACTTCACGCGCGCGCAACTCGGCAGCCAAGAAGCCGAGCGCGCAGGCGAGAAATGCGAGCGCCGAAGCCGTGGCGACCAGGCGAGCACGTCGAAAGCGCCATAGGACGAGCGCGGCTGCTGCGGCCACCGCGAATCCGAGAAGGAGCGGCGGTTCCGAGGACGCCGCGAAGTAAAGCGCGATGCCGAGCCCGAATGAAACCGCAAGCCAGCTCACAAGCTGGCGGCGCTCTGCCTCGAGCCTCGATTCGAGGAGAGCGACGAGACGCAAGAACAGCTTTGCCGCGCCGTCTAAACCGTGGCGCCGTTCACTTTGCTCAACCCGCTCGGCGAACGCCATCGCGCGCCCGCGCCCCCCATGTTACAAGCGCGTCAGCTTACGCCGATCCTTCGCCCATGGCCCAGTCGTCCGTCGTCATCACTCGCTTTGCGCCATCGCCCACAGGCATGCTGCATATCGGCGGCGCGCGCACCGCGCTCTTTTCGTGGCTCTATGCCCGCCACCATGAGGGCCTCTTCCGTCTGCGCATCGAGGACACCGACCGTGCGCGCTCGACCGAAGACGCTATCGGGAAAATTTTCGAAGGCCTCGAATGGCTCGGGCTTCATCGGGACGGCGAGCCCGTCTTCCAGTCCAAGCGCTTCGACCGCCATCGCGAGGTGGCGCATGCGCTCCTCGCCAAGGGCTCGGCCTATCGCTGCACCTGCACGCCGGAAGAGCTTCAGGCGATGCGCGAGCAAGCGCGCGCCGAGCGCCGCACGCCGCGCTACGACGGACGTTGCCGGACGCGCGCCGATGCGCCGGACAAGCCCTTCGCGGTGCGCTTCAAGGCGCCGCAAGCGGGCGAAACGATCGTGCATGACGTTGTGCAAGGCGAGGTGCGCTTCGCCAACACCGAGCTCGACGACATGGTGGTGCTGCGCAGCGACGGCACGCCCACCTACATGCTTTCGGTCGTGGTCGATGACCGCGACATGGAGGTCACTCACGTCATTCGTGGCGACGATCATCTGACCAACGCCGCGCGGCAAATGCAGCTTATCCAGGCGCTTGGCTGGCAGGTGCCGGTGTACGCCCATGTGCCGCTCATCCACGGACCCGACGGCGCGAAACTGTCAAAACGTCACGGCGCGCTCGGCGTCGATGCCTATCGTGACATGGGCTACCTGCCCGAGGCCATGCGCAATTACCTCTTGCGTTTGGGTTGGAGCCACGGCGACGACGAGATCATCTCGACCGAGCAGGCAATCGCCTGGTTCAATTTGGAATTGATCGGCCGCTCGCCCGCTCGCTTCGATTTCGCCAAGCTCGACAGCCTGAACGCCCATTACATCCGCACAGCCGACGATGCCCGGCTTGCGGACGAAGTGATTCGCTTGGCGGGCCTCGATCAAGACACGGCCGCGCAACTGCGCCCGAAGCTCCTGCGCGCCATGCCGGGGCTCAAGGAGAGGGCAAAGACGCTTGTGGCGCTCGCCGAGAGCGCAAGCTTCCTTTGGCAGAAGCGGCCCCTTCGCCTCGATGCGGCAGCCGAGGCATTGCTCAAGGATGACGCGCGCCGGCTTCTATCGGCCCTCATTCCCCAGCTCGAGCGAATCGCAACCTGGGACGCCGGGACGCTCGAGGAAGCCGTCCGGGCCTTCGTCGAAGCCCAAAAGGCGAAACTCGGCTCCGTGGCTCAGCCCATGAGGGCTGCGCTCACTGGCCGGGCTGTCTCCCCGCCGATCTTCGACATTTTGGCGGTTCTCGGCCGCGACGAGGCGCTTGCCCGGCTGCGCGATCAGGCGCCTTGATCGCCCCCGCTAAAGAATCGTTAACGGCTGTTTATACTGTACTGCAACATTTCTGATATTGTGCTGCAGCATAAGCGGGCCGACAGCGCCCGGCAACATGGAGCCAGACTTCCATGGACGGATTGTTGAAGCAGGGCGTACCTGCCGGCACGGCCAAGCTCGAGGTGGCGGGCAAGACCGTGAAGCTTCCCGTGCTCAAGGGCTCGATCGGTCCCGACGTCATCGACGTCCGCAGCCTGTACAAAGAGACTGGGCACTTTACCTTCGATCCGGGCTTCAACTCGACCGCCTCCTGCAAGTCGGGCATCACCTTTATCGACGGCGATGAGGGGATCCTCCTCTACCGGGGCTATCCGATCGAAGAGCTCGCGGAGCACGGCAATTTCTTGGAAACGTGCTTCGTACTGCTTCACGGCCACCTGCCCACGAGAGCTGAGCTTACCACCTTCGACAAAACCATCACCTACCACACGATGGTGCATGAGCAGCTGGCGCAATTCTTCCGCGGCTTCCGGCGCGATGCGCATCCGATGGCGGTGATGTGCGGCGTGGTGGGCGCGCTCTCGGCCTTCTATCACGACTCCACCGACATCGATGACCCGCATCAGCGGCTGGTCGCAAGTCACCGCATGATCGCGAAGATGCCGACGATCGCGGCGATGGCCTTCAAATACTCGATCGGACAGCCCTTCGTGTATCCGCGCAACGAGCTTTCCTACGCCGAGAATTTCCTGCGCATGTGCTTCTCGGTGCCTTGCGAGGATTGGAAGCCCAATCCGACCTTCACGCGCGCCATGGATCGCATTTTGATTCTTCATGCGGACCACGAGCAGAATGCGTCGACCTCGACCGTCCGGCTCGCGGGCTCGTCGGGCGCCAATCCCTTCGCCTGCATCGCGGCGGGCATCGCCTGTCTCTGGGGACCCGCCCATGGCGGCGCCAACGAAGCGGCCCTCAGCATGCTTCAGGAAATCGGCACGCCGGATCGCATTCCGCAATACATCGCCAAAGCGAAAGACAAGAACGATTCCTTCCGGCTCATGGGTTTCGGACATCGCGTCTATAAGAGCTACGACCCGCGCGCCCGGATCATGCAGAAGACCTGCCACGAAGTATTGAAAGAAGTGGGCCACGCAAACGACCCGCTCCTGCAGGTCGCCATGGAGCTCGAGCGAATTGCGCTTCGCGACGAATATTTCATCGAGAAAAAGCTCTATCCGAATATCGACTTTTATTCGGGCATCACGCTCAAGGCCATGGGCTTCCCCACCTCGATGTTTACGGTGTTGTTCGCGCTCGCGCGCACCGTGGGCTGGATCGCACAGTGGGCCGAGATGATCGCCGATCCCGCGCAGAAAATCGGCCGGCCGCGTCAGCTCTACACCGGCGCAAGCCAGCGTCCTTACGTGCCGCTGGAGCAGCGCCGCTGACCTTTAGCGCGCGAGCGCCGTGCGCGGCTTGCCGATCGTGGCGAGCACCGCGCGCGCCGCACGCACGGATGGTTTTTCATCGCCGAGCCCCAAGGCCTTGATCGCCGCCGTGGCTGCTTCGCGCTGAGCGTCGCGTGCAACTTCGTCCGTGAGCAAGCGGTCCACCTCCCGCGCCAAAGCTTCCGCCGTGCAGTCTTCCTGCAAGAGCTCGGGCACAGCAGCCCGCCCAACGATGAGATTGACGAGCGTGAGCGAGGTCACGGTGATGACCCGCCGCACAATAAATGCCGTGAGCGCGTCGGCCTTGTAAGCGATAACCATGGGCGTGCCGGCGAGCGCGAGCTCGAGCGATACGGTTCCGGAAGCCGCGAGCGCCGCGTCCGCCGCCTCGAAAGCGGGGAATTTTTCGCGTTCATCGTCGAGAACGATGGCGCGTACGGGAAAATCGGCTGCCGCCGCTGTAACGCGCGCGCCAACCGTTTCGACGGTGGGCATGACGGCCACGAGCTTGGGCCAGCGGCGGGAAAGAATGTCGACCGCGTCGCGAAACACCGGCATCAGCCGGCGCACTTCGTTCACCCGGCTTCCGGGCAGCACCGC
This sequence comes from uncultured Alphaproteobacteria bacterium, assembly GCA_963845385.1. Taxonomy (GTDB): domain Bacteria; phylum Pseudomonadota; class Alphaproteobacteria; order CAWJRW01; family CAWJRW01; genus CAWJRW01. Next base: position 981,871 of record CAWJRW010000006.1, read on the forward strand.
GAGCACCGTCGCCTCGGGTGAAATACCGTGCCGCGCGCGGAATGCTCGGCCCTCTCCCCGCCCGGGAAAGCGCTCGATCACGGGATGGCCCACCGGGGTGCACGCGATGCCGGCCTTCTCGAACACGGGCGGCTCGAAGGGCAGAAGCGCCAACACGTGATCGACATACCACCGCATGGCAAAGACACGCCTCGGCCGTGACGCCCACACTTGTGGCGCCACATAGATGGCGATGGGCACCGAAGGCGCTATGCGGCGCAAGCGGCGCGCGACGCGGTGGTTGAATTCGGGCGCGTCGATCAGCACCAGGACGTCGGGCTTGGTCGCGGCGGCGAAGTCTGCGCAGTCGCGAATGCGCGCCAAGAGCTTCGGCAATCGCCACACGATCCCCGCAAGCCCGATGACCGCAATGTCCTCCATCGGAAAGAGAGAGGAAAGGCCCTCGCTCTCCATGCGCGCGCCGCCGACGCCGGTAAAGATCGCAGCGCCGCTCGTGAGCGTCTTCAAGGCCTTCATAAGCTGTGCGCCCAAAAGGTCCCCTGAGGGCTCGCCGGCAACCAGCATGATGCGCGCCGGCGCGCCGCTCATGGCGTGGTGCCCAACGCTCGCTCGTCTCTTGCCAGGCCCACGATGAAGAGGCCCCGAGCATCCGCGCGGCGCACGATCTCCGCGTGCTCGACCAGCAACGCGCCGCCCGCCGCCACGGCAATGCCCGCCAGGCCCGCGCGTGCCGCGTTCTCGAGCGTCTCGGTCCCGATCACCGGGAGATCGAGACGCATCTCCTGACCGGGCTTTGGCAGCTTGACGAGCACGCCGCGCCGCGCCTTTTCCGTGCCGTGCCACGCCTCGGGCAGTTCCGCACAGCGTTTCAACATGGCGTCCGTGCCTTCCGCCGCTTCGATGGCGAGCACGTGTCCCTCGCACACGACGACTGCTTGGCCAATGTCGAAGGGTCCGAGCGCGTGCAGGATGCGCGCGCCCTTGGCAATGTCGTCGCGCTGTTTTGCGGTTGGCGCAACGGCGCCGAACAAACCCTCTGGTGCGAGAAAGCCTTCAGCCGCGTCGTTTACGCCGACGAGCCGAAAACCCTCGTCCTCCAGCACCTTACCCAGGACGCGGAGCAATGCGTCATCGCCCTGCCGCGCCGCGGTCACCACCTTGGGAAGAAGAAGCGCGCCGCGCAGGTCGAGCTTTAGATTGCGGAAATCCGGCCGGCGCACGCGCCCGACGAGGACGACATCGGCACACCGCGCCTCCTTGAGAAGGGCGATGGTGCGCCCGATAGCACCCAGTGCCGTTCGGGCGTCGGCTGCTTCGATGGTTTCGCTGTCGGCCTCGCCTTCGATCGCGATGAGAAATGCGGGCCGCCCCGACGCCAAGCATGCCTCGCGCACGCGACGCGGCAGCGCGCCGCCGCCCGCAATGATGCCGAGCTTCTTGGGCGGGCTTTCAGCCGACACGATCCAAGCGCGGCATCACGAGCCCGCGCGTGGAATCCGCCCGAATGAAGGTCACGATGTCCATGACCTCGCGCGAGCTCTTGTAAAGATCTGCCACCTCCTCGACGCGCTCTTGAAACGTGCCTTCCTGCGCGTAGAGGAGACGGTAGGCGTTGCGCAGATCGTGAATCGCGTCGCGGCTGAAGCCGCGCCGCTTGAGACCCAAGAGATTGAGTCCGGTCAAATGGGCGCGGTTGCCGATGACGGAACCATAGGGAATGACGTCGGCCTCGACGCCCGTCATGCCGCCCACGATCGCGTGGCGGCCGACACGGCAATTCTGATGCACCGCCGCGAGCCCGCCGATGATGACGTGATCCTCGATCGTCACGTGGCCGCCGATGGTGGCGCCATTGGTGAAGATCACGTTGTTCCCCACATGGCTGTCGTGGGCGACGTGCGAATAGGCCATGAAGAAGCCGTTGTCGCCCACCCGCGTGACGCCGCCGCCTGCGACCGTGCCCGGATTCATCGTCACGCTTTCGCGGATCGTATTGTTCGTGCCGATGACGAGCTCGGTATCCTCGCCCTTGTGCTTCAAGTGCTGGGGCGGATTGCCGAGCGCGGCAAAAGCATAGATCGTGCAGTTCTCACCGATCGTGGTGCGCCCCGCGACCACCACATGGGACAAGAGCTTGACGTTGTTGGCGAGCTTTACGCGCGCGCCGACCAAACAATAAGGTCCGACGACAACGGTCTGGCCGAGCTCGGCGCCGTTTTCGACGACCGCCGTGGGATGGATTTCACTCATTCGGGCGGCAGCTCGGCGCGCTCCCCCATATCGACGACCATGGCGGCGAATTCCGCTTCCGCGACGAGCGTCTCGCCGACATAGGCCTCGCCCGTGAATTTCCACACGGGCCCGCGCCTGCGCACGAGGTGCACGGGAATGCGGAGCTGATCGCCGGGCACCACGGGGTGGCGGAAGCGGCATTTGTCGATGGACATGAAGTAGACGACTTTCTGGCCAAGGCCCGTGTCCAGCGAATGCATGACGAGCGCGCCCGCCGTCTGCGCCATCGCCTCAACGATGAGCACGCCCGGCATCACGGGATGCGAGGGAAAGTGGCCCTGAAAATGCGGCTCGTTGATCGTCACGTTCTTGATGCCGACTCCGGAGCGGCCAGCGACGAAGTCGACCACGCGATCGATCATCAGCATCGGATAGCGATGCGGCAACAGCTCTAGGAGCCGCGTGATGTCGGCGATGCCGAGGCTTGTGGAGGCGCTCATTTCATTCATGCCCCTGCCTCCTCTTCTCCGTCGCGAGGCGCTCGAGGGTCGCGACCTCGCGCATGAATTCGCGCATGGGCTTTGCTGGCGTACCGCCATGTGCGGCGCCGGGCGGAATGTCACGCATCACCCCGGATTGCGCCGCGATCCGCGCCCCGCTGCCAATCTTGACATGATCGAGAACGCCCACCTGCCCCCCCATGACGACGAAGTCGCCAAGAACGGTACTTCCGGAGAGGCCTGCCAGCGCGGCGATCACGCAGCCGCGGCCGATTTTGACGTTGTGCCCGATCTGCACCAGATTATCAATCTTGGTGCCTTGACCCACCACCGTGTCGCTGAGCGCGCCGCGATCGATGGCGCTGTTGGCGCCGATCTCGACATCATCCTGGATGATGACCCGCCCGAGCTGGGGAAGCTTGACGGGCCCCTCTGGGCTCGGGGCATAACCGAAGCCGTCGGTTCCCAAGCGTGCGCCGGCATGGATGATGACCCGGTCGCCGATCAGCGCGTGGGTGATGCTGACCAAGGGGCCGATCCAGCAAGCCGCGCCAATAGCCACGCCTGCCCCAATGACGGAGTTGGGGCCGATGACGGTATCGCGTCCGATCTCGGCGCCCGCGCTGATGATGGCGCCACGACCTACGGCGACGCCCGCGCCGAGCTTGGCGCTTGGATCGATGTCGACCGAGGCATCCAAGTTGGCGCGCAGCGACGCGGGCGAATAGAAGAGGCTTGCGACCCGCGCAAAGGCAATCGCCGGGTTGTCGGCGAACAGAACCACCGTCGCAGACGGCGCTTGGGCTGCGAAGTCGTCTCGAACGATGCAGGCCCCGGCAGCCGTCAGGGCGAGCTCACTTGTATGGCGCCTGTCCGCGCAGTAGCTCAGCTCGTCGGAGGTAGCCGCAGCGAGCGCGGCAATGTCGATGACAAGACGGCCAGGATCGGCGGTGGGCGACAGTCGCAAGCCCGCGCGTGCGGCCAGATGGTCAAGCCGGAAAGGACCACTGCGCTTGTAGAAACGAGGGTCCGCCATGCCCCTCTCGCAAGCGGCTTATTGGCCGGGCTTGCCTGCCTGAGTCTTGTTTGTCGAAGTGGCCGCACCACCCTGAGGCTGCTGCGGCTGAACGAGCTCGACCTTGACCGCCGGCAACTTCTGGTTCAGGCGTTGCAGCGCCGTTGCCGTCACGTCGAGATCCACCGAGCCTTTCACGATAGAGCTCCGATCGATCATCAGCACGGCCTGCTTTTCCTTGAGAATGGCGTCGAGGATCGGGGACGCCGTCTGCCAAATCTGGTATTGGGCCTTTTGCACACCATTCTGCAGAAGTCTGCCCCTCTGGTCGGCCTCGCGCTGAAGCGCCAAGCGCGAATCCCTGAGCTTTTGCGCCTTGGCCTCGAAGGCTTCCTGAGTCAGCAGCGACTGCTGCCCCATGAGCTGCTCTTCTTCGATGCGCAGCTTTTCCGCCTTGTCGTTGAGACTGTTCTCGATCTGCTTCTTCATCTCCTGAACCTGTCGGGCCACGTCCTGACCCGCACTCGATTCGGCGAAGAATGCATTTCGATCGACGAGAATGATACCGAGCTCTGAAGGCGCAGACTTGGCCTGCGCCAGTGCGCCCAGGCCGAAGGCAATAGCGATGGCCGCCAAGGCAAGCCAGCGGCTGGACAAGAAGCGACGAAGCGTTTTCATGGCGTTAGAACCTGGTTCCGGCACTGAATCTGAAGCTCTGAGACTGGTCATAGTCCTCTTTCAACAGCGGGAGGGCAATGTCAATGCGGACGGGCCCGAATGGTGAATCCCAGAGCACGCCCACGCCGACCGAGACACGCAACGACAGATCGTCCCGCACACCTGGGTTCTTGTTGCTGATCGTTCCCACCGTGCCAAAGTCGGCGAACAAGCTGCCCAGAATACCAAACTCCTCGGGCAGACCAAACGGAAAGCTGAGCGCGGTTGTGCCAATGCCATAGACTTCGCCGCCCAAAGCGTCGTTCGTCAACGTGTCGCGCGGCCCCACGCCCGCCGTTTCGAAGCCGCGGAACGTACTCGCCCCTTTGAAAAAGCGGTCATTCAGGCGCACATCGTGGCCGCTATAGCCCACAATATAGCCCGACGAGGCCGAAAAGTTTGCGACCACTTTTTCCCAGCCCCACCACTCGACGGGAACGTAGTAGTCGAATGTGGCTTCATTGTGCAAATAGTGCTCAGAGCCTCCGAGCCCCGCCAAGTCCTGGCCGAAAGTAAACAGGTAGCCGTTCCTGGGCTCGGTCGGATCATCGCGATGGTCGAGGCTGTAGACGTAGCCGATGATCGACGAGGTCGTCTGGCCCTGAGACTCGCAAACCGAGCGCGCGATGAAGCCGAAGAAGCAGCTAAAGTTATCCACCTGCACGTCATCGCTGCGAATCGTGTAGTGGGGAGCCAAGCGGCCGAATTCGCTGAGCGGAAAACTCGAGCGCAACGTGAGCCCGAGGCTGCTGGTATCGAAGCCGGCTTCATCCTTGAAATCGGTCACAATTCGGTAGATGTCGAAGCCAGCCGCGAGATTGCGATCCAGAAAATAGGGTTCGAGGAAGCGCAGGTCGATCTGCTTTCGGCGGCTCGACCATGAAATGCGGAAGCGCAAGAACTGGCCGCGGCCCAGCAGATTGCGCTCGGACATGCTGAAATCGATAATGAAGCGGTCGACCGAGGAGAAACCCGCGCCGAGCGAGAGCTCGCCCGTGGGCTGCTCTTCGACTTCCACATGAAGGACCGTCCGATCCGGCGCCGAACCAGGGTCCTCGGTTATCTCCACCTTCTTGAAGAAGTCGAGGCCCTTGATGCGAGTCTTGGAGCGATCGACGAGAACGCGGTTGAAGGCGTCGCCTTCGGCGAGCCTCATCTCGCGGCGAATAACCTTGTCGAGCGTGCGCGTGTTGCCTGTGATCTTGATCTCTTGGATGTAGACCCGAGGCCCTTCCTCGATCTCGAAGGTGATGCCGATGACCCTCGTGTCGCGACTGCGATGGATTTGGGGGCGCACGTCGACGAACGCATATCCCCGCGTGCCGGCCGCGAAAGTCAGAATCCTCGACGATGTCGTCGATCAGCTTGACGTTGTAGATCGAGCCTTTCTTGATCTTGATGATCTTCGCCAGCTCGTCCGGATCGAGGGTCTTCAGCGAGGTCTTGACGTCGATGTCTCCAAATCTGTAGCGCTCGCCTTCCTCGAGCGTAAAGGTTATGAAGAAATCCTTGCCGTCGGGCGTGAGCTCGGCCACGCCCGAGATGATGCGGAAATCCGCGTAGCCGCGTGAAAGGTAGAAGCGCCGCAGGAGCTCACGGTCGTATGTGAGACGGTCTGGATCATAACTCGTGGCGCTGCTCAGGAATCGAAACCACCGGCTTTCGCGCGTCGAGATTTGATCGTGAAGGTCCTTATCGCTGAAACGCTTGTTGCCGATGAAGCTAATTCGGCGGACGCCAGTGACCGGTCCCTCGTTGATCTCGAAGATGAGGTCGACCCGGTTCTGCGGCAACTCGATGATCTTGGGAACGACCGTCGCCGCAAAACGCCCAGACCGGCGGTAAATCTCGAGGATGCGCTGAACGTCGGCCTGCACCTTGGCGCGCGTGAAGACTACGCGCGGAGCGAGTTGCTCTTCCTTCTGCAAATCTTCGGTCTTCTTCTTTCTGTTGCCCTCATAGACCACGCGATTGATGATCGGGTTTTCCACCACGGTCACGTGGAGGATTGGCCCTTCCTGCTGAATCGTCACGTCGGCGAACAACCCGGACGCGAAGAGCGCCTTCAGCGCCTCGTCGACGCCCGCCGCGCTCACGGTGTCGCCGGGTGAAAGCGTGAGATAGGACAGGACCGTCGCGGCGTCGATCCGCTGATTGCCTTCGACGGCAATCTGCTGAATTCGGACGCGCTCGTTGAACTGTTGGGCCCAAAGCGGCGTGGCTGTCGCGGTCAAGAAGAGCGCCAGCGCCATCAGACAACCGGACAGGCGCGCGGTTATGCGTCTGCGATACACTCCCCTACCCCCGGGATTATAAGGCGGCAGGCCACCGCCCCGATGACACGCTAACCGAAGATTTGCAGCTTAGCGAGGTCGTTCCATGTGGCGAAAAGCATCAAGGACAAGACCAGCGCAAGCCCCAGGCGAAAGCCGAACTCCTGCGCCTTCTCCCCCAGAGGCCGCCCCCTCACGGCTTCCACGGCATAGTACAAAAGGTGGCCGCCATCCAGCATCGGGATTGGAAAGAGGTTGAGGAGCCCGATGGAGATGGACAACACGGCCGCCAGGTTGACGAGCGCGGCAAAACCCAGGCGCGCAATCTCGCCCGATACCTTGGCGATGCCCAGGGGGCCGCTGAGCTGAGAGACGTCTTCGGTACCGACGAACAGTCCCCCGATATAGTCGAGCGTGCGGTCCACAATGAACAACGTCCGCTTGCATCCACGCCAAGTGGCGCTCAGGGGGTCGTAACGAACGTAGGTGATGTCGGCGGGATTGTTGTCGCGGAGCAGACCCAGTCTGCCGATGCGATGCTCATTGCCGAACCGGTCGACCACGACCTCCGTCGCGGCAACGGCCGTAAGTTTCACAAGCTTCCCGTCACGCTTAACCACGACGTCCAGCGAATGCCCGGCGCTTACGGTGACAATTTCCTGGATGTCGCCGAAGCTTTCGATCCGATAGCCGTCCACCGAGGTGACGACATCGCCGGGCTTAAAGCCCGCCGCGGCGGCGGCGCTGCCGGCCTGCACTTCTTGGACCTGCGCCGGCACCTTCTCTTCGCCCATCGTCATGAAGAGCAAGGCGAAGATGACGATCGCGAGAATGAAGTTGGCGACCGGACCGGCGGCGACGATCAAAGCGCGCTGATATAGCGGCTTGAAGTGAAATGAGTGCTCCTTGTCGGCGCGCTCGAGTTTGGACAGGCTCTCGGCGCCCGCGCGCGAAACGACATCTTCGTCGCCCAAGAAGCGCACATAGCCGCCAAGCGGCAGCCAGCCGATTTTCCAAGCCGTGCCCTTGCGGTCGGTCCAGGAGACGAGTGCCCGCCCGAAGCCGATGGAGAAGGACTCAATCTTTACGCCGCACCAGCGCGCAACGAGAAAGTGTCCGAGCTCGTGGAAGAACACGACGAGCGTGAGGACAAAAAGGAAGGGGATCACATAACCCAGAAGCCCCTGACCGTAATGCCATAAATGGGTCAAGAGGCCGATGCCCAACTCCATCACGATGCCCGCTCCCCGTCTTCGGCGTCGTCCTCAGAATCCTTGCACGCTCGGCAAGGTCCTCGGCGATTGCACGCGCTTCACGATCGAGCGCATGCACGTCCGCAAGGCTTGCGGGCCGTGGCGCGCCCTTTCCCCACAGTCGATCAAGCGTTGCTTCCACGACCGTGGGGATGTCGAGAAAGGCCAAGCGCCGCTCCAGGAAGCGACTGACCGCCACTTCGTTCGCCGCGTTCAAAATTGTAGGCGCGCCGCCTGCGCATTGCAAGGCGCGACGTGCGAGACGGAGTGCCGGAAATCTTGATTCATCAGGGAGTTCGAAGGTGAGGCTCGCAATTTGCGCGAGATTGAGCCGGGCCACTGGCGAGGCCATGCGCTTGGGCCAAGCCAGGGCAAAGGCGATGGGCGTTCGCATGTCTGGCACACCAAGCTGCGCCAAGACCGAGCCGTCGACATAGCCGACCATGCTGTGAATGACAGACTGCGGATGGATCAGGATCTCGATGGACTCCGGTGGCACCGGAAAGAGGTAGCAGGCTTCGATGAGCTCGAGGCCCTTATTCATGAGCGTCGCGGAATCGACCGAGATCTTTGCGCCCATGGACCAATTGGGATGGGCGACCGCTTGCTCCACCGTGGCTTGGCCCATCTCGTTGAGAGACCAGGTGCGGAATGGGCCGCCCGACGCGGTAAGGATAATGCGGTCCACGGATTCGGGATGATTAAAGTCGAAAACCTGGAAGATGGCGTTGTGCTCGGAATCGACGGGAATGAGCGTGGCGCCCGAGGCGCGCACTTCGTTGATGAAGACCTCGCCCGCGCAGACGAGACACTCTTTGTTGGCGAGCGCCACACGGCCGCCGTTGCGCACGGCGGCAATCGTGGGTGCAAGGCCCGCAGCGCCGACAATACCGGCCATCACCCAATCCACGGGCCGGCCCGCCGCTTCAAGCACGGCTTCGGACCCAGCCGCGGCTTCGATACCGCTGCCGGCAAGCGCTTCGTTGAGCGTGTGATAGAGGCTTGGATCGCCGATCACGGCAACGCGTGGCCGGTGGGCCAGAGCCTGCTCGATTAAGCGCGTGACGTCGCGGTGAGCGGTGAGCGCCTCGATGACGAAGCGCTCACGGTGGCGCGCGACGATATCGAGCGTATTGCGGCCGATGGAGCCGGTCGAGCCCAGCACAGAGATCCGCTGCACGGCGGCCGCCGCTGCAGGCGCAACCTTGGAGGCTAGCGCCCGCGGCGTCATGGCCGTCCCTCCAGAAACAACACGTCGCCGCCTTGGAGCAAGGCGAGCGCAGCGACGGCAAGAGTGGCGAAGATCAGGCCGTCTACGCGATCGAGCACGCCACCTTGACCGGGAATGAGTTGGCTTGAATCCTTCACGCCGAACCGCCGTTTGAACGCCAATTCAGTAAGATCGCCGACTTGCGAGACGACTGCAAGCAGCCCGCTCAAGCCCGTCAGGATGAGCTTCGGGGTGCCCTCGACCGCGAGCCCCGTCGCGTAGCCCACCAGGGCCGCGCCGACAATGGCGCCAAACAGCCCCGCCCAGGTCTTTTGGGGTGAGATGGTGGGGGCGAGCTTTTGCCCGCCAAGGGTCTTGCCGACCAGCAAGCGCCCCGATATCGGAGGCCCAGACCAGGGCAAAGAGCCAAATCACCGTCGCAAACGGCGCTACCGCCGTCTGCCGAAGCCACAAGAGCGCAAGGCAGGGCAAGAGCGTGTAAGGGAGCCCCACGATCGCCCAGGAGGGACGCAACCTCTGGACGCGGACCAGCGCCATGGCAAGAGGCTCGCCACGCCGATAGCCCAAAGGCCCAGTCCAACCGGCCTGTCATGCCAGCCGTGATGACCAGCGCGAAGGCTGCGATGTGGAGTCCGAACATCACGCGGCGTCCAGGGCCGAAGGCGATGTTGTGCCACTCATAGGCCATGAGCGCGCCCACCAACGCGACCCATCCGGAAAAGACCAGTCCGCCGGCGTAGGCACTGCCGAGCGCAAGCCCGATCAGGACCACCGAGGCCAGAAACCGTAAGGGAGGCGACCTTTTTCCCATGAGTTGCGGGGAAAGATCTAGGACGCGTGCTCGGCCGCGCGCACGCCGAAGCGGCGCTCGCGCCGATGATATTCGGCGATCGCGCTCACGAGATGAGCCTTGGTGAAGTCCGGCCAAAAGGCGTCGACGAAGACGAGCTCGGCATAGGCTGCCTGCCAGATGAGGAAGTTACTCAAGCGCTGCTCGCCGCTCGTGCGGATGACGAGATCGGGATCGGGAATGCCCGCGGTATGAAGATGGCGCGCGAAGAGCGGCTTGGTGATTTCTTCGGGCGAAAGGCGACCAGCCGCCACGTCTCGCGGGCGAGCGCTCGTGCGGCGCCGACGATCTCATCCCGCCCGCCGTAATTGAAGGCGACGAGAAGCTTGAGCTTCTTCAGGCCCCGCGTGCGCGCTTCGGCTTCCTCGACGAGCGCGGCGATGTCCGGGGAAAGACTTGCGCGCTCGCCGATGACGTGTACTTCGACGCCGTTCTTCACCAGCTCATCGAGATCGCGCTTCACGAACTGGCGCAGAAGCCCCATGAGATCGCTCACTTCCTCGGCCGGGCGGCCCCAGTTCTCCGAGGAAAAGCTGTAGAGCGTGAGATATTCGATGCCGAGATCGGCCGCCGCGCGGGTGATCGCGCGCATAGACCTCGACACCCTTGGCGATGGCCAAGCCTTGCGCGGGAGCTTGCGCGCCTCGGCCCAGCGCCCATTGCCATCCATGATGATGGCGACATGGCGCGGCGGCGCGGCGGGGATGGAGCTCGGCGAGAACCTATGGTCAATAGGGGCGGCATAGGGGCCACAAGGCTAGTTAAAGCACAAAGCGATGAATGGCGTCTAAGGCACTGGCGCATAGTTGATCTTCTAGATTTGAATGATCTCCCTTTCTTTGGTCGCGAGGCGCGCCGTCGATCTGTTTGATCGTCTCATCGGTCATAGCCTGGATCTTGTCCGACCAGGTCCGGTGCTCGTCCTGGCTCATCTTGCCGTCTTTTTCCAGCCGCTTCAGGCGCTCCATGCCGTCCCGCCGCACATTACGCACCGCAATGCGGGCTTGCTCGGCGTAGCGATGGGCGATCTTGCCAAGCTCCTGGCGGCGCTCTTCGGTCAGCTCCGGGATCGGGATGCGCATGAGCTGGCCCTCGACGATGGGATTGATGCCGAGACCCGACGCGCGCAGCGCTTTTTCCACGGCGCTCACCTGAGACTTGTCCCACACTTGGACCGTAATAAGGCGCGCCTCGGGCACCGAAATGCGTCGCAAGCTGCTTCAGCGGCATGTGCGAGCCATAGACCTCGACGCTCACAGGCTCGACCAGGCTTGCGGAAGCGCGGCCGGTGCGTAAGCCTCCGAACTCCGACTTGAGGGTCTGCACCGCGCCCTGCATGCGCCGGCGCAGCTCCTCGATATCTTTGTTCACGTCGTCGGCCATGGCGGCCTTCCCCCTAATCCGCGATGATTGTACAGCGCGCCTCGCCCCGCAGCACACGGGCGATCGCGCCCGGGCTCGTGAATAGAGAAGACGATGATGGGAATGTGGTTCTCGCGTGCCAAAGTCACGGCCGCGGCATCCATGACCTTCAAGTCTTTGGCGAGCACATCGAGATAGGAGAGGCGCTCGAAGCGTTCGGTGCCCTTCACGCGCTTGGGGTCGGCTGAGTAGACGCCGTCGACCTGCGTGCCCTTGAGCAGCGCATCGCAGCCCATCTCCGCCGCGCGCAGCGCTGCCGCCGTATCGGTGGTGAAGAAGGGATTTCCGGTGCCCGCGGCGAACAAGACCACGCGCTTCTTTCTCGAGATGGCGCATGGCCCGGCGGCGGATATAGGGCTCGCAGACCGTGGTCATGGGGATGGCCGAAACCACGCGCGTATTGATGCCGACGCGCTCGAGCGCGTTCTGCAGCGTCAGCGCGTTCATCACGGTGGCGAGCATGCCGACATAGTCGGCGGTCGCGCGCTCCATGCCTTGGGCCGCTGCGGAGAGGCCACGGAAAATGTTGCCGCCGCCGATGACGGCCGCGACCTCGATCCCTGCCTCGCAGGCTTCCTTCAAGTCGCGCGCGATGCGGTCGACGGTGTCGAGCGAGATGCCGAAAGGGCGCGTCGCCCATGAGCGCTTCACCGGAAATCTTGATGAGAACGCGCCGGTAAGGCTTCGCTTTGTCCTTGGCTGTCGGCGGCGCGCCGGACATCAGGTCTGTCCGGCCGCCTTGGCGACTTCCGCTGCGAAGTCGCTCGTTTCCTTCTCGATGCCTTCCCCAAGCGCGAAGCGCACGAAGCCCGCGAGCTTGACGGGCTGCCGGCGCGGCTCTCGGCCTCCTTGACGGCCTGGGCGACCTGGTTTCGAGGGCTCGTGCACATAAGCTTGCTCGAGGAGCGTCACCTCTTTGAAATAAGTCTTGAGGCTGCGGCCTTCGACGATCTTCTCAATGACGCCCGCTGGCTTGCCCGCGGCCTTGGCCTTTTCGGCGAGCACATCCTTTTCGCGCGCGATAAGCCTTGGATCGACGCCGGACGCGGTCAAGCGCGGCGGATTGGCGGCCGCGACGTGCATGGCGAGCATCTTGCCGAAGCTGGCGAGCTCGTCCGGCATTGCCCGCTGAACTCCAGCGCGACGATGACACCGATCTTGCCGAGGCCCGGCGCGACCTGATTGTGGACGTAAGCCGCAACGGTGCCCTGGCCGACGTTCAGGGCTTTGGCGCGGCGCAAGGTCATGTTCTCGCCCACCTTGGCGATGGTCGCTGCGATCTTGTCGGCCACGCTGCCGCCGCCGGGATAGGCGGCTGCCTTGATCTTCTCAAGACCGTCACCCGTCTTGAGCGCGACCTTGGCAATCTGCGCCACCATGGCTTGAAACTCGGGATTGCGCGCGACGAAGTCCGTTTCCGAATTGACCTCGACGACGACGCCCTTCCCGCCTTCGATCACGACGCCGACGAGGCCTTCGGCGGCGACGCGCCCGGCCTTCTTGGCTGCCTTGGCCAGGCCCTTTTTGCGCAGCCAATCGACGGCGGCTTCCATGTCGCCTTTGGTTTCGGCGAGCGCGCTCTTGCAATCCATCATGCCGGCGCCCGTCTGCTCGCGGAGCGCCTTGACTTGGCCTGCGCTGATCTCAGCCATGGGCGCCCCTCACGCCGAAACGGCAGCCTCGCCGCCCGCTTCGCCCAGGCTCGCCGCGGGAAGCTCTTCGGCAATTGGCTTGGCCGCCGCACCGACATCGCCGCCGAGCTTGCGCTCGCTCTCGGAAAGGCCGTCGATCACGGCGCGCGCAACGAGATCGCAATAGAGCGCGATGGCGCGCGTCGCGTCGTCGTTGCCTGGCACGATATAGGTGATCCTGTCGGGATTGCTGTTGCTGTCGACGATGGCGACCACCGGAAGGCCGAGCTTCTGGGCTTCCTTGATGGCGATCGCCTCTTTGTTGGTGTCGATCACGAAGACGAGATCGGGAAGCCCGCCCATGTCTTTGATGCCGCCGAGCGAACGCTCGAGCTTATCACGCTCGCGGGTGAGCTGGAGCAGCTCCTTCTTGGTGCGGCCCGAGCTCTTCGCCGGACAGCGTCGACTTCGAGCTCGCGCAGGCGGCCGATGGAATTGGAGATGGTCTTCCAATTGGTGAGCGTGCCGCCGAGCCAGCGATGATTGATGTAGTACTGGGCGCAGCGCTTCGCGGCGTCGGCGATGGGCTCGGCCGCTTGGCGCTTGGTGCCCACAAAGAGCACGCGCCCGCCGCCGGCCACCGTGTCGCGCACGGTGACGAGGGCCTGGTGCAGCAAGGGCACGGTCTGGGCCAAGTCGATGATGTGGATGTTGTTGCGAACGCCGAAGATGTAAGGCGCCATCTTCGGATTCCAGCGATGGGTTTGATGACCGAAATGAACGCCCGCCTCGAGAAGCTGGCGCATGGTGAATTCAGGCAGAGACATGACACACTCCTTTTCCGGTTGGCCGCCGCGCGCGAGACCCCTCGCGGAGGGGACCGGACGACCTCCGGCAAAGCCGGAAAGCCGCATGCGCACGTGTGGATTAGCGGGCGGTTATAGGCGCGTCCCTGGCAGGCGTGGCTGGCAAGGCGCCGAGGATATGCAATGCTGCCTCGGGCACGAGACAGTGGAGCGAGGCGCCATGAAGAGGGCCTACCGCTCCTGGCCGCCATCGGGGCGGCTCATTCTTGATCGGCAGTCTGGATGGCGTTTCGGCCAAGTCGGAGCGGCCAAGTGCTCGCCATGGCGCAGAGCCCCGGCGAACAAGGGCCACCGAAGACGAAGGAGTGGGCGGCCTGGGAAAACCACATGCCGCAGATCGGCGGCACGGGGCCCGCGCTTTCGTCACGGGAAAATCAAGGTGCCGGGCACGCAATACAAGCCCGTGCTTACGCCCGCCGCGCCCGCAAGGGCTTCAATCCGAAGATCTTGCTCCTCCACCTTGCGATCGAAGGACAGGGCGACGCCCAAGGCGGCAAGACCTGGCGCGACGTCCGCTACGAGCAGCCGGTCACGGCAGGGCAATACAGTCCAAGTCACGATCCTGTTCCAAGGCGAGATGATCGCAAATCTCGACGTCACGATCGCGCAGTAGTCACAAGCGCTTCGACCGCCGCGACACCGGCAAGCGACTTTGAGCATGGCGCGCACGCGGGTGAGACGTTGTGTAGCGCCCCGGCAGCTCGAGCTCCACTTCGCGCCGCTTGTCGCCGGTCGTGAGGACGAGAAAGACAAGCCCGCGGCCGTCCGCAGGCAGCCGCGCCTTCACGCCTTCGAGCGCCGCGTCGTTGTCCACGACGACGCGCAGGCCGCTGCCGACGCTTTCGGCCACCTGCTCGAGGGCCACGACATTCTGTATGCGGAGCTTGACCTCCTCGCCCTCACGCTCGGCATCGGCCGTGACCACCACCGCCTTGCCCGGCTCCGAGAAGCTCGCGCGCCGTCTGCAGCAATCGGAAAAGACCACGGCCTCGTAGCGGCCCGTGGCGTCGGAGAACACGACGAACGCGATGGCCGCACCGCTCCGCGGAGCGCCGCTCGCGCTGGCTCACCACGAGGCCCGCGAGCCGCACGCGGCCCGAGGCGCCGATGCCGCCATTCACGAGCTCCGCGTAGCGCAGATGACGCGGGCGCGCGCGAGCGCGGAAGCATAGTCGTCGAGCGGGTGGCCCGAGAGATGGAAGCCCACGGCATCGAACTCGTGGGCGAGCGCATCGAGAGGAAGCCAGGCCTCCGCCGGCGGCAGCGCGGGCACGACGCGCTCTGAAGCGCCACCCTCGAAGAGGCTCGCCTGATTGCTCGAGCGCTCGTCGGCCGCGCGCCCCGAATAGGCGAGCAGGAGATCGATGGCGGCCAGCGCCTGGGCGCGGTTGGCGATGAGGGAGTCGAATGCGCCGGCCTTGATGAGGCTTTCCAATGCGCGCCGGTTCAGCGCATTGGGCGGAAGCCTCTCCGCAAAGTCGAAGAGATCGCGAAACGGTCCGCCCCGCGTCGCGCTCGGCCACCACCGCTTCCATGGCCTGCACGCCCACATTCTTGAGCGCGCCCAGCGCATAGCGGATTTTCCCATCCTCGACCGCGAAGCGCGCTTCCGACGCATTCACATCGGGCGGCAGAAGCGTGATCGAAAGCCGCACCAGCTCCTGACGCAAGACATTGAGGCGATCGGTGTTGCCGATGTCCTGGGTCATGGTGGCGGCCATGAACTCCACCGGATAATTCGCCTTGAGAAAGGCCGTCTGATAAAGCACATGCGCGTAAGCCGCGGCGTGGCCCTTGTTGAAGCCGTAGCCCGCGAATTTCGCCGCCTGCTCGAAAATCTGCGCCGCGATCTCGCGCGCTGACGGCATTCCCCGCCGCGCCCGCGATGAAGCGCGCGCGGTGCTCGGCCATCTCCTTCGCCTTCTTCTTGCCCATGGCGCGGCGCAGAAGATCGGCCTCGCCGAGCGAATAGCCCGCAAGCGAGCGGGCGATGCGCATGACGTCTTCCTGATAGGTCATGACGCCGTAGGTCTCGGAGAGGATCGGCTCGAGCAGCGGATGGAGATAGATGGGCTCCTCGCGCCCGTGCTTGCAGGCGATGAATTTCGGGATGCTCTCCATCGGCCCCGGGCGGTAGAGCGCGACCAAGGCGATGAGATCCTCGATGCGGTCCGGCTTGAGCTGGCGCAGGAGATCGCGCATGCCCGCGCTTTCCACCTGGAAGACGCCGATCGTGTCGCCGCGGGAGAGCAGCGCGTAGGTTCTCTCGTCGTCGAAATCGAGCTCGGCGGTTTTCAGCGCGATGCCGCGGCGCGCCAGCAATTGCTCGGTATGGGCGATGACGGTGAGCGTCTTGAGCCCGAGAAAATCGAACTTGATGAGGCCCGCGCTCTCCACCCAGTTCATGCTGAACTGCGTGACCGGGATGTCCGAGCGCGGATCGCGGTAGAGCGGCACGAGCTCATCGAGCGGCCGGTCGGCGATGACGACGCCCGCGGCATGGGTCGAGGCGTGGCGGTAGAGGCCCTCGAGCTTCTGGCCGATATCGAGCAGGCGCGCCACGCCCTCCTCGGAATCGCGCGCTTCCTTGAGACGGGGCTCGCGCTCGATGGCCTCCGCAAGGGTCACCGGCTTGCCGGGCGCCGCGGGCACGAGCTTGCACAGGCGATCGACTTGTCCGTAAGGCAAACCCAGCACGCGGCCCACATCGCGCAACACCGCGCGCGCCTGCAGCGTGCCGAAGGTGATGATCTGCGCCACGCGGTCGCGGCCGTATTTCGATTGCACGTAGCCGATCACTTCGTCGCGGCGCTCCTGGCAGAAGTCGATGTCGAAATCCGGCAGCGTCACGCGCTCGGGATTGAGAAAGCGCTCGAAGAGAAGCCCGAAGCGCAAGGGATCGAGGCTCGTGATGTCGAGCGCCCAGGCGACGATGGAGGTGGCGCCGGAACCGCGCACGCCGATCGGGAATCCCTTGCGCGCGCGTCCATTTCATAAAGTCCGAGACGATGAGGAAATAGCCGGCAAAGCCCATGCGGATGATGACGTCGAGCTCGTAAGCCAAGCCGCTCGAAATAGGCGTTCTCCTCGGCGAAGGTGCCGTGACGCGCGAGCTGCGCACGCAAGCCCGCTTCGGCTTGCTTGCGAAGCTCGGCCACCTCGTCGAGGCCCGAGGCCGGCGTGAAGCGCGGCAAGATGGCCTCGCGCTTCTCCGGACGGAACGCGCAGCGCTTGGCGATCTCGATCGTGTTCTCCAGCGCCTCCGGAAGATCGGCGAAGAGCGCAGCCATCTCCTCTTGCGACTTGAAGCGATGCTCGGGCGTCAGCCGGCGCCGCTCCTCTTGCAGCACATAGGCGCCGTCGGCGATGCAGAGCAGCGCATCATGGGCTTCGTAATCCGAAGCATCGGGGAAATAGACTTCGTTGGTGGCGACGAGCGGGATGCTGTGGGCATAGGCAAGCGCGATGAGCGCCGTCTCGGCTTCGGCTTCCGCGTCGAGTCCGTGGCGCTGCAGCTCGACATAGAGCCGGTCGCCGAACAGCGTGGCGAATGTCGCCAGCAGCGTCTCGGCGGCCGGGCGCTGGCCCTCGACAAGCAGTCGATTGAGCGCGCCCTCGGGGCCGCCGGTGAGCGCAATCAGTCCTGCGCTCGAGGCTTTCAGATCCTCCAGCGTCACATGCGGGCCGAGCAGGCCTTCGCCACGCACGAAGGCGCGGGTGGAAAGCTTCATGAGATTGAGGTAGCCCGCCTCGTCCTTGGCAAGGAGCGCGATGACGGGCAGACGTTGGCGCTTGCCGCCGCCGCGCGGCTGCGCGCCGTTCGTGCCCGTGCCCGGATCGAAGGCGAGCGTGACGCCGATGATGGGCTGCACGCCTTGCGCTGCGAGCGCTTCGGAGATTTCAAGCGCGCCGAAAAGATTGTTCGTGTCGGTGACGGCGACGGCCGGCATGCCGTGACTGCAGGCACAGCTCGCGGCAACGCCTTCACCCGGATCGCGCCTTCGAGCAGCGAATAGGCCGTGTGCAGACGAAGATGGATAAAGCGGACCGAGCCTGCCCCGCTCATGACGCCTCTGTTCTTTGGGAGCCGCTCAGGTGCCGGCGAGCACCGCGAGCCAAACGACCACGCTCAGAATAAAGCTGCCGACGCCCATCGCCTCGGCCGCTTCTTTCGCCCATTCAGCCATGATTCGCCTCCCTGTTGAGGCCAATCATGTTCCTGTTTTGTTCTTGTCGTCAAGCGCAGAAAAGCCGCATGCTCTCTGACATCAGCTAGCCCCAGAAACAGACGCGTTCTGCGGACAGCCTCGAGTCGCACGTGACCTTCAAGGCCAATCTGGACTTGCCCAGCTTCACCGTGTCGAGTCTGCTCGCGACATAATGGCGGCGCTCGTGCTTATCAACGGCTTGGCAGGCCGAGGCAACAGAGATCGAATGCGGGTGCGTATTTCTCATCGCTGCGAAGACCTTCTCCATGATATCGAACCTGTAGGCATCTGGATGAAGGCCTCGGTATTAGACTCGCACGCTCGTTGCGCGGAGCCAATGAGGCGACCGGCAAAGGCGGCAACTTCCTGAAGCTGGGTCTATTACAATGTCCTGATCACTCGAATCGATCAATCAGAACGTCATGACCGATGTCGCGAATATGGGTCGCTCCGGAGCTGCGTCAACGACGATCGATCAGCGTTGCGGTGTTTATTCTCTGCTTCCGAGTATATTCATAGATAAGCTGCGATGTATTTGCGCAGGCACGCTAGGAATGATATGGCGATATACCAAGTGTTGTTGCGAGTGGCACCTACTGCATGGTGACCAAAAGAGCGCTCATATCGCGTGTGCATGTACGTAGGATCGCGAGGCGTTCCATCAACTTACGAAACGTATCCGATTCTAGACGCCAGATCGTTCGAAATGATCCTGATTGATGCTGAACGCGGTCTTCTCTTAGAAGCCCAGCCATCCCGATAGTTCGCCTCGTCCTTGCCGCACAGAAGGCGGCGGACAAATTGAGTCGAGCGATCCGATTGCGCAAGTTGGCCGCGAGGGCATATCACATACCAAGCTTGCCGCTCGGGCAAGCCACGCTATGGCATTTGCACGCGCTCAGATATAACTTGCGCAGAGCTCAAACGCCTGCACCTTTGAAGCGTCGCCGTGGAATCAGGACCGTCGGTCCGGTCATCATTAATGCATCTGCGCTTGATTGAGCCAAGCAGTTGCCCGGCCAATGGAGAAGCTGCATCCTAAGATCAGAGGAGCGAATTCGACGCTGAACGAGCTGCCAGCCGGTCGCACAACGACTCAGATTAGCGGCATTGCACCAGCCGTCTCACCAATGCACGAGAATCATCATCAAGGCGTCGTATGACGCGGCAACGCTGAGATGTCACCATGGACTGTGCCATCACCACATTCGTAGCAACTTGGGCTAACTGCGATGGCATTCTCTGCGATTTGCTCTGATGATGGCAACGCAATTCAAACGAGGCATTACGCAATCCGCCACCTCAGTCGCCGATGCCTTCGGCGAATTTCACGCGCGTGATCTTGTGCGCCTGCAGGCGCGGCAGCACCTCTTTGCCGATGCGCCGGATCTGATTGAGAAACATCTCCTGGGGCATGGCGCCGCGGTTGCACGACAGGAGCACCGTTTCCGGCGCCCGCGTGCTCGGCTTCGTCGATGATGCGCTCGGCAACTTCGTCCGGCGTGCCCCAAGGCCAGCGTTCTCGGCCTGGCGCGCCACCTCTCCATGGTCATGCCCGCCGGAACGGCGCGTCGCTGCGGCACCGTGACCTTCACGTCCGGCCGCAAATGATCGAGCGCGGTCGGCGCTGTAATAGCCCTTCTGCATCTGCTCCTGCGTGACGTGATCGTAGCTGAAGAGCGCGTTCTAGAAATAGAGCTGATAGGGCCCGTATTCCTTGATCGCCTGCGCCTTGGAATCCGCGACATAGCAATCGATCAGCAAGTTCAAATGCGCGGGCGTCACTGCGCTTGCCGCGCTTGGCTTGACATATCGCGTAATGGCGGATGATGTCCTCGCGCGCGGCCCAACCCTCGGCCCCGAAAGCCGGCTCAAGCCCGGCGTGATGCGGACATCGTTATTGCGCCGCCCACTCGATGGAGTCCTTGCTGCCGGTGACCGGCACCCAGACCGGCGGATAGGGCTGCTGCACCGGGCGCGGCCAGATCGCAGACGTCCTTGTAGGAATGGAACTTGCCCTCGAAGGAAAAGCAGTCCTCCGTCCAGGCTCTCCGCATGATCTCGAAGCATTCGTCGAAACGCGCGCGCAATTCCGCCATCGGCACGTTGTAGATGCGGTATTCGCGCGGCGCACCGCGCGCGACGCCGGCGATGAGCCTGCCATTCGACAGGCAATCGAGCATCGCGAGCTCCTCGGCGAGGCGCAGCGGCTCGTGCAGCGGCAGGAGATTGCCATAGATCAGAATTTTGAGCTTCTTCGTGCGCTGCGAGATTGCGGCGGCCAAGAGATTGGGCGAGTTCATCGAGCCATAAGGCGTGCCGTGATGCTCGTTCACCGCCACGCCGTCGAAGCCGACGCGCTCCAGCTCCGCCCAGGCGGTCAAGTGCTCGTCATAGGTGCGCCACATCACCTCGGGATCGAAGTGCTTTCTGCCCAAGGGCCGCGGCAGCGAGCCGTTCACCATCAGGTGGTCGAGGTGTTTGCCGTACTGCAAGAGATCGAAGATGAAGACCTTCATGGTCGTTGCCGCCCCTTGGGAAATTCTTCTTGAGTTGTCATCGTAGAAGAGGCGCCATGCCGCCAACAAGCAGGAAGGCGACCCAGCGCCCCTGCGCAAGCCGTCGCGCGCGCCTTGCCGTCTATTTCACAAGTTCCCGCCCATCCACCAGACGGCCCTCATGAAGCAGAAGCGCGCGGTCCATCTTGGCGGCGAGCTGAAGATTGTGGGTCGCGGCCAGGGCGGCCACGCCTTCCGCGCGGGCAAGCGACACGAGCTCGTCGAACACGAGCTTCGCGGTGTTCGGATCCAAGTTCCCCGTGGGCTCGTCGGCAAGCAGAATGCGCGGGCGGTTGGCGAGCGCGCGGGCGACCGCGACGCGCTGCTGCTCGCCGCCCGATAGCCGCGCGGGCCTGATGATCGAGCCGCTCGCTCAAGCCCGAGCGCCCGAGCAATTCTTCGGCCCAGGCGTTCGCCTCTCGCATGCTCTTGCCCGCGATGCGCTGCGGCAGCATGACATTCTCGCGCGCCGTGAACTCGGGCAACAGGTGGTGGAACTGATAGACGAAGCCGAGCTCGCGGCGCCTTATCGCCGTGCGCTCGCGATCGGAAAGAGCTCGCCGCATTTCCGCCCGCTGATGACGACGTCGCCGGCCGTGGGCGTCTCGAGCAGGCCGGCAATATGAAGGAGCGTCGATTTTCCCGAGCCCGAGGGGCCGACAAGCGCCGCCACTTCGCCCGCCGGGAGCGAAAGGTTCGCCCCTTTCAGCACGTCGAGGCGCTGCGTGCCCTGGACGAAAGTGTGCACGATGCCGCGCAATTCGAGCACGGGTCGCGGCGGGCGCGTCGCTTGGAGACTTGTTATTCATAGCGAAGCGCATCCACCGGATCGAGCCGCGCCGCGCGCCACGACGGATAGAGCGTGGCGAAGAAGGACAGCGCGAGCGCCATGGCCACCACCGCCACCACCTCGCCCAGATCCATTTTTGCCGGCATCTGCGTCAGGAAATAGATCTCGGGGGAGAAGAGCTCGGTGCCGGTCACGCGCATGAGGAACTGGCGGATGCGCTTCGATATTGGTCGCAGAAGACGACGCCGACGAGGAAGCCCACGAGCGTGCCCGAGACGCCGATCGCAGGCGCCCGTGATGAAGAACACGCGCATCACCGACGCCCCGGCTCGCGCCCATGGTGCGCAGGATCGCGATCGCCTGCGACTTGTCCTTCACGAGCATGATGAGACCCGAAATGATATTGAGCGCGGCGACCAGAATGATGAGCGTGAGGATCAAGAACATGACATTGCGCTCGACCTCCAGCGCCGAGAAGAAGCTTCGGTTCATGCTCGCGCCAATCGATGACGCGCAGGACATGGCCCACGAGCTGAGCCGCGATGAGCCCGCGGTAGACTTCCACCGCGTCCGGATCGTCCACCATGATCTCGAGCGCGGAGGCGCCGTTCTCCATGTTGAAATAGAGCTGCGCCTCCTCGAACGGCATGAAGATGAAGCTCGCGTCGTATTCGCTCATGCCGATCTCGAATGTGGCGAGCACGGGATAGGCCTTCACGCGCGGCGCGGTGCCGAAGGGCGTGACCACGCCTTGCGCGGCAAGAAGGGTGATCTCGTCGCCCACTTTGAGCCCCAAGCTCTCGGCGAGCCCCGTGCCGATGATGATGCCGCTGTCGCCCTTGAAATCGGCGAGCGAGCCCTGCTTGATCCGGCCGGCGACGACGCGGAAATGCTCGAGATCGCTCTCGCGCATGCCGCGGACGAGGCGCGCCCGAGGAGGCGTCGTTCGCCGAGGCCATCACCTGCCCCTCGACGATCGGCGCGACCGTCCGCACGCCCCGGACCTTGGCGACCGCCTCGGCGAGGGCGTCGAAATCGGTGAGCGGCCCGCTCGCCCCCTGAACGACAATATGGCCGTTGAGGCCCAGGATGCGGTCCAAGAGCTCGGCGCGAAAGCCGTTCATCACCGCCATGACGATGATGAGCGTGGCGACGCCCAGCATGATTCCAAGGAACGAAAAGCCCGCGATGACGGAGATGAAGCCCTCCTTCCGCGTGGGCTTGAGATAGCGTCCGGCAAGCAGCCACTCGAAGCGGGCAAAGGCCAAGGCTCGTCTCCCGGCCGGACTCAGCGCCGGCCCAAGCTGTTGTAGGAGATGGGCTGCGTCCTGGCAATTCAGCGCTTGCGTGAGGTAAAGATTGACATTACGCGTCAATCTGCGTCGGACGCTCGGACAGAGTCATGACCACCGCCATCACCCCGACCCGCAGCGAGAATTTTCCCGAGTGGTATCAGCGCGGTCGTCGCCGACGCCGACCTCGCCGTGAACTCGCCCGTGCGCGGCTGCATGATCATCAGGCCGTGGGGCTACGGCGTCTGGGAGCGCATCCAGCATCTCGCTCGACCAGCGCATCAAGGAGACCGGCCACGAGAATCTGCTATTTCCCGCTGTTCATTCCGCTCTCCTTCATCGCCAAGGAGGCCGAGCACGTCGAGGGCTTCGCCAAGGAGATGGCGGTCGTCACCCATCACCGCCTGAAGACGATCGACGGCGAGCTGCAAGCCCGATCCCGAAGCCGAAGCTGGAAGAGCCGCTGGTCGTGCGCCCGACGTCGGAGACCATCATCGGCGCATGCATTTCCGCGCTGGATGCAGAGTCCTATCGCGATCTGCCGCTGCTCATCAACCAGTGGGCCAATGTCGTGCGCTGGGAGATGCGCACGCGGCTGTTCCTGCGCACCACGGAATTCCTCTGGCAGGAGGGCCACACCGCCCATGCCGACGAGGCCGACGCCATGGCCGAGACGCATGCGCATGCTCGAGGTCTATCGCATCGTTCGCCGAGGACGCGCTCGCCATGCCGGTGATCGCCGGCGAGAAGCCGGACAACGAGCGTTTCCCCGGCGCCGTGAACACCTATTCCATCGAAGCGATGATGCAGGACGGCAAGGCGCTGCAGGCCGGCACCTCGCATTATCTCGGCACCCATTTCGCCGAGGCCCAGAACATCCGGTTCCAGGACGAAGTCCGGCGACTGGACGCATTGCCACACCACGAGCTGGGGCGTGTCCACGCGCCTCATCGGCGGCGTCATCATGACGCCATGGCGACGACGACGGCTTGCGCGCGCCGCCGCGCATCGCGCCGCGCCAGATCGTGATCGTGCCGATGCTGCGCGACAAGCCCGAGGATGCCGACGTTCTCGACTACTGCGAACAGCTTGCTTCCGCCTTGCGTCAGCAAAGCTATGCGGGCGAGGCGATCCGCGTGCTGGTCGACCGGCGGGATGAGCGCGCGGTCGAAAAGCGCTGGACCTGGGTCAAGCGCGGCGCGCCCGTCATCTGCGAGATCGGCGGGCGCGATCGTGCAGGACGGCAAGGTCAGCTTCTATCGCCGCGACAAATTGCGCGACGGCGAGAAGCTCGTGACGCATTCGGCCTCGCGCATTGGCTTCGTCTCCGAGGCGCGCAAGCTCCTCAAGGACATCCAGGACACTCTCTTCGCCGAGGCGAAGAAGCGCCTCGACGAAAACATCCTCACCGGCGTGAAAACGGTGGACGGGCTCAAGGAGTATTTCGGCGTGGCGAGCGAGGACGACGAAGCCGGCTCGCCCTTCCGCGGCTGGGTGCGCGTGCCGTGGAAAAAGCCGGACACCGCGGGCCTCGCACAGGTCGATCAAGTGCTCAAGGCGCTCAAGCTCAGCGTGCGCAATGCCCCGCTCGGCCAAGGCGCGCCGTCCGGCCGCTGCATCTTTTCCGGCGCCCCGGCGGATGAAGAGATATTGATCGGCCGCGCCTACTAGCGACCTTAGAGCCTGTTTGAAAATGCATGTTCGGTGCCTCATGGTTCGAGACGCCTCGCAGTTTATCCTGAGGTGCGCGGCGCTGCCGCGCCGCGAAGGGCGAGGCTCCTCACCATGAGGCAAACAAGGGATTACCTCATCCTGAGGAGGCCCACGTCCTTCGCCTGTCGGCCTCATCCTGAGGTGCGAGCGCAGCGAGCCTCGAAGGATCGAGGCCGACAGCTCAGGATGAGGAGCGGCCGTCTCGAAGGATGAGGTGAATTGTCGAACGGGCTCTTAGCGGGTCCTTCCAAGAGAGCGACGGCTGACAGAGTGATGAGCCACGGGAATTCCACACTGCCGAGAATTTCGCTGGCCGAGCGTCTTTTGGAACCCGGACCGAAACGCATTCTGGCGCTGGACGGCGGCGGGGTCCGGGGCATCATCTCGCTCGCGTTTCTCGAGCGGATCGAGAGCCTCATGGCTGAGCACGACCGGCGCGGGCGTTGCGCTTGGCGCATTACGCACGATGTTGACGGACAACGATGCGCTCGTTCAGACGCTCATGCAGTGGATGTCGCGCTGCGCCACGCCCTGGCAGATCAACTCCGAGATCGGCGATCTTTCGCAAGATGATTTTTCCGGGTCCGCGCATTTTCACTACCAGCGTTACGATCTCGTGCTCGATCGCGAATGGTTGAAGAGCAATCTCGGCCTCGACCTGCCGCCGGAGGCCATCTTGCGTCTCGCGCACTTCGATCAGCCGCAAGTGGCCCAAGAGCTCTTGGACCTCGGCCGCGCGGCCGCGAAGACAAAAATCAAAGCCGACCATTTCCCGGCCGTCTTCGATCTCCCGCCTGCCAACCTATAGGGCGGTGTCGCGGAGGAGCATATCGCAGGTTCAGGGGAGCGCTTTATTCGCGTGGAGGTGGCAGAGCGTTCTTGCTCGTTGCGCCCGCCCGGTCACAACGCGCTTGCAGATCGGCCGCGGGCGGATCGGAAAGCGCGACGCCGTCGAGAGTGACGGCACCTGACGGGCGATCGACCGCGATGCGGCCGAGATTGATATTCGTGTCGTGAAACTTGGGATCCGTCAGCACCTGGTAATGCAAGGGAAAGGTCACCGTATCCGGGATGGCGAGCTTGGGCGACGTGCCCGGCAGCTCCGCCGCCGCCACGCCCTTCTCCGGCGCGCCGGTCTCGACGCCTTCGGGCATGTGATAGCGGACGGCGCCCGCGCAGGGGTCGACTTCCTCGCGCGCCGGACTTGCAGCCGCCGTTCGTCCGCAGGCGGATGCTCCGAGCACGCACATCATCACGACCAGAATAAAGCCGCGCATCCCGCAAGGGTCGCGCACAGCGTTCAAAGCCGCGTTAATGGCCATAGGCAGCTGTCCACGAAGTGTTGCCGGGACGCAATAGTGTCCCAAAATGGCCAAAAGCTTTGTAACCATTGCGTGACAGATTTGGTTACCAAGCATAAAGTGACTTCAAATAATGGGCTGGGAAAGAGACCACGCCCAAGTTTAGGGAGGAGATGCGCGAAGTTTCGCTGTGGGGGGAAGCTTCGCCGCACACAAAGAAGACGTATTACTCAAGGCAAGACCTTCGGGTCTTGCTTTTTTTTGTGCGCTCGCTAGTTGCGCAAGCTGCTCTCGCCGACGGTCCAAAGAAGCACGACGGCGCCCCAGACAAGCGCAGCGATCAGGCTCGTGATCAGAAATTTGATCAACAAGCGCGGACGCACCGGCGCACCGGGCTCGGTGCCCCGCACGACCTCGCCCGTCTCGTGCTGGCTACGAACACCAAAGGGCAGCACGGCGAAGAGAACCACCCACCAGATCACGAGATAGACGGCGATATAGCCCACGATGTCCATGGACGCTCGCTCACACTTCCTCGAGCTCGATCAGCGTGCCGCAAAAATCCTTCGGCTGCAGGAAGAGAACGGGCTTGCCGTGGGCGCCGGTCGCGGGCTCGCCGTCGCCCAGGATCGCGGC
Source organism: uncultured Alphaproteobacteria bacterium (assembly GCA_963845385.1). GTDB lineage: Bacteria > Pseudomonadota > Alphaproteobacteria > CAWJRW01 > CAWJRW01 > CAWJRW01. Next base: position 1,008,359 of record CAWJRW010000006.1, read on the forward strand.
TCCGCTTGCGCGCAAGGCATCGCGCGCGGCGCGAATATCCTCGAACCTCGAAACAGAGGTGGTGCATGCCGCCTTTGGGATTGCGCGCGAGAAAGCGCGCGATGGGTGAATTTTCGCCCAAGGGCTCGATGAGCTCGATCTTGGTATTGGGAAGCTCGACGAAGACCGTCGTCACGCCGTGGGCGGGCAAGGGCACGGGTCCCGAAACCTTCGCACCCAAGAGATCGCGATAGACGGCGGCCGCCGCCTTCACATCCGGCACCGCGATCGCCACGTGATTGAGCCGCCCGATCATCCCGATCTGCTCCGACCAAACTCGCCGCTCAAACGCTAAGACGCAGTACTTCGACGCGCACTTGGGAGCGCAGGCCGATGCGCTCGTGCACGGCCTTGCGCAGCGCGCGGCGCGTCATCTCGGCGATGAAGGCATCGTCGCCCCATGCGCGCCCGCGCTCGCGGCGCACGACTTCTTCCGCGATATCGGCGAGGTCTGCCGCCAGGTCTTCCTCCGCGCGGCCCGGAATCCCGTGCAGCATGACGCGCGGCGAAAGCGCCAACTTGCCGCTCGCGCCGAAGACGAGCGTTGCCGAACACGAGTCCTGAATAGGCGATGCGCCGTCGCTCGCGCAAGGCCTCGTCCCGCTCCGGCACGAGGCGGTTGCCGCTGAGATGAAGCCGGCCGCTTTCCACCTCGTCGATGACGGCGGCGGGCCCGGGCGCGAGCCGCACGAGCGAGCCATTGGGCGCGAGCACGGTCTCCGGTATCTGCAGCGATTTGGCGAAGGCCACATGCTCCACGAGATGCCGCCGCTCGCCATGCACCGGCACGGCGATGCGCGGCCGTAGCCACTGATACATGCGCGCAAGCTCGTCGCGGCAGGGATGGCCGGAGACATGGACGAAATGATCCTGCGCGGTGATGACGCTGATGCCGCGCGCGACGAGCGCATTGTGAAGCGCGAAGATGGCGCGCTCGTTGCCCGGGATGATGCGCGAGGAAAAGATGACGGCGTCCCCTGCCTCGAGGGTGACATTGGGATGATTGCCCGCCGCGATGCGGGCGAGCGCCGCGCGCGGCTCGCCCTGGCTTCCCGTGCACAGATAGAGCGCCCGCTCGGGACGCAAGTTCGTGCCTTCCCCCTCCTCGAGAAAGCGCGGCAATCCTTGCAGATAGCCGCAAGCCTTTGCGGCGTCCACGATGCGGCGCATGGAGCGCCCGGCCAGCACGACGCTGCGGCCGTGGCGCGCCGCGGCGCGCGCGACGCTGTCGAGGCGGGCGACATTGGAGGCAAACGCCGTCACGGCGATCCGTCCGCCGAGCTTGCCGATGAGCTCGGTGAGGCTCTCGCGCACCGCGCCTCCGAGCCCGCTTCGCCCGGCACGAAAACGTTGGTCGAATCGCAAATCATGGCGAGCACGCCGGCATCGCCGAGCGAGCGCAGATACGCCTCGTCGGTGACCTCGCCCACCAAAGGATCGGGATCGATCTTCCAATCGCCCGTGTGCACGACCGTGCCGAGCGGCGTGTGCACCGCGAGCGCATTGGGCTCGGGAATGGAATGGGTGAGCGTCACGAGCTCGACTCGCGAACGGGCGGCAGCGAAATGCGCCCCTTGAGCGGCACGATCGGTGAGCGGCACTTGATCCACGAGATTCGCCTCGGCGAGCTTCTCCTCGACGAGCAGCGGCGGTGAAGGGCGTCGCATAGACGGGCAGCGGAGCCGCGGCCAGAGATAAGGCACGGCGCCGATGTGGTCTTCATGGGCATGAGTGAGGACAAGACCGACAAGGTCTTCCCGCCTTGTTTCGATGAACGCGGGGTCGGCCATGATGAGCTCGATGCCGGGCGTCGTCTCGTCGCCGAAACTGACGCCGCAATCGATGGCGAGCCATTTCGGCCGCGCCGGCGGACCATAGCCCAAGAGATTGAAATTCATGCCGATCTCGCCCGCGCCGCCGAGCGGGAGGAAATAGAGGCCATCGTTTCTGGACGGCGCGCTCATTCGGCCTCCACAGGCTTACGCCTCATCCGGCTTGACCGCGGTGAAGAACACGTCGCCGGAATGGATCGCGCGAACGGCACCGGAGCCCTGATCGAGCAGAAGCGCGCCCTCCTCGTCGATGCCGCCGAAACGGCCCTCGAGCGTCTCGGAGCCTTGCTGCACGCGGATGGCCTCGCCGAAGCCGGCGGCCCTTGCGAGCCACAGCGCGCGCGCGTGTTGCAAAGCCCTCCTCGCGAAAGTGGCGCAGGCGTGCATCGAGCGCGCGCGCGAGCTTTTCGACGGCCGTGGCAAGCTCGGGCGCCCGCTCGCCTTCGGCCGGAAGCGAGGTCGCGGGATAAGTCGTCGCCGCGGGATGGGAAGCGAGGTTGACGCCGATCCCGATGGCAAGCCAGGAGAGCGGCATATCGGCCTTGGGCGCGCCGCTCGTTTCGAGAAGGATGCCCGCGATCTTCCGCCTACGGATCAAGATGTCATTGGGCCACTTGAAGTGCGCGAGGCCCGGGAGATAGGCATCCAGGAGATCCGCGACCGCGAGCGCCGTCACGAAGGGAAGCCGGGCCACATCGGCGGCTTGTAGGTCAGGGTTTATGAGAAGCGTCGCCGCAAGATTGCCGCGCGCGGTTTCCCAAGGGCGCCCAAGCCGGCCGTGGCCATGGGTCTGACTTTCGGCCACGATCCAGAGCGGTCCTCGTTTCGCCCGCTTGCGCCCGTCGCTTTGCTTCCTCGCTCGTGCTGTCGAGCACGTCGTGCCAGGAAAGCCGGTAACCTTTGGGGAGCGTGAGCCGAGGCGCGGGCAAGGGTCGAAACTCAAGGAAAGAGCGACGATGCGGCCGCTCGCGCGCTCTGCCATGATCGGCCCCGGATAGGCGAAGAAGAGAAGCACGAACAGGCTCGCGCCCGCGAGCAAGAGGCCCATGACGCGCGGCATCGGGCTGCTCGAATGCTTCCGCGGGCTCGTCGAAATACATGATCTTGACGATGCGCAGATAGTAATAGGCGGCCACGACGCTGGACAGCACACCCAAGATCGCGAGCGCATAGAGCTTGGCGTCGATCGCGGCGAGGAAGACGTAGAACTTGCCGAAGAAGCCCGCGAATGGCGGCGCGCCGGCGAGTGAGAACATGAGGATGGCAAGCGCCGCGGCCATCATCGGTTGATTGCGCGACAAGGCCGGCAAGCTCGCCGATGTCCTCCACCATGCCTTCGCGCCGCCGCATGGAGAGGATGACCACAAAAGTGCCGATGGTCATGGCGAGATAGGTCACCATATAGATGAGAAGGCCTTGGACGCCCTGCGCCGTGCCCGCGGCAAGCCCCACCAGCGCATAGCCCATATGCCCGATGGTCGAGTAGGCCATCAGCCGCTTGATGTTGGTCTGGCCGATGGCGGCAAAGGCGCCGAGCGCCATGGAGGCGATGGAGATGAACATCACGATCTGCTGCCACTGGAACGCAATGCCCGGCACATCGGGGCCGAACGGACCGAAGGGGGCGATCATCGCGCGCGTGAAGAGCGCAAGCGCCGCCATCTTGGGCGCGAGGCCAAAGAATGCGGTGATCGGCGTGGGCGCGCCCTCATAAACGTCGGGCGTCCACATATGGAACGGCACCGCCGAAACCTTGAAGGCGAGCGAAGCAGTGAGAAAGACCAGCCCGAAGGTGAGCCCGATGCGGCGCGCCCTCGGCGACGATCACTTGCGCGATCGCGGGAAAGCTCGTGGTGCCGGCAAAACCGTAGATGAGCGATGCGCCGTAAAGGAGCAGCCCCGACGACAAGGCGCCGAGGACGAAGTATTTGAGCCCCGCCTCGCTCGCGCGCAGCGAATCACGATTGAAGGCCGCGAGCACATAAAGCGCCAGGCTCTGGAATTCGACGCCGAGATAGAGCGCCACAAGATCGTTGGCCGAGACCATGATCATCATGCCCACGGTCGCGAACAGGATGAGCAGCGGGTATTCGAAGCGCTCGATCCGCTCGTTGCGGATGAACTGCTGGCTCATGATGATGGCGGACGCGGAGCCCGCGAGAACGAGGATCTTCACAAAGCGCGCGAAAGGATCGACGACGAGACTGCCGCCAAAGGCGGTGGCCTTGTCATCGGTCGCCGAAACCACAAGCACGGCGCACAGGGCGAGAAGCGCCACGCCGAGCCATGAGACCATGCGCGTGCTCGCGTTGCCGCGAAAGACGCCGAAAATGACAAGCGCGATGCGCGCCGAGCACGAGCGTCACCTCCGGCAACACGACCATGAGATCCGGGAAGGGATAATCCGAGGGGAGCGTTTGGGCGAGCGCTTGGACTTGGGATTCCATGTCTCCGTCCCTAGCGCGGCAAGCGCCGCGCCGCGAGCTTGCTGCCGTGGTAAGCGGCGAGATCGGCCTCGGTTTCCTCGAGAAGCGCGGTGATCGAGGTGGCGCAGGCCTTGAAGAGCGGCATGGGATAGATGCCAAAGGTGATCGTGGCGGCGACGAGCGGCAAGAGGATCGCGGCCTCGCGCAGACTGAGATCGGAAATCGCCCGAAGCTCCGCCTTTTCCAGCGCGCCGAAAATGATACGCCGATAGAGCCACAGCGCATAAGCCGCCGAAAGAATGACGCCGGTCGTGGCGAACGACGGCCGCCCAAGTGTTCACCTGAAACGCGCCGACGAGCGTGAGAAATTCGCCGACGAAGCCCGAGGTGCCGGGCAAGCCGACATTGGCGAGCGTGAAGATCATGAAGGCGAAAGCATAGAGCGGCATGCGGTTCACGAGCCCGCCATAGGCGTCGATGGCCCGCGTATGCATGCGGTCGTAGACGACGCCGACGCAGAGGAAGAGCGCGGCCGAGACGAAGCCGTGGCTCACCATCTGCACCACCCCGCCCTGCAGGCCCTGCATGGTGAGCGTGAAGACGCCCAGCGTGACGAAGCCCATATGCGCCACGGAGGAGTAGGCGATGAGCTTCTTCATGTCCTCCTGCATGAGCGCGACGAAGGAGGTGTAGACGATGGCGATGACGCCGAGCGCGAACATGAGCGGCGCGAAAGTCTCCGAGGCCACCGGAAACATGGGCAGCGAAAAGCGCAAGAAGCCGTAGCCGCCCATCTTGAGGAGGATGGCGGCGAGCACCACCGAGCCCGCGGTTGGCGCCTCGACATGGGCGTCGGGAAGCCAGGTGTGCACCGGCCACATGGGAAGCTTCACCGCGAAGGAGGCGAGGAAAGCCAAGAAAAGCCAGGTCTGCAGCGCCGGCGGAAATTGATGGTGCAAGAGCACCGTGATGTCGGTCGTGCCCGCGTCCCAATACATCGCCATCATGGCGAGCAGCATGAGCACCGAGCCCAAGAAGGTGTAGAGAAAGAACTTGTAGGTCGCATAGACGCGCCGCTCGCCGCCCCAGACGCCGATGATGATGAACATCGGCACGAGGCCGCCCTCGAAGAAGAGATAGAAGAGCACGAGGTCGAGCGAGGTGAAGACGCCGAGCATGAGCGTCTCGAGCACGAGGAAGACGATCATGTATTCGCGCACGCGCAGGGTGATCGCCTGCCAGCTCGCGAGAATGCAGAAGGGCATGATGATCGTCGTGAGCATGACGAACAAAATCGAAATGCCGTCGACGCCCACGCGATAATTGATGTTGCCGCCGAGCCAGTCCTGCTCGTCGACAAACTGAAAATCCTTGGTCGCCGGATCGAAATTGATCCAGACGATGAGCGAGACGGCGAAGGTGACGAGCGTCGTCCAAAGCGCGATGTAGCGCGCATTGCGATCGACGATGCTCTTCTCGCCCGAGACGAGCAGAAGGAACAGCGCGCCCACGGCCGGCACGAAGGTGACGAAGGAAAGGATGGGCCAGTCGATCATCGGGGCGCGAGCCAGAAGGTGTAATAGGTGATGAGGATGGCGAGCCCGATCAGCATGGCGAAGGCGTAGTGGTAGACGTAACCGGTCTGCAGCTTGACGACGCGGCGCGCCGCATCAAGCACGCGCGCGGAAACGCCGTCGGGGCCCAGTCCATCGATGATGCGCCCGTCGCCCTGTTTCCAGAGCACGCGCCCGAGCCATTTCGCCGGCCGCACGAAGAGCGCGTCATAGAGCTCGTCGAAATACCACTTGTTGAGCAGGAAGAGATAAAGCGGGCGAAAGGCGCGCGCCAAGGCGGGCGGAATGTCGGGCCGGCGGATGTAAAGGAACCACGCCACCGCAAGCCCCAAGAGCGAGAGGGCGACCGGCGCCACGAGCGCCACCGCCGTGAGCGGAACGTCTTCGCCGTGCCCGAGAACCGTGAGCGAGCCGCGCCAGAATTTCTCCGCCGCCTCGCCCACGAAGAAGCTTTGGAACACGGCGCCCGCGCCGAGCGAGCCCAAAGCGAGCACGAGGAGCGGCATGAGCATCACGCCGGGGAACTCGTGGACGTGCTTCAACGTTTCCTTCGATTCCCGGTGCTCGCCATGGAAGGTGAGGAACATGACGCGCCAGGAATAGAAGGCCGTCATGAACGCGGTGACGATGCCGAGCGCGTAAGCCAGATGCGCGACTTGCGTGCTCACGCCATAGGCATGCTCGAGAATGGCGTCCTTGGAGAAGTAGCCCGCCGTGAACGGGAAGCCGCTGAGCGACAACGTGCCGATTGCCATGAGGATCCACGTAAACGGCACCAGGGTGTAGAGGCCGCCCATCTTGCGCATGTCCTGCTCGCCGCGCATGGCATGAATGACCGAGCCCGCGCCCAGGAACAGCAAGCGCCTTGAAGAAGGCATGCGTGAAGAGGTGGAACATGGCCGCGCCATAGGCCGAAAGGCCCGCGGCCAGGAACATGTAGCCGAGCTGCGAGCAGGTGGAATAGGCGATCACGCGCTTGATGTCGGTCTGCACGAGACCGATGGTGGCGGTAATGAAGGCGGTGGCCGCGCCGACGGCCGCCACCACCGCAAGCGCGATCGGCGCGTGCTCGTAAAGCGGCGAGCAGCGGACCACCAGAAACACGCCGGCCGTCACCATGGTCGCAGCATGGATGAGGGCGGAGACCGGCGTCGGACCTTCCATGGCGTCGGGTAGCCAGGTGTGCAGGAAAATTTGCGCGGACTTGCCCATGGCGCCCATGAAAAGCAGAAGCGAGATGAGCGTCAGCGCGTGCACGCGCCAGGCGAGAAACGGAATATAGAGATCCGCCTTGCCCGTGGCGGCCGCGAACACCGTGTCGAAGTCCACCGACTTGAAGACAAAGAACACGGCGAAGATGCCGAGCGCGAAGCCGAAGTCGCCGACGCGGTTGACGATGAAGGCCTTGATGGCCGCGGCATTGGCCGATGGCCGCTCGTACCAGAAGCCGATGAGCAGATAGGAGGAAAGACCCACGCCTTCCCAGCCGAAGAAGAGCTGAACGAAATTCGACGCCGTCACCAGCGTCAGCATGGCGAAGGTGAAGAACGAGAGATAAGCGAAGAAGCGCGGCCGGTGCGGGTCCTCGTGCATGTAGCCCACGGAATAAATGTGCACGAGGGCCGAGACGCCGGAAACGACGAGAAGCATCACCGCCGTCAGCGTATCGACCTTGATGGCCCAGTCGGCTTCGAGCGCGCCGGAGTCGATCCAGGTGAACAGCACGACATGCTGCTCCATGCCGCGCAGCGCCACCTCGTTGAAGGCCATGATCGACAGGATCGCCGAGGCCGAGACGAGCGCGCAGGTTATGAGCTCCGCCCCGCGCGCGCCGATGAAGCGGCCGAGAAAGCCCGCAATCACCGCGCCGACGAGCGGCATGAGCACGATCGCCGTATACATCAGGCGCGCTCCGTTCCATGGATCTCGTCCTTCGAGACGGCCGCTCGCGCGGCCTCCTCAGGACGAGGTCCATTTCTTAGTGTCCTCATGCTGAGGAGGGCCGAAGGCCCGTCTCGAAGCATGAGGTGCGGGAACAGACCGGCGCGCAGCACGTTCAAGAGCTCAGCCTTTCATCAGGTTTATGTCTTCCACGGCGATGGTGCCGCGGTTGCGGAAATAGACGACGAGAATGGCAAGCCCGATGGCGGCCTCCGCCGCCGCCACGGTGAGGACGAAGAGCGCGAAGACCTGGCCCACGAGATCGTTGAGAAAAGACGAGAAGGCCACGAGATTGATGTTGACCGCGAGCAACATGAGCTCGATGGACATCAGGATGATGATGACGTTCTTGCGGTTGAGGAAGATGCCGAAGACGCCGACGGTGAAGATAATCGCGGCCACCGTGAGATAATGCGAAAGACCGATCGCCATCGCTCTCAGACCCCCTGCCCCGGCTTGAGCTTCTTGAGCTCGATGGACTCCGCGCGCGTGCGGCGGATCTGACTGCTGATCCGCTGGCGCTTCAGGCCCTCGCGCCGGCGCAGCGTCAATACCACGGCGCCCATCATGGCGACGAGCAAGATGAGGCCCGCGATCTGGAAGTAGAAGACGTATTGCGTGTAGAGCACGCGGCCCAAGGCCTCGGCGTTGGTGAGCCCGCTCTCGGGCAGTATCGGCGCCGCCGCGAGGCGGTGTGCTCCTTGTGCAAAGTCCCAGCCAACAAGAACGAAAATGAGCTCGCCCAAGAGCACGCATCCCACCAGCGCGCCAAAGGGCAGATGCTTGAGCACGCCCCGGCGCAGCTCCGCGAAGTCGATGTCGAGCATCATCACGACGAAGAGGAAAAGCACCGCGACCGCGCCGACATAGACGATGACGAGGATGAGCGCCAAGAACTCGGCGCCCAGCAGCACGAAGAGGCCCGCGGCATTGAAGAAGGCGAGGATCAGGAACAGCACGGAATGCACGGGATTGCGCGCCGAGACGACAAGCAGCGCCGCGGTCACGGCAAGGCCCGCGAAAAGATAAAAGGCAATCGCCTGGAGGATCATCGCGACGCATCCATTTTCTTGTCATGCCCGGGCTTGTGCCGGGCATCCAACTGAGATCAACACGCAGCCTGCGCCTCCGACACCTGGATTCCCGGGACTCGCGCGTTCCGCGCGGCCCGGGAATGACAATCAAGGTCGTTGGTCTGCCCCCGTCCCATCAATGCGGCCTTCTAGCGGTACGGCGCGTCGAGCTCGAGATTCTTCGCGAGCTCGCGCTCCCAGCGGTCGCCGTTCGCGAGCAACTTCTCCTTGTCGTAGAGAAGCTCCTCGCGCGTCTCGGTCGCGTACTCGAAGTTCGGCCCCTCCACGATGGCGTCCACGGGGCAGGCCTCCTGGCACAACCCGCAATAGATGCACTTCACCATGTCGATGTCGTAGCGCGTGGTGCGCCGCGAGCCGTCTTCGCGCGGCTCGGCCTCGATGGTGATGGCAAGCGCGGGGCATATGGCCTCGCAAAGCTTGCAGGCGATGCAGCGCTCCTCGCCGTTCGGATAACGGCGCAGCGCATGCTCGCCGCGGAAGCGGGGCGACAGCGCGCCTTTTTCGAAGGGGTAGTTGAGCGTCACCTTGGGCCGGAAGAAATAGCGCATGGACAGAGCAAAGGCCGAAACGAATTCGGAGAGGAAAAGCGAACGCGCGCTGCGGTCGAGCCAGGCCATCGGGACTCCTATTTCGGCGCGAGATCGAAGACGGTGAGCGCGCCCGCCGTCAACACGATCCAGCCGAGCGACAGCGGCAGGAACACCTTCCAGCCCAAGCGCATGAGTTGGTCGTAGCGATAGCGCGGCACCATCGCTTTGACCATGGCGAACATGAAGAAGAAGAACAGCACCTTCAAGATGAACCAGCCGAGCGGCGGCACGTAGGTGAAGGGCACGACATTGAAGGGCGGCAGCCAGCCGCCCAAGAAGAAGATCGTGGTGAGCGAGCACATGAGCACGATGTTCAGGTACTCGCCGATCATGAAGAGGAGATAGGGCGTGGAGGAATACTCCACCTGGTAGCCCGCCACGAGCTCGGATTCGGCCTCGGGCAGATCGAAGGGCGGCCGGTTGGTCTCGGCGAGCGCGGAGACGAAAAAGACCACGAACATCGGAAAATGCGGGATGAAGAACCAAAGCTTCTCCTGCGCGAGCACGACGTCGGTGAGATTGAGCGAGCCCACGGTGAGGAGCACCGTGATGATGACGAAGCCGATGGAGACCTCGTAGGAGACCATCTGCGCGGCGGAGCGCAGGCTGCCCAAGAAGGCGTATTTCGAGTTGGACGCCCAGCCGCCCATGATGATGCCGTACACGCCGAGCGAGGAGATGGCGAAGATGTAGAGCACGCCGACATTGATGTCGGCGATGACCCAGCCCGGCGCCAGCGGCACCACGGCCCAGGCCGCCATGGCGAGCGTGAAGGTGACGAGCGGCGCCAGAATGAACACCGCCTTGTTCGCGCCCGCAGGGACGATGACTTCCTTGAACACGAACTTGAAGAAATCGGCGAAGGACTGGAGGAGCCCGAAAGCGCCCACGACGTTGGGTCCGCGGCGGAGCTGCACCGCCGCCCAGATTTTCCGGTCGGCGAGCAAGAGAAAAGCGAGCGAGACGAGGAGCGCCACCATGAGCGCCAGCGACAGGATCACGTCGGCAAAAAGCCACGGCAAGACAGTGGGTAAGCCCGAGATCCCTGAAGAATTGGACGAGCGTGGGCATGGCCTACTCCGCGGCCCTAAGTCCGGTACGCCGGAGCGCCAGCGCCGAAAGCTCGGCCATGAGGCTCGAGGCGCGGGCAATCGGATTGGTGAGATAGAAGTCGCTCGACCGGGAGCCGGAAGGGCTGGGCATCGACACGGCCGTCTTTGCCGGGCCGCGCCCATCCGAGGTTTCCCGGCGCCGCGACGCTATCCACCGCGCCGAACGACGCCACGTCCTCGATGAGCGCCCGGCGCACGCCGCTCAGATTGTCGTAGGGAAGCTTCTCGCCCACGCTCTCCGAAAGCGCGCGGATGATGGCCCAGTCCTCGCGCGCATCGCCCGGCGGAAACACGGCGCGCGCGGCGAGCTGCACGCGGCCCTCGGTGTTCACGTAAGTCGCGTTCTTCTCCGTGTAGGCCGCGCCCGGCAGAATGGCGTTGGCGCGATGGGCGCCCTTGTCGCCATGACTGCCGAGATAAACCACATAGGCCTTGCCCAAGAGGCCCTGCCACTCGCGCTCGTCGGCGCCCAGAAGAAACACGAGCGAGATGGCGCCGCTCTGCGCGCCCTCGATGATGCCTGCGACATCAAGCCCGCCGCGGCCCGGCAGGAGCTTGAGATCGAGCCCGCCCACACGCGCGGCCGCCGTGTGGAGCACGGAAAAGCCGTTCCACTCGCTCTTGATCATGCCGGTGCGCTCGGCAAGCCGTCCCGCAAGATTGAGGATGGCGGCGCCGTCCGCGCGGGCGAGCGCGCCTTGGCCCATGATCAGCATCGGGCGCGCGGCGCGCTCCAGAACCTCCGTGAACGGATGATTGCCTTCCGCGAGCTCCTTCAAGGTCTCCGGGCCCGCGCCCAGATGATCATAAGCGTAAGTGAGATCGACTTTGGGGCCCACGACGCCGATGGGAAAGCGGCCCATGCGCCAGCGCTTCCGCACGCGCGCATTGATGATCGCGGCCTCGTGGCGCGGATTTGAGCCAAGGATGATGAGCGCGTCCGCGCGCTCGATGCCGGCGATGGTGGTGTTGAACAGATAACCCGAGCGCGGACCCTGGCCGAGCTGCGCGCCGTCCTGGCGGCAATCGATATGGGGCGAGCCCAGCCGCGCCCAGAGATCCTTGAGCGCCTTCATCGATTCCGCGCAGGCCAGATCGCCCACGATGGCGCCTGCGCGCCCGGGTCCCGCCTCCTTGAGCTTGGCCGCGACCCGCGCCAGCGCGTCTTTCCAGCTTGCAGGCTTGAGCCTGATGCCCTCGCGCAAATAGGGCGTATCGAGCCTCTGGCGCTTGAGGCCGTCCACGATGTGGCGCGTCTTGTCGGAGATCCACTCCTCGTTCACGTCCTCGTGCAGCCGCGGCAGGATGCGCATGACCTCGGGCCCGCGGGCGTCGACGCGGATGTTCGAGCCCACGGCGTCCATGACGTCGACGGATTCGGTCTTGGTGAGCTCCCAGGGCCGCGCCATGAAGGCATAGGGCTTGGAGGTGAGCGCGCCCACGGGACAGAGATCGACGACATTGGCCGAGAGCTCCGAGGCGAGCGACTGCTCGAGATAGGTCGTGATCTCCATGTCCTCGCCGCGGCCGATGGCGCCGAGCTCCTCCACGCCGGCCACCTCCGTCGCGAAGCGGATGCAGCGCGTGCAGTGGATGCAGCGCGTCATGATGGTCTTGACGAGCGGGCCCATATACTTTTCTTCGACCGCGCGCTTGTTCTCGGCGAAGCGCGTGCGGTCGCGGCCATAAGCCATGGCCTGGTCCTGCAGATCGCATTCCCCGCCCTGATCGCAGATCGGGCAATCGAGCGGATGGTTGATGAGCAGGAACTCCATCACGCCTTCGCGCGCCTTCTTCACCATGGGCGAGAGCGTGTGCACGACCATGCCGTCGGCGGCGGGCATGGCGCAGGAGGCCACCGGCTTCGGCGACTTCTCGATCTCGACCAGGCACATGCGGCAATTGCCCGCGATCGACAGCCGCTCGTGATAACAGAAGCGCGGGATCTCGTGGCCCGCGAGCTCGCAGGCCTGGAGCACCGACACGCCGGCCGGCACCTCGATTTCGCGTCCGTCAACTTTCAGCTTGGGCATTTGCGCCTCTCAAGTGCCCCCTATGCGCGCGCCGAAGCACTCACCTCCGACGCGCGCACTTGCATGAGCTCTTGCCCACCTTCCGCACGTCTCAAAACATCGTGTTGGTGTTGGCCGACTTCTCGGGCACCGGCTGTAAGACGTCCCAATGCTCGACGATCTTGCCGTTCGCGATCCGGAAGATGTCGACCACCGCAAAGCCGCGATCATCCGGCTTCTGCTTTGCGTTGTAATGCACGGCCACGAGATCGCCATCGGCGAGCACGCGCTTGAGCTCGGCGGTCGCCGTGGGCACGTTCGTGTAATAGCCCTTGAAGAAGGTGCGGATCGGCTCGGAGCCGGTCGCAGCCATCGGATTGTGCTGGATGTAGCCGGGGTCGATGTACTTGTCGATCGCCTCGTCGACCTTGTGCTCGACGAACAGCGTTTGGAAGAGGGCGAGAACGAGCGCCTTGTTCGCCTCTTCCTGCTTTTCCGTGGCTCGCTTGCCGGACATGCCGAGGCCAAAGACCACGATCAGTGCAACGAGCAACGCCTTCGTGATGTGATTTATGCTCATGTGATTAACGCCCCTTCCTTGCTTTTCTCACTTTGCCAACCAGGTTATCGATCCCGAACGCCCGCCGCGCGAAGCTCCTTGCGCAGCGCTTGCGCTTCGTCGGCGATTTTCTCTTGCAGTTTCTTCACGACAGCGCCGGCGTCGGAGATCGCGCGCGCCGTGATCAACACTTCCGGCGCCGACCGCTTGCCCGAGCCCGCGCCCGCCACGGCGTCGTTCCATTGCGCGAGCGCGTCCTTTTCCTCGAGCGTCAGAGGCTGGAATTCCGACAGGGCGAGATACCCGGTCCTCAAATGCGTGCGCATCTCCGGCTCCGAGACGAGCTGCAAGGCCTGCATAAGCGCGCGCTTGATCGTGCGCTTAGGATAAGGAAGCTCGGCCGTGTCGCGAATGAGGCTGTCGCCTTGTTTCATGATGGCGCCATAGGCGTTGACGATGGTCTGCACGGATTGATCCGAAATCCCGCCAGCCTCCGTGTCGCGTCCCAAGAGCCGCTTGAGCACATTCATGGCTCTTACTCCGCCGCCGCCGGAAGGCCCTGCGCCGCGCGCGCGATGCGCTCTTCGATCTCGTGGCGGAAATGACGGATGAGGCCCTGGATCGGCCAGGCCGCCGCGTCGCCGAGCGCGCAGATGGTGTGGCCCTCGACCTCGTAGGAGACCTCGAGCAGGAGATCGATCTCGCGCGGCTCGGCCTGGCCCTTCACCATGCGCTCGAGCACGCGCCACATCCAGCCCGTGCCTTCGCGGCACGGCGTGCACTGGCCGCAGCTCTCATGCTTGTAGAAGCGGGCGAGGCGCGCGATGGCGCGGATCAGATCGGTCGACTTGTCCATGACGATGACGGCGGCCGTGCCGAGCCCCGACTTCACGTCCTTGAGAGAATCGAAATCCATGAGCACGCTGTCGCAGATGCTCTTGGGGAGCATGGGCACCGACGAGCCGCCGGGGATCACGGCCTTGAGATTATCCCAGCCGCCGCGCACGCCGCCCGCATGCTTCTCGACGAGCACGCGCAACGGGATGCCCATCTCCTCCTCGACATTGCACGGCCTCTCGACATGGCCCGATATGCAGAAGACTTTCGTGCCGGTGTTGTTGGGCCGGCCGAGGCTCGAGAACCACGTCGCTCCGCGGCGCAAGATGGTCGGCGCCACCGCGATCGAATTCGACGTTGTTCACGGTCGTCGGGCAACCGTAAAGGCCCATAGCGGCGGGAAACGGCGGCTTTAGGCGCGGCAGGCCTTTCTTGCCTTCGAGGCTTTCCAGAAGCCCCGTCTCCTCGCCGCAGATGTAAGCGCCCGCGCCGTGATGGAGATAAATGTCGAAATCCCAGCCGTGGAGGTTGTTCTTGCCGATGAGCTTGGCGTCATAAGCTTCGTCGATCGCCGCCTGCAGGCACTCGCGCTCGCGGATGAACTCGCCGCGGATATAGATGTAGGCCACGTTCGAACCCATGGCGAAGCCCGCCACGAGGCAGCCTTCGAGCAGGATGTGCGGATCGTGGCGCATGATGTCCCGGTCCTTGCACGTGCCGGGCTCGGATTCGTCGGCATTGACCACGAGATAATGCGGCCGGCCGTCGGATTGCTTGGGCATGAAGGACCATTTGAGGCCGGTGGGAAATCCCGCCCCGCCCCGGCCACGCAAGCCCGACTTCTTGATCTCGTCGATGATGCCGTCGCGCCCGCGCTCCAACAGCGCTTTGGTGCCGTCCCACGCGCCGCGCTTCTTCGCCGCCGCGAGGCGCCAGTCGTGCAGGCCGTAGAGATTGGTGAAGATGCGGTCCTTGTCGGCGAGCATGATCAGAAGCCGCTCTGCTCGGTCGCACAAAATCTCCCTCGCCCCCTGTTTAGGGGGAGAGGGTGGGGTGAGGGGGCCATGCAGATGCGCGTGGCAACTGCCCCCCTCACCCTACCCTCTCCCCCCGCTTGCGGGGGGAGAGGAGGAATTCTTGCGTGAAGATGCGGTCCTTGTCGGCGAGCATCACTTACCTCCCGTGCCGCGTAAAGCGCGGGATCGGTGAGGGTCGTGAGCTCGCCCACAGGGGCGGAAGCTTGGCGGTGGATTTGCGGGCCGGGCTTGGGCACTTTGCCTTCCTTCAGCATACGGAGGATCGCCTCCATCCGCTCGCCGTCGAGATCCTCGTAATAGTCCTTGTCGATCTGCACGACCGGCGCGTTGACGCAGGCGCCCAGGCACTCGACCTCGATGTAGCTGAAGAGCCCGTCCTCGGAGACTTGGCCCTCCTTCGTACCCATGAAGCGCTTGCACGCCGCGACGACGGCCTCCGAGCCGCGCAGCCAGCACGGCGTCGTCGTGCACACCTGCACGTGGTGCTTCCCGGTCGGCTCCAAATTGAACATGGTGTAGAAGGTCGCGATCTCGTAAGCCCTGATTTTCGCCATGCCGAGCATGTCGGCCACATACTCGACTGCCGGCCGCGGCAGCCAGCCGCCCGCCTGCTCCTGCGCGCGCCAGAGCAGCGGCAGGATGGCCGACATCTCGCGCCCTTGCGGATAGTTCTCGATCTGCTGCTTCGCCCAGGCGAGATTCTCCGGGCTGAAGGCGAAGCTCGCGGGCTGCGTCTCCGAAAAGCGGCGGACGCTCACCGGTCGATCTCCCCGAAGACGATGTCGAGCGAGCCGAGCATGGCCGAGACGTCGGCGAGCATGTGGCCGCGGGTCATAAAATCCATGGCCTCGAGATGCGGAAAGCTCGGCGCCCGGATCTTGCAGCGATAAGGCTTGTTCGTGCCGTCGGCCACGAGATAGACGCCGAACTCGCCCTTGGGCGCTTCGACCGGCGCATAGACTTCGCCCGCGGGCACATGGAAGCCTTCGGTGTAGAGCTTGAAGTGATGGATGAGCGCCTCCATGGAGCGCTTCATCTCGGCGCGCTTGGGCGGCACGACCTTGTTGTTCAGGCGCGGCAACCGGGCCCGTCCGGCATCTTCTCGATGCATTGCTGCATGATCTTGTTCGCCTGGCGCATCTCTTCCATGCGGCAGAGATAGCGGTCGTAGCAATCGCCGTGCTTGCCCACGGGAATTTCGAACTCGAGATCGGAATAGCATTCGTAGGGCTGCGAGCGGCGCAAATCCCAGGGCACGCCAGAGCCGCGCAGCATCACGCCCGAGAAGCCCCAGGCGAAGGCGTCCTCTGCGCATGACGACGCCGATATCGACATTGCGCTGCTTGAAAATGCGGTTCTCGGTGAGAAGGACCTCGATGTCGTCGAGGACTGGCGGGAAATTCTCGCAGAATTTCCAGATGTCCTCGGTGAGGCCCTTGGGCAGGTCCTGATGCACGCCGCCGGGACGGAAATAATTCGCATGGAGCCGCGCGCCGGAGGCCCGCTCATAGAAGATCATGAGCTTCTCGCGCTCTTCGAAGCCCCAGAGCGGCGGGGTGAGCGCGCCCACATCCATGGCCTGGGTCGTGACGTTGAGAAGATGATTGAGAAGCCTGCCGATCTCGCAGAAAAGCACGCGGATATATTGCGCGCGCGGCGGCACGTCGAGCCCCAAGAGCTTTTCGATCGCAAGGCAAAAAGCGTGCTCCTGATTCATCGGCGCGACATAGTCGAGCCGGTCGAAATAGGGAATGGCCTGCAGATAGGTCTTGTATTCGATGAGCTTCTCGGTGCCGCGGTGGAGGAGCCCGATATGCGGATCGACGCGCGTCACGATCTCGCCGTCGAGCTCGAGCACGAGGCGCAGCACGCCATGGGCCGCCGGATGCTGCGGGCCGAAATTGATGGTGAAGCTCCGGATTTGCTGCTCGGCCATGGCTACTTCTTCCCGCCCGCGCCGTTTGCCTTCTCGTCGCCGGGAAGGATGTAGCGCGCGCCTTCCCACGGGCTCATGAAGTCGAAGGTGCGGAATTCCTGGGTGAGCTTCACGGGCTCGTAGACCACGCGCTTCTCCGCATCGTCCCAGCGCACTTCGACATAGCCCGTGAGGGGAAAGTCCTTGCGGAACGGATGGCCGATAAAGCCGTAGTCGGTGAGCAGGCGCCGCAGATCGGGATGGCCCGCGAAATAAATGCCGTAGAGATCGAAGGCCTCGCGCTCGAACCAATTGGCGCACGGAAAGACATCGACCACGCTCGGCACGGGCGTGGATCTCGTCGGTCTCGACCTTCACGCGCACGCGCTGGTTTTGATGCAGGCTGAGCAGGTGATAGACGACGTCGAAGCGCTCTTCGCGCTCGGGATAGTCGACGCCGCAAATGTCGATGAGCACGACGAAACCGGCAGGTCGGCATCGTCGCGCAGGAAGGTCAGCACATCGACGATGCGCTGCGGCTTGCGCCTGCACCGTGAGCTCGCCGAAGGCGACGCTAAAGCCCTCGACCGCCTCGCCGAGGCCCTGCTTGATGTGCTCGCCGAGTTCCTTGAGTGCGTTCTCGTCCATCGCCGGCCGCGTGCGGGCTTATCGTTCGATGGTGCCGGTGCGGCGGATCTTCCGCTGCAGCTGCAGGATGCCGTAGACGAGCGCTTCGGCCGAGGGCGGACAGCCCGGCACATAGATATCCACCGGCACGATGCGATCGCAGCCGCGCACGACCGAGTAGGAATAGTGATAGTAGCCGCCGCCATTGGCGCAGCTTCCCATGGAGATGACGTAGCGGGGCTCCGGCATCTGGTCGTAGACCTTGCGCAACGCGGGCGCCATCTTGTTGCACAAGCGTGCCCGCCACGATCATGACGTCGGATTGGCGCGGGGACGCGCGCGGCGCGAAGCCGAAGCGCTCGAGGTCGTAGCGCGGCATGGAGGCCTGCATCATCTCCACCGCGCAGCAGGCAAGCCCGAAGGTCATCCACATGAGCGAGCCCGTGCGCGCCCATTTGACGAGATCCTCGAAAGGCGCAACGAGAAAGCCCTTGTTGGAGATCTCGCTGCCGATGCCCTTGAGATAGGGATCCTCGGCGGCCGGGCCTGCCGGAGTCGCGGGAAGGCTCACTCCCATTCGAGCGCTCCCTTCTTCCATTCATAGACGAAGCCCACGGTGAGCACGCCCAGGAACACCATCATCGACCAGAAGCCGAAGACGCCGAGCGCACCCAAGCTGATCGCCCAGGGAAACAGGAACGCCACCTCGAGATCGAAGATGATGAAGAGAATGGCGACGAGGTAGTAGCGCACATCGAATTGCATGCGCGCATCGTCGAACGCGTTGAAGCCGCATTCATAGGCCGAGAGCTTTTCGGTGTCGGGCTTCTGCGGCGCCACGACGAAAGCCGCGAGCACCAGCGCGAGCCCCAAGGCGCCCGCGAGCCCCATGAAAATCAGGATGGGCAGATACTCTGCGACCAGCTCGTTCATGTTTCGACCGGTTTCGGCCGCGCGCGCCTCGCAGGCGAAGCCCATGCGGCACAGGTCTAGCCGCGCCGACGGCGCAACTCGGAGTGCATTTCGCGGGTGCAGTATAGTCGGCAGCCTTGAGACTGCAACACCGGCCGGCCGCGGCAAAGCCGCAGATTCTCAAGGCTCTGGGACGGCTTCCGCAGGGCTCATCGCATGCGTGTCCCACGCGCAGGCATGGGCAGGGCGGGAGGCGTCCAACGGCCGGAAAAAGCGCCGCACCGAAACAACGCGCGCACCGTAACGCAGACTTCACAGCTTGCCCTCCATAGTGAACAAACGCGTAAGACAAATCGCCGTGGCTTGAGCTAGTATCGCGGCTCGGACTCGACCGCCCGTTCTCAAGCGGCGTCGATCATCGGAAAATGGGGAGATAAGGGACATGAGGTCGAAGACTTCTTTCAAGCTGGCGGCGGCGGGCGTCGCTTTGATGGCGGCGGGCGCGATCGTTTCCGCGCCGGTCCATGCGAAGACCATCGAAAAGAGACAGGCGGAGGCGAAAGCCAACATTCCCGTGTGCACGAAAAAGCTCGGCACCCTCGCCGTCAAGGAGCCGGACACCAATTGGTGGCAACAGCTCGGCCTCGGCTCGCCCGAGGCGCTGATCAAGGTCTTCGTGCAGAGGTCGAATTGCTTCACGCTCGTCGACCGCGGCAAAGGGCTCGCAGCCGCCGAGCAGGAGCGCGCGCTTTCCGGATCGGGTCAGCTGAGAAAAGGCTCGAATGTCGGCTTGGGCCAGATCAAGGCCGCAGATTATGTGCTCATCCCCGATCTCATTAATTCCAACGCCCGTGCGGGCGGGGGCGGATTGGGCGGTCTCGGCGCTTGGCTGCCGGGAGCGGCAGGCATTGCGGGCGCAGCACTTGGCGGCATCAACGTCAAGAAGAAGACGGCCGACGTGGTGCTCACCGTGACCGATGTGCGCACGCTCGAGCAGCGCGCGATGGTGGAAGGTCACGCCAAGAAAACCGACCTCGGCTGGGGCGCCGGCGGCGGCGTCTTCACGGGCGGCTGGTTGGCCGGCGGCGGCGCCTACGGCTATAACGACACGGAGATCGGGCAAGTCGTGACGCTTGCTTATCTCGATGCCTATACGCAGCTCGTGCAGCAGTTCGGCGGCTTGCCGGCGAGCGCTTCGGAGGCCGCGGGCGGTCAGGCCGTGGTCATGACCAAGCCCGGCCGCATGTACAAGAACGCCAATCAGAAAGGCGGCACGGTGCGCGACCTCGATCCGGGCATGATCCTCTATCCCACGGGCGACAAGGACGACCCGATGTGGGAAGTGGAGGACGAGCTGGGTAACAAGGGCTGGGTGTCGTCCCTACTCTTCCAACTCGGCCGTTGATCGGCGCAACAATTCGCGAAACGAAAAGGAGGCGGCAACGCCTCCTTTTTCGTTGCTCTGTGTATGCGTTGCGCGCGACGTGAATGCATCGCGAAGTGTGAATTTCGCTTTCATTGAATCGCTTGAGCTCTCATTGACCCCCACCCCAGCCCTCCCCCTTGCAGGGGGAGGGAGGAAGATTTGCTCCTCCCCCTGAAAGGGGGAGGATGGGTGGGGGTCGAGACAGGTCAAGAAAAGTGTAAGACGCTCCGATGCGCTTCGTCGTCTTACTGGCGTAAGCCAGCCGAAGCTCGAAGAGCGAAGGCTGGCGGGAGTGACGGGACTCGAACCCGCGACCTCCGGCGTGACAGGCCGGCGCTCTAACCAACTGAGCTACACCCCCGGACGCGCATGCTCGGATGTGGAAAACCGGGTGAAGGACTTGGGGCCGAGCGGTAGCGGTCATGTACGCGGCCCCCCGCCCCCAGTCAAGGCAACGAGCCTAAGCCTGCGAGGTAAACCGCGTGTTGATGGCCCTTGCGCGGATCAGCCGGAATAACCGGCGACGATGACGCCCATCCACACCACGCACACGATCTGGGCGAAGAAAAAGACGAAGCGCGCCGCCACCGTGAAATTCGTCTCGGTGAAGCCCACATGGGTGAGCGTCTGCAAGACGCGCGCGCCCATGAGCGTCGAAGCCAAGATGTCGAGCCCGGGCGTGTCCGCGCCTACGACGGTCGCCGCCACCACGACCGCCGTATAGATCGGCAAGTTCTCCACGCAGTTGGCGTGCGCGCGCATCATGCGCCGGTAAGCGGGCGAGCCGTGCGGCGTGTCGGCCGGAAAATCGGTGAGGCGCGCGCGCCCGGTGAGAATCTTGGCCCAGCGTGTCACCCCGACCGTTGAGATCAACGTCGCGACCGTCCAGGCCGCGAAGGCGAGCAGCACCCATTGCGGAATGGTCATAAGAGGCTCCATCGCGAAATCTTTACGGAATTGGCTAGCTCCTGGGTCTGACTTCCACGGACCCGGTTAGATGATGCTACGATTTTGGTACACCCAGTTGGACAGGGCGAGGAATGACCGATGGACACGACTGATCGCGGCGGCGTGATCCGCCAAGTCGAAGCTGAAGCGCGCATTCCTGGCCCCGCAGGCGAGCGCACGGTCTTGGTTCTGCAGCGCGGCACACTCGATATCAAACTCTCTGTCCCCATTCCGCCGAACCAACAAACGCCACATGAACAAGACGAGCTTTACGTCGTCATCCGCGGTCGTGGCGTTCTCGTTCACGATGACAAACGGAACCGGTTTGATTCGGGCGACATCTTGTTCGTGGCCGCCGGCGTCGAGCATCACTACGAGGACTTCAGTGACGATCTGGCTTTGTGGCGCATATTCTATGGCCGTCGCGGCGGCGAAATCCCGGCATAGCCTCTAGACGATGGTCTGGGGACACTCCTACGCCTAATCGGCTTCGGGTGGCAGGCCTTGGGAGTGGCAGGTTTTAGGATGGCTTGCCACCCGAAGCCGAAGGCGAAGGGTGGTGGGCGATGACGGATTCGAACCGCCGACCCCCTCGGTGTAAACGAGATGCTCTACCGCTGAGCTAATCGCCCGCCGCATGCAGAGCTACGCCAATTCGAAGGATGCCGCAACGCGGGCGCCTCGACTGTCAGAAGCGTGCCCGCTCGAGAGAACACAGTGTGCGGCAGGCTAGTTGACCAGGCTAGTTGACTAAGTCCTTGAGACCCTTGCCGGCCCGGAACTTCGGCTGCTTGGAGGCCGGGATGGTGATTCTTTCTCCGGTGCGCGGATTGCGGCCTTCGGTCTGGGCACGCTTCGACACCAGGAACGTTCCGAAGCCCACTAGACGCACTTCATCACCGAGCCTCAACTGATCGGAGATGATGTCGAACGTGGCATCGACGGCTTTGGTTGCGTCGGCCTTGTTGAGCCCAGAGCGTTCGGCAACCTGGGCGATGAGATCGTTCTTGTTCACCGCTGGCCCCTTTGGTTGAAATGGATTTCGTGGCGAGACGAAAAGAGGCGGAATTGTAGACACCGCCCGTTCGAAGCGTCAAAGGGAAAGCCGGGGGGGCCGAAATAAAAATAGAGCGCGCTATGGGACGTTTTTCCCTTGCGCGCTCCTCTTCGATAGGTCGTGATCTCGCTTGCTGTCGGCCGCGTTCTCTCTCAGTGCGCGACGACAGTGTCCGCATCGCCCCCGTCCTCGGCCACCTCGCGCTTGGCGAGCTCGGCCTCCTCGTCCCATACGATGGGCACGAGCGGACGCGTGAGTGCGTGCTTCAAGACTTCGTCCACGGTCTTGGCGGTGACGATCGTGAGCGCATTTTTCACGTTGTTCGGAATCTCCGCCAGGTCCTTCTCGTTCTCGTCGGGAATGATCACAGTCTTGATGCCGGCGCGGAGCGCGGCCAAGAGCTTCTCCTTGAGGCCGCCAATGGGCAACAACCGGCCCCGGAGCGTGATCTCGCCCGTCATGGCCACCTCGCGATGCACCGGAATGCCGGTGAGCACGGACACGATGGAGGTCACCATGGCCACGCCCGCCGAGGGGCCGTCCTTGGGCGTCGCGCCCTCCGGCACGTGGACGTGGATGTCCTTCTTGTCGAAGATCGTGGGCTCGATGCCGAAGCTGACCGCGCGCGAGCGCACATAAGAGCGCGCCGCGTCGATCGATTCCTTCATCACGTCGCCGAGCTTGCCCGTGGTCATCATGCGGCCCTTGCCCGGCAGCATGACGGACTCGATCTGCAGGATGTCGCCGCCGACCTCGGTCCAGGCGAGACCCGTGACCACGCCCACATAATCCTCGCCTTCCGCCTCGCCGAAGCGGAACTTCCGCACGCCGGAATAGTCGCCGAGATTGTCGCTCTTGATGGTGACTGTCGCGCTCTTCTTGGTGAGGATCTCCTTCACCGCCTTGCGCGCGAGATTGGCGATCTCGCGCTCGAGATTGCGCACGCCCGCTTCCCGCGTGTAGTAGCGGATGATATCCAGGAGCGCGCTGTCCTCGATGACGAACTCACTCTCCTTCAGGCCGTGCGCCTTCACCTGCTTCGGGAACAGGTGGCGGCGCGCGATCTCGACCTTCTCGTCCTCGGTGTAGCCGGGGATGCGGATGATCTCCATGCGGTCCATCAGAGGCTGCGGCATGCGCAGCGTGTTGGCCGTGGTGATGAACATCACGTCCGACAGGTCGTAATCGACCTCGAGATAGTGGTCGTTGAAGGTGTTGTTCTGCTCGGGATCCAAGACCTCGAGCAGCGCCGATGACGGATCGCCGCGGAAATCCGCGCCGAGCTTATCCACCTCATCGAGCAGGAAGAGCGGGTTCGAGAACTTCGCCTTCTTCATGCCCTGGATGATCTTGCCCGGCATGGAGCCGATATAAGTGCGCCGGTGGCCGCGGATCTCGGCCTCGTCGCGCACGCCGCCCAGCGACATGCGCACGAACTCGCGGCCCGTGCAGCGCGCGATCGAGCGGCCGAGCGAGGTCTTGCCGACGCCGGGCGGGCCCACCAGGCACAGGATCGGGCCCTTCATTTTGGTCGTGCGCTGTTGGACCGCAAGGTACTCGACGATGCGCTCCTTGACCTTCTCGAGGCCGAAGTGGTCCTCGTCCAGGATCTTCTGCGCAAGCTCGAGGTCCTTCTTGATGCGGCTCTTCTTGTTCCACGGAATCGAGAGCAGCCAATCCAGATAGTTGCGCACGACGGTCGCTTCCGCCGACATCGGGCTCATCTGGCGCAGCTTCTTGAGCTCGCCCAGCGCCTTCTCGCGGGCTTCCTTGGTGAACTTCGTCTTCTTGACGCGCTCATCGAGGTCGGCCAGCTCGTCGCGGCCTTCCTCGCTTTCGCCAAGCTCGCGTTGGATCGCCTTGAGCTGCTCGTTCAGATAATACTCGCGCTGCGTCTTCTCCATCTGGCGCTTGACGCGGCTTCTGATCTTCTTCTCGACATGGAGCACGCTGATTTCGCCCTCCATGAGGGCGTAGACGCGCTCGAGCCGCTTCGCGATTTCCGCGATCTCGAGCAGCTCCTGCTTGTCGGTGATCTTGATCGACAGATGCGAGGCCACGGTATCGGCGAGCTTGGAGGGATCCTCGATCTGATTGACCGAGACCAACACCTCCGGCGGCACCTTCTTGTTGAGCTTCACATACTGCTCGAACTGCGTGGCGACCGAGCGCGACAGGGCCTCGATCTCGCGCTTCTCGCCGCTTTCCTCCTTGATGGGCTGCGCCTGCGCCTGGAAGAATTCCTTCTTGTCGGTGTAGGAGACGATGCGCGCCCGCGACGTGCCCTCGACCAGCACCTTCACGGTCTGATCGGGCAGCTTCAGGAGCTGCAGCACGGAGGCGAGCGTGCCCACACGGTAGATGTCGTCCTCGGTGGGATTGTCCTTGCTGGCGTCGCGCTGGGTGACGAGCAGGATCTGCTTGTTGTCGGCCATCACGTCTTCGAGGGCGCGCACGGATTTCTCGCGGCCGACGAAAAGCGGCACGATCATATGGGGAAAAACGACGATGTCGCGGAGCGGCAATACGGGATAAACCGCGCCGTCCTGTGGTCCACTCTGCAGCTCGTCCTTAGAGGGTTCCATGTTCCGACCTGACCCCGGACGCGACCCCAGGCAAGCACCCCGCGTGGGTCTCCGGATTAGAGAAAATCACGACCTCTAGGTGGCGTTGCGAGTCCGCCGCTTCAAGATGCTGCGGCTGTCCCAGGGCTCACCTCAAGCCGTCGATTCGGCTTCGCTGCGGCGCTCGCCATAAATGAAGAGAGGCCGCGCGCGCCCTTCCACGACCTCGCCGTTGATCACGACCTCCTCGACCCCGGCAAGCGTGGGCAGCTCGAACATGGTGTCGAGCAGGATCGCCTCCATGATCGAGCGCAAGCCCCGCGCGCCGGTCTTGCGGCCGATGGCCTTGCGCGACACCGATTTCAAGGCGTCCTCGGAGAAGGTGAGGCTCACATCCTCCATTTCGAACAGACGCTGATACTGCTTGACGAGCGCGTTTTTGGGCTTGGTCAGAATGTCCATGAGCGCGCCCTCGTCGAGATCTTCCAGGGTGGCGATCACGGGCAGCCGGCCCACGAACTCCGGAATAAGTCCGAACTTCAACAGATCCTCGGGCTCGATTTCCTTCAGGATCGAGCCCGTGGTGCGGTCGTCGGGCGAGCGCACATCGGCGGCAAAGCCGATGGACGAGCCCCGGCCGCGCGCCGAAATAATGCGCTCGAGCCCGGAGAAGGCGCCGCCGCAGACGAACAAGATGTTGGTCGTGTCGACCTGCAGGAACTCCTGCTGCGGATGCTTGCGCCCGCCCTGCGGGGGCACGGATGCGACCGTGCCTTCCATGATCTTCAAGAGCGCCTGCTGCACGCCCTCGCCCGACACGTCGCGGGTGATCGAGGGGTTGTCCGATTTGCGGCTGATCTTGTCGACCTCGTCGATATAGACGATGCCGCGCTGGGCGCGCTCGACGTTATAGTCGGCCGACTGCAGAAGCTTCAGGATGATGTTCTCGACGTCCTCGCCGACATAGCCGGCTTCCGTGAGCGTCGTGGCGTCGGCCATGGTGAAGGGCACATCGAGAATGCGCGCAAGCGTCTGGGCGAGCAGCGTCTTGCCGCAGCCCGTGGGGCCGACCAGCAAGATGTTCGACTTGGCGAGCTCGACGTCGTTCGACTTCGCGCCGTGATTGATGCGCTTGTAGTGATTATGGACCGCGACCGAGAGAACCTTCTTGGCGTGGTCCTGGCCGATCACATAGTCGTCGAGAACCCGGCGGATCTCCTGGGGCGTCGGCACGCCGTCGCGCGACTTCACCAGCGAGGACTTGTTTTCCTCGCGGATGATGTCCATGCACAGCTCGACGCACTCGTCGCAGATGAAGACCGTGGGACCGGCAATCAGCTTGCGGACTTCGTGCTGGCTCTTGCCGCAGAAGGAGCAATAGAGCGTGTTCTTGAAATCGCCACCACTGACTTTGCTCATACGCTCTCCTTGGCCTCAGCCAGCCGCGAGCTCGGGCACCGCTCAAGGCTCATACTCTTCATAATCTTGGCCCGATTGGGGCCGGTTCAAGCTCCGTCCTTTCAAACTCCCCCTTCTCCGCGCCTCACGAATCGGCATTCGAGCATGATAGGAAGGTCCCGATCAAGATTGTCTTAAGTCGCGTCGTGGTGGGTAGAGGCAAAAAAGCCTTAATTCCCCGGGGCTTCCGGGGCGGCCCTCGTCTCGACCACGGTGTCGACGATGCCGAAGCGGCGGGCTTCGTCGGCGGTGAGATAAGTGTCGCGATCAAGGGCCTCCTCCACCACCTTGACGTCCTGGCCCGTATGCTTGGCGTAGATACGGTTGAGCCTGTCCTTCATGGCCAGGATGTCCTGGGCGTGGCGCTCGATATCGGCGGCCTGGCCGCGATAGGCGGCCGAGGGCTGATGGACCAGCACCCGCGCATTGGGCAACGCAAATCTCATGCCCTTGGCGCCCGCGGCGAGGAGAAGGGCGGCCATGGAGGCCGCCTGGCCGATGCACAACGTGGCCACCGTCGGCCGGATGTATTGCATCGTATCGTAAATGGCGAGGCCGGAGGTGACTTGGCCGCCCGGCGAGTTGATGTAGAGCCAAATCTCCTTTTTGGGATTTTCCGCCTCCAGAAAGAACAGCTGGGCGACGGCAAGTGCAGACACGGAATCGTTAATCGGCCCGTTGACGAAAATGATCCGCTCCTTGAGCAGGCGGGAAAAGATGTCGTAGGCGCGCTCGCCCCGGTTGGTCTGCTCGATGACCATGGGCACCAGCGTGTTCATCGTGATGTCGTGGGGATCGGCCATGCCAGTGTCCTCTAATTAGGAAGCGATGAGTCACTACGAAAGCGCATAATAGTTTCCCTCATCCTTCGAGACGGCTGCTCCTCATCCTGAGCTGTCGGCCTCGATCCTTCGAGGCTCGCTTCGCTCGCACCTCAGGATGAGGCCGACAGGCGAAGGACGCGGCCTCCTCAGGATGAGGTGTTCCTTTGTTTGCCTCATGGTGAGGAGCCGCCCGAAGCGCAGCGAAGGGTGGCGTCTCGAACCATGAGGCACTGAATACACATATTCAGACCGTCTCTAAGACTTCGTTTTCTTGCCCGCGCCCTTGGCGGGCTTGGCGGCTTTCGCCGGCGCCTTTTCTTCCTTCTTCTCCGCGGGCTTGGCGCGCGCTTTTGCGGGCTTTTGCGCCTCGGTCTTCTTCTCGGGCTCTTTCTTCGCAGGCTCTTTCTTCTCGGGCTCTTTGCCGCGCGCACGCTTGGCCTTCTTCTCGTGATCATGGTCGTGATCATGATCGTGATCGTGGGTCTCGGCGGGCCCGGTCTCCGGGTCGCGCATGAGCTCTTCCTTGCTCACCTTGCGCTCGGTGACTTCGGCGAGCTCGAAGACGAAGTCGACCACTTTGTCCTCGTAAAGCGGGGCGCGCAGCGCGGCCATGGCTTGCGGGTTTTCCTGATAGTGCTGGTAGACCTTGCGCTCTTGCCCGGGGAAACGGCGCGCCTCCTCGCCGATGGCGCGGTTGATTTCCTCGTCCGTGATCGTGATCTTGTTGGTCCGCCCGACCTCGGCCAGGACAAGCCCGAGCCGCACGCGCCGCTCGGCGATCTTGCGGTATTCCGCCTTCAGCTCGTCTTCGCCCTTGCCGACGTCTTCCTCGGGCGGATGGCCATGCTCGATGGCGTGCTGCAGCTGGGCCCAAATCTGGTTGAACTCGCTCTCGACCAGGCCCTGGGGCAGCGCGAAGCTGTGGCGGGCGTCCAGCGCGTCGAGAAGCCTGCGCTTCAAATGCTCGCGCGAGCGCCTCTTGTATTCGCCCGCGATCCGCTCGCGCAGCGCTTGTGTGAGCTTGTCGAGGCTTCCCGCGCCGAACCGCTCGGCAAAGGCGTCGTCGATCTCGACCTCTTGCGGCGCGCGCACTTCGTGGACCGTGACATCGAAAGCCGCGTCCTTGCCCTTCAGGCGCTCGACCGAATAATCGTCGGGGAAGCGCACGTTGAATCTTTCGCTTCTCGCCCGCCTTGGCGCCTTGGAGCCCTTCCTCGAAGCCCGGAATGAATTGACCTTGGCCGAGCACGAGACGGACATCTTCGCCCTTGCCGCCCTCGAAGGGCTCGCCGTCGATCTTGCCCAGGAAATCGAGGTGAGCGCGTCGCCCTCCCGGCCTCGGCGCCTTCGCCTTTGGCTGCATAGGTGCGGCTGTCCTCGCGAGCCGCTTGAGCAGCGCCTCGACTTCTGCCTCTCGACGTCGGCCACCGGCCGCTCGAGCTTGAGCTTGGAGAGATCGGCGAGCTCGAATTCCGGCACGAGCTCGACCTCCACCTTGAAGGCGAGATCGCCGCCGCTCGCCGACCACGGTTTCGATCTCGCTCTCGAGCTCGAGCTTCGGCTCGGTAGGCCGGCCTCAGCGCGCGGTCGGTGAGCGTCTTCTGCGGTAGATTCGCTCATCGCCTGCTCGACGATCTCGCCCATGAGCGACTTGCCGTAGGTCTTCTTGAGGAAGGCGACCGGCACCTTGCCGGGCCGGAAGCCCTTCAGGTTGACCCGGCCCTTGATGATCCTCGAGCCGCAAGGACAGCCGCTGCGTCGAGATCGGTGGCCGCGAATGACGATGCGGAACTCGCGCTTCAGTCCGTCGGTCAAAGTTTCCGTGACTTGCATGTCTTTCGGGCCTTAGCTCTTGGGCTTGACGCTTCCCGCCGGGGGCGGGGCCGGGGCGGGGGCGGCGCGGAGCGGTGCCGCTGGTGCGGGCGGAGGGACTCGAACCCCCACGACTTGCGTCACCAGGACCTAAACCTGGCGTGTCTGCCAATTCCACCACGCCCGCCCGACTCCGGAGCCGGCGGCGGGCCGGCGGGCGGGCGGCGGGCGGCCAGCGGAGCGAATCCGGGCGCTCTCTATAGCATGGCGGATTCGCGCCGGACCAGCCTGGCTAGAAGAAAGCGCAAGCGGCGAAAATTCAAGCCCCGGCGTGGATCGGCGAGACCGTGCGACTTCATTCTGCAAAGAGAGAAACAGTCGTGTAAGCTCTTTCCATGCTGCGAGAACGAGGAAGCTTTCACCCCGAGATCGAAGAGCACGAGACGGACACCGCGCAAGCGGAAAGCCCGCCTCAAGACCGCGTGCTCACGCCCGACGAGATCGTGGATTTGAGCGCGCGGGATTCCTTCCCGGCGAGCGACCCGCCGAGCCTCGGCGGCAGCAAGCTCGGCGCACCGGCGCACGCGCGCAAACGCTCACGCTCTCATTAGCTGCGCGAGCGCGCGCGGCAGCATCTCGGGCAGATCCTCGGCGATGAAGTCCGGGGCCGAAAGCGCGCGCGGCTTCGCCATGCAGCCAGGCCGCGGCGCTCGCCGCCTCGAAGGGCTTCATGCCTTGCGCGAGCAGCCCCGCGATCATGCCGGCGAGCACATCGCCCGCGCCCGCCGTGGCGAGCGAAGCGGGCGCATTGGCGTTGACGACGGCGCGGCCGTCGGGCGCGGCGATGACCGTGTCGGCGCCCTTGAGCAGCATGACCGCATGGCTCCGCGCCGCCGCCGCGCGCGCGCGCGCAAGCTTGCCGCCCGGCGCCTGCGCGAGATCCGGAAAAGCCGCGCAAACTCCCCGTCATGGGGCGTGAGAACGGAGCGGTTGTTAGCTTTTGAATAGCTTAGCCGGATCCTCTGAGAAAGAAGTCAAAGCGTCGGCATCGAGCACGGCGGCGGGTCCGGCCTTCAGCACCGCTTGAACGAGCGCCGCCGTCGCCGCCCCCACCCCGCAGCCCGGCCCGATGGCCACCGCGTTCTTGCGCTTGTCGCTCAAGAAGCTCCGCAAGCCCCGCGCGCCGTCGAAGGCGCGCACCATGATGGCGGTGAGCTGCGCCGCGTTGACTGGCAGGGCGTCGGGCGGCGAGGCGACGGTGACGAGGCCCGCGCCCACACGCAGCGCGCCACGGGCGGCGAGCCGCGCGGCGCCGGTGAACGAAAGGCCGCCGCTCACGGCGACACAGTGGCCGCGGTCGTATTTGTGTCCTTCGGGCCTGGGCCAGGGAAAGTCGGCGCGCCACAGCGCCGGCCCGTTCTCGAAGCTCTGCGGCTTGATGCGTTCGAGCACGCTTTTCGGGATGCCGATATCGGCGCAGGTGACCGGTCCCGACAAGCGCCGCCCGGGCATCAGCACGTGCCCCGGCTTCTTGCGGAAGAAGGTGACGGTCTCGCTCGCCTCGATCGCCGTGCCGAGCGCCTCGCCGGTGTCGCCGTGGACGCCCGTCGGAATGTCCACGGCCACGACATGCAGGCCGTCGCGGGCGTTGACGGCAGCGATGACTGCGGCGGCGACGCCCGTCCACCGCGCGCGCAAGCCCCGCGCCGAAGATGGCGTCGACCACGATCGCGGGCGTGCCCAGGCTTCCGGGGCCATGGGGTGACGCGCTTGTCGTCGCCCTTGGTGTAGCCGCGTGCCGCTTCCGCCGCATCGCCTTTGAGCGCGCCAAGCGCGCCCAAGAGAAGAACGCGAACCTCATAGCCCCGCTCTTCCAGATGGCGCGCGGCGACAAAGCCGTCGCCGCCATTGTTGCCGGGTCCGCGCGAGCACGGTGACCGGCAGACGGGGGGCGCGCGATGCACACGGCGTCCGCCACGGCGCGGCCCGCGTTCTCCATCAGCGTGGCGCCAGGCGTGCCGCCCGCAATGGCGAGCCGATCGGCTTCCGCCATCTCGGCCACGGAAAGGAGCGCCAGGTTCGTCGCGGTCATGAGGGCGGAGTTTAGTTCCGGAGCGCGGCTCCGCGCACAAGTCTCTTTTCACGTCCGCCGGAACGCGGCAAGCCGCGCCAAGGCTTCGGTCAGCACCTCGGGGCGCTTGGCAAAGCACAGGCGGATATAGGGCCGCTCCTCGCCGTCGCCATAAAAAGCGTCGAGCGGAATGGCCGCGACCTTCGCCTCGATGGTGAGGCGCCGGCAGAGCTCGCTTGCCGGCTCGTTGAAGCCGAGATCGGCATAGCCCACGGTGAGGAAATAAGTGCCTTGGCAGGGCAGCACCGCAAAGCCCAGCCGGTGCAAGCCGCTGGCGAGGAAGTCGCGCTTGTCCTCGAGCGTGCGCGTGAAGCTCGAGAAATAGCTGTCGGGCTGGGCGAGGCCTTCGGCCACGGCGAGCTGGAGCGCGGGCGAGCGAGGTGAAGGTGACGAATTGGTGCGCCTTGGCGATGACCTCGAGCAGCGGCGCGCGCGCCGAGACGTAACCGATCTTCCAGCCGGTGAAGGAGAAGGTCTTGCCCGCCGAGCCGATGCGCGCGGTGCGCTCCTCCATGCCGGGAAAGGTCATGAGCGGACGGTGTTTCTGGCGATCGAAAACCAGATGCTCATAAACCTCGTCGCACACCGCAAAAGTGTCATGGCGCACGCAGAGCTCGGCGATGAAGGAAAGCTCCTCCTCGCCGAAGACTTTGGCGCAGGGGTTCATCGGTGAGTTGACGACGAGAAGTTTTGTGCGCGGGCCGAAGGCTTTCGCGAGCGCCTCGCGCGGCAGGCGAAAATCCGGCGGCTCGAGGCGCACCGGCACAGCGCGCGCGCCGGTGCGCTCGATGATGGGCTTGTAGGAGTCGTAGACGGGCTCGAAGACGATGGCCTCGTCGCCCGGATCGAGCAGCGCGAGAAAGCAATCGGCGAGCGCCTCCGTGGCGCCCGAGGTGACGAGCACCTCGCTCTCGGGATCGAGCGCGAGCCCGTAGAAGCGGCGGTCGTGCTCCGCCACGGCGCTGGCCGAAGCGCCATGACGCCGCGCATGGGCGGATATTGGTTCGGGCCCTCGATGAGGGCGCGCGCCGCGCGCTCGCGCAAGAAGAGCGGACCGTCCTCGTCGGGAAAGCCCTGGCCCAAATTGATCGCGCCGTGCTCGACGGCGAGCGCCGACATGACCGTGAAGATGGTCGTGCCTTGCGACGCGAATATGCGGCTCGCTTCTTTCATGCCGGAGAGCCTAGTTCACTCGCCCTCAGCCTTCGAGACGCTCGGGGCTTGGCCCGTCGCTCTCAGGATGAGTGCTTCACGAGAAAGACCTCATCCTGACGAGGCCCCGCAGGGCCCGTCTCGAAGGATGCCCGCCTGCTAGGCAGAGTGCGAATTTCGTGTGCATCGAGTCGAGGGCAGTATCCGCGACCGACTTTAGCAACACGACACAAGCTTCTGAAGCCACAGGCGTTTCTCCCGCATTGCGCTCTGGCACGTGCCATGCTAACGGCAAGCCTATCGGGCATCCAACCCGCCCCAAGCCCCAGCGGACCTCTCATGAAGAAGATCGAGGCGATCATCAAGCCATTCAAATTGGACGAGGTGAAGGAGGCGCTGCAGGAGATCGGCCTTCAGGGGATCACCGTCACGGAGGCCAAGGGTTTCGGGCGCCAGAAGGGCCACACCGAGCTTTACCGCGGCGCCGAGTATGTCGTCGACTTCCTGCCCAAGGTGAAGATCGAGATCGTGCTCAGCGACGAGATGGTCGAGCGCGCGGTGGAAGCTATCCTCAACGCCGCCAAGACCGGCCGCATCGGCGACGGCAAAATCTTCATCAGCTCGATCGAGGAAGCGATCCGTATCCGGACGGGAGAGACGGGGCGGGACGCCATCTGAATTTGCTGGCGGCTGGCGGCGCCTCCGCCGCCGCGAGGGGATCAACCACAGAGCACACGGGATAAGTCATGGCCGACGCCAGAACTGTGATGAGCAAGATCAGTCAGAGGGACGTCAAGTACGTCGACCTTCGCTTCACCGATCCGCGGGGGAAGTGGCAACATGTAAGCTTCGACATCACGCATGGTGGACGAGGCCTTCTTCGCCGAGGGCATGATGTTCGACGGCTCTTCCATCGCCGGCTGGAAGGCGATCAACGAGTCCGACATGACGCTCATGCCGGACCCCGACAGCGCGGTCATCGATCCCTTCTTCGCCCAGACGACGCTCGTCATCTTCTGCGACGTGCTCGAGCCCTTGACCGGCCAGCCCTACAACCGCGATCCGCGCTCCACGGCCAAGAAGGCCGAGGCCTTTCTCAGGGCGACCGGCATCGGCGACACCGCCTATTTCGGACCGGAAGCGGAGTTCTTCGTCTTCGACGACGTGCGCTTCAACGTCGAGATGAACAAGACGGGCTTCGAGATCGATTCCATCGAAGGCCCTTACAACACCGGCACCGTCTACGAGATGGGAAATCTCGGGCATCGGCCGCGCATCAAGGGCGGCTATTTCCCCGTGCCCCCCGTCGACTCCACGCAGGATCTGCGCTCGGAGATGCTGTCCTCCATGGCCGAGATGGGCATCAAAGTCGAGAAACATCACCATGAAGTGGCCCCGGCCCAGCACGAGCTCGGCATGAAGTTCTCCACGCTCGTCGCCATGGCCGACCAGATGCAGATCTATAAGTACTGCATCCACCAGGTGGCGGCGGCCTACGGCAAGACCGCGACCTTCATGCCCAAGCCCCTCTATGGCGACAACGGCTCGGGCATGCACGTCCACCAGTCGGTGTGGAAGGCGGGCAAGCCGCTCTTCGCGGGCTCGGGCTATGCGGATCTGTCGGACTTGGCGCTCCACTATATCGGCGGCATCATCAAGCATGCCAAGGCGCTCAACGCCTTCACCAATCCCACCACCAACAGCTACAAGCGTCTGATCCCGGGCTTCGAGGCGCCGGTGCTGCTCGCCTATTCGGCGCGCAACCGCTCGGCCTCCTGCCGCATTCCCTTCGCCTCGAGCCCCAAGGGCAAGCGCGTGGAAGTGCGTTTCCCCGATCCCGCCGCGAATCCCTATCTCGGCTTTGCCGCCATGCTCATGGCGGGCATCGACGGCATCGAGAACCGCATCGATCCGGGCCAGCCGATGGACAAGGACCTCTATCACCTCTCGCCCGAGGAGCTGCAGGACGTGCCGACCGTGTGTGGCTCATTGCGCGAGGCGCTCGGATGCCTCGATTCCGACCGCGCCTTCCTCAAGAAAGGCAACGTCTTCGACGACGACCAGATCAACTCCTACATGGCGCTGCGCTGGGAAGAAGTCTTCGCCTTCGAGCACACGCCGCACCCCATCGAGTACCAGATGTATTACAGCGTCTGACGCGCGCGGGATTTCAGCGAATTGCACAAGCCGGGGCCGCAAGGCCCCGGTTTTCTATGTCCGAGGCTTCGGGCAAGCCCGCGGGGGGGGGGGTGGGTGTGGTGGTGCGCAGTGTGGAGGCGTGTTGGGGTTGATGTCTGTGAAAGGGCTGCCGAGGGTGTGAGCGGGAATGTTATAGAGCAGCGCCGCGTGATATGGGGTGCAGGTGCGGGGGCCACGGCATACAGGCCTCGGGCAGATGACTGCGTCTCCACCTTAGCCAGGGCCTTGCTCCCAGGTGGGATGACGCCTCGTGTTGATCCAAGCCTGCCGCCGGACATGCTCCGACACGCCCCCTCCACCCATCTTGAATGTAAGCCTCGACTGGTCCTCTCGGTCCTTTCGTAGATGTACAAGTCCAGAGAGCAGTGCCGAACACAATGCCCTCGCCAAATTTCGCATGATCGCCCCACCTTCTCCTGGCTCGCAAATCGGCCGCTGTCAGGCGCTCCAAGAATTCGCCTTATGTCGGGATCACCGTGTTGTCACGAAAGGCTGTACGTCATCAACAGTCTTAAGAAATGCGCGTGCCCCTTCGAAGCAATCTCCGCCGCAACGCCGGCAAACGTGTCCTCGTAACAGCGGAGGCTGGCCCCGAGCGCATCTGTAGATAGGGAAACAATACAGACTGCGGCAGCAGTCCAAGTTGGATGTGCGCAGAGAGAAGGGAGAGGGAGAAGGGGAAGGGGAAAGGGGGAAAGAAGGGGGCTTATGCGTCGTCGTTCTTCATCCTTCGAGACGCTCGGCGCTTGCGCGCCTCGCTCCTCAGGATGAGGGAATAAGCTTCATCGCCTCATCCTGAGGAGGCGGCCTGAGCGCAGCGAAGGGCGCCGTCTCGAAGGATGAGGTGAATAATCAAACCAGCTCCAAGAACCGCCTCGCACGCGCGGCGGTTGCTGCGCGTCGCATTGTGGGCCTTCGCGTTTTCTGCTTACGTGGGCGCCACTCATCACCGCGGGGGGAACTCATGAAGCTCTATGACGGCCTTGGACCCAATCCAAAAGTCGTGCGCATGTTCATGGCCGAGAAGGGCATCGACTTCCCGAAGGTCACGGTCGATCTCAGGACCGGCGAGAACCGGCAGGCGGCGCATCTGAAGCGCAACCCGTCGGGCCAGCTTCCGACGCTCGAGACCGACAGCGGCCGCTGCGTTTCTGAGGTCACCGCGATCTGCGAGTATCTCGAGGAGAAGTTTCCGCAAAAGCCGCTCATCGGCACGACGCCCGAGGAGCGCGCCGAGACGCGCATGTGGACGCGGAAAGTCGATCTCAAGATTTGCGAGCCCATGGCCAACGGCTTCCGCTTCGGCGAAGGATTGCAGCTCTTCAAGTCGCGCATCCACACCGAGCCCGACGCGCTCGCCCGGCCTGAAGCGGCGTGGCGGCCGCCAATCTGAAATGGCTCGACAAGCAGCTCGAGGGCAAGACCTGGATCGCGGGGAGCCGCTTCAGCCTCGCCGACGTGCTGCTTTACAGCATGATGTCCTTCTTCACCACCATGGGCCAGCCGCTCGATCCGGCGCTGAAAAACGTCACGGCCTGGTTCGAGCGCGTCAAGGCAAGGCCCTCGGCCGCCGTTTGAGGTGCGGGGCGGGCGGCCAAGGCTTACCGGCGGTAATCTCCGCGGATATCGTCCGTATACGGACGATGGTTGACGCGCGGCCGCCTGCCGCGCTAACCTTCTTTGGTCACAGTCTTGGACATGGGAGGTTAGGAATATGACTCCCCCGGACAAGCGTTTGTAAGTCCCGACAGTCAGGACGAAAGACGGCCATAGCGTGCGGCGCACGCAGCCGTGATATTGGCATCGAGCCGAAAAAGTGGAGCCTGAGGCTCCAAAATCGAGCCCCGCAGGCGCTTGCGAGCGCGCGGGGCTCAACTTTTGCCGCCCCGCCCCCCGCCCCGGCTTTCCTACTTGCTATTCTCTGTCCGCGATTCGGCGCGCGCGGTCAGCTATGAGCATGAACGAGATGAAGCGCATGTCCCGGGGCCGGGGCCGGGGCCGCGATCTTTTCGACGCGGCCGGCAAAGTCGGGAAAGACCAGAGTTACACCGCCAAGGACATCGAGGTCCTGGAGGGCCTCGAGCCCGTGCGCCGCAGGCCCGGCATGTATATCGGCGGCACCGACGAGCGGGCGCTGCATCATCTGGCCGCCGAAGTGCTCGACAACGCGATGGACGAGGCGGTGTCGGGACACGCCTCGCGCATCGAGATGACGCTCGGGGAGGACGGCACGCTCACGGTGAGCGACAACGGCCGCGGCATTCCCGTCGATCCTCATCCCAAGTTCAAGCCGAAATCGGCGCTGGAAATCATCCTCACCACGCTCCATTCGGGCGGGAAATTCTCGGAGAAGGCCTACAAGACCGCGGGCGGGCTGCATGGCGTCGGGCTCTCCGTCGTCAACGCCTTGTCCGAATGGCTCGAGGTGGAAGTCGCGCGCGACCGCAAGCTCTATGTGCAGACTTACGCGCGGGGCGCGCCGACCTCGAAGCTCAAGGACAAGGGCCCGGTGCAGAACCGGCGCGGCACGCGCGTCGCCTTCAGGCCCGATCCGCAGATCTTCAAGGCGCATGCGCTTCGATCCGCGAAGGCTTTACCGCATGGCGCGCTCGAAGGCCTATCTCTTCCGCGGCGTCGAGATCCGCTGGAGCTGCCCCGAGAGCCTGATCGAGGGCAGCGATATTCCGCCTACGGAGGTTTTGCACTTTCCCGGCGGGCTCGCGGACTTTCTCGCCGCGAGCCTCGAGGACACGGAAACGCGTGGTGCCGCAGCCTTTCACGGGCGCGAGTGCGCAACAACGACGGCGAGACCGTCGAATGGGCGCTCACCTTGGCCTCGTCCGATGGCGAGCCGTTCCTCAATTCCTATTGCAACACCATCCCGACGCCCGAGGGCGGCACGCATGAGGCGGGCTTGCGCGCCGCGCTCGTGAAGGGCCTGCGGGCCTATGGCGAGCGCGCCAGAACAAGAAGGCCGGCCTCGTCACGCCGAGGACGTGATGGCGAGCCTCGCCGGGCTGCTCTCCGTCTTCATGCGCGATCCGGAGTTCCAGGGCCAGACCAAGGAGCGGCTGTCGAGCGCGGAGGCCGCAGCGCCTGGTCGAGACCGCCATCAAGCGACCATTTCGACCACTGGCTCGCCGACGCGCCCGAGCAGGCGGCGACGGCTTCTCGACTTTCTCGTCGAGCGCGCGGAGGAGCGCCTGCGCCGCAAGCAGGAGAAGGACGTCGCGCGCAAGACGGCGACGCGCAAGCTGCGCCTGCCCGGCAAGCTCGCCGATTGCACGCAAGCCGCGGCCGAGGGCGCCGAGATCTTCATCGTCGAAGGCGATTCAGCGCCGGCGGCTCGGCCAAGCAGGCCCGCGACCGCGCGACCCAGGCCGTGCTGCCGCTGCGCGGCAAGATCCTCAACGTGGCGAGCGCCACGGCGGGCAAGCTCGAGCAGAACCAGGAGCTCAACGATCTCATCCAGGCGCTGGGCTGCGGCACGGGCGCGCGCTACCGCGAGGCGGATCTGCGCTACGAGCAAGGTCATCATCATGACCGACGCCGATGTTGACGGCGCGCACATCGCCTCGCTGCTGCTCACCTTCTTCTATCGCGAGATGCCGCGAGCTCATCCGCGAGCGGGCATCTCTTTCTCGCGCTGCCGCCGCTCTACCGGCTGACGCAGGGCGGCAAGTCGCTCTACGCCCGCGACGAGAAGCATCGCGAGGCGCTGGTCAAGAGCGAGTTCAAGGCGAGCGGCAAAGTCGAGGTGAGCCGCTTCAAGGGGCTCGGCGAGATGCTGCCCGCCCAGCTCAAGGAGACCACCATGAAGCTCGGCAGCCGCACGCTGCTCCGCGTCGTGCTCGCCAAGGACGCCGCGGGCGAGACCGCCGATCTCGTCGAGCGGCTCATGGGCAAGAAGCCCGGAGCTGCGCTTCCAGTTCATCCAGGAGAAGGCGCCCTTCGCCAAGGCGCTGGACATTTGACGGCTGAGGCGCGCCGCCGAGAGCGGCCGCCTCAACGTTATCGACAGACGTTCCGCTAATGCGCGGCGGCCGGAGGATTGCGCGGCGGGCGCCGACGGATGCGGCTTTCTTCGCGCCGGCTTGGGCGCGCCGAACATCGCGTTCCACAGCAATGCCGAACACCATGCCGATGACGAAACCGACCCCGAAGGTGATGCCGACGAGCGTGCTCGCCGTCACGAAGGAGAAGGCCTGCACCTCGAGCGGATTGCTCAGGAAGTGCAGCTTGAAATAGAAGTCGAGCAGCGCCTGGGCCTTGCCCGCCCAGACGAGCGCGGACCAGCCGGCATGCATAAGCCCAAGCAACAGACCGAACGCAAAACCCACGCGACCAACATGCAATTGCCCCATATCCCCCTCCATGACCCATGCGTCCCGCCTTTATGGCGGAGCATCGCGACAGCCACGTTACACAGGCTCTCGGGCCCAGTCACCGCAACCGGAGGGCGACGGCCGCGGACCTACAACATTGACTTCCGGCCAAAGCACCCTATGTTGCATGGCAATATGACGCGCAAGAAGCGCAAGGCT
The DNA here is from genome assembly GCA_963845385.1 of uncultured Alphaproteobacteria bacterium. Classification (GTDB taxonomy): domain Bacteria; phylum Pseudomonadota; class Alphaproteobacteria; order CAWJRW01; family CAWJRW01; genus CAWJRW01. The sequence goes on from CAWJRW010000006.1 coordinate 1,046,981, forward strand.
CCCTCCCCCCGGCATGGGCCGGGTGTTAACGAGTTGGGGCGCATAATCGAGAAAGCATGAGTTTCGACAGTCTAGGCCTCAGCCCCGAGGTCCTGGTTGCGGTCAGGGATGCCGGTTACACGATCCCGACGCCGATCCAGGAAAAGGGCATCCCCGAAGTTCTCGCCGGCCGTGATCTCATCGGCATCGCCCAGACGGGCACCGGCAAAACCGCCTCCTTCTGCCTGCCCATGATCTGCAAGCTGTCGCGCGGACGGGCGCGCGCGCGCATGCCGCGCTCGCTGATCTTGGAGCCGACGCGCGAGCTTGCGGCGCAGGTGGTGGAGGAGTTCGAGAAGCTCGGCAAGAACCACAAGCTCACCGTCGGCCTCTTGATCGGCGGCGTCGCTTACGGCGACCAGGACACCAAGCTCGACCGCGGCGTCGACATCCTCGTCGCCACGCCCGGCCGCCTGCTCGACCATTCCGAGCGCGGCAAGCTCTTGCTCAGCGGCATCGAGATCCTCGTCATCGACGAAGCCGACCGCATGCTCGACATGGGCTTCATCCCGGACGTCGAGCGCATCTGCAAGCTCATCCCCTTCACGCGCCAGACGCTCTTCTACTCCGCCACCATGCCGCCGGAAATCCAGCGGCTCACCAACGCTTCCTGCAGAACCCCGTGCGCATCGAGGTGACGCCGCAGGCGACCGCCGCCGAAACCGTGACGCAAAGCGTCTGCCTCGTGGGCGACAAGGAAAAGCGCGAGGCGCTGCGCCGCCTCATCAAGCGCGAGGGCGTGAAGAACGCCATCATCTTCTGCAACAGCAAGCGCGACGTGGCGGCGCTCTACCGCGTCGCTGGAGCGCCCGGCTTTTCGGTGGCGGCGCTCCATGGCGACATGGACCAGCGCGCGCGCACGCTGACGCTCGAATCCTTCCGCAAGGGCGAGATCATGCTCTTGGTGGCGAGCGACGTCGCCGCGCGCGGCCTCGACATTCCCGAGGTGAGCCACATCTTCAATTTCGACGTGCCCATGCATGCGGAGGATTACATCCACCGCATCGGGCGCACGGGACGCGCCGGCCGCTCGGGCCGCTCCATCACGCTGTGCACGCCCCACGACCGGAAATCGCTCGCCGCCGTCGAGAAAATGCTCAATCGCACGCTGCCGCGGGAAGACGATCTCGGCATCGCGCCCTCCGCCATCGCCGAAAGCGAGCCCGCGCCGAAAAGCGGCGCGCGTTCGCGTGGCGGGCGCGGCGGGCGTGGCCGCAACGACGGTCGCCGCCGCGGCGAAGCATCGCCGCACGCCCATACCCGCGCATGAGGCAAGCCTCACCTGCTGCGGGGCCAGCGCCTGCGCAAGAAGACGCAACCCCTTGTGCATCCCCGACCCCCCCCGGCACGAGCCGCGCGTGCAAGAAAGACGCCCCGAAAGACGTCCGGAAAGACGACCTGAAAGACAAAGCGCTTCGGGCGCGCGTCACGCCGCAGCGCCCGCGCAGCTGCATGGGAAACCACGGCACGACCACGAGGCGCACCCGCCGCACAAACCGGGCGACACCATCGTGAGCTTCGGCGAGCACACGCCCGCCTTTCTGCTGCGCCCCGTCCGCCCCGCCGCCCCGCCCACGGAAGACGAAGAGGCGAGCACGTGCCGGCGGAGTGAGCGGCCAGCAGTAGAGCGAGCTTTTTCGTGTCATGCCCGAGCTTGTCTCGGACATCCAGAGCCAAGCACTCAGGCGTTTATTTCTTGAAAGAGATCGCGCCAAGTTGGGTTCGAAGCTTCGATCAGAGCGAGCTTCCGCACCCGTGGCAAATGCTTGATTGCCTTCTCACGCTGAATGGCCAGGCGCACATCGTCATATGTTTCGACGTAGACCAATGTCTTTACACCATAACGCCTCGTGAAGCCTGATAGCGTGCCGGTCTTGTGCTCGAAGACGCGGCGCGCGATGTCGTTCGTCACGCCGGTGTAAAGCGTGCCGTTGCGGCGGCTCGCGAGGATGTAGACGTAGTATTGCCGCATCTCTTCAGCTCTGCGGCCCTGGATGCCCGAGGCAAGCTCGGGCATGACAGGGGAGAGTGTGACGCGAGGGTGTTGCACCAAACAAATGCTTGTCATGCCCGACTTTATGTCGGGCATCCAGGGCCAAGGGCGACCGCTTCAGTTTCCGGCTTAAGCTCTGAACTACTCTTTGGCCGAACGCGTCACAGCGCCCCTCATACGAGGCTCAAGCAGCCGTTCCTTCGTGAGTTGAGCTGTGATTTCGCCGAGCAGCGTGAGCGGCGACTTTGGTAAGTGCGCAATCGCCTCGAACATGGTCCGAGCCGTAATATCTTTAACGCCCTCCAAGATTTCTGGGTCAGGCTCGAAGTCTGCGTCAAGCTCATAGGCCAAGAGGACTTCGTGGATAGCCAGCGTGTACCATCTATGAGCAGCCGCCCCTATCGCGTAGCACAGATTTCCTTTTCGCCGACCACTCAAGTCCTTCCTGCGAAGCAAGTCCCCAGTTGCCTCAGCAATTAGCGCCGGCACTCGTCGTTCTCCCTCCGTGACCCGGCGCTCATGAGGCAATGCCAACAAGTCTTCGGCTTCATCGAGAATCTGGTGAGTTGTCGGTCGTTGCGATGCTCTTGCCATGGTAGCTACTAGTTTCTATGATGGAACAAAATGAGAACCTATGGCAGTGGGGCAGATTCGTCAAGTCTGGCTTACCCTCGTAGTTTCAGCGATTCTTCGGGCGACTGCTCGTATGACGAACACGCTCTATTACGGCGACAATCTCGAGATCCTGCGCAAGTACATCAAGGACGAGACGGTCGATCTCGTCTATCTCGACCCGCCGTTCAATTCCAACGCCTCATACAACGTGCTGTTCAAGGCGCCGGGCGGCCACGAGTTCCACGCGCAAATGGAGGCGTTCGAGGACACTTGGCATTGGACGGAGTCAGCCGAGCACGCTTTCGACGAGGTGATGCGCTCCGGCAATGCGGACGCCGCCGAGATGCTGCGCGCCATGCGCTCGTTCCTGAAAGAGAACGACATGATGGCCTATCTCGCCATGATGGCCGTCCGGCTTCTCGAATTGCACCGCGTGCTCAAGCCGACGGGCTCGCTCTATCTCCACTGCGATCCGACGGCGAGCCATTATTTGAAGGTGCTGTTAGATGCGGTATTTGGGAAGGACCGGTTCCTTAGCGAGGTGATTTGGAAGCGCACTAGCGCACACTCAAGCGCCAAACGCTGGGGCCCTGTCCATGACATACTGCTCTTCGTATCAAAGTCAGACCAATATACGTGGAACCAAATCTATCAGCCATACGATGAATCGTACATTGACGGCTTCTACACCCACTTTGATCCCGATGGTCGCCGTTGGCGGCGCTCAGACCTGACGGGGGCCGGAGTTCGTCACGGCGAAACGGGGCTGCCTTGGCGAGGCAGCGAAATAACGAGCAAAGGACGGCATTGGGCTTATCCGCCATCTGAACTGGAGAAAATGGACAAGGCTGGAAAAGTACATTGGCCCACCAAGAAGGGTGGGATGCCGATGCTCAAACGGTACCTCGACGAGCAACCTGGCATCCCGCCTCAGGATGTGATCTCAGACGTTCCTCCAATGCACAATTTGGCCGAAGAGCGATTGGGTTATCCAACGCAAAAGCCGCAACTCTTACTCGAACGCATCATTCAAGCCTCTTCGAACGAAGGCGATCTCGTGCTCGATCCATTCTGCGGCTGCGGCACCACCGTGCATGCGGCGCAGAAGCTCAAGCGCCAATGGATCGGCATCGACATCACGCATCTCGCCATCTCGCTCATCAAGAAGCGCCTGCGCGACGCCTTCGGCCCCATCGCCATCGAGATCGTGGGCGAGCCCAAGGATCTCGGGGGCGCGCAAGCGCTCGCCGAGCAGGACAAATACCAATTCCAATGGTGGGCCGTATCGCTCGTCGATGCCGTGCCTTACGGCGGCAAGAAGAAGGGCGCCGACACCGGCATCGATGGCTTCATCTATTTCAAGCCCGACAACAAGACGACCGAGAAGGCCATCGTCTCGGTCAAGGGCGGACAAACTGTCGGCGTCGCCATGGTGAAGGATCTGATCGCCACGGTGGAGCGCGAAAAGGCAAAGATGGGCATCTTCATCACGCTGGCCGACCCGACCGCGCCGATGATCCGCGAAGCGGCGACGGCCGGCATCTATCACACCGAGCACGGCGAGTTTTCGAAGATTCAGATTCTCACCGTTGAACAGCTCTTCGACGGCAAGCGTCCGCACATGCCTTGGATCGACCCGACCGTGTTCAAGAAGGCCAAGCGCGAAGACACCGCCAAGCAAGAGCGGCTGTTGTAACGTTCCGTAGCCAGACGAATAGCCGCGCATGCGCGTGTTGCCCTGGATGCCCGCGACAAGCGCGGGCATGACAACGGAGAGTTTGACGCTGCGGCGTTGCACCAAACAAATGCCTGTCATGCCCGACTTTATGTCGGGCATCCAGGGGCACATTCACAGGCACGCTCCCTCTCCCTTCGGGAGAGGGATGGGGTGAGGGGGACGCGCTGGACAGTTGCTCCGTGTACGAACCATTCATCGCACCCCTCACCCGGCGCGCGAGAGCGCGCCGCCCTCTCCCCAATGAGAGGGCGTAAGTCATCGCATTAACCCCTCGCGCCCCTCCTTATCCACACTCTCAAAACCTGTCGTACAATTTGCGCATCTCTCGCCGTTGAGGGGAGGCGGTCCGGACCGTCCGCTCCGTCTGACGAGAGGGCGGCACTCGCGGCCGGAGGAATTAACGGGCCTTCGGACTCGAGGCAGACCGGCATGTGGGACCGGGCACTAGGACCCGGGTCAGCGAAGTCCGCGCGAGCGGATAGGACTGGCGGAGCTAGGTGTGGGCCGGTTGGCAATAAAGCCGCGCATGGGCGCCGAGAGGCGGCCAACAAAAAATTATGGACGCCGTCTCCGGCGCCCCTGCCCCCTCGCGCAGCGAGGGGAAGAAGACAAAGTCCCCTCGTGCGAGGGGAACGAAGGAAATGCCAACCCGCCGGATGGATCTCCATCGCGGCGACGGGGAAGTGTGGGCGAGAGGAACAGACGAAAGGATGGCGCACGGAAAATTGAAGACGGATGCAAAGACGCGCGAGACCGATGGAGTCGGCACGACTAAGCGCGTCGTCTGGCGGCATGGGCGCTGCTGGCGCTGCGCGGTGAAGACCCACGCGCCGCATTACCGGCGTCTCAAGCGTCGCCTGCTTGTTGTTGCCCCGCGCAGGAAGGCGGGGCACGCGGGCGCCCTGCGACTTTCGCAGAGCTTTCGCACGCTGTGCCGCCATTGTGATGGCTGGCGGCGCGCGAGTTGGGATGCGCCCGCGCTCAAAGAGGCCGGGGCGCGTGTGCCGCGGCGCCGGCGAAGGCGCGCGGCGATCGAGCGCGCAGAGGAGAAGCGTGATCCGTACGAGGCCTACGAGCCGCCGGAGATCACGCCCGTCGATGACGCCGTCTATGCGGTGGACCCGAATAAGGATCCGTTGCGCGACTTCACCTACTGGGTGCAGCACGAGCAAACGCTGAAGAAAGGCAAGCCGTGAGGAAGAGTGCCGTGAAATCGCAGCGCACTCTCCTGCAATCCATGGTTGCCGAACGCGAAGCGCGCGCGGTCGGCGCTCCTGCGGGTAAAGCACTTGCTAACGAAGGCTGCCCATACTTGTCCCCCCGAACGACGACAGATCGGACGACCATCCCTCGGGGCGGGCTGCGAAGGGCGTTGGGAATGCTGCAAGTTTCGGCCGACGCGGAGCGTACGCGCCAGATTGCGGACCGCGCCTTGGCGCTCATGACGCGCTACGAAGTGGCGCCCCTGCCGCTCAACTACGCGATCTGGTTCGCCTATGCGGGCAACTTCAAGCCCGAGCTCACGCGCGAGCTCGAAGCCTGGATGCGCAGCCAGACGAGCTTCACGGAGCATCTCGCGCACGATTTTCACGAGCGCTTCATACAGCCCCCGCCCGCGACCGAAGCGGTCGAGGAGATCGGCAAGCGCATGCAGACCCAGCTCGATCAACTGGGGCGCGCCATTCAATCCGCCGGCCGCGACGCCTCGGCCTATGGCAACACCTTGCAAGGGGCGGCGGGCCTGCTCGGCAAGGACGTCGATCTCGCGGGGCTTCGCAGCGTCGTCGACAATCTCGTCATCGCGACGCGCCATATGCAGAGGCGCAGCAAGGAGCTCGAGCAGCAGCTCGAGCAGTCGAACCGCGAATCCCAGGAGCTGCGGCAGAACATCGAGCAGGTGCGCAAAGCTTCGCTCACCGACGCGCTGACCGGGCTCGCCAATCGCAAGTATTTCGACGAGCGGCTGAATGCAACGCTGCGCGAGGCGCGCCGGACAAACGAGCCCTTGTGCCTGCTCTTCGCCGATATCGATCACTTCAAGAAATTCAACGACAGCTGGGGCCACCAGACGGGCGACCAGGTGCTGCGTCTCGTCGCGCGCACCTTGAACGAAAATGTGAAAGGGCGCGACACGCCGGTGCGCTTCGGCGGCGAGGAGTTCGCGGTGCTGCTTGCCCAACACGACGCTCGAAAACGCCGTGCGGCTGGCGGATCAAATCCGCAAGGCGGTCGAGGGAAAGTCGGTGGTGCGCCGCTCGACCGGCGAGAAGCTCGCCACCATCACCGTGTCTCTCGGTGCCGCGCTTCATAAGCCCGAGGACACGACCGAGACTTTCGTGGCGCGCGCCGATACCTGCCTTTATGCCGCAAAGCATGCGGGGCGGAATTGCGTGCGTTCCGAGAACGACCCCGACGCCGCAACCGCGCTGTCCCGGGCGGCCACGTCTACGCCCGAGCCCGCGCCGCGCCCGCCCGCGCCCGCGCCGCAAAAGCGCAACGCCGTCGGCTGAGCCCATCCCTGCTTCCGCTTTCGCCGCAATGGGTCATGGCCGGGAAGGCTCGCGGCTCCGCGCGCGGGCGCGCTTTGGGCTTCCTCGGGGCCGTGCTATTTTCGCCGCCGGTACAGCGTCGTGGAGTCTCGATGTCGCAACGCGCCGATACGCGCCGGCCTTCGCTCTCCTGGCTCACGCTCGACGAGCGGCGAGCGGTGACGTCTGCGTCGCTCGCGCTTGGCTTGGCTCTCTTTGCCGTGCACGCGGCGTTTTACGGCGCAACGCTCTGGGGCGCCGTGGCGGACCTGCCCTGGTGGATCAACTTTCCCTCGGGCCTCGTGAACGGGCTCGCCATCGGTCTTCTCTTCGTCATCGGGCATGACAGCTGTCACGGCGCGTATCTCCCCAGCAAGCGGCTCAATCAGATTCTCACGCGCATCGCCTTCATTCCCTCGGCCCATTCCGCGAGCCTGTGGGATCTCCACCACAACCGCATCCACCACGTCTTCACGAACTTCAAGGGCCGCGACAACTCCTGGGTGCCGATGACGAAGGCCGAGTACGACGCGATGAGCCCGGGCCGCCGCCTGCTCGAGCGCGCCAATCGCGGGCCTTTGGGGCCGCTGACCTATTACGTCACGGGCCTCTGGCTGCGCTTGCTCGTGCTGCCTTTGTCGAAGGAGACGCGCCCTGAGTGGCGGCGCTATGCCTTCAACTCCGTCTTCGTCCTCACGACGCTCGCGCTTACGATTTTCGGCATCGCGGCGCTCGGCAAGACGCTGGCGCCCGCGCGGCCCGTCTGGCTCACCCTCATACAGGGCTGGCTCATACCGATGGCCGTGTGGAACTATTTCATGGGGCTCTCGACCTATCTGCACCACACCCATCCTTCCGTGCCGTGGTTCGACAAGGAGGAGACTTGGAGCTTCTACAGCGCCAATGTGCGCGGCACGACGCATGTGGAGTTCGCCATCGATGTCTTGCCGCTGTGGCAGCGCCTGATGGAGCACACGGCCCACCACATGCTGCCCGCGATCCCGGTCTACCGGCTCCACGGCGCGCAGAAAAAGCTCCTGGCGCACTTCGGCGGCGACGTGGTGCGCTACACGCTGAGCCGCGGCCGCTTCCGCAAGATCAACCGGGCGTGCAAGCTCTACGACTTCGAGCGCAATTGCTGGACCGATTTCCAAGGCAACCCGACCTCGAAAGCGATGGCGATGCCTTGGGAGCATCGAGCAGCGCCAAGAGCCCGCGCGGTCCGCGCTCAAAGACGCGGCGCTGACGTCCTGATTACCGCCGCTTGCGCGGGGCGCGGCGGCGGGAGCGGATCGTCTTCCGCGTGCGCTTTCGCTTTCGTCGCTTTCTTCCGCGCGCCCTCATGCGCCACGCCGAGCGCGCGGCGTGCCCAGAGCACAGCCTCTTCGGGCTCGTCGTAAAGGCGCTCGGGCAGCGCGTAATAGGACATCGCCAGGACGCGCCCGTCGCGGCCCTCATAGGTGAAGGCCGTCATGCCTTCGCGCATGAAGTGATCCTTGCTCGCGTCGTCGACCTTGAGATAGAGCACGTCGTCGTCGATGAGTCGCGAACATGACGGCGCCGCAATAGACGCCAGCGCCGCCGAACATGCGCTTGACGCGCACGGCGCCCAGCGGCGCGAAGAGATCGGCGACGAATTCGAAGAACGCCGCGCTTGCGGCCATCGGGCTAATGCGTGCCTTCGCCCGCAGGCCGGATGCTCACCAACTCGCCGCAGCCGCAGGCATCGACCTGATTTGGGTTGTTGAAGACAAAGCCCGACTGCAGCTTGTCGGTCTTGTAGTCGAGCTCCGTGCCGATGAGGAAGAGAATGGCCTTGGGATCGATGAGAAGCTTGATGCCTTTGTCCTCCACCACCTCGTCCAAGCGGATTCTGCGTCTCGGCATATTCCATCGTGTAGCTCATGCCCGCGCAGCCGCCGTTCTTCACGCCGACGCGCACGCCGACGTAAGGCTTACCGGCTTCGGCCATGAGCGCCTTGACGCGCAGGGCCGCGCCCTCGGTGAGCCGCACGACTTTCGGTCTTTCTCTTCGCTGTACAGACATGCGCAAACCACTCTATCCGATCAGATGAAACCGAGCTCCAGCCTTGCCTCGTCCGACATCTTGGACGGAATCCCAGGGCGGATCGAAGACGAGGTTCACCTTCACGTCGCCCACGCCGTCGACGTCGCCCACGGCCTTCTCCACCCAATGGGGCATTTCGCCCGCCACGGGGCAGCCTGGCGCGGTGAGGGTCATGTCGATCTCGACATCCGCGTTCTCCTTGACGTCGATCTTATAGATAAGGCCGAGCTCGAAGATATTCACCGGGATCTCCGGGTCGTAGACCGTGCGCAAGGCCTCGACGATGTCCGCCGTGAGCGTCATCGGGGTGCTGCTTTTCGGTCAGTCGTCTCGGCCGTGGTCTTGTCCATCGTCTTCTCACTCGGTCGACACGCGGCCCGCTGCTCTCAAGCAGCGGATGCGAGCGTATGCCAGGCCAGCGTCGCGCATTTCACGCGCATGGGAAATCGGCTCACGCCCGACATGATCTTGAGCCGCTCCAGATCCTCTTCGTCAATCGCGGCGCCATTGAGCGCCTCGCCCTTGGCGAGATGCACGAAGGCGTCCATGAGCGCCCTTGCCTCTGCAACCGGCTTGCCCTTCACGAGCTCGGTCATCATCGATGCCGAGGCCACCGAGATGGCGCAGCCTTTGCCCTCGAAGCGCACGTCGGCGATGCGATCGTCCTCGTCCACCTTGAGATAGAGATGGAGCTCGTCGCCGCAAAGAGGGTTCCGGCCCATCGGCCTCGCGATTGGCGTCCGGCGAGCTTGCCGAAATGGCGCGGGTGGCGCCCGTGGTCGAGGATCACCTCCTGATAGAGCTCGCGCAGGCTGTCATCCATCATGCGAAGAACTCCTGCGCCTCGCGCACCGCTTTCGCCAAGGCTTCGACCTCTTCATGCGTGTTGTAGAGCGCGAACGAGGCCCGCGCCGTGGCCGTCACGCCGAGACGCGTCATCAACGGCTGTGCGCAATGATGGCCGGCGCGCACCGCGACGCCCGCGCGGTCGATCACGGTCGCGAGGTCATGCGCATGAATGCCGTCGATGGCGAAGGAGACGATCGCGCCCTTGCCCGGCGCCCGGCCGAACAGGCGCAGGCGGTTGAGCCGCGAGAGCTCTTCGGTCGCGTGGGCGCACAGCGCGTCTTCATGCGCGGCAATGGCCGCGCGGTCGAAACGCTGCAGATAGTCGATGGCCGCCCCGAGACCCACGGCCTCGGCGATCGGCGGCGTGCCGGCCTCGAAGCGATGGGGCGGCTCGGCGTAAGTGACATTCTCTTGCGTCACCTCGCGGATCATCTCGCCGCCGCCCTCGAAGGGCGGAAGCGTCTTCAGCTGCTCGCGCTTGCCGTAGAGCACGCCGATGCCCGTGGGCCCGTAAAGCTTGTGGCCGGTGAAAGCATAGAAGTCGCAACCGAGCGCCTGCACATCGACCGGCACGTGCACCGCGCCTTGGCAGCCGTCGGCAAGCACGGGAATGCCGCGCGCATGGGCAAGGCGGACGACGTCGCGCGAGCGGCACGATGGTGCCGAGCACATTCGACATATGCGTGATTGCGACCATCTTCGTGCGCGGCGAGAGCAGCCGCTCGAAAGCCGCGAGATCGAGCGCGCCGTCCTCGGTGATCGGCGCGAAGCGCAGCACCGCCCCCTTTCGTTCGCGCAGAAAATGCCAGGGCACGATGTTCGAGTGGTGCTCCATTTCGGTGAGCACGATTTCGTCGCCCGCGGCGATTTGCGGCGCGAGGCCGGACGCCACGATGTTGATCGCCTGCGTGCCGCCCTTGGTGAAGACGATCTCGCCCGGCTCCTCGGCATTGACGAAGCGCGCGACCGTCGCGCGCGCGTTCTCATAAGCCTCGGTCGCCGCGGTCGAGAGAAAATGCACGCCGCGATGCACATTTGCATAGGAACTCGTGATAGAGCCGGTTCATGGCGGCGAGCACGGCCTCCGGCTTCTGCGCCGAGGCCGCATTGTCGAGATAGACGAGCGGCTTGCCGTAAACCTTGCGCGCAAGAATGGGAAAGTCCGCGCGCACGTGCGTGGGATCGAAGGTGTCGCTCGGGCGCGCATGCATGGTCATCGGCCGAGCTCCTTGGCGAGAAAGCTTTCCGTCTCGGCGCGGAGCGCCGTCTTGAGCGCCTCGAGGGGAAGCCGCTCGATCGCCTCCTCCATGAAACCCGCGACGAGAAGCCGGCGCGCCTCATTTTCCGCAAGGCCGCGCGTGCCGAGATAGAAGACGGCGTTCTCATCGAGAGGGCCGATGGCCGCGCCATGGGTGCAGCGCACGTCGTCGGCCAAGATTTCGAGCTCGGGCTTCGCGGCCATCTCGGCGCGCTCCGACAAGAGGACGGCGCGCGTGACTTGGTCCGCATCGGTCCGCTGGGCATCCGGCGCCACGACGACGCGGCCCTGAAACACGCCGCGCGCGTGGCCCGCGACTGCCGCTCTTGAAAAGCTGGCGGCTCGTGGCACCGGCCGCCGCGTGCTCGATGACCGTGGTGTTGTCGCAATGGCGCGTCGCCCGAAAGCAAGGACGTTCCTGTCAGACTTGCCGCAGCGCCCTCGCCCTCAAGCCGCAGCAGTACTTCATTGCGAGAGAACCTCGCGCCCTGCGAATGGAAAAAGCCGTCATAGTGCGCATCGCGGGAAAGCGTGCCCAGGATCGCCGCGACATGGCGCGCCCCCTCGCCATCGCTGTGAAGCTTTACATGGGAGAGCCGCGCGCCTGGCCCAAGCGCAAGCTCGGTCGTGAGCGTGAGCAAGCGCGCGCCTTCATCCTCGGTGATGTGGCGCTCGATGAGCGTGGCTTGCGCGTTTTCCTCCGCGACGACAAGAAGCCTGAGATGGGCGCCTGCATGCTTCGCCCTGTCCTGCCACAGGAAGACGATCTCGATCGGGCGCGCGGGCGCCGCGTTGGGGGCGAGCCGCAACAGCAAGCCGTCTTCCATGAGCGCCGCGTTGAGACCGATAAGCGCGTGGTCGGCTTGCGGATTGACTTGGCCGAGCGTCTGTTCGGCCCATGAGGGCAGATCGCCGAGTGCGGCGCCAAGCGGCAAAAGCTCGACGCCAGCACCAAGCACATCGGCACTGACGATGTGGCCGTTGATAAAGACGAATGCGATGCGTCTCGAGCCCCGCGATCGGCGCGATCTTCGCCTCTTCGGCTGGCGCGGGCGCCATGGTGAAAGGCGCATCGGCAAGCGCGGCGCGGAGATCGGAATATTTCCACGCCTCGACGCGCCGGTTTGGGAACCCGCGCGCGGCGAGCACGCGCGCGCCCCTTTCGCGCAAGCTTCGACGAGGGCCGGCCCGCGCCCGGAAGGGCACCACGGCGCGTCTCGAAAACGTCGAGATAAGCCCGCTCGGCTCCGCTTTCGGCTTTTGCGTTCACGTCAGGCGGCCTTCTCGATCACGGCTTCGTAGCCTTGCGCTTCGAGCTCGCGCGCGAGCGAGGCATCGCCCGAGCGCACGATGCGGCCCTTGGCCAGCACATGCACATGGTCGGGCACGATCTCTTCGAGCAGCCGCTGATAATGGGTGATGACGAGGAAGGCGCGGGCGGGCGCGCGCAGCGCGTTGACGCCCTCGGCCACGAGCTTCATGGCGTCGATGTCGAGGCCGGAATCCGTCTCGTCGAGAATGGCGAGCTTGGGCTCGAGCAGCGCCATCTGCAGCATTTCGTTGCGCTTCTTCTCGCCGCCGGAAAAGCCGACATTGAGCGCGCGCTTGAGCATGTCTTCGGCGATGCCGAGCGCCTTCGCCTTCTCGCGCACGAGGCGCAGCACTTGCGCCGCATCGAGCTCGCCTTCGCCGCGCGCGCGCCGCTGCGCATTCAGCGCGGTCTTGAGGAAGGTCAGCGTCGGCACGCCCGGGATCTCGAGCGGATATTGAAAGGCGAGGAACATGCCCTTGGCCGCGCGCGCTTCGGGCGAAAGCGCGGCAAGATCCTCGCCCTGCGAACAGGATCGAGCCTTGCGTGACCTCGTAGCCCGGCGCGGCCGGCCAGCACATAGGACGAGCGTCGACTTGCCCGAGCCGTTCGGGCCCATCACCGCATGCACCTCGCCCGCGGCGACCGAGAGCGAGAGCCCCTTCAGGATTTCCTTGCCGTCGACCGCGACGTGCAGGTCCTTGATCTCAAGCATCGGCTTCGCCAACCTTTTGGTTCATGCCGGGCTTGTCCCGCAATCCAGGGCAACACGCACCGACTCGTCTCCCGATCCCGGCGTAAGCGGCATACAAGAAACACATCATCCGACGCTGCCTTCCAGGCTGATGCCCGACGAGCTTTTGCGCTTCGACCGCGAACTCCATCGGCAATTTCTGCAAGCACTTCGCGGCAGAAGCCGTTGACGATCAGCGCCACCGCCTCTTCCTCGGAGATGCCGCGCGACAGGCAATAGAAGAGCTGATCGTCGGAGATCTTCGAGGTCGTCGCCTCGTGCTCGAGCATGGCGGTGGGATTGCGGCTCTCGATATAGGGCACGGTGTGCGCGCCGCACTTGTCGCCGATCAGGAGCGAGTCGCATTGCGTGTAGTTGCGCGCGCCGTCGCGCCTTGGGGTGGATGCTCACGAGGCCGCGATAGGTGTTCTGCGCCTGGCCCGGCCGAAATGCCCTTGGAGATGATGCGGCTGCGCGTGTTCTTGCCGAGATGGATCATCTTGGTGCCGGTGTCGGCCTGCTGGAAATTGTTGGTGATGGCGATGGAATAGAACTCGCCCACCTGTTGTCGCCGCGCAGGATGCAGCTCGGATATTTCCAGGTGATCGCCGAGCCGGTCTCGACCTGCGTCCAGGAAATCTTCGAGTTCCGGCCCCGGCAATCGCCGCGCTTGGTGACGAAATTGTAGATGCCGCCCTTGCCCTTCTTCGTCGCCCGGATACCAGTTCTGCACGGTCGAGTATTTGATCTCGGCGTCTTCGAGCGCGACGAGCTCGACCACGGCCGCGTGCAGCTGGTTCTCGTCGCGCATGGGCGCGGTGCAGCCTTCGAGATAGCTGACATAAGCGCCCTTGTCGGCGATGATCAGCGTGCGCTCGAACTGGCCGGTCTGCGCCGCGTTGATGCGGAAATAGGTGGAAAGCTCCATCGGGCAGCGCACGCCCTTCGGGCACATAGACGAACGAGCCGTCGGAGAACACCGCCGAGTTCAGCGTGGCGAAGAAATTGTCCGAGTACCGGCACGACGCGTGCCGAGATACTTCCGCACGAGCTCGGGATGCTTCGCGCACCGCCTCCGACATCGGGCAGAAGATGACGCCCGCCTCTGTCGAGCTTCGCCTTGAAGGTGGTGGCGACCGAAACGGAATCGAACACGGCATCGACCGCGACGCCCGCGAGCAGCTTCTGCTCGGAGAGCGGAATGCCGAGCTTCTTATAGGTCTCAAGAAGCTCGGGATCGACCTCGTCGAGGCTCTTCGGCTTTTCGCCCGTGCCCTTGGGCGCCGCGTAGTAATAGGCGTCCTGAAAGTCGATCGGCGGATAATGCACGCGCGCCCATTTCGGCTCGTTCATGTCCAGCCAGCGGCGAAAGGCCTCCAGCCGCCATTCGAGCATCCATTCCGGCTCGTTCTTCTTGGCCGAGATGAAGCGGACGATGTCTTCGGACAGTCCCTTCGGCGCGAACTCGCATCTCGATGTCGGTGACGAAGCCGTATTTGTACTTCGCGCTCGCAAGCTCGGCGAACGCGGTGTCGTGGTGTCGCAGCCATCGCCGTTAAGCTCCTAAGCCGCAAGCGCGCGCGCGTGCGCGCGAGGAGCGCGCCAAAGCCGCGAGGAAACGCTCGACGTCGGCCTCGGTCGTGTGCCAGCCGAGGCTCACGCGGATCGCCTCGCCGCGCACGCGCGCCCGCGCCCATGGCGGCGAGCACAGGCGAGGGCGTAACCTTGCCGCTCGAGCAGGCCGAGCCCGACGACACCGCGACGCCCTCAAGATCGAGCGCCATGACTGCGGTTTCCGCGGCAAGGCCCGGCATGGCGAAATTGGAGGTGTTGGCAAGGCGCGGCGCGTCGGCGCCGAACACCATCGCATCGGATGCCAGCGCCCGCACGCGCGTCTCCAGCGATCGCGCAAGCGCTCCACGCGCGGCATGGCCGCCCGGATGCGCTCCGCCAACGAGCCGCGGCACCGAAGCCCGCAATGCCCGGCACATTCTCGGTTCCGGCGCGTCTGCCACGCTCCTGGCCACCGCCGGCGAGCTGTGCGCTCGAGCGCAGCCCTTCGTTCACGACCAGCGCGCCCGCGCCCTGCGGGCCGCCGATCTTGTGCGCCGAAAGCGTGACGAGATCGGCGTCCCACGCCGCAATGATCGATCGTCGGTGCGGCCGAGGCTCTGGACGGCATCGACATGCGCGAGGCGCATCATGGGCGTGCGCCAAGGCGACGACCTCGTCCGACCGGCTGCACGACGCCCGTCTCGTTGTTCGCGCCCATGACCGAGACGAGCGCGCGGCCCCTGGGAGCCTCAAGCGCATTTGCGAGCGACTTCAAATCGACGACGCCCGCCCGCGTCACGGGCACGGTCTCGACGGGCAAGCCCGTGACAGCCGCCGCGCCGTGCACGGACGGATGCTCGATGGCCGACACGAGAAGACGCTCGACGCGCGCCGCCGCGCAGCAAGCGCCGCGCAACGCGAGGTCGTTGGCCTCGCTGCCGCCGCTGGTGAACACGATCGACGACGGCCGCGCGCCGACAGCGCCGCCAACGCTTCGCGCGCATCCTCGATGCGCGCGCGCGCCGCGCGGCCGAAGCCGTGCACCGAAGACGGGTTGCCGGCTGCGGCCAGCGCCTCGGCCATCGCTTCGCGCACTTCGGGCCACACGGGCGACGTCGCATTGTGGTCGAGATAGGTCATCGCCTTCATTCGCCCGCCAGCAACGCTGCCGTCTTCGCGCATCGGAACTTGTCCAAGCGGGCGGAAGAGGCCGCTCGTGCCGAGGACGCGCTTCTCGACCACATCGGCCAGCGTCACCGCGTTCAGGTAAAGATAGATCTGGCGGCCGAGCTCTTCCCACAGATCATGGGTGAGGCAGCGCCCGCGGCCTGGAATGCAGCCCTGGGGCGAGCCGTCCTCGCAGCGCGTGGCCTTGATGGGCTCGTCGACCGCGAGAATGATGTCGGCGATCCGCGTTTCGCTCGCCGCCGGCTCAAGACATAGCCGCCGCCAGGGCCGCGCACGCTCTTCACCAGGCCGCCGCGGCGCAGCTTGGCGAACAGCTGCTCGAGATAGGAGAGCGAAATGTCCTGCCGCGCCGCGATGGCCGCGATCGTGACCGGTCCCGCCTCGACATGCTGGGCAAGGTCCACCATCGCCATGACCGCATAGCGGCCTTTCGTCGTGAGCTTCACTGTCCGATCCTCACCTCATGCGCGGTTCCAGCCGGTCCGCCCCCGCTACTTAAGAATTTCCTTCTCTTTCGCGATGGCGTTTGTGTTATGTGACTGCCCTCGTAGGCCGCCCGGCGCCCGGCGCCTGCCGCGCCAGGCGCCGACAGCAAGCGCTCGCCTCTTGTTCAGGATATAAATTACCTGACTTGCCAAATCAAGTATTCTCCGCAGGTGCTTGCGACTTAGGCTGAGCCTAGGCCAGTGCCGTATCATGGCGCTCTGGGCGAAAGTGGACTTTTTTGCTCGGATTTGCCCCTGAAACAGCGGGTTGACCGGAGAGCTCTGAGGCGCCATGCAAGAGGTCATCATCACCGGTGCCGCGGGCCGCCTCGAGGGGCGCTACCAGCACACCAAGACCCAGCCGGGGCCCATCGCGCTCGTGCTTCACCCCCACCCGCAATTCGGCGGCACCATGAACAACCGTGTGGTGCAGCAGCTCTTCCTCATCTTCCAGCGCCACGGCTTCTCCGTCTTGCGCTTCAATTTCCGCGGCGTCGGCGAAGCCAGGGCACCTTCGACGCCGGGCTCGGCGAGCTTGCGGACGCGGCCTCGGCCCTCGACTGGCTGCAAGGCATCAATGCCAACGCCTCCGGCTGCTGGGTCGCCGGCTTTTCCTTCGGCGCCTGGATCGGCATGCAGCTTCTGATGCGCCGGCCCGAGATCACCGGCTTCATCTCGGTCGCGCCGCCCGCCAACATGTACGACTTTTCCTTCCTCGCGCCCTGCCCGTCTTCCGGGCTCATCGCCCATGGCCGCGCCGACCGCGTGGTGCCCGAGGCCGACATCCAGAGCCTCGTGGCGCGGCTCTCCGCCCAGCGCGGCATCAAGATCGACTACGCCAAGATCGAAGGCGCCAATCACTTCTTCGACGACAAGCTCGAGGAGCTCGGCGAACGTGGTCGACGCTATCTGACGCAGGCGCTTGCGCGAAGCCATCGGCTGAGCGCGCCGCGGCATGCAAGACGCCGCCCGTGAGCGGCTTCGGCGCGCCGGTGGTTGAAGGGAGCGTGAGGGGCAGCTTCCTCAGACTGCGCACCGCGAGATAGGCGAAGGCCTCCGCTTCCATCACGTCGCCGCGCCAACCGACGGATTCCACGGGCTCGACCGGCACGCCGAGGCGCTGCGCGAGCGCTGTCATCAGCGCGGGGTTGTGCCGGCCGCCGCCCGTCACGAGGAAGCGCAGGGGCCGGGCGGGCAAGTGCGCGAGCCCCGCCGCGACGGCCTCCGCCGTGAAGCGCGGTGAGCGTCGCCGCGCCGTCGGCGGGCGAAAGCGCGCGCACGGGATCGATCATGAAATCGTTGCGATCGAGGGATTTCGGCGGCGGTCGTTCGAAAAAGCTCTTGGCTGCAAGTTGCCGCCCATGAGCTTGGCGAGAACGGTCTCGTCGACGCGGCCCGATTTGGCGAGCGCGCCGCCTTCGTCCATGTCCTGCCCGGAACAGCGGCGCAGCCAATCGTCGATGAGCGCGTTGCCCGGACCGGTATCGAACGCGATGAGGCTGCCATCCGCGCCGACATAAGTGACGTTGGCGACGCCGCCGATATTGAGCACGGCGAGCGGCTTTTCGAGCGCATGCGGCGAGCGCCTGGTGATAGAGCGGCACGAGCGGCGCGCCCTGCCCGCCCGCCTCGACATCGGCGCGCCGAAAGTCGCAGACGACATCGATGCCCGTGCGCGCGGCGAGCAGCGCGCCCTGTCCAAGCTGCACGGTGCGCCGCTCCTCGGGACGGTGCAGCACCGTCTGACCGTGAAAGCCGATGACGTCGACGGCGGAAGGGGCAAGCTTCGCCAGTTCGAGGAGCTCGCTCACCACCGCCGCGTGGGCTTCGGTCAAGAGAAGCTCGACCTCGCCGAGCCGGAAGGGCATGGCCGCGCCCTTCGCCCAAGCGCGCGCTTCGGCCATGGCCGCGCGCAGAAGCGCCGAGAGCTCCGGCTTGAAGGGGCGCGATAGAGCGGGACCAAGGCGCACTTCCCTCTCGCCGTCGGTCTCGACGAGCGCCGCATCGATGCCGTCCGCGGAGGTGCCGCTCATGAGACCGAGCGCGCGCCAGAGGCGCTTCCTTGCCATGGCTCGACTACCCTTCGCCCGATTCATGGCCGCATGCTACATCACCGGGCACAGGACGTCCGGAGGACGATCGTTGGCGCACTTTCGCTCAGACTTCCTCACAACGCTCGAAGCCCGCGGCTTCGTCCATCAATGCTCCGACTTCGAGGGGCTGGACGCGGCTCTGACATTCCGGCGTCGTCACGGCCTATATCGGCTTCGACTGCACGGCGCCGAGTCTGCATGTCGGTCAGTCTGATCTCGATCATGACGCTTCGTTGGCTGCAGCGCACGGGCCATCGGCCGATTGCGCTCATGGGCGGCGGCACGACGAAGGTCGGCGATCCGTCCGGCAAGGACGAGACGCGCCAGCTCCTGAGCGAGCAGCAGATCGCGCAACAATGTCGCCTCGATCAGGACCGTCTTCGAGCGCTTGCTCAAATTCGGCGACGGCAAGAGCGACGCCTTGATGATCGATAATGCGCTCTGGCTCGACGAGCTCCGCTACATTCCCTTCCTGCGCGACATCGGGCGCCACTTCTCCATCAACCGCATGCTCACCCAGGAGAGCGTGCGCTTGCGGCTCGAGCGCGAGCAGCCGCTTTCCTTTCTCGAGTTCAACTACATGCTGCTCCAGGCTTACGACTATCTCGAGCTCCATCGCCGCCATGGCTGCCGGCTGCAGATGGGCGGCTCCGACCAATGGGGCAATATCATCATGGGCGTCGAGCTCGGCCGACGCGTCGCGCAAGCCGACCTCTTTGCGCTTACCACGCCGCTCTTGACCACAAGCGCGGGCGCCAAGATGGGCAAGACGGCCGCCGGCGCGGTTTGGCTCAACGCCGACATGCTCGAGCCCTTACGATTATTGGCAATACTGGCGGAATGCCGACGATGCCGATGTCGGGCGCTTCCTGAAGCTCTTCACCGAGCTGCCGCTCGAGGAGATCGCACGCCTCGAACGCGCTGGGGGGCGGCGAGCGGAACGAGGCGAAAAAAATTCTCGCCACCGAGGCGACCGCACTTCGTCCACGGCCGCTCCGCTGCGGAAACGGCCGCCGAGACCGCGCGCAAGACTTTCGAAGAAGGGGCGCGCGCAGAGGGTCTTCCCACGCTCAAGGTGTCGCGCGCCAAGCTCAAGGCGGGCGTGCTGGCGGCCAATCTTCTCCACGATGCGGGGCTCGCAGCCTCGACCAGCGAGGCGCGGCGTCAGATCAAAGCCGGCGGCGCGCGTCTCAACGACCGTCCGTTTTCGGACGTGAAGGCAGTCGTCACGCTCGCCGATCTCGGCAGCGATGGCACGCTGAAACTCTCGCTCGGAAAAAAGCGCCACGTGCTCGTGCGCGCGGAGTAGCGATCCTCACTGCCTTGCGGGCGCAAGCACGAAATCAAAGTCGATGCGCCCGTCGGGCCGGCGCTCGAGATCGAATTCGAGATTGGCGTCCTTGGGCACGCGCTGGAGCTTCGCGATCAGCGATTTGCGCACGCCGAACACGGCGTCGGAGTCGAGATATTCGTCGCCCTCGAAGAAGATCTCCGTGGTGATCGGGCGCAGGCCATCGGCGCGGATGATGTAGTGCAGATGCTTTGAGCGCCAGGCATGACGATCGGCGGCGATGAGCAGCTTGCCGACCGGGCCGTCATAAGGGACCGTGTAGGATTTCGGCAGCACGGTCGTGTAGTAGTAGCGGCCCTTGTCGTCGGTCGTGAAGACGCCGCGCAGATCCCACTTGTCCTGCTTGGAATCCTGGATCGGATACATGCCCTGGCCGTCCGCCTGCCAGGTGTCGATGACGGCGCCTTTGACCGGCTGGCCCATCGTGTTGCGCACCTGACCGTTGACGAGGATGACGACGCCCTCGCGGCCGTCCGCAAGATGCTTGCCGAGATCGAAGCGCGGCGCCTTGTCGAGATAGAACGGCCCGAGATTGCTTCCCTCCGTGCCGCCGCCTTGCGTGTTGATCATGTCGACGAGGGCGGAAAAGCCCGAGCACATCGGAGAGCAGAATGAACTCGTGGCGCTCGGGCGAGGAGATCTTGTCCGCAGTCATAGAGGAAGTTGAGCGCGGTCATCCACTCGGCGTGCGTCAGGCTCACTTCGCGCGTGTAGTCGTGGAGATGCTCGATCAGCTTGTCGATCAGGAAGGCCAGGCGCTCGTTCTTGCGGCTCTTGAACGACGCTTTGACCGCATCGGTGATGGTCATTTGGTTGAGATCGCGCATCCTCTCCTCCCGAACTCTCGTTGTTCGCTCTATGAGGGCGTTTGACAGGCTTGGTCTCGAGCCCGGCGAAGGATGCGGCCAAGGGCATTAGCCTGTCTAGCCGCACAATGGCGTGCGGGCGCGGCGGCAAGCTTATTGGGGAATGACCGGTTTTTCTTCCGGCTCTGCGGGCCGCTTGGCCTCCATGCCTTCGTCGAGCTGGAAGATCCGCCGGAGCACGCCCGGCGTGAAGGCCGAGAGCGGATTGACGAAGACGCGCGGGTCGGACGGATCGCCGGAGACCGCATAGGTGAAGCCGAATACACCTTCGCCCGTTCGCGAGGTGAGGAGCGTGCCGAAGATCGGCACATAGCCCAGAAGCGTGTTGAGCGTGTAGGCCGGAACGAGCGTTCCGGTGAGATCCATATCGCCCTTGGCGCGCGGTATCTCGCCCTGCAGCGTGAGTCCCGACCGCGGGGCCATAGGCTTGGGAGCGCCCGAGCTCGATCGTGCCGCCGGCCAGTGTGAAGGGCGCCTCGAGCTTCTCGAAGGCGATGCCTTCGCCGTTCAAGAGATCGCCCATTCCGCCGAGGGAGCCCACGGTAAAGAGCTTGGCGAGCGCCGGCGCCTTGACGACACGGAAGTTCTCCATGCGCAGCATGCCGCTTCCCGGCACCTCCGCCGTCCCCGAGGGCTTCTCGGGAAGCGTGATATCGAGGTCGAACGTGCCGCCGACAACATTGCTCGTGAGCGCGAGACCCGCGAGCAGCGCGCCGGCATCCTCCGCGTCAACTTTGAGACGCCGCCTGCCCGGCGAGATCGGGCGTGAGCGCAGCGGTATACGCGCGATTTCGAGCCGACGACGCCGCCCAGAGAGAGCTCGGTAAGTCTGTCTCGCGCCTGCGCAAAGCGCAGATCCACGTCTTTCATGACGACGGAATGGGCCAGCCAAAGCTCGTCGAGCTTCACGGCGAGCGACAGCGGCTGCTTTTTCTCGGACTCCGAGGCGCGCCATTCGTCGGAGAGCCTGTCCATGGCCTGGCTGAGATCGAGGCTCTTGCCCTTGATCGTCACGGAGAGCGCACCCGCATCGCTTCGCGCGGCGTGCAGCGTTGCCTGCGTATTCGGCCCCGCGCGCAGCGGATTGAGACTTGCGGCCATCAGACGACCATCCGGCCCGATATCGGCGCTCCCCCGGACGTCCAAGCCGCTGGCCGTGAGCGCAATGTCCTTGAAGCCGAGTGCGCCGCCCTCCTCGAGGTCGAGGCGGAAGGCGAGCGTGCCGTTCGCGCCCTTGTCTTTGCGATAGTTGAGATCGGGCAAGGCGAACGCGGCCTGTGTCAAATCCGCCGAGAGCGTCACTTCTTTGACCTTCGCGCCATGCCCTTTGAGCACGACCTCCACCGGCGTCGGCCCCGTCGCGTAGCGGTCGAGGGCGGCGCTCGCCCGCGCGCGCCCTTGGGCATCGAGCGTCGTGCGAATGGTCACGGCGGTGGGCAGATCCTGGCCTGCGTTGAAGTTTTCATTCCACTCGAGTGTGGCCGGATAACCCCCGATAAGAACATCACCTTTCGCCTTGATCCCGCCTTCGTCGACCACGACGTCCAAGGCACCCTTTTCAGCGGCGAAATCGCGATACAGCGCGGGCAGCGCGAAATCCGTCAGCGAAGCCTGCGTCTTGAAGCCGATCTGCTCCCAGGTCACCGCTTTGAGCAGCGGCACATGAACGGCAAGCCGCGCGTCGACATCGCCGGCCACGGTTTCAGGGCTGATGCCGAATTGTGTGGCGTAGCCCAAAGGCTGCATGTCGAGCACGCGGAGCAATTGCGCCGATTTGCCCGTGACGCGACCCGAGATGTCCCCGGCCCCGCCCACCATGCTCAGATCGGGGACGACAAAACTGCCCTCGCTCACCTGGAGCTCGTCGACCCGGCCTTGGTCGAGCCAAACCTCGAACCGATTGCCCGTCAACAAGGCGTGACCGCGCGCCTCCGTGATCGGCGAGAGGCCGTGGATGTAGCTCAGCTCGACGCCCTCGAAGTTAAAGGCGAACTTGACAGAGTTCGTCGGGCAAGCGGTCCTGAGCGAGGGCCCCCGCGGGGGTATT
The DNA here is from genome assembly GCA_963845385.1 of uncultured Alphaproteobacteria bacterium. GTDB lineage: Bacteria > Pseudomonadota > Alphaproteobacteria > CAWJRW01 > CAWJRW01 > CAWJRW01. The sequence continues at coordinate 1,069,695 of CAWJRW010000006.1, forward strand.
GACGGAAATGCTGCCGTTGGTGAGGACGCCGCGCGGCACGTTGGCGACGACCCAATCGCGCGCGCCTTGCGCGGGGCCCATGGGCCAGAGCCTCGCGAGATCGCCGACCGGCAGGCGCTCGACGCTGCCCGTGAGTGTCACGGCGGGTGCGGTCTCGGCATCGACGATCATGCCCTTGAGGTTCAAGGCCGTCGATCCATTCGCGAGCACGGCATGATCGAGCGTGAGCGTGCGCGCCGCAAAATCCAGGCGCCCGCCCAGCGTGACGGATTCGATATGCCCCGGCGCGGAGAACAGCTTCGGCAGATTGATGCTCACGTCGCGGGCGCCGAGATCGAGGTTGAGCCCGGCGATCGCACCGTCCTCGCCGTGGATCAGGCCAATGGTGCCCGAGGCGAAGGCCTTGTTGGGACCTGCGTCATAGGCGAGGCGCTCGAGGATGATGCTGTCGCTGGCCGGATCGTAATGGCCGACGGCCTCGGCCGATGAGACATCGAGCGCAATCGCGCTCAAGCCCGGCAACAAGACGCGGCCGCGGCCCATCTTGAGCTCAAATTGTCCTTCCTTCACCGCGCCCTTGCCCGTGAAGGTGGCGGTCACCATCCCCTTGAGGGGAAGCGCCACGCCCTTAAGGGGAGCGAAGGCGGACGATTTCTCGGCGATCGTCGAGGGAACGAAGCCCTCGAGATTCGTCGTCACGCGAAAGAGATCGGTCGCGCGCTCGAGCGTTCCGTGCGCGGAAATGAGAAAGCGCTTCTTGCCGCTCACCATCGCAGCGTCGAGATGCGCATCGAGACCCTTGGCGCCTCGCGCAAAGGTGAGCACCGCGTCGGGGGCGCGCCAGAGAGAGTGAGTGATGCTGTCGTAGAACGTGAGCGTCGCGTTACGAATGACGAAGCGCTTCAGATATCCGGTGTCCGTCTCGCGATTGGGCGGCTCGCGCAAAACGCCGAGAAGCATGCTGAAGAAGCGATCCGAGCCTTGAACGACGCCGTCCTCGTTGTCTTGGGAAAAACCGAGCTGAACGCGGCCGTCCTCGCGCCGCACGATGGTGGCCGCCGGGCGAAAGATGGCGACCTCGGCGGGCGCGATCACGCCATGCATGAGTGCTCTCGCGCTGAAGCCGAGCCGCATCTCGGGGACCTCGGCGAGAAGCGCGCCGTCGCGGTTCTTGAGCGTCACACCGACGAAACGAAGGTCGACGTTTCCGTCGCTGCGCGACCAGCGGAGCACAGTGTCGCGGATGGCGACGCGATGCTCGCTGAGACCGCGATTGAGGGCGGTCTCGACGATGGGCGTGAGTGGTCCGAGCGAGAGCGGGCCGAAGAACACCCGAAGCAGCGTGGCGCCGCAGACAAGGGCAACCGCCACGGCAGCTCCGAGCCCAATTCGGAGCAAGAGTTGCGAAGTCGGCCTTGTCACGATACGCACACTACCTCGCGAACTGGCATAAGCGACGGTGGGGGCCGACTTACACCTTCTTCAATACCCGAAACATAACGATTTGAAAACCAAGATCGTCAGCCATTCATTCAGCATGCCAAGTGCACTCCTTATCAGCGCCTGGAGAAATACTTTCGAGCCGTGGGAACGGCGCCCGCGCGCAGCCACCCGTCCAGCTCTCGACAGACGCCGTGCGACGCCTCCTAATAGCCGCTGGTTAATGAATGGTTAGCGCCAAGATTGCGAGCGACCCGATATGGCACACGAGCTCAAGGACGGCGACAAAGCTCCGGGGTTCCGCATGCCCACGGATGGGGGCGGGACGATCGCCCTCGAAGACCTGAAGGGCTCGCCCGTCGTTCTCTACTTCTATCCCAAGGACGACACCTCGGGCTGCACCAGCGAGGCCTTGGCTTTCACCGAGCAGAGGAAGGGTTTCGCCAAGGCGGGCGCCGTCGTCGTCGGCGTGTCCAAGGACAGCCCCGCGTCCCACGACAGGTTCAAGAAGAAGCATGGCCTCGCCGTGGTCCTCGCCTCGGACGAGAACGGCGTGGCCGAGCGCTACGGTGTCTGGGTCAAGAAGAGCATGTACGGCAGGACCTACATGGGGGTCGAGCGCGCGACCTTTCTCATCGACGGCAAGGGCGTGATCCGGCGCATTTGGCGAAAAGTGAAGGTTTCAGGGCACGTCGAGGAGGTTCTTAAAGCTGTGCACGCGCTTGGCGCGTAGACACAGCGCCCGCCAGCACCCGGTCAAGCGCTCCGCTCGGCCCCGGCAAAGACCGCCAAAACTGCCTTAAGAGTTCCAAGGATATCATGGTCCGGAATCCGAACTGTCAAATTAGCTAAATCTTTGCGTGCCAACCATATTCAGGCCTTGCTTTTCGGGGGAGAAAACGGTGGAATGCCTGTCAACAATAAGAATTTTCACTGTGCGGTGAGGTGGGGCGTTCCATGACGACGCGCTCTGTGGGCAGCGTAAGAAAGTTCGTCGACCGTCACTTTCCCGAACGCCAGATTTATCACCGCTCCCGCGGCTCGGTTCAATTCATCACGCTGTCGGCAAGCACGCAGATCAGCCTGCTCGTGCTCACCTTCGGCTTTTTGGGTTGGGTCGCCTATGCATCGGTCAACGCGGTCTTCAAGGACCAGATCATTCAGGCGCGCGAGCAGCATTTCTCCACCATACAAGCCGCTTACGAAGGCCGGCTTGCGGAGATGCAGGCGGCTTACGACGAGCTCAACGGCGCGGTCGTGCTCACCCAGGAGCGCTTCACGAAGGCAACCTCGGAGCTCGAGGCCAGGCACCGGCAGCTTGCGGAAATTCTCATCCGCCAAGAGGCAGCCGCGCGTACGCTCGGCCTTGTCCGCGAGCGAGTGGTATCCTCCTTCGCACGGCTTGATGTCGGCGCCGACAGCAACAAGCTGGTCCTGAAGAATTCCGACGTCGAGACGACGCAGGCGCGCACAGGCGACCGCGTCGGCGGCCCGCTGGGCGAGCTCGCCGTCGCGCAGCTCAGTCCGAGCTTGGGCAGTGACACGATGCGGGGCATGCCGCGCCCGTTCGCCGAAGAGACACAGCGCATCCGACTTCGCATGACCAATATCGACGCCGCCCAGCGACGCATGGCCGCCGAGATCGGAAAGACCGTCGAAGCGACCGTGAACCAGATTGAGGACATCATCCACGTCACCGGCCTCAACACCGACAAGGTGCTCGAGCGCGTCACGGAAGACTCCGAGGCTCAAGGCGGGCCCTATGTTCCTCTCGCCGAGACCTTCAAGCGCGATGCCTCCCAATCGCGCGACGGCTACGGCGGGGAGATTGCGCGGCTAGCGAAGATCGTGGACCGGCTTGCGGGCCTCGATCAGGCGCTCAAGTCCTTCCCGCTTGTCATGCCCTTGCAGACCGAAACCCATGTCTCGAGCAGCTTCGGCCGGCGGACGGACCCCTTCACGGGCCGGGCCGCTTTTCATTACGGCCTCGATTTCGTCGGCACCTTGCGTTCGCCCGTCTATGTGACCTCGGCCGGCGTGGTCACCATTGCCGGCCGCAACGGCCCTTACGGCAATCTCGTCGAGGTCGACCATGGCAATGGCATCAAGACGCGCTACGGCCATCTCAACGCCGTTCTGGTGAAGGTCGGCCAACGCGTCGCCTTCCAGCAGCAGATCGGGCTCCTCGGTTCCACTGGGCGCAGCACGGGCCCCCATCTCCATTACGAGGTGCGCTTCAACGGTACGCTGCGCGATCCCGCTCGCTTTCTGGAGGCAGGACGTTATGTTTTCCAAGGGTAATCGCGGCGACAGCGGCGCGGCGCCGACGAGGTCGCTGCGCGCGGGGCGTTCCGCGCCGTCCATCATCTCCGCCGACGTCGTGGTCATCGGCAACGTGACTTCCGGCGGCGACGTTCAGATCGACGGCACCATCGAAGGCGACGTCAAGAGTCAGTCGCTGACGGTGGGCGACAAAGCCACGATCAACGGCGAAATCCTCGCCGACGACGTGATCGTCCGCGGCCGCGTGATCGGCAGCATCCGCGCGCGCCGCGTGCAGCTTTGCTCGACGAGCCACGTCGAGGGCAACATTCTTCACGAGGCCTTGGCGGTCGAGACCGGGGCTTATTTCGAGGGCAATTGCCGGCATTCCGCCGACCCGCTTTCGGAGGATTTCAAGCCCGCGCGCGCTGAGAGCGGCAACGGCGCGCTCATGAGGCGGCGCGGGCGAAGTGCGTAAAGGCAGTGGCTCGAAAAGGGCGGGCGGCATACTCGGCAGCTTCGGCGGAAGCTCGCAAGCAAACGGCGAAGCTGGCGATGACAAGGAGCCGAAAGCGCTGACGCTCGCCGATCGGCGCCCCGGCTAGAAAAGGCTTTAGCGTGCCCGCACCGGCTCGAAGGCGATCTTGAGCCGGTGGCCGGTGGCGGTGGCAAAGCGCTCGAGCGTGCGCGTCGAGGGTTTCACGCGGCCGCTCTCCAGCCGCGCGATCACGGCCTGCGTCGTTCTCATCCGCTTGGCCAGCTCGCTTTGCGTGAGCCCGGCACGCGTGCGCGCCGCAATGAAGGTTTCGGCAACCGCGAATTCCCCAGCGAGCGCGTCATAGGCCTTCCGATAGGCGGGGTCTTTCCGCCACCGCTTGAAGGCGCGCTCGACCGGCACCTTATTCTTCCTGTGCCTCACAAAGCAATATACCAAATTTGCAATATCCGGCAAGCGAAATCGTTTCGCTAAGATCGCTTCGTGGAAGGCATGTCAATGTCGTCGATACACTTGGTCCAATCGACGATTTCCCTGGATTGTCATTCCCGACGCGACCCCGGACTTGATCCGGGGTCAGCGATCGGGAATCCAGGGCACCACGCTCCGAGCAAGAGGCCCTGGATCCCCGAGCGCTCGCCCCGGATTAAATCCGGGGCGGCCTCGGGGATGACATCCTAAGGTCGATACCTGCTAACGCGCGTTCAATCAAAGAGAGCTAATCGAGATCGGCTTGGCGCTTGCCGCGCCCTTGTCGCTCACCTTGTGCGCGAGCGAGGCCGCGAGGAACTCGTCGATGTCGCCGCCGAGCACGGTCTGCGGATCGCTGCGCTGAACGCCCGTGCGCAGATCCTTCACCATCTGATAGGGCTGCAGCACGTAGGAGCGGATTTGGTGGCCCCAGCCGATCTCGGTTTTTTCCGCCGCCGCGGCGGCCGCTTCGGCCTCGCGCCGTTCCAATTCCTTTTCGTAAATCTTGGCGCGCAATAACTTCCAGGCGGTGGCGCGGTTCTTGTGCTGGGAACGCTCGTTCTGGCAGGTGACGACGATATTGGTCGGCAGATGCGTGATGCGCACCGCACTGTCGGTCTTGTTGACGTGCTGGCCGCCCGCCCCGCTCGCCCGGTAGGTGTCGATGCGCACGTCCTTGTCGGAGATCTCGATTGCGATCGCGTCGTCGATCACGGGATAGACGGAGACGCTGGCGAAGCTCGTGTGCCGGCGCGCATTGGAATCGAACGGCGAGATGCGCACGAGCCGGTGCACGCCCGCTTCCGTCTTGAGCCAGCCATAGGCATTCGGTCCCTTGATGAGGAGCGTCGCCCCCTTGATGCCGGCCTCTTCGCCCGGCGTCTCGCCCAAAACCTCCACCTTGTAGTCGTGGCTCTCGGCCCAGCGCAGATACATGCGCAAAAGCATGCTCGCCCAATCCTGGCTTTCCGTGCCGCCCGCGCCGGCATGAACCTCGAGATAGGTGTCGTTGGCGTCCGCTTCGCCCGAAAGAAGCGCTGCGAGCGCTTCCTTCCCGGCTCGGTCCTTCAGACGACGGAGCGTCTCCAGGCCTTCGTCTTGAAGCGCCTGATCGCCCTCCTCTGCCGCGAGCTCGATGAGACCCACGGCGTCGTCGAGCTCGCGCTCGAGCGCGCGGCAATTTGCGATCGCCTCGTCGAGCCGCGTGCGCTCGCGCATGATGCGGCGCGCTTCGTCCGGATTGTTCCAGAGATTGGGATCGTCGACGCGCGCGTTCAGCGCCGCAAGACGGTCGAGTGCGCGGTCCCAGTCAAAGATGCCTCCTCAGCAGCCCGATCGACTGCTTGACGGCGTCGGCGATGGTCTCGTGTTCCACGGACATGGCGTCTGCAACATAGGAATGCGAGAGGCGCGGGTAAAGTCCGCCGAACCGGCTAATAAAGCCCGCCGGTGCCTGAGGACACGGTGCCTTGGCCGGCGCTCGAGCCGCCGTCCGAGGCCACGGGTGCCGCGCCTTGAGCGCCAGGCTCGGTGCCGGGCTTGAAGGCCTCGATGATGGCTTGCGGATCGCCGGGCCCGGTGGGCTGGCCCGTGACGTGGTTCACGCGCACAAGGCGAATGTTGGCCGGCACGCGGAAGGGCTGCGCCGGCTTGTCGGCGAGCGCCGCTATCATGAAGTCGCGGACAGCAGGCGCTGCGACATGCCCCCCCGTCTCGCCCTTGCCGAGCGGCGCAGGCGCGTCGAAGCCGATATAGGCGCCCGCGGCGAGATCGGGGGAAAAGCCGATGAACCACGCATCGCGCTCTTCATTGGTGGTGCCCGTCTTGCCGGCGATCGGCTTGCCCACGACCTTGAGCGCGGAGCCCGTGCCGGCGCGCACGACACCTTCAAGCAAGGACACCATTTGATAGGCCGTGGCGGGGTCGATGATTTGCGGCCGTTGGTCGGGAAGCGCAGGCTCCTCCTGGTTGTTCCAATAGCGCGCGTTGCACTCCGAGCAAGCGCGCGTGTCATGGCGGAAGATCGTCTTGCCGTGACGGTCCTGAATGCGATCGATGAGTGTCGGCGTCACGCGCTTGCCGCCGTTGACGAAGGTGGAATAGGCCGCGGTCAGCTTGATGAGCGTGGTCTCGCCTGCGCCGAGCGCCATGGAGAGATAAGGCGGCATATCCTCCTTGACGCCGAATTTCTTCGCGTTCTCGACAATGGGCTCCATCCCCATCGCGGAGGCGAGCCGCACGGTGAGCGTGTTGCGCGACTTCTCGATGCCGCGCCGCAAGGTCGACGGTCCGACGAAATCTTCCGAGTAATTCTCCGGGCTCCACAGACCCTGGCCCGGTCCCTGCTCCATGACGAAGGGCGCATCGAGCAAGATGCTCGAGGGCGTGTAGCCGTGGTCGAGGGCTGCGGCGTAGACGAAAGGCTTGAAGGCCGAGCCCGTCTGACGGAAGGCCTGGGTCGCGCGATCGAATTCCGAGGCGTCGTAGCTGAAGCCGCCGACGAGCGCGAGCACGCGTCCCGTATGCGGATCCATGGCGATGAAGCCGCCGTTCACCGCGGGCATTTGCCGGAGCACGAGACGCGTGACGCCATCATCGCCCTTGACGGGCTCCACATAGACGACGTCGCCCACTTTCAGCACGTCGCTCGGCCGCGTCACCTCCGGACCCACCGCCTTCTGCGAAATGAGTTTCCGCGCCCATTTCATGTCATCGAGCGCGATCGTGTCCCTCTTCTTGTCGGGAAAGCCCACGGTTGCCGACTTGTCGTCGAGCGCAAGCACGAGTGCGGAGCGCCACGGCGCGATGTCGCTGGGGATGGGCACGTCCGCAAGGTTCTTCGGCCAGTCCTTGTCCACCGGCAGCGTCGTGATCGGACCGCGCCAGCCGTGGCGGCGGTCATAGGCAACGAGCGCGTCGCGCAACGCCTTGATCGCCACCGGCTGAAGGCTCATGTCGATCGAGGTGCGGATCGACAAGCCGCCGTCATAGAGGCTCTGTTCGCCATAGAGCGCGTAGACTTCGCGGCGCACATCCTCGGCGAAGTACTTGGCGGCCTGGAACTGCGCGCCGAAAGGCCGCGTCTGCGTGACGAGCTTTTCGAGCTGCGCTTTATCTCTCTGCTCGCGCGTGATGTAACGGTCCTCGGCCATGCGGTCGAGCACCCAGTTGCGGCGCGCGATCGCGGCATCCTTGCGCGTGACGGGATTGTAGTTGTTGGGCGCCTTGGGCAGCGCCGCGAGATAGGCGGCCTCGCTCAGCGTGAGCTCCGACAGCGCCTTGTCGAAATAATTGAGCGCCGCGGCGGCCGCGCCGTAGGACGCGTTCCCGAGATAGATCTCGTTGAGATAGAGCGAGAGGATCTGCTCCTTGGAAAAGGTGCGCTCGATGCGGAAGGAGAGCATCGCTTCCTTCAGCTTGCGCGACATCGTCACTTCGCTGTTGAGCAAGATGTTCTTCGCCACCTGCTGCGTGATCGTGGAGGCGCCTTCGAGCCTGCGGCCTTCCATGATGTTGTAGATATTGTCGAGCGCCGCGCGCACGACGCCCATGACGTCGACGCCCGGATGATTGAAGAAGTTCTTGTCTTCCGCCGCGATGAAGGCATGCACGACGTAGGGCGGCGTGTCCTCGTAAGGCACGAAGAGCCGCCGCTCGCGCGCGAACTCGGCAATCAGCGTGCCGTCACCGGCATGGACGCGGGTCGTCACCGGCGGCTCGTAGGCCGTCAAGCTTTCGAAATTCGGCAGGTCGCGGGTGAGCTGAAAGAGAAAGAAGCCCACGACGAGCGCTGCGAGCGCCCCCGCCATGAGCACGCCCGAAGCGAGGATGCCGAGAAATCGGCCCATCGCGTTCACCTCTCCCGCTCTCCCCCTGGTTCAAGCTTTGCCGGGGCGCCGCCGCCACACCCTTAGCAGGGGGAGCTTAACGGAAATATGGCGCCCCTTGCCGCCGAAATTATGGGCTCACCCGCCGCCGCCCCGCTCTGCGCGGCGTAGGTCCAGCGCCGCAAAATGCTGGTCGATGGCGTCGCAGAGCGCCAAGGCCAAGGACTTGCGCCAAGCGTCCGACTTGAGGTTGGCAAGGTCGCTCGCATTCGACAGATAGCCGAGCTCGATCAGAACGGACGGCACGTCCGGCGCCTTGAGCACGCGGAAGCCCGCGGCGCGGTGGGCGTTCTTGACGAGGAGCGCGCGGCCCCGGAGCTCATGTGTCAGACCGTCGGCGAAGACCTCCGCTTGGCTCATGGTCTGTCGCTGAGCGAGATCGATGAGGATCTGCATCACGTCTTCGGGCTCGCCGCTCAAGTCGACGCCCGCGATGATGTCGGCGCGGTTCTCCTTTTGCGCAAGAGCGGCGGCCTCCGCATCGGACGCCGTGTTCGAGAGGGTGTAGACGGAAAGCCCGTGCACCTCGGGCTCTTCGGGCAGCGCGTCGGCGTGGAGTGAGACGAAGAGGGCGGCGCCCGCCACCCTCGCCCGCTCGACCCGGCTGCGCAGCGCCAAGGCGCCGTCGCCTTCCCGCGTCAGCACCGCGTCGTAGCGCCCAATCTCTGCGAGCAGTTCCTTGAGCTCTTTGGCGAAAGCCAATGTCACGTCCTTTTCCAGCGTCCCGTCGGCCGCGCGCGCGCCGGGGTCGACGCCGCCATGGCCGGGATCGATGACCAGGACCGGTTTCGCTTTCGTGTCGGCATGGGTTGCGGCGCGCGCGGAGGCATCCCGACGCGGCAATGGCGATCGCCCCACTGGCATTCTCCGCCTCGGGCCATCCGGCCGCGGCGAGAAAGGCGCTGCGATCCGTCGCGACCAGGTCGACGACAAGCCGCGGCCCGTAGCCGTCGCCGGGCTTGAGCAGGCTTGCCGCCGCGACCTTGGCCGGTCCCTTGAGATCGAGCACGATGCGGCCGCGATCTTTGCGGTAGCTGCCGTAGCGTATGCCGCCAACAAGACCGCGTGCGCCGGGGTCCGGCTTGGCGAGCGTCCAGCCCACGGGCGGCAGATCGATCACGACGCGATAAGGATCGGCGAGCGTGAAGATGGTGTAGGAGACGGCCTGCGTGACTTCGGCGACGAAGCGCGTGCGGTCGGCATGGACACCCAGGCGAATGGCCGTGACCGCGGCCGCGTCGTCACCCTTCGCATCGTGGGCCAGGCCCAAGAACACGAGGCTCAGGGCGAGGGCAAGAAGGCCGCCGACTCGGAGCCCTCTAGACCGGGGGGTGCCAGGCGTCGCAGGGGACGGAGTAAGCATGACCATCGGCCGGTGGGCGGGGCGGGCGGCCGTCCCGCTCTGGGTTCAACATGAGGCGACAAGCACTTAACGAAAGGTTACAAAGCCCTTGCGCCGGCGGCGCCAAATTGGCAATTGCAGCTTGGCGAGGGTTCAACTTAGCATAGGACCCGACGACTCGACGCTCGCTTTCCAGGCGAGCAAATGGTTTCGCGGCGTGGGACATTCCGGCGTTGATGATTTATCAGGATCGACGTCGGTAAGTGTCTCGCGATGGAGCGATGCGCGGCCCTTCGGGGTCGCCGGCGCGCTCGCGGTGATCGAGCCGTGCCTCTTCTGCCCACCCACCACGCCGGGCGAGAGTCACGGAGCACGAGTCGGCCAGAGATTGGCCGACCAGAAAACGGATAGTGGTGGCCGCCCCCACAGGGCATCCACCCAGGATCGATGATGAAACAGCACGGCCACACGGCGCAGCGTCTTCATGCCGCCTCGAGCGAGGCAGCAGGCGCGCGCATGAGCGTGAGCCGTCCAAGAACAAGCGACGCGCAGAACGCCCATCCGCCCGTTCGGGGCAGGATTGATCCGCGCTTCCGGCCGTCGCGGGGAAGTTTTTCATGGCCAAGAGAATGCTCATTGATGCCGCCCACCCCGAGGAAACACGGGTGGTGGTGGTCAGCGGTACCCGGATCGAGGAATTCGACTTCGAAGCCCGCGCGAAAAAGCCGCTGCGCGGAAATATCTATCTCGCCAAAGTAACGCGCGTCGAACCGTCTTTGCAGGCCGCCTTCGTCGACTATGGCGGCAACAAGCACGGCTTCCTCGCCTTCAGCGAGATTCACCCCGACTACTATCAAATCCCGGTCGCCGACAGGCAGGCCTTGATCGCGCAATACGAGGCGGCCGACCGTCGCGCGGCGTTCGAGCCGAGCGCGGAGGCGGAGGAGGCGCCGTCGCCCGAAGCGCGCGAGGAGCCGAGCCCGGAGGGACGCGTCGAGCTCTTCCCCGAAGCTGAGCGCGAGGCGGAGACGGCGGAGCCCGAAGCGCAGGCGCAGGAGGGTGGCGAAGCAGAGGAGAATCGCGAGACCACGGAGATCAACGAGGCGCCGGAGCTCAAAGAGGCGCCCGATGGTGACGAAGCGCCGGAGAACAACGGCGGGCCGAATGTCACCGAGATGACGACCGACGCCACGGTCACGCCCGTCGAGCCCGCAGCCCACGGGGCCCAAGCCGATATCGACGACGCCTTGGACGAGATGCCGGTGCGCCGCGCGTTTCCGCAAGGACGCCCCTACAAGATTCACGAGGTCATCAAGCGCAAGCAGGTCCTGCTCGTGCAAGTCGTCAAGGAAGAGCGCGGCAGCAAGGGCGCCGCGCTCACGACATACTTGTCGCTTGCCGGCCGCTATTGCGTGCTCATGCCGAACACGGCGCGCGGCGGCGGCATCTCGCGCAAGATCACGAACCAAAGCGACCGCAAGCGGCTCAAGTCCGCCGCAGCCGACCTCGACATCCCGCAAGGGATGGGCCTCATCATCCGCACGGCGGGCGCCAACCGCACCAAGGCCGAAATCAAGCGCGATTTCGAGTATCTGCTGCGTGTCTGGGAGACCGTGCGCGAGCTGACGTTGAACTCGACCGCGCCCGCGCTCGTCTACGAGGAAGGCAACCTCATCAAGCGCGCCATCCGCGATCTCTACAGCAAGGACATCGAGGCGATCCTCGTCGACGGCGATGACGGCTACAAGGAAGCAAAAGTCTTCATGCGCATGCTCATGCCGAGCCATGCCAAGGCCGTCCAGCCGTACAAGGATCGCATCCCGCTCTTTCAGCGCTATCAGGTCGAGAGCCAGCTCGATGCCATGTTCAGCCCGACCGTGCCGCTGCGCTCGGGCGGTTACCTCGTCATCAACCAGACCGAGGCCCTCGTCGCCATCGACGTCAACTCGGGGCGCGCGACGCGCGAGCACTCGATCGAGAGCACGGCACTCAGAACGAACATCGAGGCAGCCGAAGAGGTCGCGCGCCAGCTACGCCTGCGCGACCTTGCCGGATTGATCGTCGTCGACTTCATCGACATGGAGGAAGCCCGCAACGACCGCGCGGTGGAGAAGCGACTCAAGGACAGTCTCAAGTCCGACCGCGCGCGCCTTCAAGTGGGCCGCATCAGCCCCTTCGGACTCCTCGAAATGTCGCGCCAGCGCCTGCGCACCGGCGTCATCGAGGGCTCGACCGTCACGTGTCAGCATTGCGGTGGGCGCGGCATCGTGCGCTCGGTGGAATCGGCGGCGCTCCATGTGCTGCGCGCCATGGAAGAAGAAGGCATGAAGGAGCGCACGGCGACGATGACCGTCCGCCTGGCTTCGGATGTCGCGCTCTACATCCTCAATCACAAACGGCGCGATGTCGTCGCCATCGAGGAGCGCTATCACTGCGGCGTGGTCCTCGAGCGCGACGACACGCTGGGGGCCGCGGGTTTCAACATCGAGCGCACCGAGGGGCGCGAAGCGATGAAGCGCGAGATCGAACCGCCCGCGCGGTTCGAAGCAGGCGCGCAAGCCGAGCCCGAGGAGCCCGAAGAGGCCGCCGCGCCGGAGGCGGTGGAGCATCCCGAAAGTCGGGCGGGCGAGGACCGCGAAGGCCGGAAGAAGCGCCGCAGACGCCGGCGGCGTGGGCGGGGTCGCGACGAGGCCGAGCTTCATGCCGAACCGCGCGAAGCGGCTGCCGAGCTCGCCTGCTCCGCAGGGAGCGGAGCCGCCAAGCCCACGGCCCGAGGCGCAGGTCGCGGAATCGAGCAGCGAGCAGCAGCGACGCCGACGCCGGCGCGGACGGCGCGGCGGGCGGCGCAATCGCCGCCAGGGGGAACAGCCAGGCGCAACGCCTCAAGCCCCGGCCGGCCAAGGGCCCCAACCCGAGACTTGGCACCGACACGCCGAAGAAGCCGAGCCGCAGCGCGAAGCTTTACCGCACGACGTGTCGTTGCATGACGTGCAACAAGCTCGACCTGTCGATGAACGACCCGCAGAGCGAGCGGCGAATGGCGGCGAGCGAGAGGAGCAAAGGCAAGTCGGGCCTGAATCGGCGCCCGCTGCTCAAAGGATGAAGAAACCCGAGGAAGCGCCTTCTCCGCGCGCGGAGGAAGACGAATCCCACGGCGAGCAACCGCGCCGGCGCGGCTGGTGGCAACGGCGCTTCGGCGGCTGAGACGTTTGACTAAGAGGATTCGGAAAAAGCCGAGCTTCGGCGCCTCATCCTTCGAGACGCTTCGCTCCTCAGGATGAGGCCGTTACATATAAACGGTTGCCTCATCCTGACGAGGCCCACGTCCTTCGCCTGTCGGCCTCATCCTGAGGTGCGAGCGCAGCGAGCCTCGAAGGATCGAGGCCGACAGCTCAGGATGAAGAGCATCCATCTCGAAGGATGAGGCCGTGATGCAGAAGCGTTTTTCCGCACCCTGCTAATCGTGTCTCGGACCCATCTTCGAGCGCGCGTCACGTGCGGCTTATGACCGCGCGACCGCCTGCGACCACGAGCGCCAGCGCAATGCGCGACACGATCGTGAAGAACATCAAGGTCACCTGCTTCTCATCGATGAACAATCGAATCCAGTTGTTGTATTTGACGTCTAGATCCGTCCCCGTCAGTTCGTCCCTCAACCAGCCGGCGCCATCGATGATGTGGGAAAACACCTCCGGAAAATTGAGGCCCACGATCACGAGAGCCACCGCCCCCAGCAGCAATGAAAAGAAAATGTTTGCAGACGCGATGAGAACGCTCGACATAACCGTCTCCCCCTGAACTTCATCCCGCATCAGTCTAGCATATTCTTGGAGTCAGTTTGAGAATGCGCACTCGATGCCTCATGGTTCGAGACGCCACCCTTCGCCGCGCTTCGGGTGGCTCCTCACCATGAGGCAAACAAGGGATCACCTCATCCTGAGGAGGCCGCAAAGCGGCCGTCTCGAAGGATGAGGTGAATTATCGAACGGGCTCTTAGGGCCGGAAGCGCCCGGCCTCAGGCGCGCCAGCGCGAAAGTCTTTGCGTCGCCTCGACAATTTCCTCTTTGGAGCCCGCGAACGAAAAGCGCACCGTGCGCTTTCCCTGGACGCGATCGAAATCGATCCCCGGCGTCGCGGCAACGCCCGCTTCGGCCAGCATCTTGGCGCAGAATTCGCCCGAGTTGTTCGTGAGCCTCGAAACGTCCGTGTAAAGATAAAATGCCCCTTGGGGCGGCGCGAGCACGTCAAAGCCCAGGCGCGGCAGCGTCTCCAAGAGGAGCTTGCGATTCTCGGCATAACGCCGGACGCGCGCCTCGAGCTCGTCCGTCGCATCGAAAGCGGCGAGCGCGGCGTATTGCGACAGCGCGTTCGGCGAGATGAACAAGTTCTGCGCCAGACGCTCGATGGTGCGCACCAGGCTCTCGGGAACCACCATCCAGCCGACGCGAAAGCCGGTCATGCAGAAATACTTCGAGAAGCTGTTGACCACGATCGCCGTGTCGGAAAACGCGAGCGCGGTCTCGGCCGGCTCCTCATACGTAATGCCGTGATAGATCTCGTCCGCGATGAGCGTGAGGCCTGCCATCTCGGGCGCGCGCAGCAAGAGGCCGAGCTCCGTCTTCGACAGCATCGTGCCCGTCGGATTGGCGGGGCTCTGCAGGATAAAGCCGTCCAGCGGGCAGCGCCCTGCCGACCATTTCGGCCGTCGGCTGAAAGCGCGTGTCCGCGCTTGCGGACAATGTCACGGGCGCGATGTCGAGCAGCTCGAGAATGTTCCGGTAGGCGGGATAGCCGGGCTCGGTGACGCCGACCCGCGCGCCGGCATCGAACAGCGCAAGAAAGGCGAGGAGAAACGCGCCCGACGCGCCCGCCGTCACGATCACGCGCTCCGGGGACAGATCGATGCCGTAGCGCTCGCCGTAGAAGCGCGCAATGCGCGCACGCAAGGCGGCAAGACCCAATGGCTCCGTGTAGCCCAGGCGCTCCCTGTCGAGTGCGCGCGCAACAGCCTTGCGCACGACTTCGGGCGGCGGTCCGGAGGGCTCTCCCGCTTCGAGACGCGAGATGCTTTCGCCCGCCGCCACGCGCTCCTTCGCGCGCGCGAACATGTCCATCACGAGAAAAGGCGCAATGGCGCTGCGACGTGAGATACGCATCAGAAGACGCCGAGGATCTTTCCGCCTCCTGCGGGCGAGCTGCCGCGCGCGGCAAGACCATGGGCCTGCGGATCGGCGCTGAGCGCGCAACTTTCCCGGCCTTCGCCGAGCCCCAGCGGACAGGCGAGTGCGTTGATCGTGCCCTCCGGCCCCGCGACTTGCACCGACAGCCTCTTTCAGCGACGCAAGACCGCCGCTCGCGGCCTGAAGCGCGAGCGTCGTCACGGCCACCGCGCTGTCCCTGCCGCCCGCGCCCACGCCCGCAAAAAGCACTTCGCCGCCCTTCGAGGCGGTGACCAGCACAGGCAACAGAAATGCACCGGCGATGCCGGCCGGTCCCCTGTGCGGCGTGGGCGCGAAGCTGAAGCCCGTGCGGCGCGCCGCGGCCACGCCGAAGGGACGCCCCATGGTGAGGCCGCAAAGAATGACGTCGCCCATCCGATCTGCGACGACAAAGCCCGTCGAACCGACGCTCGTGGGCAGCTCGCCCACGCGGAACGTCGCAAGCGCGGTTTTGAGAGCGGCGCGCACGCGTGTCGCGAGCTCGGTCGTGCCGGCGGAATCGGCTTGCGCGGACGCCAACACGGCCTGCGGCAGAAATTCGTCGAACAGCGCGCCCGCTCCCGTGTGGCTCGCGGGCGTGATGAGGGCGCGTCCGCCGCGCGGCGTCATGTTCGCTTCCGTCACCGTCGCGCGATTGTCGTAGAGATCATCCGGGCTTATGGCGCCGCCGCTCTTCGTGCTCTCGCTCACGATGTCGTGGGCGAGCGTGCCGGCATAAAAGCCGTGCGGACCTTTGGCACTGATGAGGCCAAGCGTCGCCGCGAGCTCGGTTTGGGTGATGCGCTCGCCTTCGCCGCGCAGGCTGCCGTCGGGATTGACAAAGAGCGCGGCCAGCATCGGATCGCGACGGACTATCGCCGCATTGGCTTGAAGCTCGGTGGCGAGCGCGCGCGACACGGAGTAGCCGAGAGCGGCGAGCCGCTGCGCAGGCGCCATCACGGTCGATGCGGGAAGACGGCCGAAGCGCGCCTGGATCAGCGCAAAGCCGCGCACGTTGCCGGGAACCGCGAGCGCGCCGCCCGCGCGCGCTTCGCGCGGCAGGAAATCGATGCTCGAGGCCTGCCCCCGTTCGGCGTCGTAATGAAGGCAGACACCCCCGCCGCCGAGCCCCGCCGCGACGGGATAGGTGACGGCGAGCGTGTAATAAAGAGCCGCCGCCGCGTCGCCGGCGAAGCCCCCCTGCTCCAGCACGCTGCGCGCGACGAATACGGCCGTGGGCTCGTCGGCAATGACGAAACCGGAGCTTTCGTGCTCGCCCATGAGGGTCGTGCCGACATCGGTGCCGAGCGGCGCGTTGGCGGGCGCCATCGGTGACGCCGGTGCCGCAGGCGCAGGCTCGCCGCCGCAAGCCGAAAGCCCCGCCGAGAGCGCGAGCGCGAAAACCAGGGCCATCCCGGGCTTTTTGATATACTGGGCACTTACCATATTCTGACCACAGTTAGAGGTGACACACGCAATGGACGTTCTGCCGGGCCGAGGGGCGCATTTACCACCTCGCAAGCGCCGCCCAGCGTTGGGGCCTGCGGGGCCCGCGACGGCGCCGGTGCGAGGATCGTCATTCCGGGTGACAGGGCGGAGCGTCAGAAGTCATGAGTCATAAGTGTCCTTCAGGGCTCCGCCCGGCGCAGCGTCTTCTTTCCGTATTCGTCGCGTTTGCCTTCCTGACCTCGGGCGCTGATGCCGCTTACGCGCAAAGCCTGGTCCGCGACGCAGAAATCGAACATACCATTCGCGGTTATGCCGAGCCAATTTTCAAGGCGGCGGGCCTCGACCCCAAGGCGGTCAAGATATTTCTGGTCCAGGATAAGAGCTTCAACGCTTTTGTCGCGGAAGGGCAGAATCTTTTCCTCAATACCGGGCTCATCGAGACGCTCGACCGGCCCCGCGAGCTCATCGGGGTGATCGCGCACGAGACGGGCCACATCGCGGGCGGCCATCTCGCGCGCAGCGACGAGGCCATGGCCGCCGCAACGGTGCCGATGATCGCGGGCCTGCTTCTCGGCATCGCGGCCGCCGCCGCAGGCGCACCCGATGCGGGCGCCGCCATGATCGCCGGCGGGCAGGAAATGGCGCTGCGCAGCTATCTCAAATATTCGCGCACCCAGGAGTCGTCCGCCGATCAGGCCGCCATCACCTTTCTCAACAAGACCGAGCAGTCCTCCCAAGGGCTTCTCGAGACCTTCAAGCAATTCGAGAACCAGGAATTCATGAGCGAGAAGCGGCAGGACCCGTTTCTCCAGAGCCATCCCCTGTCTCAAGAGCGCATGGCTGCCCTCGAACAGCGCGTCGAGCAGAGTCCCTACGTCGATGTCCAGGAGCCCGAGGCCCAGAAGGCGTCTTTCGCGCGCATGAAGGCGAAGCTCATCGGATTTCTCGAGCCGCAATATCTCGTGATGCGCTACTACCCGCAGAGCGACACGAGCGTCGCCGCGCGCTACGCGCGCGCCATCGCCGCCTACCGCATACCCGATATGCCGACCGCGCTCGCGGAGACGGACTCCCTCATCAAGTCGGAGCCGAACAATCCTTATTTCCACGAGCTCAAGGGGCAGATGCTGCTCGAGAACAGCCGTGTGGCCGAAGCCGTGCCCGAATATCAGGAAGCCGTCCGCCTCGCGCCCAAGGAGCCCCTGATCAAGACGAGCCTCGCCCAAGCCATGATCGCGACCGACAATCCGGCGCTCAACAAGCCTGCGGTCAAGACGCTCGAGGACGCGCTCCGCGAGGACCCGGACAATCCCTTCGGCTGGCACCAGCTCGCCATCGCTTATGCGCGCGACGGCCAGATCGGCATGGCCGACCTCGCCACCGCCGAGCGTTTGTTCCGCCAGGGCGATCCCATGCAGGCGCGCTTTACGGCCGGCCGCGCGCTCTGCCAGCTCAAGACCGGCACACCCTCCTGGCGCCGCGCCCAGGACATCGTGAGCACCGTTCAAGCCAACATGCAGGACAAACATGGACGCCGTCAGCCCGCCTTCAGCACGGACGAGCAGGCACCTCGCTGCCCTGGCGCTAGCGACGGCGCTGCTGGTCGCAGCTGACACGCCCGCCACCGCGGGCAAATCCACGCCCGCCGAGCGGGCGGAGATCGAGGCGATCGTTCGCGACTATCTTTTGCAGCATCCCGAGGTGATCGTGGAGGCGCTGCAGAAGCTCGACGCGCAGGATCGCGCGGCTCAGGCCGCGCGCGTAAAAGAAGTCGTGGCCGCCGAGCGGGCGGCGCTCTTCAAGGACGGCTATTCCTTCATCGCCGGCAATCCCAAAGGCGACGTCACGGTGGTCGAGTTCTACGACTACAACTGCGCCTTCTGCCGCCAGGCGAGCGAGACCGTGCGCACGCTTATCAAGCGCGACAAGAATCTGCGCGTCGTGTTCAAGGAATGGCCGATCAAGGGCGCCGATTCGGAGGCCGTCGCGCGCGTGTCGATCGCCGCGGCGCGGCAGGCGAAGTTCCCCGCCTTTCATTTCGCGCTGATGGCGAGCACGGAGCACGTGGACGAGGCGCTGGCGCTCGAGGCCGCGCGCGGCGCGGGCCTCGACATGGCGCAGTCTTTCGCGCGACATGAAGGCCATCGACATGAACGATGTCTTGGCCAAGAACCGCCTCCTCGCCGACAAGCTCGGCATCGACGGCACGCCCTCCTTCCTCGTCGCCGACACGCTCATTCCGGGCGCGGCGCCGCTCAAGGAATTCATGGCGCTCATCGCCAAGACAAGGAAGAAGGGGTGAGGGAAACGCGCGGCTTCAGGGCGTCGTGATCTAGGCGCGCAACTCAGCGCTCGCGCTTGGCCTTGGTCGGGGCCAGGACCTTGTCGAGCTCCTTGAGAAGCTTGTTCCACTCCGTCGTGGACTCGACTTGCGAAATCTCACCCAGTCGCCCGACGCTTTCAGATCGGCGTAGGTGCCCTTGGGGTCTTCGTGGAAGTGCAGAAGCGCCTCCCCTTGCGGTAGAAGGCGCCGGGCTTCTTTTCGGTGATGCCGGTCTTGCGGCGCACTTCCTCGAGTTGCTCTTCGATCTTGGAGATTTTCTTGTCGCTCGCGTGCTTCATGGCGCGATACTCACCTTGCACTCGCCTTCGCCATGGCTCTCTCACAAGCCACTTTGAGCGGCGGAAGATCCTTTTCGATTGTAAGCCACAGACGCTTGGTGCCCACCACGCTATATTCATGGCGGAGAATATTGCCAAGACCGCGCAACTCGCGCCACGGGATTTCCGGCGCGAGCGTCATAGCATCGTCACCGAGCTTGACAGCCGCGCGAGGCAACGCTCGACTGCATCCACGCGCATTCGATCGCCTTCAAATTGTGCGAGAGTCAAACCGTCAACGTATGAACTCGATCCGCGCGATGTTCTCCAGGATATCGGCCAATCTTTGACCCGGTCGCTTAGAAGGCATTGACCCGGTCCGCTCTTGCCGCGAGCCTTGCGGAGCCTTTGAGAGCGCGGTCCTCGACGAGGTCTACAGGGCGCCCCAACAATTCGCTCAATTCGCGCTGCAGGCGCACGATATCCAAGAGAGAAACCGACTCGTCGAATTCCGCCACAAGATCAATATCTGAATCATTGCTTTCGGCTCCCCTCGCAACCGATCCGAACAGCGAGATGTGGGCAACGCCCGAAGCTCGGAGCCTCGACTGGTGCTCCCGCAAAGCGTTGAGAATATGATCCCTGATCATGACAAGACTATCTCACATGCGTAAGGCGCTGGCACATAGCCTCAGTCCTCAGATCAGCCCCGCGAGCGGCGATGAGGGATCGGCGTAGCGCTTCTTTTGCATGCGGCCGGCGCGATAGGCGAGCCTGCCCGATTCCACCGCGAGCTTCATGGCGCGCGCCATCAGCACCGGGCTCTTGGCTTCGGCGATCGCGGTGTTCATCAGCACGCCGTCGCAGCCGAGCTCCATGGCGATGGTGGCGTCCGAGGCCGTGCCGACGCCCGCATCGACGATCACGGGCACCTTGGCCTGCTCGACGATGAGGCGGATGTTGACGGGGTTCTGGATGCCGAGCCCCGAGCCGATGGGCGCTGCGAGCGGCATGATGGCGACGCAGCCGAGCTCCTCCAGGCGCTTGGCCTGGATCGGATCGTCGTTGCAGTAGACCATCACCTCGAAGCCTTCCTTGATCAGCAGCTCCGCCGCGCGCAGCGTCTCGGGCATGTTGGGATAGAGCGTCTTCTGGTCGCCCAGCACTTCGAGCTTGACCAGCGACCAGCCCCCTCCTTCGCGCGCGAGCCGCAACGTGCGCATCGCGTCCTCCGCCGTGAAGCAGCCCGCGGTGTTCGGGAGATAAGTGAAGCTCTTGGGATCGAGATAATCGACGAGCATGGGCTTGCCCGGATCGCTCACATTCACGCGCCGCACGGCGACCGTGACGATCTCGACGCCCGCGGCCTCCGCGGCGGCCGCGTTCTCGGCGTAGTCGCGATACTTGCCGGTGCCGATGATGAGCCGCGAGCGGAAGCGCCGGCCAGCGACGATGAAGGGATCGTCGTCCTGGCCCGTCTTGGTAGGCTCCTGCGGCTCCTGCACATTGCCGCCGCCGATGAAGTGCACGATCTCCAGCCGGTCGCCCTGGGCAAGCCCGGTCGCCTCGTAGGCCGAGCGCGGCACGATCTCGAGATTGCGCTCGACCGCGATCTTGCGCGCATCGAGGCCGAGCGTCCGCAAGAGCTGCGATACGTTCAAGGGCGCCTGCACCGTCCGCGGCTCGCCATTGACGAGGATTTCCATGAAGTCCCTGCTCGTATTCATGCACCAGGTGAGCAATACGTCTTAACGATTTAGGCAGCCGACTGGTTTCCCGTCCAGGGCTATAGTGCTTTTTCGGCCCGCAAGGCTTCGCCAATGCGCTGCGGCGCAGTATAACACCCGGGACGTTCCCGGAAGGGGTCCTGATTCGCCATGCCCGCGGCTTCGACGATCCACGTGCTCAACGGCCCGAGCCTCAATCTCTTGGGCACGCGCGAGCCCGAAGTCTACGGCCGCGCGACGCTCGCCGATATCGAGCGCGCGCTCCAGGCGGCAGCGAGCGAGCGTGGGCTTGCGCTCGTCTTCAAGCAGACGAACAGCGAGGGCACGCTCATCGATCTGATTCAAGAAGCGGGAAAATCGGCCGCGGGCCTCATCCTCAATGCCGGCGCCTACACCCACACTTCGCTTGCCGTGCACGACGCGCTGCGCGCGCTCTCGATTCCCGGTGGTGGAGGTACATCTCTCCAATCCGTTCAAGCGCGAGGCCGTGCGCCATCATTCCTATGTTGCACCGCTCGCGCTCGGCGTGATTTGTGGCTTCGGCGCGAAAGGCTATGTCATGGCGCTCGATGCGCTGGCCGCGCACCTCAAGGAGAAGGAAAAGATCCGGTGAATCACTCGGAAGACGGCAAGCGCGTCGTCGACCAGGATTTGATCCGCGAGCTCGCGAAGCTTCTCAAGGAAACCGAGCTCACCGAGATCGAGATCGAGCAGGAAGGCTTGCGGGTGCGCGTCGCGCGGCCGATGGCGAACGGCGTGCTGCCGCCGGGCCCGCAAGCGCCGTCCACCGGCGCCCGCCGCTCAGCCGGCGCCGACGACCGTCGCCGCTGCGGAGCCGGACTTGAGCAAGCATCCGGGCGCCGTCGTCTCGCCCATGGTGGGCACGGTCTATTTGGCGCAAGAGCCTAGTGCGGCGCCTTTCGTCAAAGTGGGCGACACGGTCGTCCAAGGACAGACGCTCCTCATCGTCGAAGCCATGAAGACGATGAACCACATTCCCGCGCCGCGCGCGGGCCGCGTGGCACGCATTCTCGTGCAGAACGGCCAAGCCGTGGAGTATGGCGAGCCGCTCGTCATCGTCGAATAGGCGGCTCGATCGAACCATGCTCCAAAAGATCCTGATCGCGAACCGAGGTGAGATCGCGCTGCGCATTCATCGCGCCTGCCGCGAGCTCGGCATCGCGACGGTCGCCATCCATTCCACCGCCGACGAAGACGCCATGCATGTGCGGCTCGCCGACGAGAGCGTGTGCATCGGCCCGCCGCCGGCGGCGGAGAGCTATCTCAACATTCCGGCCATCATCGCGGCCTGCGAGATCACGGGCGCGGACGCCGTGCATCCCGGCTACGGCTTTCTTGCCGAGAACGCCAAGTTCGCCGAGATCGTGCGCGAGCACGGCATCGTCTTCATCGGCCCGGAGCCCGAGCATATCCGCCTCATGGGCGACAAGATCGCGGCCAAGCGCGCCATGAGGGAAGCGGGCGTGCCGGTGGTGCCGGGCTCGGACGAGCCCACGACGAGCGACGAAATGGCCAAGAAGCTCGCCGACCGCATCGGCTATCCGTTGCTCATCAAGGCTTCGGCGGGCGGCGGCGGGCGCGGCATGAAGCTCGCGCGCCGGCCCGAGGAGCTGCCGATCGCGCTCGCCACCGCGCGCGCCGAGGCGCAAGCGGCCTTCGGCGACGATGCCGTCTATTTCGAGCGCTATCTCGAGCGCCCGCGCCATATCGAGATTCAGGTGATCGCGGATTCGCACGGCACGGTGCTGCATCTGGGCGAGCGCGATTGCTCGCTGCAGCGCCGCCACCAAAAGCTCCTCGAAGAGGCGTCCGCGCCCTCGATGCCAAGGCGCGCGCCGCCATCGGCGAGCGCGTGGTGCGCGCGCTGAAGCGCCTGGGCTATCTGGGCGTCGGCACGGTCGAATTTCTCTACGACAAGAATTCGATGTTCTTCATCGAGATGAACACGCGCCTGCAAGTCGAGCACCCGGTGACGGAAATGCTGACCGGGATCGATCTCGTGCGCGAGCAGATCCGCATCGCGGCGGGCGAGAAGCTGGGCTTCGCCCAGAAAGACATCACGTATAACGGCCACGCCATCGAGTGCCGCATCAATGCCGAGCACCCCTGGACCTTCGTGCCCTCGCCCGGCGTGATCACGGACTTCCACACGCCCGGGCGGCCCGGGCGTGCGGGTCGAATTCGGCGGCCTATTCCGGCTACCGCATCCCGCCCTACTACGACAGCCTGATCGGCAAGCTCATCGTCCACGCCCCCGACCGCGCCCAATGCATCATGCGGCTCAAGCGGGCGCTGGAGGAATTCGTGGTGGGTGGCATCCAGACCACGATCCCGCTTTTTTCCGAGCTTGTGCACGAACCCGCTTTTCGCGCCGGCGATTACCATATTCACTGGTTGGAGGAGTATCTGGCGCGTCGTTGACGGGATGAGCCGCAAGCAGGACATCGGCCCCGAGGTATTGCTCAAGGCGTATGCCTTCGGCGTGTTTCCAATGGCGGAGGATCGCGACGATCCGACGCTCTATTGGATGGACCCCGATTATCGCGGGATCATTCCCCTCGACGCGGTCCATATCCCGAGGCGGCTCAAGCGCACGGTTCGCCGCGACGCTTACGAGGTGCGCATCGACAGCGCCTTCGAGAGCGTGATCCGCGCCTGCGCCACGCCCGGCCCCGGACGGCGGGCGACCTGGATCAACGAGCGCATCGTGGAACTTTACAACGCGCTCTTCGAGCGCGGCCACGCCCACTCGGTCGAGTGCTGGCAGGACGGCGAGCTCGTGGGCGGCCTATACGGCGTGTCGCTCGGCGCCGCGTTCTTCGGCGAGAGCATGTTCAGCCGCAGCCGCGACGCGAGCAAAGTGGCGCTCGTGCATCTCCTCGGGCGCTTGATCGCGGGACGCTACAAGCTTCTCGATACGCAATATTTGACCGAGCACCTGGCCCAGTTCGGCGCCATCGAAATTCCGCGCTTCGATTATCGGCGGAGACTCCGCCGCGCGATCAACATGGCGGCGGATTTCTATGCGCTTGCCCCGCGCTCGTCCGGAGAGGCGGCCTTGGCGGCGATCGGCCCCGCTATTGGGGACTATCCGGCGGCAGATTGAGCGGCGCGTCGTCGCCCTCGGACTCGGCGGGCGTCTCTGCGGGTTCGGGGGCCGCGGGCTGCTTGCTCGAGCGCCGGGCCTTCCTCGCCCTCTTCCTCGGCCGATCGCGGCCGCAGCGGCGCGCCGCGGCCGCGGCCTCCGCCGTGCGCTCGGCGGCGCTCTTCTGGCAATCGACGAGCCACACGTCGTAGACGGGATGCTGGAGCGCGTTGAGCGCGGGGCTCGACCAGAACATCCAGCCCGTGAACTCGTGCACCGCGTCCTTGCCGGGCTTGGCTTCGTCGATCTCGACGAAGGCCGCTTTCTCCGGCGGCTCCTCGGGCGGGCGCGCCTTGCATTGGCGGACCGTGAGCGCGAGCGAGCCATAGGTGACCGGCACGTCGAGTGGCGCGTAGATGGTGGACATGCGCGCGGTAATCTTGTCGAGGCCGCGGAAGATCGCGCCGCCTTGGCTGTTGAGCATGGCCTTCAGCGCCGACGCGTCGAGGCCTTGGGGCGCTTTCTGATTCTCCGCATGGGCCGGCAAGCCCGCGAAACACGCGGCCACTACGCCCAAAATCGCAACAAGACGCCTCACGGGTTTGCAGGCTCCAGTTTGTCTCCGCCTTCCTGTTTCGAGTCCGGGCTGAAAATGGCTTGGCCGAGCAGCCCCACCACGTCGATGGACCCTTGCGTGTTCTCCAGCCGCCCGCCATCGGCGATGTACTGGTCGCTGCCGCCCGGCTCGATGGAGAGATAAGCGCCGCCCAGAAGGCCATCGAGCGCCACCTTCACCGACGAGTCCTCCGGCAGCTTGACCGTGGGCTCGATGTTCATCACGACGCGCGCGTAATAGGTGCTCGTGTCGAGCGATTGCTCGACCACGCTGCCGATCTTGATTCCCGAAATGCGCACGTCGGTGCCCACGCTCACGCCGTCCGCGCGGTCGAACTCCGCGATCACGCGATAGCCGTTGACACGCGTGACGTCGATCATCGACGAGGCGAAGACGAGAAAGCCCGCGGCGACGACAAGCACGAGCGTGCCCATTAGGATCTCGACGGCTCTGCCGTTCATTGGGCCTTACTCCTCACCGTTTCTCTGAACGACCCGCACTCAATCCGGAACCCAGGCCTCGTAAGCGCGCGGCTCGGGGGGCGGGCGCCCGAGCGATAGAGGCTCCCCGGCGGATGATAGGCGGCCTCGGTGCCCGTGAGATTCGGACGATGCGGCAGCTCCCAGGGCTGCACGGGCAAAGGCTCGCGCGTCGGCGGCTCCGCCACCGTATGGTGGAGCCAAACGTGCCATTCGGGCGGAACGCGCGAGGCTTCGGCCTCGCCATTGTAGATGACCCAGCGCCGCGCAGCGCTGCCCGCGCGCGGACGGCGCTCTTCGTAATAGCGGTTGCCTGCCGAATCGGCGCCGACGAACGCTCCGCGCCGCAATGTGAGCAGACGCGTGCCGAGCGTCTGGCCGTGCCACCAGGAAAACAGCTCACCGAAGATGCTCATGAAATCCTTGTCTGCCGCCCATGTTCCGTCGAAAACGCCTGCGCGGACTATGGCAGCGCCCCCCCGAATCGTCCAGGTCGTGCGCCGCGCCGCGCCGCGCGCAACGTGAACGACGCGCGGCCGCATTCGTGGACTGCGCCATTCCTCGCACGCATCTTTGACCAAATTCTGAATTGCGGGGCTCAGAAGACCGAAGGCTCTCCTTTTGTGGGAATAGGGCGGCCGACCCCACCCTTGAGCAGCCGGATGAACCCACGGGCCTAAGCGCCTCGATTTGTGCCCAGAATTGACAGCCCCCTTCATCCACAACATTTGGTGGCTAAGTCCCCTCTTAAACCAAAATCTAGTTGTCTCGCCGCGGATCCCGCGCGACAGTTTGCCGGTCGCGGCCTTTCGGGGTCGCGGACTCGAGCCCAATCAGCGCAAGCCCAAGACGCCATGTGCGGGGCCTCAAACCGCGCAGCGCAAAGGACTTGGATTCAAAAAGAGGGAGAAGAGACATGCGAATCGCCCGGCGCTTCACTCAGGAAGGCCTCTCAGCCTATGCGGCGATCGGCTTCAAGACCGCGACGAGCGAGATTCGCAATCCCGACGGCTCGGTCGTTTTCCGGCTCGAGAACATCGAAGTGCCCGAGAGCTGGAGCCAGGTCGCGGCCGACGTGCTGGCGCAGAAATATTTCCGCAAAGCGGGCGTGCCGTCCGCCACGCAGCCGGTGAGCGAGGAGGGCATTCCGGACTTTCTCCGCCGCCGCGTGCCGGACAAGGCGGCGCCCGCGCTTTCTTTTGGCGGCGAGACCGACGCGCGCCAAGTCTTCGACCGGCTCGCCGGCGCCTGGACCTATTGGGGCTGGAAGGGCGGCTATTTCGACGGCGAAGCCGATGCCCGCGCTTTTCGCGACGAGCTCTGTTTCATGCTCGCCGCGCAGATGGCCGCGCCCAACAGCCCGCAATGGTTCAACACCGGGCTCCATTGGGCCTACGGCATCGATGGGCCGAGCCAAGGCCACTACTACGTGCATCACGAGACGGGCGAGCTCGCCCGCGCGGAAAGCTCTTACGAGCGCCCACAGCCCCACGCCTGCTTCATCCAGTCCATCGCCGACGATCTCGTCAACGACGGCGGCATCATGGATTTGTGGGTGCGCGAGGCGCGGCTGTTCAAATACGGCTCGGGCACCGGCTCGAATTTTTCCGCGCTGCGCGGCGAGAACGAGAGCCTGTCGGGAGGCGGCAAATCCTCGGGCCTCATGAGCTTCTTGAAAATCGGCGACCGCGCGGCGGGCGCCATCAAATCGGGCGGCACGACGCGCCGCGCGGCCAAGATGGTGGTGGTCGACATCGACCATCCGGACATCGAGCAGTTCATCGACTGGAAGGTGAACGAAGAGCAGAAGGTGGCAGCCCTCGTCACGGGCTCGAAGATGCTCGCCAAGCATCTCAAGGCGGTGATGAAGGCGTGCGTCAATTGCGAGGGCGAAGGCTTCGACTGCTTCGATCCGAAGAAGAACCCGGCGCTCCGCCGCGCCGTCAAGGACGCGCGCGAATCCCTCGTGTCCGAGAACTACATCCAGCGCGTCATCGCCTTTGCGCGCCAGGGCTTCAAGGACATCGAGATCAAGACTTACGACACCGATTGGGATTCGGAGGCCTATCTCACCGTCTCGGGCCAGAACGCCAACAACACGGTGCGCGTGACGGACGCCTTTCTGCGCGCCGTGGAGGAGGATCGCGATTGGCAGCTCACGCGCCGCACCGACGGCAAGCTCGCCAAGACTCTCCCCGCGCGGGCATTGTGGGAGAAGATCGGCTACGCCGCCTGGGCCTCGGCCGATCCCGGCGTGCAGTTCCACACCACCATCAACGATTGGCACACCTGCCCGGCCGACGGGCCGATCCGCGCCTCAAATCCGTGCTCGGAATACATGTTCCTCGACGACACGGCCTGCAATTTGGCCTCGCTCAATCTCATGGCCTTCCGGCGCGACGACGGGCCTTCGCCGCGCCGACTCGCCGCCGCGAAGCCAAAGCTTCGCTTTGGCGAAGCGGGGAGCGGCTACGGCCGCGCAGGCGGGCGCTTCGACATCGAGAGCTTCGAGCATGCCGTGCGCCTGTGGACCATCGTGCTCGAGATCTCGGTGCTCATGGCGCAATTCCCCTCCAAGGAGATCGCGGAGCGCTCCTACGAATACCGCACGCTGGGCTTGGGCTTCGCCAATCTGGGCGGGCTCCTGATGGCGGCGGGCATTCCCTATGACAGCGAGGCCGGACGCGCCATCTGCGCGGCCGTTTCCGCGCTCATGACCGGCCGCGCCTATGCGACCTCGGCCGAGATGGCGCAAGCGCTCGGCGCGTTCCGCGGCTATGCGCGCAACGCCGACGCGATGCTGCGCGTCATGCGCAATCACGCCCGCGCGGCCCACGGTGCGCGCGAGGGCTATGAGGGGCTCGCCACGCCGCCCGTGCCGCTTGCCGCCGACTCCTGCCCCGACGAGGAGCTCGTGGCCGCCGCGCGCGCGGCTTGGGACGAGGCGCTTGCGCCTCGGCAAGCGCTACGGCTATCGCAACGCGCAGGCGACCGTGATCGCGCCCACCGGCACCATCGGCCTCGTCATGGATTGCGACACCACCGGCATCGAGCCCGATTTCGCGCTGGTGAAATTCAAGAAGCTCGCGGGCGGCGGCTATTTCAAGATCATCAATCGTCTCGTGCCGGATGCCCTGTCCGCCCTCGGCTATGCCCGGGACGAGATCGAGGCCGTCGTGGATTACGCCGTGGGCCGCGCTACGCTCGCAAACGCGCCCGGCATCGATCACGCGGCGCTCGCCGCCAAAGGCTTCGGCCCACGCGAGATCGAAACCATCGAGCGCGGACTGTCGTCGGCCTTCGACATCCGCTTCGTCTTCAACAAATGGACGCTCGGCGAGACCGTTCTGCACGGAGGTGCTGGGGCTTTCCGCCGACGACCTGCAGAACCCGACCTTCGATCTTCTGGCGGCCATCGGCTTTTCGCCGCGCGAGATCGAAGCCGCGAACATCTTCTGCTGCGGCGCCATGACGGTGGAAGGCGCGCCGCATCTGCGGCCCGAGCATCTGCCCGTCTTCGACTGCGCGAGCCTGTGCGGGCGCAAGGGCACGCGCGCGCTCTCCGCCGAGAGCCACATCCGCATGATGGCGGCAAGCCAGCCCTTCATCTCGGGCGCCATCTCCAAGACCATCAATCTGCCGAACGCCGCGACGGTCGAGGACTGCATGGACGCCTACATGCTCTCCTGGCGGCTCGCCCTCAAGGCGAACGCGCTTTATCGCGACGGCTCGAAGCTGTCGCAGCCCTTGAGCGCGATCGCGCTCGGCGAGGAGCCGGAGGAGATCGAGGAGCTTGCCGAAGCGCTCGGGGAGCCAGCGGCCGTGCGCACGCAAATCGTCACGGAGCGCATCGTCGAGCGCATCGTGGAGCGCGAGCGCGCGCGCGCCACGCGCAAGCGTCTGCCCAGCCGGCGCAAGAGCTACATCCAGAAGGCGGCGGTCGGCGGCCACAAGGTCTATCTGCATACCGGCGAATACGAGGACGGCTTGCTCGGCGAGATCTTCATCGACATGCACAAGGAGGGCGCGGCCTTCCGGAGCCTGATGAACAACTTCGCCATCGCGATTTCCATCGGCCTGCAATATGGCGTGCCGCTCGAGGAGTTCGTCGAGGCCTTCACCTTCACGCGCTTCGATCCCGCGGGGCCCGTGGAAGGCAACGACGCCATCAAATACGCGACCTCGATTCTCGACTATGTGTTCCGCGAGCTCGCGGTCTCCTATCTCGGGCGCAACGATCTCTCCCATGCCGAGCCCGCCGACATCCGCTTCGACGCCTTGGGCGAGGGCGAGGATCAAGCGCGCGGCGGCCCGCCCGCGGGCGGGCGGCCCAGCGAGGCCGACCGCTATGTGAGCCGCGGCTTCGTGCGCTCGCACACGCCGAATTTCGCGGTCATCGACGGCGGCGTGCGGCGCACTCGATGGCGGACGCCATCCGGCGTCAACGGAGGGCGCCACCGCGCTCGCGGCAGAGGCGGCGCGCGAGACGCAGATCGAGACCGCGTTGCTCGTCGAGGCGGAGATTCGCGAGCTCAGGCTCGATCAATCGGCGGCCATCGCGCGCCTCAAGGGTTACGAGGGCGATGCCTGCGGCGAATGCGGCAACTTCACGCTGGTGCGCAACGGCACGTGTTTGAAATGCGTCACCTGCGGCGGCACGACGGGGTGTTCGTGATGACTGAAGGAGATATCAATGAATTGACTCGGCTCAATTATTGGACACTTACCAATATCGGTTGAGGGTACGGAAAGGGGTCGTCACAACATCCACATCGACGACTGATCAGGCCGACAAAGTCGCGTAGTGGGCCGAGGAGCTGGTTATCAACAACTATTTATCGCAGAGGCACGCTTGCCAGAAGTATTTTTTGGAGGCGCATCGCCTCGGGACAGAAGTCTGCGTATTACATGACAGCATGCTAATCTGGCGTCCAACTTACTCGCGCGCGCATCAAGTATCTGGCAGCGCATTTTCGAGACCGTGAATTCTCAAAGTATTGTCCTGTACGTCGACCTATTTGGAATTATTTGAAGGGCCCCTACGTATCGAAGCGCTTCTTCATTATTCCACTTGTCACCAAATTGGTGACATGCTAAAGAGCATTTATGAGGTTATCGTCGGGCAACGCTGAGACGTTAGGCGAAGGACCTTGCGGCGGGGACCCACGGTCCGAGAACGCCGCCGTGACATGTGCGTTGGTCAGCCCGGCAGAGTGAAAGATAAACCCAGAGGCGCGCCTGTCAGACGCGCGACTTTTATCTTGCTACAATTATCGGCAGGGTTACATGAAATCTGGCATGAGCAGTGCTGGGGAGCATGGTGTAGGCACTGACCGCATCGACCCGGAGATTCGTGTCGGCGAGTTAATTGATCCGCCCGTACGCTCGGAGAACGATGACGAGAGACTGCTCTCCGAGATAGCTATTCAAGCATGAGCCGAACTTGGCCGCCCGAGGCCGAAGTTCGATCTATAGCGCTCGTCATCGGGATCACAGTCGCAATTGTTGGCCGATCGAGCGCGCTGCCCTGTGATGCGACCCTCCCATGGAAACGGGCGGCTTCACCCAGGCCGATCTCGGGCGCCTCTTGGGCTCACGCCAGCGCGCCTCCGACATTCTGAAGGGAAGGCGATCTCTTACCTTGCCGATGATCTGGAAGCCCCACCCGAATGGGGCGTGCCGGCCGAAGCCCTGATCCGCCCACGGCGACGTGGAACGCGCGTCACGCGCAGCGCGGCCGCCGGAGAGCCGTAGCGGGGCGCCAGCTTAGAGTGTCGACAGACAAAATCCACAGAGCCTCGAAAATCTGTGGAGAACCCAAATAGTAGGCCTGCGGCGCCCTTCTCACGCCTGCGCCGCTTTCCGTAAGCTTTCCTTCTCTGCGGCGCGACGCGTGCGGCTTGAAGCCCCGTCGCGCATGTCTTGATCGGTTTGTGCGTACCTCATCCGCACAACTCAAGGGCCCCGCCGTAGCGGGGCCCTTTTTCATGCGGCTCTACGGCATTGCCGTAGCGCCGCGCCGCGCAAGCACGCTGCCTCGCGTCGCCGGTCGCGTCTGCGCCAATGCGGGCAATACGGCCCGCCCTACGGCACTGCCGCAGGGCGCGCATCGGGCCGGCCGCGCGGCATCCCCAGGTCTCGCGACTCTTCCGGTGCCCATGCGCAAGGGCTTGCGCACATACGGCACTGCCGGAGTCCCGGAAAAATATCTGCGCGCGCTCGCGCAAAGGGGGAACGCTCCGTGTGCGGAGGAAATGCGGTCCATGCTTCTTGGGGAGTTGTCCCGGCACCTCGCCGAGCGTGGCTTGAACATTAGCAGCGAGCGTTACGCTCGTCAAGTAGAATTTACGGATTCCGTACACTCTTTGGATAGAACGCGACACGCCACCGGCCTGCCTGCGCGTGCATCACGCGCGACGTGTCACGCGCGTTCCGTTTCATTTCGAACGGAACGCGCTCGAAAGTTTCTGGCGAGGCTCGGGCGCTAAGCCGCGGCCTTCTGAGCGGTCTCGCTCGGCAGCGCAAATCCGGCGAGCAGCAGCACGGCGGCCAGCGCCACGTGCAGATAGCGATCGGCCTGGTTGATATCAATGACGCCGAGCAGCGTGTCGCCCGTCATCACGAAGCCCAGCACGGCGACCGCGACATAGACGAGTCCCATGACCTTAAGCGCCAGAGCGCCGAGATTCATGAATGCGCCGGCCAGAAGCACGACGCCGCTCGCGAGGTGAACCAGATTGTGCGCCTGGTTCACGACAAAAATGCCGTCCTCTCCGACGATGGGATTGGGAACGAAACCCAGCCCGCCGACGATGAGAAATATGACGCCGAGGACGATGGCAGCCAGTTTGGTCGTCACCTGTGTGACCCTCCCTTTGGACTTTCAAGCTCTTGCGGGACATTCGTCGTCGTCCCTGCGCATTATGGAAGCACTATCGCGAAGACCGCTCAACAGGTCTCGCGCGCGGTTGCAACATTTGAAGAGCGTTGCAGCGCGGGCTCTGGCCGTGCGACGCGTGCAGCGCACAAAGTTGCGAGCGCAGCGCCGGCTGTTAACCATGAGAACTGGGTTTGCCGCCGCGCGGCACGCCCTCAGGCGGGCTGCAGCGCGGCATCGAGCAGGCTCTTTCCGCTCAAGGGCGAAATGCGCGCCTCGCCCAAAAGCGCGATCACCGTGGGAACGATGTCGAAGGTGCTGCGGACGCCGTAGTCGCCGGCGGAGATGTTCCGTCCACTGATGAACGCCACGCCGTGGTCGCCCGTGTGCCCGCCCGTGCGCCGGTACGGCACGGGCCCGATGCGCCCGAGCTTGGGATGGCTGAAGCCGAGCGGCGCCCCCCGCCACGTGACGATCAGATCCGCAGCCGTGGGCCCCAGGCGCAAGGGATCGTGCCCGCCGCAACGCTCGATGCCGCCCACGACCGGCTCGCCGCTGCGCAGATTGCGGCAGCCGCGCAAGAGATTCTCGATCTCGTCGCAGGTCGCGTCATAGTCGCTCACGGGCACGAGGCCCAGCCGCTCGCGTCCGGCAAGATTGATGCGGATGCGCCCGTCGTAGAAAGAGGGCAGCGCAAACGCCTTCATGTGCGGCCAGAAGCGCCGATAGCGGGCGGCCGGCATCCAATCGAGCGACAGGCGATTGGCGCCGGACACATGGCCTGAGAGGGCGGCGGGCGGCTCGACGCCCAGGACGCGCAGCACGCGCGCAAGTCTTCGCGCGACGGCGTCCTTCACGCGCGCGGCGAAAGCGCCGGGCAGCGCTTGCAGGAGCGCCTCGTTCACATCCTCCCGTTCGCTCAGGAGCGGCACGCCATCGGCCGCTTGCGTCCAGGCGGCGCGCGCGCGCATGAACGGCCTGCCGAAGCTCTGCCGGTACAGGAGCTCGGCGAGCAGCACCATGCTCGGCACGTCGGAATCGTTCGCGCCCATGCCATGGGCGGAAAACGCCACGATCGTGGCGTCGGGGAAAGCTTGCATCAGCCTTCCGATGAGCCGATCCACGGCACGGTAGGCGGCGATGAAGCCTTCGCGCGCGGGCAAAGCGGAAGGAATGCCGTGAAGCGGATGGGATGGGTCATAGCCGTGCCACAGCAACTCGTTCGCCGAATGCAGCTCGGACACGACGACGAGCGCGAGGTCCCAGTCCGGCAGCCGCTCGGCGAGAAGCCAGCGCGCGATTTCGGCGCGCGTGTCGACGGCGCGAGGAAGCGCCTCCGCCATTTTTCGCGCGCGCTCGGCGGAAGGCCAGACGAGCCCGTAAATCCACTCCTGCGCGGGATAAGGCCCGAAGCGCGCTTCGATCTCGGCGGCAAGCCCGGCCGGGCGAGAGTGAGGCGCGACGCCCGGATCATGGGCGCCCCAGCCCACGAGACCTTGCGCGTTGCGGCGCGCGCGCTAAGTCGAAATAAGGTGGGTCGAAAACGACAGTCTTCGCGCGCAGCTTGGCGACGAAAGGCGGGCGCGACGTGCCTTCCTGCCAGACGGCGTAATCGCGCGCATCGAAGCTCACCGCCGCGAAGCGCTCCGCGTCCTCGGGCGACAGACCCGTCGCCACATGCTCCCAGGCAAGACCGGTTCGCTTGGCGGACTTGCCGTGCTCGAGCAGGAAGCGCGCGCTTTGCGCCTGCAGGCTTGCAAGATGCGGCAGCTCGCCTTTGGCCAAGAGCGCCTGCGCCACGCTCCACTCCAAGCCATCGAGCCCGATGACCAGAACCCGTCGCTTGCTCATGTGCGCAATTCCGGTGCTTCGCTAAGCCGATTCTCGCCCACACTGCCGAAAAAGCACCGCGCCAACAAGGCGCATCCGCCGCCGCGCGCGAGCCCTCTTCAGCCGGAGCGCAACTCCGCGCATAATCGCCCCGCGACACATCCGGGGGGAACGCATCATGAGAATGCTCGCACCGCTCGTCCTCGTCTTCGCCATCGCTGCAAGCGCGTCCTCGAGCGCTGAGCAGTACAAGCCGCTCGCAGGCACTTTCGCCATCGTCTCCAAGACGCAAATCGACCCGCCGCCGGGCGAGACGAAGGATCGCATCTCCCTCTATCTGCAGGGCGACAGCGCCAGGGAAGCCTTCGAGGCCATGCCGTCACAGGCGGAGCGCGACCTGTGCGACCCCGATGTCGTGACGAAATACGCGGGCGGGCTCTCGTGCTCGAAAAGCGATGCGGGCGAGTATGGCTGCTCGGTCGCGATCTTGCTCACGACGGGTGTCACGGCCAACGCGCAATATTGCTGAGCGCAACCGAAGATCCGCCGCCTACTCCTTCGGCGGCAGCACGATGCGCAAGTGCAGCTCGCGCAGATGGGCGGACGGCACTTCGGAGGGCGCGCCCATCATCAGGTCTTGGGCCTGCTGGTTCATGGGGAAGAGCGTCACCTCGCGGATGTTCTCGACGCCCGCGAGCAGCATGACGATGCGGTCGATGCCGGCTCCATATCGCTGAGGCGGTGCCCATCCGAGCCATCGGCCGTTCGCTGGGGCAAGTTTACGAAATAAAATGTAGATGCACATTAATCTAGAGTTGAAAGAGATCAACAATTCGTCGTAATGTTTGCTCTCGTCTGTGCGTCACCTTCGATTTCCATCGCTAAGATTTCCGACTTTTCACCAGCATGCCGCCGGGGGGGCAAGTCATGCGTTTTGCACAACATCGTGTTGTTGCTGTTCTTCTCGGAGGCTGCGCGACTCAAAGAGACATTGCGAAGGAATCACTGGCAGATTCAACAAGGCGCTTGGGGATTCGACGAACAAAATCCTGCTCCTCAACGCCGTGCGCGCCAGCATGCAGATGCCGATGATTTATTCGCGCCTCGGCTCTCAAACCATGGAGATCAGCGGCGGAGCCGAAGGCAGCCTTTCGGTTCCCTTCGGCAATATCGGGGACAACCCCAACACCCTCGGCTTGAAGGGAGGCTGGGACGGTAAGCGGAATGTAAATGTTGAGGCACTTACAGGCGAGAAGTTCTTGAGAGCGGCCCGCCGTCCGATCTCGCAGTCCATGTTCCGGTATTATTGGGAGAGCGGGTGGCAAAAGGAGTTTTTGGTCAAGACATTCGTTTCCAGCATCACGATTGATAATCGTGGCCCCATCTACAATGACCCAGATAATTACAGTGAATACCAAAGATTTGAGGAAGAAGCGCGCAAGCTCGAGGATATTGAATTTCAAAAAACGGACACAAAAACCGCACTGGAATGGTCGAATTTTAAGGTAGATCCTTCAAAGGTCACGCTCGCGGATATGATCGCCGCCGACGAGAAAGGTTACACTTTGGATGGCGGCTACCTCGCCAAGAAAATAGAAGTCCCTGCGGAGAACGACAAACCTGACAAGAAAACAAAGTTCCCGCCTTTGGCACGCTGACTTTGCAATCCAGGGCGAACAACACAGTGACAAAAGAAGTCAGCATGACCCTTAGATCGCCGGAATCTATGCTCTACTATCTCGGCGAAGTCTTGAGGAACGACAAGAAAAAGATGGATGGATGTTCCGATGAGAAGTTTGAAGCGTCGACGTGCTTTACGGTGCGGACAGGATCAGGAAAAGAGCGAGCCTATTTCAATGTGAAGAGTGATGGCGCCCCTGCTCTCGGACGCGCGGGGTCGCTTTCGGTGCGCTTCCAAGGCAAGCGCTACTGGATTCCTGCCGACTACCCCGAGCATGGCTTATCTTATCTTGCGCTTACACTCGTGGATCATGTGTTCGGCATACTGCAAGAGGCGAGCGAGCCGCCGGGGGTCAGCACCCTAACGCTTTCCCGGCCCGTGAGCACACGATAGGCTATGGGAGAGAGGACTTCACTCCTTCGGCGGCAGAACGACGCGCAAATGCAGCTCGCGCAAATGCGCGGACGGCACTTCGGAGGGCGCGCCCATCATCAGGTCTTGGGCCTGCTGGTTCATGGGGAAGAGCGTCACCTCGCGGATGTTCTCGACGCCCGCGAGCAGCATGACGATGCGGTCGATGCCGGGCGCGATGCCGCCATGGGGCGGCGCCCCGTAGTGGAAGGCGTTGAACATACCGCCGAAGCGCTTTTCCACCTCCTCGCGTCCGTAGCCCGCGATCTCGAAGGCCTTCACCATGACATCGGGGCGGTGATTGCGGATGGCGCCCGACGACAGCTCCACGCCGTTGCAAACGATGTCGTATTGGTAAGCGAGGATATCGAGCGGCTCCTTCGTCGCGAGCGCCTCGAGCCCGCCTTGCGGCATGGAGAAGGGATTATGGGAGAAGTCGATCTTCTTCTCCTTGTCGTTCCACTCATACATCGGGAAGTCGACGATCCAGCAGAACTCGAAGCGGTTCTCGGCGACGAGACCGAGCTCGCGCCCGATGCGCGTGCGCGCCGCGCCCGCAAGCGCCGCGGCCTTCTCTGTCTTGTCAGCCGCGAAAAAGAGCGCATCCCCGGACTTCTAGGCCTGTTCGCTCCGGAAGCTTAAAGAGTACATCGGGCGGCAGGAATTTGGCGATCGGACCCATTGCCTTCCGATCTGCCTCCTCCATTAGCAAGTGATCTTTCTCAACATGCGCAAACACGATGTAGCCGAGACCCGGTGCGCCTTCGCTGCGCGCCCATTCGTTGAGCTTGTCGAAGAAGCTGCGCGGCTGCCTCGCGGCGCCCGGCGCCGGAATGGCGCGCACGGTTTTGCCCTTGAACGCCTTAAACTCGACATCTGCGCGTTGAAAGAGGTCCGTCACGTCGGCGATGACGATGGGATTGCGCAGGTCCGGCTTGTCGGTGCCGTATTTGAGCTGCGCCTCGCGAAAAGGAATGCGCGGGAATTTTGGCGTCACGGGCTTGCCTTCGCCGAATTCCTCGAACACGCCGCGCAGCACGGGCTCCATGGCGGAAAAGACGTCGTCTTGCGTGACGAAGCTCATCTCGACGTCGAGCTGGTAGAACTCGCCGGGGCTGCGATCGGCGCGCGCGTCCTCGTCGCGGAAGCAGGGCGCGATTTGGAAATAGCGGTCGAAGCCCGCCACCATGATGAGCTGCTTGAACTGCTGGGGCGCCTGGGGCAGCGCGTAGAATTTTCCCGGATGAAGCCGCGAGGGCACGAGAAAGTCGCGCGCGCCTTCGGGGCTCGACGCCGTGAGGATGGGCGTCTGGAACTCCATGAAGCCCGCCTCGATCATCCGCCTACGGATGGACGCGATCACCGCCCCGCGCAGCATGATGTTCTTGTGCATGCGCTCGCGGCGCAAATCGAGATAGCGGTATGTGAGCCGCGTCTCTTCCGGGTATTCCTGGTCGCCGAAGACGGGCAGCGGCAGTTCGTCCGCCGCCGACAGGAGCTCGAAGGAGGAAACCCTGAGCTCGACCGCGCCCGTCGCGAGCTCGGGATTGACGGTCTCGGGCGGCCGGTTCGCCACCACGCCCTCGACCGAGATCACGCTTTCGGCCCGCAGCGCCGTCAGCGGCTCGAAGACGGGGCTTTGCGGCTCGACCACGCATTGCGTGAGGCCGTAATGGTCGCGCAAGTCGATGAAGAGGAGGCCGCCGTGGTCGCGCTTGCGATGCACCCAGCCCGCAAGCCGCGCCCGCTTGCCCACATGCGCGGGCCTTAGCGCCCCGCAAGTCTCTGTCCGATAGGGACTCATGAGGCTCAATGTGCCCTGATTCTCTTGGGTTTCCGGTTAACAGCCGGGCGAAGGCCCGCGCAGGCGGGCCGGAAGGAGCGCACCCGCTCTTTTCGCTGTCAAGAGCGACAGCCGCCTCTGCTTGAGCTATAGCTCCAGGCACGATGGATCTCATTGCCACAACCGATAAGCTTGCGGAGGTCTGCGGGCGGCTCAAGCGCGCGGCCGTGGTGACGGTCGACACCGAGTTCATCCGCGACCAGACCTTTTGGCCGGAGCTCTGCCTCGTGCAGATCGCGGGGCCCGAGGAAGTGGTGCTCATCGATCCCCTGGCCAAGGGCCTCAAGCTCGAGCCGCTTTACGAGCTCTTGGCCGTCAAGAAAGTGACGAAAGTCCTCCACGCCGCGCGGCAGGACATCGAGATCTTCCATCACCAGGCCGGCATCATTCCGGCTCCGCTCTTCGACACGCAGGTGGCGGCCATGGTCTGCGGCTTCGGCGATTCGGTGAGCTACGAGGCGCTCGTCAAGCGCACCGTCAATGCCGCGGTCGACAAATCCTCGCGCTTCACCGACTGGCGGCGAAGGCCCTTGAGCGAGCAGCAACTCACCTATGCGGTGGCCGACGTCACCCATCTCCGGGGCGTCTACGAGGTGCTCGCCGCGCGTCTCAAGGAGAGCGGCCGCGAGCCTTGGGTGGCCGAGGAGATGGCGACCCTCGTCAATCCCAAGACCTATTCGCTGGCGCCCGAAGACGCCTGGCGCCGCATCAAGCCCAAGAGCATGAGCCGGCGCGCGCTCGCCGTGCTCATGGAGATCGCGGCGTGGCGCGAGCGCGAGGCGCAGAGCCACAACGTTCCCCGCGCCCGCATCATGAAGGACGAAGCCTTGCTCGAGATCGCCCATCAGGCGCCCGAGTCGCGCGAGGTTTTGGCGCGCCTGCGCGCCGTGCCGAGCGGCTTCGCCAATTCGCGCTCCGCCAAGGGGCTTCTCGAGGCGGTGGCGCGCGCGCTCGCAGTGCCCAAGGATGAGCTCCCCATCGCGCCGCGTGCGAGAAGCGCGCCACCGGGTGCGGCGCCGACCATCGAGCTGCTCAAGGTGCTGCTCAAGATGAAGTGCGAAGCCCATGGCGTGGCGCCGAAGCTCGTAGCTTCCAGCGAGGACCTGGAAGCCATCGCCGCAGACGACAACGCCGAGGTGCCGGCGCTTTCGGGCTGGCGGCGGGACCTCTTCGGCGCCGACGCGCTCGCCTTGAAGCACGGCGAGCTGGGGCTTTCGGTGCACGACGGCGCGCTTGCGCTCATGACGCTCAAGCCCAAGCGCCGCGAGCCCGAGCCGCAAAAGCGCGCGCCAAACGCGACACCGGCGAAGACGCACTGAATTGATCTCTACGCGCATCGATCCAAGCTTGACCCCCACCCATCCTCCCCCTTTCAGGGGGAGGAGCAGATTTATCACGTCCCCCCTGCAAGGGGGGACTACAGGGGGGTCGCGCTAAGACAACCGAATTTCAAAATTTCCTAGCGACCAAGAAATTCGAGCGCGGCGTCTTTGAAGCGCGGGTCGCCGACGACGCGTCATGTGATCGCGGCCCGGAACTTCGACGAGACGTGCGCCGGGGATCGCGGCGGCAAGCGCGGCGGGCTTCGTCACGTGATCGTCCTTCTCGCCCACCACGATGAGCACGGGCACGGCGATGCGCGCGGCGTCCGACAGGTCGAACGGCCCATGCACGCCGCGAAAACAGGCGGCGAGCGCCAAGAGGTCTCCTCCCTGACGCTCGGCGAAGTTTCGGAAGCGCTGGGCGATCGGATCAGCAACCGTTGAGAGATCGGGCGCCTCGAAAGCCCGTGCTACAGCCTCGACGAAGGCGGGATCGCGCGCCGGCAGGCCGAGGCCGCCGAGCACCGCCTTGGTCGCACGCTCGGGTTGCGTCAAGAGAAGCTTGAGCACGATGCGCGCGCCCATGGAATAGCCCACGAAGGACGCCTTCGCGATGCCGAGATGATCCATGAGCGCGGCGACGTCTTGCACGTGCCGGCTCAAGCGATAGGCCTCGACATCGCGGGGCTTGTCGCTCTCGCCGTGACCACGGCAATCGAAGGCGACGACGCGGTAGCCTGCATTGGCAAGCGCGTCGAGCCAGCTCGTCCCCTTCCAGTTGACGACGCGGTTGGAGGCAAAGCCATGGACGAGGATAACGGGCGGGCCCTCGCCCAAAGCCTCGTAGGCGAGGGACAAACCTTCCGATCGGAACTGCGTCACGGCCGATCTCCCTTAAAGCGGCATTTGATTGAGATCTGACCACTGATCGACCCGCTTGTGTTACCTCCCCTTGAAAAGGGGAGGTTGGCGCGGAGCGCCGGGTGGGGATCAAGACCGCGCGATCTTTCATCAATCTTGTGCGAATTGAGCCCCGCTCAACCCCCTCCCTATCCCTCCCCCTTTCTGGGGGAGGGAACAGGGGGCGATTTAAACTCGACAAACTCAGCTCAATGTCCAAGGCCTCGGCTTTGCCCGCGCATCGCGAAAACCTTACCCCAAGCCCGTTGTCGGAAGAGGGCCCAACGGGCTAGGGTGTGAGAGAAAAGCGGTTTTCGCATTCATGCTCCAAGACCCGGCTGAAAAATCCGCCGTCGCGTTCATTGACGGCAGCAATATGCGTCACAGCGCCCGCACGACTTTCGGCGAGGCCTTCGCCAATTTCAATCCGCTGGCGCTCGCCGAGACCGTCTGCGCGGCCCAGGGCTGGGAGCTCGCGGGCGTTCATCTTTATCTCGGCGTGCCCGACGTCCGCGTCTCGGAGGATGCCCATTATGCCTCCGTCAAGCGCTGCGCGCGCTGGCGGCGTCAAGGCGTGAAGGTGTTCACCCGCACGCTCTTGGAGGACGCCACCGGCGGCTTGCGCGAGAAGGGCATCGACGTGCGGCTCGCGCTCGATGCCATCGAGCTTTATCGCAAGGGCGCGTTCAACGTGGCGCTGATCTTCAGCCAAGACCAGGACTTCGCCGAGCTTGCGAGCGAAATCAAATCGCTCGCGCGGCAAGAGGGACGCTGGGTGCAGGTGGCGAGCGCTTTTCCGGACAAGGGGACGAACAAGAGCGGCGTCCACGGCACGCTGCCCATCGCCATCGACCAGGAGACCTTCGCGCGCGTCCTGGATTCGGCGGAGAACCGCCAGCGCCGCATCGCGCCTGCGCTGCCGGTTCGCGCGCCGGACGTTTTGGGGAAGCATTCGACGGGAAGCCCTGCCGAGCTTATGAAGGGGCCGCGCCCTGCAGCCAAGCGGGCTCGCCGGACGCCCGTGTGGATTTCGATCGCAACGGCGCTTTATCTCATCGGGGCCGCATTCACCTTCGGTTATTTCGTCTGGGATGCGCGTGCGGCGCTCGCCGTGCCCGAAACGCGCGCGGCGGTCCTCGTCAACCACATGGCCCGCGCTTTCGTGTGGCCGCTCTATTGGCTCGGAACCGACGATTTCGCGCGCTTCAAGCAGCACCTGGTCCAATTCGATCCCACGCGTTTTCGCCCGTGAGGTGGCCGATGCTTGACGCCTGGGCGCGCGCACCCATCTATCGGCGATGATCACCACTCTCGATCAAGCCGAGCGCGGCCGCACCGGCACGGACTGGCTCGACAGCCGGCACAGCTTCTCGTTCGGCGCTTACTTCGATCCCGCGCGCATGGGCTTTCGCAGC
The DNA here is from genome assembly GCA_963845385.1 of uncultured Alphaproteobacteria bacterium. Taxonomy (GTDB): domain Bacteria; phylum Pseudomonadota; class Alphaproteobacteria; order CAWJRW01; family CAWJRW01; genus CAWJRW01. Next base: position 1,111,048 of record CAWJRW010000006.1, read on the forward strand.
CTCCGCGTCATCAACGAGGATCACATCGAGCCCGGCGGCGGCTTTCCCACCCACGGTCACGCCGACATGGAGATCGTCACCTATGTCCTCGAAGGCGCGCTCGCGCACAGGGACAGCTTGGGAAACGGCTCGGTCATCCGTCCGGGCGACGTGCAGCGCATGAGCGCGGGCACGGGCATCGCGCATAGCGAGTTCAACGCCTCCAAGAGCGAAGGCGTGCATCTTCTGCAAATCTGGATTCTGCCCAACAAGCGCGGGCTCGCGCCGGGCTACGAGCAACGGCATTTCGCCAAGGACACGCTGCAGGGGCGGCTCGCTCTCGTGGCTGATGGCGAAGGCGCAGACGGCGCCGTCACCATTCATCAGGATGCACGGCTTTACGCGGGGCTGCTCGCGGCGGGCGAGCGCGCGTCCCACGCAATTGCGCCCGGGCGCGCCGCCTATCTTCACGTCGCGCGCGGCACGGTCGCGCTCAACGGCAAGACTCTCTCCGCCGGCGACGAGGCCGCCATCGAAGACGAAGGAAACGTCACCCTCGCCGCCGAGACCGACGCCGAAATTCTGCTCTTCGACCTCGCATAGAGCGAATTGCGATCGCGTTGAATCGAACGCGACGCGTCCACCACCGACCCCCACCCTATCCCTCCCCCTTTCAGGGGGAGGGAAATGAGTCTCGTCCCGCTTTCAGGGGGGACTGCAGGGGGGTCCACCTGTCACGTCGAAATTAGCAAATGAGGCGACGCGTTCAGGCCTTGCCCGCTTCGCTCTTCAGGCGCCGCGTCCACGCCGCGAACGCCACCAGGAGATCGGCGATGAACTTCTTCGTCGCTTCGTCCTTGAGATCGCCCTTGTCGTCGAACTTGCGCGGCGGCTCCGGGCACCATGACTTCGGGCCGCGGCAAGCACGCTGCTGCCGACGCCAATGAAGACTTGACGCAGGTGATGTTGGGAACGCGTGGTGCCGAAGCCGCCCGGTGTCGCGCCCATGATGGCGACCGGCTTGCCCGCAAGGGGCTGGTCGGGCGACCGCGATGCCCAGTCGATGGCATTCTTGAGCACCCCGGGAACCGAATAGTTGTATTCCGGCGTTGCGATGAGGAGGGCGTCCGCCGCGCGAATGCGCTCGCGGAAATCGTGCACGCTCTTGGGAAAGCCCTCGCGCTCGACGTCCCCGTTATAGAGCGGAATGGCCGAGATATCGCCGATGGCGATGCTCATCCCCGCGGGCGCGAGCGCCTTGGCCGCGCGCAGAAGCCCGCCGTTATACGAGGCTCGGCGCAGGCTGCCGCAAATTCCGAGTACGTTGAGCTTTCCATCGTCCGCCATGGCTCGTCCCTCGCCTTTCTGCGCGCCGGCCCGCCGCTCCCATTAAGAAAAAAAAGAAGCCCTGGATTATAGATGATGGAGGATATTGACGGCCACAGGCACCCCGATAGACCCTGCGGCGGCGATTTGACTGCCGGGAGCGACCATGGGCCAGACGATCGTTGCCTCGATGAAAAGTTTCATGGCCGAGCTCATGCGCCGGAATGTGCTGCGCGCGGGGCTCGTCTACCTCGCGCTGTCCTGGGTCGTTCTCCAGCTCACCGTCACGATCGGCGGGCGCACCGGCGCGCCGCCGGAATTGGCGCAAGCCGTGGCGGCAATGCTTGCATTAGGCTTTATCGCGGCACTCGTTCTAACATGGCTGTACGAAATCACGCCGCAAGGCTTCACGCGAACCAAAGACGTGAGCGAAGAGCAGACCATCACCCACACGACCGCACGGCGCTTGGATCACATCATCCTCGCCGTGCTCGCACTCGTGGCCGTGGTTGCTCTGGTGGAGCGCCTCGTGATCTCGAAGCTGATCACGCGCGCGCCCATCGTGGCGACGCCCGCGCCTGTCGAAGCGCCGCAGCCGCCGCCCGTCGTCGTGCAGAGCCTCGCCGTGCTGCCCTTCGCCGTCACCGCCGCCGCGCGCCCGCCCCCGCCCCCGCGCCCACGCCCGATATGCAAGCCTTGGCCGACGGATTCACGCGCGCGCTGCGCGACCGCCTTGCGGGGCTTTCCGGTCTCAAGGTCGCGGGCAGCGGCTCCACGTTTTATTTCGCGGGCAAGCCCGACACGCCCGAGACCATGGCGCAGGCTTTGCACGTCGATCACTTGCTCAAGGGCAATCTGAGTGTTGATGGCGAGCGCCTTTCGCTCGCGGCCGAGCTTATCGATCCCCGCTCGCCGGCGCCGCTGTGGTCCCAGAGCTTCGACATCACGCCCGCCGAGCTTGCCTCGACCGAAGAAGCGATCGCCCGCGCCGTTGCAGGCGCGCTCAAGGTCGCGCTTTCGGCCACCGACGAGACGCGCCTGGCAAAGCGCGCGACGAGCGATGCGGAAGCCCATCGGCTCGACCTCATCGCCGCCGCGCGCCTCAGCCAGCGCGACCTCGATAGTTTGAAAAGCGCCAAATCCCAATTCGAAGCCGCCATCGCCCGCGATGCCAATGACGCGGCCGCCTATGCGGGGCTTGCCAATGCTTACGTGCTCCTCATGGTCAATTACGGCGAGGAGCTCAAAGCAGGCGAAGCGCGCGCGCTCGAAGCGGCCGAGAAGGCGCTCGCGCTCGATCCCGAAGCGGCTCGACGCCTATCTCGCGCGTGCCGATGTCGCGCGGCTGCGCGTGCTTCGCGACGACAACATTCAAGCGCACACCCAGGCGCTCGCCGATTACCGCCGCGCGGTCGAGCTCGATCCCGCGAACGCCGACGCCTATGAAGCTTACGGCTCGGAAATGGCCTTCGAAGATCCCGCGGAGGCGCTGAAGCTGTTCCAGAAGGCGCTCGACATCGATCCCCTCATGCGCCAGGCGAGCCTCGATGTGGCCATTACGACGGGGAGCCTCGGCGACACCACCGCCGCGCTCAACGCCTTTCAGCGCCTGACGGCGGCGCATCCGGACTTTTCCGCCGGATACTCCGCCTACGGACTTTATCAGGCGCGTCTGGGCCGGCTCGATGAGGCCGCCGTTCTTCTCGACAAGGCGTTTCAACTCTCGCCCGATCCCTTTACGGCGCTCTATCTCTGGGCCGTCAGGATGGAGCTCGGCGATCGCGACGCGGCGCGTGCCATGCGCGAGCGCATCAAGGGCGCCGATCTTTTCGACACGCTTCGTAAAGCGCTTGGCTTTGCCGCCGCCGGGAAATATGCGGACGAGCTGCAGCTGCTCGAGAAAAACGTCCGCACCGGCGCCGACGGCGGACGCTTCGTCCATGCGGCGGCAATTCTCGCGCTTGCGCAGAATGACCCTCGGCGCGCACTCGATTTTTTGCAGCAGCGCTTCCCCACCCTCTTCGCGGGCGAGCCCATCAACGTCTTGAACTTCGCCGCGGCTCTCGATCTCGCCGCGGCTTGGCAGGCCACGGGCAATGCCGGCGAAGCCGACGCCCTTCTCAAGCGCGTTTCCGCTTATCTCGACGGGCCGGGCGCGCCCAAGCTTCCGCTGTTCCTCGTCGCGAAAGCGCAAGCTCATGGGTTGCAAGGCGCGCTCGACCAGGCGATGCTGGAGCTCGACGAAGCTTTTGACGCGGGCTTCCGCACCACTTGGGCCGTGCTCGCCGCGACCCGGCCGGGTCAGCTCAACCCCTTCCCCATCGACATCGATCCGCGCTTTGGCGCGTTGCGCAACGATGCGCGATTTGCCTCCTGGCTCTCCCGCATCAAGGACGAGAACGTGGCGCTTGCCGCGGCGCTCAAGCAGCGGCTTTCCACGCCCCCTGCCAATTGAACCGCCGCACGCCGGATGACGGCGAACGCCCTTGACGCTATCCTCTCGTCGCAGCCAACGAGGGGACGACAACCGTGCGCTATCTCCACACCATGATCCGGGTCAGCGATCTCGACGCCTCGCTCGATTTCTTTTGCAACAAGCTTGGTCTGAAGGAAGTGCGCCGCATGGAGCACAAGGAAGGCCGCTTCACGCTCGTCTTCCTCGCGCCCGAGGGCCAGGAGGAGGCGCAGATCGAGCTCACTTACAATTGGGATCCCGAAACGCTCACGGGCGGGCGGAATTTCGGCCACTTGGCTTATGCCGTCGACGACATCTACGCCGTTTGCGAGCGGCTGATGAAAGCGGGCGTGACCATCAATCGCCCGCCCCGCGACGGACGCATGGCCTTCGTCCGCTCCCCCGACGAAGTCTCGATCGAGCTATTGCAGAGTGGCGCAGCACTTCCGCCCCGCGAGCCCTGGAAATCGATGCCCAACACCGGCAAGTGGTAAGCGCGCCCATCCCGCATGACAAGGCTCGGGCGCGGGCCTAAAATCGAGACCTCAAGGGGGAGAGCGCGATGGCAAAGTTCACCATCCAGCCGCATGGCCGCTTGCAGGAGTGGATCGCCCACGAGAAGGGCTATTTCACGCAGGAAGGGCTCGATTACGACTTTCGCGAATGGCCGAACATGGCGCGCGAGAAGGTGACCAATGCCGCCGGCGCGGTGGCGGAAATCAAGTCCGGCGCCTTCGAATCCTATATCGAGGGCGGCGGCAACAAGGGCGTGAAATCCGATATCTCCTGCGCCTGCCATTGGGCGGTGAACGAGGCTTCCGCCGAGCACATCGGCAAGATGTGGGGCAAGGCCTATGTCGTCACTCCCGGCGGCATCATGGTTCCGCCGGACTCACCGATCACGCGGCCGGAGGACCTGAAGAGGAAAGAGATTGCGGTCGGCTACCACTCGGGCAGCCATTTCACCGCCATCCAAGCGCTCGAGCCGTTCATGAGCCGCGACGAGATCGCGCTCAAATTCGTGGGCGCGCCTTGGGCGCGCGTCGACGTGGCCGTCGACCGCGACTTGCCCGCGACCAGCGTTTGGGGGCTTGCCTTTCAGGCGTTGGAGCAAATGGGCTTCCGCAAGATCGTGGACTCGACCTTCATGGTCGGCTTTATGATCCCGCCCCAAGTCGACCGGAGTGACGTCGAGAAATACATGAACGCGCTTAAGCGCGCGCAGATGGATCTCGATCTCGAGCCCGAGAACTACAAGCGCTTCTACCTCAAGGAGATCCCGGACCGCTACAAGGCCAAGGTCGATGTGCGGCGCTTCTCGACCGGCGAGCGCATCGTCTTTCTTCCGTACACGGAAGAAATGTATGCCAAGACTCAACGCTGGATCCACGAGCGCGGCATCTTCGCCGAGCGCCCGCCGGTTCTCGACTACGCAAGCTCGGTGGCGGCGTGAGGCGGCGTTCGTGACAACCGAAAGGCCTGCGCCCGCCACTGGCTCTTTGGCTTGTGCGGAGTTTGAGGTTGCAAGCTTTTCATCAGGGACGCGTACCCAAACAAGTTCGGCACCGGCAAGAGCCGGGACCAAGGGAGACGCCACATGGTGACCACGGGTGCTGTGCATAAAGGTGCGGCGTGGCCGGTCAACGAGGTGAAGCGCGATGCGCCCTGGGACTGGATCGCACGGGGTTTTTGGGACTTCGTGCGGGCGCCCGTTGTGAGCCTCGTCTATGGCGCGGGCTTCGTCGCCGTGAGCTTGATCCTCTCCGGCGGCCTTTGGCTTTTGGAACTCGGCGCCTGGATCTTGGCGGCGGTCGGCGGCTTCCTCATCGTGGGACCGCTTCTTGCCGTGGGCCTTTACGAGACGGCGCGCAGGCTCGAGGCGGGCGAGCCCGTGAGCGTCGCCGCCGCGTTCTTCGTCGTGCGCGCGGCGCGCCTGCAGCTCGCCTATATGGGGTTTCTCCTCATGTTTCTTTATCTCGTGTGGCTGCGCGTCGCGATGCTGCTCTATGCGATGTTCGCGCTCGGCCAATACGAGCCGCTCTCGGATTTCATCGCCCACGCGGTCACGACCACGAATGGGCTTGCGCTTTTGGGCGTCGGCACGGCCATCGGCGCCGTGATCGCCTTCGCCTCCTTTGCCGTGAGCGCGGTGTCCGTGCCCATGCTCATGGCGGAAGAGGTCGACTTCGCGACGGCGGTCCTCACCAGCATCGAGGCGGTGAAGCGCAATCTTGTCCCGATGCTCTTGTGGGCCTGGATCATCGCGCTCTGCATCGCGCTCGGCACGGCGACGCTGTTCTTGGGGCTCGCGCTCGTGTTTCCGGTGATCGGTTACGCCACTTGGCACGCTTACCGCGATCTCGTCTCGTCTTCGGGTTGATCGTCGTCGTAGAGCGCGCGCACGCCGGCGCCGTCGAGATCTTCGAACTGGCCGTGTTTGAGCGCCCACAAGAAAGCGCCGAGGCCCAAGAGCCCGAGCGCGAGCGCCGCGGGCACAAGGAAGACGAGGATATCCATCAGCGCGCCTCCCCGAGCGCGCGAGCCGCAGCGCATTGAGCGTCACGAGAAGCGACGAGGCCGACATCGCGATCGCCGCGATGAGCGGCGTCACGAGCCCCGCCATGGCAAGCGGCACCGCACAGGCATTGTAGAGCGCGGCGAAGCCGAGATTCTCGAAAGCGCGCCGCCGCGCCGCGCGCGCGACATCGACCGCCTCGAGGATCGGCGCCAAGCTTGCGCCCTGCAACACGAGGTCGGCGGCCGCTTGGCTCGCGTCGATCGCGGTCGCTGGCGAGATCGAAACATGCGCCGAGGCGAGCGCCGGCGCGTCGTTGAGCCCGTCGCCCACCATCGAGCACGCGCCGGCCTTGCGCCGCGAGCGCCTCGAGCCGTGCGGTCTTGGCCGCGGGGGCGAGCTCCGCCGTCCAATCGGCGATGCCGGCAGCCTCCGCCGCGCGCGCGACGGGGCCATTCTGGTCGCCGGAGAGAAGCGCGACGTCGAGCTTGCGCGCGCGCAAGCCTGCCACGGTTTCCGCCGCCTCGGACCTGAGCGCGTCGGAGAAGTCAAAGCGCACCGGCTTTCTTCCTTCCACGGCGAGCCACAATTCCGGGCCTTGGGCTTCGGGCGCGCTCGCGACGCCGCACCAATCGCGATTGCCGAGACGCACGCGCTTTCCGTCCACAATCGCTTCGAGGCCGAGCCCCGGCTCCTCATGCACGTCAGACGCTGCGGGTCCGGCACCTGCCGCCGCCGCAAGCGCACGCGCCAGCGGATGGCGGCTTGCGCGGGCAAGCTCGCGCCGCAAGCGCAAGATCGCCGGCGTTGGCGCCCTCGCCTTTCACCAAGACGGGCGCGGGCAGCGTGAGGGTTCCCGTCTTGTCGAACACTGCCATGTCCGCTTCGGCGAGGCGCTCCAAGGCATCGCCGCTTTTCACCAGCACGCCGCGAGCGAAGAGCCGGCCCGTGGCCACGACTTGCACGGCGGGAATGGCAAGCCCGAGCGCGCAGGGACAGGTGATGATGAGCACGGCGATGGCGTTGACGAGCGCGTTGTGCAGGCCCGCGCCGGAAAGCGCCCAGCCGGCAAAGGTCGCAAGCGCAAGGCCGTGAACGAGCGGCACATAAAGCGATGCCGCCTTGTCGGCGAGGCGCACATAACGCGAGCGCGCCTGCTCGCCCGCCTCGACGAGGCGCGTGATCTCGGCGAGCAGCGAACTGTCGCGCGCGGCGGTGGCGCGCATCACCAGCGGCCGCGCGCGATTGATCGAGCCGGAGTAGACCGCGGCGCCGGGCGCGATGTCCGCAGGCGTTGTCTCGCCCGTGACGAAGCTCACATCGAGCGTGGAGCGTCCTTCTTCGACGATGCCGTTCACCGGCACCTGATCGCCCGCGCCGACGAGAATGCGGTCGCCGGCCACGATGTCGCGCGCTGGCACGGCGACCACCGCGCCCGAGGACGAAATGCGATTGGCGCTTGCGACTTGCAGAGCCGCCAGACGCTGCGCCGCCCCGCGCGCGCGGCCGCGCAGGCGCAGATCGAGAAAGCGCCCGATCAAGAGCAGAAAGAGCAGCATCACGGCTGCTTCGAAATAGGTGTCGCCCTTTGCGATGGCGACGTCGAAGAGGCTTAAGCCCGTGGCGAGCAGCACAGCGAGCGAGATCGGCACGTCCATGTTGACTCGGCGCACGCCGCAGCGCGCCGAGCGCCGAGCGGAAGAACGGGCGGCCCGCATAGGCGACGGCGGGCAGCGCGATCGCAGCCGATACCCAGCCGAGAAATGCGCGCGTCGCGGCACCCATTTCGCCCGCCCCCGCTCCGCCCAAACCGAGATCGAGAGCAACATGACATTTGCCGAGGCGAAGCCCGCGACCGCGAGGCAACGCAGAAGGAAGCGCTCCTCCCGCTGCTGGTGGCTCGCTTCGCCGCCAGCGTCATAGGGGACCGCGTGATAGCCGAGCTCGGCGAGCTTGCGCGTGACGCTTGCGGGCGCGAGCCCACCCGTGCGCCAGGCGACATCGAGCTTTCCGGTGGTCAGATTGAGACGGGCGCTCACCACGCCCGGAAGGCGCGCAAGCCCGGTCTCGATCTTGCGCAAGCAGCCCGCACAGCGCGCACCCCGCACCGCAAGCTCGAGCCGCGTGAGCCCATCCTTGCCCGCGCGCGCATAGGCCGACGGATCGACAAAGGTTTCCGGCGCGGCTCCCTCGACCGGGATGTCCGGCGTCAACGATGCCGCTAGCGTATCCATAGCCTGTTCTTCGCTTCGAAGACCGCGGGCTCCGCGCGGCGTCTTGCCCGTGACGACGAGATCCCAATGTGCCAACTCGAGGTTCGCAACGCGCGCCTCGTAGCGCCCAGGGCCGATCTCCACAAATGCGAGGATGCGGTCCTCGCGCGCCGTCGCGGGCAGGCGCAGCGCGCCGTCGAGCGCAAGGCCCTGCACCGGCTTGCCGTTCTTGTCTTCGAGCGTGAGATCAAAGACAGCCGTGCCGTCCGCGACGCGGTAGGTCTCGAGCCGCGCCTGCCAGCCGGCCGCGCGCTGGGCCGCGCGTTCCGCAAGCGCGTCGTTGTAGTGCAGACCGAGCGCGTAGCTCCGGGAGGCATCCTCGCCGCTGAAGCTCCGCAGCGCGGAGGCGATGAGAAAGCCGTTCACGCCAAACGTAATGCCGAAGAAGCCGAGTAGAGCGATCAGCACGTGCTTGCCCGTGATCCGCTCGAACATCGCTCAGCTCTCCGCGCCCGAGAGGAACACCGAAGGCGTGTTGCGGGATTCGTCCGCCGCGATGTCGCGAACATGAAAGGCGACCGGAACCGAAGACGGACCGAGCGCGCCTTTCTCGAGCGTCAAATAGACGCGGATCGGCCGCACGCGGTCGGATTCCACCATGAAGGCGTCGAGGGTCTCGCCTTGTCCGAGACCCGTCGCCTTGACGGCGAGCCCCGCGGGGCCCTCGACCGTCAACTGATAGCGCCGCGTCTCGTTCGTCCGGTTGATGACCTTCACCGTGTAGCCATTCCTGACGCCACCCTCGGACAGACGCACATAGGGCGGGCTCCGGTCGCGCAAGACGTTGAGATCGAGACTCGCGCGCCCGGCGAGCCCGACCAGCATGATGAGCCCCACGGCAAGAAAAAGCGCGGCATAGAGTATCGTCCGTGGCCGGATGAAACGGAAGCGCGCGGCTTCGCCCTTTTCCCGGCGCGCCACATTGAGATCGGTATCATAGGCGATGAGCCCGCGCGGGCGGCCGATCTTCACCATCACCTCGTTGCAGGCATCGATGCACAGAGCGCAGTTGATGCATTCGAGCTGCAAGCCGTCGCGGATGTCGATGCCCATGGGACAAGCCGCGACGCATTGGTTGCAGTCGATGCAGTCGCCGCGTCCTTCCCAAGATTGCCCCTTCTTGTGGGCCCCGCGCGGCTCGCCCCGGTCGCGGCGGTACGTGACGTCGAGCAACTCTTCGTCCGTGAGCGCGGCCTGGATGCGCGGCCAGGGGCACATATACGTGCACACCTGCTCGCGCATCATGCCGGCCAGCGTATAGGTCGTGAAGGTGAGAACCCCGAAGAAGAGATAAGCCGAAACCGGCGCGCCGCCCGCGAAGAAGTCGCGCATGACCGTCGGCGCGTCGTGGAAATAGAGAATCCAGGCGCCGCCCGTGGCGCCCGCGATCGCGAGCCAAACTGCGTGCTTCAAAGTTTTCTTCGCGATCTTGCTCGCGCTCCAGGGCTCCTTGGCGAGCCGGATGCGGCGGTTGCGGTCGCCTTCGACCAGGCGCTCGACCATGATGAAGAGATCGGTCCACACCGTCTGCGGGCACGCATAGCCGCACCAAACGCGGCCGAAGAGAGCCGTGGCGAAGAAAAGCCCGAGCGCCGCGAGGATCAGAAGCCCCGTGATGTAATAGACCTCCTGGGGCCAGATCTCGATCGCGAAGAAATAGAAACGCTGATGCGGAAAATCGACGAGCACGGCCTGATCGGGCGCGTTCGGCCCGCGTGCCCAGCGCATCCAGGGCAGGAGATAGTAGATCGCGAGCGTCGCGGCCATGACGAGCCATTTGAGCGCCCGGAAGCGGCCATGCACGAGCTTGGGATAGATGGGCTCGCGCGCCTTGTAGAGATTGCGCCGCGCGGGCGCGTTGACGGCGGCGACATCGAGCCGCTGCACGCCTTCGGCCGCCATGGCCGTCGGAGCGGGCTCCGCCGCGTCGAGGTTGAGCACCTTGTCCATCTTCATTCGAGGCTCCCGAACGCCGCCCCGTCGCGCCGCCACGCTGAAGCGCTTCGTCCGTCACTCGCCTCCGCCGCGCTCATGCACATAAACGGCGAGCGCGGCGATCGTCGCATCGTCGAGGCGGCCGGCCCAGGCCGGCATCACGCCTTGGCGCGCATTGGCGATCGTGGCGCGCAGCGTATCGCGGTCGCCGCCATAGAGCCAAATCCCGTCCGTGAGATCGGGCGCGCCTTGTGTGCGGTCGCCTTTGCCCTCGGGGCCGTGACATTGCGCGCATTGCTCGGCGAACACGGGCTTGGCGCGCGCGACGGCGGCGGCGTCGGCATCTTGTCCCGAAATCGAACGCACATATTCGACCAGATCGTTGATCTGCGCGGCTGTGAGCAGGTTATCGCGGCCGAAGGCCGGCATTTGCGACAAGCGCTCATTGGCATCGCCGCTGCGGATGCCATGCCGGATCGTCTGCCCGATGTCGGCAAGCGTGCCGCCCCACAGCCAATCGTCGTCGTTGAGATTGGGATAGCCGCGCGCGCCCGCCGCGCCCGAGCCGTGGCATGTGGCGCAATTGTTGGCGAAGGCCGAATTCGCCCGAAGCGAGCGCGAATTGCAGGAGCTCCGGGTCGGCCTCGATCTCATCGAGCGTGGCGCCCGCAAGCTGCGTCGCGAAGCCGCTCCGGGCCTCCTTCAGCGCCGCGAGATCGCGCGCCACATTGAGGCGCTCGGAATTGCCCGAAAGCCCGTGCAGATAGCCCTTGCCGCCCGGCGGCGCGGGCCAGGAAGGCATGAAAATCCAATAGACGACGGAGACGAGGATGGTCGCCCAGAAAATGACGAGCCACCAGCGCGGCAGCGGATTGTCGAGCTCCTTGATCCCGTCCCACTCATGCCCGGTCGTCTCGACACCAGACGCTTGATCGATCTCGGGCCGGTCGGTCATTTCGGTGCGTCCTTGGTCGTCTCGTCGTCTTCCAGCGGGATACGCGCGGCGCGCCGGAAGCGCGCCCGGTTTGCGGGCCAAAGCGCATAAGCCACCGCCACGAGAAAGACCACGACGAAGAACACGAGGCCCCATGTCTGGACGAAGCGAGCGACGTCCTCGTAGCTCATCGTCTCACCGCGCGTTCTCTTCGGCCGAGTAGGTCGAGAAATCGACCTCGGTGCCCAGCATCTGCAGATAGGCGATGAGCGCATCGAGCTCCGTGACGCGCGCCGGATCGCCGTCGAAGTCGCGGACCTGCGCTTTGGGATAACGCAGGAGAAAGGCGTCGATATCGGGCGAGAAGGGATCGACTTGGGTGGCCACATCCTTCGCGGCGTCCGCCACCATGTCATCCGTGTAAGGAACACCGACCGCGCGGTTCGCCTTGAGCATGGCAGCCATGGCGCTGTAATCGAGTGTCTGCCGCCCGAGAAAGGCGTAAGGCGGCATGACGGATTCCGGCACCACGCCGCGCGGATCGTGGAAATGGTCGCGATGCCATTCGTCGGAGTATTTGCCGCCCACGCGGGCGAGATCGGGGCCCGTGCGCTTGGAGCCCCATTGGAAGGGGTGGTCGAACATGCTTTCCGCGGCGAGCGAGTAGTGGCCGTAGCGCTCGACCTCGTCGCGCAGAGGCCGGATCATTTGGCTGTGACAGTTGTAGCAACCCTCGCGGACATAGATATTCCGCCCCGCGAGCTCGAGCGGGCTGTAGGGCCGCACGCCCTGCACCTTCTCGATCGTGCTCTCGAGATAGAAGAGCGGCGCGATCTCGACGAGGCCGCCGACCGAGATCACGAGAAGAATGGCGATCACAAGCAGGAGCGAGTGTTTTTCGAGGAGCACGTGACGGTTCAGCATGGCGCGTCTTTCGTCACTCCGCGGGCGCCGGCGCCGGCGAGAGCGCGGGCTGCATCTCGGACGCGCGGGTCTCGCCGCGCATCGTGCGCCACAGGTTGTAGGCCATGATGAGCGCGCCCGTGAGGTAAAGCGCGCCGCCCAACGCGCGGATCACATAGAACGGGTGCATGGCCTTCACCGTCTCCGCGAAGGAGAACGACAGGAAGCCGAACTCGTTATAGGCGCGCCACATGAGGCCCTGCATGATGCCCGACACCCACATCGCGGTGATGTAGAAGAGGATGCCGAGCGTCGCGACCCAGAAGTGCCATTCGACGAGCGCCTTGGAATAAAGGCCCTCGCGCTTCCAGAGCCACGGCACGAGGCAGTAGATCGCGCCGAAGCTGATGAAGCCGACCCAGCCCAGCGCGCCCGAATGCACGTGGCCGATGGTCCAGTCCGTGTAGTGAGAGAGCGAATTGACGGCGCGGATCGACATCACGGGGCCTTCGAAGGTGGACATGCCGTAGAAGGCGACCGAGACGACGAGCATGCGCAGCACGGGATCGGTGCGCAGCTTGTCCCACGCCCCCGACAGCGTCATGAGACCGTTGATCATGCCGCCCCAGGACGGCATCCACAGCATGATCGAAAACGTCATGCCGAGCGTCTGCGCCCATTCGGGCAGCGCCGTGTAATGCAGATGATGCGGGCCCGCCCAGATGTAGATGAAGATGAGCGACCAGAAGTGGACGATGGAGAGCCGGTAGGAATAGACGGGACGCGCCGCGCGCTTGGGCACGAAGTAGTACATCATGCCGAGAAAGCCCGCGGTGAGGAAGAAGCCCACCGCATTGTGCCCGTACCACCATTGCGTCAACGCATCCTGCACGCCCGCGAACAGCGAATAGCTCTTGGCGCCCGTGGGCGAGACGGGCACCGAAAGATTGTTCGTGATGTGCAGGACCGCGATGGTGACGATGAAGGCCAAGTAAAACCAGTTCGCCACATAGATATGCGGCTCGCGGCGCTTCCAGATCGTGCCAAGGAAGACCAGCAGATAAGCGACCCAGACGATGGTGAGCCAGATATCGGCGTACCATTCGGGCTCGGCATATTCGCGCGCCCTCGGTGATACCCATGAGGTAGCCCGTGGCCGCGACGACGATGAAGAGCTGATAGCCCCAGAAGACGAACCACGCCCACGGCCCGCCTGCGAGCCGCGCGCGGCAGGTGCGCTGCACGACATAGAAGGACGTCGCGATCAGCGCGTTGCCGCCGAAGGCGAAGATGACGGCCGAGGTATGCACGGGCCGGAGCCGGCCGAAATTGCTCCAGGGGAAATCCGGGAAATAGAAAAGGCTCGGGAAGGCGAGCTGCAGGGCAATGACGAGGCCGACGAGAAAGCCCGCGATGCCCCAGAACATGCTTGCGATGACTCCGGCGCGCACGACGCCGTCCTCATAGGCGCCGTTCGCCGCCGAAGCCGGCCGTTCGAGATAGTTCACGAGCAGGAAGGGGCCGATCAGAAACGCGGCGAGGAAAATCCAGCCATGGACAGCCATGGCCGCTTCCGTCGTCCGCCCCACGACAAGGAGCGCCAGAATTGCACCGACGATGCAGAGGACGGCGAGGAAAATGCCGGCGAGGTCGTTGCCGCGGCGTTCGGTCAGGGTTTCAGTCATAGACGGTTCCCGAACCAGGCGTTCTGAAACGCACGCCGATGCAACGACAGCTTCTAAGACGACTTGCCAGGATGACTCGTGGGATCGCCAGTATAGAGCCTCCGGCACGCGGCAACAGGTGACAGCGGGCCGCATCGCAATCGCCCCCCGCCCCGCAGCGTCCGGCCGTGTTCTGGCGCCTTGCCGGGGACCAGGCATTGATCCCGCTCAAGCGCAAGTTTCCCTCAAGGGGGCACGTCTGAAGAGGCTCGGCGCCCCCGGCGCGCCCCGGCGCGCGGGTCCTGTGCTAGACAAGACCGAGCGCCCGAATGAGGAGGACGCATGCGGACACAAGTCGCCATCATCGGCGCGGGCCCTGCGGGCCTCTTGCTCGGCCAGCTTCTGCACAAGGACGGCATTGCGAACGTCATCCTCGAGCGGCGAAGCGGCGACTACGTCCTGAGCCGCATCCGGGCGGGCGTGATCGAGCAAGGCTGCGCCGATCTCCTCAAGCAAGCCGGCGTCGGCGCGCGCCTGCGAGCGCGAGGGGCTGGTCCACGACGGCATCGAGATTTCGTTCGGCGGTGCGCGCCATCGCATCGATTTTCGCGGGCTGACCGGCAAAACCGTGACGGTCTACGGCCAGACCGAGATCACGCGCGATCTCATGGAGGCGCGCGCCGCCGCGGGCGCGCAAACGGTCTACGAAGCCGAAGACGTGAGCTTGCACGACATCGAGCGCGAGCGCCCGCGCGTGCGCTACAGGAAGGACGGCGCCGCAGCCGAGATCGAATGCGACTTCATCGCCGGCTGCGACGGCTTTCACGGCGTGAGCCGGCAGACGATCCCGGACAGCGTGATGCGCACATTCGAGCGCGTGTATCCCTTCGGCTGGCTCGGCATTCTCTCCGACACGCCGCCGGTGTCGCACGAGCTCATCTACGCACACCACGAGCGCGGCTTTGCGCTCTGCTCCATGCGCTCGCAACGCCGGAGCCGCTTCTACGTCCAATGCCCGGCTCGACGACAACATCGAGGACTGGCCCGACGAGCCGCTTCTGGGACGAGCTCAAGCGCCGTCTCGACCCGCGCGCGGCCGCCGACATCGTGACGGGGCCCTCGATCGAGAAGAGCATCGCGCCCCTGCGCAGCTTCGTGGCCGAGCCCATGCGCTTCGGCCGCCTGTTTCTCGCGGGCGACGCGGCGCACATCGTGCCGCCCACGGGCGCCAAGGGCCTCAATCTCGCGGCGAGCGACGTCCACTATCTCTGGCAGGCGCTGCGCGAGTTTTATCGGCGAAAAGTCCGAGGCGGGCCTTAACGCCTATTCGGCGCGCGCGCTGGCGCGCGTGTGGAAAGCCGAGCGCTTTTCCTGGTGGATGACCATGCTTCTCCACGGCTTTCCGGACGGCAGCGGCTTCGACAAGAAAATGCAACGGGCCGAGCTCGAATATCTTTCCGGCTCCCGCGCCGCGCAAACCGCGCTCGCGGAGAATTATGTGGGGCTGCCGTTTTGAGGAAAAGACCGCTGGCTCGCGCGTGTCCGATGCGCCGGCAAGGCGCGCACGCACGCGGAAGGTCCCAGTGGCGATGCGGGGCGTTCCGCATTAGATGATTGCACTTTTTCTAGCGGAGCGCGGCACGCATGCGTGTCCGGCGGATATCTGGGGCACTGGGCGCTGAGATCGAGGGGCTCGAGCTCACCCGTCCGCTGACGGACGCCGCTATAGCCGAGATCCGGCGCATCTGGCTGGACAATCTCGTCATCTTCTTTCGCGACCAGCCGCTTTCCTCCGCGCAGTTTCTTTCGCTGGCGCGCAGCTTCGGCGAAGTTACTGAGTATCCTCTTTTGAAAGGCCTCGAAGAGGCGCCGGAAATTGTTGCCGTTCTGAAGCGCGAGCACGAGACGATAAACTTCGGCGGCATCTGGCACAGCGATACGGCCTATCTGCCGAGGCCGCCCATGGCGACCATGCTCATCGCGCGCGAGCTTCCGCCCCAAGGCGGCGATACGATGTTCGCGAACACCTACCTAGCCTTTGAGACGCTGTCGGAGGGCATGCGCCGGCTGCTCGCGCCCCTCACCGCTGTGAACAGCTCCGCCAAGGCCGATATTTCCCGCACGCGAGAGGATCGCCTGCGCGAAAATGCGATGGGCGGCTCGCCACCCGATTTCGAGGCGGAGCATCCGGTCGTGCGCAGACATCCGGAGACCGGCCGCGCGGCCCTCTATGTCAATCCCGCCCATACCGTGCGCTTTGGCGGCATGAGCGAAGAGGAAAGCGCGCCGCTTCTGGACTATCTCTACCGGCACCAGACGCGCGCCGGGCTCACATGCCGCTTTTCGTGGTCAGTGAATGCAATCGCGCTATGGGACAATCGCTGCACGCTGCACTTTCCCGTCAACGACTATCATGGCCACCGCCGGCTGATGCATCGTGTGACGCTGGCCGGCGACGTGCCTGTGAGAGCCTGAGAGCGGCGCCAAGCTCGAATGTTTCCGGGGCTCACGCGCCGAGCAGGGGGGTTGCAGCGCGGTGAGCCGCGCAAGCGACGGGTGCTTTGTCGTCGAGCGGCCAGTTGAGCCGTTGCAATGGACTGTCGAGTTATCGCATATCGAGGATACTGATGGTCCACCGATAACTCTGTGCACATGCAATAAAGGGGGCACGCGAATGGCGGAATCCAAACTAACGGCGAGTTCGGCAAAACTTCCCGCTGGCGTCAGCGCCGAGAGCTTCGAGGCGGCAATTTCCGCGTTCAAGGCCGCGGTGGGCGCGAAATGGGTGTTCACCAGCGACGAGGATGTCGCGCTCTATCGCGACGCCTATTCGCAAGTGTGGAACGAGCCGGAGGAGCGTCTAGCCTCCGCCGCCGTCGCGCCGGCGCGCGTCGAGGAAGTGCAGGCGGTCGTGAAGATCGCCAACCAATACAAGATTCCCATCTATCCGATCTCGACGGGGCGCAATCTCGGTTATGGCGGCTCGGCGCCCGCGCTTTCGGGCAGCGTCGTCCTCGATCTCAAGCGCATGAACCGCATCATCGAGGTGAGCGAGCGCAACGCCTACGCGCTTGTCGAGCCCGGCGTGTCCTATTTCGATCTTTATCGCTACATCCAAAAGCACAAGCTCAAAGTTTGGATGGATTGCCCCGATCCCGGCTGGGGCTCGCTCATCGGCAATTCGCTCGAACGCGGCGGCGGCGTCACGACGGCGCAATTCCGCAATCACTTCGACGCGCATTGCGGCATGGAGGTCGTGCTGGCGAACGGCGAGCTGTTGCGCACCGGCATGGGCGCGTTGCCCGCCGCGAAAACCTGGCAGCAATTCAAGACCGGCTTCGGCCCGTGGATCGACGGCATCTTCTCGCAGTCGAATTTCGGCATCGTCACCAAGATGGGATTCTGGCTGATGCCGCAGCCGGACGCCTACTTCTACGGCTCCGTCCATGTCTACAACTATGACGATCTCATCCCGCTCGTCGACATCGTCACGCTCCTCGAGAACCAGCAGATCGTGACCGGCATGCCCTATTTCGGCAGCCCGATGAACAACGGCCTGCTGCCGAAGGAGCAGGTCTCGGCCCCGGCCAATTCCGACATTCTCGACATGTTTGCAAAGTCCGAGCAACCCGCCCAAGGCGAAGCTCGAAGCCTATGCGCAGAAGGTCGGCAAGGGGCTGTGGGGCGCCTTGCTGCAGTTCTACGGTCCGCCCAAGGTCATTCAGGCGCAATGGGAAGCTGCAAAGGAAAAGTTGTCGGTCATCCGGAGCGCCAAGTTCATCGACGGCGAGCTTTTGAAGATGCCCATGGACATGGCGCAGCATCCCTTGCTCTTTCCCAACACGTTCGGCGTGCCGAGCCTGGAGATCTTCTCGGTGGTCGCGCGCAGCGAGACGATGCCCGTGCTCAACGGCCATGTCGGCTTTTCGCCGATCATACCGCGCACGGGCGAGGCGATCTTCGAGGCGCAAAAGGTGTTCCGCGACATCGCGCGCGAATACGACATGCCTTTGAACCCGCTCGCGATGCCCTTCACCTATTGGCAGCGCGCGTTCGTGTTTCTCTTCCTGTTTCCGGTGACCCACGACATCGAGGCCAACAAGAAGAACCGCGAGGCCTTCCGCAAGCTCGTGAAGGTGAGCGCCGAGCACGGCTGGGGCGAATACCGCACGCCGGTCATCTACCAGGACGACGTGATGGACGTTTACTCGTTCAACAATCACGCGCTTCTGCGCTTCCACGAGACCCTGAAGGACGCAATCGACCCCAACGGCATCCTGTCGGCCGGCCGCTACGGAATCTGGCCGAAGCATTTGAGAGGCACGCGCGATTGAACACGAGCGCGCGCCATGCGTGGTACGAGGCGAGGCCATCATAGGGCAGGCCGTTTTCTCCGACGCCTATGCAGTCGACACCGTGTGGCGCGGGTGTCCGCAGTCACCACGGCGTTTGTTCGGCATAACGAGCTGCCTTCTTCGCGCCGACCCGTCTCCCACAAGGCGGCTGAGTTTCAAGGGACATAGTCGCTCGTTCGTCGAGAACCCTCAGGAACCATTTGACGCAACTAATGCGAAGTGTAGTGCGAATATAACAACGAGGCAAAACGACTACCCAGATACCGCTCTGCCTCAAGCGTTGGCAAATGATGCGGTAGCGGGGTCTGGAGTTCGCCGGGGAAGAAAGCAAGTATGACCCATGTGACTGCAAACACACTGGCCATCATGTAGAGCGACTGCGTAAGAAGCTCGTGTGATACGATGTCACCTGCGGCGATGTTCCCAGCCAGGAAAAATGGTAGCAGCACAACTTCAACGATGAACGCCAAAAGTAGTGTCGCCCCAATGCGTGTGATAAATGCACTGTATCGTGCAAGTTCCCACTGCTCTTGTTTCGCTTCTTAGTCTTCAAGAGCGGGTGGCGTCGTAACCCGTGAGTCGTAGGCGAGAACACGAAAACAGGCAGAGATGAAAGTGC
Source organism: uncultured Alphaproteobacteria bacterium (assembly GCA_963845385.1). Classification (GTDB taxonomy): domain Bacteria; phylum Pseudomonadota; class Alphaproteobacteria; order CAWJRW01; family CAWJRW01; genus CAWJRW01. The sequence goes on from CAWJRW010000006.1 coordinate 1,130,006, forward strand.
CAATGAGGATGAAGTCGATTGTAAGTAGTGCCTTCTCCGTTTCGTTAAACGAAATGTCAGCCACCATTTGAGGGGAATGCCGATGAGTGCGCCTATAAGACTTAAGAACTCATGAAACTCACGGAAGATGTTGACGAGTACCGGCGCCAACCAACCTGGAGGGCCACCGAAGAGCAAGGAGAAGACCGCGGTGACGAGCGTCGGCGCGGCAGTCATTCCGCGGAAGAAGTTGGCGAAAGCCCAGAAACGCTGCCCTGTCGCAGCCGCCTGATCGGACATGGCGTAGCCCCCGACGAACTATGCCGATCTTATCTGCCTACGACAACCAGTAACAAATCTTCGGGGTCGCAGAGTCGAAGCCTTCGCCCGTGGCGACCCCTACCGGCTTTCGAGGGCTTTGCAGGCTAGTCAGCGTGGCAAACCATTCCGAGTGCCGCAACGGGCTTGAAAGCTTTGCGGACTGTGCGGTCAAACTGGGTCGGATTTGGCTCCCCTGCGTTCGCCGCGCTCACGCGCGCGGTGCCTCTTGCGCCGTTTGTCATTCGGCGGAAAAGCGCCGCGTAAGCGATTCGTCGCGCTGGTCGGCACGCTGCCTCGAGAGTACCCACCAATCGTCGCGGGGGAGCACTATTGGTCATCTTCTTGAAAGCGGTTCAACCCTAAACGCCAGAGATTCCAAATTCAGAATCGCGGCGTGAGCACCGGCAACGGGTCAGAACTCTCGACATGTAATATCTCAGGCGAAGCGCTCATGTCCTCGCGACGGCCTTCTTTGAGGTGCCGGTATCGGCATGGTCAGAAGGGTTGGAAATTTGGTAGCGTCGCTCGGTCCTTTTCAAGGGAATAGCGGAGATGAAGACGATTCGAAGCGTGACCCGTTTCTCGGGACGTTGCTCAACGTACTCGCACTCTCGTCACTGATATTAGGATTGTTCGTACTTCCATTCGACGAGTATTTGCGTGGCGTAATGGGCGGCGTATTGAACTCTTACAGGTCACTTAGAGATATCGTCTTTGCCGGCATTGGATCGCCAATTGCCGATCTCATCAATGTAATAGGGGAATGGCTCACGTGGCTGCCTGCCGCACCCTGGTTTCGCATCCATCCCGCGATTAAAGACATTATCACGCTGTATTTGATATCTGGTGCAGCCCTCGTAAGAACGCGAGAGGAAATGCGATTTGGATCAATTAGCAAACCGTGGGGTGCAATCGGCACATTCCTGTTGTGGCCCTATCCTGTGTATCGCGTCGCTAGATTACTTATATACTGGATCGATCAGTACCCAGGCTTCTCCTCTTTTGGCTTCAACACCCAACGAACACCACGGGAGAATTCGAGCATGAATGGCAGAGGAATGGTGAGGAACATGCTCTTACGGGAGTCATGCTCTTCGCCACGTGGACAATTGAAGTCCTAATCGTAGTTGTGGGATGTGTTTTGTTCTTTCTGCTTGCTTTCGGGGAGTCAAAAATTGGGGGTGTACTTTCCGCAGGTTGCATGACGACGCCGGGCCCTAATGCCTGTAACCTGTTCTGCATCGCTCTAAATGTGGCGCCGAAAGACATTGGCCGCGAGGGCCAACGCTATTCGAAGATTTGCCGGTGAGTTTCGGAACTGAACTCGCGACCGGGGCCGCCCGTAATGAAAGCCGCCTCCTTCCAGGCCCTCACTCCGTCTCGCTCCGCGGAACGCTCATTGCTGAGGCAAGTCCTTGAACATCGGATTGGAGAGGAGAAAGCGGATGCTGTCCGCGCGCTTCTGGTTGATTTCCTCTTTTGGAAAGGCATCGAGGATCGCCCGATAGTGCTCGGCCGTGCCTTCCTTGAATTCCGGATGCGTGAGGATGTAGAGGTCGTCGCGCTTGATGCCGCGCAAGATGCGCTCGCCGGCCTCGACGGGATCCATCCATAGGCTTGGGTCGAGAGCGGGCCGTCCGGCGCGCGGGGCTTGCTCCGATTTCGAGATAGCCGCTCTTTGCCTTAAAGCGCTCCGGCCTCAATTTGCCGCTCTCGCCGAGGCCAGTTCTCACCGGGCCGGGGCAATACACCGATACGCCGATATTGTCCGCAGCAAGCTCGGGGCGAATGGACTCGGACAAGCCGACCACGGCCATTTTGGCGGTGATGTAGATGCTGCAGTTTGGAATAGGCACCATGATGGCGGCCGAGGCCGTCGAAACGATGTGTCCGCCTTCGCCATGCTTCAGCATGCGCGGCAGAAAGGTCGTGATGCCGTTGACGACGCCGCCGATCATGACGCCGAGGCCCCAGTCCCAATCGTCGTAGCCCGCCTGCCTTGATGGGCCCCGCGATGCCGATGCCGGCGTTGTTGAACAGCACATGGACTTTCTGAAACACGCGCTCGGCTTCATCCGCCGCGCGGGCATAGGCCGCGCGATCCGTGACGTCCAGGCGTATCCCGTGGACGCTGCGTCGTTGTTGCCGCTCGTCGAAGTACTGAAGCGCCTGATTGATTTGATCGTCGCGGATATCCGCGAGCACGACGTTCATTCCCGCATTGACGAAAGCCTTTGCCGCACCGAGGCCGATGCCGCTCGCGCCGCCGGTTATGAACGCCACTTTGCCTTTTACGTCGTCCATCGAGATCGCCCTCCTTCGCCAAAGGCTTCGGAGGGCATCTTGCTTCGCAATCCTCGACGGGGCAAATCCTGCGAAGCGCGCAGCGCGAAGCAGGATGGTGGGCGCACCAGGACTCGAACCTGGGACCCGCTGATTAAGAGTCAGCTGCTCTACCAACTGAGCTATGCGCCCGTGCCTTGAACGTAGCCGGGATTTGGGTAAGGGCGCCGCTATAACAAGGGGCGCCCCCTCTGTCCAGCCTGCGGCCCCCTGCCCTTCGCGACACACCCCTCATCCTTCGAGACGCTCGGCGCATCCGCGCCTCGCCCTCAGGATGAGGGCCTCTTCTTCAACGTCCTCATCCTGAGGAGCCCGAGCGCAGCGAGGGCGTCTCGAAGGATGCCGGCGCCCGTCACCACAGAAGCCCGCGATAGCGCGGCACCTCGATGCCGCGGTGGATGTGCACGCACATCACGAGCCCGAAGCCGAACATGATGGTCATCATGGCCGTGCCGCCATAGGAGACGAGCGGCAGCGGCACGCCGACCACGGGGATGAGCCCCATCACCATCGAGGTGTTGATGACCACATAGAGCAGCACGATGACGAGGATGCCCATGGCGGTGAGGCGGCCGAAATGGCTGCGCGAGCGCTGGGCGATGGAAAGCCCGTAAGCGAGGATCATCAGATAGAGCGCGAGCAGCGTCATGCAGCCGATGAGGCCGAACTCCTCGGCGAACATCGTGAAGATGAAGTCCGTCTGCTTCTCGGGCAGAAAGTTGAGATGGCTCTGCGTGCCCTGGAGAAAGCCCTTGCCGAAGACGCCGCCCGAGCCCAGCGCGATCTTCGACTGCAAAATGTGATAGCCGCGCCCCAGAGGATCGCTTTCGGGATTGAGGAAGCTCAGGATGCGCGCCCTCTGGTAACCGTGCAGGAATTGCCAGGCGACCGGGATGACGCGCGAGCACGCCGCCCACGGCGGGCAAAATGAAACGCCAGCTCAAGCCAGCGAGAAAGACGATCATGGCGCCGGTCGCCGTGAGCAGCACGCCCGTGCCGAGATCGGGCTGGGCGAAGACGAGCGCCACGGGTGTCGCGATCATGAGCGCGGGCGGGATGAGATAAAGCAGGCTCGAGACCTGCTCGATCTTGAGCCCGTGATAGTAGCGCGCGAGCGCCAGCACGAGCGTGATCTTGGCGAGCTCCGAGGGTTGGACCGAGAAGAGGCCGAGATCGAGCCAGCGCTGCGCGCCCATGCCGACATGGCCGAAGAGATCGACGAGCACGAGCAGGAACAGCGAGACGAAATAGGCCGGATAAGCGAGCGCCACCCAAATCCGCAAATCGGTGAGCGCCACCACGACGAGAAGCCCCAAGCCCACGGCAAAGCGGGTCGCCTGCGCGCGCATCCAAGGATCGATGCTGCCGTCCGCCACCGAATAGAGCATGGCTAAGCCGATGCTGGCGACGACGGTGAGGAGAAACACGAGCGCCCAGTTGAAATCGCGCAGCTTCGCGGCAAAGGCCGGGCTCAAGAAGCGAAAGCGGGAAAAGCGGAGCGCCATGGCTAGGCCGGCCTCGCGTGCTGAGCCCGCGTCGGCGACGGGGCTCATGGCCGCGCGCCGCGCGGGATCGCGGATCAAGACTTCGCGCATGATGTCGCGCGCCGCGGGCGCGGCCGCTTTCGAGCCCGCGCCCCCGTGCTCGATCACGACGGCGATGCCGTAGCGGGGCGCGGAAACCGGCGCGAAGGCGACGAAGAGCGAATGGTCGCGCTGCTCCCAGGGCAGATCCTCGTTCTTGATCACGCCCTTGTCACGCTCGGCCTTGGTGATGCGGCGGACCTGCGTGGTGCCGGTCTTGCCCGCCAGCGTGAGCCCCGGCAGGTCGGAGATGCGCGAGCCGAAGGCCGTTCCGCCCGGCTCGTTCGAGACGGCGTTCATGCCGTCGCGTATGAGCGCGAGATGGACGGGATCGAGCCCCAAAGACTCGGGCGCTTGGCGGCCCTTGTGTTCGGCGCCCACCGAACGCAAGAGATGCGGCTGCACCTTGAGCCCGCCATTGCCAAAACGCGCCACCATCACCGCGAGCTGCAGGGGCGTGGCCAAGAGATAGCCTTGTCCGATGCCCGTGATCAGCGTCTCGCCCCCCTGCCACGGAACGCCCGTCGTCGCGATCTTCCAGCCGCTCGTCGGCACGATGCCCGTCTTCACATTGGGAAGCTCGAAGCCGCCGTCCTCGCCCAAGCCCATCTTCTCCGCGATCGCGGCGATATGATCGATGCCGGTTCTGCGCGCGACCTCGTAGAAATAGACGTCGCAGGAATGCTTGAGGCCGAGGCGCAGATTCACGCTGCCGTGGCCTTCCTTCTTCCAGCAATGGAAGGCGTGGTTGCCCAAAGAAGATCTGTCCCGTGCAGTAAACCTTGTCCTCGGGCTTGATGGCGCCGTAAGTGAGCCCGGCGAGCGCGGTTACGATCTTGAAGGTCGAGCCCGGCGGATATTGCCCCGCGATCACTTTGTCCAAGAGCGGCTTCAGCGGATCCTGTGTCAACGCTTTCCACGCGGCGCTGGTCAGTCCGACATTGAAGACGTTGGGATCGAAGCCCGGCGAAGAGACGAAGGCGAGCACGTCGCCATTGATGATGTCGAGAACCACGGCGGCCGCGCTCTGGCCGCGCAGACGCTCGGTGGCGAAGCTCTGAACGGCCATGTCGAGCGTCAACACGGCGTCCTTGCCGGGCGTGCCGTCGCGCCGCTGGAGCTCGCGGATCACGCGGCCATAGGCGTTGACCTCGACCCGGCTCGTGCCCGCCTTGCCGCGCAACGACTTGTCGATCGTCCGCTCGATCCCGCTCTTGCCGATGCGAAAGCCAGGCAGCATGAGAAGCGGATCGTCCTCGAGATCGGTCTCGGCCACCTTGGCGACATAGCCCACGACATGGCCGAGATCGGCGCCGAAGGGATAAGCGCGCGTTTCGCCCACATCCGGCAGCACGCCCGGCAGATCGGGCGCGTTGAGATTGAGCGCGGCAAATTCCTCCCAGCTCAGATTTTCCGCCACGGTCACCGGCATGAAGGCGCGGCTTGCGCTTGATCTCGCGCAAGACGCGCTCGCGCTCGGCCGCAAGGCGCGGCACCACCGCGATGAGGCGATCGAGCACGGCCTTGGGGTCGCCCGCCTGCTCGGGCACGATGACGACGCTGTAGCTCTGGCGATTACCGGCGAGCTCGACGCCGAAGCGGTCGAAGATGCGGCCGCGCAAAGGCGCAAGCAGGCGCACGCTCACGCGATTTTCCTCGGCGAGCGTCGCGTACTCCCTGGCCTTCACCACCTGCAGGTGATAGAGCCGCGCAAAAAGGCCCGCGAAGATGCCGAGCGTGCCGGTCGAAATGAGCGCCGACCGGCGCGTGAACATTGCGTAGCGTGTATTTTCCCGCCAATCCATGTCTTACGCCGCCGCCATTCCTAATGGCGCTGATGGGCGGTGACTTCCCGCTCCAAGAAAATGAACAGCCATGCGACGAGCGGAAACACGAGCGTGGTCGCGACCGCCTGCGTCAAAATCGGCAATGGCTGGAGGAACTCGGAGAAATAAACGCTCGCCAAGAACCAGCCTGCAACCAGTCCCACTGCGGTCGCCGCCGCAAAGCCAAGCCACTGTACGCGAAACGGCTGACCTTCGATCTGCTCGCTCTGCCAAAGCGTGACACTGTAGGTTATCAAGAATACGACCGCCCACAGCCCGACCGGCCCGGCTGTCACGAGATCCTGGCCGAGCCCCAAAAGGAAGACGATCGGGATCGGCAACAAGTCCGGCTTGTAGGTGGCCCAAAAGAAAACGGGAATGAGCGCAAAGGCGGGCGTCGTGAAGACGCCGCGCGAGAAGCCGTAAGGCAGCACCGTCAGGAGAATGGCGATCGCCACCGTGAGCGTCGGCACGAGCGGCCAGGTATAGCGGCCGAGCCTGAAATCGGTGGAGGACGAGGCAGCCATCGCTCAACGCTCCGCAGGCTCCGCGGCAAAGGCGGGGCTTGTCAGGCCCGGCCCTATGCCCGCAGGGGGTGAAGCGTCCGCGGCGGGACCCGCAGAAGGCGGAACCGTGCCCGGTTCGATTGCCTCGGGCTCCGGTGTCGCCTCGTCCGGCTCCTCCTCGACCGTGCGGCGGCGGCGGCGGCGGCGGGCGCGCTGCCGGCGGCCTCCGGCGCGTTCGCCACGGGCGCACCGTCGGGCGCGGGCACCGTCTCGATCTCGGTCGCCACCGAGAACCTCAGTATACGAACGAAATCGAGCTGGCCGAAGTCCGAATCGAGATCGACACGGATGATGTCGCCTTCGTCGCGATGGGCGGCGACGCGCCCCACCGGCAGGCCGGGCGGCAGATAGCCGCCGTCGCCCGAGGTGATGATGCGATCTCCGGCCTTGACCTTGACGCCGGGTCCCAAGAACTTGAGCGAGGGATTGTCGGAATTCTCGCCCAAGATCATCGCGCGGTAGTTGCCGGGCAGCACGAGCACCGGCACGCGGCTCGTGGGATCGGTGAGCAGCATGGTGCGCGAGGCTTCCGGTCCCACGGCGACGACGCGTCCGATGAGGCCTTGCATGTCGACGACAGCTTGCCCCTTTGTCACGCCCTGCTCCGCGCCCGCGGTGACGATGAGGCTGCGCATGAACGGTCCGCCGGAATTGCCGATGACGCGGGCGGTCACGAAATCGGCGGGCGGATCGATGCGCACATTGAGGAGCGCCTTGTAGCGTTGGAGCTGATATTCGACGGCGCGCGTCTTGTCCTGGGCGGCTTTGAGCGCGGCATTTTCGGCGCGCAACCGCTCGTTCTCCTCATAGAGGTCGAGCATGTGGTGGGTGGTCTCACCCCAGTTGCGCACCTTGTCGACGGGCTCCGCCGCGGCCTTCAGCACGGGCGCGAGCATGACCATGGTGCGCGTCTTGAGATCGTCGAACACGCCCGGATCGGTGCGCCCGACCATGAGGAGCCCGAGGCCCACGACCATGAGGACGAGAATCGCGATGCGTTGCGAGGCGGCGCGCGATGGCAGCCGGACCGCTTGGCCGCGCGCCCCGTTGCCTCTCACCACGGCCTGCCCCCATGCGCAATCGGCGCGATTCGCGAACAGCCTCTTCCAGGCAAGGGAAGGCCTTGCGATGCGGGGTTTTCGGCGTGGCGCGAGATCACCGCGACTGCTCCGTCAAGTGCGGGGCGAATTGTACACCCCTCGGGCGTCGGGCTCACGCAAAGCGCGCGGAATTCGCTGCCGGACTTACGGTAAAGCCTCAGTAAGCAACCGACAGGATGTTGCGCATGGTCTTCATGTGCTCGAGCGCCTTGCCCGTGCCGAGCGCGACGCAAGAAAGCGGCTCGTCGGCGATCGAGACGGGCAGGCCCGTATCCTCGCGCAACACCTGGTCCAAGCCCTGAAGCAGGGCGCCGCCGCCCGTGAGCACGATGCCCTTGTCCACGATGTCCGCCGCAAGCTCGGGCGGGGTCGCCTCGAGCGCGACTTTCACCGCCTCGACGATGGCGCCCACGGGCTCGGCCAGGCTGTCGGCGATCTGGCGCTGGCCGATGGTGATTTCCTTCGGCACGCCGTTCATCAGATCGCGGCCCTTGATTTCCATGGTCTTGCCGGTGGCGCCGTTGGGCGGCGGACAGGCCGAGCCGATTTCCTTCTTGATGCGCTCGGCGGACGCCTCGCCGATGAGAAGATTATGGTGGCGGCGGATATAGGCGATGATCGCCTCGTCCATCTTGTCGCCGCCGACGCGCACCGAGCGCGAATAGACGATGCCGCCGAGCGACAGCACGGCCACTTCCGTCGTGCCGCCGCCGATGTCGACGACCATGGAGCCCGTGGGCTCGGTGACGGGGAGGCCCGCGCCGATCGCGGCCGCCATCGGCTCTTCGATGAGATAGACGCGGCGCGCGCCCGCCGACAGCGCCGATTCCTGAATCGCGCGCCGCTCGACCGCGGTCGAGCCCGAGGGCACGCAGACCACGATCTGCGGGCTGGCGAAGGAGCGGCGGTTGTGCACCTTGCGGATGAAATGCTTGATCATCTCCTCGGCGACTTCGAAGTCCGCGATGACGCCGTCGCGCATCGGGCGGATCGCTTCGATGTCGCCGGGCGTGCGGCCGAGCATTTGCTTGGCTTCGTTGCCGACCGCGAGCACCTGCTTCTTGCCGCCGCGGGTGACGAGCGCGACGACCGAGGGCTCGTTCAGAACGATGCCGCGGCCCTTGACATAGACGAGCGTGTTGGCCGTGCCGAGATCGATGGCCATGTCGGCCGACAGCATCCCGAAGAGACTTCCAAGCGCCATGAGATCGTACGCCCTGATCGCGAGGGGACTTGTGCCCGAAGTATGCCCGGCCGTTGGTTAATGTGCCGTGACGAGTGGCTTTGTACCTGATTTGCCAGCGTCCAGCGCCATCTTTCGCCATGCATCCTATATAGGAAGTCTTACGGCAAAATTGCGCTGCCCAGCCGGGGTGGCTGCCGTCTTTTTTTTCGGGCTCGGGCTCGAGGACATGCTGCAACCGGCCGCGAGCCTCAAGACCCTGCCACAAGCGAGCAAGATGCTCCTTCTTCCTGCAGGCCGTTTGGCTTAGCGGGCGGCCGCGGCCGGCTGAGCGCCCGAATTGGGTGAAGGTTTTCGGTGGCTTTCACGGCGCCTCAAGCGGCCATCGCACCCCGCGCCTCTTTGCCCAGGATCAAGTCGGAGCCCTTCTCGCCGATCATGATGGTCGGGCGCGTTGGTGTTGCCCGAGCTGATCTTGGGCATGATCGAGGCGTCGACCACGCGCAGGCGCTCGACACCCATGACGCGAAGCTGCGGATCGACGACGCATTCGGGCCCATGGCCCATCTTGCAGGTGCCGACCGCGTGATAGAGCGTGCCGCCGGCCACACGGGCATAGCCCAGCATTTCCTGGTCCGTGTTGCCGAACGGATCGGCGGGCGAAATGAGATAAGGCTGAAGCGCGGGCTGGCTTGCAATCTTGCGCGCCCATTTCAGACCCGCGATTCCCACCTGCTGGTCGATGGGGTCGGCGAGATAGTTCGGCACGATGGTGGGATACGCCATCGGATCGGGCGACTTGATGTGGATGTGGCCGCGCAACTCGGGACGGATCTGGCAGGGCGTGATCGTCATGCCCGGCTCCTTCTCGAGCTGCGAGCGCCTGGGTCCTGCCGAGCACCTCGAGATCCATGCTCGCCGCCATCAAGTGGAATTGGATGTCCGGGTGCGCGAGCTCCGGCCGCGATTTGCAGAACCCGACCGTGTGCGCGACCGCGAAGCTCAAAAGGCCCTTGCGCGTCAGCGCGTATTTCAGGACCTCCTTCACGAGGCGCGGGCCGTGCGAAAGCTCGTTGACCGTGACGCATTCCGGCTTCAGCCGCCATTGGCAGCCGATCATGTAATGGTCCTGAAGATTCTGGCCGACGCCGGGCAGCTCGTGCACAACCGGAATGCCGTGCCTCTGCAGCACGAGACCCTGGCCGATTCCCGACAGTTCGAGGATTTGCGGCGAGGCGACCGCGCCCGCGGCGAGGATCACCTCCGCATTGCCTCGCGCCGTGCGGCGCACGCCATGTTGGAGATACTCGACGCCGACCGCGCGCTTGCCCTCGAACAGCACCTTGTGGCGTAGCGCGTTGGTCTCGACCTTCGAGGTTCGGCCGGTGCATGACCGGATGCAGATAGCCGACCGCCGTCGAGTTGCGCCGGCCGTTCTTGATGGTGAGCTGGAACCAGGTGATGCCTTCCTGCTCGCCGCCATTGATGTCGTCCGAGCGCGGAATGCCCGCCTGAACGCAGGCTTCGAGCTGCGCCGCGGAGATCGGATGCTGCTCGGTGATGTCGGAGACGTTCAGCGGCCCGCCGACGCCGTGCTATTTGTTCTCGCCGCGCTCCTGATGCTCGGCGCGGCGGAAATAGGGCAGCACGTCGTCATAGCCCCAGCCTTCGCAGCCCATCTGGCGCCAGCCGTCATAATCGGCGTGCTGGCCGCGGATATAGAGAAGACCGTTGATCGACGACGAGCCGCCCAGCACCTTGCCTTTGGGCCATTTGTGCGCCGCGGCCGCCGGTGCCGGGATCGGGCTCGGTCTCGTAGAGCCAGTTGACGTTCTTGTCGTTCAGCGTCTTGCCGAAGCCGATGGGCATGTGGATCAGGAGGTTGGACCAGAACTGGCCGGGATTCCGCAAGGGCCGGTCGTCGCCCCCGGCCTCCAAGAGCAGCACTTTGTTCTTCGGATCGGCGGAGAGGCGGTTGGCCAGAACACAGCCGGCGCTGCCCGCGCCCACGATGATGTAGTCCGCCGTGATCGGCTCAGCCATGACGTCATTCCTCCCTGGTGTTTCTTGGCGCCGATATTGAGCAGACCGGCCCGATTTTGAAAAGGCCCGAGCTTGCCCCGGAGCTGCAGATGCATGGACCGGGCGGCGCGTGAGAGACGGCGCCTCGCGTCCGGCGGACCGGGCTGCTATCGAGAGCGTTTCGCGGCATCCTTAGAATGAGCGCAGACCGGAGCGCATGCGCGCAATGCGCCCGGCAAATCACAATCGACAAGGAGGAAACGATGCGTCGGATGACTTGGGCCATGGCATGCCTTGCGGTTGCACTTGCTCGATTGCCGTCTTTGCCGCACGCGGCGCAAGCGGCGGAGGCTGAGCCCTGCGAGCGCGCTTGTCTCGAGAGCTATCGTCGACCGATATCTCGCGGCGCTCGTGGCGCACGATCCCGCGCAGGCGCCGCTCGCCAAGAAGGTGAAGCTCACCGAGAACGGGCAGGTGCTCGAGCTCGGCGACGGGCTTTGGGGCACGGCGAGCGGGCTCGGCACGTACAAGCTTTACGTGGCCGATCCCGGAAGGCGGCGCCGCGGGCTTCATGGGCGTCGTTCTGGAGAACGGCACGCCGGTCATTCTTGCTGCTGCGCCTCAAGGTGAAGAAGGAGCGCATCACGGAGATCGAGCAGATCGTGCGCGCGCGAGGCCTTCGTGCCACTGGGCGGCGATCCGGCCAAGGGCGCGGGCGCGCCGCTGGAAAAGCAGGGCACGCCCATGCCCGTCTTTCTCGAAGCCTTTGGCGCCCGGCGAGCGCGTCGCGCGCCCGGACATGATCGCGATCGCGAACTCCTACTTCTCGGCTCTCGAGCGCAACGACGGCAAGAAGCATGTTCCTTTCGACAAGGAGTGCAACCGGCAGGAAAACGGCTTTCGCACCACGAACAATCCAAAGCTCGACAGACGGCGAAGGCGCCGGTACGCATGTTCGGCATGGGCTGCGCCGAGCAGTTCAAGACCGGGTTCTTGGCCTTCGTCACCGCAATTCGCGACCGCCGCTTCGCGGTCATCGACGAGGAGCGCGGGCTTGTGCTCGCCTTCGCCTTCTTCGACCATCGGGCGCCGCCAAGACCGTCACCTTGGCCGACGGCCGCACGATTCCCTCGCCCGTGCTATCGCCGTTGACGTTCGAGATCGCGGAGCTGTTCAAGATCAAGAGCGGACGAATCCGGCAGATCGAAGCCACGCTCATCACCGTGCCCTACAGCATGAAATCGGCGTGGGACGAAGAAAAGCCCTTGGACTGGCCGTTTTAGGCTCAATCGGCATTTTCTTTGGACTGTCATTCCCGACGCGACCGCGGACTTGATCCGGGGTCGGCGATCGGGACTCCAGGGCAGCATGCTCCGAGCGAATGGCCCTGGATCCCCGAGCGCGCGCCCCGGATTAAATCCGGGGCGGCCTCGGGGATGACGTTCAAATGTCGATAGGCCCTAGCGCGACGCCGTGAGCGCCTCGGGTGCCGTGCGCTCGCGCTTCACCATGAGGCGGTTGAGGGCGCTCAAGTAAGCGCGCGCGGAGGCGACAAGCGTGTCGGGATCGGCGCCGCGGCCGGTGACGGTCTTGCCGCTCTCCTCGAGCCTCACCGAGACCTCGGCCTGAGCGTCGGTGCCTTGGGTCACCGCATGCACCTGATAGAGCTGCAACGTCGCCTGATGGGGCACGAGCGTCTTGATGGCATTGAAGATCGCATCGACCGGGCCGTTGCCGGTCTGCTGCACCGTCACATGGCGCCCGTCCATATCGAGGGTGAGCGCCGCCGATTGCGGCCCCATGGTGCCCGCGACGACCAGGAGCGAGACGAGCTTGATGCGGTCATGGGCCTGGGCGATCTCGTCGTCGACCAAGGCCTCGATGTCCTCGTCGTAGATCTGCTTTTTCTTGTCGGCGAGATCCTTGAAGCGCTTGAAGGCGTCCTCGAGCTGGTTGTCGCCGAGCGCAAAGCCCAGCTCCTTCAGCTTCTCGCGGAAGGCGTGGCGGCCCGAATGCTTGCCCATGACGAGCGCCGTGTCCTTCACGCCCACGGTCTCGGGCGTCATGATCTCGTAGGTCTGGGTGTGCTTGAGCATGCCGTCCTGATGAATGCCGGCCTCGTGGGCGAAGGCGTTCTTGCCCACGATGGCCTTGTTCACCTGGACGTCGAAGCCGGTGACGTTCGAGACGAGCTTCGAGGCGCGCGAGATCAGCTCCGTGCGAATGCCCGTCCAATAGGGCATGGCATCGCCGCGCACTTTCAGCGCCATGACGATCTCTTCGAGCGCCGCGTTGCCCGCGCGCTCGCCGATGCCGTTGACCGCGCATTCGACCTGGCGCGCGCCGGCGCGCACGCCCGCGAGCGAGTTGGCGACCGCCAGCCCGAGATCGTTGTGGCAATGGGTCGAGATCACCGCCTTGTCGATATTCGGCACGCGGTTCTTGAGCATCTGGATGAGCGCGAAATATTCCTCCGGCACGGCATAGCCCACGGTGTCGGGAATGTTGACCGTCGTGGCGCCCGCCTTGATCGCGGCCTCGATGCAGCGGCAGAGGAAATCGTGCTCCGTGCGCGTGGCGTCCTCGGGCGACCATTCGACGTCGTCGGTGAGGCGGCGCGCGTGCGACACGCTCGCGATCACCGCCTCGTAGACCCTCTCGGGCTCCATCTGGAGCTTCCACTTCATGTGGACGGGGCTGGTCGAGATGAAGGTGTGGATGCGCGGCCGCGCGGCGGGCTTCAAGGCTTCGCCCGCGCGGTCGATGTCCTTTTGCGAGGCGCGCGCGAGCCCGCAGACCACGGATTTCTTCACGACCTTGGAGATTTCGCGCACGGCCTCGAAGTCGCCGTTGGAGGCGATGGGAAAGCCCGCCTCGATGATGTCGACGCCCATCTCCTCGAGGAGCAGGGCCACCTTGAGCTTTTCCTCCAAGGTCATGGAGGCGCCGGGCGATTGCTCGCCGTCGCGCAAGGTGGTGTCGAAGATGCGAACCTGGTTGTCTCTGTTGGCCTTCATGGTCACGCGAATTGTCCTTCTTTCGGCTGTCTCTGGCTTTAAGCGGCGGTCATCCCCCGAATGCCCGCCTCTTTGCTCAGAGGTCAGCCGGCACCCAGGGGCGCTTAAGGAGAAGGACCGTGCCGAAGGAAAGGCCCGCCAAGAGCGCGCGAAAAAAGCTATGTCCGGGCAGCGGCTTGCGCCGCCTGGCTCACCTTTTCCTTGTCCTGCGCCCTGTCCATGGGGGACCTCAAGCTGCCGATGCGCAAAGCTAGAGGGGCGTCCGTTAACGGCCCGTAAACCCTCTGCCTTGCGGCTACCCCTATGAGGTAGCGGATGACCCCCAATGGCGCAAGGGGCGGGGTCTCGAAGCGCAGCCCCTAGCCCTTCTCCCGCATGAGGCGCGCCTTGGTGCGGTCCCACTCGCGCTTGCGCTGCGTCTCGCGCTTGTCGTGGAGCTTCTTGCCGCGGGCGAGCGCGAGCTCGACCTTCGCGCGCCCCCTCGGCGTGAAATAGATTTCAGCGGGATGAGCGTCATGCCCTCGCGCTCGACCGCGCCCATGAGGCGCGAGATCTCGCGCGCGTGGAGAAGAAGCCGCCGCGGCCGGCGCGGCTCGTGCTGGGCGCGCACGGCGGCGTGGCTGTATTCGGGGATGTAGGCGTTGACGAGGAAGATCTCGCCCGCTTCCGGCGCCGCGTAGGCCTCGGCCGAGCTCGCCCTGCCCTCGCGCAGGGACTTCACCTCGGTGCCGGTGAGCGCGATCCCCGCTTCGAAAGTCTCGTCGATGAAGTAGTTGAAGCGCGCCTTACGGTTTTCGGCCGCGACGCGGGCCGCGCTGCCGGCTCTCTGCGTCATGGTCCGCCGCCCGCATGGCGCCTCTAGTTCAACAGCCCGGCATGGCGCATGGCGTCGCGCACGCGCTCCTCGGCCATGGCGCTGGCGGGCACGAGCGGCAGGCGCAGCTCGTTCTTGACGTGGCCCAAGAAGGCTTGCGCCGAATTTCACGGGCGCGGGGCTCGCCTCGACGAACAGCGCATCGTGCAGCGGCATGAGCTTGTCTTGAAGTGCCAACGCACGGTCGAATTTGCCCGCGAGACAGGCATGGTCTGGAACTCGGCGCAAAGCCGGGGCGCGATGTTCGACGTAACCGAGATGCAGCCCTCGCCGCCATGGGCCATGAAGCCGAGCGCGGTCGCATCCTCGCCCGAGAGCTGGATGAAGTCCTTGCCGAGTATTGAGCGCTGCAGCGAGGCGCGGGCGAGATTGGCGGTTGCGTCCTTGATACCGACGATGTTCGCAAGCTCGGCCAGGCGCCGCAATGTGTCCACCGAGATGTCGACCACGCTGCGGCCTGGGATGTTGTATATGAAAATTGGAATGTCGGCGGCCTCCGCCACCGCTTTGAAGTGGCGGTATAGCCCCTCTTGCGTCGGCTTGTTGTAATAGGGCGTGACGACGAGGGCCGCGTCCGCGCCCACGCGCGCCGCGTGCTGGGTTAGCTCGATCGCTTCTGCGGTGGCGTTCGAGCCCGTGCCCGCGATCACCGGCACCCGGCCTTTGGCCGTCTTCACGCACAGCTCGACGACGCGGCGGTGCTCTTCATGGGAGAGCGTCGGCGACTCCCCGTCGTGCCGCAGGGGACAAGGCCATGGCTGCCCTCGCCGATCTGCCAGTCGACGAAGCCGGGCGAAGGCCTCTTCGTCCACCCGGCCGTTGCGGAAGGGCGTGATGAGCGCCGTAATCGAGCCTCTAAATCTCGACATCTTCAAGGGCCTCAAGGGGTTGCGGCCGTGCGGGCGCGCGCGCGAAGAGCTCGAACCTTAACGGGACGCCGCTGGCCGCTTCAAGCGGAACGCGAGCGTGCCGAAATGGCATGGCTATTTCGCGTCCTTCCTGCAGACTTTTAGGGCAATCTTGCCTAGAATGCCCGGTTAAATCGCTTGATTCGCGCGAAAGGCCGCGAATGCCTCGAGCATTGCAAGTCACGCGGACGCCGAGGGGGATCGTCCGCGCCTTGGGCGCGGTCGTCATTGCTTTTAGCCCTCTTCGCCATGCGTCTCGACGCCGTCGCGGCCGAGCCCGCCGCTCCGTCGAGCGAGACCAAGGCTTTCGTTGCACGCGCCGCCGACGCCGCCAATCGCGGGCGCTGGAACGACGTCCACGCATTCGCGCTGAGCGCCAAGGACCCGCTCGCACGCGCGCTCATCACCTGGCTCTATCTCGCCGATGACGCGACCGAGCCTGCGTTCGGCGAAGCCACCCAGTTCCTCGCCGACCATCCAACTTGGCCGGACCGCGCAGAGGATCCTCCGCAAGGCGGAGAAAGCGCTGCCGCCAGCATGCCGCCCGACGAGGTCTTGGCTTTCTTCGGCACGCGCGCGCCTCTGACGGGCGAAGGCATGGTGCGCTTGGGTGAGGCGCTGCGCGCCCAGGGGAACAAAAGCGCGGGCGAGGCGCTCATCAAGAAGGGCTGGATCGAAGGCGACTTCACGCTCGCCCGCGAGCAGGAAATCAAGGCCGCCCACGGCAAGCTCTTGCGCGGGGCGCCCACGGCCGCACGCGTCGATCGCCTGTTGTGGGCGCGGCGCCTGAGCGACGCCCAGCGTGTCGTCGGCGATGTCGACGGCGAAGCGGGCCAGCTTGCGCAGGCGCGCATCACGATGATGACCGCGCCATCGCGCGCGGACGCCGTGATCTCGAGCCTGCCGAGCGCGCTGCGTATGGATTCGGGGCTTCTGTTCGAGCAAGTGCGCGCGGTGAACAGCTCCGGCGACACGCGGCGCGCATTGCCGCTCGCGCTCAAGGCCGATCCGTCCGTTGCGCCCAACAAATGGTGGAGCCAGCGCGAAGCGCTGGCCCGCGACGCGCTCGCCTTGGGCCTCTATAGCGAGGCCTATCAGGTGGCGAAGTCCCACGGTCTCTCAAGCGGCGCGGAGTTCGCCGACGCGGAGTGGCTTGCGGGTTTCATTGCGCTGCGTTTTCTCGATAAGCCCGACGTCGCGCTCGGGCATTTCCAAGCGCTTCTGCGCGGCGTCAATTACCCGGTGAGCAAGGCGCGCGCGGCTTATTGGTCCGGGCGCGCGGCGGAAGCGGCAAACAAGCTCGCGGACGCCGTGCTGATGTACGAGGCCGCGGCCGAATACGCGACCACCTTCTACGGCCAGCTCGCGGCCGTTCGGCTCGCCGACCGCCAAGCCTCACTTGCGCTTCCCGTCGACACCCGCGCCGAACGGCGCCCTGCGCGCGGCGTTCCTCGCGGACGAGGTCGTGCGCGCCACCGCGCTCGCCGCCGCAAGCGGTTACGAGCCGATGTTCAAGCGCTTCTTCCTCTCTCTCGCCGAGCGCGCACGGAGCCCCGAGGACTATGCGCTTGCCGGCGAATTCGCGCGCAATCTCGGCTACCCGCAATACGCCGTGCGCATCGCGAAGAAAGCGATGCAGCAGAACATCGTGCTGACCGCGCTCGCCTATCCCGTGGTGAGCGTGCCCACGCAGCTCGCCCACGGCGTAACGCCCGAGCCCGCGCTCGTGCTCGGCATCACGCGCCAGGAAAGCGAATTCGACAGCAGGGCCGTGAGCAGCGCCGGCGCGCGCGGCATCATGCAGCTCCTGCCGTCTACGGCGAAGCTCGTGGCGCGCCAGCAGAGCATCGGCTACGACGCGGGCAAGCTCTCGGATCCGGCTTACAACGCCAAGCTCGGCTCGGCTTATCTCGGCAGCCTCATCGACAACTTCGGCGGCTCCTATGCGCTTGCGATCGCGGCCTACAACGCAGGCCCAGGTCGGGTGCGCCAATGGATGTCCGAGAACGGCGACCCGCGCGATCCCAAGGTCGACGTCATCGACTGGGTGGAGCTCATTCCCTTTAGCGAGACACGCAATTACGTGCAGCGCGTGCTCGAGAATACGCAAGTCTATCGCGAGCGGCTGGCCGGCAAGCCGGTGCTCATCCGGATCGCCGAGGATCTGAGCCGGCCCTCCTTGCCCCAGGCGGTCGCGGATCTGCGCAATTACCGGACCCTTGCCACGACGTCGTCAGCCGCGCCCAAATCCGCACCGATCACCACCGCCGCGCCCGCCGAAAGCGTGGCCATGGCCGAGCCTGTCGCCAGCCTGCCCACGACGCCCGAGGCCAAGCCCACACCGGCTAAGGCTGCTGCAGCAGCGTCTGAAAAGCAAAGCGCAACAACGCCGCAAGCGGCAGCACCGGTCGCCGTCCCCGATCAGAAAGCCGCATCGGCCGAAGCAAGCAGCGCCTTGCCCATCCCAATCGCGAAGCCTTCGGCAAAGGAACCGTCTCAGCCGAAACCGCCAGCCGTGACGCCCGCTGAAGCCGCGGCTCCCGCGCCGGCGGCAACATCAGCAAAAGAGGTTACGGCCGCCGACGCTGCGCCGCCGCCCAAGAAAAAGAAACGGCAAGAGCAGGCCAAGTCCGCCGAAACAACAGTTGCTGCCGCGCCCGATGCGGCCGCGCCGGAGACGAACCCCTTCAATGCCGGCCAGCCCGAGACCATGGCAGGCACCAGTGCGTGCATGCGTCTGTTGATGGCGAAGGACGGCAAGCTCCGTTG
Organism: uncultured Alphaproteobacteria bacterium; assembly: GCA_963845385.1. Classification (GTDB taxonomy): domain Bacteria; phylum Pseudomonadota; class Alphaproteobacteria; order CAWJRW01; family CAWJRW01; genus CAWJRW01. The sequence continues at coordinate 1,148,497 of CAWJRW010000006.1, forward strand.
CACCCAGCAGTCGGCCTCGCTGCCGTAATCCTTGCAGGACGCTGACTTTCTCCGTCTACGGATTGTCCAGACGCGCCGTGCGCCCGCGGCGTTTTCAATCCCATCCGCTCGGTGAGGCGTAGGGCACGCGCGGCATGGCCGCGGCGTCGATCCGGCTGATCTTTCCCTTCTTGACGCGAATGAGCTCCGTGACCGGCGCGCTGAAGGGCTGCTGCTCGCCCGGGCTATAGATCATCGTCTTGCCGTTGCTCAGCACGGTCGAGGTCAAGGTTCCCGGGATGTTGAAGCGGAAGTAGCCCATGACTAGGCCCCGCTCCTCGTCGACCGCCCAGATGCGCCGCGGCGTGACGGTGTTGTTCGTGACGAGACCGCGCGAGCTGATCTGATCCGCGCAGCCGAGCGCCCAAATGTCGAGATCGCCGGGCTTGACCGGGATATAGCCCGGATTGTGCGTCGTGGGCACGCCGTTCTCCGCACGCTCGCAATCGGAGGCAAAGGGCGCCACGGCGCCATCGGCCCGCTCGACGGCGTCGAAATAGAGATCGGCGATGGCGACGAGCTCTTGCCGGCTCGAACGATCCGCAGGGGCAAGAGATTTCGGCGAAGTCCGGCTTCGGCGCGACGAGCTTGTCCGCGGCGCTCAAGGTGCTGCGTCCGACGAGGGTCTCGATCTCCGTGATGCGATTTTTCACCACCTTGAGGCGAAGGCCCAGCATCACCGCCGTGTCGTGCTCCTTCGCCACGCCGATGAAACCGATCTGGCGGGCTTGCGGATCGGCGACGTAGATCTTGTAGCTGCCCACCGCCGTCGCCGTGCCCCAAAGCCCTTCGCCGAGCTTCAGGGCGACGCCGTTTTCGGTGAACTTGACGCGCTTGGCCGTGGGCAGAGCCGACGGATCACGTTTTGCGAGCGCTGCGAGATATTGATCGACGAAGCCGATGAGGCAGGCGCGGTCGCAGGGTTGAGCCGCGCGGGCGGGCGCCGCGGGCCCGCCGGCCAAGACGCACAGAAGCGCGCCGAGAAAACCCAGAGCCAACGGCTTTGTCGTCATGCCCCCTCCGCTTTGACTGCATTGGCCGAGAATGGCCGGGCCACGACCGGGTCGCGTGTGCGGCCTGAACGGGCCTGCCCTATTCGGCGGGCGCGCTTTGCAGTTGCGCGGGCTTGGCCTCGGGAAACTCGCGGTCGCGCTTGGCGATGTAGGTATAGAAGACCGGCACGACGAACAAGGTGAAGAGCGTGCCCACGGACATGCCCGAGAAGATCACGAGCCCGATGGAGAAGCGCGCTTCCGCGCCCGCGCCGCTTGCGAGGAGAAGCGGCACGACGCCCACGACCATGGCCGCCGTGGTCATGAGGATCGGCCGCAAGCGCACGCGCGCCGCCTCCTCGACCGCGGCGCGGATCGAATAGCCTTCGGCGCGCCGCTCGTTGGCGAATTCGACGATCAGAATGCCGTGCTTGGTGATGAGGCCGACCAGCGTGATGAGCCCCACCTGCGTGTAGATGTTGAGCGTGGCGAGCCCGAGATTGAGAGGGACGAGCGCGCCGAAGATCGACAAGCGGAACCGCCATCATGACGATGAGCGGGTCGCGGAAGCTCTCGAACTGCGCGGCAAGCACGAGATAAATGACAAGGACGGCAAGCCCGAAAGCAAGCGCCAGCGTGTTGCCCTCGCTGAGCGAAAGCCGCGCTTGGCCCATGAAATCGTCGAAGAAGCCGTCGGGCATCACTTGCGCGCCGGCCGCGCGCAGGCTTTCGATCGCCTGATCGAGCGTGACGCCGGGTGCGGGCGCGGCCGTGAGCGTCGCGGAATTGAGCTGATTGAACTGGTCGATCGTCCCGGGGCCCGCGAGAGTCTCGATCCGCGTCACGGCGGTGAGCGGCACCATCTTGCCGCTCATGCTGCGCACATAGTAGCCGCCCAAGCTTCCGGGGTTGAGCCGGTCGCGCGCGGGCGCCTGGGGAATGACGTCGTAGCTCCGGTTGTCACGGTCGAAGCGCGAGATGTAGTTCTCGCTCAAGAGCACATTCAGCGTGTTGCCGATATCGGCGACGGTCACGCCGAGGGCCGCCGCACGCGCGCGGTCGATGAGAATGCGTGCGCGCGGCAAATCGTAGCTCGCCGAATTCTGCACGAAGAAGAAGCGCCCGCTCGACATCGCCTTCATGCGCACCTGCTCGGCGACTTCGTAAACCTCGGCCGGCGAGCGGACCGAGCGGATCACATACTGCACGCCGAAGCCGCCGGCGCCGGGAAGCGTGTTGAATGCGAAGACGGCCGTCTGCAGGCCAGCGACGTTCCCCGCCTTGCGCGCGATGTCCTGCATGACCTGGAATTGGGTCCGGCTCCGCTCGGACCAGGGCTTCAACACCCAGCCCGAAATCGCGGCGTTCTCGCCGAAAAAGCCGGTGAACGCAAAGTGGGTCCTCGCCTCCGGCAGGTTTCCCACCGCGCGATCCAGTTGCTGCAGGTATGTCACCATGTAATCCGGCGTCGCATAGCGCGGCGCATAGCTGATCGCCGGGATGAAACCGATGTCCTCCGGCGGCGCAAGTTCCGAAGGAATGCGACCGTAGAGGAAAACCGAAGTTGCGAGAATCAAGCCGAGCGCCGCGAGAACCGACCCGCGCATGCCGAGCACGATCGCGAGCGAGCGCGCATAATAGGCCGACAGGCGGCTAAAGCTGCGATCGACGCGCGCCGCGAAACCCGCAGCTACGCTGCCGGGCTTTGCGCGCCGCAAGATGCGCGCCGACATCATGGGCGAGAGTGTCAGCGCGATGATGCCCGAGATGATGACCGCGCCTGCAAGCATGAAGGCGAACTCGCGAAAGAGCTTGCCCGTGAGCCCCTGGGTGAAGCCGATCGGCGCGTAGACGGCGGCGAGCGTGATGGTCATCGCGACGACGGGCCGGAAGAGCTCCCGCATCGCGTCGATGGCCGCTTGCGCGGCCTTCTTTCCCATCTCCAGGTGACGGTTGACGTTTTCGACCACCACGATGGCATCGTCGACGACGAGCCCGATGGCGAGCACCATGGCAAGCAGCGTGAGCAGATTGATCGAGTAGCCCAGCATGTAAAGCACGAACAAGGCGCCCACGAGCGAAAGCGGGATCGTCACCACGGGGATGAGCATGGAGCGCAGCGAGCCGAGGAAGACGAGGATCACCAGGACGACGATGATGACCGCTTCGCCGATCGTCTTGTAGACTTCGTCGATCGCCGACCGGATGGCATCGGCCTGATCGTAGAAAATTTCGGTTTCCATGCCCGGCGGCAGCTCGTGACGGATCGCCGGCAGCTCCGCGCGGACGGCGTCGGACAATGCGACCGCATTGGCGGAGGGCGTCGGTTGAATGACCATGGCCACGACTTGCCGGTCGCCCGTTATCATACGCACATCATCGTTGGCGGCTCCGAGCTCGACATGCGCCACGTCGCGTAGCCGCACGACGTCGTCGCCCGAGCCGCGGATCGGCAGAGCGCCGAACGCATCAGGCGTCTTGAGAGTCGACTCCGCCTCGACCGAAAATGCCGTAAAGGCGTTCTCCGTCTTCCCGGGCGCCGAGAGAAAATTGGCGTTCCTGATGGCGGTTGCGACTTCGGCCGCCGTGACGTCGTGGGAGGCGAGCAGCACCGGATCGAGCCAGATGCGCATGGCGAAGTCTTGGCCGCCGATGATGGCGGCGTCCGCCACGCCCGGAACGGTCGCCATACGCGGCTGGATGACGCGCTTGATGTACTCCGTGATCTGAAGGTCGTTCATCCGGTCGCTGGTGAAGGAAAAAAACAAGAGGCCGTAAGCGCGGCCGGTTCCTTTGATGACGACCGGGTCGTAGGCGTCCTGCGGCAGATCGCGGCGCGCCTGCTGGGTCTTGGCGATCACCTCGGTGAGGGCGGTATCGGGATTGGTCCCGAGGCGCATCTGAACCGTGACCGTGCTCCGGCCCTGCACGCTCGAGGAAGTCACGTAATCCACGCCTTCGGCGCTCGCGGCGGCCTTGGCGATGGGTGTCCCGATGAAGCTTTGGACAAGCTCGGAGCTGGCGCCCGGATAGGCGGTCGTGATCGTGATGACCGTCTCGTCCACCTTCGGATATTGGCGGATCTCGAGATTGGTCGCCGATTGCGCGCCGAGCAGCAGGATGAGCAGGCTCAAGACCGTCGACAGCACCGGGCGGCGAATGAACACCGCGGCGAAATTCACCGAATTTCCTCCGCGCTGCGCACGGCGATGCGGGCCGGGTCGATCGTGTTGTCGATGAGCACAAGCGAGCCGTTCTGGAGCTTGTTCTGGCCGGCGGTGACGACCTTCTGTCCGGCTGTCAAACCCTTCTCGATCGCGACCATGCCGTTGTCGCGCGGGCCCACGGTGACGTAGACCTGGCGGACGACGGAGGGCATCTGCTTGCCGGGCGTCATCGCGGCGGCTTTCCGCGCGCCGGCGGCAGCATCGCCCTCGGGCGCCTCGACGACATAGACGTAATCGCCATAGAGGCTCGAGATCACCGCCGTTTGCGGCAAGGCGATGACGCCCGTTTGCGCGGGCATTTCGATGCGCGCGCGCAAGAATTGCCCCGGCAGGACGCGGCCATCGGCGTTGTCGAGCTCGGCCTGAACGGCAACAAGCCGCGTTTGGGGATCGACCTTGGGATCGATGCCCGTGATCACGCCCATGAATTCCGGCGTGTCCGGCCCCACGCTGAAATGCGTGGTCTGGCCGACATGAACAAATGACGCGGACTGCTCCGGAACCGTGAAATCCACGCGCATGCGCGCGAGATCCTGAAAGGTGACGACGATGGTTCCGGGCTCCACATATTGACCGACATCGACGCGCGCAATTCCGAGGATGCCGTCGAAGGGCGCCTTGAGGGCCTTCTGGTCGAGAATGGCCTGCAGCCGCGCATCGGTCGACTTCGCAACGTCGAGCTGGGCGCGCGCGTCGTCGAGAGCCGCCTGCGAGCTCACGCCTTTCCGGCGGAGCTCGGTCTGGCGCGCGAGCTGGTTTTCGTAGAGCTTGATGTTGGCTTCGGCCGCGATCAGATCGGCGCGCTCGACCGCGTCGTCGATCTGCACGAGCACCTGGCCCGCCGTCGCGTGCTCATTGGCCTTGAAGTTGATGGCCGTGACGACGCCGCCCGTCTCGACCGCAATGTCGACGCCGTGCACCGCTTTCGCGGTGCCGACGGCTTCTATACCCGGCGTCCAGGTGACGGGCGACACTTCCGTGGCCGAGATGGTCGCCACGGGCGGGGGCATGTGGCTCATGAAGAAGCCCATGAGCCCTTGCATGCCGAGATTGTAGACCACGAGCAGCGCGCAGACGGCGCCGACCACGAACAAGAGCTTGAAGCGCGGCGAGCGTCGTGTGAACCACCGAAAGCGCGGCCATCTGAGCCGAGGCCCGCGCAGACGCCGCGACAAGCGCTTGCGCAGTTGGCGCGGCCGATTGTGCGGATCCTCGCGCGCGACCTCTGGCGCCTCGCCCGCCGCATCGGGGGCTTTGCGCGCGTCTCGCTCAGCGTCCTCGCGCAGCGGCTGGGCGTCATCCAGTGGCTTCGGTTGCAATCCCATGAGCCGTGAGCTTTGGCCCCCTCCGACGACGGCGCCCTCCGAAAAAAGCCGGGGACCCTATCACAAGAAGCATTGACGTGACGTTGCAATTTCTCGTAGGTATACCGTCCGGATGGTATAGTCAAGTTGGGCAGGACGCAATCGGGGCCTTAACAAGATGAGCCTTTCACAGGCCGCCAAGCCCCCCAGGGAGCGCGCAAACTCGCGCAAGGCCATTCTCGACGCGGCGGTGGCGCTCGTGGCCGAGATGGGCGCCGCCCATCTCACGCTCGAGGCGGTCGCGCAGCGCGCGGGCATCAGCAAGGGCGGGCTTCTCTACAACTTTCCAACCAAGCTTGCCCTCCTCCAGGCAATGATCGAGAGCTATGTCGAAGGATTCCTCGCGCTTGCAACGTCGGAAAATGGAAAGGCGCAAGAAGGCGCGAGCCGTGCCTTGCGCGAGCTGCTTCAGTCGAGACTCGGGATTTCGAGCAAAGAGCCCCCTTCCAAGCGGCCGCACGGAATTCTCGCCGCCATGGTCGAGCATCCGCAACTTCTCGATCCCATTCGCGCGCTCCATCGCACGCTTTGGGCGCGCTTGAAGGAAACGCGGCGCGATCACGAGAATGTGTTGCTCGGCTGGCTCGCGATCGAAGGCCTCTTGTCGTTCGAGCTGTTCAACACGACCCCGCTCACCGCCGGCGACCGTGCGCGTCTCGTACGTTTGGCCACGCGGCTCATCGAAGGCGACCTCGTACTCACCGAGGGGGAGCGCGCTCAACCGTCCCAGCCGGCGCACAACATCCGCAAGAAGAGAGAAGACATCCCCGCGCGTTGAAGCCTTTCCACGGCGCGTGACGAACGGATGACAAGCCGCGCGCCATCCCCTAGGCTCCGACCACAAGAACTCGACGGGCGGAGATCGCGATGGGAAATCCGCAAGACGAGCCCGAAGCTTCGCCTTCGGCAGCGTCGCGGGAACCCGCTGAGCAGCCGGCAAATCCAGGTCCGGCGCAAGCGCCTGCAACGCGCGCAGACCTCAGGCCCAACCGCTCGCGCCCCGGCTCTCGCTTCGCCCGAAAGACGCCCGTGCGCCAAGACGCGCCAAGCGAGGATGCGCCGGCGCAGGCCCCGCCCTGTCCGAACCTCACGCCGGCCCCATCGCCCGCCTCTGCGCCGACGGCGGCCGCACGCAAGATCGCCTTCATCGCGCGCCACAGCTTGGCGGTGCGCGCGACGCATTGGCTCAATGTCGTGATCCTCACGATCATGCTGATGAGCGGTCTGCAGATCTTCAACGCACACCCCGCGCTCTATTGGGGCGCGCGCTCGGACTTCGAGCGTCCGCTGCTCGCGATGAAGGCCGAGACAGCCGAAGACGGCGCGCTTGTCGGCGTCACGACGCTGTTCGGTTCCCGTCTCGAGACGACAGGCGTTCTCGGCGTGTCGAACTACAGAGGAGAGCCCGAGGCACGCGGCTTTCCCGCCTGGATCACCCTTCCCGGCGCGCGTTGGCTCGCCATGGGACGGAGTTGGCATTTCTTCTTCGCCTGGCTCTTCGTGCTCAACGGCCTCGCCTATATCGCTTATGCGCTCATCCGCCGTCACCTGCAGAAGGATCTCCTGCCGACCAGAGACGAGCTTCGCCATATCGGGCGCACGATCGTGGATCACATGCGCTTCCGCTTCCACAGGGGCCGGGAAGCGCGTCACTACAACGTGCTGCAGAAGCTCGCTTATCTCGGCGTCGTGTTCGTGCTGGGACCGCTCGTCGTGCTTACGGGGCTTTCCATGTCGCCCACCATCGACGCGGCCTTCCCGTGGCTGCCCGAGCTTTTCGGCGGACGGCAAAGCGCGCGCACCATTCATTTCCTCTGCGCGGCGGGCTTCGTCGGGTTCTTTCTGATCCATGTCTTCATGGTTCTGGTGTCGGGCGTGTGGAACAACATTCGCTCCATGATCACGGGGCGTTATGCGATCGACGTGACGGGCGACGGCGATGGACACTGAGAAAAAAGGCGGCCGCATCATCGCGCGCCGGCGGTTTCTCGCGCGCAGCGCGGCGCTCACGGGAACGCTGCTCGTCGGCGGCTGCGGCGACGAGATGTCGAGCAACGATCGGGTGCAACGCACGCTCGGCCGCGCCGAGGGACTCAACCGAAGGGTTCAGCGCTTTCTCGCGGGGCGCGGCGCGCTGGCGCGCGAATACACGATGGCCGATCTTTCGCCGGCCTTCAGGGCAAACGGCTCGACGCAGCCCGGCGATCCCGGCTACTTCATCCACGCGCTCAGCCAGTTTGCCAATTGGCGCCTCGAAGTGGGCGGCCTCGTGCGCAGGCCCATGCGTCTTTCGCTCGCGGAATTGCGCCTCCTGCCCGCGCGCACGCAAATCACGCGCCACGATTGCGTGGAGGGATGGAGCTGCATCGGCAAATGGACCGGCGCGCGCTTGGGGGCGGTCCTCGATCTCGCGGAGCCCTTGCCCAACGCGCGATACGTGGTCTTCCACTGCGCCGACAGGCTGGGCGGAGCCAGTACTACGAGAGCATCGACTTTTTCGACGCCTATCACCCGCAGAGCATTCTCGCTTACGATATGAACGATCTGCCGCTCCCCATCGCCCACGGCGCGCCCCTGCGCGTCCGGCTCGAGCGCATGCTGGGCTACAAGATGGCGAAATACATCATGCGCATCGAGCTCGTCGAAAGCTTCGGACATCTCGGTGACGGCAAAGGCGGCTATTGGGAAGACCGCGGCTACGAGTGGTATGCGGGGATCTGAGCCGCGCAGCTTTCCCCGATTGCTTAGTTGCGGTGGGTCCTGAGAAACAAGGCCGGGATCGCGGAGCACAAAACCACCACTGCGAGCGCGATCATCGCCGGTGTGTAGCTATCCATGCGCTCCTGGAGCCAAGCGACGCCCGGCGCACCGCCCGAGCTCAGCGGCATGAACAGAGCCATGAGGCCGAAGGCGCGCCCAAACGAGCGTCCGAAGGTATAGGAAAAGGACGCCCCCATCATGGGCAAGATGCCGCCCGCGGCAATGCCGAGAAACATCGCGGCGGCTGCTACGCCCGTGAACCCCGACGCGAGCCCAAGCGCGACGTAAGCTAGGGCGCTCAGGACCGAGGCCAAGCAGAACAAGAGCCGGTGTTCCACGCGGTCGGCGAAATGGCCCCAAACGAATTTCGCCGCAAGAAGCATCGACGCCATCAGGGAGAACAAGGTCCCGGCCTGCACCGGCGTGAAGCCGCGCTCGGCGGCGTAGGCGGCGAGATTTGCCTGGAAGCCGCCGAGACACGCGACGACGGGAATGATGATCAGGCACATGGCCCAAAAGTTCCGCTCACGGAAGATCGCCCGCGCGGTGAACTCCTTTTCGGCGGGAGGCTCGGCTTGCGCCGGACTTTTACCCGCGGTCAAGTCACTGGCGGCAGGACCGTTTCTAATGACCGCCAAGACCAAAGGCAGGATCAAGACAAGAGAGCCGATCGCAAGCAGGTCGAGCGTGTGCCGCCAGCCGAATTCCCCGATCATCCACACGACAGTCGGCGGAGTGACGATGGCGCCGAGGGAGATGCCGGTCGAGGCAAGCCCAATTGCGAGCCCGCGGCGCTTTGGAAACCAGCGCGCCGCCAGCACTTGCGCCGAAAGATTTCCCGCAAAGCTGAAGCCCAAAGCCAAGACCGTGCTGTAAACCACGGTGACTTGCCACACGGCCGTCACCATGGACAGCAAGGCCAATCCCGCCGAGAACGCCACCATGCCTCCGGCCACGAGCGCGCGCAGGGACATGGTGTCGATGGCCCGTCCGACGAACGGTCCAAGGGCCGCGCCGACAAAAGCGGGAACCGTCATGGCAAGCATGATGTGACTGCGCGCGACGCCGAATTCGGTCACCCATTTCTCGGCGTAGAAGGTGAAGCAGCTGAACGGGACGGCGAATGTAACCGCCTGAAAGAGGAGGCTTACGGCAAGGACGTTCCAGCCCCAATACCAGGGCGTGCGCAATCTGGGCATTCGATCGAGCGCCGGGCGCAAAGCCGACGGCCAGCGCAGCACACGAATGCCGCCGACCCGCTTCTCTGCGGTCTGCATTGGCTCGAGCGGACCTCCCTGTCGTTTTTTCCGATGCTAGTTTGGCTATCGCCAACGCGCAATACGGAATAGTCGAACCAGCGCCCGTTTGCCGTGCGCGAGCGATGCGCAAGTTCTATGTTAGCGATAGAATTTGGCGGAAAAGCCGCAGCGCGCTCGGGTGAGGAGAACAAAACCGGTGGCCCCATACAGCTCCGCGACCCCGGTGCGTACCAAGAGCACGCCGAACGAAATCCTGAGCTTCGTGCTCGTGCGTTTCGCCATTGTGGGCGGGGTGCTCGCGCTTGTGGGCTACATCCTGCGCGCGGATTCCTGGACGCATCCCTCGCTGGGCAACATTCTCCTCGACATTTCCGACACGCTCTACAGGACGATCCGCATGTTCTTGCTGGGCGGCGACGTTGCGCGCGGCGAGGGTGACGGATCGTTGCGCTGGACCGTCTCCACAGGGCTCCTCCATGTGGCGCGATTTCTCGCGCCGGTGTCGTTCTACGGCATGCTCTTTCGGGTGCTCTTCGGACTGGTGCGGCCGCATCTTCAACGGCGCCGGCTTTCGCACTTGCGCAACCACACCATCGTTTGCGGCCTCGGCGAAACCGGACAGCAATTCGTGCTCAACCTCATGCGCCGCGATCCGCAAGCCGCGCGCAGCACCGTCGCCATCGAAAGCCGCGACGTCGAGGCGGCGCGCGCCTTTGCGGCGCCGCTCGGCATCGAGCTCGTCGAGGCGAGCCCGCGCGAGGCGCAATCGCTCATCCGCGCCAATGTCAAGGACGCCGCAGGTCTCGTCATCGCGACCGACGACGACTCGGCCAATCTCGACATTGCGGCGCTCTTGCCGGGCCTGGTTGCGACACGCAGCGCCGAGGCTCCCCTCGAAGCGCATATGGAGGTGCGCAACGACACGCTCTTGAAGGAGCTCACCGACCGCGACGCGTTCTTGCGCCCGTCCGAGCGACTGGAGTTGCGCCCCTTCAACGTCGACGTGCTCGTCGCCCGCCGCTTCTTCGCCGAGCATAATTTGATGGCTGAGGCCGAGCTGCGCGACCAGAAGCAGGTTCATTTCCTGTTCGTCGGCTTCGATTCCGTGGGGCTTCAAGTCATGTTGCAGCTCGCGCGCATCTCGCCCTATCGCAATTTCGCGCGGGCCCTTGTGACGCTCTTGGTCGCAGCGCCCGAGGATTGCCGCGAGGCCTTGAGCGCCACCTATCCCGAGCTCGCGGGGGGAAACGGCGAGGCGGATGCGGACAAGGTCGTGGACCTCAAGCTCGAGCGCTGGGCCGCCGAGCAGGACGGGCTGCCGCCCGCCTTGATGCGCGCGGTCGAAGCCGATGCCGAGATCACCGCCATCATCGTCTGCCTCGGCGAAGACGCGCTCAACGCGCGCACCGCGCTTCTCATCCGCTCGCTATCGCAACGCGAGGCGCGCTGGCGGGCGCCCATCTACGTCCACCAGCGCGGCGTCGGCGGCCTTGGCCGCTTCGTGCAGGCGAGCACGGGCGCCAAGGACTTCGTCGAGATCATCGAGCCTTTCGGCATGCTCGACGAGATTTGCCGCGTGGAGGATCTCGGCGGGGAGAGCGACGCGGTGGCGAAAGTCTTGCACGAGGGCTATCTCGCGCTGCGCAGCGAAAGCGGATCGGGCGAGCCTTCGCCCAGCATGCGGCCATGGAACAGGCTCGACGAGATCTACCGCCGCGCCAACCGCCGCGCGGCCGACCATATTCCCGTGAAGCTCGCAAGCGCAGGCTTTCACGTGACGGGCCGTCCCTTCGCGCGCCGGCGTGGAAGGCCTTTCGACCTCAGTCCCGATGAGCTGCGCGAGCTCGCGCGGCTCGAGCACGAATCCTGGATGAACGGCCAGAAGCTTGCGGGCTGGCGCCGCGGCGCGCTGCGCGACGAGCGGCGCCGCTATCACGAGTTCCTTGTTCCCTTCGACGCGCTCTCCAAAGCCGTCCAGGACTACGACTACGATCAAGTGCGGGTCGTCTTGGAGAAGGTCGTGCGCGAAGCCGACGCCGACAGAGCAACGGTCTTTCGCGAACGCCGCATCGGGCTTTTCGCCGAGCCGCATTTGACCGAAGTGGAGACGGCCGCGGCTCTGCGCGATTTTTCCGACCGCACGCTGCCGGCGTTGTTGTCGCGTTACGAGGGCTGCTGGCTCACCATCATGACGCGTCTTTCTCCCGGTGCCGAGCTTTCGCTGTGCGAGACGCTTGTTTCGACACTCGATGCGGCGGCCCGCAGGGCGTGGCGCTTGATCGTCGTGAGGGGCACTCCGGAAAGCATCGCCTTGCGGGGCGAGGCCGTGGCGCCGACGGGTGCGAGCGAGCCCCGGCAAGACGCCATCCGCGCAGACGAGCTGGCTCGGCGTCTTGCCATCATCGCCCGCCCCGAGACCGAGTTTACCGTCGACCTCACCCCGCCCGCCTTGCGGCTCGAGGATTGGCTTCAAGACGCCTCGCTGCGGGCGCGGGGCGATGCGCGGGCGCGCGACTACCTCTTGCGCAAGTGCGACGTGGTCGTCGAGATCCCGGGTAAGGCCGTGCAGAGCGGGGGCATAAGTGTTAATGCCGACGCCGGACGCAGCCCAAGGCCCGGCGCCGAAAGGCTTATTCGCCTTCCCTCGGGGTGAAGAGCCCGAGATTCCAATGCAGGATAATCCTGGCAGAGCATTGCGGAGCCGTGCCCGCTTACGCCATGATCGCGCCGCTCATGGTCGCTCTTAAGCGCCACAATGCGCCAGCCATGAGGGGGATACGATGACCGAGCAGGGCCAAGCGTCGATCGCGTTCATCAGTTACGCCACCCAAGACCGCGACAAGGCGTTCGAGATTTGCCGCCAGCTCGAGACGCGCGGGCAAAAATGCTGGATCGCGCCGCGCGACGTGCGCGCGGGTCGCGAATACGCCGACGAGCTCGTGAGCGGCATCGAGCGCGCGCAGGCGCTCGTGCTTGTCCTCTCGAGCGCGGCGAACGATTCCATCTTCGTGCGCCGCGAGGTCGAGCGCGCGGTCAGCAAAAAGAAGCCGGTCTTTCCCATCCGCATCGAGAACGTGGCGCCCTCGCCTTCGCTTGAATTCTTCGTCTCTTCGACGCACTGGATCGACGCCTGGTCGGGCGGCTTGTCCGATCACATGGACCTGCTCGCCCGCGATCTTTCGGGCGGCACGTTCGTCATCGCCGAGCCTTCGCCGTTGAAGAAGCAAATTCGCCGCTGGCAGAACCTCTTGCGTGGTCCCATGCTGATCTATGCCGGCGTCGCCGCGGCGCTCGTCATCGGCGGCATCATCTTCCTCACCCGGGCGCCGAGCGAGGAGGCGCTCTACGACCGCCAATCCTGGCAGCAGGCCGCGCTCGCCGACACCGTCGACGCCTACAGCACTTATATCCGGCTCGTTCCCGAGGGGCGGCACGTGCGCGAGGCCAAGCGCCGCGTCGAAACGATGAAGGAAGCCGAAGCCGAGCGCGCCATCCGCACTCAGATCCAAGGGATGCTCGCGAGCTTGGGCTACGACGCCGGGCCCGCCGATAACCCGATGAACGACAAGCTCGAAAGCGCGGTGCGGGAGTTTCAGGCGGACAACGCGCTCGGCGTGAACGGCAAAATGACGCCCGATCTCGCTGCCGAGCTCAACAAGGTGCGCGGCGCGAAAGCGCCGGAAATCGCCGCGCGCGAACAAGCCTTGGTCAAGAAATCGCGCGTGGCCTATGAGAACTTCTTGAGCCGCTTTGCCACCGGCCGCATGGCCGACGACATCCGCGCGCGGCTCGCAAGCTGTCGCACCGAGACCGGGCCCACGACGCGCCAGAAGACGAGCCAAGTCTCCGCGCAGGGACGCGGCAGCGCAGGCGCCGGCGGGAGCGCGTGTCAGATCGCCGAGAACAATGCGCGGGCCGAGATTCAGTCCGCTTGTCCGGGCGGCGTCCTGGGCCGGGTCGCGGTAAACTCTTCGCCGGACGCGGGCTCTGCGGCCCTTGGCATCATGGGCAGCATTCTCGGCGGCGCCACGAACCGCAACGTCAATGTGCAGGCGGCCTGCACGGCGACAGCGAGTGCCAACTGCACCCGCGTCGTAACCGAATCGGCGACCCGGGAAGTCTGCGACTGAAAGCGCCCGAACAAAGCCGCGCGGCGGAGATTCACATCTCCGCAAGCTCGGAGCCGGGCTCCGCGGCCGAGCGGGCCGCAGCGGGGCGGCTATCCCCCGCACTGCATCCGCGCCTCACCTTACGCATCGGCGTCACGGGCCATCGCCTCGGCGGCGAGCGGCTTTCGCAAGACCATCTGCCGGCGATCGAGAAAGCGGTTGCACACATTCTCCTCGTCATCCGCGGCGCCCTCGATGAAGTGCTGATAAAGAACCACGAAATCTTCGCCGCCGCGCCGCCGCTCATCCGCTTCGTCTCGCCGCTCGCCGAGGGCGCCGATCAGTCGGCGGCCAAGGCCGCGCTCGCCGCAGGCGTCGAGCTCGAATGTCCGCTTCCTTTTGCACGCCGTGATTACGCGCGCGACTTCAAGAACTTCTTTCGTCGCGCCGCGAATTCTATCGTCTGGTGCGCGCCGCGTCGGCGGTGTTCCAGCTTCCGGGGCGCCGCCGCGACGAGGAGGAAGCCTACGAGACGGTGGGCCTGATCACGCTGCGCCAGAGCGATCTCGTTGATCGCAGTCTGGGACGGCAACCTCAAACAGCCTCGGCGCGGCGGCACGGCGGAAATGGTGATCAAGGCCTTCGAGAGCGGCATTCCCGTGCTCTGGCTGCACCCCGCGCATCCGGAGCCCCGGCTGCTCGAAAAGGAGGACGCAGCCTTCGGCACGACGCTGTGGGAGCTCGTCGCCCAAGGCGGGCAAGACATCGACGATGCGGGCATTCAAACGCTCGTCCACGGTCTCGCCGCCCCGCCGGGCAGCTTCAAGAGCGAGCGGAATCCTATACAGAGGGAAGCGCGCGCGCGCCTTTGCGCCTTTCTCGGCGAGACGGAAAAATCCGCGCCGCGCCTATGGCTCGCCTATCCGCTGCTCATCCGCCTCCTCGGAAACAAGCGCGGCGCGCCGCAGCGTCAATCGGCAAGCTTGCGCGAGACCCTCTCCGCGCCGCCGGCCAAGATTCGCAATCTCGACGCCGCGCGCGCGCTGATCGATACGCGTTACAGCCGCCCCGATCGCCTGAGCGTCCATCTCGGCCAGGTCTATCGCTCGGGCTATGTCATGAATTATCTGCTCGCCGCGCTCGCCGTTTTCTTAGCGCTCGCCGGCATCGTCTGGGACCACGACCTCAAGCCGATATGGACCGATCTCGAGCTCGCCGTCATCTCCTTCATCCTGGCCGTGACCCTGATCGGGAACCGTTTGCGCTGGCATGATCGCTGGCTCGATTATCGCCAGCTCGCCGAGCAGCTTCGCCATTTGCGCTTCCTGTGCTTTGCGGGCGCACGAACCGAAGACGCGCGCGTGCCCCATGTCAGCGAGGCGATCAAGCCCGGGTCGGCCTGGGCCAGTTGGTATTACCGCGCGAGCTTGCGCGAATTGCCCATGCTGCATGCGCGCGTCGACCACGCCTATGTCGGCATGCTGAGCGAAGCCGTGGTGAGCGAGATCGAGGAGCAGGCGCATTACCACGCGCTCAACGCGCATCGGCTCAAGCATGTCCACGAGGCCCTGCACTATGCGGGAAATTTCTTCTTCGTGCTCACCGCCGTGACCTGTCTCGCGTTCGCCACGTTTGCGGCGGCGAACAGCGCCTGGCACTTTGCGGGCGCCACGCTCCTGAACTGGGTCATGGCGAGGGTAAGCTTGCTCGGCGGGCTTTTGCCCGCGATCGGTGCCGCGCTTTACGGCATCCGCATCCAAGGCGACTTCAAGGCCGCAGCCGAACGCTCGGCCGTGGTCGCGGCGCGCCTGTCGTCCCTCATGCGCGACCTCGGCGGAAAACATCCCACCTCATTCGCCAAGGCCGCGCGCATCGCCGACGAGGCCGCCAATATCATGACGGCCGAGCTCTCCGATTGGAGCATGATCTTTCGCGAGAAGCCGCTGTCGCTGCCTGCGTGAGGGAGCGGCGCTCACGGTGTCCAGTCCGCCCCGAGGCTCGGCCTCACGCGCAAGCCCAATTCTTGCCAAACGTCGAGCCAAGCCAAGACGGCGGGCGCCGCCCACCCCGCCATCGCATGGGCTTCCGCTAGCTCCTCGCATCTCTTCCGAATTCAGTCCCGAGCCTCCGAAGGAGATCCCCTTGCCGATATAGTTCGTCTTTCCGACAAGCGTGACAAACTCTTCGCCCACGATTTGCGGCAGACGCGAACCGCCCGATGCCGTGTTGTTGTCGTAGATGCAATTGTAGGAAAAGCTCGCAAGCGGCGTGGCGGCGCCCGAAGAATAGGATGGGCTTGCCAGCCCGCCCGAGGCGGCAACGCCTGCGCCCACATTTCGCGCGATGACATTGTTTTCAAAGCTCGGCTCGATGAAGCCTCCTGGAATGTAGCCGCCTGCCCCGTAGGACGAGCTGTAGCCGTCTTGCTGTCCCGGGAGTCCCGAACTGCCGAGCTGGCTCGCGCCCGCGCCGTAAGTGAGCCCGTCGTCCATGCTCTCATTAAGGCTCGACTGCGCCGCGAAGTCCGCAAATTCGTCGACCGGCTTCTCGGAATAGATGAGCTGGACGCCGGTGCCATTCTTGTAAACGAGATTTGACGAATACGTGCCCCCGCCATTGATATTGACAATGCCTGTTCCCGCGTTCCGATGAATGAGGTTTTGGGCGGCATAGAGCTGGGCGCCGCCGCTCACGACGAGCGCGACCACATTGTCGTCGATGTCGTTGCCGGCGACGAAATGCTGTCCCGCACCAGTGTTGCGCAGGACGATGCCCACCTTCGACCTTGCGATGTAATTGCCATCGATAGACGACTTCGGGCCGCGAATGACGACCGCGTCCGTATCGGGCGTGCCGACAACGGTGCTTCTGCTGAGCACGAAGTCCGACGCGATGACGTCGATGCAGGGCGCATTCTGGTCTGAGCTCGCGAGCACGACGAGGCCGCGGATCCTGACCGTGCCCTGCGTCACCTTCACGCGAATGCAGGGATTGGCCGCGTTCGTGGCGGAGAGCCGCACCGTTCCGGAGCGAACCGCGACGAGGGTCAGAGGTTTCCTGATGACCAGGTTGCCCTCGTATTTCCCCGCCTCGATGCGCACCACGCCCGAGGGCTTGGTCCTGTCGATCGCATTCTGAATGCTGTCGCCCGGCTTGACCCTGGTTTCGCTTTCGCCGCCGGCATAGGGAGAGGGATAGAACGGAAAGTCGGGCGGCGCGGGTACCGCATCCGAGCAGCACGCGGCAGCCGCCATCGAGCTCTTGACGATTAAGAGCGCGAGCAACAACAGCGGCAGGAAAGAGCGCCTTCTCGCATGCCGCATAAGAGCAAGCCGTTCGCGCATGACCTGTTCCCCCAACTTCATCGTGCCGCCTCTTCTCGTCTAGCGCGCGTCATCCATGGGTTTCGCTCGCGGAGAAGCCGTCTCTGCCCCTTGCTTCGGACAAGTGGCGCTGGCTTTCGCACTGCTTTCATCGGACCAATTCACTTCCTTGAGCCTGCAGGCGATCTCCTGCTTGTTCGGATATTCGGCCTCGCGCGCGGCCAGGAAATAGGTCGCGGCCTGGCCGAAATCGACGCGGACGCCGAGCCCGTCGCGATACATGATCCCGAGATTGTAGAGCGCGTAAGGATGCCGCTGGTTCGCAGCCTTTTCGAACCAGGTGCGCGCACGGGGATAGCTCACCGGCACGCCATAGCCGTAGTGGTACATGTAGCCGAGCGTGAATTGGCTCGGCGCAAATCCGTTCACGGCCGCGGTCCGGATGAGCTTGACGGCTTGAGGCGGCATGAGCTCGCCCGTGACCGGGCCGCCGAGGGACGCCTGATAGGCGAGCGTCGCCTTGCGCGTCGTGGGCCCGCACGCATTGTCGATTTCACCGCGATAGAAGCCAACCTCCCGCAACGCTCTCTGGAACGACGCGCACTCGATCTTGCCGATGCGGGCGAGCGCGGCTTCCTTGAGAGAGTCGACGCGCGACTCGTCGCTGTAGGGCTTGGGATAGACCTCGAAGGGCGGCTCCCACAGCTCGGCCATCCAATCGGCCGCGTCCTTGATCTCGCCGCAGTAGTGCTCGTAGCTCGCCCCGGACGACGCCGGAGGACTTCCGCTCTGCGGCGACGTACAGGACTTGCCATTCACGAGCTGCTCGACCTTTTTTTTCGCGGTCGCGGCATATTTGTAGCCGAGCTCCTCGGCGATCATGAAATAGGCAAGCCCGTCGATGGGATCTTCTTCAAAAACGCTGGCCGACGGGGATCGCGCCACCGCGTCGTTCGGGTACCGGCAGAGAACACTGTCGGCGACGGCCGGCACTTCGTTCGTCGCCGGGTTCCAATTCAACATGCGCGGGCAAGCGAAATAGATCTCGCCCAACCGGTAAAAGCCCTCCGCACCCCGGCTCGCCAGAATGTAGATGATGCGCTGCTCGGCATCGCGCCTCTGCGTCGAGGTCATTTGGTTGTAGATCCGCGGCATGTCGTTCTTGAAGCGATCGGAAAGGCGCGTGCTCAGTTCCTGGGTGAGGACCGTCAGGGTGCCCTGGGATCGCTGTTTGTTGATGAGGGCGAGGTACGTCCACACATAGGCTTCGA
Source organism: uncultured Alphaproteobacteria bacterium (assembly GCA_963845385.1). GTDB lineage: Bacteria > Pseudomonadota > Alphaproteobacteria > CAWJRW01 > CAWJRW01 > CAWJRW01. Next base: position 1,166,841 of record CAWJRW010000006.1, read on the forward strand.
CCACATCCCGGGGTACATACTGCAGCGCCAGCTTCCTGCCGCTCGCGCTCTTCCCCGTCATCGCGGTCTTTGCCGGAAAATACAGATCAGCGAGCTGGAGCTGGGCGTCGATGTCGTCGTTGACCCAGGCCGCGTCGCGCCAGAGCGAGATGGCGCGCGCATAGTCGCCCTGCTCGAAGGCGCGCGCACCCTCGGCATATTCGGCGGCGGGGGCCGGAGTGGCCCGCGTCAGGCAGGCTAGGAGAGCGAGAAGGACGCCCGCGCGGCGCAAGACGCACAGGACGCCAGCCTTTGGATCGCTGTCCCCCAAGGTCCCCCCACTCGCCTCACGCCAAGCGTCTGAAATTGATTTATTTTTTCTTGCCGTTGTTAATTTAGGTTAACATGGCGTATCGAGCCAGACAAGCGAACGGGCTTGGCTAGGCGAGAGGGGCGCGTTTCGTCGAGCGTGCAAGAAAGCCACGCTGCCGGGCTTGACGGTTGTCGCGGGTCGATAAGCCCGGGCAAATGCGGGGTGTTTGGGTGGGGCGGCTTTACGAGACGCGCCGGCGTACCGGGGGGTTTGGCGCATGGAAATCCTGACAAGCGTTGTTGCCTTATTGGCGGGCTTCGTGCTGCTCGCCTTTGGCGCCAATGCCGTGGTGAGCGTTTGCCTGCAGGCGCTCGGCGGCAGGGGCGCGAGGGTGGGGCTCGCGTTCGGTCTCGCGCTCGTGACCATCGGCTCGATCTTTCCCGAAGCCTCGCTCATCCTGGGCGCCAAGCGTCTCGAGCAGCTCGTCGAGAACGGCCAGATCTATGTTCCCCTGGTCTCGGGCTCGATCCCCGACAAGGTCGGCCTGATCGAGAACTCGACGCAGCCCGTGGACCGAACGGCAGAGCCCGCAATCAACAAGCGCGCCATCGACGATCCGGCGCTCGAATCTCTCAAGAACACGCTCGTCGGGCGTGTCACCAGCAGCGTCCCGGTCGGACTGATTTTCGGCAGCTCTCTCGTCAATTTGCTTTTGGTCGTCGGCATTGCCGGCCTGCGCTTCGGCCGGCCGCTGCCCACCAGCAAGCCCGCGCTCATGCGCGACGGCGTCTTTCTCCTTGGCGGCCTTGCCTATGCGGGCATCGTGCTCGCGAAGGTCGACCTCGGCATTTCCAACATGCAGCTCGGCGGCGTGGGCATCGCGGCGGCGTTGGTCTATGTGCTCGCCGCCATGACGACGAGCGCACCGGCCGCGGCGCCAGCAGCGCCGGCCGAAGGCGCGGCGGCGCCGGTATCGCCGCATGCAGCCGCGCTTCCGGCGTCCATCCCCGGCTATCTCTATTTCTTCGGCGGGCTCATTGCGCTGTGGCAGGGTTCGAGCCTGATCATCAACTTCATTGCCGAACACTTCCTCTGGCTCCATCTCAATTTCAGCGCCGGCAAGGAAGACCTGTTTGCGCCGCTTGCGCTATTTGGGCTGGCCATCGGCGTCGCGATTCCCGAGCTCGTGGCGGCGTCGATCATCGCGCGGCGCGACGAGCCGGACCTCGCGCTGGCGACCGTGCTCACCGCGACCGTGCTCAATCTCTTGGGCGGCCTCGGGCTTGCGATCGTGCTCTTCAACGGCTTTCCGAGCTTCGAAAGCACGGCGGGAGTAGTCGCCAATCCGCTCTCTCAATTCGCCGTCGACTGGCTGCTGCTGGTTGTCGCCGTAGTCTTCGTGATCTTCTTCCTGAGCTCGGGCCGGGAGCTCAGCACGGGCGAAAGCTTGGTTCTCATTCTTCTGTTCTTGGCCTATGTCGCCATTCGCCTGCCGCTGCCCATGAGCGAGGACTGCGGCACCATCGCCAACTGCGCGTCCCAGTGGATTGACGGCCTCACGGCACCGGCACCGGAAGCGGGGGCGAGCGGTGCATAGGCGCTGTGGCGCTCGGTTGAGGGCCCGCCTTTCGCGTGCGGGCGTACGGGGCGACGCGTCCGCGCCTATGACCGCCTGCGCCGCGATCGCGACACTCATGATCGCTTCGGCGGCGCTTGCGCCCTGGTGCCCGGCACGCGCCGCAATCCGCCGCTGCAATGCACCGAATCGCCTGCCTCCCAATCCGACAATCCCGTGGCGAAATATCAGATGTTCGGGCTCCATCTCGACATGACCGAAGCCGACGCGCGGTGCGTCGTGAACGCGCTGGCCTACAGCGCAGACTGCATTGACAACCACGCCGTGCCGGGGCCGGACGACTTTTGCTGGAACTCCTCGATCTATCGCGATAACGAGCGGGTGCTCGAGGGTCGCCAGAGCATGGCCTTGCGCAGCGCCCAGCCGAACAAGTGGGCGGCGCTGCTCCGCGTCTATTTCACGGGAGCCACCGCAACCGCGAGCTCGGACACGCAGCAGAACGTCTCGAAAGTCTATCGCATCGAGTGGATGGTCTATTGGGCCAACGCGGACCTTTGGCTTGCGACCGTGCGCGACCGGATGCGCGATCGCGCCATCGGCAATATCGACGGCGCCGGGCTCAAGCTGAAAAAGTCGCGGCGCATTCTCGAACACGGCGCGATCCACCATTTCGAGTGGAAGGCCCCCGCCAAGGAGGAGAAGCTCAAGAGCTACATCGCGTTGGACATTTCCTATGAGCCGCAGCTTGCGGTCATCGTTTCGCGCGGGGAATATGAAGAGGTTTATGCGCCGCGCGTCGCCGCCTTGAAGGCCAACCAGGGTGCCGAGGCGGCCGAGGAAGGCGAGGTTCAGGATTTTCTGTCGAAACCCAGCGCCGAGGATCCTTGGCTGCCGCTGCCGCAAGGCTTGCCCAAATAGGAAGCGATTGACGGAACGCGCACGGCGGCGGCGGTCGGCGCCCGGACGTCGCTGCGCCGGCTCGTGGGCCGTTTGGCTCCAGCGAGAACGATTTATCATTCAGCGCACGCGCATGCCCGCCTTCTCGTCCCAATGGAGCCTGCGCTCGAATTTCGGCAGCGGCGCGTCGGCGGGCCCGATCGTGGCGCCCTCTGTCCAGCTTGCCGGGCAGACCGCGACATAGCGGGCATAGCCGCCCGTGCCGCCCCGAAACTTCGCAAAGCCCATGGCAACGAGGCAGCCCGTGGGCGCCACCTTGTCCAAGTTGGCGACGCCTTCGGCTTGCGCGTAGCCGTGATGCATGAGCCAGGCTTCGCCCTCGAGCGTCGGCGTCGTGTCGGTATCGAGCGGCTCATGGCCGTGGAAAAGAATGTGGCGCTTCAAGTGCAGGAATTTCAGCGCGGCGAGCGACACGCCCGGGAAGACCGGGTTCGTGGCGAGCGCGGGATCGGGCCAGGCCTTCGACCAGTCCGAGCGGACGAACACCACGCTGCCTTCGGGAATCCGGCCGTGGTCGTTCTCGAATGACTTGATGTCGCGCACTGTGAGCGCGTAGCCGGGATTCTTGGCCACCCGATCGACGATCGAGATCACCACGAGCGGACGGACCGCGTAGGTGGCCGGCAATTCGTCGATCGCGGCATATTCGGGCGCCCAATGGGCCGGCGGATCGAGCTGCGTGCCGAGCTGATCGGTCGACAGGTCGTAATGCGTCGCTTCGAAGCCATCCTTCTCGTAAGCATAAGCCTTGCCCGTCGCGGGATCGCTTGCGGCCGCGAATTTCGACGGGCCGAAGCCATGCCAGACCGGACTTGAGGGCTCCATCGCATGAGTGAGATCGATGTACTTCGCGCCCTTCAGCGCGCCGTCGTAGAGCGACCAAAGGCCCTTGTCGTCGGCCGCCCAACTCGCGCCGGACGCGCCGAGCGCGAGGCACAGACTGCAAAGAACGCATGCCTTGAACAGGCTCTGCCTCGTCATCCTTTTCCTCCTGACATGGCGATGAACTTATATTGCGCACATCTCGTGCAAACGGACCGCTCAATTTGGCGAGTCCAAGACGAACGGGGCGTGGGCTACTGCTGCGAGCATCGGTCGGCGAACGGAGAGAAGCTGAAATTCGACATTCTCTGAAGAAATGGCCGATTTCCGCCAATCCAGCGATCCCTTAGACTGCCGTCCCGACGAGGGCGCCGATGCCGGCGGTCAGCGCCATTGCCAAGGCACCCCAGAAAGTCACGCGCGCCGTGGCTCTGAGAACATTCGCACCACCCGCTCTTGCCCCGATCGCCCCCAGAAGGGCCAGGAAGCCCAAAGATGCGGCCGAAACAATCGGGACAAGCATGGTCGTCGGTGACACGACAACCATCAGCAGCGGCATCGCCGCGCCAACGGAGAACGTCGCCGCCGATGTCAGGGCCGCCTGTACCGGGCGCGCCGTGGTGATTTGCGATATCCCCAGCTCGTCACGCGCATGGGCTGCCAAGGCGTCCTTTGCCATCAGCTGCTCCGCAACTTGACGGGCAAGCTCCGGATCGACGCCGCGCTTCACGTAGATGTCGGCGAGCTCCTTACGCTCGTAGCCGATGTCCGCGCTCAGTTCCTTTCGTTCGCGTGCCAGATCCGCCTGTTCGGTATCGGACTGCGAGCTGACCGACACATACTCGCCGGCAGCCATCGACATCGCGCCGGCCACAAGGCCCGCGACACCCGCAATCAAAACGCCGCCCGGCGGCGCCGCCGCGGCAGCGACACCGACAATCAAGCTCGCGGTCGAAACGATGCCGTCGTTGGCTCCCAACACCGCCGCTCTCAACCACCCTATGCGCGAAACGAGGTGGCTTTCCGGGTGCACGCGAAGGCGGCTCATAGTTTTCTCCTAATCGCACCTTCGAGGCTTGTCACGGTAGAAACCGTGCAAGACGGGACTGGCGGGCTCCATCGCGTGGGTGAGATCGACGTACTTCGCGTCTTTCAGGGCTTGGTCGTAAAGCGCTCAATTCCCATTGCCGTCAGCGGCCCAACTCGTGCCCGCAGCACTGAGCATTAGATAAAGCCACCCGCCACGCACATCTTGAACAGACCTTGCCTCGCCATCGCTCTTCCTCCGAAGCTCTTGTCCACGCCTCTAATCCGATCGAGGCCATGCCTGTCGCCCGAAGCCCGTTAGAGAGACTGTTCGCTGCGCGGCTTCCTGTAGGAGAGCGTAGCAAGATCGCCCTGCCCGGCCTGAGCCTGTGATGACCAGAGAGCGGCCCGCATGCGTTCGGCCAGAGCCTCGATGTGGGTCGTGACGCAGGTCGCATGGTCGCCCGGAACGACAAACACTTCGAGCGACGACCCGAACCCTTTCCAGGCACGGCCGGCAAAGTCCCAGCTCCGGCGGTTTGCGTGGGCGGTAAGACACACCAGGCGCGCGCGCGTTGCCCGCGGCAAATGCGCAGCCATGGCACGAAAATATGCATTGGCCTGGGCCTGATAGCGGCGCTCGAGCTCCTCATAGAGCGAGCCATTTTTTTCCGCATCAAGAGACAGAGAGGCGAGCCCGCCGGATCCTCTGAAGATTGCGTTGAGGCGTTGACCGCTGCGGCGCGCGTTGTTCCACACCCGCGCCATGAAGGCGCCAAGCCGCCTTTGACGGCGCGCCGGCTCGCGATCGAAAAGCCGAAGAACGCTTCCGGCCAACCAGGCGAGGAGCCAGAACGGCCGGCGCGCATTGAGCGAAATCGGATCGATCATGATCACGACACTGACGGGCAGGCCCGCGGCCTCTGCTTGACGGGCGAGCTCGAGCGCAATCAGACCGCCGTTGCAATGACCGCCGAGAGCGATCGGGCCTTTGAAGCCGGCCTCCTTGATGAGCGCGAGATAGGCGCGGGCCATTTCTTCAATGGAGGGAACCGCGCCGTTCTCGGCCTTAAGTGGCCGCACGTCCCAAAGCGGCTGGTCATAGCCCAATAATGCAGACAGGCGACGGGTGTAATAGCCGCCGGCGAAATTCCCGTCGAGGAAGAAAAGGGGCGGACGGTCGCCTTTTGGCTGAAGTGGGATCAGATGACGCGTGCGCGCCGCCGCCTCGTTGGAAGCGATGTGGTGGGCCAATTGCCAGATGGTAGCCGCGTCGAACAATATGTCGTCGTCGAGCCGCTGCCCTGTCAGACGCTCGATTTCGAGCAGCATCTCCGTGGCGAGAAGCGAGTCGCCACCCAGCTCGAAAAAATCCTCCGTGAGGCCGACGCTCGGACGCTCGAGCAGGCGTGCCCATATTTCCGCGATCTGATGCTCGAGCATGTAGCGCGGCCGCAGAACCCGCGTGTCGCCCGCCGCGTCGAGCAACATGTGGGCAAGCTCGGCGCGCCGAACTTTGCCACCTTCGTCTTTCGGCAATGCATCGACAATATGGATTCGCCTTGGGACTTTGAACGGGGCTAGCACCGTCCCGAGATGCCGGCGGAGCTCGTCCGACGTCGCATGCGCGCCAGCGCAGAGCACAACGGCAGCCGAGACGTCCTCCCCGAGGCGTGGATGCGGCACGGTGAAGGCCGCGGCCTCCGCCACCGCTGAATGACGCAGCAGCGCCTGATCGATCTCTGTCGGCGCGATCTTTTCGCCGCCGCGATTGATGAGCTCTTTGAGCCGCCCCGCGAGCGTAAGAAAACCATCCGCGTCGATCACACCGAGATCGCCAGTCCGGAACCAGCCGCCGACGAAAGCGGTCTCATTCATGTCCGCATTTTCGAGATATCCCGGCATCAGCCCCGGGCCACGGACGACAATCTCGCCCGCGATGCCAGGCGGCGCCAGTGTGCCGTCGTCAGCGCGCACGGCAAGCGCGCCCGGCCAGGGTTTGCCGACCGTTCCGAGCTTCCGGCCTTCAGGCGCGACCGAATTTGCGGCCATGACGCCCGCCTCGCTCAAACCGTAAGCCTCCAACACCGGCACGCCGAAGGCGCTTTCAAGCCCCTCGCGCACCGCGGCCGTCATGGGGGCTCCACCGTTCTGTATGAAGCGTAGGCAATGACGCGGCACCGCTCCGCCCCGCGCTTGCACGCGCTCCAGTATCGCGCGGTGAAATGTCGGGCCGGCCGAGTACCAAGTGGGCTCCAGATCGGCCAGCCACTCGAGGATTTGAAGTCCCGTGGATCGTTCCGGGCAAGCCGTGCTTCCGCCCAGGATGAGAGGCGTGAACAGAAGGGATTTGACGCCATGCGCATAATAGAGCGGCACCGCGCAAAGCGCCCGATCCTGCGGCGTGAGCTGGAACCAATGCTGCTGCCGCATCGCCATCGACACGAGGTTGCGATGGCTCACCGGCACGAGCTTGGGGCGTGCTGTCGTGCCGGAGGTGCGCAGGACGAGCGCGAGAAAGTCGGGATCGTCATGGACATCGTCGGCCGCTTCGGGTTTAACCCCGCTCGTTGTGCCCGACGCTAGATCGAGAAAGCCGGACTTGTTCACTGCGGCTTCGAGCACGCGAACACCGTGACGCGTTGCAATGCCGCGCGCGGCCGCGTCGAACCGGTTCGGGATGACGAGGGCATCGATGCGGAACGTGCAGAATAAGCTATCGAGTTCTGCCGTTGTGAGGCTGGGATTGAGCGGAACGGCCGCGGCATGACAGGCCGCGGCGGCAATCGCGAGGGCGAGCTCGGGGCCGTCCGGCATCATGATTGCGACGCGGCCCGAGCGCTGAATGCCGGCGCCGCGCAGTGCGGCGCCTAACGCAGCCACCTGTGAGGCAAGTGCGCCATAGGTCAGAGGCGGGCGATCGGAAAATACGATCGCAGACGATGCGGGACGCGTGGCGGCATGGCTTTCGATGAAAGTCCTCACCGTCGCCGGGCGGGGTTCGGCGTTCTCGCGCATTGGGCTGTGAACCACGTCTCCCATCCCCTCTGCAATATTCAACAAAAGCTCGGGCAGCCAGCGCAAGCGTGGCCCAAGATGCAAGTGCCGCACCAGACCGAGACAACTTCTTAAGTAAGCAGAAGAGGCAGCGCCAACGGCCGAACGCGCGGGAAAACTGCGTTAACGACAGTCGTGGGCGAACGAGGTTTGGGGGCACAATGCTTGGCGGCGCAACAAATGAAAGTGCCTCAATGCCGGCCATTATGGGCGTTACGAAGCCGAAGGCGTGAAGCCCGGCCTGCCACCCGAAGCCGAAGGCGTAGGGTGGCGGAGACGGAGGGATTCGAAGCCCCGATACGGTTTTGGCCCGTATAACGGCTTAGCAAACCGCCGCCTTCAGCCACTTCGGCCACGTCTCCGCTCACGTTCAGAATAGACCGAATGCCTGGCGTGGTTCTGAAAATATTCATGAAGACCGCACTTGTATTTCCTGTGTTTTACATTAAATATAGCGAATAACCTGAATGTTTAGCATCCAAGTGATTTTTCATCTTTATTTAGGAGATACTTCAATGACAACAATGGCAAACGTACAGCCCAACGCAGCTTCGACTGCGCCTGCCGCAAAGCCCGAGATCGCCACCGAGAGCAAGCAGATCGTGCTCAAGGAAATCGGGGCGAAATGGAGCAAGTTCTCCGAGCTCGAGCTGTCCGCGCTCAAGGGCAAGGACGACCTCGTCACCCAGGTCATGGCCAAGTACAGCATTGAGAGGGCGCACGCTCAGCGCGACGTCGACGCCCTGCTGAAGGGCCGTCAGGTCTGACACGAGCCCATGTGACGAGATCGAGGCCGCTTCGTTGCGGCCTCGATCGGGATTTCACAAGTCTGAAACGCGTCGCCGGAATAAGGGCCTGATCGATGGCCGCCAATGGCCGCCAATTGATCAAAGCGCCGATCCTTGCTACCAATTCGAGCAGGACCAAGACCGTCACGTTCCGGTGCGGCCGAGGGTAAAGCTGCGGCTTACGCGCTAAGGCGACCGGGTCATCAACAAAGACATGGAAGAGATGTAAGATGCGAAATTCAAATCTATTGAGAAGCTTTCTCGTGGCATTCGTGCTGGCCACTTCGCTCGCCGGTTGCGCAGCGATATCCGGGCGGGAGACGGCAGGCGAATACGTCGACGATGCGACGATCACGACCAAGGTGAGGGCCAAGCTCCTTGATGAATTAGGGCTGAAGCAGATTGGTGTCGAGACCATGCAGAATGTCGTTCAATTGAGCGGTTTCGTCGACTCGGCGGAGGTCAAGGCCAGAGCCGGCGAGGTTGCGCGCAACGTATCCGGCGTCAAGGACGTCAAGAACGACCTTATCGTCCGTTAACAGCGCGCAGGACATCTCTCGTGAAAATGAACCGGATTATCGGTATCGTCGTTTTCGCGATCGGAGTGGCTCTCTTGGGTTTTGCGTACCACTCCACGAATGCGCCATTGGAAAAACTTTCCAACACAATGACCGGTCGCTACAGTGACGAGACGATGTGGTACTTCGCCGTCGGAATTGCTGCCGCGGTCGGGGGTGGCTTGCTCGCCACGTTCGGAAGCCGAAAGTGATGCGTTGCTTCGGCGCAATCTTATTGGGAGACAGCGATGAGTTTGGGAACCATCCTGATCATCATATTGCTGCTCATGTTGGTCGGCGCTTTGCCGACATGGCCGCATAGCCGAAGTTGGGGATATTACCCGACCGGCGGATTGGGACTCGTGCTGATCATCGTCCTCGTGTTGCTGCTGCTCGGACGGATCTAGGCGGATAGTCCGACGCCTTTGGGCAATCTCCAGGCGATTAAGTGGTAACGGGGAGAGCCTGCCTCGACAAAATCGTGGGGCCGGACATGGTTGCGCCGCTCCGCCCTCAGCGGGATGCACGATCCGTCGTCGAGCCGACCTAACCTTTTTTCGCCTGTGCAAGACTTCGGATGAAGTGCCCGCCGCGCGGTGCTCCGGCCCTCGTTCGCTGAAGCTCGAAGGCCATCCCGCGTCGTTCGGGTTGGGGTACGCCAATCTTACGAACCGCCTCGACGCGAAGCAGGATGGCCTGCCACCCGAAGCCGAAGGCGTAGGGTGGCGGAGCAGGCAGTCTCCAGCGAACCATTCTCCGTCCGCCTTCGCCAAGGCTCCTGCCTGCGCGAAGCCGAAGCTTCGCTTCGGCGAAGGCAGGTCGGCGGACACCCGCCTCTACGTTCGGAGCCAACCCGCCGAAGCTTCAGCGAAGGCGGGTGGCGGAGACGGAGGGATTCGAACCCTCGATACGGTTTTAGGCCGTATAACGGTTTAGCAAACCGCCGCCTTCAGCCACTCGGCCACGTCTCCGTCGGTTTCGGGATAGACCGAAGCTACCGCGGTTTCAAGACGCCCGGCGGCCGGCGGCCTAAGCCCTCGAGCCCTGGCTAATGCTGCAGCAGCCACTCGCGCGCTTGGCGCTGGGCTTCGGCGATCTCGGCCGGGCTCATGTCGAGCGCGAGCTCGGTTCGGCATTCGCGCGCCTGGTTGTTGCCCTTCATGGCCGCAAGATTGAACCATTTGTGGGCCATGACGTAATCCACCGGCACGCCCTGGCCCGTGGAATAGACAAGTCCCAGATTATAAAGCGCCTCGACCTGCCCCTGTGCGGCGGCGTCGAGCCAGCCCTCGATACCCAGCGCCTCACTCAACCTACTCATGACGAGCGTCTCCCCTGAGCCCGCGACACGCAACAAACGCCCAAGACATTTCCTCGCGCTCGCGCGAGATGTCCGCGACGAACGCCAATGCTTGCGGGGTTGGCCTAAAGAACGGTTAAGCGCGCGCCTCAAACGCGCGGCTTCTTGGTCCAATGGAGAAGGGGACGCCCGGCCTGAAGCCGGCGCCGCATCGATGGGTCGTCCGAGATTGTCTTCTCCGCCGGCCTGCTGGGCCGCTGGGCCGCCTGCCGGCCCGCGCGGGCCGCCGCCTGACTCTTAGTGATCCCCCTTGACGTCCCGTCTTATGTCTTGGCGGCGGCCCTTGCGATAGACCTGAATTCCGCGCCTGTCACACCATCAGATGATGCACGCGACGCGTCTTTTCTTATTAGCGGCGCTTCGCGCGACGGCGACGCCGGAGTGAGCGAACCTTGCGGCCGCCGCCACCGCGGCGGGCCATCATCGTCGTTGGTTCCGCCGCAGGCTTTGCTGCTTTACGCCGACGACGACGCCGCGTCGTCTTGCGCGTCGTCTTACGCGTCGTCTTGCGGGCCGTCTTGCGGGCCGCCTTGCGGCCGCCTGCTGCCTTGCGGCGCGTCTTGCGCCGTCCGCCCTTGCGAGCGGCTTTGCGGCGCGACGTCTTCCGCGCGCCGACCTTGCGGCGAGCGGTTTTGCGACGCCCCGCTTTACGCCGTGACTTCTTTCTACGTGCAGTCATTGGCATGTGTTGAGCTCCCTTCTCTAGGTCGCAAACGTGGGTGAAAACGAATTACCCGCGCGTACTATGTACGCGTCGCACAACTTCGGCAACTCGCGCGTACAGCGCGCGCGTCCAAATCACTTACGCGAAGATGTACGCGCGCACATCAAAGCCAATACACACAAGGTATTAAGAAATTCCGTCTATGCGCGGCGCGCGTCTTGCGCACGTGCGCGACGGGACGTGCGTGCAAAGCCAAACTGTGCAGATTTTCGCGAATCAGCGGGCGCCGCGCACGTCACTCAGGCGCCGAGCTTCTTCTTCAGAGTCTCGTTCACGACCGCCGGATTTGCCTTGCCGCCGGTCTCCTTCATCACCTGACCGACGAACCAAGAAATGAGTTTCGGCTTCTGCCGATATTCGGCGATCTTGTCCGGATTGGCGGCGAGCACCGCGTCCACCGCACGCTCGATGGCGCCCGTGTCGGTCACTTGGCGCAGTCCGCGCTCGGCGACGATGTCCGACGGATCCTTACCCGTCTCGAGCATGAGCGCGAACACATCCTTTGCGATGCGTCCGGACACGGTGTCGTCCTTCATGAGATCGAGGAGCTTGCCCAAAGCCTCGGCTTTTACAGGGGATTCTGTGATGGTCTTGCCCGATTTGTTGAGCGCGGCGAAGAGATCGCCGGTCACCCAATTCGCCGCAAGCTTGGCGTCGCGGCCGCGCGCAACGGCTTCGAAATAAGCCGCCGTTTCGCGCTCGGCGACGAGCACGTCCGCGTCATAGGCGGAAAGACCGTAGTCCTTCATGAAGCGCGCCTTCTTGTCGTCGGGAAGCTCGGGCAGCGAGGCATTGATGGCGTCCACCCAAGCTTGGTCGAGGACGAGCGGCAGAAGGTCGGGATCGGGGAAATAGCGGTAGTCGTGCGCCTCCTCCTTGGTGCGCATGGTGCGCGTCTCGCCCAAGCGCGCGTCGAACAGGCGGGTCTCCTGCCGCACCTTGCCGCCGTCCTCGACGACGGCGATTTGCCGGCGCGCCTCGAACTCGATCGCCTGGGCGATGAAGCGCATGGAGTTGACGTTCTTGATCTCGCAGCGGGTGCCGAGCGGCTCGCCGGGACGTCTTACCGAAACGTTGACGTCGGCGCGCATGGAGCCCTCGTCCATGTTGCCGTCGCAGGTGCCGAGATAGCGCAAGATCGTCCGGAGCTTGCGCAGGAAGGCTGCGGCCTCCTCCGAGGAGCGCATGTCGGGCTTCGACACGATCTCCATGAGCGCCACGCCCGCGCGATTGAGGTCGACGAGAGAGTATTGCGGGTGCTGGTCGTGCATGCTCTTGCCCGCATCCTGCTCGAGATGCAGCCGCTCGATGCCCACGCGGCGCGTAGCGCCGCCCGGCAGATCGAGCACGACCACACCCTCGCCCACGATCGGGCTCTTGTACTGCGAGATTCTGATAGCCCGCCGGCAGATCGGGATAGAAGTAATTCTTCCGGTCGAACACCGAGTGGAGGTTGATGTGCGCCTTAAGTCCAAGCCCGGTGCGCACCGCCTGCTCGAGGCAGAACCCGTTGATCACCGGCAGCATGCCGGGAAAGGCCGCATCGACGAAGCTCACATGGGCGTTGGGCTCGCCGCCGAATTCGGTGGAGGCGCCGGAAAAGAGCTTGGCCTTGCTCAAGACCTGGGCATGGACCTCCAAGCCAATGACAAGCTCGAAGTCGCCCGTGGCGCCCGGAATGAGTTGCACGGTCGCGGTCTCGGCCATGCTCAAGCCCTCCACCAGGCTTCGGGTTTCGCCGTGAAGCCCGCCGCATCCTCGAGCGATTGTGCAATGCGGAAGAGCCGCTCCTCGTCGAAGGCACGGCCGATGAGTTGCAGTCCGAGCGGCAAGCCGTCGGCGGAGAGGCCCGCCGGCACGACGATGCCGGGAAGGCCCGCCAGATTGACCGTCACCGTGAAGACGTCGTTGAGATACATCTCCACGGGGTCCACGGTTTTCGCGCCGAGCGCGAAGGCAGGCGTGGGCGTCGCCGGCGTCAAGAGCGCATCCACTTTCTCGAAGGCGTTGGCGAAGTCGCGCGCGATGAGCGTCCGCACCTTCTGCGCCTTGAGATAATAGGCGTCGTAATAGCCCGCCGAGAGCACGTAGGTGCCGATGAGGATGCGGCGGCGCACCTCTCTGCCGAAGCCCGCGCGCCGCGTGTTCTCGTAAAGCTCGATCATGTCCTTGCCCGGCACGCGCAAGCCGAAGCGCACGCCGTCATAGCGCGCGAGATTGGAGGAGGCTTCCGCCGGCGCCACGATGTAATAGGCGGGCAGCGCGTGCTTGGTGTGGGGCAGGCTCACATCGACGAGCACAGCACCCTGCGTCTTTCAGCCACGCCATGCCTTTTTCCCACAGCGCCACGATCTCGGCGCTCATGCCGTCGATGCGATATTCCTTGGGCACGCCGATTTTCATGCCCTTGACGCCGCCTTGCAGCGCTTGTTCGTAATCCGGTACGGGACGGTCGATGGAGGTGGAATCCTTCGGGTCGTGGCCCGCCATGGAGCGGAGCAGGATCGCGCAATCGCGCACGCTCTTCGCCATGGGCCCCGCCTGATCGAGCGAGGAAGCGAAGGCGACGATGCCCCAGCGCGAGCAGCGGCCGTAGGTGGGCTTGATGCCCGTGATGCCGGCGAAGGCCGCGGGCTGGCGAATGGAGCCGCCGGTGTCGGTGCCGGTGGCGCCGAGACACAACCTTGCTGCAACCGCGGCCGCCGAGCCGCCGGACGAGCCGCCGGGCACGAGCTTTGTGTCCTTGCCCTTGCGGCGCCACGGGCTCACCACGGGGCCGAAGAAGCTCGTCTCGTTGGACGAGCCCATGGCGAACTCGTCGAGATTGAGCTTGCCCAGCATGACCGCGCCGTCGCGCCACAGATTGGCGGTGACGGTGGACTCGTAAGGCGGCACGAAGCCGTCGAGGATGTGGCTTGCCGCGGTTGTGAGCACATCCTTCGTGCAGAACAGATCCTTGATGCCGAGCGGAATGCCTTCGAGCGGCTGCGCCGCGCCCGCTTTGAGCTTCTTGTCGCTCTCGCGCGCCATGGCGAGCGCCTTCTCGGGCGTCTCGGTGATGAAGGCGTTGAGCGCGCGCGCCTTTGTCATGGCGTCGAGATGCGCGTGGGCAAGCTCTTCTGCGCTGAACGCACGCTTCAAGAGCCCTGCGCGCGCCTCGGCGATGGATAGCTCGGTGAGCGCGGCCGCGGCCATGCCTACTCCACGACCTTCGGCACGGCGAAGAAGGAATCGATTTTCTCGGGCGCGTTCTTCACGATGGCCTCCGCGTAGTAGCCATCGGTCACCGTGTCGTCCCGGCGCTTGAGGGACGCCTCGACCACGCTCGTCATGGGGACGACGTTCTCGGTGTCGAGCGCGTTCAGCTCCTCGACAAAGGCGAGAATAGAGTTGAGCTCGGCCGCCAAGGTCTCGAGCTCCTCCTCGCTCACGCCGATACGCGCAAGCCGCGCGACGTGCTTGACCGTCGCCTTGTCCACCGCCATGCGATTCTCCTCGACAAATCCGCGCTTCTATCGAGTATCAAGCCCATGACGCCGGTTCAAGCGACCGTTGACTTGGAAAGCCTTAAAGCGCGGCTCCCGCCGCATGCGCCCCTTCTCGGCCTCGATCTCGGGACGAAGACCATCGGCGTCGCGATCTCCGACATCTCGCGCACGGTCGCCTCACCGCTCAAGACGATCCGGCGGACGAAGTTTTCGCGCGATGCGGAGACGCTTCTCGCGCTCGCCGCCGAGAACAACGTGGGCGGCTTCGTGCTCGGGCTTCCCCTCAACATGGACGGAAGCGTTGGCCCGCGCGCTCAGGCCACGCGCGCCTTCGCCCGCAATCTTGCCGCGCTCACCGATATTCCGATCGTGCTGTGGGACGAGCGGCTGTCGACGGCCGCCGTCACGCGCGCGCTTCTCGAAGCCGACGCGAGCCGGAAGCGCCGGGCCAAGCTCGTCGACAAGCTCGCCGCCGCCTACATTCTCCAAGGCGCGCTCGACCGGCTTGCTGCAATGTAGTGCCGGGACACGCCGCGCACGCTCAGCGCCGTTCCATCAGACTACGGACGAAATTGGCGAGGCCCGTTTGCCGCGTGCGCTTGAGGCGTTCGGCGTCGATGATCGATAACAGGCCGCGATAGGAATTCTCGATGTCGTCGTTGACGATGATGTAGTCGTATTCCTGCCAGTGGCTCATCTCGCCCACGGCCTTGGCCATGCGCTCCGCGACCACCTTCGCCGAATCTTCGGCGCGACGCATCAGGCGCTTCTCGAGCTCCTCCAGCGAGGGCGGCAGAACGAAGATGCGCACGAGATCGTCCTTCGCGCTCTTGTGAAGCTGCTTGGCGCCCTGCCAGTCGATGTCGAAGAGAACGTCACGGCCTTTGGCGAGCGCGTCCTCGACCGGCTTCTTCGGCGTGCCGTACCAATTGTCGAAGACCTGCGCATGCTCGAGAAGCTCGCCGCGCCTGACCATGCGCCGGTATTCCTCCTCGGTGACGAAAGTGTAGTCCCGCCCCTCGATCTCGCTCGAGCGGCGCGGACGCGTCGTCACCGAGATCGACATCTCGATCGTCTCGTCCGCTTCGAGGAGACGCCGCGCGAGCGTCGTCTTGCCGGCGCCCGAGGGCGAGGAGAGCACGATCATCATGCCCCGCCGCGCGATCATCGGGTTGAGCTCACTCGACATTCTGAATTTGCTCGCGGAGCTGGTCGATCGTTGCTTTCAGGTCGAGCCCCAGGCGCGTGAGCTCGATCGCCTGGGATTTCGAGCACAGCGTGTTCGCCTCGCGCATGAACTCCTGGGTGAGGAACTCGAGCTTGCGGCCCACGGGCTCGTCTGCCTTGAGCAGCGCGCGCGCTTGGGCGACATGGGCGTCGAGCCGGTCGAGCTCTTCCATGATGTCGGCTTTGGCGGCGAGGAGCGCTGCCTCCTGCGCGAGGCGCTCGGGGTCGAGCTTGGGCTGCGCGTCGAGAAGAAGGGCGAGCTGCTCCTTGAGCCGTGCCTTGATCGCCTCGGGCGCCGCGGCGGCGGAGCGGCGCGCCTTCTCGACTATCTCAGCGATGCGCGCGAGCTGCGCGCTCAAGATGTCGGAGAGCTTGCGGCCTTCGCCACGGCGTGCGGTCTTGAGCCGATCGAACGCCTCGGCGACGCCGGTGAGAAGCGCGGCCTCGCGCGCCGCGCGCTCGGGCTCGCTCTCTTGCGTCTCCGCGACCTCGAGCACGCCCTTGAGCATGAGAAGCCCGTCGAGCCGCGCGGGCGCCACGCCGGGCTCGCCCTCGAATTCGCGCAAAAGGCGCAACACCTGATCGAGCGCCTCGCGATTGAGGCGCATTTGGACCGGCCCCGCGCGGCTTGCAAGATTGAGAGTGACTTGAATGCTGCCGCGGCTGAAGCGCTCGGCCGCCAAGGTGCGAATGGCGGGCTCCAAGCCCTCGAGGCCGGGTGCCAAGCGGCAACGCAGATCGAGGCCCCGGCCATTCAGGCTGCGCACCTCGCACACCCAGCGTGTGGTGCCGTGCTCGCCCTCGGTGCGGGCGAATCCGGTCATGCTCGACAGCGCCATGGCTCACCTTAGCGGGCGGCGCTGCGCCGTCCAAGCGCCGGGCAGACGTGCCGCCCGCCCCACTCAACGCGGCGCGCCGGCCGCATAGGGTTTGATCTTCGCCACCTCGGCCGTAGGCGGCGCTTGGCCTCCAGCGTGTCATAGGCGTTTTGCAGGCGCAGGAAATAGCCCTCGGAAAGCCCGAAGAACTTGCACAGACGCAGATCGGTGTCCGCCGTGACGTCACGTGTTCCTTTGACGATCGCGTGAATTCGGTTCGGAGGAACGCCGATGGCGTGGGCCAACTGGTTTTGGCTCATGCCGATCTCGTTCAAGAATTCCTCTTTGAGAATCTTGCCCGGATGCGGATTGCGCAATGCGCTCATGCGCCGTCTTCCGTGATGGTGATAGTCCGCTAATTGCCGTTCTGCGCGCGGCTCTTCTCGATGGCACGCCATTTGGCGATGTTCTTCCTGTGCTCGGCTTCGGTGGCGGCGAAGGCGTGACCGCCCGTGCCGTCGGCGACGAAGAAGAGATCCTTCGTGTCGGGCGGATTGAGCACGGCCGCGATCGCCTCGCGGCCCGGATTGCAGATGGGCGTCGGCGGCAGGCCGTCGATTTGATAGGTGTTGTAGGGCGTGACGCGCGCGATCTCGCTCACGCGCAGCCCGTGGTTCAAGGGCTCGCCCGCCGTCAGCCCGTAGATGATGGTGGGATCGGACTGAAGCCGCATGCCGCGCTTGAGCCGGTTGATGAACACGGCGGCGACCCGCGGCCGTTCGGACGCGATGCCGGTCTCCTTCTCGACGATGGAGGCAAGGATCACCGCCTCCTCCGGGCTGTCGAACGGCAGGCCCTGGGCGCGGCTCGCCCAGGCCCGCTCGAGAAAGGCCGCACGGCCCTCCGTCATGCGCTGGATGAGCGCGCCCCGCGTTTCGCCGCGGGAGAAGAGATAAGTGTCGGGCAAGAGGGTGCCCTCGCCGGGCGGCTCGCCCACCTCGCCCCCGAGCACGGGGTCCGCTGCCACCAGGCGCAGCGCCTGCGCCGTGGTGAGGCCTTCGGGAATGGTGAGCCTGTGCAGGACGACGCGGCCCTCGCGCAGCAGCTGAATGATTGCGTTCATGCTCGCCGCCGCCGGGATGGCGTATTCGCCCGCCTTGAGGTCGCGCTCGGCGCCTTCCTTGAGCACGCCGAGCTTGAAGAGAAAGGCGCTGCGGATCACGCCGGCGCGCTCGAGCTTGGCGGAAATGGCCGAGAGGCCTTGACCGCGCTCCAAGAGAACGACGGTCTCTTGGGCGCCCGTGGCCGGCATGGGCCCCGGCTCCGACAGGCGCCGGTCGAGGAAATAAAGTCCGAGCGCGCCCACGGCCGCCAACATCAGCGCGAGCGCGAGAAGGCTCCCGATAAGCCGTGCCGCCCAGCGGGAAACGCGCCCGCTCGTCACCGGTCACTCCACGTAGCGCGCCAAGATGAGGCTCGCATTGGTGCCGCCGAAGCCGAAAGAGTTCGACATCACGGTGTCGATGCGCCGCTCTCTCGGCTTGTGCGGCACGAGATCGACGGCCGTCTCCATCGACGGCGCGTCAAGATTGATCGTCGGTGGGGCGGTATTGTGGCGGATGGCCAGCGTCGAATAGATCGCCTCCACCGCGCCCGCGGCGCCCAGAAGATGGCCGATGGAAGACTTGGTCGAGGACATGGCAAGCCGCGAGGCCGCGTTGCCGAACAGACGCTCGACAGCCCTGACCTCGATCTCGTCGCCCAGCGGCGTCGATGTGCCGTGGGCGTTGATGTAATCGATATCGGCCGGCGCGCGCTTCGCGTTGGTGAGCGCCGCGCGCATGGCGCGGAAGCCGCCGTCGCCGTCTTCGGCGGGCTGCGTGATGTGATAGGCATCGCCCGACAGCCCATAGCCGACCACCTCGGCGTGAATGGGCGCGCCGCGCTCGAGCGCATGTCCGAGCTCCTCCAGCACCACGACGCCCGCGCCCTCGCCCATGACGAAGCCGTCGCGATCCTTGTCGAACGGGCGCGAGGCGCGCTCGGGTGTTTCGTTGAAGCCGGTCGAGAGCGCGCGGCAGGCGGCGAAGCCCGCGATGCCGAGCCTGCTCACCGCGGCCTCCGAGCCGCCCGCCACCATGAGATCGGCATCGCCGAACATGATGAGCCGCGACGCGTCGCCGATGGCGTGCGTGCCCGTGGCGCAAGCAGTCACGACCGCATGGTTCGGTCCCTTCAAGCCGTAGCGGATCGAGACGTGACCCGCGGCGAGATTGATGAGGGCGCCCG
The DNA here is from genome assembly GCA_963845385.1 of uncultured Alphaproteobacteria bacterium. Taxonomy (GTDB): domain Bacteria; phylum Pseudomonadota; class Alphaproteobacteria; order CAWJRW01; family CAWJRW01; genus CAWJRW01. The sequence goes on from CAWJRW010000006.1 coordinate 1,185,822, forward strand.
GGATGAAGAAGGGGCTGATCTTGCGCGGGCCGCGCTCATGCAGAACGACGGCCGCTTCGGCGATGCCGGGAAGCCCGCCGATGCCCGAGCCGATGATGACGCCCGCGCGCTCGGCGTCCGCCGTGTTCTTGGGCCGAAAGCCGGAATCCTTGAGCGCCATCGTGGCGGCGGCCATGGCATAGATGATGAAGTCGTCGACGCGACGCGCTTCCTTGGGCTCCATCCAATCCTCGACCCGGAAGCTGCCGTCCGCGCCGTTGCCGCGCGGAACCTCGCAGGCGATCTTGCACGGCAAGTCGCCGACTTCGAAGCGCTCGATGCGGCGCGCGCCCGACACTCCCGCAAGCAGATTTCGCCAATTGACATCGACGCCGCAACCCAGGGGCGTGATGAGACCCAATCCCGTAACAACGACACGTCTCATGTTGGGTTATCGCGCCCGCTTTCGCTTATTGGGAAACCCGCGGGCACTGATGGCGAACGCCGCACGGCGCAAGCAGCCGTGTGCTCCAAGCAAGGTTCAGCGCGCGTGAGTTTGGATGAACTTGATGGCATCGCCGACCGTGAGGATGGTCTCGGCCGCGTCATCCGGAATCTCGCAACCGAACTCCTCCTCGAACGCCATTACGAGCTCGACCGTGTCCAGGCTGTCGGCGCCGAGGTCGTCGATGAAGCTCGCATTGTCGGTCACCTTCTCTTCTTCCACGCCGAGGTGTTCGACCACGATCTTCTTTACACGTGCTGGAATATCGCTCATGTCCCTGCCCTCTAATCGGGTCATCGTGGCCGGTGGCCCGCGGCCGTCACGCGGCGCGCCGCTCCCCTTCTTCCCACCATCCGTCTCCGGGGAGCCGCCGGTTGGTACCACACTTTGCCTAGCTTCGCCATAACACGCCGCCCGCACAAGCAGCGTCGGCTCTCCGCGAAAACCCTTGATATACATGGGTGATTTGCGACTCCGGTTGCCCTCACACCATGGCCATTCCACCGTTGACATGCAAGGTCGCGCCGGTGACGTAGGCGGCCGCATCGCTCGCAAGGTAGGCGACCGCGGCGGCGACGTCCGCGCCGGCGCCCATGCGTCCCAAGGGGATCATGCCGAGAATGCGCGCGCGCGTCTTCTCGTCCAGGGCTTCGGTCATGGCGGTTGCGATGAAGCCCGGCGCCACGCAGTTCACGGTCACGTTGCGGCTTGCGATCTCCTGGGCGAGCGACTTCGCCATGCCCATGAGCCCGGCCTTGGAGGCTGCGTAATTCGCCTGTCCGGGATTGCCGGTGACGCCCACCACCGAGGTGATGAAAATGATGCGCCCGGCGCGGCGGCGCATCATGCCTCTGATGGCAGCCCGCGCGAGCCGGAAGCCCGCGCCGAGATTGACAGCGAGCACGCGCTCCCACTCCTCGTCCTTCATACGCAGGATGAGGTTGTCACGGGTAATGCCTGCATTGTGAACGAGGACGTCGAGCTTGCCCAAGACTTCTTCAGCGCGCGGCACGAGCGTTTCCACCGCCGCCGGATCGCCGAGATCGCACGCCAGCACATGGACGCGTGTACCGAGCTCGCCGGCAAGCGCGTCAAGCGCCTCGCGGCGCGTGCCGGAGAGCGCCAGCGCTGCACCCTGAGCATGGAGCGTGCGCGCAATCGCCCCGCCGATGCCGCCCGAGGCGCCCGTGACGAGCGCCGTCTTCTCGGTCGAGATCGAAAAGTTCCGTCATGCTTATCCTTATAGCGTCTTGGCCAAGGCCTCGAGCTCGGCGGGTGTCCCCACGCTCAAGGCCAGAAGCTCGCGATCGATGCGTTTCGTAAGGCCCGTCAGCACCTTGCCGGCACCGATCTCGACCACGGTGTCAACCCCGAGCGCGCGGAGACTTTCGATCGTCTCGCGCCAGCGCACAAGGCCCGTCACCTGCTCGACCAGCAGCCGCCTGATCGTCTCGGGATCGCTCACGGGCTCGGCCGTGACATTGGCGATGAGCGGCACGCGCGGCGGCGCGATGCTCACTTCCGCGAGCGCGTCCTCCATCTCGCGCGCCGCGGGCGCCATGAGCGGCGAATGGAACGGTGCGCTCACGGGCAGCATGACCGCGCGCTTGACGCCGCGTGCCAGCGCGAGCGCCACCGCGCGCTCGACCGCCGCCTTGTCTCCGCTCAGGACGACTTGCGCGGCACCGTTATCGTTGGCCGGAACGCAGACCGCGCGTTGCGCGGCCTCGTCGGCGATCGCACGCGCATCGGCGAGCTCGCAGCCGAGGAGCGCGGCCATGGCGCCCTCGCCCACGGGAACGGCGCGCTGCATGGCAATCCCTCGCCGCCTGACGAGCCTTGCCGCGTCGGCATGCGAGAAGGCGCCCGCCGCCGCGAGCGCTGAATACTCGCCCAGGGAATGGCCCGCGACATAGGCCGCATGGCGCGCGAGATCGAAACCCGCCTCTTGCTCGAGCGTCCTCATGACGGCGAGGCTCACGGCGAGCAGTGCGGGCTGCGCGTTCTCGGTCAGCGTGAGCGTCTCGAGCAGGGCCCTCGAACATCAGCTTCGAAAGCTTCTGCTCGAGCGCGTCGTCCACTTCTTGAAACACCTCGCGTGCCGCGGCGAAGGCCTCCGCAAGCTCGCGCCCCATGCCCGGCGATTGACTGCCTTGTCCCGGAAAGACGAGCGCCCGCGCCATATGATCCTCACGAAAAAGTGGGGCGCATGTGCATGAAGCCGGGGCAGCGTGTCAAGCTGCCCGGCAATGCGCTTGATCCCGGTCAATTCGCCGTGGGTCCGGGATGGAGAGACTAAACCATATGCGTCCTGAGGTAGGATGCCCGGCATTGCCGCCGGGGTGAACAGGGACCACGCACAATGCAGCGCCGCACGACGCCCTCGATGCCGAGCAGCTACTACGAAGACATCGTCAAGGAGTTGGAGCATATCGCCGCCATGGTGCGCGAGCGTCCGGAGCTGAACCACGAGGCGTCCGCGCGGCTCGTCGAGATCGCGCGCCAAATCCGCCAGGATGTGGGGCTGCCCCTGAAACCGGCGAAAGGCCAATAGCGCGAAGAGCCCGCGCCCGGCTCTTGCCTCGCTCCCTATCATCGCTATAGTCCGGCCCCTCAAGACCGTGCCGCGGTCGCCGGCCGCCGCTCCGAAAGGCGGCGTTGGACCCTGGGTCCTTGCCCGGCGAGCCATCGTCCGGACGAACCTCTCACCATGAGGGGCCCCGGACGCCGCAGCGCGAGAAAAGGAGTAACGAAATCATGCCGTTCTACGAGCATGTGATGATCGCGCGTCAAGACGTCTCGCCCCAACAGGTCGACGCGCTCACCGACACCTACAAACAGCTCATCTCATCCCTGGGCGGCTCGGTGCCGAAGTCCGAGTATTGGGGCTTGCGGAACTTCGCGTTCCGCATGAAGCGTCACCGCAAAGGCCATTACGTCTTTATGAATATCGATGCGCCCCCCGCGGCGATCAAAGAGCTCGAGCGCCAGGAGCACATCAACGAGGACGTGGTGCGCGTGCTGACGGTGCGCGTGACCGCGCTCGACCCCGAGCCCTCCGCAGTCATGCAGCGCGGACGCGACCGCGACGAACGGGGCGACCGGGGCGATCGTGGCGATCGCGACCGGGGCGATCGCGGCGATCGGGGCGGGCGTGGCCGCGATCGGGATCGTGGACGCGGACCGCGCGTCGAAGGGGATGAAGACGTCGTGGCTCCCGTAATTCCGCCAAGTGATGTGTAATGGCTACCGATCGTCTGTCCCAAATGCCCATGCGCCGGCCGTTCTTCCGGCGCCGCAAGACGTGTCCGTTCTCCGGCGCCAATGCGCCCAAGATCGATTACAAGGACGTGCGGCTCCTGCAACGGTTTCTATCCGAGCGCGGCAAGATCGTGCCGAGCCGCATCACCGCCGTCTCCAACAAGAAGCAGCGGGAGCTCGCACGCGCCATCAAGCGTGCGCGCTTCATCGGGCTTCTGCCCTACCTGATCCGCTGAAGGAGCGTGCCGTGCAAATCGTGCTGCTCGAACGCGTGGAAAAGCTCGGCAAGATGGGCGACGTCGTCAAGGTGAAGAACGGCTACGCGCGCAACTATCTTCTGCCGAAGAAAAAGGCTCTGCGCGCCACCAAGGCCAACATCGAGCGCTTCGAGCGCGAGCGCGCGAGCCTCGAGGAAAAAAGCCATGAGACCAAGACCGGCGCGGAAGCGGTGGCGGCCAAGCTCGAAGGCCAGAGCTTCATCATCATCCGCCAGGCCGGCGAGAGCGGCCAGCTCTACGGCTCGGTCAACACGCGCAACATCGCCGATGCGATCAACGAGGCGGGTTTCTCCATCGCCCGGGCCGAGGTGGTTCTCGATCGCGCCATCAAGGCGCTCGGCCTTCATCCGGTCGTGGTCACGCTCCATCCCGAAGTGCGGGTCAACGTGACAATCAACGTCGCCCGCTCCGCGGAAGAGGCTGCCCGCCAGGCCCGCGGCGAGGTGGTTACTGGGCGGGCCCGAAGCGGCCGAAGCCGCGCTCGCCCTCGAAGCCTTGTTCGAGGACGAAAAAGCCGCGGCGAGGCTCAAGGAAGAAGAGGCGGCGGAAGGCGAAAGCCCCCCTCCCGAGGCTGAAACGGCCTAAAGCGCGCCTGTGTTCTGACCGGACATGCACGTACATTCTCCCTTCGCGAGCAAGCGCCTGCGTTTTACCTGCGCCACAGCTTTGCTAAAATCCTCTGCCGGCTGGAAAGAGCCCTGCGCTACGACTTTGACGCGGATCAAAGGCAGCGCCTTCGACGGCAGGTTTGATGGTGTCTCGCCGGTTGCGTGGGGCCGTGTTGCGGCGTGAGGCCCAAGGGCCGGGGACGCGAACGGGAGACGTCATGCTGATTGACGCACTCTTCAAGCTCATCGTGAAGAAGGGCCGGCTAACGGTCATCGACTCCAAGGGCCGCGCGCATGTCTTTGGCCCGGGCCCCGAGCCTTCGGTGACCATGCGGCTGCATGATCCGAGCCTCGAATGGCGCCTTTTTTTCCAGGCGCCGGTGCTCTTGGGCGAGGCCTACATGGACGGCCGGCTCACGATCGAGGACGGCCAGGATCGAAGACCTGCTGAGCCTGCTCCTCTCCAATATCGGCAATGGGCCCGCGGGACCCGTCGACCGCCTGCGTCAGAAGATCAGGATGGCCGTCCGGCGCTTCAACCAATACAACCCCATTCGGCGCGCGAAGCGTAACGTCGCCCATCACTACGACCTCTCCGACGTCCTCTACGACAACTTCCTCGATCCGGACCGGCAATATTCCTGCGCCTATTTCCGCACGCCCCAGGACACGCTTACCGAGGCGCAAGACCAGAAGAAGCGGCACATCGCGGCAAAGCTGCTCCTGAAACCCGACCAGCGCGTGCTCGACATCGGCTCGGGCTGGGGCGGGCTTGCGCTCACGCTTGCCGATCTGTCGGGCGGCGCACGCCTCACCGGCATCACGCTCTCGGAGGAGCAACTCAAGGTGGCACAGGCGCGCGCACGCGCCCAAGGCTTGGACGACCGCGTGGAGTTCGCCTTGCGCGATTACCGCGAGCAGGAAGGCACGTTCGACCGCATCGTCTCGGTCGGCATGTTCGAGCATGTGGGCGTCAACCACTATGCCGCGTTCTTTCGCAAGGTAAGAAGCCTCCTTGCGGATGACGGCGTGGCGCTTATCCACACGATCGGCCGCTCCGACGGTCCGGGCGCGACCTCGCCCTGGATCTCGCAAATACATCTTTCCGGGCGGATATAGTCCCGCGCTCAGCGAGGTTCTTCCCGCTGTCGAGAAGAGCGGCTTGTTCGTCACGGATGTGGAGGTCCTGCGTCTCCACTACGCCGAGACGCTGCTCGCCTGGCGCAACCGCTTCCGCGAGAACTGGGAGAAGATCAAGGCGCTTTACGACGAACGCTTCTGCCGCATGTGGGAGTTCTATCTCGCGGGCTCGGAGATGGCGTTTCGCCATCAAGGGCTTGTCGTCTTCCAGATTCAGATCGCAAAGCGCGTCGATGCGGTGCCGCTCACCCGCGATTACATCGTCGATTGGGAGCGAGCGCACGCGCCGACCAATGTGACGCAGCTCCCGGGCCGCGGCTCGGCGCGCCTGCACGGCTGAAAATCGCGTTTCCGAAACCTACGCACTCTTCACGCGCTTGCTATTGCGCGCGCGCTTGTGGATTCTGAGTGTTGTGTGATTCGGTTTGAGCCCCGGCGTAAATCGCGATTGCTTTCGCCTCTCAAGCTCGATCAAATCCACGACCCTGCATTCACGACGCGCGAGCGTTTCATGGACGCAATCGAGCCCGGCAACGGCGCGGAACTGCGCCACGCCGAAGCGGCAGCGCAGGTGGGCACGCTTGCGTCGCCCACCACGCGCGGTGCCTTTCGCGTGGAAAGTGCGCCTCCCGTCCAGCCCCACAATCTAGAGGCCGAGCAGGCCGTGCTCGGCGCGCTCTTGCTCAACAATGACGTCTTCGAGCAGGCTTCCGAGGTGCTCGAGGCGCGGCATTTCTTCGAGCCGTTGCATCAGCGCCTCTTCGAGAAGATCAGCGAGCTCATCCGCAAGGGCCGGGTGGCCTCGCCCATCACGGTCAAGAGCGTCATGGGCGAGGACCAGGCGCTCAAGGAGGTGGGCGGACAGAGCTATCTCGCCAATCTCGCCGGCGCCGCCTTCGCCGTCGTGAGCCCCTATGACTACGCGCGCGTGGTGCGCGACTTGGCGCTCCGCCGCGAGCTCATTCGCATCGCCGAAACCATGCGCGGGACGGCCTTCGACGACACGGTGGGGCTCTCCCCGCACGATCAGATCGAGCGCGCGGAGACGCATCTCTTCGATCTCGCCGAAAGCGGCAAAGCCGAGCGCGGCTTCGAGCATTTGCGCACCGCGCTGAAGAAAGCGACCGACATGGCCGCGGGCGCTTACCGCAAGAGCGCAGGCGTGGCGGGTCTCGGCACCGGGCTCGTCGATCTCGACCAGAAGCTCGGCGGCCTCTTTCCCTCCGATCTCGTCATCCTTGCCGGCCGTCCCGGCATGGGCAAGACGGCGCTCGCCACCAACATGGCCTTCAACGTCGCCCGCAACTACAGGACCGAGCGCGATGCTTCGGGCGAAGAGCGCTTGGTCGACGGCGGCATCGTCGCCTTCTATTCGCTCGAGATGTCGGAAGCGCAGCTCGCGCTGCGCATTCTCTCCGAGCAGACGGAGATCCGCTCCGAGCGCATCCGCAAAGGCCAGATTACCGAGGACGATTTCCGCAAGCTCGTGGCGGTCTCGGCCGACCTCGAGCACATGCCGCTCTATATCAACTCGACGGGTGCCATCCCCATCTCGACGCTCGCCACGCGCGCGCGCCGGCTCAAGCGCAAGGTGGGCCTCGATCTCATCGTCATCGACTACATTCAGCTCATGGCGCCGTCGGGACGCAAGCGCTACGACAACCGCGTGCAGGAAGTGAGCGAGATCACCCAGGGGCTCAAGGCGCTCGCCAAGGAGCTCAACGTGCCGATCCTCGCGCTCTCCCAACTTTCGCGCGCGGTCGAGCAGCGCGAGCGCAAGCGCCCCGTGCTCGCCGATTTGCGGGAGTCGGGCTCGATCGAGCAGGACGCCGACATCGTCATGTTCATCTACCGTGAGGACTATTACCTCGAAAGCCAGAGGCCGCCTGAGGAATCCGCCGAGTTCGATAGCCTGGCGCGCCAAGATCGAGCCGGTCCACGGCATCGCCGAGATCCTGATCGAGAAGCACCGCCACGGCCCCACCGGCGCGGTTTCGTTGCACTTCGCACGTGAATTCACGCGCTTCAGCAATCTCGAACGCCCCGGTTATGACGTAAGATAGCCCCGACTTCGAACGGGGTTTTGGGCATGACCGCAGACGAAGCCGGGACCGGCGCGACCTTGACCATCGATCTTGGCGCGCTCGTGCGCAATTACCGGGTCATTGCGGGGCTTACGCGCGCGCGCATCGGCGCGGTGGTCAAGGCCGACGGCTACGGCCTCGGCATGAAGGAAGTGGCGTCCGCGCTCGCGCAAGCCGGATGCGACACCTTCTTCGTCGCCACGCCCGAGGAAGGCATGGCGCTCCGGCAGGAATTCTCCGCCTTCCCCTCTGCGCGCATTTACGTGCTGCACGGCTTTTGCGGCGTCTTGGGCGGCGCTTTTCTCTCCCACGCGCTCGTTCCGGTGCTCAACACCCACGAAGACATCGAGACCTGGCATGCGACGGCGCGCAAGTCCGGCCAACCGCTCCCGACCGTGCTCCACGTCGACACCGGCATGAACCGGCTGGGCCTTCCTGCCGGCGACTTACAGGCGCTCGCCGCCGACAAGGATCGCCGCTCCTCCTTCGCGGTCGAGCTCATCATGAGCCACCTGGCTTGCGCCGAGGAGCCGGACAATCCGCTCAACGAGGAGCAGCGGAACCGCTTCGAGCGCGTGCGGCGCGCCTTCGGCCATGCGAGCGGCAGCCTTGCCAACTCCGCGGGCATTCTCTTGGGCGCGACTTATCAGCTCGATCTCGTGCGCCCCGGTATCGCGCTCTATGGCGGCAATCCGCGCCCGGATGAGAAAAACCGCTTCGAGACCGTGGCGCGTATCGAAGCGCCGATCCTTCAGGTCCGTCACGTCGACAAGGGCGAGAGCGTCGGTTACGGGGCCAGCCATCGCGCGCAGGGCCCGGCACGGCTCGCAACCGTTGGGGTAGGCTATGCAGACGGCTATCTGCGCGCTTTGAGCAATCGCGGTCAGGCCTTCGTCGCGGGCCGCGCCGCCCCCGTGGCCGGTCGCGTATCCATGGATCTCTTGACGCTCGATGTGAGCGCCGTGCCCGAGGCCGAGGCGGGGCCGGGCACCATGGTGGAGCTCATGGGCCCCCATGCCACGGTCGACGATCTCGCGCGCACCGCGGGCACCATCCCTTACGAATTATTGACTCGGCTCGGGCCACGTTTGAGGCGACGCTACCTAGCGCCCACCTCGGGGGTCTGAGCGTAAAATGGGCACGTTCCTGGCGGTCATCGGGCGGGTCGCCTTCGAGTTCCTCGCCGAGACGGGAAGGCTTTCGCTGTTCACGCTGAACGCGGTTGCCTCCGTGCTCCGCCCGCCTTTCTACGTGAGCCAGCTCCTCACGCAAATTCTCAGGATCGGCTATTTCTCGCTGCCGGTGGTGGGCCTCACGGTCTTCTTCACGGGCGCCGCACTCGCCTACGAAATCTATATCGGCGGCACGCGCTTCAACGCCGAGAGCATCGTGCCCACCATCGTGGCGCTCGGCATCACGCGGGAGCTCGCACCCGTGATCGGCGGCCTCATGGTGGCGGGCCGCGTGTCGGCGGCGATCGCGGCCGAGATCGGCACCATGCGCGTCACCGAGCAGATCGATGCGCTGAAGACCCTGTCGACGAACCCCTATAACTATCTCGTTGTGCCGCGGCTGCTTGCCGCCATCGTCACGCTGCCCGTCCTCATCCTGGTCGGCGATGTCATCGGCATCATGGGCGGCTTCATGGTGAGCACGGGCAAGCTCGACTTCAACGCCGCGACCTACATCAAGAACACCTGGGATTTCCTGGAATCCCAGGACGTCACCTCGGGGCTCTGGAAGGCCGCCGTCTTCGGCTTCATCGTCGCGCTGCTCGGCTGCTACCACGGCTTCAACAGCAAGGGCGGCGCGCAGGGCGTAGGCACGGCCACCACGCATGCCGTGGTTTCGGCGTCGATCCTCATTCTCGCGGCGAACTACATCATGACCTCGTTCCTGTTCGCGGAATGAGCCCATGAATGAGCCAATGGACGACGTCCCAAAGCTCGAGCTTAAGGATCTGCGCAAGAGCTTCGGCGCCAAGATCGTGCTCGACGGCATCGATCTTCAAATCATGCCGCGCAAATCCCTGGTCGTGATCGGCGGCTCGGGCACCGGCAAGTCCGTCATGGTCAAGTGCATCCTCAATCTGCTCACGCCGGACGGCGGCTCGATCATGCTCGACGGGCGCGACATCACGCGCGCCGGCGGCCGCGAGCGCGAAAAGATCATGCGCCGCTTCGGCATGCTCTTTCAGGGCAGCGCGCTCTTCGACAGCCTCACCGTGTGGGAAAACGTGGCCTTCGGGCTGATCCGCGGGCGGCGCGTGCGCCGGCGTAAAGCGCGGAAGATCGCGCTCGATAAGCTTGCGCGCGTCGGCCTCGGCGCCGACACGGCGCTCTTGCGCCCGGCCGAGCTTTCCGGCGGCATGCAGAAGCGCGTGGCGCTCGCGCGCGCCATCGCGGCCGATCCCGAGATCATCTTTTTCGACGAGCCGACGACGGGGCTCGATCCCATCATGGCCGACATCATCAACGGTCTCATCGTCGAGACGGTGCGCGATCTCGGCTGCACCACGCTTTCCATCACCCACGACATGGCGAGCGCGCGCAAGATCGCCGACCGCATCGCCATGATCCATCAGGGCCGCATCGTCTGGGAGGGCCCGGCGGCCGAGATCGACAAGAGCGGCAATCCTTACGTCGATCAGTTCATCCACGGCCGCGCCGAAGGCCCGATCAAGATGGATGTGCTGAAGCCTTGAGCGCGAATGCGAGACCTGCAAGGACGGGCTATCGCACAAGGCGAGTTTCGGATTTCCATATCCTTCGAGACGCGTGCCCTTCATCCAGAGCTGTCGGCCTCGATCCTTCGAGGCTCGCTGCGCTCGCACCTCAGGATGAGGCCGACAGGCGAAGGACGCGCGCCTTCAGGATGAGGAAGTGCTGAAGCCTTGACCGCCAGCGCGTTCCGCCCAAACTCGACCCCCACCCTGGCCCTCCCCCTTTCAGGGGGAGGAAAATCGAATTGCGCGCTATCGTCTTCCCTCCCCCTGCAAGGGGGAGGATAGGAGGGGGTCAGACTTGGCGCGCGCGAGCTCGACATTCATCTGCCAATCCTGCGGGGCGGTATCGCCGCGCTGGGCGGGACGCTGCGACGCGTGCGGCGCCTGGAACAGCATCGCCGAGGAAGCCTCGCCCGCTTCCGCGGCACCGCGAAGGTCGCGCAAGGCGTCCTCGCTCACGCTGGAGACGCTGAGCGGCCCCACCACGGACGCCGCGCGCCGCATGACGGGTGTCGCCGAATTCGACCGCGTCGTGGGCGGCGGACTCGTGCCGGGCTCGGTGACGCTGGTGGGCGGCGATCCGGGCATCGGCAAGTCGACGCTGATGCTCCAGGCGGGAGCCGCGCTCGCGCGCAAAGGCGATGCCGTGACTTACATTTCCGGCGAAGAGTCCTTGGCCCAGCTCCGTTTGCGCGCGCAGCGCTTGGGCCTCGACGACGCCCCTGTCGCAATCGCCGACCGAAACGAGCCTCGCGCAAATCCTCGCCACCCTCGAAGCGGACGCGCCGCCCGCGCTCGTGGTCATGGATTCGATCCAGACGCTGTGGTCGGACACGCTCGAATCCGCGCCGGGGACGGTCGGACAAGTGCGCGCTTGCGCCCAGGAGCTCGTGCGCTTCGCCAAGCGCAAAGGCTCGGCTGTGATCCTCATCGGCCATGTCACCAAGGACGGCCAGATCGCGGGCCCGCGCGTCGTCGAGCACATGGTCGACACCGTGCTCTATTTCGAAGGCGAGCGCGGCCACCAGTTCCGCATCCTGCGCGCGGTGAAAAACCGCTTCGGGCCGACGGACGAGATCGGCGTCTTCGAGATGAGCGATCGCGGGCTCGGTGGAGGTCGCCAATCCATCTTCGCTCTTTCTCGGCGAGCGCAATGCGGCGGCGCCCGGCACCGCCGTCTTCGCCGGCATCGAGGGCACGCGGCCGCTCTTGGTCGAGATTCAGACGCTCGTCGCGCCTTGCGCCTTCGGCACGCCGCGCCGCGCGGTGGTGGGCGCGGATGCCGGGCGGCTCGCCATGGTGCTCGCCGTGCTCGAAGCGCGCTGCGGGGTGGCCTTCGGCGGACGCGACGTGTTCGTCAATGTGGCCGGAGGCCTGCGCATCACCGAGCCCGCGGCGGACTTGGCGGTGGCGGCCGCTCTTCTCTCTTGTCTCTCCGAGGAGCCGCTGCCGCCCGATTGCGTCGTCTTCGGCGAGGTGAGCCTCTCCGGCGCGCTGCGGCCGGTGAGCCAGACGGAGGCCCGCCTCAAGGAAGCCCAGAAGCTCGGCTTCAAGCGCGCCATTATTCCTGCCGGCGCGAAGCTTCTCGCCGAAGGCATCGCGCTCGATGCCCATGACAGCCTGAAGTCGCTCGCCGCCCGCTTCGGCTTGGGCCAAAGCGCCCGCGCTCCGGCCCGTGCCCGCGCCGGGGGCGGGGCCGGGGGTCGGCGGCTTCGGCGGCGGGCCGCCGGCCCGGGAGGCCTGACCCCAGAGCCGAAGGGGTTCCGTGCTATGGTCGCGGTAGAGAAGAGGAGCCCTGGGAGCCGATGTCTGCCGCGGATCCAGTCATTCTCGCGACGCTGGTCATATCGGGCCTGCTCGCCATGATACGCGGCTTCACCCTGGAGCTCTTGGGGCTCATTGCCCTCGTCGCCGCGGCCCTCGTTGCGATGTTGGGCCTGCCCGAGGTCCATCACTGGCTCAAGGACAGTCTGCCCGAGGAACCCTTGGGCACGATCCTCGTGATCGGAGGCCTGTTCGTCGGCGCCCTCGTCCCGTTATGGGTCATCGGCCATATCATCGGGCGCAATGTGCGCCAATCCACGGTCGGCGCCCTCGATCGCGCCGCGGGCTTCGGTTTCGGCATGTTGAGGGGTCTTTTTCTGCTCGCCGTCGCCTATCTAATACTCATGGGCTTCGGCGGCGCGGAGGTGAAAGAACCGGATTGGATCAAGGACGCGCGGCTCATGCCATTGGTGCGGGCAACGGCGGACTTGCTAAAGGCGCTCATTTCGGAGGATTCCTTCCTCGGCAAGCGCTTGGCCGATTCCTTGTTGCTTGCGCCCGTGCTTGTGATGCTTCCCGGCGGACGCGGGACGGCGCCGCGGTGAGGACGGGCCGGTGCGCGCATAGTGGCGCCGCAGCTGGCCTTGGTGACTTTGGGAACGCTCGTGCATCCCTTCGACGACGACAAGCTCCACGAGGAGTGCGGCATCTTCGGCGTCTTCGGCCACACGGATGCGGCGGCGCTCACCGCGCTCGGGCTGCACGCCTTGCAGCATCGCGGCCAGGAGGCGGCGGGCATCGTCACCTTCGACGGCGAGCACTTCAATTCCGAGCGCCGGCTCGGCCAGGTCGAGCGACAATTTCTCCGCGCGAGTTCGTCATCGCGCGCTTGAAAGGCGCGCGCGCCATCGGCCATGTCCGCTACTCGACCACCGGCGAGACGATCGCTGCGCAACGTCCAGCCCATGTTCGCCGATCTGCAAGGCGGCGGCATCGCGGTCGCCCACAACGGCAATCTCACCAATGCGCTGGCGCTGCGCCGCGAGCTGCGTGCGCCACGGCTCCATCTTCCAGTCGACCTCCGACACCGAAACCATCGTCCATCTCGTGGCCACGAGCCGGTTCGGCCCCATCAACGACAAGATCGTGGACGCGCTGAAACAGGTCGAAGGCGCTTACTCGCTGGTCGCCCTCACCCGCAAGAAGCTCATCGGCATGCGCGATCCCCTGGGCGTGCGTCCGCTCGTGCTCGGCGAATTCGACAAGGCGTCATGTGCTCGCCTCCGAGACCTGCGCGCTCGACATCATCGGCGCCAAGTTCGTGCGCGACGTCGAGCCCGGCGAGATGCGTCGTCATCACCAACGACGGCCTCGAGAGCCTGAAACCGTTCCCGCCGCAGCGGCGGCGCTTCTGCATCTTCGAATATGTCTATTTCGCGCGGCCCGACAGCGTCATGGAAGGCGTCAGCGTGTGCGAAGTGCGCAAGCGCATCGGCGCGCGAGCTCGCGCGCGAGGCGCCCGTCAAGGCCGACATCGTCGTGCCCGTGCCCGACTCCGGCGTGCCCGCCGCGCTCGGCTACGCGACGGAATCGAAGCTCCCCTTCGAGTTCGGCATCATCCGCAACCACTATGTCGGGCGCACCTTCATCGAGCCCGCCGACCACATCCGCCATCTCGGCGTCAAGCTCAAGCACAACGCCAACCGCGCCGTGCTCGAGGGCAAGCGCGTGGTGCTGGTCGACGATTCCATCGTGCGCGGCACGACATCGAAGAAGATCGTCCAGATGGTGCGCGATGCGGGCGCGCGCGAGGTGCACATGCGCATCGCGAGCCCGCCGACGCGCCACTCCTGCTTCTACGGCGTCGACACGCCCGAGCGCTCGAAGCTGCTCGCCGCGCAAATGGACACGGACGCGATGGCGCGCCATCATCGGCGTCGACAGCCTGGCCTTCGTCTCGCTCGACGGCCTCTATCGCGCCGTGGGCGAGGCGCGCCGCGAGGCAGGCGCGCCGCAATATTGCGACGCCTGCTTCTCCGGCGAATATCCGACCGAGCTCACCGACATCACGGGCGGCGACGACCGCCGCCAGCTCTCCCTGCTCGCCGAAGGCGTGTGAGCGAACCCTCCGCAACGCGCAAGCTCGAAGGCAAGCTTGCCCTCGTCACAGGCGCCTCGCGCGGATTAGGGCGCGCGATCGCGCGCGCCTTCGCGGCCGAGGGCGCGCATGTCGTGGCGCTGGCCCGCACGGTGGGCGGGCTCGAGGAGCTCGACGACGAAATCCGTTCGGCCGGCGGCGGCACCACGCTCGTGCCGCTCGATCTCGCGGATGTCGAGGGCATCGACCGCCTCGGCGCTTCGATCTACGAGCGCTGGGGCAAGCTCGATCTGCTCGTCGGCAACGCTGCCATCCTCGGCGTGCTCACGCCGCTCGCCCAGATCGAGCCCAAGCTTTGGGCCTCGCTCATGGACATCAACGTCACGGCGAACTTGCGCCTGATCCGCGCGCTCGACCCCTTGCTGCGCCAAGCCGAAAGCGCGCGCGCGATCTTCGTCACCTCGGCGATCGCGCGCATACCTTTCGCCTATTGGGGCGGGTATGCGGTGAGCAAAGCCGCGCTCGAAATGCTGGTCTTGACCTACGCCGCCGAATGCGCGCGCACGAATGTGCGCGTCGCGCTTGTCGATCCGGGCGCCGTGCGCACGCACATGCGCGCGCAAGCCTTCCCGGGCGAGGACCCCATGACTTTGCCGACGCCCGAAGAAGTGGCGCAGATCTTCCTCGAGCTTGCCGTATCAGGCGAGATTGAGAACGGCGGCCGCTACGACTTCCGCAGTTGGCGCATCGACCACAAGCTCACTCACGCATAAGGGTTCTCGCCCTTGCGCAGATTGAGCCTGAGCGGCACGCCCGGAAGATCGAAGGCATCGCGCAAGCTGTTGGCGAGATAGCGCAGGTAGTCGTCCGGCACATCGGAAGGCCGCGTGGTGAAGAGCACGAAGGTGGGCGGCCGCGCCTTTGCTTGCGTCGCGTAGCGCAGGCGGATGCGCCGGCCATGGACGAGCGGCGGCGGATGGCGCTCCGTCGCGTCCTTGAGCCAGCGATTGAGGGCTGCGGTGGGCACGCGCGTATCCCAGCGCCGGTGCGCCTCGAGAATGGTGGGCATCAGGCGCGCCACACTTTCGCCCGTGAGCGCCGAGAGCGTGACGATCGCAACGCCGCGCAGTTGCGCGAGCTGCGCTTCGAACGCGTGTCCGAGCGCGGCGCGGGCGGCCACATGCTCGGCCGCCGGCACCAAGTCCCACTTGTTCATCGCGACGACGAGCGCGCGCCCTTCGCGCGCCACGAGATCGGCGATCGCGAGATCCTGGTGGCCCAAGGACTCTCCCGCATCGAGCACGAGCACCACGACCTCCGCGAAGCGGATGGCGCGCAGAGCGTCGGCCGTCGACAGCCGCTCGACCTCGTCCACGATGCGCGCCTTGCGCCGCAAGCCTGCGGTGTCGAAGATCTTCACCGGCTTGCCCTCGAAGCTGAAGGTGACGCCCACGGCATCGCGCGTGATCCCGGGTTCGGGCCCGGTCACGAAGCGCTCCGCGCCGAGCAAGCGATTGACGAGGCTCGATTTGCCGACATTGGGCCGGCCGACGACGGCGAGCCGCAACGGCGCTTCGCCGGCCTCGGGCTCCGGCGCGGGCTCGGCCTTTTCCTCCGTATACGGACGGATTGCGTCGTAGAGCGCGTCGAGCCCCAGCGCATGCTCGGCCGAGATGGCGACGGGCTCGCCGAGACCGAGCCCATAGGCCTCGGTCACGCTCGTATCCTCCGCACGCCCCTCGCATTTGTTGACGACGAGCACGACCGGCTTGCCGGTCTTGCGCAAGATCGCGGCAAAGCTCTCGTCGAGCGCGGTGACGCCCGCGCGTCCGTCAACCAGAAGCAACGCAAGATCGGCATCGGCCACCGCGCGCTCGATTTGGCGGCGCATGCGCGCCTCCAGGCCCTCGCCCACCGTTTCGTCGTAACCCGCCGTGTCGACGACCGTGAAGGACGAGGTCGCCGAGCCGCCCTTCGGCCGTGCGCCGGTCGCGCGTCACGCCAGGCCGGTCGTGGACGAGAGCGAGGCGTTTGCCCGCCAAGCGGTTGAACAGGGTCGACTTGCCGACATTGGGCCGGCCGACGATGGCGATGGTGAAGCTCATAAGCGTCGTGCACCGAAGCCGCGCCCATCTGCCCCTCGACCGAGAGGGGAAACGCGGCACAGGCGTTTCTGCTTTATCGCATTTTCCGCACCGAACCGGGGCGGCCCCGGATCAAACCCGGGGCGGCAGGCTTCCGGCGGAAAATGCGCTACCGCAAGGCGAGCAGCCTTGCGCCGTCCGTGAGGATATAGAGGGTGCTCTTGGCGACGATGGGTGCCACGAAGGTCGCATCTCCGAGCTTGATCTCGCCCAGGATCTTGCCCGTGTAAGGAGACACCGAAAGCGCCTTGCCTTGCGAGGAGACGACGATCAGGCGGTCGCTCCCGAGCAACGGCCCGCTCCAGACGATCGGGTCGCCCTTATTTCTCTTCGGTTTGCTCCACTGCTGAAGCTGCGTGATCCAGCGGATACGGCCATCGTCCCAGGTGAGGCAAACGAGCTCCTCGTCGCTGGTGATGAGAAAGATGAAATCGCCTGCGACCCAGGGCGTTTGAATGCCGCCGATGTCGCGCGTCCAAATGCGCTCGCCGCTCTTGAGATCGATCGAGACGAGCCGTCCGCTATGGCTGATCGCGACGACGCGCCCGCGATCGATAACGGGGCGTCCCGCGATGTCGCTGATCGTGGCCAAAGGCGTCACCGGACCGGTGCGCGTCAGCGAATCCGACCACAAGGTCGTGCCGTTCTGCACGCGGTACGCGAGCAGCTCGCCGGAGCTGTAGGGCACGACCACGGCGTCCGAGGCGACGGCGGGGCTCGAACTGGCAAGCAAGCCCGCCTGCTCGGAGATGCCCTGGTCGCTCCACAATTCCCTGCCGTCGTCCTCGGCCAGGGCGAAAAGCTGATTGTCGTTGCTCACGGCGAACAGGCGCCCGCCATCGGCCGTCGGCGCCGCGTGGAAGGGCACCTCGAAGTTGCGCATCCAGAATTGCTTGCCGCTCGCGGGATCGAGGGCGTGGACGCGCCCGAAGCCCGTCGCGACGAAGATCCTGCCGTTGTCGAAGGCGACGCCTCCGCCGAAACCCACCCGCCCCTTCTCGCCCTTGGGCGCCAAGTTCTTGCGCCACAGCTCGCGGCCCGTCGCCTCGTCGAGCGCCATCACATAGCACTTGGCATCGAGGACGAAGATGCGGCCCTCGGCAATGATCGGCGGTGCCATGATCCGCGAATAGCTATCTGCCGCGGCGCCGACCTTGGCGCGCCATTGACGCTCGAGCGCATCGCCGACCTTCAAATGGTACATGGCGTTGGAGGCATAACCGCCGGGCTCCAGCCAATCGGCATTCTCGTAAGGCGGCGGCAGCCGCACCTCGATGTCGGCAAGCCGCGGATCGGCCTCCAATTTTTGCTGGAGAAGAAGCACGGACACCCGTTCGCCCGGGAGCTTCGACTGCTTCTCGCGCTTGGCACCGCTGAGGAGCTTGCTGATGGGACCGCCGCCGGCCTGGCAGGCGCCGAGCGAGACGAGGAGCGCAAAAGCGAGCGTCACGGCACAGACTCTGCGAATTGAAGCGTTCACGCGTGTCGTCCTCATCATGCTTTGGGTGCCTCGATCACATCCGGCTCAAGGTTGCGGCGAGGGCGGGGATAGAGGTTCGGCTTGCGCGGCGGGTGCCACGCCGAGCACGCCGAGCATCGTCTCGGCACGGCTGCGCACGCCGTCGGGCGCGGTCGGGTCGTCGGCGAGCTTGCGGAAATCCGCGATGGCGGAGTCCTTTTCGCCTTCCTTGAGCGCGGCGAACGCCTGAAGCTCGCGCGCCAAGTGCCGCCAAGCGCCGTCCGCGCGGGTGAGCGGCGCGAGCCGCGCGCGCAAGTCCGCGAGGCTCGTCTCATCGGCCGTGAGATACGCGCTCTTGAGCGTGGCAAGCTCGCGCATGCGGGATTGCGCGCCCGAGTCCGCCGCGATGTCGTCGTAGAGCGCGGCGGCCTTCGTCCGCTCGCCTTGCTTGAGCACGGCCTCGGCCTCGCGGAAGCGCGCAAGCAAGGCGTAGCTTCCCGATTTCGCGGCGAGCGTCTCAAATGCCTTCACGGCCTCGGCGGGATTGTTCTCCGCGAGCGTCGCAGCTTCGATGAAAGCACGGGCGCGCTCAGCCTGCTGGCGGCTCTCATAGGTACGCCACGCCGTCAGGCCCGCCGTGCCCAGCACGAGGACTGCCGCCGCGCCGATGATATAGGCGCCATACTGACGCCAGATCTGCTCGAGCTTCTCGCGGCGAACGTCTTCTTCGACTTCTTGAAAGATGTCGGTCACGACCTCATCCCGTCCCTGCGCCGCCGTTCGAATCTTGCGGACCGCATGAAACCGATGAGGTCATGCGTGCGCGCGGTAAACTAGCAAAGCCCATGCAGCCGATGCAAACGGCCAGAAGAACGGCCGGAAAAGCGGCTTAGTCCTTCGCGGAATACGTGTTCTCCGGCGCCGGAAAGCGCCGTGTCTTGACTTGTGCCGCAAAGGTCGCTGCAGCCTCGGCGATCAACGGCGCGAGATTGACGAAGCGCTTGGCAAAACGCGGCGGGTTTTCGGTGAGGCCCAGGAGATCGTTTGTGACGAGAATTTGACCGTCGCAGCGCGCGGACGCGCCGATGCCGATGGTGGGCACCGGCACGGCTTCGGTGATGCGCGCGGCGAGCGGCTCGGCCACGCCCTCGAGCACGATGGCAAAGGCCCCGGCTTCGGCCACCGCCTTGGCGTCCGCCTCGATCGCATCCCAGTCCCGGCGATGGCGTCCCACCGCTTTGTAGCCACCCATGAGATGAACGCTTTGCGGCCGCAAGCCCACATGGCCGATGACCGGAACGCCGCGCGCCGAGAGAAAAGCCACGATCTCGATCATGGCGAGCCCGCCTTCGAGCTTGACGGCCGCGCATCCCGTTTCGCGCATGATATGGGAGGCGGTCGCGAAGGCTTGCGCCGTGCTGCCCTCGTAGCTGCCGAAGGGTAGATCGACCGCGACCAGCGCGTGCTTGGCGCCGCGCATCACGGCCTTTCCATGGGAGATCATCTCGGCGACCGTGACGCCGATGGTGGTCGGCAGTCCGTGCTCCACCACGCCCACGCTGTCGCCGACCAGGAGCAAGTCGACATAAGGGTCGAGGAGACGCGCGATCGGCGTGGAATAAGCCGTGAGGCAAACGAGCGGATCCCCGCCCTTGCGGGCGAGGAACTTGGGAACCGTCATGGGCTCGACGGCGCGGGCCTCGGCCATGGTCGAGGTACATCCCCTTGGCAAGATTTGGCAAGATTGCGTTTCGTGCCCGGCCCCCTGCCCGCCGGGGCGGCGCGGACCTTAGCTCAGAGCCATGTCCGGGGCAAACACCCGGCTATGCCGGCCGACCAAACGCGCGGCCTAATCGGGACGGGCCTCGTCCCTATGAAGCGGCGTGATGCGCGCGAGCGCCCGCACCTCTTCCTCCGTCACACCATCGCTCGCCATGGTGAGCTGCACGATTTCGTCGGCGAGCATGGTGTCGAGCGAAAGCTCGCTCGATGCTTGAATCGATCCTGGGGTCGATCCTGTGGCTAAGGAAGTCTTGGAGCGAGCCGGGGGCGGTTGTCTGTGCGCATGGGTCATCTGGAGTTTCCTCCGCCGCACTGCCCCCCGCAAAAAAATGATATCATAAATTTTAGGAAGTGCGATGAGAATCAGCGTTGATTTTCGCTAACCATTGTTGCGCTGCAACAAGCTGAGTGAATTCTTTTCGTCACAAGAAGGATACGCCCATGACGATCCGTCGGCTGTTACTTGTCGGCGTGGTCCTGCTTGCGGCGGCGTGCTCCAAGAAGGAAGAGATGGGCGACGCGGCCGCCGGGCGCGCACTTGCCGAACGCAATTGCCAGAGATGTCACGCCATCGGCGCCACGGGAGACAGTCCCGCGGCCGAGGCGCCGCCCTTTCGCGAAATCGTCAAGCAGTGGCCGCCGGAGGATCTCGCCGAGTCCCTCGCCGAAGGCATCGAGGTCGGCCATAGCGCCCAGGTCGACATGCCCAACTTCGCCTTCGAGCCCAAAGATATCGACGACCTCATCGCCTATCTCAATACGCTCGAGCCGAAACCCTGAGGGCTACTCCCACTCGATCGTGCCGGGCGGCTTTGACGTAACGTCGTAGACGACGCGGTTTATGCCGCGGACCTCGTTCACGATGCGCGTGGCCGTCTGCGCGAGAAATGCGTGGGGGAAGTCGAAGCTGTCGGCCGTCATGCCGTCCTGGGAGGTGACGGCGCGCAGCGCGCACACATACTCGTATGTGCGCTCGTCGCCCATCACGCCCACGGTGCGCACGGGCAAGAGCACCGCGAAGGCCTGCCAAATCGCGTCGTAGAGGCCCGCCTTGCGGATTTCCTCGATGAAGATCGCGTCCGCCTTGCGCAAGAGCGCGAGCTTGTCCTTGGTCACCTCGCCCGGAATGCGAATGGCAAGGCCCGGCCCCGGAAACGGATGGCGGCCGACAAAGGCCTCGGGCAGGCCGAGCTCGCGGCCGAGCGCGCGCACCTCGTCCTTGAACAGCATGCGCAGGGGCTCGACGAGACCGAGCTTCATCCGCTCCGGCAGGCCGCCGACATTGTGGTGGGATTTTATGGTCGCCGATGGTCCGCCGAGCGCGGAGGTGCTTTCGATCACGTCGGGATAGAGCGTGCCCTGGGCGAGAAACTCCACCTTGCCGAGCTTCAGCGCCTCGCGCTCGAAGATTTCGATGAAGGTGCGGCCGATGATCTTGCGCTTGTCTTCGGGATCGACGACGCCCGCGAGCTTTTCGAGAAAAATCTCTTGGGCATCGATCTTGACGAGGGGAATGTTGAAGTGGCCGCGGAAGAGCGAGACCACGTCCTGCCGCTTCGCCGGCTCGCATCAGGCCCGTGTCGACAAGCACGCAAGTGAGCTGATCGCCCACGGCCTCGTGCACCAAAAGCGCGGTGACCGCCGAGTCGACGCCGCCGGAAAGGCCGCAGATCACATGCGCCTTGCCCACCTGCGCGCGAATGGCCCGGATGGCCTCGCCGCGGAAGGCCGCCATGCTCCACGCGCCGCGGCATCCGGCGACGCGGAGGACGAAATTCTCGATGAGCGCCGTGCCGCGCGGCGTGTGCGCGACTTCGGGATGGAACTGCACGCCGTAGAGCCGGCGCTCGTCGTCGGCGATGGCGGCGTAAGGCGCATTTGCGCTCACGGCCACCGCGCGGAAGCCTTTGGGCAATGCGGTCACGCGGTCGCCGTGGCTCATCCACACGGGCTCTTTGTGGCCCACGGGAAAGAGGCCGTCGAACAGGCGGCAGGCGCCCACGATCTCGATCTCGGCCCGGCCGTATTCGCGCGCTTCGGCGGGCTCGACCGCGCCGCCGAGGGCCGCCACCATGGCCTGCTCGCCATAGCAGATGCCGAGCACGGGAACGCCCGCATCGAGCAGCGCGCGCGGCACGCGCGGGCTTTCTTGCGCTGTCACGCTCGCGGGGCCGCCGGAGAGAATGATGGCCTTGGGCCGCGCGCGCTCCATCGCGGCCGGCGCGTCTCCGCACGGCGTAATCTCGCTATAGACGCCGATCTCGCGCACGCGGCGCGCAATGAGCTGAGTGAACTGGCCCCCGAAATCGACGATCAGGACGCGCTCGGTCAATTGGCCGGATTGGTCGTCTTGTAGGATGAGACCGCCTCGCTGAGCTGCTTGTATTCGGTGCAGTTGGGTCCGCACAGACGCGACAGGCGTTGCAGCTTGGCTTCGGCGCTTTCGAGGTTGGAAGCGGAAAGATCGGCTTGCCCGGCCCAGCTCAAAGCCTGGACCTGGTTCGGATCGATCTCGAGCGCGATGTCGAAATACTTCTTGGCGACCGGCTTATCGCCCATGCGCAGCTTGGTGAGGCCGAGATAGGTGAAGCCGAGCGCGTTCTGCGGATTGGCGACGACCGCCTGCTCGAAGGCCTCGGACGCCGCCTTCAAGTCCGCCTTGTCGAGCGCGGCCTTGCCCTTTTCCACCAGCGTCATGGAAGTCCGCGCGTAGCGCTCGCTGTACTTGCCGGCGTGAGCGGGCGCGAGGCTCAAGACGAGCGCCACGCAAACGATGAGCGCGGCCGGCACGACGCCAAGCCGCCGGTAACCACAACGAAGCAAGTACATCACGCGATTCATAACTCAAATGACCATCGTTTGGCTTCGAGCGTCAACCCCCTGCAGGCGCTCCAGACATGCAACGAAGAAGCCATCCGTGCCGTGGCGCGCCGGAGAAAGACGCAAGCCCCAGGGGCCCTCTTCGGCATCCAAGTTAAGCCCCGCAGATTCCAGAAGAATATGCGGCGGAATGAGGCGGAAGTGGGGATGCGCGCTCAGGAAGGCTTCGACCGGCGCCTCGTTCTCGCTCTTCAGGACCGAACAGGTGATGTAGCAAAGCCGGCCGCCCGGCCGCACGAGCCCGGCCGCGCGGGCAAGCAGTCTCCGCTGAACCTCTTCGTAGGAGAAAAGCCGTTGTTCGGACAGGCGCCATTTCGAGTCCGGCGCACGCCGCCAGGTTCCGGTGCCCGAGCAGGGCGCGTCGACCACCACGAGGTCCGCCCAAGCCTCGAAGCCCGCGAGATCCGGATCGGCGCCCTCCTGCGGATCGACGTCGCGCAAGACCCGGCGCTCGACGATGTGGACGCCCGCCCGCTTCGCCCGGCGCGACAGCTCGTAGAGACGCTTTGCGTCCACATCGCAGCCGAGAATGAGGCCGCGATCGGCCATGTCGGCCGCAAGCGCCAGCGTCTTGCCGCCCGCCCCCGCCGCCAGATCGATGACCTGCATGCCGGGCTTGGCGCCGCAAAGTAGGCTCGCGATCTGCGAGCCCTCGTCCTGAACCTCGACTTGCCCCTCCTTGTAAAGCGCAAGTCCGGTTACCGGCGTGCCGGCTGGAAGGCGCACGCCCAGCAGGGCGTAGGGACAAGGCTCGGCGGGAAATCCTTCGTCTATCAGTGCGGAGAGGACCTCCTCCCGCGTCGCTTTGAGCGTGTTGACCCGGAGATCGAGGGGCGCGCGGGCGTTGAGGGCCGCGATCTCGGCCTCGAAGGCTTGGCCGAAAGCCTCGCGGAGCCGGGGCTCGAGCCATTCGGGGTAGTTGCCCTGAACCCAAGGAGGTCGGAGGCCCGGCTGGCGCCGCGAGCCGCATTCGCTCCTCCGCGGTCAGGGGCGGCGGGCCGTAGCCAGCGCCGGAGAACAAGGCCTCGATGGCCTCGAGCCCCAAGCCTTCCTCGGCAAGCGAGGCCAGAACGAGCGCCCGGGGGCGGGGCGCGTCGCCGCCCATGCGCCAGAGAAGGCTGCCGTAATGCCGGAAGACGGCGTAGACCCGGGCCGCGATGGCCGCGCGATCCTTGGCGCCGGCGAAGCGATGGTCTCTGCCCCAAGCCGCCAAGACCTCGTCCGCGGCGGCGCTCCCTTCCGCCCAAAGGCCGAGTACGTCGATGGCCGCTTGCAGCCGGGCTTCGGGTCTCATCGGAAGCTTGGAGAAAGAAGCGCCGGGTCAGTCTTGGGCAGGATAGTTGGGCGCCTCGCGCGCGATGGCGACGTCATGGACATGGCTCTCGCGCTGGCCGGCATCGGAGACGCGCAGGAACGCCGTCTTCGTTTGAAACTCGGCGATGGTGCGGCAGCCGGTATAGCCCATGGCTGCGCGCAAGCCGCCGACAAGCTGATGGATGATGCTCCCCACCGGTCCCTTGAATGGCACGCGGCCTTCGATGCCTTCGGGCACGAGCTTCAGCGTGTCCTTGATGTCCTGTTGGAAGTAGCGGTCGGCCGAGCCCCGCGCCATGGCGCCGAGCGAGCCCATGCCGCGATAGGATTTGTAGCTCCGGCCCTGATAGAGAACGACCTCGCCCGGGCTTTCTTCGGTGCCCGCGAAGAGCGAGCCGATCATCGCGCATTCGGCGCCGGCGGCGAGCGCCTTGGCGAAATCGCCGGAATAGCGGATGCCGCCATCGGCGATCACCGGCACGTCGTGCTTTCGCGCCACGGCCACCGCATCCATGATCGCGGTGAGCTGCGGCACGCCGACGCCGGCCACGATGCGCGTCGTGCAGATGGAGCCCGGACCCACGCCCACCTTGATGGCGTCGGCGCCCGCATCGATGAGCGCTTGCGCGGCCTCCGCGGTCGCGACGTTGCCCGCCACCACCTGCGTGTAGTTGGAGGCGCGCTTGATGCGCGTGACGGCCTCGATGACGCGCGTGGAGTGTCCGTGCGCGGTGTCGACCACGACGAGATCGACGCCCGCGTCGATGAGCGCCTCGGAGCGCGCGAAGCCGTCCTCGCCCACGCTCGTCGCCGCGGCCACCCGCAAGCGGCCTTGCGCGTCCTTGGCGGCATGGGGATGGGCTTGCGCCTTCTCGATGTCCTTCACCGTGATGAGGCCGATGCAGCGATAGCGGTCGTCGACCACGAGAAGCTTTTCGATGCGGTGCTTGTGGAGCAGGCGCTTGGCCTCCTCCATGCCGACATTCTCGCGCACGGTGACGAGATTGTCCTTGGTCATCAGTTCGTGCACGGACAGCTTCGGGTCGCGCGCGAAGCGCACGTCGCGATTGGTGAGGATGCCGACGAGCTTGCCCGTCTTCTCGATCACCGGAATGCCCGAGATCCTGTGGTGGTCCATGAGCGAGAGCGCGTCGGCGAGCGTCTTCTCCGGTCCGATCGTGACCGGATTGATGACCATGCCGGACTCGAACTTCTTCACGCGGCGCACGTGCTCGGCCTGCATCTCGGGCGTCATGTTGCGGTGGAGCACGCCGATGCCGCCGGCCTGCGCCATGGCGATGGCGAGCGGCGCTTCGGTGACCGTGTCCATGGCGGCCGAAAGGAGCGGGATGTTGAGGACGATCGAGCGCGTGACGCGCGTCTTGACGTCGGTCTCGGCAGGCAGAACGTCCGAGGCACCGGGTTGCAGGAGAACATCGTCGAAGGTCAGCGCTTCGCGTATCTCCAAGTCCACCTCCGGATGACGCAAGAGGGACGAGGGGATAGCACCAACGTCGCGGGAAAGCAAAGCATGCGGCTCACCGCGTCTCGGGCCTGAAGCCTTGCGCGACGAGATAGAGCTCGGCCGATTGTTGCCGGCTCGCCTTGGGCTTGACGTGACGTACCTTGGCGAAGCGGCGCTTGAGCTCGGCAAGCAGCGAGGGCTCTGCGCCCCCTTGCCACACCTTCACGACGAAGGCGCCGCCCGGCGCAAGACCGCCTCCGCAAGCGCGAGGGCTTCCTCGGCCAGCGCCACGATGCGCAAGTGATCGGTGTCGCGATGGCCCGTGGCGGCGGGCGCCATGTCGCTCAAGACGACATCCGCAGAACCCCCCAGCGCAGCGCGTAGACGCGCGGGGCTTCCGGGATCGGCGACGTCGCCGACAAGAATGGTGACACCGGACAGCGGCTCGACGGCCACAAGGTCGAGCGCGACCACCGTGCCCTTGCCTTCCGCCGCGCCCACGCGCCTGCCGCCACTTGCGCCCAGCCGCCGGGCGCTGCGCCGAAATCCACCACCCGCGTCCCGCGCTTCAGGAGACCGAAGCGCTCATCAAGCTCCAGAAGTTTGTAGGCCGCGCGCGAGCGGTAGCCCTCTTTTTGCGCGGCCGCGACATAAGGATCGTTGAGCTGGCGCTCGAGCCAGCGCTTGGAAGAGGTCTTGCGGCCTTTGGCCGTTTTCACGCGCACGGTGGAGCGGCGCGTGGCGGACAAATCGGGGGCGCGCTTGCGGGCCGAGGGCGGTTTCTCGCGGGACGTCATGCTCTCTATATAGAGCAGAGCGTCGACAGACCGAGAGCCCGGTTCACACGCGGGCTTCGGCGGCTCCTCCGGCGGGGGCGGGGGCGGAGGCGAGGGCCGCGGCTGGCGAGGCCGACTGAGCCTTGTCAGACGGTTCGTACAAGCGCGGCGGGCTCCCATCCGAAAGCTTGGCTTCGATGAAGGACTGGAATTCCGGGCTGTGCTGATGTGAACGCATGCGCCACACGGCTCGCGGGCCGGGATAGGCGAGCAGGTCCTGCATTGTCGCACTCAGACCTTGCCAAATACCCGACTCGATCTGTCCGTCCTCGGCGTAATGGAGACTTACCTCAAAGCTTCTGAAAACGCTGTCAACCATGAGCGAGAAACGGACACGTTCGACGTCACTCAGGGCCGCCAGATCGCGCAGGCCACGGTAATAGACGTCGGCGGCGTCAGCATCCAAGCCAAGTGACGTCTGGAAGTCGGATTGTGCCCGGAACTCGTGTTGGATGGTGGCGATACGCCGCGCCCGCGCATCGGCTCTGACCTGCAGGCCGAGATAGAGCAGCGAGAAGATGACGCCGGCCGCGCCGACGACCTGGCCGATCGCCGAAATCGCTTCCCAATTCGGATGCATGGGCAACCTCCTGCAAGCAATTCCGATCATACACATGCTGGCGGCAGGCGCACGGCCGATCACGCTTTCCGGCCCGCCGCGGCCGGGCACGTTGGCAGCACGCGCGCAAGGCGCTCGGGGTAAAGGCCTGGCTTTTTTCCCTCGGCGATCTTGGCTTCGGCAAAGCATCGAGCCCGCATATCGTGCGGAGCGTTGACAGACCGAGAGTCCCGTTCCTAGGTATTGGGCGGCGCGGCGCTTCATCCGGAATCAGGCCCGCGCGCGACGGTCTTGGGGGATCGTCTAACGGTAGGACTCCAGACTCTGACTCTGGCTGTCTAGGTTCGAATCCTAGTCCCCCAGCCAGCTAGCTTTCGTTAGCGAACGGAGTGAGCTTACGACAGCTGCTGCCCTCGGGTCGCAACGCGATCCCGAGGGCCCAAAGCCGGTATTTTGGCGCAAATGCCATAGGAAAACTGCCCGGCCTTCACGGCTTTGCAGTTTCAGCTGGCCTGTTGCCTCGTCACGCTGCGACGCGCAGTCGTCCCTTGCCCCGCCGAGCCGGCGTGATGCGCAACTCGACATCCTGCCCGAGATCGCTCAGAGCCTTCAGAAGCCGGTCCGTCGAGAATTTTCCGATCTTGCCCTTGAGCAACGCCGAGACCCGCGGCTGATCCATGTGCATCAGCTCGCCTGCTTGCACCTGCGTGAGACCGCGGGCCGCAATGATCCCGCCGATCTTCTGCATGAGCTCGGCGCGCAGCACGAGATCATCGGCATCGCGCAAGCTCAGCGCATGAAAAGCGCTCTCGGTCGAGTAGGTCACCGTTTTTCTTTTTGCCATGCCTCATACGCCTCCGTCGCCCACTTCAGTCTCACTCTAACCTTCTCGATCTCGTGTAGGGGCGTTGCAATTCCCCTCTTCGATTTCTTCTGAAACGCGTGCAGGACATACACGACCTCTGCAAACCGGACCGTATAGACCGCGCGATAGGTCTCCCCGTCGTGGTCCTCCACGATCTCCAACACGCTGGCCCCACCAAAGCCTTTTAGCGGTGCTAGGCGCTTGACTTTCTCAGGATAATCCATAATGTACAGACATTCTGTTTATCTCTCGAGGCAAACCATGGCCCAAACGACGGCAGTGGAATTTCAGCGGAATTTCGGCGAGTTTCAGCATCAGGCGCGGCGTGAGCCGGTGGAGATCACGCGGCATGGCCGGCGGGAGTGGGTGCTGATGTCGGCGGATCACTATGACTGGCTCATGGCAGCGGCACGGCGGACATTTCGGACTGAGGATTCGGCACCGGTGGTGCTTGATGCGGTACGCCGCGCGGAAATGGATTCCGAGAACGCGCACCTCGACGATTTGATGAAGTGAGCCACGTCGTCCCGTGGCGCTGCCGGAACCAAAGCCGGGCTTAGTCATTCGCTACGACTACTTGTGGGCCCATGAGGCCGCTGCCGGGCGCGACCAAAGCAAAGACCGTCCGGCCTGTCTCGTGGCGGCGAGCGATTCCACGGCCACGCCACGCTTTGTCGTCATTCTGCCCATCACGCACGCAGCACCGGCCGGTGACACCGTTGGGATCGAAATTCCGCCTAAAGTCCGTCAAGCGATCGGCCTGGACGACGCGCCTTGTTGGGTGATCGTCTCGGAGCATAATGTCGATGAATGGCCGAACGGCGGTCTCACCCCAATTCCGGGCCGCGCTGGTGTATTCAGTTACGGCTTTATCCCTCCCGGCTTGTTCGCCCAAATCAAGGCCAAATTCCTCGCACTGAGCGAGCAAGGCGGCGGCAAAGTTCAACGTTGAGGCCACAGGAAAGCGCATGGAGAAGTCGTCGTATTGAACCGCGCGCGGTCGCCTTATCGCGCCTTGTGCAAAACGCAAGGCACGATTCGCACACAGTCACCCGACTGGCAGTCTTGTGTTCATATCCGCCCGTACCAAGTCCCTTTGCCGGTGCCGTGCTGCGCGAGGTGGTTTGCAGCGACGAGCGTCTGCAGATGTTTTTTGACGGTGTTCCGGTTTGCGCCCGTCAGTTGCACGATTTCCCCAATGGTGACTCTGCCGCGTTCCTTGGCGAGGTCGAGAATTTGAAGTGAGAGTTCAGGAAGCGCGCTCATCATGATGCGCTCGTTCTCGACCTTCTTCTCCAGACGCTTCTTTTGCTGTTGCAGGGCGCGCAGGAAATACATCACCCAAGGCTGCCAGTCGGGTGCCTGTGTGCGAATCGTGCCTTGCGACTTGCGCAAAGCGAGGTAGTAGCCTTCCTTGCTATGCTCGATCACGCTTTCAAGTGAGCTGTAGGGGACATAGGCATATCCAGCCCGTAGCAGCAAAAGCGTGGTCAGCACGCGTGAAAGCCGCCCGTTTCCATCCGAGAACGGATGAATTTCAAGAAACACGACAACGAAAATGGAGATCCCGAGCAGCGGATGGAGCCGGCGTTCGGCAAGCGCCGCGCGCGTCCATTCGACAAGCTCGGTCATAAGGCGCGGTGTTTCGAAGGGCGTGGCAGTCTCGAAGATCACGCCGATCTCTTTGCCGTCGGCATCAAAGGCGCTCACATGGTTGGGATGCGTCTTGTATTCGCCGCGATGGCGTTCGTCCTTGGCGCTGTAGGCGAGCAGGTCGCGGTGCAGTTGTTTAACGTGGTTTTCGGTCAGATCGATGGCTTCGAAATGTGCAAAGACCGTCTCCATGACGTCCGCGTAACCGGCGACCTCCTGCTCATCGCGCGTCTCGAACTTTTTGATTTCAAGATTGGAGAGGAGCCTTTCGATCTCGCGGTCTGTGAGTTTGCCGCCCTCGATCCGGGTTGACGAGCCGATGCTTTCAATGGTGGCGACCCGCCGCAGGGCCGAAAGGCGCTCAGGGGCGAGAACGCCGAGTGCCCGCCATGCCCCTTTGAACTCGTCCAGCTCAGCAATGAGGGCAAGGATTTCAGGGGTGATCTTGAGCGCCTCGGATTGGATAGCCATACCCGAAAATATACCCAAAAATACCCAAAAATACAAGTTTCTGGACGAGATACCCGGAAATATATCCAGAAATACCCAAAACGGTGAGGGCTTGCGCGGTGTGAGCTATCAACCTCCACCTGGACCGAACAGGGCCTGCATGGCCCATGATCCACCCGTGTCAGCTGCCTAATAGCCACCTGTTTGGCGCCTGTTATCCACCTGTTTTCGACCTGTTATTTGCGTGGGATTCCGGGCGGCGCTCTGCCGCCAACCTACGGAAACATAAGGTCTTTCGGCAAGACAAAGGCCGGCATCGCGGCCCGAAAGTCGCAAATAACAGGGATATCAGGTTAGATTCGGGAGCTACGTTCGCCCCAGACTACGTCCACAGCCAGCCCGCGTCGCTCATTCTTCTGCCTTTAAAACAGCATTGGAGAACGCTTCCCATTTGATGCCACTTGCGAATTTTCATCGAGTATTCGCCGTGGCTATCCACATTTTGAAGTGACCCGCACGCGTAAGCCCGTCAGTCTCTGACGGCCAATCTCGAGCTCATACTTCGCGTGACCGGAGCTTGTCCTTGTTCGGCAAGATGAGTGTGTAGTTCGTGCTGCGACCCCCTTCCGCTCCCTTCTCAAGAATCCCGCGCTCCACGAGCTCGAGGATGTCGCGATAGGCCGTGTCCTGCGAGCACTTGACGAGTTTGGCCCATTTGGACGTCGTCAGCTTTCCCGTAAGACCGTCGAGCAACTTGTTGACAACTTGACGTTGGCGCTCATTGAGCGGCGCACCCGTATGCGCTTGCCAGAACGATGCTTTCTGTAGAACTCGCCCAAGGGTTTCTTCCGCGCGCGCGACCGCTGCGGAGAGAACGGCGGCAATGAACAGCAGGCGCTCCGTGACATCCATCGTCATGCCGCGCTGGGTCGCCTCGAGCGTGCCGTAATAGCTCTTGCGCTCTCGCCTCAGCTCGGCGGACATGCTGTAGAATCGCAAAGCACGCTGCTCGCCTCTTGTGAGCGTCATGTCCATGATCGCGCGTGCGATGCGGCCATTTCCGTCCTCGAACGGATGGATGGTCACGAACCACAGATGAGCAATGCCCGACTTGACGATCGTGTCGATCGGCTCGTTGCCGTTATACCAATCGAGGAAGGCGGCCATTTCGCGCTCGACACGCGCCGCGGGCGGCGCTTCGAAATGGATGTGCGGGCGCCCTTCCGAACCTGATTCAACGCGCATTGGATCACTTGCGGGTTCACGCCAGCCGCCGACTTTGATCTTGCGAAGCCCGCTATAGCCCGTCGGAAAGAGCGCCGCATGCCAGCCGAAGAGTCGCTCCTTCGAGAGCGGAGCCGCATAATTCTGCGTAGCGTCGAGAACCATTTCCACGACGCCGTCGATGTGACGCTCCGCGGGTTGAAGGCCTGCAGCCTCCATTCCGAGATGACGCGCGACCGATGAGCGAACTGCATTCGGATCCAGGATTTCGCCCTCGATCTCGGATGACTTAAGAACATCCTCCGTGAAGGTTTCGAGGCTCGCCTGCTCTTGGAGCGGAAAGCCGAGCCCCGCCATCCGTCCCGCGAGAAGACCCTGGCTATAGCGCACCCGTGACAGCGGGCCGGCAAGGCGCGCAAGATCCCACCGAAAGCGGGGCCAGTCGGGCAGCTCCCAGATGTACACTTCCATTCTCCGCATAGAGTGCGGACAATATGGCACCTCATCGTGGGGCGGTCAAGGGAAAATCCGCATTTATTGCGGAGAATAGTGCGCGCATTCTCCGCAACTCTTCGTAAGCTTGGCAGTGCCACAGAGTTCCAGGAGGCGCTCTTGAGCGCCGCCACAGCGGTAGGCGCGTGGTCTCACGCGTGCAACGCCGCGCTTAGGCCGACTTCCGTTTGCGCGCGCGCTGCGGGGCGAGCGTGAAGAAGATGGTGGCGCCTTGGCCCACGGCGCCTTCCGCCCAGATGCGCCCCCCATGCCGCTCGACGATGCGCGCCACCGTGGCGAGCCCAATGCCCGTTCCGGGAAATTCCGCATCGCCGTGCAGGCGCTGAAAGGCGCCGAAGATTCTTCCGGCATGGGCCATGTCGAAGCCCGCGCCGTTGTCGCGCACGAAATAGGTGAGGACGCCGTCCATCTCCGTCGCGCCGAACTCGACCCGCGGCGCGGCCCTCCATTCCACTGCCATGCCTCAGCAACGACAGGCTTCGTGCGGTAGCGGGTGGTGGGCGGAGACGAGGTGGGGGGAGGTCATGGCTTACTTCCATTCCCGGTGCGAACTCATTTGCCGACTCGGATCGTTTCTAGAGATTCAAGAATGCCAAAGGCCCGGAGTAAGAAGAGCACTACGACGATTACGACCACGACGTTCAGAATGCTTTTGATCTTTCTGTCCATCGGTATGTAGGTGTTGACGAGCCAGAGCAAAACGCCAACGACGATAAGCACGATTACCACGGTGATTATTGACATGTAGGCCTCCCATTTCGAACGTTGCCTCGAAGTTTCACCCAGCGGCGGCTGGAAATCCGGTGTTCAGTTGAGCCCATGCGGGCGGCTTGGGCAACGGGGCGGATCGCGGAGCCGTCATGGAGCGGAGCCGGCCGCTTCCGTTGCGGGTCTAGAGAGGCGGAATAATTCTGGGGTGTCATCCAGCCGAGCCGCGTGTGCGGCCGGTATGCGTTGTAATCGAAGCGCCAGGCGTCGAGCGTGGCGCGGGCCTGACGCAACGAGCGGAAGAGCGTCTCGTTCAGAAGCTCATCACGCAGACGACGGTTGAAGCTTTCGACGACAGGCGTTCTGGATCGGCTTGCCCGGCGCGATGTCGTGCCAGCCAATCCGGCTTGCCTGGCTCGACTTGAGAATCGCCCTGCTGGTGGTTTCACTGCCGTTGTCGGACACGCATATCGGTGGTGACGTAGCCCCGCAGGGGGCCCGTCCCCATATGACTCCAAGGAGCGATGAGCAGATGCTCATCGACGTCGGCCCTCGCTCAAAATGAAGAGATCAATTCGCCCGCAAGCTTAGTTGTTAGGCGCGCCGTTGTCCCTTGCATCATCGATGGCGTCGTCGAGCTTGTCGTCCTTGTTGTTGATGGCTTCGTCGGCTTCCTCACCGGCGCGCTCCAAGGTGTGGTCCTTGTTGCCCAGGGACTTGTCAATGTCCTCACCCGTCTTCTCCAAGCCTTTGTCGTCGCAACCCGGCAACACCGCCAGAAACAGTCCTGACGCAAGCAAAGCAGGTATGATGGTCCATCGTTTCATCGTTTTTCCCTCACGTTGACCGGCAATCTTCAGATAGCCGCCAGTTTCACTGTCATATTGCCAAAGAGCATCGCGCATCGCTATCGGCTACGGTCATGCCAATCCGCCACGGCCTTCTCGGCCTGCTCGCGGGTATAGCCGTAACGCTCCTGGATGCGCCCGATGAGTTCGGTCAGCGCGCCCTCGATGATTCTCATGTCGTCATCGGTGAGCTTGCCCCATTCTTTCTGCGCTTTGCCCTTGAGCTGCTTTCAATTTCCTTTGATCTGATCCCAGTTCATCAGCATCTCCTCGTTGTCGGGAGCCGCATGCCCCCCCGTCAATTCAGGTTGGCGATTCACTTCATCGAGGTGTCGGCCACGACCCAGGTCAGAAATCTTGCGACCGTACCTCTTGTAATCATACCTGATGTGGCCGATCGCTGCAATTCTCAGGCAATCTGCAAAAGAGGATAATGGAGATTCGCTTCTTGAGCGCTTCACGTAGTCGACGTGACAATACGCGGCAGCGAGCCTGCGAAGACAGGCTCGGAAATTACTCAGCCCGCGATTTCAACCGTAGTTTCCGAGGCATAGCAAACACACCGTGACTCGGAGTTCGAACCGACTACGCTCAGCCACTTCTTTTGGGAATTCGCTAGTAAATGTACCTAATGCGGCGCGTTCAGGCCGACTTCCGCCTGCGCGCGCGCTGCGGGGCGAGCGTGAAGAAGATGGTGGCGCCTTGGCCCACGGCGCCTTCCGCCCAGATGCGCCCGCCATGCCGCTCGACGATGCGCGCCACCGTGGCGAGCCCAATGCCCGTTCCGGGAAATTCCGCATCGCCGTGCAGGCGCTGAAAGGCGCCGAAGATTCTTCCGGCATGGGCCATGTCGAAGCCCGCGCCGTTGTCGCGCACGAAATAGGCCGTAACGCCTTCGTCGGTCCAACGCGCCGAAGCCGATGCGCGCCACCTCCGTCTTGCCCGTGAATTTCCACGCATTGCCCAGAAGATTTTCCAAGACGACGCGGATGAGGCGGCCGTCCGCTTCCGCGTAGAGCCCGTCTTCGGCGGAGAAGGCGACGCGCCGCTCGGGCTCCCTGCGTTGGAGCTCTTCGGCGACGGCGCGCGCGGTCTCCGAAAGGCTCAGTCGCGCACGCGTGATCTCCGCCCGGCTCACGCGCGCGAGCAGCAAGAGATCGTCGATGATCTCCCCCATGCGCTGCGTCGCGGCTCTGATGCGTCCGAGATAGCCTTGCGCGCTTTCGTCGAGCTTATCGCCGTATTCCTCGAGCAGAACCTGGCTGAAGCCGTCGATGCTGCGCAGCGGCGCCCGCAGATCGTGGGACACCGAATAGCTGAAGGCTTCGAGCTCCTTGTTCTTGCGCTCCAGCTCCTCGGTGAAGGCGGCGCGCCGCTCGGCGAGCTCGCGCGCGGTCCGGCTTTCGGCCGCCTCCAGCTCGCGGTTCAAGATTTCCTCGCGAAAGCGCCGGTTCTCGTCCTCGAATTGCTTGCGCCGTATTTGCGCACGAACGCGCGCCTTGAGCACCTCGAACTCGCTCGACTTCGGGATGTAGTCGTCGGCGCCGGCGCCCAGGCTTTCGATCATCGTCTCGCGATCCTCGACCGCGGTCAGCATGATGACCGGCACGTCGCGCACGATCGATGCCTCTTTGATCCTGCGGCAGGTCTCGTTGCCGCCGATGCCGGGCATCATGAGATCGAGCAGAATGCAGTCGACCGATTGCACGGCGAGAAGCTCCAAGGCCTCCTCGCCGGATTGGGCGAGGATGACCTCGTAGCCGTCGGCGCGCAGCGCAGCCGCAAGCTCCTGAAGAAAAGTGGGGCTGTCGTCCACCGCCAGAATCTTCTTCGGCCCCAGCAGGCTCGCCGCGCCGCCGTTTTCGGTGGATGTGGCGGCGCTGCGCAAGAGGGCGTCGAGCTTGGCGATCACCACCTCCACGTCTTCCTCCTTGCGGACGAAGGCGTCGGCCCCGGCGTCGAGCGCGCCAAGCTCGGCCTTGCGGTCCTCGGACGCGGTGAGCAGGAGGCAGGGCACTTTGCGCAGAGCCGCGTCGAGACGAATGCTGCGAATGACGGTCGCGCCATCGACCCCGGGCAGCACGCCGTCCACGATGACGGCGCCCGGACGTTGACGGGCCGCGACGCGAAGGCCCTCCTCGCCGCTTTCCGCCGTGAGCACGCCGTAGCCGGCCGCCTCCAGCGCTTCGCGCAGCGCGTCTCGAAACGTGGCGCTGTCGTCGATGACGAGGACGCTCACCGCCTGATCGGCCGACGGCGCGCGTGCGCCCACAATTGCGCGCGCTTTGGCAACGACGTAGTCGGGATCGTAAGGCTTGCCGATATATTCGTCCGCACCCGTCTTGAGGCCGCGAATGCGGTCCTTGACCTCCGCTTCGGTGGACAAGAGCAAGACGCAGAGACCGGGCGAGGTCGCGCGAATTTCCTTCAGGAACTCGACGCCATCCGCGTCGGGAAGAACGACATCAAGAATGATGACCTCGACGGCGTGGCGCGAAAGGGCCTCCCGCGCCTCCGCGGCCGTCGCGCAGGCAAGCGGCCGGAAGCCGCCCGCTTCGAAGGCCTGCACGAGATCCATGCGGACCGTCAGGCTGTCGTCGACGATGAGGACGGTGCCGCTCATGAGCCGACCCGTCTCATCGCCGGGGCCGCCAAAGCCGCAAGCGCGGGACCAATTTCGGACAACGGCAGAACGCGCTGGGCCGCCCCGAGCAGCACCGCCTCGCGCGGCATGCCGTAAACGACGCAGGAGGCCTCGTCTTGCGCGATGGTGAGCCCGCCCGCCCGGCGAATGCTCAAGAGGCCGGCAGCGCCATCGCGTCCCATGCCGGTGAGGAGACAGGCAGCGACGCTGCAGCCATAGTCGCGCGCGAGGGACTCGAACAGCACATCGACCGAGGGCTTGCACGAGTTCCGCTCGGGGCCGTCGGAGAGGATCAGGCGTCCGTCGCGCACCGAAAGATGCCGCCCGGGCGGCGCCATGACGGCGCGGCCCGCGACTCCGCTCACCCGCTCTCCGTCTTCCGCGAAGGTGACGCTCGTTCCCGTCTGGGCCGAAAGCCATTCCGCAAAGGCCGTGCCGAGCTGCTCGCTGATGTGTTGAACGAGGAGAATGGGGAACGGGAAGTCGTGGGGCAGTTCCCGGAGGATATCGATGAGCGCGCTCGGGCCCCCGGTCGAGGCGCCGATGGCGACGAGCAGCATCGGCTCCTCGGCCGCCTGAGCGGGTCGAACGGGATGCCGCACCGCCGCGCAGCTCGAGGCGCGCGCGCGGATGGGTGATGACGCGGATGCGCGAGACGAGCTTGACCGCCGCGACGAATTTGCGGTCCCAGCTGTCGTCCGATTCCTCGCCGTCGGGCTTCTCGAGCACGTCGACGGCGCCGGCGGCGAGCGCGTCATAGGTCTTGAAGAGATCGCCCCGGTTCGTGGAGGAGGAGACGATCAGGATCGGCGTCGGACAAAACGCCATGATGTATTCGGTGGCCGACAAGCCGGTCATCACGGGCAGCATCATGTCCATGGTGATGACATCGGGGCGCAAAGCGAGGCAAAGCTCGATGGCCTTCTTGCCGTCGGCGGCCTCGCCCACGATGTCGAATTCGGAATGGGATGCGAGCGTCGCGCATATCCGCTTGCGGACGGTGAGCGAGTCTTCGACCACGAGCACGCGGATGTTCGCCATGGATCAATCCACGAGCTTTCGAATGTGATCGATGAGCGCGGCTTGGTCGAATTCGCTCTTGACCATGTAGCCATGTGCGCCGGCTTCGCGCCCGCGCTTCTTGTCCTCGGCTGAATCACGCGACGAGATGAGAATCGCGGGCGTGTCTCGGAGCGCCGGATCCGCCCGCGTTCTTTCGACGAAGCCGAAGCCGTCGATGCCGGGCATCTCGATATCGACGAGAAAGAGCCCATACGTCCTGTTGCGCGCCTTTTGCAGCGCCTCTTCGCCCGAGCTCGCGAGCTCGACCTGATAGCCCGCCGACTCCAAAATGCTTTGCTCCAGCATCCGCGTGGTGAGCGAGTCGTCGATGACGAGGATCGGCAGGCGCGCCGCGCCGGGCGCCTTGGGTCCGGTGCGGATTTCTCGCGCCGCCTGAACCAGGCCCTCCGGATCGAGCACGAGCTCCGGGTTTCCCTCGGCGTCGAGCGACACGCCGCCAATGGTGGCCGATGCCGGCGCAAGCTCGGGCAGAGGGCGAATGAGGACGTCGGCAATCCGCTGCATGCGATCGACGCCAATGGCGGCCAAGCCGCTTGTTCCGTGAACGACGAGCGCGGACCAGCGCTCCTTGAATGGAATTTCCGGCGACGATCTCGACAGAAGCTTTGCGAGCGGAACAAAGGGGATGGACCTTCCCTCGTATTCCACGAAATCCCCTTTGGGCGAGCGGGCGATGTCGCCGGACTTGAGAACGAGCCCAGCGCGAATGGCGTCCAAGGGAATAGCCGCCGACCGGCCCTCCGTCTCGACCAAGAGGACGGTCAACGACGCGAGAGAGAGCGGAACGAGGATTTCGAGGCGCGTGCCCTTGCCCGGCTCGGTGTGGACCGAAATCTCGCCGCCGAGCTTTTCGGCGCTCTCGCGAATGACGTCGAAGCCGATGCCGCGCCCCGAAACCTCGGTCACGGTGCCGGATGTGCTGATGCCGCCACGCAGCAAGAGGCGGATCAGCTCATGGTGCCCCGGCTCTTTTTCTCTCGTGGGCAGGCCGCCCTTGCGCCGCAGCGCTTCTTTCACCGCCTCGGTGTCGAGGCCCTGCCCGTCGTCGCGGCAAGAGAAGAGAACCTGCTTGCCGCGGCGCGTGACTTCGAGCGTCACGTGGCCTTCGGGCGTTTTGCCGGCGGCCTTGCGCGCACCTTCGGGCTCGACGCCGTGCGCCACGGCATTGCGGACCGCCTGCGCGAGCGCTGGTTGAATTCCTTCGAGCACATGGGCGTGGAGGCGCACGTCTCCGCCTCTGCCTTGGAAAACGACCCGCCTTCCCAAAGCCTGCGCCACGTCGCGTGCCGCTCTTTCCAGCGGCGTGAAGAGAATGCTTGCCGGGACAAGCTGCAGAGACTCGGCCGCCTCGCGGATCTGTCCGAGCTCTCCGTCAATTTGCTCGACGCTCTTGGTGAGGCTCTGATCGAGCAAACGGATCGCCCCGTTCAACTCGACGAGTATCGAGCGGAGCCGTCCTTCCGATGTTCCCTCGACTTGCCTTGCGGCATCGCGGCCGCGCGCGGCGAATTGCTCGACGGCGATCTCGGTGGCACGCCGCGCGCGGCTTAAGGCCGGCACGCATTGCCGGAGCTTGCCGAGATGAGCATGCGCGGCCGCGACGCCGTCCACGAGCTCGTCGACCTCGCCGATATCGACGCGCACCATGCGGAATAGATCTTGCGGCTCGACGGGGGCAGGCGATCCGTCGCGGGAAGGCGACGCCACGACGGCGGCAAGAGACTTGCCGATGTCGTCGAGCAGGGCCAAGACGCGATCGACATTCTCGCGCGGCACCACCTGGCCCGCCTCGCGGTAAGGCTGGAGCGTCTCCTCGATCGCATGAGCCAAGTCGGCCGTCTCGCGCTGCTTGACGACGCGCGCGGCGCCCTTGAGCGTGTGCGCCAAGCGCAGGAGCTTCGGCACGAGCTCGGCCCCGGGCCTTCCCTTCTCGAGATCAAGCGTTCCGCTTCCCAGTTGATCGAGGAGATCGCACGCCTCGACGCGGAAGTACTTGTAGGGATCATGCGGCATGATGCGCGCTCGCCTGAGGCTGCACGAGCCTCAGGAGATCCTTCGACAAGCTCGCAAGCTGGCGGGCCGTCTGCACCGTCTGGTTCGAGCTCGACTCGGTCTCCTTGCTTGCCTGGGCCGCGCCCGATATGGCGACATTGATCTGCTCGACGGCGGTTGCCTGCTGCTTCGTCGAGAGCTCGATTTCGCGGGCGGCCTCCGTCGTGGTCGTGACGAGAGTCACGATGTCCTTGAAGGAGCCCGCTACGTCGCCGAATTGCTTGGAGCCGGAATCCACGGCCTTCGAGCCGGTCTCGGTCGTCATCACCGTCGTGTTGACGGCGCTCTGAACCTCGTCGATGAGCGTGCGGATTTCCTTTGTCGATCCGCCGACGCGATCGGCGAGCTTTCGTATTTCGTCGGCGACGATGGCGAAGCGCTTGCCCGTCTCGCCGGCGCCGGCCGCCTCGATGGTCGCGTTGATGGCGAGAATGTTCGTCTGCTCGGCGAGCTCCGAGACAATCTCCAACACGCCGCCGATCTGTTGCGATTTCCGCCCGAGCTCCAGCATGTGATGGACGATGAGATCGACCTGGCGCCGGATGGCGGAGATCGAATTCATGGGCACTCTCCACGGTGCCTTGCCCCGAGCGCGCGGCCGTGGAGGTCTGCTCGGCGATTTGGGCGACGCGCTGGGCGCTGCCGGCGATCTGACGCGATGTGGCGAGCAGCTCGTTAATCGTCGTCGTGATCTCGTTCATCGCGGTGGCTTGCTCTTTTGCGCCGGAGGCTTGTTGGTTGGCCGCCGCATGAAGCTCGGCCGACGAGCTTTGCACTTGTCCCACGGCAGAACCGACCTGTGCGCCCAGCGTCCGCGTCAGGAAGATGGCGACGCCGCCGGCGAACAACACCGCAAGGCCCGCGATGATCATGACGAGCGTCGTGGCCGACGACGCGGTTTTCGTCGCCGCTTCCTTCCGCTCGTCAAGCGCTTTCATCTTGTAGGCCGCAAAATCGTCGATCGCCTCCCGCAATGCGTCCCGTCTCGGTTGCAGCTCGGTCTTGAATGCCTGAACCACGGCCTCCATCGGCGTGTTGGTGGTCCGCAGTGAAATCACCTGGTCCGCAGCCGCCTCGTACGCCGAATTGAGGCGCTCGATCTCCGCCAGGAGGCGGCCAGCGTCATCGGAAGCCACCCGTCCGCGGATACCTTCAAGGACGGATGCGAGTTCGGCCCGCCGCTCGCGTAGTTCTGCGAGAGTGTCCTCGTCCTTGCTCAACAGGTAGCCCCGCACCGAAATTACGGTTCGCGCCGAGACCGCTGCAAGTTTCTCGGCATCAATAACGTCCTGCGCCTCGTTCGCGATCGCGGCGTCCTTCGCTTCGACCACGGTGCGGAGCGCGTACATGCCGACGGCGCTGATGGCGATGACCAAAGCGACCATTGCCGCAAAAGCCACGCCAACCTTCCGTCCAAAGGTCCAATGCTGAGCCATGGCTCATTGCTCCCGCTGAGAGTTGGAATCACTGCCCTGCGCTTCGATCGCCTCGATCACGGAGGCTATGTGAATGAGCGGCCGCGCGCCGTCCGGCGTCCGGATGATCTCCTTCACGAATCGACGTTGCCGCTCGCCTTTTTCGTCCGCCGCAATCGCGCTTTGCGGCACTTGGAGGTGTCCCTCGAACCGATCGAAGGCAAGGCCCACGCGCCGCTCGCCGCCCGCCGCGCCTGCCAGCACGAGCCAGCGCTGCGCGCCGTCGTCGGCGTAGCCCAAGAGAGCGGGAAGCGAGAAGACGGGCACGATGGAGCCTCTGAATCCCGCGACGCCGAGAAGAGCGGGCGCGCTGGCCGGCAAGGACACGA
The DNA here is from genome assembly GCA_963845385.1 of uncultured Alphaproteobacteria bacterium. Taxonomy (GTDB): domain Bacteria; phylum Pseudomonadota; class Alphaproteobacteria; order CAWJRW01; family CAWJRW01; genus CAWJRW01. The sequence continues at coordinate 1,226,547 of CAWJRW010000006.1, forward strand.
TGGTCTTGTCGGCGAACAGACCCGAGATTTCCGAGAGGCGAATGGCGAATGGATCATGCGCCAGACGAACGGCCACGAGATTCTCGACAGGTGTCGCGTCCGTGTCCGGCGCCGCGGCAAAGGCGCGGTCGAACGCGTGCCGAAGCTCGGCGACCCTCTCCGTGAGTGTCACCGTTTCCCCGCTCATGATTTTTCTCCGCAGGCGACGAGCTCACCGCGACACAGCGCGACGAGCGCGTTGCGGCTGAAGCCGCCCCCAAAGAGAAGCAGACGCGAAGCGTCCTCGCGCTGGAGCAAGGCCAAGGCGAGCCGCAATTCGCGGCGCGCACCCTTGCGATCTCCTTCCCGGCGCATCAGCCTGCCGAGATGCAGATGCGGCATGGCAAATGCGGGATCGAGATAGGCCGCGACCTGATCGTGCTCGGCGGCTCCCCGTCGATCGCCCTCGCCTTCCCTGCACAGCGCCAAGACGTAATGCGCGCCGGCATTCAGATCGTCGGCTTTGAGAAGGCCCCGGCACACATGCAGGGCTCTTGAGAACTGGGCGCTCTGCACGAGCAGGACGGCCAAGAGCAACAGCACGTCCGGATCGGCCGCGGACTCCGGGGGAAGGTTCTCGACGAGATGGAGCGCGTCGGCAAAACGCTCCTTGCGCAGCAAATCGATGGGCGCGGCGAGGTCCCATAGGCGCGCGCCCTGCCCGCGCGCGTCGACCTCTTCGAGCGCCGTGTGCCGCGTCGCATCGGCTAGGCGCTCGATGCGCCCTGATGCCCGGCCGATCGCGTCCACCCAATCGCCGCTCAGTGAAGGGAGCGGCTGGGGAAGCGGCGACACGGCGATTGCGTGCGGCGCCAGACCGATCGCGCGCCGCGCCGGAGGCTCGATGCGCTCCTTGCGCTCGTAGTAGAACGTGCCGTGGGAATGGCGGAGGTGGAAGTCCTGCGACAAGCCTCGCAGCGTCTCCGCGTGACCGAGGAACAGATAGCCGCCCGGAGCCAGTGCGCGCGTGAGGCGTTGCACGAGGCCGATGGCGCTTTCGGGCGTGAAATACATGATCACGTTGCGGCAAAAGACGATGTCATAGGCTTCGGGCTCGAAGAGATCCGGATCGTCGGCGGCCAGGTTTCGCACGTCGAACTTGACCGATGCGCGGATGGCCGCATCGAGCACGACGTCGTTCTTCTCGGCTTGAAACCATCGCCCTTGAATGTCGGCAGGTGTCTCGCGCAGCACCCATTTGGAATAGCGTCCCGCTGCCGCCTTCTTGATCATCTCGGGATTGATGTCCACCGCGCGAATGGAAATCTCCCAACCGGGGTCCACCGTCTCGCGCGCGGCGATCGCGAGCGAATAGGGCTCCTCGCCGGAGGCGCAGCCCGCCGACAAAATGCGCAATCGCCGCGAGCCCGCGCGCGCGGCCAGCCGCTCCGGAAGCGCCACCGCCGAGAACACGCGGAACTGCTCGATATTGCGGAAGAAGTAGGTCTCGTTGACCGTCAGGTCCTGTGCCAAAAGCGAGATCTCCGCGAGCCGGGAGTCGGTGCGCAGAGTCTCCAGATAGGAGTCGCAGGGCAAACCCGTCGCCTCGAGCCTGTTGCGCAAGAGCTCGCCGATAACGGGGAGCTTGCTCTCGTCGAAGTGAAGTCCCAGGCACCGCGTCACGAGGTCGCGAAACCGCTCCACATCGTCGAGGGCGAGCGCGGCGCTCATTGGATCGTCCCGCCCGTTCCGAGCGCCGCCCAGACCGTCTCGGGAATGAGCCGGCCGCTCTGCAGCAAGAGCAAGAGCTGAGCGTCCAACGTGCCGAGCGCCGAAATCCGCTCACCGTTGCCGTCGCGGAGGAGCGGAGGCAGGTCTTGCAGCGATTGGGCGGGAATTGTGCGCAATCCGATTACCGCATCGACCGCCAGCGCGACCGTGCGTGCTTCGATGCGAAGCGTGATGAGGCGCGCCGGGTGTGACTGCGCGGCCCCGAATAGCGCCGCAAGATCGACGACCGGCACGGGCGTCCCGCGAATGATCGACAGGCCCGAGACAAAGGGCGGCACATCCGTCACCGGTTCGAGCGGCAACGGCCGCATGGTCTCGATTACATCAGCGGCGCGCAGCGCAAAGAGCCGTGCGTCGGCGCGGCACACGAGCCAAGCTTCCCGCCCCACCCCCGCCACGGTCGGTACGGCGTCGCGTTCCTCTTTGCGCATGTCGAGGCGTCCGTGCGTCAACTTGGCGATCCTTCGCGAAGTGCGCCTCGTAGGCGGACTATGGGGAAGCACCGGATCGCGCCGTGTTGGCTCAGAAGCCGTGCAGGCGTAAACCAGCGCACGCACTACGAGCGCGGACTATGCGACGCACAACGTTAACGAGTGTTTGATAATTGTGTACGTGTGGAGAGGTGTCTCGGCGCGTTGCAGTGGGGCATCGCCAGCGCGCATGGGGATCCTTGGCCCCTCACTCGCATCCGCAGGGAAGCGCCAAATGTTTCGGTACATCAAAGACTTAAAATCACATGACAGGGCTCGCAACACGTGGTGGGAGAGCCGTCACAAGCGCTTTTGAGCAAAGGATCGGGCTTGTTTCGCCGGCTGGCTTCGCCGGAGAGTGCATGGATGATTAGCCTCCCGATCTTCACACTTGCGTGCCGCGACTTAGCTGGCGCCGGGACATATCAGGAGGACGCGCGCTCATATGCCTAATCAAAGCTTCCCCTCGCTCAAGGGCCGAGCCGTGCTTGTCACCGGCGGCGCACGGGGGCTCGGGCGCGAGATGGCGCTTGCACTGGCTGAGGCCGGAGCGCGGATTGCCATCACCGCAAAGAGCGACAGCCGCTGCGTTGCACGACACCGCGCGCGCCATTCAGCAGTACGGCAGCGAGGGTCTCGCGATCGTGGCCGATGTCCGCTCGACCCTCGACTGCGACCGCGCGGTCCGCACGGTTTGCGAGCGCTTCGGCCGCCTCGACGTGCTCGTCAACAATGCGGGCCTCGGCATGCGGCCGGTGAGCGAAACTTATATCGACGTTCCGCCGAAATTCTGGGAGGCGGATCCCGCAGCGTGGCGCGACATCGTCGACACCAACATCAACGGCGTCTTCAACATGGCCCGCGCGGCCGTGCCAGGCATGATCGCGCGAGCGTTCGGCAAGCTGATCAATATCACGACCAGCGCCAACACCATGACGCGCAGGGGCTTGTCGCCCTACGGCCCGTCCAAGATCGCGGTGGAGGCCATGTCGCGCATTTGGGCGAAGGATCTCGAGGGTGCCGGGATCGACGTCAACGTTTTTCTCCCCGGTGCCGCTACGGACACGGACATCCTTCCCGACAAGCGCCGCAAGGACGCCGGTCTTCTTCCGCCCGCCATCATGCGCGCGGGAATTCTCTGGCTCTGCGCCGATCAATCGAACGGACAGACGGCGGGGCGCTATGTCGCGAAACTGTGGGACGCAGGGCTTCCGCCGGACAAAGCCGCCGCCGGCGCGCGCGAAGATTTGCCGATCTAGCGCGCGGCGCCGGCGGGAACGAAGGCGGGCCAGCTCAAATCACGTTCGCTGATCACCGTGACCGGCAGCGGCCAGGCGATGGCGAAGGCCGGATCGTCGTAGCGATGGCCGGCCGCGGCATCCGGCGCATAGAAGGCGGAGATTTGGTAGAGAATCTCGGCCTCGTCAGTGAGCGACTGAAACCCGTGCAGGAAGCCTTTCGGAATGTACACCGCCCGCCGATTGCCCGCGCTGAGCTCGAAGCCCTGCCAGCGGCCATAGCTCGGCGAATGGGGCCTCAAGTCCACGATCACGTCGAAAATCGCGCCATGCACGCAACGGACGATCTTCGTCTCCTCGTGCGGGGCCTTTTGCAAATGCAGCCCGCGCAGCGTGCCGCGCCGGGTATTGTAAGAGAGGCTTTCCTGCGCGATGTCCGCATCGAGGCTCTGCGCCGCGAGCTCTCGCCCGCACCAAGCGCGCGCAAAGAAGCCGCGCTCGTCGCGATGCAACTCGAGATCGATCTGCCACGCCCCGTCGAGCTTTGTCGGCGTGAAGATCATTCAGGCCGTCCCGCGCCGGATTACGCGACGCACTCGAGAAGGCCTGCGGCTTCAAGCGCGTCGGCGGCCGAACGGATCGCGGCAAACGGCGTGTCCGCGCGCTCCGCCGTATCGAGCAGCGAGTGCCGGCCGTCGGCCAGGTTGAGCACCCAGAGAAGCGCCATCTGGTCGTAGCCCGCCGAGCGATAGCCTCCCATGGCCGTGTAGAGTCCGCGCCGGCCGAGCTGCGGCTCGCCTTTGGGATTGAGGCTCCGATAGGTGGCATCCCCCTCGATGACGGCGACGATCTGCTTCAGAATCTCGAGGGAATGCTCGAGGCTTTGCGGACGGAGCAAGGCGAGATTGTCGGCGGAGCTGTGATATTCCGGATATTGGCCGTTCGGCGTGCGCATCAGGCAGCCGACGGGCAAGTCGAAGCCCGGCGAGCAGTACTGGCGCTCGTCATAGCCATAGGGGATGAAGGGCGTGATCTTGTGCGGCTGCCCGTCGCGGCCCAACACATGCGCCACGATGCGATCGATGGCGGCGTCGCCTCGCCGGCTCTGCTTGTAGGTCACGCCGCCCGCATCCCCGAGGCAGGACAGAACGAGGCCGTGGTGGATGCGCGCAAGCTTGTCCTCGTTGCGCGACAACCACACAAGCGAGCCGATCGTGCCCGGGATGAACAAGAGACGGTAGGTATACCGCCGCGGCTTCCCTTGAAGATGGCGCGCCAGCATCGTCGCAACGGCGATGCCCGAGAGGTTGTCGTTGGCGAGCGAGGGGTGACAGACATGGCAGGAGAGAAGCACGGTCTCCTCGCTCGCGCCGGGGAGAACGAGCTCGCCATAGCTGAGGTGACCCTCGTCGCAGCGACGAGTCGATCACGACGCGATAATTCCCGGGTACGAGCGCGTCGAGCGTGCGCTGCGTGAGGCAGAAGCCCCAATTGTCCTTGTAATAGGAGGTCCGATAAGGAATCCAATCGGGCTGCTCGGGCATCGTGTGCAGATGCGGACGTAGCTTCGCGAGCGGCATCACCTCGTCCATCGACCGGCTGTAATGCACGATGTGCAAATTGTGGTCCGCGAAATCGACGACGCGCGTGCCGGACGAGTCGGCAATGTAAGCGCTGCGAATGTTCCATTCCCGCGGCACCGTCCAGTCGAAGGCCGGGGTGCCGGAAGGCACTTCAGACACCTCGATCGGGATGTGGCGTTTCAAGATCGCCAGCGTTTGGCGCACACCCTCGCCCGTGATGCTGCGGCATATCGGATACAGTTCCTCGGCAAGCAGCATCATGGCCGTGCCGTCGGAAACATTTGGCGCTTTGCGCCTGCTTGATAGCGGCTCGTTTCCCATGGCACCGACTCACGCGGCCGGCCGACGCAAACTCCCGTGATTGGACGGTTTGATCAAAGCGACCGCGAGAGACACGTTTATCTCCCCTGAAAGCTTGTCGCGCCCTTAACGGGCACGCGGGGAACCGCTGAATCAACCATGATTCGCATCGAGAGCCGTTGCGCATAAAGGTCGCGGCTGGCCGATGGGTTAGAGGCGCCCGGGCCGCGCGCTGGCGCTTTTCTCGCCCGCCGCGTCCGACGCAGTCTCATGAGTGAACAAGGTCCAGCGCGACGCCGGACCTTGCACCGTCATCAAAACGTCGCAGATGAGCTCAATCGGCGAGGGAGAGATTGGCGGCGGAGTCTTTGCCGCGATCGCGCGCGATCTCGTATTTGACCCGCTGACCCTCTCTAAGGCTGCCGAGGCCTGCGCGCTCGACGGCGGAGATGTGGACGAACACGTCCTTGCCGCCCTCGTCCGGCTGGATGAAGCCGTAACCCTTTTGCATGTTGAACCACTTGACAGTACCCGTCGCCATCGCGGCCTCCGTGGATGCGGCTAACGCCTGCGGATAAAAGTGCGCCGGCGCGCGGGCGTCGACGCCGCCGCCGTGTCCTTGTGCCGGAAAATGATGCGGCCCTTGTCGAGATCGTAAGGCGTCATCTCGACGGTGACGCGGTCGCCGGCAAGCGTGCGGATGCGATTCTTTTTCATGCGCCCCGCCGTATAGGCGATGAGTTGGTGTTCGTTGTCGAGCTTCACGCGGTAGCGCCCATCGGGAAGAACGTCGGTCACCACACCCTCGAAGGTGAGGAACTCCTCCTTCGCCATAGCGCGCCCTAGCTCCGCAGTCCCGTCTGCGTCCCGATTCCGATCGAGACGAGATGGCCGCCGGCTCGCAAGCCGCGCCCGCGCAGCTTGGCAAACCCGAAACAATCAAGAGCGGGGAAGATCACGAAAAGCTTGTCCTCATAAACCTCCAAGCGCGCAGAGCACCCTCGGCTGGACGCCGACACTCACGCGCATGAGGGCAGACGGTGATTGGCATGAATTGTCTCGGACTGAAGCGCCGCCAAGAAGGCCGTGACGCTTCGCGCGATCGCGAGCAATTCAGACGCGCGGAACATGGGCACCGGACAACCCGATGTCAAGGGCGCCGCGGCGACCCGAGGCGCGCGGTCCGGGCACGTGCGGGATGGTGAGATCGGGCAGCGGTGGGCGTTTGGCTCCAAGCCTCGCGCCCTGGAGGCGGCATGGCGCGGAGAAAAGCTGGCTGGCGCTGTCCGAGCTCGTATGGCGACGGATGAGGGCCGGGCGACTCGGCACAGGGCCGTGAAGCCGCCGCCTCTCGCTCTCGACAGGGCCTCCCAGGGAAGCCTCGGTGATCATCCGAATCGTCCGACCAAGCCTGGCCGGCATTGCCGCCACCCGCTGAGATTGCGAGGATCAACATTTTGTGATCGGCGGGGCATCCTTCTACTTTATTTAGAATTAGTCAGTTGGACTTAATGAGAATTCTTGCGATTTTCGGTGGAGTCCGTACAGTGAATACGCGAGCTCCGTATGGTCGCGGGGCCTGAAACAAAAACACCGCGCCAACCTCTGCAAAAGGGGAGACGGGTGCAGCCCGCTCTGTGTAAATACAAGCCGGGGCAGGCGCGGTGAATTGGGGGAAACAATGAAATCAGCACACTTGTCACTCACGACTTGCGTCTCGGCGTGCGCGCTGTTTGCTTTCTTTTCGACGCCGCTCGCCGCGCAAGGAACGGTCGAGACGATGATCGTCACGGCCCAGAAGCGCGAGCAGGCCCTGCAAGACGTCAGCGCCGCGGTCAGCGCAGTCAGCGCCGAGCGCTTGCAAGAGGCACACATCAGCAACCTCGAAGACCTGCAGGTCATCGTGCCGAACATCTATTTCGGCAACGACTTCAACATGGCCAAGACGTTCATTCGCGGCGTCGGTGCGAACACCTCGACCACCGGCAGCGAAACGGGCGTGGCCATGCATGTGGACGGCGCTTTCGTGGCGCGCGCCGAGGCTCAGCTCACCTCGCTCTTCGATCTCGAGCGGGTCGAAGTGCTGCGCGGCCCCCAGGGCACGCTGTATGGGCGGAACGCGGTCGGCGGCTCGATCAACCTGATCACGGCCAAGCCGACGACGGAGTTCGAGGCCTATGGCCGCGTCACCTACGGCAATTACCAGCACATCGACGGCGAGGGCGCGGTCAGCGGCGCGATCAACGACACACTGGCTGGCCCGCGTCGCGTTCAAGAGCGAGCATCGCAACGGCTTCGGCATCAACCCGGATACGGGCAACGACGTCGACGATTTAAGCCGCACCATGGCCCGTTTGCACCTCAATTGGGTGCCGACCGACAATTTCGACATCCTCCTCACGCGGCGAGTACTACACGCAGAACGACTCCTCGCGCGCCCTTAAGTTCCGCCGCGATGCGTTTCCGGGTCTTGTGCGCCTTCGCTCCGCCAGCTGCCACAACTCTACGTCTCGGCCGGCGGCGTCGGCGGCGGCTATGCCGTCGACCCACGCGACTTGGCCTCCGAGGTCGACCCCGCGACCGAGACCGATACCTGGTCGGTGACCGGTACGACGACTTGGGACGTGAACGACAACATCTCGCTGGTCAACATCAGCAATTTTCGCGAGATCATCGGCTTCATCACCCAGGACCTCGACCTTTCGTCTGCCGTCAGTCACTTTTATGGCGACTAGGCAGATCCGCGCAATTTCAACTCCACCATTCAACGGCGCGACATCAAGGCCGGCAGTTCAGCACCGAGCAGCAATTCAAGTGGTCAAGCGAGCACCTGAATGCCGTGTTCGGCGGCTTCTATTTCAACGAGAAGCAAGACCCGGTCGACACGGTCGGACTTGGCCCGGTGCTTGGCGAGGCGCATATCTTCGCCGCAATGACGTCACCGGCATTGGATTTCCACCGATCACCGTCGACCGGTTTGCGGTCGACGGCACAACGTTGCGTTTCCACCGCCGGGCTTCCGCTTGCATCACGCGCTCTTCCTCTGCAACTCGGGCAAGTATCTGGGCGACGGAACCACGAGCGCCACGCCGCCGCCGCCGAAGCGGGTCTGCATCAAGACCCACCTCACGTCGGAAGCCTGGGCGGTGTTCGGGCAAGCGAACATCAATTTGGGCATTTTGAGCCCTGCCCTTGACACCCTCGCGCTCAAGCTCGGCGCCCGCTACAGCAACGAGCAAGTCAGCGCCCAGAGCCCGTCCTTCATCTTTGCCGGCCCGCAACGGCTGCGTGGCGCCGATCATCCTCACCACGGGGGCGGGCAACTACAACGAGCGCAGCTTCGACAACTTCTCGCCGGAAGCGGGCATCGAATGGAGCCCGACGGACGATCTGCTCCTCTACTACACCTATTCGCGGGGCTTCAAAGCAGGGGCGGGTGAGAACAACCAGGGGCCTGACAACGTGCCGCTGCTCGCGTTTCAGGTCGATCATCGTCGATCCCGAGCAGATCGAGAACCACGAAGCGGGCTTGAAGAGCGAGTGGTTCGACAATCGCCTGATCGTCAATATTGCGGGCTTCACCTACGACCTCGAAGGCCAGCAGATCAACAAGACGACTCTCGGGCGGCGCGGCAGGCTTCAGCACGATCTTCCAGAACGCGGCCCAGACCTCGGCAAAGGGCGTCGAGCTCGATTTCACCGCCCTTGTGACCGATGACTTCCGGATGGGCGGCTCGGTCAACTGGCTCGATTCCAAGTACAAGGACTTCTTGACCACCGATCCGCTCAATCCGAGAAACATTGCGGGCGGCGTGCCCGGCGGCGATTCCCTGCGCCGTCGGATCCGGTGACCGACCTCGCGGTCCCGCCGCTGCCGGCGATTCAGCTCGCCGGCAACCCGACGCGGAATTCGCCCAAGTGGTCGGCGGCCTTACATGCCGAGTACGACATCAGGGGCTGGGATATGCTCGGTGGCGGCTATCTCACGCCGAACATCGATGTCACCTACAAGAGCGACGTCTTCTTCACCGAGTTCGCGCGTCTCTTGGAGGGACAGGAAGCCTATACTCTCATCGACGGCGGCCTCCGTTACACCTCGGGCAACGAGAAGCTGACGGCCGATCTGTGGGTGAAGAACGCCACCGACAAGCTCGCCGCGAGCAGCACCTTCCAGCTCGCGACGGCGCGCGTGATCGGCGTCACCTATCTGCCGCCGCGGATGTACGGCTTCTCCGTGGGTTACAAGTTCTAACTTAAGGCGCTGGGGCGCTCGCGCGAGCGCCCCAGCCATCCAAGTCCTCAAGCGGCCGCTCTCTCGAACAAGAGAGCGGCCGCTCTTCTTTTCTTGCGCAAGTCCGCATTGTCCACGGTGCAACGGCGTTGGCACATTCTTGCATTTTGTTTAGCCGGTCGCGCTCATTGGGCTTCCGTCATCTCCCGGACTGAACGCTTGTTCCGGCAATCCAGGGCGACACGTTCCTTCGCGCTTGACCCTGGATGCCCGAGACAAGCTCGGGCATGACAAGCGAGAGTGTGATGCGAAGCCGCTGTCCCAAACGAAAGCCTGTCATGCCCGGCATCAGCCGGGCATCCAGGGGCCACAGGCTCAAGCGCGCGTGGCCGTGGATGCTGCGCATGACAGTCCAAGGGCCGGCAATCCCATGTCTTCATCAAACGAAGAAATGCCAAAGCTAGCCCGTGCTCAAAATCGGTGGGAGCGGCTATGGTCAAGCCAGTGAAAAACACAGGGGAGCGCCGTCTCATGGCCGTCGATCCAAGAAGCGAGCCCGCAAGCCCACCGGGAGCCAAGGCCTCTCGCCGCCGCATCGGCACGGAAGAGGCTTTCGCCATTCCGGAGCAGATGGCGGCCCTGCGCGCCATCGGCGAAAGCACCTGGCGCAATCTCGACCTCAATCTCTTGCGGCGCAGCACCGACCCCGCGGGGCCGACCTACAAGAGCCTCGTCGACCTTGGCGAAGAGCGCCTACGCGTCATGGACGAAAACGGCGTCGATATGCATCTGCTCTCGCTCACCTCGCCCGGCGTGCAGTGCTTCGACGCCGACAAGGCTTGCGCCATGGCGAGCCTCGCCAACGACCGCGTGGCCGAGGCGGTGGCGCGTTACCCGACGCGCTTTGCGGGGCTTGCCGCCTTCGCGCCCCAGGATCCCAAGCGCGCCGTCGTCGAGATGGAGCGCGCGGTCGGGAAGCTCAAGCTCCACGGCTTCATCCTCAATTCCCATACCGACGGCGAATACATGGACGACCGGAAATACTGGCCGATCCTCGAAGCTGCCGAAGCCTTGGACCGCGCGATCTACATCCATCCGCGCGCGCCCTCGCGAAGCTCATGGGCAAACCCTATGCCGACTTCGGCCTTTACGCGGCGCTTTGGGGCTTCCAGGCGGAAGTTTCGCTGCATGCGCTGCGCCTGATGCTTTCCGGCGTCTTCGACCGCTTTCCGAAACTCAAGATCGTCATCGGCCATATGGGCGAAAGCCTGCCCTACAACATCTGGCGCATGGACCACATGTACACGGTCCACAAGAGCTGGGGCGAGATTCCCGGCAAGCTCAAACCAAGCGAGCTCTTGAAGCGCAATTTTATGATCACCACGAGCGGCGTCGAGCACGGCCCCGCGCTCAAATATGCCATCGAGGTGCTCGGCGCGGACAACATCCTGTGGGCGATCGACTACCCCTACCAGCCCACCGCGCCCGCCGTCGCCTTCATGAACAACGTCGATATCGCCGCCGAAGACAAGGAAAAGATTTTCCACAAGAACGCCGAGCGCGTCTTTCACATCGCGCCTTTGAATTAGCGAGGGCGCCATTGCGCTCGATTGCGTGGCGCGTTGGCCGGTCCACGTATCCGCGTCTATCGGGAGATGAAGCGATTATTGGGGGAACCGCCCTCCGACGTCACAATCTTTCCGTAAACTTTCCTTTGACCTTGCTGCTGTCAAATAGCGAAAGTATTCGGCGCATCGGATTTGTCTCGGACGACATCGCGAGGGAAAGCACCATGATGATCAAACTGGCGGGGGCGCTCATCGTCCTAGGGCTTGGCGTTGCTTTCGTCGCGGCCGATGCCGGCGCAGAGACCCTAACTCCAGACAACGCCGCTTCTGCGCCGGAAGAGGCAGCGACGGTCGTAAAGGATCCCGCGGCGCTGAGCGCCGACTTTTGGGGCGATTTGAACAAGACCAAAGCGAGCCCGGAATTCGCGGCGCTGACCGACGCGGCCGGTTGTGCCGATAAGACGCGAGCGGCCGCGGCGAGCGCTGCGAAAAGCAACAAGCAAGGCATCGTCGATATCGCGATCACGCGCCCGGAAGAGGCGGCCAAGTTCCTGAACGAAATCACGGTTTCGTCAAGTGATCCCGTGAGCAACGGAGCGCTCGCGACGGTCATCAACATGCGGACCTCGCCTGAGGTTCGCGAAGCGGCGGCGCCGATGATCGCGCCGGAGGCCCAGGCGCGCGTCGAAGAATTTCGCGCAGATCTTACGACCGGCATTCCGGGTTTGCCGGGCATCTATCTCGGCGACAATTCCGGCGCCACGAGCGGCGCACGGGCCGAGGCGCCCACGGGATACACGCCGGTGTCCGGCGGATCGATCGCCTGTCCGTCGCGTTGATCGAGGGTGCCCTCATGACGATGTCAACCCGACGCGTATTCCTCATCGGCGCCATGGGCGCGGCCGCCGCCGCGATTGCGAGCTGCACGCCGAAAAAGGCTGCTGAGCGGCCAAAGCCGCCACTGCTCGGCGAGCCCGCTGCGCCAAAGCGGTTCGTCATGTGGGGCAGCTATACGTGCCCGTTCACGGCGCAGCTCGTTGTCATTCTGAACGGCATTGTGGCGAGCATGCCCAAGACCGTGAGTGTGGAATGGCGTCACTTTCCGATTCATCCCCCGGATCCGGCCCTGCATGTGGCGGGGCTCGCGTTCAAGGATGCGCATTTTTGGGGCTTCACGAATCGCGTGTTGGGCGAGGTGCTCGAGAAGGGCGGGGACTACACGGGCCTGACGCCGGACAAGCTTGCCGAGTTCGCGAAGGCCGAAGGCGGCTCGGACGACACGCTCGCCGCGGCTTATGCGGACAAGGCCAAATGGGATGCGGTCAAAGAGGATCTGCTCGCCGGTCGTTTGCTCGGCGTCACGCAAACGCCGGGGCTGTTCTATCAAGGCTATTTCATGACGCCGAACGGGTTACCGCTCGACCTTGCGTCATTCGAAAAGTCTTTGCGGACCATGTTGCAGCAGAACTGACAGCCTGAGCAGGGCATCAGGGCCCAAATTGCGCGACGCTGCGATCGCGCACCGGCTCGCCCTGCGCGGCATCCGCTGGGCGGTGACTGTAGGCCCAAGTGGCGCGCGACGAGCTCCAGTAGTTCCAGAACGCCGCGCTGATGGCCCCGGTTGCGCCGGCCAGAATCCAACTCACGCCGAAGTGGTTGAGCGACGAGCCGATCATCTCGCTCAAGAGGGCGCCGGCGGAGCAAGTCACGTAGAAGGCGAGCAGTCCGCGCCACAGCTCACGCCCGCGCAGGCGCAGGTCGCGAAAGGTGAGCGTGTTGTTCAGAAAGAAGTTCGAGCTCATGGCGCCGCCGATGGCGCCGGCTTGGGCGAGCCAAAACGGCAATGCCGCCGGGCCTTTGAGCAGGCTCAGGATCGCGAGATGGACCACGACGCCCGTCGCGCCAACGCCGGCGAACATGAAAAACCGTGCGGGCACGATCCCCCGCGTCTTGTTCTGCACGAGCTGCGCGGCGAGCTCCACGACGATCCGTGAGTCGAGCTTCGATGCACCGCCGATGCGCGACCGCAGCATCGTGGGTCTCTCGACGACGCGTGGCGCGCGCTCGCCGCAGGTAAGGACGTCCACGAGAATCTTGAAGCCGACTCCGGACAGCCGCCCGCGAACATGATCGAACCAGGCGCGGCGCATGAAGAAGAAGCCGCTCAAGGGATCGCTCGTCTTGACGCCGAGAGCCGCGTGAACAAGGCGCGTGCCGAGGCAACTCAGGCGATGCCGCGACCGGCCGAGGCCCGTATGAGTGCCGTTCATGAAACGTGACGCCATCGCTACATCGGCATGTCCCGTGACAAGCGCGCCGATCAAGTCCTTTAGGAGACCCGTGTCGTGCTGGCCGTCGCCGTCCATCACGCCGATGATCTCGCCCTGCGCGATGTCCCATCCCGTGATCGCGGCCGAGGCAAGGCCGCGCACGCCCTTCCGCCGCACAAGCCTGATCCGGTCATCGGCCGCAGCGTGCGCACGCACGACCGAGGCCGTGCGATCCTCCGCGGAATCATCGACGACGATGATCTCGTAGGCGATGTCCGAAAGCGCGTCGTGCGCTTCTCGGAGAACGGCCCCAATCGAGTCCGCTTCGTCGAGCGTGCAAATGACGAGCGACACCGAAGGCTTGTTCGCGCCGGTCCGGATGGGCATCCGCGCGTACGTCATGAAGCTCTCCCGATGGATCCCTCGGCGGCCTTGGGCGAAGGGAGCCGATCGCTCGGAAACTGATTGCGCCGCGGAGAGCTATAGCGGCAAAGCGCAAAAGGCCGGGTTAACGAAAGTGACTAATGGCGCCCGGCCCCGTGCCGATATGAACGCTTTTGTCATGGTTTACGCGCAGTTTCTCCCGGGGCATTCGCCGATGACTCGATTAAACGAGCTGATAGCGCACCGGTCCGTTTCGCGCGCACAAGCGTCGCTCATGTGGCCGGTTCTCGCGGCGTTGACGGTCTACGCCGTCGTTCTGTTCGTGCCCGCGGTTCTCAATGACGGCGACAGCTATTGGCATCTCGCGGCGGGCGATTGGATGCTCGCGCATGGCGCGGTGTTGCGCGTGGATCCGTTCTCCTTCACGCGTGCCGGCGCGTCCTGGCAGACCCATGAATGGCTCTCCGAGATCCTTTTGGCGGGCGCGTACCGCGCGGCGGGCTGGAGCGGCGTCTTGCTCCTCGTCGCGGGCGCGGCGGCATTGGCGACGGGCCTCTTGGCCGCACATCTCGGGCGCTGGCTCGACCCGCTTGCGCGACTTGTCGTGCTGGTCCTCGCCGTCGGCTGCCTGGCGCCGAGCCTGCTCGCACGGCCCCATATTCTGGCGCTTCCGGTGCTGGAGATATGGGCCGCGATGATCCTCATCGCGCGCGAGGAGAGACGCGCACCGAGCTTGCTCCTTCTGCCGCTCATGACGCTGTGGGCCAATCTGCATGGCAGCTTCGCCTTCGGCCTTGCCCTCATCGCGCCCTTCGCGCTCGAGGCTTGCATCGAGGACAAGTGGCGCGCGGCGACGCTCCGGTCCTGGACCATATTTGCGCTTGGCGCCGCGGCGGCGGCGTTGATCACGCCGCACGGCCTCAGCGGCTTCTTGTTTCCACTGAAGCTCATGATGATGAAAAGTCTTTCCGCCATTGCGGAGTGGCAGAGCGCGGACTTCTCGACGCTGCAGCCGCTCGAGCTTGCTTGATGGCGGCGCTCTTCGTTTTTCTGTCTCGCGGCGTGCGGTTTCCGGTCATCCGGCTCGTGACGCTGCTCGTGCTTCTGCACATGTCGCTGCAACACGGGCGTCATCAAATGATTTTGGGCATCGTCGGCGCGCTCATCGTCGCCGCGTCCGTGGGCGCAGCGCTGAGGCAAGAGGCGGCGGCCGGCGCAGCGCCCGAGGGCAAGCGCGCGGCGCCGATCTGGAGCCTGGTGGGCGTCGCGCTGTCGGTTGCGCTGACGCTCGTCCGTCTCGCGAGCCCCGTTGAGCGCGTCGATGGTCCTCAATCACCCATCTCCGCCTTGGCGCAAGTGCCGCCGGACCTCCGCCGCCGGCCCGTCTTCAACGACTACGGCTTTGGCGGCTATCTGATCAGCCGCGGCTTGAGACCGTTCATCGACGGCCGCACCGATCTCTACGGTGATGACTTCATGCGCAACTACATGCGCGTGACCCACCCGGACAGGACGGCGCTTGATGAGACGTTCCACAAGTACCGGATCGAATGGACGATCCTCAGTCCGGACAACCCGCTGGTTGCGCTCTTGGATGCGCGCCCGGGCTGGAGGCGTCTGTATACGGACCAATTCGCCGTCGTGCACGCCCAGGGCAGCCCCAAGCCATAGCCCCGCGCCCCTTGCGGGTGAACATGCGAAGCGGCAGCACGCCGCTTGGGCGCGGATCACGCATGCCAAAATCGGGCGGCATGCGTGATCCTAGCGCCACGTTTACTTCATCGTGATTTCGCCCGTGATGTTGTTCACGTGCGTCGTCTTGCCGTCTTTGGTGACGTCTGCACCGTGCCAGGTGCCGCTGCCTTGCGCGGTGCTCCAACGGCCCTCGCCGCCCGCCACTTTCCACTCGCCCGACGGCACGCCCTTTTCGTCAGACGCCGTCGCGGTCCAGCTCAAGAGCACGGACTTTCCCTTGGCGTCGATCATGCTGCAATAGCCGCCGCCCGTGGTGGCGCCGGCCTTCATTTCCATCATGCCGAAGCAGGACCCGCTCGCTTTGTTGAGGGGGCTCGACTTCTTCTTGGTCGCCACGGTTTGCTCGTCGTTGGACAAGACGACCGTGTGATCCGCGCCGAGCTTGTAGACGACGCTCTTGTCGGCGGTGACGGTGGACACGCCGTCGGCGTTGTAGCTCTTGGCGAACGCGTCGTGTGTCGGAACCGTGGCAGCGAGGGCAAGCGTAACAATGCCCAGCGCCAGACCGATGTGTCTCATTGGCGAAACTCCTTCCGATTGTGTTTTCGTTGAGGGTCCCGCCGCGAGGGCAATTCAGTTCCAGGGCACGAGGCTTGGCGGCGCGACCCGCGCGGATGTTAGTCGAACGGCGCGCTTGCCACTAGCAGGCTGCGGAAAAAATTGACTTGCGCGCCTCATCCTTCGAGACGGCCGCTTCGCGGCCTCCTCAGGATGAGGCCGTTCCATATAAACGGATTGCCTCATCCTGAGGTGCGAGCGAAGCGAGCCTCGAAGGATGAGGCCGTGGCACGCGCATTTTTCCGCACTCCGCTAAAGCGGGCGCTCGCCCATCACCGTCGTGCGGACCATGTGGCGGCGCTCGTTCTCGTAATCGTGAATGCCGCAATGCTGCAGGAAGCGGTTGTCCCAGACGATGAGCGTGTCGGGCTCCCAGCGAATCCGGCATTGGTATTGAAGCTTGTGGGGCTGCTGAACCAAGTAATCGAGGAGGCCCTTGCTGTCTTCCTCGCTCCAGCCTTCGAAGCGCTTGAAATAGGCGCCCGTCACGTAAAGGCTCTTGCGCCCGGTCGTGGGATGCGTGCGCACCGCGGGATGCGTGTTTTCGAGCTCGTCTTCTTTGAAGCTGTGGCTTTCGCGCAAGCGGAGCTGCTTGTTCTTCTCGAGCTTGGCATTGTCGGACCAGATGGACTTGCCGCTGTAGACGACCTTGAGGCCGCGCAGCACTTCTTTGAAACCCTCCGAAAGCTGCTCGTAGGCGAGGAACATGTTGGCGAAGGCGGTGTCGCCGCCATATTTCGGCACATCGAGCGCGCGCATCACGACGCACAGGGGCGGGCGCGCGAGGAACGGGCTGTCGGTGTGGAAGCGCGTGAACGGCACGACCGAGACGGGCTCGTGCGCCTCGCGGCGGAGATCCTGCATGTCGGGATGGCCGGGAACGATCGGCGCCTGGGGCAGCTCCATGATCTCGCCGAAATTGCGCGAAAAGGCCTTGTGCTGCTCGGGCGTGATGGCCTGCCTGCGGAACATGATGACGAGGAAATGCTCGAAGGCCTTCATCATCTCGGCCTTGACCGCGTCGTCCAAGGGCTTGCGACGACATCGACGCCCTCGATCTCGCAGCCGGCCGCGCCGGTGATCGGCGTCACCTTGATGCGCTTGAACTCGGGCATCGGCAGCCCTGCGACGACGGTCCGGCGGACTTCGCTTCGTGCTTCGTTCAAGGCGGCGCTCATGGGGCGCTCATGGGAATCTCCCGGCGGTCTCGCTCAAGCTCATGGAGCACAGGCGCTCCCTGGCACATGTTACAGCATCGCCCCCCGCCGGCAATCGCCTGGTTGGAAACGAAGAAGACCGGAAAAGAAGAGGGCCGCGGCATGGCCGCGGCCCCTTTGTTCTCAGTTCCAGCCAATCAAGCTCGATCGGATTTGCAGGCCTTTAGTACTTCAGCCGCGCCGTGGCGAACCATTGACGTGGCTCGTTGTAGGAGCCGTATATGTTGCCGCCGGCGCGTTGGGCGTTGCCGCTGACGATATAGCGGTCGTCGGTGAGATTGGTTCCACCCACCGCCAGCTTCCCAATGCCCGTTGCCGCCTTGTAGGTCGCGGAGACATTGAGCTGGTTGGTACGCTGGCCGCAGGAGCTCGACCGTGTTCTCCGTGTCGTTCTGAACGCTCCGTTGTGCGCGTGTAATCCAGGTTGAAGACGAGCGCGCCGGAACGGTATCCATATCGATCGTGTATTGCGGACCGAGATCTGAACTTCCATTGGGCGTCTTGCGCAGCGCCGAGCTAAGCGTGACCGTTCTGCCACCCGCAAGCGTCGCATCGCCGACCGTTGCGGCGAGCCGCGTATACCTCGCATGGGGACAGCCGACGCTCGCGCTGACGATGAAGTCATCGGTCATGACGGCCTGTCCTTCCGCCTCGGAGCCGTAATGTCGCGTCGCCGGAATTCTGATGGTCGGCGAGATGAAGATGAAGGCGTTCTGCTGGATCCCCAGATAGTTGGTGCGGAACCCGGCAAGATTGACGCGCAGCCGGTGATCGAAGAATTCGGACTTGATGCCGCTTCGAAGGTCCTGCGCCTTTTCCGGGCCGAAGCGCGGCGGCCGTCGCGAATTCGGGAACGACAGCCTCGTCGTCCAGCCGCCGGACTTAAGCCCTTGGACCAGGACAAGTAGGCCATCAGGTCTTCGGTCGGGCTCCATTCCAAGCCGATCTTCGGCGTGAACAGGTAGAAGTGCTGAACATCCACGCCGGCCGGGAAGAAGCGATCCGGTTCGCCCGGATTCGGGAAGCCGAAATACGCAGGCAGGTCAATTCGCCGCGCCTGGAACAAAGGGCTTCCCGGCGCGGCGTTGGAAATGCCGTGCGGCGAGCCGTAGGGCGGATAGTAGAATGCGGAAGCACGATGGGACATGGTACGCATCGCGCCCGGCCCGCAAAGCCAGCTTATATGTGACGAGTTCGGGTCGGACTGGAAGCCCTCGAACTCCTTGTGCTCGTCGCTGTAGCGTCCGCCGAGGGTCAGGCTCAGCTCTTCGGTGATCTTGAAGTTGAGGTTGCAGTAGAAGGCGTATGTCCAGGTAGCCAAGCGTGTTGGGCCCATCGACCTGGAGCAAGCCGCCCGGGAAGGGCACGAGGTCATGCAGATCGCCAGCTTCCGAGAAGTAGTAGCCGCCGACGACATATTTCGGAAGCGATCGTTGAAGGCGTGCCTGAGAGCTGCAGTTCCTCCGAGAACTCATGCTGGTGCATGTTGAAGTTGACCGACTAGGATCTCGAGCGGCGAGCCGTCCAGGTCCATGCCCGCCTTCCACGACAGCCCGCGGAAGGCGGCGATGTTCTTCAGAGCTCGTATGGTCGTTGAGGCTCACATCGACCGTGGCCGAATAGCCCCAGGTCTTCATCCAGGCAGAAATTGTGGCCCGTGCAATAGGTGATATCCGGATCGCCCGTATAGAAAGACGGCTGCACGAGGCAGGCCCGATCATGACGCCCAGAACGCCAAGCTCTGCAGGGTTGCCGTAAAAGAGCCGGTTGTTGCTCGGGTCGCCGTCGGCTGGGTGGTTAGGTCCAGTGTTTGTCGCGTCATTCGCAAGTGCCGGCCAGTCGTGCCCGTGGCGTGCAAAGGAATGTAATGATGCAAGCCGCGCCGCCCGCGAAGGTCTGGCCAATAAACGGCCCAGCCGCCAGAAGGTTATTGTAAAAGCCAATGAAAAGACCGTCCGCGGCGCCGAGCTGTCCCGGCGGGTCAATAAACGCGGACGGACTAGGCTGATTGAACGGGAAAGGCACGATCGTATCGGGGGCACCGCTAAAATTGTTCTCGAGGATGTTGAGCAGCGAATACGGGACCGAATTCCTCGTCGACCAGCGTGTAGTCGCCGGCGAGCGTGACTTTCCAGACGTCGTTCGGCTCGAACAGGAACTTCATGCGGAGGTTCCACGAATCCTGGCCGCCCGAGGTATCGCTGGTGTCGTAACCCGCCAAGCCGAGCTTGTGAATGTCGTCGCCGATGTATGGGGACGAATAGGGATAGGCGATGTGCTTCTGATAGCCCTCGCGCTTCTTCGTCGAGAAGGAGATGCTGGTGCGGAACTTGTCCGTGATCGGAATATCCGCCGAGGCGCGCATGTCCAAGCGCTGGAAGCTGCCGCCCGTGACCTCGCCGCTCGCCGCGAATTCCGTTCCCGGCTCGTGGGTCACGATATTGACCGCGCCGCCGATGGTGTTGCGGCCGAACAGCGTGCCCTGCGGGCCTTTCAGAATTTCCACGCGCTCGACGTCCAACATGTCCGACGTTGGCGCCGACCGAACGGGCGAGATAGACGCCGTCGATATAGACGCCGACGCCGGGGTCGAGGTTGATCGCGAAGTCGTCTTGGCCGATGCCGCGAATGGAGGCGGCGAGCACCGCGCTCGTGGCCGAGAAGGGCGTCGAGGCGTCGAAGGTGACGTTCGGCGTGGCGTCGGCGAGCTTCGCGACGTCGGTGATGCCCTTGGTCTGCAAGGACGCTGCCGAGAAGGCGGTCACCGCGATCGGCACCTTCTGGATGTTCTCTTCGCGTTCTCTGCGCCGTCACGATCATCGTCTCGACTGTCGTCCCTGCGCTCGAGCCGCGCCGGCGACCGCAAACGAACCTAGACCAGGGCGGCCGGCATGACCGATCCCAAAAGCCGCGCGCGGGTAAACAGTTGGCTTGGATTTCACGTTTCAACCCCCTCTACTTGCCGGACGTGACGCCCGGTCATAATTGTTCGCGTTCTAGGTGGACGAGCCCTGGCACCGCCCAGCAGGGCGCAGTACCCAAGTCGTCCTCAATCGCTTCGCTCATTGGGCAGAAGCCGGCGAAACGGGACAATGCCAGGAAAGGACGGATCAGAGCTACAAGATAGTCGTGGACTAAGCCCTACCCCCACCCAATGGCGCTCACGCCATCCTCCTGCAACAACCCCCGCTCCCCACAGCCCGGGACGCCCGAAATTCTCTTCGGCAAAACCGGTAAATCTTTTAGGAGAGACCCATGCCTGTGACGATGTCAAGGACAGCGCCGCCCGTATGAGAAGGTGTTGCGGCGCGCGCCAAAAAAGCCACACCCCTGGGAACGCTGGCCTCCCAGCGCGAATTTGACCTCGATTGAGTCAAGCGATGGCTCATTGACCCCCACCCCGCGCCCCCCTTGCATGGGGAGGTGCTTCCCCTCTCCCTCCGGGCCTTCGCCGCGCCGAAGCGGCTTCGGCCGCGCAGGCGGGAGAGGATCTGGCCTTCGCCCGCCGAAGCATGGTTGAAAGGTGTCGGAGGAAGGCTCGGCCCGCGCAGGCGGGGTGAGGGCGAATCGTCGAACAAAATTGCTTTGGGCCCGCCGTCGCCGAAGGCGCGAGCGGCAAAAAAAAGCGCCGCCTGCGCGTGCATGCGCGAGGCGGCGCGTCGGTTCAGCGACGGCGGGTGCTCAGCTCAGATGGATGAGCCAAAGTCGCGCGATCTCGGCGGTGCCGTCCTTGCCGCTGATGGAGGAAAAGGTCTGGCGCGCCTTTTCCTTCTGATTGGCGAGGAGATAGGCCCGCGCCAAGTTGAGCTTGGCCTCCTCCGGGCTCTTGACCCCGGCCTTGGCGAGCCCGCGCTGCAGGCCACGATCGCCTTGTCATACATGGCCGTAGCTTGCATAGGCCTCGCCGAGCTGGACGTCCTTCTCGCCCTGCGGGCGAGGACTTTGCGCGGCGCTTTCGAGTTGCGCCAGGACGTTTTGATCGGCGGCGGCCTGCCTTGGTCGCCATTTCGAGCAGGCGCTTTGGGTCGGCCGCGCGCCTTGGCTCAGGACACCTATTTGAAGCCCTTCTCGAGGACCATCTTCGCATCGCCCGGGAAACCCGGTGTGGAGCGCGACTTCGGCCATCGAGGTGTAGTCGGCGGGCTTGACCAGCGCGCCGGTCGCAACTGCAGACGATAGATGTCGAGCGAGCGCTTGTCCAGGTGCCCGGCTTGCGCTTCAGACTGGAGAGCAGATCGCTCCAGTATTCCGGCTTGGGATACTTGCGCACGAGCCGCTCGAGCGTCTTGTATAGCCTTTGCTGTCGCCGCCTTTGTATTGGGCGGCCATGAGGAGCTGCAGGGTAGCTTCGTCCGGGCGCCTGCCGGCGCTCTCTTGCAACTGAATAGGCGTTGTTCACGTTCTTCGCCGGCGGTGGCGTAGTCGCCCATGAGGTAGGCGGACTGGCCCGCGATGACCAGCATGTCGGCGTCCGAAGGATTGGCGGCAAGCCATTGATTGGCGAGGCTCAGCGACTTCGAATAATTCTTGGTCAGAAGTACATGCTGACGAGCGCCGCTGCCGGACGGTCAAGTCCTTGGCGGCGATCTGGCCGGACTTGAGCACCGCCTCATAGGCCCGCGCCGCATTGCCGTAGTCGCCAAGCCGCTGATAAAGGAAGCCCTGCAGGTCGTTGATCACGAATTGCTCATAGGCCGACTTGCCCGAGAGATTTGTTGGCCTCGTTGACCTTATTAAGCGCGTCGCGGAATTTCTGCTCGCGATAAGCTTCTGCGCGTCCTGAAGCGGCTTGCCCACCTTGGCGCTGACGGTTGGACCGCCCGCAGCCCAGGCGCTCTGGGACAAGGCCGGCTGATGCCGGCGCGCCGAGCGCCAAGGCCGCACCCAGGAAAACAACGGCTATCAAGGCGTTTTCCAATCATCATTGTTCTCCGCAGCGAACGCGAGTTACCAATCATTTTGGTAGAGAATATGTCAGGACAAGGGCGGTAAGGCGATCATTCCAAGAATTGCTCGCTGCCGACGAGCCCGATCTTGACGACGCCGAGCCGCTGGGCGGTGGCGAGCACACGGGCGACGTGCTCGTAAATGACGAGCCTATTAGCGGTGAGATGGATCTCGGACTGGGTTTCGACCGGCTTCCGGCCGACGCCCGCAGATAGCCTTGAGCACCTTGTAGCTTGACGGGATCGGCCGGACTGAGCCACGAAGTTGCCGTTCCAATAGACAGTGCCGTCAAAGTCGACATTGATATTGACGACCTCCGGCAGGAACGTCGGCGGCGGCAACGTTCACTTCCGGCATGTCGAGCTTCACGGCATGCGTCTGGATCGGCAGCGTAATGATCAGCATGACCAGAAGCACCAACATCACGTCGATCAGCGGCGTGGTGTTCATCTCCACCATCACTTCTTGCGTGCCCGAGGTAGGGCCGATACTCATGGCCATGGCTTAAGCGCTCCTGCGACTGTTTCGGCGCCGATCATCGTTGCTCATTACGCACGGCGGCTCGAGAATGAAGCCGATTTTCGGGGTTCCGGCGCGCTGGGCAGATCACGACGATGCGCCCAACATATCTCGTAGCGCACCCGCAGGTCGGCACGAACATGAACCTCCGGCAACGGCTTGCCCGCCGTCCGCGGCCCTCTGGTTGGTATCCTTGAGCCGATCTGGAGAAGCGTCCGCGTAGTCCGCGAGATGGTGCATCATTCCAAAACGTGTTGCCGCTCCTGGTCGATCGCGATAACGATGTTCTCCGGCTTGGTCTGCGTCGGAATGTTGATCTCTGCTGGCAGCTCAACCGGCACCGTCTTCGTGATCACCGGCATGGTGATCAGAAAGATGATGAGCAGCACCAACATGACGTCGACGAGCGGCGTCGTGTTGATGGTCGAGTTGAGTTCGTCATCCCCGCTGTCGGCAGGGACCGACAGCCATCGCCATGTCAGCCCCGCTTCGGCCGCGCTTTCTGTCGCCAACAGAATGCCGTGAACTCGGGACGCAAAGCCGCGCACGCGCTCCATGAGGACTCTGATTGCGACGGACCAGCAAGTTGTAGATGAGCACCGCCGGCACCGCGACAGCGAGACCAAGGGCGGTCATGATCAGCGCCTCGCCCACGGGACCTGCCACCTGATCGATGGAGGCCTGGCCCGAAACGCCGATCTTGATCAGCGCGTGATAGATGCCCCACACCGTTCCGAACAGTCCGACGAACGGTGCGGTCGAGCCGACGGTGGCCAAGAACGCAAGCCCGCTCTGCAGCCGGCTGCCCACCGACATCGACGGACGGTTGAGGGCCATCGAGCACCCAGTCGTTGAGAGTTGATCTGACTGGCAAGGCTCGCATGCTCGCTGGCCGGCCTTCATGCCGTCTTCGGCGACGGCGCGGAAGGCGCTTGCGCCCTCGAGCTGCGCGGCTCCGTCTTTGACGCTCGCCGCGCGCAAGAAACGGTTGTCGGCGGTGCGCGCGTGTTTCATCACCCGGCCCTGCTCGAGATACTTGGTGAAGAGGAGTACCAGGTGCCGACCGACATGATGAGGAGAATGGCGAAGACAGTTCGCGACACCCAGTCACCCTCACGCAAAAGGCGCCGAGGCCGTAAGGATTTTCCACTTCTTCGTTGCACGTGGCCGGCCACTCGGCGGGCGGCGTCGGCCTCGGCCACCGCACCTTCGGCGGGAACGCCTTCGGCGCCCGGCGTGGTCCCCGGCACCGTCTCCGTGCCCCGACCGGAGCAGCTTCGCCCGGCGCTGTCGCGGGCGCGACCCCGTGCCAGGCGCGGGGTGGCGGGGGCGCCGTGCTGCCCGGCGCTGTCCGTTGCGGGCTGGGCGGAGGCCGGCGTGCCGGCGGTCAACACAAAACGAGCGCCGCACAGGCGACACCCGGAACCAATGCGGCCATCCGCCGCCAGCGCTCGACAATCATGTGTTTCATCCCACTCGACGTTGTTCAGCTTCCACCGTTCAATGGACCATTCGGATCGGCGCCAGCCCGAGGGCAACCCCTCGCGTCGGTCCGTGCTCCATGTCGACGTCTCAACCGCAGGCATCCTTCTTCGTCCTGCGTCGAACACCGAAATTGCACATTGATCTTGAACCAGTCGACCGCGGGCTCGTTGCCGAGCCGTCCGGGCGAGAAGCGCCAGGTGTTGAGGCGGTTGTCAGCGCGGATTCGTCCAGCAGCGGAAAGCCGCTCGACTTCGCAACCTTGCCTTGCCTGACGCTGCCCGTTTCATCCAGGTAAAGGGCGACGAACACATGCCCTCCTCCCGCAGCCGTTGCGAAGCCGGCGGATAAGGAGGCCTCGGGGCTTGACCTGCTCTTCGGCCAAACGCGATCGCTCGTCACCGCCTGGATCGCGTTGAGCCCGCGCCGATGAATGGTCGATGTCGACCGGCGGCACATAGACCGGCGGTGGCTTCTCGAGCTCGGGCGGCGGCGGCGGCATGTCCTTCGGCGGCCTGTTCCTGCTCTGCGATGAGCGTGGTCTTGAATCTGCTGTATGAGAGGCGTGAATTTCAGGTGCGTGATCGAGCATGGTAATGAGCCCCCACACCATCGCAACATGAAAAGCCCCGACGAAGCCGAAGCTGATTAGACGCATGTACTGTTGGGGTTCGCGGACGATAAGCCATGGCGATAATCATTTGACACAAAGAACTAGGCTCGGGATCAAGAACCCGCGCGGCGTCGCAAAAACATTCGCTCGCAGAGTGAACTCCGGCCGCTTACAAACCTGGCTGCCGACGGGGAGCGAGACGGCGCGGCGGCCGCGCAGATTGCCTAGCAACGAACATTTTTCAAGCCAGTCCTCGTGAATTCCTCCTTAGAGATTTGCCCCCAAACGTACACTGCCCGATTTGTGCGTTTTTATGGCAGATCGGTCCGCACGCGCTAGGCATAACAAGCTCTGATTGAGCCTAGATAACATGGGACCCCAACGGTATACAAGCCATTGACACCGCCGAATGCGTGGCATCCGGCCATCGCCGCCATTTTCGCCGTGCGCGCCGCGCCCAACGATGTCCGGAATCGGCGCCTCGCGCTCTAAGCACCCTGGCCTCATCATGAATAACGGTTCATCCTGCTGCCCATCTTCTCCGCTCGCACTTAAGGCGATTGGGTCGCCGGACGCATCGCACCGACTGCAGACGGCGGCGAGGCGCGCCCGCGCCCGCTCTTCCTCGCCATAAGGCTCCGCGGCACCGTTCGCCCAAACCGGCTTCGGCCAGGCCGCGTCCTTCTTGAAGCGAGCGATGACATGAACATGGAGTTGAGGGACTTGACTGCCAAGCGCCGCGACATGCATTTTGTCTGCGCCGGTCACGATTGCGAGAGGAGGCGGCTTGCGCGCGTCAATTTCTTGCGCGAAGGACGCCCTGATCCTCGCTCGCCAATCGTGAAGTCGCGTAAGCCCGGACGTTCTGGGACCAGCACGAGCCAAGGAAAGCGGCGGTCGTCCATGAGCGCGGACCTGGCACACACGCCAACGCAGCAAAAACTGCGTCGCCTGCTCGAGGCGCGGATCGATTTGGAAGGATTCGGCAGGTGCGGTCTCCGGCCATCGGCGCAGGATTGCCTATTCCTTCTGCGGCTCTGCGCTCTCATAGAGCTCGAGATGGAAGCGATGCAGCAAGCGCTGGGCCAACGGACCGAAGAGCACCGCGAAAGAAGTGAGAAACGCGACGCCGCTGAACAGAGCATAGGCAGATGCGAACAGCTTGGCCGCGCCGTGGGAAGGGGTGAGACGGGGCCCATGCCGGTGAGAATCATCGCCGCGTTGAGCAAGGCATCGACCCAGGGCAGCCCCGCAAAGCTGTGATAGCCGAGAACACCGAGCCCCAGCGCCGCGGAATGAGCACGCTCCCGACGACGGCATTGCGCAAGAGCGTGCGAAGAAAATGTGCGCCGGGCGGCGAGCGGCTTGTGACGCAATCTTGGCAGCGCGTACTGTGATCCGCGCGTGAACGGCAGATGACATTGAAATCTCCTCGCATGCGCCAGGCGCCGGGCCTGACGCGCGTTGGGCGAGCCTAGCATCGGCGGGAACGCGCCGCTCCGGTGCGGGCTGGCTTTCGCCGGGGGCCCGCGGAGTGCGCTAGGCTCTGCGCCGATACAGCACGCATTCGCCCATTGCGGGGGATCAATGAGCGCAGCAACGGCGGGCGACGGGCAAGAGGCGGTTGCCATCTCCTTCAGAGGGCGCACGAGCACCATGATCGGGCTCGCGCTCAAGATTTTCCTTTTCGGCATCGTCACGCTCACCCTCTACCGCTTTTGGGGCCGGACGGAGGTGCGCCGTTATCTCTGGTCGCATATCGAGATCAACGGCGAGCCGGTCGAATACACAGGCACAGGCCGCGAGCTTTTTCTCGGTTTCATTGTCGTCGTGCTGTCTGATCATTTTGCCGCTCATCTTCGCCGGCTATGCGATCCAGCTTTCCTACAAGCGAAGGAAGTCCGCAACAAGTGGCGGCCATCGCGGGCATCTACGCAGTCTTGTTCCTGCTCTACATGGCGTCGGCATCTATCAGGCTTGGCGCTACCGGCTGAGCCGCACGGTGTGGCGCGGCGTGCGCATGGCGCTCACGGGCTCGGTGCTTGACTTACGGCATCCGCATCGCACTTCTCAATCTCGCCAATGTGCTGCTTCTCGGCTGGCTCACGCCCATC
The DNA here is from genome assembly GCA_963845385.1 of uncultured Alphaproteobacteria bacterium. Lineage (GTDB taxonomy): Bacteria > Pseudomonadota > Alphaproteobacteria > CAWJRW01 > CAWJRW01 > CAWJRW01. The sequence goes on from CAWJRW010000006.1 coordinate 1,253,566, forward strand.
GTCGACATCGCGTTCTTGCGCATGATCGGGCGCAACGCCTAGTACGGCGACCGCCGCTTCTCCTTCGCGGCCAAGGCCAGGCAACTCTACGGCGCCTTCGCCGTAAGCTATGGCGTCGGCCTCTTGCTCTTTGCGCTGCTGGCCTTCGTCCTCGCGTCTCATCATGCCTGCGCTCAAGATCGAGCCGACGGCGCCGGCGGTACCGATCGACCCGCAAGCCATCGCGACCCTGCTGCCGGTGGCCGCGCTGGCATTCTTGCTCGGGCTACTTTTTCTGATCATCGCGAGCATTTTCTACCGGAAGCGCCGGCTTGCAGATCTTCGGCAGCGCGTTCCGGCTGGGCGAGCTCTCCTTCAATCTCGAAACGAGCTTCTGGAGCTTTTTCCGGCTCGCGGTCGGCAACCTGCTCGTCGTCATGCTGACCTTCGGCTTCGGCATGCCGATCGCGGAGTTGCGCACTTTCCGCTACATCTTCCGCCGCCTGGAAATTCAAGGCAGGTTCGATTTCGCCGGCATCGGCCACAGCACGGGCCCGGCCGCGCATCGGTGAGGGCCTCGCAGAGGCGTTTGGTCTCGGGAACGTTTGACGTGACGCATCAGGGCTTATTCTTCGACGGCGAATCCGCGCACGCGCAGCCGGTCGAGATCACGTTCGAGGCAAGGGATCTCGTCCTCGCCCATGACGGACGGGTCCTTGCGCGCTGGCGCTATCGCACGCTCTTACTCCTCACCCCGGGCGAGCACGCGGGCTTGCGCATCGGCTCGCGCAGGGCGGGCGATGCGCGGCTCGTTATCGAAGACGAGGCCGCGGTCGCGGAATTGCGAAGGCGCGCGCCACATCTGTTTCCCAAGCGCAGCGCGCGCTTGCTGATGCGCCGCGCCCTCCTCTTTGGCGCTGCAAGCGCGGCTGCTCTTGGTCGCCGCTTATTTCGCGCTGCCTTATCTCGCCGAGGCGCTGGTGCCCCTGGTGCCGGTCGAGGTCGAGCGGCAGATCGGCGAGCGGATGCATGCGGCGTTCGACGCAGAGCTTCGGCTCCTGCGCGGGCGAGCAGGACAAGCCCGCGCTCGCCATCCTTGACCGCCTGGCCAAGCGCATCCTCGCTTCGACGCGCACGCCCTTCGACGTCACGGTCGTTGTCTCCCAAATGAAGCTCGAAAATGCCTTCGCGCTGCCGGGCGGCATCCTGGTGCTGACCCATCAGCTCATCGCGCTGATGGAAAGCCCCGACGAGCTTGCGGGCGTGCTCGGTCACGAGCTCGGCCATGTGGTGGAGCATCACGCGATGATCGGCATGGTGGAAAGCGCGGGCCTTTCGCTCGGCAGCACGCTTCTTTTCGGCGGCGGCTCGACCTCGGGCGAGTGGCTCGTCAACGCGGCCTCGACGCTCGCGTCGCTGTCCTATTCGCGGCGTCTGGAAATGCGCGCCGACGAACGCGGCATCGCGATGCTCGAGGCCGCGGGCATCAGCCCACTCGGTCTTGCGACATTGTTCGAGCGGCTCGAGCACAAGGACGCGGCGGCGAAAGAGGGCGAGAGCGCAAAGGGCGACGGCAAGACGAACGGCGAGACGGAAGAATTCGCTGTCCGTTTTCTTGAGCAGCCACCCGCCCTCGGCGCTGCGCATCGCGCGCGCGCGGAAGTCGGCGCTCGCCAAGGCGCCGCCCGCGCTCAGCGGCGAGGAATGGGCGGCCGTGAAGGCGATTTGCGCCCGAGCGAGCACCGCGACGCCGGAGTCACGCCGCGCGCCGGCAAGCCGCAGCGCCACCCCGCCCGACGAGGGCGGCTCAGCGCACGCCGCGGACGCTTTCGAAGGCCCGGCCGGGATCGCTCACGACGGCGCCGCCTGCATCACCGGCCCCGGCTTGGCTTTGAGCAGCGCGAGCCCGATGAGGCTGGGCAAGAGCGCGACCAAGAGCGCGAGAAACGCCGCGTCGTAGCTGCCGAACATGTCGCGCGCGCTGCCCGCAATGAACGCCCCTGCACCCCCGCAATGGTGATGGAGGGCGAGACGAGGCCGAAGGCGCGGCTGAAGCTCGCCGCGCCGAAGCGCGCCGCGAGCAAGGCGCCGACCAGCGGCAGAACGCCCGCGACCGTGAAGCCCATGACCATGTTGGTGGCCAGAAGAACCCCGTAGCCGGGACCGGTGGACAGCACACCGAAGCCCGCGACCATCGAAGAGGATGATCAGCATGAGCATCAGCCGGAGATCGATCCGGTCCGCAAATGCGCCGGCCGCCACCGTGCCGATGACCGCCATCAGCGAGCCTAGGGAAACGACAAGCGCGGCTTGACTCGTCGTGCCGCCCAAATCGGCGACAATCGGGCCGAGATTGAAGAAGTAGCCGTTGAAGGCGAGAAGCGTCGCCACAAAGATGATGACCGCGCCCCAGAATGTCCGGTCACGGATGATTTCGGCGGTCGTCCACACCCTGTCCTCGGCAGCCGCGACGCTCTCGGCGCCCGGCGCGGCAGGCTCGGGCGCGACACCTTTTTCTTCGGGCGTGTTGCGCACCAAGAACCAAACCAGCGGCGCGACGATGACCACCATCAGTCCCGTGAGCAGAAGATAGGCGGTGCGCCAGCCGTAGAGATCGAGGAGAAAGCCTGCGAGCGGCGGCACCGCGGTGCCGCCAAGCGGCGCGCCGACGGCCACGAGCCCGATGGCAAGGCCGCGCCGTCTGCGGAACCATTTTACCGCGAGCGTCTGGGCCGCGATCGGGCCGGTCAGCACGAGTCCTGCCGCGATGAAAAGTCCGTAGATGACCGAGATCTGCCACATGGCGCCAGCCACGGAGACGAGCGCAAGTCCGAGCGCGAGGAGGCCCACGCCGCCAACCATGAGGAGCCGGATCGAGCGCTTGTCCATCGCGAAGCCCGCGATCGGGCTCAACAGGCCGATGCCGAAATTCGCGAGCATGTTCGCGCCCATGACCTCGCCGCGCGAGGCGCCGAAAGCCTTCGCCAAAGGCTCGGCCCACAGCGTGAAGGAGAAGAGCCCGATGCCCCAAGCGAACGCGAGCGTGATGAGCGCGACAGCGACGATGACCCAGCCATAATAGATGCGCACGAAACGTTCCTCCCGATGTTCGCCGAGTTTTTTCGCCAAGGCGGGCGCGCCGGCCTGTCAAGTTTTTTCTGCGCCGAATGCTGCACGCGGCAGATGCTGATTGCAAGCAAGGGCTCTCTCGCGACGCGCCCGACCAACGTTTGATTGGATGTGATCACCCGCGACGCGGCTCGTGCCACCTCCCCTTGAAAAGGAGAGGTCGGCGCGGAGCGCCGGGTGGGGATCAAGACCGCGCAAATCGATGGCCGGTCAACCCCCACCCTATCCCTCCCCCTTTCTGGGGGAGGGAACAAATCTTCAATGTAACCCGAACAGGTTCGGCTCAGGTTCGCTGAACAGAGTGCTTACTGCGCAGCGCTGCCGACGTGCTCGTGAGCCGCATCCGCTTCGGCCGCCACCAGCGCCTCTTCAGCTTCGAGCGCACGGGCGAGCCGTTCGCGGGCGGTCTCGGCTTCCTGCTGGCGCTGCCACATCGCGGCATAAGCGCCGCCCTTGGCGAGCAAGGCGTCGTGGCGGCCGCGCTCGATGATGCGCCCCCGCTCGAGCACGAGAATCTCGTCCGCATCGACGATGGTGGAAAGCCGGTGCGCGATGACGAGCGAGGTGCGGCCCGCGGTGACCGCCTGAAGCGCCGCCTGCAGATCGCGCTCGGTGTGCGTATCGAGCGCCGAGGTCGCCTCGTCGAGCAGCATGATCGGCGGAGTCCTTGAGCACCATGCGCGCGATCGCCACGCGCTGCTTCTCGCCGCCCGACAATTTCAAGCCGCGCTCGCCCACCATGGTGTCGTAGCCTAGCGGCAGGCTTTCGACGAAGTCGTGGATCTGCGCCACGCGCGCGGCCGCGTCCACCTCTTCGTCGCTGGCATCGGGGCGGCCGTAGCGGACGTTGTAGCGGATCGTGTCGTTGAAGAGCACGGCGTCCTGGGGGACCATGCCGATCGCCGCGCGCAAGGACGCTTGCGTCGCCTTGGCGATGTCCTGGCCGTCGATCGTGATGCGCCCGCCCGTGACGTCGTAGAAGCGGAAGAGAAGCCGCGAGATCGTGGACTTGCCCGCGCCCGAGGGTCCGACGATCGCCACCTTGTGGCCCGCCGGCACCGCGAAGGAGAGATGATCGAGGATTTGCCGCTCGGGATCGTAAGAAAAGGAGACGTCCTCGAAACCGATCTCGCCCGCCGGCACTATCGAGCGGCTTGGCATCGGGCGCGTCGCGGATTTCGGGCGGCACGCCCAAGAGCTCGAACATGTTCTCCATGTCGACCAGCGCCTGGCGGATCTCGCGATAGACGGTGCCGAGAAAGTTGAGCGGCTGATAAAGCTGCATGAGCCAGACATTGATGGCGCTGAACTCGCCCACCGTCATCGTGCCGTTCATCACGCGCAGCGCCGCGAGCGCGAGAAGCGCGCCCAAGCCCAGATTGAAGATCACCGCCTGGCCCGCATTGAGATAGGCGAGCGATTCCATGGTGCGCACGGCCGCCGTCTCGTAGCCCGCCATGGACTTGTCGAAGCGGCGCGCCTCGTGGATCTCGTTGCCGAAATATTTGACCGTCTCGAAATTGAGGAGACTATCCACGGCCTTGCTGTTGGCGTCGGTGTCGCGCTCGTTCATCTGGCGGCGGAATTTCGTGCGCCATTCGGTAATGGAGAAGGTGAACCAGACATAGATGACAACGGTCGCGAGCGTGATCGCCGGAAACAGCGCGCCGAAGAGATACCAGAAGAGCCCGGTGAGGATGACGAGCTCGATGATGGTCGGCGCGACGTTGAAGAGCGTGAAGCGGATCAGGAACTCGATGCCCTTGACGCCGCGGTCGATGACGCGCGACAGCCCGCCGGTGCGCCGCTCGAGATGGAAGCGCAGCGAAAGCGCGTGCAGATGCTCGAAGGTGACGAGGGCCACGCGCCGCACGGCATATTGGCTCACGGGCGCCGCGAGGTAGTCGCGGACCTGCGCGAAGATGATCTGCAGCACGCGCCCGAGCGTGAAGGCCAGCACAAGGCCGATGACGAGCTTGAGCGGGGTGCTCGTCTTGAGCGCATCGATCGCGCGGCCGAAGTAGACGGGCGTCACGACGGTCGCGATCTTGGCGACGAGGAGCGCCAAGAGCGCGAGCACGGTGCGGCGTTTCAAGTCGCCGCGGCCGCGCGGCCAGAGATAGGGCGCGAGCGCTTCGAGCGTCCACAAGATCCGCCGTCCTTTTGGCCGGTCGGCGAAAAGCGTCGGACGCTTCATGAGATGCACCTTACGGATCATGGCGCCATCATCGGCGACGCGAGCGCGCGCGGAAAAGCCCTCGCAGCTCACGGCCTGGGCTCGGGTATGGGCAAGGGATCGATAGCCCGCGTCGCGTCGGCCGCATAGATGGTCGTCCGATGGACTTGGCCTTCGCCGTCGCGCCAGCCGATGCGCCACTGCTTGTCGTCCGCCAGGATGCGGGCATAGGCCGTCTCGGCCAGCGCGAATTTGCCCGCAGGCAGCGGCAGGGCCGCGCCCACCCGCGCGCGCTCATTGCCGGCCTCGTCCTTGATGACGAGACGAAGCTCCTTCGGGTCGTCGGAATCCTCCGCAAGGAGGGCCGCGTCGACGGCGAGCGCCCAGCGCCCGTCCCCGCCCGCTTGCGCGGTGCCGAGGGCCGCCTCGCCGCGGAAGACATGCACCGTGGCGCCGGGCTCGGCGCGTCCGGAAAGCAGAGCCGAGCCGTCGCTCCGGTAATCCGTGGCCTCCATGAGCAAGGACGGCCCGCCCGCGCCGCCCGGCGCCTGGAGAAGGCGCGAAGGCCCGTCTACGCGCACCAGCGCGATGAACGGCGCGCCGAAGGATCGCCTGGGGGCGGAGACGACCGCCATGGTTTCGGAGGCCTGCTCGCGCGCATCGGGGAGGCGCATGTCGAGGCTGACGCCGTAGTCGCCCGGCCTGAAGGCATCGGCGAGCACGAGCAGCCACTCGCCGCGCTCGTCCGCCCGCAATTGCACGCGCGGCTTGCCGTCGACGCTCAGCGTCACCGTAGCGCCCGGGGCGGCCAGGCCCGAGGCCGAAAGCGCGCCGTCCGCGCCCAAGCTCACGACCGAAAAGCTCGGCGGCTCGACGGGCTTGAGGGCGCTGGGCGTCGTGCTTTCCGCGACGCCGCGCACCGTCTCTTCGCCGCCCCAATAGAAAAGTGCGGCGATCAGAATGCTCGCCGCCACCGCGCCAACCCCCAGTACGATCCACCAGCGCACGAAATCGCTCCTGCCCCATACCGGCTTTTGTCCGCCGCAGCCAAAAGGCGCGGGACTCCGAAAGCGGGTACGAGGCTCGCCAAGCCCGTGGTCTACCCCTTAATTTGGCCGCACGGGGCACCCAAATTAAGTCTCCCCCCTCCGTTAACCCGGCGCAAAGCTTGAATGAGCGAGCCTCGGGTGGTGGGGAAAGGAAAACAAATGGCCGCCTTGCGCAGTCCAGAAAATGGCGGGGGAAACCCGGGCAGTGGAAGACCGAAGACCCTTTGCGTCTTCTGCGGCTCCCAAGTGGGCAACGACAGGCGTTACGCGGCCGCGGCCGAGCGCCTGGGCAAGCTCTTGGCCAAGGCGCATGTGCGCCTCGTCTATGGCGGCGGGGGCATCGGGCTCATGGGCGTGCTGGCGCGCAGCGTCCTTCAGGCGGGCGGGCTCGCCATCGGCGTGGTGCCGGGCTTCTTGCGCGAGCTCGAGGTGCAGCAGCAGGGCTTAACCGAGCTCGTCGTCACCGAGACCATGCATGAGCGCAAATTCCTCATGTACGACATGGCCGACGCCTTCGCCGTGCTGCCGGGCGGCATCGGCACGCTCGAAGAAATCACCGAGCTCATAAGCTGGCGTCATCTCGGCGTGCATGTGAAGCCCATCGTGCTCATCGATGTCGCCGACTATTGGCAGCCCTTCTGTCGAGCTCATCGAGCATGCGGTGTCGGAAGGCTTCGCCGCCGAAGCCGTGCGCCGCGACTTCGGCGTCGTCGAGCGCATCGAAGACGTGCTGGCCGCCGTGGGCCTCGCCGGCGCCCGCCGCGCCGGTCAAGGCCTAAAGTCCGCATCTGATAGATTTCACGTCTCCCGGCATGCTGATTGTGCAACTTCCCCTGGGAAAGCGGACGGTCGGCGCGAAGCGCCGGGTGGCGATCGGAACTGCGCGATTTTTGCTCGTGCTCGAACAATTGAAGTCTGATCAACCGCGCCACGGCAGCCCTGCCGCTTTCGGGCGAACCGGCAGTCCGGGATCGAGCTGCAAAAAATTTTCAGAGCGCCTTCTTCGCTTTCGTCTTCGCCTCTTTCTCGGCCGCGAGGTCGTGGAAGAGCTTGTAGGTGATCGAAGTCGGCGAGCGCCTCGAAGGAGGCGTCGACGATGTTGGGCGACACGCCCACCGTGAACCAGCGCTTGCCCTTCCCGTCCTTGCTCTCGATGAGCACGCGCGTCACGGCCTCCGTGCCCGTGGTGAGGATACGCACCTTGAAGTCCACAAGCTCGAGATCGTCGATATAACGCTGATACTTGCCGAGGTCGCGGCGCAGCGCCTGGTCGAGCGCGTTGACGGGGCCCACGCCCTCGCCCACCGAGAAGAAGGTCTCGCCGTCGATGGTGAGCTTGACGGTCGCCTCCGAGACGGTCTTGAGCCGGCCCATGGCGTCGAAGCGGCGCTCCACCAAGACGCGGAAGGATTCCACGCGGAAGAACTCCGGCACCTGGCCGAGCGCGCGCCGCGCGAGAAGCTCGAAAGAGGCCTCCGCGCCGTCATAGGAATAGCCCAGAAACTCGCGCTCCTTGACCTGATCGAGAAGCAGCCGCACGCGCGGATCGTCCGCATGCAGATTGATGCCGAAGGCCTCGAGCCGCGAAAGAATGTTCGAGCGCCCGGCCTGATCGGAGACGAGCACGTGGCGCTCGTTGCCCACCCATTCCGGCGGAATGTGCTCGTACGTGCGCGGGTCCTTCTGCACCGCCGAGACGTGGAGCCCGCCCTTATGCGCGAAAGCCGAGGCGCCGACATAGGGCTGATGGCGGTTCGGCGCGCGGTTGAGAATCTCGTCGAGCAAATGGGAGACGCGCGTGAGATCCTTCACGCCCTCGCGCGTAACGCCCGTCTCGTAGCGCTCGGCAAGCGCGGGCTTCAAGCGCAAGCGAAGCGATGAGCGAGATGATGTTGGCGTTGCCGCAACGCTCGCCGAGCCCGTTGAGCGTGCCCTGGATGTGGCGCACGCCAGCCTCGAGCGCGGCGAGCGAGTTCGCCACCGCGTTCTCCGTGTCGTTGTGGGCGTGAATGCCGAGCCTGTCGCCGGGAACGTGCTGCGTCACGTCGCGGACGATGCGCGCGATCTCGAAGGGCAACGTGCCGCCGTTGGTGTCGCACAGCACGATCCAGCGCGCGCCGGCCTCGAAGGCCGCTTTGATGCACTCGAGCGCGTAAGCGCGGGTTGGCCTTGTAGCCGTCGAAGAAATGCTCGGCATCGAACAGCGCCTCGCGGCCCGCGCCGACGACGGCCGCGATGGATTCGCCGATGGAGTCGACGTTCTCCTTGTTGCGAGATGCCGAGCGCGACCTCGACATGAAAGTCCCAGGTCTTGCCCACGAGGCATATCGCTTTCGCCTTGGAATTCAGCAGCGCCGCAAGCCCCGGATCGTTGGCGACGCTCCTCCCTGTGCGCTTGGTCATGCCGAAGGCCGTGAAGCGCGCGTGCTTCAAGCCCGGATCCTGCGAGAAGAATGTCGTGTCCGTTGGATTGGCGCCGGGCCAGCCGCCCTCGACATAGTCGAGGCCCAAGTGCATCGAGCGTGCGCGCGACGAGCTGCTTGTCGTCGACGGAAAAATCCACGCCTTGCGTCTGCGCGCCGTCGCGCAGCGTGGTGTCGAGGAGAGTGACGCGCTCTTTAGGCATGACGACGCGTCCACACGCCTGTCGCACTCGCCCCTTCCAGGCGCGCGGGGCTGTGGCATGCTGGATGCGCACTCGGCCTCATTCCTCCCCCTGCAAGGGGGAGGATAGGTGGGGGTCGTGTCTCGGCGCACATGACGCACGCAGGCCCACCTCAAACAAAATCGCGTCATCGCCGGGCTCGCCCCGGCGATCCATTGATGGCGGACGCCATCCGGCGTCAACAGCCACACGCTCCCACGCAAGCGGCCCCTGGATGCCCGCGACAAGCGCGGGCATGACATACTCAGTATGCGGAGCGCTCACCGCTTCAACTCCCACGTCGTGCCTTCGGGCGTGTCTTTCAACAAGATGCCTTTCTCTTCGAGCTCTTTGCGAATGCGATCGGCTTCCTTGAAGTTCTTCGCCTTGCGCGCCGCGTTGCGCGCCTGGACTAACTCGTCTGCCATTCGACGAACGACATTTCCGGATTGCCTCTGAGCTCGCGTGCAGCACGTCTCCATCGTAGATGCGTGCAATCCAAAGCTCAATTTCGCCGAGATAATCATTGGCATCCTGTCACGATCCTAGCTTGTCACGTGATACTGCCGTGCCATCCAAATCGCGTTATCGCCTGCGAAGCCTGACGATCAAATTAGGACTGCCGAGAAGTATCCGGCTTGTCTAGTGGCGAAGGCCCAAGAACCGCGCGCACTGAGCAAGCTGAAACGCTGTGTCACGATCAGATTGCGCAGCGCTAGCAATCTCGTAGGCGATGCTATCGCCTTGGGGTGTTGAGATCGTCGAATACCGCGACAAAGAACTCCGGATGTAGGCCTGATTGATCTCGCGATTTAGCTCTTGCCCAATTCGCGTGTCCGTCATGACTTCTGCCCATGACATCAACTCGTTGCGTGCATGTCAAGACTCGTCATAGTCCAATCGATCGGTTGTCGATAATGCGTCTTGAGCATCGCGAACCGAATTGTCGTCCAGACCATGGAATTCCTTGCCATCCCCGAACAGCTCACGCATCGTCACGAAATTCCCGAGGCACTTGGACATCTTCTGTCCTTCGACTTCCAAGAAGCCGTTGTGCATCCAGAATTTCGCGAGCGGCGCGCCGTTATGCGCGCTTTCGGATTGCGCGACTTCGTTCTCGTGATGGGGAAAGACGAGATCGATGCCGCCGCCATGGATGTCGAAGGTCTCGCCGAGCAGCGCCTCGCCCATGGCCGAGCATTCGATGTGCCAGCCGGGCCGCCCGCGGCCCCAGGGTGAATCCCAACCGGGCTTGCTCGGGCAGAAGACGGCTTCCACAACACGAAGTCCATCGGGTGCTTCTTGTAGGGCGCGACCTCGACGCGCGCGCCCGCGATCATCTCGTCGGTCGAGCGGTGGGCGAGCTTGCCGTAATCGGGCTTGGTCGTGACGTCGTAGAGCACGTGGCCGTCCGCCACATAAGCGTGGCCGGTCGCGATGAGCTTTTCGATCATCGCGATCATCTGCGGAATATGCTCGGTCGCGCGCGGCTCGAAGGTCGGTTCAAGGCAGCCGAGCGCCGCCACATCCTCGTGGAATGCTTTGGTCGTGCGCTGCGGTGATCTCGTCGATCGAGCACGCCCTCTTCCTTCGCCGCGGCGATGATCTTGTCGTCGACATCGGTGATGTTGCGGACGTAAGTGACGTGCTCCTCGCCATAGATGTGGCGCAGCAAGCGGAACAGCACGTCGAAGACGATGACGGGCCGCGCATTGCCGATATGGGCGTAGTCGTAGACCGTGGGCCCGCAGACATACATGCGCACGTTCGCAGCGGCATCGAGAGGCGTGAACACCTCCTTCTTCCGCGTCAGCGTGTTGTAGAGCTTCAAGTTCCATCGTTCAGTCCACGAATCGACACGTTAAAGGCTCGGCTTCCCGCCGCCCTTCGTCAATTTCATCTCTTAATGGAAATGCGCGAGCGGGCGGCGAGAGGGTCTAGCCACCAATAATCAGAATGCAGCATGTGCGTGCCGCTCTGACCTGTTCCAGGATCGTCCGATCCAAATCCATTTGGCCCTCAAGCCCGCTTGCCCAGAAGCCGCGCCCGTGCGCGCTCGGGGCCGATGAGCAGTAGCAGCTTTTTCATTTCCGGTCCATCCGCGCGGCCGGTGAGCGCAAGCCGCAGGGGATGAAAAAGCGCCCGGCCCTTGGCGCCGGTCGCCGCGCTCAAGGCCTTGGTCCAGGCGCTCCAGGTTTCTTCGCGTATAGGGCGCCATCGGGCAGAAGCCCCGCCGCCGTTTCGGTGAGCGCCTTGTCCTCGATCACGGGCTCGATCGGGCCGTTCACCACCTGCCACCAGACTTGCGCGTCGGCGAGCTTGCCGAGATTGCCGCGCACGGCTTCCCAGAACTGCACATCGGCGGGGATGTGAAGCGCGGCCAAGCGCGGCGCGGCATCCGCGAAGGCCATGCGATGCAAGGCCCGCGCGTTGAGCGTCTTCAGCTCCGCCTCGTCGAAGCGCGCGGGCGCGCGGCCGATCTTGGCGAAGTCGAATTCCTTCGCGAGCGCTTCGAGCGAGGCCGCGGGCTCCACCGCATCGGAGGTGCCGATCTTGGCGAGGAGACTCAACAGCGCCAGCGGCTCGTAGCCTTGCGCGCGCAAATCCGCGATCGAGAGACTGCCCAAGCGCTTCGACAGCGGCCCGCCGTCGGCCGCGAGCAGCAGCGGATGATGCGCGAAGGCGGGCGGCTCGGCGCCGAGCGCCTTGAAGAGCGCGATCTGCGGCGCGGTGTTGGTGACGTGATCCTCGCCGCGGATGACATGGGTGATGGAAAGCTCGATATCGTCGACGACCGAGGGCAGCGTGTAGAGAAACTGTCCGTCGGAGCGCAGGAGCACGGGATCGGAGACCGAGGCGAGATCGATCTCGACCCGCCCGCGGATGAGATCGTCCCACGCCACCGCGCCTTCGCCCAAGAGGAAGCGCCAATGGGGCTTCAGTCCTTCCGCTTCGAGCTTCGCGCGTTCGTCGCTCCGAGAGCTTCAGCGCCGCGCGGTCATAGACCGGCGCCAGCCCCGCGCGCCATCTGCGCGCTTGCGCTTGCGCTCGAGCTCGCTCTGGCGTCTCGTAGCAGGGATAAAGCCGCCCTGCCGCTTTCAGCTTCTCCGCCGCGGCCGCGTAGCGCACGACGCGCGCCGACTGGCGCGCGACGTCGTCGTAAGTCGAGCCCGAGCCAAGCCAAGTCTTCCATGATCGCGGCGACGAATTGCTCCTGCGAGCGCTCCGATCCGTGTCGTCGATGCGCAAGAGAAAGCGCCCGCCCTCCTTGCGCGCGAAGAGCCAGTTGAAGAGCGCCGTGCGCACATTGCCGACATGCAGGAGCCCCGTCGGGCTCGGCGCGAAGCGGACGGTGACGGTCATCGCGCCCCCTCACCCCATCCCTCTCCCCAAGGGGAGAGGGAATGCATTTTGCACGCCCCACGCATTCCCTCTCCCCAACGGGGAGAGGGCCAGGGTGAGGGGTTGCTACCGCGCATCGCGGAAGCCGTTGATGATGGGATAGCGCCGGTCGCGGCCGAAATTGCTGCGCGTGATCTTGACGCCCGGCGGCGCCTGGCGGCGCTTGTATTCGGCCGTGTAGAGCATCTGCTCGACGCGCTTGACGATCGGCAAGATCGTGGCCGCGCGCCACGATCTCCTCGACGCCCATCTCGCCCTCGACAGGCACTCCAAGATGTCGTCGAGCACGCGGTAGGGCGGCAGCGAATCCTCGTCCGTCTGGTTGGCGCGCAGCTCCGCGGTCGGCGCCTTGTCGATCACGCGCTGCGGCACGACGCGGCCCGCAGGCCCCAGCGCATGTTTCGGCAGGTTCTGATTGCGCCAGTCCGACAGCGCGTAGACCTTCATCTTGTAGATGTCCTTCAGCACATTGAAGCCGCCGCACATGTCGCCATAGAGCGTGGCATAGCCCACCGACATCTCCGACTTGTTGCCGGTGGTGAGCACCATGGGCCCGAACTTGTTCGACACCGCCATGAGGATGAGCCCGCGCACGCGCGCCTGGATGTTCTCTTCGGTGTGGTCGGCCGCGCGGCCGGCGAAGAGGGGCTTCAGCATCTGGCCGAAGGCTTCGACCGCGGGCTCGATGGGCACGGTGTCGAGCGCGATGCCGAGACAGGCGCGCGACCGCTTCGGCGTCCTCGACGCTCTCCTTCGCCGTGTAGCGCGAGGGCATCATGAGGCAGCGCACGCGCGAAGGACCCAGCGCATCGACCGCGACAACCGCGGTGAGCGTCGAATCGATGCCGCCCGAAAGCCCGAGCACCACGCCCGGAAAGCGGTTCTTGTTCACATAGTCGCGCAAGCCCAGCATCATCGCCTGATAGATCGCCGCGAGGCCTTCCTCCGCCGGCACGCGCAGGCCGGGCGCGCAGCGAAAGCCGTTCGCGGTTCGCGTGCCAATGCGTGACAACGAGGCTTTCCTCCCAGGCGGGAAGCTCGGCGGCCAGCGCGCCGTCGGCGTTCAGCACGAACGAGCCGCCGTCGAAGACGAGCTCGTCCTGGCCGCCGACCTGATTGAGATAGACGAGCGGCAGGCTTGTCTCCGCGACGCGCGCCTTGGCGATGCTCAAGCGCACGCCGAGCTTGTCCGTCTCGAAGGGCGAGCCGTTGAGGGACGAGAAGCTCGGCGCCCGCCTTCTTCAACTGCGCCACGACCGCGCCAGCCCAGATGTCCTCGCAGATCGGCAAGCCGAGGCGCACGCCGCACACGCTCACGGGCTCGGGCATGGGTCCTGCCGCGAAGACGCGCTTCTCGTCGAAGACGCCGTAATTCGGCAGATTGTTCTTGGTAGCGGACGGCCGCCACCTTGCCCTGCTCGAGCACGGCGATGGCGTTGTAGGGCTTGCCGCCGTCGCGCCAGGGCGTGCCCATGAGCACGGCGGGCCCGCCATCGGCGGTTTCCGCAGCGAGCTTCTTCACCGCCGCTTCGGCATCGGCGAGCAGCGCGGGCTTGAGCACCAGATCCTCGGGCGGATAGCCCGTGATGAAAAGCTCGCTGAAGACGATTGCGTGCGCGCCTTCCGCCTCGCGCGCAGTCTGCGCGCCGAGCGCGCCTTTTCGAGATTGCCTTCGATGTCGCCGACGACGGGATTGAGCTGGGCGAGCGCGAGCGCGAAGCGGTCGGTCATGGCCTCGTTTTAGCCCTAGGACCCACGCCCGGCAATGCGCGCGGCCTTTCGTGCCCACCGAAAGTGGACTACGATGGTTAACTCTGATCGGGAGGGGACCATGAACATCAAGAACGCACTCGTCTCGGCTTTCCTCGGCATGGCGGTATTGGCCCTGCCCGCCGCGGCGGAAGAGCTTTCCGGCGAAGGCCAGACGCCAGGCAGCAAGGTCGTGATCACCAGTCTCAAGCGCGACGCCGGCGGCACGGTCACGCTGCGCTTCCAGCTCATCAATGACGGCGAGCAAGAGGTCAGCACCTATGGCGTGTTCGGCGAATTTTTCGGGCTCGAGTATCTGAGCTTGGTCGATAGTGCCAACAAGAAGAAATATCTGGTCGTCAAAGACAGCGCAGGAGGATGCCTTTGCAGCAATTTCAAGGCAGACGTCGTTCCCGGCAGCCGCTTCAATCTGTGGGCGAAATTCCCGGCGCCGCCTGACACCGTGCAAAAAATCACGGTCGTGATCCCGACTTTCGAGCCCATCGAATCCGTGCCCATTACCGCCGCGCCTTGAGCGAAAGGCGCGTGCCATGCCAAGGCTTGCCCTGGGGCTTCTCGCAGTCCTCGTCGCCGCGTCCGCGTTTGCCGCCGAGAGCAATGTGCGCGACCTGGTTTTCAAGACGCAGGATCTTGTTTTCAAAACGCAGGACCTCGTCTTCAAGGTCGAGGATCTCTATCGCGTCGTGGAGACCGCGAAAGAGACGACGATCGAGCTGCCCGCCGACGTCCTCTTCGACTTCGACAAGTCCGAGATTCGCCCCGACGCCGCGCTGGCGCTCAAGGAGGCCGCCAGTATTCTTCGCGAGCGGGCGAAGGGTACGGTGCGCGTCGAAGGCCACACCGATGCCAAGGGCTCGGCGTCCTACAACCAGACGCTCTCGGAAGCGCGCGCCAATTCGGTGAGGCAGTGGCTTGATCGACAAGGAAGGGCTCACGGGCCTCACTTTCACCATCAAGGGCTTCGGCGCCACCAAGCCCGCCGCGCCCAACACCAATCCCGACGGCTCGGACAATCCCGAAGGCCGCCAGAAGAACCGCCGCGTGGCGCTCGTGTTCGGCAAGAGCTGAGTTCGCATCGGTCGATAAAGAGAACCAGAGATAGAGCGCCGATGTTCGACTCACGGCAGCGAACCGCCTTTGCAGCCTCGGCGCGCTCGCCGTCCTGGCGCTTCTGATCACGCCCGCTCGCGTGCACGCGCGTTGTCTCAACCCTCAGTGCACGCCCGTTTACGACGCCCACATCATCTGCTGCAACCAGCTCGTCTATACCCCTGGTGTGGAAGGCTTCGGTGCTGACCGGAGCGTCGATTGCGACGACTATATTGAGAAATCGCGCGACGCCCGAAGAGGCGCAGGCGCATATGCCAACCAGCTAAGCGCATGCCAATCCCGTCTGCCCCGCGGCGGCAGCAAGCCTGCCTATGACCCCAAGAAGGCCGGAAATAATTGTCCGCAAAATATGGACCCGCGCCGCAAAGGACCGCCCGAATCTATATCCCAATAACCGAGGCGGCAGATACAACATGCCGCTCTTTGACGGGCCATCGGAGACCGGGACGTGGAGACATGTCGAGCCGCCTGCTGTGGCGGGCCCCAGCTGCCATGGGGCACCCAATTGGAGTACATGAAGTGAGCAGGTTAACGGGGAGACTTGGTATCACGTGAGCAAACCGATTGAATCTGGGCGAAGGGTCCCCGTGTATGGCTCGCAATCGAAGGATCGGAACGGTAGGCGTCGCTTTTCCGGGAGGGGGCTCCCGGACGCGAAGCGGCGATTTGGAAACTTCAAGGGCTGGGTCAAGAGGGCGGGATGTTTCCTGCACGCGTCCATCGACCGTGCCGCCGCCATCAAGCCGCATATGATCCGAACCGCCTGGTCGGATTGTCTTGTGCGTGCGCAACTGACTATTTCGGCAGGAGGTCCAGCAATCGTTTGGCGATGTCCGGATCGAGACTTTCCAAGATGTGCTGCTGCGCCTTCGCGGCGGCGATATCGCCGCTCTTGAGAAAGGCGAAGCCCAGCTGGTAATGCCCCGCGGCTAAGCTCGGGTTGAGGCGCAAGCCTTCCTTGCAAGCCTTGATCGCTTCGCTGTGCTGTCCGAGAAGATTATACGCCGCGCACAGATTGACATGCGCCCCGGCCATCTTGGGGTCGAGGCGAAGTGCCTCCTTGAATTGTGACGCCGCCTCCTCCGCGCGATTCAACGCAAGCTCCGCCAAGCCGAGATCGAACTGTGCGCGTGCGTCGTCGGGCTTCAGCCGCAGAGCCTCGCGATACGCATCGGCAGCCGCTTGATAATCGCCGAGGTAAGTGTAAGCGGTGCCGAGAAGGACGCGGGCGTCAACGTCAAGCGGATTGATGCGAATAGCCTGGCTCAGAGCTTCCACGGCCCGCTCATAATCCTCGAGCGCAAGGCGCGCGAGGCCTTGCCAGCGCATGGCTTCGGCGTCGGCCGGCTTGAACTTCGATGCGAGCAGAAAATGATTGAGCGCATCGAGCGGGCGATTCGAGCTGAAAATAGGCGTAGCCGAGCTGGAAATGCGCATCGGCATCTTTGGGATTTTCCTTGACCGCCTGCTTCAAGACCTCGATCGCTTCCGGCCAGCGCTGCAGCGCCGATATAGCGCGAGGCGGCATTGTAGAGATCCGGCGGTGGCAGCTCAGCCACATGCCGCGGCCGGGGCAGCAAAGGGCGATAAGAGTAGCGCGCCGGCGAGCGCATAGGCGATCCAGAGCATTTGTCTCTCTCATGCGGTTTCCCCCTTCAGCCCGAGCCGAGAAAAAGGCTGTCCTCGGGCTTTGTCGGATCGAGCTTGATGGCGACGGTCTGGCCCGGCTTGAAGTCGGCCACTTGCGGCCCGGGCAGCGCGCGGCTCTTGCCCTCGAGCTTCTTGCCGTTGAACTCGTAGCGGTAGCAGACGTTCCAGCGGATCTGACGATTGATCCTGATCGGGCTTTCGCGGATGTCGGTGACGGTGGCGGTGAGCGAAAGGCCGCTTTCCATGAGCCGCTTGTCGCGGGCCGCCGTCTTCACGCGCGCGATAAATGATAAAGCCGCCCGCGCCCAGTCATGGCGAGGCCCGCCAGCGTGAACACCCAAAGCGGCGGCCCGTCCGCGTTCATCGCCGCGGGATCGACGAATGCCGTCACGCCGAGGCTCATGAGCACAAAGCTCGCGCCGACGACGAACCAGATGCCGCCGAAGAGGTACCAAAAGAGCTTGTCCCCGCCCATGGGCCATCCTAGCGCCACGCGGCGGACCATGAAAAGGGCGCCGTTTGGCGGTACAGTCGAGCGCCGTGACCCACATCCTCATGAGCTATGCGCCAGCCGACCGCGCGACGGTCGCGCGCATCGTGCAAGTCCTGGAGGCGCAAGACTGGTCGGTGTGGTGGGATCCCCAAGCCGCCGAGGATCAGAGCATCGACGTGTTCCTCTCCGATCTTGACGGCGAGCGGCTCTGCGTGATCGCGGTGTGGAGCAAGCGCTCGGCGCACACGCGCAAGCTGCGCCACATGGCGCGCGACGCGCACCAGCTCCGCCTTCTCGTTTCGGTGCGCATCGACCGCGTGCCGCTGCCGTTGGAGCTGCGCGTGCGCGGCGCGACGGCAAGCGACCTTTCGCGCTGGCAGGGCGAGCCCGATCATCCGGGCTTGCGGGCGTTTCTCACCGAAGTGGCGCGCAAGCTGCAGACGCGCGCGGATTTCACGCGCGTGCCGCGCCTCAAGCCGCCGCGCCGCGGCGGGCGACGCGGGCGCTTCGGGCTCAATCTGAAAGTCACCTTCGCTCTTGCCGCGCTCTTGGCGCTCGTCATTGCCGCGCTGCGCTGGCTGTGAGCGCGTGTTCAACGCCGCGCGGTGAAGCCGAGAAGCGAGAGAACGAGAAGCGCGGCGGCGATTCCCCAGCTCCAGTTCACCGGCACCGAGAATTCGTTGATCTGCACCGGCCAGGCCAGATAGGCGCGCGTCGTTTGAATCCCGGCGAGCACGAGAAACAGCGAGGCAACGAGAGACGAATAGCTCTTTGCGGACATGATGCATCCCCCCTCAAGCTTCACATCGTAGCATGAGTATCTGCGCCTCGCACGGGCGAGGCGCAGCGAACGCTCGGCGCTTACGCCTTGCGGCCCGGCGCTTCGTAAGCCACGCCCTTTTGCAGCGCGCGGTCGACCTCATCGACGGTGAGAAGCGCCGTGGTCTTGGTGCGCACCAGTCCGGTCGCCGAAGCGGCCAAGGAGAAGCTCGCCGCGGTTATGGCATCGGGCAGATCGACGATGCCGATCACGTCGCGCTCGCCCAGCGCGAAATAGAAGCCTTCGAGCTTGCCGCCGAGCGCTTCGACGGCCTTGGTGACCGCGGCCTTGCGGCCCGAGGCCTTGTCCTTTTGCAAACCCTTCAAGCCGTCGGCGGTGTAAGACGCTTCGATCAGATATTTGGGCATGGCGGGGGCTCCTCTGCGAAAGAGAAGCGAGCTTAGCAGCTATTTGCCGAGCGCGGCGAGGAGATCGGCGGCGAACTCCGACAGCGTGTCGTCGCGCGCGCCCATGATGACGATGCGGTCGCCGGGCTTGGCGAGCGCGAGGAGCTTGTCGCCGCAGGCCGCGCGCTCGGCGAAGGCATAAGCCTCGCGCCCGCGCGCCTGCACGCCCCGCACGATGTCGTCGCTCGTCACGCTGCGGTCGACCGTGCCGCCGAAATAGACCGGCTCCGGCATGATGAGCACGTCGTCCCCGCGCATGTTCGTGGCGAAGCAGTCGATGAAGGCGTCCTTCATGAGCTTGAGCGGCCCGAAGCCGTGCGGCTGGAACATGAGCAGAAGCCGGCCCGGAAAATCGTGCAGCGTGGCCAGCGTCGCCGCGATCTTGTCCGGGTTGTGCGCGAAATCGTCGATGACCGTGACGCCGTTCGCCGTGCCGACAAGCTCCAAGCGCCGCCTGATGCCGGCGAAGCTTTCGAGCGCGGCGGCGGCTTTCTCCAAGCGACACGCCGCAGGCGCGCGCGGCGCCGAGCGCGGCCAAGCGCGTTCGCGACATTGTGACGGCCGGGCACTTTCAGCCGCACTTGCGCGTTCTCACCCGTACCGCGCTCGCGCACCTCGAAACGAAATGCCGTCCGGCGCAGGCGCGAGCTTCTCGCCCAGAAGATGGGCGCCCGGATTCGTCAGGCTGTAGGTGATGGCCTTGCCCGGCGGCTCCATCGCGGCGAGCGCGGCGGTCTCGTCATTGTCGAGATTGAGCACCGCCGTCTTGGCCTTGCCGACGAAATCGCGGAACAGCGCGCGCAGCTCGTCCAGCGACTTGTGGTCGAGCGCGACATTGTTGAGCACGGCGATGCGCGGCGTGTAGAGGGCGATCGAGCCGTCGCTCTCGTCGACCTCGCTGACGAAGACGTCGCTCTTGCCCACCACGGCGCTGGCGAAGGGCGTCTTCGTCCGTGACGAAATTCTTCATCACCGCGCCGTTCATGATCGTGGGGTCGCGCCCCGCTGCGTGCAAGATCCAGCCGATCATGCCGGTGGTGGTCGACTTGCCGCTGGTGCCGCCGACGGCGATGCTTTCGGGCGCGGCGTTGAACAGCTCGGCGAGCAGCTCGGCGCGCGTCGTCATGGTGGCGCCGACGCGGCGCGCGGCCTGCACGTCCGGCACCGTCTCCTCCACCGCGGCCGAGGTGACCAGGATCTGGTCGGCGCGCGTGACGCCGCTGCCGTCTTGGCGGAAAAGCGCGATGCCCTGCGCGCGCAGGAACTCGAACTTCTGCGCCGGTGCGGCCCTGGTCGAGCGCGCGGTCCGAGCCCGCGACGGCGAAGCCCTTGGCCCGCAGGATCAGCGCGAGCGGCAGCATGCCGCTGCCGCCGATGCCGCAGAAGAAATAAGATCGCGCGTGATTCATCGGCGAAGGCTATAAGGCGATGGTTTCGGCGACAAGGACCGGACGCACGGTCACAACTCCGTTTGAAAATGCTGTTGCAACGCCTCATGGTTCGAGACGCCCACCCTTCGCTGCGCTTCGGGTGGCTCCTCACCATGAGGCTCTACTCAACACTCCTCATCCTGAGGAGGCCCCGCAGGGGCCGTCTCGAAGGATGAGGGCATTTGCGAACGGTCTCACTCAACGGGTAAAGACAACATGAAGATCGGTGTCGTGGCCCCCGGCGCGCGCATCGAGCCAGCGGTGGCCGAGAGCGTGCAGGCGCTCGCGGCCAGGCTTTATCCCGACGACACGCCCGAGATCGTCTTCCATCCGCAATGCTTTCTCGCCGAGGGCCATTTCGCCGGCGACGATCAGGCGCGCGCGCTCGCCTTTCTCGAGGTGGCGAACGACGCGAGCGTCGATGCCTTGTGGTTCGCGCGCGGCGGCTACGGCTCCTGCCGCGTGGCGTTGGAACTGATCCCGCTGTTGAGCGCCGCGGCGCGCAAGAAGACCTATCTCGGCTACAGCGACGCGGGCTTTCTCTTCGCGGGCCTCTACAAACGAGGCTTCGCGGGGCTCGCCCACGGGCCGATGCCCGCCGACATGCCGCGCGCGGGCGGCGAGGCGGCGGTCACGCGCGCGCTCGCTTTTCTCGTCGATCGCGCGCCCGAGACGCTCGAGCCCACGCTTTCGCCCGAGACGCCGGCCGCGGCCTTCAACATCACGATCTTGAGCCACCTCCTCGGCACGCCGCTCGAGCCCGATCTCACGGGCCACGTGCTCATGCTGGAAGAAGTGGCCGAGCACATGTACCGCATCGACCGCGCGCTCTTTCACATCACGAGCAATCCGGGCATCCGGCGCGTCGAGGGCATCCGGCTCGGGCGCTGCAGCGCCATCCCGCCCAACGAGCCCGATTTCGGCGAGAGCGAGGAGGAGGTGGCGAAGCACTGGTGCCGCGCCTCCCGCATCCCCTATCTCGGCCGCGCCGACATCGGCCACGACGGGGACAACAAGGTGGTGCCGTTTGGAAGGTGGAGTGGCGCTTGACCGAGCCACTGAATGTAAGATATTCTTACGTCTTACCTTCCCGCAGGGAGCCCGGCCTTGTCCATCTATTCCAAAGTCACGTCCAAGGCGCAGACCGTGATCCCGAAGGAAATCCGCAAACGCCTCGGGCTCAAGCCCGGCGACATGATCCGCTACAAGGTGACGGGCAAGGCGGTCGAGATCGAGCGCGCGGGCGCGCCCGCCGACGATCCCTTCGCGAGCTTCACCGAATGGGCGAGCGATGCCGACGAAAAGGCGTACGGCAAGCTCTGACAGTCGCCCGCTACGCGCCCTGGGACGTCGTCATCGTCCCGTTTCCCTATGCCGACAAGCTCGCCGAGAAGCGCCGCCCCGCCCTCGTCGTCTCCAAGCCCGCGCTCGAAAAGGACCACGGCCTCATCTGGCTCGCCATGATCACGAGCGCGGAGAACCGAGGCTGGACGGGCGATGTGCCCATCGCCGATCTTGCGCGCGCAGGACTGCCCGCGCCCTCGCTCGTCCGGCCTGCCAAGATCGCCACCGTCGAGAGCGACGCGCATCCTCATGCGCGTGGGCACGCTTTCCGCCGCCGAGCGGCGCGGCGTGGCTCAAGCGATGGGGCGCTATGCAGTCGCCGATTGATTGCCGTTCAAGTGCCATTTCGATGAAGGAGCCTGCCTCAAAACGCGCGAAAAAATTCAACTAGCCTTGAACCCCATTTGCATTCGAACCTCTTTCAAGGGGTTTCTCTTGACCCCTGGTCATCCCTGGTAATTAAAATGTCTTCCTTCACCAAAGTCATAAAGCTGAATGCTCCGGCCATTGATAGAGCCTTGGAAGTGGCAGCCGGAGTTGTAATCGTAGCCCGAAAATGAGTTCCCATTAATTGCGAGGCTAATGTGTTGTCCCAACCCATGATGATAAAGGGTTGCGCCGTTACCAGAAACATGGGCTCCCGCCTGATGATCATAAAAATTGTCAGCGCTACCGCTCATGTTGATATGTCGGCCTTCCGAATAGCTGTAGATCGAGTTCGGTGAATGACCTGTGGCACGAGCCAATACAGCGAACGCAATTGCACGACGGGTCTCTTCGTTCATGAAAACACTCACCTCCAGTGATCATTCAAATGGCTTCGAGACTGTGGCAATGACTACGCCCTGCACCATGAAATCGCGCTCTAAAATGATTGGTTGATGTCTTGTGTCGTTCGAATGCGGTGTGAGGACAACTTTATCGCCTCGGCGCCCGAACTTCTTGATGGTCGCGGCATCGTCAATAAGCGCAACGACGACCTCACCGTCTTGTGCGACCGGTTGTTGACGAACAAGCACGAGATCGCCGTCTTCAATACCCCCTAGATTCATCGAGTTCCCAACCGCACGAAGAAGGAAATAGCTCGCCCCGGGTCGTGCGAGCCGCTGAGAGACGGGAACCATGGCCTCGATGTTTTCCTCGGCGAGCATTGGCAACCCACAAGGCACTGCTCCCACGAGCGGAATTTCGATCGTCCGCTCCATATGCATCTCGTCGACAATGTCGCGGATAAGTCTAAGTTTCCCCGTCGGCGTGCGCGCGAGATAGCCCTTCTTGATGAGGCGCTCGATTAGCAGCGATGCCGATCGGCGGGATTTGAAGCCCACATGATCACAGATCGCTTGAAGAGTGGGCGCCCGCCCGCGGTACAGAATGCTGTCGCGGATGAGGCCTAAGCCCCTAATTTCATTTGGTTTATTCCCTATTGTAGCCATGGTATCCAGAGGATATACTTTGTCTACTAGCGGTGCAAGTCCGCGTCAGGACCAGCGGTCAGTGGAGACGATTCATGGCTCGAAAGCAGAAGCCACCCGATTGGAACAAGGCGCAGCCACACCATGTGGTGACTGGCAAGATCACCACCAGAAAGTTCGCCGATGCTCACCCAGAGAAAGTTGAGTGGGTGAGAGGGAAAAAGCCCAAGGAAAAGGGATAGCGGCGACTTTCGCAGCGCTGCCAAGGGTTAAGGCGCACGATTTGCCTGTATTCCTCACGGCCTGCGACGGGCCGTCCGAGTAGCGGCCGCTCGGAAAGCAGCCTCGCCTTTTCCATGATTTCGGCCGCAGCGATGGCCGCAAGGTTGGGATGATGCTCGTGGAGAAACAGGGCGAAACGGTCGAGGTCGGCCAGCGCCTCGGCCGACCATTCGAGCTTCATTGGTCGCGCCATGCGCGGAAAGCGGGCGTGCCCCAGCTTTCGAGACAGCGCACGACCTTTTCGTGGGGGACGGTCTTGCCGCCCGTCTCGACGGATTTCCAACGCCGATCAAGCTCGGCGACCGTTTCCGCCTCGGAAAATCCCGGCGCAGTCTCGGGCGCCACAAGCTCAGCGAGGAGCTCGGAAACCGTGATCCCCCGCGCCGCCGCGCGCGCTTCGAGCGCGTCGGCGGTCGCGGCATCGATCTCGATCTTGCGCAGCTTGATGGTCATAGAAAAAGCCTACGCCCGAGCCGGTAAATTGTCGAGAAAGCGCCCCGGCGCACGCCCCTCACCCAATCCCCACCGCTTTCATGCGCTCCACCACATGCTCGACAGTGCGGCGCACTTTGGGCGCGATGAGGCGGTTCGAGGGATAGACGGCGTAGATGCCGCTTGTGGGTGTGGGGAAATCTTTGAGCACGCGCGTCAGCGCGCTTCGCGGCCGTGCCAGACGCGGAGAATGACGATCGTGTCTCTCTGCGTCAGGTGCGCATAGCGCAACACGTAAGCCGACGCGCCGAATGGCACGACGAGCTCGCGCACGCCGGGAATGCCGGATGGGCGGCCGCGAGCGGGAAAGATTTCCAGGGATTGTATGGCAGCGTCGAGAACATCGGCGATCTGTTGCGAAGCCGATGCGCTCTTGTCTTCAAGAAACGTGTGCAGCCGCTCGAGGTCCGCAGCGGCGGCCTGAGAGACGATCAGCCTCACAGCTTGCGCGGCTTCGGCGGCGGAAGCTCGTTCGGCGTGCCCCAGCTTTGCATCCAGGCCTTGACCTCGTCCCAGGGCACGCCGAGCCCGTTGCGCTCGAACTCGGCAAGCCGTCGCGCATCCTCGGCGAGGATTTCGGGCGCCCACGGGCCGCGGCCCGCGGCACGCATGGTTTCGAGGTCGGGCGGCAGGGATTCTTCGGTTTGGGCAATCTCGGCAAGAAGCTCGGCGACTGAAATTCCACGCGCCGCGGCGCGTGCTTCGAGCGCATCGGCCGTCGCCGCGTCGATCTCGATCTTGCGCAGCTTGATGGTCATGCAAACAGCCTACGCCAGCGCGAGTTAATTGTCGAGAAAATGCCCGGGCTTGCGCAATGCCCTCGCCTCGGTCCGGCAAAGCTTTCGCGCCCCTCCCCTCACCCAATGCCCACCGCCTTCATGCGCTCCACCACGTGCTCGACAGTGCGGCGCACTTTGGGCGCGATGAGGCGGTTCGAGGGACAGACGGCGAAGGCGCCCCTTGTGGGTGTGGGGAAATCTTCGCGCATGCGCCTCAGCGCGCTTCGCGGCCGTGCCAGACGCGGAGAATGACGATCGTGTCTCTCTGCGTCAGGTGCGCATAGCGCAACACGTAAGCCGACGTGCCGAATGGCACGACGAGCTCGCGCACGCCGGGAATGCCGGATGGGCGGCCGGGATCGGGAAAGATTTCCAGGGATTGTATGGCAGCGTCGAGAACATCGGCGATCTGTTGCGAAGCCGATGCGCTCTTGTCTTCAAGAAACGTGTGCAGCCGCTCGAGGTCCGCAGCGGCGGCCTGAGAGACGATCAGCCTCACAGCTTGCGCGGCTTCGGCGGCGGAAGCTCGTTCGGCGTGCCCCAGCTTTGCATCCAGGCCTTGACCTCGTCCCAGGGCACGCCGAGCCCGTTGCGCTCGAACTCGGCAAGCCGTCGCGCATCCTCGGCGAGGATTTCGGGCGCCCACGGGCCGCGGCCCGCGGCACGCATGGTTTCGAGGTCGGGCGGCAGGGATTCTTCGGTTTGGGCAATCTCGGCAAGAAGCTCGGCGACTGAAATTCCACGCGCCGCGGCGCGTGCTTCGAGCGCATCGGCCGTCGCCGCGTCGATCTCGATCTTGCGCAGCTTGATGGTCATGCAAAAAGCCTACGCCAGCGCGTCCTCAATTGTCCAGGAAGCTTCGCAGCTTCCGCGACCGGCTCGGGTGCTTGAGCTTGCGCAGCGCCTTCGCCTCGATCTGGCGGATGCGTTCGCGCGTCACCGAGAACTGCTGACCCACTTCTTCGAGCGTGTGGTCGGTGTTCATGCCGATGCCGAAGCGCATGCGCAGCACGCGCTCTTCGCGCGGCGTGAGCGAGGCGAGCACGCGCGTGGTCGTCTCGCGCAAGTTCGACTGGATCGCGGCGTCGATGGGCAGGATCGCGTTCTTGTCCTCGATGAAGTCGCCGAGATGGCTGTCCTCCTCGTCGCCGATGGGCGTTTCGAGCGAGATCGGCTCCTTCGCGATCTTCAAGACTTTGCGCACTTTCTCGAGCGGCATGGCGAGCTTTTCGGCGAGCTCCTCGGGCGTGGGCTCGCGGCCGATCTCGTGCAGCATCTGGCGCGACGTGCGCACGAGCTTGTTGATAGTCTCGATCATGTGCACGGGAATGCGGATGGTGCGCGCCTGATCGGCGATCGAGCGCGTGATGGCCTGCCGGATCCACCACGTGGCGTAGGTCGAGAACTTGTAGCCGCGGCGGTACTCGAACTTGTCCACCGCCTTCATGAGGCCGATATTGCCTTCCTGGATGAGATCCAAGAACTGCAGCCCCCGGTTCGTGTATTTCTTGGCGATGGAAATGACGAGGCGCAGATTGGCCTCCACCATTTCTTTCTTGGCCTGGCGGGCTTCCTTCTCGCCCTTCTGCACCGTCTGCACGATGCGGCGGTACTCGGCGATCTCGAGCCCGGTCTCGCGCGACAGCTTGTGAATCTCGTTGCGGATTTCCTTGACGGCGGCGCGCTCGACCTGCACGTACTCCTTCCAGCCCTTGCCCGCGAGGCGGCCAACGCGGCGCGTCCAATTCGGGTCGAGCTCGTTGCCGAGATACTGCTTCAGAAAATCGTCGCGGCTCACGCGGTGACTTTCGGCGAGCCGCAGAAGCTTGCCTTCGAGCGAGACGAGCCTGCGGTTGATGCCGTAGATCTGATCGACCAGCGCCTCGATGCGGTTGTTGTTGAGGCGCAGGCTCTTCATGAGATCGACGAGGCCGCCGCCGAGCTTGTTCAGGCGCCGGCCCTGGCTCGTGGAAATGTCTTCGTTCTTGAGCTTCGCGCCGACATTGGCTTCCTGCAGCCGGCGCAGCTTTTTGTACTCGCCCGCGACCTTGTCGAAGATCTCGAGCACTTGCGGCTTCAGCGCGATTTCCATGGCCGCGAGCGACATCGCGTTCTCGTCGTCGTCGCCGAAATCCTCTTCGCCCTCGGGCAGCTCAGGCTCGTCGCTGCCGTCCTTCTGGCCTGCCACGGCGGCGGGCGCGGGCGCGGGCGCGGGATCGGGCGCCGCACCCATGATTGCGGGAGCGGCTGCCGCCGGCACCACCACCACCGCCGCCGCCGCCGCCGGCACCGGCACCGGCACCGGCGCCGCACCGGGCTGGGGCACGCCGTCCGGGCCCTGGCCATAGGTGGCGTCGAGATCGATGACGTCACGGAGCAGAATGCGCCCCTCGTTCAGCTCGTCGCGCCAGATGGTGATGGCGCGGAAGGTGAGCGGGCTCTCGCACAAGCCGCCGATCATGGTCTCGCGGCCGGCCTCGATGCGCTTGGCGATGGCGATCTCGCCCTCGCGGGAGAGGAGCTCCACCGAGCCCATCTCGCGCAGATACATGCGCACCGGGTCGTCCGTGCGGTCGAGCACCTCGGCCTCGGGCTTTGCCGTGAGCGCACCGTCCTCGCGCACGGCCGGCGGCTCGGGCTCGGCCTCGGCCTCTTCCTGCTCCTCGGTCTCGACCACGTTGATGCCCATCTCCGAGAGCATGGACATGGTGTCCTCGATCTGCTCGGAGGACACCTGCTCGGAGGGCATCACCTTGTTCAGCTCGTCATAAGTGACATAGCCGCGCGTCTTGGCCTTGGCGATCATCTTGCGCACGGCCTGATCGTTGAGATCGAGGAGCGGCTGGTCTTGCGTCTCGGCGCCGGGCTCCGCCGCGCCACCTGGGGTGGGGGTCGCGGGCTTGGCGCCGGCACGCGGCTCGGGCGCGCGGCGCTTCGTCTTCGTCTGTTCCTGCTCACGCGCCATGGATGTCCGGACTCCTTAATGAAAAGCGGCGGCGCCCAGCCCCCGGGGCTTCACGCAATGCTCCTACCCTATGGGGCGAGAGCTCTCGGTTGTCAGAGCCTGCCACTCCAGGACGAGCGCCCGGAGCCGCAACAACGTGGATTCGTCCTCGCCTTGGCTCAAATCGGCAGTCGCCTGGTCCAAATCCGCGCGCAGACGGCGCCCGCGCGCCAGCCGCTCGGCGGCGCGCCGCCATTGCCGTTCCGCCTCGTCAACCGAAAGACCCACCCAATTCGCGCTCATTCTGCGCACGACATCTCGCGCGAAAAGACTCTTCCGCGGCATCGATCAGGCCGCGATTCCTCAAGTGGTCCTTGAGCAAGAGCGTGTCAAGGCTTCCCCCGCGCGAGGTCAGGTCTATGAGTTCATTGGACAATCGGTCAAGCTCGGGGGCCGAGAAAGAGACCTCCGTCAGGGCCTCGCCGACCCGCTCCAAAAGCTCGGGCAGCGCGATGAGGGTCGCCATGAGGGCGCCCTCCACCTCCTCCAGAAAGGCCGGCGGCAGGGCCGCGTTGTTGAGCCCCGCCCGCACCAGGGGCGAGCGGCGCAGGCCCGGGCTTGCGGCCGGCGGAGATGGCCGGCGTCCTGTTCCCCCTTTCGTGAAGGCGGAAGAAAAGAGCGCGCTCAGGCGCTCGGCAAAGGCGCGGCCGTAATTGAGCCGAACCCCGGGCTCGGCGATCCGGCGCACAAGCGCCCGCAAGCGCTCCTCGAACTCGGCCCGGCGCTCGGGCGTGTCGAGTGGCTGGGCCGCAACCTCGCGTTCCCAGAGAAAATCGACCAGCGCGTCGGGCGAGCCGAGGCATGCCTCCATGGCCGCGCGCCCGCGCTTTCGTATGAGATCGTCGGGGTCGAGCCCCTCGGGCAGCAGCGCGAAGCGCAAGGAGCGCCCGGGCTTCACGTGAGGGAGCGCGAGATCGGCCGCGCGCAAGGCCGCGCGCTTGCCCGCCTCGTCGCCGTCGAAGCACAGAATGGGCTCGGGCGCGGCCTGCCAGAGAAGTGCGAGCTGATCTTCGGTGAGCGCGGTGCCGAGCGGCGCCACGGCGTTGGTGAAGCCCGCGCCATGGAGCGCAATCACGTCCATGTAGCCTTCGGCGACGATGAGCGTCCCCGCCTGCGCGGCCGAAGCCACTTCGGCGCGGCGAAGGCCCGTCTCGCGCGCGGCCTTGCGCGCGGCGGCGAAGTTGAAGAGGAGCTTGCCTTTGTGGAAGAGCGGCGTCTCGGGCGAGTTGAGATATTTCGGCACTTGAGGATCGCGCGACAGCGTGCGCCCGCCAAAGCCCGCGAGCCGTCCCCGCGCATCGCGAATGGGAAAGATCACGCGCTCGCGGAAACGGTCGTAAGCGCCGCGCTCGGCGTCGGCTATGACAAGCCCCGCCTCGACCATGAGCGGCTCCTTGTAGCCCGCGCGCTTCAGATGATCGAAGAGCGCGGTGCGGCTCGCCGGCGCGTAGCCGAGCTCGAAGCTTTGCCAGAGCTCGGGCCCGCAGCCGCGCCCGGCAAGATAAGCGCGCGCCTCGGCGCCCTCTTGGCCGCGCAACGCCGCGACGAAGAAGCTCTGCGCCGCCTCGAGCACTTCGGCGAGCGCCGCGCGCCGCTCGTCCACCGCCTCGGATCTCGGCGTCGCGCTTGGGCAGCGAGAGCCCCGCGGTTTCCGCGAGCCGCTCCACCGCCTCGACGAAAGAAAGATTGTCGATGGCCATGGTGAAGCCGATGGCATCCCCGCTCACGCCGCAGCCGAAGCAGTGATAGAAGCCCTTGGCGTCGTCGACATGGAAGGACGGCGTCTTCTCGCCATGGAACGGGCAGCAGGCCCAATAGTCGCGCTTGCGCGCATTGGACTTGCGCGGATCGAAGCTCACGCGCTGACCCACGATCGCGGCCAGCGAGATGCGGGCGCGCAGCTCGTCGAGAAACTCGGGCGGAAAGTTCATGCGGCGGCGGCGCCGATCAGCGTGAAAGGGAGTCGTTATCTATGGGCTGATTCGCGCAGGCAAGGCGAATCAGCACCGCGTCTGGTGTGATGAAAGGAGCGAGAACGCGGCGTTGCGCGCACTACCCGTGGCTCAGGATTTCCTTCACGATGGCCGAGGCTTTGCCGAAATCCATGCGGCCGGGATAGCGCTCCTTGAGCGCGCCCATGCACTTGCCCATGTCGCGGAGGCCCGAGGCGCCGAGCTCGCCCACCACTTCCTGGCAGGCGCCGCGCGTCTCATCGGGCGAAAGCTGCTTCGGCATGAAGGATTCGATGATTGTGATCTCCTCGCGCTCTTGGGCGACGAGATCGGGCCGGTTGCCTTTCTCGAAGGCTTCGATCGATTCCAGGCGCTGGCGCACCATCTTGGCCAGGAGCTGCAGGATCTCGTCATCGGTGACGCCGCCTGCGCGATCCTCCCCGCGCGCGGCGATGTCGCGATCCTTGATAGCCGCGAGGATGAGACGCAGCGTCGATGTCCGGCGCTGCTCGCGCGCTTTGAGCGCGTGCTTCAAGGCCTCGCTGAGCTCGGTACGCATGATGCCTCCATGTTGCACTGCGAAAGCGGGGACTCTAGTCCGAGTCCGGCTCTCCCGCAATCGCGCAATTAATTTACAACTTATTGAATTCATTAGTCTTTCTTCGACACCGGCGGCTTGACGCCAACCGACTGCTTCCCTTAAGGTCCGCCAAGCCGGCGGCGCGGACGGTTGCTCGCGACTGCCTCCGGAGTTCCCGAATGAGCCAAGGTCTGCCCACCGCCACCGATCCGGCGGAACGTTTCGTGCGCGCGGCGACGGGTGCCCTTGTGCTCGCCGATGGCACGATGTTCAGCGGCCAGGGTCTCGGCGCCGCGGGCGAGGCCGTGGGCGAGGTGTGCTTCAACACCGCGATGACCGGGTATCAGGAGATCCTCACGGACCCCTCCTATGCCGGCCAGATCATCACCTTCACCTTCCCGCATATCGGAAATGTGGGGGCGAACGACGAGGACCTGGAAGCCGCGACGCCCGCGCTGTGCGGCGTGGTCCTGCGCGCCGACATCACGGCGCCTTCGAGCTACCGCGCCCTGCACCATCTCGACCAATGGCTCAAGCGGCGTGGCATCGTGGGCTTAAGCGGCATCGACACGCGCGCGCTGACGCGCCTCATCCGCGAGCGCGGGAGCCCCAAGGGCGCCATCATCCATGCGCCGGACGGCGTGATCGACGACAGGAAGCTGCGCAAACAGGCGCAGAGCTGGAGCGGGCTCGAGGGCCTCGATCTCGCGAAAGACGTCACCTGCCGCCAGCTCTACGCTTTCGACGAGACGCGCTGGCTGTGGGGCAAAGGCTACGGACGGCAAGAGCATCCGACTCGCCACGTCGTCGCCATCGATTACGGCATCAAGCGCAACATCCTGCGCATGCTCGCCTCGGCGGGCTGCCGGCTCACGATCTTGCCCGCGACGGCAAGCGCGGACGACGTGCTCGCGCAAAAGCCCGACGGAGTCTTCCTCTCCAACGGCCCGGGCGATCCCGCCGCCACCGGCGAATATGCGGTGCCCATGATCCGCGGCGTCATCGACAAAGGCGTGCCGCTGTTCGGCATCTGCCTCGGCCATCAGATGCTGGGGCTCGCGCTCGGCGGGCGCACGGTGAAGATGCACCAGGGCCATCACGGCGCGAACCATCCGGTGAAGGATCTCGCGACCGGCAAGGTCGAGATCGTGTCCATGAATCACGGTTTCACGGTCGAGCGCGCATCATTGCCGAAGACCGTGATCGAGACACACGTCTCGCTTTTCGACGGCAGCAATTGCGGGCTGGCGCTGAACGATAAGCCGGTCTTCTCCGTGCAATATCACCCCGAAGCCTCCCCCGGCCCCCACGACAGCCATTATCTCTTTGAACGATTCACAGCGGCGATTGACAAGCGAGGACGCCAACGGTGACGACGAGCGAGCCGGTGAACGCGGATGGTCCGGTGGTCGATCCGGACTTCGACGCAGCCTTGCTCGCTCTGGCAAGCTTAGCCTTCGACGATGGGAACAGCCCGGAAGCCGATGAAGCGTTCAAGGATCTCTGATCCGTTCACCCCCCTCCCCAGCCCTCCCCCTCAAGGGGGGAGGGGGAAGAAGAGAGTCCCTCCCCCTCATGGAGGGAGGAAGAGAGCTACCGTCCGGAATCAAGGTGAACAGGACGACATCAAGCACGCGTCACAAAAGCGTGCCGCTATAGACGACACGGGATCAACGGTCTCGTCCCCCTCCCCCCTTGAGGGGGAGGGATAGGGAGGGCACGGCGGGCGGGCAGATCACGATCATCGGATCCCCTCCCCCCTTGAGGGGGAGGGATAGGGAGGGGGGTCCGCGCAAAGCAACAGCGAAGGCACGTGTGTTGCGGCGCAGTTCGACGGACGCCGAACACAAGCTCTGGCTTGCGCTGAGGCGCAATCGGCTTGGCGTGCACTTCCGCCGCCAACAGGCGATCAACCGCTACATTGTCGACTTCTTCTGTCCATCGGCGAAGCTGATCATCGAGCTTGACGGCGGACAGCACGCGGAAATGCAAAAGGCGTACGATGACGCGCGCACTGCCTGGCTGAATGCACGCGGCTATCGCGTGTTGCGTTTCTGGAATGACGACGTGCTGAAGAATATCGACGGTGTGGTCGAAGCGATCGGCACGGCTGTCGCCGCTACCCCCCTCCCCAACCCTCCCCCTCAAGGGGGGAGGGAGTAAGTCGTCTCGCGGCCATGCCCAAGCGCACGGACATAAAGTCGATCCTCATCATCGGCGCGGGGCCGATCGTCATCGGCCAGGCCTGCGAGTTCGATTATTCCGGCACGCAGGCGGTCAAGGCGCTGAAGGCCGAGGGCTATCGCATCGTCCTCGTCAATTCCAATCCCGCCACCATCATGACCGACCCCGAGCTCGCGGACGCGACCTACATCGAGCCCGTGACGGCGGACATGGTCGCGAAGATTATCGCGCGGGAAAGACCCGACGCCCTGCTTCCCACCATGGGCGGGCAAACCGCGCTCAACGTCGCGACCAAGCTTGCGCAAGACGGCGTGCTCGAGCGTTACGGCGTCGAGCTGATCGGGGCCTCGCGCGAGGCGATCGAGAAGGCCGAGGACCGCCAGAAATTCCGCGAGGCCATGACGCGCATCGGCCTCGAAGTCCCGCGCGCGGCGATCGCCCATTCGGTGGCGGAAGCCTGGACGGCGCTGGAAAGCGTCGGGCTTCCCGCCATCATCCGTCCCTCCTTCACCCTCGGCGGCACCGGCGGCGGCGTCGCCTTCAACCGTGAGGAATTCGGCGAGATCGTCGAGCGCGGACTCGACGCCTCGCCGACGCACGAAGTGCTGATCGAGGAATCCGTGCTCGGCTGGAAGGAGTTCGAGATGGAGGTGGTTCGCGATCGCGCGGACAACTGCATCATCGTCTGCTCCATCGAGAACGTCGATCCCATGGGCGTGCATACGGGCGATTCCATCACGGTGGCGCCCGCCCTCACGCTCACCGACAAGGAATATCAAATCATGCGCAACGCCGCGATCGCGGTGCTGCGCGAGATCGGCGTGGAGACCGGCGGCTCCAACGTGCAGTTCGCGGTCAATCCCGAGAACGGCCGGCTCGTGCTCATCGAGATGAATCCGCGCGTCTCGCGCTCGTCGGCGCTCGCCTCCAAGGCCACCGGCTTTCCGATCGCCAAAGTCGCGGCCAAGCTCGCCGTGGGTTACACGCTCGACGAGCTCTTGAACGACATCACCGGCGCCACGCCCGCCTCCTTCGAGCCCACCATCGACTATGTGGTGACGAAGATCCCGCGCTTTGCCTTCGAGAAATTTCCGGGCGCCGAGCCCACGCTCACCACCTCGATGAAATCGGTGGGCGAAGTCATGGCCATCGGACGCACGTTTGCCAGAGTCGCTGCAGAAGGCGCTGCGCTCGCTCGAGATCGACCTTGACGGCCTCGACGAAATCGCAATTCCCAAGCTCGGCGAAGGCGACGACGTGAACACGCTGCGCGCGGCGCTCGGACGGCTCGCGCCCGAGCGCATCCGCATCATCGCGCAGGCGCTGCGCGCCGGCATGACGGTGGACGAGATCCACCGCATCTGCCGCATCGACAAGTGGTTTCTCGACGCGATCGAAGACATCGTGCGCGTGGAAGAGCGCGTGCGCAAAGCGGGCCTGCCGAAAGAGGCCGACGGATTGCGCGCGTTGAAAGCACAAGGCTTCTCCGATGCGCGGCTCGGCAAGCTCGCGGGGCTTAAGCGAAGAGGCCGTGGCGCGCTTGCGTAAGGAGGCGGGCGTGCATCCCGTCTTCAAGCGCATCGACACTTGCGCCGCCGAATTCGAGGCGCGCACGCCTTACATGTATTCGACCTACGAGACGCCCTTCGGTGCGGTGAACGGCGCGCCATCGCAGGCGGCCGCCGATTGCGAGGCCCTGCCTTCGACGCGGCGCAAGGTGATCATCCTGGGCGGCGGGCCCAACCGCATCGGCCAGGGCATCGAGTTCGACTATTGCTGCTGCCATGCCGCCTTCGCGCTCAACGAGGCCGGCATCGAGACCATCATGGTCAACTGCAATCCAGAGACCGTGTCCACCGATTACGACACCTCCGACCGTCTCTATTTCGAGCCGCTCACCGAAGAAGACGTGCTCGAGATCGTGCGCGTGGAGCAGACGAAGGGCACGCTCTTGGGCCTCATCGTGCAGCTTGGCGGCCAGACGCCCCTGAAGCTTGCGGGCGCGCTCGAAGAGGCGGGCATTCCCATTCTCGGCACGCCCTTCGATGCCATCGATCTCGCCGAAGACCGCCGCCGCTTTCAGACGCTCATTGCGCGGCTGGGCCTGAAGCAGCCCGCCAATGCCATCGCCACCGACGCCGAGGCCGCCGTGAAGGCCGGCGCGCAGGTCGGTTATCCCGTGATGATTCGCCCGTCTTATGTGCTCGGCGGTCGCGCCATGGAGATCGTGCGCAGCGACGAGCACATGGTCTCCGTCGCGCAGAAGCTCTTTCTCGACTTTCCCGACAACGTCGTGCTGGTCGACAAATATCTGCAGGACGCGATCGAAGTCGACGTCGATGCGCTGGCCGACAAGGACGACGTCTTCGTCGCCGGCATCATGGAGCACATCGAGGAAGCGGGCATTCATTCGGGCGACTCCGCCTGCTCGCTGCCGCCCTACTCGCTCAGCGCGGCGACGGTGGCCGAGCTCGAGCGCCAAACCGTGACGCTCGCACGCGCGCTCGGCGTCGTCGGCCTCATGAACGTGCAATATGCCATCCAAGGCGAAGACGTCTATGTGCTCGAGGTGAACCCGCGCGCAAGCCGCACTGTGCCCTTCGTCGCCAAGGCGATCGGCCTTCCCATCGCCAAGATCGCCGCGCGCGTCATGGCGGGCGAGCCGCTCAAGTCCTTCGGGCTGAAGAAGCGCGCGCTCAGTCATGTGGCGGTGAAGGAAGCGGTGTTTCCCTTCGCGCGCTTCCCCGGTGTCGACACGATTCTGGGACCCGAGATGCGCTCGACGGGCGAGGTGATGGGCCTCGACAAGAGCTTCGAGCGCGCCTTCGCCAAGAGCCAGATCGCGGCGGGAACGGAGCTGCCGCTCTCGGGCACGGTCTTCATCTCGGTCAAGGATCGCGACAAGCCCGCCATCGTGGCGCCGGCGCGCATGCTGCAGGAGATGGGCTTTAAGCTCATCGCCACGCGCGGCACGGCGCGCCTCCTCGAAGCACACGGCCTCGAGGTCGAGCCCATCAACAAGGTGCTCGAGGGCCGCCCGCATATCGTGGACGCCATGAAGAACGGCGAGGTGGGGCTCGTCTTCAACACCACCGAGGGCATCCAGGCGCTTGCCGATTCGTTCGCGATTCGGCGCACCGCGCTTCTCTTGCACATTCCTTACTACACGACGGTCGCGGGCGCGCGGGCCGCGGTCCTGGGCATTCGCTCGGCGCGCGCGGGCGACCTTGATGTGGCCGCGCTTCAGTCCTACCCTTGACAGCCTCAAGGGGTCGTGAAAGCCTTTTCGTGCAAGGGGCCGCGAGAGTTCAGGTTTGCTCCGCTCGTCTGGAGCCCCAAGTGAAACACACCCGACACCCGCGCTACGCAGACGTGCGCTGCACGTATGCGATGACGAGTCTAAAGAAGCCGAGTCTGAACAGACGATGGAAAAAATCCCCATGACCGCCGCGGGCTATGCGCGGCTCGAAAGCGAGATCAAGCGTCTGAAGACGGTCGAGCGGCCGGCCATCATCCGGCAGATTCAAGAAGCGCGCACGCACGGCGATCTGTCGGAGAATGCCGAATATCACGCGGCCAAGGAGCGCCAGGGCTTCATCGAGGGCCGCGTCATGGATCTCGAGGACAAGATCAGCCGTGCGCAGGTGATCGACGTCTCGAAGCTGTCGGGCTCGACCATCAAGTTCGGTGCCACGGTGACGCTCAGCGACGAGGACACCCGCGAGAAGAGCCGCTATCAGATCGTGGGCGAGGTCGAGGCCGACGTGAAGGACGGCCGCATCTCCGTCACCTCGCCCATGGCGCGCGCCCTCATCGGCAAGAGCAAGAGCGACACCGTGGAAGTGATGACGCCCGGCGGCGGCCGCTCCTACACGATCCTCAAAGTTGAATATCTCTAGGCAGCTGCGCGCGTTCCGCCGCCAGAGTTTCTCTTGGCGCAGCCTCGCCGCGCGGGCGTCGCTCGTCCTCGCGCGCTGGTCTCAATCTCCCCCCACCAAGCCGCCGAGTGCGGTCGGCACGGGCGCGTTCCTTTCGCAATTCGAGCAAGCGGTCACGCCGCCCCCGGACTACGCGGCGACCAAGAAGGCGGCCAGCGCCATCGAAGGCATGCTGTCCGACTTTTCCATGGCCGCCATGGACGCGCTGCTCTGCTTTCAGGAGGCCCGTGGGGCCCGGGGTCATGCGGTGGAATTTGGCGTCTTCCACGGGCGCTCGGCGGCGATCTCCGGCGCCCACGTCCGGCCGGACGAGCGACTCCTTCTTATCGACATCGCGGACTATTTCGACCGCGCGGCGCTCACCGCCATTTGTCCGCATGCGGAATTTATCCTGTCCGCCTCCGAAACATTCAAAGGAGGCTTTCGCGACTTCGCGAAGCTCGCCGGGCAGTGTCGATTCATCCACATCGATTCCAGCCACACGTTCCGGACGACCCTTTGCGAGCTGGCGCTCGCCGAAGAGCTCGTTGGTGACAAGGGCATGGTCGTCTTGGACGATTTCGCGAACCTGAACTATTCGCAAATCCTCGCGTCCACTTACAAATATCTCTACACGAAACCGACGCGCCTGACGCCGTTTCTGATCACATCCGCCAAGGCCTATCTGTGCCGGCAGAGCGATTTCGCATTCTTCGGCGATTTCGTTCTGAACGAGATGGCCGAGGAAATGTCCGCCCGTGAAAATGGCGAATATTGCATCGCGCGCACGGACAGCGATCCCGAATACCGCGCCTTTCACTTGCGGCTGCGAGAGAGCGGCGAGACCGGAAGGTTCTACGGCTACCATTTGTACGGCCATTTGGTCCAGAAGCCCTGAGGCGGCGCGCGTATTGCGGCCGTCGCGAAGAGCACCCGCTCTCAACGTCCCGTGCGCCGCTCGGTCGTCACGCCCCGCCAGAGGAGCGGACTATTCGGGGACTCCACCGCGGTCCAGTGGTAATTGGCCTTGGTCCAGTCGACGATCTGGCGCGTGAGATTGTCGAGCACGTAGGTGCCCTGGTCGGTGAAGGCGAGCAGCACGACGTGGCGCTCGGACGCCCGCCGGTGCGCCGCGCGGCATCGGCGCCCCGGCGTGTCCGCCGACCGCAAGCAGGAGCGCGCTCTTCGGCCAGCCGAGCTTTACGAGCTCCGCGCGCTTGGCAGCGCGAGGTCCTCGCAATCGCCGGCCCCTGCCGCAACCGTCCAATAATCGAGGAGGCCGAAGCCGTCTTCGTCCGATTCGGACAATGTTTTCGCGTTGACGGCGTCGTTGACTTTGACGAGCTCGTCCCAGCGCGCCTTGGTGAGCCAGGCGAGCTCATTGCGCTGGTCGCCGCAGAGGCCGGGCACGCGCGAGCAATAGACGAGATAGCCGCGCGGCGGATTTTTCTCCGCCTTGAAATCGACGTTGAGCGGACCGCGCGCAGCGGCGCAGCCCACGAGCGATAGCGACAGGCAAAGCGCGGAAACGAACCCCACCAACCGGCGAAGCCAGCCATCGATACGCATGACGCCCCCCGCGCCGTACTTTGGTCAGTATGCGTTGCATCGGCGCGCCTGACAACCGACGCTTCCGCGCGTTCTCGATTAACCTTACGCGCGCGGACGGCGCGACCGGCACGCCGGGCTCGACCTTGGCGCTGCGGATGGTGAGCGAGGTTTTCACGCTCGCGACGTTTTTCGCCGCGGTGAGCTTCTCGGTGAGAAAGCTTTGGAACTCGGAGAGATCGTGGGCCACGCATTTCAAGATGAAATCGATCTCGCCGTTCAGCATGTGGCACTCGCGCACGATGGGCCAGGAGGCGACGAGCTGCTCGAAGGCCTTGAGGTCGGCCTCGGCCTGGCTGTGCAAGCCCACCATGGCGAATACCGTCACCTCGTAGCCCAGCGAACGCGGCATTGAGCCGCGCCGTATAGCCTTCGATGACGCCCGCCTCCTCGAGCGCGCGCACGCGCCGGAGGCAAGGCGGCGGCGAGATGCCCACCTCTTCCGCCAGCGCCACGTTGGTCACGCGCCCTTCGCGCTGGAGGGCGGCGAGGATTTTGCGGTCGATCTCGTCGAGCTTTGGCCGTTGCATCGGGAACTCCGGGGCGCGCACACTGGTTTCGAGGGGCGCAGACCCCGGTAATAAAATTGCGACATTGCGCAACAAATGACAAGCTCGGCCATGGACACCGCCGCCCACGAGGCCCCGGTCGCCCCGGGACCCCCGTCCCCCGACCGCCCGGTGCTCCCGCCGCACCGGCGGCGGTGGCAGAGCGAGAGCTGGGTGCTCACCGACGGCTCGGTCGGCATGGAGAACCAAGGGCTTGCGGTGGCCGAAGCGCTCGGGCTTCCCGCCACCTGCAAGCGCGTGCGGCGCGCCGGGCCGTTCCGATACCTGCCCACCTGGGCGCAAGTCTTGCTGCCGCCGGACACGCTCTTGCGCGCCGTGGCGCCCAAAAGCGATCGCCTCGCCCCGCCCTGGCCGCGCGTGCTCATCTCCATCGGCCGGCATAGCGTGCCGCTTGCGCTCGCCGTAAAGCAATTGTCCCACGGGCGAACGCTCGCCCTGCATATTCAAAATCCGAAAGTCGAATCCCGCGCGCTTCGATCTCGTCGCCGCGCCGATGCACGACGCACTCTCACGGGCGCCAATGTCGTGACGACATTTGGGCGCCGCGCACCGGGTGACGCCCGAGCGCCTGTCGAAGGCCGCCGAAGCGTTCGCGCCAAAGCTTTCGCACTTGCCTCACCCGCGCGTCGCCGTGCTTATCGGCGGCGCCTGCAAGTCCTTTCGCTTCGAGGCCGCGGATGCGCAGCGCCTGGGCGAGGATCTCGCGCGGCTTCGCGCGCAAAACGAACGCCTCGCTTCTCGTCACGCCCTCGCGGCGCACCGGCGCGGAGAACACCGCCATCATCGCGCGCTGTCTCGATGGCATTCCGGCGAGATCTGGGACGGCGAAGGCGAAAATCCCTATTTCGCCTTTCTCGGTCTCGCCGAGGCCGTCATTGCCACGAGCGATTCCGTCAACATGGTCACGGAAGCAGCGGGCACCGGAAAGCCCGTCTATGTCTATCCGCTGCGCGGGCATTCGGCGCGGCTTGCG
The DNA here is from genome assembly GCA_963845385.1 of uncultured Alphaproteobacteria bacterium. GTDB lineage: Bacteria > Pseudomonadota > Alphaproteobacteria > CAWJRW01 > CAWJRW01 > CAWJRW01. The sequence goes on from CAWJRW010000006.1 coordinate 1,292,724, forward strand.
CGCTTTCATGCCGCGATGCGGCAAAGGGGCGCGACGCGGACATTCGACGGGCGCCTTGATTCCTGGTCCTACGCGCCGGTTAATGATACGCAGATCATCGCCGCTCGCGCTGCGCCGCGCGCTCGCCGCGGACAAAGAGGGGATATGAAGTTGCCGGGCTTGACGTCGAGTTTGAGCGGCGGTTGCTGACGCCATGGCGCTGCAGATCGAAACCTTCCGCAATGCCGACCTGTCCCAAGGCTGGCGGCCCGGAAACAACGCCGGCGGCACGACGCTCTTCAAGGCATTGGGTCATCCCAAGATCGCGGGCGCGGCGCGCGCGCTTGCGCAGGGCCTGGCCGAGGCAGGGGCCCGTGGCGCTCGTCGATCCCCATGCCGCGCAAGGGGCGGCCGCCTGCATTCCACGCCTTCTACGATCTTTCGACGGCGCCGCTCGACGGCTATTACGTTCAGCGTGCGGAAGATCTCGGCACGTCCTTTCTCGGCCATGCCGCGAAGCCCTTGAGCGCGCTCGCGAAATCGCCCGCGCGCACCGTGTTCATCGCGAGCTTCGATTTCGCGCGCTGGCTCAAGGGCCTCGAGCACCTGTTGCCGAAAGGCGCGCGCGTGGTCTCCTTCGATGCGTTGCGCCTGCCCGAGACCATGCTCACCAACAAGCGCGAAATATCTCGACCCGCTCAACTTCGCCACCAACTTCGCGCTCTTGCGCGACGTCGCGGGCAACGGCCGCGCGGACGGCCTGCATATGCGCGTCACGACGGCGAATTACTGGAGCTTTCATGGCGCGGCCGATCCCGCGCTCTGGCTCTGCTTGTTCGACGAACAGGGCGCGCGTGCTCGCCGAATGGACGGAACCCTTGCCCGCGCCGGGCGGTCTCGTCGAGATCGACAGCAAGACGCTGCGCGCGCGCTTCAAGCTTGCCGATTTTTCGGGCTCGCTCTTCATGCATGCGGTGCACGCGGCGGGCCATGAGATCGTGAAATATGCCCTCGACACTTACGGCGAGGAGGGCCGCGCGCTGTCGTGCAATCACGACGCCAATGCCTGGCCCGCCGATTATTACGCCGGCATGCCGGCGCCGGACGAGGACGAGACGCTCACGCTCTTCATCCAGAACGCGCACCCCGTCGCCCATCCGCCCACGGAGCATCGGCCTCAACATCATGGGCGCGCAGGACACGGCCTTCGTCGAGGCGGAGGTGGCGCCCTTCGGCACTTATGCGCTCGATGTCGGAAAGCTCCTGCCCCAGGCGCGCTTTCCCGATCAGATCGAGATTTCGGCCGGCCGGCACTTCGTCCGCCCGCGCTACGAGACGGCGCGCCGCATGAACGGGCATGAACGAAATGCGGCGGCGCATCGCCCACGCCAATGTCGAGCGCACGGACTTGAAACCCGATCCCAATCTGCCGCGTCTTTCGCAGGTGCTGGGCAAAGGCTACATCATGCCCCTGCCCATTCCGCCGCGCGCTTCCTTCAGCGCCGTGATGATGCCGACCCCCATGGCGCGCGCGCAGAGCGAGCTGCCGGTCAAGATCGCGCTCTTCGACGCGGACGGCGCGTGCATGGCCGAGCGCACTCTCGGGCGCATCGCGCGGCGGCAATCGGTGGCCGTCGACATCGACCGGCTGCTCGCCGAGGAAAAGGCCACGCTTGCCTCGGGCTATGGGCACGCGGAGTTTCTCTACGATTTCCGCCAAGGCGGCGAAGCCGACGGCTGGCTGCACGCGCTCGCGCGCTTCGAGCAGAAGAAGAGCGGCCATCGCGCCGAGACCATTTTCGGCGCGCATATCTACAACATCCCGGTCATCTACAAGGACGAGCCGCAATCCTATGTCGGCCGCCCGCCCGGGCTCACCACACGGCTTTTCCTCCGTGTCGGGAACGATCAGGCGGGCGAGGCGCTCGACACCATCTGCCATCTCATCTATCCGGCCTCGCTGCCGTGGCACCCGAAGAGCGCGACAACGCTTCAGCTCCATGACCGCGCCGGCACTCTCGTCGCCGAACACGCGCTTGGAATTCCCTGCGGCGGCAGCCGCTTCTGGACTTATCGCGAAATTTTCGGTGACGACGAGCGCGCCCGCGCAGGCTCCGGCGCCTATGTCATCATTCGCGACACGACTTGCCGCCTCTTCGGCTTTCATGGCCTCTTGAACGGCGAGGAGAGCTTCTGCCTCGACCACATGTTCGGCTTCTGACGCCCCTTCGACGTCTTCAACGCGCGGAGAACTTTCATGCCCGACGCCGATCCGCTTTCGAAGCTTCTGGATCTCGGCCATATCGGCCTGTCGCGCTGTCTTCACATGGTGGCCGAATTTGGCATCGCCGACTTCATCGGCGAGGCGCCGGAAACGCCCGCCACGCTCGCCAAGAAGGCCGACGTGAACGCGGATGCGCTCGGCCGCATGTTGCGGCTGCTTGCCGCGAACGGCATATTCGAGGATCTCGGCGGAACGTTCCGTCACTCGCCCGCCTCGCGCTTTCTGCGCAGCGATCACCCGCAATCCCAGCGCGCCTATGTGCGCTTCATGGGCGCACCGATCTTGTGGAACGCCATGGGCGCGCTCGCGCACACGCTGCGCACCGGCCGCCCGGGCACGGAGACCTTCGCGACCCGCGGCCAGTTCGCCTACCTTATGGAGCATCCCGAGGAGGCGCGCGTCTTCGACCAGGCCATGACCGCCAAATCGGTGGTCGATGTCGCGAGCGTCTTGAAGGCTTACGACTTCTCGGGCTTCAAGGTCGTCGGCGACATCGGCGGCGGGCGCGGGCATTTGTTGCGCGCGGTGCTCGAGGCCGCGCCGCATGCCAAGGGCATCCTGTTCGATCTGCCGCATGTCGTCGCGCAAGCGGGCTCCGCCGCGGAGCGCCTCACGATTCAGGGCGGCGACTTCTTCAAGGACGCGCTGCCCGCCTGCGACGCCTACATGCTGATGAATGTGATCCACGATTGGAGCGACAAGGACGCCGTCGCCATCTTGAAGGCGGTACGCAAAGCCGCGCCCGCAAACGCCAAGCTCCTCCTGATCGAGTTGCTCTTGCCGGAGAAGCCCGAGCCCAACCCGGTTTACATGCTCGATATCGTCATGCTCGCGGTGGTGGGCGGGCGCGAGCGCAAGCGCTCCGAATACGAGGCGTTGTTCGGCGAAGCGGGCTTCCGTCTTGACGCGCGTGATCCCGACCGGCAGCGGCATGGACATCATCGAAGCCGTGCTTGCGTGAACAGAAAGGTCATTCCATGAGCGCCGCCGCCGCAACCAGCCTGCCCTTCCGCTCCGCCGTCGAATTGCGCGAGGGGCTTCAGCGCAAGGAGATCAGTTCGCGCGAATTGCTCGATCTCTATCTTGCGCGCATCGAGCGTCACAATCCGGCGCTCAACCTCGTCGTCGCGCGCGACGAAGAGGGCGCGCGCAAGGCCGCGGCCCAAGCCGACAACGCGCGCGCCCGCGGCCAAGAAATGGGTCCGCTCGCGGGCCTGCCCATGACCATCAAGGACGCCTACGAAGTGGCCGGCATGACCGCGACCTGCGGGCTGCCGCCGCTCGCCAAGCACAGGCCCGCGCGCGATGCCGACGCCGTCGCGCGCCTGCGCAAGGCGGGCGCCATTCCCTTCGGCAAGACCAACGTGCCCGCGGCCGCGGCCGACTGGCAGTCCTACAACGACATCTATGGCCGCTCGAACAATCCGTGGGACGTGACGCGCACGCCCGGCGGCTCGTCGGGCGGCGCCGCGGGCGCGGTGGCGGCGGGCTTTACGAGCATGGAGCTCGGCAGCGATATCGGCGGCTCGATCCGCGTGCCGTCGCATTTCTGCGGCGTGTTCGGCTTGAAGCCGAGCTACGGCATCGTGCCCATGCGCGGTCACATTCCGCCGCCGCCCGGTGTGCTCTTCACCGTTCAGCTTGGTGTTGCGGGACCGATTGCGCGGAGCGCCGCCGACTTGCGCCTCGCGCTCGAAGTGCTCGCAGGCCCGAACGACATCGATGGCGCTGGCTGGCAGCTCAAGCTTCCGCCGAGCCGCCACGCGCGGCTCAAGGATTTCCGCGTCGGCGTGTGGATGGGCGGCGGCGTCTATGGCGTCGACAACGCGTATCGTGAGCAGATCGAGAATTTCGCCGGCGACGTTCGGCGCGCGGGCGCGAAGGTGTCCGAGGCGAAGCTGCCCTTCGATCCGATCGAGGCTTATCACATTTATCTCGACGCGCTCTTCGCGGTGGTGGGCGGAGGCGATCCGGGCCTGGTTGAATCGATGACAGCGCGCGCGGCGCAAGACGAGACGGGCTATGCCGCGCGGTTGTCGCGCGCCATGCGCATGTCGCTCGTCGACTGGATGGCCTCGCGCGAACGGCGCGAGCATCTCTTCCGCGCCTTCAAGGCCTTCTTCGCCGATTACGACGTGCTGCTCTGCCCCGCCGCCACGGTGGTCGCCTTTCCGCACGATACGGGCGGAGAGGTGCATAGCGAGCAGCTCGACCGCAGGCTCAGCGTGAGCGGCAAGCCCGCGCCCTATTTCGACAACTTCATGTGGCCGAGCCTCGCTACCTGCTCGAACCTGCCTGCGACCGTGATGCCCATGGGCCGCTTCGTCGGCGGCTTGCCGGCGGGCGTGCAGATCATCGGGCCCTATCTCGAGGACTTCACGACCATCGGCTTTGCTGAGTCTCGCCGAAGCCGCGCTCGGCGGCTTCACCCCGCCGCCTGCGCTCGCCGCTAATTCGTACTGTCAGCAGCTCTGGGTCTTTGCCTTGCAATCGCTTGCCCGCGCCGGACGCAGGCGTGGGCACCGGGGCCAAGCTCGGCCGGCGGCGGCAGCGCGCCCGAGTTCACCTCGCCCACCGGATGGGGCGGCAGTGGCGCCGGGCCCTTCTCCTTATGGGCGCACGCGGCCAGGGCGAGAAAGGCACAACCATCAGGACAAGGCGCATCGCGGATCCCCTTTTCGCGCGCCACTCTAATACGCCGAGAGCTTGCGGAAGACTGAAATCACGCAGGCGCGCGCTGCAGCCACCCGCGAGCCCGCGCTGCCATCGGCGAGCCTCGCAGGTGCCGGGCGTGCCCCGCCGGGCGAGCCCCGCGTTGCGACACCCTGGCCGGCTCCCTCCCTTGACTTCTTTAGAATGCTTCCAATAATTAGTATCATTCCAAAGCGGGGCGGCGAGAGGCCCCGCCCTTAAGAGCGTATGGAGCCTTGAGCCCCATGACATCCGTTCCATCGCCACAACCGTCCTTGTCGGCAAGCCTGCCCCCGATTTCACCGCCCCCGCGGTTCTTGCTTCGGGCGCCTCGTCGAGGACTTCAACCTCAAGCGCCACTCGAAGGGGCGCTACGGCCTCGTCTTCTTCTATCCCCTGGATTTCACCTTCGTCTGCCCGTCGGAAATCCTGGCCTTCCACAACCGCGTGCCCGCCTTCAAGGACCGCAAGACCGAGATCGTGGGCGTGAGCGTCGATTCCCATTACACCCACAACGCCTGGCGGAACACGCCTGTGGAGAAGGGCGGGCTCGGGCCGATCGCCTTTCCGCTGGTGGCCGATCTCACCAAAGAGATCGCCCGCGACTACGGCGTGCTCGTGAACGAGGCGATCGCGCTGCGCGGCAGCTTCCTCATCGACCGGGCGGGCATCGTCCGCCACAAGTCGTCAACGATCTGCCGCTCGGGCGCAACGTGGACGAGGCAATGCGCATGGTCGACGCGCTGCAGTTCCACGAGGAGCACGGCGAAGTCTGTCCCGCGGGCTGGAACAAAGGCGCGCAAGGCATGACGGCGTCCGCCGAAGGGGTCGCGCGCTATCTTGCCGAGCACGCCGAGGCGCTCTAACTAAAGTGTGCCTCGTTTGCGTGAAGTCTCGCCTGTTCCCCTCACCCCGACCCTCTCCCCGGAGGGGAGAGGGAGAACGTCAGGCGCGCGATTCGCTTCCCTCCCCCCTTGGGGAGAGGGCCAGGGTGAGGGGATAGTGCTATGCCGGAAACCGTGCACGCCAAAGTGCTGATCTTGGGCTCCGGGCCCGCCGGGCCTCACGGCCGCGATCTATGCCGCGCGCTCCATGCTCGAGCCCGTGCTCGTGCACGGCATCCAGCCCGGCGGCCAGCTCACCATCACCACCGACGTGGAGAACTATCCCGGCTTCGCGGACGTCATCCAGGGCCCCTGGCTCATGGAGCAGATGACGGCGCAGGCCCTGCACGTCGGCACCAAGATCGTGCACGACACGATCGCGCGCGCCGATCTCTCGCAGCGTCCGTTCCGCCTCGAGGGCGATGGCGGCACGCTCTATACGGCCGACGCGCTCATCATCGCCACCGGCGCGCAGGCGCGCTGGCTCGGCCTTGCCTCCGAGGAAAAGTTCAAGGGCTTCGGCGTCTCGGCCTGCGCCACCTGCGACGGCTTCTTCTTCCGCGGCAAGGAGGTGGTGATCGTGGGCGGCGGCAACACCGCCGTCGAGGAAGCGCTCTTCCTCACCAACTTCGCCACCAAGGTGACGCTCGTCCACCGCCGCGATAGCTTGCGCGCGGAGAAAATGCTGCAGCAAAGGCTCTTCGCCCATCCGAAGATCGAGGCGATCTGGGATTGCGCGCTCGAAGAGATTCTCGGTACGGACGATCCGCGCGCCGTCACCGGCGTGCGCCTCAAGAATCTCAAGACGGGCGCCGCGCAGACGCTGAAGACCGACGGCGTCTTCATCGCCATCGGCCACACGCCCGCGACCGCGCTCTTCAAGGGCCAGCTCAATATGGACGCGGGCGGCTACATTCTCACCGCGCCCGACTCCACCAAGACCAACATTGCCGGCGTCTTCGCCGCGGGCGACGTCAAGGACAAGATCTTCCGCCAGGCCGTGACCGCCGCGGGGCTGGGCTGCATGGCCGCGCTGGAAGCGGAGAAATTCCTCGCCGGCCTCGAAGGCGCCCACGCGAAAGCGGCGGAGTAGCCAAGCCCGGCCGTCGCGCTTACACTCCGGCGCCCTTGAGCCCCGACTGATTGGGAGACCCGGTGAGCGCGAGACTGACCCTTTGGCGCCGCGTCGCCGACAAGTCCGGCCGCGTGCTTCTTTTTTGCGGAGCGCTGCTCCTCGGAAGCCTTGTTCCTCACGCGCCGGCCACGCCGGCGCTTACGCCCTATGCGCGCCTTCTCGAATCCCTCACGACGCCGCTCGGCTATTCGAACCTCGTCGTTCTCCTGCTCGTCTTCGGACTTGTTCTGCTTCCAATCGCCCGGCTTGGCCTGCCGGTGCCGAGACCGCCCTGGATCACGCTGACCACCGTCGAGACTTTGCTCTTGGGTTTCCTGATCGGCGTGATCATGCGAAACGTCGACACATGGTTGACTTGGTGATCCGCGCGCGTCCATCATCGCGCGCTTCGCCTCGTTGCGGCGGGGATTGTGCTCCAGGCGGGGTCAAGACCATAAGCCATGTCTGTTAGCGTTCCCGAATGGCCGCGCAAGACGCGCGAGCTTCACAATCATCACATGGACTCGACCCGCTGGAACGATTTCAAGTTCCGCGACGGCGACATCATCATCTCCACCTATGGCAAGGCAGGCACGACCTGGACGCAGCAGATCGTGGGCCAGCTTGTCTTCAACGGCGCGGAAGACGTGCCCGTCAGCCGACTCTCGCCGTGGCTCGACTTACGCATCTTGCCGCGAAACGAGATACTCGCCGCCCTCGAAGCGCAGACGCACCGGCGCTTCATCAAGACGCATCTGCCGGTGGATGCGCTCGTCTTCTCGCCGCAGGCGAAATACATCTATCTTGCGCGCGACGGCCGCGATGTCGTGTGGAGCTTCTACAATCACCACAGCATTGCCAACGACCTGTGGTACGACGCCTTGAACAACACGCCCGGCCGCGTGGGCCCGCCCATCGAACGGCCGACATCCGATATCCGCCAATATTTCCGCGATTGGCTCGACAAGGACGGCTTTCCCTTCTGGTCCTTCTGGGAGAACATCCGGAGCTGGTGGGCCATCCGCCATCTGCCGAACGTCAAGCTCTTGCATTTCTCGGCCCTGAAGAAAGACCCGGAAGGGGAGATCCGCGCCATCGCGCGCTTTCTCGACATCGCGATCGACGAAGCGCGCTTTCCCGTCATCCTCGAGCATTGCAGCTTCGACTACATGAAAAAGAATGCGCCGCAATCGGTGCCGGGCGGCGGCATCATGTTCGAGGGCGGCGCCGAGCCTTTCTTTCAAAAGGGCACGAACGGCCGCTGGCGCGATGTGCTCACGCCGCGAGGAGAGCCGCCGCTACGAGCGCATGGCCATGGAGGAGCTCGGCCCCGACTGCGCGCATTGGCTCGCGACGGGGGAGCTGCCAAGCTAGCATCGAGGGGGAGTGAGCGTGCTCGAACGCGAGATCGCTTGGCCGCGCAAGACGCGCGAGCTGCAAAATCATCACTTGGATTCCACCCAGTGGAACGGCCTGCGCTACCGCGACGGCGACATCGTCATCGCCACCTACAGCAAGGCAGGCACGACCTGGATGCAGCAGATCGTGGGCCAGCTCATCTTCGATGGCGCGCCCGACGTGGCCGTTCAGGAGATCTCGCCCTGGCTCGACGTGCGCCTCATGCCGAAGGAGACGCTCCACGCCCTTCTCGAAGCCCAGACGCACCGGCGCTTCATGAAGACTCACTTGCCGGTGGACGCGCTCGGCATCGAGCCCCGCGCGCGCTACATCTATGTCGCCCGCGACGGCCGCGACGTCGCGTGGAGCTGCCATCGGCACCAGATCAATGTGAGCGAGATTTGGTATTCCCTCGTCAACGACACGCCGGGGCGCGTGGGTCCGCCCTTCGAGCGGCCCGCTTCCGACATCCGCGCCTATTTCGATGAATGGCTTGAGAAAGACGGTCATCCCTTCTGGCCGTTCTGGGACAACGTGCGCAGCTGGTGGGCCGCGCGCCATCTGGCCAACGTCAAGCTCGTGCATTTCTCGGCGCTGAAGAATGATACGGAGGCCGAGATCCGAAGCGTCGCGCGCTTTCTCGACATCGATATCGACGAGCGGCGCTTTTCCGCGATCGTCGAGCATTGCAGCTTCGAATACATGAAGGCGAACGCCCCGCGCGTGACGCCGGGCGGCGGCGCCTTCTTCGAGAGCGGCGGCGCGGCGTTCTTCGGCAAGGGCACGAACGGCCGCTGGCGCGATGTGCTGACCGACGAGGATTGCCGCCACTACGAGCGCACGGCGATCGAGGAGCTCGGCCCCGATTGCGCGCATTGGCTCGCGACGGGTGAATTGCCCGATTGAGAGGAATAGCGCGCCGTCCGTCCGTCACGCCGCATCGTTTTCGCCCAGCAACGGAGAAGCCGCCATGCTCACGCTTTATCATTCGCCCAAATCGCGCTCGACGCGCATGCTCTGGCTGCTGGAAGAGCTGGGCGAGCCTTACGAGATCAAATACGTCACCATCCGCCGCGGCGACGGCACGGGCGCGCCCGATCCCAAGAACGCCCATCCCGAAGGCAAGGTGCCGGCGCTCTTGCATGACGGCAAGCTCGTCATGGAGTTGGGCGCCATCTGCCTTTATCTCTCCGATGCCTTTCCGCGCGCCGGGCTCGGGCCCAAGGTCGGCGACAAGGATCGCGCCGACTATCTCTACTGGCTCTTCAACTACGCCGCCGACTTGGAGCCGGTGATGATCGCGCGCATGACGGGCGGCGGCGAGCATCCCATGATGCAGCGCGCTTACGAGCAATGCATGGCGCGGCTCACCAAGGCGCTGAAGGCGGGCGACTATATCCTCGGCAGCAAGTTCTCGACGCTGGACGTGCTGTTCGGCAGCGCGATGCAGTGGATGCGCAATCAATTTCCCGCCGACCCCGTCTATGACCGCTATGTCGAGCGGCTGTCGGCGCGGCCCGCCTTCAAGCGCGGCGCGGCCAAGGATGCGGGCTGAACGATCGCCCAGCGTTCCTGCCGGCTGAGAGAGCGCATTCCGCGCTCCGACTTCATCGCTCGAGGCCAAGTCGAGGCCAAGTAATGCTTCCGGCCCTTTGCTGTTGCCCGGTTGCGGCATTTGCTAGTCTGCCCGGCCATGGCGCAGGACACCGGCAGATCATCAGGGCGCGAGCGAAGTCCCGACGCCCATCACGGCGGACCCCAGCGTGCCGGTCGCAGCGCCGCCCGCGGGCGAAGGGTCCACGGCTCCATCGCCGCCCGAGCCATCCGGGATCGACAGCCTCGCGCGCCTCTGGAAGCGCACCAAAGAACACAGAGTTCTCCAATGGGGGCTCGCTTATCTGGCCGCCGCGCTTGCGCTCGGCCACGGGCAGGAGCTCATGGCCCATGCCTTCGGCTGGGGCGAGACGGTGGCGCGCATCGTCATGGCGCTGCTCGTGCTCGGCCTGCCCATCGCGCTCGCGCTCGCCTGGTATCACGGCCATCGCGGCGCGCGGCATGTGAGCGGCGCGGAGGCCACGATCATCGCCATGCTCTTGCTGATCGGCGCAGGGTTGCTCGTCGTCTTCGTGCGTTCGGGCGAGGAAGCGGCGGAGCATGCGGCGGCCCCCCTCACCCTTCCCTCTCCCCAAGGGGAGAGGGTGGCTCAAGGCGCGCCTGCGCGGCTTGAGCCGGGTGAGGGGATTGCGACTTCAACCACGGCATCCGAAGCACCAGCACTTGCGACCGAGGCCGGCGTCTCGCTCGCGGTCCTGCCCTTCGCCGACATGTCGCCCGAGGGCAACCAGGAATATTTCTCTGATGGGCTCGCGGAAGAGCTGCTCAATCAGCTCGCGCAGATCAAAGGCCTGCGCGTCGCGGGGCGTACCTCGAGCTTTTCTTTCAAAGGCAAGAACGAGGATCTGCGCGTCATCGCCGAAAAGCTCGGCGTCAATCATCTGCTCGAAGGCAGCGTGCGCAAAGCCGGCACGCAGCTCAGGATCACCGCCCAGCTCATCAACGCTGCCGACGGCTCGCATCTGTGGTCGCAGAGCTATGACCGCAAGCTCGATGATGTCTTTAAGGTTCAAGAGGACATCGCCAAGGACGTCGCCGCGGCCTTGAGCATCACGCTCGGCGTCGGCGAGAAGGTGCGCGCGCCGGGCGGCACGACCAATCTCGAAGCCTACGACAAATATCTGCGCGCTCAGGCGTTGACCCGCAATGTCGCCTCGCTGGCCGACCTTCCCCGTGCCGTAAAACTGTACAACGAGGCGCTTGCGCTCGATCCCGATTTTGCGCCGGCGCGCGGCGGCTTGGCCGCGACTTATGTGTTGATGTTGACTTTCCTGCCTGAGACCAGCGCGCAGACGCTCAAGGAGATGGATGAAACGGTCCGGCAAGCGCTCGCCCGCGCGCCCGACCACTGGGCGAGCCACTTGGCCAACGGCGCGTTGTTGATGCAACGCCACGACTGGCTTGCGGCCGATGCGGCCTTGGCAAAGGCGCACGCCCTTGCGCCGGCCTCTGAATCGACCGTAAGCGCCATCGCCGCGCAGTTCCTCAGTGGTGTTGGGCGCAGTGCCGAGGCCGTGCGCGTGCTGGAGGCAGCGCGAAGCGCCGATCCTCTTTCGCCATGGCTCACGGTCCTGCTGCAAGAGGATCTGGATATCGCAGGGCGCGCAAGCGAAGCCCAAGCCGAATATGAGCGCACCAAGGATTTGCCGGGCGGCCGTGAGGTCCCGGAACACCAGGCGCTGATCCGGATCTGGGACTCAGGCGATGCGGGCGCGATCAAGGCGCAGTCTCGCCGTTTCTTGGATAGTCAGGCCGTTCCCATGCCTGTGCTGAACAAGGTCTACGAGGCTTTCGATTCTCCGCAGGCCGCGCTCGGCCTCATCCGCGGCGCCGTCAAGGATCCCGCCTACCAGGATTCGACGCGCATGATGCTGCTTGGCTTGTATGCAGCGCATTTCGGCGACACCGCGCTCGCACTTGCCGCCTCGCGCCGCGCCTATGTCGATATGACGGGCAACGTCCCGCTAACGCTCTGGTATCCGGCCATGAGCGAGGCACGCAAGACGGAAGGCTTCAAGCAGCTCGTGCGCGATCTTGGCCTCTACGACTACTGGCGCTCCACCGGCAAATGGGGCGACTTCTGCCATCCTCTCGGCACGAGCGATTTCGAATGCAGATGAGGGACCGAATTTCTTTCGATAACAAGGAGACAGATCATGTCCGTATCGAGTAAACCGAAAATGACGGCGCCGCCGTCGACCGCCTACAAGATTGTCGACGTGGCCGAGCCCTATGCGGACGTGATCAAGCGTCACGGCGTGCCGGGCACGTTTGTCGGCCCGTCGGAGCAAGAAAGCCCCTGGGTGCCTTTCGGCGACAAAGCCGCGCTCCGCCATCTCGCCTTCGACGTCCGCCGCAACATTTTCAGCAATGTTCTGTGGATCAAGCAGGCGGGGGTCATCGGCACGCACAAGCACCGGGGCACGGTCGTCATGATTTGCCTCGAAGGCAGCGCGCGCTATCTCGAATATGACTGGGTCGCGACCCCCGGCGACTTCATCTACGAGACGCCGGGACTGATCCACACGCTGGTGAGCGATCACCCCAACGGCGTCAAGCTCTTCGGCTGGCTCGAAGGTCCGATCGAGTTTTACGACGAGACCGGCAAGTTCATCGAGACGCTCGATGTCTGGTGGTACATCAATCATTACGAGAGCTACTGCCGGGAGCACGGCATCCCGATCAACAAGCAGCTCTATTTGTGAGCGGCCGCGCGATGCGGTTCTCCGAACATGTCAGCATGGTTCGGGACGCCGCGTCGTTTATCCTGAGGTGCGCGGCGGCCGCGCCCGCCTGCGCGAGCAGGGCCACGAACGGCAAGGCTGCAAGGGTGTGCAGGATATCCCGTCTCATTGGTTCATCATTCCACATGGTTGCTCATGTTTATTGGCGATCCGCATCTGCGAATTGCTGTTTGGTTTAGAAATCTGGAAGTCATGTGCCTCGTCTGTTGGAGAGTGAAGGGGGCATCAGTTTGTCGGCGTCAAGGATGCATGACCGGGATCAAAGACGGACCGTTCAGGTCCACAGGCAGTATCTCGAAAAGTACGTGCACCATCGGCTCGCTCGTCTTGTTGAAAACCGTGTGGTTGATATCACCGGACTCGAAGAAGAATTCGCCAGGTCCGTAGACGACGGTCTTGTCCGGCATCACATATGTCATGTAGCCGGAAGTCACCTGACGAATTCCCGGGCCGACGTGATTGTGATCGCCCACGTATCCACCGGGCGCGAGGGTCAATTCCGTGACCCGGAGCTTATATTTTCCGTTGAGATCGGTAAGGAATCCGGCGAGTGGCGCTTCGAACTTGATCTTTGCGACCAAGCCCTTGGTTTCTACCTTGACCGGACTGCCAGCCGGTTTCGCGGCGGCCGCGGCGGCCGCGCCCGCCTGCGCGAGCAGGGCCGCGAACGGCAAGGCTGCAAGGGTGTGTAAGATATCCCGTCTCATTGGTTCATCATTCCGCATGGTTGCTCTCCTTAACTGGGCGTTTGTGCTGAATTTGACGGATTAGGGCCACTCAGCATAGCCTTTTCTACATGCGAGTATTGGGTTTTATTCGAGACGCTATTTCAGAGCGCGTCATCTTATCGTTGGTACTATTTCTCGAATCTAACGCCAAACGAGCTGATCGTTTTCAAGGCGCACGATTCCGATCGCTCGCGCCATGCGCAGCCCTTGCACAATTCGGCCGACATTCCGGGCTTCCCGGCGGATGCCGCGCCGCGCGTCAGCGTCGAGGCACGCTTTTCCGCGTTCTTCGAGAAATAGGCTGGCCGGCAGAAGTGGAAGCGGGTCTCAATTGGGCTCAGGCACGCTTAAGCCAGCAGTGTCTGGCAAAATGCCGGAACTCCTGATCGCGCGTGATGAGTGCCTATTCCGCCGTGCGCTCGAATTGCGCGCGCAACATCCACGCCGTCTTCTCGGATGCGCGGATGATTTGCGTGAGGAGATCGGCGGTGGCCTCGAAAGTGCCGTTGGGCGGCACGCTCTGCCTCGAGTGTCCGTGCGCTCTCAACCCGTGCGGCGTTTCGCGCGCGCGGCGCGCGCGAGAACGGTGTTGATGCGCGTCTGCCAACCTGGCCCCTCGGCCTTGAAGGCCTCGATGACCTCCGCGTCGAGGCGGAGGCTCACGAGCTTCTTCGTTCGCTCGGATTTCGGCCGTCCGCGCACGCGCCGCTCGGCAGCAAAGTCGCGCGCTCTGAGTGGCAGGTTGTCGCGATCGCTCTTGGCCGCCGCCGTGAGCGCCGCATCTTCCTTGGCGCCGATCGCGCGCCTTGCCGCCCGCGCGCGCGCTTTGATGTCATTGCGCTTCTTCATAGAGCCTGATCTCCCGTTTGTTGGCCTTGCGCAGACTGATGATCCGCAGGGCCTCGCCGCGCCTCGTGAAGGCCATCACATAAACGCGCTCGCCGATGAAGCCCACCGCGACGAAGCGCGGCTCGCCATAGTCGCGGCGCAAATCTGCAAGCACGACGGCGCTCGGCCACTCGAAGCGCCGGGCCAGGGCGAAATCGAGGCCGTGCTTCTTGCGATTGGCCTTGCGCTTGGCGTCGTCCCAGGCGAGCTTCACCAATTTATTGTAGCTACAATTAATGGCGGGTTCAAGCGCGCAGAGCCTGGGCGCGAAGCCGTGATGCGCGCCGCCTACCCCGCGGTGCGCTCGAGCTGGCTGCGCAGCATCCACGCGGTCTTCTCGCTCGCGCGGATGATTTGCGTGAGGAGATCGGCGCTGGCCTCGTCCTCGCCTTTGTCGGCGGCCGGAAACGTCTTGCGCGCCGTGCGCACCAGCGCCTCGTGGCCTTGCACCAGATTGCGCACCATCTCTTCGGCCGTGGGCGTGCCGTCCTCGTCCTTGATCGAAGAGAGCCGGCTGAAGGCCGCGTAAGAGCCGGGCGCGGGAAAGCCCAGCGCGCGGATGCGCTCGGCCACGTCGTCCACGGTGATGGCGAGCGCGGTGTATTGCGCCATGAACATCAGGTGCAGCGAGTTGAACTCCGGGCCCGTGACGTTCCAGTGGTAATTGTGCGTCTTGAGATAGAGCGTGTAGCTGTCGGCGAGCACGCGGGCGAGCCCGTCGGCGATGGCTTTGCGATCGGATTCGGGAATGCCGGTGTTGACGTCCATGGCTGGCTCCTTCGAACGGGTGGCAAGGGGCACGCGCCCTCAAGGGGCGCATCGCCGGGTGAAAAGCTGCAAGCCCTGACGTAGTGCCGCCGGGCGTCGATGCAAGATAGTTTAGAAAAAATCTAATCTGTTGACCCAAGTCAAGCGGCCTTGGCCCGCGCCAGCACGTCCTCGGCGAGCTTGCCGGTGAGCTCGGCCAGATGGTCGAACTTGGCGGTGAAGCGCGCCACGCCCTGGCTCGCCGAGCGCAGCTCGACGATGAGTTGCTGCAGCTCGGCTTGCGGCATCTGGGCGTTGACCACGTCCCAGCCCGGCCAGCCTGGGCGCGCGTCGAAGCCTTGGATCTGGCCGCGCCGCGACGAGACGATGGCATTGACGCGCGCGGTGGCTTCGGACGGCAGCACGATCTCCACCGCCATGATGGGCTCGAGCAGCACGGGCGAGCATTGCGGCAGGCCCTCGCTCATGGCGAGCCGGCCCGCGGTCTTGAACGCCATCTCCGAGGAATCGACCGTGTGATAGGAGCCGTCGGTGAGCGTCACCGAAACATCGACCACCGGAAAGCCGAGCGGCCCGGCATGCAGAAATTCGCGCACGCCCGCCTCGACCGCCGGGAAATAATTCTTCGGCACCGCGCCGCCCACCACTTCTTCCGCGAACTGGAAGCCCGAGCCGCGCGGCAACGGCTTGATGTCGAGCACGACGTCGCCGAACTGACCGTGGCCGCCGGTCTGGCGCTTGTAGCGGCCGCGCTGGGTGATGGGTTTCCGGATCGCTTCCTTGTAGGGAACTTTCGGCGGGCGCGTGGAGATGTGCAGCCCATAGCGGCTCGCGAGCTTTTCCGCCGCGACCCGCAGATGCACCTCGCCCTGTCCCCACAGCACCAATTCGTGAGTCTCCGCGTTCTGCTCGTAGCTTACGGACGGATCTTCTTCCGCGAGCTTGGCGAGCCCCGTGGTGAGCTTCACTTCTTCCTTGCTGTCGGCGACCGAGACCGCAAGCCCGTAGACCGGCGTCAGCATTTCGGGGCGCGGCAGCGCGGGCGGCGCCGCCTTCTCCGTGGTCAGCGCCTCGCCGGTGAGAATGGGCTCGAGGCGGCCGAGCGCCACCACGTCGCCGGTCTCGGCGTCCGAAATCTTGTTGGTCGCGGCGCCCAGCATGTGGAAGAGGCCGCCGACGCGCGCGCTCTTGTTGTCGGGGCCGGTGACGGTGGCGCCGTCCTTGATGGCGCCCTTGAGCACGCGCGCCAGCGACAGCTTGCCGCCATGGCTCGTGTGATAGGTCTTGATCACTTGCAGCGCGCCGCCGTTGTTTCCCTTGAGGCCGAGGCGCGCGGCCGCCGCCTCCACCCCCGGCACGTCGTGGCGGCAGGCCTTGAGCAGGCGCAGGATGCCGTTGTCGCGCTCGGCCGAGCCCAGAAGCACCGGCACGATGAGGCCGTCCGACACTTCGCGGCGCAGGCCTTGATAGATTTCGTCCTGGGGCGGCTCGATGTCCTCGAGCAGCTCTTCCATCAGATGATCGTCGTAATCGGCGAGCTGCTCCAGCATATGGAAGCGCGCCGCCTTCTCGGCGTCGCCGAATTTTCCGTCCAGCGGCACGATCTCGGACGGCGCGTGCTCGCGATAGATGTAGGCGCGCTTGAGCGCGAGATCGACGAAGCCCGTGGCGATGCCGTTCTCGAAGATGGGAAGCTGGCGCAAGACGAGCGGGCGCGTGCTCGAGCTCTGCAGCGCCGTGAGCAGATCGTGGATGCTGCCCGCCGCGGCGTCGATCTTGTTGACGAAGAGCAGCGTCGGCGTCTTCGAGTCCGCAAGCCGCTTGAGATAGGGCTGGAGCGCCAAGGCCTTCGCCGGGTCCGGCTCGCAGACGACGACCGCCGCGTCCACCACCGGCAGCACGTCGAGCGTGTCCTGCAGAAACTCGATGGAGCCCGGGCAATCGAGAAGCGTGAAGCTCTCGCCCATGAAGCGCGTCGTGGCCGCGTTGAGCTCGACGCTCATGCCATGGCTGCGCGCTTCCGCCGAGGAATCGCCGACGCTGCTCTTGTGGGTGATGCTGCCTTTGCGGGGGATGGCCTGGGTGGCGAAGAGGAGACTTTCGAGGAGGGTGGTCTTGCCCGAGAGATAGGGGCCGACAAGCGCGATCGCCCGCGGGCCCCTGGGCGCTTTGCCGTTTCCGCCGGTTCCTTCCGCCATCCTCACCTCCTCGCGCCGCCGCCGCCGCCGTGGTCGTAACGCGTCCTGTCCGGCGCTCGGTCTTTTTCGGGAAAGCCCTTCGACGGCCTTATGTTTTCAAGCCGCGCGGGGATGCGCAAGGGGGGTCGGGGAGCGCCTTAACCGATGTGGAAGTCGCTCTTCTTGAAGAGGGGAATGAGCTTGAGCCCCGCCCGCGCGAGATTTTCGGTTGCGCCCTCCTCGCGGTCGACGACGGAAAGCGCCCATTTCACGATCGAGGCCCGCTCCTCTTTGATCGCCTCGGCCGCCTGCAGGAGCGAGCCGCCCGTGGTCGTGACGTCGTCGACCACCAAGGCTTCCGCGCCTTCCGGGATCTCGCCGTCGATGCGCTCGCGCGCGCCGTGGGTCTTGGCGCCTTGCGCACGAAGGAGGCGTGCACGGGATATTTCTCGACATAGCTCGCGAAGGCGACCGCCGTCACCAGCGGCACCGCGCCGAGCTCGAGCCCGCTGATGCAGGCGAGGCCGAGCTTCTTCATGACGTCGAGGATCAGCGTGCCGATGAGATATTGCCCTTCCGGCAGCATCGTCGTCTGGCGGAGCTGAAACATGTAATTGCTCGTCTTCCCCGAGGTGAGCGTGAACTCGCCCTTGAGGATGGAGCGGCTCTGGATGAGATCGCGCAGCGCCCGCCAGCGCGGCTCGGCGCGGGCGACAATCTCGGGCTCATGCGCGCGGGCAGTCACGTTCGATTTCCTATTCGCTCTTATGCCACGAAAAAGGCGCTAGGCGGGAAAGAAGGAGATGGTGCGGATTTCGATGCTCTCGCGCGCCGGCGCGTTGGGCGCGGACGTCGGATCGTCGAAGGCCGTGTGGCCGGTCCATTGCACGCGGGCTTTGTCGGAATCGAAGAGCTTGAAGGCGAGCACCTCGTCCGGCTGCATGCGCGGCGCGTAATACCAGCGGTGGCGCGGATTGTGGCTCAGATTGAAGCCATACATGGAGGGGCGGCTCGGATCGTTGAGCCCGCCGCGGATCTCGCTGTCGTTGAGATCGCCGCGCACGACGGACGAGGCGTCGCACAGCGCGAGCGGCGTGCGCTCCACGGGCTTGATCGGGACGCCAGAGATTCATGAGCACGAAGCGGCGCTCGAGCCAGCGCTTGGCTTCCTCGGCCCCCAGAATTTCTTCGGCGAAGCGGCGGATCGTCTGCTCGCCGTAATCGACATGGGCGCCATAGGCGGGCAGCCTGCCCTCGCCCGTCGCGGGGCTATCGCTGCGCGCGATCTCGCCGAACACCGCGACCTTCTCGGCGCCGGTGAGCGCTTTCGCGAGCGCCACGATCTCGGGGTAATAGACGCGCTTGATCTCGTCCGCGTCGTAGAAATTCTTGACCGCGGATTTGTGTTTCACGAGCACGAAGCCGTTGCGCTCGAGCGACAGCGTGCCCGCCTCGGCAAGCGGGCGCATATTCGCGATCGCCATCCGATGCTCTTCCACCGGCCAATAGCTCTTTGCGCGATCGGTGGGCACGAACACGGCCTTCTCGCCCGCCACGACGTATTTAATTACCGCTTCAACGGCGGCGGGCTTATCATTCGTGCTTGGCAACTTCATGCCGTGCGTCTCTACTACGAGGCGGCTGATATGGCTTCTGGAAACTCGTCCCATGTGCGTCCGAGATAATGGCGCCCCGTCGCCTTCTTGTTCGTTCCACCCCACTGCTTGAAGAAGAACGCAACGCCCTGCCGACGGCACTGTTTTCTCACGCTTTCAATCCAATCGTCTCGGATTGGTCGAGCACCAGGGCCGGACTCACCCCCGACGATCGCCCACTGGATACCGGTTAGATCGAGTTCTCCCAAGGGCGCCAGGAGCGGCTCGAACGAGACAAAGCGGACAACGGCAGGAGACTTTCGCAACTCGTCAATCCGCGACGCATATTCCGCCAATTCAACGGAAGTCCCCAGCCAGACATTGCCCAATACGGGAAGCGAGCGCTCGCGGAATACGTGCGCCATATTCTCTGGGCGCTTAGTCAAGACTTGGAATATGTGCCAGTGTGCTTCGCGCATCACGCTCCATACCTGGACAATGAAATCATCGGGAATATCTTCTTGGAATAAGTCGGACATCGAATTCACGAAGATCTTTTTCCTGCGTTTCCATTTCAACGGAGCCGATAAGGCGCGGGCATTCGTGTGTGTGCTTCCGGTCCATACGGAGCGGCCACCGCTCTTTCTAGTTACATTTCGATAATGTGGGTGATTCATCGCCTGCAAACGGGCAGCCATACGCATCGCGTAACAATTCGTGCAACCAGGCGAGATCATGGTGCATCCCGAAATAGGATTCCATGTCGCGTCGGTCCACTCGATGTCGGAAAGTCCTGCCATTCCTACTTAGCTTTCATGACCGCGCGAGCCAACTTCGCAGCGAGTTGCCATGCCTTCCTGCTCGGATTTGCCGAGGCAAAAATAAGTGAGTACATGTGAATCCCCCGGGAGCCAAGCGCGCGCCAATCGTCCAATACACCGCCTTGGAAGATACCCTTCATCCGCGTGATCATATATCGCGTTATCAAATCTGCATCCGCAATCTTCGATTTGGCATCTCGCACTCTGTCGAATAGATCGGGCTCTTCGCCGGTAGAGACAAAAGCATCGCGCCACTCTTTTGTTCCAAGGAGCCGATCGAGCGACGCAGCATGCTCGGGTTTGACTGAGCCAGCGCGCGAGATTTGGCGATGAACCCCGAGTTCCCGCCGGGAAAAGATACCAAAGATCGACGGCTTGTGTGTGTGCAATGGTTTCAAGAGTTGCCCAGTGGACTTGGTTTCCGTAGGGATCGAGGAATATGACCGCGCGCGTGGAGCGCCAATCTGGTTCTGCGCAAAACTTTCGTAAGACCTCGTTCGCGTCACCTCGGATGAGGCGTATCCGATTTTTGAGAGTCGGATAGTCCTTCACAACTTCTCGTAGCTTCGCAATGTTTTCGCGCTTGTCATCGACCAGCACGTACTCGGCGAATGGCGTTCGAAGCCCAAGCGCTCGCCTTACGGAGCCCTTGATGATCGGCTCGAATGGATCGACTTCCGCCAATAGGCTGGCTTCATCGCCAATTTCAATTTCGCCAGCACCAGCAAATGCGTCGAAATAGATTGTCTTAAACGACTGCTTCTTCAGAGCAGTTGTATAGGCGCCGAGATACTTCTCGAGAACCACGAGCTTTTCCTCGGTGTGCGCACCCCCAAACTTGGTTCCTGCCATAGCCAAGCCCCCAATAAGAACAAATATAGAACATTGCTTGGCTTGGCTCGATTCCATATTACGGATATATAAGTTGACAAATTTCCCAAATAGGTGATAATTATGGCATCTCTCGCCGTTGAGGGGAGGCGGTTCCGGACCGTCCGTTCCGTCTGGCGAGAGAGCGGCACTCGCGGCACGGCCGTAACGAGACCGTGAACTCGGGGCGGGCCAGCGTGTGGGACCGGGCATCACGACCCGGGTCGGTGGCCGCAGGCGACTGCGCAACCTCCGGCGGGTGGAGAGGGCTGGCATTGCGAAAAGCCGCGCGGGGCGCCGCTTGGCGGCGCACATAAAAAAATGGATGCCGTTAAGCGGCGCCCAGCCCCCTCGCAGAGCGAGGGGGAGAAGACAAAGCCCCCTCACAGGGGCGACGAAGGAAATCAAGGGGGAAGAGAGAAGAAGCATAAGCCGGACGCAAAGGCGTCGCGGCGCTGGAGGCGCTTGGGTTGCGTGATGTGAGTGCGGACGTGAAATCGAAAGACGCCGAAGCGCCCCCGAGGAAAGTCCCTCGCTACAAAAAGCATCCGGTCTGGTGCTGGCGCTGTTACGCGAAGCGCAAAGCGCCGCCGCGCGACACGCGCCCGGCGCGCGCCTTCCGCAAAATCTGCGCGCATTGCTTGGGCTGGCACGAACTCAACGCGAAAGAGCGGCGCGCGCAAGGCCGCAGGGCTTTCCTGCCCGCGCACCTGATTCGCAAGCGCGACGACACGGCCGCAGCCGCACGCGCCGCCGAAGATTTGTCCAAGCGCGGAACGCTCTGCGATGCGCAAGACCCGCTACGCGATTACACCTATTGGATCCAGCACGAGCAAGCGCTGAAGAAGGGCTCGCCCTGAGTGAAAGCGCCGGAATTGCAGGCTGGCCGCGCAGAGGTTCTTCTCTATAAGATGCAGGCAAGAGGCGGGAGGCCCTGCGGATGGCGACGAAAATTCCGGTGTGCGACGAGGACGTGTTCAGCGCCGAGGCCGTGCGCAACGCCCGCGCGGTGGACGACCGCTTGCGCGAGATGGCGCCGGTGGTGTGGCTCTCCCGCGAGAACATCGCCATGATCGGGCGCTTCGAGCACGTCTCCAAGGGCCTCATGGATTGGCGCACCTTTTCCAACACCTCGCGCCCCTGGCACGACCCGAATTCCGTGCGCCCGGAAATTCTCCTCACCGACGATCCGCCGCGCCACACCCAGGTGCGCGCGGTGATCGGCGCGGCGCTCTCGCCGCGCGCGCTGGAGAAGATGGCGCAAGGCTTTCGCGCCACGGCGGACGAGCAGATCGGCCGGCTGCATGGCGCGCGCGGGCCAAGTGGTCAACGCCACCGCCGACATGACCGCGCCCTTCGTGCACAAGGTGCTGCCGGATCTCTTAGGATTGCCGGACAAGGGCCGCGAGAACATGACGCCCTTCGGCCACATGGTGTGGGCGACCATGGGGCCGATG
Source organism: uncultured Alphaproteobacteria bacterium (assembly GCA_963845385.1). Classification (GTDB taxonomy): domain Bacteria; phylum Pseudomonadota; class Alphaproteobacteria; order CAWJRW01; family CAWJRW01; genus CAWJRW01. Next base: position 1,314,736 of record CAWJRW010000006.1, read on the forward strand.
AACGCGCTTGTTTCGACGAAGCGATCGCGGGCTCCGAGCCCGTGCTCGAATGGGTGAGCTGGGCCTGCAGCCGCGAGAGCCTCGCGCCCGACGGCCTCGGCATGGAGATGTTCCGCGCGGCCGACCGCGGCGAGATCACGCAGGACGAGGCGAAGCTTCTCGACGCTGACCATTCTCGCCGCGGGCGCCGACACCACGGTGATGACCATGGCGACCGCCATCCGCGCCTTTTGCGCAGTTTCCCGATCAGTGGCAGGCGCTGCGCAAGGATCCGTCGCTCCTGCGCGCGGCCTTCGACGAAAGCCTGCGCTGGGATTCGCCCTCGCGCATGGCGGGCCGCATCACCAAGCGCGACGTCGAGATCGAGGGCTACGTCATTCCCGAAGGCACGCGCTGCGGGCTGATGTTCGCCGCCGCCAATCGCGACCCGCGCAAATGGCCGGAGCCCGAGCGCTTCGACATCCGCCGCGATCTGCGCGGCCATGTCGGCTGGGGCTACGGCATCCACTCCTGCGTCGGGCGCACGCTGGCGCAGCTCGAAGCGGACGCCTTTTTCGGCGCGCTGATCGAGAAGGTGGCGCGCTTCGCCGCCGCGGGCGAGCCGGAATGGTGGATGACCACCATCGGCCACGGGCCCGCGAAACTACCCATCCGTTTCTACGCCGCGAAACAGTGAGGCTTCCGATGACCGGGTTCCGTTCGCTTGCATTCGCCGCGCTCGCGCTTTTCCTCTGCACCGCCATGGCGCAGATAGGCGGCTCCGACAAGAAGCTCAAGGCGCTGATCGCGGGCGCGCAGCGCAGCGAGAAGAGCGTTGCGCGCGACCAGTACCGCCATCCTTACGAGATGCTGCGTTTCGCGGGGCTCAAACCCGGCATGACGGTGGTGGAGATCACGCCGGGCGCGGGCTACTGGACGGAAATTCTCGCGCCGTATCTCAAGGACAAGGGGCGCTACATCGCCGTGCAATTCGATCCCGCAGGCGTGGACGATCCGCAAGTGAAAGGCTTCGTCACGGCGGGCTTGCAGCGCTTCAAGGACAAGCTCGCGGCCGACCCGCAAAGCTACGCCAAAGCCGAGATCGCGATGCTGAACTACGACAATCTCGTGCCCGAAGGCACGGCCGACATGGTGCTCTTGTGCCGCAACATGCACGACTTCATGGGTGCTCACGGCGGGCCGAGCACGCTCGAGCCGCTGTTTTCCGTCCTGTACAAGGCGCTGAAGCCCGGCGGCGTGCTCGTCATCGAGGATCACCGCGGCGATCCGAACAAGCCGCAGGATCCGAAGGCCGTCTCGGGCTATGTGCGCGAGGACTTCGCCATCGACCACGCCATGAAGACGGGATTCCGTTTCGTCGCGCGCAGCGACATCCTCGCCAATTCCAAGGACACCAAGGATTATCCGGGCGGCGTGTTCTTTCTGCCGCCGGGCGAGCGCGGTGTTGGAGGCAATTCCTTGAGCCCCGAGGACAAAGCGCGCGCCGAGGCCATCGGCGAGAGCGACCGCTTCCTCATCACGCTGGAGAAGTGACGCATTTGCGTCATCCCGGAGGCGAGCGAAGCGAGCCATCCGGGACCCAGGGGCAACAAGCGCAGGGGCATGTGGCCCTGGATGCCGACATAAACGGGATGACAGGGATGAGTCAGCGCAAGCTCGCGCAGAAGCGCTGGATGCGCCGGCAGGCTTCCGTCAAGAGCTCGGTGGACGCGGCGTAAGAGAGCCGGAAATAGGGCGCGAGCCCGAAGGCCGCGCCATGCACGACGGCGACGCCTTCCGCCTCGATGAGCGCGGTGACGAAATCCTCGTCCGTTCCGATCTTGCGGCCCGAGGGCGCCGTCTTGCCGAGCGTGCCCGCGCAATTCGGATAGACATAGAACGCGCCTTCCGGCTTGTTGCAGGAGAGACCCTTCGCCTGGTTGATCATCGACACGACAAGATCGCGCCGCTCCTCGAAGGCGCGCGCGCGCGGCGCGATGAAGTCCTGCGTGCCCGTCAGCGCCTCGACCGCCGCCCATTGGCTGATCGATGTCGGCATCGACGTCGATTGCGATTGCAGCTTCGCCATCGCCTTGATGAGCGGCTCGGGCGCGCCGCAATAGCCGATGCGCCAGCCCGTCATGGCGTAAGCCTTCGACACGCCGTTGAGCGTCACGGTGCGCGGTTTCAGCCGCGGCTCGACCTGCGCGGGCGTCGCGAACTGGAAGCCCTCATAGACGAGATGCTCGTACATGTCGTCGGTGAGCACCCAGACATGCGGGTGCTTCATCAAGCACGTCGGTGAGCGCCTTGATCTCGTCCCGCGTATAGGCCGCGCCGGACGGGTTGCAGGGCGAGTTGAAGACGAGCCACTTCGTCTTGGGCGTGATGGACGCGCGCGAGCGCTTCCGCGCCGAGCTTGAAGCCGCGCGCCGGGATCGGTTTGCGCAATGACCGGCGTGCCGCCCGCGAGCAGCACGATGTCCGGATAGGTCACCCAATAAGGCGCCGGGATCACCACCTCGTCGCCGGGATTGACGGTGGCCATGAGCGCGTTGAACAGCACGGCCTTGCCGCCGGGCGCGACGTGGATTTCCGAGGGCCGATAGTCGAGCCCGTTCTCGCGCTTGAACTTGCCGCAGATCGCGCGCTTGAGCTCCGGGATGCCGTCCACGGTGGTGTATTTCGTCTCGCCGCGGCGGATGGCCGCGATCGCCGCCTCCTTGATGTTGTCGGGCGTGTCGAAATCGGGCTCGCCCGCGGCGAGACTGATGACGTTGCGCCCCTGCGCGGTGAGCTCGCGGGCAAGCTGCGTCGCGGCAAGCGTGGGCGACGGCTTGATGCGATCGAGCGATGCGGCGAAGAAATCCTGGCTCATGGTCTGCAACGTTCTGCACAAAATTCAATTGTCAGCGTGTTTGTGGACGAGTCCTGCGCATGATTCAAGGCGCAAACCCGTCTTGGATCGGTTACAACAAATCCGGCGCAAAAGTCGAAGCATTCGTTACACGGGAGCGGTCGGATGAAGGCCATTCGTTTCCACGAGCTCGGCGGGCCCGAAGTTCTTGTCTTCGAAGACGTGCCGAATCCCGTCCCGGGCCCCGGACAAGTCTTGCTCCGGGTCGAGGCCGCGGGCGTCAACTTCGCCGACACGGCGCGGCGCACCGGGCGCTATCCCTTCCCGACGCCCTTGCCCTGCATTCCGGGCGGCGAGGTCTTCGGCCCCGTAGAAGAAGTGGGTCCCGGCGGGGACAAGAGCCTCGTCGGCCGGCGCTTCTATTCCTTCAGCGAGACCGGCGGTTATGCGCAATTCGCGCTCGCGGCGGCGAGCCGGCTCATTCCCGAGCCGCCGGGCGTGCCGCCCATGGCGGGGCTCGCGCTCCTCGTGCAGGGCCTCACGGCGGCGCTGATTCTCAAGCGCTCCGCGCGGCTCAAAGCGGGCGAGAGCGTGCTGGTGGAAGGGGCCGGCCGGCGGGGTGGGCGTGCTCGCAATCCAGCTCGCCAAGCTTTACGGCGCGGGCACCGTGGTCGGCGCCGCGAGCACGGAAGAAAAGCGCAAGCTCGTGAGAAGGCTCGGCGCCGACGCCGCGGTGGACTACACCGCGCCCGCCTGGCCCGAGCGGGTGAAGGAGGCGACCGCCGGGCGGGGCGTCGACATTATTCTCGAGATGACCGGCGGCGCCATCTTCGAGCAGGGCTTTTCGTGTCTTGCGCCCTTCGGCCGCTGCATCGTCTACGGCATGGCGGGCGGCGTGCCGGGCGCCGTGCCCCTGCCGCGCATGATGCCCAACAATCAGGAGCTGATCGGCTTCTATCTCGGCGGCTTCTTCAGCGAGCCGAAGGTCATCCCCGGGCTCTTCGCCGAGCTTGCGGGCTTCGTGCGCGAGGGAAAGCTCAAGCTGCAGATGGGCGACCAGCTTCCCTTGTCGAAAGCGGGCGAAATGCATCGCCGCCTCGAAGGCCGCAAGACCACCGGCAAGTGTCTCCTCCTGCCCTGGGCGGGATGAACCCGACCACGAATTCGCCGCAATAGATCGCGAGACCGCCACAGTCGGCGAACAAATCGGCCGCAATCGGGACGTCTCCTGGACAGAGCTCTTATCCAGGGGGATTGCCATGCGCGACCCGCGCACTCAGCTCCGCACAATTCAAACCCACACCAACCGCGCCATTGCCGCGACGCTCTTCGCGCTCCTGATCCTCGCCTTCGCCGCCATGCAGGCGCGCGCCGAGCCGGGACACGCCGGCCGTGCAAGAGGCGGGCAGCGACGGCCTCGTGCATATCGGCGATGTGGGCACGGGCGTTCTTCTTCTGCGCACCGACACGCCGGGGCTCTATATCCCCGCGCCCGCCACCGCCACCGACATCGAGACCTGGGTGTCGGGCGCCACCGCGCGAACGAAAATCACCCAGCGCTTCGAGAACCCCGCCGATGGCTGGGTCGAAGGCGTCTACGTCTTCCCGATGCCCCAGGACTCCGCCGTCGACACGCTGCGCATGCAGATCGGCGACCGCTTCATCGAAGGCGAGATCAAGGAGCGCCAGGAAGCGCGCCGCGTCTATGAAGCGGCGCTCAAAGAAGGCAAGAAGGCGAGCCTCGTCGAGCAGGAGCGGCCGAACATTTTTACGAATTCCGTCGCCAATATCGGCCCCCACGAGATCGTCATCGTGCAGATCGAGTATCAGGAGGCGCTGCCGTTGCGCGACGGCGCCTTTTCCATGCGCGTGCCGCTCGTCGTGGCGCCGCGCTATTCGCCGAAGCCCGAAGCGACGCTCGTGAGCTATGACGGGCGAAATCTCACCCTCGGCGTTTCCGACCCCGTGCCCGACCGCGAGCGGCTCGAGGCGCCCGTGCTCAAGCCCGAATTCGGCAAGCTCAATCCGGTCAAGATCACGGTGCATCTCGATGCGGGCTTCCCCTTGGGCGACATCAAGAGCGAGACGCCACGCGCTCAAGATCGAGCGCGACGGCGATGGCCGCGCGCTCGTCACGCTCAAGGACGGCGAGACGCCGGCCGATCGCGACTTCGTCTTGAATTACGCGCCCAAGCCCGGCGACAAGCCCTATGCGGCGCTCGTCCGGGAAGAAATGAACGGCGAGAATTATTTCCTCGCCCTTGTCGTGCCGCCGGTTGACAAGACCGTGCGACCGCCCGTGCCGCGCGAGACGATCTTCGTCATCGACAATTCGGGCTCGATGGGCGGCGAATCCATTCGCCAGGCCAAGGCGAGTCTCTTGCTCGCGCTCGACCAGCTCCGCCCCGCCGACCGCTTCAACGTCATCCGCTTCGACGACACGCTGACCGTGCTGTTCCCCGCGGCCGTGGACGCGACGCCAGAGAACATCGCGCGCGCCAAGAGCTTATGTCGGCGGCCTCGAAGCCAATGGCGGCACCGAGATGCTTGCCCGCGGTCAAGGCGGCGCTCGTCGACGCCACGCCCGAGGACAACAAGCGGCTGCGCCAAATCGTCTTTCTCACCGACGGCGCAGGTCGGCAACGAGAGCGAGGTGTTCGCCGAAATCGCAGCAGCATCTCGGCCGCAGCCGGCTCTTCACCGTCGGCATCGGCTCGGCGCCCAACGATTACTTCATGGCGGGCGCGGCGCGCGCCGGCCGCGGCACCTACACCTTCATCAGCGCCCCCGAGCAAGTCGAGGAGCGCATGGGCGTGCTGTTCAAGAAGCTCGAGCGCCCGGTGATGACCGATCTCGCCGCCGCGTGGCCCGCCGAGCGTCGGCGGAAGCTTGGCCCAATCCGCTGCCCGATCTCTATGCCGGCGAGCCCGTGCTCGTCACGGCAAAGGAGAAGGACGCGGGCGGATCGCTCACGCTCTACCGGCAATCTCGCCGGCAAGCCATGGCGCGCCGTGCTCGACTTGGACGACGCCGAGACCGGCAAGGGCATCGCGAAAGTCTGGGCACGCAACAAGATCAGCGCGCTCGAAGAGCAGCGCGCTGCAAGAACGGCGACATGGAGCGCCATCGACGCGAGCGTGCTCAAAGTGGCGCTCGACTATCATCTGGTGAGCCGGCTCACGAGCCTGGTCGCGGTCGACATCACGCCGAGCCGTCCGACCGGCACGCCGCATCGCCAGCGCCAAGCTGCCGCTCAATCTGCCCGCCGGCTGGGACTTCGACAAAGTCTTCGGCGAGCAGCGTGCCCAGCATGCGCGCCGAGAACGATGTCGGCGCCCGCGGCGCTCGCCAAGCTCGCCATGAGAGAGCGCGCCGAAGAGCGCTGGTGGCACCGCAAGATGCGGGTCTCGATCTGCCCCAGGGCGCGACCGACATGCGGCTGCTGTTGATCGCGGGGCTTGCAACGTTGTTGCTCGCCAGCGCGCTTCTCTTCTACGCGCGTTTCACCCCGAGAGAGCAGAGCGTGATGCGCATGCGTTGGAACACAGCATCCCCCTCTCTCCCCCGAAAACGGGGGAGAGGGAATTTTATTGAGGATCGCGTGCAGTCTTTCGAATCGCTCTCGGATTGTTCGCGCTCGGCGCAATCTTCATCGCGCAGGCGCTTTACATCCCGGCCAAGGCCGTGCTCGCGCAAATCCTGCTCGAGCGCGCCTTCGCGCGCAGCGATCGCGACCGGCGTGGCGCAACGGCCGTGGCCATGGGCCGACATGACCCCCGAGGCGCGCCTCACCGTGCCGCGTCTCGGCATCGAGACGATCGTGCTCAAAGGCGCGAGCGGCCAGGCCATGGCCTTCGGTCCCGGGCCGCATGCCGAACACGCGTCCCTCGGCGCCCACGGCACGACGGTGATCGCCGCCCATCGCGACACGAGCTTCCGCTTTCTCAAGGCGCTCCGGCCCGGCGACGTGATCGACGCCGAGGCGGCGGACGGCAAGCATTACCGTTTCCGCGTCGCGGAAAGCCGCATCGTCCGCGCCGACGCCTCGGGCCTTGATCCCGCGGATGCGGGACCGGCCGGCGCGCGACTCGCGCTCGTCACCTGCTATCCCTTCGACGGCGTCCTCCACAGCCCGTGGCGCTATGTGGTGATCGCGGACCGCATTCCCGGCGACATAAGCATGGCCGGCGCGTGATCGCGGGGAAGCAGGGGGTGCTTCCATGTCGCTCTACGAGCTTTTGGATTTGACGGCGTCGAATTCCGCCAAGATCGACAATCTCTGGAACTTCTTCATCTGGATCCATCTCGCCGTCCTGGGCGCGCTCTTGCTCATTCCGCGGCGCGTGACGCTCGTCGAGCGCTTCATCGTGCTTCTCGCCTATGGCGCCTTCGCCTATGTGAACCGCAACGCGCTGGTCGATACTTATGCTTACCAAGACGTGCTCTTGGCGGAGGTCGCGCGGTTCAAGCTCGCCGCCGATGCGGCGGGATCCGGAATTCTCGATTACCTCGGCAATTTCCACTTGCGCGAGCGAATCAGTGTGGTTCGACTACGCGCATCCCGTCGCGGCCGCCATCGTCGCCATGGCCATTCTCTCCGCCAATCGCTTCCTGCCGCAGCGCCGCCTTCCCGCAACCGAAGCCGCGCGCGCCTAAAGGCTGGCGCGACACGCCTCAATTCGTATAGTGCGGCGCATGACGCATGCGCTTGACTGCACCTCATGACCATCGGCTTACCGCTCGTCAGCGTCCCGCCCGGCGCGATTGCGAGCCGCCTTCGGCATCTCCTCGAGGCGTTGGATCTGCGGGTTTTCCTCGATCGTCTCCTTCAGGACCTCGAGGCATGGCTGATCGACACCGACTTCTCGGTGATCGTCATCAAGCTCGTGGCGGCGCTGGTGCTCGGCGCGCTCGTCTACGCCGCGCTGGCGCTCGTCCGCCGCGTCGTTCGCCGGCGCATCGAGGCGCTGCGCGCCGCGCCGCAGCGCGATCTGACCAACGGGGGCGCTTTCGTCGCGGCGCTGAGCGGCGTGATCGCGGCCACCTCGTCCCTGTTCATGTGGATCACGGCATTCGCGGCCGCCAGTCACGTGTTCACATTGGCCCCCGTGGTGCGCGGCGTCATCAACTCGCTCTTTGTCGTCGCATTCGTGCTGCAAGGCGCGGTGTGGGCGAGCGTCGGACTCGGCGCGACCCTGGAGCAATTTGCGCGCCGCCGCGGCGACGGACGCTCCGTTCAAGGCGCCACGAGCATCATCGGATTGATCGGGCGCGCGGTCCTCTGGTCGGTGGCGCTCCTGCTCGTGCTCGACAATCTGGGCATCAACGTGACCGCGCTCGTGGCCGGGCTCGGCATCGGCGGCATCGCCATCGGGCTTGCCGCGCAAAGCATCCTGGGCGATCTCTTCGCCTCGCTTTCGATCGTCTTGGACAAGCCCTTCGAGGCCGGCGACTTCGTGATCTCCGGCGACTACATGGGCACGGTGGAGCGCATCGGCCTCAAAACCACGCGTCTGCGCAGCCTATCGGGCGAGCAGATCGTGATCTCGAACGCCGATCTCCTGGCCTCGCGCATCCGCAACTACAAGCGCATGGCCGAGCGGCGCGTGGTATTCGGCATTGCCGTCGTCTACGGCACAGCGCATGACAAGCTCGCCACAATTCCGCAGATGGTCCGCGCGATCATCGAGGCCCAGGCGAAGACGCGCTTCGACCGCTGCCACTTCACGGGCTTCGGCGATTTCGCCTTGACCTTCGAGGCTGCGTATTACGTGTTGTCGGCCGATTACAACGAGCACATGGACACGCTTCAGGCGATCAATCTCGCCCTCTACCGACGCTTCACCGAGGAAGGCATTTGTTTCGCGCTGCGCGCCGGCAGCGCGCCCGCGCCCATGGCGCTGGCGATCGCGGCTCAGCGCTGATGAACCTGCGGCATGCCGGGGACGGGGCTGCGCGCCTTGACGACATAGTCGCCTTTCACGCTGCCGATATAGACGTCCTGTAGATCGTCCCCCCCAAAGGCGATGGTCGTCGGCGTTTTGAGGATCTTCTGTTCCGGATCATCGATGATGACGATGGGGTGCAGATTGGGCGTGATGGCGACGACGCGGCCCGCGGCGGGCAAGGCAGCCCAGAGGTTTCCATCCTGGTCGAAGGCCATGCCGCCTACATAGCCGTAGCGGGCGCGCTCGCGCGCCGTGGTTTCGATGCCGATGGGAGCGACGTCGGGAATCTGGCCGATGGGCAGCCCATAGGGTGCAGGCTGGCCGAGCGCGCCGTCCTTCATGATCTCCAGGCGCACGATCGTGGCCTTCATGGTCACCGCCACGAAAAGATGCTGGTCCCGGTAGCCGAGGCAACAGCCGCTCGGAAATTTCAGGCCTTGTGTCACCGTGGTGGCGTTGCCTTTGCGATCCACGCGGTAAATGAAACCGTCGTCGCGGCGCGCGTCGAGCGCGCTCGAAAGCGTCGAGGCCCAAGAGGAGTGAGTGCAATAGATCGTGCCGTCGCCCTTGATCGCCGGGTGCGTCGAGGCCGTGAGCGGGCGGCCGTCCACGGCGGCGCATAGCGTTTCGAGCTCGCCCGAGCTCAGATGAACACGTTGCAAAGGCCCCGGCGCGCCGACCACGAGACCGAGATTGGCGATCACGGCGCGATTGTGCGCGTCGATCGCGATGCCGTTGGGCGCCCCGCCCGCCTTGCCGAGCCGCTTGACGCCGCCGTCGGGCTTGACCCAGACCACCGCGGACTCGGGATCGGACACCCATAGGCGCCCCTCGCGATCGACGGCAACGCCGACCGGGCTTTTTAGCCCACGGCCCACGGTCTCGAGCTCGGACAACGGAATCGGTCTGATCGCCATGGCGCGTCTCCGGCACGCGGTGCTCCGGGCTTCATGCGCCGGATTGTTGCCAATTCTGCGCTGGAATGGTTAGCCGATTCTTTCCACCGGCATTGACAGCCGCAACCGAAGGCCGCCCTCAACCGGCCAGGCCGACAAGCTGCGCGCTTATCGCCCACAGACGCTCGGCCGCAGCGTCGTCCTGGGCCTCGGCGGAGGGCTCGGCGCGCTTTTCGTCGATGAAATAGCCGGCTGTGACCTGCGCCACCTCGGGCGAGGCTGCGAGATAGACGCAAGCGCGCGCGCCCTCCTCGGGCGACTTGCCGATGACGGCGAAAGTCGCCCGCAGCAGGAGCGTGGCGATCCCGGTCACCTTGCCCCCGATGCCGGTGTTGATGAGTCCGGGGTGAAGCGCGTTGGCGGTGACGGCCGTGCCGTCCAGGCGCTTGGCGAGCGCCCGCGTGAACAGGAGATTGGCGAGCTTCGAGCATTGATAGGCGCGCATGCTGCGATAGTGCTGTTCGCTCTGCAGATCGTCGAAATCGAGCGGCGGCCCGCGATGCCCGGCCGACGACACGACGACGATGCGCGACGGTGCGCTCGCCTTGAGCGTGTCCAGAAGAAGATTGGTGAGTAGAAACGGCGCCAGATGGTTGACTGCGAAGGTCGTCTCGTAGCCGTCCTTCGTTAACGTCCGCTTCAGGGCGAAAAGGCCCGCATTGTTGATCAGCACGTCGAGGCGCGGGACGCGGGATTTGACCGTGTCCGCGAGCTTGCGCACCTCGGCGAGCGAGGCAAAATCGGCCTGCACGAACGCGATGTTCTGGTTGCCGCTGGCGCGCTTGAGCGCGGCGACGACGCCCGCACCCTTCTCGGCGTCGCGGCCATGGACGAGGATCTGCGCCCCGCGCTTGGCCAGCGCCTGCGCGGCGGCAAGCCCGATGCCGTTTGTGGCCCCGGTGATGAGGCACACCTTGCCGACCATGTTGTCCGCCATGCTGCCGCCCCGCGTCTCGTGCGGACTGACACTTAGCGTGCCTTGGCCCCGCGGCACCAGTCCGGCGTTGGAGCCGCATTAACCAGTCATGGTCTTTGATCGGGCGCCTACTCCCCGGACGAGAGGGCGCCTCATGACCTCGACGCGAACCTTGCTTCTGCCCTGCGCGGGACGCTCGTCGCGCTTTCCCGCCATGCTCCCGAAATGGATGCTCACCCTGCCCGAGGGCGAGCTCTGCATCGCGCGCGCGGCGGCGAGCGTGCCGCGCGGATCCTACGACCGGACCGTGGCCGCGGTGCGCGCCGACCACGAGGCGCAATATGGCTGCGAGGGTTTGCTCAAGCGCGTCTTGGGCGCGGAGACCGAAGTCGTGGTCATTCCCCACGAGACGCGCGGCCCCGCCGACACCGTGTCCCACATGATCGAGCGCGCCCGCGTCACGGGCGCCATCGCCATCAAGGTTGCCGACAGCTTCTTCGACGCGGCGCCCTTGCCGGAGGTGAGCTTCGTCTCGGTCTCCGACGTGCGCGAGACGCCGGAGATGGCCAATGTCGGCGCGAAAAGCTTCGCCGTGGTCAACGAGAACGGTCTCGTCGTCGAGATGGTTGTGAAGAGTCTCGCCTCGAACTTCGCCTGCATCGGGCTCTACGGCTTCGAGGACGCGAGCGTCTTCACCGGCGCGTTCGCGGCGCTCGCCGAAGACGACGAGGCGGGCGAGATCTTCGTCTCCCACGTCATGAACCGCGCCATCGTCAACGGCCACATCGTGGTGCCCCACGCCGTCAGCGGTCTGGTGGACGTGGGCACGCTCGACGATTGGCGGCGCTATGTGCACAGCCGCGGCTCCCTCGTCACCGACATCGACGGCGTGGTGTTCAAGAATCACAGCCGCTGGTTCCCGCCCTTCTGGGACGACGAGGACGAGCCCATCGCGGAAAACGTGGCGACGCTGCGCGAATGGCAGGCACGCGGCGCGCAGCTCATCTTCATGACCGCGCGGCCGGAAATCTATCGCGAGAAGACCGAGGCCGCGCTCCGCGAGCTCGGGCTCTTCCCTCATGCGCTGGTCATGGAATGCCGCCACGGCCGCCGCTTCCTCATCAACGATCATGCGCGCTCCAATCCCTATCCCGCGGCGGTGGGCATCAGCCTCGAGCGCGACGAGACGGGGCTCGCCGATCATCTGAGGGATTGGCAGTGAACGCCGCCGCGACCACGCGCGCGCACTGCGCCGTCTGCGGCGCAAGCGATCTGCGGCCGATCCTCACTGTCGATCGCTTCCCCGTCTTCCAAGGCTGCGTGATCGATCCGCCTACGGAGGACGAGCACGCGCCCATGGCCTGGGTCGAGTGCTTGGGCTGCCGCTCCGCGCAGATCGCAACCCTGCCGCCGCTCGAGCGCATCTATCTCGAGGATCACGCCACGGGGCTCGGCACCGCCTGGACGCGCCATCATGCGGCCTTCGCCGCGTTTCTCGCGCGCCATGCGACGGATTCCATTCTCGATATCGGCGGCGGCGGCGCGCTTGCCACGGCCTACAAGCGCTTGGGCGGCGACGCCGACCTGGACCATCCTCGAGCCGCGTCCTTTGCTCACGCATGATCTGCCGGCCGACGTGGCGCTGGTGGAGGGCTTGCTCAAGCGCGCGGCGCTCGCCCGCACCGGCGCCTCGACCGTCGTCATGTGCCACATGCTGGAGCATGCGGCGGACTTGCGCACGGCGCTCGACGACATCACGGCCTCGCTGCCGGAGAACGGGCGCCTCGTCATCGCCTGGCCGGTGCTCGAGCGCTGGGTGGAGAAGGGACTCGCCAGCGCGCTCAATTTCGAGCATTCGACCTACGTGCCCCTGCCCGCCTTGAAAGCGCTCTTTGCGCGCACGGGCTGGCGCCTGCGCGCGGAAGAGCTCCGGGCCGCGAACGACACGCTCTTTCTCGCCTTCGAACGCGGCGCGGAAGCCACGCCGCTCGCGGACATTCCGCCCGCGCCCGGTCCCTTGATCGCCGATTACTTCACGCGCTTTCGCGTCCAAGCGCTCAACACCATGCGCGCCATGGCGCGCCACAAAGGCGACGTGTTCCTCATGCCCGCGAGCATCCACGTCCAGGCGCTGATGGCGGCGGGCCTCACCGAGACGCGGCTCAGCGGCATCCTCGACAATGCGCCGGCAAAGCAAGGCAAGCGGCTTTACGGCACCACGCTGTCCGTGTTCGCGCCGGCCGAGCGGCTGGCCGAGGCGCGCACGCCGCTCGTCATCGTCAATGGCGGCGCGCACACGCCGGAAATGATCGAGGGCTTGCGCCGCATCCGCGCGGACGTGGCGGTGCACGATTTGAGCGGCGCGCAGCAAGACGCTCTCGCCCATCCGCCTGCGCTCAAGCTCCACGGCTGAAGCGCGCCATGGCGTCTCCGCGTATCCGCGTACCGGCAACCGCACTTGCCCCCGCCCCCGCCCCTGCGCCCGGCGCAGTCGAATTCGAAACGCCGCGGCAGACGCTGCACGGCTTTCACGCTCTGCGCGATCTGGAGAGCCATTCGGGCGCGCGCATCATCCTCGGCCTGCGCGAGGGCCGGAGCATCGTGCGCAAGATCGCGGGCACGGCGGAACAGAACGCCCGCCTGACGGGCCAAGCCGCGCGGCAACGCCTGCTTTCCGCTTACGGGATTCCCTTGCCGCGCGTGCTGGCCGAGGGCGTGGACGAGGCGGGCCTCGCCTTTTTCGAGATGGATTACTTTCCCGGCCGCAGCCTCGCCGCGGTGATCGCCAGCGCCGCGTCTTACGACCGCGACGCGGCGCTCGCCGCCATCGACCGCATGCTGTGGGTGTTTCGCGCCAACACGGGTCCCTCTATTCCCGCGGAGTTGTTCCTGCACAAGATCGGCCGCATCGCCGGAACCTGCCTCACGCGCGCGCCGACCAACGCGCATCGCGAGGCGATCACGGCCGTGGCGCGCCGGCTCTCGACCTGCAACTGGGGCGGCATTCCCGTTTCGCCCGCCCATGGCGATCTCACGCTCGACAACATTCTGATCGGCCAAGGCAACGCCACGATGTTCATCGATTGCGACGAGCCTTGGGTGAGCTCTTATTGGCTCGATGTCGGGAAGCTCTTCCAGGACATCGACGGCCACTGGTGCTTGCGCGATTTCCATCTCGTGGGCGAGACGGGCGCGGCGCGCCTCAACGCGGCGCAAAAGCTCGCGCAGCTCGCAGGCCCCTTGCGCGCGCTGGCCGAGGACGCCGATCCCGGCCTCTTGCCGCGCCTGCCCGCGCTCGCGGCGCTCCAGCTCTTCCGCACCCTGCCCCATGTGAAGAGCGAAGCGCTGACGAAATTCGTGCTCGCGCGCATCGAGCGCGTGCTCGCCGACGCGGCAGCGTGAGGCTCACCGGGTCGCGCCGACTATTTGAGCAAGAAGGCAGCGTAAGGAGGGCGCACGCGTCACCGTGCCGGAGTACGACCTAGGAATGCACGCAACACGGATCTCGTTTTTTGCTCGTTCTTTGTCTTACATTCCCAGACTGTCAAAGTCTCCCAGCCTTGTTGATTGAGAAGGGAGGCGTTTCGCGCATCCCGCTCAACATTTCGCCGCAGCTTTGGCCGCCAATAGGCGATGTTTGACTTTGGCATACGCCCATCGAGGCACTTGGGATCTGTGTGCTGATGCCAAAAGCACCCATGAACGAAAATAACCTTCTTGCGGCTCGGAAAGACGATGTCTGGTTTGCCTGGCAAGTCCTTGCGGTGCAGCCGAAACCGATAGCCCATGCTGTGAGCGAGCCGCCGAACCATCTTCTCGGGCTCCATGTCCCGAGATCGTATGGCTGCCATATTCTTGCTTCGGCGAGCCCGCGACAGCTTATCCATGCTTCACGTACGACGCTGCCTTCTCCGGATATTTTTTCAACAGCCATTTTAGAATTTCTAGTTGGTCTGCGCCGGTAGCACGGCGCAATTGCGCCAATAGCTTTGCGTGGGATGGTCTTTGCAGGGTGAGATTTGCCGCACCTTCGTTGCACACGGAACAGATAGCGCGCAGATTCTCTGGCTCATCACTACCACCAAGCGACTTGTCGACAATGTGCCCAATGTGCAACCGCGTCTTACGTGACACATCATAAGGATGCGGTTCACCTGCCGCCGCGCCACACATCGCGCAAGTGAAGCCATTTCGATCAAGAACGAAGGCGCGGACTTCTTTTGAGATCGAACGCTCAAAAGCAGGCACGAGTTGAGGACTCTCGAGCAAATATTGGCCAGGCTTTAAATTGCTTCTGTCGTTATGCGTAAGTATTTGGAGGCCTTCTTCATCCCGGAGCTCGCGGACTCGGCGCGCCCACTCGGAAATTCCCGCTACTTTGCGGAGTTCCCGCGAATCCATTACGCGGCCAATGTTCTTTAGAAAATAATCTCGCAGTTTGTCACGTGCACCCATTTTTGGGATCAAGCGCAGGCTCGGGAATTCCGCCGCGCTCCCAAGCAAGAGATCAATTCACTGGCAAGAGCCTTAGCAACGGGTGGAGGAAATGCATTTCCCACTTGGCGGTAAGCAGCGGTTTTCCTTCCCCAAACTCCCCAATTGTCGGGAAAGCCTTGCAGACGCGCCACCATCCTCACAGTCAGCCTTGGCATTCCTTCAAACGTTGCGTTCGGTGGTTCGTCAGCGATGCCTAATCCATCGACACCAAGCGCTTCCCAGGCCTTGCGGGCACGCGTCGGGCCCAGGTCCGGGCCTCCGTGCTTCTTGGAACCACCAACAATTGTTGGCGCAAGCCCGTTGGCAATGTTGCGCCATATCGCTGCGCGCCGCCATCCGTGCTTGGCCATCAAATCGTAGATGGCATCACCGACATTCATTGATTTCACAGTTACATCGGGCCAGCGGAACAGATTCGCAATCTCGGACCGGAGCGCTACCAATGCAACCCGTGGCCTAAGTTGAGGTACACCAAAGTCAGATGCATTGAGAAGGCGCCAATTCGCTACGTAGCCAAGCCTTTCCAATTCGCGGTTTATGAATGCTCTGTACTCGACAAACCTCGGCTCTAGGAGACCCCGCACATTCTCAATCAAGACGGCTTTCGGTCTCGCTTCATCTATGATCCGCAATGCGGCAGGAAAGAGATTCCGTTCGTCGTCCTGACCAAGCTGTTTGCCGGCCACTGAAAACGGCGGGCAAGGGAGCCCTCCTGCGACCAGGTCTATGCCTTTATACGGCCGTGCGTCGAAGCTGTTCAGGTCTTCCTCAAAGACGCGCCAGTGCGGACGATTCAGCCGTAGCGTATTGCACGCGTGAAAATCAACTTCAACGAGTTCCTGATGTTCAAAGCCAGCGTCTTCGAGGCCGAGTGCTTGTCCTCCACCCCCTGCGCATAGTTCCAGAGAGGACGGCTTGTAGAACGGCCGTTGAACCTTCTTCCGCCTTCTCAAAATGCCGCCCCGGGGTGCGCGTTTGGTGTGTACGCGTTTTGATTTGCTGATTTTGAAGTGCGTTGCAAGTTTGGAACAAAAGGGGAACTTGGTCAAGTGCTTGAACACCTTTTTGTATTAGCCGAGTGGGACCATATTCCGGCCATGGCCCGCGGCGCGAAACCCAACGGATTCTCGGAAGCACCCGGCGGGGACTTTGTTCCCGCGGGCAGTGCGCTCGGCGCTTTGCGCCCGCATGAGCCCGGCATTTCGCCCGACGGCCTTGCGCTCTTCGCGCCCCATCGCCCGCCGCGCCCGGACAAGACCGAAGGCGGCGTGCCGTTCCGGCTCGTCTCGGAGTACGAGCCCAAGGGCGACCAGCCGCAAGCCATCAAGGAATTGGTGGAGGCGGCGCGCGCGGGCGAGCGCGACCAGGTGCTGCTCGGCGTCACGGGCTCGGGCAAGACCTTCACCATGGCGAAAGTCATCGAGGCCACGCAGCGGCCGGCGCTCATCCTCGCGCCCAACAAGACGCTCGCGGCCCAGCTCTATGGCGAGATGCGGAGCTTCTTCCCCGGCAACGCGGTGGAGTATTTCGTCTCCTATTACGACTACTACCAGCCCGAGGCCTATATCCCGCGCACCGACACCTATATCGAGAAGGATTCCTCCATCAACGAGCAGATCGACCGCATGCGCCATTCGGCCACGCGCTCGCTGCTCGAACGCGACGACGTCATCATCGTCGCCTCGGTGTCGTGCATCTACGGCATCGGCTCGGTGGAGACCTATGCCGAGATGACGCTCACGGTGCAGCAAGGCAAGCGCCTTGCCCGCGACCGGCTGCTCAAGGATCTCGTGGCGCTGCAATACAAGCGCAACGACCAGGCTTTCGCCCGCGGCACTTTTCGCGCGCGCGGCGACACGGTGGAGATTTTTCCCGCGCACTATGAAGACCGCGCCTGGCGCGTCTCGCTGTTCGGCGACGAGGTGGAGGCGATCGGCGAATTCGATCCGCTGACGGGCGAGAAGACCGCCGATCTCACTTCGTCAAGGTCTACGCCAACTCGCATTACGTGACGCCGCGGCCCGACGCTCGCCCAGGCCATGCGCATGATCAAGGAGGACTTGCGCAAGCGCCTGGACGAGTTCAATGCCGCCGGGCGGCTTCTGGAAGCGCAGCGCTTGGAGCAGCGCACGCTTTTCGACTTGGAAATGATGGAGGCAACCGGCTCCTGCGCCGGCATCGAGAACTATTCGCGCTATCTCACCGGCCGCAAGCCCGGCGAGCCGCCGCCGACGCTGTTCGAATATCTGCCCGACGAGGCGCTGGTGTTCGTCGACGAGAGCCACGTCACCATCCCGCAGCTCGGCGGCATGTTCCGCGGCGATTTCCGGCGCAAGGCGACGCTTGCCGAATACGGCTTCCGGCTGCCCTCCTGCGTCGACAACCGGCCCCTGCGCTTCGAGGAATGGGACGCCATGCGCCCGCAATCGGTCTATGTCTCGGCGACGCCGGGCGGCTGGGAGCTCGCAGCGCACCGGCGGCGTCTTCGTCGAGCAGGTGATCCGCCCCACGGGCCTCATCGATCCGCCGGTCCTCATCCGGCCGGTGGCGAAGCAGGTGGACGACTTGATCGCCGAGTGCAAGCAGGTGGCGGCCAAGGGCTTCCGCGTGCTCGTCACCACGCTGACCAAGCGCATGGCCGAGGACTTGACCGAGTACATGCACGAGCAGGGCGTGCGCGTGCGCTACATGCATTCCGACATCGACACCATCGAGCGCATCGAGATCATCCGCGATCTGCGCCTCGGCGCCTTCGACGTGCTTGGTGGGCATCAACCTGTTGCGCGAGGGGCTCGACATTCCCGAATGCGCGCTGATGGCCATTCTCGACGCCGACAAGGAGGGCTTCCTGCGCTCCGAAACCTCGCTCATCCAGACCATCGGGCGGGCGGCGCGCAACGTCGAAGGCCGCGTCATTCTCTATGCCGACCGCATGACCGGGAGCATGGAGCGCGCCATCGCCGAGACCGACCGGCGGCGCGAGAAGCAGCGCGCCTACAACACCGCGAACGGCATCACGCCCGAAACCATCAAGCGCGGCATCGCCGACATTCTCAGCTCCGTCTACGAGCAGGACCACGTGACGGTGGCGGCGGGCTTGGCCGAAGACGCGGCGCTTTTCGCCGGCCACAACATCAAGGCCGTGCTCGCCGATCTCGAAAAGCGCATGCGCGAGGCCGCCGCCGATCTCGAATTCGAGGAGGCCGGGCGGCTGCGCGACGAGATCCGCCGCGCTCGAAGCCTCGGAGCTCGCCGTCGCCGACGATCCCCTCGCGCGGCCCGGAGCAAATCGAGCGCGCGATGGAAGACCAGGCGCGCAAAGCGCGCAACGTGCCCGCCGTGCCCGGCGCCGCCCGTTCATCCTCCGGCAAGCCGGGGACACGGGCGTTCAAGAAGAGCAGGAAGCGGTAGCGCCAGGCGCCCATTCTGCTTGACGTATTCCGTATCACAGAATACCCTGCGCTATGATCCGGTCGTTTCGCGACAGGGACACGGAGCGGCTGTTTCACGACGAGTCCGTCCGCCGCTTTCGGACCTTCGAGGAGGCCGCGCGAAACAAGCTCTTGATTCTGGACGCTGCTGCGAGCCTCGCCGACCTGCTGTCGCCGCCCGGCAACAGGTTGGAAGCGCTAAAGGGTGATCGCAAGGGGCAGCATTCGATCCGGATCAACAGACAGTGGCGCGTGTGTTTCGTCTGGCGAGACCGAGACGCCTACGATGTCGAAATCGTCGATTATCACTAGGTCGAGGTGAGCGATGGCCGCGAAGACAAAGAAGCTGGCACCCATTCCCCCGGGCCGGATTCTGCTCAAGGAGTTCATGGAGCCCCATGGCGTGAGCCAGAACAGGCTCGCGCGCGATCTCGACGTGCCGGTGGCGCGCGTGAACGAGATCGTGCACGGCAAGCGCGCCATCACCGCGGACACGGCGCTCAGGCTCGCGAAGTATTTCGGCACCTCGGCGGAGTTCTGGCTCAATCTGCAGACAGGCTACGACCTGCGCCGGGCGCGGCGCGAGGCGGGCAAAGCGATCGAAACGCGCGTGCGGGCGATCGCTTCCGCGTAAGCGCGCGCGCGCCTCGTTGCTGCGGTGCCACATGAGCGATGTGACGCCCGTCACGCGCAAACCGTTGACAGGCCCCACTCGTCCCTTTTCAATCCTCAATCGTTGGAGGGGAGGATAATCATGATGATGAGAATTTTCGCGGCCGCGCTCGCGGCCATGCTCGTTGCCGCCTGCGCCGGTACCAAGAAGGAGGCCGCAGCGCCCGCAGCCCCGCCGCCGGAACGCTCGCTCACGCAGCTCAAGGGCGATGTCTATCGCTATCAGGACAACCAGCATTTCGGCGTCGTGCTGGTGACCGAGGAAGGCATCGTCGTCGCCGATCCCATCAATCGGGCCGCTGCGGAGTGGCTGAAGGGCGAGCTCGCGCAGCGTTTCCCCGGCAAGCCGGTGAAATATGTGCTCTACAGCCACCATCATTTCGACCATGTCTCGGGCGGCGCCGTCTTCCCCGAGGCGCGCGTGATCTCGCAGGCCGACACCCGAAAGAATCTCGTGCCGCCGGCGGCGGATGCGCCGGTCTCCGGCTTCCTCGCCAGCCTCGACGCCGACAAGGACGGCAAGCTGCAAAAATCCGAGGTCGCCGACAATCCGTTTCTCGGGCCGGTGTTCGACACTGTCGATCACGACAAGAATGGCGAGCTGACCGCGCTCGAGCTCCACACGTCGCAATATGCCGATGTGCGCGCGCCCGACGGCACGTTCAAGAACGACTACACGCTGACGCTCGGCGGCCAATCGGTGCGCATGATGCATGTCGGCGGCAATCATGCGAGCGACATGGTCTATATGATGTTCCCGGGCGATATTCTCTTCGTGGTCGATGTCATCAATATCAAGCGTCTGCCCTTCGGCAATCTCCCCGACTATGATCTTGATGAGAGTATGGCCTTGATCGACAAGGCGGCAGCCCTTGAGCCGGCCATCATCACGCCCGGCCACGGCGCAGTCGGCACGGTGGCCGACCTTCAGGACGTGAAGCAATACTTCACCGATCTCTTCGAAGGCGTGAGAGCGGGCATCGCCGCGGGCAAATCGCTCGAGGAGATCCAAGCATCGCTCACCCTCGACAAATACAAAGACTGGAGCAATTACGAGGCCTTCCGCGCGCAGAATATCGCCGGCGTCTACGCGAAGCTCAAAGCGGGTCGCTGAGTCACCTCTTCCTTCCCCCTCCCCCAAGGGGGGGGAATTTGTCTGCGAGACACAGTGTGACGGCACAGGTGCCTGGCGCGCTGAAACGCGCGAATGCGCGCCTTGCGATGCCGTCTGGACGCCCGCCGCGCGGGCCGAAGCCTCTTCTCTTTCGCTTCCGCACGCCAATGCTTCGGCGGGCGAAGGCCCGCAACAAGTGCGGGCATGACAATCGAGATGCGGAGCGTCCGTTTACGCCCCGCCACAATGATGAACGAGTTATGGAATACGGCAGGCACGCTGCCGTCGCTTTGCCCTTGCAATTGCCCCCAAGAAGGCCCAGGTTCACGGGGTAACGGCGACACGCCGCGTTTCGAGAACCTGCCGCGCACCTCTTCCCAAAAATTTGGCGCACGACCCGATCTCCCAAAACGGATGTGATCGCCTTACGCCTTACGCGCGACAAACCGCGTAGGGAACCCGGCGCGCGGTGGTCGCGCGCCGTAGCACTCATGAACAGGACTATGTAGAAATGTCAGAAGGTACCGTGAAATTCTTCAATGCGGCGCGTGGCTTCGGCTTCATCTCGCCCGACGATGGCTCGAAGGACGTGTTCGTCCATATCTCGGCCGTCGAGGCTGCGGGCTTGAGCACGCTCAACGACGGACAGCGCGTCCGTTTCGAGACGCAGGCCGACAAGCGCGGCTTCAAGGCGGTCAACGTCCAAGCCGCCTGAAAGGCGGTCAACGTCCAAGCCGCCTGAAAGGCGGTCACTGTCAAAGCCGCTTAACGCGCGCATTGAAACGAAACGCCAAGGGCCGCCAAATGGCGGCCCTTTCCTTTTCCACTCTGGCGTCGCGCAACAGCGCAACGCCGGGGGGCCGCCAAATGGCGGCCCTTTCCTTTTCCACTCTGGCGTCGCGCAACAGCGCAACGCCGGGGGGCCGCCAAATGGCGGCCCTTTCTTTTTCCACTCTGGCGTCGCGCAAGAATGCGATGCCAGGGGCCGCTTTTCCCGCCGCAATGATGAACGAGTTATGAATGCGGCAGGCGCCGCGCGCGCGTTTTGCCCTTGCAATTCGCCCCGAGAAGCCCCATGTTAGCCGGGTAACGGCGTCACGCCGCGTCCCGAGACGAAAGCCCTGCACCCTTCCCAAAAAAATTGGTTGCACGACCCGATCTCCCAAAACGGATGTGATCGCTTTACGCCCCGTGCGCGACAAACGCGCTCGGGGAAATCCGGCACGCGGTGGTCGCGTGCCGTAGCACTCATGAACAGGACTACACTGAAATGTCAGAAGGTACCGTGAAATTCTTCAACGCCGCACGCGGCTTCGGCTTCATCTCGCCGGACGACGGCTCAAAGGACGTCTTCGTCCACATCTCGGCCGTCGAGGCCGCGGGGCTTAGCACGCTCCGCGACGGACAACGCGTCCGCTTCGAGACGCAAGCCGACAAGCGCGGCTTCAAGGCGGTCAATATCCAAGCCGCCTAAGGCGTTGCAAGGTATTCACCCCAAGGGCCGCCGTAAGGCGGCCCTTTCTTTTTGCCGATAAGCGCCGCCGCAAGGCGGCCCTTTCTTTTTGCCGATAAGCGCCGCCGCGAGGCGGCCCTTTCTTTTTTGGCTTGGCGGCGCGCAGACGCGCGTGTCGGCGCCACACGAATGACCGATCCCTTGACGCGACGGTGTCGTCGTGAAAGCGACACGGCGTCCTTCGCGCGCCCTCTTGATTCCCGAAAAGTTCGAAGGCATATTTTTGCCGCCGGCGCGCCCCGCGGTGGGGCGTGCCCTCGATTTTCGGGTTAAGACTCCTGCCTTCAAGTGCGCTGCCTTTCCGAAAAATCTGAGATTGCCGATCCGTCCGTCGCGTCTCGGTTTTGGTTATGACGACGACGACTGGAACAGGAGTTTTCCTTTGCGCCAGACAGGCACCGTGAAGTTCTTCAATACCCAACGCGGCTTCGGCTTTATCACGCCCGAGAGCGGTGGCAAGGACATCTTCGTTCACATCACTGCGCTCGAGCGCTCGGGCCTGCCGGCCTTGGCCGACGGCACGCGCGTGACCTTCGATATCGAGGAGGATCGCCGCGGCCGCGGGCCGCAGGCGATCAATCTCGAGCTCGCTTAAGGCGGGTTTCCAAGCCCTGAGTTACGCCGCCGGGTTTCCGCCCGGCGGCGTTTTTCATTGGCGCGCCAGCGGAGGCATGCGTGTGGAAGCGGGGCCGGTGTTGGTCGGCATGCTGATTCCGGCGCCGTCCTTCACGAACGGCTCGGGATCGCCTTCGCGGCGCTTGAGGCCAAACAGCGTGTGCATGCCCGGATGGCGGCCGAGTCCGTCGTAAAGGTCAAATCCTCGGTCCAGCCAATCGCGCAAGGGATCGTCCGCCGGCAGCGGCGGGGTCGTCGCGACTGAGGCGGTCCACAGAAATACGGCGAGCGCGCAGAAGTCGGCGTAATTCGGCTTGTCTCCGCCGAGCCATTTGGTTTCGCGCAAGAGCTGCCGAAACGGCTCGAGTGCCGGCGGCACCAGCGGCAGACGGTCCTCGCGGCCGGCCTGAACGTCCTCGAGCTTCTGGCCGCCCAGGAACCAGTCCTGCCGGCTCTGACGGACATAGGCGCGATCCTGCGGCAGCGACAGGTCGTGATAGTCGAGGATGTAGCAGCGGAACCAGGGAGCGATGGCCGTCCGCCACAGCCAAGCGTCGATGAACTTGGTCAGCACCTTCATGCTTGCGCCTTCGAACAGCATCGGGCGGTCCGGATATTTCTCGTCGAGATATTCGGCGATGATCCAGCTATCGAGCACCCAATGGCCATCGTCCACGATGACGGGCACCCGCTCCGAGCGGCCGCCGGTGCGTTCCAATATGCCCGTGAAGCCGCCCGGGACGATGTCGATGTCGAAGCCCTTGTGCTTCAGCGCGTATTTGGTGCGCCAGACGAAGGGGCTGATCGTGCAGCCGGAGACCAGCTGGAGGTCATAGAGCTTGATCGTGTTGTTCTTGGCCATGCGTTAGTCCCCCCGTGTTTCTATTGTGAGCGGCGGAAAAGCCGCTAGATCAGCCCTTCGATCTCGGCCTCGCGGCCGACCTCGCGGAAGATCTGCGCGAGCTCCGGCGTCTCGGCGAGCCGCTTGGCATACTGCCCGCGCACGGCCGAAACGAGCGCACCTTCGCGCTTGAGAAGCGTATCGCCGAGCTTGACGATGCGCAGGTTCGGCCAGGCGCGCGGGCGAATGCGCACGACCTCGTCCACGACGACCCCCGCCGGCTTGTCGGGCCGCGCCTGCGCCAAGAGCAAGACCATGGACGCCGTCGAGCGCGAAATGCCCGCATGGCAATGGACGAGGAGATGCGCGCGCTCTTTGGGCTCGGCCTCGAGATCGCGGCCGAAGGCGAGCAGGAGATCGACGTCGCTCGCCATGGGCGCGATCTCGCCTGCGCGCTCCTCGATGATGTCGTGAAAGCGCAAGTCGAGACGCGCATGGGCCGGAAACGCCGCCAGCGCCGCGGGCTCGGGCTGCCCCGGGTCCAAGATCGACAAGACATGGCTCACGCGGTGCTCGGCGAAGCTCAAGAGCTCGTCCACGCCGCACACGCTGATGCCGAAGGGCACGAGTGTCGATCTGTATGTCATCCGCGATTCCGCGCGGGCAGACTCGCCGAAGCGCAGCCGCCCGTCAACTGACCGCCGTGCCATGGCGGACAAGCGCGCTCTTGCCTCGTCACAGCGCCGAGCGCATAGTCGTAACGCTTGGTCTCGCGCCACGGACGAACGTCGCCCACCGCCGTTCGGCGGTGCTGTCAGTCGAGGAAACCCGCAACCCGCTCCCCGCCCGCCGTGTCCGACAATCTTCCCAGCACGAGGCTTTCGGCATTCACATCGGTGCGCCACACCGGTCTGTGGAATATCTCTTCCAGCAGGACTCCCCGCCCATGATCACCGGCACGGTCAAGTTCTTCAACGCCACCAAAGGTTTTGGCTTCATCACGCCCGAAGACGGCTCGCGCGACGTGTTCGTGCACATCTCCGCCGTCGAAGGCTCGGGGCTGACGACGCTCACCCAAGGCCAGAAAGTTCGCTTCGAAATCGAGCCGGACAAGAAGGGCCCCAAGGCCGTCAATCTGCAGGTCGTCTGAGACTGCGGCTTGGCGCGTCCCGGCGTTCCGGGGCGCCGGTGCGGATCCCGCGGGTTTCGTGCCTGTGCGCGAAGGCCTATGCTCGGCGCATGGCGCAATCCGACGATGATCTCGTCTTCATCTACACGACGCTGCCCGATGCGAAAGCAGCGGTTGCTCTGGGCGAGCATCTCGTGCGGGCGAAGCTTGCCGCCTGCGTCAACATTTTCGGGCGCATGACGGCGATCTATGAATGGAAGGGCGCGCTCGAGCGTGCCGAAGAGACGCCCATGTTCATCAAGACGCGCCGCGGCCTCGCCCCGGCCGCGATCCGCGAAGCCCGCGCGCGCCACCCTTACGAGACGCCCATCTTCGCCGTGCTGCCGCTCGAATAGGTGAACGCGGACTATCTCGCCTGGGCGCGGGCACAGACGGCGCAGGCCTCAGAGTCCGTCTAATAATGTAAGTTCGATGCCCCATGGTTCGAGACGCCTCGCTTCGCGAGGCTCCTCACCATGAGGCAGACAGAGGATCACCTCATCCTGAGGAGGCCGCGCAGCGGCCGTCTCGAAGGATGAGGTGAATGATCAGACTTGCTCTAAGCTTTTTCTTCCGCCGCCGGCTTGCGCGCAGGCGCGGGCTCGATTTCGTCGCCATAGCCGGAATAGCCTTCGCGGCGAATGCGATCGAGGAGCGCGTTCACCGCCTCCGCCGGCGTGCCGAGCGCGCGCAGCACCTGGCCGGAAAGCTGCAGGCTGCCTTCGAGCGTCTCGGGAACGACCGCCGCCGGCTTGAGCGCGGAAAGAGCCAGGTGATGCGCCGCGTCCCGCGCGCGCACGAAAACCGGCACGGACGGCCAGTGCCGCCGGATCGTCTCGAGCGCGCGTGCGGTCGCGGCGTAATCGTCGACGGTGATGACCGCGGCCGAAGCGCGCGCGATGCCCACCTGCTCGAGCACGTCGGCGCGCCCGGCGTCGCCGTAGAACACGGGCTCGCGGGCGAGCCAGTGCTTGACCGTGACATTGGCATCGAGGTCGAGCGCCACATAGGGAATGTTCCGCTCGCGCAAGATGCGCGCCACCGTCTGCCCGACGCGGCCGTAGCCCGCGATCACCACATGGCCTTCGAGATCGTGGATGCCTTCGATCGCCTTGTCGTGGACGGCGCGCGCTTCGCGATGGGCCAGCGCGCGCCCGATCGACGCGCCCAAGATATCGAGCGCCGGGATCGCGAGCATCGTGAATCCCGCGACCAAGGTCATGAACTGCGCGATGTCCGCCGCAATCACGCCGTTCATCGCCGCGGCGTTGAGAATGACGAAGGCGAATTCGCCCGAGCCCGCGAGCAGCAGCGCCGAGCGCAGCGCGACCTCGCGCCCAAGCCCGGACACCAGCACGGCCACGGCCGCAAGCGCGGCCTTGAGCACCAAGAGGCCCAAAACCGAAAGCGCGAGCCATTGAAACTTGTCCGCGACCTGCGTGAAGTCGATGCCCATGCCCACGCTGATGAAGAAGAGCCCGAGCAAGAGGCCGCGGAACGGCTTGATGTCGGACTCCACCTGGTGGCGGTACTCCGTCTCCGCGAGCAGGAGCCCGGCGAGGAAGGCGCCGAGCGCCATGGACAGTCCCGCCTCCGCCGTGCCGAGCGCCGTCGCGAGAATGGCAAGCAGCGTCATGGCCATGAGAACGTCGGCGCTTTTCGTCCAGGCGACGACGCGGAAGAGACGGCGCACGAGAAAGCGCCCGACAATGACGATGAGCGCAACGGCGGCGAGCGCGCGCGCCAAGGCGCCGACGAGCAGGCTCCAGAGCGGCTCCTCGCCGCCGCCGCCGAATAGCTGCAGCAAGACGAGCAGCGGCACCACCGCCAGGTCCTGGAAAAGCAAGACGCCGAAGCTCACCCGCCCGAAGCGCGTGGCGATCGCTTCGCGCTCGATCAGGAGCTGCACGACGATGGCCGTGGAGGACAGCGCCAAGGCGCCGCCGATCACCACCGCGGCCTCGGGGCGATTGTCCCAGCTCAACGCAATGAAGCCGATGGCCGCGGCGGTGAGCATGACCTGCAGCCCGCCCACGCCGAAGACATAGGCGCGCATCGCCTTGAGGCGTGCGTAGGAGAGCTCGATGCCGATGGTGAAGAGCAGGAAGACGACGCCGAGCTCGGCGAGCCGCCGGACCCCTTCGGGCTCGCCCACGAGCCCCAAGCCGTGCGGGCCGATGGCCGTGCCGATCAAGAGGTAGCCCAGGATGGGCGACACTTTGAGCCAGCGCGCCAAAGGGACGATGACCACCGAAGCGACGAGAAAGGCGATGACCTCCGGCAGATAAGGCACGCCCGCGCCGTTCATGGCTTTTCTCCGCCCCGGTTCCGTAATGACTCGCGACTCGGCCCGCGGGATGATTATCGCCTCTTCGCGCGCTCGGCCACCCGCAGTTGACCGCCTGTCCCGGCGGGCGCTATGGCTCAAGCCTGCCGATCATCGCCAGTCGGAAGAAGCGGTCCGCCATGAACGAGAAAGACGAGCGCGTGGCCTTGGTGACGGGCGCCGCCCGCCGCATCGGCCGCGCCATCGCCGAGATGCTGGTGGCGGAAGGCTATCGCGTGGCCGTGCACTACCGTTCCAACAAGGGGGCGGCGGAGGGCGTTGTTTCCGCGCTGAACCGCGCTGCCGGGCGCGCGGTGGCCAAGACCTTCGCCGCCGACTTCAGGAGCGAGGCGGAAGCGGTCGGTCTCGTGACGCGGGTCAACGCCGAGCTCGGCGGGCTGCATTGCCTCGTCAACAACGCTTCGGTGTTCGAGCCCGACAATGTGGAGACCGCGGATCGCGCATCCTGGCAACGCCACATGGAAACGAACTTGCGCATTCCCTTCGTCTTGTCGCAGGCGTTCGCGCGCACGCTGCCCGGCGACGCGCGCGGCAACATCGTCAACATCATCGACCAGCGCGTGCTCCGGCCGACGCCCAACTTCTTCTCGTATACGATGAGCAAGGCGGGACTGTGGACGCTCACGCAGATTCTGGCGCAGGCTCTGGCGCCGCGCATTCGCGTCAACGGCATAGCACCAGGACCGACGCTGCCGAGCAGCCATCAGTCGACGGAGGAGTTCGCCGCCGAGTTCAAGACGACGCTCCTCAAGCGCCCCGTGACGCCGGAGGACATCGCGGCCGGTGTGCGCTTCGTCTTGCAGGCGGAATCCGTGACCGGCGAGCTTATTGCGGTCGACAGCGGACAGCATCTATCATGAGCCCGCCGTGAGCACAGAGCCCGTCTTTCCCTTCCGCATCGCCAACGCCGAGCACGCGCTGCGCCACGTCTTCGTGCGCGATCTCATGCTCGAAGCGATCATCGGCGTCCACCGTCACGAGAAGCGCAAGCGCCAGCCGATCCGCATCAATGTCGATCTCACCGTCTCCGAGCAGGAGAATGCAACCGGCGACCGGCTTGCGGAAGTCGTCGATTACGAAGCCGTCGTTCAAGGCATTCGCGCGCTCGTGGCGTCCGGTCACGTCAATCTGGTGGAAACGCTGGCCGAGCGCATCGCCGCGCAATGTCTGGCGGACAAACGCGTGCTGGCCGTGCGCGTGCGCGTGGAGAAGCTCGCGGCCCTGCCCGATGCGGGAAGCGTCGGCGTCGAGATCGAGCGCGTGCGCGCGCCCTAACCGCGCCCTGCGCGGCGCGCAAAGGCGTTCCTTTGTACACAGAGCAATCGGCGCCTGAGGGCGCCGCGGCTCCGGCGCACGCTGTGCGGCTCGAGCTCGCGACGTTTCTGTCAAGGACAGTTTTTCCATCTCTTCTCAAGCGCTTATTCCTTGCCTAAATCATAGGCAATGCGCACAAACTCCAGGAAGTCCGCGCCGCCCGGCGCGCGGTGCAGAGGGTTGTGAACAGGCTTATCCACAGATCGCGTGAAAACAATGCGGGCCGCATGACGGAACCTTTGGAAGAAGCGAGCGAGACGGCGGCGTCGAAGGCCTTGAAGGGCCTCACGCTGCTCCGCGCGCGCTTGCCGAGCCTCCCCGAAGGCCCGGGCGTCTACCGCATGACGGGCGCCAAAGGCGCGCTGCTCTATGTCGGCAAGGCGCGCAATCTCAAGCGCCGCGTCGCGAGCTACATGCGGGTCGGCGGCGAGAACAATCGCATCGCGCGCATGTTGAGCGAGACGGTGGATCTCGAGATCGTCACCACGCGCTCGGAAACCGAGGCCCTGCTTCTCGAAGCCAATCTCATCAAGCGCCTGAAGCCGCGCTACAACATCGTGCTGCGCGACGACAAGTCCTATCCCTACATTCTCGTGCGCGGCGATCACGCCTTTCCGCCCATCGTGAAATACCGCGGCGCGCTCGACAAATCGGGCCACTATTTCGGTCCCTTCGCCTCGGCGGGCGCGGTGGACCGCACGCTCACCACGCTCGAGCGCGCCTTTCTCCTGCGCTCCTGCAGCGACGGCGTCTTCGACAGCCGCACGCGGCCGTGCCTGCTCCATCAGATCAAGCGCTGCAGCGCGCCCTGCGTCGGTCTCATCGACCAGGCCCGCTACAAGGCGCTGGTGGACGAGGCGGTGGCGTTTCTCTCGGGCAAGAGCCGCGAGGTCTACGCCGAGCTCACGCGCACCATGGAAGACGCCTCCGCGCGCCTCGATTTCGAGGCGGCGGCGGCCTTGCGCGACCGCATCCGCGCGCTCTCCCACGTTCAATCGCGCCAGGACATCAATCCGGCCCATGTGGTCGAGGCCGACGTGGTGGCCGCCGTCGTCGAGGGCGGCATGAGCTGCGTCGAGGTGTTCTTCTTCCGCAGCGGCCAGAACTGGGGCAATCGCGCTTTCTTTCCCCGCCACGAGAAGGGCCATGGCGAGGCCGAAGTGCTCGAAGCCTTCCTCGCCCAGTATTACGACGACAAGCCCGTGCCCAAGCGCGTGCTCTTGAGCCACGCACCGGAAAGCCGCGCGCTCATCGAGGCCGCGCTCTCCGCCCGCGCGAACCGGCAAATCAAGATCGAGGTGCCGAAGAAAGGCGAGAGGCGCGCGCTCGTCCAGCATGCGCTCGAGAATGCGCGGGAAGCTTTGGCGCGGCGGCTCGCCGAGGGTCAATCCCAGCGCCGGCTGCTCGACGGCGTGGCGGAGCTGTTCGCGCTCGCTTCCGCGCCCGAGCGCATCGAGGTCTACGACAACAGCCACATCCAGGGCGCCGAGCCCGTGGGCGCCATGATCGTGGCCGCACCGGACGGCTTCGACAAAAGCCAGTACCGGCGCTTCAACATCAAGAGCAGCACGCTCGCGCCCGGCGACGATTACGCCATGCTGCGCGAAGTGCTGACGCGCCGCTTCAGCCGCCTGGTCAAGGACGAGGCGAGCGACGAGGAGAAGCTGCGCCCCGATCTCGTGCTCATCGATGGCGGCCAGGGACAGCTTACCGTGGCGCGCGAGGTGCTGGCCGATCTGGGCTTGGGCGACATTCCCGTCGTCGCCATCGCCAAGGGGCCCGACCGCGACGCAGGCCGCGAGCGTTTCTTCCAGGCGAACCGGCCGTCCTTCCTGCTCGATCCGAAGAGCCCCGTTCTCTACTATCTGCAGCGCCTGCGCGACGAGGCGCACCGCTTCGCCATCGGCGGTCACCGGGCGCGCCGCACGCGGGCGCTGAAAGTGTCGACGCTGGACGAGATTCCGGGCATCGGCCCCTCGCGCAAGCGCGCGCTTCTGCACCGTTTCGGCTCGGCGCGCGACGTCGGGTCCGCCTCGCTCGCCGATCTCGAGGCGGTGCCCGGCATCAGCAAGGCCATGGCAAAACGCATTCTCGACCACTTCCGGAGTGGGCCCTCGTGAAGCTCTCCCTTGAACGCGCGCGCAAGACCCCGCAGGGTCGGGCGGCAATGACGTCTCTGCCGAACCTCGTCACGCTCGCGCGCATCGCCATGGTGCCCGCGATCGTGGCGCTTCTCTATGCGCCCGGCGTGACGGCGCGCGTCGCAGCGCTTGTTCTTTTTATCGTGGCGAGCTTGACGGATTTCGTCGACGGCTGGCTTGCGCGCCGGGGCGATGCAGGCTCGCGCTTCGGCGCCATGCTCGATCCCATCGCCGACAAAATTCTCGTGGCCGCGGTTCTGGTCATGCTGGTGGCCGACGGCACGATCGCGGGCCTGCACGTTGTCGCGGTGCTTCTCATTCTGGCGCGCGAGATTCTCGGTTTCTGGCTTGCGCGAATTCCTCGCCGGCCGGGAGGTCGCGGTGCCCGTCACCTTGCTCGCGAAATGGAAGACCACCTTGCAGCTCGTGGCCGCGGGCTTCCTCATTGGAGCGGGTCTTGGGCTCGGCACATGGTCGGAGGTGCTCGGTCTCGCGCTGCTCTGGTTTGCGACCGTCATCACGCTGAGCACCGGGCTCGATTATCTCCGCGCGAGCGCGGCGCATCTCCGGAGCTGAGCCGATGAAGCTTCTCTATTTCGCGCGCTTGCGGGAGATGGTGGGCCTCGCCGAGGAGGAGGTGGCGCTTCCCGCCCATGTCCGCGACGTCGCGGCGCTGATCGCCTGGCTCAAGTCGCGCGGGCCGAATTACGAGCGCGCGCTGGCGCGGGCCGAATGGGTGCGCGTCGCGGTCAACGAGCGCCACGCCGCGCCTTCCGATCCCGTGAGCGCGCAAGACGAGGTCGCGCTCTTTCCGCCCGTGACGGGAGGCGCCGCATGATCCGCCTGCAGCGCGAGGATTTCGACATCGGCCGCGAGGTCGACGCCCTCACCAAAGGGCGCGCCGACATCGGCGCCGTCGTCACCTTCACGGGTCTTGTCCGCGATATTGCGCATGGCGCTTCGGTTTCGGCGATCGAGCTCGAGCATTATCCCGCCATGGCGGCGCGCGAGCTCGAGCACATCGAGAAGGAAGCGGCGTCGCGCTGGAATTTGCAGGCGAGCCTCATCATTCACCGTTACGGCAAGCTCGAAGCCGGCGCGCGCATCGTGCTCGTCGCTGCGGCGGCGGCCCATCGCGCGGACGCCTTCGCCGCGGCCGAATTTCTCATGGACTATCTCAAGACGAAGGCGCCCTTCTGGAAGCGCGAGCACACGGTTTCCGGCCTGCGCTGGGTCGAAGCCGAGGCGAAAGACGACACGGCGGCCGCGCGCTGGCGGAAGTGAGCATGGAGCAGAGGCTCAGCGTCATTACCTTGGGCGTGCGCGATCTCGGCGTGGCGCGCGCATTCTACACCGATACGCTCGGCTGGACGCCCTTCTACGACAAGAACGCGGTGGTGTTCTTCGATCTCGGCGGCTTCGTGCTCGGGCTTTACGGCCATGAGGGTCTTGCCGAATATATGGGGCTGCCCGTCGGAAAGGCGCCGGCGGAGCCCTATCACGGCTTCTCGCTCGCCTACAATGCGCGCACGCGTGAGGAGGTCGACGAGATATTCCGTAGGCTGACGGAGCGCGGCGTGCGCATTCTCAAGGCGCCGGAGGACGCTTTCTGGGGCGGCTATTGCGGCCACTTCGCCGACGCCGACGGCCATGCCTGGGAAGTCACTTACAATCCGCAATGGACCGTCACGCCCGACGGCCGGCTGCGCGTGGACCGGGACTCTTCCTCTTGAAATGAATTACTCCGGTACGGATTGGCCAGAGCCCCCAAGTTCCGCGGGGAAATCTTTCAGTTTTGGCAGCCCATCTTTCATGGGCAGGACCGTCTCCGCGTAATTCACGTGAACGGCGGGCTTGAACTTCAACGTCGGCAGGATTGCGGCATAGACGTCGACAAGGCCAAACGTCGGATGAGCCGTCATGATGTGGCCGCCACACGTCTTGCAGTACTGCCGCTCGCTGAATTTGGTCTTTTTGTATGTGCCCACAGTTCCAGCGCCCCGCGTGATTTTTACCGCGCTGGGCTTCCACAATGTGAACGCATTTACTGGGCCTGCCGACCATGAGCGGCAAGACGAGCAATGACAGTAGCCCATCGCTTCCGGTTTGCCGGACACCTCGACTTCGACGGCCCCACAAAAGCACGTTCCCTTATGAGTTTCGCTCATTTTGTGTATTCCCTCACCCGATGTCCTTGAATGACAGGCTCCAGAATATTCTGGCTCGTGGCGCGGGGATAGTCACCGACAAATTGAAGGCGCGTGACGTCCGCTCAAGCTTTTCGCGCGCCCGCCTTGAGCAGATCGCGGATTTCTTCGAGCAGCACGACCTCGCGCGGGGGCGCGGCGGAAGCGGCCGTCTTCGGTGCAGTGAGGCGGTTGATCTGCTTGATTACCAGGAACAACGCGAAGGCAATAATGACAAATTGCACCATCGTATTGATGAACACGCCATAGTTGATGGTGGCCGCGCCCGCTTCCCGCGCGGCGGCGAGGCTTTCGTAATCGCCGCCGTCCAGCGCGACGAAGAGATTGGAAAAATCGATGCCGCCGGTGAGCCAGCCGATGGGCGGCATGATCACGTCGTCCACGAGCGAGCTCACGATCTTGCCGAAGGCCGCGCCGATGACGACGCCGACCGCAAGATCGACCACATTGCCGCGCATGGCGAAGGCTTTGAATTCCTTGAGCATGGTCTTGTTCCCTGTCAGTCCTTCCGGATACGGAAGATCAACAGTCTACGCCATCGCCGCGCGTGGCACGCCCACCCCCTCACCCTCGTTCGCGCGGACCTTCGGTCCGCACTCACTCTTCCCTCTCCCCCTCCCAACTGGGAGGGGGAGAGGGAAGGAGGAGCGAAGCTCCGACCGGGTGAGGGGGTGGGCGCTGCGTTACGGTAATACTGTGCGATCAGCGCGCCGCGGCGGAATAAACCGCTTCGCGAATATCACTGCGGTCGACGTCTGCGCGTGATCGCTTATGCCGCCGCGGCGGGGCGCACGGCGCGCTCGAAGTCCTGCATCAGGGCCTTGGTGATGTCGCCGACGACGAAATTGTAAGGCCCGATCTCGCGCACGGGCGTGACTTCCGCCGCCGTGCCGGTGATGAAGCACTGCTCGAAGCCTTCGAGATCCTCGAGTTCGACCGCGCGCTCGATCACCTTGATCTGGCGCGCCTTGGCGAGCCCGATCACGGTCCGGCGCGTGATGCCGTCGAGGAAACAGTCGGGCGTCGGCGTGTGCAGCGCGCCGTCTTTGACGAAGAAGACGTTGGCGCCGGTGGCTTCCGCCACCAGACCGCGATAGTCGAGCATCAAGGCGTCGGCGTAGCCTTTGCGCTCGGCCGCGTGCTTGGAGAGCGTGCAGATCATGTAAAGGCCCGCGGCCTTGCTCTTGCATGGCGCCGTGTCGGGGCCCGGCCGCCGCCACTGCGCGATGTCGAGACGAATGCCCTTGAGCCGCTCGGCGGGATCGAAATAGGACGGCCATTGCCAGACCGCGATGGCGACGTGGATCTTCGCCTCTTTCGCGGTTACGCCCATCACCTCGCTGCCGCGCCAGGCGATGGGCCGCACATAGCCGTCGACGATGCGCTGCGCGGCCACGGTATCCATCGTCGCGTTCTCGAGCCCTTCGAGCGAATAAGGGATGACCATGTCGAGCAGCCGCGCCAATTCGAGCAGGCGCTCGGTGTGCTCGCGCAACTTGAAGACTCGGCCGCCATAGACGCGCTCGCCTTCGAAGACGCAGCTCCCATAGTGCAAGCCGTGGGTCAGCACATGGATCTTGGCCTCGCGCCAGGGCACGAGCCTGCCGTCGAACCAGATGACGCCGTCGCGGTCGTCGAAGGGGATGAGCGCCATGGCGGTTTTCGCTCCCGGAACGATGTTTTTTTGGGCGGATGAGCCTCCGCTCGAATGGCGGCGGCTCGACCGTCCGTCCTTATTCCCTGGCGGGCCGACGCCCGCGCTTATTCCCTGGCCCCGGGCCGATGCCCGCGCTTATTCCCTGGCGGGCCTACGCCCGCTGGGGGGATTGTGGCACGATGACGTTACGCGCTGAATCGCAAGAAGGCGTGACGCATCGTTGCCTCCTTGCGGGTTTTAACCAAGCGTGCCAAATATGTCAACATGGCTGACGTAAAATACCGCGATCCCAAGTCCGGCACAGGCCTGCTCTATCTGCGCGAGGAAGAGCTGCGCCAGGGCATCGAGCTCCTCTTCTTCGCCTATCGGGACTTCACCTCCGATCCCGA
This sequence comes from uncultured Alphaproteobacteria bacterium, assembly GCA_963845385.1. Classification (GTDB taxonomy): domain Bacteria; phylum Pseudomonadota; class Alphaproteobacteria; order CAWJRW01; family CAWJRW01; genus CAWJRW01. The sequence continues at coordinate 1,349,298 of CAWJRW010000006.1, forward strand.
CGCCATCCTGGCCCAGGTCGGATTGGGCCGCGCGCATCACCGCGCCATCTATTTCGTGGGCCGCCACCCGGGCATCACCGTGGCCGAGCTTCTCGCCATTCTGCGCATCACCAAGCAGAGCCTCGGGCGCGTCTTGAAGCAGCTCATCGCGCGCGGCCTGCTCGAGCAGAAGACGGGCACGCGCGATCGCCGCCAGCGGCTTCTCACTCTGACGCGCGAAGGCACGGAGTTCGAGCGCCAGCTCACCGAGAGCCAGCGCGCGCGCGTCGCCCGCGCCTATCGCGAGGCGGGACCGGAGGCGGTGGCGGGTTATCGCAAGGTGTTGATGGGTCTCATCGATGAAGAGCACCGCGAAGCGGTGCGACGCGTCATCGAACGCCGCTGACGAGAGAGCCGATGGCCGAGGCCGAACCGAGCTTCGACGACAAGACCGCGCATTTGCTCATCGTCGACGACGACCGGCGCTTGCGCGCGCTCCTGCAACGCTATCTCACGGACAACGGCTTTCGCGTGACGGTGGCCGCCGACGCGCAGGATGCGCGCAAGCTCCTCGCCAATCTCGCCTTCGATCTCCTTGTGCTCGACGTCATGATGCCGGGCGAGAGCGGGCTCGATCTCACGCAGAACCTGCGCAGCGCGTCCGATGTGCCGATCCTCTTGTTGACCGCGCGCGGCACGCCGCAGGATCGCATTGCAGGGTTCGAGCACGGCGCCGACGACTATCTGCCGAAGCCCTTCGAGCCGCGCGAGCTCGTGCTGCGCATCCAAACCATTCTGCGCCGCGCGCAAAAACCCGACGCCGGACAAAAGCCGGTCCTGAAACTCGGCGACTGCCGCTTCGACTTGGAGCGCGGCGAGCTCACGCGCGGCGGCAAGCCGGTGCGGCTCACCTCGACCGAGCTGCAGCTTTTGCGCCTCTTCGCCGCGCGCCCGGGCGAGCCCTTCTCGCGCAACGACCTCTGCACCATGACCGGTACGGGGCTCGAACGCTCGGTCGACGTCCAGGTGACACGCCTGCGGCGCAAGATCGAGGCAAACCCGCGCGCGCCGATCTATCTGCAAACCGTGCGCGGCGTGGGTTACACGCTCGTGCCCGATTGAGAGTGCGGGCGGTGGCTCATCTGCGTTTCAGGCCCTTCGCGCGGCTGCGGGAGCTTCTCCCCAAGGGGCTCTACGCGCGCTCGCTCATCATCATCATCGCGCCGGTCGTGCTGCTACAGGCCGCGGTGAGCTACATCTTTTTCGAGCGCCATTGGACGCTCGTCACGCGCCGGCTGTCGAGCGCGGTCGCGGCCGAGATCGCCTTCGTCGTCGACACTGGCGTCTATCGAGGCACCACGCCCGAAGAAAAAGCGCTGGCGGTCATGGCCGAGCGCGATCTCGGCCTCAAATTGCGCTTCGAGCCCGGCGGCACGTTGCCGCCGCTCGCCATCCATTCGCTGCTCGAGCAAACCATTCACGACGAGTTCGCGAAGATCATCCGAGAGCCCTTTTGGTTCGACGTCGTGCGCCGCGAATCCCAAGTCGACATTCGCGTTCAGCTCGAGACCGGCGTGCTGCAAACCATCGTCCGCCGCAGCCGCGTCTACGCCACCAACTGGCACATCTTTCTCGTCTGGATGGTCATCACCTCCGTTCTCCTGCTCGGCGTCGCGATCCTGTTCTTGCGCAATCAGGTGCGTCCGATCCTGCGGCTTGCCTATGCGGCCCAGGCCATGGGCAAGGGACGCGACGTGCCGTTCCGGCCCGCGGGCGCGCGCGAAGTGCGCATCGCCGCGCAAGCCTTCATCGACATGCGCGACCGGCTCACGCGGCACGTCGAGCAGCGCACCGAGATGCTGGCCGGCGTGAGCCACGATCTGCGCACGCCGCTCACGCGCATGAAGCTTCACCTGGCGCTGATGGGCAGCGGCGCCGACGTGGCCGAGCTGCGCGGCGAGATCGCCGAGATGGAGCACATGCTCGACGAATATCTCGATTTCGTGCGCGGCGCGGGCGGCGAGGAGCCGCAATTCGTCGATCTCTCCGAGCTGCTCGCCGAGATTTGCGAGGACGCGAGTCTCAAGGACACCGCCGTGTCCTTGAAAACGCCGGGCCCCTTGCATGCGCGCGTGCGCCGCCAAGCCATGAAGCGCTGCATCGCCAATCTGGTGGAGAACGCGACGGCGCACGCCAAGACCGTCCAAGTCTCGGTCGAGCGCCAGGGCGGCACGATCACGATCGCGGTGGACGACGACGGTCCCGGGATTCCGCCGGATCAAAGAGAGGACGTCTTCCGTCCCTTCGTGCGCCTCGATCAGAGCCGCAATCCGAACACCGGCGGCGTGGGGCTCGGGCTCACCATCGCGCGCGACATCGCGCGCAGCCATGGCGGCGACGTGACGCTTTCGGAAAGTCCGCTGGGGGGCCTGCGCGCCGCGGTGAGCTTGCCGTTCTAATTCGCCTCGCCTTGCGAATTGTCAGGACGTTGCAAGCCCAATAGGATCACACGTGTCGGAGACGGACCATAGCCATTTGGGGTAACCCATGCGTGTTGTTTCCGATGCATTTGCCGGTGCGGCGATGGCGCTTACGCTGTTCATGCAGGCGAGCTGCGTTGCCGATGGCACGTCGCAAGGCAAGCCCAGTGATGATCACGGAGCGACGCTGCCGACAACAATGTCTGCCCGGCGAAAAATGCAGTCTCTGTGGATCTGCAGACATTAGCGGCGGAGCCGCGCGCCTATGACGGCAAATGCGTGCGCGTAAGCGGGCTTTGGATCGGGCAAGCGCTCTATTCGGGACTCGAAGGCTATTATCGCGTCGGGCCCCGGATTGGGACGGGGGCCAATTCATCGAGTGGAAATCATCGGATCGGAATCTACCTCTCGGACAAGATGTGGCGGCGGGCCGAGCACATCGACGCCGCGGAAGCCGATGTGATCGGCACGGCGGGCGTATGCGAGGATCTGTGGAGCGTCACTGAAACCGAGATCATCATGGCGATAGGCTACTGCCATTACGCCGGCGGCGCCTATGTCCACACCGCGGAGATCGGCTTCCGAGCGGTCCCCCTCATTCGCCAAGTGGGCGAGACAGCGCGCCGGCAGTTCGGCAACTTGGCGTCGCCTCCGGCGGGCTGGACGCATCTTGGCGAAGTGGAGGCGTTGGCGCAGAGGTGGTTCAAGGATATCCAAACCGGCAATGTCGAGGACTTTCTTTCTCTGCACGCACTCGACTCGGATGAAGTCGATCTCGATGACAAGGAGGACGATTTTCACCAAGTCTTCCGCGCGAAGAAGTCGCCGTTCGCGACCTTCCGCGGATCGTCTTCCGCCCCGCAAACAGCGATCTTCGTCCTCGCGCGGCCGCGAGCCCCCGACGCGGAGCCCGTGCCGCCGAACGATTACGCGGCCGCCGCTTGCTTCTGCCGCGAGGGGGATTGCTCGGCGCGTTGGCCGATCAGCCTCGCCGACGCGTCCAACGCGAAGGCACGGCCGTTCATCTGCGGCCAATTCTTCGCCAAGACGGAAGACGGCGAGACAGAGCGCTCTGCGCGCACCGTGATCGATTGGCGAAATCTGCAGGAGCCGGAAAGCCCCGGCGCGAACTAGGCGGAAACGACAGCTTAACGTCATCCCCGAAGCCGGTTTGCCCGAAGATCGAAGATCTTCGTCGGCAAACCGCGCGCTCGGGGATCCAGAGCCGCTTGCTCGGAGCATGGTGCTCTGGATTCCCGACCGCTGACTTTGCCAACCAAAATCCTTCTGGATTTTGGGGCAAAGTCGCGTCGGGAATGACGGCCCTCGATAATTGTCGATTGGACCTGATCCGGCGCGCTACTTCTTTCGCTTGCGTCTCGGCTTTTTCGGCTTAGCGGCGGCTGTCTCGGTTTCTTCCGCGCGCGCGCGGTCGCGCAAGAGCTGCTCGATGCGCCGGAGCCGCCTGTCGAGCGCGGCCATGGTCTTGGCGAGACCCGGATCGTCGTCCTCGATCCATACCGGCAAGACGCTCGCATAGACAAAAGTGAGCGCCAGGCTCGCCGCGCCGCTCGCCTCCACATTGGCCGCTTCCAGCATCCACTGCATGGAGGAGACGAGCGCGGGGCTCGCCATGACCAGGTCGAGCGGCGCGCGGCGGAGATCGCCCGCAAGCGCGCGCATCAGCTCGCGCTCGGCGGCGAGTTTTTCAAAGCGTGTCATCAGCACGTCGAAGACGCGGTCGCGCGGCCGGTCGGCAGGTGACCAGGCATGCCGCATGGCGAGCACCTCGAGATCGGTCTCGCGCAGGAAAAGACCGAGCAGCGCCGCCCGGTTTGGCACGTGGCGGTAAAGCTCGGCGAGCGTGAGCCCCGCGCGGCGCGCCAGCGCGCTCATGGAAAAGCCCGTCCACCCTTCCGCGCGGATCAGCGCGCGCGCGGCTTTGAGAATTCGCTCTTCCACATCGACCACACGCGGCATCGAAGCTCCGTCGCGAATTATTGACCGCCGCCGCCCAAGACGCGCGCCCGAGCCGTGGCAGCGGCGACGGCCTCTTTGAGCAGATCCGCGAGGCCGTTCTTTCCCATGAGAATCTTGAGCGCGGCTTCGGTGGTGCCGCCGGGGCTCGTCACGCCTGCGCGCAATTCGCTCGGACTTTCCGCGCTCGCGCCGAGCAAGGCACCCGCGCCGACGACGGTGCGGCGCGCGAGCCGCTGGGCCAGATCGGGCGCAAGACCTTGCGCCGCGCCCGCCGCGGCCAAGCATTCGGCGAGCAGGAACACATAAGCAGGCCCGCTGCCCGAAACCGCGGTGACGGCGTCGAGCAGTTCCTCCTCGGCGATCCAGGCCACTTCACCCACCGCTTCGAGCAGCATGGTGCAGAGCGCCCGCGCGCTCGCGCTCACGGTGCCGCCCGCGCAGGCGACGGTGATTCCCTCACCGACCGCCGCCGGCAGATTGGGCATGGCGCGCACGATGGGCTGCATCGCGCCGAGCAACAGTTTCAACGTCGCGATGCGCGTGCCCGCGGCGATAGAGAGCACCGTGGTGTCGGGGCGCAAGTGCGCTTTCAGGTCGCCGAGTGCGCTCTGCAGAATCTGCGGCTTGACGGCGATGACGGCAATGGATGGCGCAGGGCCGACGCCCAGTTTCGGATTGAGCCGGATTGCGCCCTGCGCCGCCGCGTCTCGGATGATTTGAGATGGCGTCGGTTCGATCACCGCCGGCGGCGCCGCGAGAAGGCCCTGCTTGCGCCAGCCCTCGAGCAGCGCGCCGCCCATGCGCCCGGCGCCGAGCAGAAGAACCTGCGCCGGGACGGACGCCACCTAGGCCTCGCCGGCGCAGTCGAAAAGCGCCGCCGCCATGGCGTCCTCAGGCGCCTTGCCGCCCCAGATCAGATATTGGAAGGCGGGATAAAAGCGCTCGCAGGCCTCGATGCCGAGCTTGATCAAGCCTTCGCACTGGGCGGTGGTGGGCGCGATGCCGCCTTGCAGCATGAGCCCGTGGCGGAACAGCACGACGCCATCCTCCGACCACAGATCGAAATGGCCGAGCCACATCCGCTCATTGACCAGCGCAAGCAGCGTGTGGACCTCGCGGCGCTTGGCCCGCGGCACTTTCATCTCCAAGGAACAGGCGAGCAAAAGCGCTTCGAGATCGCCCGCCCAAGTAAAGGACAGGCGATATTCGCACCAGCGCCCCGAGACCGCGATATTGAGCTCGTCCTCGCCGATGCGTTCGAACGGCCAGGACTTGCCCGCCACGACCTGCTCCAGAACATCCAACGGATTAGCGCTGCCCGCGCTCCGTTCCACCGTGGTCATTGCCATGTCGCCAAGCTTCCCTTGCTGTGGATCTCCGAGCCCCCGCCCCCGAGACCGCACTGCTTTTCCAGAGGTTTGCCCGATCCTGACCGCCCACTGGTACGAATTTGTGGCCGCGCCCGCGCCATCGCCACCAACTTTGCTGGCCGCGTCGTACGCGACAAGGAAGCCCTTCGGCGGGACGCTTTCTCGGCAAATCTTGTGGCGCGCCCTTTCGCCGACACCAAAGGGTGCCTCAACCGCACGGGCCGCGCAACGGCTCAAGCCTCGCGCAGGGTAGCCGCCTTTTTCTTGTGTGAGGCTTGCGGCTTGGTTTTCTTCGGCGCGGGCGCCTTGTAAGTCCCGAGCGCCTTCTCGAGCGCGTCCACGCGTTTCCTCAGCGCCTCGCTTTCGGCCTTGGCGGCTTGAGCCAGTGCCTTCATGGCGTCGAATTCCTCGCGCTTGACCAGATCGAAGTCGGTGGCGACGCGTTCGATCTGCGCACGGATCAATGTTTCGACCTCGCGCGCGGCGCCTTGCGCGGCGCCCGCGGCGCTCGTCATGAGCTTCGCAAGCTCATCGAAGAAGCGGCTCTGGCTCTGCATGGCATGCCTTTCCAAGCTACGCGGCACCGAGATATGGCCCGATTGCGCTTTGAGCGCAATCGCTTAAGGCAGGCCGCCTTGACAGGCCCGCCCCGGCTGCGCACGGTGCCTGAGGTTCGCCCGGGAGCGTCCGATGTTGCCGCTCGTGATCCCCTACCCCGCGATCAAGCCCGTGCTCATTGAGATCGGGCCTTTCGCTATCCGCTGGTATGCGCTCGCCTATATCGCGGGCCTCGTGCTCGGCTGGCGTTATATCGTCGCGCTGTTGCGCAACGCGCGGCTGTGGACGAACGCGCCCGGCGGCGCGCCGCCCGCGACCGCTGCCGACATCGACGATCTTCTGCTTTGGGCGACGCTGGGCGTCGTGCTGGGTGGGCGTCTCGGCTACATCCTCTTCTACGGCCTCGTTTATTTTCCCGAGCATTATCTCGAGAATCCCTTACGCATCTTCGCCATTTGGCAGGGCGGCATGTCCTTCCATGGCGGTCTCCTGGGTGTCGCGGTCGCGCTCCTCTTCTTCTGCCGGGCGCGCAAGCTCGACATGTTTTCCGTCGGCGATCTCGTCGCCGCGGCGACGCCCATCGGACTTTTCTTCGGGCGCATCGCGAATTTCATCAATGGCGAGCTCTACGGACGGCCGAGCGAAGTGCCCTGGGCCATGGTCTTTCCGGGCGACGCGGAAGCCCTGCCGCGCCATCCGAGCCAGCTCTACGAGGCTTTCCTCGAAGGCCTCGTGCTGTTCGTCATCTTGCGCGCGCTCACCCATCACACCAAGACGCTCGCGCGGCCGGGCTTCGTCGCGGCGAGCTTCTTCGTCGGCTATGGCGTGTTCCGTATCGTGGGCGAGATCTTCCGCGCGCCCGAAAATCCGGTCAGCGGCAGCCTCACCATGGGCATGCTCTTGTCGCTGCCCATGTGGGCGGCCGCGGCTTATCTCTATTGGCGCGCGTGGCGCACCAGCGCGCCGGTCGAAGCCGCGGCCGCGACAGAGGCACCGCCAGAGGAAGAGAGCGCGACGGAACCCTCTTGATTGGGCCTTCGTGACTTGCCGATGACGCCGCTGATGCGTGAGCTTGAACGCTTGATCGCGCAGAACGGGCCCATTTCCGTCGCGCAATACATGACGGCGGCACTCGGCCATCCCGTGCACGGCTATTACATGACGCGCGATCCCCTGGGCGCGGCCGGCGATTTCACCACCGCGCCGGAAGTGAGCCAGATGTTCGGCGAGCTTGTCGGCCTCTGGTGCGTGCAGTGCTGGCGCGACAATGGCGCGCCGCGACCCTTCGCGCTCGCCGAGCTCGGCCCCGGCCGGGGTACGCTCATGCACGATCTTCTGCGCGCGGCGCGGCAAGTGGCGCCCGACTTCGTCGATGCGGCGCAGATCCATCTCATTGAGACGAGCCCCGCTTTGCACGCACGCCAGCGCGCGCTGCTCGGCGATGCGCCAACCTGGCACCTCACTCTCGACACGCTGCCTTCGCTTCCGCTTCTCGTCATCGCCAACGAGTTCTTCGACGCCTTGCCGGTGCGCCAATTCGTGCGCACGGAGCGCGGCTGGTGCGAGCGCTGCGTGGGCCTTGCCGCGGGCGCCGAGCCACTTCTCACATTCATGTTGTCGCCTGAGCCGCTGCCGAGCGATGCCATCATTTCCGCGCCTTTGCGCGCCAGCCCGCCGGGAACGCTGATGGAGCTTCGGCCCGCGGGCGAGGCGCTTGTCGAAGCGATTGGCGCGCGCATTGCGGCGCAGAACGGCATCGCCGCGCTCGTCGTCGATTACGGCTACACCGCGCGCGCCGCGGGCGACAGCCTGCAGGCGCTCAGCGCCCACAAGTTTCAAGATCCGCTTGCGGCACCCGGCGAGGCCGATCTCACGGCCCATGTGGATTTCGCGGCGCTTGCCGACGCCGCGCGGCGCGGCGGCGCGGCGGTGCACGGACCCACGGCGCAAGGGGCGTTTCTCACCGCCCTCGGCATCCAAAAGCGTGCCGCGCGTCTTACGCGCGAACTCGAGCGCATCCGAGCGCGCGGAAATCGACGCCGCGTTGCGCAGGCTCGTGCATCCCGAGTCCATGGGAACGCTGTTCAAGGTGCTCGCGCTGAGTCGCGACGGCGCGCCCCGCCCCGCGGGCTTCGCGCCGTGAGCGCACCGCCCCCGCCCAAGCTCGAGAGCCCCGTGCTCTCGCGCACCCCCGGGATCGTGCACGGCTTCTTCACGCGCGAGGGCGGCGTCTCGCAAGGCATCTACGCTTCGCTCAATTGCGGCTTCGGCTCGTCGGACGCCGCAGAGGCGGTGGCGGAAAATCGCGCGCGCGCCATGGCGGCCCTCGGGCTCGATGCGAACGCGCTTGTCACCATCTATCAAGTCCATTCGCCGCGCGTGACAACCGTGGCGCGCCCGTGGCGCCCGGCCGATGCGCCGGAGGGCGACGCCATGGTGACCAAGATGCCCGGCGTCGCGCTCGGCATTCTTGCCGCCGATTGCGTGCCGGTGCTCTTTGCCGATGGCGAGGCCAAGGTGATCGGCGCCGCGCATGCGGGCTGGCGCGGCGCGCTCGACGGCGTGCTCGAAGCGACGCTTGCGGCCATGGAATCCCTGGGCGCGTCGCGCGCGCGTGTGTGTGCGGCCATCGGCCCTAGCATCGGCCGCGACGCTTATGAGGTGGGGCCGGAATTCGAGCAACGCTTTCGCGACGCGGATGCCGCGAACGCGCGCTTCTTCACGCCGGGCGAGCGCGCGCGGCATTTCCAGTTCGACCTTCCCGGCTTTGTCGCCGCGCGCCTCGAAAAGGCGCGCGTGAGAAACATCGACCTGCTCGGTCTTTGCACATACGCGGAGCCCCGGCGCTTTTTCAGCTATCGCCGGGCGACGCATCGGGGGGAAAAGGATTACGGCCGCAATCTTTCGGCAATCGCACTTAAGCCCTAATGGATGCTCGATGCATTCTCATGTGATGCGATTCGCTCTCTTGCTCTTCTGCGCGATGGTCGTCGTGGCCGGCGCCGCGCGCGCGCAAGACGCCGCGGGGCCGCATATCTACGTGGCGCCCGTGGCCGGGGCGGAGCGTCCTTTCAACGAGACTTTCGCGGGCCTCGTCGCCAAAGAGGCACAGGCGCTCGGCCTCGACGCTTCCGCCGAAGAGTGGAACGAGCAGTCCTTCGAGCTTGTCGGCACGGCGAAGGCCGCCTCGACCAAGAAGGGTGCCGTGCTCGCCATGCGCTGGTCGGTGCTCGAGCCGAGCGGCGCCGAGATCGTGGCCTTCACCATTCAAGGCACGGCACCCTACCGCGCGAATAACCCCTGGGAGGCGATCGACGGCGATACCTTGCGCTGGTTTGCCGCCGCCTCCGCGCGCGAGCTTGAATATGCCCTCGAATCGACCCTGCCGCCGGCGTCGGCCCGAATCGCGCGCGCGGCGCCCCAAGCTCGCGGTGCTGTCGCCGCCGCAGAGCCTGCGAGCGAGGCCACATCGAGCCTCTTCACGCGTGTGAATCTTGCGGGCGTGAAGGGTGCGCCGGGCGACGGCAACGAGGCGCTTGCCCGGGCGCTCGCGCAATATTTGGGCCGGCACGACATCGCGCTCGTGCCGCGCAAGGAAGAGGGCGCTTACGTCATCGAAGGCCGCGTGTCGCTCACCAAATCGAGCGCCACCGAAGAGACCGTCTCGATCCTGTGGCTGCTCGCCGACGCCAAGGGGCGCGAGCTCGCGCGCATCGAGCAGGCGAATGCCGTGCCTGCGGGAGCCTTAAGCGCGCGATGGGGCGAGACGGCGGTCTATGCCGCGGAAGGCGCGGCCGACGGCCTCCTCTCCGCCATGGAGAAGATGGGCCCGCGCCCGCCCGGCGGCTGAGCCCGCGCCCGCCGCCCGCCGCCCGCGGCCATTTACAGCCGCAAGGGCGCTTGCTAAAAGCCTGCGGGGCTTCACAAAAACATCAATAATGGCGGGCGCCCCCTGTGTCCTGACCGCGAAGGCCGCTAGAGAACTTCGCGGTCAGGACACCGGGTTCAATGTCTGGTGTCCCGATGCCAAAATTCGTTGGGACGAATTTCGGCATCGGGACACCAGGGCGCAAAAAGGCGTGAAGGCGCGCAATGAAGATTCTCGCCGGAAACAGCAATCCGCCGCTCTGCAGCGCAATCGCCGAGTATCTCAACATCCCGCTCACCAAGGCCACGGTGCGCCGCTTCGCCGACATGGAGGTGTTCGTCGAGATCGAGGAGAACGTACGCGGCGAGGACGTCTTCATCATCCAGTCGACCTCCTTTCCCGCCAACGATCATTTGATGGAGCTCCTCATCATGATCGACGCGCTGCGCCGCGCCTCGGCGCGCCGCATCACGGCGGTCGTTCCCTATTTCGGCTATGCGCGCCAGGACCGGAAGCCGGGGCCGCGCACGCCCATCTCGGCCAAGCTCGTCGCGAACCTCATCACCACGGCGGGCGCCTCGCGCGTGCTCACGCTCGATCTCCATGCGGGCCAGATCCAGGGCTTCTTCGACATCCCGACCGACAATCTCTATGCCGCGCCGGTCATGGTGCGCGACATCGAGCAGAATTATAAGGACCACAAGCTGATGATCGTGTCGCCCGACGTGGGCGGCGTCATCCGCGCGCGCGCCTTCGCGCGGCGCCTCAACGCCGATCTCGCCATCGTCGACAAGCGGCGCGAGCGGGCGGGTCACTCCGAGGTCATGAACATCATCGGCGACGTGAGCGGCCGGAGCTGCATCATGGTCGACGACATCGTCGATTCCGGCGGCACGCTGTGCAACGCCGCCGAAGCCCTCAAGAAAAACGGCGCGGCCGCGGTCTCGGCCTATGTCAGCCACGGCGTGCTCACGGGCGGGGCCGTGGCGCGCGTGCGCGAGTCCGTGCTCGACGAGCTCGTCATCACCGACTCGATCATGGCCACCAAGCCCGTGCGCGATGCGGGCAACATCCGCCTCATCTCCATCGCGCCGCTCATCGGCGAGGCCATGGCGCGCATCGCCGACGAGCGCTCGGTGTCGAGCTTGTTCGATTGATTTGCAAGTCAGACGCCCAATTCTCCGCTTGACTTAGCCAGTTTGTTCACACATAATTGTGTGACGATCCACAAAGCAACAAGCAACCGATCCAGCAAATAGTGGAGATAAACATGGTCAATAGCGGAGTCCGTTATGACTGGATCGGAATTTCTCAGACGGCTGAAAAGTTATGGAAAGAGGTCGACATAGAGGTTCGGTATCGAAGTCGCGCCCGGGTAAAGGCTCGCACGGGCGAATTCATTTCGGAGATCGGCGAACGATAATGCCGGATCTGAAGCGGGAGCTTAAGACCGGGAACTCTTCACGATATTTGCAAGCAGCTTGGCATTAATGCCCGCGATCTTTGAGCTTGGTGCGTAGTGGAGGCAGAGCTTGGCACGAGAGATGGTGTTCTATGCTTCGCTCGTGGCCGACGAAACCGGCGGCTATGTCGTGACGTTTCCGGATGTTCCCGAAGCCATTACCCAAGGCGACACGGTCGAAGAGGCGCTCACTGAGGCGCAGGATGCGCTGGTCGCCGCGCTCGGATTTTACATTGAAGGCGGCGAGGCGTTGCCGCGGCCGCGACGCCGGAAAGGGCTATCATCCCATCGCCGTGCCGCCACTTGTGGCGGCGAAGCTCGCGCTCTACGACGCCATGCGCGCCGAAGGCATGACCGGCGCCAAGCTAGCGCGAAAGCTAAAGGTTGCCGACACCACCGTGCGCCGTCTGCTCGATCTCGACCACCGTTCTCACATCGAGGAAGTCGAGCGCGCGCTCGAAGTTTTGGGCCGCCGTCTGGTGGTGAGCGTGGCGCGCGACGCGGCCTAGCGAAACCGCGCGCTAAGCCAGGCGCAGCATTCCTGCATGCCCCGCTTGCCGAGATCGATGTCCGGCAAGCCGATGAAGCCGTGGATCGCGCCGTCATAGCGCGAAAGACCGTCGGCACACCGGCCGCACGCAGACGATCGGCGTAAGCCTCACCCTCGTCGCGCAAAGGATCGAACTCGGCCGTGATCACGAGCGCGGGCGGAAGCCCACTGTAGTCGCGCGCCTTGAGGGGCGCCACGTGCGGATTCTTCGAGTCGCGCTCGTCCCGCACATAGTGGTTCCAAAAGAAAGTCATGACGTCGTGGGTCAGGAAGTAGTCCTTGCCGTTTTCGACCCATGAGCGCGTCGGAGGCACGAAATGATCCGTAACCGGATAAATGAGAAGCTGCCCGCTGAGCTTTGGTCCACCCTCGTCGCGGATGCGCAAGGACGTGACCGCCGCGAGGTTGCCGCCGGCGCTGTCGCCGCCGACCGCGATGCGCGCGGGATCCGCACCGATCTCGGCCGCGCGCGCGGCCGCCCAGCGCGTCGCGGCCAGACAATCGTCTGCCGCGGCGGGAAACTTGTTTTCCGGCGCCAGGCGGTAATCGACCGACAGCACGGCGCAATCGGCGCCCTTGCACAGATCGCGGCACAGGCTGTCGTGGGAGTCGAGGTTGCCCAGCACGAAGCCGCCGCCGTGGAAAAACATGAGGAGCGGCAGCCGCTGGCCATCGCGCGCCTTGTAAAGGCGCACCGGCAGTGCGCCCGCGGGCCCCGGAATGGTGTGGTTCGACACATGTGCGACCGGCGTGGAGGGACCCTGGGGCAGCCTCGCTTGACGCGCGAAAGCGAGCGGTGTCTCCCACAGCTTGGGCATGCTGCTCATGACGTCGAGGAAGGGCTTGAACTGCGGATCGAGCGGCATGCCGGTTTCTCCGTGATGCAAAGGAACAACGCGCGGGCCTGCGGGAAACGCTAGCACGCCCGCCCCGGCGCCTGCATTGCCTTGGCTCCACCCCTCGTGTAAAACCGGCCCTCTTCGGACACCGGGTCACTCTCTATGGTTGAGACGATATCGCTCATCGCCGAGCCGCGGAGCTCGGGCACCAAAGGCGCCGTGCGCGCGCTGCGCCGCGCGGGCCGCGTGCCGGGCATCATCTATGGCGGCAAGGAGAGCGCAGAGCTCGTCTCCTTCGACGCGCGCGAGCTTGGCAAGCATGCGGGCTCGGGCAGCTTCAAGAACCAGGTCGTCGAGGTGAAGGTGAACGGCAAGAGCGCCCGCGTCATCGCGCGCGAGGTGCAACTCCATCCGGTGAAGGAGTCCGCGCTCCATGTCGACTTCTTCCGGCTGGAGAAGGGCGCGCGCCTCCGGGTCGCCATTCCCGTGCGCTTCGTGAACGAGGGGCTGTCGCCCGGCATCAAGCGCGGCGGCGTGCTCAACGTCGTGCGCCATGAGATCGAGGTCGTCTGCCCGGCCGACGCCATTCCGCGCTTTATCACGGTCGATCTCGCCGATCTCGACATCAACGACAGCGTCCACATCTCCCGCGTCACCCTGCCTCCAGAGGTGCGGCCCACCATTCAGCGCGACTTCACAGTGGCGACGATTGCGGCACCCACGCAGCTCATCATCGAGGTGCCGGAAGCGGCGGCCGTACCAACCGAGCTGGTCGAGGGTGCGGAGGCCGTGCTCGCCGAAGGCGAAGCGCCGCCGGCGGCGGAAGGTGCCACGGCACCCGCCAAAGCCGGCGCGGCACCCGCCAAGGGCGCCGGGGCGCCCGGCAAGCCTGCAGCGCCTGCGAAGGGCGGCAAGGGCGAGTCGAAGAGCTGAACTCTCGCCTGCCTTCTCGCGTCCGGCGTGCTCCCTCACCGATGGCTCGCGCCCTTGAGACTCGGGGCATATGAGGCTATGGGGTGGCGCGACGCTTGAGTGAGGCGGCGTCGCAAGAAGGTGATCCGACGTGAGAACCCCTGATGGGCCGGTTTCCGCCGCTCTCGCGGCTCCGGCGGCTCGGGCCGCCGCCGCGTCGGTGAGCCCGCGCGACATGGCGAACGCTCTGCGCGCGCTCGCTATGGACGCGGTCGAAGCCGCGCAATCGGGTCACCCCGGCATGCCCATGGGCATGGCCGACGCGGCCACCGTGCTCTTCACCCAGTTTCTCAACTTCGATGCGCAACACCCGGATTGGCCAGACCGGGATCGTTTCATCCTCTCGGCGGGCCACGGCTCGATGCTGCTCTACGGCCTGCTTTATCTCCTGGGCTATCCGGGCATGACGCTGTCGGAGATCAAGCGCTTCCGTCAGCTCGGCAGCCGCACGCCCGGCCACTCCGAATTCGGCCATCAGCCCGGCATCGAAACGACGGCGGGACCGCTCGGCCAGGGCTTCGCCAACGCCGTGGGCTTCGCGCTCGCCGAGCGCGTGTTGAACGCCCGCTTCGGCGACGCGCTGGTCGATCACCGGACCTATGTCATCGCGAGCGACGGCGACCTCATGGAGGGCGTGAGCCACGAGGCGGCGAGTCTTGCGGGACATCTGAAGCTCTCCAAGCTCATCGTGCTCTTCGACGACAACAGCATCTCCATCGACGGGCCGACGCGGCTTGCCGTGTCCGACGATGCGCTCGGCCGCTTCACGAGCTACGGCTGGGCGGCGCGCGCGGTCGACGGCCACGATCCCGCAGCCGTCGCCGCGGCGTTGCGCGACGCGCAAGCGAGCGATCAGCCGAGCCTCATCGCCTGCCGCACCGTCATCGGCTACGGCGCGCCGAAAAAGCAGGGCACGGCGGCGTGCCACGGCGCACCCCTCGGCAAAGACGAGGTCGCCGCAGCGAAAGCGGCCTTGGGCTGGACAGCGGAACCCTTCGTCGTTCCCGCAGCCATTCTCGAAACCTGGCGCGCGGCGGGACGGCGCGGCGCCGCGCTGCGCACGGCGTGGTCAGAGCGTCTCGCCGCGAGCGACGCGGCGACGCGCGCCGAATTCGAGCGGCGCCTGGGTGGGCGCCTGCCGCCCGCGCTTCACGCCGCGCTCAAGGCGCACGCCGACAAGCTTGCCGCGGAAAAGCCCAAGATGGCGACGCGCAAAGCCTCCGAAGCCGCGCTCAAGATCATCAATCCGCTGCTGCCGGAGACCATCGCCGGCTCGGCGGATCTCACGGGCTCGACGCTCGTCAAGACTCCGGACCTCGGCGAAATCGCCCCCGGCCGCTATGACGGCCGCTTCATCCATTACGGCGTGCGCGAGCACGCCATGGTCGGCGCCATGAGCGGGCTCGCGCGTCATGGCGGCTTTATCCCTTACGGCGGCACGTTTCTCGTCTTTTCGGATTACTGCCGGCCTGCGATCCGGCTCGCGGCGCTGATGGGCCTCAAAGCGATCTATGTGTTCACGCACGACTCCATCGGCGTGGGCGAGGACGGGCCGACCCATGAGCCGGTGGAGCATCTCGCTGCGCTGCGCGCCATTCCCAATCTCAACGTCTTCCGGCCCGCCGATGCGGTGGAGACGACCGAGTGCTGGGCGGCGGCGCTCGAGGCGGAAGGACGCCCCAGCGTCATTGCCTTGACGCGCCAGAACGTCACCGCAGTCCGCACCGCGCCTTCTTCGGAGAATCTTTCCCTGCGCGGCGCCTATGAGCTCGCCGCGGCCAAAGGCGCGGCGAAGGTGACGTTGCTCGCCACGGGCTCGGAGGTCGAGATCGCTGTCGCCGCGCAAGCGTTGCTCGAGCAGAAAGGCATTTCCACGCGCGTCGTATCGATGCCCTGCTGGGAGCTCTTCGAGCAACAGAGCAGCGTCTACCGCGAGCAGGTGTTGCAACCGCAAACCTTGCGCGTCGCGGTCGAGGCCGGCGTGTCTCTGGGCTGGGAGCGCTATATCGGCGAGCGCGGCGCCTTCGTCGGCATGACGGGCTACGGCGCGAGCGCGCCGTACGCCGATCTCTACAAACACTTTGGCATCACGGCCGAGGCCGTGGCGAACGCCGCGCTCGCCCGACTCTAATGCAGCATCGATAGGAGAAAACGATGGCCGTACGTGTGGCGATCAATGGTTTCGGGCGCATCGGCAGGCTCGTGCTGCGCGCCATCACCGAGACCGGACGCAAGGACGTCGAGGTCGCGGCGATCAATGATCTCGCGCCGCTCGAGACCAACGCCCATCTCTTCCGCTTCGACAGCGTGCACGGCCGATATCCGCATCAAGTCAAGACCGGCAGCGGCACCATGGATGTGGGGCTCGGCGAGATGCGCGTCACGAGCGAGCGCGATCCCACCAAGCTGCCGTGGAAGGAACTCGGCATCGACGTCGCGCTCGAATGCACCGGCATCTTCGCCTCCAAGGACAAGGCCTCGGCCCATCTGCAAGCGGGCGCGAAGAAGGTGCTGATCTCGGCGCCGGCCGACGGCGTCGATCTCACCGTCGTCTTCGGCGTCAACGACGACAAGCTCACGCGCGAGCACACGGTGGTTTCGAACGCCTCCTGCACGACGAATTGCCTGGCGCCCATGGCCTCTGTGCTGCACAAGGCCATCGGCATCGCGCGCGGCTATATGACGACGATCCACGCCTACACCAACGATCAGACCGTGCTCGACATCGTGCACAAGGATCTGCGCCGGGCGCGGGCGGCCGCGCTCTCCATCATCCCGACCTCGACGGGTGCGGCGAAAGCCGTGGGCCTCGTGCTGCCGGAGCTCAAGGGCAAGCTCGACGGCACCGCCGTGCGCGTGCCGACGCCCAATGTCTCGCTCGTCGATCTCGTCTTCACGCCGGCGCGCGCGACCACTGTGGACGAGGTGAACAAGGCGATGATCGACGCCGCCAAGACGCAGCGCCTCAAGAACGTGATCAACATTGTCGATCAGCCGCTCGTCTCCATCGACTTCAATCACAATCCCGCCTCGTGCAGCTTCGACGTGACGCAGACGCAGATCGTCGACGGCGCGCTGGTGCGCGTGCTCGGCTGGTACGACAACGAATGGGGCTTTGCCAACCGCATGGGCGACACCGCCGTCGCCATGGGCAAGCTCACCTAGTCTTGCTTCGAATGATGGGCATTTCGTTTCAAACACCCCCCTCCCTATCCCTCCCCCTCAAGGGGGGAGGGAAATAGTTCGGGGCAAGCCCCACGCTTCCCCTCCCCCCAACGAGGGGGAGGGCCAGGGAGGGGGGGCGTTTCGTGAGGCGCTACCGCACGCTCGACGACCTCGATGTGCAGGGCAAGCGCGTGCTGGTGCGCGTCGATCTCAACGTTCCGGTGAAGGATGGAAAAATCACGGATACGACGCGCATCGAGCGCTCCGCCGCAGACGCTGAAGGAGCTCGCGCAGCGCGGCGCGAAAGTGATTTTGCTCTCCCATTTCGGCCGGCCCAAGGGACGCGACCCGATGGAGTCGCTGAAAATCGTGGCGCCCGCGCTCGCCCAGGTCACGGGCCTCAAAGTCGCGTTCGCGGATGACTGCATCGGTCCCGAAGCCGGAAGCCGCCGTCGCGGCGCTGAAGCCCGGTCAAGTGCTGCTGCTCGAGAACACGCGCTTTCACGCGGGCGAGGAGAAAAACGACAAGGACTTCGTCGCAAGTCTCGCCAAGCTCGGCGAGCTTTATGTCAACGACGCCTTCTCGGCCGCGCATCGCGCGCACGCCTCGACGGAAGGGCTCGCCCATGTCCTGCCCTCGGCCGCGGGGCGCGCCATGGAGGCCGAGCTTTCGGCGCTCACGCGTGCGCTCGAAACGCCCGAGCGGCCGCTGGTCGCCGTCGTGGGCGGGGCCAAGGTTTCCACCAAGCTCGCGCTCTTGGGCAATCTCTTGGGCAAGGTCGATGCGCTCATCATCGGCGGCGCCATGGCCAACACCTTTCTTTTCGCGCAAGGCTTGGGCGTCGGCCGCTCGCTGCACGAGTCCGAGCTCGCCGCCACCGCGCGCGACATCTTGGCGGAGGCGAAAAAGCGCAAGCTCGCCATCATTCTGCCGCGCGACGTCGTGGTGGCGGCCGCAGTTGAAAGCCATGGCGCCCGCGCGCACCTGTCTTGCGAGCGCGGTGCCGGCCGATATGATGATCCTCGATGTGGGCAAGGTTGCGCTTCTCGACATTTCCGCGCGCTTCGAGACGGCCAAGACCGTGGTCTGGAATGGGCCGCTCGGCGCCTTCGAGGTGCCGCCCTTCGACAACGGCACCAACATCGCCGCGCGCCAGGTCGCGATGCTGACCAAGATCGGCATGCTCGTTTCGGTCGCGGGCGGCGGCGACACGGTGGCCGCGCTCAACAATGCGGGCGCGGCCGACGATTTCACTTATGTCTCGACGGCGGGCGGCGCCTTTCCTCGAATGGCTCGAGGGCAAGGCGCTTCCCGGCGTCGAGGCTCTCAAACATTGAGGGAGGAGATCATGACGAGCGATCTCGAGCGTATCGCCAACGCCATGGTGACCAAGGGCAAGGGCATTCTCGCCGCCGACGAAAGCTCGGGCACCATCAAGAAGCGTTTCGATTCCATCAAGGTGGAATCGACGGAGCCCAGCCGCCGCGACTATCGCGAGATGCTGTTCCGCACGCCCGCCATGAAGGACCACATATCCGGCGTCATTCTCTATGACGAGACGATCCGCCAGAAGGCGAAGGACGGCACGCCGCTGCCCAAGATCATCGAGGCCATGGGCACCATTCCCGGCATCAAGGTCGACAAGGGCACGAAGCCTCTGCCGTTCTGCCCGAACGAGACGATCACCGAAGGCCTCGACGGCTTGCGCGAGCGCTGCGTCGAGTATTTTTCGCTCGGCGCGCGCTTTACGAAATGGCGCGCGGTGATCGATATCGGCGAGCGCATCCCGAGCTACGCCGCGCTCATCACCAACGCCCACGCGCTCGGGCGCTATGCGGCGATCTCGCAAGACGCGAGCCTCGTGCCCATCGTCGAGCCGGAAGTGCTGATGGATGGCGGCCACGACATCGATATGTGCGCCGCGGTCACGCAGTGGGTGCTCAAGACGGTGTTCGAGCAGCTCTACTATCAAAAGGTGCAGCTCGAAGGCATGGTGCTCAAGCCCAACATGGTGTTGCCGGGCAAGAAGTCGCCGAAGCAGGCTTCGGTCGAGGAAGTGGCCGAGAAAACCATCCGTGTCATGAAGGAATGCGTGCCGGCGGCGGTGCCGGGCTCGCCTTCCTCTCGGGCGGTCAGAGCGACGAGGACGCGACCGCCCATCTCAACGCCATGAACGCGGCTTCGACGTGCCCTGGCATCTCACCTTCTCCTATGGCCGCGCGCTGCAGCACGCGCCGCTCACGACCTGGCTGGGCAAGGCGGAGAACATTCCCGCCGCGCAAAAGGCCTTCGCCCATCGCGCGCGCATGAACGGCCTCGCCACCCTCGGCCAATGGCAGCCCGCGCTCGAGAAGGAGGCGGCGTGAATTGCTCCGTAACGGAGCAAACGGGTCGGCCGTACCCCCCACCCCGGCCCTCCCCCTCAAGGGGGGAGGGGGAGCATTTTGCTTGGCACCCGCTATTCCCTCCCCCCTTGAGGGGGAGGGATAGGGAGGGGGGTCGAAATGCACATGATCGAAGCACAGTCCTGCCGCCTTTATCTCATCACGCCCGCGGCGTTCGAGCCCAAGACATTCGCCGAGACACTGAAGCGCGCGCTCGATGCGGGCGACGTGGCGTCGCTGCAAATTCGTCTGAAGCCCGCTGACGACGATGCTGTGCGCCGCGCGGTCGAGGCCCTCATGCCCGTCGCCCATGCGCGCAACGTTGCCGTGCTCGTCAACGACCGCGCCGACATCGCGGCCGAAATGGGCTGCGACGGCGCCCATATCGGCCAGGAGGACATGCCTTACAAAGAAGCGCGGCGGTTGCTCGGGCCCGATCGCATCGTCGGCGTCACCTGCCACGCCTCGCGCCATCTCGCCATGATCGCGGGCGAGGAAGGTGCAAGACTACGTGGCCTTCGGCGCGTTCTTTCCCACCAAGACGAAAGAGCCCAGCGCCCACGCCGAGCCCGAGATTCTCACCTGGTGGTCGGAGTTTTTCGAGATTCCCTGCGTCGCGGTGGGCGGCATCACGACGGAAAACGCCGCCGTTCTCGTGCAGGCGGGTGCCGATTTTCTGGCCGTCTCTTCGGGAGTCTGGAATTTCGCGCAAAGGACCCGCTGCGGCCGTCAAGGCGCTTAACGAAGTGATGCGCCACACCGACACGCGCCATTGAAGGAATGCCCGGCTTCTGATAGCGTCCGCGCGCGCCGAACGCGGCGACCGAGATCATTCCTCACAAGGCCAGAGCGTCGATGAAGATCAGCGGCAACGAAATCCGTCCCGGCAACGTCATCGAGCACAAGGGCTCGCTCTGGATCGCGGCCAAGACGCAATCGGTCAAGCCCGGCAAGGGTGGCGCCTATAATCAGGTCGAGCTGAAGAATCTCCTGGACGGCACCAAGCTCAACGAGCGCTTCCGCTCCTCGGAGACGGTGGAGCGCGTGCGGCTCGAGCAGAGGGACTTTCAATATCTCTTCGGCGACGCCGAGACGCTCACTTTCATGGATCTCGAGACCTACGATCAGATTCAAATTCAGGCGGACTTCATCGGCGAGCGCGCGGCCTTTCTTCAGGATGGCATGAAGGTCACGGTCGAGCTCTATGAGGGCCGGCCGCTCAACGTCTACTCTGCCCGAGCAAGTGATGCTCGCGGTGGTGGAGGCGGACCCCGTCGTCAAAGGCCAGACGGCGGCGTCCTCCTACAAGCCCGCCAAGCTCGAAAACGGCCTGCGCGTCATGGTGCCGCCCTTCGTCCAGGCGGGCGAGAAAGTGGTCGTCGCGACCGAGGATTCGAGCTACATCCGCCGCGCGGAGTGAGCGTCGCGGGATTCTTGGACTCCTTTGTTTGCGATCCAAAGCGACATGCCCTCATCCTTCGAGACGCCCTCGCTGCGCTCGGGCTCCTCAGGATGAGGGCACAAGTTTTTTCACCTCATCCTGAGGGCGAGGGCCGAAGGCCCGAGCGTCTCGAAGGATGAGGTGAATGGCCCTGGATGCCCGCGACAAGTGCGGGCATGACAGGTAGGAGTGTTGTGCAATGACATTGCATCAATCAAATTCCATGTCATTGCCGGGCTTGTCCCGGCAATCCAGGGCAACACGCGCTGACGCATGGGATGACATGGCCATCACCTCGCCTTTGATGAATGTGATGACCGGCCGCGGCGCGCAAGGCCGCGCGCGGGCTTCGCCGCGATTTCGGCGAGGTCGAGGCCTTGCAAGTGTCGCGCAAGGGCCCGGCGGATTTCGTTTCCACCGCCGACGAGCGCGTGGAGAAGACATTGTTCGAGGCGCTCTCGCCATGCGCGGCCCACTTACGGCTTTCTCATGGAAGAGCGCGGCGCCATCGAAGGCACGGACAAGAGCCATCGCTGGATCGTCGATCCGCTTGGACGGCACCAGCAATTTCCTGCACGGGCTCACGAACTTCGCCATCTCGATCGCGCTGGAGCGCGAGGGCCAGCTCGTCGCCGGCGTCGTCTTCGCGCCCTTGTCGGACGAAATGTTCACGGCCGAGCGCGGCCAAGGCGCTTGGCTCAACGGAAAGCGCCTGCGCGTCTCGGCGCGCAAGAACCTCAGCCGACGCCTTGATCGCCACCGGCATCCCCTTCCACGGCAGACCGGGCCACGAGCTTTTCGCCGTCGAGCTCAAGGCCGTGATGCCCGAGGTGGCGGGGATTCGCCGCTTCGGCGCGGCTTCGCTCGATCTCGCTTACGTCGCGGCCGCCCGCTTCGACGGTTTCTGGGAGCGCAATCTGAGCCCCTGGGACGTCGCCGCCGGCGTCGTGCTCGTGCGCGAGGCGGGCGGCTATGTGACCGAGATCGGCGGGGGCACGCAGATGCTCACCGCCAGCTCGATCTTGGCCGCGAACTCCGAGCTTCACGGGCCCCTGAACCGCCTCCTTGCGGGCGCGGGCAAAGGCTGAATTTCATCCATTCCGTTGCGTGGACGACACAAGAAGTCATCCGCTCGCGCGCGGGCTGCGTTAGAATGAGCCATGGTGTGCGGGGCGTCTGTTGATCGGCGTGTATGTGGGGCTGTGGGCGATGGCCCTCGGCACGCCCGCAGGCGGCGCGACAGGCTGGCCCGGCGCCTTCGAGACCGACGCGCCGCTCATCTCCATGGTCGAGGTGCGCTTCGCCAAGGGCGCCCAGATCGCCAACGACGGCAATGTGCAGCTCGACGACGCCATCGCACGCGTGGGCAAGGCGGGCTATTGGCTCGTCGAAGGCGCGTCCGACTCCGGCGGCGCGTCGGCGTGCAAGAAGCGAGCGCCCGCGCCGAAGCCGTGCGCGTCTATCTCATCGAGCGCGACGTGGCGCCCGATCGCATCGTGACCTCGCCTTTGCCCGACGCGCACGGTTCCAAAGCGCGCGTGCGCACCTTCTCGGCGCCGCCCTCGAAGCTCGATCTCAGCTTCGCGCCGGGCAGCGCCGTTCTGGACGACAATGCACGGCGCGCGCTCGATTTCATTTTCGCGAGCGTCGAAGGTCACGACATGCCGCTGGTGATCGCGGCCTATCGCCGCGCCGTCCGAAGGCGGCGATGCGCTGAAGCTCGCGCTTCAAGCGCGCGATCGCCGTGCGCGGCTATCTGCTCGCCAAGTCCATGCCGGGCTATCTCTTGGAGATCACGGCAGCCGCGACCGAGCCAAGTCCCGACTCCGAGCGCGTCGAGCTCAGCCCCGTCGCCCTCAACACTCAGGCCGACGCCGGGCGCTGAACACACCCGTGCCGAGGGCGTCTGCGAGACCTTAGCACTCGCGCGCGTCGCCGATGCCTCTCACGGTGTCGCCGTGCGCGCGCCCGCCTCTTGCCAAGCTTCGCGCTCCGGATCCACCACAAGCCCCTCGTTGAACTGCAACGCGGCGAGCCGCGCATAAAGCCCGCCTTGGCGCACGAGCTCGCTATGCGTACCGGAGGCGATGATGCGGCCCCGGTCCATGACCACGATGCGGTTCGCGCGCTGGGCGGTCGCGAGCCTATGCGCGATGACGAGCGTCGTGCGCCCGCGCATCAAGCGGTCGAGGGCGCCCGCTATGGCGTGCTCGTTCTCCGCGTCGAGCGCGCTCGTCGCCTCGTCGAGCAAGCAGGATCGGCGCATCGCGCAACAGCGCGCGCGCAATCGCAAGCCGCTGGCGCTCGCCGCCCGAGAGCGTGACGCCACGCTCGCCCAGCATCGTGTCGTAGCCTTGCGGCAACGCCTCGATGAACCTTGCCGCGCTCGCCGCGCGCGCCGCCGCGCGGATCTCCTCCTCGCTCGCCTCGGGCCGGCCATAGCGGATGTTCTCGCGCACGCTGGTGGCAAACAGCACCACCTCCTGCGGCACGATGGCGAGCCGCCGCCGCACGACGGCGGGATCGGCCTCGCGCAGATCGACGCCGTCGATGCGCACGTTTCCCGCATCGGGATCATAGAAGCGCAGGAGGAGCTGGAAGACCGTCGACTTTCCGGCGCCCGAGGGTCCGACGAGCGCCACCACGTTGCCGCGCTCGATCGTCAGCGAGAAATCCGAGAGCGCCGCCGTTTCCGGACGCAAGGGATAGCGGAAGGAGACGTGCTCGAAGCGCACTTCGCCGCGCGGCGGTTCCGGCAGCGCGACGGGATTGGCGGGCGCCTTGACGAGCGGCTCGATCGCCAAGAGCTCGAACAGCCTTTCGGTCGCGCCCGCGGCCTTTTGCACTTCGCCCCACACCTCGCTCAAGGCGCCGATGCCGCCGGCCAGGATGAGCGCATAGAGCACGAACTGTCCGAGCTCGCCCGGCGACATGCGCCCGCTCATGACGTTCTGCGCGCCCACCCACAACACCGCGACGATGGCGCCGGAGATGAACGCGATGACGAGCGCGGTGAGCGCCGCGCGCGCAATGTTGCGCCGGTTGGCGGTGGCGAAGGCTTGCTCGACCACCGTGCCGAAACGATCCGTCTCGAAGGCTTCCTGGCCCGCAGCCTGCACCGTGGGGACCGCGTTCAGCGTCTCGCCCGCAAGCGCGCTCGCGTCGGCCACACGGTCCTGGCTCTTGCGCGACAAGCGCCGCACGAGGCGCCCGAAGACGATGATGGGCAGCACGATGCAAGGCACGCCGAGCAAGGCCAGCATCATGAGCTTCGGGCTCGTCACCACGAGCATGGTCACGCCGCCGGCGAGAACGAAGACGTTGCGCAGCGCCATCGAGGCGCTGGAGCCGACGACGGTCTGGACGAGCGTGGTGTCGGTGGTGAGGCGCGACAGCACCTCGCCCGTGCGCGTGATCTCGAAGAAACTCGGCGTGAGCGTGAGCAGATGGTCGTAGATGGCGCGGCGCACGTCGGCCACCACCCGCTCGCCGATCCAGCTCACGAGATAGAAGCGCGTCGCCGAGGCGACGCCGAGAAAGAGGCAGGCGCCCAGCGCAAAGGTGAAGTAGTGCCCGATGGCGCCGATGGAGGCGCGCGAGAAGCCGTGATCGAGGATGCCGCGCGCCGCGATGGGCAGCACGAGCGTAGCGCCGGCGGCGAGCGTCAGCGCCACGAAGGCGGCGAGCAAGACGAGCTTGTACGGGCGCAAATACGGCCACAGCCGCCGCAGCACGCGGACATTGCGCCGCCCGTCCGCCGGCTTCTCTCTCTCCTGCTCCGCCTTCGCGCCTTGCGCCATATCGTTCCGCCTAATCGAAATAAGCGATGGCGCGGATTTCGATGCTCATGCGCGGCGGCACGCCCGCCGGACACGAGGGATCGTCGAAGGCCGAATGGGGACAATGGCAGGGATGGCCGGGATCGGAGTCGTAGGTCTTGAAGACCAGCGCCTCGTCCCGGTTCATGCCGGAATAATAGACCCAGCGGTGCTTCGGGTTGTAACGGACCACAAAGCCCTCGAAGCCCCAGTCGGGCTGGCCCTTGACGTCGAACACGGCGTCCGCCGCCACCAGATCCTGCGGCGAGAGGCTGCGCGCGTCGATGAGCGCGAGCGGCACGTCCTGCGGCGGCGGCGAGAGCACCCGCCATAAATTGTAATGGGCGAAACGGCGCTTGCGCTTGAGCGCGTCGAGCCCGCCCTCCAGGGCGCGGGCGGCGAATTCCTCGGCCGTGGGCCCGCTCACGTCGATATGGATGAAGCGCGCGGGAAAGGAGTTGGAGAGCGTGCCCGCTTCCTTCGAGCGCTCGCCGAAGCGCAGGATGCCGGGACCCGTCACGACCACCCGGTCGGCGCCGCTCACTTCGAGGATCAGGCGCTCGGTCTCGCCCGGGTAGATCCGCGCCACCTCCTCCGGATCGCGAAAGTTCGCCACCGCCGACTTGTGCGGCAAGAGAACGAAGCCTTCGCGCGTGAGCAGGGGCTTGTCGTCCGACGCGCGGGCGTCCTCGATCGGCACGCGGCGCGGATCCAAGATCAGATTGTCGCGTGAATGATCATTGGCGTAATAGCGCGGACGCACGGTCATGGCGGCCGGTGTAGTTGACGACGCCTTCCACGCTGCGCGGACGTATCGTGGCGCTATGTTGTTGTCTTGCCTGAAGGGGCACGGTCGCCTCCCACTTGGCTTTTCGGCCTTCAAGGTCAATTCTCGGCAGGATCGCAGCGGATTCCAAGCCGCAAAGGCGCCGCAGGACGGCCGAAGTGGCCCTTTCTTGCGCCGCGCCGCGGGAACGCGCTATAACCCGCGCCCGTCACGCCCGCTGCGCCGCCGCGCGCGCCGCGCCAGCGCTTTCGAGCATCGCCATGAAGAAAGAAGGCCACCCCGACTACCACAAGATCACGGTCCTGATGACCGACGGCACGAAATTCGAGACCCGCTCGACCTATGGCAAAGAGGGCGACACGCTGCATCTCGATATCGATCCGAAGACACACCCCGCCTGGACGGGCGGCGGCCAGCAGCTCGTCGATCGCGGCGGGCGCGTCAGCCGCTTCAAGAAGAAGTTCGGCGCCCTCGGCTCTTAACGACCATTCGAATATGCGGGTTGTGCGCCTCATGGTTCGAGACGCCACCCTTCGCTGCGCTTCGGGTGGCTCCTCACCATGAGGCAATCATGGAATGACCTCATCCTGAGAGGCTGCGCCCTTCGCCTGTCGGCCTCATCCTGAGGTGCGAGCGAAGCGAGCCTCGAAGGATCGAGGCCGACAGCTCAGGATGAAGAGCAGCCGTCTCGAAGGATGAGGCGAGTTTTCAAACGAGCCCTGAGCCTCAATCCTCGACGCGCCGCGCCGCTGAGCGCGAGCTCGAGCCTTTGCAACTGATCGCTGACACGCGCGGTTGCGGGTGCCGCGCCGCTCCGCCGGTAGAGCTGGTGGTCCAGGCGGTCCACCCGGTCGTAAAGACTGCGCGAGCGCTCCAAGAGATCGACGAGCTTCGCAGGCAGGCGGTCCGAGCCCTCGATCGGCTCGCCCAGGCAGATGTCCTTCGAGCCCAAGCGATACTTGTCGCTCGCCGCATCCTTGTGCGCCATCTCCCCGTCATAGACGGAGCGCTGCACGAGGAGCCACGAGGCCACCTGCATGAGCCGCGTCGTGAGCCGCATGCTTTCGCCCGCATAGGCCAAAGCCACCTCGCGCGGCAAGGCCCGCGATTCCTGACGCCCCTGTCCATCGAGATAGGCGGCCGTCTCTTCGACCATGGCCATGCCTTCCTCGAAGGTCCGCATGAAAAGCTCGGAGCCCGCGAAGTCGACCAGCGACGACGCAACAGCATTCCCTTCTTCGTCCGTAGACGGATCTTTTCCCATCACCAACGCCTCACGCCCTTGTTTTTTTGTACCCCGCGCCGCCGGACCCCCCGCCTCTGGGCGCGTCTTGTCGAGGCCAAATCCCGCCTGCGCGAGGTCTAGCTTGCGCGTTCTGCAAGGCCCGTGCAACTCTTCTCGCCGGACATAGAAAAAAAGAGCCGCGGGGGGCGCGGCTCTTAAGTTTACAGTGAGGCGTCAAACTGGAGTGGACAGGAACCACTCCCGATTCGGATACGCCGAATCGCGACTATTATCCTGCATCCCAATGGTTAACGAGCAGTTAATATTAGCGGCTGAACACCGAGTGAGCTGCGGAGAGTGTTTTCTTCTTCGCAGCGATCATCTCGCGGCAGCGCGCGATCTCGGCCTCGAGCGCAAGCACGCGCGCCTCGAGCTCCTCGATGGAAAGCCGCGCGAGATCGGGCGGCGCGTCGGCTTTCAGGGGCTTGCGCGGCTCGAGTTCGTCGGTGTCGATCGCCATGAGCGGCCTCCGTCGTTCGCCTGATAAGTGTGCGCGGACAAGGATTCCTCTGCAAGCATGACCGCCGCCACAACCCTCCCCGCAACCATGACGGCCATCGCCATCGAGAAGCCCGGCGGGCCCGAGGTGCTCGTGCCGGTGACGCGGCGCCCTGCCGCGTCCCGCGCCGGAGGAGCTTCTCATTCGTGTCCATGCGGCGGGCGTCAACCGGCCCGACAGTCTGCAGCGCCAAGGCCTTTATCCACCGCCGCCCGGCGCGCCCGATATTCCGGGCCTGGAAGTTTCGGGCGAGGTCGTGGCGGTGGGCCGTGAGGGTGGGCGTTTCAAAATCGGCGAGCAAGGTAACCGCGCTCGTCGCCGGCGGCGGCTATGCCGAGTACTGCCTCGCGCACAGGCTTTGCACGCTTCCCGTGCCGCGCGGGTTGCACCGACATCGAGGCCGCGGCCATCCCGGAAACCTTCTTCACCGTGTGGACGAATGTCTTCGAAGGAGCGGCGCTCAAGCCGGGCGAGACTCTTTTGGTTCATGGCGGCACAAGTGGCATCGGCACCACCGCCATCATGCTCGCCAAAGCATTCGGCGCGCGGGTGTTTACGACTGCTGGCTCTGACGAGAAATGCGCGGCCGCGCTCCGCCTCGGCGCGGATGCCGCGGTCAATTACCGGCGCGAGGATTTCGCCGCGGTGCTTGAAGCCGCTCGCGGGCGAGCGCGGCATCGACGTCGTGCTCGACATGGTGGGCGGCGATTACGTGCCGCGCAATCTCGAGCTCTCGGGCCGCGGCGGGCGGCATGTCAGCATCGCCTTCCTCAAAGGCCCGGTGGTCGAGCTGAACCTTCTCCCCGTCATGCTGAAGCGGCTCACGCTGACGGGCTCGACCTTGCGTCCGCGCAGCCCCGAAGAGAAAGGCAAGATCGCCGCCGCCTTGGAAGAGAAAGTGTGGCCGCTTCTCGCCGAGGGCCGCATCCGGCCCGTCATCAACTCGACATTTCCCCTGCGCGAGGCCGCCGCCGCCCATCGCCGCCTGGAAGACGCCGCCCATATCGGGAAAATCGTGCTTACGGTAGCCTAGGCGCGGCATCCACAGCTCTGCGCGCGGGGGCGCAGCGATGACCAAGCTCGACGAGTCCGTGACGCCGGCGACCTGCCGCATCAACAGCAGGCGATGCGGCGTGGCGAAACCAAACTCGAGGCCGCCGCGGCGCCGCGCCTCTCGGGCGCGTTCATCCGCCAGGCGCTCTTGGGCGAAGTGCGCCGTGCCGCCGGATTGCCCGCTCAAGCTCGACAGCCGCGGCGCGCGACTGGAAGGCGCAATCGTCGAAGGCGGGCTCGATCTTTCCGCCGTCCAGTTCGACCGACCCATCGCCTTCGAGCGCTGCACTTTTTTGGATCCGATCGACCTGCACAACGCCAAGCTCGGGCCGCTCTCGCTCGCGCATTGCGCCGCGCCGTCCATCGACGCGATGGGCGCGGTCATCACGGGCGACTTGGATCTCAGCGGGCTCAAGCTAGACAAGCCCGGCGGCGTTGCGTTCTCCGGCGAAGGCTTGTGCATCACGGGTTCGGCCCGCTTCACCGATGGGTTTGTGTCGAACGGCGCCGTCGACCTGCGTTACGCCAAGATCGGCGCAGCCTTGATCTGCAGCGGCGGCACGTTTCGCAATCGGTGTCCGGGCAATCAACAGGAGTATCTTCAACGCTTTGCGGCGGGCATGGCCGCGCGCGACGCGGCGCTCTTTGGCAACGGCGCGACGGTCGGCGGCAACCTCATGCTCGATTCCGGGTTTCACGCCGAAGGAGTCGTCAATTTCGGCGCGAGCCGGATCGGCGCCAATATCGTCGTGGATAACGCTTCGTTCAAGTCCGGCGGCACGTGGGCCGCGCTCATCATCACGAATTCAAGCATTGGCGGCTGGCTGCGCCTTTCCAACGTGAAGTCGTTCGAGGGCTCGCTCTTCCTGGAAGCCACCGCCGCTTCCCGTTTCTCGGACGACGGCACGCTATGGCGCGACGCCGCGACCGGCAGCCGGCGTTCGGGCGTCGAGCTTGTGCTCGACCACTTCCGCTACGATGCTCTGGTCGATTCCTCGATTGTGCATATGGACACGAGCTGGCGCAGGCGGCTCGCCTGGCTCTTGACCCAACCCAAAGCGCATATGGACCACCAACTTTCGTTCGCAGCCCTTCACGCAATGCGCAGAAGTCTTGCGCAACATGGGCGACGGTCATGGCGCGCGCATGATCCTGTTCGAGCGCGAGCGGCTGCGGCTGAAAAGCAAGAATGTCGGCTTCTTCGAAAAGCTCGCCGGCCATATGCTCGGCTTGCTCGCCGGCTATGGCTACAAGAGCCACTACGCGCTTTATTGGGCGCTCGGCGTCTGGCTTGTGGGCGCGCTTGTTTTCGGCGTTGCGGACCGGCTGGGGCAGTTGCGCCCGGCTGACCCCCATGTGCTCGCGGAAGAGCACTATCAGGAGACGCTTCGTCCGCCTACGGACTATGAGCCCATCAAGCCGGCGCTCTACTCGCTCGATCTTCTTCTGCCCATCGTCGATATCGGCCAGGAAGAATACTGGTTACCGCGCGATGCCGGCGAGCGCCCTTCCAATGCGAAGGCGGCGTTTCCGCGTCTTGCAAAGCCCGCCGCGTCGGCGCTCGACTGGCTCTTCGGCGGCTGGCTGCCTAAGGCCTATTACTATTTCGAGATCGCCATGGGCTGGCTCCTGGTCTCCATCGTCATCGCGGGATTCTCGGGTCTTCTCGGCCACGCGCGCGAGGAATAAACCGCGCCTACCGGGGGCATCACGCTTACGCTATAAGAGCACTCACAAGGCCGGGGACCGTCCATGCTTCAGCTCTATCACGCCGAGCCCATCGCCAATTCCCTCAAGTCGCTGATCCCGCTGAAGGAGAAGGGGCTCGAGTTCGAAAGCCATTACGTCGACCTGCACAAGTTCGAGCAGCACTCCGACTGGTTCGTGAAGCTGAACCCGGAGGGCCAGGTGCCGGTGCTCGTGCATGACGGCGTCATCTTCACGCACACGACGGTGATCAACGAGTATCTCGAAGACGCCTTTCCGTCGGCGCCGCCGCTCCGCCCGGCCGATCCGCTCGGCAAGGCGCGCATGCGCTTCTGGAACAAGTTCATCGACGAGCATGTGATGAACTATGTCTCGATGTGGGGCTGGCACCGCATGGTGGGCGTGATCGCGCGCTCGATCGAGACGGGCGAGTTCGAGAAGCTCGTCGAGCGCATTCCGCTCTACGAGCAGCGCGAGAAGTGGAAGACCGCGCGCTCGGGCTTCAACGAGGCCGACCTCGCCAACGCCACGCGCAAGATCGAGGTGGCCGTGGACAAAGTCGAAGCCCAGCTCGCGGAGACGCCCTTCCTCGTCGGCAACATGTTCAGCTTGGCCGACATCAACTTCTTCTCCCATTGCGGCATGATGATCGCGCGCATGTTCCCCGATATCGGCAACGAGAAGCGCTGCCCGCGCCTGCTCGAATGGGTCGAGCGGGTGCGGACGCGGCCGGGCGTCGCCCGCGCGCTCGCCATGCCCGATCGCACGGATCCCAGGCTCCGCACTTTTACCGGTCACGCCCGTTGACGGGCGCTGGCACGGTGCCGAAGCCTCATTGACGCCATCGAGTCGAGCCGCTTCCTAGCCTCTAGGAAGCACGGGGAGCACAAAGCCATGGGCGCAGTCGAAACCGACGCCGGAATCCGCATCGTCGAGACCGAGATCAATTATCTGGCGCCGGGGAAGTTCATCAATCGCCGCTTCGTGGCGCCGGGTGTGGAGCACAACACCGGACGCTATCAGGCATACCGGGTGAAGGTCCGCGACGGGCGGCCGATCAAGGACCAGTTCACCCTCGATACCCATGGCTTCGTGCTGGCCCGGCACACGAGCAAGGTGAAAAACTTCTTCGACAAGGACGAGGTGAACGCGATCTATCCCGGCGAGGTGGATGAGGCGGTGAAGGCGCTCACCGGCGCGAGCCGCGTTGTGCTGATGGGCTGGATGGCGCGCACCTCGGGCGACCTCTCCAAGTACAAGCGCCAGACCGTGGGCTACACCCATCAGGGCGGCGTGCAGCCGCCGGCCGGCGAAGCCCATGTCGACTTCACGCCGGACCGCGCCGAGCGGATGGCGCGCGCGCTCTACGAACGGGACTTCCCGAACGGAAAGGGCTATTCGCGCTTCATCGCATCGAGCCTGTGGCGCACCTTCTCCGAGCCCCCGCAGGACACGCCTTTGGCGGTGTGCGACGCGCGCAGCGTTGCCAGGGACGAAGGCACGCCCAACACCATGTTCGTCGTCGACAAGCTTCCGGACGAAGCCACGATGCTCGGCCCGATGCCGAACGAGGACACGGTGCCCGCGGCCGCGATCTTCCATTTCAATCCGAGCCATCGCTGGTGGTATTTCTCGAACATGACGCGGGAGGAAGTCGTGATGGTCAAGTTTCACGACTCCGATCCCGACCAAGGCCTTGCGCGCGCCGCACACGGCCTTTCACGATCCCGAGCTTCCCCGACGCCAAGACGCGCGAAAGCATCGAGTACCGCACCGTCGCCTATTTCGATTGAGGGCCGCGCGAGAGGGGAGTGATGCGTCTCGCCATCGGCTACCAATCGCCTAGACTTGGTCGGTCGGAGATGTCTATGAAATTCACGCGCATCACGGTGATCCGAGCAAATGGGCGGCTGCCTGCATTCGTGGGCGGATCGGTGGCCGTGTTGTTGCCTGGTTGCCGACGGCATGACGACGCGCAAATCCTTGCGGCCTATCCGATTGAGGCGAGGACATCGTGGAAGCCTGAAGTATGCGGCGAGGCCGTCGAGAGCGTGCCATTCCGCTCGTGGAGCGTGAGGTTCCTCATCGACAACGCGCTGTCGCCGCTATTGGCCGTGCGTCTGCGGCAAGGGGGACACGATGCCGCGCATGTGCTCGATTTGGGATTGGCGGACGCGAAGGATCGAATGATCTTGGCAAGCGCGCAGAAGATCGAGTTTTGGTTTCGGCGGACACGGACTTCGGCACTTGCTGCGCTCAGCAGCGAGAAAACCTCATTGATCCTCTTTCGGGGCGAGAGCAATGCGAGACGGAGCGTCAAGCAGCGCTCCTCTTGGCGAATTGGCGTCGCTGTCGGGCTCCTGCAGCAAGGATGCGTGGCAGTTTGGAAGGCGGACGCGTGGGTTCGCATGCTACGATCAACGGTGACGCTAGGCGCTTGCGCGATTGGGGGAGGATCGGTGACGAAGCCACAGAACTGATGGCGGCCGAGGTTTCGGGGCAAGCCACAGCAGATTTGGCAGCACCGATCGCTCCCGCGCCGCGGGTCAACGCCTCTCGGGCGAGTTCATCCGCCAGGCGCTGTTGGGCGAAGCCGCCGTGCCGCCGGATTTGCCGCTCAAGCTCGACAGCCGCGGCGCGCGCATGGAGGGCGTCACGGTCGAAGGCGGTCTCGATCTCTCAGCCGTCAAGTTCGACCGCCCGATCGCCTTCGAGCGCTGCACGTTTTTGGGCCCGATTGTTCTCCGTCAAGCAAGGCTCGAGAGCCTCTCGTTGTCTGGAAGTCGCGCGCCGCACATTGATGCGCAACGATTGCAGACCGCAGGGGACCTCGATTTAAGCGCAATGCGGCTCGAAAATCCCGCGGGCTTTGCCTTCAATGGCGAGGCCATGCAGGTTCGGCGGCACGGCTCGGTTTACGCACGGCTTTCTTGCCATCGGCGCGGTCAATCTACGCGCCTCTACGTTTGGCGGCACACTGACGTTCGAAGGTGGGACCTTCCGCCATCCGTTTCCCGAGCGGCCCGATGGTCCTTGGTATTTGCCGCCAAACGTTGCGCTCCACGGTAATTTTGTGAGAACTGGCGGAAATCTGGAATTTACCGGTGGGTTTGTGGCCGAAGGCTTGGTCGTGTTCATCGGCGCAATCATCGGCACCGGCATCCGGCTTGACGGTGCTTCTTTCACATCAGGCCAGTCCCCGGCAGGAATGTCTGCATCCGAGTTTACCGGGCGATCCGAGCGTGAAATTCATGTTGGAGGCGCGCTCGGGACTGACCCTCCTCAACTCCACCATTCACGGATACCTCGTCCTCACCGGCGTCGTCAGATTTGAAGGATTACCCTGCTACGCGATGCGGTCGCCCGCAGCGTTATGGACGATGGCACGCTCTGGCGGGACATCGGAACCGGCGAACCCCGCAGCGGCGTTGCGCTCGACCTCGATAATTTCCGTTACGAGGCCTTCGTCAATTCGCTTATGGAGAAGACTGACGCCAGCTGGCAGACACGGCTGGCTTGGCTGCGCGCTCAGCCCAAAGAGCAACTGACCGATGATTTTCATTCGCAACCTTTCACGCAATGCGCCGAGGTCTTGCGCAATGCGGGCGATGCGCACGGCAGCCGAATGATTCTTGTTCGAGCGCGAGCGGCTAAGGCTCAAGTCAAAGAATGTCGGCTTCTTCGAGAAGCTCGCCGGCCATGTGCTGGGTGTGCTGGCGGGCTACGGCTACAAGAACCATTACGCGCTTTATTGGGCGCTGGGCGTCTGGCTCGCGGGCGGCGCGGTTTTCGCGACGGCCGACCGCTTGGGCGAGATGCGTCCGGCCGATCCGCATGTGCTGGTCGATGAACGCTATCTGGAGACCGAGGTTCCGCCGCCGGATTATGAGCCGGTGAACCCCCTCGTCTATTCGGCCGATATCTTCTTGCCGATCGTCCAGCTCGGTCAGCAGGAGTATTGGATCCCGCGCAACGCCGGAGAGCGCGAGCCCAGCGCGCAAGCCGCCTTCCCCCGCCTCCATCACAGCCTTGTACCCGCGCTGAACTGGCTCTTCGGCGGCTAGAGCACGTTCCCTGAAGCCCGAGTCGCGAGGGATTCCCAAGGGCGGCGAAGAGTGATTCCTTCTTTCCGCATGAGTCGGGAGGATCGGATGGGCAAGCCGTACAGCATGGATTTGCGTGAGCGGGTGGTTGGGGCGATTGAAGGCGGGATGTCGACGCGGGCTGCGGCGGCCCGGTTTTCGGTCGGCATTGCGACGGCGGGGGCCTGGGCGCGGCTGAAGCGGGCGACGGGTGAGGTTCGTCCCGCCAAGCAGGGTAAGCCGAAGGGCTCGGTGCTTGATGCGCATGCGGATTTCATTCTCGGCGTGATCAAAGAGGCACCGGACACCACGCTCGACGAGATGGTCGAGCGATTGCGGGAAGAGCGCGCCGTGACGGTGGTGCGTACGGCGGTCTGGAAGTTTCTCGACCGGTGCGAGCAGACGCACAAAAAAAGACTGCTCACGCCAGCGAGCAGGAGCGCACCGATGTGAAGGCGGCGCGCGAGGCGTGGTTCGAGGGTCAGACCGACTTTGATCCCGAACGCTTGATCTTCATCGACGAAAGCGGCCTTTCGACGAAGATGGCACGTCTGAGGGGCTGGGCGCCGAAGGGCGAACGCTGTCGCGCTGCGATCCCGCACGGACATTGGAAGACGATCACCTTCGTCGGCGGCCTCACGCTCTGCGGCTTCGTCGCGCCGCTGCTTCTCGACGGGCCAATGGATGGAGAATGCTTCCTCGCCTGGGTCGAACAGATGCTGGCACCGATCCTGCGGCCCGGCGACATCGTCATCATGGACAATCTGTCGGCCCACAAAGTCGCCGGCGTCACGCAAGCGATCGAGGCCAAGGGCGCCGAGCTCCTCTACCTGCCGCCCTACAGTCCCGACTTCAACCCGATCGAAAATGCCTTCGCCAAGCTCAAGGCGCATGTACGCAAAGCTGCCGCGCGAACCTTCGATGCGCTCGAAGAGGCCGCAGCGCACGCCCTCACAACGTTCAACTCCAACGAATGCACAAACTTCTTCGCCCATGCCGGGTACGACTTTGATTAAGGGGAATCTGCTCTAGCTGCCCAAGGCCTATTACTATTTCGAGATCGCCATGGGCTGGATCCTCGTCTCGATCGTCATCGCGGGCTTCTCCGGCCTTCTGGGCCACGCGCGCGAGGAATAGCCGCGCGCTAGCCGTCCAAGTTCGCCGCCAGCCGCTTGCGCAGGGCGCCAATATCGATCTGATGCACGCTGCCGGAGCCCGCGAGCGCCAGCGCGTGCGCCGCAGCCGCGCCCATGGCGATGCAAGGGCCCATCACCCGCACGCTCGAAAGGGCCGCCGCATCGCCGTCGATGCAGCGCCCGCAGGCGACGAGATTGTCGGCCTCGGGCGGCGTCAGGCTCCGGAGCGGCACGTAGTGCAGATGATCCTCCGCAAACGGCTCCCACACATAGCCCTCGGCATTGTGGTGTTGCTCGATCGGCCAAGCGGTACGGGCGATCGCATCGTCGAATTTTTGGCCGCGGCGGACTTCGTCATGCGTGAGCTGATGCGCGCCGACGATCCAGCGCGTCTGACGAATGCCGGGTAGACCATAGGCACGGATGCGCGCATTGCCGAAAGCCTCTGGAAACTCGGTCTTGAGGAAGACCATCGTTTTGTCCGCCTGGTCCTTGCCCTCGATGCCCTTCTTCGACGCCTCGAAAGGCTCGAGCGGCGTCTCGATGTGAGTCATGTTGACGACCGCGACATTGCGGCCGGGGAATGACGCGGTGAAGCCGTCGCGGCGCACCATGCCGTAGCTTTGTCCCTTGTCCCAGATGCGCTTGCCCATCTCTTCCCAGGACGGTTTCTTGGCGTCATCGAAGCCCTCGATGACCATGATCTGCGTGCCGTAATTGCGGTGCCCGTCCGGCTCGCGGCAGGAAAGCCCCGCAAGCCAGGTGAGCGCGGCATCGCCCGTGGCGTCGACGAAGCCCGTCGGCCTCGATCTCGACATCGCCATAGCGGTTGGCGATCGCGAGCGCCTTGATGCGGCGCCCCTCCATCTTGACGCCGCGCAACACCGCACCCACGAGTGGTGTGATCTTCTCCTTGAGCACGGTCTTCTCGACCCAGCGGCCGAGCGCCACCTCGTCGTACATCGCAACCGGCTGGAAGGCGTTGCGCACGACCTTGACGGCGTCCTCTTTGCCGAGATCGTGGAGAATGTCGTCCGCAATGCCGTGGGTGAGCTGCTTGCCGCCGGGCCCGCCGAACAGGCCGCAGAACATGCCGATGATCGAATTGACCGCCTGGCCGCCGAGCGCCGGCAGGCCATCGACGAGAATGACATCGAGCCCCGCCCGCGCGCCTTCGATGGCGGCGGAAATCCCCGAGGCGCCGGAGCCCACGACGCAGAGATCGGCGCGGCGCCGGATCGCGGCGGAGGCGGCGTTGCGCCGGACGATGCGGGTCTCGGGCGCGATCGGCTTGTTCAACATCGGCGTGCCTTCTTTGCAGAGCGGCCAAGCACGAAAACGGTAGCCCGTGGGTCCGCGCCGGAGCAAGCCAGGCGCGGACTTCCTGGGCCACGCGCGAGAGGAATGACGCGAGCGTTTCCAAGGAGGCGAAAAGCTCCTATATAAGCCGCACCAAGCCGAGGTTGTGTCCCGGCGTGGCTTTCCTCGCCCCGAGAGACGCGCTCCGTCGAGCGCTCCCCGGGCCGAAGAAAACCGACGAAGTCCTCATCCTGAGGTGCCCCCTCGCGGCGAAGGGTGGCGTCTCGACGGGCGGGGCAGCAAGCTGACCCATTAGTCAAACACGGAGGCGCTATGACCGGCCCGCTCATGCCCAAGGCAACCGCCGTGTGGCTCGTGGAGAGCACCACGCTCTCTTTCGATCAGATCGCCGAGTTCTGCGGCCTTCATCCGCTCGAGGTGAAAGGCATCGCCGACGGCGACGTGGCCCAAGGCATCAAGGGCCGCGATCCCGTCGCCCATGGCGAGATCACGCGCGACCAAATCGAGAAGGGCGAGGCCGACCCACGCTACCGGCTCAAGATGGCGGACGTCTCGCAGAGCTTGGTCGAGACGCGCGCGCGCCGCGGGCCGCGTTACACGCCCGTCTCGCGCCGCCAGGACCGGCCCAACGCGATCGCTTGGCTCGTGCGCAATCATCCCGAGCTCACCGATGCGCAGATCGCAAAGCTCGTGGGCACCACCAAGCAGACGATCCACGCCATCCGCGAGCGCACGCATTGGAACATGGCCAACATCAAGCCGGTGGATCCGGTGACGGTGGGGCTCTCCTCGCAGATCGAGCTGGATAACGCCGTGCAGAAAGCCGCGCGCCGCGTCGCCCGCGCGGAAGCCAAGGCGAGCAAGCAAAAGATTGGCGCGCTCAAGCCGGCGAGCGAAACCGTGGCTCAGCGTCAGGAACCCGAGCCGACGCCGGAACCAGAAGCAGAACCCGAGCCCGAGCCCGAGCCCGAGCCCGAGCCCGATCCGGAGCGCGTCTTCGGGCCGCCGGCGCAGGAGCACTGACAGGGCGGCGCGTCCGCGCGCACCGGCCGCGCCGGCCGCGCCATCGTGCACGGAGCGCTCAAAACTGCTAGGAATCCGTCAGGCGCTTCAGCGGCGCCCGGGCGCGATCCAAGGCTTGGTTAACCAAACACGGTCATGGTTGGCCGCCACACGGCGTGCGCCGCGCGCCGCCTGGAGCGGGAACGCACGCCGTCGGCGGGAACGAAGCGATGAAGATCGAAGACCGCAAGCCGATCTCGCGCGCCTCAGGGGCTCATGCCCGCGCGGAAGGCCCGGCGCGAGCCGCCGGCAAGGAGCGCGCGACCGCCGCTCCCGCCCCGGCCATTCCCGACAGCTTGAGCGTGATGGGGATTCCCGAGGCCGAGCTCACCCCCAAGGTGCGCGCGGCCATCGTGGCGCTGATGGGCGAGGTCGAGCGGCTGCGGCGCGAGCTCGACCACTCCAAGCGAAGGTTCGACGAGCTCGAGCGCTTCGCCAATCTCGATCCCTTGGTGCCGGTCTTGAACCGGCGCGCCTTCGTGCGCGAGCTGTCGCGCATCATCTCCTTCGCCGACCGCTACAAGATGAGCGCGAGTCTCATCTACTTCGATCTCAACAACTTCAAGGATGTGAACGACCGGCTGGGCCATGGCGCGGGCGACGAGGCGCTCAAGCATGTGGCGCAGCTCATCTCCTCGAATGTGCGCGAGTCCGACGCCGTGGGCCGGCTCGGCGGCGACGAATTCGGGGTGGTGCTCGCCAATGCGAACGACGAGGTGACGCAGCGCAAGGCCGAAAGTCTGGCCACCCTGATCGAAGACGCGTCGATCAGCTGGAACGGGGTGCCGATCAAGCTGTCGCTCGCTTACGGCACCTATAGCTTCAAGCCGGGCGAGGACCCGACGGAGGCGCTGGCACACGCCGATCACGCCATGTTCCGGCACAAGCGTAACAGGAAGAACGACGGCTAAGCCCCTGCCGTTACAGCTTCTTCTTCTCAGGCGATGATATTGGGCAGTTGCAGGTCCTCGATCTGGCGGATCTGATCCTTGAGCCTGAGCTTTCGCTTCTTAAGCCTTTGGACTTGCAGTTGATCGGCCGCCCCCGACTCCACGAGAGCGGCGATCGCCTGATCGAGATCGCGATGTTCCTGCTTGAGCTCGGCAAGGCGGCGCGTGACCGCCTCGACGTCCACATCCGGCATCAGGATCCTTTCCGGCTTCAATGGACGCAGCGCCCGCACCGCAAAGGCGAGCGCAGACGAGCCGGAGCTCTTGGCGCCGGCAAGCAACAAAAAAATCATACCAAAAACCGGGACTTCTGTCTTGGCTTTCAGGCCCGCCGGCGACCGTCCCGGCGTGCCAGACTTTAGCCGTCGCCGCGGGAACCGGGCGCGCCCGGGCCGATATCCTCGCCCCAGCGCTTGAGGCCCGGCACGTCGAGGCCGAAGAGGTCGAGCACCCGGCACACCGACTGGTCGATGAGATCGGCGACCGACTGCGGCGCGGCGTAAAGCGCGGGCAAAGGCGGCGCGATGACGGCGCCCATTTCGGCAAGCGTCAGCATGGTCCTGAGATGGCCGGCGTGGAACGGCGTCTCGCGCACCATGAGCACAAGGAGCCGCCGCTCCTTCAGCGCGACGTCGGCCGCGCGGGTGAGCAGCGAGGCGGTCATCCCGGTGGCGATTTCCGACATGGTGCGCACCGAGCACGGCGCGATGACCATGCCCAGCGTCTTGAAGGAGCCCGAGGCGATGGCCGCCCCGACATCCCCCGGCGCATAGGCATGGCTGGCCATGGCCCGCAGCTCGGCGGGCTTCATCCGCGTCTCGTAGGCGAGGGTCATTTCCGCGGCCTTGCTGATGACGAGATGGCTCTCGACCTTGAGCTCGGCGAGCCGCTCGAGAAGCCGCACGCCATAGGCCGCGCCCGAGGCCCCCGACAGGCCCACGACCAGGCGTTGTGGCGGGCTCATGGGTGCAGCCGATTCATGGAGGTTAAACCCAGCATGAACATCCCTGCTGACAGCGGGGGCGAAGCGGATTTACCATAGCCTGGAACCCTTCATGAGGGAGATTCGCCATGGCCTTAGAGGCCCACATCACTGAGCTGATCGAGAAGCACCGCCACCTGGAAGACGAAATCCGCGAAGAGCTCACGCACC
Organism: uncultured Alphaproteobacteria bacterium; assembly: GCA_963845385.1. Lineage (GTDB taxonomy): Bacteria > Pseudomonadota > Alphaproteobacteria > CAWJRW01 > CAWJRW01 > CAWJRW01. The sequence goes on from CAWJRW010000006.1 coordinate 1,389,199, forward strand.
CCGGTAGCGACAGCCTCAAGATCACCGAGCTCAAGCGACGAAAGCTCCGCCTGAAGGAGGCAATCGAGCGGCTCCGCACCGAAGTTCACTGAGCTAAGCCGGCCTGAAGCCGGCCCCGCCCCCGCCCCGTATCGACCCGGAAGCCCCACCTGTCCGGGGGAGGGAGGTTTTTCTTTTTTCGCGGCGATGAGTCCCGCGTCCTGAATTTCGTCTTCCCACGCTTGTGCGCCGGTCGCCGCCGCCTATAATCCGGCGCTTCCTGCGCCGGCCTTTGCCCTCAACTCAAGGTGGCGCGAGCAGCCATGGCCGCGCGATCCCGATCCACAAAACCCAAAGTGGGCATCATCATGGGCAGCCGCTCCGACTGGCCCACCATGAAGCATGCGGCCGACACGCTCAAAGCCCTCGGTATCGCCTATGAGGCGCGCATCGTCTCGGCCCATCGCACGCCCGAGCGCCACCAAGCCTATGCCAAGGGGGCGAAGGCGCGCGGCCTGAAAGTCATCATCGCGGGCGCGGGCGGCGCGGCACATCTGCCCGGCGTCACGGCGGCGTTGACGCCCTTGCCCGTCTTCGGCGTACCCATGACAAACGAGGCGCTGGGCGGGCTCGACAGCTTGCTGTCCATGGTCCAGATGCCCGCCGGCGTACCGGTGGGCACGCTCGGCATCGGGCGGGCGGGCGCGGTCAACGCGGCGCTGCTCGCCGCCGCCGTGTTGTCGCTCTCGGACGAAGCGCTGGCGATGCGCCTCGAGGCGTGGCGCGCCGAGCAAACCGACGCCGTGCCCGAGCACCCCACCGACGATGTCAAAGCCTAAGGGCGGGACCCCCACCCTTGGCCTCCCCCTTTCAGGGGGAGGGAAACAAAAGAGCAGCTCCTCCCCCTGGAAGGGGGAGGATGGCAGGGGGTCCACTTCTCCGCTCGCGCCGGGCTCCACCATCGGCATTCTCGGCGGCGGACAGCTCGGGCGGATGCTCGCGCTCGCAGCCGCGCGCCTCGGCTTCCGCACGCACGTCTATTGCCCCGAGCCCGACGGGCCCGCCACCGAGGTCGCGACAACCGTCATGGTGGCGCCGTATGACGACGAGAAAGCGCTCGCCTGTTTTGCGGAGTCCGTCGCGGTCGCGACCGTCGTGTTCGAGAACATGCCGGCGCACACGACCGAGACGCTTGCGCGCCAAGTCGCGAACTTTCCCGCCGCGCAGGCGCTTGCCATCGGGCAGGACCGCGTCGCGGAAAAGGAATTCGTGACGAGCTTGGGCCTCGAGGCGGCGCGCTTTGTGGCCGTGGACGGCGAAGCCGCGCTCGCCCATGCAATCGCGCAAGTGGGTTTGCCCGCCATCTTGAAGACGCGCAAGCTCGGCTATGACGGCAAGGGCCAGGCGCATATCGGTGCGGCACACGATACGCACGCCGCTTGGACGAAGCTCGCCGGCGCGCCCGCCATTCTCGAAGCAGAGGTGCCGTTCGCGCGCGAGATTTCGGTCGTGCTCGCCCGCGGCCCGGACGGCGCGACGCGCGCTTACGATCCCGCCTGGAACATTCATGCGGGCGGCATTCTCCGCCGCAGCATCGTGCCCGCGGGGCTCGATGCCGCGACCGAAGAGCGCGCACGCGCCATGGCGGCGAAGATCGCCGATGCGCTGGATTATGTCGGCGTGCTCGCGGTCGAGATTTTTCTCGTGCCGGAGCGTCGCGGCGCGCCGCGGCTTTTGTTCAACGAGCTCGCGCCGCGCGTGCACAATTCCGGTCACTGGACGCTCGACGCCTGCGCGGTGAGTCAGTTCGAGCAGCACATCCGCGCCATCGCGGGCTGGCCGCTCGGCTCCACCGCACGCCACGCGGACGCCGTGATGGACAATCTCATCGGAGACGAGGTGAACGCCTGGGCGCCGCATGCCGCCGAGCCCAACACGGCGCTCCATCTCTACGGCAAGCGCGAGATCCGCCCGGGCCGCAAGATGGGCCACGTCACGCGGCTCTATCCGCTGGGCGCGCGCCCGGGCGACGACGCGCTCGAAAAGCTCTGAGCGCTAGGCGGTCTTGGCCTTCTTTTTCCGCTTCTTTGTTGTGCCAAATGCCTGGAGCGGCGCTACCGCTCTTTCATACAGCCGGAAGAGATGCTCCACGCGCTCGCGGTCGCTGGCAAAGCCGCCTTGCTTGTAGAGATTGTCGACAGCGCGATCCAAGTCGCGATGCGCCTTGCGCAGCTCGGGCTTCATGGTATCCGCGTCGTAGAGATCGGCGAGCGTGGCGCCCGGAAACATCGCCCTCGCGTCGAGCACAGCTTGAGCGAGCGACCGAATTTTCGCGCGCTGCGCCTCGCTCGCTTCAGGCCAGGGAAAGTTGTTGTAGACGATGCCGATTGAATAGCGAAAATCATTCTTCAGGCGTCCGCCGACGTTTCGCAGCCATGCCATATGTATGCGCGAGGTCAAAATGCCGAAGTGCCAGAGGTCGGCGTCTTGGAGGACGAACACAAGGTCGCTCGGTATGGTAGGAGGCGACAGCCAACCAATCGGCACATATTCCCGGCGTTCAGAGCTGACCTTCGGTATGACAAGAAACGGGCGCTCAGGAATGACTTCAACATTAAATCGTGCAGGTTGATCGGCGATCGCAAGAGTACTCTTGCGCTTGCTCTTCGAGCGAAATTCTCGCACCGCACGCATACGCTCAATCACATGCGGCATCGCCCGGAGCGCTGCCGGTGAGGCATCTTGCAGGCTCAAGATCCAGCGCTCTTGGCCGTTGATGTATTCCTCCGAGCCTACAAGCGGACGCAGAAAACGCTCGGCTTCGGGCTGCATTGCAAGGAACGTTGCGCGTTGGTCCGCATCAAATATGTAGTTACCGTCATCGATCGGTTGGGTGCCGCTTATGAGCCTGGGAACGTCTGCTACCGGATCACTGCGTTCATCAATGACAAGATGCGGATTATTGAGCCCACTTAAATCGATGAGGTATGGCGACAATGCCTTGTGACGGCTCTCGGTCGGGTCGCCATCGATATCGTCGTAGCTGAACAGGCGCCTTTCGATCGGCACGAGATAGCGCTTGCTCAACCCGATGATTACCACGTGAACGTGCGCCTTGCCGCGCGCATCGCTGCCCCAGGCAAAGGTGCGGTGGGCGAAGCTGATTTCGAGCCCCTCCCGAAAGAGAAGGGGCCAAAGCTGCGCCACCTGCTCGCCTTGAGTAATGGAATTGGTCGCGACGAAAGCGATGTCCGCAATAACATCTTGACCCTGAACATAGGCCGCGGCCTTGATGAACCAGGCGGCGACATAGTCGAGCGTGCCGCCGCTGCCTCCCAAGTTTGCGATCCGGCGCACTTGGGCGCGCTGGGCATCCGTCTGGACTTTGGCGCCGCCGAAGGGAGGATTGCCGAGCACATAAGAGCACTGTTCAGGTCGAAGCACACTCGCCCAATCCAGCTCCAAGGCGTCGGTAGGCTTGATGGACGGCGAGGCGCGCAAAGGAATACGCGCATAGGACTTGCCGAAGGCGAGCGACAGCTCGTTGTTCATGATGTGGTCCATCATCCACAACGCGACCTCGGCGATGCGCGCCGGGAACTCCTCGATCTCGATGCCGTAGAACTGATTGACGTCGAGCTTGGAGAGCTTGGCCACATCGAGCTCGAGCTGCCTTGTGCCGTGAATTTCCTTGAGCAGCGCAATCTCCATCCGCCGCAGCTCGCGATAAGTGATGATGAGGAAGTTGCCGCAGCCGCAAGCCGGGTCGAAGAACCGGAGCCCGGCAAGCTTGTCGTGAAACGCGAGCAGTTTCTTTTGGCGGTCGGTTCCCTTGCGCGCCTTCATCTCCTCGAATTCCTGGCGCAGCTTGTCGAGAAAGAGCGGCTGAACGAGCTTGAGTATGTTTTTCTCGGTCGTGTAATGGGCGCCAAGGCGCCGCCGACGCTCGCTGGTCATCACGGATTGAAACAATGATCCGAAGATGGCGGGCGAAATCGCGTCCCATTTGAAGATGCAAGCGTCGAGCAGCCTCTGCCGCATTTGCGAATTGAAGCTCGGCACCGGGAGCCGTTCGGCGAAAAGGTCGCCGTTCACGAAGGGAAAGCGGGCTAAATCCTCGTCCAGCGTCTTCTGCCGCTTGTCCTCGGGCGTATTCAGCACCTCGAATAGCTGCATGAGCCAGAGGCCCGTGTCGCTTCCGTCCTCCTTCGTGCGCCTCTCTAAGAGATCGAGAAAAATGTCGCGGGGATCGAAGATGCCTGTGTCGTCGGCGAAGAGGCAAAAGACGAGCCGCACCAGAAATTGCTCAAGGTCGTGCCCGGCATATCCCGCTTCCTTGAGAGCGTCATGGAGCTTGCCCATGAGCTCCGACGCCCGGATATTGACCGGATCCTGATCCCGGAACGTTCGCTTCTCGATGCCGCGAATGAAGTTGAACGCCTCGACGTGCTTGGGAAGCTCGGTAAGGCGAAACTTGACCTCGCTTCCATCGTCGAGGTCGTACAGCTCGAATGTCTGGAAATCGCTGACCAGGACATAGCGCGGCAATTCTTCGGGCTTGAGGCGGGGGAAGTAGTCGAGCGCCTGCTCCTTTGCCTTGACCAGGCTGCGTCCGGCGCTCTTTTGCTCGACGAGGAGCACGCCCTTCCAGAAAAGGTCGAGAAACCCATACTTGTCGCCGAGCCGCTTGATCGGCTCTTCAAAGGTAGCGACCTGGCGGCGCTTGACACCGAAGACATTGAAGAAGTCGTTGTAAAAGGACTGTGTTTCGCCCTTCTCGTAGTGGGCGTTCTTCCATTCCTCCGCAAATTTGGCAGCGCGCGCCCTTACTTCATTCGTGTTGAGCAAAGTCTTGGCCCCGCCCCAGCGATTCGCTCAGAAACCCTGAGGCGCGAGAGTATGGCGGATCGGGAAGAGCTTCCAGCGGCCCTCAGCGCTTCTGCGCGCCGCGCTCGGGATAGCGCAAGCTTGCGAGAATGCGCCAGGGCGAGGGCGCCGTGCGCGCGACTTTGGCGAATTCGGCCTTGGCGCGCTCGATGGTCATGACGTCGCCGATGCGCCGGTCGAGAAAGCGCCAGCTGTCGCCGTGCCCGGGCGAGCTGTCGCGGAACCAGTGCACGAGCGTCGCGAGATAGACGCCGGCGCACAGCGCGCGCTTCGTATAGAAATTGAAGTCCGTCGAGCCGTCCCCCACCCAGCGCCAGATGCGATCGGCCGTGCGATAGGAAAGCGCGAGCGCGAGCGGCGCCAAATGCGGCAGCGCGAGCAGCGCGCCCGCCCGGCGGCCTGCGTCCTTGTGCGGCTCCACCGCTTCGATGCGCGCGCGGATCGCGGCCTTCACGCGCTCACGGATTTTCAGCTTCGCGGGATCGACCGAAGCGAGGCGCTCCACCATCGCGCGGTCGAGCGTCTCCGAATAAAAAGCGACGAGATCGGCCGCACCCTTCGGGAAAGCGATGCGCGCCAGCGCGGGCGAGAGGCGCGCCGCCTTGGCCGCGTGCGCGAGCATGACGTCCGTCCAGCCTTCCCCGGCCGCGCGCGCGAGCGCCTTCTCGAGGATCGCGGCGCGCGTCGCCTCGTGCGTGTCGGCTTTCTTCGCGAGCGCGCGGCTCATCATTCGCCTTCCGCGTCGACGAGCCTGTGGCGCCATTCGGACTCGAAGATGAGATCGGAGAGATCGGTCATGCGCTGGGGATAGAGAATGCCGTCCAGATGATCGCATTCATGCAGCACGACGCGCGCATGAAAGCCGCGCGCCTCGCGCTCGATCGTCTTGCCGTCGAGGCCCACGCCCCGATAGCCGATATGGGCCGCGCGCGGCACGAGCCCGCGCAGGCCCGGCACCGAAAGGCAGCCTTCCCAGCCGTATTCTTGCGCCGCGTCGAGCACTTTGATCTCCGGATTGATGAGCACGGTGAGAGGTGCCATGTGATCGAACGCCTCCTCCGGCCCGAGCTCGGCCGGCGCGCGCTCCGGCGGCGCCTGGAAGATGACGAGCCGCGCGCCGACATGCACCTGGGGTGCGGCGAGCCCCGCGCCGTCCGCATCGCGCATGGTCTCGATCATGTCGGCGATGAGCCGGCGAACGGCCTCGCTCGCGGGATCGGCCACCGGCCTCGCCTTCTCTCGGAGCACGGGATGGCCCATGCGCGCGATTTTCAGAATTGCCATGGCGGAGATATAGGCGTTGCGAGCCCCAACGGTAAAGAGCATGCGTCGATTGCCGATGAGCCGCTACAGTCCGGTTTGACGCACTTGACAGAAGGGTGGCAATGCCACTATATAGTTTGCAGACGGTCGTCGAAACCGCGCACTACATCGGGGACGCAAAGTCCGCAGGGATGAGTGACGAGGAGCGATACGCCGTCGTCGATTTTCTCGCTGCCAATCCGAGCGCAGGCGATCTGATCGTCGGCTCGGGCGGTGCCCGGAAAGTTAGAATTCGCCGGACGCGGTAAAGGTAGGAGCGGTGGTTATCGGGTGATCACCTATTTTGGCGGCGATGATCTCCCGGTGTTCCTGCTCAATGTGTTTTCGAAAGGTGAACGCACCAATCTAACTAGGGCGGAGATCAACGATCTGCGCAAGGAGTTGGCAGGACTCGCCCGAGATTATCGCGAAGGAGCTGGACGTCGTGTCAAAGGCAGGTAAACGGATTTTGTCGAGCGTGCGCGCGGCCCGCGCCTTTGCGCAAGGCCGGGGCGGCGAAGGCTTCGTCGTCCATGTCCCCGAACGCATCAATGTGCGCGCGATCCGGGCGAAGTTCGGCCTTACGCGCAACGAATTTGCCTCGCGCTTCGGCTTTTCGGTCGATGCCGTGAAAGAATGGGAGATGGGCCGCCGCACGCCGGAGCGCTCCGCGCGCGTCCTTCTCAAGGTTATCGAACGCGAGCCTGAGGCCGTCCGGCGCGCACTTACGGTGGCGTGAGCGACCGTACAAAGAGCAAGGGGAGACTTGAATGGATTTCGGCATGGACTCGGGCATGGCCTGGTTCTCGGCTTGGCACGTTTTCGCCTTGCCGTTCATGCTGGCCGTGGGCTTCGCGCCGACCATCATCGCGCTCGCCCGCCACCACCATAACAGCCTGGCAATTTTCGCTTTGAACCTGCTGCTCGGCTGGACCGGCATCGGCTGGATCGCCGCGCTCATTTGGTCGCTGACCACCACGCCCGGCAATTCGAAACAAGAAGCCTAGCGCGGTGACATAGAGGGCATAACGAACTCTGGAATGGAAAAGGGGCCATGACACAACCACAGACGAAGCACGGCGCGGAAGAATGGGGCGCTGATTTTTTCGGCGGTTTGAATGAAATGCCGCCTGAGCCGGTCGCTGGTCTCGGGCACCTCCTTGACGCCATGGCAACGCTGGCCGCATTCCGGGACGCGCGGCAGTGGCTGCTGGGCGATCTCGGTGTTCCGCCGGGCGGTTCGGTTTTGGAAGCCGGATGCGGCAATGGCAGCTCTCATGCCGACCTCCACGCCCTTGTAGGACCGCGAGGACGGATTGTGGGAATCGATCCGACCAAGGCGTTCATCGAAACCGCCCAGAAGCGAAGCAAGCAACACGGGCTCGCCAACGCGACTTATGAGGTCGGAGACATCCGTGCGCTGCCCGGCAAGGACGGCGAATTTGATGCTGCGTTCAGCGACAAGGTCTTGATCCACGCGGGTCCTGCGCCTGCGGCGCTGCGCGAGATGGCCAGAGTGACAAAGCCCGGCGGACGTGTTGGTGCGCTTGAGTGGCTTCCATATTTCGCAATCAGCGCTACGGACCAGGCAGCGCTTGCCGCCTTCAATGCGGTGTTCCCGAAGGTCGTCTATGATTATTCCGTGGCGGTCAATTTGGCTCGGCATTTCCATGCCGCGGGCCTTGAGAATGTCCGCACGCGCGCCTTCCTCGCTCATACGACGAGTTTGGATGAGCCTGCGTTTTGGCGCAGCTTCATCTTCAGTCAAACACCGATGTTCATTCAGGCCGGCTATATCGAGGAGCGGCAGGCCAAGGCGTTCCTGAGCGATATCGAAGCGCTCAATGCGGCGGGCACATTCAACGCGAGCTTCATCGTCCAGGCCGCCACCGGCGCCAGGCCGCTGGCATGATTCCGCGCACCGCAAACATTCCGCACGAGCGATTGCGGAAGGTGTTGTCACTTGGATGGTTGGCCGGCGACCCGTAGAAGCGATCGTCTGCGCGGGCAAACTGACCCACTACCCTATGGACGGTAGTGATCAGTTTGAGCGCTGGTGTACGAGATCCGTAAATCCAGCGCCTTGTTGCTTGTCCTGCGACATGCCAAATTGATCGGATGAGCAATTCGGTCGCGATACTCCTCGCTGGGCTCACCGTCAGCATCGCTATCTTGTTCATTTTTCGCTGGGAATTGGCTGCATTTCCCGGAGGAGCCTATCGACTTGACCGGTGGACTGGAGAAATCACCGAATGCACTGCTCCTGACGAGGCAAGAATCGCGGCACAAGCGCTCGGTTTCGGATTACCGTATCGCTGCCGCAAACCCAATCCTTCTGATTTGAAATCCGAATGACTGCTAAGCGCCCCAAACGCCCCCGTGACGCCAATATCCTCGCCAAGCGCATCGTCGATATCGCGACGGGCGAGGTTGAATTTCGCGAGCAGAAGCTGGCACCGCGCGGCGCCTACAAAGAGCACGGCTGAAACGAACCCTCAGGGGCTTTATGAAACCACCGAAGCTCACTACCGACAGCGCTATTCAAGCTGAGTGGTGGGAATGTCCCGCGGTCGTCTATTTCTTTGGCGCAGGTACGCCGCCCGTAGCTGTCAAGATTGGAGTGACGGCGGTCACCAAAAACATGAGCCTCAAACAGGCTGTCCTTCGCCGTTTTAGGCAAATACAGACGTCAAACCACGAGACCGTCGAATTGCTCGGCCTGATCCGCTTCACAGAGGGCGAATTTCCAACGCGCTTGGCCGAGGTGCTTGAACGTGAACTGCACCACAGGTTCGCGAAGCTACAACGCTTTGCCGCCAATACCATAGCTGCGGAATGGTTCACGGCATCGGCTGAACTTCTGGCCTATATTCGAGAGCACACTGAACCACCCGAAACACTCGCCCTCCAGAAAATTATAGGCTCGCCAATCAACCACACGTGAGCGTGCGGCAATATTCAAACTGACCCACTACCGAGAAATCGAGGCGCGTCTTGCGATGGCGCATCGGTCACCACGGCCAAAATAACGACTAGGAGGTAATTATGGATGCCAAAGAAGCTATCAAAAAGCTAGAAGAGTTCTATGGTTCGCGCGAAAGTGCCCTAGGTTATATGCTGGTGCAGTTGTCCACATTCGGAAATCCATGCGACGTGACATTTTATCATCGTGCACCGCTCTTAGACGTTCGGGTTGATCAGCAATTGGCACTCGCCTTGTTGTATGGAGCTGGTGCCAAAAGGCTGAGTGAGATGCTCAATGACATTAAATTTTCGGGTGGCAGTCGGGCGAGCCTTGCCGAAATATGGACCGTTAATCCGATGCCGAAGGATGGCTTCACAAAAGCAGAGTTGGAGGCTGTTGATTTGACGGCAGGAGAGGAGCGCACAGGGCCAAACGGGGAGACGCTGCGCCAAATGATAAGCGAAACCTATCACTGCAAATCACGCGAGGAAGAGGATCATTTCTTACGTCGGTTCATTGCTTCGTAGTTTGCCCGGCAGGCCCAACTAGGACATTGCACCCTTAATTAGGACATTACACTGCCCCACTACCCCCTTGACCAGCGAGTCGCTCCGTGCTATAGAATCCGTCATCATGGCCGTCACCCGGGTTCGGGTGGCGGTTATTTTTCCATCGAAGAGAGGTGAACGCTTGCAGATCGTCGTCCGCGACAACAATGTCGACCAGGCCCTCAAGGCGCTGAAGAAGAAGATGCAGCGCGAGGGCATCTTCCGCGAAATGAAGCTCCGTTCCCATTACGAAAAGCCCTCCGAGAAGCGCGCCCGCGAGCGCGCCGAAGCCGTGCGCCGCGCGCGCAAGCTGGCCCGCAAGCGCGCCCAGCGCGAAGGGCTTCTGCCCGGAAAGCCCAAGCCCGCCCCGACCGGCGGCCGCTAGGCTCCCGCACACCTGCACCGCAAGGCCGCCCGCGAGGCGGCCTTTTCATTTCCGAAGAGGCACCGTCCCCCGCGCGTTCGCGCGGCTACGGCGCTGCCGTAGGATTCCACAGACCTGAAGACCGACACGAGACAGGCGCCGCGCAGACGCCGCGCGGCGCCTGGAACTCATCGCCCGCGCGCTGCCGATCCGCGGCGCTTAGCGCGGTTGAGCCGGGCCACGACGCGCGCGAGGACGCGCTGCCGCGTTTTCGCCGAGATCGACGGCCGCGTGCTATTTCCTCTCCTTCACCTTGCGCAATGTGATGGTGCGCGATCTGGGCGAGCCCTTGACGAGGAGATGCGCGGGCTCGCGCGCGACATCCTGGACGGCGAAGGCGCGCCCGCCCCGCCGCAAGCGCCGCGCCCCCGCCCGGCCCGCGGCGGCCCGAGAACGACGAACAATCCGGAGCCGGCACCGCTGCGCGCGCGTGAAAGGCTCCGCCAGCGCCTCAAGCTCTCGCAAGACGACTTCGCGCGGCGCTACGGCATACCCGTAGGCACCTTGCGCGATTGGGAGCAGGCGCGCCGCGCACCCGATGCCTGCGGGCGGGCCTATCTCGCCGTCATCGCGCGCGCGCCCGAGATCGTGCCGGAGGTGCTTTCCGGCCGCTACGGCGGCTGGCGGCCGCGGGCCGGCGTTGTGGGGACCCGGGACGCTTCCTAAGCTTGCGGCTTGTCGCGATTCGATTCTGGGTGGAGCCGTGGAGGAAACGTCTATGTCACTTTCCGACCTTTTCGATTTCGAGAAATTCGTGGCGCCGCAGCTGATCCGCTTCGTCTACTGGATCGGGCTCGTCTTGATCGGCCTGTCGGTCGTCGGCACGCTCTTCTCGGGCGGCGGCGCGATCGGCTTTATCGGCCGCCTCATCATGGCCGTGATCGGCGGCGTGGCGGGCGTGCTCATCTGGCGCGTGATCTGCGAGGTCTGGATCGTGATGTTTTCCATCAACGACCGGCTGGGCGAGATCGCCGAGAAGGGCAAGATCTAAGGCGCCTCACAGCGCCTTGACGATCTCTTCGGTCATCTTCTTGGCGTCGCCGAAGAGCATCATGGTGTTGTTGCGGAAGAAGAGCTCGTTCTCGACGCCGGCATAGCCAGTGCCCATGCCCCGCTTGACGAAGAGCACGGTCTTGGCCTTCTCCACGTCCAGTACGGGCATGCCGTAGATGGGGCTCGTCTTGTCGGTCTTGGCCGCGGGATTCGTCACGTCGTTCGCGCCGATGACGAAGGCGACGTCGGCCTGGGGGAAGGCGCTGTTGATGTCCTCGAGCTCGAAGACCTCGTCGTAAGGCACGTTGGCTTCCGCGAGCAGCACATTCATGTGCCCCGGCATGCGCCCTGCCACCGGATGGATGGCGTAGGAGACTTTCACGCCCTCGGCCTTGAGCTTGTCGGCCATCTCGCGCAGCGCATGCTGCGCTTGGGCTACGGCCATGCCGTAGCCCGGCACGATGATGACCAAGCTCGCGTTCTTCAAGATGAAGGCGGCGTCCTCCGCCGAGCCTTGCTTCACGGGCCTTTTCTCCACCGCGCCCTTGGCCGCGATCTCGCCGCCGAAGCCGCCCATGATCACGCTCAGGAATGAGCGGTTCATGCCCTTGCACATGATGTAGGAGAGGATGGCGCCCGAGGAGCCCACGAGCGCGCCCGTGATGACGAGCGCGGTGTTCTCGAGCGTGAAGCCGATGCCGGCGGCGGCCCAGCCCGAATAGGAATTGAGCATGGAGATGACGACCGGCATGTCCGCGCCGCCGATCGGGATGATGAGCGTGACGCCGACGGTGAAGGCAAGCGCGGTGAGCCCCCAGAAGTAGGCGTGACTCCCGCTCCCGGAAAACATCACGATGAGCGCCACGATCATGCCGAGCAGGAGCAGGTTGAAGAAATGCCGCCCGGGCAAGAGAATGGGCGCGCCGGACATGAGCGCCTGCAGCTTGAGGAAGGCGATGATCGAGCCCGAGAAGGTGACGGCGCCGATGGCGACGCCGAGCGACATCTCGATCAGGCTGCCGGATTTGATGTCGCCGGTCGCGGCGTCGACGATGTGATAGGCCTCGGGGCTGTAGAGCGCCGCGGCCGCGACCAGCACCGCGGCCAAGACCGACCAAGCTATGGAAGGCCGCGACCAGCTGCGGCATCGCCGTCATGGCGATGCGCCGCGCGATGAGCGCGCCGATGCCGCCGCCGATGCCAACGCCGGCCGCGATCATCATCCAAGTGTGGCTCGTGTCGATCTTCACGGCCCACAAGGTGGTGCGCGATGGCGAGCGCCATGCCGAGCATGCCGTAGCCATTGCCGCGCCGCGAGGTTACGGGGCTCGACAGCCCGCGCAGCGCGAGAATGAACAGCACGCCCGCAACGAGATAAAGCAGCGCTGAAAGATCGGCGGCGGTCATGCGGCGCTGCCCCGCCCCGCCCGCTTGATGACAGTCTCGCCCGCCATCACTTGTTGCCCTTCTTCCTGTACATGGCGAGCATGCGCTGGGTGACGAGAAAGCCGCCGAAGATGTTGACGGAGGCCAAGATCACGGCGACGAAGCCCAAGCCCTTGGAAATCCAACCCGACCGCGCGTCGGCCATGTCCGCCGCGTTCACCGACACCGCGATCAGCGCGCCCACGATGATGACCGAGGAGATGGCGTTCGTGACCGACATCAAGGGCGTGTGCAGCGAAGGCGTCACGCTCCACACGACGTAATAGCCGACGAAGATCGCGAGCACGAAGATCGACAGCCTGAAGATGAAAGGATCGATGGCTTCCATCGCTAGCCTCCGATGGGGACGTTGTTACACACGCACCCCCCTCCCGACGCGGCTCGCTTTCGCTCGCCGCATCGACCTCCCCCTCAAGGGGGGAGGTGAAGAAAGGAAATACCAACGACGATTCCCTCCCCCCTTGAGGGGGAGGGATAGGGAGGGGGGTGACCTATTCATTCGCGCTCACCCTTTCAGCGCCGGATGCACGATGGCGCCGTCGCGCGTGAGCGCCGTGCCTGTGACGATCTCGTCGTTCCAATCGAGCTTGAGCGTTTTCGTCTCCTTGTCGATCAAGGGCGTGATGAAATGGAGAAGATTGCGCGCATAAAGCGCCGAGGCGTCGACCGGCAGCGTTCCCGCCAGATTGAGAATGCCCACGATCCGGACGCCGTTCACGGCGACGATCTCGCCGGGCTTGGCGAGCGCGCAATTGCCGCCCTGCTCCGCCGCGAGATCGACGATGATCGAGCCGGGGCGCATGCTGCGCACCATCTCTTCGCTGATGAGGCGCGGCGCCGGACGCCCGGGAATGAGCGCCGTGGTGATGACGATGTCCTGCTTGGCGATGGTCTCGGCGATGAGCCTCGCCTGCTTCTTCTTGTAGGCGTCGCTCATCTCCTTGGCATAGCCGCCCGCGGTCTCGGCTTGTCTTCGATTCCTCGTCCTCGACCATGACGAAGGCGGCGCCGAGCGACTCAACCTGCTCCTTCGTGGCAAGCCGCACGTCGGTGGCCGACACGCGCGCGCCGAGCCGCCGGGCGGTCGCGATCGCCTGCAGGCCCGCCACGCCCACGCCCATGACGAAGACGCGCGCGGGCGCGATCGTGCCCGCGGCCGTCATCATCTGGGGAAAGGCGCGCTCGAAGAGATCGGCCGCCAGGATGACGGCCTTGTAGCCCGCGAGATTGGATTGGGACGACAGAACATCCATGCTCTGCGCGCGCGAAATGCGCGGCATGAGCTCCATGGCGAAGGCGTCGATGCCGCGCTCGGCATAAGCCTGCACGCTTCCCCGGTCGTCGAAGGGGGCGAGCATGCCGACGAGCATCGCTCCGCGCCGGATGAGCGAAAGCTCCTCGGGCAGCGGTCGCAAAACTTTGAAGACAAGCTCGGCGTCCTTGAGCGCGTCCGACTCGCTCGCCGCGAGCACGGCACCCGCGTCGCGATAGGCGTCGTCGGCGAAATAGGCGGTTGCGCCCGCGCCTTTCTCGACCGCGATTTCGAGTCCCAAGGCCTTCAGCTTCTTCACGCTCTCGGGCGTCGCCGCGACCCGGGTCTCTCCCGGGCGCCGCTCCTTCACCACGGCGAGCTTCATGCCGCACTGCTCCTTGAGCGACGCGCAAAGATGGGCTTGCCGAATCGCGCCACGCGCCCGGATTCTAAGTATGCCTGGACCCTTGCGATATCCTCAGGACACGGATCGACGGGCCGAAAAAAGCGATTGTCAGACCAGGAAAATCGCCATGAAGAGCAAAATGAGCGCGATGATCACGATGCTCGTCAGGACAAGGCGCTTGAAGCCCTGCCAAGTCTTGCGCTTGGCTTGATAGAACGGGTCCGTGCTTTGTCCGGCCGCGGTCGCCATCGGATCACTGCCCTCCCCAGAATGGGCCGAACTATCGCAAAAGCTCCCGGCTCGCAAGACGTCCGGTCGCCGCAGGCGGGCTCTTCAGGATAGCCCCGCCTTGGCAAGCGCCGCCGCCTGGCGCTTGGCGAGCGCGTCGGTGGAAAAGCTCTCGATCGCCTCGACGAACAGGCGCCTGAAATTGAGCTCAGCCTTGAGATGGACAAAGACGGCGCCCAAGCCCAGCGCCGCGCGGTCCATGAACACGAACTCCCGGGGCGGCTTCACGGGGCCAAGGGCCTTAAGCCGCCGATGCACCTCGACGAGCTCGCGCCGCCCGTATTCCGAAGGGCGCACGCCGTCGGCGATGGTGCGGATTCGGTCGTCGAGCAGCGGCGCATAGATGAAGCGCGCCCAGATGTTGAGCGCCTCGATGAGCGCGTTGTCGAGCTTTTGGAAGCCCCAGCGCTCATAGGCGGACGCTGCGAGCTTGCGATCCCCGCGGTCGAGCGCGTGATAGAGGTCGACCACGCCCTCGACGAAGTCCGGCGTGAAGATGCGGATGCAGCCGAAGTCGAGCAGATTGATGCCGCGATCGGCGCGCGCCGAATAATTGCCGGGATGGGGATCGCCGTGGATGACGCCGTAGCGCGCGAAGGGCCGCCACCAGGCGCGGAACAGCGCTAGGGCGAGCTTGTTGCGCGCCTCTTGCGGCGCCTCGCAGAGAGAGAGGAGCGGCGTGCCCTCGAGCCAGGTCATGGCGAGAAGCCGCGGGGTCGAGAGCTGCGGCACCACCTTGGGCACGGTCACGCGCGGCTCGTCCGCGAGCATCTCGGCGTAAAGCGCGATGTGACGCGCTTCCCGCGCATAATCGATCTCCTCGCGCAGGCGCGCTCCGATCTCGGCCGCGATCTCGGACGGATCGATGGCGGGCGAAAGGCGCTTGTAGATCGAGAGAACGAGCGCAAGCTGGCCGATATCGGCTTCGACCGCGCTCGCCATGTCGGGATATTGAAGCTTCAGGGCAAGAGCGCGCCCGCGCTTGTCTTGCGCGCGGTGGACCTGGCCGAGCGAGGCCGCGGCCGCCGCCTCGCGCTCGAATGTCGCGAAATGCTTCTGCCAATCGGCGCCGAGCTCGGCCGCCATGCGCCGGCGCACGAAGGGAAAGCCCATGGGCGGCGCGCGCTGCTGGAGCTCCAACAGCTCTCGCGCGTATTCCTCCGGCAAGGCTTCCGGAATGGTGGCGAGCATCTGCGCCACCTTCATCAGCGGGCCCTTGAGACTGCCGAGCGCCGCCTTCAGCGCGCGCGCATCGTCCGCATCCGAGGACTCGCGCCCCATCACGCGCTTGCCCGCGTAACGCATGGCAAGCCCGCCCACGCCCGCCGAAACGCGCGCCACGCGCTTCACGCGCCCGCTCAAAGTGGGACGCTCGTCAACCATGGCGGCTCGTGATGCAGCGGCTCATCTCAAGTCTCGCATGAGCACATGCCCAAGTTTGTGGCCCCTGGATGCCCGCCTGCGCGGGCCGAAGCTACTTCGCTTAGAGCTTAGCGCACCAGCGCTTCGGCGGGCGAAGGCCCGAGGCAAGCTCGGGCATGACATGCATTTGTTTGGTGCAGCGACCTTGCACAAAACTCAGGGATGTCACCCCCGCGAAGGCGGGGGTCCAGAGCCCCACGCAACGGCGAAAGCTCTGTCCCGGATTTACCCCGGCTTCACGCCGCCGTCTTACCGTGGCCTGCGTCAACGAGGCGCGGATGGACAGGGAAGACCGGCTCAAGATCGGGATGTGCGTGGCCGTGCTGGCGGCGGATGTCGCGGGCATTGCCGCGCTCGGCCTCGGCTTCGACTGGACAAGCGGGTCGAAGCTCATGCTCCTGTGGCCCGCCTTGATGGCGCTCGGCTGGTTCTATGCGGTCAAGCGCCCCGACCCGGCGATCTCCCACCTCCTGCGCGAGACGGGCCACATGCTCTTCTTCTCGGCGGCGGCGGCCATGCTGAGCTATCTCGCCACCAGCTTCGACCGGCCGCTCATCGACGGCGCGCTCGTCGCCGCGGACAGGCTCATGGGCTTCGATTGGAAACACTACGTCGCCTTCGTCAATGCGCGGCCCTGGCTTGGGGATCTCTCCTCGGTGCTTTACGCGTCGACCTTGCCGCAGGTGGCACTCGCCACCGTCTCGCTGCCGATCCTCGGCCGGAGCGCGCGGGGGCGCGAATTCGTGCTCGCCATCATGATCGCCGCGCTCATCTGCATCGGCATTTCGGCCCTGCTGCCGAGCGCGGGCGCGCTTGCCTTCTTCAAGCCCGATCCCGCCTTCTACATGGTCAACCAACCCGTGGTCGACATGGCCTACAAGGACGAGTTCTTCCGCATGCGGTCGCTTGCGATCCACACGCTCTCGCTCCAGGACGCCAAGGGCCTCATCGCCTTTCCCTCTTATCACGTCTCGATGTCGGTCTTGATCGCGCTCGCCTTTCGCGGCATGCCGCGTTTCTTCTGGCCGCTCATCGCGCTCAATTTCGGCGTCATCCTGTCGACGCCCATCGACGGCGGCCACCATCTCGTGGACGGCGTGGCGGGCACGGTCGTGGCTCTGATCGCGCTCTGGCTTGCGGGTCTCTTGCGCGCCCAAGTTGCGCGCGCGCCCTTGGCCCCCGCGCGCGCGGCCGAAGCCCTGCCGAGCTCGCGCTGACGCGCGAAAGCCCGCGTCCGCGGCTCACTGTCCGAATTTGCGCCACCGCTTAAGGCCGCCTTTACCTCTCGCCCCGATCATGGCCTTGGCCGTCCCTCGGGGTGATCCGATCCGGGACGGCGCTTACGGGGCGAACACCTACCGGAACCGGTTCGGCGCGCGTACATGACCCATTCGATTCTGATCGCCGACGACGACCCCACACAGCGCCGCCTGTTGGAAGGCCTGGTCCAAAGCTTCGGCTATCGCGTGAAGACGGCGGCCACCGGCGACGAGGTCGTGAGCGCCGCGCTCGCCGGCGACAGCGACGTCGCGCTCGTGCTGCTCGACGTCGCCATGCCCGGCAAGGACGGCCTCGAGGTGCTGCGCGAGCTGCGCCCGGTGCGCCCGACGCTGCCCGTGATCGTGCTCACGGCGCAAGGCGGCATCGACATGGTGATTTCCGCCATGAAGGCGGGCGCCGACGATTTCATCGTCAAGCCCGTGGGCCCCGAGCGGCTGCAAGTCTCGATCCAGAACGCGCTGAAGCTCAATGCCTTGACGGGCGAGGTCACGCGCCTGTCGCGGCGCGTGAACGGCACGCTCACCTTCGAGGACTTGATCGCCAAGAGCCCGGCCATGCAGCAGGTGGTGCGGCTCGGCCAGCGCGCGGCGAAGCTCGCAAATTCCCATTCTCATCGAGGGCGAGAGCGGCGTCGGCAAGGAGCTCGTCGCGCGCGCGATCCAAGGCGAGAGCGAGCGCGCGGGCAAGCCTTTCGTCACCGTCAATTGCGGCGCGATCCCCGAGAACCTGGTCGAGAGCATTCTCTTCGGCCATGAGCGCGGCGCCTTCACCGGCGCCAAGGACAGGCATGCGGGCAAGTTCCAAGAGGCGAACGGCGGCACGCTGTTCCTCGACGAGATCGGCGAGCTGCCGCTCGACATGCAGGTGAAGCTCTTGCGCGCCTTGCAGGAAGGCGAGATCGATCCCGTGGGCGCGCGCAAGCCCGTGCGCGTCGACATCCGCCTCATCTCGGCCACCAACCGCAATCTGACGCAGCTCGTGGAAGAGAACCGCTTCCGCGAGGATTCTCTACTACCGCCTCAACGTCTTCCCGATCCACATTCCGCCGCTGCGCGAGCGGGGCGAAGATATTCCCGAGCTCGTGCGTCACTTCGTCGTGCGTTTCTCGGCCGAGGAAGGAAAGAAGGTCGCGGGCGTCGAGCGCAGCGCGCTCGAGATGCTGCAGCGCTTTCCCTGGCCCGGCAATGTGCGCCAGCTCGAGAACGCGATCTTCCGCGCCGTGGTGCTCACCGATCACGCGCTGCTCACGGTGGACGATTTTCCGCAGCTCTCTCATTTCGCCCAGCGCCTGGACCCCGGCGCGCCGCGCGCCGATGTGGGCCCCCGTCCGGCTGCGGCCGCTGCCGAGCATGCGCCGTCGCACGCGCCCTCGCATGCGTCCGTGCCGAGCGAGCCCGACAGCGCGTGGATCCCCGCGCCGCCCGCTGCCTCATCGATGGGCGGCGCGAAACCCGTTTCCGCGGCCAATGCGCAAGGACGCGATCGCAGTCTCGGCATCACGGCCACGCTCACCGACGGCCATCTGCGCACGCTGCAAGACATCGAGAGCGAAGTGATCCGGCTCGCGCTCGAGCATTATCGCGGCCACATGTCGGAAGTGGCGCGCCGCCTCGGCATCGGCCGCTCGACGCTCTACCGCAAAGTGCGCGAGCTCGGCCTCGACAAGGACATTGCCGAAGGCTGACGGCCACCGTCCTCAACTTCCCCTGAAACAAGCCTGCTGGGTCGTTTCTCCGTCCGCATTTGTGGAGATTGACGCGGGGTCAATCAGCCTCGCGAAGTTGTGCCGCAAGCAATTCGGCCAGATAAGCCTCCAACTCCGAGAAATCCAGATTACCCTGGTCCCAAGCTTGGTCTGCCGCCCTTAACGCGGCGTAGTAGGGTGCGCGATTTTGTCGAATTCGTTCGGGAACGATTGTACGACCCGGCAACAGTGTTCCAGAGCGGGCGCATAACACATAGTAACAGGCCGCTCGTGCCGTTCTCCCATTTCCCTCAATGAAGGGATGAATCCATAACAAGCGCCAAAGGACATAGGCCGCCAGCTCAGTTGGAGTCCAATTAAACCAATTCTCATGAACGGTTGAAACGAACCGATCCATGAGTTCTGGGACCTCCTTAAAGTGAGGTGGCTTATGGCTGCCAACATAGATTGGCTCTTCACGAAACCGTCCACCGAATTGCGAGATGTTGGCGACCGCAACGTGATTTAGTGCCCAAAGGATATATTTGTCGAAGGCGGTGTGCCCCTGGCGCAATCCGATCTCGACGCAATTTGTGAGAAGATCATATTGCCGGACAAGATTTCGCTCTTGGACCAACGCATACAGTTCAGGGTCGTGTTCTTCGATGACGATCATCGCCAGAACCAACAACCTGTCTCAGATACGACCCCGACTGTCAGGCTTGCACAAGCCGATTACGCTTTGAAGACATCCGTGCGGACTTTTTCGTAATGCGGTCAGCACCCTCGGGAGCATTGCCATATGCAAAGCTCGCCCTTTGCTCCTGCAACTGTTCATCAGTAACGCCCTTCTTGCGAGCTTCGGCCAACAGCGCATCGAGTTCTGGCCGTTGTGGTGCTCGCTTTAGTACAGACTTACGTGCGGCCATGGAATTCCTCCTGATTAGGCACAAATTGTACTCCCTCAATCGCTACCAAGAAATGAGATTTCGGTGGTCGAATCGCCGCCATTCGCCAATCTTGCCGACTTCTAGCCGGCCTTGCTAGCGTGCTGGAGAGTAGCGTTTGGCTTTCGGGCTCGTGACCTACATTCGCTATCGAAGCCGGACCGTATACATCCGCTTCATCGGCACACACCTCGAATACGACAAGATCGATGTGGGAACGATATGAAGAAGAGCACGCTGCGTCCGATCCGGAGCAAGAGAGAATACAAGGCCGCGATGGCGCGGGTGGACGCCTTGCTCGGCGCGAAGCCCGGAACGCCCGCCTGCGCGGCCGAAGCCGCTACGGCGCGGCGAAGGCCCGAGGAAGACGAGCTCGACGCACTCTCGATCCTGATCGAGGCTTACGAGGCGGACGCCTATCCGATCGACGAGCCCGATCCGATCGCCTATCTCCGATTCTGCATGGAGGCCCAGGGGCTCCGGCAATCGGACTTGGCTGAGGTCTTGGGCTCGCGTTCGCGGGCGTCCGAGATTATCGCGCGCAAGCGCCCTCTCACCCTCGACATGATCCGCGCTATCGGCGAGGCTTGGCGCATTCCCGTCGCGCCGCTCATCCGGCGCTACGATTGCGTCGCCTAAGCGTGCCGGCGATCACGAGCCGCGGCGTTTCATGCCCACCGCATCGAGATAGAGGTCGAGCAGCGTCTCCTGCTCCTCGCGCTCGATCTTGTCCATTTTCCGCAAGCGCACGACCTGGCGCATGATGCGGGCGTCGAAGCCTTGCGCCTTGGCCTCGGCATAGACCTCGCGGATGTCGGCCGCGAGCGCGGCCTTCTCCTCCTCGAGGCGCTCCACGCGCTCGATGAAGCTCCGAAGCTCGCCCGCCGGAACGGCTGGAGCCGGCTCGCGGCGGCGGCGCACCGCGGCGGTTGCTGTCGCAGCTTTTCTCTCGCGCGCTTTTCGGGCCATGAGCGATCTCGTCAACGGCTGGATGGGGCGCGCACGCTATCGCCGAGAGCTATGCGCGCGCAAGGTATTTAGGGCTTTTTCTTCTGCGCTTCCGCGAAGGCTTTGAGCTGCGCGGGGCTAGCCTCCTTCTGAAACTTCGCTTTCCACTGGCTTTGCGGCATGCCGTAGACCAAGGCGCGCGCCTCGTCCTTGCCGAGCGTGAGGCCGCGCTCGACGGCGGCTTCCTGGAACCAGTCGCCGAGACAGTTCCGGCAGAAGCCCGCATGGATCATGAGATCGATGTTCTGGAGATCCGTGCGCGTGCGGAAATGCTTCACGAGCCTGCGGAACACCGCGGCCTCGATCTCGGTCTTAAGTTTCGGATCGATCGTGCTCATGCTCTCTGCTCCTTGCCGGGTGCGCCCGGGGCGAGTCCCGCATCGGTGACGGCCGCGCGCAGGATGGGTGCCAGACGCTCCGCCAAGCTTGCCACATGGGACGCCTCGGCCACGAGGTCCTGGCGCACCTCGATGAGCGCGTGGGCGAGCCCCTGCGCCGTGCCGTGGCGGTCCAAGGTGTCGCCTTCGAAAGCTCGCCCGAATAAGGCTCGTTGTCGCCCACGACGAAGGCGCCTTCCGCGCGCAGCCGCTTGAGCAGCGGGCGCACCACGCGGTCGTCCTTGTTCCACAAGATGCCGAGATGCCAGGGCCGCATGACGCCGCGCCAGCGGGGCGTGAAGCTGTGTATCGAAAAAATGACGGGCGCCGCGACCATGCGCTTCGCGCGCGCAAGCGCCTGATCGATGGCCGCATGATAGGGCGCATAGTATTGAGCGATGCGGGCCTCGCGTTCGTCGCGCGCGAGATTGCGGTTGCCGGGAACGAGCGTGCCGTCCGACAAGGCCGTGATCAGCGTCGGGTCGTCGAGTCC
The DNA here is from genome assembly GCA_963845385.1 of uncultured Alphaproteobacteria bacterium. Lineage (GTDB taxonomy): Bacteria > Pseudomonadota > Alphaproteobacteria > CAWJRW01 > CAWJRW01 > CAWJRW01. Next base: position 1,410,901 of record CAWJRW010000006.1, read on the forward strand.
GCGATTGGGATCGACGACGAGACGCGAGAAATTGGCGAGCACGGCGGGGACCTCGAGCCTCTCCGACAAAGCCTCCGTCAGCGCGGCCGCCCCGATGTCCCAGGCGATGTGCATTGCGCGCTCGGCCTCGCTCAAGCCCAGCGTGCCAAAGCTTGCCGGAATGCGGTTCGTCGGCGTGATCGCAAACGAGCAGGAGGCCCGGATCGCCCTCGGGCCGCAGGAGCCGGAAGGCTTCTTCCTCGCTATGCGTGAGGGCCCCGCGCATTGATTCGGCGGGGCGCGTCAATTTCGCCATCGGGGTCCGTCCCCCTTCCCCTTCACGGTGATGCGAGACAGAGTGCCGACCTCCGGCGTGATTTGCAAAAGAAGGCCCGAGAGGGAAATCGGGGAGGCTGCATGCCCCATCACCAGCGGAAGGTTCGCATCGTCGCCACCTTGGGCCCGGCCTCCGTCGATTCCGCCTTCATCGAACGGCTCTACGAAGCGGGCGCCGACGTCTTCCGCGTCAATATGAGCCATTCGAGCCATGAGGTGCTCAAGGACCGCCATGCGGCCGTGCGCGACGGTGGAGGCGCGCGTCGGCCGGCCGATCGGACTGCTCGTGGATCTGCAGGGCCCGAAGCTGCGCATCGGCAGCTTCGCGCAAGGCCGGGTCACGCTCGTGAGCGGAGAGGCGTTTCGCCTCGATCTCGATCCGGCGCCGGGCGATGCGACGCGCGTGTGCCTGCCCCATCGCGAGATCTTCGCCGCGCTCAAGCCGGGCGCGTCGCTCCTGCTCGACGACGGAAAATTGCGGCTCGAGGTTCTCGAGGTAGGCGCCGATTTCGCGCGCACCCGCGTCCGCGTCGGCGGCGTGTTGAGCGACCACAAGGGCGTCAATCTTCCCGACACCGCGCTGCCGATCCAGGCGCTGACGCCCAAGGATCGCTCCGACCTCGAGCAAGCCGTCAATCTCGGCGTCGACTGGGTGGCGCTCTCCTTCGTCCAGCGGCCGGAGGATCTCGCCGAGGCGCGCAAAGTCATCGCGGGGCGCGCGGCGCTGCTCGCCAAGATCGAGAAGCCCGCGGCGCTCCAGCATCTCGACGGCATCATCGAGCAGGCCGACGCGCTCATGGTGGCGCGCGGCGATCTCGGCGTCGAGCTGCCGCTCGAAGCCGTGCCCGGCCGGCAGAAGCAGATCGTTCGCGCGGCGCGGCGCGCGGGCAAGCCCGTGGTGATCGCGACGCAGATGCTCGAGTCCATGATCAATGCGCCGGTGCCCACGCGCGCGGAAGTGTCGGACGTCGCGACCGCCGTCTTCGAGGGCGCCGACGCCGTCATGCTGTCCGCGGAATCGGCTATCGGCCGCTATCCCGTCGAGGCCGTGCGCATGATGCATCGCATCGCCATGACGGTGGAGGCCGATCCCAACTATCGCAGCATCATCGACGCCCAGCGCGCCGAGCCCGAGGCCACGACGCCCGACGCGCTTATGGCGGCCGCGCGCCAGGTGGCGACCACGCTCAAGGCCGCGGCCATCGTGTGCTGGACGGGCTCGGGCTCGACCGGCCTGCGCGCCGCGCGCGAGCGCCCCGAAGTGCCGGTGGTGGCGCTGACGCCCGTGGAGAACACGGCGCGGCGCCTGTCGCTCGCCTGGGGCCTGCATTGCGTGCTCACCGAGGACGCCCGCGACATCGACGACATGGTCGATCGCGCCTGCCGCATCGTTTTCCAGGAGGGCATCGCGATGCCGGGTCAGCGCGTGGTGATCACCGCTGGGATCCCCTTCGGCACGCCTGGCGCGACGAACCTCTTGCGCGTGGCCTATGTCGGCCAAACCCGCGCCGGTGCCGCGACTAGGCCTAGTCGGCACTTAGACGTCATCCCAAAGCCAACATGTGTTTGCGCGCTTGGCCCCTGGATGTCCCGGCCTATGCGCCGGGCATGACATCCTTATGTTTGGTGCAACGGCACCGCACCAACACGCGTGTCACCCCCGGACTTGCTCCGGGGGTCCAGGAACACGCTCATGGCGCGGCAAATGCGCGGCAATCGATTAAACGTTGAACCAAATCGCGCTAAAAGGTGCCGCCAATTGTCTTGCCTCGGCTAAGAGTCCGTTTGTGCCTGTGCTGTTTTAATGGCGCCTCGTTGGCAAGAGCGAGGCAACACGATGTTCGCGATTGCACTGGAAGACGAAAAGCTCCGGCTTGAGACGCGGCTCCGCCACGGGCTCAAGCGGCTCGAGGCGCCGGCGAAGAAATGTCTCGTCAAGGCGCTGCGCGTCGCCTATCCGCTCGTCTTGGTGGGCCTGACGGTTTTCGTGGTGAGCTTCGGCGCCCATTGGAGCGCGCTGCTCGCGCTCGTCGCGGCGTCGATTCTGATCGCCTGCAGCTTCACGCCCGGCAAGCGCGGCAAGCGGCTCGTCGAAATGGCCGCGGCCGGCGCCTTCTGCCTTTCGGTCGCGTTCGGCCTGCCGACCGCGCTCTACAAGTTCTCGACCGCGCCGTGCCTCGGGGCGGCGCATCTCGGCAGCGGCGACGTGCGCTCCCTGAACGATCCCCGGCTCGACGACGGCGAGCGCTATTGGGTCCAGCGCGCGACCGAGCGTCTTGCACCCTATTGGCCGGCGCGGGGCGTGCCGCCGCTCGATGCCACGGCGCTCGCCAATATCGTCGTGCAGGCGCGCGGGCTCGTTCAGGAGATCGCCTGGCGCGGCCGCGAGCCGCTCACGAGCTTGGGCCTTAGCGAGGCCAAGCACGCCTATGCCGCGCTTCATTTCGACCGGCGCCAGGTTTGCTATCTCTACGGCGCGGGCGAGCGCGCCCACGGCCTCTACTTCGCGAGCGGCGAGATGCACGCCATTGCCGACGAGACCGATCGCGCGATGGCGCTCATCCTGCCGGCGCTGCAGGCAACCTATAAGGCGCCGGCGTTGCCCGCGCTCGCCGCGAGCGAGCCACACGGCGTCGCGATCGCGAGCGGGGAGACGACGGGCTTCAACTGAGTTTTGACCAGGGTACGTCCGACTGAGAGAGGCCTAAATGCCGCGTCCCTCGAGCCTTTGCTCGAGGGCGCGGACCTTCTCCTCCGCTTCCCGCAGATAGGGATTGATCGCGAGCGCGCGGCGAAACGCTTCGAGCGCCGCTCTGAGCTCGCCCTTCTCCTCGAAGATCGCAGCAAGCCCTAAGAGCGCGCCGAAATGGCGCGGCTCGAGCGACAGCGTGCGCTCGAGATCGCCCACGGCGCCCGTCTCGTCGCCCAAGAGAAAGCGCGCCGAGGCGCGCCGGTTCCAGCCTTCGGCGAAATCGGGCTTGAGCTCGGTCACGGCATCGAAGAGCGCGCGCGCCGTCGCGTAGTCCTTGGCGTCGAGCGCCGCCAGCCCGCGCGTCACGAGAAGATCGATGCTCGGGCTGTCCGATTGCAGCCACGCCGTCCAGATGGCGAGCTCGATGGGCTCGGCGGACACCTCGTCGGGCGCTTCCTCGAGCGCGCGGAAGAGGCCCGCAAGCCGCGGATCGGACTGGTCGGCAAAAGCCGGCGCAACGAGGCCCAACGCGAGGACGAGCGCGAGCAGAAGTCTCCGCATTGCTCTCACAAGTCGCGGCGCGAGACGCCGGGAAAGCCGAGGATGAAATCGGCGCCGTAGAGGCGTGACGGCGTCTGAAAGCCGGCTCTTGCTTCGCCCTGCAGCACGCGGCGCGCAATTTCGACCGCCGTCATGGCCGTGAGCGTATAGCCCTCGGGCGTGTCGAGGCGCGCTGTCTTGCGCGCGCCGTCCTTGTTCTCGGCTTCCACGATGAAGACGGCGTGCGACTTGCCGCGCTGGGCCGCCGTCGGGCCTTCGCGGCCCAAGAACACCCAAGTCTTGAGCAAGCTCTTGAGCGGCCGCAGCCGGATGAGGAAACCCAAGCGCCGGTTCAGCGCATTGAGGCGCAGAAAACCCTTCGATCCGTCGACATAGCATTCGATATCCGGCACGCCGGTGGAATGGAACGCGGTGACGACGTCGCCCCAGCCCACGGCGCGCACGCGCTGCGCGCCGTCGCCGAAATCGAGCTCGCGCACCGGCGCGCGCCACAGCGCCACGATCTTGCCGCGCCGGCGCACGCGCGTGCCGCGGCTCAAGCTGTCGATCAGCGTGCGGCGCGTGCCGCGCGAGGTTTTGCCGAGACCGCGAACGGCGACCACGAGCTTCGCCGGGTCCTCGATATGCGCCACGACATGCGCCGCGAGGCAGTCGCTCGGCACCACGTCGAAGCCGCAGCCCGGCATGAGCATGATGCCCGCGCGGCGCGCCTCCTCGTCGCGCGCGGCGCAGGCCTCGAGCACCGAAAGCTCGTCGGTGATGTCGAGATAATGCGTGCCCGATCGCATGCAGGCATCGATGAGCGGGCTCGCCGTGACCGAGAAAGGCCCCGCCGCATTGAGAAGCACGCCCGCGCCTTCGAGCAGCGCGTCGAGGGATTTCGGATTGTCGAGCTGGGCGGTGCGCGCGTCGAGCTTTAAGCGCGCCGCGAGCCTCAAGAGCTTGCCGCCATTGCGGCCGGCGAGCACGGGCGCGAATCCTTCGGCCTTCGCGCGCTCGGCGATGAGGCGTCCCGTATAGCCGGTGGCGCCATAGATCACGAGCGCGCGGGTCATGGCCGCGCCTCTTGGCGTGCATGGCGCGCGAGCGCTGCAGGTTCCGGTCCGCCGGACGCCCAATCGATGAGCTCGACCGTGTGGCAGATGGGCGCGCTTGAGCGCCGCGCCGAGATGAGTGATGCAGCCGATATTGCCGCTCGCCACGATGTCGGGCTTCAGCCGCTCGAGGCGCTCGATCTTCCGTGTACGGAGCTCCTGCGCGATCGACGGCTGATGCAAATTGTAGCTGCCGGCCGAGCCGCAACAGAGATGGGATTCCTCGGGCTCCACCACCTCGAAGCCCGCGGCTGACAAGAGCCGGCGCGGCAGGCTTGCGAGCTTCTGGCCGTGCTGCAAGGAGCACGCGTTCTGATAGGCGACCTTGAGCCGCCGCGGTGCACGCACGTCGCCGAGCCCCACCTCGTCCAAGACCTCCGTAACATCGCGCGCGCGGGTGGCCACCGCTTGAGCCGCGTCTTTGAGCCGCCCGTCGGCGCGAAAGAGGAAGCCATAGTCCTTCACCATCGTGCCGCAACCGGCGGCGTTGGCAACTACGAAATCGAGGCCTTCCCCCTCGATTTCCCGGGCGAGCCCCCGGATCGCCGCCGCGGCAAAGCCTTCGGCCGAGGCGCGCTTGCCCAGATGATGGGACAAGGCCCCGCAGCAGCCGACGCCTTCGGGCACCACCACCTCGACGCCGCGCTTGGTCAGCACACGGATCGTCGCCGCATCGATCGCCGGCGACAGCGCCCCCTGCACGCAGCCCGGCATGAGCGCCGCTCGAAACTTGCGCGCGCCGAGCGCGGGATAATGTGCGCCGGGCTTGAGCGCGCCGCCGGAGGCGCGCGGCGGCACGAGCCGGAGCAACGCTCCGAGCTTCCCGGGCAAAAGTCTCGCGAAGGGCTTGGCGAGCCTGCCCAAGGCGAGCGCGGGCGCGAACAGAGTTTCGCCGCGGCAGAACGAGATCGAGCGCCGCGCGCAGCGCGCGCTCGGGAAAGGGCCTCACGTGATGGGCTTCGATATGCGCGCGCGCGTGATCGACAAGATGGCCGTAATGGACGCCGGACGGACAGGCCGTCATGCAGGCAAGGCATGACAGGCAGCGATCGATATGCGTGACGGCTTTCGGGTCCGGCGCGCCGCCCTTTTCGAGCATTTCCTGGATGAGAACGATGCGGCCGCGCGGGCTGTCGAGCTCGTTGCCGCCGAGCACGTAAGTGGGACAGCTCGCCGTGCAGAAGCCGCAATGGACGCAAGCGCGGATGATGGCATCGGAGGCGGCAACATCCGGATCGTCCGAGAGCCACGGCGGCAAAGCGCGTGCGCATGGCGCCCGGCTTAGCCTTCGTGCTACGCCCCGTCAAACCCCGTCATACCATGAGGCCGGGATTGAGAACATGCGACGGGATCGAAGGCCTCCTTGACGCGCTTGGTGAGCTGGGCGAGCTCGGCCGCTTCCGGCTGGAAAACGGGCACGGCCTTGCGCACGGCTTCGTCGGCGCGAAAAAGCGTCGCATGGCCCGCAGGCATTGCCGAGCGCGCGGCGCACGATCGCCTCCTCGGCATGGGGCGCCGTGCGCCATCTCGAGCCAGAGGAGACCGCCGCCCCAATCGTAGAACCAGGATTCCGCCCCCGCCGCGGCCGCCACCGCAGGTCCGTCCTTGGGCGCCACCGAAACCCGCCATAGGGGCCGCTCGCTGCCGGCGAAATAGGCGACGTCGCGAATCTCGCGCCACAGCGCTTGGCTGTCTTCTCTGCTTATGACGAAGGTGCCCGACTTGCCGCCGGCGAGCGCGCGGCCGTGACCCTGCGCGCGCAGATCGCTGCGCAACCGCTCGACGCGATGGGTGAGCGCCTTCTCGCTTCCTTCCATGCGCATGAGCGTCGTCGCCGTACCGATCAGGCGTATAGGCGCGACGCTCGAGAGGCCTGCGATGTTTTCGGGCAGATGCGCGGCGGCGGAGACTTCGCAAGGCGACGACAGTCCATCGCGCAGCGCCTGCACGGCCGTTTGATCGGAAAGCCCCGCGATGACGAGCGTGCGCTCGTCTTCGGCAATCGGCGCGAGCTTCAACGTCACTTCGGTGATGAGCCCGAGCGTGCCGTAAGCGCCCGCCATGAGCTTGGGCAGATCGTAGCCCGTGACGTTCTTCATCACGCGCCCGCCGGACTTGAAGAATTCGCCGCGGCCGTTGATGGCGGCAATTCCGAGCAAATGATCGCGCAGCGCGCCCGCCTTCACGCGCCGCGGGCCCGAGACATTGGCGGCTACGAGGCCGCCGAGCGTCGCCTTCCCCGCCGGCGCGCCCAGGAGCGGCCCGAAATCCGCGGGCTCGAAGGCCAAGCGTCTGCCGATTTTCGGCGAGCAAAGCCTCGATTTCGGCAAGCGGCGTCGCGGCGCCCGCGCGCAGCACGAGCTCGTCGGGCTCGTAGAGCGTGACGCCCGTGAGCGCGGAGAGATCGAGCATGCAGCTCGCCGCGACGGGACGGCCGAGCGCGAGCTTGCTGCCGCCCGCGCTGAGGCGCAGCGACGCCCCTTCCGCCGCCGCCCAGGCGACCGCTTCGCGCGCCTCAAGGGCATCGTTGCAGCGCCAGGTCTCCACGTGGCTTGCGTCCGTACTCAATCCGATGTCATCCCGGACGCTAGGCGAGCCCGAAGACCGAAGGTCTTCGGGTTGCGAGCCTTGCGATCCGGGACCCGGGGCCAAACACGAGAGCGTTGCCCTGGGTCCCGGATAGCTCGCTTTGCCGACGAAAGCGCTCTGCGCTTTCGGGCAAATCGGCTTCCGGGATGACGGTGTCGGATCAATTGAATTGTGGCCTTAAAAGCGCGGCAGGTTCGCGAAAGGCAAGCGGCCGCGATGCACATGCATGCGCCCGAGCTCGACGCAGGAATGGAGCGTCGGAAACATCTTGCCCGGGATTCAAGCGATGATGCGGATCGAAGGCGCATTTCACGCGTTCCTGCTGGGCGAGATCGTCGTCGTTGAACATGAGCCCCATGAGATCGCGCTTCTCGACGCCGACGCCGTGCTCGCCGGTGAGCACGCCGCCCACCTCGACGCAAAGCGTCGAGAATTGCCGCGCCCAGCGCCTCGGCGCGCTCGGTCTCGCCTTCGCGATTGGCGTCGAACAGGATGAGCGGATGGAGATTGCCGTCGCCCGCGTGGAAGACGTTGACGATGGGAAGGCCCGCTTCCGCCGCGAGCTTGCCGATGCGCGACAAGCACGGCGGGCAAGGTGCGCCGGGGAATGGTGCCGTCCATGCACAGATAATCGGAGGCGACCTTCGCCACCGCAGGGAACGCGGCCTTGCGCCCGGCCCAGAAGGCGAGCCGCTCCTCGTCGCTTTCGCTCAAGCGCACGGATGTGGCGCCCGCGCGGCGCGCGATGACGGCGATCTTCTCCGAAAGCTCGTCCACATCCTCGACGGAGCCGTCGATTTCTGCGATGAGCAGCGCGTCCGCATCGCTCGGGATAGCCCGGCGCGCAATAGGCTTCGACCGCACGGAGCGCCGCGCCGTCCATCATTTCCAATCCAGCCGGAATGATGCCCGCCCCGATGATGGCGCCGACGCAAGCCGCCGCGTCCTCCACGCGCGCAAAGCCCAGAAGCGCCGCGCGCACGCTTTCCGGCTGGCGCAAGATGCGCACCGTGACTTCGGTGACGACGCCGAGCAGGCCTTCAGAGCCCGTCATGACGCCTAAGAGATCATAGCCGCCGGCGTCGAGATGCTTGCCGCCCAGCCGCACGGTCTCGCCGTTCATGAGCACGACCTCGACGCCCAGCACGTTGTTGGTCGTGAGACCGTATTTCAAGCAATGCACGCCGCCGGAATTTTCGGCCACGTTGCCGCCGATGGTGCAGGCGACCTGGCTCGAGGGATCGGGCGCGTAATAGAAGCCCTGTTTCTCCACGGCGGCCGTGATGGCGAGATTGGTGACGCCGGGCTCGACCGTCACGCAGCGATTGTCGAGATCGATGTCGAGAATGCGCTTGAGCTTGGTGAGCGAGAGCACGATGCCGTCGGCGAGCGGCAGCGCGCCGCCCGAGACGCCCGTGCCTGCGCCGCGCGGCACCACCTTGACGCCGAGCCTGTTGCACAGGCGCAGAACCTCGCGCACCTCGTCGCGGCTCTTGGGCAAGGCCACCGCGAGCGGGGTCTGACGGTAGAGCGTCAAGCCGTCGAAGGCGAAAGCTTCGAGGCGCGCTTCGTCCTCGACCAGGTCTTCGGGGCTCAGGATTTGCCGGAGCGCCGCGCACAGCTCATCGCGGCGCAAGAGAACAGACGGATCGGGCGCGGGCATTTTCATGGCCGCACTCCCCTTGGCACCGGCGCGCGGCGCATTGCCTGCGCGCGCCGGAGCGGCTCAGCCTTGACGGGCCTTGTAGCGCCGCTTGACCTTGTTGATGACATAGACCCGGCCGCGGCGGCGAATGACGCGGCAGTCCTTGTCGCGCTTCTTGAGGCTGCGCAGAGAATTGCGGATTTTCATCGACTTTCGAGGCCTCGCGCGCGGCGGCTCGTGCTTGGGCGGGCGACCTTATGGAGCGGCCTTCCGAGTGTCAACAGCGGGCCGGACGTGGCATCCTCGCGCATTCCGGCGAGGCCAAAAAGCGCACTCAGTGCGTAGTTTGGGGCTGGAGGAGCAAAGGCCGTCCCGGCATTGTGCGTCCTCCCGGATCGGCTAACGTGCCGCGAGCCGCCCTGCGCGTCATCGGGCGAGACGGATGAAGAAAGAGGATCGGCTCCTTCGCGTGCCAGATACTCCGTATACGGAATATTAGCCATGAGTTTTCGCGCCGTCGTGTTCGTTGCCACAAGCCTCCTCACGGCGTTGTTGGCCGGGGGACAGACGCTCGCCGCGCAGCGCATCACTTTCGCCACGGACTGGAGGGCGCAGGCCGAGCAAGGGGGCTTCTACCAGGCCGTCGCCGAAGGGCTTTATGCCGCGCGCGGACTCGAGGTCGAGATCAAGCAAGGGGGTGCTGCCGTCAACGTGCCGCAGCTCGTGGCCGCGGGCGCCGTCGATTTCGGCATGGGCTCGAACAGCTTCATTCCCCTCAATCTCGTGGCCGCGGGCGCGAAAGTGAAAGCCGTGATGGCGTCCTTCCAGAAGGACCCGCAGGTGCTCATCACCCATCAGCGCGCGGACATAAGGTCGATCGCCGACATGAAGGGCAAGCCGATCATGGTCTCGGACGCGACGATCAGCGCCTTCTGGGTGTGGCTGCGCGCGAAATACGGCTTCGACGACCGCCAGATCCGCAAATACACCTTCAACCTCGCGCCGTTTCTCGTCGACAAGAACGCGATCCAGCAGGGCTATCTCACCTCCGAGCCCTATCTCATCGAGCGCGAGACAAAGAAGAAGCCGAAGGTCTTTCTGCTCGCCGATGCGGGCTATCCGAGCTATGCCGCCATGGTCTTGGTGCCGGAGCGCTGGATCACGAAGAAGCCGAAGCTCGTGCAGGCTTTCGTCGATGCGACCATCGAGGGCTGGACGCATTATCTCTACGGCGACCCCGAGCCCGGCAACAAGCTCATCCGCGCCGCCAATCCCGAGATGACAGACGATGTCATCGCGCAAGCGATCGAGAAGATGCGCAGCTTTGGCATTGTCGATTTGGGCGATGCGAAAAAGCTCGGCATCGGCGCCATGACCGACGCGCGCTGGACGCTCTTCTTCGACACCATGGCGGCGCAGGGCGTCTACGCGCCCGAGCTTCCCTATCGCAACGCCTACACGCTCGCCTTCATCGGCCATGGCAAGCCCAAGGATTCCGCGGAGCCCCGCTGAATGGCGCGAGACGCGGCCGATGCGCTGGTCGAGCTTAAAGCCGTGGCGCGGCGCTTCGAGTCCGGTCTCGTGGCCCTCGAAGCGATCGATCTGAAACTGTCGCGCAAGGGCTTCACCGCCATCGTCGGTCCGTCCGGCTGCGGCAAGAGCACGCTGTTGCGTTTGCTCGCAGGGCTCCTTGCGCCGAGCGCGGGCGAGATCGTCTGGGCCGAACAGAAGCCGCGCATCGGCATCGTCTTCCAAGAGCCGACGCTCATGCCCTGGGCGCGCGCGCTGGACAATGTCGCCCTGCCGCTGTCGCTCGCGCGCGTGCGGCGCGCCGAAGCGCGCGAGCGCGCGACGTCCATGCTCGCGCGCGTGGGGCTCCACGAGTTTGCTTACGCTTTCCCACGCGAGCTTTCCGGCGGCATGAAGATGCGCACGGCGCTCGCGCGCGCGCTCGTCACGACGCCGCACCTTCTCCTCTTGGACGAGCCTTTCGCGGCGCTCGACGAAATCACGCGCAGCGCGCTCAATCGCGATTTGCTGGCGCTGTGGGGCGAGCGCCAAGGCTCGGTCGTTTTCGTCACCCACAGCGTCTTCGAAGCGGTGTTCCTGGCCGAGCAGGTCTTTGTCATGACGCCGCGCCCCGGCCGCTTCATCGCCGAGATCGCGGTCGAAGCGCCCTATCCGCGCAGCGACAGCTTCCGCCTCAGTCCCGAATTCGCCGAATGCGCGCGTCGCGTCAGCGCCGCGCTCGCGCAAGGCATGCAACAGGGCATCGAGGAACAGTCTCGTGCAGCAGAAACGATGGCTTGAGCAAACGCTCCGGTATGCGCTTCCGCTCATCGTCGCAGCGGCGGTGATTGCCGGCTGGGAATGGGTTGTCCGGATTCGGCACATTCCGATCTTCGTTCTGCCGCCGCCCTCGGCCATCGCGCAAAGCCTGTGGCAGGACTTTCCCTCGCTCGCGCTTTCGGCTTGGGCGACGCTGCGCATGACGCTCGGCGCGTTCGCGCTCGCCGTGGCAAGTGGGCTGACGCTTGCCATCCTCTTCGCCCACAGCCGCGCCGTGGAACGGGCGCTCGCGCCTTATGCCGCGATCCTTCAGGTGACGCCGGTGGTCGCCATCGCGCCGCTCGTCGTCATCTGGGTGGGCTACGACCGGGTGGAGCTTGCGGTTCTCATCCTCGCCTGGATCGTCGCTTTCTTTCCGGTGCTCGCGAGCGCGACGGTCGGCTTGCGCTCGGCCGACCGCAATCTCCTCGATCTCTTCCGGCTTTACGGCGCGAGCCCCTGGCAACGATTCGCCCGCCTCGAGATCATGAGCGCACTGCCCTACCTCTTGAGCGGCATGAAGGTGGCGGGCGGGCTGGCGCTCATCGGCGCCGTGGTGGCGGAGTTCGCCGCGGGCTCCGGCACCGCGACGGGGCTTGCCTGGCGCATCGTCGAAGCCGGAAACCGGCTGCAAATCGCGCGCATGTTCGCGGCCCTCGTGCTCTTGGCGGCGCTCGGCGTCGCGATCTATGCGAGCCTCTCCTTCCTCGAGCACCAGCTTCTCAAGCGCTGGCACGAGAGCGCGCGCCCGCACGACCGTTGAGCGTCGAGCACGCCCCGCCTGGCCGTTCAGCTTGGGTTCAGGCGCGCTTCCCATAATCGCGTCACGCCATTGGATGCTGCGGTCGAACATTCGAGCCGTAAAGGCCGTGCCGCAGATTTCCGCATGGCGGCGTTTGGGTGGCCCGACGGATCGGCCGTCCCGAAACGGACCGGTAAGGCGCAGGTGGGTGGACAGTGGCAGCGTAGCGGCCGGGTAGGCCGAGTGGAGAGTTCGGGTTCCGCGAGAACCACCCTGGCAGCGGACGTGGATCAGGTCACGTGCTGCCGATGTTCCAACGGTTCGGATCGAAACTATGCGTCGGCTCAGCGTCGTCGGCCGCTTCTGTGCGGCCAAAAGTCTCACACGAATTCGGCATCCCGCCCATCGCGACGCCAATCCGTCACCGCCTCCGTCTTCGCGCGCGCCTTCATCCTCTGTTCATCTTGCCTGCTCCAGAGAGAGCTGACGTCTCGCCATGCGTACACTCGCAGCCCTCGCCATCACCACCGCCCTCGTCATTCTGGTCTGGGCCTTCCTCGACCGGCCCGTCGCCGCGCCGGAATGGACAGGCACGCTGCGCGGCGTGTCCTACAGCGCGAGCCATCTTTTCACACGGGAGGAGCACGACTTCGTCTCCGAGGAGCGCATCCGGGCGGACCTGACGCAGCTCTCGGCCATCACGAAGCATGTGCGCACCTATACGGTCTCGGACGGAATGGACAAGGTGCCGGAGGTCGCGGCGCGTCTCGACATGAAGGTGTCGCTCGGCATCTGGCTCACTGGCGACAAAGAGGCCAACACGCGCGAGATGGCGAAAGCCATTGCCGTGATTCGCGCGCATCCGCGGACGATCGACCGCGTGTTCGTCGGAAACGAGGCGATTTTGCGCGGCGATCTCACGGTCGACGAGCTCGACGCCTATATCCTCAAGGTCCAGCGCTCGATTCCGAACCGCGTCCGGGTCTCCACGGCGGAGACGTGGAGCAGCTGGTATGCGAACCCCGAGCTTGCGCGCCATGTGGACTTCGTCGCGGCGCACATCCTGCCCTACTGGGAAGGCGTGCCGCTGCGCGATGCCATGGATTTCATCGCCGAAAAACACGATCTGCTGGAAAGCAAATTCCCCCGCCTGCCGATCGTCATCGGCGAGGCGGGCTGGCCGTCCGAGGGCCGCATCCGGCGCGGCGCCGTGCCGGGCGCGGCCGCCGAAGCCGCGTTCATCCGCCGCTTCGTCTCTTTGGCCGACAGAAACGGCTACGACTATTACGTCATCGAAGCCTACGATCAGCCTTGGAAGGCCGAGAGCGAAGGCACGGTCGGTGCCTATTGGGGCATGTTCGACGCGGCGGCTGCGCCCAAATTCGCTTTCACCGGCGCGATCACGTCTCTTCCGGGCTGGCCATCCCTGGCTTTCGTCTCGGTGATCTTGACGCTGATCGCGGGCGCCTTGCTGCTCAAGTTCGCGCCCCATCTGCCGTTCCGCGGCAAGGCCTTTCTCGCGGGCCTCGCGGGCGCGCTCGCCACCGGCGCCACGGCCGTGGGCTCGAGCGCGGCGCTCGAATATGCGGATTTCTGGACGTATTCCGTGTTCTTCATCGTGGTGCCGGTCGCCTCGCTCGCCGTCGCCGTCATCATCTCCGAAAGCGTCGAGCTCGCGCACGCCTTGTGGCGCACGGTGCGCCGCGCCAAGACGCCGCCCGCGCCGGAGTTTGCACCGCGGCCCAAGGTCTCGATCCATGTGCCCTGCTACAACGAGCCGCCGGGCATGGTGATCGAGACTTTGAACGCGCTGGCCGCGCTCGACTACCGGGATTACGAAGTCATCGTGCTCGACAACAACACGAAGGACGAGGCCGTGTGGCGGCCGGTGGAAGGCCATTGCGCTTTCCTCGGGCCGCGCTTCCGCTTCTTCCATTTGGACAACGTCAAGGGCTTCAAGGCGGGCGCGCTCAACGCGGCGCTCAAGCGCACCGATCCGCGCGCCGAGGTCGTGGCCGTCATCGACAGCGACTATCAGGTGAATTCCGACTGGCTCAAGATTGCGACGCCGTACTTCGCCGACCCGAAGATCGCGCTGGTGCAGGCGCCGCAAGACTACCGCGATCACAAGGAATCGCTCTTCAAGGCGATGTGCTGTCAGGAATACAGCGGCTTCTTCCGCATCGGCATGGTCGAGCGCGACGAGGACAACGCCATCATCCAGCACGGCACGATGACGCTCGTGCGCAAGTCCGCGCTCGAGGCGGCGGGGGGCTGGGCGGAATGGTGCATCACCGAAGATTCCGAGCTCGGCCTCAAGCTGTTCGAGAGCGGCAACGAAGCGGTCTATATCGACCAGAGTCTCGGCCGCGGGCTCATGCCCGATACGCTCGCCGCCTTCAAGAGCCAGCGTTACCGCTGGGCCTATGGCGCGATCCAGATTCTCAAGCGCCATGCGCGCGCGCTCTTTCTCGGCGGCACGCGGCTCACGCTCGCGCAGCGCTATCATTTCGTCGCGGGATGGCTGCCGTGGCTCGCCGACGCGCTGTCGCTCGTCTTCACGGTGGGCGCGCTGGTGTGGACCGTGCTCATGGCGATCGCGCCCCGGCATTTCGACCTGCCCATGGCCTCGCTCACCTCCATCGCGCTGGCGCTCTTCTTCGCCAAGACGCTCAAGACTTTCGTCGTCTATCGCTATCGCGTGAGCCCCAGGCTGCGCGACGCGGCGGCGGCGGCCATCGCGGGGCTCGCGCTCTCGCACACCGTGGGCAAAGCGGTGCTCACCGGCGTCGTCACCTCGCGCAAGCCCTTCCTGCGCACGCCGAAATGCGAAGTCGTGGCGCCTTTGCGCCAGGCGCTGGCGAGCGCCTCCGAGGAGGTTCTGTATCTCGTTGCGCTGTGGACGGCGATCGGCGGAACCATCATGTCCTGGGGCTTCGAAGAGCCCTTGGCGTGGCTGTGGATGGTGATGCTCGCCGTGCAATCGCTGCCGTTCCTCTCCACGGTGGCGATGGCGTGGCTGTCGGCGCGCGCGCTCGCACGCGCCAGGCCCGCGCTCGCGGCGCGGGAAAGCCTGCTCACCGATCGCTTGGCTGCTTAATCGTCAGGTTCAGGCGCGCGACGAGCGCAATTGATCGCGGGCCACGATGAGGCTGCCGATCAAGGCCGCCGCCGCGACGGCCGTAATGAGGATCGTCGCGAGCGCATTGATCTCGGGCTTCACGCCCAGACGCACCGAAGAGAACACCGCCATGGGCAGCGTGGTCGCCCCCGGCCCCGAGACAAAGCTCGCGATGACGAGATCGTCGAGCGACAACGTGAAGGCAAGCAGAAAACCCGACAGAATCGCGGGCGCGAGCAGCGGCACCGTGATCACCATCAAGACTTTGAACGGCCGCGCGCCGAGATCCATGGCCGCTTCCTCGACCGCGCGGTTGAGGCCGATGAGACGCGCCTGCACGATGAGCGCCACGTAACAAAGGCCGAAGGTCGTGTGCGCGAGCACGATGGTCATGGCGCCGCGCTTGGCCGGAAAGCCGATCGCCTGTTGCATCGCCACGAACAGCAAGAGCAAGGAGATGCCGAGCACGACTTCCGGCAGCACCAGCGGGCCCGCGATCAAGGTGTTGAAGAGGCGCCGCCCGGGAAAGCGCCCGCCCCGTGCAAGGGCGATCCCCGCGAGCGTTCCGAACAACGCCGAGAGCGCGCCCGCCATGGCCGCCAGGCGCAAAGAGAGAAAGGCCGCGCCGAGCAGCGCTTCGTCGTGGAAGAGCACGCCGTACCACTTGGTGGAAAAGCCCGACCAGACGGTGACGAGGCGGCCCTCATTGAACGAATAGATGATGAGAATGAGAATCGGCACATAGAGAAAGACGAAGCCCGCCGCGAGCACGCTCGCCAAGGCGACGCTCCGCCAATTCATCGCTTATCGCTCCCTTCATCGGCGGCCTGCGCCCTCTGCAGGAGGATCATCGCCGGCAACAAGAGCGCCACGATCAACACCGCGAGCGCGGCTGCGACCGGCCAGTCGTGATTGTTGAAGAACTCTTCCCACAATACTTTGCCGATCATGAGCGTGTCGGGGCCGCCGAGAAGCGCCGGGATGACGAACTCGCCGGTCACCGGGATGAAGACAAGAAGCATGCCGGCCAGTATGCCCGGAAGCGAAAGCGGCAAGGTGATCTTGAGAAACGCCTTGAAGGGACGGCAGCCGAGATCCGCCGCGGCGTCCAAGAGCCGCCAATCGAGGCGCTCCAGCGTCGCATAGAGCGGCAGGATCATGAACGGCAGATAGGCATAGACGATGCCGAGATAGACGGCGAAATCGGTGTTCAGCATGCGAAACGGCTCGTGAATGAGACCGAGACTAAGCAGCGTCTGGTTGATGAGCCCGTTGTCGCGCAAGAGGCCCATCCAGGCATAAATGCGGATGAGAAAGGACGTCCAGAACGGCATCACGACGGCCATGAGCAGGAACGTCCGCCTCTTCTCGTCGGCGCGCGCGATGACATAGGCCATCGGATAGGCGACGAAGAGGCAAAGAACGGTCGTGATGGAAGCGATCCGGAGCGAGCTCAACAGCGCCTTGACGTAGAGCTGATCGGAGAGAAGGAAGAGATAGTTCTTGATGCTGCCGAAAAAGGCCGGCGGCCGTTCTCGAAGCCGAACACCGCCGCGTAGGGCGGCTGGCCGATGATCGTGTGCGAGAGGCTGATGACGACAACGATGGCGAATGGCGCGAGGAAAAAGAAAAGCAGCCAGGCATAGGGCGCACCGATGGTGAACTGGCGCGTGTTCACGACACGAGCCCCCGGCAATCGCGCGCAGCCCAGGAGATCCGCACGGCGGTTCCGGCCTGACACTGCTCGACTTCCTCACCGGGATTGAGGCTGCACGGCGATAATGAGCTTGCCGCTCTTGAGCTCGACTGCGACGCGCGACTGGTTGCCGAGAAAGGCCATGTCGCGCACCGTGCCCACGGCCTCATTCGGCGCGCCCGTTCGCGTCGTCTCGCGGAGCGCGATGGCGATACGCTCCGGCCTGAGTGCGATATGCAAGATTTCGCCGACGCGCGTGCTCTGCGGCGGCGCGGCGACCACCACGATACCGCCGACCTCCGGGCAATCGACACGCGCGCCCTCGGGCGAAAGCGCGGTGACGCGGCCCTCCAGAAGGTTCGCCGTGCCGATGAAGTCCGCGACATAAACCGAGTTCGGAAATTCGTAGATTTGCCGCGGCGGCCCGATCTGCGCCACGCCGCCGTTGTGGAGCACCGCCATGCGCTCGGAGAGGCTCATCGCCTCTTCCTGATCGTGCGTGACGATGATGAAGGTGATGCCCGTCTCCGCCTGAATGCGCACGAGCTCGATCTGCGTGACGCTCGCGAAGCTTGCGGTCCAGCGCCGCCAGCGGCTCGTCGAGAAGGAGAAGCTTCGGGCGCTTGACGATGGCGCGCGCCAGCGCCACGCGCTGCTGCTGTCCGCCCGAAAGCTGATGGGGCCTGCGATGTTCGTAGCCGTCCAGTCGGACGAGATGGAGCGCGTCCTTGGTGCGCTGGTTGATCTGCGACCGCGAGAGCCGGGCCCGCCCCCGCTCCTGGCGCAGGCCGAAGGCCACGTTCGCGCCCACCGTCATGTGCGGAAAAAGCGCGTAGGACTGAAACATCATGTTGACCGGCCGGTCATAGGGCGCGACCGCGGTCATGTCGCGGCCGTCGATCAAGATGCGTCCCTGGTCGGGGTGTTCGAACCCGGCAAGCAAACGCAAGAGCGTCGTCTTGCCGGAGCCGGAAGCGCCGAGAAGGGCGAACATCTCGCCCTTCTTCACGTTCAGGTCGACATTGTCGAGCGCGACCGTGTCACCGAACGTCTTGCGGATGTTCTCGACGCGGACGATGAACTCGTCCGTCGTTGCGCTCGGCGCGGCCGCTGCGGCTTCTTTGACTCCCATAGCGGGAGGATGCCCTCATTGCCCGGAGCGGATGCGCGTCCAGACGCGGTTGCGCTCGCGCTCCGTTTCAGGTGCAAGCGCTTTCGCCACGAAGAACTTCTTCCTCATCTCCGCGCTCGGGAAAACCGTCGGGTCGTTCCGGATCTCCTCGTCGACATATTGCAGCGAGTCCGGCACGGCGTTGGCATAAGCCACAAAGTTCGTGATGCCCGCCATCACTTTCGGCTGGAGCACGAAATTGATAAAGGCGTATGCGGCGTCGGGATGAGGCGCATCCGCGGGGATCGCGATCATGTCGAACCAGAGAAGCGTGCCCTCTTTCGGGATCGAATAGGCGATCTCCTGCGGATTCTGTGCTTCTGCGGCCCGGGACTTGGACTGCATCACATCCCCCGACCAGCCGACGACAAGGCACACTTCGCCCGCCGCCAGATCGTCGATGTATTGCGAGGAGTGGAAATAGCGAATATAGGGCCGCACGCTCATGATGAGCTGCTCGGCGGCGGCGAGATCGTCGGCATTCTCGCCGTTCGGATCCTTGCCAAGATAGTGCAGTGCAAGCGGGATGATCTCGGTCGCCGCATCGAGCATGGTCACGCCGCAATCCTTGAACTTCGACACGACCTCCGGCTTGAAGACGATGTCCCAACTGTCCACCGGCGCGTTCGCCATGCGCTCCTTGATCTTTTGAACGTTGTAGCCGATGCCGTTGGTTCCCCACTCGTAGATCGCGCCATGCTCGTTGCCGGGATCGGCCGTGTCCACCAGCGCCATGAGATCTGGGTCGAGATTCTTCCAGTTCGGGATCTTCGTCTTGTCGAGCTTCAGGTAGATGCCGGCCTTGATCTGCTTGGCGAAATAGGGCTGCGCGGTGGGCACCACGATGTCGTAGCCGCTGTTGCCGGCGAGAAGCTTCGCCTCGAGCACGTCGTTGCTGTCGTAAACGTCATAGCGTGTCTTGATGCCCGTGGCTTTGGTGAAGTCGTCGAGCGTCGTTTCCCCGATGTAGTCGGACCAATTGTAGATGTTCACCGTTTCGGCCGTTTTCGATTTCTCCCCCTGTTCGCAGGAAGCCACGGCGAGAACGATCGCGACACTGGCCAAGATCGATCTTTGCGTGCATGAGAATTCCCCCTGAGCGGCCGCATAGTCCGAGTGCTGAACGAGAATTGCGCCCCAGGGAGCCGCGCTTGTCAATCCGCAGAGCCGGCAGAAAGCGAGCTTTGGGTGCGATATTGTCGGCTCAATCTGCCCAAGAATACGACGGGTCCCGGCGCGCATCGGCGCCGGGACCCGCTTTCACACTCCGCGCGGCCGCTCAAATGGCGACGCAGACGGATTTCAGTTCCGTATACATCTCAATGCCGACGCGGCCTTGCTCGCGGCCGATGCCCGATTGCTTGAAGCCGCCGAACGGCATGGCGGGATCGATGACGGTATGGCAATTCACCCACACGGTGCCCGCCTTGATCTTGGCCGCAAGACGGTGCGCGGCCGACAGATCGTTGGTCCAGATGCTGGCGGCGAGACCATAGTCCGTGTCGTTGGCGGCAGCGGCGACTTCATTGACGTCGTCGAAGCGCTGAGCCACGAGCACGGGCCCGAAAATCTCCTCGCGCACAACCTTCATGTCGGGACGCACGTTCACCATCACCGTGGGCGTCACGAAATAGCCCGGATGCTGCACGGCATCGCCGCCCGCGACGATCGAGGCGCCTTCCTTGCGGCCGGAATCGATATAGCCGCGCACGCGGTCCTGCTGCTCTTGGGACACGAGCGGACCCATGAAGGTTTCGGGATCGAGTCCCGGCCCGAGCTTGATGGCGTTGGCCGCGCCTGCCACGCCCTCGACGACCTTGTCGAAGATCTTCTTGTGCGCGAATAGACGCGTGCCCGCCACGCACACTTGGCCGCTGTTGAAGAACATGGCCTGCGCGGCGCCCCCGATCGCCGTCTGCATATCCACATCGGGGAAGACGATGACGGGCGATTTGCCGCCGAGCTCGAGCGACACGCGCTTCAACGTATCGGTCGCGGCCTTGTTGATGATCTTGCCGACCGACGTGGATCCGGTGAACGCGACTTTGTCGATGCCTTTGTGGGCGACAAGCGCGGCGCCCGTCGTCTCGCCGAGACCGGTGAGAATGTTGACGACGCCGGCGGGGAAGCCCGCTTCGATGATGAGCTCGCCCAAGCGCAGCGCCGTGAGCGGCGTCTGTTCCGCGGGCTTCAGCACGCAGGTGCAGCCCGCGGCGAGCGCGGGTGCGAGCTTGCCCGTTGCCATGATGAGCGGAAAGTTCCACGGCACGATTTGCGCCACGACGCCTACCGGCTCGCGGCGCGTATAGGCTTGAAATTTGGTGCCGGGCATGCCCGATGAGAGCTCGAAGGTGTTGCCTTCGATCTTCGTCGCCCATCCGGCCATGTAACGCAGCATCGCGGCGGAGGCCGGAATGTCGGCGACGCTCGCCATGAACTTCGTCTTGCCGTTGTCGATGCTTTCGAGCTCGGCAAGCTCGTCGGCGTTCTTGTCGATGAGATCGGCGAGCCGCCACAACAGCGCTTCGCGCTGCGCGGGGCGCATCTCGGACCACGGGCCACTTTCGAAAGCCTTGCGGGCGGCTGCGACCGCGCGATCGACATCGGCGGCATCGGCATCGGCGATCTCCGAGATTTGCGCGGCCGTCGCCGGATCGACCACCGGCACGCGGCTCGAAGAGTGCGACTCGACCCACTCGCCGCCGATCAAGAGCGTCGGCTTGCGCTTGAGGAAGCGGGCGATGTTGGGCGCGGGCGCGCGCTGATTGGCGATTTGAACGGTCATCGTTTTCTCTCCCGTTTGAATTTGCTGGGGCCTGTCCGGCTGAAGCCGCAAATGGGCCTGCCGATTTCCTTCTTGCGGCACCTGCCTCTTCGGTCCGCGATCGAGAAGCCCGTAGGCGCCGAATACTAGCCGCTCTTCGGCGCGCCACCAAGGCGCCCGGAGACGGGCTTTTACGCTCCGGAAAGCATGAGGGCGCTCGGACAGCCTTCGCTGCGCTTCGCGTGCGAAGGATGGCTTGCCGAGCCGAAGCAACGCGCGACACCAGCCCGTGCTTCGCCCTTCGGGACTACGCGCGTGGCAGTCCTGCGCCGGCAGTCTTGCTCGCTATGCGAGCGAAGGCTGGTGGGCGCGACAGGGATCGAACCTGTGACCCCCACGATGTCAACGTGGTGCTCTACCGCTGAGCTACGCGCCCGTATCCGAGAACTGGTGCAAGTTCCTATATCGGGTCGGAAGTTGGTCAGCAAGTTTGGACGAAATCTCCCGGCCGTGCGAGCCAACGGCGAATTCAGGCCGCGAGCAGGCGCTCGACTTCGTTCACGAGATCGCGCAGGTGAAACGGCTTCGACAAGACCTTGGCGGCCTTTGGCGCTTTGCTGTCGGGATTGAGCGCGACGGCGGCAAAGCCCGTGATGAACATGATGCGCAGCTTCGGATCGAGCTTGGCTGCACGGCGCGCAAGCTCGATGCCGTCCATGACCGGCATCACGATGTCGGTGAGCAGGAGATCGAAGAACTCCCGCTCGAGGCAGGCGAGCGCTTCATCGCCCTGCCCGAACGACGCGACCTCGTGCCCGGCTTTCTTGAGCGCGGTGCCCAAGAACCGGCGGAGCGATTCATCGTCTTCGGCCAATAATATGCGTGCCATGAAGTCCCCTCGACCCCAGCGGGCGCCGCGGCTCCACACCGCGATGGATTTAATTTGCGCGCCTTTGGCTTATGCTGCAATTGTTGTCGTGACAAAGCGTTAACGAGGCGCCGGAACGAGCCCGGTGCCTTCAGATCCCGCCTCCTTGATCATGCCGGGCCGGGGTGGTCCACTCCTCTCATGACGGCAGCTTACGCCACAATCGGCCAAGCCCTGCGGATGGCGCCCGAGCTTCTCGACCGCGCCTGCCTCAATCCGCCTTTCGAGACCCGGCGTCCCCGCGCGCGGACGGCGGCCCTGGTGTTCAATTCGCCCCATAGTGGCCGAGCCTACCCGCCCTCGCTTCTCGCGCGATCCAGGCTCGATTCGCTCGCCATCCGCCGCTCCGAGGACAGCTTCGTGGATGAGCTCTTTGCCGCGGTTCTCGAGGTTGGCGCGCCGCAGCTCCGCGCCCACTTCCCGCGCGCCTATGTGGACGTCAATCGCGAGCCCTATGAATTGGATCCGACCATGTTCGCCGATCCGCTGCCGCCCCACGCCAATACCAAGAGCCAGCGCGTTTGCGGCGGGCTCGGGACCATCGCGCGCGTCGTGGGCGACGGCTCGGAAATCTACTTCGAGAAGCTTTCCTATCGCGAAGCCGAGTGGCGCATTCGCACGTTGTACGAGCCTTATCACCGGGCGCTGCGCGCGCTCCTGGACGAGACGCGGCGCCGTTTCGGTTACGCGATTCTCATCGACTGTCATTCCATGCCCTCGGTCGGCGGGCCTGCCGATTGCGATCGGGGCATGTGCCGTCCCGACGTCGTTCTCGGGGATCGCTTCGGCACCACCGCCGCCCCCGCCGTCGTCGACATGGCGGAAGCCACGCTGCGGCGCCTGGGCTATAGCGTCGCGCGAAACAGCCCCTATGCGGGCGGCTTCATCACCGAGCATTACGGCAAGCCCCTGCGCGGCATCCATGCGCTCCAGATCGAGATCAACCGGCAAATCTATATGGATGAGCTACGCGTGCAGCGCGGGCCGGGCTTCCAGCGGGTGGCGCGCGGCATGGCGGCGCTTGCCGCAGCCTTGGCTGCCCTCGCCCGGGACGATCTCTATCCCGCCTCTTAGCCCCGCACCAAAAAAGAGAGGCCGCTCACGAGGAGCGGCCCAAGTTTAGGGAGGAAACGCCCAGGAAGGGCCGCGGCATCGAAATAACAGGGGCAAACGATGCCGCGCTGCAAAAATATGCCACTGCGTCGCACAAAAGGCAAGCCCCAATAAATCCGCCATTTGTTGGCCAAATTCCACCCTCTGAGGCGCTCAAGCGGGTGCCCGGACGGCCTTGATTTGTGCATTGCACTCGCTTTCTCGTCAAACTGGTGTTAACGATACCGGCTGGATGCTCCCCCTCAAGCCGGGCCCGATGGGGCCAGCCCGCGCGCAGCGGAAACCACTTTGGAAGGCGCGCGGTCGGAGCCCGGAAATCATGGCCCGTGGGGAGATCGCCATGACCGCATGGAAGCATGTGAGCGTCCTCGTCGTGTCGTGTGTGGTGTGTTGCGTCCTAAGCAGGCCTGTATTTGCCGCTGCGGCGCGCGTTCCGGCCATCGATGATGAAGATTGGGGCGGCTGCGCCGATGCGGCCCATGCCGTCGAGCGCCAGGCGCAGGTGCCGGCGTTCATTCTTTCCGCCGTCACCCAGATCGAGAGCGGGCGCCGGGCGCCGGGCGGCAGCCTCAAGGCATGGCCCTGGACCATTCACGCCAAGGGTCGCGGCCGTTATTTCGCGAGCAAGGAAGCCGCGGTCGCCGAGGTTCGCCGCCTTCGCGCCGAAGGCGTCACCACCATCGATGTCGGTTGCGCGCAGATCAACTTGCGCTATCACCCCGACGCCTTCGCGACGCTCGAAGAGGCTTTCGATCCGGTCACGAACGTCTCCTACGCGCTGCAGTTCCTACGCGAGTTGCGGGCGCGCTTCGGTTCCTGGGAGGACGCGATCGCGAGCTACCACTCGATCGATCCCGCCCATCAG
Organism: uncultured Alphaproteobacteria bacterium; assembly: GCA_963845385.1. Classification (GTDB taxonomy): domain Bacteria; phylum Pseudomonadota; class Alphaproteobacteria; order CAWJRW01; family CAWJRW01; genus CAWJRW01. The sequence continues at coordinate 1,434,525 of CAWJRW010000006.1, forward strand.
GTGAACTACCGCAAACGCGTGCTGTCGGCATGGCTCAAGGCGGAGCGCGAAGACGCTGAATTTTGGAACAAGAGCGGCGTGCGTCCCGCGTCTGCGGACCGGCCCGGCAATAGCGTGCTTCTCGCCGGCGACACGGCCAGGGAACCCGAGCTTGACATGCGTCAGAACCGTGACCGCTGGACGCGCTGGGACAGTCTCTTACTCTTCGCCCGCTCGCGCGACAGCTTGGCCTTGGCCGTGGCGCCTTGGCTTCCCGAGTGGGTGCCGGACCTCCCGCGGCCCAGACCGCCCGCCCACACCGAGCTCGCGCTCGACCTCGGCGCCCGCCCACGGGTGAAGGGCAAGACCCGGCGCAACGCTCAGCGCACAACGGTCGCGCTTGACGGACCAGTTTACGACACGTAAAGCAAAGTTAAGATATAAGGGCGCCAATTGGAGCAGAGTGAGGGTTGTGCGTTTTGGGGCGCCTTTGGGGGGACGGCCCGGCGACCGGAAACGGTGGCCAGGGCTTGCGGGCGCGAGGACGGCGCCCAATCTATGGGTAGGCATTTCACCGACCCCGGGATGCGGCGACCCTGAATCAGTTTCCGCCCTTGCGGGCGCGAGATGATCAATGGCGCTGATCGACACGGCCTTGCAGCGTTTGAAGCCTCTGAAGCGGCATTCACGTTTCACGCGAAAGATGCGCGAGAGCTGGCGCGCGTTGCGCTACGGTCCGGTCGAGACCGACGCGTTGGAGAGCGGGCCCCGCACCTCCAACCGCCACCGCACCATTTTCATCTCGGACACGCATCTGGGAACACGCGGCTGCAAGGCCGAGCTCCTGGTGGACTTCCTGCGGCGAAACGAATGCGACTGCCTCTATCTGATCGGCGATATCGTCGACATCTGGCGCCTGCGCCGCTCGTGGTATTGGCCGCAGAACCACAACGACATCGCGCTCGAATTGCTGCGTAAGGTCCGCGCGGGCACGAAGATCGTCTACGTGCCGGGCAACCACGACGAGCTAGCGCGCGACTACATCGGTCTTACGCTCGGCGGCGTCGAGGTGGCCTTCGAAGTGATTCACGAGACCGCCGATGGCCGACGCTTTCTTATCATGCACGGCGATCATTTCGACGGCATCGTGAAGCACGCGCGCTGGCTCGCGCATCTGGGCGATTGGGCCTACGCCGTGGCGCTCGGCGTCAATGACGGCCTCAATTTCCTGCGCCGGCGGATGGGGCTTTCATATTGGTCGCTGTCTGCCTATTTGAAGCATAAGGTGAAGAACGCCGTGGAATATGTGAGCAACTATGAGACCGCGATCGTGCGCGAGGCGGTGCACCGCAAGGTCGACGGCGTGATCTGCGGCCATATCCATCACGCCGAAATGCGCGAGATCGACGGCATTCTCTACTGCAACGACGGCGATTGGGTCGAAAGCTGCACGGCTCTGGTCGAAGCCAAAGACGGCGCGCTGTCGATCATTCAGTGGTCGCGAATCGGCGGCGAAGCCGAGACGCTGCGCGAAGCCGCGGCCGTGGCCTGAGATCAGGCTCGCCATGCATCACTCAAGTCCTCCTGGTCCCCTCGAGGGAACGCCCTTGCAGATGCCAACGGCCTCGCCGCGGCGCGCCTTGCGCATCTTGATCGCGACCGACGCCTGGCATCCTCAGGTCAACGGGGTCGTGCGAACGCTCGAGCTCTTGGTGCGCGAGCTCAAAAAGCTGGGCCAAGAGGTGAAGGTTCTCGAGCCCGCGATGTTTCGGACCGTGCCCATGCCGAGCTATCCGGAAATCCGTCTCGCGTTGAATTCCCGCAGCCGAACGAGGCGCATCATCGACGACTTCGCGCCCGATGCCATGCACGTCGCCACCGAAGGCCCGATCGGCTGGGCCGCCCGCGCTTACTGCAAGCGTCAAGGCAGACTGTTCACGACTTCGTTTCACACGCGCTTTCCCGAATATCTGCACGCGCGGACGCGCTTTCCCGTAGAATTGAGCTATCGGCTGATCCGGCATTTTCATCGGCCCTCCTCGGCGTTGCTCGTCACGACGCCGTACCTCAAGCGAGAGCTCGAGGGACGCGGCTTCGATAATGTGAAGATCTGGCAGCGCGGGGTCGACGTGGAGCATTTTCGCCCGCGTCCGAAGGATTGGCTCACCCTGCCGCGGCCGATCTTTCTCTATGTCGGACGCGTGGCGATCGAAAAGAATCTCGCGGCGTTCCTGTCGCTCGATCTGCCCGGCAGCAAGGTCGTGGTGGGCGAAGGCCCGCAACTCCAAAGCCTCAAGTTCCGCTTTCCCAATGCCTATTTCGTCGGCACGAAGCTCGGCGAGGAGCTCGCGCGCTATTACGCCGCAAGCGATGTCTTCGTCTTCCCGAGCCAGACGGACACCTTATGGGCTCGTGGTGCTGGAGGCGCTCGCGAGCGGCGTGCCGGTCGCCGCTTTCCCCGTGCCGGGTCCCGCCGACATCATCGGCAACACGTCCGTCGGTTGTCTCGATTGGGATTTGAAGCGCGCGGCGCTCAACGCGCTGTCGATTCCGCCCGAGGCGTGCCGCGAGTTCGCGCTCGGCTTTTCCTGGGAAGTCTGTGCCCGTCAGTTTCTCGATTATCTCTACTACATGGGGCCCTCCGGGCCCGCTGCCGCGCCCGAGCCCGCCGAGCCTGCGAGCGTCAGTCTCGAAGCGCGCAGCTAGCGCCGAGCCAAATTGCCGAAGGCATCGTTCCGAAATTGGTTCGGCGCCGCGCTTGCCAGCGCCCGGCTTCCGTCTATCTTGCACCGCTATGAGCTTGCGTAACATCGCCATCATCGCCCATGTCGACCATGGCAAGACGACGCTCGTGGATCAGATGCTGCGGCAATCGGGCTCTTTTCGCGCCAACCAGCAGGTGGCCGAGCGCGCGCTCGATTCCAACGAGCTCGAGCGCGAGCGCGGCATCACGATTCTCGCCAAGTGCACGAGCCTCATCTGAGGGGACTGAGACGCGCATCAACATCGTCGACACGCCGGGGCACGCCGATTTCGGCGGCGAGGTCGAGCGCATCTTGTCCATGGTGGACGGCGCGCTCTTGCTCGTCGACGCGGCCGAAGGGCCGATGCCGCAAACGAAGTTCGTCACCGCCAAGGCGCTTGCCATGGGGCTTGCGCCCATCGTCGTCGATGAACAAGATGGACCGGCCCGATGCGCGCCCGCACGAAGTGCACGAGGCCGTGTTCGATCTCTTCGCCGCGCTCGGGGCCGACAACAAGCAGATGGATTTTCCCGTGCTCTATGCCTGCGGGCGCGACGGCTGGGCGAGCGCGAGCCCCGACAAGCCCGGCACCGATCTCGCACCGCTCTTCGACCTCATCCTGCGCCATGTGCCCGGAGCCCGCGGCTGCCCAGAGTGCCGACGGGCCTTTCGTCATGCTCGCGACGACTCTGGAAGCGGACGCGCATCTGGGCCGCCTGCTCACCGGACGCATCGAGAGCGGACGCATCGCGCCCAATCGCACGATCAAGGCCTTGAGCCGTACGGGCGAGCTCATGGAGCGCGCGCGCGTGACGAAAGTCATCGCCTTTCGTGGGCTGAACCGCTTGGGGCTCGCCGAAGCGCCGAGCCGGCGACATCGTCGCGATCGCGGGGCTGTCGTCGGCGAGCGTCGCGGACACGCTGTGCGATCTCGAAGTCGAGACACCGGTGTTCGCGACCCCCATCGATCCGCCGACACTCGCCGTCACCATCGAGGTCAACGATTCGCCGCTCGCGGGCACCGAGGGCAGCAAGGTGCAATCCCGCGTCATCCGCGAGCGCCTGTTCCGCGAAGCGGAAGGCAATGTCGCCATCCGCGTCAGCGAAGCCGGCGAGAAGGCCTTCGAGGTTGCGGGCCGCGGCGAGCTGCAGCTCGGCGTGCTCATCGAGACCATGCGCCGCGAAGGCTTCGAGCTCGCCGTGTGCCGGCCGCGCGTCCTCTACAAGACCGATCCCGCGACGGGCGCGCTGCTCGAGCCCATCGAGGACGTGCAGATCGATCTCGACGACGCCTTCGTCGGCATCGTCATCGACAAGCTCAACCAGCGCAAGGGCGAGCTGTCGACATGCGTCCTTCGGGCGGCGGCAAGACGCGCATCGTCATGCGCGTCCCTTCGCGCGGGCTCATCGGATACCATGGCGCCTTCCTCACGGACACGCGCGGCACCGGCATCATGAACCGGCTCTTTCACGGCTATGAGCCGCATCGCGGGCCGATCGAAGGCAGGCGGAACGGCGTGCTCATTTCGACCGACGACGGCAACGCGGTCGCTTATGCGTTGTGGTATCTTGAAGAGCGCGGCGTGATGTTCATCGACCCGGGCACGCGCGTCTATGAGGGCATGATCATCGGCGAGAATGCGCGCGCGGGCGATCTCGACGTCAACCCTTGAAGTCGAAGCATTTGACCAACATCCGAACCACGAGCAAGGACGAAGCGATCCGCCTCACGCCGCCGCGCAAGCTCACGCTCGAAGATGCCATCGCCTATATCGGCGACGACGAGCTTGTGGAGGTGACGCCGCAAAGCATTCGCTTGCGCAAGCGCCTGCTCAAGCCGCATCTGCGCAAGCGCCGTGCGAAAGCCGAAGCCTCATGAGCGCCGATCCCATCGATCGTTTTCTCGCCTTCGCCGGGATGCTCGCCGACAGCGCGGCGCAGGTGACCTTGCAGCACTTTCGCGACGGCGGCGCGGTCGCCGACAAATCGACGAATGCGGTTTTCGATCCCGTGACCGAGGCCGACCGGCAAGCCGAAGCCGCCATGCGGCGTCTCATCCACGACCGCTTTCCCGATCACGGCATCTTGGGCGAAGAGCATGGCCACGAGCCGGGAAAGAGCGCTTACACCTGGGTCATCGATCCCATCGACGGCACACGCTCATTCATCGCGGGGCTGCCGCTGTGGACGACCTTGATCGCGCTGAACGACGGCACGCGCCCCATTCTCGGCCTCATCGATCAGCCTTATCTCGGCGAGCGCTTCACCGGCAGCATCATGGGCAAGGCGGAGTTGCGCACGCGCGACGGCGTGCGGCGCTTGCACACACGGAGCACCGTGACGCGCTTGAAGGACGCCATCTTCAGCACCACGAGCATGGAGCTCTTCGAGAGCGCCGCCGAAAAGCGCGTCCTCGAGCGGCTCGTGGCGGGCGCGCGGCTCGTCCGCTTCGGCTGCGATTGCTACGCCTACGGACTTCTCGCGGCCGGTTTCATCGATGTCGTCGTCGAGGCGGGTTTGCAGCCCTGGGATGTGCAGCCATTCCTGCCCATCGTGGAGGCTGCGGGCGGCGCCGTTGCGAGCTGGGAGGGCGGGTCGGCGCAAGAGGGCGGCCGCGTCGTTGCCGCCGCGAATGCGGCGCTCCTTGCCGAGACGCTCGCGCTCGTTCAATCCGCGGCATCCGAAGCGCACTAGCATGGTGCGGAGAAATTTGAACTGCAGCGCCTCATCCTTCGAGACGCCCGCTTCGCGGCCTCCTCAGGATGAGGCAACCCGTTGATATATGACGGCCTCATCCTGAGGAGCGAAGCGTCTCGAAGGATGAGGCCGTGATGCACAAGAATTTTTCCGCACCCTGCTAGCGCTTCAGCGGCGCGGCAATCCGTTCACTCCCGCAGAAAAGCACTCGCGCCCGTCTCGAAGAACGCGTCCCAATGACGCCAGAACGCCGCGCGGATTTCGTCGCGCTCCATCAGAATTTCGTGGCACGCACCCGGAATGATGACATGCCGGCAATCGGGGAGCATTGCGGCAAGGCGCGCTTGCGCTTTGTTATCGACGAGGCGCTCGTCTTCCGCAGTAACGATAAGAATGGGCGCCGCGAGCGAGCGCACGAAGCGGGGCGCGAAAACCCGCGCCATCGCCCGATAGGTCGCACCGAGCCAGCCGAGCGTGGGGCTTCCAAGTGCCAGCGAGGGCTCTGCCCGCAGAATGCCGAGATTGCGCGCGAAGCGGCGCGCGTCGCGCGTGACAGGATTGGTTTCGAAAGTCTCCGCAAGCGGGTCGAAGCGCGCGCCTCCTGGAACGAATGACGAGGCGGGTCCGAAGCGGCCGAGCAAGCGCGCGCGCACCGGATGGGGTGTCAGTATGCCGAGCAAGGGCGCGGTCGTCGCCAAATGGGCAAAGCGTGTCGGCCATTCATGGAGTGCGTGCAGCGCGATGAGCCCGCCCATGGAATGGGCGAGCACATAAAAGGGGCTCGGACACGACGGCTCGACCACGCGCTTCATCAATGAATTGAGATCATCGAGATATTCGGCGAAATCGCGCACATGACTTTTGAGCGGATCGGCGAGGAGCCGCGCCGAGCCTCCCTGCCCGCGCCAATCGAGCGTGGCGACCGCAAGCGAGCGCTCCTGCAGCGCGCTCACCGTCTCAAAATATTTTTCAATTGTCTCCGTACGCCCCTGGAGCAACACCACAGTGCCCCGCGCGCGATCCGGGGCCGGCCATGACGCCGCGCGCAACCGCGTGCCGTCCGCTGCGCGCAGGAACGACACCGACGCGCCTGGCGGCGGCGGATTGTCGGGAGTCGGGTAAAGTGCTGCGGCGGGCTCGCCATTCATCGGCGGTTCACGCACTGCGGAGCAAAGGGAACGGCAATGGCAACGGAGGCGATCATGGGGGCGCTGCCTGATGTCTTCCGAGCCCGGCCCTTGAGCATGTCCGGGGGGACCCTTAGACTCTGCCCGGGCAAAGCGAACGGCCACAATCTAGCGCGCCTGTCGCCTCGAGGGGCCTTCTTATGAACGCCACGCTTGCGAGCCTGATCTTGGCGAGCGTTTTCGTTCTCGCCGCAAGCACGTCCCTGCCAGCCGCCGACAACGACTCGGGCAGCGCTACGACCGCCAGCGACGGTTCCGCGACCGACAGCGCTAGTCCACAACCGGGCGCGCCGGCTCCGGCGGGTGACATCAGTCCCGCCAGTCTTGCGGGCTCAGGCGAAAGCGGAGATGGAAACGGCTCGGAGAGCGCGGCGGCCCCGCCCCTCGATCCCGGCTCGAAATGCAGCGAGTTTCCAGAGATGTGTTCGGCTCAGTAGGCGCCAGGGGGTCTATTCGCCATGACTCAGCCCAGAAGAACCGGTTTTGTCCGCGGGACGATCATCGCCGTGACGATTGCCGTCGCAGGCGGCGGCGTTGGCGGGCTGGTCTACTGGAATAAATTGACGGAGCAGCGCGAGCGCCACGCCCTCGACAAGATCGGCGTGCTCGGCGACGAGCACAATGCAATCGGTCAAAGCTACGCGCGAACGCTCTCGGGAATTGAGAGCTTGAGAACGGAATTTCGCAAGCTCGTCGAACTCGAACCCCGAGGTGCCGACCGGCCAGTTGCGCGTGCTTGCGGACGAGACGACGCTCGAGGTCGTCAAGTCCCGCGGCCTCGAGAGTGATGTCGACCTCGTGGTGGATTACGTGGCCGATCTCGATGTTTGCATCGCGGAGAAACGCTGCGACCCGCGCGTGGCCACGGGACTTCACAGCCCACTCGCCGCGCTCCGCAATTGGGAGCAATGGTACAGACCCTATCTCGAAGCACGCCAGGACAGCGCGCCGGGCCGCGAGTCCGCGTTTTATCGTTACCTCCACCGCGCGCCGGCGTGACCGCCACGAGTTCTCTGCGACCTTTTCGCCGAAGTCGTTTCTAACGTAAAATCAACATCTTACGTAAAGCCGCGCGCCCTTGACGGGGCGCGGCGCCGCTCCCATCTCTGACATGCCGGATCGCCAACCGGGATCCGGTGCGCAGAGCTCGACGCTCAAGGCGTGGGCTTGCGGCCATATCGCTTAACGGAGGATACGGCTATGCGAACTTTCGATTTCACTCCGCTCTATCGCTCGACCGTCGGCTTCGATCGGCTCTTCGGCCTGCTCGACGCCGCCACCAAGAGCGAAGAGAGCGCATCAAGCTACCCCCCATTCAACATCGAGATCACGGGCGAGGACGCCTATCGCGTGACCATGGCCGTGGCCGGCTTCGGCCGCGAAGACCTCACCATCGAGGTGCGCCAGAACACGCTCACCATCAGCGGCAAGCGCGAGACGAACGGCGACGACCGCCGCTATCTGCACCGCGGCATCGCGGGACGCAGCTTCGAGCGGCGCTTCGAGCTTGCTGATCACGTCAAGGTCGCGAACGCGACGCTGGAAAACGGGCTCCTGCATGTCGACCTCGTGCGCGAGGTGCCGGAGGAGGCCAAGCCGCGCCGCATCGAGATCGAACCCGGCAAGGGCGACGGCAAGAAGACGGCCCGCGTGATCGACGCGAAAGCCGAAAAGGCCGCCTAAAGCGAGAGGGGGGATGCCTCGGCATCCCCTTCTTCGTGGCAACGAAGCAAGAGGCCGCGCCAAACCCGTGCTTCCTTCGGGAAGAGGGCGGCGGCGCGGACGAAGGGCGGTGCTTTGAAGCCAAGTCAAGCCATGTTTCGCCAAGTGGGCGATCATTGCAGCCAATGCGAGATGACCGCACCGGACGCGTCCTCGGCGCCGGTGCCCGGATAAAGGAGAATTGCGATGGTTTCACTTCTTTCCAGGCCTTGGGGCCGCCCGACGTTTGCGCGCGCGGGCGATCCTTTTACAAGCCTCCAGCGCGAGGTCGACCGTCTGTTCGACGAGTTCACACGCGGCAGCTTCCTCGCCCCCGCGCGCGAGGGCGAGGTCGCGATTACGCCGCGAGTCGACGTCAGTGAAACGGAAAACACGCTCGAAGTGGAGGTTGAGCTTCCCGGCGTCGATGAAAAGGACGTCGAGGTGACATTGAGTGACAACGTCTTGACCATCCAAGGCGAGCGCAAGCAGGAGCGCGAGGAAAAGAAGAAGGACTTCCACTTGGTGGAGCAGTCCTACGGAAGCTTCGCGCGCAGCATTTCGCTGCCCTTCGAAGTCGACACGAACGCCGTGAAGGCGAACTTTTCCAAGGGCGTTCTCAAGGTGACCCTGCCGAAGCCGGCGGCGGCCAAGGCGAAGACTCGGCGGATCGAAATCAAGAGCGTCGAGTAACCATACGTGATGAGCATCGGGTCGCCGCCCGGGAAAGTGTGCGGCGGCCCCTTTTTCTTGCGCAGTCTTCGCCCCGACAAGAATTCATGTTAATGGTGAGACCATAGTAGCGGGGGCAACCTGCGAGCCTAACGTTCGCAGGGTCATTTCATATGACAAGTTGGCAAAGCAAGCTCACGAGGTTCTACTTGCGACGGCGCGGCCGCCGCCCGCTGACCCCCGACGCCAAGATCATTGCGCTACGCCAGCAGGAAACCCGGGCCGCAGCCAAGCACCGCTATCGAGGCCCGGCCGAGATCGCGCCCGTCACCATCGGCGGTCTCAAGGCGGAGTGGGTGCGTCCGCCCAAGGCCGAGGGCCACCGCGTGATCCTCTATTTTCACGGCGGCGGCTATTGCTTCTGCTCGCCCGAGACCCATCGCCATCTCATCGCGCGGCTTTGTGACAGCGCGCAGGCGCGCGCACTTTCCATCGATTACCGCCTCGCGCCCGAGCATCCGTTTCCGGCGGCGCTCGATGATGCGGTCACCGCTTATCGCTGGCTGCTCGCGCAGGGGATCAGCCCCTCGGGGATCGTCCTCGCGGGCAACTCCGCGGGTGGCGGACTTGCCATTGCAACTGCCATGGCGCTGCGCGACGGGGGTGCACCCTTGCCGCGTGCCGTCGTGGCCATGTCGCCCTGGACCGATCTCGCGCTCACCGGCTGGACGATCCTCACCAAGGCCCAAGCCGACGCCCTGCAAAGTTGGGAGACGCTCGCCGTCTGCGCCCGCCACTATCTCAAGAGCACGGCGCCGACCAATCCCTTCGCCTCTCCGCTCTACGGAAACTTTCGCGGCCTGCCCCCGCTCCTCATCCATGTCGGCAGCGAGGAGATTCTCCGCGACGACGCAACCCGCGCCGCCGAACGGGCCGAGGCCGCGGGCGTCGATGTCAGCGTTGAGGTGTGGGCGGGCATGCACCACGTCTTTCAGCTCTATACCAGGCTGCCTGAGGCCCGCGGCTCGCTCGACCGCATCGGAAGCTTCATTCGCTCGCGCACGGCAACCCCGCCGCCGCGCGCGGCCGAGAAAGGCGGCCTCTTGTCGTTGCGCCGTTCCGGCACGCCGAAGACCGCGCCGCGCCCACGCGCTGAGCGCGACGATCACCTGTTGAGCTAAGCGATTACTTTGAGTGCGCCGCGCGCGCCCTCGACATCGGCTTGCACGAGCGCCGCGTGAACGACGTGAGCGCCGGTGAATTGAGCTTCGCGGAAATCGGTGTGACGCATAGCTGCGCCCTCGAGACGCGCGTAGGCGAGATCGGCACCGCGCAAGCTCGCCCGACTGAGGTCCGCACCCTCGAGCAGCGCATAGCGTAAACGCGCGCCATCCAAGCGCGCGGGCAACGGCCTACCATCGTCGAGCTCGAGCGGCGCGAGGTTTGCGCCATCGAGCTTGGCATGGGTCGAGATCGGCATTGCGCAAGGCGACGCCCCGCAGATCCGCGCCCGAAAGCGTGGCGCAGCGGAAATCGGCGCCGTCGAGCTGCGCGCCTTGCAGCGCGGCGCCCGTGAGATCAAGTCCCGCGAAGACCGAGCGCGGCGCCACGAGCGCGGTGAGATCGACGCCGACGAACGATCCGAGCGGCCGAAAGTCGGCCTCGTCGAGCTTGAGCGAGGCGCCCGCCCTGCCGCCGCTCGTGCTCCATCGCACATGGTCCTCGATCTGGGCTTCGAGAGTCTGTGCCGCGGCATGACCGCGAGGCGGATCGCGCACGACGCCGGACATGACCGCGCCGTCGAGGATGGTCAGGCTTTGCACGATTTCCGCAAGCAACGCCCGCGTGAGATCGGCGCCCGAGAGATCGGCACCGGAAAGATTGGCGCGCTCGAGATTGGCGCCGCACAACAGTGCGCGCGCCAAATGCGCACGCGTGAGCCGCGCGCCACGCAAGAGCGCATCGCTCAAGTCGCAGCGCATGAGGGCGAAGTTTTGACCGCAGACGAAATCGAGGCCGTTGGCCGAGAGCATGGCCGGCGGCAAGGCTTCGGGGCCGCGGTCATGGTGCAGAAAGCGCATGATGCCCATGCGGCCGCGCTCGGCGATGGCGCCCTCGCGCAGATCCGCCTCGAAGAGATCGGCATCGTCGAGAAGCGCGCCCGCGAGGCACGCGCCCCTCAAATCAGCGCGTTTCAGACTCGCGCCCCGGAAATCCGCCTGTCTCAAATCGGCCGCGAAGAACACCGCATTGTCGAGATCGGCGCCCGTGAAGCGCGCGCCCTCGAGCAGTGCGCCCGTGAAATCCGCGCTGCCGAGCTTGCGGCCGGAGAAGTCGGTGTCGCGCAGATCGGCATAGATGAAGGCGGCGCGCATGCCCCCGAGCCGTCCGGAGGACAGGAATCTCGTGCCTTGCGATCTGCTCGGACACAGTCTCCGGATCGGGGCGCGTGAAGACGATTTGCGACATTCAGAGACCGAAGAAAGGGAGGTCCACCACGGCGTGCGGCTCAGCCCTCTTGCGCCGCCTCGCCGCCTCGGGCGGTGGAGCAAAGGTGGTTGAGCCGGTCCAGGAGCTTCGCGCCGAGCGCGCCGCCCGAGCCCCGAATGGCGTGAACGAAGACGATCTCGAGCGCCTCCAGATGGTGTCCGATCACCGACCACTCGTCGTCGCTCGTGGCGTCGCGGTCGCGCATCAGAGCGCACAACATGGCGGCGACGTCGGTGACGAGGTCGAAGCCGAAGCAGCGGCCCTGCCCTTTCAGATTGTGGGCCGCTTCGAAGATCTTGGCCTGAAGCGCGGCCCGCTCGCCGGGCTTGTTCACGCCGCTCGCATGCAGGCGCGCGAACCCTGTCGCATTCAGTGCGCGCCCAGACGAGATACTCGTCCGCGAGCGCGGCGACGGCCTCTTCGGCGCGATGCAACAGATCTTCCCGCGACGGTTTCGCGTCGCGGTCCGCATGACTCTCCGACATGACGAAAGGGTAGCCGCCCGAGTTTAACGAAAATTGAAGCATTGGCGGGCGGCCCAGCGCGGGCGCGCAAGGAGCCTTGCGTCCGAAACGTATTGTTTACCGAAAGAGTGCGGGGTCGAGATGCGCCAAGACTTCCGCGGCGCTCGACGTGGTGAGCTCTTTCTTGACCGTGCCGACCACGCGCGCGGCGACCTCTTTGCTCAATGCGTGCCGCAGTTCGCCAAGGGCACGCGGCGGCGCAACCACGATGAGGTGGTCGAATTTCCCGCGGCCGAGCTCCTCATCGAGCCATTGTGCGACCTCACGCGCGAAGACATGCTCGGCATTTCGATGGGCATCGGACGAAGGCGCCAGCGCGTGACGATGATGACCGGTGGAATCAAAGCTGCGGCCCGGCTTGTCGGCATCGATATCCCGCGAGCGGAGATGCGAGCCTACGAGATCGGCGTCGTTCGCGGGCTCCAAACGTCCCGCTTCATAGCGGAAGAGCCGCGCTCGCGCGCCGTCCGCCACGAGCACGCACACCTTACTCTTTGGAATACGTGTGGGCACTTTTCGCCAATCCCGATGCTTTTGTGGCGGGCGCCGTAGACCTACACAGTTGGCAGCAGAACGCACCGGTGTCAATGCGGCTTGCGTGGCGCGTGCAGCGCCCGGCTTATGAGGAGTACTACCCGGCGCGCGGCTTTGCTAAGTCTAGGTTCGCAAGGCTGGGAACTTGACGATGAATTCAGTGCCGATGAGGCTTCTCCACGTGATCGCCGGCGCGCGGACCGGCGGCGCGGAGAGCATTTTTCTCGACAGCGTGCTCGCGCTCGCCGAGGCATCCGTCGCACAGGCCGTCGTCACCCGCGCAAATAGCGCCCATCGCCTCGCGCAACTGCGCTCACACGGAATCGAGGTGAGAACCGCGTCGTTCGATCGTTGGCTCCGATGGCGCACCGCGCGCGTCATCAAGGACATGGTGAAGAATTTCAAACCGGATCTCATCCAATATTGGATGGGACGGGCTGCGAGCTTCGCGCGGCCCGCGCGCCGGGCGGCCGGGGCAGCCGGGGCGGCCGCCGCAGATTGGCTGGTATGGCGGCTATTACGCGCTCAAACGTTTTCGTCATTGCGACTTTCACATCGGCCTCACCCCGGACATCGTCCGCCACATCATTGCGCAAGGCGTCGTCTCCGAGCGCACCGCGGTCATTCCCAGCTTCGCCGACTTCGCGCCCGCGGCGCCCGTCGCGCGGGCGACGTTACGCACGCCGGACGATGCCCCGCTTCTTCTTGCTCTCGCGCGCCTCCACGAGAAAAAGGGGCTCGATATCTTGCTGAAGGCGATGCCGTCGTTGCCGCAAGCCTATCTCTGGATTGCGGGCGAGGGCCCGTTGCGCCGCGAGCTCGAGGCGCTCGCGCTGGAACTCGAGCTTTCGGCGCGCGTGCGCTTTTTGGGCTGGCGTAACGATCGCGCCGCGCTGCTCGCAGCCGCCGACCTATGCGTGTTCCCGTCGCGCTACGAGCCCTTCGGCACGGTGATGGTCGACGCTTGGGCGGCCGGCGTGCCGCTCGTCGCGGCGGCGGCGGCGGGACCCAAGGCGTACGTGGAAGACGGCGTCAACGGCTTGCTCGTCCCGATCGACGACGTTGACGCGCTTGCCCGGGCCGTCGCGCGCGTGCAGGCCGAGCCGGGGCTCGCCGAGCGCTTGGTCGCAGGCGGCCGTGCCACCTATGAGGCGAGCTTCACCAAGGCCGCATTCTTGCGCCAAGCGAGCGCGCTCTACGCGCGGATCGGCAACAAGCCCGGCCCTTGACGCCGCCTCGCACTCCGCTGTTCACTGGAGCCGTTCCAAGGGGAGCCCCGGCAAGGGGCTGAGAGACCGCTGCGGCTGATGTGGCCAGCGCGGAGACCCTTCGAACCTGATCCGGGTCATGCCGGCGAAGGGATTGGGAACCCGCGAGCCTGCTCGCGAGCCTGCTCCAGGACCGAGTTATCCCGGATCTCCTGAAACGGCCAGACCGAGGGAGATCCCGATGAACGTAACGCCGAAATTCCCGACCATCTCCGTGACCACCGGCGCGCTGCCGGGCTCGCGGAAGATTCACGTCGGCGGCTCGCGCCCCGACATGCGCGTGCCCATGCGCGAGATCGCGCTGAGCCCGGATTCGGGCGAGCCGCCCTTCGTCGTCTACGACACCTCGGGTCCCTATAGCGACGAGGAAGCCAAGATCGACATTCATGCAGGCCTTCCGCGCCTGCGCGAGGCGTGGATCGCCGAACGCGGCGATACGGAGACCTATGACGCGCGCGCCGTAGTCGCAGCCGACAATGGCTTCGTTTCGGGCGACAGGCTCGTGCCGCCTTTCCCGCAGCGTCAAAAGCCGCACCGCGCCAAGGCCGGCCGCGCGGTGACCCAGCTCGACTATGCGCGCCGGGGCATCATCACGCCCGAGATGGAATACGTCGCCATCCGCGAGAACGAGCGGCGCGGAGGCACAGGGCCTGGCGCGCGACGGCGAGAGCTTCGGCGCCGAGATTCCCGATGTCGTCACGCCCGAATTCGTGCGCGCCGAAGTGGCGCGCGGGCGCGCCATCATTCCCGCCAACATCAATCACCCCGAATCCGAGCCGATGATCATCGGCCGCAATTTCCTCGTCAAGATCAACGCCAATATCGGCAACTCGGCGGTGACGTCCTCGGTCGCCGAGGAGGTGGAGAAGATGGTGTGGGCGATCCGCTGGGGCGCCGACACCGTCATGGATCTCTCCACCGGCCGCAACATCCACAACATCCGCGACTGGATCATCCGCAACGCGCCGGTGCCCATCGGCACGGTGCCGATCTATCAGGCGCTGGAGAAGGTGGGCGGCGTCGCCGAAGACCTGACCTGGGAGATTTATCGCGACACGCTCATCGAGCAATGCGAGCAGGGCGTCGATTACTTCACCGTGCATGCGGGCGTGCGGCTTCCCTTCATTCCGCTGACGGCCAAGCGCGTGACCGGCATCGTCTCGCGCGGCGGCGTCGATCATGGCCAAGTGGTGCCTCGCCCATCACAAGGAGAGCTTCCTCTACACGCATTTCGAGGAGATCTGCGAAATCCTGCGCGCCTACGACGTCTCCTTCTCGCTCGGCGACGGCTTGCGGCCGGGCTCGATCGCGGACGCCAACGACGCCGCGCAATTCGCCGAGCTCGAGACGCTTGGGCGAGCTCACCAAGATCGCCTGGAAGCACGGCGTGCAAGTGATGATCGAAGGCCCCGGCCACGTGCCCATGCACAAGATCAAGGCCAATATGGACAAGCAGCTCATAGCCTGCGGCGAGGCGCCGTTCTACACCTTGGGGCCGCTCACCACCGACATCGCGCCGGGCTACGACCACATCACGAGCGCCATCGGCGCGGCCATGATCGGCTGGTTCGGCACGGCGATGCTTTGCTATGTGACGCCGAAGGAGCATCTGGGCCTGCCCGACCGCGAAGACGTCAAGGAGGGCGTCATCGCCTACAAGATCGCGGCGCACGCGGCCGATCTCGCCAAGGGCCATCCGGGCGCCCAGGCTGCGGGACGATGCGCTGTCGCGCGCGCGCTTCGAGTTCCGCTGGCAGGATCAGTTCAATCTCGGGCTCGATCCGGAGACGGCGCGACAGTTTCACGACGAGACGCTGCCCAAGGAGGCGCACAAGCTCGCGCATTTCTGCTCCATGTGCGGGCCGAAATTCTGCTCGATGAAGATCACGCAGGAAGTGCGCGACTACGCGACAACATTGAAGATATGGAAGCGGCATGGCCGAGATGTCGCAGAAGTTTCGCGACATGGGCGGCGAGGTTTATGTCGGCGCGGAGGCGGTGAAAAGGAGCAACAACGCGCTTTAGCTTTCTGCGCAATCGATCAAAGCGTTGCTATCACCGCGGAGCGTGCCGAACATCGAGCGCCTTGCGCACGGCCTCGGGATCGCGGGCGATAACGGTGAGATAGGCGCGCGCGGCTTGGTCGGGCGTGGCGCGGCCCTGCTCCCAATCGCGCAGCGTGCCGATGGGGATTTGATAGCGCGCGGCAAAATCGTCCTGGCTCAGTCCCAGCGCGCGCCGGATGATCTTCACTTGCGGCGTGCGTTTCATCCGGGCGAGATCGGCAGGTGTAAGCGGCCGGTTGTCGGGGTCGCTACTGGCGGCTGCCTCGATCTCTTTCGGCGTCATATTCGCAGCATGTGCCTAGGCCGAGCGCGGGTAGCGATCGATCAGACGGTTCTGTTTCCTGAGGCTGCCCAGGAACTGCCAATAGGGCATGGGCGTAAAGCCGCGCGCGCGGTTCGCAGCCCCGATCTCGAACAGAAGCCGCTGCTGGCGGAACAGGATTCTGTACGTCTCGAGCAGCGACATGTCCGGGTCCCAAATCTGGATCGCTTCCGAGCCCGCGCCGTTGATCTCGAAAATGGCGAAGTCCTCGCCCGCCTGCAGCGCTTGAATGCTGCGGAAGCGGATGTCGAAGCGGCCGACATAAAATTCGGGGATCGCCTTGGCGATCTCGTCGACGCGCTGGGTGAGCGCCGGCGTGATGTAGTGATGCGCATCGCGATAAAGGCCGCCGACGCGAATGCTGCCGATGAAGGTGAGCCGGACGATTTCGCCTTTGGCGGGAACGGCGTTGAGCGTCTCCGCGCGAGAGCCCACGGTGCCGCGGGTTCGCGCCGAGATAGTTGGCCGCCTTCCAGCCCGCGCGCGGATCGCGCAGGATGAGCTGCGCGACCGTCGTTTCGCCGTCGCCGATCACATAAGGGTAGTAGCGCAAGGTGAGCGACGTCACCGTGCCATGCTCCTCGCCCGGCCGGCGAACGTAGAAGACGCCCGCTTCGCCATCGAAGGGCACATAGCGCTGCAAGATGATGGTCTCGCCGGCGGGAAAAGACGCTGCGTAGTTGCGCAGCTCTTGCTCGTCGTGGATAAGCTGCACGCCGTAGCCTTGCCAGCCGATATCGGGTTTCACCACGAGCGGAAACGCAATTCCGGCTTCGGCGAGCGCCTCCATTGCCTGCGCCACATCGCTGCCAATGCGTTCGGGTGAGGCGGGTCCGCGCATGGTCAGGAAGTCGGCAAGCCATTTGCGCATCTCGGGCGCCACGAGCCGCATGCAGGCGCTCTTCGACTCGCCCCAATAGCCGCCCGCTTCAATGCACGGATTGGCAATGCTGGGCAGCGACAGGCTTCCGAAGCGGAGCCCGAGCCAATGCCATTGCAGCGCGATCGGAACGTAATAGAGCAAGGGCGGAACATGCTCGGCCGCTGCGACGTTGCGGCGAAGCCGGCCAAGGGCGGGCATGCCTTGGTGGCTTACGCGCGCGATGGTCGCGCGACCGTTCGCCACCGCGCGCCTGCCGATGGCGCCCCAATTGGAGGCGGCTTTCGAAAGCGCTTCCCATCCCGGGCGCGTAGCCCCGAGAGCGCCCAGGCCCACCACGGCACCGCCGAGGACGACCCACGACCAGGAGCTCAAACCGCTGAGGAACGTCTCGCCGAAGCGGATCATGATGTAGAGCATGATCGGCGCGTAGATTGCCGCCGTCACGATGCTCAACACGACGAAGCGTACAAAGGAGACGCCCACCCAGCCGCAAGCGATGAAGGTGGGAAAGAGCACGCCGGGCAGCACGCGGCACGCCGCGACGATCGGCACCAGATAATCGCTCACCCATTCGCGGGCGAGGCCTGCCTTTTCACCGACGACGGCGTGCCTCAAGCGCGGCACATGCCGGGCGAGGCTGCCCAGTCCGAAGATGGCGAGATCGCTTGCGACAATTCCGCCGAAGAGGGACATCAGCGCGAGCGACCACGACAAATCCCCGTCGGTGACGTAAGCGGCGCCCGCGACGAGCGCCACGCCCTCATGCAGGAAGGGCGCGGCAAACAGCGCAAGCAAGTCCAAAAGCCGTTCACTGCTGATGGCGAGAAGCATATCGGAGCTATTTTTCTTGACGCGGCGCGGACCGCCTCACAGCTTCAGTCGGCACAATCTACAACCTTGCGAGCGGCTTGTCTCGGAGACTGAGCCCTGATTCCTGGCCGACAAACCTCTCAATCCAGATCGAAGAGCTGATCTTCCGGAATATTGTTGATCGTGATGGCGACCCGGTTCGTGTAATTGAAGAACGCGATGATCTCGATGACCTGCAGGATCTCTTGGTCATCCAAGCCGAGCTTGCGCAGCCCTCGGATGTCCTGATCGGTCACGGTGTGGGGATCGCGGGTGATCTTCACCGCCAGATCGGCAAACGCCCGCTCGCGCGCCGTCAAGTCGTGAACATGGGTATGGCCGAGCGCAATGCGGCGTGCACGGACGGGATCCTTGAGCGCGCGCGACAATCCCTTCGTATGATGGATCTCGCAATAGGCGCAGCCGTTCTCGGCCGAAACCACGACGGCGATAAGCTCGCGCTCCGCCGCCGACAAGCTGCCTTGGCTCGGATCGAACAGCGAGTTTGCGTATGAGACGCAGCGGGACAGCGTGCCGGGATTGAGCGCCAACGATATCAGCCAATTCTCGACGTAACCGTGTTGTTTGCGACTCTGCTCGATAATCGGCCGAACACTCTCGTGCACCTCATGCTCTTCCGGTACGCGCAGGCGCGAAATCGATGCAGGGTGCGTCTTGGTGTGTTCATTCATTGTGATTTCCTCCGGGGCAACACCGCCTTTCGAGCGGGCAAGCAAAGCGCGCCGGCTATGCCGGACGGGACCGATCTCTGAAGTGGTACTCCTTGTTCGGAATCATATCGAGGGCCGACGACATCCTGTTGGTCATGTTGAAGAACGATGCGACTGCGCTGATATCCCAGATCGCCCGATCGTCGAACCCGACCTTTCGCAACGCGTTGCGATCCTCCTCGGTGATGGCGTAGGACGCCTCGGTCACCTTCACGGCGAAGTCGAGCATGGCTCTTTGCCTCGGCTCCAATTTCGCAACCCGGTAGTTCATCACCATGAGCTCGCCCAGCACCGGATCGCCGGACAAGTTCCGCACCCCCGCGCCATGCGAGGTCAGGCAATAGACGCAGCGATTGAGAGAAGACACGACGACCGCGATCATCTCGCGCTCCAGCATCGAAAGCGGGGAGTCCGCGAGCATCAGGTTGTTGTACATCTGCATGAACGGCCTGAGTTTTTCCTGATCGAAGGTGTAGGCCTTCAAGACGTTCGGCAGCAAACCATGCTCGCGTTCGAGAAAATCGAATGCCGCCCGAACATCGTCATCGAGCTCGGATGTCTCTTTGATCGGCAAGCCGAGCGCATGAATGTAGTCCGGCTGAGACATGACGACCCCCCATCAAGAACACTGGATTGTGCAGGAATCGAGCGGCGTGATCACCACGCCGCTCCATTCAATTTCAAGCCGCGGGCTCAGGCTGCCCTGGCAACTGCCTTCCCCACGGGACCGCGCGTGATCGCCGTATGCTTTTCGGCCACGTCGAACAGCTTCATGCTGATGTTGCTCACGACGGGGCTCTTCTTGAGTGCCGCAACGAGCGGCCCATCCAGATACGCCTTCGCCGCCGCTTCGCTTTCAAACAGGTAGATGCCGGCCGCCTCTTTTTCTTTTTCGTTCATCAGCCAAATCTTCCACACCAAGCCCGGCTGGTCGGCAATCGGCGGAGCATGGTCGAGCCATGCGGCCTCCAACTGGGCGCGCGGGATATTGAACTTCAAATTCACCTGCAGCATTTTCTGGGGCATTCTCGTCTCCCTGTCTGACAAAACGGGCTGTATTCTTCAGTTGAGCGGCAGCAAAGAACGGTTGCGTCCTGTAAAATATTGCATTGCTTGCGAGGCCGGGCAACCGGATTTTGGCCGCTTGGCGCGTGACAGCTGCCGGGACAAATGCATTGTCGTCCACTCGCCCACGATATCTCGCCGCATGGTCAGGGATTCGACCGGGGCGCTTGGCGCTTCATAAGACCGTGACGGCCCCTTTTTGCGACGGCTCCACGGTTCCATATTGGTGTTGCCGCGTTCAAGATCCGGAGGCTCGACCATGCTGACGTCCCGCAAGAAGCTCGAGATGCCGCGCGCCGGGGAGGCGCTTGCCGGCCGCTCGACGCCGATCGCCACGGCCGAGACGCATTTCGTCAACGGCCATGCGCTGAAGGGGCCATATCCGCCGGGCAGCGAGAAGGCCATGTTCGGGCTCGGCTGCTTCTGGGGCGCGGAGAAGCGCTTGTGGTCTTTGCCCGGCGTCTGGGTCACGGCCGTGGGTTATGCCGGCGGCGTCACGCCCAATCCCACTTACGAGGAAGTCTGCACCGCGCGCACCGGACACAACGAGGTGGTGCTCGTCATCTTCGATCCCAAGCGCGTGTCCTACGACCGGCTGCTCAAGGAATTCTGGGAGAGCCACGATCCGACCCAAGGCATGCGCCAGGGCAATGACGTGGGCACGCAATACCGCTCCGGCATCTATGTTTTCTCCGACGCGCAGCGCAAGGCCGCCGAAGCTTCGATGCGCATGTACGAGGAAGCGATCGCGCGCAAGAATTTCGGCGCCATCACCACCGAAATCCTGGACGCGCCGGAGTTCTATTTCGCCGAAGGCTATCACCAGCAATATCTCGCCAAGAACCCGCATGGCTATTGCGGGCTCGGCGGCACGGGCGTCACTTGCCCGATCGGCATTGCTCAATCCGTGGGTGAATAAGCTCAAATGACCGGAATTTCAGCGACGGGCCCGAACGCGGACCAGATCACCTGCTGGAACGAGAGCCTCGGCGAGAAATGGGCGCGAAACCAAGACGCGCTCGACCAACTCCTGCTCCCGGTCAACGAGCGGCTCGTCGATTTCGCGCGTATCGCTCCGGGTGAGCGCGTTCTCGATATCGGCTGCGGCTGCGGCGCGACCAGCCGCGCGGTGGCCGCACGCACGGGGCCGAGCGGCCGCGTGCTCGGGCTCGACATCTCCGCGCCCATGTTGGCGCGCGCCGAGGCGTCGGGCGGCGGCCCGACGATCCGTTATCTCCTCGCCGACGCCGCCACATATTCGTTTCCGGAGAGAAGCTTCGATTGTGCCGTCTCGCGCTTCGGCGTCATGTTCTTTGCCGATCCCGTGGCGGCGTTCGCCAATATCCGGACCGCGCTCAAGCCCGGCGGCAGGCTTGCATTCGTCTGCTGGCAGGAGATGCGCGCCAATGCTTGGGTGACCGTGCCGCTCTTTGCCGCGCTGCCTCACTTGCCGGCGCCCGAGCCCACGGACCCGTTCGCGCCCGGTCCCTTCGCGTTCGCCGATAGGGAGCGTGTCAAGCGCATTCTGAGCGAGGCCGGCTTCTCGAAAATCGAGATTGTGCCTCAAACCTTCAGGCTCATGCAGAGCAGGGGCGGGCCGCATGCGCTTGACGACGCGCTCCACCTCGCCACCGAAGTCGGCCCCACTTCGCGCCTCCTTGCGGAAGCGAGCGAAGAGGCGCGCGCGGCGGCACGTGCCGCCATTCGCGAAGCGCTTGCGCCGCACGTTACCGCCGAGGGCGTCGCGTTGGGCGCGCAGTGCTGGCTTGTCGGCGCGGCCGCGTGAGCATCGACCTTCACGCCTGTGAATTCGTCGAACCCGGCGCCTTCGAGGCGCGTCTGCAGAGTGTCGCGCGCGCCGTGCGTGTGCCCGCGCAGGGGCTCTTCGGGCCGGATTCGATGATGTGGCGCGTGCACCGCGAGTCCGTCGTCTTTCTCGGCGCGGGCGCAGCCCTTCTTATGCAGACCGCGCATCCCTGGATTGCGCAAGCCGTCGCGGATCACTCGAAGGCGCTCAAGGATCCCCTCGGCCGCTACTACCGCACCTTCCGCCCGGTCTTCGCCATCGTCTTCGGCACGCTCGGGACAGGCGCTCGCCCATGCGCGCGCGGTGCGCACCGTACACGCGCGCATCGAGGGCGTCTTGCAAGAGCGGGTGGGCGCCTGGGCCGCGGGCACGCGCTATTTCGCCAACGAAGCGCACGCCCTCCTGTGGGTGCATGCCACGCTCTGGCACACGGGCTTGACCGTTTACGAGCGGACATTCGGACTGCTGTCGGCCGGCGAGAGAGAGCGCTACTACGACGAGACGCGCCGCTTCGCCGCGCTGTTCGGCGTGCCGGAGGCGCTCCTGCCGCGCGATTGGAATGCCTTCGCAGATTACGTAGCGGCGATGGCGAGCAGCGGCACATTGGGCGTCGGCACGGCGGGACGGCGCATCGCGGGCTTCTTCATCGAGCCAGGCGGGCTTCGTCTCGGCACGCTGGTGCCCTCCTGGTATCGCGCCGTGACGGCGCTTCTCTTGCCCGCGCCCATTGCCGCGGCGTTCGATCTGCCGCGCGATGCGCGCACGCTCGCGCGCGGCGAGCGCGCCATCGCGCGCATGAGCCGGCACTATTCAAAGCTTCCGGAGCGTGTCCGCTTCGTCGGCCCCTATCAGGAGGCCATGGCGCGCATCGAAGGCCGCGCCGAGCCCGGCCTTTGGGTCAAGACCGCAAACCGCCTTTGGCTCGGCCGCCCTTGCCTCGAGCCGCGCGGCGTCTAGGCTTCCGCAAGGGACGAATCGTCCGATTGCGGATCGAGCCATGCCGAAGGCGCCGTGGTGGCAGAGGGCCGTGTTCTATCAAGTCTATCCCCGCTCGTTCATGGATACGAACGGCGACGGCGTGGGCGACCTGCCGGGCGTTCTCGCGCGCCTCGATTACCTCGTCTCGCTCGGCATCGACGCCATCTGGATTTCGCCCTTCTATCCTTCGCCGATGGCGGATTTCGGCTACGACATCTCGAGCTACACCGATGTCGATCCCTTGTTCGGCACGCTCGATGATTTCGATCGCCTGCTTGAGGCGGCGCACGCCAAGGGCGTCAAGCTCATCGTCGACTTTGTGCCGAACCACACCTCGTCGCTGCATCCCTGGTTTCTCGAATCGCGATCGGCGCGCACAAGCGAAAAGCGCGACTGGTACATCTGGCGCGATCCCGCCCCTGGCGGCGGGCCGCCCAACAACTGGCTTTCCGTCTTCGGCGGCAGCGCTTGGGAATACGATGCGCGGACGGGGCAGTATTACTATCACGCGTTCCTGAAAGAGCAGCCCGATCTCAATTGGCGCAACCCCGCGTTGCGCAGCGCGATGCTCGACGTCATGCGCTTCTGGCTCGCCCGCGGCGTCGATGGTTTTCGCATCGACGTCTTGTGGCATCTCATCAAAGACGAGCAATTTCGCGACGAGCCTTTGAATCCCGCGTGGCGCGAGGGGATGGATCCCTATCTCAAGCTCGATCACGTCTACTCCTGCGACCGGCCGGAGATTCACGCCGTCCTGCGCGAGATGCGGCAGGCGACCGCCGCGTGGCCCGACCGTGTTCTCATTGGCGAGCTGTATCTGCCCATCGAGCGCCTGGTTGCCTATTACGGCGAGGACGGCGCGGGCATCGATCTGCCCTTCAACTTCCATCTCTTGACCACGCCGTGGAACGCCGCGGCCGTAGCAGGCCTCATCGAACGCTACGAGGGAGCCTTGCCTCCCGGCGCGTGGCCGAATTGGGTGCTCGGCAATCACGATCGGCCGCGGGTGGCGAGCCGCCTCGGTGAGGCGCAAGCGCGCGTGGCCGCCATGCTTCTGCTCACCCTCCGCGGCACGCCGACTCTCTATTATGGCGACGAGCTCGGCCTCGAAAATGTGGCGATCGCGAATGATCTGGTGCGGGATCCGTGGGAGAAGAACGTGCCGGGCCTGAGGCTCGGCCGCGATCCGGTGCGCACGCCCATGCCCTGGGACGCAACGGCGGCGGGCGGCTTCACGACGGGCAAGCCCTGGCTCCCGCTCAATGCCGATCACGCGACACGCAACGTCGCGGCGCTCTCGGCCGATCCGAGCTCCATTCTGTCGTTGTACCGCGCGCTGATCGCGCTCCGGCGCGGCAGCCCCGCGCTCAGACAAGGCAAGGATCGTCGTTTGCAGCGCAGAGGACAATGTCCTCACGTACATGCGGGAAGAGGGCGCCGAGCGCATCCTCGTCTGTCTCAATTTCGCCGACGCGCCGCGAGCGGTCGCGCTCGACGCGGACGGCGTCGTGCTTCTGTCGACGACGCGTGCGCGCAAAAGCGAAGCGGCGAGGCCCTTGAGCCTCGCCGCACATGAGGGATTGATCGTCAGGCTTGGTTCGCGCGTCTGATCAGCCGAGACCGGCCGTCACCACTCGACGCGCTCCATGTCCTCAAAGTTGATCTCCGTCCCGTCGCTCCCGACAATGACGCCGCTCATGCCCTTGGAGCCGAGGTCGAAGGTCCCGCCGTCGCCTTGCAGCACATAGCTGTTGCCGTTGTCGAGCGACACCACCCAATCGCCGCCCTGGGCGACGGGCGTCACGCCATGGGCGATGGTCTCCACCCAGCCGCCGCTGCCGAGCTGGCCGAGCTGCATGGTATCGAAGCCCTTGCCGCCATAGGCCGTGTCGTGGCCGCCGCCATTGTCGAAGATGAAGATGTCGTCGCCCTTGCCGGCATCGAGCAAGTCGTCGCCGAAGCCGCCTGACAGGACATCGTCGCCATTGCCGCCCGTGAGCGTGTCGTCGCCCAGGTCGCCGGCGAGGCTGTCGTTGCCGGAGCCGCCGTCCAGCGTGTCATTGGCATCGCCGCCGGAGAGCGTGTCGTCGCCGTCGCCGCCGTCCAACGTGTCTTCGCCGGCACCGCCATAAAGCGTGTCGTCGCCCGAGCCGGCGTTGAGTTGGTCGTTGCCTGCCCCGCCATCCAGCGCGTCGTGGCCCGCACCACCGATGAGGCTGTCGTCGCCGTCGCCGCCGAAGAGCGTGTCGCTGCCGCTTTCGCCCTTCAGGACGTCGTCGCCCGAACCGCCATCGAGTGCATCGTCGCCGTCGTCGCCGGTCAACGTGTCGTCGCCAGCGTCGCCGTAGAGCTTGTCGTCGGCATCGCCGCCGTCGAGGGTGTCATTGTCGGCGCCGCCATAGAGCGTGTCGGAGCCGGCGCCGCCCTTGAGATCGTCGCTGCCGTCGCCGCCGTCGAGCGTGTCATTCCCGGCCTCGCCCCGGAGCGTGTCGTCGCCGGCGTCGCCATAGAGAGTGTCGTTGCCGTCGCCGCCATAGAGCTTATCGGCGCCGGCATCGCCATGAAGCGCATCGTCACCCGCCGCACCGTCGAGCTTGTCGTCGTTGTCGCCGCCGAACAGCGCGTCGTTGCCGGCACCGCCATCGAGATCATCCGCGCCGGCAGCCACCGTAGAGCGTGTCGTCTGCCATCGCCGCCCTTGAGCTCGTCGTCGCCCTCGCCGCCGTCGAGCGTGTCGTTTCCGGCCTCGCCCTTCAGCGTGTCGTCGCCGGCGTCGCCGTAAAGCGCGTCGTCGCCTTCGCCGCCGAAGAGCTTGTCGTTGCCCTCCTCGCCGCGAAGCTCGTCATCGCCGAGACCGCCATCGAGGTTGTCTTTGCCTTCGCCGCCGAAGAGCAGATCGTTGCCGAGGCCGCCATCGAGCTCGTCTTTGCCGAGGCCGCCAGAGAGCGTGTCGTTGCCCTCGCCGCCGTCGAGATCGTCGTCACCCTCGCCGCCGTCGAGCACATCATTGCCCGCGCCGCCATCAAGTTTGTCGGAGCCGGCAGCGCCGAGAAGCGAGTCGTCACCGGCTTCGCCGTAAAGCTTGTCGTTGCCGTCCTCGCCGTCGAGGAGATCGTCGCCGTCGCCGCCATAAAGCTTGTCGTTGCCGTCGCCGCCATCGATGTGATCGATGCCGGCCGTGCCCGTTATCGTGTCGCCGTGGCTCGTGCCCGTGAAGCTCTGCACCTCGGGAACGGGTGGTACAAAAGCTTCCTCCGCGGGAGGAGAGGCGTCTTGACTATCTCCGTCGTTCGAGCCCGGATCGGAGGGCGGCGCGTCGTCGGCAGACGGCGGTGCGTCATCGCTGCTCTCCGGGGCCGCGGCCTGATCGACGCCGCCGGCATTCGCGTCTTCGTCGGACGGCGGCGCATCGTCGGCAGGCGGTGCCGAATTGTCGGCCTCGGGAGCTGACGCCTGCGTGTCGCTCTCGGTGTTCGAGCCCTCATCGGACGGCTGGCGCGTCCTCCGCAGAAGGCGATGCGTCATCGCTGCTCTCGGGAGCCGCGGCCTGATCGACGCCGCCGGCGTCCGCGTCCTCGTCTGATGGCTGGCGCATCGTCAGCAGGCAGGTGCCGCGTTGTCGCCTCTCGGGAGCCGCCGCTTGACTGTCGCCCTCGTCGGCAACGCCTGCATCGTCATTGCTCGGCTGCGGATCGGAGTGGACGCCAACATCGTCTGTCGTGCCGGGCTGAGCGTCGGCGTTCGCGCCGCCGCTCAGAGGCGCCTGCGCGTCCGCGCTCGACGGTGCGTGGTCCTGCGACGATGGCGCGGCATCATGCTGCGGCTCTTCGCCGCCAACGGCCGCTTCGCTCGTTTCGACAGGAGCCGCGGCGCCGTCGGCGTCGGAGCCTTCCGCGAAAGCCGTGGCTGCCATTCCGGCATCGGCGTCCGCGCCGTCATGCACCGCTGGGACGTCGAGAACCAGCGTCGAGCTCGCAACAGGCGTGTCGCCGTCCGCCACGGTCACCGTGACCATGACCGGCCCGGCATGCGCGCCGTCCGGATTGGCGCTGATGTGGCCCGTATCGGGATCGATCGAAAGCCAAGCGGGGCCGTCGAGGCTGTAGACGAAGCCGCCGGTGCGGCTGACCTGCGGAAAATGGGAAGCGGCATCGAAGCTGAAATGCGGCGCGTTGTGCTCAGCGCCCGCGCCGTTGGGGGCAGCATGTCCATGTCCGGCCTCGCCTTTGCCAGCGGCTTGGGCTGAGCGCGTTCGAGCCGTAATGGGCGTTCTGAAGATAGCCTGCGGCGGGCCGCGTGCTCTCGCCTTCGCCCCTCACGAGCCGGGTCTGGCTCGACGCATCAGACTGATCGCTCTTCCGCCAGAGAAGATTGTCCTCGCCGCCGGTCTGGTCTGCGCGCGGTTTCGCCGCGGGTTGACGTGGGAACGCGTTCTTCGCTCACGATAAGCCCATCCTCTGCCCTTACCTGGACTAAGTATTATTAAGGACGGTTATGAACAGGCTAATGGAGCGCATCGAATAAGACGAATATTTGAGCTTGGTTAAGCTGCGTTTACGTGATTTTCGTGCATTTTGTTCAACTTTGAGCCGAATTTGCCGAAAAATTTACTTATAGGAAAGCAACGCCGCCTACTCTATCGCGCAAAAGGGGACCGGTCTGTCAGAACCGCGGCAACGGAAGGGGTGCGGTGTGCTCGCGAGCGACTTGCAGCGAATGCGGCACAGGTGGGACGCACTGGCCGCCGCGCACGAATTCAACCTTTTGAGAAGCGCCTTCACGCGCGGGTTGCAGGCGGCGCGGCGCTCGTTCGAGTTATGGCGCGCGCGCTATTTGCGCGAAATAAACCATGACCCCCGCGCCGTCGATTTGCGGCATACATGGCTCAGACGCGACGTGCTTGCCGCGTCGCTCGCCATCAACGTCCTCGGCCTCGCGCTGCCGATCATGATCCTCCAGGTCTACGACCGCGTGCTTCGCGAGCATGCCGCAAGCACGCTGGCGTTCCTGGCCGGGATGGTCGCGGTCGCGTTTCTGCTCGAATTCGCGCTGAGGCTCTTGAGCGCGGCGATCCTCAACGAAGCGGGCGCCCGCTTCGATCACCAGACGACGTTGCGCGGACTGAAGCGAATGCTCTCGGCCGATGTCGAGACCTTTCGCCAGGATGCGGCCGGCGTTCATGCGGAGCGGTTTCAGGCCATCCAGCAGGTGCGCGCGTTCTATGCGCAAACCGCGTTGCTCCTGTTCACGGATTTGCCCTTCGTCTTCGTCTTCTTTCTCTTGATGGTGTTCATCGCGGGCTGGGTCGCCCTCGTCCCGCTGTTCTTCTTCATCGCCTTTTCCTATGCGGCTTATCTGCTGTCCCGGACCATCAGCCGCGCCAATGTCGAGCACGATCGCGCCGACGCCAAGCGCTACAACTTCCTCATCGAGACGCTCACGGGCATCCATACGGTTAAGGGGCTCACGCTCGAGCCCTTGCTGCAGCGGCGCCACGAGCGCCTGCAAAAGGCGTCCGCCGAGAGCTTGGCCGACATCACGCGCATCACGGGACGCAGTTCAGGCGCTCAGCATGGCCTTCGGCCAAACGGCGACGATCGCGACCGTGGGATTCGGCGCGCTTGCCGTGGTCTCGGGCTCGCTCTCGGTCGGCGGACTTGCCGCCACCACCATGCTCACCGGCCGCATGCTTCAGCCGGTGCTGCGTGGCTTGTCGGCCTGGGCGCGCTATCAGGCGATCCGCGTCTCCGAGGAAAAGATACGCGCGCTCGACGCAATACCGGCGGAGGTCACGGGAAGCCGGGCGCTTCCCGAGCGCGTCGAGGGCGCGATCGGCATCGAAAACGTGAGCTTCACCTATCGCAATGCCGCGGCGCCCACGCTCAGCACCATCTCGCTCGACGTGCCGGCGCGCGGCATGGTGGGTCTCACGGGCTCCACGGCGACGGGCAAGTCGACGCTGCTCCATCTCATCTGCGGCTTGCTGAAACCAAGCGCCGGCCGCATTCGCCTCGACGGCCATGATCTCGCCACGCTCAGCGCCCCCGCCGTGCGGGCGCGCGTTGCGGTGCTGGCCACCCACGCCACCATCTTTCGCGGCACGCTGCTCGAGAATCTCACCTCCTTCAAGGACGGCGTCGTCCGCGACCGGGCGCTCGAGCTCGCGCGCGCGCTCGGGCTCGACGACTACATCGCAACCCTTCCGCAAGGTCTCGACACGTTGATCGGCGGCAGCGACACGCTCGTGCCGAGCGGCGTGGCCAAGCGCATCGCGATCGTGCGCGCGCTCGCCGCCGACCCGGCCGTGATCCTCTTCGACAATGCCCACACGGGTTTCGATCAGGAAAGCGACAACCGCCTGCGCGATTATCTCGCGAGCCTGAAAGGAAAGCGCACCATCGTCCTCGTCACGCAGCGCCCGTCCTATCTTTCGCTCTGCGACAAGCTCTATGGGTTGCGCAAAGGAACGCTCATCGAATTCGACAGCGTGCGAACCGCGACCGCGCCGCCGCCCGACGAATCCGAAGAAGAACTTGCGGAACAAATCGCATGACGGATGTCCGTAGCCGCCTGCGCCGCATCGCGGAAAAAACCATGGCCGGCGTGAAGGCGGCTCTTGCCCCCTTCGCCCGCCACGCCGGAGCGACCGCCGCATTGCGGCGACTGCCTCTTGCCGATGTTGCGCGCGCTCGATTGGCGCGGCACCGACGTCGACATCGCGGAGGCCACGCCCCATCTCAGCGCCGATCTCGACCTCACGGAGCTTCGCGCCGCCCTCGTCATCTTGGGCTATGTGACGACGCCCCGCAGCACGACGATTGCCGATCTCGACCTGCGCTTCATGCCGTGCCTTTTCGGGTTTGACGCAATCCGACGAGGTCTGCGTCGTTCTCGGCCGGATGGAAAACGCGACGTTCGGCTTCATCGGCGGCGTCTACCGCGCGCTCACGGACGAGGAGATGGCTCTGGACGGCCGCGCCTATGTGCCGAGCCCGCTTGCGGCGAGCGACAAGAAAGACCCGCTCGCGGGCGGATGGATTCGAGCGATGGTCCGGCGCTTCAGACCCTATTGCGCACAGCTTTTCGCGGCCTCCCTGATCTCCAATCTGCTTGCCATCGCTTCGCCGCTGTTCGTCATGGTCGTCTACGACAAGGTCATCGGCCAGCACTCCTTGAGCGCCTTGCCCCTGCTCGTCGTCGGAATCTTGATCGGCATCGGTGCGGACCTTTTTCTGCGTCTCTTGCGGGCCGAATTGGTTGCCCGCATCGCGGGCCGCGTCGATTACCTCATCGGCATCTCGGCCTTCGGCAAAATTCTGAAATTGCCGCTGGTGTACACGGAGAGCCCCTCGGTCGGCACGCAGATCGCGCGCCTCAAGGCCTTCGAGAGCGTGCGCGAGCTGTTCACGGGGCCCGCCCTCAACGCACTGATCGACTTGCCCTTCGTGGTTGTCATCTTGGGCGCCATAACGGCAATCTGCGGCTCGCTCGTTTTCATCCCGATCGTGACGATCGTTGCTTTCGCGCTGCTCGGAGCCGTCGGTCTCCTATGGACCGAGCACATCGAGCAAGATGTGGGAAAAGCGAACAGCGAGCGCCAGGACTTCCTCATCGACACGGCGATGCAGCATCAGGCCATCCGCCGCGAGGCGCTCGACGATATTTGGACCGAGCGCTTCCGGACGGTGTCGGCGACCTCGGCGCTGCTGGGAACCGTGCACCAGGGCCGCAATTCCGTGCTGGAAGCCCTGGCCCAGCTTTTCGTCAATCTGTCGGCGCTCGGCATGCTTGTCGGCGGGACGCTCGCCGTCTTGGACGGCTCGATTTCCGTCGGTGCGCTCATTGCGTCCATGGCGCTCACCTGGCGCTTGCTCAGTCCCATCCGCGCGCTGTTCAACACCGCCTCGCGCCTCTCGCGCATGCGCCGTTCCACGCAGCAGTTGGGCCAGCTGTTCCGCATGACCGACGAGTTTGCCGCCGAAACGCCCAAGCTCGCCAAGGCGCCGACGCGCGGGGAGATCGTGTTCACGCGCGTGGGCCTGCGCTACGGCAACGATTCCGATCCGAGCCTGCTCGGCGTTTCGTTCCGCGCGCCGGAAGGAAGCCTCGTCGCGGTCGTCGGCCCCAACGGCTCGGGAAAATCCTCCATCCTCAAGCTCGTCCAGGCACTCTATCGGCCCCAGGCCGGGCGCATCACCATCGACGGCACCGATGTGCGGCAGATTCCGACGCGCGCTTTGCGCCGGTCGATCGCCTATGTGCCGCAATCGGCCGATCTCTTTTACGGCACGGTCGCGCAAAATCTTCGGCTCGCCGATCCTCTGGCCTCCGACGAGGCGCTGCATGAAGCGACGAACAAGGTCGGAATCTTCGACCTCATTCAAAAGCTGCCCGAAGGCTTCGACACGCGCATCGGCGATACCAGGACCCAGGCTCTGCCGCGCGGTTTTCTGCGCCGGCTCAGCATCGCGCGCGCGCTCGTGCGCTACACGCCGATCCTCTTGCTCGACGAGCCCGAGCAGACCCTCGACAGCGCGGGCGACCAATGTCTCCTCAATCTCTTGAGCGCGCTCAAGGGAACGCGCACCATCATCATGGTGAGCCACCGGCCGAGCTATGTGCGCCTGGCCGATCAGGCGATCTTCCTGCGCAGAGGCGTTGTCGAGTATGTGGGCGCGCCCAACGGCGCCATCTCCATGCTGGGATTGGGCACGCGCGTCGAGAAGAGCCGCATGACTGGCCACTTTCACATTCCCCTCGCGCGCCTGCGCCTTCTGCGCGAGCCGAGCCACGAGGCGCTGAACGGCGCCATCGAGCTCGAGGAGCGCCCGCCGCCCGAAAGCCTCACGAGGCTCGTCGGCGTCATTTGCGGACTCATGATCTTGATCATTCTGTGGTCGATGGTGACGCATGTCGACGTCGTGGTGCGCGCCGCGGGAGAAGTGACGCCTGCGGGCGACGTCATCGCCATTCAGCATAACGAAGGCGGAAACGTCGCGGAGATTCTGGTGAGCGACGGGGAAGCGGTTTCGGCGGGCCAGATTTTGCTGCGTCTCGCGCCGTCCGACACGCTCTCCGAGCGCAATCGCCTGTCGTCGCGGCGCGCGACGCTTCTGCTCACGATCGAGCGCGAGCGGGCGGTGGCCGAGGGCCGCGCGCCGGATTTCGACGGCGTGGTCAGTGGCTTCGAGGCCCAGAAGCTCGAGCAGAGGCTTCTCTACAACGCCGAGCGCAACGCCGATATCGAGCAGCGCAACGTGCTCGCGAGCCAGCTCGCCCAACAGCGCGACGAGGACGAGCGCCTGGCCAATCAGATCAAGGCGCTGGAGCAGGATGCCGCGATCGCCGAAGAGGAGCTGCGCGTGCGCAGCGGTCTCTTCAAGAAGGGCCTCACGACGCGCGACCGCTATTACGCTGCGCAGCGCGATGCCTCCGATCTCCACGCGCGCCTTGCCAATCTCAACGACGAGCGCGCCCGCACCGCCAACATCATCGCCGAGGCGCAGCACAAGCTCGCGGAAAACGACAGCGACGTACGCGCCAAGGCGCGCGGGCAGGCGGCCCAGTCGCTTTCCGATCTCGAGGAAGTGGAGCAGGCGCTCGCCAGCGCCTCCGACCGCACGCGCCGCCTCAACATCACCTCGCCCGTCACCGGCATCGTGAAAGGCCTCGTCGTCAAGTCGCTCAACGCCGTCGTGCGTCCCGGCGAGACGATCGCCGAGATCGTTCCCACCGGCGCGCGCATGGTGGTGAGCGCGCAGATCCGTCCGCAGGACATCGGCCAGATTCGAGCCCGAAGATCCGGTGGACGTGCGGGTTCTCACCTTCGACTTCACGAGCTATGGCAGCCTCGCCGGCACCGTCGAGCGCATCTCGGCCTCGACCTTTCAGAGCGAGGACGGGCGGACCTACTACAAAGCCATCGTGACGCTCGAAAAGGCCTATTTCGGCAAGGATCCGGCGGCGGCCCGCGTGCTTCCGGGCATGACGGCGGAGGTCGACATCAAGACGGGGCGGCGCTCCATCATGAGCTACCTCCTAAAGCCCGTCACCCGCGGCTGGAACAGCGCCTTCCGCGAGCGTTAGAGCCTGTTTCCCGTAGAACCCTGGAAAGCCTGGATGGCGTTGGGCTATTGGAGCGCTATGGCAAAGCGCGCGCCCACCGTCGGTCTCGTCAGCCTCGGCTGCCCGAAGGCGCTCGTCGATTCCGAGCGCATTCTCACCCATTTGCGCGCCGAAGGTTATTGCGTGGCGCCGAGCTATGAGGGCGCGGACGTCGTCATCGTCAACACCTGCGGCTTTCTCGACAGCGCGAAGGAAGAGTCCTTGGCCGCCATCGGCGAGGCATTGGCCGAAAACGGCCGCGTCATCGTGACGGGCTGCCTGGGGCGCGATGCCGAGGCGATTCGCGCCGCGCACCCCGACGTGCTCGCCGTCACGGGGCCGCATCAATACGAAGCCGTGGTGCGCGCGGTGCACGAGGCCGTGCCGCCCAAGCACGATCCGCGCTTCGATCTCGTGCCGCCCCAGGGCTTGCGCCTCACGCCGCGCCACTACGCCTATTTGAAGATCGCCGAGGGCTGCAATCACCGCTGCACCTTCTGCATCATCCCGAGCCTGCGCGGCGATCTCGAAAGCCGCCCCGCGGCGCATGTCTTGGCCGAGGCCGAGCGCTTGGTTCGGGCGGGCGTCAAGGAGATCATGGTCATCGCGCAAGACACGAGCGCCTATGGCCTCGACATCAAGCATGCCGAAAGCCTCTGGCGCGGACGAGCGGTGCCCGCCCATTTCACCGATCTCTGCAAGGCGCTGGGCGAGCTCGGCGCCTGGATCAGGCTCCACTACGTCTATCCCTATCCGCATGTCGACGAGGTCATTCCCCTGATGGCGGAGGGAAAGATCCTGCCCTATCTCGACGTGCCGTTTCAGCATGCGAGCCCCGCGGTGCTGAAAGCGATGCGCAGGCCCGCCAATCAAGAGCGCGTGCTCGAACGAATCGGAAAATGGCGCGCGCTCTGTCCCGCTCTCGCTATCCGCTCCACTTTCATCGTGGGCTTTCCGGGCGAGACCGAGGCGGACTTCGCTTTCCTGCTCGATTGGCTCGAGGAAGCCGCGCTCGATCGCGTGGGCTGCTTCAAATACGAGGCCGTCTCGGGCGCCGCGGCCAACGATCTGCCGGGCGCGGTGCCGCAAGCGGTGAAGGAAGAGCGCTACGCCCGGCTCATGGCGGCGCAGCAGGCCTTGAGCGCGCGCAAGCTTAGGGCCAAGGTCGGCCAAACGCTCGACGTCATCATCGATGCGCTGGACGACGACGGCGCGGTCGGCCGGAGCTACGCCGATGCGCCGGAGATCGACGGCTCTGTCGTCGTGAAATCCGATCCGCGGCTCAAGGTCGGCGACATGGTGCGCGTGTGCATCGAGGCCGCCGACGCTTACGACCTGCGCGGCCGTCTCGTCCTGAGGCTCGGCGCTATTTGAGTATGCGATAGGGCGCGTGCAAGTCTTCGATGGCGCTCAAGGTCGTGCCGAGATCGCGCAAAACCCCGTCCTTGAGGTCGTAAATCCAGCCGTGCACGGAAAGCGACTTGCGGCTCCGCCACGCATTCTGGACGATCGAGGTCTTGGCCACGTTGCGCACTTGCGTCGTGACATTGAGCTCGCACAGCCGGTCGAACTGGTCGTTGGGGTCGTCGAGTGAGCTGATCTCGTCGTAATAGCGGCTGTGCACGTCCTTGATGTGGGCGAGCCAGTTGTCGATTTGGCCGTTGTCGGCATGGGTCATGGCCGCCTTCACCCCGCCGCAGCCGTAATGGCCCACGACGACGATGTGCTTCACGGCCAGAAACTCCACCGCGAATTGAATGACGGCGAGGCAATTCAAGTCGCTGTGGGGCACGACGTTGGCGACATTGCGATGCACGAACATCTGGCCGGGCTCGAGATTGACGATCTGGTTGGCGGGCACCCGGCTGTCCGAGCAGCCGATCCAAAGAAATTGCGGCCGTTGGACTTTGGAGAGCCGGCTGAAGAATTTGGGATCGTCCTGCAACCGTTCGCGCGCCCAGGCCTTGTTCGCATCCAAGAGCTCCTCGGGCGATCTGACGACCTTGCCGTGCTCGCCGTAGCTGTGCCTCACCTCCTCGATCGACGCCTCGTAATCGCTGTGCCCGCTGAAGCCCGTGCGCGACAGGCGCGCGCCCGAGGTTGCCGAGACGGGCGTGGCATTGCCCGCGTCTTTGAAGAGGCCGATGTGCGCCTTGACGTGTGCCGCCATGAAAATCACGAGCGCGCAGCCCACCGGGAAGAAAAGCTCGCCCACCGAAAGCGCGACAAGCCTTCCGGTTGGCGGCGGCGAACCCAAGGAGAGGCCATGGCGATAGTTGAGAAAACCGAAAACGAAAGCCGACGCGAGCCCGACCAAGAAACCCGCGAACGCGTGATGGCGGATGTTGGCGCCGGGGCGTCCGAGAAGATAGCCGACAGCAACCGCGAGGATCGCGTATTCCACGCCTTTGAGTCCCGACACGAGATAGAAGAAGCCGCCGATCTGGTCGGGTTGCAGTCCGAGCAGGCCCTGCACGCTTTTCTGAGCGCCCTTGGCAGCGGCCCAACCAAGCGGTCCCGAGACGAAACCCAGAATTCCCATGACCGTCGCGCGCGCGCGCGCAAGCACGGTTCCGAGCGAGATGCCAGCGCAGACGATCACCGACCAGCTCACCCCTTGCGCGAGATCGGCGAGAAACTGCGCGGCCGTCACACCGCCCGCGCCGAGAAGCTTGGCTGCGAGCACGGCGAGCTGAACGGCGAGTCCGACGAGCACCGCCATCCACGCCACCGTCAGCGCACGCGGCAATGCGCGCGCGGCGAAGCTTTCGAGCGGCACGCTCGCAGCCTCCTGCCCTTTCTCCATGCGGTTCCCCCCGGAAGACAGCGCGCTTTCTTAGCAGATGAAAAGGCTCTGCGCGCGGGGCAAAAAGCGGGTCGAGGCCTGCCGCCGCCACGTCTCCCAATGGCGGGCGCGCTCGTTCGCGCCCGCGCCTAATGTGCGGGCTGTGACTCCACGAACACTTGAACGCTGTGCGTGCCCGTCTTCTCGAAGGTCAAGGTGAGCGCGAAGCTGTCGCCGTCAATCAAAGGCCGCGCGAGGCCCAGAAGGTGCAGACGATAGCCCCAGGAGGCGAGCGAAACGGGCTTTCCAGGGGACAAGATGATGAAATCGTGGGCAGCGGGCTCATCGCCGAAGCGAAACTCGACTCGCTCCGCTGCGGGCGTCGCAGCCGCGACGAGGCGGTCGTCGGCTTCGCCGCTATTGAGAAGCGCACCGTAGACATCGGCTTCGCCTCGCTCGCTGCGTGGGCGGCGCCCAGACATGGCCCACGGCAATGTCGCCGAATTGATAGCTGTGGGCCGCGGCGTGCCGCGCGAGAGCGAGGAGAAACGCAAGCGCCAAGCACGCGCACAAGACGCGGGAAACGGGGCCAAGACGTCCGAAAAACCCTCATTGCCGGGGCGCGTCATTGTCGAAGCCGATCATTCGCTCCCCCGTCGAGCGTCGCATCGAGGCTCGTTCGAGCCTTGCTTCAGATCGCGCGCGGCGGCGACTTCGTCCGGCGCGACGTTGTCCTGCTTGAAGAAGGTGTAGGAGAGCGTGATGTCGCGCAGCTCTTTGGTGTCGGCGTCCTTCAGCATCTCTTCATCGACATAGAAGACGACCGGCATACGCGCGCTCGCATGCGGCCCGAGCCGCTCGTCCGTGAAGCAGAAACATTGGATTTTGAAGAAATAGGGCGCGGCCTCAAAGGGCGTCACGTTGAAGGTCGCGTGCGCGACGACCGTCTCGTCGCTCAAATTCACGGCCTCGTAATAGACTTTCGTGGGCTCGCCCGCACGGACGACGACAGTGCGTTGGACGGGTCGAAACTCCCAGGCAAGGCCCGGCGCCACATTGCTGTCGAAATGCACCGTGAAGGCGGGACCGGCGGCATTTTTTTGCGCTGCGCTCGCCTCAGCCGCTGCAGCACGCCTGACCGTTCCGCCATAGCCGGTATAGGCGCAGAACACGCGATAGAGCGTCGGCGCATAGGCGACGAGGCCGGTCATCGCAGCCACGATGCCCAACGCGATCGCGACCACCGGAAGATGCTGCCGCCAATAGCCGTTCATCCGCGCCTCCGCGAGGAACGTAGGTGCATGGACGTCGCGCCGAAAGGCGACCATGCGCCGCAGCGCCTGCCATCACACAGGCGCGCCGCGCCGCCTCTAAGGGACTCCCCTAGGCCGGCGGAATGCGCGCCGTCCGCGTCCTTCTTGCGGCTTTCTTTCTCTGCCACACACGTCCGGCTCTCATCGCGCATTCCTGCTCTTGTCTCCGTTCTCTCCAAACACCTTCGTCGCCGCGACGGGATTCCATCCGGCGGGTTGGCATTTTCTTTCTTGCCCCCGAGCGAGGGGGCTTTTTCTTCTCCCCCTCGCAGTGCGAGGGGGCAGGGGCGCCGGAGACGGCGTCCATAATTTTTTGTTGGCCGCCTCTCGGCGCCCATGCGCGGCTTTTCGCGGTCCAGCCCTCTCCACCCACCGGCGGTGACGCAGTCGCCTGCGGCCGCCGACCCGGGTCGTGTTGCCCGGTCCCTCACGCTGGCCCCGCCCCGAGTCATGACCGCGTTACGGTCATGCCGCGAGAGCCGCCCTCTCGTCCCATGGAGCGGTCGGTCAGAACCACAGCCCCTCAACGACGAGAGATGGCGAGATTGTACGCGCGTTTTTCGGGGTGTGGATAAGGAGGGGCCGACATGGTTAACGCAGGCTTGCCCGGCGCCGCATTTGTCCGTGTACGGAGCGTCGAAAATTCACTCTGCAATGAGGCTTTGCTTGCGCGCTTGGCCCTGGATGCCCGAGGAAGCTCGGGCATGACATGTCTTTGTTTGATGCAATGCCCTCGCCTCGCACTCTCCGCCGTCATGCCCGGCGCACGCCGGGCATCCAGAGCAATACGCTCTGACGTTCGTGGCCCCGAGACCCCCGCCTGCGTGGGCCGAAGCCATTTCACTTGCTCGTCCGCATACCAGCGCTTCGGCGGGCGAAGGCCCGCGACAAACGCGGGGGCGGGTTGCCGCGCGCTGTCGGCCTCAACGTCATCGAGGCCGTGGCGCGCCTAAGCCCGCACGCCTTCTAGATACTGACGGAGGCTTCCGTCGGGATGACGCGCTTCAGGCGCAGTCCGGCCTCGCCGAACAGCGTGCGGAACTCCTCGCGCGTCGCGCTCCAGCCCGCCGGGGGCCGCGACCATCATGTGGACGTCCATGAGCTTGACGGTGTCGCCCCGTTGCCCGGCTGGACGACATGATCCACCACGAGCACGCGGCCTTCGCTCGCCATCGCCTCGCGGCAATTCTTCGAGATGCGCACCAGCGCGCGTCGTCCCAGTCGTGGAGGACGTGCTTCATGATGTAGCCGTCCGAGCCCTCGGGCACGGCGTCGAAAAAATCGCCGCCCACCGTCTCGGCAGCGGTCGCGGACCTCGGGCGCAGTGACAAAGCCGCTTTCGGCCGCACTCGCGACCACTTCCGGCAGATCGTAAAGCACGCCTTCGAGCTTGCGATAGCGGCGCAGGATCGTCGCCAGCAAATGGCCATGCGCACCGCCGAGCATCGACGAGCCGCGAAAATTCGTCGAACGGATAGGCGCGCACCACCGCGCCTGTCTCGACGGTCGAGACGCCCGCCATCGAGGCGGCAAAAGACCCGCTCCTTCTCCGGATGCTGATGCAGATATTCGAAGATCGAGGTCTGATGCACATGCTGGAAGGGAGATTCGCCCGTCACGATCACGTCGGAGAGCGCCCCCCAGGCCTGCCAGTTGTAATCGTCGATGATCATCAGCACGAAATCGCGCAGGGAACCCGGGCGGTTGCTGCGCAGCGATTGCGCGAGCGAGGTGAGACGGAAGCGGCCGTGGGCGTCCTCGGCAAAGACGCCGAGGCTCGCCAGCGTGCGCATGACGCGGTGGAGATAGGGCGCGTGCGCGCCGACACGCTTGGCAATGGTCTCGATCTTGAGGGGCCCGCTTGGACGAGCTCGATCGGCGACGCCGAGCTTCGCCACGACGAAGAGGAGCTGCGACACCCAAAAGCCGCTGATCAGGTTGACCATGGTGTCGTGCGCAGGCGGCTTCTGGCGGCGCTTCGGTCGGCATCGAAAATCCTTCTCCACTCGCAAAGGCGCCGCTAGCATGCCTGAACCGGCGGCCGCGTCAATCTTGCATTAACGATGCGTTAACGATGCGAAAACAAGCGCGCGGCGCAACGGCGAATGCGGGCTATTGGGGAAGAATGCCCCGCGAGCCTGCGCGCTCGACTTCATCTTCCGCTTCTTGCGCGCCCGCTTCTTTCTGCTTCTCGAGGAAGATACATGCCCTCGAGCTTGAGCCCGTCCGGGATCGAGGAAGAAGACGGCATAGTAGCCTTCGCCATAGGTCGGATAATCCGCAGGCGGATCGACGACCTTCGCCTTCTCCTTCTTCAGGAATTCGTAGAGGTCGTCTACGTCCGCGCGCCGCCGGAGCTCGAAGGCGTAGTGATGAAAGCCGATGTCGCCCGTGTGGTGCGGATGGGCCATGCCCTTCTTGTCGGCTTGCGTGATCCAGAACATGGTCTTGCCGTTGTTCCAGCCGGCGACTTGGCCGAGCTCCCATTCGAGGAAGAAGCCCATGAAGCAGAGAAGCTTGTCGTAGAAGCGCTTGGACTTGTCGAAGTCGCGCGACGCGGATCGCCAGATGGTCGATGCCGACGACGCGGACCATCGGGCGCGCTTACTTGCGTCCTTCAGGCCTGCAGCGCGGCGGAACCTCGACCGGCTTGCCCGTCACCGGATGCGGATAATGGAAACGGCATGAGGAAGGTGTTCGGCCAGCGCGGCGGCGCGGGCCTGATCTCGTCGGGGCCGCGCGGATCTTCGGGATAGGTCTTGGTGTAATTGACGACCATCAAGGCGCTCGATGGGCGCGCGCGCCCAGCCCTCTTCGTAGCGCGCCTGATAGACGACGCGGTAATTGAAGAGCTTGATCTTCCAGACGCCGCCTGTCCTTCACATATTCGTTCTCGTAGATGCCCGCTTCCCAGAACTGGGGCGGGATGTTGGGCGGCGCGTTCTTGTCATGGATTCGTGCACGCCGCCCTGCATGAAGCAGCGGAAGCGCCCCTTGGCGGTCTTGCGGTCGGGCGCCACGTCGACAATGTCCTGCGTCGTGATGTGCTCGAAGAGAAGCCCGTAGATCGGCCCGTTCATGGGCGCCGCCCCGCCATAGAGCCTGCGCGCGCCCTCCTTGCCCTTGAAAACGCCGCCCATGAAGTTGAGCTCGCAGTCATCGGCGAACAGATCGACGATAGCCGGGAACAGGCACTTGTCCATGTAGTAGCCGTATTTGAACTGCAGCGTGCGGACGGCCTCCCTGTCCTTGAGCATGCCGAGCTCGTGCGCGAGCTCGCGCATCGTGGCTTCCAATTCCTGCATCCTGTCCGTTCTGCGCCACCTCGTGCCTCCTCCATTTGCGTCTTGCGCCGCGCGCGCCGCCGGCGCTTCGCCTTGGCTTGCGCAGCATGTCGTCGAGATTGTCGGTCAGCTCCATATAGCGGCCCGAAAGCCCGTCATAGCGTCCCGAGGCCAGATCGACGCAGCGCTGCGCGCAGCGCGCCAAGATCGAGGTCCGCATCGGGCTCGTTTTGCCGCTGCTTGAGGCGCTCGACCATTTGCGGCAGCCAGCGCTGCGCGTCGGGCGAGTTCATCGTCTCCTCGGCGATGCCCGTGAAGACAAAGCCCGGATCGATGGCGAAGATGCTGACGCCGTGATCCTTGGTCTCGGCCGCCGCCTCCTCGACGATGCGCTTCTGCGCGATCTTGCCCACGCAATAAGCGGAGAGATAGGGCAGCGACGAGACGCGCCGCGATCGCCGAGACGATGATGACGCGGCCCTTCCTGCGCGCTGCGTCATGCCGGGCAGCACATGCGTGCAGAAACAGCACGGGCGCCTTGATGTGCACCTCTTGGGCGGTCCACCAGACTTCGGGATCGACTTGCCAGATGGGCCCGAAGGGTCCGGGCACGCCCGCATTGTTGACGAAGAGCTTACGGGGCCGAAACGCGCCTGCGGTTTCGCGCACGACGCGCGCCACGTCCTCGCGCCGCGCGCACGTCGCCCGGCACGGCGAGCGCCTTGCCCGCCCGCTTGCTTGATCTCGCCCACCACGCGCTCGAGCTCGCTTTGCTGCGCGCCGTCACCGTGACCGCCGCGCCTTCGGCCGCAAAGCGCTTGGCAATGGCTCTTGCCGAAACCGCGGCCGCTCCCCGGTCACGATCGCCACTTGGCCTTTCAATTCCGCCATGACCGCCTCATCTTCAATGTTGGTTTTTCCGCTTCGCGCCAGCAGGTCGTACGGTGTGCCTCGAGAGAAGGCAAGGCCCACCACGCTTCGCGCGAGAGGCTATCATGCCGTACAAAAGCACGAAAAGTTGTCTTGTGGCGAGACGGCGTTCAGCGCTACCGCATTGAGCGAGCGTACCGCAGAGTGACCAGAAAGCGGACGGCGCGCTCGCGACGTTTCCGGCTTTGCTTGTTTGATGAGTTTGTCCGAAGAGGCGCGCAGTTGACGGAAGCTTACATCAATCGGATTGCGACGGCGGTTCCGCGCCACGATGTGCATCAGGCGTTTGTGCAATTCGCGCAGTCGCTCTATCGGGACAAGCCGCGCGAGCTGGCGCTCTTCAAGCGCATGGTGGAAAAGGCGGGAATCGAGCACCGCTTTTCCAGTCTCGCGCCGGCCGCCGATCCAGGCGGCGCGGCCGTCGATGCCGAAGAGTTCTACAAACGCGGGGCGTTCCCGAGCACGGCAAAGCGCATGCGCAAGTTCGAGGCGCAAGCGCCGGCGCTCGCCGAGGCCGCGATCGGCAAGCTTCTCAGCGGCAGCGAGCGCAACTGCATCAGCCATCTCCTCGTCACGTGCTGCACCGGCTTCTCCGCACCGGGGCTCGATTTGGAAATCGTCGAGCGCTGCGATCTGCCGACCACCGTCGAGCGCACCGTGGTGGGCTTCATGGGCTGCTATGCCGCGATCAATGCGTTGAAGCTCGCCCGTCACATCGTGCGCTCGGAGCCCGCCGCGCGCGTTCTCGTTCTCAATCTCGAGCTTTGCACGTTGCATCTCCACGAGGCGGCGAACCTTGAAGAGGTGTTGTCGTTTCTCGTCTTCGGCGACGGCTGCGCCGCTTCCTTGGTAACTGCCGAGCCGAAGGGCGTGGCGCTCGACAGTTTCCGCGCCGTGCTCGTGCCGCGCACAGGTGAGCTCATCACCTGGACCATCGGCGACTCCGGCTTCGACATGGTGCTCTCGGGACAAGTGCCCGCGACAATTCGCGATGCGCTGCGTGCACGCGCGAACGAGATCCTGGGTGGCAAGAAAGCGTCTGCCATCGACCTGTGGGCGGTTCATCCCGGCGGGCGCACCGTGCTCGATGCGGTAGAGCGCGCCTTCGATTTGGAGCCGTCTGCGCTCGCGACCTCGCGCGAAGTCTTGCGGGCCTATGGCAACATGTCCTCCGCGACGGTGATGTTCGTGCTCGAGGCGCTGATGCGCACGTCGGCTGCGGGCGCCACGGGCTGCGCCATGGCCTTCGGGCCCGGATTGGTGGCGGAGACTTTCTTGTTTCACACCGCCAGCTAACCTCATGCAAACCGATCTTGCCGCAGGCAGTGCAGTCTCGCGCGCGAAAGCTTTCCCGCGCCGCGTCGAGCCCGAATGGCTGGACGAATTGCCGGCGAACGACCCGCGCGCGCTGCGCTCGCGGCGCGATCTCAGGCGCGTCAACGCCTTCATGCTGCAAGCCGCCATCATGATGCGGGCCTTGATCGATTATGCGCACGCGCCGCCGCGCCGGATCCTCGATCTCGGCACGGGCGATGGAACATTCATGCTCAGGCTTGCGCGGCGGCTGGCGAAGCGCTGGCCCGACGTCACCGTGACGCTGCTCGATCGGCAGAACATCGTGAGCGCCGAGACGCGCGCAGGCTTCCGCGCACTCGGCTGGTCGGCCAAGCCGGTCGCGGCGGATGTCTTTCAGTACTTGCGGGAAAATACGCCGCAGGTCGAAGATATCGTCACCGTGAATTTGTTTCTTCACCATTTCCGCCAGGATGAATTGGCGCAGCTCCTCCGGCACGCAGCGTCGCGGACGAGGCTCTTGGTCGCTTGCGAGCCCGAGCGCAACGCCTTTTCGCTCGTCGCCAGCAAGCTCTTGTGGGCCATCGGCTGCAACGACGTGAGCCGCCACGATGCGGTGGCAAGCGTGCGCGCGGGCTTTCGCGGGCGCGAGCTTTCGGCGCTCTGGCCGAACAAGGATCAGTGGACGCTGCACGAGTCCGCGTGCTTTCCCTTCACTCACTGCTTTGTCGCGCGCCGGACCGAGCGGACGATGCCCCATGACTTATGACGCGCTCGTCATCGGTGCGGGACCCGCGGGCGCCACCGCAGGCCTCATGCTGGCGCGGGCCGGGTGGTCGGTAGCCCTGGTCGAGAAAAGCGTCTTCCCGCGGCGCAAAGTATGCGGCGAATTCATTTCGGCAACGAGCCTGCCGCTGTTACGCGATCTCGGCGTCGCGGACTTCTTTCTCGCGCAAGCGGGCCCCGCGGTGCGCGAAGTCGGGCTTTTCGCCGGCGAGACCCAATTGACCGCCGACATGCCCGCCGCCCATGGCTTTGGGCGCGCCTTGGGACGCGAGCATCTCGATTCTCTCTTGCTCGAGGCCGCAACGCGCGCGGGAGCCGCGCTCTTTCAGCCTTGGGCAGTTGTCCGATTGCGCCGCGATCGCGAGCGTTACCTGTGCACCATCTCTGCGAAGGACAGCGTCGAGGAGCTCGCGGCGCGCATCGTCGTCGCGGCCAACGGCTCCTGGGAACGGAGCCCCTTGCCGTCGGCGCAGGAAAAGCCCCACAGGCCCTCCGATCTTCTCGCCTTCAAGGCACATTTTCGCGAGAGCGCGCTTCCGGCCGGCGTGATGCCGCTTCTCGTTTTCCCCGGCGGCTATGGCGGCATGGTGCATAGCGATGGCGGGCGCGTGAGCCTTTCCTGTTGCATCCGGCGCGACCAATTGCAGCGGCAGCGCGAAAACGGGAACGGCGGCAAAGCCGCCGATGCCGTGTTCCGGCACATTCTCGAGAGCTGCGCGGGCGCACGCCGGGCGCTGAAAGAGGCACGCCTCGATGGTGCATGGCTTTCGGCCGGCCCCATCCGTCCGGGCATTCGTCCGCGTTACGCGCGCGGCATTTTTTTCGCCGGCAACAGCGCGGGCGAGGCGCACCCCATCGTGGCGGAGGGCATCAGCATGGCGATGCAATCGGCGTGGCTTCTCTGCCGGCAGCTGATCGACAAGGACGCTCGGGCCGCGACACAAAGCGCGCTCGCCGACATCGGCAAAGCCTATGCCGAGGAGTGGGAGACGTCTTTTGCCACGCGCATCCGCGCGGCGGCAGCCTTCGCGCATCTCGCCATGCGACCTCAAGCGACGGCCGCGGCCCTGCCGCTTATCAAGCGCTTTCCGCAGATGTTGACTTGGGGCGCGCGCTTGAGCGGCAAGACCATGCAAGTCGTGCCCGCCGTGTGAGCGAAGTTTTGGGTCCTCAGGCGAGATAAGCGGCGACGATGCCCGAGAGCACGATGCCGTCGAACGTGCCCGCCCCGCCGATGCTCGCAACGCCTGCGGCCGTATTCTTGATGTCCTGCAGGTGGAAGATATCGGCGCCCACAAGCGGGCCCGTGACGCCGACGATGAAGGCGACGGGCGCCGCGTTCTCCGGCGCGATGAGGAGCGCCGACACGACCGCAACCAGAGGCGAGAC
Source organism: uncultured Alphaproteobacteria bacterium (assembly GCA_963845385.1). Taxonomy (GTDB): domain Bacteria; phylum Pseudomonadota; class Alphaproteobacteria; order CAWJRW01; family CAWJRW01; genus CAWJRW01. Next base: position 1,478,906 of record CAWJRW010000006.1, read on the forward strand.
GAAGCCCGGCATGGCGATCCCGATGCCGGGCACCGGCCGCGCGATGCGAAAGCAAATGAAGGCGTTGGCCGCGCAGGCGACAACCGTGCCCAGGAGTATGGCTTGCTGCTGCGCGGCGAGAATGAAAGCTTCGTACAGCGCGAGTCCGACCGGAATGAGGCAGCCGCCCACATTTACCGCGATGATCGTTTCCTGGGTGGTCCGCTGAAGTTGCGGCATGAATTGGGGCAAGCCGTAGACGGCGAGCGGATGAACGGTCGCGGGCGTGTCGCGCGCGAGCCGAGCCACGGGGACATTGATGAGCCCGCCAAAGAGAATGCCCAGAGAAGAGCATGACCGCCGTGTCTTCGCTCAAATGGAGCTTGGCGAGGCTCGCCACCATGAGCTCGCCGAAGAAAATCGGAAACAGGATGAACATGAGGAGAAACAGAAGGAGCGAGAAGAAACTGAGAGGTCTCATGTGTCTTTCCGTCCTGCGTGCGGCATGTCTTCGCCGAAGCGATGATGGATCGGACCTTGCGCGCCTGTTGGCCAGGGGGATGAAGCCCGCTGCGCATAGCATCGGTCAAGGCCAAGGCGATGACAAACGGACGGCGGATGGGTTGCTGTGAGGCGGTTGATCGAGATCAAGGCGAAGATGCGCCGAGCCCCTTCAAATGCTGTCACCGTCATGCGGAGCCAAGACCGGCGAAACACGGCAGTGAAGCGTCTTCCCGGCGCGGATCTGACCTAGGTGATGAACCGATCTGGCTGTGAAACAGGGCGGAGGGACCCGCGGTCGCCGCGTCCAGCGCCTCAGAGGAGACTCAGGGGTGGAGGGCGGATGGAGCGGGTCCTGCCGTTTGGGGGCGCCGATTGCGCGGCCGCTTGAACGGAAGGGGCGCAAATGTGCTTCTCGGCGACTGCTAGCTTTGCCGTTGCAAGCTTTACCGGCGCCGTCGGGGTCGTGACCCTTCGCCATGTGCGCGCGCCGCGCGAGGCGGTGCTCGGCTCGTTTCCGCTCATCTTTGGTGTTCAGCAGGTGATCGAAGGCACAATCTGGCTCGTGCTGCCCGGTGGCGATGATCCGCTCCTGGTGCGCGCGCTTGCCATCGCCTTTGTCTTCATCGCCACGGTCGTTTGGCCCGCGCTCGTGCCCGTGGCCGTGTATCTGGTCGAGCCCGATGCACGGCGCAAGCGCTTGCTTCATGTGCCCATGGTGATCGGCGCGCTTGTCAGCCTCGCTTGTCTCGCGGCCATTATCGCGAGCCCGCACCACGCCTCGATCGCCGAGCGCAGCATCCAATACAGAAACGATATTCCCGATATTTCCTGGTGGGCCGTTCCTTATCTTCTCGCCACCGTGGCGCCGCTTTTTCTTTCCTCGCACCGGCCCGTCCAAGCGCTGCGGCGCTGCTTGTTTCCGTGGGCTTCATCGTCTCGACCTATTTCTATGCCGAGACCCTGACATCCGTGTGGTGCTTCTTCGCGGCCGGCGCGAGCGTGATCCTCTGCTTCCAATTCGTGCGCGGTTTCGCGCTCAAGGCGCCGGCCGGCCGTCCCGCGTGAGGAGTTCCGCCGCCGCGGAGCGCACCCTCACCCGCCCATGAGCTCGGCCGGCACGCCGAGCTCGCGCGCGCCGCATAGCGCGAAGCCCGGCCCACGCGTGAGCCAAAGCAAGATCGCCAAGCCGTATTCCGGATAGCGCTTGGTCATCTCTTTTGCGATGTCGGCGATGCGCACGCCGGGCTTGGCAACTTCGCGGTAGTCCTCGAGCCATTTGACATTCTTGTCGAATATCTCCGTGCCGCCCGCGGGCCCATGGCCGGGGAAGACGAGATCGATCGGTCCCAAATTGCGCGAGGCCTCGATCGCGGAAATCCAAGATGTCGGATTGTTGGTGTCCGCCATGTAGAGGTGCAAATCATTGAACAGAAGATCGCCGGCGACGAAGGCGCGCGCCGACGGCACATAGAAGGCCGTGGCATGCACCGTCTCGGCTACCGGCAAATCGAACAGCACGATCTCGCGATCTTCGAGATACACGGTCGAGCCGTTGAGCGGCGCGGGCGGTGTCACCTCCACCGGCAGATCGTCGCCATACATCTCCTGCCAATGCACGCGCTTGGCGGGCCACTCGATGAATGCCGTCGATGACGCTTTGCCGCGCGAGGATCGGGCGCATCGGGAAAAGCCTCGTCGAATCAGGCCCATACCCCCATAGTGGTCGGGATGGGCGTGGGTGATGAGCGCCGCGCGCAAGCGCTTGCCCCAGTCCTGGATCATCTGCGACGAGGCGTTTGACCTCGCTGGGCACGAAGCCGACATCGAACAGGATGGCGATCCTTCCGGCCCGACATCAGCACAGCGTTCGGCACGAGATCCTTCTGGCCGCCGGTATACATGTCGAAGCGGAGACCGTTCACCTCGAAGCGATTTGTCATGTTCGTCTTCCTCCCGCGCATCAAGCGATGGTCATGCCGCCATCGACGACGAGCTCGGCGCCGGTGACGAAGGACGACAAGTCGGAAGCAAGAAACAGAACCGCGCCCGCGACATCTTTCGGGATTCCCGTGCGGCCGATGGGATAGGCGGCCGACATCACCTTGGTCGCGGTCTCGACATCGGGAAAGGTACCGAGCTTGACGAGACCCGCAAGCAAATTGTCGACCATTACGGTCTTGATGAACCCCGGATAAATCGAATTGACGCGAATGCCATAGCCGAGCTGGCCGAACTCGACCGCCGCGCATTTGCTGAACAGGCGCACGGCGCCCTTGGAGGCGCTGTAGACGCTCACGCCCGACGTGCCGATCTGCGCACCTACGGAGGAAATGTTCACGATGCTGCCGCCGCGGCCCGCGGCACCGCCCGGGCGCATGGCGCGCGCCGCATATTTGTGGCCGAGCATCACGCCCCATGACATTGACTTCGAAGAGACGGCGCGCATTCGCCATCTCGATATCGGCGATATAGCCCAACTGCTCGACCCCGGCATTGTTCACGAGAATATCCAGTCCGCCGAGGCGCTCGACCGTGGTGGACACGACCTCTTCCCACTGCTTCTCGTCGGTCACGTCGTGGCGCAGGAAAAGCGCGCGTTGGCCGGAGGATCGATCTTCTCCGCCGTCTTCTTGCCCTCTTCCAAGACATCGGTGACGGCGACCTTGGCGCCGCATTCGGCGAGCATGGCGGCCGTCGCTGCGCCGATGCCGCGCGCGGCGCCTGTCACCAGCGCCACCTTGCCCGACAGATCGATCGCGTTCATTGGACGTCCTCCTGTTATCTTGTGTTCTTTCGCGGCCTCGTCGAAATCTGTCGCATTCGCGCAGCCAGCGCTGCGAGACCGAACTAGCCCCAGGCCGACCTCTTCTCGCCGAGACCTCAACTACCGTCGACGGAAGTGACGTGCAGACGTCGCGATGAGCCGTCTCCTCGGCAGCCCCGCCGTGCTGCGTCGAGCGCCGGACAATCATCGCTACAGCCGAAGGCGGATCCCAGCGATCCCGCTTCGCTGCCGAAGGAATATTGGAGAAGTTCTCGATTACGCGACTTCGCGCAAGGTGAGGACACGCTCGGCCGGGAAGAACACCGAGACGACTGTGCCGACCCCGACCTCGCTTTCGATCGAGAGCGTTCCGCCGTGCAATTCGACGAGCTGCTTGGCCAGCGGAAGCCCGAGGCCGCTTCCTTCATATTTGCGGCTGAGGGCGCCGTCGATCTGGCCGAAACGCGCGAAGGGCCGTCGGCACGTCTTCGGCCGCGATGCCGATGCCGGTATCTGCGACCCTTATCGTCAGCCGTCTTCGCGGCAAGCGACCGAGACGCTGATCTGCCGCCTTCCGGCGTGAACTTGACGGCGTTGGAAAGGAGATTGATGAAGATCTGTTGAGCCGCCGCGCATCGGCGCGCAGTCGAGGAAGGCGGGCCTCGAAATTGGCGGAAATCCGCACCTTTGCCTTCTCTGCCTGCGGCTCCATTATGCGCAGGCATGCGCGCACAATTTCGTCGAGATCGACGACATCGTCGTCCAATTCGAGATGGCCAGCATCGAGCTTAGCAAGATCGAGAATATCATTGATCATGCCCAGGAGATGGCTTGCCGCTGTTGTAAATGTCCGCGGCATAGCTGCGATACTGCTCGCTACCGATTGGCCCCAGCATCTCGTTCTTCAAGAAGCTCCGCAGAAGCCGATGACGGCGTTCAAGGGGGTGCGCAGCTCGTGGCTCATCGTTGCGAGAAATTGCGATTTTGCTTGGTTTGCGGCATCCGCGGCGACAAGCGCGCTCTGGAGTTGAGTCGCGGTGCTTTCCAGCTCTCAGTTTGGTCGCTTCGAGCGGCGAGACATGCTGATCCACCAGAGCGCCGAACAAGGCCGAAGCCCACAATGAGCAGGGTAATCGCCGTGATGGCGACGGAAAGCCATAGCGGGAGAATGGTTTGCGCCGGAATGGGGAGCGTGGGATCGGGCGTAAGACTGAGCGCGGCCATGCCGGTAAAGTGCATGCCGCAAATAGCGACGGTGAGTAACAGGGCACCGGAAACGAGGCCGCCTAGAGCGCGTATGCGCCGCGCTGCAGCAAGAGCGGCCGCGCCGAAACCAATGCCGATCACGATCGAAGCGGCGACATAGACCGCATCCCAATGCTCCTGAGCCTGCAGTTGCACACCCGCCATGCCGACATAATGCATGGCGCTGATGGCTGCACCGGCGATGGCGCCGCCCAGCGCCGCGCGACCCTTACGAACGGCGACGGCAAAACCGAGACCTGAGGCCACAACCGCGATCAGCGCGGACAATGCCGTGAGCGTGACGTCGTAGCCGATGGGAAGGCCGGGATCGAAGCCCAGCATGGCGACGAAGTGTGTCGCCCAGATGCCGCAGCCTGTGACCACCGCGGCGGCAACGAGCCAGCGAAAAGCCGAAGGCTTCTCGGGTTGGCGGGCGCGCGCTACGAGACTGAAGGCGGTGTAGCAAGAAAAGAGGCAGATCAGGCCCGCAAGGACGACGAGCCTAATGTCGTGATGATCGGCAATGCATCCATAGACACGCAGCACCCAAGTCGCGCCCCACCAACGGACCGTTTACCACCCTACGGAACGGAAATTTCCAAATGATGAACCGGAGCTTGCGCGGCAATTGCCGAGCCCCGAGCACCCGAGCCTCGGGGCTTCTGGCGACGGCGAGGAAGGCGCGGTCCGTTGTCGCACGCATCTACCGGGAAGACGCGAGAGGCCCTGCAGCAAAGCCGGCGCTAGCCCCTTCGCGGCCCCTGCCGGGCAAATCTTCGAGGCGGCGGCTTGAGATAGCGCAAGGACGCCCGGGGCAGGCTTCCCCATTGTTCTAGGGGCTTGCAGCCGCGCCTTGATCGTTAGTTAGAATAACTCTAATGTATGATTTCAGCGCTCGATACGAGCGTTCCTACCAAGCCGATCCGCCGGACCATGCTCGAGGAGAACAGCCATGGCCAAGCGTCCCCCGCTCACCACCGCCGCCGGCATCCCGGTCGCCGACAACCAAAACAGCCTCACGGCCGGGCCGCGCGGGCCCCTGCTCGTCCAGGATTGGCAGCTTTTCGAAAAGCACGCCCACTTCAACCGTGAGCGAATTCCCGAACGCGTCGTGCACGCCAAAGGCTCGGGCGCCTTTGGCACGCTCACTGTCACCCACGACCTCACGAAATACACCAAGGCGTCCGTCTTCTCGAAGGTCGGCAAGAAAACCGAGTGCCTCGCGCGCTTTTCCACCGTGGCCGGCGAGCGGGGCGCGGCCGACGCCGAGCGCGACGTGCGCGGCTTCGCCTTGAAGTTCTACACGGAGGAAGGCAATTGGGATCTCGTCGGCAACAACACGCCCGTGTTCTTCGTTCGCGATCCTTACAAGTTTCCCGATTTCATTCGCACGCAAAAGCGCGATCCCAAGACAAACCTACGCAGCCCGACGGCCATGTGGGACTTCTGGTCCCTGTCGCCCGAAAGTCTGCATCAGGTGACGATCCTCTTTTCGGATCGCGGGCTGCCAACGTCCTTTCGCCATATGAACGGCTATAGCTCCCACGCCTACAGCTTCATCAACGCCAAGAACGAGCGCTTCTGGGTCAAGGTCCATTTCAAGACCATGCAGGCCATCAAGACCCTGACGGATGCGGAAGCTGCGGGGGTGGTCGGCGAGGATCGCGAGAGCAATCAGCGCGATCTCTTCCAGTCAATCGAGAAGGGCGATTTTCCGAAATGGCGTGTTCAGGTTCAGATCATGCCGGAGGCCGACGCCGACAAGACGCCCTACAATCCCTTCGATCTCACCAAGGTGTGGCCGCACAAGGACTATCCCGTGATCGAGGTCGGCGTCATGGAGCTCAATCGCAATCCGGAGAATTATTTCGCAGAGATCGAGCAGGCGAGCTTTTCGCCGGCCAATATCGTGCCCGGCATCGGCCACAGCCCGGACAAGATGCTGCAATTCCGCATCTTTTCTTACGCCGATGCGCATCGTTATCGCCTCGGCGTGAATTACGAGGCGCTGCCGGTCAACAAGCCGCGTTGCCCCGTGCACAACTATCACCGCGACGGCGCCATGCGCTTCGACGCAAATTACGGCGGCGCGGTGAACTATGAGCCGAACAGCATGGGCGGGCCAGTCGAGGATCCTCGTTTCAAAGAGCCGCCGCTCAAGGTCTCCGGCGATGCCGATCGCTACGACCATCGCGTGGGCAATGACGATTACACCCAAGCCGGGCAATCTCTTCCGCCTGATGACGCAAGGATCAGCAGAACCAACTCATGGATAATCTCGCGCGCGCGATGAAGCCCGTGCCGGAGGAAATCCAGCGCCGGCAGATCGCGCATTTCGAGAAGGCCGATCCCGCTTACGGCAAAGGCGTTGCCGCGCGCCTGGGGCTCGGCGCAAAGAAAGCCGCGGCCGAATAATTCTCACGTCCGCAAATTGCGAAGGCCCGCATAAGGCGGGCCTTCCTCTTTTCTATTGCGAGCTGAGCGCGAGATCGGTGTTTGCGCGCTGCTGCATCCGCCTTATCCCCGAGAACGCAGGCGGCTTGGCCCGGACGGACGGCTCCGGGGCCGTCCATCCGTCACGACGCTCACGCGGCCTTGACCTCGATCTTCTTCCCGGGCTTCTGGGCTTCCGGCTTCTTGGGAAGGATCACCGTGAGCACGCCGTTCTTGAAGCTCGCATCGATCTTGTCGATGTCAACGCCCTCCGGAACGCGGAGGCGGCGTTCGAAGGAGCCGTAGTGGCGTTCATGAAGGTAATAGTCCTTCTTCTTCTCCTCCTTCTCTTCTTTTTTCTCGCCCCTGATCATGAGACCGCCATTGGCGAGCTTCACCTCGATGTTCTTTTCGTCCATGCCGGGCAATTCGGCGGTGACTTCGTAGGCCGTGTCCTTCTCCACGATGTCGATTGCAGGAGCAACGCCCCAGCTCAATTCACGCCGCCAAAACGGCTCGATGTCGAAAACCGAGCGCGGCAAGGGGAGCCGCCAGAAGCCCCGGTCAAAATCGTCAAACAACCGGTCGACCTCTCGGCGCAAACTCTCGAACGGACGCCGGGCTTGCAGCGCGGAAGCACGCTCGGAAGCCTTTTCCTCGGTCTTGACGGGTAGCTTGGTTGCAGCTTCGGCCATGTCGAGGTCCTCCTTGGAAATTGGAATACGCGCAAGTTAGAGCGGGCAAGAAGGAATTGCGTTGATACAGCTCAACATCAAGTCGGAACACGTCGGTCGCTGTCGCCGCATCGCGAAAGTCCTCGATATGCCGATCTTTGCTATCGACTGTGGCATGTCGAACTCGGCCGCCACCGTGCCAGGCGGCGAATGCCCGATCATCATGCCGAGCGCCGAGGCCGATCTACTCCGCGCGTGCACGCCTAGTTCTTCGCCAGGAACGCCTTCGCCTCGACAAGAACCGGGCGATCGCCATCGGCTGCACTCGCGAGCACGACCAGCTTTTCATAAGCGGCCTTCGCCTTCGCCGTATCGCCGAGCGCTTGCGCAGCCTTCGCCGCCCCCACAAAGCCATTGAAGCGGTTCGGCTCCTTCGCCATGCTCGCCTCGAACGCCGCAAGCGCCTCCTTGGCCATGCCGCGATCGAGCAGCATAGAGCCATAGAGCTCGCGCGCGGGCGCGAGCGGGCCCGGCGTCACCGGATGCTTCTCGGTCTTGTCCTCGGCGTCGGCGGCGTGCGGCCATCGTTTTGAGCGCGTCATCATATTTGCCTTGGGCATAGAGCAGCCACGCGGTCGCGACCTGGTGCTGGATGTCGACGATCTGCGGCCAATAGGCATCCTTGGCGTCGACCAGCTTGTCGCGTAGCTCGGCGAGCTTCGCCACGTCCGCCTCGGCGGCTTCCGGATTTCCGGCCCGCGCCGCGCCGAGCGCGCGGGCGAAATGCGTGATCGCCATGACATGAGGAAATTTGGTCGGGCGGATTTGAAGCGCCGCCGCGCCTTTCCAATCGCCGCGTTCCACCATGTAGCGCGCGGGTGAGGCGGCAAGCGCGAAGAGAGCAGGGAACGCGTCCGGATTGAAAGTGCTGATGGCCATGTCGTTGATGACCCCACGCGCGTTCTCGTCTTGGCCGAGTTGCAGATAGGCGTAGACCAAATAGTCCTGCCCGTGCAGCTCATCGGTGGCGGCTTTGCCCGCTTTGGCCGCTTGCACGGAGGCAAGGTTGGACGCGATCGACTCTTTCCAGAGACCGAGACGCGTGAAGATGTGCGAGGGCATGTGCTGCGCGTGCGGCGCAGCCGGCGCGATCTTGGAGTAGCGCTCAGCCGCATCGAGCCCTTTCTCGGCGAGCGCAGGAGAGTCGTAGAGGTGAATGAGATAATGAGCGACACCGGGGTGGTGAGGCTGACGCTTGAAGATCGGCTCCAGGATGGCCGCTCCTTTGAGTTGATTGGCATAAGTCTTATCGGCGGGTGAAGCCGCAACGTTCAGCGTAATCGCGTAGGAGATCTGTGCCTCGTCGTCGTCGGGATAGCGAGCGGCCAGCGCTTCCATTGCCTTGAGGTAGGACTGAACGCGCGCCGCATGGGTGGTCTTGTCGGAATCGACATACATGAGCGCCAGAGCGTCGATATAATCGCGCTCGCGCTGCGTCTTGGCGCCTATGGCCTTCGCCTTCTCAATAGCGGCGACACCGAGCGGCAGATTGGGCGCGGGCGTCGCGACGTGCGGGTTGTCGAGCAGCCCAAGCGCAATTCCCCAATAGGCCATGGCGCATTCTGGATCGGTCTTGAGCGTCTCCTCGAACAGTTCCTTGGATTCCTTGTACCAAAACGAATGCTGGTACTGCATAGCGCGGTCGAACTGCCGCTGCGCCGTCTTATTGCACGAGGTTGCGAAATGGACCGTGCCAAGGTGGTCATCGGCATCTTCATGTGTCATGCGCGGCGACGCACAAGACGCAAGCGTTGCCATAGCTGCGATGGTCGCTGCGAACAGCGATGCACGCATGATTTTCCCCCTTGGCCGACGAGATGACGATGCGCTCTCTTGCGTCGACCTGACGAGCTTAAGACATACCATGAGCATGGCGGGTAGCGTGCTCAACCTCGCCGCCAGCCATTTTCTCGCTGGGTCCCCGCTTTCGCGGGGACACAATTCGCGCAAACAACTTAGCCGCCCAACAGGGCGGCTAAGTCGTGCGCTCATTGTGGTTGCGGGGACAGGATTTGAACCGCGTAGCTTCTCTTATCCGAGCAAAGCGAGGTTAGAGAAGCTCGCGCCCTCGGGCTTGACCCGCCTGCGCGGCCGAAGCCGCTTCGGCGCGGCGAAGGCCCGAGGGCCCAGGTGCCCCGCCTCCGGCCATTTTCTTGCCGGGTCCCCGCTTTCGCGGGGACACAATTCGCGCAAACAACTTAGCCGCCCAACGGGGCGGCTAAGTCGTGCGCTCATTGTGGTTGCGGGGACAGGATTTGAACCTGTGACCTTCAGGTTATGAGCCTGACGAGCTACCAGACTGCTCCACCCCGCGATGATTCCTCTGTTTCATGGGTCCCGGATCGAAGCTTCGCTTCGTCCGGGACGCTCGCTCAACTACGCCTCGCTACGCTCGGCAGTTTCGCGGCGGTTATGAGCCTGACGAGCTACCAGACTGCTCCACCCCGCGATGATTCCTCTGTTTCATGGGTCCCGGATCGAAGCTTCGCTTCGTCCGGGACGCTCGCTCAACTACGCCTCGCTACGCTCGGCAGTTTCGCGGCGGTTATGAGCCTGACGAGCTACCAGACTGCTCCACCCCGCGATGATTCCTCTGTTTTCATGGGTCCCGGATCGAAGCTTCGCTTCGTCCGGGACGCTCGCTCAACTACGCCTCGCTACGCTCGGCAGTTTCGCGGCGGTTATGAGCCTGACGAGCTACCAGACTGCTCCACCCCGCGTTACGGAGGCTTGCCTCAACGCCTTGCGGCGCGAAACGGAAGGAGGCGGTTGTCGTAGCGCTCTCGCTTCGCGATTGCAACCCCTTAAGCCAAGCTCCCGGCTCAGGCCGCTCACCCCCGCGAGCCGGCAACTCGCGCCATGGTCTTGGTGTCATGTAGCGGTGGCGCGCCGGCGATCAACCCCCTGAGCGCGCGGCCTTGCCTTAGGGTGCGCAATCCTCTTCACTTCCCACGCGGCAAGCGCCGGTGACACTGATCGCTCGCGCGACCGGGGAGAGACGGTGTGAAGGTCTCGTTTCTTGGCTCTGCGACCTATGGCGGGCCTGCGCCGGGTTTGGAGGTTTGGCCCGTTCCGCCCGCTTATTGCGACCGTGAAATCGCGAGCATGAGCATGCGGCGAAGCATCGAAAACTGCCGCAGGGCCGAAGAGCTTGGCTTCGACTGGATCAGCGTCTCGGAGCATCATTACGCGCCCTACATGCTGACGCCCAACGCGCTCGTCATGGCGGGCGCGCTGAGCCAGGTTTTGACGCGCGCCAAGATCGCGCTTTTGGGGCCCCTGCTGCCACTCGCCAATCCGGTGCGCGTCGCCGAAGAGGTTGCGATGCTCGACGCGATGAGCGAGGGGCGCGTCGTCGTCTTGTTTCTGCGCGGAACGCCAAACGAGCATTTGGCCTACACCAATGTCAGAGAGCAGTCGCGCGAGATGACCCACG
>CAWJRW010000006.1:1492500-2186882 GCA_963845385.1 uncultured Alphaproteobacteria bacterium
GCATCTCGCCGATGCCCCTTCACTGGCTTACGGAACGCTCCGCTACCACTCAGTGGACCAGATATCAGGGATCAGGGATCAGAAGACAGTCCAGCCTTGGCTGCTTCGAGCTCGAGATGAAGGCCTTGAAGCATCTTGGCTATCTCGTGGTATTCGTCGCGCCACGCGCTGCCACGTCGGCTCATCGATATAGCCGAGATCGAGAGCAGTAGCGCAGCCAGACACGCATCTCGTCGGCCGAGCCCATCGCCATCATCAAGATAGCGTTTGAACTCGGCAGCGGATTCGACGCTGCTTGCCAAATCCTTCCGCGATATTCGCGCAGATGGATTTCGACGCCCGGCGGATTTGATCGGCCAAGCGCATATTGCTCGATCCGCGGAAAGTCCAAGCTGCCTTCGATGCACCTCGAGCGACATCCGATACGCACGCTTGAAAGACCTCAAGATCTTCGAAGGACCATCTACGCATCTCGCTTCGTCGTTACATCTATCTGATCCCTGATCCCTGATAACTGATCACTGAATCCCATGACTTCGGTGCATGGCTTGAGCCCCGTTACATTTTCGGCGCAAGAACCCTTATCTAGACCAGTGAGCTGTTACGCTTTCTTTAAATGATGGCTGCTTCTAAGCCAACATCCTGGTTGTTTTGGGATCCTCACATCCTTTCCCACTTAGCCGCGACTTGGGGACCTTAGTTGATGGTCAGGGTTTTTTCCCTCTCCACGACAGAAGTTAGCTCCCGCCGTGTGTCTGCCAGAGACTCGACTCTTCGGTATTCGGAGTTTGGTTAGGTTTGGTAGGAGGTGAAACCCCCTAGCCCATCCAGTGCTCTACCCCCGAAGGTCATAAACTCTGACGCGCTACCTAAATAGCTTTCGCGGAGAACCAGCTATCTCCAAGTTTGATTGGCCTTTCACCCCTAGCCACAAGTCATCCCCGACTTTTTCAACAGCAGTGGGTTCGGCCCTCCAGTGAGTGTTACCTCACCTTCAGCCTGCTCATGGCTAGATCACCTGGTTTCGGGTCTCATCCGTCGAACTCAAGTCGCCCTATTCAGACTCGCTTTCGCTGCGCCTACACCTAACGGCTTAAGCTTGCTCGACAGATGAACTCGCTGACCCATTATACAAAAGGTACGAGGTCACCCGTTGCCAGGCTCCCTCTGCTTGTAGGCGTTCGGTTTCAGGTCTCTTTCACTCCCCTCGTCGGGGTGCTTTTCACCTTTCCCTCACGGTACTTGTTCGCTATCGGTCGCTAAGGAGTACTTAGGCTTGGAGGGTGGTCCCCCCATGTTCAGGCAGGATTTCACGTGTCCCGCCCTACTCAAGGACTTTGCTTTTCTACCCGTACGGGGCTATCACCCACTCTGGCCGCTCTTTCCAAACCGTTCCGGTTCTCTTCAGCAAACCACTGGCCTGATCCGCGTTCGCTCGCCACTACTAACGGAGTCTCTTTTGATGTCCTTTCCTCCGGGTACTGAGATGTTTCAGTTCCCCGGGTTAGCTTCGCCACCCTTGAATTCAGGTGACGATACCACCTTGCGGGGTGGGTTTCCCCATTCGGATATCCACGGATCAACGGGCGCTCGCCCCTCCCCGCAGCTTTTCGCAGCGTGCCACGTCCTTCATCGCCTCTTAGCACCAAGGCATCCACCAAACGCCCTTCATTCACTTGATCCCAATTCTTCATCTACCCATGAGCGGCCGGATGGCGGAACGCCATCCATCCGTCAAAGGCAAATGACAATGAAGTCAGACTTTTGACCTTCTGGAACTTGCCCTGCGCGAACAGACAACACGACGCTACACGCGAGATGCGCCCGCGCGCAAAACAAGCTCCTCCTTCACAATGTCAAAGAACGAGAACGACGTTCCGAAGTCGGAACTCAGAAATCGGAATTCCGAATTCCGGTTTCTGAATTCCGAGGCTGGCTTGCCGAGCCGTAGCTGCGGAAACAAGCCCGCCTTCGCCCTACGGGCTCCGCGCGGCAGCCTGCTCTCGCTTCGCGAGCGAAGACTGGCTTGCCAGGCCGAAGCTGCGGCACCAGCCTCGGGCTTCGGCGCGGCAGCCTTCGCTGCTCGCGCAGCGAAGGCTGGTGGAGCCGACCGGGATCGAACCGATGACCTCAAGCTTGCAAAGCTCGCGCTCTCCCAACTGAGCTACGGCCCCGAATTCGTCGCCAAGCTGGCTTGCCGAGCCGTAGCTGCGAAAACAAGCCCGCCTTCGCCCTTTGGCTCCGGCGCGGCAGCCTCCACTGCTGCGCAGCGAAGGCTGGTGGGCCTGGGTAGAGTTGAACCACCGACCTCACGCTTATCAGGCGTGCGCTCTAACCACCTGAGCTACAGGCCCTGACGCGGAAGTCGGAGTCACGGAAATCAGAAATCCAGACTTCTCGATTCCCGGTCTCTGACTTCCGACTCGTCCTCGAGGAGAAAGGGAGGCGAAGGCGGCGATGCCGCAGGCAGAAATCAGGTGTCAGGCGTCTGGCTGACTTCTGATCCTACATTCCTGCCTTGTGTCTAAGTTTCGGGGAAGGAGATCGAGCAACGGGCGTCATTGCTGACTCCCGATCCATCGACTTCTGATCCCTGAAATCCTTAGAAAGGAGGTGATCCAGCCGCAGGTTCCCCTACGGCTACCTTGTTACGACTTCACCCCAGTCGCTGACCTTACCGTGGCCGGCTGCCTCCCTTGCGGTTAGCGCACCGTCTTCAGGTAAACCAACTCCCATGGTGTGACGGGCGGTGTGTACAAGGCCCGGGAACGTATTCACCGCAGCCTGCTGTTCTGCGATTACTAGCGATTCCACCTTCATGCACCCGAGTTGCAGAGTGCAATCTGAACTGAGACGGCTTTTGGGGATTTGCTCCAGCTCGCGCTTTCGCTGCCCATCTGTCGCCGCCATTGTAGCACGTGTGTAGCCCAGCCCGTAAGGGCCATGAGGACTTGACGTCATCCCCACCTTCCTCCGGCTTGTCGCCGGCAGTCCCTCCAGAGTGCCCAACTAAATGATGGCAACTGAAGGCGAGGGTTGCGCTCGTTGCGGGACTTAACCCAACATCTCACGACACGAGCTGACGACAGCCATGCAGCACCTGTGTCCGCGTCCTTGCCGAACCGGAAGGCCCCGATCTCTCGAGGTCGCACGGGCATGTCAAGGGCTGGTAAGGTTCTGCGCGTTGCGTCGAATTAAACCACATGCTCCACCGCTTGTGCGGGCCCCCGTCAATTCCTTTGAGTTTTAATCTTGCGACCGTACTCCCCAGGCGGAGTGCTTAACGCGTTAGCTGCGGCACCGACACGCAAGCCTGCCGACGCCTAGCACTCATCGTTTACGGCGTGGACTACCAGGGTATCTAATCCTGTTTGATCCCCACGCTTTCGCGCTTCAGCGTCAGAAACGGGCCAGTGAGCCGCCTTCGCCACCGGTGTTCTTCCCAATATCTACGAATTTCACCTCTACACTGGGAATTCCACTCACCTCTCCCGTCCTCAAAGCCTCGCAGTCTCAAAGGCAATTCCTAAGTTAAGCTCAGGCATTTCACCTCTGGCTTGCAAAGCCGCCTACGCGCGCTTTACGCCCAGTAATTCCGAACAACGCTAGCCCCCTTCGTATTACCGCGGCTGCTGGCACGAAGTTAGCCGGGGCTTCTTCTCCCGTTACCGTCATCATCGTCACGGGCGAAAGGGCTTTACAATCCTAAGACCTTCATCACTCACGCGGCATGGCTGCGTCAGGCTTTCGCCCATTGCCAAGATTCCCCACTGCTGCCTCCCGTAGGAGTCTGGGCCGTGTCTCAGTCCCAGTGTGGCTGATCGTCCTCTCAGACCAGCTACAGATCGCAGGCTTGGTAGGCCGTTACCCCACCAACTACCTAATCTGACGCGGGCTTATCCCAAGGCGATAAATCTTTCCCGTCACCGGCATCATACGGTATTAGCCCAAGTTTCCCTGAGTTATTCCGTACCTTGAGGCAAATTCCCACGCGTTACTCACCCGTCCGCCGCTCCCCTTGCGGGGCGCTCGACTTGCATGTGTTAGGCCTGCCGCCAGCGTTCGTTCTGAGCCAGGATCAAACTCTCAAGTTTGAGTTCGGTGCCGTCTCCTCAAGATGAGAAGTCTTGAAGAGTCGACAATCCGTCCCGGCTGGCCAATTCAAACTTCGAAGGTTCGAACTCACTTCAAAGGGCGCTCGAATGTCTGCTCTTGCGAGCAATACTCGCGCTGGCAATTTGAAGCGTAAGCCAGCCTGTATCGTTCGCCGACCCACGGAAGCAAGCTCCCGCGCGCCGGCCGCGACACCGCCGCCCACGCTTCCCTTTCTCTCATCACAATGTCAAAGAGCTGGCCCTCGTCATCCATCCAAGCGCACCGGCGACGATGCTGGCCGCGGCCCTTGGACCGCGTGCATCCGACACCGAACGTGACTTTAGACGACGGCGAAGACACCACGTCGCGCAACCTTTCGGTCTGCGGCGCGGCGTAACCTTGTTGTATATGTGTGAAATTAGAGCGTTGTCAAGCGCTTCCGCGCCGCTTGGCGGGCGTCTGGACCTGTTCCCTGGAAGACTCAAGCAGGTCGGCGTCGGGTGCAGGTGTTAGACCGGTGCGTGCCGGGCGGGTCCGCAATGAGCCATGCTGCGACTGCGAGCCCGGGCGAGCGTCCGCCTGCGCGAACCGGCAAAGCTTAAGTCTTCCTTAGCGCTGTCCAAAGCATTTGCTGCGTTGACAAGAATCAACGCCGAAGCCATTTTGCACCTGCGAGTGAACCCCCCGATTCACTTTCCGGAAAGGCTGGGCGGGTACGTTTGGGTAGTATGCGCTGACGGCGGCGTGTGCGCGTCAGTGTCTTCTGTGTCCAACGGCTCTTCAAGGAGGTCCGGGCGGGTGGAGGGGCTGCGCAGTGCCATAGGGCGCCTGTTGTCATATGCCCGCGCCAGCCTGGACCGGCTGGCCTACAACTGGCGCCGGCTCACGGCGCGCTGGACCTTCCCACCCAAGATTTCTACCCGCCTGCGCATGGGACAGCCTTTCGGCCCCCATTTCAGCGCTTCGCTCGCCATGGTCTTCTTTCTCGGCGGCACCTCGGCGCTCGCCGTGCTGCCGGCAACCCCGCTCGCCCACCATTTGCGCCTGGACAAGGTCGCCGACGCCGAGCGGGCGAAGGAGGCTGGCAAGCCCGCGCTCGCTACGGCCTCGCTCGGGCCGAGCGACGGCATGCTGCTCCAGGCCCTGGCGCCCGACGCCACCGATTTTTCCGTGGCGCAGAATCTTCCCGTCACCCAAACGCTCGCGGTGCGCCAGGGCGACACGCTCATCCGTCTCCTCGTCGATGCGGGCGCCACAGCGACGGAGGCTCATGCGGCCGTGCTCGCCATGAAGCCTCTCTACAACCCGCGCCAAATCCGCGCGGGCCAGGAGATCGAGGTGACGCTCGCTCCGCCCGCGAGCGACGAGGCGCTCGATCCCGACTCCGTCGCGAACGGGCGGCTCTTGGCCATGCGCGTGCAAGCCGATGCCGCGCGCCTGGTCGAGGTCAAGCGCGACGAGTCGGGCAACTACGCGGCCGAGCTGTTCGAGAAGCCGCTGACCGAATTGCCGTTCCGGGCCGCGGGGACCATCGACTCGAGCCTGTTCCTCGCCGCCGACGATGCGGGCATTCCCGAAGAGGTCACCATCGATCTCATCCGCATATTCTCCTACGACGTCGACTTCCAGCGCGAAATCCACAAGGGCGACAGCTTCGAGATCCTGTTCACCCAGATGATCGACGAGGATGGCCGCGCCGTCGACATGGGCAAGATCCTCTATGCCTCGCTCGTCACGAGCGGCAAGACGCACGCGCTCTACCGCTTCGCCTCGCCGGTCGACGGCTCGATCGACTACTATGACCAGCGCGGCCAGAGCGCGAAGAAGTTCCTGATGAAGACCCCGGTCGACGGCGCGCGCCTGTCATCGGGCTACGGCATGCGCTTCCATCCCATTCTGGGCTACTCGAAGATGCACAAGGGCGTCGACTTCGCGGCGCCGCGCGGCACGCCGGTGATGGCCGCGGGCCAAGGCACCGTCGACTATGCGAGCCGCTATGGCACCTACGGCAACTACGTCCGCATCGGCCACGGCAACGGCTACAAGACGGCCTACGCGCATCTCAACAGCTTTGCGCGCGGCATCAAGAAAGGCGCGCATGTGCGCCAGGGCCAGATCATCGGCTATGTCGGCACCACCGGCCGCTCGACGGGCCCGCATCTCCACTACGAGATCATGATCGCGAACAGGCAGGTCAATCCCATGAGCATCCGCGTGCCGACCGGCCGCAAGCTCGCGGGTTCCGAGCTCGCCTCGTTCGCCGCATCGCGCACCGCCATCGCGACCGAGATGGCCCAGGCCACCGTCCTCAGCAGCACGGCCACCGCCGACATCGCTCAGCCCTCGAGCGCTACCGTCAATCAGTAATCTTCGACGCTTGAAGAGTCCCGCTGATGCTTCGCGCGCGAGGCCATGCGCTCGACATTCTCGGGCCAGTCGGGCTTTACGGCAGCGCGGCCGTTTTCCTCGTCGTCAATCTACCGAAATGATCGTGGCCTGACGAACGCAGAGGCGCCATGCTCCATCCTCGTTGCGCCAGATGTCGGTAAAACGCCGGCGGATAACTCTTCCGGCACCGGGCGATTTGCCCTTGGGCTTGATGATCTCCTCGCCCATCACGACGACGCCGTCGCCGCGAACGCCTGCGAATTCGATCTTCCGCTCATACGAGCCGTAGCTGACCTCATCGTTGCCGAAGCGTTCCAAAACCGAAGCGCGATCCGCGACAGTATTGCGGGAGCTGTTGAAAACAAAGTCCATGGCGAGGAGGGAGCTGAAGGTGTCCACATCGTGCGCCACGATCGCTGCGTCGATGCGATCGATTGCCGTGAGAACTTCAGCCACCTGTGGATCGCTCGTCCAGGGCTGGTCGTCCTCCGCTTGCGCCGGACATGCGGCCATCAAAGCCGCCACGGCGAGGCCGATCACCGACACGCGATGGAGGGTGAGCGTGAAATGAATATAACGCCCGATGATCGGCGAGCCACGCATCGCTTGCCCTTTGGCTCGAACTCGAATTGCCTCAATTAAGCCGACCACACCCGAGTCGGCAAGGATTCTCCTCTTGATCGCGTTGGCGCCGAAGCGCGCTCAGTGTTTCGCGCGCGAGGCCATGCGCTCGACATTCTCGGGCCAATCAGGCTTCTCGGCCGCGCGGCCGTTGATGAGTGGCCCGCGCTCGTCCGCCGAGACCTTCACCTTGTCGCCGTCCTTGATCGTGCCCTCGAGAATGAACCCGGCCAGCGGGTTTTGCAGATGGCGCTGGATGACGCGCTTGAGCGGCCGCGCGCCGTAGACGGGATCGTAGCCCGCCTCGGCGAGCCAGCGCTTGGCCTTGTCGTCGAGCGAAATCTCGATCTTCCGGTCGCGCAACAAGCCTTGCAGGCGCGCCACCTGAATGTCGACGATCTTGTCCATCTGCGCGCGGTCGAGCCGGTGGAAGAGAATGATCTCGTCGAGGCGGTTCAAGAATTCCGGACGGAAGCGGCTGCGCACGACCGCCATCACCTCGTCGCGCACGGCGCTCGAGTCCTGCCCCTCCGGCTGGGCCGCGAGAAACTCCGAGCCGAGATTGGAGGTGAGCACGATGAGCGTGTTGCGGAAATCCACCGTGCGGCCGTGGCCGTCGGTGAGCCTGCCGTCGTCCAGCACCTGCAGGAGCACGTTGAAGATGTCCGGATGCGCCTTCTCGATCTCGTCGAAGAGCACGACCTGGTAGGGGCTGCCGGCGCACGGCTTCGGTGAGCGCGCCGCCCTCCTCGTAGCCGACATAGCCCGGCGGCGCGCCGATCAGGCGCGAGACGGTGTGCTTTTCCATGTATTCCGACATGTCGAGGCGCACCAGCGCAGAATCGTCGTCGAACAAGAATTCCGCGAGCGCTTTGGTGAGCTCGGTCTTGCCGACGCCGGTGGGGCCCAAGAACAGGAACGAGCCGATGGGCCGGTTCGGATCCTGGAGCCCCGCGCGCGCGCGCCGCACGGCGTTCGCCACGGCTTCCACCGCCTCGGCTTGGCCCACGACGCGCTGGCTTAAGCGCTCCTCCATCTTGAGGAGCTTCTCGCGCTCGCCTTGCAGCATGCGCTCGACCGGAATGCCGGTCCAGCGCGAGACGACACCCGCGATGTGCTCCTCGGTCACGGCCTCTTCCACCATCGCCTCGCCCGCTTTCTCCTCGAAGGCGTGCAAGCGTTTTTCGAGCGAGGGAATGATGCCGTAGGCAAGCTCGCCCGCGCGGGCGAGATCGCCCTTGCGCTGCGCGACGTCGAGCTCCTGGCGCGCCTTGTCGAGCTCGCCGCGAATCTTCTCCGCTTCGCCGAGCTTGTCCTTCTCCGCCTTCCAGCGCGCGGTGAGCTCGGCGGATTTCTTTTCCAGATCGGCAAGCTCGACCTCGAGCTTCTTCAAGCGCTCGGACGACGCCTTGTCGCTCTCTTTCTTCAGAGCCTCGCGCTCGATCTTGAGCTGAATGATGCGCCGGTCGAGCTCGTCGAGCGCCTCGGGCTTGGAGTTCGACTTGCATGCGCAAGCGGCTCGCCGCCTCGTCCATGAGGTCGATCGCCTTGTCGGGCAGGAAGCGATCGGAAATGTAGCGATGGGAAAGCTGCGCCGCGGCAACGATGGCGCGCGTCCGTGATGCGCACGCCGTGATGAAGCTCGTATTTCTCCTTGATGCCGCGCAGGATCGAGATCGTGTCCTCGACGGAAGGCTCGTCGACGAAAACGGGCTGGAAGCGCCGCGCGAGCGCCGCGTCCTTCTCCACATGCTTGCGATATTCGTCGAGTGTCGTGGCGCCGACACAGTGGAGGTCGCCGCGCGCGAGCGCGGGCTTCAAGAGATTGGAGGCGTCCATGGCGCCTTCGGCCTTGCCCGCGCCGACCAACGTGTGCATCTCGTCGATGAACAAAATGACGTCGCCCGCGCTCGTAATCTCCGACAGCACGGCCTTGAGCCGCTCCTCGAACTCGCCACGATATTTGGCGCCCGCGATGAGCGCGCCCATGTCGAGAGCAAGCAGGCGCCTGTCGCGCAAGGATTCCGGCACGTCGCCATTGACGATGCGCAGCGCGAGTCCTTCGACGATCGCGGTCTTGCCCACGCCCGGCTCGCCGATGAGCACGGGATTGTTCTTCGTGCGCCGCGAGAGCACCTGGATCGTGCGGCGGATTTCCTCGTCGCGCCCGATCACCGGATCGAGCTTGCCGTTGCGCGCGGCCTCGGTGAGATCGCGCGCGTATTTCTTGAGCGCGTCATAGGCCTCCTCGGCGCTTGCCGTGTCGGCCTTTCGTCCTTTGCGCATGTCGTTGATGGCGGCATTGAGGCCCACCGGCGTGAGCCCGGAATCCTTCAGGATGCGCGCGGCCTCCGAGCCTTCGAGATGGGCGATCGCCTGGAACAGGCGCTCGGCCGTGACGAAGCTGTCGCCCGCGCGCTTGGCGATCTGCTCGGCCTGGTCGAAGAGCTTGGCCGTTTCCGGCGCGAGATAAAGCTGGCCTGCGCCGGAGCCTTCGATCTTGGGGAGCTTGGCGAGCGCCGCCTCGACGAGTTTCAGCGCCTCTTCGGGCCGCGCGCCCGCCGCGCGCATGAGGCCGGCCGCGAGACCCTCCTCGTCGTCGAGAAGAACCTTCAGGAGATGTTCCGGCGTGAAACGCTGATGGCCTGCGCGTAACGCGAGACCTTGCGCGGACTGCACGAAGCCGCGCGCGCGCTCGGTGTATTTTTCGAATTCCATGGGCTTCCCTCGTCAAGCACGTCCGTTCGAGCCGCCCTACGAGGCACGGGCTCCTCTACGCCTTGCTATGAGGCGGCCGGCTTAATTCCGGCCCGAGGCTTATGTGTGCTTGCTCCGCCGCAGTGGCAAGACCTTTCGGGGCCCACGAGCGGCCGCGGTCGTCGCTCCACGGCGGAAACGAAAAGGCCGTCGCGCCCGTCTAGGCGCGAACGTCGTCGCCGTCGTCGCCGTCGTCGGAGACGGAATTGTCGTGGGACTCGACGTTTCCCTCTTGGGGCATGCCGGGCCTCGGCCGTCCTTGGGACTGGTCGGGCTGAGGGCCGTCCGCGGGCGGGGTGTAGGGCCTGGCACCGCCGTTGTAACCGCCATTGGCGGCCTGGGAAACTTGATAGGCGTTGAGGACCCGGTAGTAGTGCTCGGCGTGCTGAAGAAGGTTCTCGGCGCCGACACGATCGCCCGAGGCATGCGCGTCGCGCGCGAGCGCCTGATATTTTTCGTAGATGTGAGCGGCGGTGCCGCGAATTTTGACGTCGGGACCGTTGCTGTCAAAGGTCCTGTTCATGAAGTTGTGCGGCTTATTACGGCCGCGCCGAGCCCGTTTCGGGTTTGGTCCTTGCCTCATGTGCCCAAACTTCTTTGCAGCTTCTGCTTCTGGTTGCGCCCCGGGAATCCGTCCGGGTTCATGTGGTCGCGTGAACCCGGTGAACGCCTCTCAATTCTCACATGCCATTCGCATCACGGCGCATTCGACCGTCGGATGCGTTACGCTGGTGCTCGCGAGAGGCTGCCTCTAGCCGACATCGACACACGGCGAGGCGACATCGATCCCTCCATAAACCTAGCTCTTCGACCGATCCCTTCCAACAGATTTTTTAGGCGCCTCACGCCGAGGCGCGTGAGCGCGCAACAACGACACGCAGCTTGCCTGCGAGATCGGGCTTGTGGACAATTTCGCTAAAGCCCGCTGAGGCAAGCAGCATTTCCACAGCGCGTGCTTGTTCATCGCCCACTTCCAGAGCTACGAGACCGCCATTTGCCACAATTTTCCTTAAGGGACCGACAATCCTTCGGTACGCGGCGAGCCCGTCCGCACCGCCGTCAAGCGCGAGCCGTGGCTCGTAGAGCCTGATCTCGGCCGCCAATCCTTCGATGTCGCGCGTTGGAATATAAGGCGCGTTGCACACGACGATGTCAAACGCGCCGTCTATTGCCGCAAGCCAATCGCCGCGCAAAAAGTCAGAGCGCGCGGCAAGACCGAGGCGGGCCGCATTGTCGCGCGCGACAACAAGCGCGCGCGCTGAGGCATCGATGCCGAGGCCCCAGGCCCGCGGCAGCTCCGACAGCAGCGCGAACAAAAGGCAACCGGAGCCCGTGCCGAGATCGAGTATGCGATACGATTCGTCACGGCCGCCTTCGATCTCGGACACTCTTTCCAAGACCGCTTCCACCACCGTCTCGCTCTCCGGGCGCGGCACGAGCACGGCGTTGTCCACGACAAGATCGAAGCTCCAAAAGGCGCGGCGCCCCAAGATGTAGGCGAGCGGCTCGCGCGCGCGACGTCGGGAAAGCATGTCCGCGAAGCGCGTGCGCTCGGGCCCGCTCAAGCGTTGCTCAGCCGCGCTCAACAGCGCCTCGAGCGAGAGCCCCGTCGCTTCCATAAGCAGAAGTCGCGCGTCGAGCGCGGGTGTCTCCACGCCCGCCTGCGCAAGGGATTGTGCGGCATACGCGAGAGCTTCTCTGAGTGTGCCTTCGGCCGCATCCTTCGAGACGCACGGCGCCACAGCGCCGTGCTCCTCAGGATGAGGCCCATGGCGATACACATCCTCATCCTGAGGAGCGAGACGCGCGAGCGTCGAGCGTCTCGAAGGATGAGGATCGGTCATGACACGTCCTCGGCGAGCGCCGCGAGTCGGCTTGCCTGATCTTCGGTGATCAACACCTCGATGATCTCGTCGAGGCATTCGCCTGTCAGCACGCGATCGAGCTTGTAAAGCGTGAGATTGATGCGGTGATCGGTGACGCGGCCTTGCGGAAAATTGTAGGTGCGGATGCGCTCGGAGCGGTCGCCCGAGCCCACTTGGCCGCGCCGCGTCGCCGCGCGCTCGCGATCGAGACGTTCGCGCTCGGCCTCGAAGAGCCGCGCGCGCAAGACCTTCATGGCCTTGGCCTTGTTCTTGTGCTGGGACTTCTCGTCCTGCTGCGTGACCACAAGCCCGCTCGGCAGATGCGTGATGCGCACGGCGCTGTCGGTGGTGTTGACCGACTGGCCGCCCGGGCCGCTCGAGCGGAAGACGTCGATGCGCAGATCCTTGTCCTCGATATGAATGTCGACGTCCTCGGGCTCCGGCAGCACGGCGACGGTGGCGGCCGAGGTGTGGATGCGGCCCGAGGCCTCGGTCGCCGGCACGCGCTGCACGCGATGCACGCCGGATTCGAATTTGAGGCGCGCGAACACATTCTTGCCCGTGACGGAGGCGATCGCCTCCTTGACGCCGCCCACTTCGCTCTCGGAAAGCGAGAGAATCTCGAAGCGCCAGCCGCGCGCCTGGGCGTAGCGTTGATACATGCGCAAGAGATCGCCCGCAAAGAGCGTCGCCTCCCCGCCGCCGGTGCCGGCACGGATTTCGACAATGACGCTCAAGGCATCGGCCGCGTCCTTGGGCAGAAGCAGCACCTTCACCGCGTGCTCGAGGCCCGGCAGCTCGGTCTCGAGGGCGGAAAGCTCGGCTTCAGCAAGCTCCGCCATCTCGCGCTCGAGGCCCTTCGGATCGGCGAGCAGCGCCTTCAAATCCGCAATCTCGCGCTCGGCATTGCGCAAGCGTTCCGCGGCCGCCACCACGGCCTCGAGCTCGGCGCGCTCCTTCGAGAGGCGCACGATCTCCTCCGCGCGCAGGCCTTGCGCGAGCGAGGCCTCCACAGCCTTGAAGCGCCCGATGAGCTGATCGAGCTTTTGATGCGGAATCATTGTCTCACGATGTTGTCATTGCCGGGCGCGTTGTACAGCCCGGCGAGGGCCAGGATGGCCGCTAGCTCGCTTCGGCGAGCGCGGGCGCCGGCGCCGGCGCATCCTCGGCCGCGCGCTCGGCTTCGATCTCGGCCGCCTTCTTCTCCACAAGCTCGACGATATGGTCGACCATGCGCCCGTTGTCCATCTTATGGTCCGGCTTGCCGGCGATATAAACCATGCCCGCGCCCGCGCCGCCGCCCGTGAAGCCGAGATCGGTCTCGCGCGCCTCGCCCGGCCCGTTGACGACGCAGCCGATGATGGAAAGCGTCAGGGGGGTGGCGATATGGGCGAGCCGCTCTTCGAGAATTTTCACCGTCTCGATGACATTGAAGCCCTGGCGCGCGCAGGACGGACAGGAAATGATGTTGACGCCGCGGTGGCGCAGATTGAGCGATTTCAGAATGTCGAAGCCGACGCGGATTTCCTCCACCGGATCGGCCGAGAGCGAGACGCGGATGGTGTCGCCGATGCCGGCCCAGAGCAGCATGCCGAGTCCGATCGCGGACTTGACCGTGCCGGGGATCATGCCGCCCGCTTCCGTGATGCCGAGGTGGAGCGGATAGTCGCAAGCCTCGGCGAGACCCTGATAGGCCGCGACCGCCAAGAACACATCCGAGGCCTTCACGCTGATCTTGAACTCGCGGAAGTCGTTGTCCTCGAGAATGCGGGCGTGATCGAGCGCGCTTTCGATCATCGCCTCGGGACACGGCTCGCCGTATTTTTCCAGCAGATCCTTTTCCAGCGAGCCCGCGTTCACGCCGATGCGCATGGCGCAGCCATTGTCCTTGGCGGCCTTGATGACTTCGCGCACGCGCTCGGCCGAGCCGATATTGCCCGGATTGATGCGCAGGCAGGCGGCACCGGCCTTCGCGGACTTCGATCGCGCGTTTGTAGTGGAAGTGGATGTCGGCCACGATCGGCACCTTGGCCGCGCGCACGATCTCGCCGAGCGCGGCCGTCGAATTCCTCGTCGGGGCAGGAGACCCGGACGATATCGGCGCCCGCCTCCTCGAGCTGGCGGATCTGGTCGATGGTGGCCTTGGCGTCCGAGGTGAGCGTGTTGGTCATGGACTGCACCGCGATCGGGGCATCCCCGCCCACGGGCACCGAGCCCACGTGAATCTGGCGCGCCTTGCGGCGCAGGATGTCGCGATAGGGTCTCACGCTACTCATGGTGCAGGGCTCACCCCTTGAACGGCACGGTGCCGCGGCACCTTAGCATAGGCCGCGGGCAAGGCAGAGCGGGGGAAGGGGCTAGAGCCCTTAAGGCCTCGGGCCCCGCGTGGCGCCGGCCGCGAGCTTCTCGGGGTCGAGGGAGAAGCTGTCGAGCGCCTGACCCGATGCGCCCGCCGCGCCGATGGACTGGCCATCGAGCCAGATTTCGATGCCGCCGGCGTCCCTTGTGCTCAAGATGAGCTCGGGCCTGTTCGGCACGCGATAGGTGTCGCCCGCGCGCAGATCGAGCGTGTTCAGCATGGCGCCGGCGGCGGTGTCGTCGACGCGCACCCAGACGTCGCGCGTGGCTTTGAGTGTGACGCGTGCGGCGGGATCGTCGGTGCCGAAGACGCGCGCCGTGTCAGCGGACACCGATGCCGCGGGGGCAGGCGTTGCAGCTGCCGCGGGCGTGTCGGCGGCCGCGGGCGTCGCGGGTGTTGCTGCGGGTGCTTGAGGAACAGCGGTGTCGGTGCTCGCTGCAGGCGCAGGCGCAGGCGCAGGCGCTTGCGTGCTTGCGCTCGTAGCCTCGCTTGTCTGTGCCGCTTGCTTTTCGTCTTCGCTCAACAGACGGTGCGCGGATTGGGAGAGATAATAGCCGCCCCAAATGCCGAGCAAGAGCAGGCCGCCGACAATGAGGATCGAGCCTTGCGGAATGCGCACCTCGTCCTGCGCATCGGGGAAGACGAGCTCGCTCGTCGTCTCGTCCTTGGGCTCGGGCTTGATCTCTTCCTTGAAGCGCGCCACCGCTTCGTTGGCGTCGAGACCGAGATAGTCGGCGTAGCTGCGCAGGAAGCCCAAGGCGTAAGTGCGCCCCGGCAGCTTGTCGAGCGCGCCATCTTCGAGCGCTTCGAGATGCTCGGGGCGAATGCGCAAGACGGCCGACACGGTGCGCACATCCTCGCCCAAGCGCAGCCGCGTGGCGCGCAAGGCGTCGCCGACGCTGCCTTGAGGTTCCTCGGCACCGTCGTTGATCTCGCGGAGATGGAGTCGCCGCCGCTCGACGTTGCGTTCCGGGTCCAACGGCAAACGCGTCACTTTTTCCATGCGATCCGGATCGTCCGTAGCCTGATCTTGCCGGGCGTCGTCGCCCTCGCCTGCCTCCGAGGTCTTCATAAGACCTCAGTATGGGTCGGGTTCGTTAAATAAATCAAAAGGATGTCGGGTGCGCAACGACTAAGAATCGCCCGTATTTCCGCTCATATTGCGATGCCATGGGTCGCCGCGAAGCGCTCGAGATGGGGCCTTAGCGTGCGCTCGGGCGCCTTGAGCAACGGCAGAAGCTCCCGCTCCAAGGCCTTGGCGTCGAGGCTCCGCACCATCATCTTGACCGGCCCGAGCCCCGCCGGCGGCATGGAAATCGAGCGATAGCCGAGGCCGATCAAGGCCATGGCATCGAGCGGCCGGCCGGCCATCTCGCCGCACAGGCCCACCGGCAGACCCCGCTCGCGGCAGGTGTCGGCGATCCCATGCAGAAACCTTAAGAGCGCCGGGCTCAAAGGGTCGTAGCGCGCCGCCACCCGCGGATTGGTGCGGTCGCTGGCGAAGAAAAATTGCTGCAAATCGTTCGAGCCGACCGAAATGAAATCGGCCACGCCGCACAGGGCCTCGAGCTCGAAGGCGAGCGAGGGCACCTCGAGCATGGAGCCCGACCCGAATGGCGCTGGGCAGCCCCAGGCCCAAGCGCACGCGCCGCTGCCGCTCGCGCTCGATCAGACCCTTGGCGTGCATGAATTCGGCCACCTCGGCCACCATGGGAAACATGATGTTGAGCGCACGGCCTTCGGCCGCCGCGATGAGCGCGCGGATCTGATAACGCAGGAGCGCCGGACGATCGAGACCGATGCGCAGCGAGCGCCAGCCGAGCGCCGGGTTCTCCTCGCGCTCGATGCGGAAATAGGGAAGCATCTTGTCGCCGCCGAGATCGAGGGTGCGGAAGACCACGGGCCTGTCGCCGGCGGCATCGAGCACGCGGCGATAGAGATCGCGCTGCGCCTCGAGCGCGGGCATCGTCGCCGAAATCATGAACTGAAGCTCGGTGCGAAAGAGCCCGATGCCTTCCGCGCCCGATTGGTCGAGATGCGGCAGATCGACCAAGAGCCCCGCATTGAGATTGAGCGTCACGCGCTCGCCGTCCACCGTGATGGCCGGCGCATGGCGCACGGCCGCGTATTGCGCCTGACGCCGCGCACGGAAGCGCGCCTTCTCGGCGTAAGCCTGAATCACGTCGGGCTGCGGCCGCACATAGACCTCGCCCGAATCGCCGTCGGCGATGATGGAATCGCCCGCATTGATGCGCTCGATGAGGCCCTCGATGCCGCCCACCATGGGAATGCCGAGCGCGCGCGCCACGATCGAGACGTGCGCCGTGGCCGAGCCCTCTTCGAGCACGAGCCCGCGCACGCGTTTTCTGTCGTAGTCCAAGAGCTCGGCGGGCCCCATGCCGCGCGCGCAGATGATCGAATCCTCGGGCAAGACTTCGCTCGACGCCGTGCGCTTGCCGGTGAGCTGGCGCAGCAGGCGATTGGACAAATCATCGAGATCGTGCAGACGCTCGCGCATATAGGGATCGGTCTGGCGCAAAAGCCGCGCGCGCGTCTCGTTCTGCACGCGCTCGACCGCGGCCTCCGCCGTGAGGCCCGAGTCCACGGCTTCGCGCAAGCGCCTGAGCCAGCCCCGGTCATGGGCGAACATGCGATAGGCCTCGAGCACGTCGCGCGGCTCGCCCGTGATCGAGAGCTCGTTGGTGGCGAGCATGTTGTCGATCCAGCGCGCGCGTGCCCTCGATCGCGGCATCGATGCCGCTCGCGCTCGCGGCCCACATCCTCGGCAATGAGCTGGCCGATCTCGATGCGCGGCTCGTGGAGAACGACGTAGCCCATGGCGATGCCGTCGGCGAGCGCCACGCCCTGCAAGCGAACAGAGGCGCGGTATTGCGTCTCCACACCCCCGCCCGCCTTGTCGATGAGCGCGCCCGAAACCACGAGCTCGGCCAAGACCGTGGCGATGATCTGCAGGGCCTCGATCTCTTCCTCGTCGTAATGGCGGCGGGTGCGGTTCTGGACGACGACGACGCCGAGGGAGCGGCCGCCGCGCAGGATGGGCACGCCGAGAAAGGAGTGGAACGGATCCTCGCCCGTCTCCGGCCGGTAGGCGAATTGGGGATGGCTTTGCGCGTCGGCGAGATTGAGAGGCTGGGCCGTGCGCGCGATCTCGCCCACCAAGCCTTCGCCGAGCGCGAGGCGGGTCTTGTGCACGGCCGACGGGTTCAAGCCTTCGGTGGCGAAGAGCTCGAGCGCCTGGTCGGCCGTCATGAGATAGACCGAGCACACCTCGGCCACCATGTTCGCGGCGATGACCTTGACCATGCGGTCGAGGCGCGCCTGCGGGCTGATGGGCTCGGCCATCAGCTCGCGCATGCGCCTCAAGAGAACTCGCGGGCCTGCTCCGCTGGTCATTCTACGTCCACCATTTCAGAAAGCCGCGCGACCGCGGGGCCGCGGCGGTGGCGTGGGGAGCGCCGTCACAACTCGCAGAGCCTCAGGCGGCGTCGAGCCCATAGGCCGAGTGCAAGGCTCGCAGCGCAAGCTCAGTGTACTGAGCATCGATCAACACGCTCACCTTGATTTCCGAGGTCGTGATGACTTTGATGTTGATGCCCTTGGCGGCGAGCGTCTGAAACATGGTCTTGGCGACGCCCGCGTGACTGCGCATGCCCACGCCGATCACGGAAACCTTGGCAACCGAGTTGTCGGTGAGGAGACGCCCGAAGCCGATCTGATTGCGCGCGGCCTCCAAGACCGCCACCGCCCGATCGAGATCGGCGCGGCCCACGGTGAAGGTGAGATCGGTCGTCGGTCCGTCCTCGGCGACGTTCTGCACGATCATGTCGACATTGATCGCGGCATCGGCAAGCGGGCCGAAGATGGAGGCGGCGACCCCCGGCCGGTCGGCCACCTTGACCAGGGTGATCTTCGCCTCGTCGCGCGAATAGGCAATGCCGCTGACTACGCCGTGTTCCACGATCTCATCCTCGTCGCAAACGAGCGTGCCGGAACGGTCGGCGAAGCTCGACAACACTCGCACGCGCACGCGCTGCAGCATGGCGAGCCCGACGCTGCGCGTCTGCAGCACCTTGGCGCCCGACGACGCAAGCTCGAGCATTTCCTCATAGGCGATCTTATCAAGCTTGCGCGCCTTCGCAACGATGCGGGGATCGGCGGTGAAAACGCCCTCGACATCGGTGTAGACGTCGCAGCGCTCCGCGCGCAGCGCGGCCGCGAGCGCCACCGCGCTCGTGTCCGAGCCGCCGCGGCCGAGCGTCGTCACCCGATTGTCCGAGCCCAAGCCCTGGAAGCCCGCGACGACCGCGACCTGTCCCTCTTTGAAACGCTCTTCGATGACGCGCGTGTCGATATCGCGAATGCGGGCTGCCGCGTGGGTGTCGTCCGTGCGCACGGGAATCTGCCAGCCGAGCCAAGAGCGCGCGGAAACGCCGATGGATTGCAGCGAGAGAGCCAAGAGCCCCGCCGTGATCTGCTCGCCCGCGGACACCACCGTGTCATATTCGCGCGCGTCATGGAGCCGCGACGCCTGGCGGCAAAGGTCGACGAGCTCGTTGGTCGCCCCCGCCATGGCCGAGACGACGACGGCCACCTCGTGGCCCTGATCGACCTCGCGTTTGACGAGCCCCGCCACGTGCCGGATGCGCTCGACATCCGCAAGCGACGTGCCGCCGAATTTCAGTACCAGCCTGGACATGGCGTTTTCGCGTTGACTGCACCTTCGATTGTGCGACTGAGTCGGGTCGTCACAAAAGCTTTGCCGCATCCGCGAAGGCCGACGAGCGGCTCAGGCGAGCGGCGGCTATTCATAAGGGCGCAGTCAAGCCGAGGCAACGTGTGCGCGGTCTCATGCCGGAAGAAATCTCACACATGCCATCAAGCATCGACCCGGACGAGGTCGCGCGCTTTTCGGCGCACGCCGCGGAGTGGTGGAACCCGAAGGGCAAGTTCGCACCCCTTCATAAACTCAATCCCTTAAGGCTCGACTTCATCCGCACGCGGGCTTGCGCGCATTTTTCCCGCGACCCGAAGAGCCTTTCGCCATTCGGCGGGCTCTCGCTGCTCGACATCGGCTCGGGCGGCGGTCTCCTCGCCGAGCCCATGGCGCGCATGGGGTTTCAAGTCACAGGCCTCGACGCGTCGGCAGGCAACGTCAAGATCGCGGCGGCCCACGCAGCCGAGCAGGGCCTCGCCATCGACTACCGGGAGGGCAGCGCCGAGGCACTGGCCGAGACCGGCGCGAGCTTCGACATGGTGCTCAACATGGAAGTGGTCGAGCACGTGGCCGATGTCGAAGTGTTCCTTCGAGCCTGCGCAAGGCTCGTGAAGCCCCGCGGCCTCATGGTGGTCGCCACCATCAACCGCACGCCCAAGGCCTTCGCGCTCGCCATCGTCGGCGCGGAATTCGTCGCGGGTTGGCTGCCGCGCGGCACGCACGCCTATGACAAGCTCGTGCGCCCCGAGGAGCTTGGAGCGGGGCTCGCGGCAAGCGGGCTTACGGTCCGCGAGATCACAGGCGTGGGCTACAGCTTCTTGCGCGACCAATGGCGGCTCGTGGACGACCTGTCGGTCAATTACATGGTGCTGGCGGAAAAGCGGTGATCAACCGTCGCGGCGCGGCAGCGGCGGCAGAGGCGCCACGGGAATGCCCTCGTCCTTCAAATCGCGGACGTCCTCGCTCGTCGCCTCGCCGTAGATGTTCCGGGTCTCGACCTCGCCGTGATGAATGCGCCGTGCTTCCTCGGCAAAGCGCTCGCCCACATAGTCGTAATTCTGTTCGACATGCTCGCGCAGCGCCTCAAGCATCTGGCCGAGCTTGGCGTCATGCCCCGAGACATGGGTGAGCGGCTTTTCTTCTTTGGCCGCGCGTTTGCCGATGCGGGGGGCCATCACGGCCTTTTCCACTTTGAGCGAGCCGCATTGGGGGCAGGTCACGGCACGAGCCCCGGCCTGCCTGTCGTAAGCCGCGCTGTCCGGGAACCAGGCCTCGAAGGCGTGGTCGTGCTCGCAAACAAGGCTGTACAAAATCATCCCGGGCGGCCCTCTCGGCACTCTCCTAACATGGCGTCCCAACTTTTATTCTACAACGCCTGCCGGTGGTTTAAGGTTTCTCGGCCGCGCCCGGCGGCTCAAAGCTCCGGTCGTGCTCGAGGGCCGGTATCCGCCGCCGCGCCTCCTTGACCGCTGCGAGGTCGAGCGTCGCCGCGATGATGGCCGGCTCGGTGCCACCCTCCGCCAGGATCTCCCCCCAGGGTCCGATGATGAGACTATGGCCGAAGGTCTCGCGCCCATCCATGTGGCGCCCACCCTGGGCCGGGGCCATGACGAAGGCGCCGTTCTCGATCGCCCGCGCGCGCAACAGAACATGCCAATGGGCCTCCCCCGTCACCCGGGTGAAGGCCGAGGGAACCATGAGAATCTCGGCGCCGGCCTTGGCGAGCGCCCGGTAGAGATGGGGGAAGCGGACGTCATAGCAGATGGACAGCCCGAGCCGTACGCCCGCTTCCGGCAGGTCGGCCACCACAGCCCTCTCCCCCGCGGCGAACTTCTTCGAATTCGCGGTAGCTCTGCCCGTCGCCCACCTCGACGTCGAACATATGGATCTTGTCGTAGCGGGCCGCGACAGCGCCCGTGGGCGAAATCAGAAAGGAGCGATTGGCGCAGCGATCGGGACCGACCCGGATCGGCAACGAGCCCACGAGAAGCCAGAGCTCGAGCTCGCTTGCGAGTGCGCGGAAAGCCGCGAGCGCCTGGTCCTCGGCTTCCGGCCGGGTCTTGGTGCGCAAGGCGCCGGACCTGATGTCCATGAGCGATGTCATCTCGGGCGTCGCGACGAAGCTCGCACCGTCCGCCTTGGCGCGGCGAATGAGCGTCGAGGCCGCCTCGACATTGGCGGCCACCTCGTCGCCCGAGCAGAGCTGGATGCAGGCGACCTTGAGCCGCGTCATCGCGCGCTATCCGGCAAGCAGGCGGTCGAGCTCGCCCTTCTGATCAAGCATGGCAAGCTCCTCGGAGCCGCCGATATGGCGGCCTGCGATGAAGACCTGCGGCACGGTCTGCCGGCCGCCCGAGCGCTCGACCATCTCGCTTCGCTTGTCGGGATCGCCGCTCACGTCGATTTCTTCGAAGCTCACGCCTTTCTTCTTCAGGAGCGTCTTCGCGCGGTGGCAGTAGGGGCAGAGCATGGTCGTGTACACGATGACTTCGGTCATGAGCGATACATCCCTCCCCGCTTACGCGATGGGCCTCCGGGGCGTCACCACGCGCGCGAGCGTCAACACGTCGACCGCCGCGGCACCGGCTCTGAGGAGCACGCGCGTGCAAGCCTCGGCCGTGGCGCCAGTGGTCAGCACATCGTCGACCAAGAGAATGCGCATGTCCTTAATTTCCTCGGCATAGCGGGGGCGCAAACGGAAGACGTGCGCGACGTTCCGACGCCGGGCTTCGGCGCTCAAGCCCACCTGGGACGGCGTGAAGCGTATGCGGCGCAAGAGATCGGGCACCACCGGCAGGCCCGAGCGACGGCCCATGCTCAAAGCCAAGAGCGCCGCCTGATTGAAGCGGCGCATGAGAAGGCGCAAGGGGTGCAGCGGCACCGGCGCGATGAGGTCGCATTCGCCCATGAGCCCGCGCCCCGTGCGCGCCATCCAGCCGGCGAAGCTCTTGGCCATCTCCGTGCGGTCGCGATACTTGAAGCGGCTCACGAGCTTTCGGCTCGCATCGTCATAGCCGAGGACGGCCCGGGCTCGGCGGTAGCGCGGCCGATCGGCGATGCAGCCGCCGCACAGCAAGTCGCCCGCGCCCGCGCCCTCCAAGGGCAGGCCGCAGCACTCGCACAGCGGCGACTCGAGAAAATGCAGCGCCTGCCAGCACGCGCCGCACAGCGCGCCCGCCTCGTCGACCGGTGCGCCGCAACTCAAGCATGAGGGCGGCAAGACGGCGTCGACGACCCTCGCCAACGCGGTCTTGAGCCGCGCCGGAATGCCGTCCGCCAATACACCTTTCGCGTCGCTCACGCGCACGCTTTCGCTCATGGCTCAGCCGGTGTCAACATGGGCCATGATGTTG
Organism: uncultured Alphaproteobacteria bacterium; assembly: GCA_963845385.1. Classification (GTDB taxonomy): domain Bacteria; phylum Pseudomonadota; class Alphaproteobacteria; order CAWJRW01; family CAWJRW01; genus CAWJRW01. The sequence goes on from CAWJRW010000006.1 coordinate 1,514,674, forward strand.
TTCGATCGCGCTTTGGTGCGCCGCCGACGGCTTCGCGCGGCAGAGCATTTCGCGGCTCACGACTTTCTCTTCGCGCGCGCGGCCCGCGACCTTGTGGAACGCTTGTCGGCGATGCCGCAAAGCTTTCCGCTTGCCCTCGATTTGGGCACGAGGACCGGCAATTTCCGCCGCGCGCTCGGTGAAGCGCCCGGGACGGCTCAGCGCCTCGGCGCCCTCGTCGAGGCCGATCTCGCGCGCCCGCTCCTGTCCCGTGATTCGCGCCATGGCGTCGTCGCGGACGAAGAGCGGTTGCCGTTTGCCAGCGGATGCTTCTCGCTTGTGGTGAGCGTTCTTGCGCTTCATGCGGTGAACGATCTTCCGGGCGCGCTCGTTCAGATTCGCCGGACGCTCGCGCCCGGCGGGGTCTTTCTCGCCGCGCTCTTTGGCGAGGAGACGCTGACCGAGCTTCGCCAGGCGCTGGCGGCGGCCGAAAGCGAGGTCGAGGGCGGCTTGAGCCCGCGGGTGGCGCCCTTCGCGACGCTCGCCGACGCGGGCGCGCTCTTGCAGCGCGCGGGCTTCGCCGAGCCGGTGGCCGATGTGGACCGGGTGAAGGTGCGCTACCCCGATGCGCTCGCCGTGATGCGCGAGCTCCGCGCCATGGGCGAGGCGAACGCTTTGAGCGAACGCACACGCAAGCCCCTGAAGCGCGCCCTGCTGGCGCGGGCCTGCACCCTCTACGAAGAGCGCTTTGGCGCAGCGGACGGGCGCGTGCCCGCCACCTTCGACATACTTTATCTTACTGGCTGGGCGCCGCCGGAGGCCGGGCCGAAGCGTTGACCGACGTCAAGCCGCCGCACGGCAACTGTGTTAGCGTTCTTTCACCGGAGGATCCAAATGCTCGACATCGCCGCCGACAAGCTCCGCTTCATCATCGACAAGGCCCGCGAGTTCGACGTCAAAGTCGAGGTCGACGATCCCGACTCGGGATCGGATTCGGCCGACGACAGCATTCCCATGCGCGAGATCCTGGAGGATTTGGCCGACGATCCGACGGCACAGGAGTTGCGCGAAGCCATCGACGCTTTGAACGAGGACGAGCAGCTTGCGCTCGTCGCGCTCGTCTGGATCGGGCGCGGCACCTACGAGCCCGCGGAATGGCGCACCGCGCTCGCCGATGCGCGCCGCGAGCGCGTGGTATCAACCTCTGCATATTTGATGGGAACGCCGCTGCTTGCCGATTACATCGAGGCCGGGCTCGACGCGATGCGCAAGAGCATCTGAAGCGCCGCTACCAGTTACCGGCGAGCGTTGAAAAGAAACCGTTGAGCTTCGTACCGACGGCCGTGGCGCCGACCACGATGGCAACCCCGATGAAGCCCGCGATGAGCGTGTATTCGATGGCCGTTGCACCATGCTCATCGCGCCAGAAGCGCCGCGCTTTGCCGAGCGTGCTTTCGTGCGTGCGAGCAAGCATCGTCTTCTCCTCACAATAGGTCGCGCAAATGCGCGACAAGCGGCGCGTCGGCGGGCGGCATCGGATAGTCGCCCAGGCGAAGCGGCCGCACCCAGGCGAGCTCCTGGCCTTCGCGCGCGCTCACCATCCCTTGCCAGCGCCGGCAGACGAAGAGCAGCATGACGAGGTGAAAATCCTCGTAAGCGTGCGAGGCGAAGACGAAGGGCGAAAGACACGCGCCCGCCACATCGATGCCGAGCTCCTCCTTGAGCTCGCGGCTGAGACACGCTTCCGGCGTCTCGTTCGCCTCCACCTTGCCCCCGGGAAACTCCCAGAGGCCCGCCATGCTCTTGCCCGCGGGCCTGCGCGCGATAAGCACCCGCCCGTCCGCGTCAACGAGAGCACAAGCCGCGACCAGCATGGGCCGGGTCACGGCACGGCCCTCGGAGCCAAGGATAAAGGCCGTGGCGTTAAGAGTGCTTTAAGACAACGAGCCGGAGACATCTAAAGCTTTATCTTTGCCCGCGAACATGTGCCGCCGTGAGCCGCCTCAGCTCCGATAAGAGCCGTTGATCTCGATATAGTCGTGCGTCAAGTCGCAGGTCCAAATGGTCGCCTTTCCGGCGCCGAGGCCAAGATCGACCGCGATCTCGATCTCCGGCTTCTTCATCGCCTGGGTCAGCATCGCCTCGTTATAGGCGCTCGCGCGCCCACCCTTCTGCGCCACCGGCAGACCGCACATGTGGATCGCGAGCTTGTCCTGATCGACGGTTTCGCCCGCCTTGCCGATCGCCATCACGATGCGGCCCCAATTCGCATCGCCGCCCGCGATCGCCGTCTTGACGAGCGGTGAGTTCGCGATGGAGAGCGCGATCGCGCGCGCGGCCTTGGCGCTTTCCGCGCCCGTGACCGTGACCGTGATGAACTTGGACGCGCCCTCGCCGTCGCGCACCACGAGCTGGGCGAGCTCACGCATGGCGTCATGCAGCTTGACGCGAAAGTCCCGCAAGCGTGGGTCGCCCGCGCGCTTGACCGGCTCGTGGTCTGCGGTCTTGGTCGCGAAGGCGAGAACCATGTCGCTCGTCGAGCTGTCGCTGTCCACCGTGATCGCGTTGAAGGTATCGCGCACGCCGAGCACGACGAGCGTCTGCAGCACATGCGGCGCGAGCTTCGCATCGGTGAAGATGAAGGCGAGCATGGTCGCAAGATCGGGCGCCACCATGCCCGAGCCCTTGGCGATGCCGTTGATGGTGACCACCGCATCGTCGATGCGCGCGCGGCGCGTCACGCCTTTGGGGAACGTGTCGGTGGTCATGATGGCGCGCGCGGCGCTCTCCCAGGCCGAAGACGAGCCGCTCTTGCGTTTCCACAGCTGGGGCAGCGCCGACTTCACTTTCGCCACCGGCATGGGCTCGCCGATGACGCCAGTGGAGGCGACGAAAACCTCGTTGCGCCTGCACTTGGCAAGCTCGGCGGTGCCTGCGGCCGTGGCTTCCACCGCGGCCATGCCGGCCTTGCCGGTGAAGACATTGGCGTTGCCCGCATTGACGACGAGCGCGCGCGCAACCGGCCCGCCCGCGCCGCCCGTCTCGAGACAAGACCGGCACCAGTCCACCGGCGCGCCGCGCGTGCGCGAGGTGGTGAAGACGCCGGCCGCCGCCGTGCCCGGCGGCAACGCGGCAAGCATCATGTCGTGGCGGCCGCGATAGCGGATGCCCGCCGCCGCGGCCCCAGCTCCACGCCGTCGACGGGCGGCATTGCGGGAAAGCTCTTGGGCGCAAGCGGCGAGCGCGGCAAGTGCTTGGACGGCGCAAGATGCGCGGGCGGTTTGGCGACAAGGCGCCCGCGCAAACGGCGCGCGCGCTTTTGCGCGGCGGGCTTCGGGGCCGGTGCCGTCATCTCCGCTTCCTGGCGCTTCAAGAGCGCACGGCGCAAGGCCGCCGCGAGCGCACCGGCGGCGGTCGTCGGCGCTTGCGCGCGCACGCGAGTTTCCTTGCCCTGTTCGGGCTCTTCGGGTCGCTCCTTGGCCATCGCACGAACTGGAGTTGGCACGGGGGCGGGTTTGCCCTTCGTCGCCGCGCCGCCACAATGGCTTCCACTTCGTTACCTTTCAAGCCTGCGCCGCACGGAACGGCGGGTCGCGTTGACATTGAAAGGGGGGCTGCTTATCTCTCGTTCGCGTGCCCGAAGGGGCGGCGCGGCGGCGCACGGGGTAAGACGCGGCCCAAGCCCGAATCGATTGAGCGCTCCGCGCGCAGCACTCGTCCCTGTTGGATGCGCCCGCGCAAAGGCTCGCAAGGACGCCACTCCATGGTCAGTTTGAACTCGCTCGCCAAGCGCATCTTTGGCACTGCGACCGAGCGCAAGCTGCGTGCTTTCGACCCGCTGGTGGGCGCCATCAACGCCCGGGAGCCCGACCTCACCAAGCTCAGCGACGAGGCGCTGCGCGGGCAAACCGCAAGCCTCCGTCAGAAGCTCGCAGACGGCGCCAAGCTCGACGACCTCATCGTCGATGCCTTCGCCACCGTGCGCGAGGCCTCCAAGCGCACCTTGGGCCAGCGTCATTTCGACGTGCAGCTCATGGGCGGGGTGGTGTTGCACCAAGGCAAGATCGCCGAGATGAAGACGGGCGAAGGCAAGACGCTCGTCGCGACACTGCCGGTCTATCTCAATGCGCTCACGGGCAAGGGCGTGCATGTCGTCACCGTCAACGATTATCTCGCCCGGCGCGACGCCGATTGGATGGGCCAGATCTACCGCTTCCTCGGTCTCGAGGTGGGCTGCATCGTCCACGGGCTCACCGACGAGGAGCGCCGCCGCGCCTATTCGGCCGACGTCACCTACGGCACGAACAACGAGTTCGGCTTCGACTATCTGCGCGACAACATGAAATACAGCCTCGCAACCATGGTGCAGCGAGGCCACCATTACGCCATCGTCGACGAGGTGGACTCTATTCTCGTCGACGAGGCGCGCACGCCGCTCATCATCTCGGGGCCCACGGAAGACAACTCCAATCTCTACGTCACCGTCGACGCCCTCATCCCGCGCTTGGAGGCCACCCATTTCGAGCTCGACGAAAAGGCGCGCCAAGTCCACCTCACCGAGGAAGGCAACGAGTTCATGGAGGACATCCTCCGCCAGAACGAGCTTCTGAACGGCGGCACGCTTTACGACGTCGAAAACGTCACGGTCGTCCACCACGTGAACCAGGCCTTGCGCGCGCACAAGCTTTTCCAGAAGGACCGCGATTACATCGTCAAGGACAGCCGCGTCATCATCATCGACGAATTCACCGGCCGCATGATGGAAGGCCGGCGCTATTCGGAAGGGCTGCATCAGGCGCTCGAGGCCAAGGAGCATGCGGTGATCCAGCCCGAGAACCAGACGCTCGCCTCGATCACCTTCCAGAACTATTTCCGTCTCTACGACAAGCTCGCGGGCATGACCGGCACGGCGGCGACCGAGGCCGACGAGTTCATGGACATCTACAAGCTCGACGTCATCGAGGTGCCGACCAACGTTACCGTCGCGCGCACGGATAATGACGACGAGGTGTACCGGACGCTTGACGAAAAGTACAAAGCGATCTTCGAGCTGCTCGAAGACTGCCACAAGCGCGGCCAGCCCGTGCTTGTCGGCACCGTCTCGATCGAAAAGTCGGAGACGCTGTCGGAGCTCTTGAAGAAGCGCAAGATCAAGCACAACGTGCTCAATGCGCGCTATCACGAGCAGGAAGCCCAGATCATCGCGCAAGCGGGCGTTCCGGGCACGGTCACCATCGCCACCAACATGGCCGGCCGCGGCACCGACATCCAGCTCGGCGGCAATCCCGACATGCGCATCCTCGTGGAGACCGTGGACATCAAGGACGAGGCTGAGCGCGCGCAGGCGGCCGAGCGCATTCGCGCCGAGGTCGCCAAGCTCAAGGCCCAGGCCATCGCTGCCGGCGGCCTTTACGTCGTCGGCACCGAGCGTCACGAAAGCCGGCGCATCGACAATCAGCTGCGCGGCCGCTCGGGCCGCCAGGGCGATCCCGGCGCCTCGAAGTTCTATCTGAGCCTGCAGGACGATCTCATGCGCATCTTCGGCTCGGAGCGCATGGACGGGCTCTTGCAGCGCTTGGGACTGCAGGAAGGCGAAGCCATCGTCCATCCCTGGATCAACAAGGCGCTCGAGAAGGCGCAGCAGAAGGTCGAGGCGCGCAACTTCGACATCCGCAAGAACCTGCTCAAGTTCGACAATGTGATGAACGATCAGCGCAAGGCGATCTTCGAGCAGCGCATCGAGATGATGCGGCTCGAGGATGTGAGCGAGGTCGTGCGCGACATGCGCCACCAGGTGATCGACGACTTGGTGGCCGTGCATATTCCGGCGCGCGCCTATGCGGAGCAGTGGGACACGGCGGGCCTCAAGGCCGAGGTCGCGAAATATCTCAATCTCGAGCTGCCGATCGAGGGCTGGGCGCAGGAAGAAGGCATCGCCGAGGAAGAGATCCGCACGCGCCTCTACGACGTGGCCGACAAGAGCATGGCCGAGCGTGCCGCGACCGTCGGCCCCGATCTCATGCGGCAGATCGAGAAGTCCGTGCTCATGCAGACGCTCGATCATCGCTGGCGCGAGCATCTGGTCCAGCTCGACCATTTGCGCCAGACGATCGGTTTGCGCGGCTACGCGCAGCGCGATCCCTTGAACGAGTACAAATCGGAAGCCTTCGCGCTTTTCGAGACGCTGCTGGATCGCCTGCGCCAGGACGTGACGGCGCAGCTCATGCGCCTGCAGTTCGTGGCCGCCCCGCCCGAGCCGCCCAGGCTGCCCCAGATGCAGGCCCAGCACATCGATCCCAACACGGGCGAGAACGAGATGGACGAGGCGCGGCCCGGCGCGCCCGGCGCGCCGGGAGGGACCGTGCGCCTGCGTACGAAAGAGCCCATGGATGCGCGCCGGCCCGAGACCTGGGGCAAGGTCGCGCGCAACGCGCCCTGCCCCTGCGGCTCGGGCAAGAAATACAAGCACTGCCACGGCGCCGTCACTTAACGCGCCGCGCGTTCACCCCAAGCCGTCGCGGCCGATGCGCAGGAAGCGCTCGCGCCGCCGCGCGATCAAGGCCTCGCCGTCGAGATTGCCGAGCTCGCGCAGCGCCCGTTCGACGGCCTTGCCGGTTTCGGCGATCGTCCGTTGCGGCCGTTGCGGCTCGCGATGGGCGCCGCAAAGCAAACAAGCGCCTGGGCCATCGCGCAGTTCTATTCTTTCGCCTACATCATGCAGCCGACGCCGGGCATGAGCGCGTCCGCCCTCTTGCGCTGCTTGGACGACAGATCCTTGTAGAGCGCATCCATGGCGGGCTTGAGCGTCTTCATCGCCTCGAGCCGGCTTTCCATCATCGCCATATGCGTATCGAGCATTTGCGTGGCGCTCGGCACACCTTGGCCCATCTGCGCCATCATCTGACCGCGCATCTCCGCCATGCTTTGGGCGTTCGCGCGCATCGCCTCGGCGAAGGCACCCCATGTTTTGGTCTGGGATCTCTTGATGCCGATCTCGTCCTTGAGATAGCCGAGCCGCCCTTCGACCATGGCCTCGGGCCCGCCTTGTTGCGCCATCATGCCCATCATGGGACAGCCGCTCATCATGCCCATCATCATGAGGCCGCCCGGCCCCATGCCTTGGCCTGGCCCCATGGATTGGCCGCCCATCATGCCGGGGCCCATGGTTCCTTGTTGTGTTCCTTGTTGTCTCGTCTGGTCTTGACCAAAGCCTGGCGCCGAAATGGCAAGTGTTGCCAGAACCAATAGCACCGGCGTGATGCGATAAAATCTCATTCTATCCTCCATGAGGTGTGTCGATCGGACGGCTAGTTTTGAGTGGTCACGCAAAGGATTCCACGTGGTCCGAGTTTCCGGCTTGAGATAGGTCAGTCTTCTGTTGTGCGGCGTGTCTGTGCCATCGGACTATTGAGTCATGAGCTTTTTCTGGCCTCGATCGGCATGCCTGCGGCGCGCCATTCCGGTAGTCCATCGGCAAGCCGGCGCACTTTGAAGCCGCGCTTTCGAAGCAGCGCGACCGCTTCGAACGACAGAACGCAATAAGGCCCCCGGCAATAGGCCACAATCTCCCGGCTACGTGGCAGCTCCTTGAGCCGCTGCTTCAAAGCCTTGAGCGGGATGGAGATCGCTCCGGGAATATGGCCCATAGCAAATTCATCCTCGGGGCGCACGTCGAGCAGCGTGACCGACTTTTGCCGCAATCGGCGGACAAGCTCTTCCCGGGATAGCGGCTCCATCGCGTCCCGCTCTTTGAAATAGCCCGCGATCACCATTTGCGTCTCCGCGACATTGCGCTCGGCAATCTCGCAGAGCGACGAGAGAAGCGTTACGATGGAATTGTCGGTCAGCCGATAAAGAACGCGTTTGCCTTCGCGCCGGGATTCGACAAGCCCGGCACGGCGGAGCTGCATCAAGTGCTGCGAGGCGTTGGCGAAGGAGAGACCCGTCGTGGTGGCAAGAGTTTCGACGCTTTGCTCTCCCTGCCCAACATGTTCGAGCAATTGGAGACGATGAGCATGCCCCAGCGCCTTGGCCACGGAGGCAAAGCTTTCAAAGAGGGCGTGTTTCGGGCTTCGGCTTGACATGAGTTCCAGCGCTGTCTACGTTATTCAAACGAACAATTGAATGATAGATCTTGTCTCTTGTCAAGGCCCTGCCCGGGCTTTCGAAAGTCAGGCGGACCCATCGGACAGAATTCGGAGAATTCCCATGATCCTGCGCCAGTTCTTGCACTCCAATCCCATCGCGATTTCGTACCTGTTCGGTTGCGTCGGACACGCCGCCGCGGCCGTCGTCGATCCCCTCGGCGATATAGCCCCCTATCTCCGCGCGGCAAAGGACGCCGGCGTGCGCATTCGCTACGTCATCGACACGCACGTCCATGCTGATCATTTGTCCGCGGGCCGCAAGTTGGCCGAGGCGGCCGGTGCCGACTACGTGCTGTTTGCTGACGCCAAGGTGAGCTTCCCGTTCCGAGGCGTCCACGATGGTGATGCATTGGAGCTCGGCAACGTATCGATCGAAGTTCTGCATACGCCAGGACACACTCCAGAGCACATTGCCCTCCTCGTCTCCGATCGAACCCGCTCGGACGAGCCCTGGTTCGTGTTGACGGGCCATACGCTCATGGTTGGCGATGTCGGACGCACAGAGCTTGCTGCGACCGCAGAGGACGGCGCGCGCATGCTCTTCCGGAGCCTGGCGCGCTTGAAGGCATTGCCCGATTACGTGGAGATTCTTCCCGGCGCTTTTTCCGGGTCCGTGTGCGGAAGGCGCCTGAGTGGAAAGCCCATGTCGACGATCGGCTTCGAGCGCCGGCACAACGTGGCGTTCCGGATCGCCGAGGAAAGCGAATTCATTCACATCATGACAAGCGAAATTCCGCCTCCGCCGCCGAATGCCGCCGAGCTTCGCGAGGCCAATTCCGGCAAGGCCGCCGCATTTGCCTAAGGCGAAGCCGAAAGCCATGCAGCCGGGCGCTAACGCTCCCTCAGCGGAGACGAGCGTCCCAATCGGTCCCGATGCCTATAGGGCCTGGCGCGCGACGACGCTCGGCTTCACCACGGAGGCGATCGAACAACGGCTTATCTTCGAGCTCGTTGGAGAGATCGAGGGGCGCAAGTTGCTGGACGTGGGCTGCGGCGACGGAGCGCTCGTCTGTGCTGCCGTCGCGCGCGGCGCTGACGCCGTTGGTATCGATTCCGATCCGGCGATGCTTGCCGCGGCACGCGCGCTCTGCGACCAGCGTGCGGTTAATGCGACATTTCTCCATGGAAGAGCGGAGCATCTGCCATTCGCGGATGGCGCATTCGACGTCGTGGCCGCCGTCACCGTTCTTTGCTTTGTACCGGATGCCGGCGGCGTAGTTGGTGAAATGGCGCGCGTCCTTAAGCCCGGCGGGCGGCTGGTCATCGGCGAGCTTGGGCGATGGAATACATGGGCGGCACTCCGCAGGCTTCGCGGCTGGCTTGGTTCGCAAACATGGGAGCATGCGCGGTTTCGCAGCGAGTCCGAGCTACGCGCCCTCGCCACGCGAGCCGGCCTCTCGGTCATAAGCGTTCGCGGCGCTGTCTTCTACCCGCCCACGGGCTTTCTTGCGCGTATGCTCGCGCCCATGGACGAATATTTGGGCCGCCGGACGACGTTCGGCGCCGCATTCATCGCGCTCTGCGCTGCCAAGGGCGAATAAGGCCGGAGGAACTGAGTGGTGGCGGTATCGAGCAACCCACGCGGGCGAACGATCCACCTCGGCTTGCGGGAGAACTGGAGGCAGTTCTCGCTGCTCGTTCTCGTCAATGCCTTCGTCGGCGGCATGGTGGGGCTCGAACGCACCGTCGTGCCCCTCATCGGCTCGGAGGAGTTCGGCATCGCGTCGACGACGCTCGTCGTCTCCTTCATCATCAGCTTCGGCGTGATCAAGGCTTTCGCCAATCTCGTTTCGGGCGAGCTCGCCGATCTTTGGGGCCGAAAGCGCGTGCTGGTCTTGGGCTGGCTCTTCGGCCTGCCGGTCCCGTTCCTGATCATCTGGGCACCGAGCTGGGAATGGATCATCGCCGCTAACGCACTGCTCGGCATCAATCAGGGGCTCGCCTGGTCGATGACGGTGATCATGAAGGTGGACCTCGTCGGGCCGAAATCGCGCGGCCTCGCAGTCGGCCTCAACGAGTTCGCAGGCTATCTCGCGGTCGGTGCGACCGCGTTCCTCACCGGCTACATCGCGGCCGAGCACGGGCTCCGCCCCGCGCCGATCTATATCGGCATTGTCTACGCAGGTCTTGGCTTGGTCCTCTCCATACTTGTGGTGCGTGACACGCGGGAGCACGTCCGCTTGGAAATTGGCGCGAGCCCGAGCAAGACCGAAGCCGTCCGCTTCTGGGAGATCTTTACGCTCACGTCCTTCCGGGACCGCAATCTCTTCGCGGCGACGCAAGCCGGGCTCGTCAACAATCTCAACGACGGCATGAGCTGGGGCATCTTCCCGCTGTTCTTCGCCTCCTTCGGCCTTGGCGTGGAGCGGATCGGCATTCTCAAAGCGGTGTATCCGGCGACGTGGGGCATCCTTCAAGTCGTAACCGGCCCGCTGAGCGACCGGTGGGGCCGCAAAGGCTTGATCGTGGCCGGGATGTGGGTGCAGGCGGCAGGTCTTTTCCTGACGGCGCTCACTCGTGAATTCGGATGGTGGCTGGCCGGCAGCCTTCTTCTCGGGCTGGGCACGGCGATGGTGTATCCGAGCTTGATCGCAGCCGTATCCGATGCTTCGCATCCGAGCTGGCGGGCTCGCTCGCTCAGCGTCTACCGCTTCTGGCGCGATCTCGGCTACGCGATCGGCGCTCTCTCGGCCGGAATCATTGCGGACTTTTTCGGCCTTTCATGGGCCATCGGTTCAATTGCCGCACTCACGTTCCTCTCCGGCGTGATTGCTGCTGTCCTGATGCATGAACCGCGTCCGCGAGAGGGCCGACCTCCCACGCCGTAGCGCCGTGATGCATCACATCGGCCTATCGAAATGGCTCTATTCCTCGGTGCGTTGTTGTCCATCCGAGCCGGCGATCAAGTCTGAACGCCACCGCAAACTGGGCGAGTGTCAGCCAACTCAATACATTCGTGGCCTTATCTACAAAAAGCAGCGTCGCCGAGCTTGACGTGGATCAATGGCTTTGGCGGCCACAGGCATTTTGCTTGACGGGTATCTTGTTTGAGCAGTCGAGGCACATTTTGCGGATCGAGGCATTCACCATGCGACGTCGACAATCAGCTTTCGCGATCGCGTTCGCGACTTGGCTCCTCGCGACACCGAGTTTCGCGCAACCGGCTGGAGACCGTTATGGCTTCATGCATGATGGTTGGGGCATGGGCTCCATGATATTTGGCGGATTTGCGATGATCGTGTTCTGGGCCGTGACGATCACGGTCATCGTGCTGCTCGTTCGCTGGATGAGCGGGGCCGAGCCGCTTCGCCGTAGTGAGCGCCAGCCGAGCAAGACGCCGCTCGAGATTCTCAAAGAGCGGTTTGCCAAGGGCGAGATCGACAAGGACGAATTCGAAGAACGGCGCAAGTTGTTGTCGGAATGAGACGCGCGCCACCGCATTATTTGGCCAATTCGAACGCGACGAAGGCAGGATTCAGCTTCCGCCACTGCCGCGACCTGGACTAGGTTTCCGGCTTGCTCATGCTCGCCTGGGCGAGATGAAGAAGAAAATCTCGGTGGACGGATCCTAAGCCAAGCCGTCGCGGCCGATGCGCAGGAAGCGCTCGCGCCGCCGCGCGACCAAGGCCTCGCCGTCGAGATTGCCGAGCTCGCGCAGCGCCCGCTCGACGGCCTTGCCCGTTTCGGCGATCGTCCTTTGCGGCTCGCGATGGGCGCCGCCAACGGGCTCGGTCACCACGGCATCGATGATCTGCAGCGCCTGCAGATCCTGAGCGGTGATCTTCATGGCCGCCGCCGCATCCTCGGCCTTGTCGGCGCTCCGCCACAGGATCGAGGCGCAGCCTTCGGGCGAGATCACCGAATAGATCGAATGCTCGAGCATGAGCACCTTGTCGGCGGTGGCGATGGCGACCGCCCCGCCCGAGCCGCCTTCGCCGATGATCACCGACACGAGCGGCACCTTGAGCTTCAAACACGTTTCCGTCGAGCGCGCGATCGCTTCCGCCTGACCGCGCTCTTCGGCGCCGACGCCGGGATAGGCGCCCGCCGTATCGATGAGTGTGAGCACCGGCAGATGGAAATGCTCCGCGAGCTGCATGACGCGCACGGCCTTGCGATAACCCTCGGGCCGCGCCATGCCGAAATTGTGTTTCACGCGGCCGGCGGTGTCGCCGCCGCGCTCATGGCCGATGACCGCGAGCGCGCGGCCGTTGAAGCGGCCGAGCCCCGCGATGATCGCGCGATCCTCGCTGAAGCGTCGGTCGCCCGCGAGCGGCACGAAATCCTCGATCAGGCGGGCGGCGTAATCGCTGAAATGCGGACGGTTCGGATGGCGCGCGACGAGCGTCTTCTGCCACGGCGTGAGCCTCGCGTAGGTCTCGCGCAAGAGCGATTGCGCGCGCGCCTCGAGCTTCGCCGCCTCGTCCTCGATGCCGGGGCCTTCTTCGGAGGCAAGACGGCGCAGCTCCTGAGCCTTGCCCTCGAGCTCCGCAATGGGTTTCTCGAATTCGAGATAAGTGTGCATCAGCCGCCAACGAACGAACCGCTCATCGGCGGCCGCAGAGTGACTGTCCCCTGCCTCGGCCCGTCATCCAGGCCCTGCGATGCGCCATCGTACGTGCACTTAACAACCTGCCCCGACCCGAATAGCGCCGCACAGCGCATCGTCGAATTGACGCCGAACACTGGCGTCACTTTTGCCCGCTTGTCAACCGACGCGCGGGGCGCGCGGGGCGCGCGGGCCGCGCGGGCCGCGTGAGCCCTTCTTGCGGCCCGCGTTTCTGCTCAGCGGATGATACGCGGCCACAGCCTCCGACAGCCGCTCGGCCTGCACATGGGTGTAGATCTCGGTGGTCGCGATGTCCGCATGGCCGAGCATGCTCTGTACACTGCGCAAGTCCGCGCCATGGGCGAGAAGGTGGCTCGCAAAGGCGTGGCGCAAGACATGCGGCGACAACCGCGTCTCGTCGAAGCCCGCCTCGCGCGCAAGCGCTTTCAAGAGCTGGCCCACGCGGTGGCGCGTCAAATGGCCAGAGCGGCCGCGCGAGGGAAAGAGATAAGGTGAGGTCTTCGTGCGGGGATCATCGCGCGTCTCAGCGAGATAGACGTCGAGCGCCGCGCGCGCCTTGCTGCCCAAGGGCACGATGCGCTCGCGTCCGCCCTTGCCGCGGATGCGGAGCATGTCTTTGCCGCCGGCGACGCCCGCGCGCCGCAAGCTCACGAGCTCGGACACGCGCAGGCCCGCGCCATAGAGAAGCTCCAAGATCAACATGATGCGCGCGCGATCCTTCGCCTCCCATTTCTGCACCGTCTCGATCAGGCGCACGACCTCGGCCTCGCTCAGAATTTTCGGCAGCCTGCGTGCGCGGCGCGCGCCGTCGACGCGCGTGCTCGGATCGGACTTGGCGAAACCCTCCGCATACAGAAATTTGTGCAGTTGACGAATGGCCGAGCGCCGGCGGAGCGCGGTTGCCGCGCTGAGCTTCGCCTTGGCGAGAAAATCGAGATAAGCGCGGATGTCGCTCTCGGCGGCGGCTGGGAGCGGCGCGATCTTTCGTCCCTTGAGAAATCGCGCGTAATCGGAGAGATCATGCGCGTAGGCTGCAAGCGTGTTTGCCGTGGCGCCGCGCTCGGCGCTCATCATCTCGAGAAAGGCCTCGATGTGGCGATCGGGCCCCGGCGCGTGCGCACGCGTTGCGGGCTTCATGGCTGAGCGAGCAGCGCCTCGCAGGCGATCGCGCGCGCATCCGCATCGAGCCCGAGCGCCGACAGCCCGCGCACGATGCTCACCACGGTCGCGTGCTGGGAGGCCGCAGGCCCCTTGGGCCCGAGGGCGATCATGCCGTTGAACACCGCCTCCGCCACGCGCCGTCCCAGCCACCGCACTGTCGAAGCGCGCGACCGCCTCGCTCACCGCGCCCGCCGGCACGGGCTGCAGAGTGGGAAGCTGCTCGGAATCGTCCGGGGGAACCTCGTAGCCCAGCGCCGACAAGAGCGCGAGCTCGAAGGCGAGCCGGCCCAAGGCATCGCCGCCGCGCTTGTAGGCGCGATGGACGAGCTTGCGCGCATCGCTGCGCGACCAGCTGACGTCCTCGCTCGGCGCCGCGATGCGCAGGAGATTGATGAGCCGGTCGCGCATTCCGCCTTCGGCGCTCGAGCGCTCGCGCCCCGAGACGGCAAGCGCATACCAGGCATAGGCGCGCTCGGACTGCGAAATGGCGAGATAGGCCTGAACCAAATCGGCGGCGGCCCACGACAGCGACGCCTCGGGCGCGGCGTTCTGCAGGAGCGGCGCCAGGATCTCCATCATGGTGGAGCCCAGCCCCTGCTCGCGTGCACGCTTGAAGGCTGCGAGCGCAAGCTCGATGCGCCGCGCCGGCAAATCCGTGGTGCCGACCGCGGTGACGAGAAGCGCGTTGCCCTGCGCGCGCGGCATGGACGAAGCCGCGGCCCGCGGATCTGCAAGCTCGGCCGGACCGAAGCTCTGCAAGCCATAGACGGCGGCAAGCGAGGCTGCCGAGATCGCGCCATAGCTCGCCGCCGCCTCGGCAAAGGAAAGCCGCTCCTCGGCCTTGCCACCGGCGCTCAGCGCCAGCGCACGGAGCGCCGCGGGTTGGTTTGCATAGGCCGCACTGTCGGCGGGCTCGAGCCCAGCCGCGCGGCGCATGGCGAAGCTCAAACCCGTGCCATCGTCCGGGGGCGGCGGCGCATCGGCGGGCGTCATCCCGGACATGCGGTCGAAGAGCGCGAAGAAAGCCGGCGCGTCGACGCCGCGTTGCTGAATGAGCTGGACCGAGAGCTGCGCCGACGCCGCATTGTCCGCACGTTGCTCGCAATAGGCGCCGAGCTCGGCCCAATAGATATCGCGGCCCGAGCATGCGCAGGGTGCGTCCGAGATTGCAGGCATCGTCTTCCTTGCCATCATAGAGGAATGCTTCGGCGCGCATGCGCTGCTCTTCCTCGTAGTCGGCGGTCACCAGCACGCGCGCGCCCAGCCGCGCAACCAATTCGAGATCGCCCATGTCGAGGAGGCGCGCGAGACGAAGCGCGAGCAAGCTCGTCGCGCCGTCTGCGCCTGTGGGTGCGTCGGCTTCGCTCACCAGCGCGCGCCGCTCGAGCGTCTGCATGGCCCGCGAGCGCGTGGCGGATTTGAGCCCGCGCAAGAGAGTGACGGCCGTGGCGCGGCTCGTGCCCGACCACATGTCCGGGGGCAGACCGCCGTTTGCCGCGCTCAGAATGCCGACGCGGGAGGCGTCGGGCGCGCCGAGCCTGCCCACTTCGACCGTGGGCTCGTTGACGCCCGGCCGCGGTCCCACCGTCTCCATCGATGGTGCCGGCGCCGTATAGATATCCTCACGCAAGGCGGGTTCCGCCCCCGCCGGCGGGGCTTCCGTCGGCGCGGGCTCGGTCAATAAGGGCTCGCTCGACGCGGGCTGTTCCGGGGCGGGCGCCTCCGGAGGGACCGGAGGGCCCATAACAGGTGTCTCGCCGCCGCTTCCCGCCGGACCGATCGCGGTTGGCGCGCCGGTGGCGGCGGGCACAGAGCCCTCTTCGCCGCTCGCACCTAGAGCAGGCGCCGCGGCAAGAGCAAGGAAGAGAAGGCCGCGAGGCTCGCCGCACCGCGCCGCTCAACGCGGGAACTGCTCATCCGGCAAAACCTTGTCCACGGGCTTGACGGGCGCCTCGATGCCCTGGCCGTAAATGTAAAGGCCCGCCGCCGCGAGCAGGATCAGCACCATCAAGACGGCGAAAACGCGAACGAATGCGGTCATCACTCCCCCAAAGCCTCCGGCACGCGAGAGCGCGCATGGCGGCAGTGGTTGCCCCTTGCGGCGCAACTCTCCACTGACCACGTTAAGATTTTGAGGATTAGCCGGACAATGGGGCCGAATTTGGACCCGTCACCCGCCGCCGCCCTCGCCACCGCCGGCCGCTAAAGGCTTTCTCGCGACCCAAAGCTTCCGTACCGTGGCGCGTGGATCGGATGAGCCCCGTGTCTCTCAAGCTTGATCGAACGATTGTCCTGGTGGGCCTCATGGGTGCCGGCAAGACGGCCATCGGGCGCCGGCTCGCCCAAGCGCTCGGGCTGCCCTTTCGCGACGCGGATGCGGAGATCGAGACGGCGGCCGGCATGTCGGTCAGCGAGATTTTCGCCGGGCACGGCGAGCCCTTCTTCCGCGACGCGGAGCGGCGCCTCATCGCGCGACTGTTGGACGAGCCGCCCCATGTGCTTGCCACGGGCGGCGGCGCGTTCATTAATGACGCGACGCGCGCGCTCATTAAGTCGAAGGCGATCTCGGTGTGGCTCAAGGCCGATCTCGATGTCCTCATGAAACGCGTGGGCAAGCGCGCGACGCGGCCGCTGCTTGCCACCGGCGACCCCAGAGAGACGATGCAAAGACTGATGAACGAACGTTACCCCATCTACGCCAAGGCCGACATCACGGTGGAATCCGTCGACGGCCCGCATGAGCGCGCGGTCGAGGCCATCTTGCGGGAGCTCGAGGCATGGCAGGCGCGGCGCGCATGAGCGGGGTCGAACGCGTGACGGTGCCGCTCGGCGCGCGCGCCTACGAAATCTTGGTGGGCCGCGATCTCATCGCCGAGACGGGCGGCCACGTGGCGCGCGTGTGCAAGGCAAAGCGCATCGCCGTCGTGACCGACGAGACCGTGGCAAAGCTTTATCTTCCGGCGGTCGAAGCTTCGCTCGCGCACGCGGGGCTCAAGCCCGTCTCGATCACGGTGGCGGACGGCGAAGAGAGCAAGAGCTTCGCCACGCTCGAGCATGTCTTGGACCGCATGCTGGATGCGGGCCTCGAGCGGCAGGATGCGGTGCTCGCACTGGGCGGCGGCGTCGTGGGCGACCTTGCGGGGCTCGCCGCGAGCCTCTTGAAGCGCGGCGTGGCGCTCATCCAGTGTCCCACCACGCTCTTGGCCCAGGTCGATTCCTCCGTAGGCGGAAAGACCGCCATCGACACGCGCCAGGGCAAGAACCTCGTCGGCACCTTTCACCAGCCGCGCCTCGTTCTGGCCGACACGGGCGTGCTCGACACGCTTGCTCCGCGCGCGCTCAGGGCGGGCTATGCGGAGATCGTCAAATACGGGCTCATCGACGACGAACCATTCTTCAAGTGGCTGGAAGACAACGGCGCGCGCGTGTTATCCGAGAACGGCGAGGCGCGCCGGCACGCCATCGTCACGGCCTGCCGCGCCAAGGCGCGCATTGTGGCTTCCGACGAGCGCGAAACCGAAGGCCCGCGCGCGCTGCTCAATCTGGGCCACAGCTTCGGCCACGCGCTTGAAGCGGCCACGGGCTATGGCGAGCGCCTTCCCCATGGCGAGGCCGTGGCCATCGGCCTCGTCCTCGCCTTCTCGCTCTCCGCCGAGATGGGGCTCGCGCCCGCGGGTGACGCGCAACGCGTCGCAGCGCATTTGAAAGCAGTGGGCTTGCCGTCGTCCGTCGCCGACATTCCGGGTCCAAGGCCGCGCCTCGACGAGGTCATGGCCGCCATGGCCCAGG
Source organism: uncultured Alphaproteobacteria bacterium (assembly GCA_963845385.1). GTDB lineage: Bacteria > Pseudomonadota > Alphaproteobacteria > CAWJRW01 > CAWJRW01 > CAWJRW01. Next base: position 1,532,320 of record CAWJRW010000006.1, read on the forward strand.
ACAAGAAGATCGCCGAAGGACGCATCACGCTCATACTCGCGCGCGGGGTTGGCAAAGCCTTTCTCGCACGCGACGTCGAGCTTCAGGCGGTGCGGAACTTCCTTGCCGGCAAGCTTGGGTGATCATGGCACCGATGCACATTCTCCTCATCTTCCTCGCCATCGCGTTCTTGCTCTTGTGCTCGGCCTTCTTTTCCGGCTCGGAGACGGCGCTCACCGCCGCTTCGCGTGCGCGCATGTACCAGCTGGAGAAGGAAGGCAGCGCCCGCGCGCGCATCGTCAATCGCCTGATCGAAGCCCGTGAGCGCTTGATCGGCACCATGTTGCTCGGCAACAGCCTGGTCAATATTCTCGCTTCCGCGCTTGCCACCTCGGCCTTCATCGCGATCTTTCCCGAGAGCGGCGTCCTCTATGCAACGCTCGTGATGACGGCGCTCATCGTGGTCTTCGCCGAGGTGCTGCCCAAGACCTACGCCATCGCCAATCCCGACCGCGGCGCGCTTTTCGTAGCGCCCTTGGTCTCGGCCATTGTCGCCTTCATGAGCCCACTCATCGGCGCGGTGCAATGGATCGTCCGCGGCGTCTTGCACCTTTTCGGCATCGACGTGGATGCGTCCATCCCGGTCCTCTCCGCCCATGAGGAGCTGCGCGGCGCCATCGCCGTGCATCATCTCGAAGGTGCGCTCGGCCGCCGCGAGCGCGAGCATTTGGGCGGCGTGCTCGATCTGCGCGAGCTCTCGGTCGGCGACGTCATGGTCCACCGCAAGAGCATGGTGATGGTGGACGCCGACCTGCCGCCGGACCAGATTTTGAGCGAAGTACTCGAAAGCGCGCATTCGCGCATCCCGCTGTGGCAAGGCGACCCCGAAAACATCATCGGCATCCTGCATGTGAAAGACCTCCTGCGCGCCGTCCATGCGGCGGGCGCCAATCTCGCGCAGCTCGATATCCCCAAGCTCTGCCGCGAGCCCTGGTTCGTTCCCGAGACGCGCAAGCTCAAGGATCAGCTCGACGCCTTCTTGCGCCGGCGCTTGGCGCTCGCGCTCGTCGTCGACGAGTACGGCGTGCTCATGGGGCTCGTGACGCTGGAAGACATTCTGGAAGAGATCGTGGGCCAGATCACCGACGAGCACGACGTGGCGGCGGTGGGCTTGCGCGCGCAGCCCGACGGCTCGGTCATGGTGGACGGCTGGCTGCCCATCCGCGATTTGAACCGCGCCATGGCCTGGAGCCTGCCGGACGAAGAGGCCACGACCGTCGCGGGTCTCGTCATTCACGAAGCCCAGACCATTCCCGACGTGGGCCAGGCCTTTCTCTTTCACGGCTTCAAGTTCGAGGTCCTGCGCCGCCAGCGCAACCAGATCACGCAGCTGCGCGTGACGCCTCTGCGCAAGCCGGAAGTCGCGCGGGCGGGCTGATCATTTGCGCACGGCACCGATCTGCGCGCCGCGGAGCCGATAGGCGCGGGCAAGCCGCGCATCGCGGGGCTCCAGAAGATCGCTTTCCGCGAGATTTGCCGCTTGCAGGAGCCGCTCCTCGAACGCCGCCTGCGTTTCGAGGTTGCCGTCGAAGAGAATGTGAGCGATGGGCACGCCTTCGCGCGCGAGCGCGCGCCCGACGAGAAGCGCGCGATGGCAATCCATGGGATCGCGCTCCGCGCAGACAAGAGCAACAGTCTTGAGCCTCGCTTCGTCGCGCACGCGGCGCAGTCCTTCCGCGAAGTGAGGCTCTTCGGCCATGCGCTCATAGTCGCGCGCCTTGTCGCGCGGCCGTCCGCCCAGCGCATCGCCGAGAAAGAGATAGCCGATGCCCTCTGTCTCGAGCGCGCGGGAAAACGCGGCGCGCGTGAATTGCGGCTGGAAGCGCGAGGCCGGCGTCGTGCGTACATCGGCGACGAGCTTCACGCCATGATGCAGGAGCAAGCCGACAAAGCGCTCGATCGGATGATTGGAATGGCCGATGGTGTAGACCGCATGGCAGCCGGCAGAGAGACCCATGCGCTCGCCCAGTTCCCGGCCGGCGACGCGTTAGCTCCGGTTTGCTTCCCGCGGCGCAAGCGCGCGCAGCACGGCCGTTGGCGCGCGCTCGATGACCGTGAGAAAAGCGCGCGCCGTGCGGTCAGGCTCGCGCCGGCCTTGTTCCCAATTTCTGACGGCATCGAGCGCAAATCCGTAGCGGCGCGCGAAGGCCGCCTGAGAGAGGCCGGTCCGCTTGCAAATCGCCCGCACATCGACCATGTGGGGCACGTGAGCCGTGAACCCTTCCCTATCACCGCGGGCGTAGGCCAATGCCTGACGCGCGCCGCGCAGAATGCTCTCACCGCCCTTCGACATGACGCCTCACTCCTTTCTTGTACGCATCTATCAAGCTTCCCAACACGACACGAAGCTCGTTACGCTCAGCAGCGGACAAGTCTGCCCGCTCGCCCTTCGCGAACACGGTGAGCAAAAACAAGGGTACGTCTCGCCCGCTGAAGAACGTGACCACGCGCACGCCACCGCTCTTGCCTCGCGCACCGATCGCCCATCTCACCTTCCGTGCGCCGCCCGTGCCCTTAATCACGGTGCCCGCATCCGGCTTCGCCGCGAGATACGCGATCAGCGCTTCACGCTCCTCGTCGTTCATCACACGTCCAACGCGCCTCTGAAACTCCGGCGTTTCGACGACGGTGTGGAGTGGCCCTTCCGACACATTTAGTTATATACGCCAATGGCGTATATATGTCAATGGCGTAGTCGCGGTTATGGGCACGCACTCTCGGAGGGCGCTGAAGCTCGCACACTCAGAGCATGCACGGGCCCGGCGAGCTCCTCGGCCAACGCTTCGTAGACGAGCCGCTGGCGGGCGATGCGGGACAGGCCCTCGAACGCTTTGGCAACGATCTCGACGTGAAAATGGCTCTCGCCGCCCCCGCCGCCACCCGGACGCGCGCCGGCATGGCCGGCATGGCGGTGGGAGTTGTCGCGAAGGGTAAGCGCTGAGGGCGCAAAGCGCGCCATAAGCTTTTCGCGGATACGATCGGCGACCGGCGTGGCTGTCATGCTGCGTGAGGCTCAAGTGGCGGAAACCGCTTTGTCAAGACCGAGCTTTCCTTGTCAGAGACCTCCCTCATACCCATAATTTAGAGCATGAGTGGCTCGCCCCGTTTCTTCGAAGACATCCCCGTGCGGCCGGCCCCGCGGCCGGAGCCCCGGGTGCGTCCCTGCATGGCTTCCGGCTGCAGGGAGGCGGGGGAATTCAAGGCGCCGCGCAGCCGCGACCGGATCAACGACTATGTGTGGTTCTGCCTCGATCACGTGCGCGAATACAACCGCTCTTGGGACTTCTTCCGCGGCATGACGCCCGAGGAGGTCGAGCGCTATATCAAGGACAACGTCACCGGCCACCGCCCGACCTATCCGGTGGGGGTGGGCGGCGGCCAGGCGCGCCTCAAGATGGGCTTCCGCGAATTCGTTCAAGCTCTTCGACAACGGGCCGCCGGACGGCGCCTGGCATGGACATTCGACGCAGAAGCGCGGGCTTTCGGCGAGCCAAATCCAGGCGTTGAGCGCGCTCGATCTCGACGAAGGCGCGAGCTTGCAGGACGTCACCCGGCGCTATAAGGAATTGGTCAAGCGCTATCACCCGGATGCGAATGGCGGGGACCGAAGCAGCGAAGAGCGCTTGAAGTGCGTCATCCGGGCCTATCGCAGCCTTCGGGCGAGCAGTTTCCGCTGACGACGCCATGACACGGCCGTCTTTGGCACGCGGCTTGCCGCAGCAAGACGATTACGAACAGCGAATGCAGGATCCATGGTTAACGCAGTGAACGCCGAAGCGACCGGCTTGCCCGACATCAAGGTGTCGGTGCACCAGGTATTCGGCATCGACACCGATCTCGAAGTGCCGGCCTTCTCGCAGGCCGAGGAGCACGTGCCCGACCGCGACGAGGCCTATCTCTTCGATCGCGAGACGACGCTCGCCATTCTCGCGGGCTTCGCCTTCAACCGGCGCGTCATGATCCAGGGCTATCACGGCACGGGCAAGTCGACGCATATCGAGCAGGTGGCCGCGCGGCTCAACTGGCCCTGCATCCGCGTCAATCTCGACAGCCATATCAGCCGCATCGATCTCGTGGGCCGCGACGCCATCGTGCTGCGCGACGGCAAGCAGGTGACCGAGTTCCGCGAAGGCCTCTTGCCCTGGGCGCTTCAGCACGCGACCGCGCTCGTCTTCGACGAATACGATGCCGGCCGCCCCGACGTCATGTTCGTCATCCAGCGCGTTCTCGAAGTGCAGGGCAAGCTCACGCTCTTGGACCAGAACCGCGTGATCAGGCCGCATCCGGCCTTTCGGCTCTTCTCCACCACCAACACCGTGGGCCTCGGCGACACGACGGGACTTTATCACGGCACCCAGCAGATCAATCAGGGCCAGATGGACCGCTGGAACATCGTGGTCACGCTCAACTATCTGAAGCACGACGCCGAGGTGAACATCGTGCTCGCCAAGGCGCCCTCCTATCGCACGCAAGAGGGACGCAAGATTATCTCGACCATGGTGCGCGTCGCCGATCTCACGCGCCAAGCCTTCATCAATGGCGACATCTCGACCGTCATGAGCCCGCGCACGGTGCTCACCTGGGCCGAGAACGCCGCCATCTTCAAGGATGTGGGCTTCGGCTTCCGCGTCACCTTCCTGAACAAGTGCGACGAGCTCGAGCGGTCCTTGGTGGCCGAGCTCTACCAGCGCGCCTTCGGCGAAGAGCTGCCGGAATCCTCGGCGCATATTCTCGTGTCGTGAGCGGCAAGCACGACAATCCCATCGACGAGTTCAAACGTGCGGTAACAGTTGCCATGCGCGCGCTCGCTCATGAGCGCGAGCTCGAGACCGCGTTCGGCATCGAGCCGCCGGCGCTCAAAGGCAAGCGCGCGCGTCTGCCTTTGCCGTCACGCACGCTGCCCAAGGCCGATGTCGACAAGGTGCGCGGCTATGCCGACGCGCAGGCGCTGCGCGTGCGCCATCATGACGCGAAGCTGCACGCAGCGCTCCTGCCCAAGGGCGTGAATGCGCAAGCCGTGTTCGAGGCTTGCGAGCAGGCGCGCGTCGAAGCTTTGGGCGCCAACGCCATGAAGGGGGTGGCCGCCAATCTCGCGGCGGCCACCAGCGACCGCTGCAACGCGCGCGGGCTTTCGAGCGCGCGCGAGGAGCGCGACCATTTGGCCGACGCCGTGGGCCTTCTCGTGCGCGAGCGGCTCACGGGTGCCGCGCCGCCCGCTTCCGCAAGGCCGGTGCTCGATCTTTCCCGCGCCTCCATCGAGGAGAAGGCCGGCACCGATATGGACCGGCTCTCCGCACTCGCCGAAGACCAGGAGGCCTACGCCCGGCTTGCACGCACCATCATCGCCGATCTCGGCATGGCGGACGAGCTGGGCGAGGAAGAAGAGCAGCAGGCGGACGAAGACGACGGCAGCGACGAGAAAGACGATTCCGCGAAGGAGAGCGAAGCGGGCGAAACCGGCAAGGCCGAAAGCTCGAGCGCCGAGGAAAGCGACGTCGCCGAGAGCGACGACACCGAAGAGGGGCGCGAAGGCCAAGACCAAGAGAGCGACGAGATGGCCGCGGCCGACACGGTGGAATTGGGCGACGGCGAGCGGCCGTGGCGCGGACGGCCGCCCCGCGAAGCGGGACAGGTTCCCACTTACCGCATCTTCACCACCGCCTTCGACGAGGTGGCGGAAGCCAAGGAGCTCTGCGACGAGGAGGAGCTCGGCCGCCTGCGCGGCTATCTCGACGAGCAGCTCGAGCCCTTGGCGGGCGTCGTGGCGCGGCTCGCCAATCGCCTGCAACGGCGGCTTCTCGCCAAGCAAAACCGCGCTTGGGATTTCGATCTCGAGGAAGGCTTGCTCGATTCGGCGCGGCTTGCGCGCGTGGTCGTCGATCCCATGCACCCGCTCTCCTTCAAGATGGAGCGCGACATGGATTTTCGCGACACCGTGGTGACGCTCCTCATCGACAATTCGGGCTCCATGCGCGGGCGCCCCATCATGGTGGCGGCGCTGTGCGCGGACATTCTCGCGCGCACGCTCGAGCGCTGCGCCGTCAAGGTGGAGATTCTCGGCTTCACGACGCGCGCCTGGAAGGGCGGGCAGTCGCGCGAGAAGTGGCTGCAGGAGGGAAAGCCGCCCCATCCCGGCCGGCTCAACGATCTCCGCCACATCATCTACAAGTCGGCCGATGCGCCCTGGCGCCGTGCGCGAAAAGGCTTCGGGCTCATGATGCGCGAGGGCCTGCTCAAGGAGAACATCGACGGCGAGGCGCTCATCTGGGCGCATAACCGCCTCATGGAGCGCCCCGAGCAGCGGCGCATCCTCATGGTCATTTCCGACGGCGCGCCGGTGGACGACTCCACGCTCTCGGTGAACCACGGCAACTATCTCGAGCGGCACCTGCGCGAGGTCATCCAATGGCTGGAGGCGCGCTCGCCCGTCGAGCTCACCGCCATCGGCATCGGCCACGACGTCACGCGCTATTACAAGCGCGCGGTGACGCTCGTCGATGCCGAGCAGCTCGGCGGCGCCATGATGGAAAAGCTCGCGGAGCTGTTCGACGAGGACGACGGGCGCGAGAGCAAGAATGCGCGCACGCCGCAAGCGCGGCCGGCGCGGAAGCAAGCGGCGAAGCCTGCGCAAGTGAAACAGATCCCGCGCTGACGGATTCCCACTGACATTAAAGTACCATATATGTTACTTTATGCTGGGACGATAGCCATCCGTGCCGACAGTTTTTTTGCGGGAGTCTGGCCCAATGGTTCTCACGAGAGAGTTCAAGGAGCTTGTCAAGGATTGGGCCGAGCATGATCCGGAGTTCCGCACGCGCCTTCTCAAGGAAGGGATCACGGCCTTCGTCACAGGCGATGTGGAAGAGGGCCGAGGTCTCATCCGGTCTTATATCAACGCGACCATTGGCTTCCAGGAGCTGTCGAGCCGTGTCGGCATCAGCGAGAAAAGCCTGATGCGGATGTTCGGCGCCAACGGCAATCCGACAGCCAAGAATCTGGGCGAAGTTCTGCGCTGCCTGATCGAGCACGAGGGCGCAGACTTGGACGTTCAACTGCCGAGCGCGGCGTAGAGCGGTTGGGATTTGTCGATGCCGAGCAGCTGCGCGGCGCCATGATGGAAAGGCTCGCGGAGCTTTTCCAGTTCGTTGAAGTAGGCGCCTAACCAAAGAATTCGAGCCAAAGATGGTCCTAGGGAGCTAACAAGACCGAACAATGGGACGAAGGTGAGCCTCTACTCCCCGCACCCCACGTTTGCGAAATGCACTCTCAACCCATGCCCACCGTCTTGAAAGAGGCGTGGCGTATTCCTTTTCCCGCGACTTAATCCACATCCACGTGTAACTCGACAAGAAACACCCAAGCGCTGCTAATGCCGTCAAAGGGATAAGCGGCGCGTAGGCAACTGCATACGGGGAGAGTTCAGGAACGGCACGAAACAAGTTCGTAATAACCTCCAAGAATGCAATCAGTAATACCAAGCCCACGGACATATTGACCGTACAAAGCATACTCGCTCCGATCCCTACGCCCTTGTTGAACGGTACCCAGCCAAACTGGCGGATCTTGAGCAGGGCACCGGTAAGCCGATCCACGCTGTAAAGGAGAAAAACGCAGCCGATAATCGCGCGCGTCTCTGGCCTGTCCAGCAGACCAAACCACTCCATCGGTGTAACTGGCAAGCTAACAACTTGCATCGGCCCCCCCAACGCACTGAGAAATGGCAATGTATCGAGCCTCAGCGGCATCGCAACGCACGATGGTTCAAACCCAAAATGCTTCCCCGCCGCTAAGGATCGCGGTAGTGGATAAAAGTTCGCTAGTTTTGACGGTGGAGCACGTATCGCACACCTGAGCCTGTCGCCTCTATGATTTCAATCGTGAGATCCCGAACTGTAATTAATCGTCCCTTCGAAAGGTCAAGTGCGAATTCAATTGTGTCAGGCGGCAACGGGGCGATGTTCGGAGCGGGAGAGCGCGTTGTAGTGCCTGTTATCAAACTCCCTTGGCCGCTCGGTTGTGCGCTGATTACTGTAGTGCCGAACCCTGAGCGGTTCAGGGTCGTCTCGTTCGTCACGATGTCCACATCGCGGCGCCGAAATACTGGATTACCCGCTTGGTCCAATCCCATGTAGCGAATTTCGGAAGACCCTCGGTTACGAGTGCGGCCAAAGATATCCGCTCCCCCAAACGCATTTGGCAAAGGCTCTTTTACTTCGATATGGACCAAGATGTCGCCGATGCTCGCGAATGATTCTCGCGTCAAGGTCTTTATTGATGACTGTTTTTTCTTTCGCCACTGCCGGTAACATGCCGAGCGCGACGATGATTGCGGCAATCAAGAAGCTGAACCTGGGCATGTGCCGCCCCCTTATTTCTAACGGCCTCGTATTCTATCATTGAATTCAGGGGCATGCTCACGTAGCTCCCTAATCCTTCGCGCGCGTCGAAGGATGAGGTGGGTGCGACGATGGCGCCTGCCCCTACTCCATCACACAGGCCGGGTCTTCGCCTTCGGCGGGCGGCGGGGCGGTGGCGCAGACGGCGTCCCACCAGGGCATGACGATCTCGCCGAGCGTATCGTTGCGCGCGCTGAGCGACTCGAGGTCGGGCCTTGCTTGCGCGCGTAAATGCGCAGGCGCGCCGCCCCGATGACTGCACGCCAATGAGCGGATGGCGGAGGCTGCGTCCGCCTTCGTGCAAGCCTGCGCGGTGTCGGCGTAAAACTCCGCGGCGACCGCTACTTGATAGCGCGCCAGTGCGAGGCGCTCGCGTGTTTCGTCGCGCGTATCGGACGACAAGTGATCGTAGGCCCTGTCCGCAGGCTCGGGCAGGCCCAAGATCGCGCGCGCCTGGCCCAGCATGACGCCATAGCGGCCCGCCATGATGGTCATCTCCCAGATGTCGGGCGTGGAAGCTTCCGTGGTTTTCTGCTCTTCGCGTTGCGCAGCACAGCCGGTCACGACGCCTGCAAAGAGCGCGACCAACGCGGCCAACACGCTGATGCGATAGGGTGCGTGCGACCTGCGCGCCGGCATCTCGGATCTCATGCGCTTAAGCATGGCGCCGATCACGGCAAAACCAAGGCGCACGACGCTTGCGTCTCCGAAACTCGGATGCGCCTCACCGTGAAGACCCGGCGAGCCCCAAGAGCGCCGACGGCACACCGAACGCGACTTGACCGCGCACCGTATGGAGCATCGGCTGCGCCTGGATGTGCAGGCGGTACATCTCGACGTCACGGAAATAGCGCTGCAGGCGCTCTCCGCGCCGGCCGGTCGAGGCGCCCGCGGCGCGGAACAGCATCTCCACAGCCTCGCAAGCCAAGCGGCAGGCCTGGCCCGCCATGCCCCAGACGTGAAACGTGTCCTGAATGCTGATGGGCGTGCCCTCGCTGGCGAAGCGGCGGCATTGCGCCATGTAGAGATCGGCCGCGGCGAGCGTGAGCGCTTCCGCCGAGTCCGCAAGCCCGCAGCGCCGTGCCGTAAACTGTTTGCGCCACGGGATCGTGCACGCGCTTGGCTGTCCGGCGTGCCGAACATGGTCTTCGTGCGCGCGACCTCCTGAAACGCGTCGAGCGCCGCGCGCGCGGCGCCGGTTAGGATGGCGCCAAACTCGCAATGAAACCAGCCGATGGCCACGGCGAGATACATCGGATTGCCGTGCAACCGCGTGCCGGGCGTGCCGTTCGGCAGCGCATCCGAGGAGAACATCATGTTGACATCGACGACGAGGCGCTCGGGCACGAAAACATTCGTGAGCTTCACGCTGTTCGAGCCGCTCGCCTGCATGCCCATGAACTTCTCCTCGCCCCAGTCGGGCAGGATTTCGACAGTCTCGCGCGGGGTGACGAAGAAGACGTGCTTCGGCGGACCGTCCGCCGATGGGCACGAGGCCGCCGCCGATGAAGTGGGTCGAGACCGGAATGCCCGAGGCGAAGGGCCAGACGCCGTTCACAACATAGCCGCCTTCGGCCTTGGTCATCTTGCCGAAGGGACCCACGACATGGGCGGCGCGGAATTCGCCGTCTGCGCCGAAGAGCTCGCGCTGCGCGTCTTCGGGCCAGTGCGAAGCCACGAAATAGGCGTGCGAGCCTGCGAGCGTGAAGCACCAGCCGCAGCCCGGCTGGCCGCGGGAAATCTCCATGACCACTTTGAGGAAGACCGAAGGCTCGAGCTCGTAGCCGCCGAAGAGCCGCGGCTGCATGATCCGGTAGAAGCCCGCCGCGCGGAACGCCTCGTGGATTTCCTCCGAATAGTGCCCGCGCCGGTCGTTCTCCTCCTGTGTGGCGCGCAAGAGAGGGCGCATGGACGCGGCGCGCGCGACGAGCGTCTCGGCGGTGAGCCCGGGCTCGGGCTGGGCGAGAAATCCACGGGCTCCTGCCTTGTCCTGCAAGCGCGTCACGGCGGCGTCTCTCCCTAGAGGATTTCTTGGCAGCCTAGACGAGCGGGCGGCCCTTCTCCAGATGCTGCCTAATGCAGGCCTGCATCCGGTCATGAAACCAAGAGGGTAAAGCCCGCGCCGAGCGTGGCTGCAAGCGCAAGGGTCACAAGCGTACCCAAGCGCAGGCCGAACAGCGCGAGAAAGGCCAGCGCCGTGAGCGCGAGCATGGGCAGGCTCAAGCTCGCCCATGCGGGCGCAAGGAGCTTGATACCCCAAACATGACGCTCGCTCACCTGGGCAAAGAGCGCGTGCAGCGCAAACCACAGCGAAAGATTGAGAATGACGCCGACCACCGCCGCGGTGATGGCCTCGAGCGCGCTGGACAGCGCGCGCACGCCGCGCAAGCGCTCGATGTAAGGCGCGCCGAGAAAAATCCAGAGGAACGACGGGACGAAAGTGACCCAGAGCACGAGCGCAGATCCCAAGATGGCCGACAACAAAGGCGGCAGCGCGCCCGGCTCGCGATAGGCCGCGACGAAGCCCACGAATTCCGTGACAAGAATGAGCGGTCCCGGCGTCGTCTCGGCCAAGCCAAGCCCGTCCAGCATTTCGCCCGGCGAAAGCCAATGGAAGGTCGCGACGGCCGCCTGTGCCATGTAAGCGAGGACAGCGTAGGCGCCGCCGAAGGTGACGACCGCGAGCAGCGAGAAAAAACGCGCGAGCGCGCTCATCACGTGATCCGGGCCGAGCGCGACCTGCAGAACAACAACCGGCGCGAGCCAGAGCGAAAGCCAGAAGAGAGCGGTTCCAATGCTCTTGAGCGCGCTTGGTGCGTTGTCCTTCGACGCTCCGGCCATGCGTCGATCGACTCGCTCCGCTCCCGCGCCCTCGGTCACGCGCTCGACCGAAAGTGGAGAGGGGAGGTGCGACGCGACGGGAGGATACGCGACGCCAATGAGACCTGCGCCAAGAATGATGAGTGGAAACGGCACTTCGAAGAAGAAGATCGCGATGAACGCCGTGGCTGCGATCAGATACATCGGTGGCGTTCTGAGCACGCGCTTGCCGATGCGGATGAGCGCTTCGACGACGAGTGCGAGCACGGCTGCTTTGACGCCAAGAAACACGCCCTCGACGAGCGGAAGCTTGGCCAGCGTCACGTAGGCGAACGACAGGGCAAAGACGACGAGCGCGCCCGGGAGAACGAAAAGCGTGCCCGCGACAAGCCCGCCTCTCGTGCCGTGCAGGAGCCAGCCGACATAGGTCGCGAGCTGCTGCGCCTCGGGGCCGGGCAGCAGCATGCAATAGTTGAGCGCGTGCAGATAGCGCTTCTCGTCGATCCAGCGCTTCTCCTCGACGAGAACGCGGTGCATGAGCGCGATCTGACCCGCGGGCCCGCCGAAGCCCGTCAAGCCGATCAAGAGCCAAGTCTTGACCGCGTCGCGAAACGGCACGCGCGGTGATTGGTCCGTCTCGTTCATGCCGGCGCCTGCGGCGGCCAGCCGTGAGTTTCGTGCCGGTGGGCGCGGCACCATTGGTAGAGCGCGTCGTAAACGATCATCCCGTGAGCCAGCAGCTCGTCATCGTCGGCGAAGACGCCGGCGAGGCCGAGCGAAATCGCGAGCAGGCCCGCGCATTGCGGCGCGAGATCGAGCCTGCTCGTGTCGGCGCCGCGGACAATGACGGCGAGATCGCGCAAGGCGGGCTCGGACAACCGATACTTGCTCAAGAATGCATCGAAGCTGCAGAGCTCGCCCTCATGGCTGAGCTCCACGCCTGGAATGTCGAACGGAATAGCGTTCTCCGCGTGCGCCGTCTCAAGCACGCGTTCGGGTGCCACGAACAGGAAGATGGGATCGGGATCGATGAAGCGGGCGATGAGCCAGGGACAAGCGATGCGGTCGATTTTCGGACGCTCGCGCGTGACCCATTTCATAGTTGCCTCCAAGGTGCCGCTGACGCGCCGCATTTGAGCAGCGCGCCTTCGGCGGAACTTGGACGGCGAGCGTCTTGGGCTGGCGGGGAGTCCGCACGTCCCCGCTTCGTGCCTCTCAGGATGCGCGCATGAAGCGGGCGCGACAAGCCCGAAAGATCGGGGACGGGAAGAGAAGGGTCTCGACAATGAAAAAGCGGGGCACGCGAACGTGCCCCGCTCTCGAAAGCCTCAGTCGAAGCTCAGGCGGCTTTGGACAGCGCCGTCTCGACCTGCTTCAAGGCGGCCTCTTCGTCGATCTTCTCGACCGCGGCAAGCTCGCGCGCCAGCCGATCGAGGGCCGCCTCATAAAGCTGGCGCTCGCTATAGGACTGCTCGGGTTGGCCCGCCGCCCGATGCAAATCGCGGATCACCTCGGCGATCGAAATGAGATCGCCCGAATGGATCTTGGCCTCGTATTCCTGGGCCCGCCGGCTCCACATGGTGCGCTTGATGCGCGCGCGGCCCTTGAGGGTGCGCAGCGCATTCTTCACCACGTCCGGGCTCGACAGCCGGCGCAAGCCGACTTGCTTCGCCTTCGCCGTCGGCACGCGCAGCGTCATCTTGTCCTTGTCGAAGGAGACGACGAACAGCTCGAGCCTGGAGCCCGCGACCTCGCGCTCCTCGATGCGCTCGATCTTGCCCACGCCGTGGGCCGGATAGACCACGAACTCGTGCTGCCGGAAGTCGAGCTTCCGCAGGTTCGTCTTCGCTTGTGTCTTTTTCGCCATCTGTCTGACCTTGAATCCATCGAGCCGAGGGCTGGACGCGCCGATGCGTGCCCGGCCGCTGCTCATTTCCGTCCGGCTCCTCATGCCCTTACAACTCGTGATCGGCGCCGTCCTGGCCCACGCTCACGCCCGCGCATTCGGCGCAAACGCACACCCTTCTCCGCGCCCGAGGCGGCGCGGGATGGGCCCTCCGGAATCACTACGAGGTTGAAATTATTACCACAATTTCTCATCGAAAGGAAGCCCGGAGCGTCCGCGACCTTCCGAAGCGGCTACCCAAAGATGAACCAAATTGGTTAACAGACCACACCCGCTGGGGTTTCAGGAGCCCTGGCCCGGCTTCGGGCTGAAGAATTTCTCGAACTTTTCGGGCACGGCCTCCCACTCCTTGGCGTCGGCCGGGGCCTCGCCCTTTTGGGTGATATTCGGCCAAGTGAGCGAGTATTGCCGGTTGAGCTCGAGCCACTTCTCGAGCCCCGGCTCGGTGTCCGGCTTGATCGCCTCCACAGGGCATTCGGGCTCGCACACGCCGCAGTCGATGCACTCGTCGGGGTGGATGACGAGCATGTTTTCGCCCTCGTAGAAGCAATCCACCGGGCAGACCTCGACGCAGTCCATGTACTTACATTTGATGCAGGCGTCGTTCACGATATAGGTCATCGTCACGCTCCCGGCGTCGTTTCCGAGGCCGCGCTCGTTTCCCGCCGAAGCCGCTCCAACACGCGCTGGCGCGCCGCACCGCTTTGCTGGTCGCTCAAATGCAAGAGCCCGGTCACGCGGCGCATGAGATTGCTTTCATATGGATGCTCCACGCCGTCGGCGTAGACCACCTCCCACAGCATTTCAATCAGACCAATACGCTCGGCCTCGCTTTGCTCCATGGCCGCACGGCGCGTGAAGCGGAAAATGTCCACGGCTTCGGCTTGCGCATTCTCGCCCGCTTCGGCCAAGGCCGCGGCCTCCGCAGGCTCGAGCCCGAAGCGCTCGGACAAGATGGCGCGGACGCGTGCCCGCTCCTCGGCGCCGTAATGGCCGTCGAGATGGGCGGCCTCGACCAAGAGCGCTGCCGCCGCCTTCCGCCGCTCGTCATGCAAGCCCCCGCCCCGGGAGGGCGGCGGGCTCTCACGGCCTTCGAGCCAAGCCTTGATGCGCTTCAGCATTCGCCTCCGCCATAATTCATATCAGTTGAACAACACCATTACAACGTGTTGGCTAGCTAATAACATAGCTCTAGTGTGTTATATGGCGCCGCCCTTGAGACGATCAAGGGCGCGGCGCTCTTTCTTGGTTGGCCGGCCTGCCCCTTTGGGACGGCTCGGCGCCTTGACCGGCCGCGCGGCAGGCGACCGCTCCGCCGGCGCCAGGTCCTCGTACAAGGTGCGCGCTTCGGCCGGCGGGCCGCGCCGGACACCAGCCGCGCCCACGCGCACGACGCGTATGCGCGCGCCCAATGGAAATGTCAGCACATCGCCCGCCCGTACCAGATGGCTCGCCCGCGTGATGCGCAGGGTCTCGGCACCCGCGCGGCCCAAGCGTATGCGGCCGCTTTCGGCAAGCGCCTGGGCGAGCGTCCGGCTCTTGAGCAGGCGCGTGAACCACAGCCATTTGTCCACGCGCTGACCGGCAGGACTCTCTTGCCCCTTCGTGAGGCCCGCCATCCCGCAAGGCCCGCTAACGGCGCTTGGCGAGCATGGGCTTGAGCGCCGCGAGCACCGCGAAGGGGCTGTTCGGATCGACAGCAGGACGCGCGGGGCCGGAGGAGCCGGCGGGGCGAGATTGCCGGTGCTTTTCTTTCTCGCGCGGCGGCTTTGCGGCCGGGCGCGCTTTCGCCGCTTCGGATACGCGCGGCGTCTTCGGTGCTTCAGCGCCGGGAGACGGCGCGCGCGGCGCAGACTTCCGTTCTGGCGCGCGCTTGGCCCGCGCATCGGATCCGGTTTTCTCCCCGCGCTCGGTGCGGCGCCGCACCGGACGCCAAAGCACGCGCTCGACGCCGCCTTCCTCGCGCCGCACGACGCGGCGAAAGCCGAGCCCCGCAAGCACACCTTCCAGCTCGGCCAGGCTGCAGCCCACGATCGACATCATCTCGGCCGAGACGGCGAATGAGCCGTCGCGCGCGACGGGCGATGGCTTCACGGCATTGCTCGGCACGGCGGCCTGCGGCGCGGGCTCCACAACATTCTCCGTAGGCGGAGGATTCGCTGCGGCGACGCCTGGCGAGGAACCCGTCTGAGCGCCGTCGGGCGATCGGGGGAGGCTCGTCGCTTGCGCCGCGGCCTCTGCCGCACCCTCGCTCATCTTCGCGCTCTCAGCGGGAGGCGCAGATGCTTTTTCTGCGCCCTCGACTGGTGAGGATTGAGCAGGAACGGGCGCGGGCTTGGGCGGGCGGATGAGATCGGCGAGCCGCTCCAGCATGTCGAGGCGCACCGCGCGGCTGCCCAGCGGGCGAAAGCCCGCGCGCTCATAGAAGAGCGGCGGCACGTCGCTTTCCATGGCGATGGAGACGAGCCCCGGCGCGGGCGCTTGCGGCCGCTGCGTTTCGAAGCGCGCGCCTTCGGCAATCGTCCACAGAAGAACTTTCAACGAGGCCGCGGCGGGCTTGAGAAGCGCGGGCATGAAGATGCTGTGAGCCCCGAAACGGACGGCGTGCCGGCGGAGCTTGGCGCGCGCCTCGCGATCGAGCGCGCGCACGGTCTCGGTCACTTCGCTGCGCGCGATGCCGCCCAAGTTCCGCACGAGATCGAAGGCGAGCCCCCGCGCGAGCCCGTCGACATCGCTCGCCTCGCGCAGCGCGACGAGCGGCGCCAGGATGCGCGCGACGTGGCCGCTCACGAATTTTTCGAGGCGCGCTTGCACAGCCTCCCGCGACGCGCCCGCAAGAAGCTCGTCGGCGAGAAGCTGCACGCGCGGCGAAAGCGCGTCCGCGCCCGCGGTGAGCCGCGCCACCGGGCTTCCCTCCCACCACAGCTTGCCGTGCTCGTTCAGCGTGACGGCGGTATCGGGCGCCGCGGCAAGGCGCGCCGCGCGCGCGGCGATCTCGGGCCCGAGCGCGCGCGTCGCGGCATGGCGCAAAGTTTTGGGTCCGAGCTCCGAGGCGCTGCCGCGCGGGTCGGCCACGAACTGAAAGCCCGAAAGCCTGCCCACATATTCGCCTTCCACCAAGACTTCGCCCTCGCCCATGACCTCGAAGACGAGCTCGTCTTCTTGACGCAGGCGCTTGATGAGCACGCTGGTGCGCCGGTCGATGAAGCGCAGCGTGAGCGCCTGGTGCAGCGCGTCCGAGAGCGCGTCCTCGATCGCGCGCGTGCGCTCCTGCCAGTGACTCGCATCCGACAGCCAGCCCGCGCGGTGCGCGACATAGGTCCAGATCCGGATCTGCGCGATGCGCTGGGAGAGCGTGTCGAGATCGCCTTCCACGCAATCGATGCGCTCGACCTGGCGCGCGATCCAGTCGGAGGGCAGGAGCCCGTCGTTCTGCATCAGGTGGAGATAGATTTGGCCCAGGAGGCGCGCATGCTCGTCGGGCGTCGCTTTGCGGAAGTCAGGGATCTGACACACTTCCCAAAGCCGGCGAATGGCCGCGGGCGCGCAGGCGAGCGCTGCCACCTCGGCATCGGCGGCAAGGAATTTGAGTGCGGTGAGATCGTCGGCCGCGCGCGCCCGCGCAAGTCCGCGTGCCGGGGATGCGGCTTCCAGGCTTTCGATGAGCGCCCCGATGCTTTGGAATTCGAGCGCGTGGCTCCGCCATTGCAACACGCGCACGGGATCGAATCTGTGATTTTCGATCTGCTCGACGAGATCGGGCGCCAAGGGCGGCACCTCGCCCGTCGGCCCGAAGGTGCCGTCGTTCATGTAGCGCCCCGCGCGGCCCGCGATCTGCGCGATCTCGTACGCCTTGAGCGGACGCATGCTTTCGCCGTCGAACTTGGCGAGGCTCGCAAAGGCCACATGGTCGATGTCCATGTTGAGGCCCATGCCGATGGCGTCGGTCGCCACGAGAAAATCGACGTCGCCCGACTGGTAGAGCGCCACTTGCGCGTTGCGCGTGCGGGGCGAGAGCGCGCCCATCACCACCGCCGCGCCGCCGCGCTGGCGGCGAATGAGCTCGGCAAGCCCGTAGACCGCTTCCGCGGAGAAGGCGACGATGGCGCTCCGGCGCGGCAGGCGGCTCAGCTTGCGCGGACCTGTGTAGCTCAGATCCGAAAAGCGCGGGCGCGCGATGAACGTGGCGTTGGGAAGGAGCTGGCGCATGGCGGGCCGGATCGTGTCCGAGCCCAGAAACATCGTCTCCTGCGTGCCGCGCGCGCGCAAAAGCCGATCGGTGAAAACGTGGCCGCGCTCGGGATCCGCGCAGAGCTGAATTTCGTCGACGGCGAGAAAATCGACCGTGCGGTCGAGCGGCATGGACTCGACCGTGGTGACGAAGAAGCGCGGGTTTGTCGGGAGGATCTTTTCCTCGCCCGTGATCAGCGCCACCGTATGCACGCCCATGTGCGCCGCCACGCGGTCGTAGATTTCCCGCGCCAACAGACGCAGCGGCAGGCCGATCATGCCGGTGGCATGCCCCAGCATGCGCTCGACCGCGAGATGGGTCTTGCCGGTATTGGTGGGCCCGAGCACGGCGGTCAGCCGCTCGCCGCCGCGGGCGAGAGCGGAGGGCATGGCTTCAGCAGTGTGCCGGGAACGCTGCCGGGAGGGCATCATGGGGCCTCACCATGGCGGTTAACAAAGAGACCGGCAAGGCGGCAGGTCCCTTTCGTTAATGCGGCGAACGAACCCGGGACAGAGGGGGACCGAATCACTGACCGGGCTTGATTCGAGTTTTGTTCACGTACAAGATATTGCGCTGTCAACAAAATGGCGCACAAGTCATGCAAATTGGCTAGCTCCACGCGTTAAGGCCTCGGGCGAGAGATATCGCCCGTGCGAGCCTCGCGCGCCTTCCCCGGAACAGGCGATCGCGGGGGCCGAGACGCTCCGTGAGGTGACGCTACGCTGGGGCTTGAGGCGTCTGCTTGACGGTGGCAGCGCCCAGCGCCTATACCGGCGCCTCTTCGAAGGCTTAAGGACAACAACATGTCGCGCCGTTGCGAACTCACGGGCAAGTCTCCGTTGCGCGGCCACAATGTGAGCCACGCCAACAACAGGACCCGCCGCGTTTTCGCGCCTAATTTGCGCGTGGCGACGCTCGCAAGCGATGTCTTGGGCCGCAACTTTCGCTTGCGTCTTTCGATGCATGCGCTGCGCTCGGTCGACCACCGCGGCGGCCTCGATGCGTTTCTGCAAAAAGCTGCCGATCAAGACCTCTCTCTCCGCGCCCGCCGAATCAAGTACGAGATCCTGAAGGCGCTCGAAGCGCGCGCCTGAACGCACGCCGGCTCTCCGTGGCGTGCGCAGCGCGTGCGCATTTCGGCGCGCCGGCGAAAGGCGGGTCCGTGAACAATTCTCCGATCAAGGCCGAGAGCGCCTTCGCGCGTGCGGGCAAACGCATTCTCGCCGCCGTGCTCGTGGTGCTTCGCCTGCTTCCCCCGGTCATCGGCATCCTCGGCGCCTACGGCGCTTCCTTTGTCTTTCAACAGCCGATCACGATGTTCGACCAATTTTTCCCGTCCGGTGTATTGGCGCCGGGCTATTGGCTTACCTGGGGTCATCTCCTCATCATGTTCGCGTTCTTCGCCGTCATGCTCACCAATCGCGCGCTCGGGCCGCCCTACGCGTTGGCGCAAGTGGCGATCGGCTGGCTCATCATCCTCTGGCGCCTGGCTCGCGGTGGCCGACATCGTGAAGACCTTTCCCGGAAGCCCCTTGCCGCCGCCCCGCGTGCTTTTGGCCTTTCTTGTCGCGCTTGGAATTGCGCATATCGCGAACATCGTCATCTTCGATCAGGCGCGCGGCAAACCGTGGTGGCGCGCGCCATTCTATGGCGGCCTCGGTGCGGCGTTGGTCTTGCCTCTTCTCTATTGGCCGATCGCGAAATGGGGCGCGGAGCCTTTCCTCGGGCGCATGGCGATCGATTTCGCCGTCAAGGCGGTGATGGTCTATGTGCTGCTTGGGCTCTACGCGCTATTGCGCCCCTTGATCCGCCCCCGCGCCGGCTTGGGCGGCTACTGAGGCGCTGCCTTCGAGCGCGAACATCAAGAGCACGGTGCGCTGCAGCCCGTTGTAGTTGTCGTCCGAGAGCACATAGATGAGCGTCTCGCCCTTGCCGTTTTGGCGCGTGGCGACGGCTTCCATGTTGTCGATCGAATAACGCACGTCGAGCTCGGCCAGCACATCGCCGGTGAAGGCCTGGAGCGGGCCGACGGCCGCACGCTTGATGCGCCGGAGCTGCATGCCCGCGCCGCGCTCGAGGCTGAAGCTTCGCTCGAGCACGAGCAGGTCGCCGCGCTCGCCGTTCATGGGCATGAGCGCAAGATCGGTCACGCGGTAGTCGCGTATCGCCTTGAGAAAGACGACGCCGTAACCGCCGCGGCCCACCATGGGCGGCACGGGAATGAGCCAGCCCATGAGATCGCCCATCCGGTCGCGCACGTCCTCGGAGATGGCGAGCAGCGCGTTGGTGTCGAAGTTGACGAGACCCTTGACGCCGCCGCTCACGATGTTTGCCGGAATGTCGAGATGCGCGGGCACCTCTGTCGGCACCGCGTTGAAGCCGTCGCGGCCGTACGGATAAAGCCAAATGCGGTTGTCGCGCTCGAAGCTCACATAGACATCGCCGTCGAGGCCTTGCTCGCCCGCGCTCGTCATGGCTTCCGCGTCGGGCTCGGTCTTGCCGGAGAGCGGCGCACCGTTCAAGTCAAGCATCGGCGCGAGATCGGCCTTGCGCAGGCCCGTGAGCCTGCCGTTCGTGTAGGTGAGTTGCGCCCTGAACCAATAGCCCGCGTCGGATACGGCGAGCAGGCGCTTGCCGTCCGCGCTCACGATGAGGCCCGAAAGCCCGCCGAAGCGCTTGTCGCGCGACTTGAGATAGAGCCCGCCGCGATAGACGAGCTTGCCCACCTTTTCTTCCTCGGGCGCTGCGGGATTGAGCGCGATGGGCAGCGCTTCCATGTTGATCACCGATTTTCCGATCCGCATCTTGTGGAAGTCGGTGTCGAGCTGGGTGTTCGCGCAGGCGCTGCACGCGATCACGAACAGCGAGAGGGCGGCAAAGCGCGCGCAAAGAATAGTGTGTTCTTTCCCCATGGGCCTTGCCCCCCTTGACGGGAACGTGATTGCATCGGGCGAACACAATCATACACGATGATGCCTCTTCTGACTGTCCTCAGCATGCTTAACGGGAGGTTAACGATGACCGCGATCGACAAGCAGGGCTTCACGCGGCGCGACGCCGTCAAGATTGCCGGCTGCACGCTTGCCGGCGTGCTCGCAGACCCGCGGCTTGCCCGCGCCGCAGCCGAGACGCTCGAAACGGTTTCCGTGACGACGGCCGATGGGCGCACGGTTAGCGCGGCGCTGGCGCGGCCGAAGACGAAGGGCCCCGCCGTTCTCGTCATCCACGAATTCTGGGGACTCAACGACCAGATCAAGGCGTTCACGGCCTCGCTCGGAGAGCTTGGCTATCTCGGGCTCGCGGTGGATCTCATCGGCAAGCCGGAGACCGACAACCCCGACGTCGCCATGGCGAACATGCTGGCGGTCGTTCCGAGCGAAGCGACGGAATCCGTGAAGGCCTGGATGGCATTCTTGCGCAAGCACGAGGCCGGAACCGGCAAGCTCGCGACCTTGGGCTTCTGCTTCGGCGGCGGCTGGTCGCTCAACGCGAGCCTCGCCGCGCCCGTCGACGCCACGGTGATCTATTACGGCCGGGTCGCAGCACCTCCGCCCCCGCCCGCCCCCGGCGCGCCGCCCGCGCCTTACGACAGCGGCCAAGCGTTCACGCCGGCGCAGCTCGCGCCCCTGAAGGGCCCCGTGCTCGGCCATTTCGCCATGAAGGACACCTTCATCACCAAACCGATGGTCGACGATTTCGCCGCGGCGGCAAAGAAGGCGGGAAAGTCCGTGACCGTTCATTGGTACGACGCCGAGCACGGCTTCGCCAATCCGACCACGGCGCGCTACGACAAGGAGGACGCGCAGCTCGCCTTGACGCGCACACAGGCGTTTCTCAAAGAGAACCTCGGCTGACGCGCCGGACGCGTTCGCGCTTCGAACGGTTGCCGCACGGGCGCCGCGGCTCGTGCGCCCGTTCTTCGAGCGTCTATAACCCGCGCTCAAGCCATGCGCATTCTCTTCGTCACCTCGAACCGCCTCGGCGATGCCGTGCTCTCTTCGGGCGTGCTGGCGGAACTTGTCCGCCGCTTTCCGGACGCGCGCTTCACCGTGGCGTGCGGGCGCGCGCCGTCCGAGCTTTTTTCCGCGCTGCCGCGGCTCGAACGCGTGATCGTGGTGGAGAAAGAGCCCTTCGACCTCCACTGGTTCCATTTGTGGCGCAAGACCGTGGGCTCTTGCTGGCGCATGGTGGTCGATCTGCGCGGCTCGGGGCTGTCGTGGTTTCTGGCGGCGCGCGAGCGGCGCATCGCGGGACGCGCGCGCAGCGACGAGCACCGCGTGGCAGAGTTTTGCGCGCGTGCTCGCGAGCGCCACACCTTTCGCGCCCGAGATTTTTCCGAGCGCCGAGGCGCGCGCACGGGCGGCGGAGCTTCTACCGCAAGCGGGCAAGGCGCTGGCGCTGGGGCCGACGGCCAATTGGCCGGGCAAGCAATGGCCGGCGGAGCGCTTCGCGGAGCTCGCGCGCCGTCTGACCGCGCCCGGCGCGCCGCTCGCCGAGGCGCCCATCGCGATCTTCGGCGCCCCCGGCGAGCGTCCCATGGTCGAGCCGCTTCTGCGCGCTCTGCCCGCCTCGCAGGTGATCGATCTCGTGGGCCGCGTCGATCTGCTCACGGCCTATGCGGGCCTCGCGCGTGCGGCGCTCTTCATCGGCAACGATTCGGGCCTCATGCACCTTGCCGCCGCTTCGGCGACGCCGACGCTCGGGCTTTTCGGCCCGAGCCGCGAAGCCCATTACCGGCCCTGGGGCCGCTTCACGGCCACCGTGCGCGGCCAGTCCTACGAGTTGATCATGCACGCGCCCGATTTCGACCGCCTCAAGCCGGTTTCCCACATGGGCGCCATTTCGGTCGAAGCGGTGGAGGACGCGGCGCGCGCGCTCTTGGCGCGTGCACGCGCTTAAGGCGGCTCTGGCGCCCGCGGCGCATTGAGGGCAAGCTCGCGCCGTTCTCGGCGCCATTCAGATGCGGAGCCGTCCCGCTTGAACTTCGATCTTCTCCTCAAGGGTGGCATTTGCGTCAACCACAACGGCGTGGGCGCGGCCGATGTCGGCGTGCGTGACGGCCGCATCGCCGCCATCGGCGATCTTTCGAGCGCAAGCGCGGCGACGCGTGCTCGATGTGCGCGGGCTTCATGTGCTGCCCGGGGTGATCGACACGCAAGTGCATTTCCGCGAGCCGGGATTGGAGCACAAGGAAGATTTCGAGACGGGCTCGCGCGCGGCCATTCTCGGCGGCGTCACCGCCGTCTTCGAAATGCCGAACACGAAACCGCCGACCACGAGCGCGGAGGCGCTTGCCGACAAGCTGAAGCGCGCGCAAGGGCGCATGCATTGCCACTACGCTTTCTATGTCGGCGCGGCGCCCGACAATATCGACGCGCTCGAAAGCCTCGAACGGCTCCCCGGCGTGTGCGGCGTCAAGCTCTTCATGGGCTCGTCCACCGGCACGCTTCTCCTCGCCGAGGACGCGGACATCGCGCGCGCGCTCGCGAACGGCAGGCGGCGCATGGCCGTGCATGCCGAGGACGAGGCGCGGCTTATCGAGCGGCGGGCGCTTGCGGCGCGCGGCTTGCCCGCGACGCATCCGCTTTGGCGCGATGCGGAATCGGCATGTCGCGCGACGGAGCGGCTGCTCAAGCTCGCGACAGCGGCGCGCCGGCGCGTGCATGTGCTCCATGTCTCGACGGCCGAGGAGATGGCGCTTCTTGCCGCCCATCGCGACCTCGCCACCGTCGAGGCCACGCCACAACATCTGACGCTCGCCGCACCCGAGGCCTATGAGCGGCTCGGCACGCTGCGCGCAGATGAACCCGCCCATTCGCGAGGCGAGCCATCGCCATGCGCTGTGGCTCGCGCTGCGCCAAGGCGTGGTCGATGTTCTTGGTACGGATCATGCGCCGCATACGCGCGACGAAAAGGCCGCGACCTATCCCGAGACGCCCTCCGGCATGCCGGGCGTGCAGACGCTCATGCCCGTCATGCTCGACCATGTGAATGCGGGCCGGCTGACGCTCGAGCGCCTCGTCGATCTCACATCCCATGGGCCCAAGCGCGTCTTCGGCATCGCGGGCAAGGGCGGGCTCGCCGTGGGCTACGACGCCGATCTGACGGTGGTCGATCTCAAGAAAAGGCGCGTCATCGAAGACTCTTGGATCGCCTCGAAATGCGGCTGGACGCCCTTTGCGGGCATGAAGGTGCAAGGCTGGCCCACGGGGACGATCATCGCCGGCACGGTCGCGATGTGGGAGGACACGATCACGGCGCCCGCCGCAGGCCAACCGATCCGCTTCGAGGAGACTCTCGCCTGAAAACCTAGAGCGTGATGATTTTAGGCTGAATTCAAAGAGGCCTCATCCTGAGGAGCCCTGCCCCTCATCCTTCGAGAGGCTCGGCGCTTGCGCGCCGAGCCCTCAGGATGAGGGGCAAGGGCGTCTCGAAGGATGAGGCCGGGCGCTCCGACCTAAAATCATCTTGCTCTAGTTGAGGGTCAGCTCGAGGTCGGCGTAGCGGAGCTCGCTTGCGGGAATGATGCCCGCCGTGCCCACGCGCACCGAATGGAGCTTGCCATCCAGATTGGTTTGCCAGAAGGACAAGAAGCGCATGAGCACGGGATAGCGCGGGGCGAGATCGACGGCCTGCCAGATGAAGCTTTGCAACAGCCTGGGATGGTCGGGTAAGTGGTAAAGGATTTCGGCCGTGGTCAGCCGGTAACCCCGTTCGAGCAAGTGCACGTTACGCATGCTTCACCCTCGTCGACACCGAAGACTTCCGGCCGCTCCTTTCCGCCGCTACTCCTTCGTACACGGACAAGGCTCCACCGCGTGAAGCCGCCGGTCAAGTGGAAAGCTTTATTCTAACCGCAACCGAGTTAACCCATTCTGTCTGCCGTCTGCCCGGACCCGTCATGGAACGCTTCACCGCATTGATGATTCGCAAACAAGGCGAGAGCCAAAGCGTGGCGCTCGAAGAGCTTTCGCGCGACGCGCTGATGGAAGGCGACGTGGTGGTCCGGGTCGAGCATTCGACGCTTAACTACAAGGACGGGCTCGCGCTCACCGGCCGCTCGCCGGTCGTGCGGCGCTTCCCGATGATCGGCGGCGTCGATCTCGCCGGCACGGTGGAAAGCGCTGAGGGCGGCGAATGGCGCCCGGGCGAGCGCGTGATTGTCAACGGCTGGGGCTTGAGCGAGACGCATTACGGCGGTTATGCGGAGCTCGCGCGCGTGAAGAGCGAGTGGCTCGTGCCCTGCCCATCGGCCTTCAGCACCGCCGAGGCCATGGCGATCGGCACCGCGGGCTACACGGCCATGTTGGGCGTATTGGCGCTCGAGGATCATGACGTGACGCCGGACCGCGGCCCCGTGCTGGTGACGGGTGCTGCGGGCGGCGTTGGCAGCATTGCGGTCGCACTGCTGTCAAAGCTCGGCTATACCGTGCAGGCCGCGACCGGGCGGCCGCAGGAAGAAGGCTATTTGAAAGCCTTGGGCGCTGCCGAGATCATCGGCCGGGAGGAGCTCTTGGGGGACGTGAAGCCGCTTGCCAAGCAGCGTTGGGCGGGCGCGCTCGATGTCGTGGGCGGGCGCATGCTCGCCAATGTGCTCTCCGCCATCCAGACGCGTGGCGCGGTGGCGGCGTGCGGGCTGGCCGGCGGCATGGAATTGCCCACGACGGTGGCGCCGTTCATTCTGCGCGGCGTCACGCTCGCCGGCATCGAGTCCGTCTACGAGCCGCGCCCGCGGCGCATCGAAGCCTGGACGCGGCTCGCGCGCGATCTCGACAAGAAGAAGCTCGCCAAGTTGACGCGTCATGTCGGACTCGCCGAGGTGCCGGCGCTCGCCCCCGAAATTCTCGCGGGCCGCGTGCGCGGCCGCATCGTCGTCGACATCGCAAGCGTAGCGCCTGAGCGCGATGCCGGACTCGATCGTTCTCATCGGCGTGGGCATCGTCATCGGGCTCATCACCGCGGCGCCCATCGGCGGCGTCAATCTCCTTTGCATCCGCCGAACCGTGAGCGCGGGCCCACTCAATGGCTTTCTCTCGGGGCTCGGGGCGGCGGCGGGCGACGGTCTCTTCGCGCTGCTCGCGACCTACGGCCATTCGGCGCTTGCCGATCTCTTCGTGCGCTCGGAGCACACGCTGCAATATCTCGGCGGTGCATTCCTGCTTGCTCTCGGCATCTACACCTACTTCGCCGATCCCGCGCGCGCGGCAGAACGTCGGCGCCCGCGCTGGTCAATGCGCACCACCGATGACTTGCCGCACACCATGGTCGCGACTTTTCTGCTCACCATCACCAATCCCGCGACGCTCATCGCGTTCACGGCCATCTTCGCGAGCTTAGGCGACCGGCTGGGCCTCACGCCCGATGTCAGCCATTCCGGGCTCGTGACGGCCGCGGTGTTCTCCGGCTCGGCCTTGTGGTGGCTCATCCTCGCCATCGTGGTCGAAATGTTCCACGGTCAGATCGGCGAGCACTGGCTTGCCCGCGTCAACCACATCACGGGCGCGGTGATCGCGCTTCTCGGCGTGGGCGTCCTCATCGCGGCGCTGACGTGAGCGCGGCTGGTCTCGTTCACGCGGCGGCGTTAGGATGACCGCTGCTCGCAATGAAAGAGGCACAATGAACGGCGCCGAGAGCCTGATCCGGACCCTCGTCGATTGCGGCGTCGAGGTTTGCTTCAGCCAATCCCGGCACCTCCGAGATGCATCTGGTCGCGGCGCTCGACCGCGTTCCGGGCGTGCGCGCGATCTTAGGTCTGCACGAAAACGTCGTCTCGGGCGCCGCCGACGGCTATGGCCGCATGCGCGACAAGCCCGCGCTCGCGCTCCTGCATTTGGGCATCGGGCTTGCCAACGGTCTCACCGGCTTGCACGGCGCGCGGCGCGCGATGAGCCCCGTCGTGACGCTGGTGGGCGAGCATCCGCGCGCGCATCTGCCGTATGACGGGCCGAATGTGATGGATATCGCAGCGCTTGCCCGCACCGTCTCGCGCCACGTCAAGATCGCCGAGAGCGCGCGCACGCTGGCGCTCGACGGCGCCAAGACCGTGGCCGAAGCGCTCGCGCCGCCGGGCGGCGTGTCGACGCTGATCTGTCCCTCGGACGCCGCATGGGATGAGGGTGCGCTGCCCGTGGCGCCCTTGCGTCTGCCCAAAGTGGAAGCCGTGCCCGAAGCGCGCGTGCAAGAAGCGGCCGAGGCGCTGAAGGATGCGCGCAAGAGCGTCTTGTTCCTGGACGGGCTTTGCCTTGCGCGGGGCGGCGCTTGAAGCCGCGGGCCGCATCGCCGCCGCGACCGGCGCCGTGCTCATGTGCCCGATGTTTTACGCGCGCATGCGCCGCGGCGCGGGCGCGGTCGCCGTGCAGCGCCTGCCCTATTTTCCCGAGGAGGCGGCCAAAGCGCTTAACGGCGTCGATTGCCTCGTGCTCGCGGGCGCAAAGCCGCCCGTCAACTTCTTCGCCTATCCCGGACAGGCGAGCACGCCCGTATCGTCCGCGACGCGCATCACGCTTCTCGCAGCGCCCGAGGAAGATGCGACGAGCGCGCTTCTTGCGCTCGCCGAGGCGCTGCGCGCGCCGAGAGAGCCAGGGCTTCGCCAGCCCGCGGCGCGCACGCCCAGCCCGCGCGGAAAACTCGATCCGTCCACGGTCGGCGCAGGCGTCGCCGCCTATCTGCCGGAAGAGGCGATCATCGTCGACGAAGGCGTGACCTCGGGCTTCGCGGCCCAGCAACTCACCGCGGGCGCCGCGCCCCACGACAGTTTGCAGGTCACCGGCGGCGCGGTGGGCGCAGGATTATCGCTCGCCGTAGGCTGCGCGGTTGCCTGTCCGTCGCGCAAAGTCGTGTGCCTGCATGGCGATGGCGGCGCGGTGAGCGCCGTGCAGGCGCTGTGGACCATGGCGCGCGAGAATCTCGACGTCACCACCGTCATCTTCGCCAACCGCTCCTATCTCATTCTCAATTACGAGTTCATGCGGCTCGGCATGGAGAGCGTGAGCGGCAAGGCGCCGCAACTCTTCGATCTCGCGCGGCCCGCCCTCGACTGGGTCAAGATCGCGCAAGGCTTGGGCGTCGAAGCCTCGCGCGTCGAGAGCGCGGAAAATTTTTCGGACCAATTCGGCGCGGCGATGCGCGCGGGCGGGCGCGGCCCGCGCCTCATCGAAGTGCCGCTGTAGCGCTTTCCGTAAGAGCTCGGTTCATCCTCCAGAGGGGGAGTCTCGGCTGAGGCCACCCTCATCCTTCGAGACGCTCGGAGCTGACGCTCCGAGCCCTCAGGATGAGGGTGGCGGTCGAAGGGCGCTCGCACCTCAGGATGAGGTTTCATAGTCTACTTGCCTCATGGTGAGGAGCCACGCGAAGCGCAGCAAGGGTGGCGTCTCGAACCATGAGGCGAGGTCAGCCCGAAAGGGGCCCGTGCAGGCGTGCGCTTTTCTCGATGATGCGGCTCGTCTCCGACCACAGCCGGTAGCGCGGCAGGTCGTCGAGCGCGACCCAGCGCAGCTCGGCTGCGTCGTCGCCCGCCTTCGCCTCGCCCGCGATGGGCCGCGCCGAGAAATCGATGAGCGTGAAGTGATGGCTCATGGCGCCCTTGGGATCGCGGAACATGGCGTCCACGACGTCGACCAGGCCGAGCACGGCGATGGTGAGCCCGGTCTCCTCGCGCACCTCGCGCAACAGCGCCTCCATCACCGTCTCGCCCACTTCCTGCGCGCCGCCGGGCAGGCTCCATTCGCCCTGGCGCGGCTCCTTCTTGCGGCGCACGAGCAAAACCTCGCGCCCGCGCCAGATCACGGCGCCGACGCCGACGCGGGGCAAGTGGGACGGCTCGCGCATCGGCGTACTATAGCGCGGCACCGAACCATGCCGTGAGCCCGCGCGCTTGCCGCCGATCGACGCCCGAAGCCTGCGGGGCGGGTATTTGCTATTCTCGCCACCGCTTCGCTCGCCGCCGCAAAGCCAAAGCTTTGCTTTGGCGAAGCGGGGTCAGGCGCAGGACCTGCGCGGGAATAATAGGAGGGCATCACCGTGAGTGGCATCAGAAACCTCATTGTCGTTGGCATTGTTGGCGTCTTCTTGCTCATGCTTGTTTCCGGAAGTTGGTACACGGTCGATGCCGGCGAGAAGGCCGTCGTGCTCACCTTCGGCTCCATCAGCGCCGTCAAGGGCGCCGGCTTGCACTTCAAGGTGCCGCTCGCGCAAACCGTCCACACGGTGAGCACACGCGTGCAATGGCTGAGCTGGGATGCGAACGAGCCGATGGAGACCTATTCCAAGGATCAGCAGCCGGCGAAGCTGCAAGTCAACGTCGCCTATCGCGTGCTGGCCGACGACGCGTCCTTGCGCGCCTTCTACACGACCTATCGCGAAATCGAGAGCCTGACGGCCGCGCTCATCGCGCCGCGCGCGCTCGAAGCCATCAAAACCACCTTTGGGCGTTTCAATGCGGTGACGGCCATTCAGGATCGCACGAAGCTCAACGCCGAAGTCGAGAACGCGGTGCGCCGTCTCGTTGTCGGTCCCGTCTATGTCGAGGGCGTTCAGATCAAGGACATCACCTTCTCGGAGGAATACGAAAAGTCGGTCGAGCAGCGCATGCTGGCGCAGGTCGAAGTCGAGAGGTTCCGCCAGAACAAGGAGCGCGAGCAGCTTCAGGCCGACATCAAGGTGATCCAAGCAACCGCCGAGGCGCAATCGCTGACGCTCAGGGGCCAGGCCGAGGCTTCCGCCATTCGCGCCCGCGGCGAGGCGCTGCGCGACAACCCGAAGCTCGTCGAGCTCGTGGCCGCCGAGAAATGGAACGGTGTCCTGCCCACCACCATGCTGCCGGGCTCGGCCGTGCCCTTCATCGAGGTGCCGAACCAGTGAGGCAGAGCCCGCCGTCGGGAGCGCACGGGACGGCGGGGCTCTACCTCTAACCAATTGTATTGAGACGGTTATCTGCGGCTGCCGGGGGTTTCCCGGCAGCCGCCGCCCGTATTTACCAGCCGTCAGGGCTAATCATTTGTAAACGCGCCGGCTCCACAATCGCAGCGTTAGAGAAACTGCCAATGGCAAATCAATGGTTGCAGACGCCAATTCGCCAACCGATCGCCAACAGCAGACGGTGCTCGTGCTCGGTCCCGACATACCGCGCGCGCCGTCGTCCGAGGGCGTGGCTTTCTCCACCGATCCGCGGACGGCGTGCGACGCCATCGTCATTTCGGAGCCGATCGACGAGGCGACCTGGCGCGCGCTCGCCGAAGGCCGGCACGCGCTCGTGCCGATCGTCGACTTCGGCGTCAACAAAGGACTGTCCGCGGATTTCAGCGCCGAGGCGCTGACACGGGAGAACGTGCAGGCCGCGCTCGGCGAGTGCCAGCGCATCTGGCGCCGCCTCGCGAACTTGCCCCTCGCCGAGCTCAAGACGAGCCCCGACACGATCGAGCTTTCGGTGCTCGCGCTCGCCTATTCGCGCGACAAGCCCATCGAGGCCAAGCGCACGAGCGAAGCCCGCGCCACGGTCTATTACCCGCTGCTCCTCAAGCGCTTCGGGCTCGGCGCCGCCGATCTGCGCGCCACCCTCGCGTTTCTCGCCAACCTGAACCTCTTGAACCCGAGATTTTTCGCGCGCGCGCATCTCTGCAAAGCCTGCGGCTCGTCCAGGCTTTGCGCCTTCGAAGCTTGCGTCAAATGCGGCAGCGGCGCGCTCAACCAGGAAGTCCTGATCCATCACTATCGCTGCGGCTACCAGACGCGCGAAAGCGAGTTCGTCGTCCAGCGCGATCTCGTCTGCCCGAAATGCCGCCGCGTGCTGAAACATTTCGGCGTCGATTACGACAAGCCGGGCGTGGCGATTCGCTGCGAGAGCTGCGCCGCAAACATGCACGAGCCCCAAGCCCGTCTTTCAGTGCCTCGATTGCGCGCAAACGACGAATGCCGACGCCGCGGAGACGATCGACTGGTTCTCCTACGATTTGACCGACCAGGGCAGCGCCGCGGTGCTCGAAGGCCATCTGCCCAATCTCGATCTCGCGCGCATCATGAAGCGCGAACCGCGCGCCTATGCGGGCACCGACTTTGCGCTGCTCATGGGCGAGCAGCTCCGGGTCGCCAAGCGCTACAAGCGCCCGATCTCCGTTGCCTTGATCCAAATCTCCAACGAAGACGAAGTGCGAACAGAGCTCGGCGTCGCGGGCGCGAGTGCGGCTTATCGCTTCGTTGCGGATCTGATGGCGGAGAACTTGCGCGAGACCGATTTTTTCACCATCACCCAGGGCAAGGCCATTCTCGTGGCCTTTCCGGAGACCGATCCCGAGCGCACCGCGCTGGCGCTCGCGCGGGTCAAGTCGAAAATCAGCCAATCCATCGCGGCGCCCGTGGAACTCAGCTGCGGACGTGCGCTCCGCCGAGGACGCGGCGCAGCTCATCGAGGCGCAGAGGTGACGGGCGCCGACCCGGTCGCCACGGGGCTCGAGGCCGTGGGCCTCTTGAGACAGCTCGATCTCGAAAGTCTCGTGCGCCTCTTCTGGTACACGTTGCTTTTCGACTTGCCGCGCTATGCGGTGGGAAGCCTGATCATTCTCACCACCCCGCTTGCGCGCCGGCTCCTGCCTGCGGCGCGACGCGAGCCCCGAACCGATTTCCGGGAAGCCCCTCAGCTTCAGCGTCGTAATCGGCGGGCACAACGAAGCAGAGGCTCTGCGCAGGTGCATCGCCTCCATACGCGAGCAGACCATCATGGACGCCGCGCGCGGCGAGATCATCGTCATCGACGACGGCTCGAGCGACGAGATGGCGCGCGTCATGGCCGATCTGCGCCGGCGCGGGGCCATCGACGTCGCGCTGTCCTTGGGGCTCCGCGGCGGCAAGAGCGCCGCCGTCAATCTGGGTCTCAGGCACTGCAAGAACGACATCGTGATCATCGCCGATGTCGACACGAGCTTCGATCGCGACGCTTTCGAGCGCCTGCTCGAGCCCTTCGAGAATCCGGAGATCGGCGCGGTGTGCGGCAATCTGACGTCTGCGCAATCCCTTCGTGAGCATGGTGACGCGCTTCCAGGCGATCGAATATCTCATCTCGATTTCCCTTGGCCGGCGCGTGAGCGACGTCTTGGGCGTGCTCTCCATCGTCTCGGGCGCGTTCGGCGCCTTCCGGCGCGAGGCTTTGCACGCGGTCGGCGGCTACGACGTCGAGGTGGGCGAGGATGCCGATCTCACCTTGAAGCTCATTTGGGCGGGATGGCGCATCGCTTTCGCCCATGAGGCGCGCGCGAGCACCGACGCGCCCGAGACCTTCTCGGCCTTGGTGCACCAGCGTCTGCGCTGGGACCGGGGCGTCATCACGATTTGGGGACGCAAATACCGCCGCGCGCTCGATCCGCACTACGCCAACTTCACGCTCGGGATGACGCTCATCCTGGCGGACGTCTTTCTCTTCGAGGCGCTGCTCAGCGTCGCGATGATCGTCTACCTGTTCTGGCTGTTTCTCACCTTCGGCAGCTTCGGCTGGGTGCTTCTCGTCGCCACCATGAGCATCTATTTCGGCCTCAGCGCTGCGATGCTCGTCGCGGCCGCAATTCTCGAGCGCGACGCGGACGCGCTCGCGCTTCTTGCCCTATGTGCCCTTCTATTCGCTCATGAACTTCGCCGTTATGCGCCTGGTTCGCCTCATCGCGTTCGTGGACGAGCTCGTGTTCCGGCGCTCCTACCGCGATCCCTATGTGCCACGCCGCGTCATGGATCAGGTTGAGTGGTTCTGATGAAGAAGCTGCAGTCGCGCGCGCGGCCCGACAGGCTGACGAACGAGCTTCGTCCGCGCCGGACCGCGCTGTCGCGCTGGCTCTATCTCGGCGTGCTCGGCGTGCTTGCGCTGTGGGTGGGCGATCTTCTGTTCGGCGGCTTTTTCTTCCTGCGCTCCGACGGGATCGTGCTCGCGCCCTCCGTGACGGTATCCGCCGAGTTCGTGGGCACGGTGCGAAGCTTGAGCGTGCACGAGGGCGACGCCGTCGAGCAGGGCAAGCTCGTGGGCACGGTGAGCTCCCACGGCGTGGTCGAAGGCATCGCGCGCAATACCGTCGAGGTGGTCAATCTGCGCTCCAAAATCTTCGACCTCAAAACCCGCGCGGAGATCATCGATGCCGTTCTCTATCTCGCCACCGAACGCAGCAAGTCCGCATCCGACGCGCAAAAGACGATCAGGTCGCTCGCCGACCAGAAGATCCTTCCTCTCGATTTCCGGACGGCCGCGGTCGACGCGCAATATCGAAGCCGTTACGACATGGCATCCCTCGAGGTGGAGCGCGACGCGACGGCGGCCGAGCTTTCGTTTCTCGATCCCGCCGTCAAGCAGGCCGAGGCCGCGGTCGCCGATCTCAGAAGGCTCTACGCCAACGGCAATGTCCTGGCGCCCATCAGCGGCATTGTCGGCCGTCTTCATGCGGTGCCGGGCTCGGTGTTTCAGCCGGGCCAGCCGCTCATGGAGATCTACAGCGACGCGCGCTATGTGCTCGCCTATCTGCCGAGCGGGGCGCTCTACCAGGTCGCGGTGGACGATCCGGTGACGATCCGCTGGGGCCTGCGCGCGCTGCGGGGAAAAGTCATCCGCATCGAGCCCATCGCCGCGAGCCTGCCGTCCGAGTTCCAGCAGGCCTTCAAGCCCGTCGATCGCGCGCAAGTCATCCGCGTCGCTTTCGATGCCGGCGCGAGCCCGCCGCCTTTGTTCACGAAAGTGAGGCTGCGCGCGGGCATATCTTTCTGGTAGCCGCCTCAGTCGACGACGACTTCGACCAGCGTCGGTCCGGCCGCGCTGAAAGCCGTCTTGAGCGCGCCGTCGAGCGCTTCGGGCTTATCGACGAAGCTTGCCGACAGCCCTTGTCCGCGCGCGAGCGCGCAGAAATCGATGCCCGAGAGATCGGTTCCCACCGAGCGCTGCAGCCCGAAGCGGTGGCCGAACTGGACGAGTGCCTCGTAGCGCTTGTTGTTGACGATGATGAAGGTGATGGGAAGCCCGAGCTGGGCCGCGGTCCAAAGTCCTTGGATCGCATACATGCTCGAGCCGTCGCCGAGCACGGCGATCACTTTTTCCTTCGGACGCGCCAGCGCGACGCCGATCGCCGCGGGCAAGCCATGGCCGAGCCCGCCGCTCGCGCAGGTGTAGAAGGTGTCGCGCTTGAGGATCGGCAGATAATCGTGCATCGGCCCGCGGCTGCTCGGCGCTTCCTCGACGATGATGCTGTCCTTGGGCCGTAACGCCGCGATCTGCTGCATGAGATAGCCGTCGGTGAACGGCGTTCCGCGAAAGACGGGGCGCGCGGCGGCGTGACGGAAAGCGTCGCGCGCTTGCGAGGCTGCGGCCCTTCGAGCAGATCCGCGATCCCCGCTTTCAGGCTCGTCACCACGGCGCTGCCGACGGGCGCCCAGGCCGCCATCGCCGGATCGTCGATGAGCTGGAAGAGCGTTGCACCTTCGGGAACGAAGGGGCCGAAGCCTTCGACGTGATAGGTGAAGGCGGGCGCGCCGAGCACGAGGATGAGATCGTGGCCCTTGAGGCTTTCCACGATGGGCTCGCGCGCCGCGACGAGAAAGCCCGCGAACAGGCGATGATCTTCGGGGAAGCTGTTGCGCGCCGACATCGGGCTCGCCCACACCGGCGCCTCGTGGCGCTCGGCGAGCGCGATCACCTCGTCCCAGGCGTCGTCCCGCGCCAGCGCGGCGCCGACGACGAACGCGGGCTTTTCCGCCTTGGCGAGCGCATCGGCGACCGCGGCGAGCATTCCGGCATCGCCGCGCAGCGTGCGGCTCACCTGGCGCGCTTCGACGGGCTCGCAGGCACGATCCCAATCGTCGATCGGGATCGACACGAAGCAGGGCCCGCGCGGCGGCTGCATCGCCGTGTAATAGGCGCGCGCGATGGCGGCCGGCACATCTTCGGCGCGGGCGGGCTCGTTGCTCCACTTGACGTAGGGCTTCGGAAACTCGGGCGCGTTCTGGGCGAAGAGAAAGGGCTCGAGCGGCAGGATCGAGCGCGCTTGCTGGCCCGCGGTGACGACGAGCGGCGTCTGGTTTCTGTAGGCGGTGAAGAGATTGCCCGCGCGCATGGCCGACGCCCACCGCCGAGTGCAGATTGACGAAGGCTGCGTTGCGATTGGCCTGCGCGAAGCCGTCGGCCATGCCGAGCACGATCGATTCCTGCAGGCCCAGCACGTAGCGGAAGTCTTGCGGGAAAATCGCGGAACATCGGCAACTCGGTCGAGCCGGGATTGCCGAAGATCGTGGTCATGCGGAAGGCGCGGAGCAGATCGAGCACCGCGTCCCGCACCGTCGTCTGCGCAGCTCTTTTCCCCGTCATCGACGCCTCCCTCGCTCTTGTTCGCCGAAGCCCGTCTTCGCGCAGGCGTCGTTCTCTGATTGCGGTAGATCGAGCTTCAAGTGCAATGCGAATGTGAGTGTTGGTAGCGGGAGAGGGATTCGAACCCCCGACCAAAGGATTATGATTCCTCTGCTCTACCGGCTGAGCTATCCCGCCACGCAAGAGATATGAGACCGGAGGCCGGGATTTAGGAGACCCCCTTCCGGCCTGTCAAGGAACGGGGCCCGCTCCCTCAGGCGGCGGCGACGGCCTCTGCCCGCAAGCGCGCGGCGTCGGTCTTGGCGATGAAGCCGCCGCCCAGCACGCGCGTTCCGGCGCGTGCATCATCGAAGCCGCGCGTGCCGGAGCGCTCGTAGAAGACGCAAGCCTGGCCGGGTGCCACACCCTCCTCGCCGTCGGCGATCTCGACCTGCGCTGTGCCGTCGTCCCGCAAGACAAGATGCGCGGGCTTGGGCGGGCGCGTGGAGCGCACCTTCACCGCGACCGGAATGCCTTCGGCCTCCGCGCGCGCGCGAAGCGCTGCGTGCCCAAGGAAATTCACCTCGCGCAAGGCGAGCCCGCGGCAGATGAGCGCCTCGCGCGGGCCGACGATGACGCGCCGCGTCGCGGCGTCGAGCGCGACGACGAAGAGCGGCGCGCCGCCCGAGAGCCCGAGCCCGCGCCGCTGGCCTACCGTGAAGTGAATAACGCCGGGATGCGTTCCCAGCACGCGGCCTTCGAGATCGACGATCGCGCCGGGCTCGGCGGCGCCGGGCTTCAGGCGCTCGACCACCGCCGCATAGCGTCCTTCCGGCACGAAGCAGATGTCCTGGCTGTCGGGCTTCTGCGCCACCGGCAATGCGCGCGCCTCGGCGGCCGCGCGCACGGCGCGCTTCGTCATGTCGCCCAGGGGAAAGCGCAAAGTGGAAAGCTGCGCCGGCGTCGTGGCGAAGAGGAAATAGCTCTGGTCGCGCGTCGCGTCGCGCGCCGCGTGGAGCTCCGGCCCCTCCGCGCCCGCGATGCTGCGCGCATAATGGCCGGTGACGAGCGCCTCGGCGCCGAGCTCGCGCGCAACTCCAACGAGATCGCGGAACTTCACGCGCTCGTTGCAGCGCACGCAGGGCACGGGCGTCTCGCCCTTGGCATAAGTCTCGGCGAAATCCGCCATCACGCTTTCGCGAAAACGCGCCTCGAAATCGAGCACGTAATGGGGGATGCCGAGCCGCTCGGCGACGCGCCGCGCATCGTGAATGTCCTCGCCCGCGCAGCAGGCGCCCTTGCGCCCGCGCGCCAAGCCATGGTCGTAGAGCTGGAGCGTGACGTCCCACGACGTCGAAGCCCTGCTCCTTGGCGAGCGCAGCCGCAAGCGCGGAATCGACGCCGCCCGACATGGCGGCGACGACGCGCGCGCCGGCGGAAAGTCCCTCGATCTTGGGCAATGGCTCGTTCATGGCGGGGACTATAAGGCCGGCCGACCGCGCGTTCAAGGCGTGAGAAGTCTGATATCATCCGAAGAAACTAGCAAATTCGCGGGGGAAACGGTCATGGTCCGCATCGCGCTTCTCTTATGCATCGCGATCTTCGCGCTTGCCGGATGCAACGAGGGGGAGCAGCGAAGCGCGAGCGCGCCTGCGCCGCCTCCTGCGGAGCGGGCGTCCGGCGCAGCGGGGGTCCAAGACATCACCGTCACCGCCGAGATGCGGGCAGAAAAACCGAAGCTCGCCTACAGTCACGACCTTGCGCTCGAAATGGCGGCCGCGACGGTTGCGCCGCGCTTCGAGCGCGCGCGCAACGCCTGCCTCGAAGAGGCGGCGCTCAACTGCAGCCTCGTGCGCGCCTCGATCTATGTCGGCGATCCGAACACCGGCCAGCCGCCGGAAGCGACGCTCAACGTGCGCCTGCCCCACGACCAGATCGCGGCCTTCGAGAAAATTCTCTTCGCACGGCTCCCGGGCGAGGGCGAAGGCGAGCCTTTGCTGCGCCAGCGCACGACCGATGCCGAAGATCTGACCTACGCCATCGCCGACAACGACCGGAGGCTTGCCCAGGCGATGGATTATCGCGAACGGCTCTTGGTGTTGAGCAAGCAAAGCGGCGCCAAGGTGGCGGACCTCATCCAGATCGAGGAAAAGCTGTCGGAGGTGCAGAGCAACATCGAGCGATGACGGCCGATCAGCGCGGCATGAACATTCGCGTGGACACGGAGCTCATGAACGTCGCTCTGAGCGCCCATGCAAGCCTTGCGGTGGTCTCCTCGCCGCTCGCCGAGGCCTGGCGCGACGCCGCGCGCGTGCTGGGGCAAAGCGCGGCCTCGGCCTTCACCTTCCTCGTCGTCGTCATTCCCTGGCTGCCGCTTATTGCGCTCGCGGGATATCTCTTGTCGCGGCTGTGGCGGATCGTGCGCCGCCGCCGCGCGCAAGCGGCGACCGCGACGGAAAGCGCTCAGGGCGGCGCAGCGTAGAGCCCGTTGGAGACTTCACCTCATCCTTCGAGACGGCCGCATTGCGGCCTCCTCAGGATGAGGTGACATCTTGGTTTGCCTCATGGTGAGGAGCCACCCGAAGCGCGGCGAAGGGTGGCGTCTCGAACCATGAGGCTTTCCAAGCGAGTTTCTTAGAGAAGCACTTACTTCGCCGGCAGGAAATTGAGGAGCGAGATGGTCTGCAATTGCGACAGGATATAAGTCGCGGCTTGGCTTGCCACCTGATCCTGATTCAAGCGCGACACGGCGTCGGCCATGTCCACATCTTCGATGTCGGAGATGAAGCCCTTGATGAACACGCTCGTCTGCTCGTGGACTTCGGTGACGCTTTCCACCTGCTGCTGATACTGGCCGTTGCGCGCCACGATGTTGTTCAAGTCCTGTGACACGGTCTTGAGCGTCGGCAAGATCCCCTGAAGGAACGCTTGCTGTTGCGGGGTGAGCTGGTCCGAGAAGGGGCCGTCTACGCCGGCATTGAAGTCCGCGATGCTCTTCAAAGCCGTCATGAGCGGCTCGCCGATCTCGTCGGCGAGGAAGGTGTAGTTGAGAGTCTGGCCGGTATCGATCTCGACGCCTCGACGCTGCTGATCGTTGGTGAAGATCGTCGACGCCGAAGGCGCTGCCGAAAGATCGGCGAGGCTCGAGATATTCACCGGCGCAGTGTTGCCGCGCGAGCCCGCGAAAATATAGCTGCCGTCGACCTGGGCATTGAGCCCGGAGAGCGCTTGGCGGAAGACGCCGTCGACGGCCTCCATCAGCCCCAAGCCGGAATTGAGGCTCAAGGCGTCGAGCACGTTCTGGCGCAGCTGGCCCGCGGAGGAGGCGATCTGCTCCAGCTGAACGTTCTGATTTTCGAGCCGGCCGCCGAGCTCGGTCACCGTCTTCTGGAATTGCGCGATGCGCGTCTCGACGCGCTTGGCCGACAATAAGACGCCCGTATCCTTCGCCAGATCCTTGTAGGTCTGCCCGACCTTTCCCGTCGACACCTGGAGCTGGGTCTGGAAGGTGCGGGCATTGGTCTTGAGGAGCTCGCTCAAGAGCGTCTGCTGCTGGGAGAGGGTCGCGATGCGGGTCATGGAAAGCTCCGGCCAAACGCGTCAGACGGCGTTGAGCAGCGCCTGGAAAAGGTCGTTCGAGGCTTGAATGAGACGCGCGGCGGCGTTGTAGGACTGCTGATACTGGATCATGTTCGCGAGCTCTTCGTCGAGATTGACGCCCTCGATCGCGGTCATGCGGTCGTTGATGTCCGCTTGCAGGGACTGGTTCTCGTCGCGCAAGGCGTCGGCTTGCGCCGCGAGATGTCCGGCGTCCGAAAGCACCGTGCCGGCATAGCTCGACAGCGTCGCCTGCAGATTGCCGAGATCGCCGGCGGCCGAAAAGCTGATGGCATTGTCTTGCACGGCCGAGAGCGCGAGCGCGCCGCGATTGTCGCCCGCGCCCAGCACCATGTCGCCCGGCGCGGTCGCGGGCGAAAGGTCGATCTGCGCCAGCGCGAGCTTCGACGGATCCGAAGCGATGCTCGCGCGCAGGCTCAAATTGCGTGCATGATCCATCTGCGCGTTGTCGCCGATGCCGAAAAGCTGCGTGAAGCTCTGCGCCGTGCCGCCGCGCGCGGTCGTGTCGTTCGCGACTTCGACGCGATAGCCCTGGAAGGCCGCCGTGGGCGTGGCGGTGAGTTGTCCGTTCGCGTCGAGACTGAAGGTGAGATAGCCGCCGAGGCCGGTGCCCGCGGTGTTGAGGTCGTTCACGATGTCGCCGATGGTGCCGGCGCCGATCGTATAGGTGTAATCGATGGCGACCTGGCTGTTCGGGCCGCGCAGCACGAGCTCGAAAGTCTGGCCGGGCGTGAAGCCGTGGGCGTCGGCCGCGCTGAGCCCCGTGTCGAAGGTCGAGGGCATCGAGGCCTGGAAGAGATCGTTGAGACCGAAGAAGTGCGCGAACCCCCGGCCGCCGCGGTCGCTGGCGGTGGCGGCGTCCTGCACCACGGCCACCCCGTTCGCGGGCAGGGCCGCGTTGAGCGTCATCACGCCATTGGCAAAAGCGAGATTGCCGTCCGCGCCGAGGCCCGTGTTGATGGCCGCCACCATGTCGTCCACGGTCGCGCCGCCGAAGGCCACCGGCCCGGCGCCATTGACGCTGTAAGTGCCGGCGTCGAAGTCCACATCGACGCGCCGCACGAGCGCGCCCGTCGAATCCGCGACCACGAACGTCGCCTTGCCCGTGAATCCGTAATCGTCGGTGCCGAGAAGCCCGGTGTTGCGGCCGGTGAGCGCGTTGGCGGCGGGGCTCGCCGCGTTCTCGTTGTGCGCGGCGTTGAGCGCGTCGGCGAAACGGCCGGCAAGCTCGCCGATCTCCTTGGCGAGAGCGGGCAAGACCTGGCTCCGCATGTTGAGGAGCCCGCGCAGCTTGCCGTCGCCGAGATGCGGCTCGAGCGCCGTGCCTTGCGGAACGAGCGAGCCGGTATTGGGATCGAGGCGGCGAATGACGATGGGCGCGAACATCGTCTGCGAGCTGATGGGCCCCGGCGGCGTGTAATCGAGCTGAAAGAGCTGCTCGGTGACGAGCGGCACGCCGTCCTGCGTCGTGACATAGAGCTTGCCGTTCGCCTGCTCGGCCGTGCGCACGTTCATGAGCTCGGCCAAAGCGCGCACGGCCTGGTCGCGCTGATCGCGCAAGCCGGCGGCATCGTTGCCGCTCAACACCTCGCGCTGGATCTCCGGATTGAGATTGTCGATGCGCTTCAGCGCCTCGTTGATGGTCGTGATGGTCGAAGTGACCTGCTGCTCGGTATCGGAGCGGATCGACTGGATGTGGTCGAACAGGCTCGAGAACATGTCGGCCGTGCCGCTGAGCGAGGTCAAGAGCGATTGGCGGCGGATGGTGGAGGTGGGATCGATGGACAGATCGCTGATCGCGGCAAAGAGCTGATCGATGCGCCCGCTGAGCGAGCTGTTCTGATCCGGGCGTCCGAACAAGCCCTGAATGCTGTCGTGAATCTGCGCCTCGGCGTCGTAGCGCGCCGCGGACGATGTCACCTTGAGCGACTCGCGCGCGAGAAACGTCGCCGCCGCCCGCCTGATCTCGGCGATCTGCACGCCGCCGGAGGTCGAGCCGTATTGGACCGGCTGCAACTCGATGATGCGCCGCTTGTAGCCCGGCGTGTTGACGTTGGCGATATTCGACGCAGTGGTGCCGAGCGCGGTCTGATTGGTCTGCAGCGCGGAAAGCGCGTTGGAAAGAATCGAGCCGACCGCCATGAGCGTACCCGCGTCTCTTCGCAAAACCGCCTTGGCCGGACGAAGAACAGACCAAGTCGAAAGCTTGCGTGCAAGTGAAGTGCCAGGGCCGCGACGCCGAAATGCCGCGTATTTTCGCGACTTTTTCGGCGCGCCGCGCGCGCCTCGAACGGAAGTTTTGGCCCTGGCGCGCGGCAAGACTTGCCGGGCGCGAACGAAACCGCGCGCGCTCGAGGATCGGTGCGTCGCGCGAATTCGCGCTCGAATTCAAGAGCTTCGCGCCGTCGCCCGGCGTGGCGCGCGGCTTGCTTCACGCCTTCCGGCGCAATCTTGCGCGCAGAGGCACCATGTCCGAGACGGCGCAGCTTCTCAATCTTCTGGTCGGCGTGTCAGCAGGCACGACCGCGCCGAAGGCCGCGCATGCCGGTCAGGCCAAGGCGGGCGCCTCGGCCCCCGACGGATTTCTCGCGCTGCTCGCGCTCGCCGGCGCCGATGCCAGCGCGAGCGCGGATGCGCTCGCCGCCTCGCTCAAGTCGAACGCCGGTGAAGCGCAGGCGAACGGCCTTCCCGCGCCCGCGATTTCGCAAAGCGCCAAGGACAAAGAGACGCCTGTCCAACCCGGCTCATCCGAGAAAACAGAGGCACAGGCGCAAGCCGACGGCGCCGCTGCCCAATCTCTTCTCCTCTTGTCCTCGTCCGCAACGAGCGAAGGACTTCCGGCCTTGCTCGCGCCGAATGCATCGCCCGAGACGAGCCGCCCGAGCGCGGAAGACACCGACGGCGCCGCATCCATGACAGCGCGCTCGGCAGATGCGGAGCTTCTTGCTAGCGCACAGCCCAAGCTCGCAGCGCCGACGCCGCCGCCCGGCCTGCCGCAAGCAAGCGCAACGAGCGACTCCGCTTCGGCAAGCAACACCGCGCCGGGCTCTGCGCCGCCGGCCGCAAATGCCGTCGCAACGGAAGCCGCGGCGCAAGTTGGCGCCGATCTCGCTTCCAGCGCCAAAGCCGAAGCGCTCGCAGCCGCGACCGAAGCACCAAAGCCCGCGCCGACGCGCGAAGCCATCGTCAATGCCTCGCTCACAGGCGTCGCGGGCGCGTTGCTCGGCGAGAAGCCCACGTCTTCCGGCACGAAGAGCGCAGCCCAGGCGGACAAGTCCGAGCCGAAACCTGCCGAGACGCCGCGCGCGGCGCCTCCCGCGCCTCAGAGCGCCGGTCCGCGCAACGCCGCCCCAGAGCCCGCGGCCGAAAAGACGCCTCAGGCCTCGGCACCGGCGCCGTCCGACGACATGGCCCTGCAGAGCAATACGGCGCGCGCCGCGTCCAACGCCAATCTTGCCTCGCCCCACGAGCAGGCGCCGAGCCTAGACAGCGCAGCACCTTCGCAAGCTCTCGCCTACACGCAGGCGCAAGGCGCTCATTCCGCGGTGCCCGTGATCGTGCTGCGCGCGGCGCAAAGCGCGCAGGGACCCGCGCTGCCGCAGGATCGCATCGCGCTCGCCATCGTGCGCCAGCTCGAGGCCGGCGTGAGCCGCTTCGAGATCCGTCTCGACCCGCCCGAGCTCGGACGCATCGACGTCAAGATGAGCCTGCGCGCGGACGGCCATGTGAGCGCGCAGCTCACCGCCGACCGGCCCGACACGCTCGAGCTTCTGCAGCGCGACGCGCGCGTGCTCCAGCGCGCGCTCAGCGATGCGGGCCTCACCATGGACTCGGGCTCGCTCTCCTTCGGCTTGCGCGACCGGGGCGGGCGCCAGGTCTTCGACCAGGACGAAGCGTCGCCGTCGATCGCCGCGGTCGATGCGGAAGACGAGACCGCGGAGGCGTTGGCTTACGGCATTCCGCTCCTGGCAAGCCTCGAGCCCGGACGCGTCGACTTACGGGTTTAGCTTTGGACCGCACACGGCATTCTTGAAAGAGACCACGCCATGGCCATCGATCCCATCTCGAGCAGCGCCCTTGTGCCCCCGGCCGCCTCGGCCCTGAGCGGCAACGCGGCCGCCGGTGCCTCATCGCTTGCGGACAATTTCAATACGTTTCTCATCTTGCTCACGACGCAGCTCAAAAATCAGGACCCGCTGTCGCCGATGGATTCGAGCGAGTTCACCCAACAGCTCGTTCAATTCTCGTCCGTCGAGCAGCAGATTCACGCCAACAAGAATCTCGAGAACTTGATCGCGCTGCAAAAGGCGGGCGCCGGCGCCGCGGCCGTCGGCTATATCGGCCGCGAAGTCACCGCTGAAACCGACACCGCCGCGCTCAAGGACGGCCATGCCTCCTGGAGCTACGCGCTCGACGGCAATGCGGAGGAGACGAGCATCCTCATCAAGGACCAGACCGGAAAAGTGGTTGCGACGCGCAGCGGCGAGACCGGCATCGGCAAGCACGTCTTCACGTGGGACGGTCTCAACAATATGGGCCAGCCCATGCCGGACGGCGCCTACACCGTCGAGATGAGCGCCAGCGCCGCGGGCGGCACGCCGGTCACGGTCGTCACCGGGATCACGGGCATCGTGACGGGCGTGGTCTTGACCGGCGACGAGCCCGAGCTCGCCGTCGACGGCGTCACCGTGAAGTTGAGCGACATTCTCTCGGTCAGCGACAGGACGACCTCGAGCTGAACGGGCTTGTCATGACACGGCGCGCGGACGGCGCGCCCTTCCCCATCAACGCTTCGGCGCGGCGGCAAAGCACCCGCGCCAAGCCGAAAGGAGCTGAACGATGAGCATCTATGGTGCTCTCTTTGCCGGCGTGTCGGGGCTTTCGGCCAATTCGGTCGCGCTCGGCATCATTTCCGACAACATCGCCAACGTGAACACGGTGGGCTACAAGCGCCACCAGTCGAGCTTCTCGACGCTGGTCACGGGCGCGGGCTCGTCGACCTTCTCGCCCGGCGGCGTGCGTGCCGGCAACCGGCTGCTCATGGACAATCAGGGCCTGATCCTGGGCTCGGAATCGCCCACCGATCTCGCCATCTCGGGCGACGGCTTCTTCGTCATCTTCGGCGGCGCCGACGACGAGCGCGGCCAACACGCCCGTGCTCTACACGCGCGCGGGCTCGTTCGTGAAGGACGCGAGCGGCTTCCTGCGCAACGCCGCGGGCTATTATCTCTTGGGCTGGCCCGTCGCCTCGGACGGCAGCGTGCCCGCAACGCCCTCCGATCTCACGCAGCTGCAGAGCCTCAATCTCGAGTCGATCGGCGGCACGGCCGAGCCCACGACCAACGTCACGCTCAACGCCAATCTGCAGGCAAGCCAGGCCGTCTCGGT
The DNA here is from genome assembly GCA_963845385.1 of uncultured Alphaproteobacteria bacterium. Classification (GTDB taxonomy): domain Bacteria; phylum Pseudomonadota; class Alphaproteobacteria; order CAWJRW01; family CAWJRW01; genus CAWJRW01. Next base: position 1,576,017 of record CAWJRW010000006.1, read on the forward strand.
CCAGGAGGCGACCTACGATCCCACCGCCTCTGGGACCAACATGGCGTCCGGTGGAGTGACGCCGGATTTCGAAAGCTCGATCCAGATCTTCGACTGCCAGGGCGGCTTCCGCACGCTCACCTTGAGCCTGCTCAAGAGCGCGACGCCCAATCTGTGGCACGCCGAGCTCCATGTCGTGCCGCCGCCGATGTCACGACGGGTGCGGGCCTCATCGACGGCCAGGTCGCCATGGGCACGATCGCTTTCACGACAAGCGGTCTTTTGGACATGGCGGCGACTTCACCGTCGCTGCTCAACGTCGACTTCCTGGCCTCGGGTGCGGCACCGGGCGCTGGCGAGGTGGCCTGGGATCACGAGCCTCGGCATCGGCGCGCAATCGGTGGCCATCAGCCTCGGCACGACAGGGAGCTTCACGCAATTCGACAGCCCCTCGAACCTCATCTCCTATCAAGTGAACGGTGCGGTGTTCGGCGGGCTCGCCGGCGTGCGCGTGGACGAAAAGGGCTTCGTCACGGCGCTGTTCGACAACGGCGTGCAACGGAAGCATTTACCAAATCCCCGTCGCCACCTTCATCAATCCCGCCGGCCTTCAGGCCGAGAACGGCAACGCCTATCTCGGTCACCAATGACAGCGGCTCCTTCAACCTCAAGATCCCGGGCGACGGCGGGCGCGGGCAAGATCTCGGCCTCCTCGCTCGAAAGCTCGACGGTCGACATCGCGGAGGAGTTCACGGGGCTTATTACAACGCAACGCGCCTATTCAGCGGCAACACGTATTATTACGACAGCAGATGAAATGTTGAATGAGCTTATACAGACGCGCCGGTAATACTTTACTCCGGGCAATTCTACTCAGAATTGCCCGGAGTTTTATTCAAAATTGACACAATCTTTCCGCAATAGGCGGGTTTTCGCTGTGTCGCTTAGCCCTTTCTTAAAGGGGAAACCTTATTCTTGGCACCAGAGTGGCGTTCCTAGGAGTTCCGCCGAGATGAGTGCCGAGCCTCGCGGAAAGATCAATTACGTGATCGGGCCTGATGGCAGCCCGCTCACCGTGACCGATCTGCCGCCCCCCAACACGAAGCGGTGGGTGATCCGCCGCAAGGCGGAGGTCGTGGCGGCCGTACGCGGCGGCTTGATCAGTCTCGAGGATGCCTGCAGCCGCTACAATCTCACGGTCGAAGAGTTTCTGGCCTGGCAGCGCGCGATCGAGCGCTTCGGCTTGCCGGGCCTGCGCGCGACACGTCTGCAGCAATATCGTCAATAAGCGACATTAACTGACGCGACGACAATGGACGTTGCGTCCAATGCGTGTGCGCGATTTCGGCACAGATGCGCGCGAACTTGCATTTTTCCTTGTCGCGTTAAATCAACTTTTACAGGGCTCCGGGTAATTTTTGCCTAGCCTCGGCGTACGCGCTGGAGCCTCGCCGCCGGCCCTGAGTTTAGGTCACGGGGCGTTCCCGTAATCGGCTAACGCGAACGAGCAGCTTTGGTGAACGGGCTTACGAATTTCGTGAGAACGCCTCGGCGTGGCGCGCATTGCGGCGCTCGCCGGGATATGCGCGGCCCTCATCGGCTTTTTCGCCTTCGTCATTCTGCGGCTGTCCGAGCCGCCCATGGCGCCGCTCTTCGGCCCGCTCGCGGTCGAGGACGCGGGCGCCATCGTCTCGCGGCTGGAAGCCATGGGCGTGCCCTACGAGCTCAAGGGCGATGGCGGGCTCATCCTCGTGCCCGAGGACCGCGTGCTGCGCCTGCGCATGGCGATGGCCGAAGAGGGACTGCCCTCGAGCCGCGGCGCCGGCTACGAGCTCTTCGACAAGCAGGACGCTTTCGGCGCCACGAGCTTCATGCAGAACTTCAACCGCCTGCGCGCGCTCGAGGGCGAGCTTGCGCGCACCATCAGCGCGATCGAGACCGTGGCCTCGGCGCGCGTGCATCTCGTGATCCCCAAGCGCGAGCTCTTCGCCAGCGACGCGACGGAGCCTACGGCCTCCATCGTCATTCACGCCAAAGGCGCCGGCCTGAGCCGCGAGCAGGTCAAGGCGATCCAGAATCTCGTCGCCGCCGCCGTCGAAGGCTTGAAGCCGCAGCGCGTCGCCATCGTCGACACGCAAGGCGAGCTGCTCGTCGAGCAGCGACAGCGGCGATCCGCAAGCGGACATGGCGCCGGCACCTACGACGAACGGACTGCGGCTCATGAAGCGCGCATGCGCACCGAGATCGAGGACATCGTCTCCCATGTCGTCGGCCCCGGCAAAGCGCGCGTGCAAATCGCCGCCGACATCGACTTCAATCGCGTGACGCAGAACTTCGAGACCTACGATCCCGACGGCCAGGTCGTTCGCTCGACGCAGACGGTCGAAGAGAATTCGAGCAACAACCAAGGCCAGTCGAGCGAAGCCACCTCGGTCGCACAAAATCTTCCCGATCAAGCAGCAGCCCGCAGAGCGACACGCGGCCACCAACACCTCCGTCGGAGGCCTCGAACCGCACGGAAGAGACGGTCAATTACGAGATCTCCAAGACCACCAAGACCGAGATCACGGAGGCCGGCCGGATCAAGCGGCTGTCGGTCGCCGTGCTGGTCGACGGCAACTACACGAACGACGCCAACGGCGGCGACGCCTATACGCCGCGCGCGCAAGACGAGCTCGACAAGATCGCGGCGCTCGTGCGCTCGGCCATCGGCTTCGACGAGAAGCGCGGCGATCAGGTGAGCGTCGTCAATCTCCGCTTCGCCGAGCCCAAGATGCCGGAGCTGACGGAGGAGAAGGAGCCCCTGCTCGGGCTGCGCAAGATCCGACTACATGCGCATCGGCGAGACGGTGGGCCTTCTCTTGGTGGCGCTGCTTGACCATGCTCTTCGTCGTGCGGCCGACGCTCGCCCGCCTTCTCAATCCCATGGCAGCCCGCGCTCGGCGGCCTGCCGGCGCAGGCACCGCAGCTTGCAGGTCACCAGGCGCCGCAGCTTGCTTCGCCCGCGGCCGCAGGCGGCGCGCAGCGCACCGCCTGCTCTTGCCCATGGCGGGGCGCCGCTGGCCCTTCCCGCCGGCGCAGCCCGGCATGGGCTCGATGATCGACATCGCGCAGATCGAAGGCCAAGTGAAGGAAAGCTCGGTCCGCAAGGTCGGCGAAATCGTGGGCAAGCATCCCGACGAGGCCATGGCGATCGTGCGCACCTGGCTCCACCAGGGGAACTGAGCGAGCCGTGGCGCGCGAACGATCCCCGCCAGCTCTCGCGGCCCCGAAAAGGCCGCGGTGCTGCTGCTCGCCTGGGCGAGGAGCACGGCCAGCGTCTGTGGTCCATGATGGACGAGGACGAGATCAAGGAGCTGTCCCAGATCATGTCCAATCTCGGCACGGTCAGCTCGACGCTCGTCGAACGCTTGCTGGTCGAGTTCGTCTCGCAGATGTCCTCCACCGGCTCGCTCGATGGGCTCCTACGAGTTCGACCGAGCGCCTGCTCACGCGCTTCCTGCCCAACGACCGCGTCGGCCAGGTCATGGAGGAAATCCGCGGTCCCGCCGGCCGCACCATGTGGGACAAGCTCGGCAACGTGAACGAGAGCGTGCTCGCGAACTATCTCAAGAACGAATATCCGCAGACCGTCGCGGTCGTGCTGTCCAAGATCAAGCCCGAGCACGCCGCGCGCGTGCTGGGCGCGCTGCCCGAGGAATTCGCGCTCGAAGTCGTGCAGCGCATGCTGCGCATGGAGACGGTGCAGAAGGACATTCTCGACAAGGTCGAGCACGACCCTGCGCACCGAGTTCATGTCCAACCTCGCGCGCACCGCCAAGCGCGACGCCACGAGATGATGGCCGAGATCTTCAACAATTTCGACCGCCAGACCGAAGGCCGCTTCATCACCGCGCTCGAGGAGCGCAACCGCGACTCCGCCGAGCGCATCAAGGCGCTGATGTTCACCTTCGAGGATCTCGCGCAAGCTCGATCCCGGCAGCGTCCAGACGCTGCTGCGCGCCGTCGAGAAGGACAAGCTCGGCGCTCGCGCTCAAGGGCGCCTCCGACACGCTGCGCGACCTCTTCTTCTCCAACATGTCCGAGCGCGCCGGCAAGATCCTGCGCGAGGACATGGAGGCGATGGGCCCGGTGCGCCTGAAGGACGTCGACGAGGCGCAGATGAGCATGGTGAACATCGCCAAGGACCTCGCCGCCAAGGGCGAGATCATGATCGCCGCAAGCCAAGGGCGAAGACGAGCTCGATCTACTGAGCGCGAACAGAACCCATGTCACCCGCACAACGCTTCACATTCGACCGCGAATTCGGCCACGACGGCACGCGCGCCAAGAAGAGCGTGCGCGCTCAAGCGCACGCTGTCGCAGCCGACGAGCTCGAGGCGATCAAGGCGGACGCGTTCGCGCGAGGGCGCCAAGGCCGCCGAGGCCGAAGCCGCCAAGCGATCGGCCGCGCAGCTCGTCGAGCGTCAACGCGCGAGCTCGGCGCGCTCGTCGAGCGCGCTGGACGACGCCATGCGACCGGCCCGCGCGGAGGCGATCAAGCTCGCGCTATCTCATCGCGCGCAAGCTCGCCGCAGCACGCTGGTCGAGGCGCGCTCGCAGACCGAGATCGAGGCCTTGATCGGCGCAATGCCTCGAGGAGCAGCGCAGCGAGCCGCGACATCGTCATTCGCGTCCACGCCGGGCTCGCTCGACGCCGTCAAGGCCGAAGCCGCGAAACTTGTCGCAAGGAGCAGAGCTTTACGGGCCGCGTTCTCGTCATCGGCGAGCCGCAGATCGCGGCCGGCAACTGCACGCATCGAATGGGCCGATGGCGGCCTCGAGCGCGATCTCGACACGCAGATCTACGCCGTGGACGAGATCATACGGACTTATCTGCATGCCGAAGAATGAACGATGCCGATGTCTCGGATCGGCCGTCGCCGCCCGAGGAAGCACTTGGCACCACCACGCCCGTTGACGGAGGGAAGTAGACGATGTCGAGCGGCGAAGGAATGGAGCTTCAGGAGCTCACCCAGGAGCAACCGCCAAGAACCGGCCGCCGACAAGACCGGCGCGATTGCGGACCAAGCCGAAGCCGAAGAGGCCGCGCACAGCGCGTCCGACCTCGAGGCCGTCTTCGACGTGCCGGTCAACGTCTCGGCGGTCCTGGGCAAGGCGCAGATGGAAGTGAGCCAGCTCTTGAAGCTCGGCCGCGGCGCCGTGCGTCGAGCTCGACCGCAAGGTCGGCGAGGCGATCGACATCTACGTCAACAACCGCCTGGTCGCGCGCGGCGAGGTGGTCCTGGTCGAGGACCGGCTCGGCGTCACCATGACGGAAATCATCAAAGGCGGTCGCAGCCTGAAAGAGCCTGACAGATAGATCATGCGTCTTGCTCATCATCGGACAGCTGAACGGCCAGCTCGGCGCCGCGACCAAGATCGCCATCGACCGCGGCGCCAAGGTCGCGCACGCGCCGACCATCGAGCACGGCGCTCGCGGCGTTGCGCGGCGGGCGCGGCGCCGATCTCGTCATGGTCGATGTCGGCGAGGACATCGGCCGCTCATTCGCGCAGCTCGCAAAGCGAGCGCATCCACGTGCCGGTCGTCGCCTGCGGCATCGGCACCGACGCGCGCGCGGCGGTCGAGGCGATTCAAGCGCGGCGCCAAGGAATACATTCCCCTGCCGCCCGATCCCGAGCTGATCGCCGCCGTGCTCGCCGCGGTGGCCGACGACGGGCCGCGAGCTCATCTTCAAGGACCCGGCGATGGCGCAGCGTCATCGCGCTCGCCGAGCAGGTCGCGCCCTCCGAAGCCTCGATCCTGATCACCGGCGAAAGCGGCACCGGCAAGGAAGTGCTGGCCCGCTACGTCCACCGGAAGTCGAACCGCGCCGACAAGCCGTTCATCTCGGTCAACTGCGCGGCGATTCCGGAGAACCTGCTCGAGTCCGAACTGTTCGGCCACGAGAAGGGCGCCTTCACCGGCGCCGTCGCGCGGCGCATCGGCAAGTTCGAGGAGGCCGACGGCGGCACGCTGCTGCTCGACGAGATCAGCGAGATGGACGTGCCGCCTGCAGGCCAAGCTGCTGCGCGCGCTCCAGGAGCGCGAGATCGACCGCGTCGGCGGCGGCAAGCCGGTCAAGGTCAACATCCGCATCATCGCGACCTCGAACCGCGATCTCGCCGAGGCCGTGCAAGAGCGGCACGTTCCGCGAGGACCTGCTCTACCGCCTCAACGTCGTCAATCTGCAAGATCCCGCCGCTGCGCGAGCGGCCGGCGGACATCCTGGCGCTCGCCGAGCACTTCGCGACGCAAATACGCCGACGCCAACGGCGTGCCCGTGCGCCCGCTCGCCGGACGGCGCAAGCGCGCGTGCTCCTGCACCATGCCTGGCGCGGCAATGTGCGCGAGCTCGAGAACACGATGCACCGCGCCGTGCTGCTGGCGCAGGGCGACGAGATCGCCGAAGCGGCGATCCGGCTTGCCCGACGGCCGGCGCGTCGACGAGGAGACCGTGGTCATCGCCCGCGGCGCGCTCGCCCAAGCGACGACGGCGGCGCAAACGGCCACGCGCGGGCTCGTCGGGCGCACCGTCGCCGATGTCGAGCGCGACCTCATTCTCGAAACGCTCGACCACTGCCTCGGCAACCGCACCCACGCCGCCAACATTCTCGGCATCTCGATCCGCACGCTGCGCAACAAGCTCAAGCAGTATCACGACGAAGGCGTCCGCGTGCCGCTGCCGGGCGAGGCCAGCGCAGTCGGCTTGAAGCACAGCGCGTCGCGTCACTGAACATCCCACCCTCCCCTCGAGGGAAAGCTCCTCGAGGAGGGAATCCGGTCGACGCTTCGACCTCCCCTCGAGGCGAGTCGAATCGGCGCACGAGCCTTCGCGAGGGGACTGCGCACGCGACGCCGGCATTGCGCGATCTGCAGATGTGCGAGCGAGCGATGCCGACACTCGCGGCTCAGACGGCGAGCTGCGTTCGGCGTCTTGCGCATCTCAAGCGCGGCGATATCTGCGCTCGGCGCTCGGCATTCTGGCGATCATCGTCGTGCTGCATCCTGCCGCTGCCGCCGATGCTGCTCGACTTGCTGCTGGCGATCTCGATCACCTTCTCGGTGCTGATCCTGATGACGGCGCTGTTCATCGAGCGCCCGCTCGAATTCAGCGCCTTCCCGACCGTGCTGCTGATCGCGACGATGCTGCGCCTGTCGCTCAACCTCGCCTCGACCCGCCTGATCCTCGCCCACGGCCACGAGGGCACCGCCGCCGCCGGCCACGTCATCGAGGCCTTCGGCAACTTCGTGATGCAGGGCAATTTCGTCATCGGCGTCATCGTCTTCGCGATCCTGGTGATCGTGAACTTCGTCGTCATCACCAAGGGCTCGGGCCGCATCGCCGAAGTCGCCGCGCGCTTCACCTTGGACGCCATGCCCGGCAAGCAGATGGCGATCGACGCCGATCTCTCCGCCGGCCTCATCGACGAGAACGAGGCGCGCGAGCGCCGCAAGCAGCTCGAGGACGAAGCGAACTTCTTCGGCGCCATGGACGGCGCCTCGAAGTTCGTGCGCGGCGACGCCATCGCCGGCCTGCTCATCATCTTCATCAACATCATCGGCGGCATGATCATCGGCGTCGGCGCAGCAAGGCCTGACCTTCGCCGACGCCGGCAACACCTACACGCTGCTCACCGTCGGCGACGGCCTGGTCACGCAGATCCCCGCGCTGCATCGTCTCGATCGCCGCCGGCCTGCTGGTGTCGAAGGCCGGCGTCGAAGGCGCCGCCGACAAGGCGCTGGTCGGCCAGCTCTCCGGCTATCCCGCAGGCGCTCGGCATGTCGTCGCTCGTGATGGCCGTGATGGCGTTCCTGCCCGGCATGCCGACGCTGCTCTTCCTGCTCCTCTCGCGGCGCCATGGGCGGCGCTCGCCTGAGCGTGTGGCGCACGCGGCGAAGCGGCGCGCCGCCGAAGCGCTGCGCGCGCAGAGCGCCAAGAAGCGAAGCCGCCCGCGCGACGAGCCGATCGCCGACCGCGCTGGCGATGGACTATCTTGCGCGTCGAACTCGGCTACGGCCTGCTGCCGCTGATCAACGACAATGCAAGGGCCACCGCCTCACCGACCAGATCAAGGCGCTGCGCCGCCAGCTCGCCAGCGAGATGGGCTTCGTCATGCCGTCGGTGCGCATCATCGACAACATGCAGCTCGGCTCGAACAGACTACGTCATCCGCGTCAAGGAGATGGAGGCCGGCAGGGCGAGCTGCGCTCCGGCCAGCTGCTGGTCATGGATCCGCGCGGCGACGCCGATCGATCTGCCCGGGCGAAGCGATGCGCGAGCCCGCCTTCGGCCTGCCCGCCACCTGGGTCGACGACGGCCTGCGCGAGGAAGCCTCGTTCCGCGGCTACACGGTCGTCGATCCCGCGACCGTGCTCACCACGCATCTCACCGAGATTCTCAAGGACAACATGGCCGAGCTTCTCTCCTACGCGGAGACGAAGAAGCTGCTCGACGATCTGCCGGCCGAGCAGAAGAAGCTCGTCGACGACCTCGTGCCCGTCGCAGATCACGGTCACCGGCATCCAGCGCATCCTGCAGGCGCTGCTTGGCGGAGCGCATCTCGATCCGCGATCTGCCGACGATCCTCGAAGGCATCGCCGAGGCGGTGTCGCACACGAGCAATGCCACGCGCATCACCGAGCACGTGCGCGCGCGGCTGGCGCGCCAGATCTGCAACAACAATCTCGACGCCGCCGGCGAGCTGCCGCTCGTCACGCTTGTCGCCGCGACTGGGAGCACGCCTTCGCCGAAGCGCTGGTCGGCCAGGGCGAGGACCGGCAGCTCGCCATGGCGCCGTCGCAGCTGCAGGAGTTCATCACCGCGGTGCGCGCGCGCTTCGACGCAGACCGCTGCAGGGCGAGCTCGCCGTGCTGCTCACCAGCCCCATGATCCGGCCCTTACGTGCGCTCGATCATCGAGCGCTTCCGCCCGCAGACCGTCGTCATGTCGCAGAACGAGATCCACCCGCAGGTGAAGCTCAAGACCCTCGGCCAGGTGTGAGGGCGGGGCCATGCGTCTGCGCACATTCATGCGGCGACCATGAAGGAGGCGATGGCCCGCGTGCGCGCCGAGATGGGCCCGGACGCCGTCATTATCTATTCCCATGAGCGCAAGCGGGGGCGCGGCGTCGAAGTGCGCGCGGCCGCCGAAGGCTGCGCCGCCGCCGCCGCCGCCACCGCCCGCGCAGGCAGCTTTGCCCACGGTAAAGCGCGCGCGCGTCCAAGGAACGGAGTCGTCGCTCGCAGGCGCGGCGCGGCGCAGAGAGGCGCTGGCGAGCGCTGCGGGTGCTTCGGCCGCAACGGATGCGCGCAAGCAGGCGCGCAAGCCCGCCGGCATGAACGGCAACGGCGCGCATGCCCACAGCATTGCCGTTCTCCGATCCGCGGACACATCCGAAGTCTTGAAGCGCGCGCTCGCCTATCACGGGCTTGGCGGAAAGCTTGCCGCGGCATTGAGCGAGCTCGCGGGCAAGATGGACGAGCGGACCCGGCTCTCTCGCTCGGAAAGGCGCTCGACGCGCGGTTCGGCTTCCGGCCGCTGCCGGTTCTGCCGCCCGTGCCCATCATGCTCGTGGGCGGCCCGGGCGTGGGCAAGACCGTGACCACGGCCAAGCTCGCCGCGCGCGCGCGGCTTGCGGGCCACGCCGTGCGCGTCGTCACCACGGACACACTGCGTTCGGGCGCGATCGAGCAGCTCGCAAAGCTCCTGGACAGCATGGGTCTCGCGCCCGACACCGCCGACCACGCCCGGAGCCTTGTCCGCGTGGCTCGCCGCGCAGCGCGAAACGAACGCGCCGACGGCGATTTTCATCGATACGCCGGGCACCAACGTGCTCGCCATCGGCGAACGCGACGATCTCGCGCGTTTCATCAAAGCGGGCGAGATCGAGCCCGTGCTCGTGCAAGCCGCCGGCGCCGATTGCGCGGAAGCGGCCGCCAACGCCAAGCTCTTCGCGGCGCTCGGTGCGCGCCGCATGATCATGACGCGCCTCGACGCGGCGCGGCGGTTGGGCAGCCTTCTCGCCGCCGCGGACGCTTCGCATCTCGGCATCGCCGAGGTGAGCCTTTCGCCTTATCTCTCCGAACCGCTCAATGCACTCAAGCCCGTCGCGCTGGCGCGCATCCTGCTCGCCCAGAGCGGCGGCTGCGGCGACGCCTTCGCCACACGCCAGAACCAGCCGAGAACAATCAAGGAGCAGCGCCTGCAATGACAATCGCGAGCACCCCGAAATCGCCGGGCCGGCCGGTCAGCATGGCGGGCAACACGCCCATCACGGGCCCGCGCCGCTTGACCGTGGCCTCCGGCAAGGGCGGCGTCGGCAAGACGTGGTTTGCCGTGACGCTCGCCCAAGCGCTCGCCATGGAAGGCGAAGCAGTGCTTCTGGTCGACGCCGATCTCGGGCTCGCCAATGTCGACGTGCAGCTCGGCCTCACGCCGCACGCCGATCTCGCGGCGGTCGTGGCGCGCGAGATCAAGATCGAGGCGGCCGTCTCGGCCTATGGCGGCGGACGGAACGCGGCGACGCGCGGCGGCTTCGACGTGCTTCCCGGACGCTCGGGCGCCGGCACGCTTGCCGGGCTTGCCCAAGGCGAGCTTGCGTCGCTGGCCGCGGGTCTCGTGGCGCTCGAGCGCGCCTATGACCGCATCGTCGTCGATCTCGGTGCCGGCCTCGATCTCGGCCGTCACGACCTTCGCCGGCCACGACGCGGGCGACGGCCCCGGTCATGCGGTGCTCGTGGTGCTCACCGACGAGCCGACATCGCTCACCGACGCCTACGCCTTCATCAAGGTCATGCGCTTGCGCGCGCCCGTCGGCGGATCTGCGCGTCGTGGTCAATCGCGCCTCGAGCTACAGCCAAGGCAAGCGCACCTATCAGGCGCTGGAAACGGCGTGCCGGAATTTCCTCGGCTTTTCGCCGCCGCTCGCGGGCATCGTGCCCGAGGACACCCGCGTGCGCCGAATCGATCCGCCACCAGAGCGCGCTGCTCGGCCGCTATCCCCAGAGCAAGGCTGGCGCCGGAATCATCGCCATTGCCCATGCCTTGCACGCGGGCCGGGCGCTTTAGGGCGCCCCGCCCCGCGTCGCCACGCCCGCCGATTTCCGCTATGATCTCCCGCGGGAGAAAGCGCAGAAAGCGCAAAGGTGGGGACATGGAAGGCATTCAGCAGATCATCACGTCGGCGCTGCAGTCGATCGCGCACGTGCAGTTTCTTGCCATCGCGGCCGCGGCGGGCATCATCATGCGCCGCCCCGAACAGATCGTGTACATCACGTTGACCGCGCTTGCCGTCGATCAGATCGCGACCATCGTACGGGCGGTCGTCGACAACGACGCGCCGGTCGACGCCACGGTCAACGGCAAGTGGCAGGGGTTCTTGCATCTCGAGATGCAGACGTTTCTGGCCGCATTCATTGCGTTCGCGTTCGTCACGGCCGTCGTCTTCGGATGCAAATCGCTTCTGAAGCGCGTCTGAGAACGCCACTGGGCCGCCTCATGGTTCGAGACGCGTCACGAAGAGTGACGCTCCTCACCATGAGGCTATCCAAATGATTCCTCATGGTTCGAGACGCGTCGCGAAGAGTGACGCTCCTCACCATGAGGCTATGCAAATGATTCCACCCTGAGGAGCCCGCCCCCGGGCCGGCGCTTTGCGCCGCCCGAGGACAAGCTCCGGCGGGCGTCTCGAAGGGTGAGGACGACTTTCAAAGTGACTCGGAGGCCGCTTACGAGGACGTGGTCGCCTCGCGGCGCTGATAGGCCTTGATCGCCACGTCGTCGACTTCGGCCTGCTCGCGGCGGGTTTTCTCGGCGCGTTGCTTTTTCTTGCTGTTTTCCTCGAGCACCTCGATCTTCTTGAGCTCGCGATAAGCATCGCCCAGCGCGGCCTTCGTGCTCTCGATCTCGCGCTCGATGTTCTTGATCGATTCCTCGAGCTTCTGGCGGCGCTCGGTCATGGCCTTGGCGAAGGACGGATAGGCATAGGCGCCGATGGGCGAGGTTTCGCCGATGCGGCGCTCGTCGGCGAGCGTCGCCTCGAGCTCGGTTCGCTTGTCCTCGAAGTCCCGGCGCATCACCTCGAGCTCCCCGAGACGGCGGCGGATATCGTCGACCTGCCACTTGTGCAGGCGGATCAGCGCCTGACGCGACTTCATGCTCGATCTCCTTTTCTTCATCCGCCTTATCCTTCGGTATTAAGAAGGCTTGCTCGCAAGAATTTCCCGCATCGTCGCGAAGCCGTCCGCAAGGCTCGTCCGCTCGCTCTTGTCCTGAGTGAGAAAACGCTCGATTTGAGGGTAGTAGTGAACCGCGGCGTCGATGCCGGCATCGGTGCCGCGCCGGTAGGCGCCGAGCCGCACGAGCTCGGCCACGTCCTCGAAGACCGCAAGGTGCCGGCGGGCTTCCGCGATGAGCGCCTGCTCCTCGGGCGTGTTGCAGGCCGGCATGGTGCGCGAGATCGAGCGCAGAACGTTGACGGCCGGATAGCGCCCGCGCTCGGCGATGGCGCGGTCGAGCACGATGTGGCCGTCCAAGAATTCCGCGCACGGCGTCCGCGATGGGCTCGTTGTGGTCGTCGCCCTCGACCAGCACCGTGAAGAGGCCCGTAATGGCGCCGGTTCCCGGCACGCCCGGCCCTGCGCGCTCAAGAAGCCGCGGCAGCTCGGTGAAGACCGTGGGCGTGTAGCTCTTGGCGGTGGGCGGCTCGCCGCTGGAAAGCCCGATCTCGCGCTGGGCCATGGCAAAGCGCGTGACGCTGTCCATGAGGCACAAGCACCTGCGCGCCGCGGTCGCGGAAATATTCGGCGACGGAAAGCGTGAGATGGGCAGCCTGGCGGCGGCGCAAAGGCGATTCGTCCGAGGTCGCGACCACGACCACGCTGCGCGCTAATCCTTCCCGACCCAGATCGTCGGCCAAGAACTCCTGCACCTCGCGGCCGCGCTCGCCGATGAGACCGATCACCGCCACGTCGCAGGCCGTGTGGCGCGCGAGCATGGAAAGCAGCACCGATTTGCCGACGCCCGAGCCCGAGAAGATGCCCATGCGCTGCCCCCGGCAACAGGCGACGAAGGTGTTGAGCGAGCGCACGCCGAGATCGAGCTTCTCGCCCACCCGCGCGCGCTTGTGCGCGGGCGGCGGACGATTGCGCAAGGGATAGGGCTCGACACCCTGCGGCAGCGGGCCCTTGCCGTCCACCGCATTGCCGAAGGCGTCGACCACGCGGCCGAGCCAGCCTCGCGGAGGGATGGATGAGGCTGTCGAGCCCGCCCACATCGGCGCGGCATCCCATGCGCACGCCTTCGAGCGAGTCGAAGGGCATGCACACCGCGCGCTCGTCGCGGAAGCCCACGACCTCGCACGGCACGCGGCGCGCGCCGCGACCCTGCACGGTCACGCGCGCACCAATAGAGAGTCTGCGCGCGGCCCCCGCCACCTCGACGAGCAGACCTTGCACGGTGACGACGCGCCCATAGCGTTGGACGGGATCAATCTGCTCGATCTCGGTGAATAGAGGTTTCAACTCCGGCCACCCGCAAAGCACTTAAGAGCCTGCGCGCGGAGCGCGGGCCCGGGCCTAGCCGATTATCCTTACAAGGACCGCTTAAGCCCGCGTAAAGCGGGCGGCATCGTCCGCACCCGTCCCTTGTGACTTGGCGGCGAAGCAGCCTATACAAATGCGTCCGCGCCTTGCTTACTGATTCGCGTCACGCCCACCCTCCTGGTTGAGGGTTTGTCCAGAATTCCTCGTGCCCCGTTAAGGTTTCTTAAGTAATTCCGCATAGGCTCTCACGCGGGAGTTAACCATACCAGGGGCGAGCGCCTGCAAGAGGGATCAGATGCGAGTTCTGCTCATTGAAGACGACAGCGCGACGGCGCAGAGCATCGAGCTGATGCTGAAGTCAGAGGGCTTCAACGTCTACACGACCGATCTCGGCGAAGAGGGCGTGGATCTCGGTAAGCTCTATGACTACGACATTATTCTTCTCGATCTCAATCTTCCGGACATGAATGGTTTCGAGGTTCTGAAGACGTTGCGTCTGTCCAAGATTGCGACGCCGATCCTCATCCTGTCGGGGCTCGCGGGCATCGAGAACAAAGTGCGGGGCTTAGGGCTTCGGCGCCGACGACTACATGACCAAGCCCTTCCACAAGGACGAGCTCATCGCGCGCATTCACGCGGTGGTGCGCCGCTCCAAGGGCCATTCGCAGTCGGTCATTCACACGGGCAAGCTCACCGTCAATCTCGACACCAAGACCGTCGAGGTGAACGGCGCCCGCGTGCATCTGACCGGCAAGGAATATCAGATGCTCGAGCTCCTCTCCTTCCGCAAGGGCACGACGCTCACCAAGGAGATGTTCCTGAACCATCTTTATGGCGGCATGGACGAGCCCGAGCTCAAGATCATCGACGTCTTCATCTGCAAGCTGCGCAAGAAGCTCGCCGCCGCCACCCAAGGCGAGCATTACATCGAGACCGTGTGGGGCCGGGGCTATGTGCTCCGCGATCCGCCCGGAAGAGGTCGCCGCGTAAGACGCAAAGACAGAGCAAGGGCGCCTTCGGGCGCCCTTCTGCTATGGACCGGCCGCCGACGTCCTGCGCTGCGTGAAGTCTTTCAAGGCTGCAAGAGCAGAACCCGCAAGTCGCCGACATTGGTTCGCGTCGGTCCCGTCACGATCGCGTCGCCTATGGCTGCGAAGAGCTCGCCCGAGCGGTGCTCGAGCAGCACGCGTTGGGGTTCAAGCCCCTGCGCGCGTGCCTTGGCGAGCGTGTCCGGCAGCACAAGGGCGCCCGCGGCATCCGGCGTTCCGTCGATCCCGTCCGTATCGAGCGCGAGCGCCGCGACACTTGTCTTACCGTTCAGCGCAATCGCCAAAGCCAAGGCGTATTCGCGGTTGCGGCCCCCCGATGCGTCGGCCGATGCGCCCGTGACGGTGAGCTCGCCCCCGGAAATGACCGCCAGGGGCCGATTATCCTGCACGAGCCTCTCGACGAGCCGGGCATGTTCGAGCGCCACGTTCCGCGCTTCGCCCTCGACACGGTCTCCGAGATCGACGACGGAATAGCCCTGCGCGCGGGCTTCTTTCTCCGCGGCGGCAAGCGCATCGCGAGGCCGGGTGACAATTTGGTATCGGCTCCGCGAGAGTTTCGGATCGTTCGGCTTGACGGTTTCATTCATGGCATCTTCGAGCGCGCGCTTGACGCTCTGCGGCACATCGATCCCATAACGGCGGAGAATTGTCCGCGCGTCGGCAAGAGAGTCTGGGATCGCCCACGGTCGGGCCCGATGCGATGACAGCCGGATCATCGCCGGGTACATCCGAAATTGCGAGCGTCACCGTTTCGGCCGGAAAGGCCGCGACCGCAAGCCGGCCGCCCTTGATCTGCGAGAGATGCTTGCGGACGACATTGATGTCGCCGATCGGAGCGCCTGACTGCAACAAGGACTTGTTGACCGTCTGCTTGTCCTCGAAGGGCACGGCTTCGGCCGGCAAGGAGAGAAGCGCCGAACCGCCGCCGGACAGCAACAACAAGAGTCGATCTCCTTCACCCAAAGTTTTCGCCAAAGCGAGGATTCGCACAGCGGCATCGCGCCCGGCTTGATCGGGGAGCGGATGCCCCGCTTCCACGATCTCGAGCAGCTTGAGCTCTTCTCCGTGCCCGTATCGCGTGACGATCAGCCCTTCGAGCGGCGCGCCG
This sequence comes from uncultured Alphaproteobacteria bacterium, assembly GCA_963845385.1. Lineage (GTDB taxonomy): Bacteria > Pseudomonadota > Alphaproteobacteria > CAWJRW01 > CAWJRW01 > CAWJRW01. Next base: position 1,591,738 of record CAWJRW010000006.1, read on the forward strand.
TAATGCGTCTCGACGGCAAGCGCCATGCGCGCCGCAGCCTTCCCCGCGCCCACGACCACGAGCCGGCCCTGCGGCCGGGGCTCGAGAAATTTCGCCACCATATTGAGCGGATCGACGGCCGAGAGCGCCGCCTCGCAAATTCTCATGAGCTGCTGGCGAGCGTCCCAGGCCAATTGGCCCATCCTTCACGCTGATGGCTGCAAGAAAAGCGCGTCCGCTCTTGGTAGTGGTCTTTTTCTGATCTCGCAACAACGCCCCGCGCTGCCACCCAAAAACAAGAGCGCCCCGAACCGGGGCGCTTTCTCTTTCACAAACGGCGGAGCGACGAAGTTTCTTCAGGCCCCCGCGGCGCGCGCGAGCGCGGGCGTTGCGGGTTGCGCGGCATGGCCCGCATCGGCGCGCACATAGAGCCCGCGCTTGCCTTCGAGCGGCTTCAGAGCCTCGGTGACGCCGATCACGGTCTCGGCTGCGCCCAGCACGAGAAAGCCGTCCGGCGCCAATTGGCGCGCTACGCGCTCGAGGATCTGGCGCTTGGTCGGCTGGTCGAAATAGATGAGCACGTTGCGGCAGAAGATGATGTCGAAGGTGCCGAGAATGCGCAAATCGTCGAGCAGGTTGAAGGTGCGGTGGTTGACCATGGTGCGGATGGCGTCGTCGATCTGCCAATAGTCTTCGGTTTTCTTGAAGTACTTGACCAGATGTTTGACGGGCAGGCCGCGCTGCACCTCGAACTGGCTGTAGATGCCGCGCTTGGCGCGCTCGATCACTTCGTTGGAAATGTCGGAGGCGAAGATCTCGAAGCGGTAGCCCGCCGTCTCCCGCGGCATCTCCTTGATCATGATGGCGATGGAATAAGGCTCCTGGCCCGTCGAAGCGGCCGCGCACCAGATGCGGATCTGACGCTGCTTGCCGCGGGCGGCCAGCAGCGCGGGCAGGATGTGCTCGCCGAAGATGCTCGAAGGGAATCTTGTCGCGGAAGAACGAGGACTCGTTGGTGGTCATCGCTTCCGTCACTTCGGCGAGCAGGCTCTCCGGCGCCGAGGCGCCGAGCTTCCCGATGAGCTCGGAGACGCCGGCACAGGCGTGACGGCGGGCGACCGGCCCCAAGCGCGTCTCGACGAGATAGAGCTTGTCGCGCGACAGAACCAGGCCCGAGCGCTTCTTGACGAGCGACACGACGAGATCGAAATCCTCAGGTCGCATCGGCGCCTCCATGCAAGAGACGCTCGAGGCCGGGACCGATGTCCGGCAGCGCCAAGACGGCGCTCGCAAGCCCCGCCATCGTCACCGCGCCCGGCATGCCCCAGACGACGCTCGTGGCCTCGTCCTGGGCGATGACCGCACCGCCGGCCTCGACGATCATGCGCGCGCCCTCGCGGCTGTCCACGCCCATGCCCGTCAAGACGAGGCCCAACGCGCGCTTCCCGTAAGTGCGCGCGACGCGAGCGGAAGAGCGCATCGGCGGCCGGGCGGCAAAAATGCTCCGGCGGGTTTTCGTTGATGCGAATGACGGCGGTGCCGCTTCCGTCGCGCTCCACCTCCATGTGATGCTCGCCGGGCGCCACATAGATGTGGCCGGCCTCGACGACAGCGCCGTCGGTTCCTTCAACGCTCGGCCGTCCCGAATAGCGCTCGAGATGCTCGGCGAGAATGGTGGTGAAGGTGGCCGGCATGTGCTGCGCGATGAGCATGGGCACGTCGAGGCTGGGTCCGATCACCTTCGCGATCTCGAAAAGCGCCTGGGGGCCGCCCGTGGAGCTGCCGATGGCGATCACGCCGGGCTCTTCCTGCGGCATGGGCCGGAGCGCGAAGGGTCCGCGCGGCGCGCGCGCCGTGGTCTCTGTGCGAAGCTCGGCCGGACCGGCCTCGGGTCTCCTGGGACGGCGCGCACGGCGGCGCGCCTCGGCGATCGCCTTCACTTTCGCGGTGAGCTCGCGGCGGAACTCTTCGACCTCATGAGCGCCGTGCAGCGCCTGAGGCTTGGCGACATAGTCCGAGGCGCCGAGCGACAGCGCCTTGAGCGAAATCTCGGCGTTGCGGCGCGTGCGCGTGGACGACATGATGACGCGCACGCCGGGCGCAGGCCTTGAGAAGCGCCGGCAGCGCCGCGAGTCCGTCCATGTGCGGCATTTCGATGTCGAGAACGATGACGTCGCAATGCGTCGTTTCGGCCTTGCGCAGCGCTTGTGCGCCGTCGCCGCAGGTCGCAACCACGCTCATGGAGGGGTCGGCTTCGAGCCAGCGCTTGACGATGCCCCGCACGACGGCCGAGTCATCGACCACCATCACTCGATAAGGCCCCTCTTCGGGGATGGCTTGGGTTGCGACGGCGATCACGCCCAAACACTCTCATTCACGCGCGGACTTGATGAGGCCGACCTCGGCGAATTTCGCCTCGATGATGTCGCGATCGAACGGCTTCATGATGTACTCGTTGGCTCCGGCGTTGATCGCCTCGCTGATGTGCTCCATGTCGTTTTCCGTGGTGCAGAAGACGACGAGAGGCGAGGTGCCGCCCTCTTCCCGGCGCAAGGCGCGCAGGAACTCGATGCCGCTCATCACCGGCATGTTCCAATCGAGCAGAATCGCGTCCGGCATGCCGTTGCTGCGGCACACCTCGAGCGCTTCCTTGCCGTCCGCGGCTTCGCTGATGCTGAACCGGAGTTCTTCGAGAATACGCCGAGCGACTTTCCGGATTACGCGCGAATCGTCGACGACCAGGCAATGCTTCATTGGGCCTCTCCCCGAGGGCGCATGTCAGGTCGCCTCGTGACGCTGCCCGAAGTCCAGAACACGATCGACATCGAGCACGACCAAAAGATTGCCATCTAGACGGTAAACGCCCCGTGAAATGACAGCCCACTGAGCATCTAAATTGGAAGGATTGGGTTCCATCGCCTCGGGCGCGAGGCTCAAAACGTCGCCGAGCGCGTCGATGAGGAGCCCATAGGCCTCCGTGCCCTTCTCGATGCCCACCGCGAGGCGCGCCTGCGACTGCTCCGCCGGCGGCAAACCGAGCCGCGCGCGCAAGTCGACGGCGGTAACAATTCGTCCACGAAGATTAAGAACGCCCGCGATCTCGCGCGGCGCGAGCGGCACGCGCGTGATGGATTGCGGCACGAAGACGTCCTGCACGGAGCCCACGGGAATCCCGAAAGTCTGGTTGGCGACGACGACGGTGATGAAATCTTTCGCCCCGCGCTGCGGATTGCTCTCGCTTGTCGAGCGATGCGGCATCACGCGGCCTCTTCCTGCAGGGCGAGCTGCTCGCTCACCGCCGTGATCAGGGCGTCGCGATCGAACTTGGGCACGTAGCTGTGAAAGCCCGCCTTGAGCGTCACCTCGACGTCCTCCGGCGTGCGCCGCCGCGACAAGGCAAGCCGCCGGGTGCCGCGCCAGTCGGGATCCTCTTTGAGCATGCGCGCGAAAGAAAGCCCGTCCATGCCGGGCAATTCGATCTCGCTCACGATGAGGTCGAAAGCGCGCCCTTCGCTCTTCAAGGCGAGCGCGGCCTCGACGCTGTCGACGGCGGTGACGGCGTAGCCCGCGGCCATCAGGAGCGGCGAGACCAGATTGCGGAAAAAGGGATTGGCATCGACGACGAGCACGTGTTTGCGTGCGGCGTCGGGGGCATCGTCCTCGCCGTCGAACCAGTTCTCGTCGGCCATCTTGAGGTAATGGCCGACGTCGAGGATGCGCGTCGTGCGGCCGCGCACGACCGCGGAGCCGATGACGCCGGGGCTCGCCGTCGCGAGCTCGATGTTGAGCACACCCTCGACGATGTCCTCAATGTTGTCGACGACGAGACCCATGCTCTTCCGCTCGTTCGAGAAGACGACGACGGGCTGGCGTCCGGCGGTCTTGAATGTAACCGTGGGCGAAGCGGGCACGAGCGGCATGAGCCTGCCGCGATATTGCACGACGGGCCTGCCGTTGGCGCTTTCGATCTTCGAGACTTCGATTTCCTCGAGTCGCGTGACGAGCGCGAGCGGCACGGCCTTGGGCTCTTCGGTTCCCGCGCCAAAGACCAAGAGCGCCGTGCGCTCCTCGGCTTTGGTCAAGCGGCGCTCTTCGGCGGCGCTCTCCGCCTCATCGTCGGTGTCGGTGTCCCCGATGGTCCCGGCGATGCCGTTGGGATCGAGGATCATGATCACCCGACCGTCGCCCAGGATCGTCGTGCCCGAAAACACTGCGATATGGCGGATCCGCGAGGCCGTGGGCTTGACGACGATCTCCTCGGTGTCGAACACCTCGTCGACGACGATGCCGAAGGTGCGCAAGCCGACCTGCGCCACGATGACGAAGGCTTCGTCATCCCTTTGGTGCTTCGACGCCTTCGCGTCGAGCTTCAGAAGCTCGGTCAAATGGACGAGCGGCAGGAGCTTATTGCGCAAGCGCAAGACCGGCGTCGCATGGATGGTCTCGATGCGATGCTCGGCGCCCGCCCGGACGCGCACGAGCTCGACCACGCTGATCTGCGGGAAGGCGAAGCGCTCGCCGCCGGCGCCGACGATCAGGGTCGAGACGATGGCAAGCGTCAGTGGGATCTTGATCGTGAAGCTCGTGCCCTCGCCCGGAACCGAGCGCAGATCGATGGCGCCGCCGATCTCTTGAATATTGTTGCGCACGACGTCGAGGCCGACGCCACGGCCCGAGATGCTCGACACGGCCGCGGCCGTGGAGAAGCCCGGAACAAAGATGAAGTTGTGAATATGCGAGGCCGACATGCGCTCGAGATCGGCCTCGCTCGCGAGCCCTTCCTTGAGGGCTCTCGCTCTTATGCGCGCGACGTCGAGCCCGCGCCCGTCGTCGGCCACGACGATGATGATGTGGCCGCCTTCGTGGCGGGCGGACAGGCGAATGCGCCCGCTCTCGGGCTTGCCCGCGGCGCGACGTTCCGCCGGCGTCTCCATGCCGTGGTCGGCGGCGTTGCGCACCATGTGGGTGAGCGGATCCTTGATGAGCTCGAGCACTTGGCGGTCGAGCTCGGTCTCGGCGCCGGTCATCTCGAGCTCGATCTTCTTGCCGAGCTCGACGCCCAAATCGCGCACGATGCGCGGCAGCTTTTTCCAGGCGATGCCGATGGGCTGCATGCGCGTCTTCATGACGGCTTCCTGCAGCTCGCCCGTGATGTTCGACAGCCGTTGCAGCGGCACTTTGAATTCACTGTCCTGCAGGCGGCGGACCATCTCGAGGAGCTGGTTGCGCGTGAGCACGAGCTCGCGCACCATGGTCATGAGATGCTCGATCAGATCGACGTTCACGCGGATGGTCTTGCTCGCCGGCGCAACGTCGTTGGTTTTTTCCGGATCGGGAGCTTCCCCCGCATCGGCGGTCGCGGTGGCGGCCTTTTGTGCTTGCTCGCGCGCCGCCATCGCTTCCAATCTCGCGATGAGATCGGCGTCGTCGCCCTCCGGCTCGGTCTCGGTCGCGGCGATGCCGGCCAAGAGCTCCTTGATCCGGTCGACCGCGTTCAAGATGACCGAGACAGCGGCCGGCGTGACGGAGATGGCGTCGTCGCGAAACTTGCCGAGCAGCGTCTCGGCCGCGTGCGCCACCGCGCCGAGCCGCGGCAGACTGAGGAACCCGCTCGTGCCCTTGATCGTGTGCAGCACCCGGAAGATGCGGGCCAATACCTCGCGATTGGAAGGATTGCGCTCGATCTCCACGAGATCGTGGTCGATGAGCTCGAGCCCCTCGGCTGTCTCGCTCAAGAACTCGTGTAAGAGATCGTCCATGATCGGAGCTTCTTTGGCAGACGCGCGACCCTTCCGGAACGTCGCGTGAGACGGCCGTCATTAACCCCGATTAGTCGTGGAAATCGGTTAAGAACGTTGAAACGCGCTGAAACGCTCTGCGGTCCGGCGCGCTCAGGAGGCGAAGCGCAAGCCCAAGAACACGCAGTCCTCGGATTCCGAGGCCATCACGGTCGCGCCCTGGGCGCGGGCGAGGATTCTGGGTAAAGAAAGGCTGAATCTGGCGCGCGTCGCTGCCTTCGAGGGGCCGGCTGTCGAAGAGCGCCACGCGGATGTCGGGAGAAAGCTTGGCCTTGGGCCCGCGCGCTTCGAGGCGCAGCGTGTTCGCCTCTTCGGCGACGGTCAGCACGCCGCCCCGCGGAATGCATTCGAGCGCGATGTGGAGAAGGTTCAACAAGAGCTTGAGCCGCTCCTTGGGCACGGCGCGCGCGGGCAATTTCCAATTGAGGCCTATCTTGCCCTTGGTGAGGAGACCCTCGGTCAAGCGCTTGGCCTCGCCGAATTCCACCTCCTCGCCCATGGCCGATGCGACGCCGAAAGCCATGCGCGCGAATTCAAGACGCGCAGCCGCCTGAAGAGCCGATGCCTCGATGAGAACCAGCGCATGCTTGCGCATCTCGGCGTCCTCTTCGTCGTGCAACACTTCAAGTCCGTTGCAGATCGCGCCGATGGGACTGATGAGATCGTGACACAAGCGCGAGGCGATCAGCGACGCGATGTCCAGTGACGGCTCGTCCATGAAAATCGACCTCCGGTGCGCCCTAGTGTTATACTTTCCGCCGCGCCCGGTGCGAAGGCTGCGGTGGGGCTACGGTGCGGCGCTGCGCATTCATAGACGGCGATCTTGACGAGGGAAAGCTTATGGAGTCCTTCATCGTCCCCGGCGCCCTCGTCCGCCATCCCGAGGAGACGGAATGGGGCGTGGGGCAGGTGCAGTCGGTGGTGGGCAGCCGAATCACGGTGAACTTCGAGAATGCCGGCAAGCGCCTCATCAACGGGGAGCTTGTCCAGCTCGTTCTCGTGGCCCCGGAGCGCGACGACTGACGCCGAGAGCGAGGTCCCAAGTTCGATGCCCGCCTCCGCGCAAGCCCGAGAGACAAGCCTCGCGCGCCTGATGCTTTGCCTCGCGCTCGACGCGGGGGCGCGCATCATGGCGATCTATGCGGGCCCGATCGAGGCGCGCCACAAAGCCGACCGCTCGCCGGTGACCGAGGCCGATGACGCGGCCGAGGCCGTGATCCTCGCGGGCCTCGCGCGCGCCGAGAAGGACACGCCCGTCATCTCGGAGGAAGCCTTCGCCGCGGGCCATGTGCCGCAAGTGGGGCGGCGCTTTTTTCTCGTCGATCCCTTGGACGGCACCAAGGAGTTCTTGAGCGGCAACGGCGAGTTCACGGTCAACATCGCACTCATCGTGGATGGCGCGCCCACACTCGGCGTCGTTTATGCGCCCGCGAAAAACCTTCTCTTCTCGGCGGAGGGCGCCGGTCGCGCGTTCGAGCGCCACATCGAAGGCGCAGCCAGCGCCGCAGCGCTCGACAGCGCAGCACCCCGCCCCATCCACGTCCGGCGCGCCGACAAGAGCCGGCTCGTGGCCATCGCCAGCCGCAGCCACCGCAATCCGGAGACGGAGGAATTTCTGAAACGCTACGCGGTCGAGACATTCATCGAGGCGGGCTCGTCGCTGAAATTCTGTCTCATCGCCTCCGGCACGGCCGATCTCTATCCGCGCTTGGGACCCACCATGGAGTGGGACACGGCGGCCGGTCACGCCGTGCTTGCGGCCGCGGGCGGACATGTGCGCACGCTCGACGGCGCGCCGCTCGCTTACGGCAAAGTGCGCGATGGCTTCCGCAATCCATACTTCATCGCCGAGGGCGATCTCGGTTGAAAGATTGTCAGACGCAGGACAGGGCGAAGTCAGGCGTCAACCGCGGTCCCCGGCAAGCCCCCCAGCCAGCCCGGAGACCGCGGCGACGGGCCGCGATCGCTCCGAGGAACGGACGGCCAAAGCTCTCCGGCGTGCGGAAGACCGCATGCGCGAAGAAGGGAGGGGTGAGCGGAAGGACGGTCCCACACGCGCCGGAAGCAGCGTTGGAAAGTGCAAGCCGCGTGCCTTCCGCAAAGCGCCGCGGAGCGCGCGGCGTTTCAACGGCGCCAGCGCGAAAGGGCGCGCGATCGTGGCTTGAGACGGAAACGCCCCGTGCCAGAGCGGCACAGGGCTTCAAGGCATGCGCACCCAAGCGCCGTTTGCATCGCGGTAGAATTCGCCGCTCCGCGTCTCCGAGGGGATCAGTTGCTCGGCTTGGAGCTTGCCCACCTCCGAGACCGGCGCGCCGCGCTGCTGGGCGATCTGGGCATAGAGCGCGCGCCTGACCGGCGTTGATCTCTTGCACTTGGCGCACCACGTCGGCGGGCGCGCTTGCGCTCACGATGCCGAGATAGCCATCGGCCTGCTCGCCCACGAGGCCCGCGCGCCGCGCGCCGTCGAGCGGGCGCGCCAGAGCGGGGCTTGCGAGCGCGAGCGCCAGAAGCGCCGCCGCAAGCAGGGAAACGAGCCTGAACTTCGATGTCGTCATGGCCTGGTCCTCATATCACAAGATATCGGGTCAGAAGAGATCCGGCCGCTCTTTGCGCGCCTTGCTCAAGTCTTCCTCGACATAGATCCGGACTTCCTGCTCGATCTTGACGTTGAGGTTGATGACGATGGGCTTGTCGGGGGCCTGCAATTTCACGGTGGGCGTGCAGGCCACAAGCGCCAAAGCCGCGACAGAGGCTGCGACGGCAAGCGCGCCGAACGGCCGGCTCAAGCTTCTTGTTGCGTCTTCTTTCACGTCTTGCGCCTCCCTACTGGCTGCCATACTTGCGGTAGGCATTAAGACCGTTGCGCAGCATGTTGACGAAAGGACCCTCCGTCGACACGTTGAGCTCGACCGGATAGCCGCTATAGAGAGCTGGATTATTCCCCTTCAGATGAACCTTTACTGAAAGCGTGCCGTCCACGGGCCCCGCGAGATCGACGGACAACGTACTATAGCGGAAATCGTCGAGCGCATTGAACAAGATCTCGGTTTCGGAGCCCTTGGCGCCGGCGGCCGCTGTGGGGTTCTTGTAGGTCAGAGAGCCGCCCGGCGCCTCGGCTTCCGCGTGTCCGTCCTTCACGATTTGACGATCGCCCTCGAAGATCACGGGCACCCGGGCCTTGAGCCGGCCGGTTCCCGCAAGACCCTTGATGGCGACGAGCTCGAGCAAGGCCTTCAGATCCACATGGTCGAAGGCGAGCGTGATCTTCTTCTCGCGGCCGCCGCCCAATTCGAACGGCTCCAGGAAGACACTGCCCGAAAGAAACGGAAAGGAAGCCTCGCGCACGCGGATGTCGATGCCCTTCGCAAACTCGAAGCGCAGGACGCCGTCCGTGAGCGGCAAGCCCACATCCATCGTCCGTACACGGATCTCTTGGGGCGCCGGCCGTCTCGAGCGGAACGAGGCTCGAAAGCGCGACCTTGCCGCTCACGCCTTGGAGCTCGGCGAAGCCCGCGCGGAAACCGAGATCGGCAAGATCGAGATTGGCCTCGGAGCGGAAGCCCGAGGCGCCCCATGCGAAGTCCGCTTTGCCGCCCACCGTGCCCGACGCGCGCGTGATCGTGCCCCGGAGCAGTGGCAGAAGCCTGTCGGGCTGCAGCGCGCCCTCGGCGAAGGTGAGCCTTTCGAGCACGAGCGCGGCCCGGCCTTCGGCGCTCTCGAGATCGTGCTCGCCCTCGACATGGGCAACGGGTTGGGCGACGGCGCCCGCGCCCTCGACCTCGCCATCGAGCGCGAAGACAAGGCGACGGCCCTCGAGATCGACCTTGCCCTGAAGAGAAAGCGGCGCGAAGCGCGGCGCGCGCGTAATGTCGGCCACCTCGCCATGAACGAGCCGGAGCGCGCCTTCCTCGAGCGTGTCGCCCTCGCCCGCCACCTCGCCCGACAAGTCGAGCCCCGACAGCGACAAGGCGGCCGCGGGCGCGGTGAGCGTGCCGCCTTCCGCCTTGAGCGAGGCGCGCCAACCCGATGGTTTTCGCACCACGCCGATGGTGAGCGCGGGCAGCATGCCCGCCACGACATCGCCCTGCGCGTTTTGCAGCGCGATCTTCGCCGAGGGCACGAGCGCATCGACGGTGAGCGCGCCGTCTTCGCTCGTCAGCAGCGCGCGATCCGGCGCCAGCGCACAAAGGCTCAAATCCGTGCTCTGCGTGGAAAAAGACGTGAGCGCGAGACGGACATTGCGCAGCTCCGTGCACGTGTCGGCGAAGACGGAGAGCTTGCCGCGGCTTTGCTCGAAGCGTCCGTTGAGCGCGAGCGCGCCATGGTCGAACACGAGCGACTGGCCGAGAGGGCCGTCGAGCATGGCGTCGAGCGCGGCGCGGCCTTTCCAACCGTCGCCGTCCACCGATTTCTCGAGCACGAGCGTGGCGTCGCTGAAACGGAGATTGAGCGGGCCCGCCGCCGGTCTCGACCACGGCCGGCGGGGCTGCGGGCGCCGGAGCCTCGAACCGCACATGGGCTTCGAGCGCCCCCTGTCGGGGAAAGCGACAGCGTGATGTCGCCCTGATGGGGTGCCACCATAACGGGCGCATCGGCGCGCGGGGCGATGGCAAGCGCGGCGCGGGCCGAGCCGCCTTGCGCCGGATCGAGATCGATCGCGTCCGCGCGCACGCTCACATTGGCGTAAGGCGTATCGAGCGTGAGCAACGTGTCCTTGAGCGCGATGGACGGCAGCGGCGCCGCGCCGCCTCCGCGCCCCGCGAAGATGAACGGATCCAAGGCACCGAAGGAAAACCCGTCCGCGCCGAGCGTGCCGGAGAGGCGAAGGCCGTCCCCCTCGAGCCCGCGCACGCCGCCGAACGGGCCCCATACGCCGAATTGGGCCGCGGCGCGCCGCGCCGACATGACTTGGCCGAGCGAGACGTCTGCCAGCACGAGCTTCCGCCATCGCGCGTCTTCGACTGTGAAATGCGCGTCCGCGACGCCCGCTATCGCGAGCGCGCCGCGCAAGGCGAGCGACGTCGCCCATTTGGGTGCGACAAGAAAGCCCGCCACGGCCACGATCACGAGCAACGCGAGACCAGCGCCGGCGGCGCCCAGAAATCGGCCGCCAGGCGAAGCTTCTCGTGCCGCTCACTTCTGTTTCGCTCCCGCGCATGACCGACGCCAGACCGGCCGCTCGTGCCGGGCGCCCGGTGTCCCCTTCCGCCCCGCCTCATCATCGGCCGCGCGCATGGCGGGGTCAATCGCCCATCTCGTCAGCACCGCCACAGTCGTGCCATGATTCCGCGTTGATTCTTCGAAGGGAGTTTCACATGTGCGCGCGCTTCCGCTTTTCATCGCTCTTGGGCGGACTATTGGTTTCGGCGTGTCTTGTTGTCTTCAGCCACGGCATCGCCGCCGCCGCGGACCAGCCCGAGACATACAAGAAGAACGAAATCGCCAATGCGGTCGCGAACTTCTTCGGCATGACCACGGAAGCCGCGGCGCGCGTGGTCGAGAAGATCTTCCACGACAAGGGCGAGCCCAACGCCTATATCACCGGCGAGGAAGGGGCGGGCGCCTTCATCGGCGGCCTGCGCTACGGCAAAGGCGAGCTCGTGCGCAAGGGCGCCGAGCCGATGGTCGTCTTTTGGCAGGGTCCGTCGGTCGGCTTCGATTTCGGCGGCAACGCGTCCAAGGTCTTCGTGCTCGTCTACAATCTCTACAATCCGGAGGATCTCTTCCACCGCTTTCCGGGACCGGAAGCCGCGGGCTATTTCATCGCCGGCCTCGGCGTGAATTATCAGCAAAAGGGCGAGATCGTTCTCGCGCCCATACGCACGGGCGTGGGCTTACGCGGCGGCGTCAATGTCGGCTATCTGCGCTACACGCGCCAGCGCCGCTGGCTGCCGTTCTGAGGCGCCTCTCGACAGCGCGCGCCAAGAGGTGAAAACTCCGCGGCGTGCCGGTTTCCGGCCCATCGAGGGAGCGCGCCATGCAATACACCAATCTCGGCCGTTCGGGCCTGCGCGTCTCGCGCATCTGCTTCGGCGCCATGAGCTTCGGCACGCAGCGCGCCTGGACCTTGAGCGAGGACAAGGCCAAGCCCTTGGTGAAGAAGGCGCTGGAGGCGGGCGTCAACTTCTTCGACACGGCCAACGTCTATTCGGCCGGCGAAAGCGAGGAGATTCTCGGCCGCGCGCTCAAGGAGTACGCGGCCCACCGCGAGGACGTGGTCATCGCGACCAAGGTCTTCTTCAGCGCCGCCGGCATCGCCGACCGCAAGGAAAACCGCTGGGGGTTGAGCCGGAAACACATTCTCTACGAGGTCGATCAGTCGCTGAAGCGGCTCGGCACCGACTACATCGACCTCTATCAAATCCACCGGCTCGATCCGCGCCCGCCCATCGAAGAAACCCTCGACGCGCTCGATGCCTGCGTGCGCGCGGGCAAGGTGCGCTATATCGGCGCCTCCAGCATGTGGGCCTGGCAATTCGAGCGCGCGCTCGCCACGAGCGAGCGGCTTGGGCTCGCGAAATTCGTCTCCATGCAGAACCACTACAATCTCGTCTATCGCGAGGAGGAGCGCGAGATGCTGCCGCTGTGCCGCGAGCGCGGCATCGGCGTCATTCCCTGGAGCCCGCTTGCGCGCGGCTTTCTCGCCGGCAACCGCACGCGCGAAGGCGGCAAGACCGCGCGCGCAAAAACCGACGAGTTCTTTCAGGTGCCGCCCGCGGATTACGAGAACGATTTTCAGGTGCTGGAGCGCGTGGTCGAGCTCGCCGAGCGCCACGGCAAGCCGCCCGCCGTCATCGCGCTCTCGTGGCTCTTGGCGCAGCCCGGCGTCACCGCGCCCATCCTGGGCTGCGACGAAACTCGAGCAGCTCGAGCAATCGCTCACGGCGGTCGATTTTTCGCTCAGCGCGGACGAGATCAAATATCTAGGCGAGCTTTATAGGCCGCATAACGTGAGGGGGCATGCGTGAGGGGGCGAGTTAATCCACGCGCGGTTGACAAGGTGGCACCGTCCGCGCTTGCTCTCAATTGCAGAAGGTGCCCTCGTCGGTTGAGAGGCATGCTATCAATCAGGTCGTTACCTGAAAAGAGGACAGACTTAGGGGACATCATGGCCGTCGAGTTGATCAGGTCGCTCCTTGATCGTGCGGACACCCTCTGCCGCGAGCTTGAGACAGAGCTGAACAAGTGCCTTGCCGCGCAGGATGTAACTTCACTGGCGCTCAATCTAACGCATGAGGTGATTGAGAAATGCGCCAATGCGCTGGATCAAATTATGACCGCGACATATGAGCAGCACATCAAGCCGAAGCTTGCAGCCCCTCCTAAACGGGGCGGGTACTTTCCGGCAACCGAGACGGAAGATGAATTCAAGTCGGCAATGGGACAGTGGGGCGCCGCAAACATCGACGTTCTGGATCCACGGCTCGCCAAGATATTGCGTTCGGTGCAACCCATGACTTCCGCCGCAAATCTATGGCTCAAGCAACTCCGGTGGATCGCAGCCCAAAAGCATGCGGGGCTTATTCCTCAAAAGAAGATCGAGGAGCGCCGAGTGACGGTCACAGACTCGACTTGGCGGAAGTATTTCTTGGGGACCAGGCGTCACGTTTAGTGGTGGCATATCGGTTATGGGCGCGCCTATCGATCCGCAAACACAGCTGCCCGTTCCAACAGCGGGGGTAACTACTCGAATTGAATCGTGGGTCAGCTTCGTTATTGAGGGCACTAATCTCAATGCATTAGGCTTCTGCAGGGGCGCAGTAACAAATACGAGATCGATCCTAGAAAAGTTCGTGAGCGATCTTGCGCTGGTATAGCGAACGCACTTAATACGGCGACAGAAATTCGCTCCAGTTCAGCTTGACGCTCGCGGAATAAAACGCGCCGTCGAAATAGCGCGAGCCGCGAAGGCGCCGCCGCCCACTTCAAGCCACAAGCCCTCGCCCCCGCCGCGCGGCCTGATAGACATCTCGGACACTGGCCTCACCCTTCGAGACGCCCGCCTCTCATCCTGAGCTCCCGCCCTCATCTTTCGAGACGCCGCCTGACGGCGGCTCCTCAAGATGAGGGCGAGAGACGAAGGACGCGGGCTCCTCAGGGTGACGAATTAAAGGAAGCCTCATGGTGAGGAGCGTCACGCAGTGACGCGTCTCGAACCATGAGGCGATCCAGAGAGATTTTCAAACTGGCACCGATGAGTTAGCCGCGCCGCAACGAACAGCGAAGGCAGGCCGCCCAGAAACATTGCGCGCTTGAACATGGGACCCTCCCTTGATTTGCGTCGCGCGGGCTAGTCTAACTCAGCGCGGGACAAGAACAGGGGCCGCCGCATGAGCAGCGAATACGACGTGATCGCCGTGGGCTCGGGCCACAACGGCCTCGTGGCCGCGGCCTATCTCGCGGCGGCGGGAAAGAAGGTGCTGGTGCTCGAGCGCAACGCCTGGTTCGGCGGCGGCGTGGTGACGCGCGAGCTCACCGTGCCCGGCTTCCGCCACGACCAGCATTCCATGGCGCACATCTTCATTCAGGCGAACCCGCTGCTGAAGAACGACGAGCTCGGCCTGAAATCGAAATTCGGGCTCAACTACGTCTTCCCCGAGATTCCGATGATGTCGGTGTTCGAGGACGGCAGACGCTCGGCGTCTATCGCGACCGCAAGCGCACCTGCGCCGACATCGCGAAATTCTCGAAGAAGGACGCGGACGCCTTCTTGCGCCTCTCCGATCAGGCGGCCGCCTGGCTGCCCATGCTCGCGGCAAGCTTCTACGCGCCGCCCGCCGCCGCTCGGCGCCTCGCTCGCGTTCATGGATCAGAGCCGCGAGGGGCGCGAGCTGTGGCGCACCATGCAGATGTCCTCGCACGACGTGCTGTGCGAGCTTCTTCGAGCACGACAAGCGTGCGCATGCATTTCGCGCGCGTGGCGGGCGAGAACCTCGTCTCGCCCGACGAGAAGGCGACGGGCCTCGGCGTCTTCGTCTTCGTCGGCTTCCTCGAGGCTTACGGCATCGGCGTGCCGATCGGCGGCTCGGGCAAGCTCACCGATGCGCTCATCGCCTGCATCGAGCATCACGGCGGCACGGTGCAGGCGAGCACGGACGTCGACGAAAGTGCTCACCGCGGGCGGGCGCGCGGTCGGCGTGCGCACGAACGACGGGCGCGATGTTCAAGGCGAAGGACGGCGTCATCGGCGCCATTCACCCGCATCATCTCGGGCGCATGGTGGACGGGCTCGACGCCCAAGTCGTGCGCGACGCGGAGCGCACGCAGATCTCGGAGATCGGCTGCATCACGGTGCACGCGGCGCTCGAACGAGCCGCTGAAATTCCGCGCGGGCGAGCACGTGCGCGCGGTGATGATCGAGCTTCTGCCCAACGACTACGACACGCTTGCGCAAATCGTTCGACAATCTGCGCTACGGCGAATTTTCCGACTATCCGCTCGTGGGGCTCGGCTCGCTCACGATGTTCGATCCGTCGCGCGCGCCGGCGGGCAAGGCCACGATGCACGCCTGGGACTACGTGCCTTACGCGCGCGCCGACGGGCGAAGCTGGGACGACACCAAGCACGCACTACGCCGAGCGCATGCTGGCGCATATGGGCAAGTTCATCGACGAACCTCACGCCCGACAACATCATCGCCTATCACTGCGACAGCCCGCTCGACATGGAGCGCACCTCGTCGAGCTTCCTGCGCGGCGATCTGCACGGCGTCGCGGCCACGACGTATCAGCAGGGCGCGCACCGGCCGACGCCCGATCTCGGCCAGAACACCGTGCCGGGCGTGCGAGCGGCTTTATCTCGTGGGGCCGTTCCAGCATCCGGGCGGCGGCGTTTTCGGCGCGGGGCGCGCGGCGGCCATGCGCATGGCCGACGACTTGAAGCTCGATCTCGACAAAGCGCTGCGCGAAAGCTGGACGATGAAGCTCTATTCCGCCGACAATTCCGAGCTCATGGAAGTGAGCGCGCTCGAGCGCAACGGCGACGAGCTCGTCATCAAAGGCAAGGTGTTCGGCACCATGCCGATGACGGCGAAGCTCACGCCGCAAGAGGCGCGCGCGGCGCTCCGCCTCCTCAATCTGCGCCTCGTGCTCTTTCTCTTGACGCTGCCGTTTCGCAAGAGCGCGTGAAGCGCGCTCGCGCGCTTCGGCTCAGCCGGGAAACAGCGACATCACGTAGTGGCTGTCCATATATTCGCGGATGGCGGCGATTTTGCCGTCCTTCACCTCGAAGGCCCAGGCATAGAGGTTGTCGTAAGGCCGCCCGTCGCTCAAGCGCCCGACGCCCCTGATCTCGGCCAGCACGAGCGGGCCCTTGGAGGCGATCGAGCTGACGTGGATCTTCGGATCGCCCTCGACGAACAGCCCGCGCACCGGCGCCAGAAACTTGTCCACGATCTCGTCGCGCCCCACATGCGCGCCCGAGCCCGGCACGGCCTTGGCCTGCACCGTCCAGACGGCGTCCTGGTGAAACAACGGGCGGATGCGCTCGAGCTCGCCCGAGGAGAGCGTGTCGAGGAAGTTGAGGACTACTCGTTCGTATTCGTTGGCGGCGTGAACCATGGGTGCCTCGCTGATTGGCCATGTAGTGATGATGAGAGGAGCGCCTCTACGCGCAACTGCATCCAAGAATTGTTAGCTTACCACTGTCAGCGGGATAATGTGGAGACGGCCATGCCGCGCAAGATGAGGAAAGACGAAAATGGTCGACACGCAGCAGATGACTCGACAGTGCGTTGGAGCACGCGCCGAGAAGCTTGTTGAGGCGGAACTGCTTCGTCATGGCTGGACACGCAGTAATGTGAACGCTACGCTGAAAAGCGCCGTAGACTTTGACATCTTCGCAGTGAAGCGCGGTAAGTCGGTGCAATGAAGGGTGACGGCGTCGAGCACTGGGTATCTGTTCCCCTCGGAGATCCTGGTACAATGCACCGCGACACGCTGGGACCAGACACCCAAGTCGATGATAAGCGCGTTCCTTCTGAACAAATTGGGCAAAAGGCAGAATTATTTCCGACGAACATACCTATCAAAATGACTTGCATATTTGGCAGAGATTCTCTGTCTGAGCTTAATGACTGGGAGGACTCTCTTATAGACTGTTTTAAAGTTCTCCCTGCTCAACTCTGTTGCGAATCCCTCTTCTATTTGACCTTCCTCGATCATTTTTGACAGATAGTTGTACTCGTTTATAAGCGCCTCAACATGATCGAATCCAATCGTCTTCCCGAAAAACAGAGCCATCGGAATCTTCCCGGCAATCTCGTCAAATCGCTTCCGAACATCCTCGAGCATGGCGCGGTAGATGTTGGGGGTACCCCCCTTCAAGCTATCAAGCTTGTTGTCGATAGCGCTTAGAAGTGTCCCCACATCTTCAGACCACAAGACCCTTTTTGTTGACTGCATTTCTGGCCGCAAGAGAATTCTGTAAGCTTCTGAATGCCTTTTGTGCTGTTCATTCCTCATTTGCCGAAGAATGAGAAATACTTGAAAAGCAAGAACACACGTAACAAGTAATGTACAAGAGTAGATTGCCGCCTGAACCCACGCTGCAGCGCTGGATTCGTTGGGCTTCGGGAATACTAACATCTTCCCAAAAAAAAGCTCGTAGGATAGATAGACGCCGGCTGCGGCGGACATAAGAATGACGAAACCAAGAATAACCTCCAGCGTTGAGAATTCTACTATTCTTTCTCCTAGACATAATGCTGCTTTACCTCGCTAACTATATTTCCATATATTATTTCTATACCATTCTATGGTTTTCTCCATGCCAAGGTCAAAGCTTGTTATCGGCGATTCGCCTAGCAAGTTCCTGACATCGAGAGCGCGCCCGAATTTCGATCCAGGTCGCTCGCCTTTTCGCATTGCTACATGTATGACTTCAGACCGCGACCCGACCATTTGCACAATTCGGCGCGCTAATTCATCCACACTTATTTGAACACCGCTCCGTATTTCGTATGTGTCAGAAGCAGGACCTCGGTGCAGGGTGAAGTCTGCGATGGTCTTCGCGACATCTTCGACAAACATTAGCTCAACAACGCTCGACCCATCTCCAAACACCTCAACCGGTCTATTGCGAAGAGCCTGAAAGATAAATAGAGGCACAGCCTTGCGCACCGGAAACAGCCTTTGCCGTGGACCATAGACGTTCCAAAGGCGCAGCACACGAACATCAAGCCCGGAATTTTCACGATAGACATGGCCCAGCTTCTCGACAGCTTGGGCGGTCATAGAATAGATGTTGTTCCATTCATTTGGCTTTGTTGGAAGAAAAACGCGCTTAGGCACACGTGAATTTGCGCAGGCAAGAAGAACATTCATTGCGCCATTGATGTTGATATCAATAGCCTCTCGCGGACAATCCAAAGAGCTTTTCCGTACCCAAAACACCTGAGAGGTGGACAACCAAGTCAGCATCAACACAAGCTCGTCGAACAGCGTCAAAATTTCTAATGTCGTCCTGAAAAATAGGTGCATTTGATGCACTATCATCGTCGCCCGCCCGCTCGATATCGAAGATGCAGACGTTGAACCCTCTTCGGGTAAACTCAGACACGACGTATCTTCCGATAAAGCCGTTCCCACCTGTAACGACACACTTCATGTGGTTCCTCAGCTCAAATCGCTGTCCGCCGCGCGGCTAACCCTGAGAGTGGGAAGCACATCGTACTCGATCCGCGACATGGGCACCGCGGCGCAGTGAAAATCTAAGTCATTGATTTCACTGGCGCCCCCAAGGGGGTTCGAACCCCTGTTTTCGCCGTGAGAGGGCGGCGTCCTGGGCCACTAGACGATGGGGGCTGAAAGCCCGCGGGCGAGGCGCGATTTAGCCCGAGGCGTCCTGCGAGATCAAGCAAAGGCCCATCCTCAGGCGAGCCGTTGCTCGGGTCTTTGCATCTCCCTGTTCTCATCCTTCAGACGCTCGCGGCGTGAAGCCGCTCGCCCTCAGGATGAGGACGCAGATGGAGTTCGTGGCCCAAGCGGTCACCCGAACCGTCAATCGTCGCGCAAGACGAGCGAAAGCGCCACGAAGCGCGCGGGCTCGAGGCCGTCGGCGTGGAGGAAGGCGTGCGTCTCGGCGACGGCGCCCGCCCGCGCCCCCGCCCCCGCCGCGTCGAGCGCCGTGATGAGCCAGACATAGCCCGGCGCCGCGGCGCGTCTCGCGATCGACGGCGGAAGGCTCCGGCCGTCCGCCTGGATGAGAATGATAAAGGCCGAGAATGCGCTCGGCCTCCGCGCGCGCTCGCCTTCGCCGCCGCCTCGCGCAGCTGCGATGCATGCGAAGAAGAAGCGCGGGATCGATCTCGAAGCGGTCTTTGGCTTCGGGCGGCGCGACATTTTCGCTGTCGACGATGCGCGTGACGGTAAAGCCTTCGCGCGCGTCGCCGCGGCCCAGGAGAAGCCCGCAGGCCTCGCGCGGCGCCGCGCGGCGCGCGCTGATCCTCGATCGCGGAGAGATCGGCGCGGCGCAAGAAGACGTGCTCACGGGCGTTGCTCCCGGCCCCGCGCGCCGCGCGCCGCGCGCCCCGCGCCCCGCGCGCACTTCAGACCTTGGCGAGCTCGGCCATGATCGCGTCCATCGTCTCGTGCGGGAAGCTTGCTTGCGGAAAGGCCGAGACTTGCTTCAGCGTCATGGGCCGCGCCAGCGCCAGCATCGCGGGCGACACGGTCTTGATCTCCGGCATGTACTTCTCGAGCACGGCGCGCGCCTTGGGATTGTCGAGCACGTCGCCGAGCTTCGAGTTTTCGTCGAAAGGCATGATGCACTCCTCTCTTAAGGGCTATTCCCGCGCCACGGCGAGGCGCCGCGTGACTTGTCCGGTTTCGAGATCGACGACGAGGATTTCCTCGGCGCCTGGTTTTTCGATATGAACGGCGAGCATGCCGCCTTCGAGCGCCATATGGGCGATGCGCGCGTCCGCGGGCAGCGACAGCGTCGCCGGCGCAGCTTCGCTCGCGCGCCCGAGATGCGAGGTGCGCAGAATCATGGTCGCGACGAGCGCGCCGAAGCCCACGACGAGAAGAATGCCGAGCACGACGACGATCGTCTTGAGAAGGCGAAAGTCCGGGCGCGCGGGCTCGGCTAGGTCGCTTGTCGCCATGTCGATCCCTTCGCTCCCGCGTGTTTGAGCCCCGTGTCCCTGCCCATCCACATCGTGGCGATCGAAGCCGCCGAGGCCGGCGAAAGGCTCGACCGCGTGCTCGCCCGCGCGCTCGAGAAGAAGGCCAAAGGCTTGAGCCGCACGCGCATCGCAGCGCTCATCGCCGAAGGCCGCGTCACGCGCGATCGCCCGGCAGGCTCGCAGGCCCGCGCGAGACTATTGGAGCCCTCCCTGAGGGTCAAACCGGGCGAGCGCTACCGCATCGCGCGTGCCCCGCCCGCGCCCGCGCGCCCGCGCGGGGAAGCGATCGCGCTCGACATTATCTATGAGGACAGCCACCTCGTGGTGGTGAACAAGCCCGCGGGCCTCGTCGTGCATCCGGCGCCCGGCAATCCTGCCGCACGCTCGTCAACGCGCTCATCGCCCATTGCGGCGCCTCGCTTTCCGGCATCGGCGGCGAGGCGCGGCCGGGCATCGTGCACCGGCTCGACAAAGGCACCTCGGGCCTCATCGTGGCGGCGAAAACCGACGAAGCCCATCAAGGCCTCGCGCGGCAATTCGCGGCCCATGGCCGCGACGGCAAGCTCCACCGTCTTTATCTCGCTTTCGTCTGGGGCGCGCCGCGCCCCGCGAAAGGCAAGATCGACGCCCCCATCGGCCGCCATCCCAAGAACCGGCAGAAATTCGCGGTGGTCGCCCGCGGCGGCAAGCAAGCGGTCACGCATTACGAGACGCGCAAGACCTACGGCCGGCCGCCGCCCATGGCGAGCCTCATCGCCTGCCGGCTCGAGACCGGGCGCACGCATCAAATCCGCGTCCATCTCGCCCATCAGGGCCACCCGCTTCTCGGCGACCCGCTCTATGGCGCGCCGAGGCGGGGGGCGCGGGCGGCACAGGGCTTGCCCGCGCTCGAGGCCAGGCTCGAAGACTCTGGGGCGGCCAGGCGCTGCATGCGGCGGAGCTCGGCTTCGAGCACCCGGTCACCGGCAAGCGGCTCGCCTTCGCCCGCCCCCTGCCGCCCGATCTCAAGGAACTCGAAGGACTTTTGGACGCATTATAAACAGCTCGTGAGGTCTCTTATTATAGACACAATTTCTCTCTATCTCGGGCTACGGGTCCGCCCAGCCGCGCGGCCCGCGCCTAAAGCCATGCGCGGACTCTCGAGGGGACTTCGGATGAACAGGGCGAAACTGCCCAGCATTGTGAGCGACGGCGGACTTTCCCGGTATCTCTCCGAGATCCGCAAGTTCCCCATGCTCGAGCCGGGCGAGGAATACATGCTCGCCAAGCGCTGGCGCGAGCATGAGGACGCGCCGGCGCCGCGCACAAGCTCGTCACCAGCCATCTGCGCCTCGTCGCCAAGATCGCCATGGGCTATCGCGGCTACGGCCTGCCGATCGGCGAGGTGATCTCCGAAGGCAATGTCGGGCTCATGCAGGCGGTGAAGCGCTTCGATCCGGAGAGAGGCTTCCGCCTCGCCACTTACGCCATGTGGTGGATCCGCGCGGCGATCCAGGAATACATCCTGCGCTCGTGGAGCCTGGTGAAGATCGGCACCACGGCGAGCCAGAAGAAGCTCTTCTTCAATCTCCGGCGCGTCAAGGGCCAGATCAAGGCGCTCGAGGAAGGCGACTTGCATCCGGATCACGTGGCGACCATCGCCAAGAAGCTCGGCGTGCCGGAGCAGGACGTGGTGAGCATGAACCGCCGGCTTTCCGCGCCCGATCATTCGCTCAACGCGCCGCTGCGCGCGGAGTCCGAAGGCGAATGGCAGGATTGGCTCGTCGACGAAAGCCCCGACCAGGAGACGATCCTCGCCGAAGGCGAAGAGCGCGAGCAGCGCCACGAATTGCTCGAGAACGCGATGAAGGGCTTGAACGAGCGCGAGCGGCACATCTTGACCGAGCGGCGCTTGAAGGACGAGCCCGCGACGCTCGAGGAGCTGTCGAAGACTTACGACATCAGCCGCGAGCGCGTGCGCCAGATCGAGGTGCGCGCCTTCGAGAAGCTGCAAAAGGCCATGCGCGCGGAAGCCAAGGAAAGCGCTACGAGGGCGTCGGGGCGTAGCGCAACACTTGCTCACGTATGATCGCTAGCGACGCCCCTGGTGCTACCTCCCTTGAAAAGGGGAGGTCGGCGTGAAGCGCCGGGTGGGGATCAAGACGCAGCCGCATCGCTCGCTTTCGTGCCCGCGCAACACGCCTCCGCTTTGTCCTTTGCTCACCCACCCCCTCACCCTCGTTCGTGCGCACTGCATGCGCACTCACTCTTCCCTCTCCCCCTCCAAATTGGGAGGGGGAGAGGGTGGGAGGAACGAAGGTCCGACCGGGTGAGGGGGTGGGGTGGGCCGCGAATGGAGAACGCCGTCGCCAGCACTTCTTCACGCAAATCGCACGGCGTAGATCGGCGGCAGATGCGCCGCGACCGCGCGCCAGTGTCGCCGCCGTTTTCCGTGATCCAGAGATTGCCCGTGGTGGAGCCGAAGGCGAGACGCTCGCCCGTCTCGTCGATGCAAAGCCCGTGGCGGTAGACGAGGTCGTAGGCGTTGTCCTGGGGCAAGCCGTCGGCGAGCACATCGAAGCTCTTGCCGCCGTCGCGCGTGCGCGTGACGACGACGCGCCCGCCCACAGGATAGCGCGCGGCGTCGTCCAGCGCCGGCACGAACCAGGCCGTGTCCGGATCATTCGGATGCACGGCGACGGGAAAGCCGAAGTTGGACGGCTTCACGTCCTTCACATCGTCCCAATGTCCAAGACCGTTCGTGCAGCGGAAGATGCCGTTGTGATGCTGGATCCAAAATGAATCGGGGGAAGCCGCGCATTGCACCATGCGGTGCGGATCCTGAATGAGCGGATTGTCCTTCTGATCCGGCGGCGTGTATTCGGCCCACAGACCCTTGCTGCGCACGCTCCAGCTTTCCCCGCGATTTTCCGTGAGCCAGACGCCGCCGCAAGAGACGGCGAGGCTCATGCGCTTCGAGCCGCGCGGATCGATGCAGATGGAATGAATGCCGGGCTGTTCTGCGCCGCCGCCGAACCATTGCTTGCGCTCGGGCATCTCCCACAGTGGCTTGTTGAGCTGCCAGCTCCTGCCGCCGTCCTCGCTCTTGAAGAGACCGCCGGGGATCGTGCCCGCCCACAAGCACGCCCGGCTCGTCATCGCCCGCCGCTTCCAGCGCCCAGACGAGTTTCAGGCTCGGCGCTTCGCCCTCCGACGTCGCATGCCTGCGAATGACGGCGCCGGAATTTCCTCGAAAGTTTTGCCGTCGTCGGACGAGCGATGCATCTTGGCGCCGAAATGGCCGTGATCGAGCGCCGCATGGACCGTGCCGTCGCGCGGATCGCTGAGGCACATGGTGACCGGCACGCCGAGAAACGATACGTTCGCGATCTGCCAGCGCTTTCTCTTCGAGCGGATGTCGAACAAGCCCTTGCGCGTCGCGACCAACAGACGATCGCTCATGGCAGTGCGTCCTCCTCTCACAGCCGCGCGGGAACGAAGGGGATGAGCATCGGAACGCGACGAGCATAAGCGTCGTAAGCTTCGGCGCCAAACTCCTCGCGCAGAAAGCGCTCCTCGAGCCGCGCTTTGATCCAAAAGCCGTAGGTGATCAAGAGCGCGCCGAGCCAGCCCGGCGCCGTGCCCATGATGATGGCGGTGGCGAACAGCGCCACCATCACGCCGGTGTAGATCGGATGGCGCACGATGGCATAAGGCCCGCTCGCGACGAGCTCGTGACCCTTCTTGCGCGTCACCGAGGCCGACCAGTTGCGGCCGAGCTCCATGCGCGCCCACCAGGTAAAGAGAAGTCCCGTGATCGCGACGGCAACCAAAGCCCAGCCAATCGAGGTGCCCGTGCGCCAAAGCGGCGGCACGTACGCGCTCGCGGGGCTCGCACGGCGGCGAAAAGAAAAATAGGAGCCCGCCCGCGATCTGGAGGAGCGTGTAGCCGGCCTCCTCACGCCGCGACGCGCGAACGGCGGTGCGCTTCGACCACCAGGCCGCGGCGATCCAGCTCACGATCCAAGAAATCCAGGCGAGGCCCACGGCCTGTTGCGGCGACACGGCTCAGCCTCCGCCCCCGCGCCCGCCCGACAGCGCCTGCAGCACATAGATTTCGCTCTCGCGCGTCACCGGCAAATCGAGCGCGCTCTTCCCGCGCGCGCAAGCGGCCGTCGAGAAAGATCGCGATGTGGCGGCGCACGCGGCCCTGATCGTCGAGGATGTAGCGCTGAAGCGCCGGGTGATCGCGGAACGCCGCATGCAAAGCCTCGCCCAGCGTGGCGCCGTCATAGGCCATCTCGTCGCGCGGCACGATGGCGGCGAGGTGCGCGGTGAAGACGAGACGCGCCATGGCGTTCCTTCAAGCAGGCCGCCGGAGCCCTTGACGAACTTAGCCAACTTGGCTAAGTTGGCGTCATGCTCCACGTCAAGATCGGCGAGCTCAGGAACAAGCTCTCCGCCCTGCTGCGCAAGGTCAAGGCGGGCGAGACCATCACCGTCTACGACCGCGACACGCCGATCGCCCGCATCCAGCCGATCGCGCAGGCGAAGCCGCCCAAATTCAAGAACGACGCGGAGCGTATCGCCTGGCTCGAGGCGCGGGGGCTTATCTTGCCGCCCAAGAACCCGAACCCCGATTTGAGCTTCCTCGAAAAGCCATTGCCGGAATCGGACGCGGGTCTCGTTGACGCCGTAATCGAAGAGCGCCGAGAGGGCCGGTGAGGTTCTGGGATACATCGGCGCTCATGCCGCTGATCGCCACCGAGCCATCGACCGCGAACCTGCGCAGGCTCGCCCTTGGAGATCCGCCTCCGTTTGTATGGTGGGCGACCATGGTGGAATGTGCCTCTGCAATCGCCCGCAAGAGTTCGCGAAGGTCGAATTCGGCGGAGCGGCATTGGTCAGTGCTCTCGACGGGCTTGCACGCCTGAGCGGCGAGTGGGAAGAAATTCCGCCTACGGATGAATTACGCGCCTCGGCGGTGCGCCTACTCGACATCTATCCCCTGCGCGCAGGCGATGCCTTGCAGCTTGCCGCGGCGCTCACCGCAGCGGCAGGCGACCCGGCCTCCGTCGGTTTCGTCTGTCTCGATGACCGGCTCGCCGAGGCGGCGAAGCAGGAAGGCTTTTCGATATCCTTCCCTAATCCGCAAACGGATCCTTCACGAGGATCGTGTCTTCGCGCTCCGGGCTCGTGGAGAGCAGCGCCACCGGCGCCTCGATGAGCTCCTCGACGCGGCGGATGTATTTGATCGCGGTCGCGGGCAGCGCGGCCCAGCTCCGCGCGCCGCGCGTCGATTGCGACCAGCCTTCGAGCTCCTCGAAGACGGGCTTCACCTTCGCCTGCAGCGCGGCGCTCGCGGGCAGATAGTCCAGCGTTTCGTTCCCGAGCCTGTATGCCGTCGCGACCTTCACCTGCGAGAATCCGTCGAGCACGTCGAGCTTGGTGAGCGCGATGCCGTCGATGCCGCAGGTCTTGATCGCCTGGCGCACGGCCACCGCGTCGAACCAGCCGCAGCGGCGCTTGCGTCCCGTCACCGTGCCGAATTCCTTGCCGCGCTCGCCCAAGGTGCGGCCGATCTCGTCCACGCATTCGGTGGGAAACGGCCCTTCGCCGACGCGCGTCGTGTAAGCCTTGGTGATGCCGAGCACGTAATTGATCGCGCGAGGGCCTGTGCCGGAGCCCGTCGCCGCCTGGCCCGCCACCGTGTTGGACGAGGTGACGAAAGGATAGGTGCCGTGATCGACGTCGAGCATGGCGCCTTGCGCGCCCTCGAAGAGCATGCGCTTGCCCTGGCGGCGCGCCTCGTCCAGCAGCCGCCACACTTGATCGGCGAAGGGCAGAATTTTCGGCGCCACGGATTTGAGGCTCGCCAACAATTGCTTGCTGTCGATCTCCGCGCGCCCGTATGCGCGCCGGAGCGCGTTATGATGCTCGAGCAGCATCTCGATCTTGGCGGCGAGCGTTTCGCCGTTCGCGAGATCGAGCACGCGCAGCGCACGGCGCCCCACCTTGTCCTCGTAAGCAGGCCCGATGCCGCGCTTGGTGGTGCCGATGCGCGAAGCCGCGTTGGATGTTTCACGCATCTCGTCGAGCTCGCGATGCAAAGGCAGAATGAGCGCGCAGTTCTCGGCGAGCCGCAAATTGTCCGGCGTGACGGAGACGCCCTGCCCCTTCAGCCGCTCGATCTCGTCGAGCAGCGCCCAAGGATCGACCACCACGCCGTTGCCGATGATGGAAAGCTTTCCCGCGCGCACGACGCCCGAGGGCAAGAGCGACAGCTTGAAAGTCGCGCCGTCGATGACGAGCGTGTGGCCGGCATTGTGGCCGCCCTGGAAGCGCACGACGATGTCGGCGCGCTCGGAGAGCCAATCGACGATCTTGCCCTTGCCCTCGTCGCCCCATTGGGAGCCGACGACCGCGACATTGGCCATTCTTCCAACCTCAGATGATCAAGCCCGCGACTCTAGCCGAGCCCGCTCTGCCGCGCGAGCCGAGAAGCGTAAGCGCGTGGGTCAAGCCGATCGCCGAACCGCCCAGCGGCGGAGCGCCACCAGGGCCCACACGGCCTCGACGAGCCCGAAGGGCCAGGCGCCTTGCACAAAGCCGTAGAGCGAGCCCAGCGCGCAGGCGCCGGCGAAGCCGAGCGTGTACCACGCGCTCTTCGGCTCCAGCGCATAGAACACGAGCATCGCCGTGACCGCGGTGAGACCAAAGGCCTCGAGCGCGCTCATGGAATAAGTGGCGTCAAACCGTGTCATCGCGCGCTCGACCCCCTCACCCCAGCCCTCTCCCAACGGGAGAGGGGGAGCGCGAGGCGCATCCTTCGCATACCCTCTCCTTGGGGAGAGGGTGGCGCGCGCAAGCGCGCCGGGCCTTCGCCCCGCCGAAGCGGCAACGAACTCGGGAGTAGACACGGCTTCGGCCGCGCAGGCGGGTGAGGGGTGCAACGATGCATTGCACCGCTCAAAACGACAGCGCCTTGGCCTGCATGACGTTGGGAATGGCGCGGATGCGGTCGAGTAGCGCGGGCGCGACGTCGCCGTCCACCGAAATGAGCGCCACGGCCTCCGCGCCCGGCGCCACGCGGCCCAAATGCAAGGAGGCGATGTTGACGTTCTCATCGGCGAGCAGCATGCCGACCCGGCCGATGAGGCCCGGCTTGTCCATGTTGAGGATATAGATCATGTGCGGCGACACTTCGGCTTCCATGTCGATGCCCTTGACCTGGACGATGCGCGGCTTGCCGTCGGAGAACACCGTGCCCGCGACCGACACGCTCTCGCCATTCGTGCCCACGCGCAGGAGAATGTAAGACTCATAGGCGCCGTGCGTGCTCTGGCGCGAATCCTTGACCATGATGCCGCGCTCGCGCGCGACCACGGGCGCGTTGACCATGTTCACTTCGGCGAGGATCGGCCGCAAGAGACCCGCGAGCGCTGCCGCCGTGAGCGCCTTGGTGTTGAGCTCGCCCACCGCGCCCGCATATTGAATCTCGATTTCGCTCATGCCGGATTCCACGAGCTGGCCCGCGAACTGGCCGAGCTGCTCGGCGAGCCGCACATAAGGCCTGATCCGCGGCGCTTCCTCCGCGGAGATCGAGGGCATGTTGACCGCGTTCATCACCGCGCCCGTCAGAAGATAGTCCGACATCTGCTCGGCCACCTGCAGCGCCACGTTCTCCTGCGCCTCGCTCGTGGAGGCGCCGAGATGGGGTGTCGCCACGACCTTCGGATGGCCGAAGAGGATGTTCTGCTTCGCGGGCTCCTCCTCGAAGACGTCGAGGGCTGCGCCCGCGACATGGCCTGAATCAAGCGCCGCTTTCAGGTCCTTCTCCGCCACGAGCCCGCCGCGCGCGCAATTGATGATGCGCACGCCCTTCTTCATCTTGGCGATGGCCTTGGCGTTGATGATGCCGCGCGTCTGATCGGTGAGCGGCGTGTGGAGCGTGATGAAATCCGCGCGCCGGAACAGCGCGTCGAGATCGACCTTCTCGACGCCGAGATCGATGGCGCGCTCGGGCGTGAGATAGGGATCGTAGGCCAACACCTTCATCTTGAG
The DNA here is from genome assembly GCA_963845385.1 of uncultured Alphaproteobacteria bacterium. Lineage (GTDB taxonomy): Bacteria > Pseudomonadota > Alphaproteobacteria > CAWJRW01 > CAWJRW01 > CAWJRW01. The sequence goes on from CAWJRW010000006.1 coordinate 1,619,683, forward strand.
GCCGAGCGCGCGGTCGGCGACGATGCTCCCGATATTTCCGCAGCCGATGATGCCGAGCGTCTTGCCGGTGAGCTCGACGCCGAGGAAACGCTGCTTCTCCCATTTGCCGGCTTGCGTCGAGGAGTCCGCGGCCGGGATCTCGCGCGCCAGCGCAAAGAGAAGCGCGATGGCGTGCTCGGCCGTGGTGATGGAGTTGCCGAAGGGCGTGTTCATCACCACGATGCCCTTTTGGGTCGCGGCTTGGACGTCGATGTTGTCGACGCCGATGCCGGCGCGCCCGATCACCTTGAGATGTCCCGCCGCTTGCACGATGTCGGCCGTGACCTTGGTCGAGGAGCGCACGGCAAGCCCGTCATAGGCGCCGATGATGGCTTTGAGCTCGTCCTTCTTGAGCTCGGTCTTGACGTCGACCTCGATGCCGCGCTCGCGGAAAATCTGCACCGCGGCGGGCGAGAGCTTGTCGGCAATGAGCACCTTGGGCATGGCGAATCTCTCACTTCATCCGTAGTCTGACGTTTGCCCTCTCCTTGGGGAGAGGGCAGCGCGGGCTAGAGCCCGCGCGGGTGAGGGGTACAATGCTTCATCGAGGCCTCGACCCCCTCACCCCGCCTTCGCGGGCCGAAGCCTTCTCTTTTGCGCCTCCGCTCGCCAACGCTTCGGCGGGCGAAGGCCCGACCCTCTCCCAAAGGGAGAGGGAGCAATCACGCCGCCTTGGCGAGCGAAGCGCGCGCTTGCGCGAAGGCCCAATCGAGCCACGGAAAGAGCGCCTCGAGATCGGCGCGCTCGACCGTGGCGCCCGCCCAGATGCGCAAGCCCGGCGGCGCGTCGCGATAGCTCTCGATGTCGTAAGCGACCTTCTCCCCTTCGAGCAGGCTCGCGATCTTCTTCGGCACCGCGGGCTTCGCCTCGTCGGCCAGGCGCGCGAACCACGGATCGACGATCTTCAGGCAAACCGACGTGTTCGAGCGCAAGCGTTCCTCCGTGCACAGAAAATCGATCCAATCGGTCTTCTTCACCCAATGCGCGATCGCCGCGAGATTGCCGTCGGCGCGCGCGATGAGGCGCCTTAAGCCCGCCCAGGCCCTCCGCCCAATTGAGCGCGTCGAGATAATCCTCGACGCACAACATGGACGGCGTGTTGATTGTTTCGCCTTTGAAAATGCCGTCGATGAGCTTGCCGCCCTTCACCATGCGGAAGATTTTCGGCAACGGCCGCGGCGGCGTGAACGTCTCCAGCCGCTCGACCGCGCGTGGCGACAGCACGAGCATGCCGTGAGCGGCTTCACCGCCCAGCACCTTCTGCCAGGAGAAGGTCACGACATCGAGCTTCGCCCAGGGCAGGTCTTGCGCAAACGCGGCCGAGGTCGCATCGCAAATGGTGAGGCCTTTGCGCTCGGGCTTTATCCATGCGCCATCGGGCACGCGCACGCCCGAGGTCGTGCCGTTCCAGGTGAAAACCACGTCGCGGTCGGTATCGACCTTCGTGAGATCCGGCAGCGCGCCGTAATCGGCCTTGATGACGCGGCAGTCGGAGAGCTTCAGCTCCTTCGCGTCGGAAACCCAGCCCTCGCCGAAGCTTTCGAAGGCCACCATGTCGACGCCGCGCGCGCCGAGCATCGCCCACATGACCATTTCCACCGCGCCCGTGTCGGAGGCGGGCACGATGCCGATGCGATAGTCGGCGGGCACGCCGAGCAGCGCGCGCGTCTTGTCGATGGCGAGTGCAAGCCTTGCCTTGCCTTCCTTCGAGCGATGCGAGCGGCCGAGCGAGGCGCCCTTCAGCGCTTCGAGGCTGAAGCCCGGATGTTTCGCGCAAGGCCCGGAAGAAAAATAAGGCCGCGCGGGGTGCACGGCCGGCTTGGCAAGGATCGTCATCTCTATTCCTTCCAGAATAGCGCACCCCGTTGGGGGGGTGTGGCCCAAAGCGTGTATAAGCTCTGCCGGCCCGAAGCGTCAACGGCCAGATTGTCTCGGCGGCAACACCACCATGACCGATCTTCCCATGGGCTTAATTGCGCGCATGCGCGCGCATGCCTTGCATCATTGGCTCCTGCTCGGGACGCTGGTGGCGATTTGGGGCTGCGCGTTTCTGCTCATCAAGACCGGGCTCGAAACCTTGCCGCCGCAGGCCATCGTGTTCTCGCGGCTTCTCGTCGGCTTTCTCGTACTCGTGCCGCTGCTTGTGGCGCTGCGGCCGAGCCTTCCCTTGACGCGGCAGTTCTCCGTCCTCGTGCTCGTCATGGCGCTCACCGGCAACGTCGTGCCGTTTTTTCTCATCTCCTGGGGACAGGAAGCCGTGCCGAGCGCCACGGCGGGCATTCTCATGGCGGTGATGCCGCTCACCATCATCGTGCTCGCCCATGTCTTCGTGGTCGAGGAGCCGCTGACCGCGCGCAAGCTTGCGGGCTTCGGCTTGGGCTTCGTCGGCATTCTCGTGCTCATGGGACCGGGCGCGCTCAGGGCGCTGTCCGGCGAAATGAAGACGCTGGTGCACGAGCTCGCGATTCTGGGCGGCGCGATCTTGTATGCCACGAACGTCATCATCACGCGGCGCCTGCCCGCCGTGCATCCTCTGGCCGTGAGCGGGGCGGTGATGTTCACGGGCCTCTGCCTTGCCACGCCCACGGGCCTGCCCGTCACGCTTCAGGCGCTCGACGGGGCCTCGTTTCGAAGCTTGGCGGCCGTGTTTCTCCTGGGCGTGTTCCCGACGGGGCTCGCCACCGTGCTTTATTACGAGCTCATCCGGCGCGCCGGCGCGAGCTTCTATGCCATCACGAATTACCTCGTGCCGGTCATGGCGACGGTTGTGGGCGCCACGCTCGGCCGCGAGCGGCTGGGGCTCAACGTCTTCATCGCGCTCGCGCTTATTCTCTTCGGCATCGCCGTGAGCCGGATGACAAGGCAAAAGGCCCTCGGCTTCACGCGAGGCCCCGGACAAAGCGTTTGAACATGCCCTCATCCTTCGAGACGGCCGCTCCTCATCCTGAGCCCACCTCCTCATGCTTCGAGACGCGCTTGCGCGCTCCTCAGCATGAGGAGGTGGGTCGAAGGACGGGGCCTCTTCAGGATGAGGGCTCTTGACTGGAGCCTCATGGTGAGGAGCCACCCGAAGCGCAGCGAAGGGTGGCGTCTCGAACCATGAGGCGATGCTCTGCTTTCGCAGACACGTGTTCCGGGTTTACCCTCGCCCGGCATGGCGCTCCCGATTCGCATACTGGGTCTCGACCCCGGCCTCCGCCGCATGGGCTGGGGCATGATCGAGTTTGCAGGCAGCAAGCTCTCCCATCTCGGCAACGGCACGCTGGCGAGCGACGAGGCCGAGCCGCTCGCTCAGCGCCTGGCCGCGCTTCATCGCGGCCTGTCCGCCATTCTTGCGACACACGCGCCGGATTGCGCCGCGGTCGAAGCCACGTTCGTCAACGCCGACGCCGCGGGCGCGCTGAAGCTCGGCCAGGCGCGCGCGGTGGCGCTCGTCGTGCCCGCGCTTGCGGGATTGAGCGTCGCGGAATACGCGCCGAACATGGTCAAGAAAGCGCTGGTGGGCGTGGGCCACGCCGAGAAAAGCCAAGTGCGCGCCATGGTGTGCCGGCTCCTGCCCCGCGCGGAAATCGCAAGCGACGACGCGGCCGACGCCTTGGCGCTCGCCATCTGTCACGCGCACATGTTCGAGAGCCGGACGGCCGTGACGCTGCGCATCGTGGGTGGAGCATCCGCATGATCGGCAAGCTCACGGGGCTCCTGGACAGCATCGGCGAAACGAGCGTCGTTCTGGACGTGAACGGCGTGGGCTATGTCGTTCAATGCGGCGCGCGCACGCTCGCGCAATTGCCAGAGCGCGGCGCGCGCTTGAGCCTGCTCGTCGAGACGCGCATCCGCGACGAGGAAATCCAGCTCTTCGGCTTCGAGCACGAGGCCGAGCGCCAATGGTTTCGCGTGCTGCAGACCGTGCAGGGCGTGGGCGCGCGCCATGCGCTCGCGATCATCGGCGCGCTCACGCCCACGACGCTCGCCGAGGCCGTGCTGTTCCAGGAGCAAGCGGCCCTCAAGCGCGCACCGGGCGTGGGCCCGAAGCTCGCCCAGCGCATCGTGAACGAGCTGAAAGACCGCGTGCCGCAAACCGCGCCCAATCTCACGCCCATCCGAGTGAAGACCGACGCGCCCGAGCGGCGCGTGCTCACGGACGCGCTCTCCGCGCTCGTCAATCTCGGCTATGGCGAGGCCGAAGCCGCGCGCGCGCTCGCGAGCGTCGCGGCGCATCACGAGGCCAACGGCCTCGAAGACCTGATCCGCGCGGGCCTCAAGGAGCTTGCGTCATGAGCGCGCCCAACGGCCATAGCTGGGGACATTATCTCTTCAGTGTCGCTTTGACGGTGGCGCTGTTCACGGCCATCGGCCCCTTGCTCGGCGCCTTCGTCTTCATGCTCCCCGGCTTCTTCGATAGTCCTTGGCCGCTCTTCGGCGGATTGCTCGCGCTGACGCACACGGCCTATGCGCTGGGCGGCGTGCCGGCCGCGATCACGGGTGTGTTCGTCGCGCTCGTCTCATCGTTCATTCACCGCGATTGGGTGCTTTATCTCCTCGCCGCGCTTGCCGGCGCGATCGCAAGCGCGGGTTTTCTCGTTTTGCCAAGCCTTGTCGCGGGTTCCTCCGCGACGTTCTCGCCCGCGCCGTTTCTGGCCGAATTCACGGCGGTCGGCGCCATGGCCGCTGCGGTGTGCACGCTGTTCGCGCGGCCGCTGGGGTTGCGCCCGCCGCAAACCGCCGCACCGACCCCGCCGGGATCCCCATGAAGACGAAGCCGCATCGTGGAGCCCGAGCGCAAGGCCGACGACGTGCCGGAAACGAAGCTCCGTCCGCAGCGGCTCGCCGAGTTCGTCGGCCAGCCGCGGGCCTTGCGCGAATTTGCGCGTCTTTATCGAAGCCGCGCGCGCGCGGGGCGATGCGCTCGACCATGTGCTGTTCTCGGGCCCGCCGGGCTTAGGAAAAACCACGCTCGCGCAGATCGTGGCGCGCGAGCTCCGGCGTGAATTTCCGCGCCACCTCGGGTCCCGTGATCGCCAAGGCCGGCGACCTCGCCGCCATCCTCACCAATCTCGAGCCGCGCGACGTGCTCTTCATCGACGAGATCCACCGCCTCGCCCCCGCGGTCGAGGAAGTGCTCTATCCGGCGCTCGAGGATTTCGAGCTCGACCTCATCATCGGCGAGGGACCGTCGGCGCGCTCGGTGCGCATCGGGCTCAACCATTTCACGCTGATCGGCGCCACGACGCGCACGGGCCTGCTCGCGACGCCCTTGCGCGACCGCTTCGGCATTCCGCTGCGTCTCGATTTCTACGCGACCGAGGATTTGCTGCGCATCGTCGAGCGCGGCGCGAAGCTCTTGAATTTGCCGCTCACCGCCGACGGCGCACGCGAGATCGCCATGCGCGCGCGGGGCACGCCGCGCATCGCCGAGCGCCTGCTGCGCCGCGTGCGCGATTTCGCGGATGTCTCCGGTGTCAAAGCACATCGACGCCAAGATCGCCGACGGCGCGCTGCGCCGGCTCGAGGTGGACGATCTCGGACTCGACGCGCTCGATCACCGCTATCTGCGCTTGATCGCCGAAAGCTTCGGCGGCGGGCCCGTGGGCGTCGAGACGCTGGCGGCCGCGCTCTCCGAGCCGCGCGACGCCATCGAGGAGATCATCGAGCCCTATCTCATCCGCGAAGGCTTCATTCAGCGCACGCCGCGCGGACGCATGGTCACCGCGCGCGCTTGCGCGCATTTGGGATTCCCCGCTCCCGCGCGCGCCGCGGCAATGCTGTTCGATCAGAGCGAATAGTAACGCGTCGTGCGGCTCCTCTCCTCGGGATACCCGGGCCTTCGCCGCGCCGAAGCGGCTTCGGCCGCGCAGGCGGGCTTGTCTCGAGGCATGAGCAGGAAGGAGTGTTGTGCGCGGGCGTTGCATCCGACATTGGACTGTCATCGCCGGACTTGTTCCGGCGATCCATGCCACCGCGCTCCCGCGCAAGTGGCCGTGGATGCCCGCAACAAGTGCGGGCGATGGACTAAGGCGACAGTAGCTTGACCCATGAGCCGCCCAAGGCGGACACGTAATCGCGCAATGTCGAGAGCAGCAAATCGGAGCGCTGCTCCAGGCGCGAGACGCCGTCTTGTCCGATCTTCAATTTCTTCGCCATGCTTTTCTGCGTCTGCGCGCGCGCCTTGCGCAGATCCCGTAAAGTCATCTCCTCGGCGATCAGCGCACGCGCGCGTTCCTCGACCTTCCTGCGCCGATGCGCAGGAAGCTTGTCCATAATGTCCTTCAAAGGAACCGCCACCATCAGCCTCCCTTGCCTTTCAACCGCGCGAGATGAGCCTCGAATCGCTCGTCCGCCTTGCCGATGAGACGCCTGTAGAAGCGCCTCTCGTTCTGACCGGACTTGTCGCCCGCAACCAGCAAGATGGCCCTGCGCCGGGGATCGAAGGCATAGGCCACTCGCCAGACACCATTGTCCGCGTCGAAGCGCAGCTCTCTCATGTTCGGATGCTTCGAGCCCTTCAGCGTATCGGCGCGGGGCCGCTTGAGCGCGGGACCAAACGCCTCCAGAAGCTTCGCGTGCGCCAGAAGCTCGTCCCGAACCGCCTCCGGCAGCGCGTCCAGCTCAACTCGGAAAGCCTCGTGCAGGAGGACCTGCCACTTCATCGGCTAATATGTCCTTCAAGTCATATGTTGTCAAGCACATATTCCCTCGGGTCTCCCAAGCTTGTCCGGCACATGCTATCAGATTGAAATGCAGGACACCGAAGCGCCAAGCGCCGGGTTCTTCCGCGACAAGACGCATGTTCTTCCCGTGCGCGTCTATTACGAGGACACCGATTTCACCGGCGTCGTCTATCACGCGAGCTATTTGCGTTTCTGGAGCGCGGGCGCACCGATTGCTTGCGCCTGCTCGGGGTCTCGCACGCGAGCATGTGGGCGGAGGAAGAGCCGCTCGCCTTCACCATCCGGCGCATCGAGATCGATTTCCTGAAGCCCGCGCGCATCGACGACGCGCTCTTGGTCGAGACGCGCTTTGTCGCGCTGTCGGGCGCGAGCTTGCATGCGCATCAGGCGATCCGGCGCGGCGGCGAGACTCTTGTCGAGGCGCGCTTGCAAGCCGTGCTCGTCGCGGCAAACGGCAAACCAAAGCGCCCGCCTCAGGCCTTGCGCGCCCTCATCGAAGCGGCGCTGAGCAAAGACGCTTAGCAACACTTTCTTAACCCTGCACACGCCCTAGTTTCGCCGTATTTAAACGACTTAGTCGTGGCGTTTGGAGGGGGCATCTTGCGAGGGTCAGCCGCCGGCACGCGCCGATTGCAGCGTGCAGGAGCGCCCCGCCTCCTGACTTTCATCGGGGAGACGAGGGTCTCATGGATCCCAACACGGTGGCTCAAGCGGCGCTTGCGGTGGCGCCGCCGGACTTTTCGGTCTGGGCGTTGTTCATGCGCGCCGATCCGCTCGTCAAGGCCGTCATCATCGGCCTTTTATTTTGCTCGTTCTGGTCGTGGGCGATCATCTTCGACAAATGGGCGCGCATCGGCCGCGCCAAGCGCCGCTCGGACCAGTTCGAGGAGACGTTCTGGTCGGGCGGCTCGCTCGACGACCTCTATTAACCGCCAGCAGCGCAAGCCCGACGGCCCCATGGCCACGGTGTTCGTGGCGGCCATGCGCGAATGGAACCGCTCCTTCGAAGGGGGAAGCCATATCGGCGGCTTGCGCGAGCGCGTCGATCGCGTGATGTCGGTGACGCTCGGCCGCGAGATCGCAGGCCTCGAGCGTCAGCTGGGCTTTCTCGCCACCGTCGGCTCGACCTCGCCCTTCATCGGCCTGTTCGGCACGGTGTGGGGCATCATGAACAGCTTTCGCGCCATCGCGGCGAGCCACGACACGAACCTGTCGGTGGTGGCGCCCGGCATCGCGGAAGCTTTGTTCGCGACCGCCTTGGGCCTCGTCGCCGCCATCCCCGCGGTGATCTTCTATAACCGCTTCATGAACGAGCTCGGACGGCTCTCGGTCAAGCTCGAGGGCTTCGCCAACGAGTTCTCGGCTTATCTGTCGCGCAAGCTCGACGAAAAGGTGCACTGATGGCTGTCTCCTCGAACGGGGGGGCCATCAACGGCAAGCGCCGTGGCGGGCGCTTCCGCCCGATGAGCGAGATCAACGTCACCCCGCTCGTCGATGTCATGCTCGTGTTGCTCGTGATCTTCATGATCACCGCGCCGCTGCTCACGGTGGGCGTTCCCGTCAATCTGCCCCAGGAAAAATCGCGCCCGCTCTCCGGCGACGAGGAGCCCTTGACCGTCACCATCGACAAAGACGGACAGATTTTTCTCCAGGAGACTCCGGTCGAGATGGAGGAGCTCGTGCCCCGGCTCACGGCCATCGCCGCCAACGGCTATGACCAGCGCGTCTATGTGCGCGGCGACAGGAACGTGAATTACGGGACCGTCATGGCCGCCATGTCGCGCATGAGCCAGGCGGGCTTTACGCGCCTCGCGCTCGTGGCCGAGCAGCCGGGGCAACAAGAAGAAGCAAAAAAGAAGAAGAGCCGAGGTTGATGAGCGCATGCGCCGAGGCGTGGTCTATTCGGCAGTGCTCCACGGCGCCATTGCGGTTTTGACGCTGGGCGCGCTTCCGCATCTGTTGCCCGAGCCCGAAGAAATGCCGCCGATCTTGCCGGTCGAGCTTCTCACCGTCGACGAATTGACCAACGTCAAGCAGCAGGAAAAGGCGAAGGAGCCCGAGAAGATCGAGGAGAAGCCGGCCGAGAAGGAGCCCGTGCCCCTGCGCGAGGCGGCGCTTCCCGAAGAGGCCGCGCCCGCGACCGAGCCTGCGCCCGTCGTGCCGCCGCCGCCCGAGCCCGAGGCCGTTCCCGAGGCCATGCCGCTGCCGAAGGAAGAAGACAAGCCCAAGGAAGAAAAGCCCGAGACCGCCGCCGCCACGCCGCAAGTGAAGCCCAAGCCGCCCACCCCGCAAAAGAAGACCGGCTTCGACGCCACGCGCATCGCGGCCCTCCTGAACAAAATTCCGCCCAAAGAAGAGAGCGAGAATGTGGACGAAGAGCGCGTGAAGCCTCAAGCCGCGGAGTCGACGGAGGGCGTGGGCCTGCAGACCGATCTCACGGTGAACGAGATTGATGCCTTGCGCGCGCAGATGGCGCGCTGCTGGACCATGCCCGCGGGCGCCAGCAATCCCGAGACCCTGATCGTGGATGTGCGCATCTGGCTCAATCCGGACGGCACGCTCGGCCGCCCGCCCGAGCTCAGCGCCGGCGATCAGGCGCGGCTTGCGCTCGGCGATGCCTATTTCCGTGTTGCCGCGGAAGCCGCGCTGCGCGCGGTGAATATGTGCCAGCCCTACAAGTTGCCGGTGGAAAAATACTCGAGCTGGCGCGATCTCACGTTCACTTTCGATCCACGTTTCATGCTCGGCGGATGAGGAATGACGATGGCAGGCTCACTCAAGGACGACGCATTCGCATTTTCACGCCTCAGGCAATTTCGCATGCGGGAACGCTGCCTGGATGCCCGGGACAAGCCCGGGCATGACAGGGTAGAGCGTGACGCGAGCGCGTTGCATCAAGCCAAAGCTTGTCATCGCCGGGCTCGTCCCGGCGATCCAGGGCGAAACGCGAAAACGCTTGTCGCGATCCCTGCGCTGTTGATCGGCACTTTGGCGCTTCTTCTTGTGATCGCGAGCGCGCCCCTGAACGCGGCGCGCGCGGCGCTCCACATCGATATCACCCAGGGCAACGTCAATCCGCTGCCCATCGCGATCACCAACTTCAACGGCGGCACGCCGGATGCCGTGACCGCCGGAGGCAACATCTCCTCCGTCATCACCGCCAATCTCGACCGCTCCGGCCTCTTCCGCGCGCTCGATCAGAAGGCCTTCATCGAGAAGATCGGGGACGCCAATGTGGCGCCGCGCTTCGGCGACTGGCGCATCATCAATGCGCAAGCCCTCGTCACGGGCCAGGTGACCAAGCAGGACGACGGCCGGCTCAAGATCGAGTTCCGCCTGTGGGACGTCTTCGCCGAGCAGCAGCTCACGGGGCTTCAATTCTTCACGACGCCCGACAATTGGCGGCGCGTGGCGCACCTCATCTCGGATGCGATCTACGAGCGCCTCACCGGCGAGAAGGGCTATTTCGACACGCGCATCGTTTACGTCGCGGAGTCGGGGCCCAAGATCATGCGCGTCAAGCGGCTCGCCATCATGGATCAGGACGGCGCCAACGCCGCCTATCTCACCGACGGCTCCTATCTCGTGCTCAATCCGCGCTTCAATCCGTCGAGCCAGGAGGTCACCTACACCTCCTATGAAGGCGGCGTGCCGCGCGTCTATCTCCTGAACATCGAGACCGGGCAGCGCGAAGTCGTCGGCAATTTTCCGAGCATGACGTTCGCGCCGCGCTTCTCGCCCGACGGCACGAAGATCATTCTCTCGCGCTCGCTTGCCGGCAATTCGGAGATTTTCACCATGGATCTCCGCAGCCGCGCGCAAGCGCGTCTCACCAACAATCCCGCGATCGACGTCTCGCCCTCCTACGCGCCCGATAGTCGGCAGATCACCTTCAATTCCGACCGCGGCGGCAGCCAGCAGCTCTATGTGATGAACGCCGACGGCTCGAACGTGCAGCGAATCAGCTTCGGCGAGGGGCGCTACGCCACGCCCGTGTGGTCGCCGCGCGGCGACCTCGTCGCCTTCACCAAAATGTGGCGCGGCAGCTTCTATATCGGCGTCATGAGGCCCGACGGCTCGAACGAGCGCATTCTCACCGAGAGCTTCCGCGACGAAGGCCCGACCTGGGCGCCCAACGGGCGCGTAATCATCTTTTTCCGTCAAACACCTACGCGGCGCGACGGGTCCGGCGGCTCGAGCCGGTTGTGGTCGGTCGACCTCACCGGCTACAACGAGCGGCCGATCATCACGCCGGGCGATTCATCCGATCCCGCCTGGTCGCCCTTGATCCGTTAACGCCTGGAGACTATCGTTACCGAGCCGGGGTGACTTGGCGCTGCCGGAGACCGGGGGGCAGGGGGAAATACTTTCTTAACTATAGTCCCTCTATTTCTGACGCAGCTGCGCTAGCACATCCGTTTCGAGGGAGTGTCGTGATGAGCTTGAACGCTATCGGCCTCAGGGCCGTGGTTCTGGTCGCCCTGCTGCTGTCGGTCGCGGCGTGCCAGACCACAAAGAAGGGGACGGGTGGTCCGACGCCCGGTTCACAGGAAGACCTCGTCGCCAATGTCGGCGATCGGGTGTTCTTCGATTTCGACAAATACGACTTGAAAGCCGATGGGCAAGCCACTTTGCAGCGCCAAGCGGCATGGCTGAAACAATACTCGGCGAACGCCGTCACCGTCGAAGGTCATTGCGACGAGCGGGGCACGCGCGAGTACAACTTGGCTTTAGGCGACCGGCGGGCCAACGCCGCGCGCGACTATCTCGTGAGCCAAGGGATCGACGGCAATCGCATCAAGACGATCTCCTACGGGGAAGAGCGCCCCGATTGCGCGGAATCGACCGAAGAGTGCTGGGCGAAGAACCGCCGCGGCGTGACGGTCGTGACTGCAGCGGGCCCGAGCTCCTAAGGCTCTGCCGAGCAAGAGATTCTGGAAAGGGCGCCGTGTGGGCGCCCTTTTCGCATCGGGCAGCCCGGCCCCCGCTCGCGCCTCAATTTCGACTCACTTCGGGGCGATGGCTGAGGCTCGCGGAAAATCGGGCTCGGGCGGCCGAAATCCGCCTTGGGGCATGACTTTGACTGGTCTCGGGAAACAACGACGATGACAGCGCCTCACCATCATCATCGCATTCTTGCCTGCATGGTCGTCATCGCGGGTCTTGCGGCGGCGGGCGCGGGCGCGGGCGCGGGAGCGACCGCCTGGGCCGCGGATGCGGCAACCGGCGAGCAGAAGGCGCTCCTCACACGCATCGAGCGCCTCGAGCGCGACCTGCGCGATTTGCAGCGCGACTATTACAGCCACACGCCGGCAGAGGCTCAGGACACCGCAGCCACAAACGCAAATGAAGTGGCGCGGCTCAACCAGCGCGTCGCGGCCCTCGAGGAATCCTTGCGCATGCTCACCGGCCAAGTGGAGACCCTGAGCTACACGGTTCAGCAGCTTCAAAAGGCCCAAGGCGGCGCAAGCGGCGCCACGTTATCGGGCGGCATTGCCAATCCCGGCACACAAGATATCCGCGCGGCCATGCCCGGCGCCGACGCCTCCGCGCCTCAAGTGACGGCCTCGGCAGCACCCGCCGCCGCCGCCCCCGCGGCCGCGGCCGCGCCGTCGCAAGGCACGCTCGGCGTGCTGCGCGTGCCCCAAGGCACCGCCGTTCCAGGCGATGAGAAGACGCAGCTCGACGCCGCCATGAACGTGTTTTATCGCGGCGATTATGCCGGCGGCGCCCAGGCAATGCAGAGCTTCGTCGAACAGCACCCCAAATCGCCTTATGTCAGCGAGGCCCAGTATTGGCTGGGCGAAGCGAACTTCACGCAGAAGGCCTATCGCGAGGCCGCCAGCGCCTATCTCACGGTGGTGCAGAAATATCCGAAGAGCGAAAAGGCGCCCCAAAGCATGGTCAAGCTCGGCATGAGCCTGATCGCCGCGGGCCAGAAGAAGGACGGCTGCTCGACGCTCGGCCAGGTGCGCGAGATGTTTCCCAAGGCGAACCAGAGCGTCCTCAATATGGCGCGCCTGGAGCGCGAAAAATCCGGCTGCAAGTAAGTCCCTGCCTCCCCCTGAAAAGGGGGAGGTCGAGCCGCATTTGCGCCTCGGGTGGGGGTCGAAGCGCGCGATGATCCCTCCCCGGATCGCGGGACCGCGATCCGGCCCTCCCCTTTTCAAGGGAGGGCAGAGGAAATGCGCGCTACGATGATCCGATGAAGAGTAGAGACCAATCACAACCGGTGTCTCCGGCGGAGTTCGCCGCGCTCATGGAGCCGCTGGCGCCCGCGGGCCCGCTCGCCGTCGCGGTCTCGGGCGGAGCGGATTCCATGGCGCTGCTTTGTCTTGCGGCGCGCTGGGGCAAGCGCCCGCTCACGGCGCTCACCGTGGATCACGGCTTGCGCGCCGAAAGCGCCGAGGAGGCGCGGCGTGTCAAAGGCTGGGCCGAGGCGCAGGGCGTCCCCCATGTGACGCTCGCCTGGCGGGGCGAGAAACCGAAGGCGAACCTCCAGGCCGCGGCGCGCGCGGCGCGCTACGGCCTTCTCGCCCAATGGTGCCGGGACGCAAGGGTGGAGGGCCTTCTCCTCGCCCACACCCTGGACGACCAGGCCGAGACCGTGCTTTTGCGGCTCGCCCGCGGCAGCGGCGTGAACGGGCTCGCCGCCATGGCACCGGCGACGCGCCTGCGCGGCGTCACTCTCCTCCGCCCGCTTCTCGGCATTTCGCGCGCGCGCATCGTGGCGACGCTCGAGGCCCTGCGGCAGCCCTGGATCGAGGATCCCTCGAACGAGGACACGCGCTTTGCCCGCGTGCGCTTGCGCAAAGCGCGCGCGCGTGCTCGCCGATGCAGGGCTCACCGCCGAGCGGCTTGCCGCCACGGCAAAGCGCATGGCGCGCGCGCGGGCGGCGCTCGAAGCGCACACGGCGGCGTTGCTGGAAAACTGCGCGCATTGGGACAGCGCCGGATTCTGCACGCTCGATGTGCAAACGCTCGCGGCGGCGCCTGAGGAAATCGGCTTGCGGGCGCTGGCGCGCATCGTCATGGCGGTGGGCGGCCTCGACTTGACGCCGCGGCTCGAACGCCTGGAGCGCCTCTATGCACGGCTGCGCGATGCGAGCCTCGGCCGCGGCGCCACCTTGGGCGGCTGCCAAATTGTCCCGGATAGCAAGAGCGCGGCGCGCGGGGTCCTATCTCGTGCTGCGCGAAGCCGCGGCCATCGCGGCCGAGCCCGTCGCGCTCGCCCCGGGAGAAGAGGCGCTGTGGGACCACCGTTTCCGCATCCGCCTCGCCGGCGATACGGCGCCGGGCACGGTCATGGCCTTGGGCCAGGCGGGGCTTGCGCTGCTGCGCCGCGAGCGGGCACACGAGCTCGCCCTGCCCGCCCTGCCCGCCCCCGTCCGGCCGACGCTACCCAGCCTGTGGCAGGAGGGGCGGCTCGCCGCCGTGCCGCATCTCGGCTTTACCAACCCATCCCTTGGCTTGGCGCCCACCGTCTTTTCGGCCGAGTTCATCGGCATTTGATCCGGGGGACATGATTTGCGCTTATACTTACGTCTCGTAAACGCGCCGCGCCGCCTTATCTTATGTCTAGGCCTGCGCCGGCGGGGCTCTGCGCCCCGGAGAAAGGGTTCGTCGTTTGGGTAATTTCCGCAATCTCGCCGTCTGGATCATCGTCGTCCTGTTGCTCGTGGCGTTGTTCAACCTGTTTCAGGGCTCGACGCGAAGCGAGCCTGCGGCGAGCGTCAAATATTCCGAGTTCAAGGGGAGCGTCGAGCGCGGCGAGGTGCGCGACGTCACCTTCAAGGGCGAGATCATCACCGGCCACAAGAAGGACGGCAGCGCCTTCCAGACCAACATCGTGCCGGGCGACACGATGCTGACCGAGATCCTCGACAGCAAGAATGTGACCTATGCCTCCGAGCCCAGCGATGACCGCGTGCCCTCGATCTTCGGCATGCTCATCTCCTGGTTCCCGATGCTCCTGCTCATCGCGGTGTGGATTTTCTTCATGCGCCAGATGCAGTCCGGCGGCGGCAAGGCCATGGGCTTCGGCAAGTCCAAGGCGAAGCTCCTCACCGAGCGCCATGGCCGCGTGACCTTCGAGGACGTGGCGGGCATCGACGAGGCCAAGGACGAGCTCCAGGAGATCGTCGAGTTCCTGCGCGACCCGCAGAAATTCCAGCGCCTGGGCGGCCGCATCCCCAAGGGCGTGCTCTTGGTCGGGCCTCCGGGCACCGGCAAGACGCTCCTTGCCCGCGCCATCGCCGGCGAAGCCAACGTGCCCTTCTTCACCATCTCGGGCTCGGACTTCGTCGAGATGTTCGTGGGCGTGGGCGCGTCGCGCGTGCGCGACATGTTCGAGCAGGCGAAGAAAAACGCGCCTTGCATCATCTTCATCGACGAGATCGACGCGGTCGGCCGCCATCGCGGCGCAGGGCTCGGCGGCGGCAACGACGAGCGCGAGCAGACGCTCAATCAGTTGCTCGTCGAGATGGACGGCTTCGAAGCGAATGAGGGCGTCATCCTCATCGCCGCGACCAACCGGCCCGACGTGCTCGATCCCGCGCTGCTCCGCCCCGGCCGCTTCGACCGCCATGTGGTGGTGCCGAATCCCGACATCGTGGGCCGCGAGAAGATTCTGAAAGTGCACATCCGCAAGGTGCCCATCGCGCCCGACGTCGAATGTGCGCACGATTGCGCGCGGCACGCCGGGTTTCTCCGGCGCCGATCTCGCCAATCTCGTCAACGAGGCGGCGCTGCTCGCCGCGCGGCGCGGCAAGCGGCTCGTCACCCACACAGAATTCGAGGCCGCGAAGGACAAGGTGCTCATGGGCTCTGAGCGGCGCTCCATGGTCATGAGCGACGAGGAGAAGCGCCTGACCGCCTATCACGAAGGCGGGCACGCCATCGTCGCGCTCAACGTGCCGGGCACCGATCCGATCCACAAGGCCACGATCATTCCGCGCGGCCGCGCGCTCGGCATGGTCATGCGCCTGCCCGAGCGCGACGTGCTTTCGGTGACGCGCGAGAAAATGCTCGCCGATATCTCTGTCTCCATGGGCGGGCGCATCGCCGAGGAGCTCATCTTCGGCCACGACAAGGTGACCTCGGGCGCCTCGTCCGACATCGAGATGGCGACCCGCATGGCGCGCGCCATGGTGATGCGCTGGGGCATGTCCGACGAGCTCGGCTTCATCACCTTCGGCGACAATCAGGAAGAGGTTTTCCTCGGCCACTCCATCGCGCGCACGCAGAACATGTCGGAGGAGACCGCGCGCAAGGTGGACGCCGAGATCAAGAAGATCATCGACAACTGCTACGCCAAGACGAAGTCGATGTTGACCGAAAAGGTCGACGATCTGCATCGCCTCGCCAAAGGCCTCCTCGAATACGAGACGCTGTCGGGCGACGAGATCGTGGCGCTGTTGCGCGGCGAGCCGCCGCGCCGCGAAGTGGGCGAGGAGCAGAAAGTGAAGCCCGGCCCGACCTCGGCCGTGCCCGCCGCGGGCCGCCGCCTATGGGCCCGCCCACGCCCGAGCCCCAGCCGGGGTCGTAACTCTCTCCGTCATCGCGGAGCGGCGCGCAAGCGTTGCATCCGGGATGCACTTTGGCTCCATAGAACTCATGCGCGTGCCGCCCTGGATTGCCGGGCCTTCGCCCGCCGACCTTCAGTCGGCCGAAGCCGACTTTCGGTCGGCGAAGGCCGAAGCGTCGGCGTGCGGAGGCGTAAGAGAGACGGCTTCGGCCCGCGCAGGCGGGACGAGCCCGGCAATGACATGCTTCCGCTTGGCTTGACGGCAGCGGTCACATACTCCGTTGTCATGCCCGGCTTTATGCCGGGCGTCCAGGGCCGAATTCAGAAGCAGGTGTCTCGATGAAAAAAACACTTGGGCTACTCGCGGCAATCGTCATTCCGATTTGTTCGACAAGCGCCTTCGCGCAATCTTTCACCTGTCCGCCGTCGATCGCGGTCGACGAGAGGCCGGCGGCCGTCGAAGGCTTCACGGCGGTGCCGGGAGATGGCCCGCACGCGTTCCGCTTCGTCTCCTTCTTCGACGGCGATCCGAAAGACTTGGCCGATCTCGCCCCGGACACCGACGAAGACAAGGGCGACAAGATCGTGGAGACATGGCAGCTCGTGGCCGTGCCGGGAAACAGGATCACCGTCATCTGCCGCTACGACGACACCGATGCGACGCTGCAAACCTTGCTACCCGAGACAATCAAGAGCTGCACTCTGGTGAGCCTTAAAGGCGACGCAAGCCCCGCGACGCTTACTTGCAAATAAGCGCGCGTTCGCGTGCTTCGGCCAGCCGCCGCCGAGCCATCAAAAACCGTTAAAGAAGTGCGGCTAGGTTCGCCGGGATGACCGATCCCCTCGATCCGCCGGTCGGGCTCGACGCGCTGTTGCCCGAGGCCATTGCGCGCCGCGCCGAGGAGCAGGGCGTCATCAAGGCGCGCCGCGATATCTTGTCTCTGTTTGCGCTCGGAGTCCTTGCGGGCGCCTTCATCGCCTTCGGCGCGTTCTTCTCGATCGTCGTGACGGCAGAGGCGGCGGGCGCGCTGCCCTATGGCGTGACGCGGCTGCTCGCGGGTCTCGTGTTTTCCCTCGGCCTCATTCTCGTCGTGGTCGGCGGCGCGGAGCTCTTCACGGGCGATGTCCTGATGGTGATTGCCTGGGCGAGCCGCCGGCTGAAACTTCGCGCCATGCTTCGCGCCTGGGCCGTGATTTATGCCGGCAATGCGGTGGGCGCCATCGGCACGGCCATCCTGATCTTTCTTTCCGGCGCCTACGCCTTCGGGGGCGGCGCGGTCGGCGAAGCGGCGCTCGCCAGCGCGGGCGCAAAGGTGAGCCTGCCGATCGTTCAGGCCGTGATCCTTGGAATTCTGTGCAACGTGCTTGTTTGTCTGGCGGTATGGGCGAGCCTCGGCGCCCGCTCGATGACCGACAAGATCATGGTCGTCGTGCCGCCGGTCACGGCCTTCGTGGCTGCCGGTTTCGAGCATTCGATCGCCAACCTCTTCGTCATTCCGTTTGGCCTGCTCTTGAACATGTGGGGCGAGGCCGGCTCATGGACACTGACCGGCGGCGCGCTGGACCCGAGCGGGCTCACGATGGCGGGGTTCGCCAAGGAGATTGCCGCCGTCACCGCCGGAAACATCATCGGCGGCGGCGTGCTCGTCGCCATCGTCTACTGGTTCATTTACTTGCGCGGCTCCGCCCGCCTCGATGCCGCGGCGGTCGCCCATCACGACATCGAAGCGGCGCTGAAAAAAGCGCGGCCCCAAGGCGCGAGCGCCGCCACCGCCGCCGCCGCGGTGCGTTCGCGCAAATAAGCCAAGCGCCCGCGGGCTGAAATCTCTGTGCGAGAGCGGGATGATCTTAAGTTTGTGCTCGTCCTTCGAACGCCCTGCCCTCATCCTGAGGCTCGGCGAGACGCCGCTAAGGATCAGCCCTCAGGATGAGGCCTTTTTGATTTGACCTGAGCGCATCACTCTTTAAAACAACGCCGTGCGCATCTTCGGCATTCTCAACATCACAGCGGATTCCTTCTCCGACGGCGGGCGCTTTCTCGACGCGGGCGCGGCCATCGCCCATGCGCGCGCGCTCCTGGCCGAGGGCGCGGACGTGATCGACATCGGCGCCGCGTCCAGCAATCCGAAATCCGCGCCCGTCTCCGCCGAGACCGAGATCGCGCGGCTCAAGCCCGTGCTCGCGGCGCTGAAGAGACGCGCCCGTCTCCATCGACAGCTTCAATCCCGACACGCAACGCTGGGCGCTCGGAGAGAACATCGCCTATTTGAATGATGTGCGCGGCTTTCCCGGAGCCCTCGCTCTATCCCGCGCTTGCGGCTTCGAGCGTCAAGCTCATCGTCATGCATTCGGTGGCGGGAACGGGGCCCGCGACGCGCGACGATGTCGACGCGGAAGAAATCCTCGGCCGCATCGAAACTTTCTTCGAGCGGCGGCTTGCGGCACTGGAAGCGGCCGGCATCGCGCGCACGCGGCTCATCATCGATCCCGGCATGGGGTTTTTTCTCGGCCGGCGCACGGAAGCCTCGCTCAAGGTGCTGAGCAACCTCTCCCGCATCAAGGCGCGCTTTGAGCTGCCGCTCCTCATCTCGGTGTCGCGCAAATCGTTTCTGCGCAAGCTTGCCGAGCGGCCGCTCGAGCAAGCGGGGCCCGCCACGCTCGCGGCCGAGCTTGCCGCGGCGCTTCAGGGTGCCGATTACATCCGCACCCACGAGCCGGGGCCGCTCAAGGATGCGCTGGCCGTCTTCCGGGCGCTCGGCCTTATTCCGGGCGAAATCCGCGCACAAGATTAACGAAATACAGTGCCCTTGCGGCTATACTCGGCCGGGGGAATAAACGAGGCGAAATGTGAGCGGGCGTCTTTTCGGCACCGACGGCATTCGCGGCATGGCCAATTCGGAGCCCATGACCGCGGAAACCGCGCTCAAGGTCGGCATGGCCGCGGGCCGCATCTTCACGCGCGGCGAGCGCCATCAGCGCGTCGTCATCGGCAAGGACACGCGGCTCTCCTGCTACATGATCGAATATGCGCTGACGGCGGGCTTTACCTCCGTCGGCATGGAAGTGCTCTTGCTCGGTCCCATGCCGACGCCCGCGGTCGGCATGCTCACGCGCTCGCTGCGCGCCGATCTCGGCGTCATGATCTCGGCCTCGCACAACGCTTTCACCGACAACGGCATCAAGCTCTTCGGTCCGGACGGCTACAAGCTCTCCGACGAGGTCGAAGACAAGATCGACGCGCTGGTGAAGAACGGCTTCACCGAAGGCTTGGCGGGGCCCGCGAAGATCGGCCGCGCCAAGCGCATCGACGATGCCCAGGCGCGCTACATCGAGTTCGCCAAGGCGACGTTCCCGAAGCAATTGAGTCTCGACGGCTTGCGCGTGGTGGTCGATTGCGCGAACGGCGCGGCCTACAAAGTGGCGCCCGAGGTGCTGTGGGAGCTCGGCGCGGATGTCGTGGCGCTCGGCGTGTCGCCCAACGGCCTCAACATCAATCTCGAATGCGGCTCGACCGCGCCCGATCTTCTGCGCGCGAGGGTGCGCGAGACGCGCGCCGATTTGGGCGTCGCGCTCGACGGCGACGCCGACCGCGCGCTGCTCGTGGACGAGCAGGGCCGGATGATCGACGGCGATCAGGTGATGGCGCTGGTGGCGAAAAACTGGGCCGAAAGCGGGCGGCTCAAAGGCCAAGGCGTCGTCTCCACCGTGATGGCCAATCTGGGTCTCGAGCGCTTCCTCGGCGGTCTCGGCTTGAAGCTCGCGCGCACGCAGGTGGGCGACCGCTATGTGGTGGAGCATATGCGCCGCCACGGCTTCAATGTCGGCGGCGAGCCTTCGGGCCACATCGTCTTGAGCGACTATTCGACCACGGGCGACGGGCTCATCGCCGCGCTGCAAGTGCTCGCCATGCTCGCGGGAACCGGAAAACACGCCAGCGAAGTCTGCCATCTCTTCGATGTCGTGCCCCAAATCATGACCAATGTGCGCTATCGCAACGGCGTGCCGACCGAGGACGGGCGCCGTGAAGGCCGCGATCGACAAGGCAAGAGAAGCGCTCGGGCCCCAGGCGCGCCTCGTCGTCCGCAAGTCCGGCACCGAGCCCGTGATCCGCGTCATGGCCGAGGGCGACGACACGCGTCTGCTGCAAACGGTCGTGGGCGACATCGTGGCCGCGCTCGAGCAGGCCTCGCGCTGATGAACGACAAGTCCGCGGCGTCGCCTGAGCGGGCGCGGGGCCGCGTGCTCATCATCGCGGGCTCGGACCCGTCCGGCGGCGCGGGACTGCAAGCCGACATCAAGACCGTGACGGCGCTCGGCGGCTACGCCGCGGCGGCGATCACGGCGATCACCGTGCAATCGACGCGCGGCGTCAGCGCCGTTCACCCGTTAGCGCCCGATCTCGTGCGGGCGCAGATCGCGGCCGTGCTCGGCGATATCGGCGCGGACGCCATCAAGATCGGCATGCTGGCAAACGCGCCCATCGTCGAAGCCGTGGCCGCGGCACTTGCCGAGGGCGCGAGCCGATCTTCCGCTCGTCATCGATCCCGTGATGCGCGCGAAGGATGGCAGCGCGCTTCTCGACACGCCGGGCGTCTCGGCGCTCAAGGCTTGGCTCTTCCCGCGCGCGGCGCTCGTCACGCCCAATATTCCCGAAGCGATCGCGCTTGCCGGCCGCGCCATCCGCGACGAAGACGACATGAAGAAGGCCGCCGAGATCCTGCACTCCCTCGGGCCCCAGGCCGTGCTCGTCAAAGGCGGCCATCTCGCGGGCCGCGCCGTGGTGGACGTGCTGCTCGACCGCGACGGCTTCCAGGTTTTCCGCGCGGAAAAGATTGCCACGCGCCACACCCACGGCACGGGCTGCACGCTCTCCTCCGCCATCGCCACGGGGCTCGCGCATGGGCTGCCGCTCCGCGAGGCCATCGCCCGCGCCCATGCCTACGTCCAGGAGGCGATCCGCACCGCGCCGGGCTTCGGCCAAGGCCACGGCCCCTTGAACCATGCCCACACCATGCGGAGGCCGAAGCGCAGGGCGCTCACCTAATACGGAAGCGAAATGCGCATCTGACGCCTCGATTAACCTAATTAGCCGGTAAATTTCACTTGACCAGCGTGACGCTCGCTGCTATATGTACGGCTATCGTTCCGAAGCTCCGCCCGCTTGAGGGTAGGCCCCCCGAGAAGCAGGGATTTCCGCGTCGAGCGCCTTTATCGCCTCGGCGTTGAGCTGCGCCTTGGCGGCTGCGGGCGCGTCGCCGACGGCCGCGCCCGACCTTTCGGCAAGAAGCAGAAGCACATAGGCCTCGCCCGCGGGGCCGTAGACGGTGCGTAAGCTCGCCTCCCCGATGCGCCCGTCGAGGAGGAGCCGCGCGGCCGCAAGCTGCGCCGGCACATAGCCGTCCCAGGCGGCGCTCAAGAGGGTGAGCTCGAGAGCGCGGCGCTCGGCGCCCGCATATGGCCCGGCAACGGACGCGGGGCGCGTCTCGTCGGGGGGCGGCGCAATCCGGCCATCGAGAACACGGATGGCATAGTCGACATCTGCCTCATGCTCGCCGGGCAAGGACCAAATCATCGCCTCGTTAAACCACTCAGCCGCTCGCGAGCGCGCCGGATCGCCATAGCGTCCGTCCTCAAGCGCATGAGCGAAAGAGAGCGCGGCGTCGGAGCAGCGCTGCTTGCTCCGCTCGCGTGGCGAAGGCGCGTATAGGCGCCCCTCGGCTTCGGCGACCGCGCGCTGTATGTGATCGGCATCAATGGCGGGCGTCAAGAAGTGATGGGAGCAGCGCTGCGAGATCCACGTGTCACGAAGCGTGAAAGCGAAGCCGTACGGCCATGCATCTTGAATGAGGACGCGCAAGTCCGAGAGCCGATGATTTGCCGTCATCGTCCGTGCGTAAGAAGCCTGCGCGAACGCAATGTGACCGGCCGTCTCACGCGCACCCGGCGCGCCGCCGGCTGAAAGCGAAGCCGGATAGACGCCGGCCTCGATCTCGTCGGCGAGAAGTCGGTAGGCGGCAGGATCGGCGGCGAGCTTCGCCGAAAAGAGGAGATCGAAGGCTTCGTTCGTGCGGCCCTGCGCGCGCAGCGCTCGGTACACGGTTTGCCAATCCGGCGCCTCCGTGCGTGGGGGCGGCGCGAACATCAAATAGGCGAGCACGGCGGGAACGCCCAGCGCGCAAGAGGCACCGAGCACCGCAGCAAGAACGCTCCAACGCGTCTTCATCCCGACCCGTCCCGGCCTCGATAGTATCAGAGGAGAGACAATGAGAGCGATGACCCGCGAAGGCACAGACAAAAAAGGCGAAGACCCGCGCTGTAACCAGCTTCGTGCCGATATTGCCGATATTGAGAATGAAATACAGGCATTCTATCGTGAAGAGCACCGCCTCATGGCGGAACGCGACGAAGCCTATGCGCGGATCGAGAGATTGAGACGGGAGATCGCAGGGCTTCAGGCCGAAGCCGCAATCGAGGCGCTCAAAAAGCCCGGAGCGGTTGAAGCGATTGCGCTCGCCTTACGTCTCGACAAGATCAGGCGGCTCGAGGCGGAGCTGCGTTCGCTCGAGTCCCGTGTTCAGCAGTTCAACGATCGCGAATTGAAGCCTCTTTTGGCACGCATCAAGAACGCCGAGGAGCGTCAAGCCACCTTGGCAGCAACGCGTCGTGCGCTTGGTTGCTCGCGCGATTAACCTAGCTGTCGCTGTCTCGCGGCGGCACCTCGGTGTTGATCTCCTCCCCCGGGCCTTCTTCGCTCTCGACGGCGGGAATGGCGTAGATGCCCTTGAGCCAGCGCGACAGGTCGATATCCGCGCAGCGCCTGGAGCAGAACGGGCGGTGCTTCTCCACCGCCGGCTTGCCGCAAATGGGACAGGGCTTTTGCGCAATGTCGCTCATGGGATTTCGCCTGTGCTCATTCTAGATTTGAACTCGCATACATGGCACGGATAAATTCCCCCCACCCCTACCCCTCCCCACCAGGGGGAGGGGAAGTGTTTGTTGCGCCAACAAAGGACTCCACCCTCCCCTCGATGGGGAGGGTCGCCCGCCGTCGCGCGGAGCGCGAAGGCGCGGCGGGGCGGGGTGATTTTTTCCGTTTGCGCCTAGCAGCACTTCTTCTCTTCGCGGGCGCGCGGGCTACGGCGCTGCCGTAGAGCGCAGGCTTTCCAAGAGCGCCGCCGTCTCGTAAAGCGGCAGGCCCACGACATTGGAATAAGAGCCGTTGATCCAGGGAATGAAGGCGGACGCCTTGCCCTGGATGGCGTAGGCGCCGGCCTTGCCGCGCCACTCGCCGCTCGCGAGATAGTCCGCGATCTCGGCCTCCGAGAGCCGCTTCATTTGCACGCTCGTCTCCACCACGCGCTGGCGCATGCGGCCCGAGCCGTCGAGCGCGCACAGCGCTGTGAGCACGCGATGGCGCCGGCCCGAGAGCAGCGCGAGACACTTGCGCGCTTCGGCTTCGGTTTCCGCCTTGGGCAGCACGCGCCGCCCGCAGGCCACGACCGTATCCGCCGCGAGCACGACGACATTGGGCTTGAGCGCCTCGACCTCGCGCGTGTGAAACACGGCATCCGCCTTGAGGCGCGCGAGCCTGGCGGCAGAGCGCGCGCGGCAGCTCGCCCTTGAGCGGCGTCTCGTCGACGGTCGCGGGAATGACGTGATCCGGAACGATGTGGACTTGCTTCAAGAGCGAAAGACGCCGCGGCGAGGCGCTCGCCAGCACGAGTTTCGCGGCGTGGCGCGTGATGCTCGTCACGGCGCGGGCGCGGGGCGCACGGCGAAGCGCGCGCGCAGGCGCTGTTCCAGCGCGTCGCGCACTTGCCGGTAGACGAGGATGACTTGCTCGCGGCTGCCTTCGAAGACGGAGGGGTCGAGCGTCGGCCAATATTCGGTCGCGATCGCCATGCGCCCCGTGAGCTCCATCGCCTTGTGATGGGCCTCGGGCGTGAGCGAGATCACGAGGTCGTAATGGGGCTCGCCCAACATCCTCGAAGGTGCGCCCGCGATGGCCCGCGATGTCGAGCCCCAGCTCGCCCATGACCTCGACCGCGAAGGGATCGAGCGCGCCGTGATAGACGCCGACCGACTCGATATGGATGAACTTGCCGAAGAGATGGCGCCATGAGCGCCGCGGCCATCGGCGAGCGCGCGGAATTGCGCGTGCAGGCAAAGAGCACGGAGTTGGGAAGCTCCTCGCCGTTCGGCCCGCGCATCCTCAGCCTCTCAGATGCAGCACGCAGATGAGCGTGAAGAGCCGCCGCGCGGTGTCGAAATCGAGCGCGATCTTGCCGGCGAGCCTCTCCAACAAGAGCTGCGATCCCTCGTCGTGAATGCCGCGCCGTCCCATGTCGATGGCCTCGATCTGCGACGGAGCAGCGGTCTGAATGGCCTTGTAGTAGCTGTCGCAGATTAAGAAATAGTCCTTCACCACGCGGCGGAAAGGCGTGAGCGACAGCACCACCTTGCCGTGGGATTGTTCGGCGGCGGTGCGGATGTCGAAGGCGAGCCGGTTCTCCTCGATGCCGAGATGGAGAATGTAAGGCCCGCCCGGCGAGCCCTTGGGCGCGAAGTAATTTTCCTCGAGGAGATCGTAGATCGCGATGCGGCGCTCGTGCTCGACATCGGGGCTGCGGCGCACGACCGTGTGCTCGTCGAGCACGAGATCGACGATGCGGTAGAGCGTCGCTGGCACCGTCTCCTCGGCGCGATCGGACATCGGCCTCTCGTTTCAGCGCGGCTTCTTCTCTGTGCGGACTTCAAGAGAGCGCGCATGCGCCGAAAGCCCTTCGGCTTCGGCGAGCGTGATCGCATGCGGCGAAAGCGCGGCGAAGGCCCGCTCGTCGCAGCGCAAGAGCGAGGTGCGCTTGAGAAAATTGAACACGGAAAGCCCCGAGGAAAAGCGCGCGGCGCCCGCCGTCGGCAGCACGTGGTTTGCGCCCGCGACATAATCGCCGATGGCCTCGGGCGTGTGCGCGCCGAAAAAGATCGCGCCCGCATTGCGGATGCTTTGGCCCAGCGCTTCCGCGTCGGGTGCCAAGATTTCCACATGCTCGGGCGCGATGCGGTTGGCGAGCGCCGCCGCGTCCGTCAAGGCGCTTGACGAGAATGACGGCGCCGAAGCGCTCCCAGCTCGCGCGCGCGATTTTTTTGCGCGCCAGCGTCGCAAGCTCATTTTCGACCGCCGAAACGACGCGCTCGGCAAAGCCTTCATCGTCGGTGATGAGAACGGCCTGCGCGTCCTCGCCGTGCTCGGCCTGGCTCAAGAGATCGGCCGCGACCCAGAGCGGATCGCTGTCTTTGGCCGCGATGACGAGGATCTCCGAGGGGCCCGCGACGAGATCGATGCCCACTTGGCCGAAGACCTGGCGCTTGGCCTCGGCGACATAGACGTTGCCGGGACCCACGATGACGTCGACGGGGGCGACTGCGGCAGTGCCGTAGGCGAGCGCGGCCACCGCCTGCGCCCCGCCCACGCGATAGATTTCGGAGACGCCCGCGCGCGCGGCGGCCGCGAGCACGAGCGGATTGAGCTTGCCCTCCGGCGCCGGCGCCGGCGCCGGCACCGTCATGGCGATGCGCGCCACACCCGCGACACGCGCGGGGATCGCGTTCATCAGCACCGAGCTCGGATAGGCCGCCGTGCCGCCCGGCACATAGACGCCCGCGGCCTCAACCGGCCGCCAGCGCCAGCCGAGCTCCGTGCCCGTCTCGTCGGTGAAGCGCATGTCCTGCGGCACTTGGCGGCGGTGATAGGCCTCGATGCGCCCCGCGGCGAAATCGAGCGCCGCGCGCTCTTTCGGCGCGACGCCCGCCACCGCCGCGTCGATCTCGTCTTGGCTCACGCGCAGGCGCGAGGCATCGAGCTTCACGCGGTCGAAGCGCTCGGTGAAACGCAAGAGCGCGGCATCGCCCTCCGCGCGCACCGCGGCGATGATCTCGGCCACCACCGCGCGCACGTCTGGCGCCGCCTCGCGCTTGACGGCGAGGAAACGGGCGAAGGCCGGCTCGAAATCCGGCGCCGAGGCATCGAGGCGAAGGACCATGCGTTACGGCTTACACCGCCCGCGCCATGTGGTCGAGAGCGAGACATGATGCTCGCGCCATTGGCCCCTGAATGCCCGGGACAAGACCAGGCATGACTAGAAAGAGTGCGCGGTGCGTAGACAACGCTCCTTCATGTCATTGCCGGCTTCATGCCGGCAATCCAGGGCAACATCCGGGCGTCTTTGTCGCTTCAGCGACACCCTTTCGGCACCGTCCTTGACTTCGGGCAGATTATGTAGCTACATTCTCGTAGTTACACGGCGAGGCCCTCCTTTGCGCTGGACCTGGGATCCGCGGAAGAACCGCGCCAACAAGCGGGATCACGGGCTGAGTTTCGAGACGGCGCAATTGGTGTTCGATGATCCTCTGGCGGCCTCGCGGCCGGACCCGTCTTTGGAGGATGAACGGTGGCAGACGGTGGGTACGATCGGCCCGGTGGTGGTCTTCGTCGTGCACACTTGGCCCGAGGAAGATCCGAAGAGCGGCGAAGCGGTCGGCCGCATCATCAGCGCGCGCAAGGCGACTTCCCATGAGCGAAAGGCATATGAGGAAGGCAAGTTCTAAGGTTCTGACGGCAAAGCAGAGGAAGGAGATCGACGCGTTGGCGCAACTCCCCGACGCTGAGATCGATACGCGCGCGATCCCCGAGGTGCGCGACTGGTCGGGCGCGAAGCGCGGTCTCTTCTACCGTCCCGTGAAGCAGCAGCTCACGCTGCGTCTCGATGCTGATGTCGTGGCCTGGTTCAAGGCGCAAGCGCCCAAAGGCCATGGCTACCAGACCGACATCAACCGCGCGCTCCGGGCCTATGTCTGGAGCCGCGAGCGCGCGCGCAAGCGCGGCTGAACTCACGCCCCCATCCTTCGAGGCTCCCCCGGCACAAGGCCGCGGTCGCACCTCATCCTTCGAGGCTCGCTCCGCTCGCACCTCAGGATGAGGACGTCTAATGCTTGAATTGCCCTCATCCTAAGGAGCGCGGCGTCTTGCACCGCGCGTCTCGCTCGCCGCGCTGCGCGCGTCGCAGCGGGAAGGATGAGGACGAGGAAAGACTTCGCAGACGCCTCACGCGCTCCCTTTGTCGGAGCCCGTATCGGTTTCCTCGAGCGCTTCGTCGTGGCACGGGCGCGCCAGCGTGAGCCAGGGCCGCGTGATATCCGACACCGCGCCCTCGACGCACTCGACCGAAAGGTGCAGCGTCGCGTCACCCGCGAAGATGAGCTCGATCGTGCCGCCCGGCTCCTCGCCCGGCGCGAAGGTAATGGTGAGAAGCTCGAGCACGTCGTCCTTTTTCTTCGTGTCGATGTTGCGGGTCTTGACCGCGCTCACGCCGTCGAAGTGAAGGCCCGCGCGTGCGCGCCGGAAGGGGCCGAGGCGTTTGCCCTCTTCCGCGTTCTCCCAGCAAAAGCGGTTGAGCAGCACCACGAAGCGCCGCTCGCGCGGCAGATAGCGCATGTCGCCCACGCGCACGACGGAGTCCTGCAGATGCGCCGCGACCACGGCCAGATCCTCGGCGTCCTGGATGAGGAGCTTGATCGGGTTCGTCTTGGCCATGCGTGCCGTCAATCCTTG
This sequence comes from uncultured Alphaproteobacteria bacterium, assembly GCA_963845385.1. Taxonomy (GTDB): domain Bacteria; phylum Pseudomonadota; class Alphaproteobacteria; order CAWJRW01; family CAWJRW01; genus CAWJRW01. The sequence goes on from CAWJRW010000006.1 coordinate 1,647,524, forward strand.
ATGCGCTCGATCCGCGCGCCGCAGGCGGAGAGCTTCTCCTCCAGCCGCTCGAAGCCGCGATCGAGATGATAGACGCGATTGACGATGCTTGTCCCCTCCGCGCCCAAGGCCGCCACGACGAGGCTCACCGAGGCGCGCAGATCGGTCGCCATCACCGGCGCGCCCTTGAGCCGCGGCACGCCGTGGACATGGGCCGTGCGGCCGGAGACCGAAATCTCGGCGCCCATGCGGCAGAGCTCGGGCACGTGCATGAAGCGGTTCTCGAAGATCGTCTCGGTGATGCGGCTTTCGCCGTCGGCGGTGGCCATGAGCGCCATGAATTGCGCCTGCAGATCGGTGGGAAAGCCCGGAAAAGGCTCGGTCACCACATCGGCGGGCCTGTAGCGTCCGTCGCGATGGGAGACGCGCAAGCCGCCCCGCCCGCGCGCTTCTCCACCGTCACGCCGCAACTTTGCAGCACATCGAGCACGGTCTTGAGCGTGTCGGCGCGCGCGCCGAGCAGCTCGACGTCGCCGCCGGTGACGGCGGCCGCCATGGCGTAGGTGCCGGTCTCGATGCGGTCGGGCAGCACCTCGTGGCTCGCGCCGTGGAGCGCGGGCACGCCCTCGACATGGATGGTGCGCGTGCCGTGGCCCTCGATCTTTGCGCCCATGGCGATGAGGCAGCGCGCGAGGTCGGCGATCTCGGGCTCCTCAGCCGCGTTCTCGATCACGCTTTCGCCGCGCGCCAGCGAGGCCGCCATGATGAGGTTCTCCGTCGCGCCCACCGAGACGAAGGGAAATTCGATGCGCCCGCCTCTGAGCCCGCGCGGCGCGTGCGCGATGACATAGCCTTCTTCGAGCGCGATCTCGGCGCCCAGCGCCTCGAGCCCCTTGATGTGCAGATCGACGGGGCGCGTGCCGATGGCGCAGCCGCCCGGTTGCGAGACCCGCGCCTCGCCGAAGCGCGCGAGAAGCGGGCCGATGACGAGAAAGCTCGCGCGCATCTTGCGCACGAGATCGTAGGGCGCGGTGAGGTTTTTCACCGTGCATGCGTCGAGGCTCAGCACGCGCCCCGCCTCGCCACCTTTGCCGCCATTGCCGTCCATGCCGACCGTCACGCCGTGATTGGCGAGAAGCGCTGCCATCAAGGCGGTGTCGGCGAGATGGGGCAGATTGGAGAGCGTGAGGCGCTCGCCGGTGAGGAGGCTTGCCACCATGAGCGGCAAGGCGGCGTTCTTGGCGCCGCTGATGGCAATGGCGCCCTTGAGCGGCACGCCGCCTTCGATACGGATGCGATCCATGGGTTACGCGCTCTTGGGGGCCTTGGGTGCTTTCGGCTCGGTCTTTTCTTCCGGGTACGGCTCTGCCGTAGGAGCGCGCTTGCGAGCCTGGGCCTTGCGGCGCTGGAGATTGTCCCTGAGCGCCCGCGCCAGCCGCGCCTCGCGCGCGCCCGCCGCGCCCGCCGCGCCCGCCTTGCTATCCCCTGTTTTTGTCTTTGTCATGGCGGCGATCCTACCCGTTAGGCACCGTCCGGCCTATCGCCCAGGGGGCGCACATGGCCTTGGGCCGCGAGCCACAGCACGGCGCGGCGCAGGGCCTCGGCCGCAGGCTCGGGCTCGAGCCCCAAGAGCCGTCGCGCCTTGCCGCCGTCGATCTGGCGCGGGGCGAAGGCGAGCTTGACGCCTTCCAAGGGCGCGGTCGGGACCTCTCCCGTCACGTAGTTCGACAAGGCCGTGGAGACGACGCCCGCCGCGAAAGCGAGCGCATAAGGAATGCGCCGCGTGGGCATGGGCCGGCCGGTGAGGCTGCGCAAGAGCGCCAGCATGTGGTGAAGCTTCAAGTTTTCGCCGGCGAGGATAAAGCGCTCGCGCGGCTCGCCCTTGCGCGCGGCGAGCAGGTGGCCACGCGCCACGTCCTCCACGGCGACGAGATTGAGCGAGCTGTCGAGATAGGCCGGCGCCCTGCCCTCGAGATAGGCGATGAGCATGCGCGTGGGTGCCGTGAGATTAAGGTCGCCGGGACCCACGGGCACCGTGGGATAGACGATGGAAACCGGCGCGCCTTGCGCGATCGCGCGCATGGCGTGCGCGTGGGCCACGGCTTTGGAGCGGCTGTAGGGGCCTGCGAGCTGCGTGAGCGCGGGCGGCAGATCCGCCTCCGTCACGGGCTGTTGCCGCCGGTCGCGCCAGCCGCGCAAAATCACTTCCGTCGAGGTGACGACGATGCGTTTTGCGCCCGCGCGCAGCGCCTCTTCGAGCACGATGCGCGTGCCTTCGCCGTTGACGTGGTGGAAGACCCTGGGGTCGCGCGCCCAGAGATGCGGATTGCCGGCGAGGTGATAAAGCTCGCCCGCGCCCGAAAGCGCACGCGCGACGCGCGCTCCGTCGAGCACCGAGCCTTGCACATAGTCCGCTTGCGGCTCGAGATCGGCGGGCCGGGGTGCGGTGTCGAGCACGCGCACGGACGTGCCGTCGGCCAAGAGCGCGCGCACGAGATGGCGGCCGATAAAGCCCGCGCCGCCCGTGACGAGTGCCGTCTCAGCCATGGCTCAAGGCTCGCGCAGCGCGCCGCAAAGCGCGAGGCCAACGCCGAAGGCCGCGCCCGCGACGACGAGGCCGTGTACTTCGAGCGCCACCGTCGGTCCGTCGAGCGTGCCTGCGAGGCTAAAGAGCCGTGGCGCGGCTTTCTCGTCGCGCTTCGGATCGTAGACGAGAACGGAGCCCGGCGAGTCCTTGCGCCAACCAAAACGGAACGCGGCGAAGCGCAGCACGCTGTCATGGACCGCGATGTAGAGCCTGCCGTCGCTGCCCCAGGAGAGATTGTCCGGCGCGCCGGCAAGCCGCACGGTGCGTAGGGGCTTGCCGGACACAGTGATCGGCTCCTCTCCGTCGTGTGCATAAACATGCAGCGCCCGCGCGCGCGTCGCCGCCACATAGACGGCGCGTGCATCGGCCGCGATCCCGTTGGCAAAAGCAATGTCGCCCGCGATTTGGCGCACGGCCCCGTCTGGCGCGATGGAAACGACCACGCCGTCGCGCACCGCAAGCGCGTCGCGGCGCATGCGCTCGAGGGGCGCACAGTCCTCGCGATCGATTGTGAGGAGCACATCGCCGTTTGTGGTCGCGCACAAATCGTTGGCGCCGAAGGGAACCGGAAGCCGTCGAAGAATTTCCGCGCGCTCATGGTCGACCTTGAGCGTCAGAAGCTCGGCCCGCCAGCCTTGCGGTTCTTTCAACCGGTTGACGACATGGAGTTGGACGCTGCCGTCCGTTCCCTTCCCCAGTCCGATGCCGTGGGGATGGAAATTCTCGATGCCGACAGCCAAGCGCCGCACGGCAAGCTGCGAAACATCGGGCGAAGCGAGGGCCGCGAGGGGCACGAGATAGAGCGCGCCCGGCGTGCCGCGCCTGCGGTCATAGGCCGAGACGATGAGGCGGCCATGGGCTTCGTCGAAGACGAGATCCTCCGTACCGTGAATGAGCGCGCCCGTCCCGGCGTCGATGAGTTCCAGCGCGCGCGTTCGCGGATCCCGTTGCGCCGACGGCCACAGCAGCCAGGCCGCGAAGACGAGAGCCGCAAATGCGGCGAGCGCGATCGGCGGAAGGAAGGCCATGCTCTCGTCAGGCCGGCGGCGAGTAGGACCAGCGCTCGATATAAGGCTGCCAGTGCCGGCTCACGCGCTCCTTGGCCTCCGCGGGGAAGCTATAGGTGTTCTTGCGGTATTCGCGCACGGAATCGAGATAACGCGCAAAGCGCGCCTCGGCCTCCGCGAAGCCGGGAAGCTTAAGCTGCCCGTAGAGATGCTCGAGCTCGGTCATCGGCGCTTTCTGAAAATCCTCGAAGGAGATCTCGACGAGCTGATCTTCGGGAAGGCCCGCGCTCTCCTTGGTGCAGGCGTCCATCATCCGCCGGTAGGTCGCAAGAATGAAATCGTCGACATCGACGTGATCGTAAGGCGCGAGCGCGAGCTCGCTGAAGAGTTGCGCGTAGAAATTCCGCATGGAGACGAAAACCTTGTAGGGATTGCGGTGAATGTGGATGAACTTGGCGTCCGGCCACATCCGGCGCAGAAGCGCCACGCGCGCGGTGTAGACGGGATTCTTGATGAGGAGCCGCCGCCCGTCCTGACCGATCGACAGCTTGTCGAAATAGTAGCGGAGCACGCGCTGCCAGCGTGCGATCTCGTCTTGCGTGCAGCCGTCGAAGAAGACGCCGGCGTTGAACGTCTCGGCGAAGCGGCGCGGGAAATAGAGCCCGTGATAGAAGGAGAGCGTCGTCATGTTGGCGAGCCCGATCTCGTCTTCCTGCGGGGAATCGGGCTCGACGGGAATGTTGTCGATGAAGCGGTGCTCGGGCAGCGCACTCGCGAGCAAAGGCGCAAAGAGCCGGCCGATGAGCAGGAAATCCCAGGGCAGCGCCGTGGCGAAGGGCGAGACGAAGCCGAAGTCTTCCGCCTTGCTCATGACGTTGTAGAGATGGGTGGTGCCGCTCCGCCAATGGCCGAGGATGAAGACCGGCGCTTCCTTGACGCCGATGCGCCCGCGCTCGGCCTGCGTCACGACATGCTCGGCGAGCGAGAACGGCGCGCGCAGAACGGAGACCGCGAGCGCGATCAGGAGCTCGGGCGCGTGCCGGATGGGCAGGCCGTGGCGCGCGAGAAGGCGCGTGAGCGTCAGCGTGTCGGCGCCGCATAAGGGATGAAACAGCTTCGGCCGGCCGCGTCGCCCTTCCCCGCCTCCGTCCTGTTTGCTCATACGCGATCGCCCTCGCCTGGTGTCCGCCCTCGCCCATTTGGCGCGCGGCGAGTCGTAGCGACGGCTCAAGGTATCGCAGAAGCGGGATCTGCGCTCGTGTCTTGTGCGAGCTTGACGACCTTGTCCTTGACGGTGTCGATGAGGGCCGCGGGCCCCTGATTGCGGGCCACGGTCGAGAATTCCGACCGGCGCGTCGCAAGCTCGCTTGCGGGACCGCTCAAGACGTCGATGATTTTCCAGGGCGCGGTCGCGGCGGTGCGGTAGACGATGTAATTGATGTTGCGCGTCTCGCCGTCCGACTTGACGAGCTGCGTTCTGACCAAGGCGCAGTCTTTGGGAAGCTGCGTGCTTCCCATCTGCTCGAAGCGCGCGCGCAGCTGGTCGCATCGCTCGGCAATCGGTTCCTCGCGCAAGAGCTCAAAGCTCTGGCCGTTGTATCGCTTGAAGCGCGAGGCGTAGCTCGCCACCATCATGTCGCTGAAGGACGAGACGAGCTCTTTCTGCTGCTCGGCGGAAAACTTGTCCAGCGTATCGCCCACGGCATATTTGGCCATGAAGTTGGCGTCGAAGATTTTCGCGACGGACGGCGCGAGAGCCTTGCGGCGCGCCTCGAAGCCCTTGCCGTCGGTGGCGCGCAGCGCGCCGATCAGATCCTTGTGAAACGCGCTGATCGCTTGGCTCGCCGTCAGCGCGGCGGCCGCCTTGGCCTTGGCCGCAAGCGCGGGCTGCAAAAGCCCCGCGCAGGAGAGCGCCGTCGCGAGTACAAGCGCGATCGGCAGGCGCCAACCCGGCTCACGACGAGACAACCCCTTACTCACCCACACCGTCATGGTCTTGTTCCCATCCCGGGTCTTCGGCAGCGCTTTGCGCAGAGGCCGTCAAATGCTCCGCCAAACTTGCGCTGTCTTCATGGCGTTTGTTTGTCCTAACCCTTTGTCCTACAAGACCCATTTTGGAGCAAGGCGCACGAACATGAGCGCAAGCCTCGGGCCACCACGCCCGCCATGCATATGGGGAGAGGACGCGTGCGTTTCCCCGCGGCGGTCATTTTGCCGCGGCCGCGGCATGGCCCGCCGCCTGTTTCCAACCGGGACATGGCCCTTTCGAATTGGAGCCGGATGAGCCAGAGTGCGCGGCAATCCGTCTCGCTGGGGCTTGCTGCAACATCGGCGGCCTGACGCCGCGCCTCGAGCCCGTTAACCACTGTCCTTTCACCTCTTGAACCGATGAACAAGCCGTCCCGAGCCTCGCATCGCCGCACTATGCCAGAGGGCCATGGGGAGCCTCAGGACCGCGCCGCCTGGCTCGGACACCTGACGGAAGGGCTTGTCGTCGCGTCCTGGCGGCTCGCGCCGGGCGTTCTCATTCTCGCTCTGCTCATCACCGTGAGCTTGTCTTGGTACACCGCCAACCACCTCGGGATGGACACCAAGACCACCAATCTCATCGATCCCGAGCTCTCCTGGCGGAAAGAAGAGCTCGCCTTCAACAACACCTTCCCCCAGGACAAGAACGTGCTGATCGCGGTGGTGGAAGGCGCGACACCCGAGATCGCCGACAAGGCGGCGCAGGATCTCGCCGCGGCGCTCACGCCCAAGACCGATCTCTTTCCCTCGGTGAGCTATCGCGACGGCCTGCCCTTCTTCCGCAGGAACGGCCTTCTCTTCCTGTCGACCGAGCAATTGCAGAGCGTCACCGACCAGCTCGTGTCGGCGCAGGGTCTCCTCGGCATGCTCGCGGAGGACCCGAGCCTCAATGGCCTGTTCACGTCGCTCAATCTCGCCCTCGAGGGCGTGGACAACGGCGATATGGACGGCAAGACGCTCGAGCGCCCGCTCTCGACCTTCGCCGATGTCATCGAGAGCAATCTCAAGGGCGAGCATGCTTGGGTGTCGTGGAGCACGCTCTTCACGGGGCGCGAGCCACAGCCCCGCGAATTGCACCGCCTCATCATGATCAAGCCGGTTCTCGACTACACGCGGCTTGCGCCCGGCGAGAAGGCAAGCCAGGCCATCCGCGACACCGCGCGCGTGCTCGGGATCAACCCCGCGCGCGGCGCAGAGGTGAAGCTAACGGGCGACGTGGCGCTCGCCGACGAAGAGTTCGCGAGCGTCGAGAGGGGAACCGGGCTCGCCACCGGGCTTTCGGTCGCCATCGTGCTTCTCATTCTCTATGGCGCCATCCGCGACCCCAAGCCCATCTTCGCCATCTTCATCACGCTGTTCGTGGGGCTCGCCACCACTTTCGCCTTCGCCGCCTGGGCAGTCGAAAAGCTCAATCTCATCTCCGTCGCCTTCATCGTGATGTTCATCGGCATCGCGGTGGATTTCAGCATCCAGTTCACGGTCCGCTATCGCGACGAGCATGCGCGCTTGGAAAGCGCCGACTGGGCCGCCGTGCAGACGGGCTTCAATGTCGGCGGGCCGCTTCTGCTTGCCGCCGTCACCACGGCCATCGGCTTTCTCGCTTTCAGCCCGACGGCCTATCGCGGCGTCTCCGAGCTCGGCCTCATCGCGGGCGTCGGCATGCTGATCGCGCTCATTTTGAACTTGTCGCTTCTGCCCGCGTTTTTCCGGCTGCTCAATCTCAAGCCCGCGCGCGAGCGGCCGCAATTCCTGCACTCCCCCGACGCGGACAATTTTCTCGTCGACAACCGCCGCGCGATCTTCGGCGTCGCCTTGACGCTCGCCGTCATCGCCGTGGCGCTTCTGCCGCGGCTCAGCTTCGACGCCGATCCCATCAATCTCAAGGATCCGGGAACCGAGTCCGTCAAGACGCTGCGCCTGCTCGTTGCGGACGGCACGGCCGCGCCCAATACCTTGAGCGTCTTTGTGCCGACGGCCGCGGAGCTGCCGGCCATGACCGCAAAGCTCGCTGCGATCGGCGAAGTCGACAGGACGGTGTCGGTCGCGAGCTTCGTGCCGAAGGACCAGGACCAGAAGCTCGCCATGATTGCCGACGTGGCCTTTCTTCTCTCGCCTGGCCTCGACGCCAAGGCGAAGTCCGCCCCGCCCTCGGACGCCGCGACACTCGAGACGCTGCGCGAGACGGCCAGACGCCTCAAGACAACCAAGCCCGCCGACGCCGGTGTGAAGCAAACCTTCGACAGGCTCGCGGCGCTGCTCACGACCGCGATCGAAGGCGCGCAACCCAAGCTCGACATGCTGCGCGAGGCTTTGCTGCGTGGCTTGCCCGAGCGGCTCGCTGCGCTCTCCGATCTCCTCAAAGCCGCGCCCGTCACCCTCGACAGCTTGCCCCCAGAGATGAAAGACGACTGGATCACGCCCGACGGCCGCTACCGCATCCGCGTCTTCCCCAAGGGCGACACCTCCAACAGCAAGGGGCTTTCGAGTTTCGTCACGGCGGTGCGCGCGGCAGTGCCGGAGGCCACTGGTCCCGCCTACTTCATCGAGAAATCGGGCGGCGTCGTCTGGGGAGCATTCCAGGAGGCGTTTCTCTACGCCTTGGGCGGCGTCGTCTTCGTCTTGTTCATTGTCTTGCGGCGCGTGCGCGACGTCGCGCTGGTTGTTGGGCCCCTTTTGTTCTCGACCATCATGACGCTCGGCACCTGCGTCATTCTCGGCATACCGCTCAACTTCGCCAATGTCATCGCGCTGCCGCTCCTGCTCGGCATCGGCGTCGCCTTCAACATCTATTTCGTCATGAACTGGCGGGCCGGCCGGCGCAACCCGCTGCAATCGAGCACGGCGCGGGCCGTGGTCTTCAGCGCCTTCACGACGCTCACCGCCTTTTCGAGCTTGGCCTTTTCACCCCATGCCGGAACGGCATCCATGGGGCGGCTGCTCACGATCTGCCTTCTCTACACACTCGCCTCGGCCCTCATTCTCGTGCCCGCCCTGTTGGGCACGCCGGAGGGGCATGAACGGGCGCGCTAGCCCCATGTTTTCACAGGCGTTGCCGCTTCGACCCGCTGCGCCCTTTTTCCGGTGCGCCCCCCCAAGGCTTGATGACAGCGGGCGCATGGATAGGATAGTGAATCCGGGGGCGGCGCCGTCTCGGGCTGATGACGGCGCCGGGCCAGGCCTTGGCTGAACAAGGCCGGCGGATCGAGAGGGGCTCATCCGATGAAAATCATACTGGCCCAGCCGAGGGGATTTTGCGCCGGGGTCGAGCGCGCCATCGAGATCGTCGAGCGGGCGCTGGTGAAATACGGCCCGCCCGTCTATGTCCGCCACGAGATCGTGCACAACAAGCGCGTGGTGGAAAAGCTGCGCGCCAAAGGCGCCATCTTCGTCGAGGAGGTGTCGACGAAATTCCGGACGGCGCGATCACCATCTTCAGCGCCCATGGCGTGGCGCACAAGGTGGAGGACGATGCGGAGCTGCGCGACCTCCCGGTGATCGACGCCACCTGCCCGCTGGTCGCCAAGGTGCACAACGAGGGCCAGCGCTATGCCGACAAGGGCACGAGGTCGTCCTGATCGGCCACGAAGGCCATCCCGAGGTCGAAGGCACGCTGGGCCGCATCGCCGGCCGGGTGCATCTCGTCTCCTCGGCCGAGGATGTCGACAAGCTCGACGGTCGACGACCCCGAGCAAGCTCGCCTACGTCACGCAGACGACGCTGTCGCGTCGACGACACGCGCGACATCATCGACGCGCTCAAGCGCCGCTTCCCGGCCATCAAGGGCCCGGACGTGCAACGACATCTGCTACGCGACGCAGAACCGCCAGCAGGCGGTGCGCGAGCTCGCGCGGCGCGGTCGACATCCTGCTCGTCGTCGGCGCCCGCAACAGCTCGAACTCGAACCGCCTGCGCGAGATCGGCGCCGAGATCGACGTGCCGACCTATCTCATCGACGACGCCGACGGCCTCGACCCGGCCTGGCTCGAGGGTAAGAAGACGGTCGGCGTCACCGCCGGCGCCTCGGCGCCCGAGGAGCTGGTGCGAAGAGCTCATCGCGCGCTTGCGGGAGTTCGGCTGCCAGAGCGTGACGAAGCTCGAACGGCGTCGAGGAGAACGTGCGTTTCAAGCTGCCGCGCCGAGGTGCGCGATCTCGAGCGGGCCAGCGCCTGACCGTCGTAGCCAGTCGACCGGAGCCGACCGCTTCGTGCCGCGTTCCCGCTGATCCAGCAATTGCGCGTCGGCGCCTACGTCTTGAAGCAGCGCATCAAGGGCAACAAGCGCTATCCGCTCGTGCTGATGCTCGAGCCGCTGTTTCGCTGCAATCTCGCCTGCGCGGGCTGCGGCAAGATCGACTATCCCGACGCCATCCTGAACAAGCGCCTGAGCGTCGAGGACTGCCTGGAGGCGGTCGACGAATGCGGCGCGCCGGTGGTCTCGATCCCGGGCGGCGAGCCGCTGCTGCACAAGGAGATCGGCAAGATCGTCGCCGGCATCGTCGCGCGCAAGAAGTTCGTCTATCTCTGCACCAACGCGCTGCTGCTCGAGAAGAAGCTCGATCTGTTCAAGCCTTCGGCCTATCTCACCTTCTCCATCCATCTCGACGGCGCTCGAGCGCGAGCACGACAAGTCGGTGTGCCAGGAAGGCGTGTTCGACCGCGCCGTGGCCGCGATCAAGGCGGCGCGGGACAAGGGCTTCCGCGTCAACGTGAACTGCACGCTGTTCGACAACATGGTGCCCGAGCGCGTGGCCGCGTTCTTCGACTTCTGCATGACGCTCGGCGTCGAGGGCATCACGGTCTCGCCGGGCTACGCCTATGAGCGGGCGCCGACGCAGCAGCATTTCCTCAACCGCAGAAGACACGAAGAGCTGTTCCGCGACATCTTCCGCCGCGGCAAACAGCAAGGGCTGGACGTTCAACCAGTCCTCGCTGTATCCTCGATTTCCTCGCCGGCAACCAGACCTATCACTGCACGCCCTGGGGCAATCCCGACGCGCAACATCTTCGGCTGGCAGCGGCCCTGCTATCTCTTGGGCGAAGGCTATGCGGCGAAGCTTCCGCGAGCTGATGGAGACGACGGACTGGGACCACTACGGCACGGGCAAATACGAGAAATGCGCCAACTGCATGGTCCATTGCGGCTACGAGGCGACCGCCGTCACCGACACCATCACGCATCCGTTGAAGGCGCTCGGCGTGCACGCTCAAGGGCGTCCGCACCGAAGGCGAGATGGCGCCGGAGATCTCCTTCGCCAGCGCAGCGGCCCGCGACATACGTCTTCGAGAAGCAGGTCGAAGTCCTATCTCGACCAGCTACCGGCCGAAGAGAAGGAGCGGAAACGCAAGACGAGCAGCGCGGCGTAAGCTCGCCATGGCGCGCTCGTTGTCGCGCGCCAATCGTCACGATCTCGGCGAATTTCCTCGGGCCTCATAAGCGCGCGCATGATGACCGGCAGCGCGCGCACGTTTGCCGTCCGGGCTGACGCCCGCCTCGGCCGCGCGCGGGATCGCGCGCTCGGCGGGATCGGCCACCGCCCGCAGCACGACGAAGGGAAGCCCATGCCCACCGCCGCGCGCGCGACGCCATAGCTTTCCATGTCCACGGCATCGGCGCCGCTTTCGGCGGCAAGCCGCGTCTTGGCCGCGGCGCCGCTCACGATGGTGGACACGCTCACGATGAGCCGCACCTCGCGCGCGGCTGACGCCGAGAATCGCAACAAGCTTCTCGCGCAAGCTCTCTTCGACGGGAAGCGTGGGCCCTTCGGGGCCTGCGACGAGGCGCGGCACAATGAGCGTGCCGGGCGGCAGGTCGCGCACCAGCGCGCCCGCAACGCCGAAGCTCGCCACGACGTTGAAGCCGAATTGCGCGAGCCCGCGCACGGCGGCGTCCGCGCGCTCGATGCCCGGGCCCGCGCAGACGACGAGAACCTGCTGATCGAGCCCAAGCTCTTTCACGGCGCGGCGGGCAAGCCGCGCCTCTGTCGCCAGTCCCGTGATGATGCCCAGCCGCGTCACATGCCCGTAGACCGGCCGTGCGCGCGTTGCAGCGCATGAGGTTGCGGTAGCGCGCAAGAGCCCAGAGCGGGAAAATAGGCGCTGTAGCCGTGATAGCGCAGATAGAAGATGCGCGGGAAGCCCACGGCCGTGTACCAGGGCTCGATGCCACTTGTCGCGCCTTGCGCGGCGCACCGAGAAGATAGCTCGATGCCGCGCCTGACGGCGGCGTGATCCACTTCGCCCGCGGCCATGAGGCCGAGAATCGCCCACGCCGTTTGCGAGGGCGTGCTGGCCTTCGCTTCCGCGCGCCGCTCCTGCCAATAGCTGGCGCCATCCTCGCCCCAGCCGCCGTCGGCGCGCTGGCGCGACAGAAGAAATTCGACGCCGCGCCGCATATGGGGCGCCTTCGGATGTCTTCGCCGATGGCATTGAAGGCGCAGAGCACGGACCAGGTGCCGTAGATGTAGTTCGTGCCCCAGCGGCCGAACCAGCTGCCGTCTTCTTCCTGCTCGCGAATGAGATAGGCGATGCCGCGCGGCGCACCGCCGGGATGGTCGCGCTTGTAGCCGAGCTGCCCCAGAAAGCTCAGGCAGCGCGCCGATGACGTCGGCGGTCGGCGGATCGAGCAGCGCGCCGTGATCGGCGAAGGGAATGTGGTTGAGATAGTAGTTCGTGTTGTCGGCGTCGAAGGCGCCCCAGCCGCCGTTCTTGCTCTGCATGCCGATGATCCATTCGGCGGCGCGCTCGATCGCCTCATCGTGGCGCTCGTGATCGGCGCGGTGAAGCAGCAAGGCCCACCACCGCCGTGTCGTCGACGTCGGGATAGTGATCGTTGCGGTATTGGAACGCCCAGCCGCCCGGCCGCAGGTCGGGCCGCTGCACGGCCCAGTCGCCCGCGACGTCGAGAATCTGACGCTCGACGAGCCAGTCGGCAGGCCTTGTCGCAGGCGCGCGTCGTGCGGCGCCACGCCCGCTTCGAGCAGGGCGAGGCCCGCGAGCCCCGTGTCCCAGATCGGGCGAGAGGCAGGGCTGGCAGAAGCGGAAGCCGTCGGTCGTGGGCTCGGCCAACAGGAGCTTTTTCACCGCGGCCATGGCGGCCGCGCGGTCCGGATGGTCGGGCGCGTAGCCCAGCGCATCGAAGGCCATCACGGCGTTGGCCATGGCGGGGAAGATGCCGCCCAGGCCGTCCTCGCCATATTGCCGCGGAACGATGAAGGCCATGGCCTTCTTGATCGCGCGCTTGCGCAAAGCGCTTCGGGAAATAGGGCTCCGCCGCGCGCAGGATTCGGTCGAGGCGCAGAAAGAGCTCGCCGATGGGCTTGCCCGTGGGATTGCGCTGCCAATGCGCGACCTTGCTCCGGCGGCGTCGCGAACAGCTCCTGAATGCGCACGCGGCGCGGATTGCGCGCACGCGGCTTGAGCGCCGCCATGACGAGCAACGGCGCGATGACGGTGCGCGACCAATAGGACACGCGCCACAAGGTCACCGGAAACCAGCGCGGCATGAGCATGAGCTCGACCGGCATCACCGGCACCGCGCGCCAGGGCACCTCGCCCCAGAGGGCCAGCGCATAGCGCGTGAAGACGTTGCTCTTCTCGGCGCCGCCATGGGCGATGATCGCCTCGCGCGCGCTTGTCATGTGCGGCGCATCGGGACTGTCGCCCACGAGACGCAAGGCGAAATAGGCCTTGACGCTCGCGCTCATGTCGAAATCGCCCGCATAGAACAGCGGCCAGCCGCCGTGACTGCCTTGCCGGGCGCGGATGTAGGTCGCGAGATCGGCTTCGAGGGTGTCGTCGATCTCGTCGAGATAATGCTCGAGCAGAATGTATTCCGACGGGATGGTGGCGTCGGCTTCCAGCGGGTAATGCCAGTGTCCGTCCGTGTACTGACGATTTGACAAGTGTTGCGCCGCGTCCGCGACGGCGGCGTCCACCGCGTCGAGCAAAGGCTCGGCCGCGCGGTTGGCAATGGGTTCGGCGAGCTTTGCGTCCACGCTCATGGCCCTTTGTTCCGCGGACATCTAGAGAGACGCTGCGCGGCGCCCCGCGCCCCGGCGCCGGCCCCGCCCCTCTTGGTGCGGGATTTCGGCCTGTATGCGCACGCGCGCCGGCGCTCCTTGCGAGGCCAGCGCCGCGGCCCGAAATCCCGATCGGATGGCGCCTTCGATGGTAGCGGGCAGCCCCGTGTCGGTCCAGTCGCCGGCGAGAAAGAGATTGTCGAGCGCCGTGCGCGCGGGCGCGCGAAGGGGAAGCTCAGCGGGCACTTGCGCGAAGGTCGCGCGCCTTTCCTTCACCACGCGATAGAGCGGCACCGGGCCTTCGAGCTTCAGCGCGCGCGCCACATCGGCCCAGCAGTGCTCGGCGATTTTGGGCGCGGTTTCGTCGACCAGATTTGCCGCCGCGCTCACGGTGACCGAAGCGATGTCGCCGCGCCGGAACACCCACTGCGCCGTGCCGCCGATCAGTCCGAGCAGCGAGGGCTCGCCTTCGTCCGTGCCCTGAGCCAGGCGGAAGTGGACATTGACGATGGGAAAAGCCTCCTTGGGCACGGCGAGCCCGGGCATGACCTCGCCCGCGATCCAAGACGGCAGCGCCAGCACGACCCGATCGTCCGTAGACAGAGCTTCGGCGCCGCGCGCGAAGGAAAGCGCCGTGGCGCGCTTTCCCTCGTGCTGGACGCCGACAAGGCGCGCGCCAAAGCGGATCTCCACACCCTTGGCTTCGAGATAGCGCAAGGCGGGCGCGACGAAGCTTTCCGTGAGCCCGGCGCGCGCGATGCGCGGTCTGCAATAGGCGCCGCCGCGCGCAAAGGTCTCGAGCAGCACGGGCCGCAAGAGTTGCGCCGCGGCCCGCGCGGCCGGCGCATTGAGAACCGCAACCGCGAGCGGCTCCCAGAAGCGGCGATAGAGCATCGTTTCCTCGCCCGCGCATTGGGCGACCGTGGCGCCGCGCGGCGCGAAGAGAAAGCGCAAGGCGCTGGCATAATCGCGCGCGCGCGTGCCGGGAATGCGCCGCTCGGGCGAAAACACCCACCAGGGAATGACGCCCTCGTCGAGCTTCACTTCCCAGCGCTCGCCCGTTTCGAGATCGAGGAACGGAAAGCGCGCCTCGCTCGGACCCGCGAGCGAATCCTCCGCGCCCACGAGCCGGAGATAGTCGAACGCCGCGCGATTGCCCGAGAGCAGGAGATGATTGCCGTTGTCGATGGTGCGGCCGAGCGTGTCGTCGAAGAACGAGCGGCAGCGCCCGCCCGCCTGGCCCGCCGCTTCGTGCAGGACGACCGCGTGCCCCGCTTGCGCGAGGCGCAACGCGGCCGCGAGCCCGGCTACGCCGGCGCCGACAACGTGCACGCGAGTCATGTCCCCCTCACCCCAACCCTCTCCCCAAAGGGGAGAGGGAGAACGCTTGGCGCGCCCTCCGCTTTCCCTCTCCCCAACGGGGAGAGGGCCAGGGTGAGGGGGCGCAAGAAGACAAATTCCGCTGCAAAGACACGGACGCGCGATCTCAGAAGAACGCGTAGCGCAGCGCCACCGCCGCTTTCTCGATGCGGCTTAAGGCGCGCGCGAGCCCGCCGCGCGGCGCGGTCAGCCCGCGAAAGTCTCGGGCCGCCATGCGCGCGAGCGGGCGCTTGTAGACTTCGGCCATGATGCGCGCGGGGCGCACGGCATTCGGATCGAGCCGCGCCATGATCGCATCGGCCTCGGCGAAGGATTCCCGCGCGCGCTCGCCCAGCGCAGCGCACACGGCGGGGAGTCGCGCATCGGCGAGCACGGCCTTGGGATCCCTTGCCGCGATTCCTTGCGCCTCCAGAAGCTCGCGCGGCAGATAGAGGCGGCCAAGCTCCGCGTCCTCGGCGAGATCGCGCAAAATGTTGGTGAGCTGAAGCGCGCGGCCCAGGGACTCGGCGAGCGCGCGCCCGTCGTTCCCGGGAACGCCGAAGATGCGCACGCAAAGCCGCCCCACCGCGCCCGCGACGCGCGAGCAATAAAGCAAGAGCTCGTCCCAGGAGGGCGCGCGGATGGGACCGTTCGCGTCCATCTCCATGCCGTCGATGAGCGCGAAAAACGCCTCGCGCTCGAGACCGTAATCGGCGATGGCCGAAAGGAGCGCGCGCGTCACGGGCCGCGTGGGCGCACCGGCATAGAGACGCTCGATCTCGGCGCGCCAGGCCGAAAGCGCCGCGCGCTTTTCGGCTTGGGGCGCAGCGCCGTCGGCGATGTCGTCGACCTCGCGGCAAAAGGCGTAGACGGAAAAACACGCCTCGCGCTTTGCGCGCGGCAGAATGCGCATGCCCCAGAAGAAGGAGGTCCCTGCGCCTTCGACGCGCGCCTTGACATAAGCGAGGTCGGCCGCGGGCCCGGCTCCGGCGGCGTCGCCACGGCTCTCGGGCAGCCGCAACACTTGGCTTTCGGTCATGCGCTCCTCGAGAGCCGGCGCGCCGGGGCCGGGATCGCTCTTAGGCGCGGGCGATCTCGACCACGCGATCATGCTCGAGCGCCTGGAGCGCCGTGGCCGCGATGTGCTGCGCGCGCATGCCGGCGTCCTGGTACTGCTGATCGGGCTCGCCATGGGGCAGGAACACGTCTGGCAACACCATGGGCCGGATGCGGAGCCCCGTATCGAGCACGCCGTGCTTGGCCAAGAGGTGGAACACGTGCGACGCGAAGCCGCCGATGGCGCCCTCCTCGATGGTGATCAGCACCTCGTGCTCGCGCGCGAGACGCAGCACGAGCTCCTCGTCCAAGGGCTTGGCGAAGCGCGCATCCGCCACCGTGGTCGAAAGACCGTGCGCGGCGAGCTCGTCGGCGGCCTTGAGACATTCCTGAAGCCGCGCGCCGAGCGAGAGAATGGCGATGGTGTTGCCCTCGCGGATGATGCGGCCGCGGCCGATGGGCAAAGGCACGCCCTCCTCGGGCAAGTTGACGCCCACGCCGTTGCCGCGCGGATAACGCACAGCGGACGGCCGGTCGTCGATTTGCGCCGCGGTCGCGACCATGTGGCGAAGCTCGGCCTCGTCGGAGGCCGCCATGATCACGAAGCCCGGCAGGCAGCCGAGATAGGCGAGATCGAAGCTGCCGGCATGCGTGGCCCCGTCCGCGCCCACTAACCCTGCGCGGTCCATGGCGAAGCGCACGGGCAATCTCTGGATCGCCACGTCGTGCACCACTTGATCGTAAGCACGCTGCAGGAAGGTGGAGTAGATGGTGGCGAAGGGCTTCAAGCCTTCGGCCGCAAGCCCGGCGGAGAAGGTGACGGCATGCTGCTCGGCGATGCCGACATCGAAGCAGCGCTCGGGAAAGCGCTTGGCGAAGAGATCGAGGCCGGTTCCCGACGGCATGGCCGCCGTGATGGCGACGATGCGCTGATCCTTCTCGGCTTCCTTGATGAGCAACTCGGCATAGACCTTGGTGTAGGTGGGCGCGTTCGACTTCGATTTCTTCTCCGCGCCGGTGACGACGTCGAACTTGCCCACCGCGTGATATTTCTCGCCATTGGGCTGCGGGAAGGGATGGCCGCGGCCCTTCTCGGTCACGATGTGCAAGAGCACGGGGCCGAGCTTGTTCTGGTCGCGGATGTTCTGCAGCACGGCGACGAGCGTGTTCATGTTGTGGCCGTCGACCGGGCCCACGTAATAGAAGCCGAGCTCCTCGAACAGCGTGCCGCCGGTGAGCATGCCGCGCGCATATTCCTCCGCGCGCTTGGCAGCGCGCTCGAAGCTCTTGGGGAAGCGCTTGGCCATCCCCTTGCCGATGTCGCGCAAGGTGAGGAAGGGCTTCGACGACAAGAGCCGCGACAGGTAATTGGAGAGCGCGCCCACCGCGGGCGCGATCGACATGCCGTTGTCGTTCAGGATTACGATAAGCCGCGAGTGACGGGCGCCCGCGTTGTTCAGGGCCTCATAGGCCATGCCCGCGCTCATGGCGCCGTCGCCGATGACGGCGATGACTTTGTTGTCCTCGCCCTTGAGGTCGCGCGCCACCGCCATGCCGAGCGCAGACGAGATCGAGGTCGAGCTGTGGGCCGCGCCGAAGGGGTCGTATTCGCTTTCGCTGCGCTTGGTGAAGCCGTAGAGACCGCCATATTGGCGGATGGTGCGGATGCGGTCGCGGCGGCCGGTGAGAATCTTGTGCGGATAGGCCTGGTGCCCGACATCCCAGATGAGCCGGTCGCGGGGCGTGTCGAAGACGTAGTGCAAGGCGACCGTGAGCTCGACCACGCCGAGTCCCGCGCCCAGATGGCCGCCGATCCCCGAGACGGCATCGATGGTCTCCGCCCTGAGCTCGTCGGCAACTTGGGCGAGCTGACCGGTGGAAAGCTTACGAAGGGCCGCGGGGTCGGGGATTTGGTCGAGAAGCGGTGTCGAGACGGGCATGGGGCAGGAGCCTTTCACTCGTAGGGGATGCCCACGCGACGCGTTGTGGATAATCCCCCGGAGACTGCTTGCGGTGTCCCTTGTTCTGCATCTTTGCCTTGCCTGCCGGCCCGCCGGTTAACCCCCCGCAGGCCCGAGAAACAGACAAAGCGGCAAGCGCGCCTGAATGTTAGGCCGTGCGTCACACACTTGTCAGCCAAAATCATAGGCACGCTCCTTCCACTGCCCACCGGCGCCGCGCCAGTGGCGCCGTGCGGAGTCCGCCGTCATGGCGGCGTAGAGGCTCGCGGCCAGGGGCAAGCCGAGACTGCCGAGAGGGCCTCCGCCATAGAGCCGCCAGGTGGGGCCATAGGCCAGGGCCATGAGAAGCCAGGCCGCCGCCGAAAGCGCCGCCGCCGGTCCATCGCCATGAAGGGGCAAGCCGAGGAGGAGAAGCGGCGGCAGGAGAAAAGTGGCCGCGAGGCCGAGAAGCGCGCCCAGGAGCCGCGCCGGCGAATAGCGAAGCTCCGTGTAGGCCGTGCGCGCCACCATCTGCCAGAGCTCGGCAAGCCCCCGATAGGCGCGGAGGCTGTGGCTCTCCTCGGCGAGCCCGAGCCAGAGTTGAAAGCCGCCCCGGCGCAGGGCGTCGGGCGAGCGCACAATCGTCGATGAGCGCGCCTTTGACGGCCTGAAGCCCGCCGATGGCCTGAAGCGCCGCCCGCCTCAGGAGAATGCAGCCGCCGGCCGCGCCGCCGCTGCGCGAGGGCCGCGCGTTCACCGCCGGGAACGGATAGAGCATCTGAAAAAAGAAGACGAAGGCGGGAATGAGGAGCCGCTCCCAAAAGCTCTGGCAGTGGAGCCGGACCATGAGGGAGACGAGGTCGTGGCCTTCCCCTGCCTTGGCCACAAGCCCCGTGAGCGTCTGCGGCCCATGGACGATGTCGGCGTCGGTGAACCAGACGAACGCCGCATCCGGCGCGAAGCTCTTTGCTTCTTCGAGCCCGGCATTGAGCGCCGAGAGCTTTCCGGTCCAGCCTTTGGCCAGCGGCGGCGCGGCGACGACGCGCCAAGGCCGATGGGCCGCGTGGCGCGCGAGCGCGTCTTGCGCCCGCGCGGCCGTGGCGTCGGTGCTGGCGTCGTCGACCAGGATGATGGAGAGCGCGCCGGCGTAATCCTGCGCCGCCAGGCTTTCGAGACAGCGGCCCACGGTTTCGGCCTCGTTGCGCGCCGGCACGATGGCGACCACGGCGGGAAGTGGTCCGGCAGGCGGCGTGCCCAGCGCGAGCCGCTGATCGGCGCGCCAGAATCCGCTGCGGCCGAAGAGGAGATAAAGCCAGATGAAAAGGCCGAGCGCACCGAGAAGGGAGAGCGCCGTCATGCGGCGCGGACCCGGCGGATGAGCGTGCGCACGACGCCCCGCGCGCAGACCACCGCGAATTCCGGCTTGTTGAGCGCGACGCGCCGCGCGATGGGGTCTTGCACACGCAGCCTGTGGGTGAGCTCGTGCGCGAGCTCGACGATGGCGCCGGTCTCGAAAGCGAGCCTTTGATTCTTGAGCCGCATGGGCGCTTCGAAGGCTTCGGCGAGCAGAGCCTCGACGCCGTCGAGACAGCGGTCGAGCACGCGGCGCATGGCGGGGCTCGCCGCGGCGTCATCCAGCGCCTCGACATGCGTGGCTTCGGCCGCCATCCACTCGAGCGGCAGATAGACGCGATTGAGCCGCCGAAAATCGAGCTGGCAATCCTGCAGGTGGTTGATCACCTGCAGCGCGTTGCACAAGGCATCGCAGGGCGGATAGTCGGACGGGCTCTTCGCCGTGGAGATCGAGGAGATAGCGCCCGACGGGCGCGGCCGAGCGGTTGCAGTAATCGATGAGCTCCGCCCAATCGACATAGCGCAGCTTCACGGCGTCCTGCTTGAAGGCCGAGACGAGATCCTGGCAATGGCGCGTCGTGATGCCGGTGGCGGCAAGGCTTAAACGCATGCGCCGCGCCTTTTCGAGGCCCGGATCGTCGCGCCGGCCGAGCAGCGCCTCCTCGAAGGCGGAAAGCCGCGCGATCTTGTCCTCGGGCGCGAGATTGGGGTTGTCGGCGATGTCGTCGATGGCGCGGGCATAAGCGTAGAAGCGTCGCCACATGCGGGCGCAGGCGGCGCGGCAAGAGAAAGGAGCCCACGGGAAAATTCTCGTCGCCCGGCACCCTTGCCCGAGGCCGCCTCGAATTCGCTCATGCGCACGCTCTCGCCCATCGCGCCCATTCCTTTCGCGCATTGTGGATTTCGGCCGGGCGCCGGGCAAGGCTTGCGGGCTCGCCTCATCCTTCGAGACGCCCTCGCTCCTCATCCTGAGCCCACCTCCTCATGCTCGAGGAGCGCATTGGCGCGTCATCGAAGCATGAGGAGGTGGGTCGAAGGACGCTCGGGCTCCTCAGGATGAGGGCGTTTAAGAAGGCCTCATCCAGAGGAGCGAGCGGCCTTGGCCGCGAGCGTCTCGAAGGATGAGGCCGTTTCGCCGCGGCCCCGGTTTTGCTATGAGAGGCACTCACGCGTGACGCAGGCCGCTGTAGCTCAGGGGTAGAGCACGTCCTTGGTAAGGACGGGGTCGGAGGTTCGATTCCTCTCGGCGGCACCACCGTCCCGCGAATACAAAGGACTGCCGCACGCAGCGGAGCGGCAACCGAGCGGGGTCTGCCGGGGGCAGCAATAATGACAGAAGCGCAGGGCGACTCACGGCTACACTGAGAACAGCGCTTGAATATCTCTACTATGTTCTATCGATGACTATCGACCGCTCCCTTTGGAATTTCACCTTTTCACGAATGGCCGTCTTGGCCCTGCTCGCACTGCTCGTCGGGCACCTTGGTGCTCGATAAGATGAGCTACAAATGCGTAGAGACTGGTCCATCCAAAGCCGCGCATTCACACGACGCTTGGGAACCCGAGTGGGTTGTTGAACGATTTGTCGCTTTGTTCACCTGCAATAACGGTAAGTGTGGAGAGGTTTCTGCGGCATGCGGGGAGCTTCACTATAGTCCCTTCGGCGACCTTATAAGAACAGCACCTTCGAGCTAATTCACACACCAAATGCATATCCCCCGCGCCACCAATTTTCCGCGTACCGAATGAATGTCCAAAGAATGTGGCGGATGAGATCAACAGGGCGTTTTTGCTTTATTGGTGTGATCGTGGTGCCAGCGCCAACGCGCTACGTTCCGCAACAGAGGCCATTCTCGACAATTTTGGTGTCAACAAGAGAAAGAAGAATGCCAATAAGAAATTCAGATGGCTCACTCCGCATGACCGTATCGAGGCGTTTAGCAAGAGGAAGCCCGATGCCGCTGAGTATCTCATGGCAATTAAGTGGATCGGCGACGAAGGCAGCCACGCGCGTAATCTGACATACAAGGATCTGCTCCAGGGCTTTGAACTCTTTGAGCATGCGCTTGATATCCTGTACGTGCGACGCGATATCAAGCTGAAGAAGGCGGTGAAGTCCATTAATCGAAGAAAGGGCATCGCTCGGCAAGCGCCGAAAGCGCGGGCTCGCCGGTATGATGGAGTTCTAGAACGCCTCCCCGCCACATCAGTCGCCCGAATCGTGGGCGGTCGAGGGATGAGGGAGCCCTTCTGGAGCTTAAGCCCCCTCTTCTCCGGACGCTGTTAGGACTAAGCTTGAGCCGCAAGCCTCGCCTCGCGCTATTCCGCATGGCGACCTCCAAAGCCCACACCTCGCCGCCGCCCACCGATGCACCCAATTCGCCGCGCGCGGAGATTTCGGCTGCGCATCTCGCGGACGAGACGGCGCTTGCGCAAACGCTGATCGAAAAGGCGCAGCTTTCGCCCGAGGACGTGAAGAAGACGCAAGCGCTGGCGCGCCGGCTCGTGCTCGCGGTGCGCAAGGAGCGCCGCGCCGCCGCGGGCGGGGGCGGGGGCGGGCTCGACGCCTTCCTGCAGGAATACAGGCTGTCGAGCGAGGAAGGCGTGGTGCTGCTGTGCCTCGCCGAGGCGCTGTTGCGCATTCCGGACGCCGAGACGCGCGACCGCCTGATCAAGGACAAGGTGGGCGAAGGCGATTGGGCGGCCCATCTCGGCCGGTCGGACTCGCTTCTCGTCAACGCCTCGACCTTCGGGCTTCTGCTGACGGGCCGCGTCGTGCGCCTGGAGGAGCGCGCCCGGAGAATGTGCTGGGCCGGCTGGTGGCGCAAAGCGGCGAGCCCCTGATCCGCCAGGCCGTGCTCTATGCCGTGCGCATCCTCGGCCGCCAATTCGTCCGTGGACGGACGATCGAGGAGGCGCTTGAAGCGCGCGCGAGGAAGAGGGCAAGCCCGCTACCGCTATTCCTACGACATGCTGGGCGAGGCCGCGCGCACCGCGGCCGACGCCAAGCGCTATTGCGACGCCTATGCGCACGCGATCCGCGCCATTGCGGCGCGACAAGGCCGCGCAGGCGCGGACGCGTTCTCGGCGCCCGGCATTTCCGTGAAGCTCTCGGCGCTGCATCCGCGCTTTGTCGATGCGCAGCGCGCGCGCGTCATGAGCGAGCTGGTGCCGCGCCTCGTCGCGCTCGCGGCCGAAGCGAAAAGCACGGGCTTATCGCTCACCGTCGATGCCGAGGAAGCCGACCGGCTGGAGCTCACCCTCGACGTCTTCGAGGCGCGTGGCGAAAGCGAGCCGCGCTTGCCGGCTGGAACGGGCTCGGGCTCGCGGTGCAGGCCTATCAGAAGCGCGCGCTTGCGGTCGTGGGCTGGCTCGCCGCGCTGGCGCGCGAGACGGGGCGGCGCATTCCCGTGCGGCTCGTCAAGGGCGCCTATTGGGACACCGAGATCAAGCGCGCCCAGGAGCGCGGGCTTGCCGATTATCCCGTGTTCACGCTCAAGGCCGCGACCGACGTGTCGTATCTGGCCTGCGTCAAGGCGCTGCTCGCCGAGCCCGCGCTCTTCTATCCGCAATTCGCCACGCACAACGCGCATACGCTGGCCGCCGTGCTGACGCTCGCGGGCGACGCGGCCGCGATTTCGAGTTCCAGCGCCTGCACGGCATGGGCGAGGCGCTTTATGACGCAGCGCTGGGCGACGCGATCGCTCGGCATCGCCTGCCGCATCTACGCGCCGGTGGGCGGGCACGAGGATCTGCTCGCCTATCTCGTGCGGCGCCTGCTCGGAAAACGGCGCCAACACGTCGTTCGTCAACCGGCTGGCCGACGACGAGGCGCCCGTCGCCGCGCTCGTCGCCGATCCGGTGGCAGCGCTTGCGAAGGCGCGAGCCGAAGCGCCATCCGCGCATTCCTCCGCCGCCGGAGCTTTTCGGCCGCGAGCGGCGCAATTCGCTGGGCCTCGCGCTCGACAATCGCCAGACGCTGCGACGCGCTCAGCCGACGCGATGAGCGACGCGCTGGCGTCATCCGTTCCGCCGCGCCGCTCGTCGAGCGGCAAAGCGGCGGGCAGGCGCGGCGCGCGCGATCGCCGATCCCGCCGATCGCGGGCGCCTGGTGGGCGAAGTCGTCGAAGCCAGCGAAGCGCAGGTGCGAGAAGCGCTCGCGGCGGCAAGCGGCGCGGCGCAGGCCTGGGATGCGGTGGGCGGCGAAGCGCGCGCGGAAATTCTCGAGCGCGCGGCCGATCTCTTCGAGCAGCGTCGCGCGCGAAGCTCATGGCGCTCATCGTGCGCGAGGCGGGCCGCACCATTCCCGACGCGCTGTCGGAGCTGCGCGAGGCGGTGGATTTCTTGCGCTATTACGCGGCGCGCGCGCGCGCCGATTTCGCGCGCCCGCGCGAGCTGCCCGGCCCGACCGGCGAGCGCAACACGCTAGGCGCTGCGCGGCCGCGGCGTCTTCGCCTGCATCAGCCCGTGGAACTTCCCGCTCGCGATCTTCACGGGCCAGGTCGCGGCGGCGCTCGCCGCCGGCAACGCCGTCGATCGCCAAGCCCGCCGAGCAGACGCCGCTGGTCGCGCATGAGGCCGTGCGGCTGCTGCACGAGGCGGGCGTGCCGGCCGACGTGCTGCATTTCCTGCCGGGCGCGGGCGAGACGGTCGGCGCGACGCTGGTGCGCGACCCGCGCATCGCGGGCGTCGCCTTCACCGGCTCGACCGAAACCGCGCGCGCGATCAACGCGGCGCTCGCCGCGCGCGAGGGCCCGATCGTGCCCTTCATCGCCGAGACCGGCGGCCTCAACGCCATGATCGTCGACTTCGACCGCGCTGCCCGAGCAGGTGGTGGACGACGCGCTGCTCTCCGCCTTCGACAGCGCGGGCCAGCGCTGCTCGGCGCTGCGCGTGCTCTTCCTGCAGGACGACATCGCGGACAAGACGCATCGCCATGCTCGCGGGCGCGCATCGCCGAATTGCGCGTCGGCGATCCGATGCGGATCGAGACCGATGTCGGGCCCGATCATCGACGAGCCCGCGCGGAGCGCGCTCGAAGCGCATGCGCAGCGCATGGCGCGCGAGGGAAGGCTCATCGCCGCGGCGAAGCTCGCGCCCGAGACTGCGCTGCGGCAGCTTCTTCGCGCCCATGCTGTTCGAGATCGAACGCCTGCGCTGCTCGCGCGCGAGGTGTTCGGGCCCGATCCTCCACGTCGTGCGCTTCGCGCGCGACAGGCTCGACAGAGTCTGCGAGGCGATCAACGCCACGGGCTACGGCCTCACGCTCGGCCTGCACACCGCATCGATGCCACGGTGGACGACGTGTCGCGCGCGGCTGCGCGTCGGCAACATCTATGTCAATCGCGAGCCAGATCGGCGCCGTGGTGGGCGTGCAGCCCTTCGGCGGCGAGGGGCTTGTCCGGCACGGGACCGAAAGCCGGCGGCCCGCATTATCTGCAGCGCTTCGCCGTCGAGCGCGCGCTCTCGGTCAACACCGCGGCCGCCGGCGGCAACGCCGCGCTGTTTGCGCTCGATTAGGCGCATCCGACGCGTGTGAAAAGACCGAGCATCTATCTCACACATGTCATTGCCGGGCTTTCCCGGCAATCCAGGGCAACGCGCTCTCACGCTTGTGGCCCCTGGATGCCCGGCATAAAGCCGGGCATGACAGTCATGTGATTGCTGATCACCCACTGTCAATCAATACGCACAGATTAATGCGGCTTGACGAGGCGGACGTTGGCGCTCGCTTGCGCGCCGCTTGATCGACGACCGAGATGCGCACGAAGCCCTCGCCTTCGGGATGCCAGAAGATGCGCTGGCCCGCCTCGCCCACCGCCGCTGAAGAGAGCGGCACGCCGTCGACGAGCCAGAAGAGCTTTCCCCGGCCGCCTTCCGCGCGCAGCGCCAGCGTATCGTCGTCGCCGCGGCCTTCGGGCATGCTGACGATGGCGCCGTCGGGCGGAAAGGCGATGGCGAGCTTCGGCCCCACTGCGCTATGGGCTCGCGCGTGCCGACGAGAAAGTCTGCAGCGCGCGCGGCAGCTCGGCGTAGGAGTGCGCGAGGATGACGTCGGCCGGCGGCGGTGGCGGCGAGGCCCCGCATCCGGCGGCAAGAGGTCGAAGACGTTCATGAGAAGGGGTGCGGCCTCGTTGCGCGCGAAGCGGCCGGGGCGCGTCGAGCCGTCGGGGCGGCCGACCCAGATGCCGACCGTGTAGTCGCGCGAGAAGCCGAGCGCCCAGGCGTCGCGGAAGCCGTAGGACGTGCCGGTCTTGAAGGCGATCGGCGCGCGCGCTTCATGCCTTGGCCCATCGCTGCAGCCGTCGGGCATGGGGCTGTCCTCAGAATATCGCGAGATACCAGGCGGCGGCTGCGCCGAAGAGCGGCTGTCTCGGTCCTGCGCGCGCGCGTCATTCGCGAAGACGAGCGGCGCCGCCTCGCCCTTCGCGCGCCAGCGCGACATAGAGCATCGTGAGATCGCGCAGCGTGATGCCGACGCCGCCGAGCGCGAGCGGCAGCGCGGGCGCGCCAGCTCGTCGGGAAGCGGAGTTCGGCGCCGGCGTGCGAGAGCCGCGCGGCGAAGCGCGCCGGGCCGACGCGGTCGAGCAACGCCACCGCCGGCACATTCAGCGACAAGGCGAGCGCCGTGCGCACGTGATCGTGCCTTGAAAGCCGCGATCGAAATTGCGCGGCGCGTAATCGCCGAACGCGGTCGGCTTGTCGTCGATCAGCGTTTCGGGATGGACCGACAGATCGTCGAAGGCGAGGCCGTAGATGAAGGGCTTAAGCGTCGAGCCCGGCGAGCGCACGGCGCTGCGCGAGATCGACTTGGCCGGCGGGGCCCCAGTAATTCGCGCCGCCGAGATAGGCGCGCACGTTGCGCGTCGCGTTCTCGACCACGATGACGGCGAGGTTGGCGTCGTCGTCGAACTACTGGGCTTCGCGCGCGGCGAGATCTTCCAGCGCTTCGTTCAGCGCGCGCGTCGAGGTGGTGGCGATGACGGCGCCCGGCGGCGCGCCGCGCGCGGCCCGCTCGGCCAGATGCGGCGCGTTGAAGGGAAGCGCCGTCGGCGCCGCGGGAGGGCTCTTCCATCGCTTCCTGCGCCGCGCGCGGCGACACGACGCCGCGTTCGGCGAGCGCGCGAGCACGTTGTCGCGGCCCGGCCTGGGCGGCCTTGGCGTTGCGGTCGGGGCGGCGGCGCTCGGGCGATTGCGGCAGCGCGACCAGGAGGGCCGCTTCGCCGAGCGTGAGATGCGCGGCTCCTTGCCGAAACAGGCGAGCAGGCCGCGCGCACGCCTTCGAGATTGCCGCCATAGGGCGCGAGCGTCAGATAGAGCTCAAGAATCTCGCTCTTGGTGTAGTGCCGCTCGAGTTGCAGCGCGCGCGCCATCTGCACGAGCTTTCGCCTTGAGACCGCGCGTGCGCGCGGCTCCATCAGGCGCGCGACCTGCATGGTGAGCGTCGAGGCGCCGGAGACGACGCGGCCCTCGCGGCCGATCTGATAGAGCGCGCGCGCCGCGGCCAAGGGATCGACGCCCGGATGATCGTCGAAGCGCTGGTCCTCCTAGGCTTGAGCATGGACAAGATAGCGCGCATCGACCTCGTCCGGCCCGACCGGCAGGCGCCAGGTGCCGTCGCGCGCGAGAAAGGCGCGCAGCAGGGTGCCGTCGCTGGCGGTGACGACGACGGACGCGATCGCGCGCGCGGGCGCGGCGGCGGGATCAAGCGGTCCAAGCCGGCGAGCGCGCCGAGCGCGAGCGCGACGAAAACGACCGCGGCCTGCCCGAAGCCATGACCGGCCGGCCGATAACGAGATCCCCCCACCCGGCCGACTTCGTCGGCCGACCTCACCGGGGGAGGTGAGAAATACGCTGTGACGCGACCAAACGATTACCCGCCCCCTTGTGGGGAGGGGCTAGGGGTGGCGGTCACTTGTTCGTGGTCACGCACAGCGAGCCTGCATGGCGTAAGGTTGCCACACTCATTGCGCGGGCGCGACGACGATGCGGCCCATATTCGTGCGCGCACGGACGTCCGGGCCGTACATGTCTTCGACGCTCGCCGCCGGGAGCACGAAGCTGCCGGGCGTCACCGCGCGCACGATATAGGCGAAGTGAAGGCGGGTGACGTCTTG
Organism: uncultured Alphaproteobacteria bacterium; assembly: GCA_963845385.1. GTDB lineage: Bacteria > Pseudomonadota > Alphaproteobacteria > CAWJRW01 > CAWJRW01 > CAWJRW01. Next base: position 1,674,967 of record CAWJRW010000006.1, read on the forward strand.
CGCTTTCCTTCCGGATCGCTGTAGCGGTCGCCGAGGTCGAAGGTGGCGACGAAGCGGTCGTCGCGCGCTTCGGCGATGTTGGCCGCGCGAGCACCGGGCCAGGGAGGGATAGGTCGCCACGTCGCTTCGTGCAGATCTGCACCAGCGCCTTCGATCTCAAAGCCCGCGGGCAGGAGATCGAGCAGCGCCATGGTGCGGAGATGTTATCGGCCATCTCGCCCTTGACGAGACGATGAAGCGGTCGTTCTGGCGCACGTTGGCAAGATCGACGGGCGCGCCCTCGAGGGTGAGATAGCGCTTCTCGATGGTGACGCCGTTGGCTTCCGGCGGGCAGCGGCGTGCTCGGGCATGCCTTCACGCGTGGCGCTCCACCAGACGTCCTTCGCCCGTTGTTCTTAGCGCGACGCCCGCATCGAGCTCGGCGCGCGTCGGGCTGACCGAGACCATGCCTTGCGCGCCGCTCGTTGCGCGCCCGTGACGGCGACGTTCGACCGCCTTCTGCGCGGCTTCGACTCGTGCGCGGCGAGAAGCATCCAGGCCTTTTCCTGCGTCGTCGTGTAGTCGAGGGGCGGCTCGACTCCTGCCGCGCGCGCATGAGCGCGGGCAGCAACCGCCTCGCCCGCTTTGGCCGCCATCGCGGTGAAGCCCGCGACGTCGCGCAGCATCGAGCCGTAGTAGCTGCGGCGTGTAATTCGCGGGCGAGCGGTTGCGCGCGATCGCCTCGGCGCGCTGGAAGCCGGCGCGGCGCGCGCGCGATCGCCGATGCGGCGAGCGCCGCGCCCAAGAGCGCCGGCACGATCACGTCGGCAATTTCGACGCGTCCGTGTCGGCGAAGTAGCGCAGGTCGCTGGGCTTCACCGTGCCCGCGCGCGCCAGCACGTAGAAGCCGTAGGCGCGCGCGACGTCCGTGCTGCATCCGGCCGCGAAGCCGCGCAGCCAATCGAAGGCGCGATTCGATGCCCTGCGGAATGACGTAGCCTTGGCCGCGCGCCTCAGGAAGTCGATCGCGAACATGCCGATCTAGTTGTCGGGTTCGCCCATGGCGCCCCACATGCCGAAGCTGCCGCTATAGGTCTGCATGTCGAGGACGCGCTCGACGGCGTCCTGCACGCGGTCCTTGATGTTCTTGTCCCGCTTCCCGCGCCTTCGCGAGCAGCGCTCGTTGTAGAGCAGCGGGAAGGCGCGGCTGGTCGTCTGCTCGATGCAGCCGTAGGGATAGCGATCGAGCCAGAGAAGGCCCGGCACGTCGAAGCCGCGCGGGCCGCACCGTCACGTGAGCCGCGCTTCCGGCGTATAGCCTTGAATGAGGCTCGCATCGACGACGCGCTTCCGTGCCGGGCGCGAGGGGCGACCTTCCGTCGAGACCGGCATTGCGGGCGCACTTCGATCGGCCAGCGTCCGGTCGATCTTGAAGCCGCCAGGGCCTTCGACATCAGACGCATCGTGCCGATGCCGGCGTCGCCCGCCTTGACCGGCACGCCGAAGGTTGCGCTCGCCGCGATCGATCGGCTTCGTAGCTGCGGCTCGCCTGCACGAGGCTTCCCGGACGCGCACCGTCGCGCGGATAGGTGCCGGCGGCGCCTTCGACATTGTCGCATGTTCAGCGCCGCGGTCAGCTTGTCGCCGGGCGCCAAGAAGCGCGGCAGCATCACTTCGGCGACCACCGGGTCGCGCACGGTCAGCGGCCTGCTCGCGTCGCCGAGCTCGCTGCGTGTAGGCGACCGCCATCAGGCGCAGTTCGCCGTTGAAGTCGGGGATCGTCGAGCGTGACTGGCTGCCCTTGCCGCCGTCAGCGACGAGGCCTGAGAACAGCGACACGGTCTTGTGCGGTACGACCGCGAGCGAGCGGCCGCCCAGGCCGTCGCCGCCTGCGCGGATCACGCCCGATGGCGCGATCGGCGCGCGATCAGGCGGCCGTAGTCGTCGCGCATGTCGAGACCCAGGCGGCGCTTGCCGAAATAGTGCTTCGTCGGATCGGGGCTTTCGAAGTCGGTCAGCTGAAGAATGCCTTCGTCGACGGCGGCGAGCGTGAGATAGAGCTCTCGCCGCGGCGTTGGTGACGTCGATCGGGATCTCGATAGTCGTCCTGGGCGGACGTCTTTCGGCGCATCGAAGGCGAGCCGAGCGTGCGGTCGCGCGCATCGACGGCGAGCCAAGCGAGGCCGATCGCGCGCACGGGCGCGCGCGTCGGCTGCCCTCGCGAGCGGCCGATAGTGCGTGACGATGGCGTAAGCGCCGCGCCCCAGCCTGACGACCGGAAGCTCAGACCGGCGCCGCCCTGGGGACGTCGACCAGGCGCGAGCAAGATCTTGTCGAGGCGATCACGATCAGCGCCTTGCCGCCTCGGGCGCGCGGATCGAGATTTGCGCGTTGTCGCCCGACGCGTAGCTGCTTGTCGGCGTGAACGGCGACGCGGTCGGGGCGGTCGTCGCTCGCGCCGGCCCCAGCCGGACCAGAAGCGATAGCTCGTCTGGCGCCGCTTGCGGGTCGGTGACGGTGAGGCGATAGGAGCCCCAGCCGGGCGCGGCGAGCTCGACGCTGCGAAGGCTTGCCGTCGATGGTGCCCGTGTCGACAGATGGTCGCGCGTGACCGGCTCGAACCTCCAGTCGTTGTCGACCTGGTACCAGTGATAGTCGTGTCTTCGTTCACGAGCTCGCAGCTGAGCCCGGGACGCTCTGAAAGGCCGTTCTGGTCGACGGCGATGACGTCGAGGTTCGCCGGCGTGTTTTCCTCCACTTCGTCGTAGTCGAAGCGGGGCGCATGCCGAGATGAGCGTTGCGCGTGCGGACGGGCGGGGTGACTTGATCGGAGGTGGTGCGGCCGCCGGGTTCGAAGATCGCGATGGTGATGCTCGCTTTGAGCGGCAGCGACGTTTCGGTCGCGAGCTCGATCGCGGCGGTGGCCGTGTTGTGGCCCGCCTTGTCGGTCTCCGGGATCGGTCACTTGCGTGCCTTCGAACGGATCGTCGACTTTGCCGAAGTGATAGTCCTTGTACTGAGGGAACGGCTCCGCCGCCCGGACGAGTCGGGGCTCCCTTGCCTTCGAGCCCGCGGCCCGGCGCGCCATAGAGGAAGCGCGCGTCGATCGCGACGGCGCGTGCTCGCCCGGCGGAGACGCTCTTCTGCGTGCTTCAGTTGACCTTCAGCCGCTGCGGCACGAAGTCCTGCACGTCGAACTCGACGCGGCCGACGGGATCGCCCTTGGGATCGACATAGGCCGGGCCGCCAGCGGCCGCGCGGCGCGGTGTCGGTCAGCTGAGCGCCAGCGCGGCGGCGCCCTTTGCAAGGCCGGCGCCTTGAGTTCGCGGTAGCTCAAGCCGTCGGGGCGAGAGCACGGAGATCAAGAGCGGCGCGTCGGCGAGCGCTTCGGCTTGCGGTCGCGCAGCAGGGCGACGAGATGCACCGTCTCGCCCGGGCGATAGATGCCGCGCTCGGTGTAGAGAAACGCGTCGATCGGGTCCGGCGCTCGGCGGCCCTCGACGCCGCGGTCGGTCAGGTCGAAGGCCGGCGCGAGATCGAGGAACGCGAAATCGCCGTTCTTGCCGTAGGCCATCACGACGACGGGCTCGGTGCCGCCCGTGCCGCGCGTGAGCCCGGCGGCGAATTGACGCGGCCGTCGCGTCGGTCGCTGCGCGGGCGAGCTCGTCGTTGTTGCGCGCGACGAGCGAGAGCTCGACGCCGGCGACGGGCTCGGCGGTGTCAAGCGAGCGGACGAAGACGTTGAGGCCGTCTTTGCCGTTGAACGTCGTCATGCCGAGATCGGTGTCGATGACGAATTGCGCGGCGCGTTCCGCCCATTTCTCTTCGTCCGGATCGACGACGCCCTCGCGCCTGGCCACATCGCCGCGCGGTGAGACGATAGACGCCGGTTTGCGTCCTTTGATCGCCTGGCGCAGGGGAAAGATGGTGGTCGCGGCTTGGTTGCGCGATCCTTTGACGTCCATCGTTCCCTTCCAGACGAGTTCGCCCTGTTCGTCCTTCATGGTCTGGCGGTCGTAGCCATAGATGGTCTGCTCATCGACGAGGCCCGCGCGGAATTGCGACAGCAAACGGTCGCTGACACGCACGATCTCGATGTCGAGCTTGTCGACGTTGATCGTCGTGACCGGAACACCGTGCCGTTCTCGCGCGGCAAAACAAAGCCGCCCTCGAAGACGACGATGGGCGGACGATCCTCCAGCTCGACGGGCAACGTCTCGGCCTCGCTCAGCCGCCGCCCGAGGCCGCAGTCCGGCCTTCGCGGAGCGTCAGCTGATAGCTTGACCAAAGTAGAGACCCCCGATGCAAAGGCGATTTGCCTCACGCGGATGTCCATCTGCGTTTCGGGATCGAACTTAAGATAATCCCCGTATTTCGTCTTGCCCGCTTCGACCGAGTGCGCGGTGAAGACGAGACAGGCTTCCGCCTCGATCTTGGAGGTGTCGACCTCGAGGCGTCGGAACTCCAAGGCCGCCGCCTTCCCCAGCACGCCGGCGGATGGCGCTTCGCCAGCTTCGCCTGCTTCGCCCGCGGCTTGCTCGCCGCTTACGGGCGGCTGTTCTTCCTTTTGGGAAACGCCAAAGGTGATGATGAGGCCGATAAGAGCAACGAGTGCGATCCCGATGATCGCAAGCATCCACGCCCGACGTTGCATGTTGCGCCCTCCCCGCTGGCGCGCCTCGGCGCGCCGCGCCAAAGCCTAGCCTGCAAGCATAGAGGCGGAAAAAGGCAGGCGCATGGCAGAATCGCGTTCTTTTTCGGGGAATTTCGGCGCGCGGTCGCTCGGCTGCCACAAGAGGCGTGCGTCATTCGCCCGGCGACACGCCGCGCTCGGTTTGGTTTTCGAGGCTCGCAAGCTCGCGCGCCACGGTCTCCGGCGAGGGCGTGACGCGGGCGAGGAGATCATAGAAGGCGGGCACGACGAACACGGTAAACAGCGTCGCAAAGATCACGCCGGCGAAGATGACGATGCCGATCGTGAAGCGGCTCGCGGAGCCCGCGCCGGTGCCGAGCACGAGCGGCAACGCGCCCATGGCGGTGGCGATACTCGTCATGATGATGGGCCTGAGCCTGATGGAAGCCGCTTCCACCAGCGCTTCGCGGAAGTGTCATCCCCGTCGCGGAGCTGGTTGGCGAACTCCACGATGAGAATGCCGTTCTTGGCCGCGAGACCGATCAGGATGACGATGCCGATCTGGCTGTAGATGTTGAGCGTGCTGCCGAGCATGCAGAGCCCGAACAGCGCGCCGGCAACCGCGAGCGGCACGGTCAGGATGATCACGAACGGATGCACGAAGCTCTCGAATTGCGCCGACAGGACCAGGAAGACCACCACGAGCGCCAGACCAACGTGAAGTCGAGCGAGCCGCCGATTGCCTGAAGGTGCGCGAGTCGCCCCTGTAGTCGATCTGCGCGGCCGCAGGCAGCGTCTCGCGCGCGGTCTTCTCCAGGAACTCGAGGCTTCGCCCAGGGCGTAGTCCGGCGCGAGTTGGCGCTGAGCGTGATCGCGCGCAGGCGGTTGAAACGGTTCAGCCGCCGCGCCGCCGAACTCGGATACCGTCATCAGGTTCGAGAGCGGGATCAGCGCACCCGTCCGCTCGGAGCGCACGTAGATGTTGTTGAGATCGTCGGGCCGCGCCCGCTCTTCGCTCGGACGCGCACGATCACGTCGTATTCCTCGCCGCGATCGAGAAGGTCGTAGCTTGCGCGAACCGAGCATGGTCTCCAGCGTATGGCCGATCTCTCGACCGATACGCCGAGGTCGGCCGCGCGCGTGCGGTCGATAGCCACCATGAGCTGCGGCTTGGTCTCCTTGTAGTCGCTCGAGGGTAAAGAGCCGCGGATTGCGCTCAGCTTCTCGAGCATGAGATCGCGCCACTGCACCAGCTCGGCGTAATCGGTCCCGCCGAGGACGAACTGCAGCGGCCCGGAGCTGCCGCGGCCCAAGGGCGGCGGCGCGATGGCGGATCATGCGCCGGGGATGGCGCCGAGCGGCGCAAGCTCGCGCATCAACGCATTCTGCGAGCGCTGACGCTTGCCCCACGGCGCTGAGCATCACGATGGCCGCGCCCGTGTTCAGATCCGCGGTCGAGCCGAAGACTGCTCGGCAGCGCGACAGACATAAACGACCTCGCCGCTCTCTCTCTAGGGCTTAGCAGGCGCTCCACCGCGTGGACCTGGCGGACGGTATAATCGAAGCCCGCGCCCTGCGGCCCGATGACGGTGATGTCGAAGTCGCCGCGATCCTCCTGCGGCGCGAGCTCGCCGGAATCAACCGCCAGAGCGCCACGCCGGCGACGACGCCGCGCCCAAGATGACGAGACCGAGCGCGGCCGCGCGAGGCAAGGTCGAGCGCGTCGAGGTAGGCGTGCGCACGCGCGCGAACAATGCATCGATGCGCCGGGCAAGCCCCGCTTGCTTGCGACAGCTTGAGCAGCTTCGAGCACATCATCGGCGACAAAGTCAGCGCGACGAGCGCCGAGAAGCCGACCGCCGAGGCGAGCGCGATGGCGAGCTCCGAGAACAAGGCGCCCGACGTGCCCTGCAGAAACATGATCGGCACGAAGACCGCGATCAGCACGGCCGTCGTCGCCATCACCGCGAAGGCCACCTGGCGCGTGCCGCGAGAGGCCGCGACCAGCGGCGGCTCGCCGAGATCGACGCGCCGCTGGACGTTCTCCAGCACCACGATCGCGTCGTCGACGACAAGCCCGATCGCCAAGACCAGCGCGAGCAGCGTCAGCAGATTGATCGACAGAAGCATGACGTCGAGCGCCATGAACGACCCGAGAAACACACCGGCACCGTCACGGCCGGCACGATCGCCGCGCGCACGCTGCCGAGGAAGAGATAGATGACGACGATCACGAGACGAGCGCCGTAAGCGCGAGCGTCATGTAGACCTCGCTCACCGCTGCTCGATGAAGACGGTTGTCGAGGCGCGCGATGACCATCCCGTCCGGCAGCGACTTGCGCAGTCGATCTCTTCCTCGCCACCGCGCGCGCGACGGCGATCTGTTGGCGGTCGATTGCTTGACGATGCCGATGCCGACCTGGCGTCCGTTGCCGCGGAAATCCGTGCGCCGTTCGAGCCGATCTCGACCTGCGCCACCTCGCCCAGCCAACCAAGTGGCCGTCCGCGCCTTCCTTGAGCGGCAGACGCGCGAAATCGTCCGGCTTCTGATAGCCGCGCTCGACGCGCATGGTGAGGTTGCGCTGCGTCGATTCGAGCCGGCCCGCCGGCAGCTCGACGTTCTCGCGCGCGAGCGCGTCCTCGACGTCCGCGACCGTCAGCCCGCGCGCGGCCAGCCCGCGCGGTCGAGCCAAATGCGCAGGCGTAGCGGCCGCCGCTCCGTAGATGCGCGCGACGCCGTCACGACGTAAGCGGTCGACGATGTAGCGCTCGGCGTAGTCGGCGACTCAGCCCGCTCAAGCGATCGGACCCAGGTTGGACCAGATGATCGAGTGAGTCGGCCTCGACCTTCTGACCTCCGGCGGGTCGATTTCTTCGGGCAGTGTCGACCACGCGCCCAACCGCATTGCGCACGTCGTTGGCCGCGGCTTCGATGTCGCGTCGAGCGGAACTCGATCGTGATGTCCGAGCGCCGTCGCGGCTCGACGAGGCGATGGTGTCGATGCCCTCGATGCCGCGATCGCATCCTCGATCGCTTCGGTCACCCGCGTCTCGACCACCGCGGCCGAGGCGCCGCGATAGCTCGTCTGCACCGAGACGACCGGCGGATCGATGTTGGGCAGCTCGCGCAGCGGCAGGTCGAGAAACGACAACGCCGAAGGCGATCAGACAGGCTGATCACCGTCGCGAAGACCGGACGTTTGACGAAATATCGGAAAGAATCATGACCGGGTCACGATATGGTCAGATTGGCTCCGGGTGCCCCGGCCGGCGCCCCGCCCTTCTCGGCACTCCGCCCTCGCTCCTCACGCGGACGGGTGCGCCCGGGCGCGAGCGTTGGTGCCTTCCACCACGACGCCGTCGCCCTCCGCGAGGCCGCTTGAAATCTCGACCAAGCCCGGACGGCGCGCGCCGATCTCTACCCAGCGCTGCTCGACCTTGCCGCCTCGGCGACGTAGACAAATTGCCGCTTTGCCATCGGCACGAGCGATTCCTCGGGCAGAGCGATGCAGTGGCGGCGTCGTGATAGCTCGACGGTCATCAGCATGCCGGGGCGCATAAGCCCCTCGCATTCGGAATCTCCGCCCGCACGCGATCGCGCGCGTCACCGGATCGACGCGCGTATCCATGCGCACGATGCCGTCGAACGCCCTGGCCGGATAAGCCGCCGTCACGCGCACAATCTGCCGACCCTCACGAGCGCGGACAGACGTCTCGGGCACGGAGAAGTCGAGCTTGATGTCAGAGATGTCGTCGAGCGTCACAATCTTGTCACCCGGATTGACGAGCTCGCCTGGACTCACCGCGCGCAAGCCGAGCACGCCCGAGAACGGCGCCCGCAGAGTGGTGCTGGCAAGCTCGACGAGTACCGCGCCTGCCTCGACCGTCGCTCCTTCGGTGAAATTGATCGAGCGGACGGTCTCGGTCATTTTGGCTGTGATATCGAGGGACTCGTTCGCCCGCGCGGTGCCGATGGCCTCGATCATATCGATGAATTCGTCATAGGCTCGCCGTCGCGACCCTGACCGGGCGTCGGCGGCATCATGGGCGTCCAGCCGCCGAAGATCAGGCCCACGACGAACGCGCAGGAGCACGGCGACGGGCGGCCAGAGCGAGCACGCCCATGAATGACCGCGAGCACGCGCGCGGCCCGCGTTCCCGGCGACCTCGGCATCGATCCGGGCCCGAAGCCGCCCGCCCAGCCAGGGCTTTCGGGTCGTCTCTTCGTTCAATGCGTGCTCCTTGCGGCAGGCGCGCCGGGCGCGTGCGCCTCGGGTCGGCCTGTCCGGACTTGTTCTTTAGGCTGACCCTCCCCCTGCAGGCAAGCGGGCAGCAGCCGCGTCATGGTCGCACGGATATTGCAACCGCGCATCACGACGACGTGAGGCGAGCACCACAGTGGGCTCGATTGGGCGTAACATGCGTGTCACAAAGCCATGGGGCGCCTTTATTTGCCGGCGTGCGGCAGCGCAGCCTAGGCTGACGCAGACCTCGCGGAAGATCGGGAGAAACCGGCCATGATCACGAGACCTACCTCGCTTCGCGTGCATCTTGTGCAACATCGCCGTCGCGGCGCTTCTCACCGGGACGATCGCCGCCTGCTCGAGCCCCACGCCTTATGGGCCCGGCGCAGGCATAATCGCGGCTACGGTTACTCCGAGGAGCAGATCGAGACGAACCGCTTCCGGGTGACGTTCGCCGGCAATCGAAGCACGCCGCGCAACGTGGTCGAGAATTATCTTCTGGTGCGCGCGGCCGAGCTCAGCAAGTCTCGCGGCTTCAACGACTTCGTGCTCGCCAAGCAGGATGTGGAGCCCACCACGCGCTATTGGTCCTCGTTCGACAACTTCGGCGGCTATGGTTACTACTATCACTCCTGGCCTTATTACGGCGCCGGAATGGATTCCGGCACGAGCTATCCGATCACGCGTTACACGGCTTATGCCGACATCCTGATGGTGCGCGGGCCGAAGGATGCCGAAGACGTAAGGTCCTTCTCGGCCGACGAGTGCTGGCAAGCTGGGCCCCAGCGTGCAGCGGCCGCAACCGCAATAGAGACTTTACGCATCGCCGCCACGCTGTGGTGAGCAGGCTCTTGTTTTCGCGCGTTAGCGAGGTCTTAAAGCCTCCCTACTAATTTTGCGAGAATGGAGAGCACCCACACGCCGGCGCTCGTTCTGGGCACGGCTCAGCTCGGCATGGCTTATGGCGCGACGAACCGCAGCGGCATGCCGAGCGAGCGCGAGGCCTTCGCCATCATCGAGGCTGCGCTCGCGGCAGGCATCCGCGACTTCGACACCGCGCGCGCCTATGGAGAGAGCGAGAGCCGGCTCGGCAAGGCGCTGGGCGAAATATCCGATATTCGCATCTTGACCAAGCTTGCCCCGCTCGATGGGCTTTCCGAAGGCGCCGACAAGTCCGAAGCCCAGCACGCCGTTCGCGCGAGCGTCGAGACATCGCGGCGCGCTCTGTGCCGGGAGCGTCTCGACGTTTTTCTGCTGCACCGCGCGCGTCACTTGAAGGCTTGTGTCGGCGCGATTTGGCATGCGTTGCTCTCGCTTCAGCAAGAGGGCGTCATCGGCAAGCTCGGCGTTTCGGTGCAGAGCCCCGACGAGCTCGCGCTGGCCCTGAGCTTTCGCGACGTGATGCACATCCAAATGCCGCTCAACGTGTTCGATTGCGCTTCCGCAAGCCCTCCGTTTTGGCGCGTATCGCCGAGCGGCCAGAGGTCACGATCCATGCGCGGAGCACGCTCCTGCAGGGCCTGCTCACGGCGCGCAACGCGGCCCTCTGGCCCCACTTTCCCGGCCTCGACGTTCCGCACCTCTTGCGCGCGCTGTCGGCTCTGGTCGAGGTGTTCGGCCGGCGCGACGTCGCCGATCTCTGCTTTGCCTATGTGCGCGCGCAAGGCTACGTGCACGGCATCGTGGTGGGCGCCGAGACGGCGGCGCAAGTCGAGGCCAATGCCGCGCACTTTCTGAGAGCGCCGCTCAAGCCGGACGAAGTCGCGTTCGTCGACAGCTTCGTGCCGACCTTGCCCGAGACGCTGCTCGATCCCCGCGCTGGCCGCGCAAGAAGGCGGCTTGAAGATCTCGATATGCTCTGTAGACGGATTATTTGAGGCCGGAGATCGCGGCTGGACGGCGTGGTGAACGTCATGTCGAGAAACGAAGGCGATATCGTCTGTCTTGGATGGGGCTCGCTATCTGGTCCCCTGAGCCACTTCCCGTTGTCGGTGAATGGCAAAGGGATGGCCCAAGTCTGCCAATCGAGTTCGCGCGGAAGTTAAAAGATGGTCGAGTAACACTCGTCATCGCTCCAGGTGCCAAACGCTCATGCGTGTTGTGGTCAAGACTTTGCGTAAGCGATGTGGCTTGCGCCAAGATCTTGCTAGCACGTCGCGAGGACATAGAGCTCGAAAGAATCGAAGCGTTCCATCGGCCATTGGCCAGATGGCCAATCTAATGACCAAATACAGCAGATTGTCGCGGAATGGGCCAAAGCGAGAGAGCATCCGCCGCTTGCAGTCATTTGGACTGCACTTAAGCCAGGAATGAAAGCAGCTCGAAACCTAGGAAACTATGAAAAACCGACCTGTGAGCAGGTTGTCGCACACCTTCAAACGCTCTCGGGATGCGAGAGGCAGCGCGCCGAGCAATACGTCAGACTGACGCCCAAACAGAGTCAGACTGAATATCGCCCCGCTATAGAACAAATTCTAGGTTGGACTTCCCATCTATGACCACAGATCGGGCAGCTCGAGCTCTGTCCTGCGCTGCTAAGATAGGATTGCTAGCAGCAATTGCACAAATCGCCTTTCCTATCGCGGTCTTCGCAAAGGATCCTCGCGACATCGCTAGCGAAGTGCTGCCATCGGTCGTCTTGGTCGTGATGGGTGACGCTAACTCCGAGCCGATTTCGCAGGGAAGTGGCTTCGTCGTACGTCCAGGTGTAGTCGCTACGAACTATCACGTGATCGAAAATGCAGCAGTTGGCTTCGTGAAACTACCTGCAAGCGACGCACCTTACGAGGTTTCAGGCGTTCTCGCCATCAGCGCCGATCTGGATCTGGCATTGCTGGCCGTACCAGATCTCAAGGCCATTCCCTTGCCATTGGCTGATCCGTCACTGGTGAAAATTGGAGACAAGGTCTTCGCAGTAGGCAGTCCTGGCGGTCTCGAAGCCACCTTCTCGGATGAAATCGTCAGCGGCATCAGGAATGCGGATGAGGAAAGATACTTTCAGATAACAGCGCCGGTTTCGCCTGGAAGCAGCGGGGGGCCGGTTGTCAACGAAGACGGCGCTGTTATCGGCGTAGCGACACTGACATCCAAGACGGGCCAAAACCTCAATTTCGCAGTATCAAGCGTACATCTGAGCGAGTTGCTTGCATTGAGGGAACCGCTCAGCCATTAGCCGAAGCAACTAAGAGTCATTCTCCAGCCGCCAATGCCTCAGTTGGAAGTGATCACGTGCAAGAACAGGATGCTCTCAAACTGGAGATCCGGAATGTCGTTTTTCCAAAGGTGTGCTGGGCGCAACCATAAGTTTCAGTGTTGTAAATAGATACGATAAGCCAGTTAGGCTCATTGAGTTTCAGGCTATTTTCTACGACCAGGGTGGGGTCCCACTGCACATCGCAGACCAAGCTGTCGCCTGGCAGCGCGCGAAGTTAGAGCCAGGGCTTGCAACACGGGTGGATGTCGACATTGCTCTTATTTCGGAAGACGTATGTTTGCTTTCGGGACTTGCTTCGCGTAATCCACGTCTGGAACTGCGAGTGACTAACTTCCTTTTCGCAGACTGACGAACGCTCAAAGTTCAGTCCGCGCCGTCAGTCCGTGACGATCTTGTAGCGCGAGCCTGCGACCACCGATCCGCTCGTTCCAAGCCCGTTGAGCACGCGGAAGCGCTCCTCGCGGTAATCCTTGAAGGACATGCGGTTCGCGAGCGAAGCCACGCTGTCGCCCGTGCCCGCTTTCACGATGTGGATGCGCAGCGGCTTGAGCGCCGCGGCCTCGCTGCTCGGAGAGCTTGCGGAAGCTCATGATCGTCGCCGCGCATGGCGGCGTCCCGCGTCTTGGTGACGTGGTCGGCGTGATCAACAGGAAGCGGTACATCGTGCCGGGCTCGTATTGGATGGCCACCATGCGCACGTCGACATTGCCGCTGTTCGTCTGAGCCGTGGCAGTGCCGGTTGCCGCGTGCATGCCGTTGACGTCGAAGGTCTCGACGTTGCGGGGGCGGAGCTTGATTTCGTTCGCGAAGTCGCTGGTGAGGTAGGTCTTTGCATCGCGGCCCGCGGGCGCCTTGCCGCCGTCGAACTGGATGCCGCTGCCATCTTTCGCAGTCGCGACGACGGCCTCGGGGCTGTTTTGCAGATGGAAGCCGTCCGGCACCTTGAAGGCCAACTTGAGCTCGGGATGCATGAAGGTCTGCCCACGGATGAATCCTTCGCTTCGGAGTCGCCGTAGACCATGCCTTCGATCTTTCGAGAGATAGACGTCGCGGATCCGCGGCCGCGCCTTCACGGCGACGCCTTGGCCTTGGCGTCCTCGATGGCGCGCTTGACCCGGTCCGGCGTGTTCGGATGCGTGGAGAAGAACTCCATCCGGTGCGCCTCGACGCCCGCAAGCTTTGCTTCGAGCGTGGTCTCGGCGTCGAGCGTGGCGAGAAAATCCGCCTGCGCGTAAGGGTCGTAGCCCGTGCGTGCGAGGTAGCGCACGCCCAAGAGATCGGCCTCGTATTCCTGCTGGCGCGAGAAGCTCGACAGATAAAGCTGGCCGCCCAGATTGAGCAGGTCCGAGGCGATCTGGCTGCCGATCACGGCGCCGGCGATGGTGCCCAGATGCTCGTGCCACGGCGCGATCATAGCGCTTGGCCGTGTGGCGCGCGCTGACATGGCCGATCTCATGGCCGATAACGCCCGCCACCTCCGCCTCGCTGTTGGCAAGCGCGAGGATGCCGCGCGTGATGTAGACATAGCCGCCGGGCAGCGCGAAGGCGTTGACGATGGGCGAGTTGAGAAGCGTGATGGTGTAGCCCACGCCAGGATCGTTCGAGTTGGCGGCGATGCTGCCGCCGATCTGGGCGACATAGCCGCTGACAGCGGCATCCGGATAGACGCCATAGCTCTTGAGGATTTTCGGATGCTCCTCCTGGCCGATCTGCTTTTCCTGGGCCTTGGACATGAAAATTTGCGCATCCGCCGGGGGCGCGGCGAACGCGAGAAAGAGTCCCGACATCAAGACGAACGCACAAAGCCGCTGCATACCCTCGAGCCACAAGCTCTTGCGGCTCCCGTCAAGCTTCGTGGTCATGGTTTCCTCCATCGCGCCTCTTTTTTCGCCGCCGTCACGGCAGGTATTCGATCGCTTCGGGATGGGTCACCGCGATCATGGGGCCGTTCAATCGCTCGATAAAGCCGCGCACGCGGATCTTGCGGCCGCGCAGCGCCTCGGGCTCGAGCGCGCCCGCGGGAAAGAGCTTACGGTCCCGCGCCTCGATCGTCACGGTGAAGTCGGTCTTCCAATCAGGCCCGAAGTTTATGTAGGTGCGCCCGCCGACCATTGCCACATCAAGCACCGTGCCCTCGACGAGCTGGAAGGTGCCGACATCCTGCGGTGGGATTGTGTCGGCCGCTCGGATCGCGTAGGCGGCCAAAGCCCATAGGCCAAGCTTTGCCGCCCGCGCCTTGGCCTCGAGACCGAGAAGCTCCGCCGCGCAAGCGCGGCTTTCCTTGCGCGTCTCGACCCGCGCAAGCCCTTGTTCCACGAGCCTGCCCTGAACCCAAGCCGCCGGCGCGCCCGGCGCCTCGATGACAAAGACTTGAACGAGCAACCGCCCATAGCGGTCGCGCGGCGCCTTTTCCGGAGCGAGCCGCACCGCCTTGCCGAGGCTGAGCGCCGCAAGCGCCGCCTTCTCTTGCCGCGCAAGGGTCTGCCTCGGCGCCTGGATGCCGAGAAGGCGGAGCGGTGCCGTCATCGAGCGCGAGCGTCTCGCCGTCGACGACTTCGGCAACCTGGCCCGCGATGTCGTGCGCCCCATCGCTGGATGACGACGGGTCGCAAGCGTGCGCGCGGCCGGCAAAGCCTGGCGGCGACGCCGCGAGCGCGGCGAGCAAAAGCCATCGGCGGATTTGCCTCGGCGCATGCATGGATGCAGTGTTTCCCGGCCTCCGGCCCGCGCTGCGAGACTTTCGCGCGATCCGAAGGACTGCCGTGGTGGCAACGAATTTCAATGGCGTCCCCGACAGGATTTGAACCTGTGACCCCCAGATTAGGAATTTGGTGCTCTATCCTGCTGAGCTACGGGGACCGTCATTACTCATAGCGCGGATCGGCTCGTCGGGGGAACAGACTACTCTAGGGTGCGTTCGGCTGGGCAACTGCGGCCTGATGCGCGGCGGTGCGCTCGTAATAGACCTCTGAGACGACCACGCTCACAAGCAACGACAGAACGAAAATGCGCCACGTCAGGCTGGTGTTCTGGTCCGCATCGAAGATGGTCCGATCAAGCAATCCGCGCGGGCTGTACCAAGGGAGCCGGCTAAGGAGCAGCTGCGCGCCGTCGCCTTGCGCGTCACCTTCTCCGCTCTCGTCCTACTGAGGTCCAACTGGTCCATCACCGACTGAGTGAGCGCGATGCTGTCGTCCGTGAAGTTCTTCGATCGATTTCGTCTCTCGAGCTTCGCAGTCACGCTGCGCCGTTTGCCGTTCTGAATAGCCACGATGATCACTATCTTCGCGCCCCGGATCGCAGGTAGGTCTGCGTCCTTAGTGACCCGTGCGATACGATCCCTTCCTCCCTCGAGCACGACTCTGAACTGCTTGGCGCCCTCGCCGCGGGACCGGAGCCACCGCATCGCAAGGAGTACGAGGCTGAGCGCAATCCACAAGCAAACAAGAATTACACCAGCCAGAATTGCAGCTCTAAGCGTCGGGGGATGCTGCACGAGGCTCTGAGAAAACGCGATGAACTCGTGCCAGCTTGCGCCGAACCAGGCTTCGATCGAGTGCAAAGCCTCGATCGCAGGAATCGCTAGTGCGCTCATGTGATAGTCCCCCCGGACCGCCCACTCCCGGGAACAGAATACCGCAAAAACTCCGCTCGGGAGTGGCCGCGCGGTGCCAATTCAGTACCTGTGCGCAACGTCAGTGACTCAAGGCCTTGATCCGGATAGCCTTTGCCTCGGCACACCCGCAACTTCCTAATCTTGGGGTCACAGGTTCGTTCGGCGGGCGATTGATTCACTGGATCAATCGCTGATCCGCCTCACCCTGTTGGGGACGCCATACAGAAATCGGAAGACGGAAAATGGCGTCTGGGGCTCAGCTGCCCGGAGCGGCGAGCCCGGGTGCAAGCGCGCCGCTCATCGATTTGCCAAATGCTCTTCAACCGAACATGCCCGACATGCGCTCGCGCATGCCCTCTCTATTCTGGCGCGGCGGGGTTGGCATGGCGAACGCCGCCTTCACGCTGGGGCGCGCGGCCATCCGTGCGTGCCAATCCATAAAGCGCGGGGTCTCGCCCGCATTGACGAATTTCGGCGCCCGCTCGGGCATGCCGTAAGCCATGGCATAAGCGCTCACATCGGCGAGCGAGAAAGCCTCGCCCGCGAGCCACTTCGTCTCCTTGAGCTCTCTTTCCATGCGCTCGACGGAGGTGCGCACTTGGCGGCGCCAGTTGTCGAGCTGCTCTTTCGTGTAACCTTCTCGCGCCGTCGTGCGCCACTTGTCCTGCTGTTCCTTGAGCGGAATGCGCGCGACCTTGGCCTCGAATTCCTCCGGCGTAAGCTTTTCGGTGATGCCCTTGATCATGTAGTGCCAGGCGATGAAGCTCAGCGCCGGGCAGAAATACTCGTCGACGAACTTGGTCCAGATGCGCATCTTGGCGCGCCAATAGAAATCGGCGGGGCGCAGCGGCGGCCCGTCGAAGACGTCGTCGAGATATTCGTTGATCACCGTCGATTCCGTGATCACCTTGCCGTCGTGCACCAAGGCCGGCACCTGGCCGTTGGGATTGATCTTCACGAACCACGGCTCATGCTGCTCGAATTCGTGCAAATTCATCAGATGGCTCTTGAATTCGACGCCCTTCTCCTTGATGGCGAGCAAGGTCTTGAGCGAATTCGCCGCCGGCTCGCCATGATAGAGCTCCAACATCGTCGCCTCTCCTGTTCCGGTCCCCTACGACGCGCGCGCCTATCGGCGCGCCCGGGCGTAGTCTACTGCGGGAGACGGGCCTTAAATCAACGGCGAAATCAGCGGCGCGGTTACAGAAGCGCGACGGAACCCAATATCCGCTCGATCTCGGCCGCGTGCAGGCCAAAGTAATATTCTTCCGGCGCGAGATAGACGATGAGGTTGAGCTTCTCGTCGCGCTGCGCGAAGAGAGCGGTGCCCTTTATGTTGAGTCCGTCCGGGGTCTGGGCGCTCAAGTCGAAGCGCACGCCGGCAAGCGTGCCGAATGCCGAAGGCCTCAGCGCCTGCGTCGAGAGATTCTGATAGCCCAGGGTGGCCAGCGTATCGGTGACGAACTCGACGATCTCGGTCTGCGACATGTCCGTGCGGTACTTCGGCACGGGGTTGTCTTTCGACCTCTCCTTGATGAGCGACTGATTGTTCTTCAGCGCCGCCACGAGCTGGAGCAGATTCAAGTCCGGCCCGTCGATGGTGAGAAACTTGCCGGTGCGCTGCGAGGTCAAAGCCTGGGGCAGCGACGCCCATTGCTGGCCGACCACGATCTGGTAGACGTTTCCGACCTTGTACGGCCCTTGGGAGACGGAGCCCGCCGTCGCGCAGCCGGTCAGGAGCAAGAGGGCGAGAAGAGCAACAAGACGCATCATGGCGCGGCTCCCGTCCACAGGCGTTTGAGATAATCGTCCACGATCAGCCGGTCTTCGGCCTCCGGCGCAAGCTCGAGATAGCGGCGGAATGAAGCGTCGGCCTTTTCTTTGTCGCCCTGGCGCCAATAGGCTTGCCCAAGCTCGCGCCACGCGGCGGCCGGCGCATCGGAATAGCTTGTCGCCCGCTCGTAGTTGGTCAAGGCGAGACCGGCGTCGCCGTCTTTGTGGCGCAGGCGAAAGGCTTCGGCCTTGTAGTAATAGACGATGCCGGGTGCGCGCCCGTCCGCGATGAGCCGATCGATGAGAAAGAGGCTCTCGCCATAATCGCGCCGGCGGAGATCATCTTTGAGCCATTGGTCGAGATGGGGCTCGGTGACGGCGCGCAAGCGCTCGGCGCCCAAGTCGCTCGGCCCGGCCGCGGATTTCGCCAGCTCGTCCAAAGTCTCGATGCGTTCCGACGTCAGCGGATGCGTTCTGAAGATGCTGCCGCGCGCTTCTTCTTTTCGCGTCTTCTCCGAATCGGAATGGGCCGTCTCCTCCACGAGGTAGCGCCAGGTCGCGGCACTTTCGCGGCCCGAATAGCCCGCGCCCAACATCACCTTGAAGCCGAAGCCGTCGGCCTCGCGCTCCTTGTCACGGGAGTAGCCGTAGATCGTGCTTGCTGCGGCGAGCTCGGCAAGCGTGCCGAGCGCGCCGACGCCGCCCGCCGAGGCGCCGATCGAGAAGATGAGCAGCGCACCGGCCGTGTTTTTTATCTTGCGCCACTGCTCGAGGCTGTGGCGGCCCACATAGTGGCCGGTTTCGTGGCCGAGCACGAAAGCGAGCTGCGCCTCGTTCTCGACGCGAAGAAGCAGCCCCGTATAGACCTGCATGGCGCCATTGGGCGCCATACTGGCGTTGAAATAGGGCTGATCGATCACATAGACGCGCACCTCGGGGCAAAAATCCGGCGTGAGCCGGCACACGACGCCGCGCACATAAGCGTTGAGCGCGGGATCGCGCTCGAGCATGGCCGAGGTCTTCAGGCGCTCTTCCGCCTGGTCCATGACGAGCCACAGTCCCGCCTCATCGGTGTCCGGCGCGGGCCGCTGGCCCGGAACTTGGGGCGGCACATTGACGGCGCCGGCGACGATGCCGAGAACTGCGAAGAGCGCAAATATGTAAGCAACGCGCCTCATGGCGGAGCCGCTAAAGCGGGATGTCCTTCAGGAGCGTCTTGACGAGCGAAGCGGAGCCGCTCTCCTTTGTCATGTCGTTCACCTCGCCGGTGACGGTGAGGTTGAACCAGAGAATGTTGCCGGTGTGCAAATCAACGAGCGAGGCGAAGGCCACTTGATTGCCGAGCGGGGCGGCCGCGCCGAAGAGCGCCGCCACGACGACCATGGTCACCACGCGGCCCGTGTCCGCATAGCTGCCCTGGGCATAGACGAAAAGCGCATAGTCGGCGCCCAAGGGCCCGCCGATTTCTTGGACGCCGGGGCCGAGCGACCAATCGAACACGTCCTTCTTCGTCGGCAGTTTCAGGCCGCCGACCTTGGTCATCAGCACGGTCTGGCCCACAGCCTCGTGAAGATGAATGAGTTGCTGCACCCGCGGCGATTGGCTTGCGCCGGTGCTGAAGGGCACTATCCGATAAGATTTACCGGCGAGCTGCGCCTGGATATTGCGTTCGACATTGGCTTTGGCGGCCGCGGTCCAGTCGGCCCGGGGCTCCACGAGGCCCGTGGCCTTGAGGCTGCCCACCGTGATGTCGGGCTCCATCAGGACGACGGTCGCGCCCTGACGGGGCTTTGCGGATGTCGTCGTGGTCTTCTCGATATGCGTCGAGACGCATGCCGTGAGCATCACGAGCAGCGCGAACGCCAGAACGTTGCGCACGTCCTCCCCCTTTCGAAGCGGCGGCGATTATGCCTTCTTCTTTGTTCGCGAATCTTAATCGGTGCAGGGGTTTCCCACAAGCGCCGATCAAGCTGGACACAAGGGCTTTTCAGCCCCTGCGCGTCTTCGTGAGGGCGGCGCGGAAGATTTCGCGATAGCAGCGAATGCCGGAAATGCTCTGCGCCTCGTAGACCGCCGCGGCCCACCGCGCGCGTCACGCAATCGGCGCCGAGCATGCCAAGGTGCGAGAGCGAGACGGCGATCGGCTCCGGCAGCGTGCGTGCGCCTGCCGCGAGCACGAAGATCGTGTCGCCGTCCAGTGCGGTGTGCACGGGCCTGAGTGCGCGCGCCAGGCCGTCATGCGCCATGATGGCGACGCGCTTTGCTTGGGCGGGCGTGAGCGCCGCGTCGGTGGCGACGACGCCGATGGTCGTGTTGGCGCCCGGCTGCGCCGCGAGCGCAAGCTTGGTGTCCGAAGGCCAATCGAGCGGCACGCGCGCCTTCCGCACGGGCCACGGCTGGCCGCCCATCTCCTCGTCCTGCTCGAAGGGTGCGGCCCAGAGCGTCGCCGTTCCCGGCATCACGGGCGAGCCGAAGGCATTGACCGCAACAAGCGCGCCGACCGTGATGCCATCTTCGGTCATGACGGAGGCGCTGCCGAGACCGCCCTTGTAGATGCCGGCGCGCGCGCCAAGACCGGCACCCGCATTGCCGAGCGCGAAGCTTTCGCTCGCCGCTTCGAGCGCCGCCTTGCCGAGCGCGCGGTAAGGCGGCGTTTCGCCCCAGTTCTTGTCGCCGCCATTGCTGAGATCGAAAAGAATGGCCGCGGGCACCACAGGCAGGGCAAGCGGGCTCGTGCCCAGCCGATAGCCGCGGCCCTGCGCGGCGAGCGCGTTCACAACGCTCGACGCCGCATCGAGTCCGAACACAGAGCCGCCCGCGAGCACCACCGCATCCACGGCATCGACGAGACAAGCGGGATCGAGCGCGTCGGTTTCGCGCGTTCCAGGCGCTCCGCCGCGCACGTCGACCGCCGCCACCGCGCGCGTCGCCGGCACGACGACCGTGACGCCGGTCAAGGCGCGCATGTCTTCGGCATTGCCGACACGCAGCCCCGCGACATCGGTGATGAGATTGCGCGGTCCGGGCTTCGTCATGTCAGGAGCGGGCGAAGCTCACGCGACGTCGTCGCCCGGCGTGACGAGAAAATTCCCGTGCAGCGCGGCGATGGGCTTCTCGTGCGTTTCCTGCCAGGCCTCGGCGCGCACATTGGCCACGCGCCGCCCGAGCCGCGATACCACCGCGCGCGCGAAGGTGTCCGCAGGACGCCCCGAGCGCAAAAAGTCGATGGTGATGTCGATGGTCTTGGGCAGCGTCACGCTGGTCGAGTCGGCAATGAGCTGAAGGAGCGCCGTCATTTCGAGAAAGGCGCCGATGACGCCCCCATGCAACGCGGGAACGAGCGGATTGCCGATGAGCTTGCGCTCGAAAGGCAAGACTGTCGTGAACTCGTCGCCCTTGCGGTCGATGACGAGACCCAAGAAGCGCGCATAGGCAATCTCATCGAGAAGCGCCTGCAGCTTTTCGACGCTCTCGCCGCGGCGCGAAGCCTCGGCATGCACGGGCTCCGGAACAGTCTCGAGCACCGGCGGGGCGCGCGCGGGCTTGTCGGCGACGTCGAAGTCCGCCGCGCGCTGGTCCTCGCCCGCGCTTGGTGCCCGATCCGTGCCGCGACCGCCCACGAACATGAAGGCGGCGGCGGCCGTGGCAATCGGCTCCTCGGGGGCCTCGTGATAGGCCGTGCCGCGCGTGAATGCGACGAGCTTGCCGACTTTGAAGCAGGAGCCGTGGGCGATGACATCTTTGCCGGGCACGGCCGGGCGCATGTAATCGATCCGAATATCAAGCGTGGCCACGGGCTTCAGCACGCCGATCGCGGCAAGCACCGCCGTTGCGCACACATTGTCGAGCAACGTCGTCATGACGCCGCCGTGGATGACGCCGGTTTCCGGATTGCCGATGAAGCGCGGATCATAGGGAAGCTTGACCCAGGCCTCGTGCTTGCGCGTTTCCACGAGCTCGATGCCGAGCGCCCGCGCATGGGGACTGCCGCGAATGACGGCCCAGTCCCTGATCGCCTTCAGGCCGAGCTTCAATCCGTCGCTCATCCGGACCGCTCTAGCCGAGCGAGCGGTAGCGCGCGCGGGCCGAAAGCTCGATTGCGGCCACCGCAGGCGCGTCGACGGGCAGCCGATCGCGAATGAGCTCGAGCAGCCGCAGCTCGTCCTGGCCCGCGCGGCCGTCCGTCGCAGCGACTTCGACCGCGAGCGCGTAGGCCGTCTCTTTCAGCTTATCGGGCAGCGCATCGTGCACGCGCCCAAGCACGGCTTCGAGCCCGCCTTCGCTCGAGAGAAGCTCCGCGCAAGCTTGCGCGGTCGACACGAGCTTGTTGACATCGAAGCCACGAAACACGGGCAGCGTTTGCACCATCCGGCCGATGGCTCGGAGCTCGCGATCGCTCATGCTTCGGTCGGCCGCCGACACGATGACCAGGATGTAGATGAGGGCGGCATGCGGGCTCAAGCGTTCGCTCATCGGGTCGACGCTCCTGTTTGCGAACCGAAGGCAGGGCCGCGGCAAGACGGCAAATCTCGCCGCTCCGCGCCGCCGGTCCGCGCCTACTCAGTATTTCACGCTGCAACCGTAAGGCGTCGCCTCCGGTGTGGACACAGGCTTGCCCGCCTTGATCTCCGCGAGCGCCGCACGCACGTAGTTGTTCGCCTTCGCGACGTCCTCGACGCGCGTGGACCGTATGTCGTCGATCCCGCCCATATAGACGAGCTTGCCTTTCTCGATGACGTACATGTGGGGCGTCGTCTTCGCATCATAGAGGTGGCCGATCGCGCCCTCCGGATCGAGGATCACGGCCGCAGGCTTGGCGTTGCGCTCCTTGGTGAGCGCGTTCGCCCTGGCGCCGTCGACATAGCCCTGGTTGCCGGGCGCCGAGGAAATGATCGACAGCCACATCACGCCTTGCGCCGCGGCTTCGGCTTGAAGCTTCTGCATGTTGCCGGAGTCGTAGTGCTTGCGCACATAGGGGCACTCGTTGTTCGTCCATTCGAGCACCACGGTGCGATCGGCGAAGTCGCCGAGCGACAACGTCTTGCCGCTCGAGTCCTTGCCCGTGAAGGCCGGTGCAGGTTGACCGATGGTCGGCATTGCCAAGGCCGGTGCCGCGAGCGTGATGGCGAGTGCAAATGCGCCAATGAAGCTCCTCATTATCGCCTCCTTTCTCATCATCGTTCAATTCCTTTCCAATTGAGCGGTGGCCACGGAGACCGCCGCGACGACGGTGTCTTCGGTCAGAAGCTGCGGCAGTATCTTCGCGCGCTCGGCGCCGGGCGCGAAGTAAAGATAAAGTGGCACGCCGCTGCGGCCATAAGCTTCGAGGAGCGCCGTGATTTCCGGATTGCGCGTGGTCCAATCGCCCTTGAGGTAGCGGATGCCGCGAGCGGCGAAGACTTGCGCCAGGCGCGGCGAGGAGAGCGCCACCGCCTCGTTGACCTTGCAGGTGATGCACCAGGCGGCCGTCAGATTGATGAAGACGGGCTCGCCCGCCTCGCGCAGCGCGGCCAGTGTCGCCGCACTATAGGCTTCGGCCTTGGGACCCAAGCCTTGCGCTTCTGCCGCGGGCTTGGTGACGGCGGGCCGCGTGGACAACGGTGCGAGCGCGAGAATGACCGCGCCGATGCCGGCAAAAGTCGCGATACGCGGCCAGAGCGCCCGGCCGCGCTGGCTCAAGCCGAACGCCCAAGCTGCGAAGCCGAGTGCGAGCGCCGCCGTCAAGGCTAAAGCAAGCCCGTCGGGAGCAGTCTGCGCGCTCAAGACCCAGAGAAGCCAAGCCGCGGCCCCGAACATGGGGAACGCCATGACTTGCTTGAAGCGCAGCATCCATTCGCCCGGCCTCGGCAAGCGCGCGATGAGACCTGGGCTCGCGCTCAAGAGCACGAAGGGCAAGGCCATCCCCACGCCAAGCGCGGCGAAAATGACAAGCGCCACCGCAGGCGGCGAGATCAAAGCAAAGCCGAGAGCGGCCGCCATGAAAGGCACCGTGCAGGGCGAGGCCACGACCACGGCGAGCACGCCCGTGAGGCCTGCGCCGAGAAGCCCGTCGCTTCGCCACGAAACGCCAACCGCGCCCGGCAAGCTCGCCTCGTAGAGACCCGCAAGATTGAGGCCGACGGCCAGGAAGACAAGAAACAGAGAGGCGACGACGAGGGGCGATTGAAGCTGAAAGCCCCAACCCAGATATTCGCCCGCGCCGCGCAGAACGAGCAATACCGCGGCAATGCCAAGAAAGCTCAAGACGACGCCAGCGCCGTAAGCGGCCCCATGGGCGCGCGCGTGGCGCGCCTCTTTGCCCGCAAAGCTTGCAAGCGCCAGCGCCTTCATGGACAGCACGGGAAAGACACAAGGCATGAGATTGAGGATGAGGCCGCCCAACAGCGCAAAGACGAGCGCTTGCACCATAGAAATGCCGCCGCCCGCGGAGGGAAGCGGCCCCGCTTCCGCGCGCAGTGAAAACGCCGCGCGCATGCCGTCGCGCCCCTCGACGACGAGCACCGCATCGAATGCGGACAAAGGCTTGGTCGCGTCATTGCCCTTGAGAAGACGCCCCGCATCCGTGGTCAGCACAAGGACGCCGGCGCGCCGCGCCGTTCTTTGCTTTGCGGCGCTACGGATGACATCAGGCTCGACGGGAAAGAGCGTAGCGCGCTTGGCCGCGCCCGCGATTCCCGCATCGGCGAGCGCAAAGGTGAGCCGGTCGCCTTCGACCGCGAATTGCGCTCGTACCGAAAGCTGCGCCGGGATCTTGCTCCGTGCGCGTTCGAAGAGCGCGCGGGCTTCTTCGTTCGCCGGCGGAACGCCCGACGTTGAAGGCAGCGAGATCGAGAAGCTTCCTTCCTCGGGAATGCAGATGTCGGCGCAGACGAGCCAGCTTGCGTCCGCTGCGAGCGTTACGGACTCATTCGGGGCGAGCGTCCCCGGCGCGCGAATCTCGGTGAGGAGTATCGCCTCGTCCTCGTAGCCGAAATTGACGAGGGGCCCCACGGGAATGCGGTTCGGCGCGGGCCATTGCAGAGGGCCCGCCGTGAAGCCCTTGGGCAGATGCCAGTCGATGCGTGTGGGCTCGCCCAAATCACCCGGGTTCTGCCAATAGGTGTGCCAGCCCGGAATGATCTTCTGCTGGAGCGCTACGGTGAAAGCTTGGCCGGGCTTGATGGCCGCGACGTCGGCCACGAGACGCGCCTCGACATGGGGCGTGCGCACCGTGTCACCGGCTCTTGCGGTGCTCATGGCCATGACAAGACCCGCGATAAGACCGACGCAAAGCCGCAAATCCATGAACCGTCTCGTCCCGCATGCGCTCGAGCTGTTGGTATATCGCTTGCGTTGTCGGCCGTGAACCCTCGGTCTTTTCACATTCGAGTGCCCGGATGACGTTTAGCGAGCGGATTGACGAACCGAGCGGCCAAATCCTAGGGTCGCGCACGAACCCACTGAAGGCGGACGAGCCCATGACCCTGCGCGGCGAAGCGCTCAAAGCGCGCGCCTGGCCCTTCGAAGAGGCGCGCAAGCTTATCGCCCGCTATCCCGATACGCCGCCCGCCAAGGGCCATGTCCTTTTCGAGACCGGCTACGGCCCGAGCGGGCTGCCTCATATCGGAACATTCGGCGAGGTCGTGCGCACGACCATGGTGCGCCATGCCTTCTCGGTCTTGAGCGACGTGCCGACGCGCCTCGTCTGCTTCTCCGACGACATGGACGGCTTGCGCAAGGTGCCGGACAACGTGCCGAACGCCGACATGCTGAAGGCCCATCTCGGCAAGCCGCTCACATCCGTTCCCGATCCCTTCGGCACCCATGAAAGCTTCGGCGCGCACAACAATGCGCGGCTGCGCGGCTTTCTCGACGCCTTCGGCTTTGCTTACGAATTCTTGAGCGCCACCGAGTGCTACAAGAGCGGCCGCTTCGATGCGACGCTTCTTCATGTGCTCGCGCATTACGACGCGGTGACGAACGTCATTCTGCCCACGCTCGGGCCGGAGCGGCGCGCAACCTACAGCCCGTTCCTCCCCGTCTGCCCGCGCACAAACCGTGTGTTGCAGGCGCCCGTGCTCGCGCACGACGCCAAGGCCGGCACAATCACCTACGACGACGAAGGCAAACGGATCGAGGTGCCGGTGACGGGCGGCCGTTGCAAGCTGCAATGGAAGGCCGATTGGGCGATGCGCTGGGTGGCGTTCTCGGTCGATTACGAGATGGCGGGCAAAGACCTCATCTCGTCGGTCGAGCTCTCCTCCGCGATCTGCCGCATCTTGGGCGCGCGGCCGCCCGAGGGCTTCAATTACGAGCTCTTTCTCGACGAGAAGGGCGAGAAGATCTCGAAGTCCAAGGGCAACGGGCTCGCGACGGAAGATTGGCTCCGCTACGCGCCCCAGGAGAGCCTTGCCTATTTCATGTACCAGACCCCGCGCCGCGCCAAGCGTCTCTATTTCGACATCATCCCGAAGACGGTGGACGAATATGAGCACGATCTCGCGCTATACGGCACGCAAGCCGAAGCCCGAGCGGCTCGAAAATCCGGTCTGGCATGTCCATAGCGGCGCACCGCCCGGCGAAGTCTCGCCCGTAAGCTTCGCGCTGCTCCTCAATCTCGTTTCCGCTTCCAATGCCGAGACGCCGGAGATTCTGTGGGGCTTCATCGAAGGTCATAAGCCGGGCTTGAGCCCCAAGACCAATCCCAAGCTCGACCGGCTCGTCCAATTCGCCATTCGTTACTTCCACGACCGCGTGAAGCCCATGAAGCGCTTCCGGCCGCCCACGGAAAAGGAGCGCCTGGCCATGGCCGCGCTCGCGCGCGCGCTTGCCGCGGCGCCCGAAGGCGCCAGCGCCGAAGAGTTGCAGAACATCACCTATGAGATCGGCAAGGCGCACAAGTTCGAGCCGCTTCGCGATTGGTTTCGCGCCCTTTACGAGGTATTATTCGGGGAGCCGCAGGGACCGCGCTTTGGTTCCTTCGTCTCGCTTTATGGGGTCACGGAGACAGTCGAGCTGATCGACAACGCCGTCGCGGGAAACGCGCCCGCGCGCACGGCGTCATAAGGCAGGTCAGGCGCAGTGGGGCATTCGCCGCCGGCCGCCCAACGGTGCGGTTGATTGCGTAAACGGAAGCACTGGAGCGGTTAACGATGAGGCCTGCGTTCGCGCCCTTTCTGGCGTTGCTAGTTCTTGTTTTTCTTCACGGCACTGCGAAGGCTGCGCCAAGCTACGACCACGCGCTCGCGCGCTATGTCGCGGGCGATTTTCTCGATGGGGCCGCGGAAGCGCGGAGCCTCGGCACGGCGGCAGGCGCCGCGCTTGCCGCGCGTGCCACGCTCGCCCACGCAACCACCGCCGTGCCCCTGGCCGACCGCATGCCTTTCCTGCGCCAAGCCGAAGCCGACGCGCGCGCCGCCTTGGCCAAGGACGAGACGCTTGTCGCGGCTCACCTTCAGCTCGCCGTGGCCCTCGGCCAGGTCGCGCGCATCAAGGGCGTGCTCGCCGCTCAAATGGATGGCCTTCCGCAGCAGGCGCGCGCGCACATCAAACGTGCGCTTGCTCTGGATCCAAGCAATGCTTGGGCGCTCGCGGCGACGGGCGCCTGGAACCTCGAAGTCACGCGCTACTTTCGCTTCGCGTCCGCCCTGTTCGGTGCCAGCCGGAGCAAAGGTCTGGAAGCCTTCGAGGCCGCGCTCCGCGCCGATCCCGAAAACATCGTCGTCCGCTACCAATATGCGCTCACGCTTCTGAGCTTCCACAAGCCGGACTATCGCAAGATAGGCGAGAAGGCTCTCAAGGAGGCGCTCGCCCTTGCGCCGAAAGATGCCTATGCGCGGCTGATGCAAAGCCGCGCGGCGCACTTGCAAGTGATCCTCCATGACGGGGACGATGGGATGCTCGAAACCACGCTCGCCGCCTATCGCGGCGAGGCGGACATGCCCGCGTCGCCCTTGCGCGCCGAGGCGGGCATGGTCAAGACCTCGCCGCGCTAGCAAGACCGGGAATTCTTCCGCAGCTACGCCGCCGTCTTGCGAAGATTGACAAGGTGCCGCGGCTTGGCGCCCGTATGGCCCGCCTTCCGCCCACGGCCTGCAGGCGAAGGGGGCTAGCCCTGTCCGAAACGCTGACGCGCCTCGCCTTCCTCCTCGCCCGCCCGATTCTCGCCGCCCTCGAGCCCGAGGCGGCGCATGGGCTGACGATCCTTGGACTGAAGCTCATTCCGGCCGGCCCGCCGAAAGGAACGACTCCGAACCCCTTGCCGATCAAAGCGCTGGGCCTCGACTTCGAGAATCCAATCGGCCTTGCCGCGGGCTTTGACAAGAACGCCGAGGTGCCGGGCGCCATGCTGGGCTTGGGCTTTGGCTTTGTCGAAGTGGGCACGCTGACCCCGCGTCCACAAGCGGGCAATCCGCGTCCGCGTCTCTTCCGGCTCCCGGAGGACGAGGCGGTCATCAATCGCTTGGGCTTCAACAATGTGGGGCAGGCCGCCGCGGCAAGAAGGCTCGCGCGCTTGCAGACACATCGCGGAATTATCGGCGTCAATCTCGGTGCCAATCGCGACAGCGCGGAGCCGATTGGCGATTACGTCACGGGTTTGCTGAATCTGGGACCGCTCGCGCATTACGTGACGATCAACATCTCCTCGCCCAACACGCCGGGCCTGCGCGCCCTTCAAGCGCGCGATGCAGTGAGCACGCTCGCCAAAGCGCTTGCGGAAGCGCGCGCCGGCATGAGCGCACCGAAGCCCATTCTCCTTAAGATCGCACCCGACATGGACGAGGCTCAGCTCGCCGACATTGTCGAGGCGGCCGTTACGCATGGTCTCGAAGGGCTCGTCGTCTCCAACACGACGGTGGGCTGCCGCGAAGGCCTCAAGAGCCCGCATGCGCGGGAAGAGGGCGGCTTGAGCGGCAAGCCGCTTTTTGCGCTCTCCACTCAAATGCTTTCCCAAGCGGCGCGCCTGGCAAGGGGCAGGCTTGTTCTTATCGGCGTGGGCGGCATCGCTTCGGGCGCAGACGCCTACGCGAAGATCCGCGCCGGCGCCTCGCTCGTCCAGCTCTACACGGCGCTCATTTATCGCGGCCCTGCGCTCATCTCCCGCATCAAGCGCGAGCTTGCGGCGCTCTTGGTCCGCGACGGATTTTCCTCGGTCAGCGAAGCGGTGGGCGCGGACTTGCGCTGACGGCTTGTCATTCCCCTGCTAGATTGCCGCGGGCATGCGCCCGCGATTTGTTCTCGTCCTCATTCTCAGCGTCTTCGCGCTTTCAGGCTGCAGCACGGCGCACGATCTCTTCGCGCGCGAAAAGCTGCCCAAGCGACACATCGTCGTTGCGGCGCATCCGCTCGCGGTGGACGCAGGCCTCGAAGTCCTGCGCAAAGGCGGCACGGCGGTCGATGCGGCCATCGCCGTGCAAGCCGTGCTCTCGCTCGTCGAGCCGCAGTCCTCCGGCCTCGGCGGCGGCGCCTTCCTGCTCCACTACGATGAGGCGAAGGGCACGCTCGAAGCCTTGGACGGCCGAGAAACGGCGCCCAAGAGCACCAAGCCAACCGTCTTCCTCACGCCGGACGGCAAGCCGCGCAATTTCGTCGAGGCGTGGAAGAGCAGCGATTCCGTGGGCGTGCCGGGCGTCGTGGCGCTGCTCGCGCGCGCGCATGCGGAGCACGGCAAGCTCGCTTGGGCCGAGCTTTTCGCGCCCGCCATCAAGCTTGCGGAAGAGGGATTTCCGGTGAGCCCGCGGCTGCACGAGTCGATCGCGCGCACGCCGTTGCTCGCGGAGTTCCCGGAAGCGAGCGCGCTCTATTTCACCGCCGAGGGCGCGCCCCTGCCCGCAGGCGCCATCCTCAAGGATCCCGCTTATGCCGAAACCCTGCGGCGCATCGCCGAAGGCGGCGCCGAGGCCTTCTACATCGGGCCCGATCGCAAAGGAGATCGTAACCGCCGTGCGTCGTGCGCCGCGCGGCTCATCGCGCATGAACTTGAGCGACCTTGCCGCCTATCAAGCCAAGCCCCGCGCGCCGCTCTGCGCGCCTTATCGCGGCTTCAAAGTCTGCAGCATGCCGCCGCCGTCCTCGGGCGGGATCACGGTGCTCATGGTCCTGAAGCTCATCGAGCGCTTCGACATGGCGGGGCTGAAGCCCTATTCGCCCGCGGCCATCCATCTCTTGGCCGAGGCCATGCGGCTCGCTTACGCCGATCGCGACGCTTACGTCGCCGATCCCGATTTCGTCGACGTTCCCGTGCGCGGCATGCTCGATCCCGCGTATCTCGAGAGCCGGAGCGCGCTCATCGATTCGCGCGCAAAGCGCAGGTCCGCGCGAGCCGGGCAGCCCGCCCGGCGCGCCGGAGCGCGCAGCGGCCGCCGAGCTCGCCTCGCCCTCGACGAGCCATTTCAGCATCATCGACGATCAAGGCGACGTCGTTTCGATGACAACGAGCGTCGAAGGCCCCTTCGGCTCGAACCTGATGGCCGGCGGCTTCATCCTGAACAATCAGCTCACGGACTTTTCCTTCCTGCCGAAGAAGGATGGGAAGCCCGTGGCCAACGCGCCCGCGCCGGGCAAGCGGCCGCGAAGCTCCATGGCACCCACCATCGTCTTCGATCAGAAAGGACGGCCCTTTGCGGTGATCGGATCGCCGGGCGGCCATCGGATCATCGCCTATGTGGCGCTCTCGCTCGTGGGGCTCATCGACTGGCATCTCGACATGCAGGAAGCGGTCTCGCTCGGCCATGTCGTCACGCTCAACGGGCCGCTCGAGCTCGAGGAGAAAACGCCGATCACTGCGCTCGCGCCGGCGCTCAAGGCGATGGGCCACGAGGTCAAAATCGTGCCCGAGCCGAGCGGGCTCAACGGCATCCGCGTCACGAGGCACGGTTACGAGGGCGCATCCGATCCGAGACGCGAGGGCATCGCGCGCGGCGATTAGAACAATTTCCGATCACCCTGAATCGAACGCAATGCTTCGGTCGCAGACCCCCACCCTGCCCTCCCCCTTACAGGGGGAGGGAAAATTCACTTCGTCCTCCCTGAAGGGGGGACGACAGGGGGGTCACATTGAGGAATGCAAATCTCAAAATGGTCTAGCTGCGCGTCCTTTGCGCGAGCTTTCGAAGCCCGCGGAATGCGCAATCGGGAGCCATCACCAGGCGCGTCGGAATGCGCGCGAGCAAAGCTTGCGAGCGTCCCTTGGCCTCGAAGCGCGCGCGGAAGAGCGCGGCATCGAAGAGCTTTCCCCAGCGCGGCAGGATGCCCCCTGCGAGATAGATGCCGCCCAAGGCGCCAAGAGTGAGCGCAAGATTGCCCGCGACGGCGCCGAGAAAGCCCGCAAAAAGCTCGACCGTCTCGCCGGCGCGCGGCTCGCCCTTTTGTGCATCCTGCGCAATGTCCGTCGCCGAGCGTGGTGCGGGCGCGACGCCATCGCGCGTGCACAGCGCGGCGTAGAGATTTTCGAGGCCGGGACCCGAAAGCGCGCGCTCGGCCGACACGTGCCCGAAGCGCTCGCGCAACAAAGCGAGCACGGCGTCCTCGCGCGCGTTGCTCGCCGGAAGATCGACGTGGCCGCCTTCACCCGACACGACCAGGTAATCGCCTCGACCATCGGGAACGAGGGCCGCAACGCCGAGGCCGGTGCCCGGTCCCAGCACGCCGATCGGATGACCGGGAATAGCTTGGCGCTCCGCGC
The DNA here is from genome assembly GCA_963845385.1 of uncultured Alphaproteobacteria bacterium. Classification (GTDB taxonomy): domain Bacteria; phylum Pseudomonadota; class Alphaproteobacteria; order CAWJRW01; family CAWJRW01; genus CAWJRW01. Next base: position 1,706,089 of record CAWJRW010000006.1, read on the forward strand.
CAAGAGCAACGCTGTCTTCCTTGGCGAGCGTCGTGACCCCCATCGCCGTGGCGGCAAAGTCGTTGACCAGCACCGGCGCCGAGACAGCCGGTCGCGCGCGCAATCTCCGCCAAGGAAATCGACCAGGGACAGTTGGTGAGGAAAACCTTGCCTTCGAGCACCGGGCCGGCAGCGGCAATCGCCGCGCCGGCAAGGCTCGCATTCCCGCGGGATGCGCCGAGAAAGGCGGCGAGTGCCGCGGCAAGCGTCGGATAGGCGTCGGTCGCGAGATCGACAGGGGGCGGCAGCGCACCCTCGAGCGGCGCGAGCATGAAGCGCGCATGCGTGCCGCCGATATCAGCCAAAAGCAACTTCGGGCCGGCGGAGTCCATCCGGCCTCATTACGGCATCAGGCCATGCCGGGAAAGCCGCTTATTGCAGCCGGCCCATCACTTCGGCGGCAAGGCTGCGGATTTCGTCCGCCGCCGTCGAGTGCGGCAAGACCTCCGTCACGCCACGGCCCTGCATCAGCGAAGACGCATATGCGACGCGGTTGCCGAGGGTCGCATTGGCGATGGGAAGCTTCTCGCGCTTCAAAGCCTCTGCAATCGTCTCAGCCATGCGTGCGCGTGCCGGCACACGATTGAACACGTACAAGGCAGTCTTCCTTTCGCGCTCGATGATGTCCTTTGTCGCCCGGGATGCCCAGACATCCATGGGCGTCAATTGAATGGGCACGACCACGAGATCGGCGGAGCGAACGCCGACGCGCGTTGCGGTCTCTGCATGGGGCGGACTGTCGATGATGATGACATCGGCGTCTCCTTGCGCGCGCGCAAGCTCGGTTGCGGCACGCCAGCCGTCCACTTGACGCAAAGTCAGATGCGGATCGGACCCGTGCAACTCTTCGCGCAGCCGGAACCACGCGGTGAGGCTCTGCTGCGGATCGAGATCGATGAGCGCCACACGAAGTCTGCGCCGCTCGGCGGCGTTGCGTTTGCCTTTGCCAGGCAGCGGCTCCACTTTCCTCTGGTGAGCTGTCGCTCGCCCAATAGGCAGCAAGATGAGCGGCAAGTGAGGTCTTGCCCGAGCCGCCCTTTTGCTGCGCGATGGTCACGACCGTCGCCATGGTCCTGATCCTCCCTGCCCGGCCTCAGGCCCGGGCTGAATTTCGATCGCCAAAACCACGCACGCGATTCGTTATTTTACTACCTTTTGTGATCCAAAGCAGTAAAGCCCCTGGATATCGCGTGTTGAGGGGGCCTAGACCGAGGCTGGCGGAGGGCTCGGCGGTCAGGGTCAGGCGGAAGACCGTTCCTCGCCCATCGCTCCGCAGGAGGACGAGGTCGCCCCCGTGGCCGCGGGCGAGCTCCCGGGAGATGGCGAGTCCAAGGCCCGTGCCGCTGCCCCGGCCGCTGGCGAAGGCCTCGAAGAGATGGGGCCGCACAGCGTCCGGAATGCCGGGGCCATCGTCTTCGACCTCGATCACAAGCGTCCCGCCCTCCTGTTGAGCGCGAACGATGATCGAGCCGCCACGGCCGGCGGCTTCGATCGCCTGGGCGGCGTTGCGCGACGAGATTGAGGAGAATGCGGTAGAGCTGGTCGGGATCGGCCTCGGCGATCAGACCTTCGTCCACCTCGTTGCGCAACGAAAACTCGCCCGTCCCTTGCCGCGCCGGGGGCAGCGCACCCGCCACCTCCGCGACCAGCGGGGCAAGCGCCCACTGCGCGAGCCTGGGTGGCCGCTCGGTCACGCGGCCATAGCGCAAGGTTTCGGTGGCAAGCTCGATGGCCCGATCGATGGCACGCACGAGCTTGGGCAGCTCGCGTTGCACCAACGGATCGCGGCTCTCGGCGAAGCGGTCGGAGAAGAGCTGGGCCGTGGCCAGAATGTTGCGCAGGTCGTGATTGATCTTGCTCACGGCGGCACCGAGCGCGGCGAGCCTGCTCTGCTGGGCGAAGGCCGCGCGTAGCTCGCTTTGCATGGACGCGAGCGCGACCTCGGCTTGGCCGATCTCGTCCATCCGATCCGAAGGCGTGATGATGCGGCGCGCATCTTCCGGATTGGCGCGAAACGACACCATGTTCGCCGTGAGCCGCCGCATGGGGCGCACGAAGACGAGATCGAGGCTCAGATAGACGAGCCCCGCCGTGATCAGCGAAATGACGATGGAAAGCGCCAGAATGCGTCCGGAAAAGGCGAGCATCGCCTGCCGCAGTGGCGTCTCGTCGATGACGATGTCGATGACCTCCTGGGGCGACATCTCGGGACGACCGGCAACACGAACGACGCGACCATCGCCTGCCCAGAGCACCTCGAAGGCCTGAGCGATGAGGGACGTGGGTCCTGCTTCGTCGAGATCGTAGAAGGCGGCGGGCATGATCCCCGGCGCCATGGCGAGCACGAGATCGCGTCTTTCTTCGCGCTTCAAAGAGACGGCGAGGACGCCCGCGCGCGACAGGATCTCCGTGCGCAAGTCGTCCGGCAGCGCGCGCTCGCCCGCAGCCTCCAGTGCCAGGCTTGCGATGATGGCGGTGTTGAGACGGTCATGGAGCCAGGTCTCGCGAAAGCGCGCGATGGAGGGCACATAGATCAGCACTTCGCTCAAGAGCACGAACAGGATGGTGAGGAAGAGAAGCCGCGCCGACAGCCTGCCGAGGAGACGCGCGCGCAAGCTCAAGCCCGGTACGTCCTCCGTCGCTCTTGGCGCGCCCATCGCTTCGTTCGTGGATAGGGACATGGCGTTATCTTAGCCGAGCTAGAGGCTGCCGACCCGTCCCTAAGGAAGCCGTCTCAGCAGGCTTGCGAGCAGGCGCGCGCCGCGGCCGAAACTCCGCCCGCGCCCGCGCCCGCGCCCGCGCCCGCGCCAATGATGCAGATGACGCATTTGTTCGCGCTCAGCTATTCCGCAATTCGGCCCCGCCGTTCAACGTCGCGCGCGCCACCCTGCAAGGCGCCGGCGGAGCACGGGAACGAGCGCAAGCATGGCAAGGCCGATCAGCGGCAGCAAAATCCTGGGCATGAAAATGAGGGCAAGGTTGGGTTCCCGCCCCGACTTCGATTGCCGTCTCGAGCCCCACCCCGGCCGAGGTATAGACGACGGTCGCCGGGACGATGCCGAGCGCGGTCGCGGCGACAAAGGTGCGCAGAGGAACATCAAGAAGCGCCGGGACAATGTTGACGAGGAAGAACGGAAAAGCCGGCACGAGACGCAGCACGAGGAGATAGTTGAAAGCGTGCTTGCGAAAACCCTCCTCCATCTGGCGAACGGTGCCGTGAGCATGCTTGCGCAAAATGTCGCCCAAAGCCGTCTTTGCAGCAGCAAACAGAACGGTTGCGCCGACCGTGGCCCCGATGACGGCCATGATCGTCCCAAGCCACGGGCCGAACAGAAAGCCGCCCGCAATGGTCATGAGCGTGGCAAGCGGCAGTGAGAAAGCCACGATTACGACGTAGACACCGATGAAGTTGACGAGCGCGCGCAGCGGGTGATGGCCGACCCACGCCTTGTAGGCATCATGATGGCGCGCGAGCAGATCGAAGGAAAACGTCTGATGGAGATCGGTGACAAAGAACAGCACAAACCCTAGGACGAGCGCCGCAAGGGGCAGCATGCGCCACGTACGCCAAGCGCGTATTTTGGGCGCGTAGGGAGCTTGCTCGTCGGGCGCCGCCACTCGGTCGTCTCCGCTGCTTCCGTCGTCGACATCGCGCGCATTGTCTCGCACTTGCTACTCAGGTAGCGCCTTGCGTCCGTCCTGGCGAGCGCCTCGCTTTATTGTGACAATTTGACTTCGGGGGCGCGGTCCCCCTAAAAAACCCGCATTCCGGCATTGAGGGACCGAACGGTCCCCAAGAAGGAGCGGGCCGTCGTGAAACGCACCTATCAACCGAGCCGGCTCGTCCGCAAACGGCGCCACGGCTTCCGTGCCCGCATGAAGACCAAGGGAGGCCGCCACGTCTTGTCGCGCAGGCGGGCGAAGCGGCGGAAACGCCTGTCGGCTTGAGGCCGGTCGCGGGCCCTGCCACGGCCCGACCCATGGCAGACGAGGATGTTCATCTCCCGACCCTCGCGCGCCTGAAGCGCCGGCCGGATTTCCTTCGCGTGGCCCAAGGCAAGAGCGCGGCAACCGCAGGCCTCGTGCTCCAAGCCGCACAAACGCCGGAGGATGCAATCGAGCACGCAGAGGGCACGTTACGTGTCGGCTTCACGGTGTCGCGCAAGGTGGGCATGGCCGTGGCGCGCAATCGCGCGCGGCGCAGGCTCAAGGAGGCGGCGCGCCTCGTCCTTGCCCGTAAAGGCAGGCCGGGCCACGATTACGTTTTGGTCGGTCGGCGTGAGACCATCAGCCGTCCCTTCGCGCTTCTCGTTGCCGATCTCGAGGAAGCGCTTGCGCGTGTCCACGCTGCTGGACCAAAAAAAAGCCGCGGCGCAAATCAAACACGGATGGGAAAGCAACCGTGAAGCCCCTGACATCCCTTTTCAAGCTTCCCATCCTGGGTTATCGCAGGCTCGTTTCGCCATTCTTGGGGCCGCACTGCCGATTTGTGCCGTCCTGCTCGGACTATGCCCTCGAAGCCTTGGACAAGCACGGACCGTTGCGCGGCGGGTTCCTGGCATTGAGGCGCGTGGCGCGCTGCCATCCATTGACCTGGCTCGGTGGCGGATCGGGTTTCGATCCGGTGCCCGAGCGCTTTCCTCGCGCGGTTGCGCAAAGCAGGAAATGATCGTCCGCCCATGAGCGAGCAGCGTAACTTCATCATCGCGGCCGTGCTCTGCCTTGCCGTGCTTCTCGTTTGGGAGATGTTCGTCGCCAAGCCGCAGATCGAGAAGCAGCGGCAGGCCGCGCCGGCGCAGACGACCGAGCAGCCAAGCACGTCGGAGGCTGCACCTTCACCGGTGCCCATCACCGAGGCGCCATTGCCGCGTGCCGAGGCGCTGGCGGAAACGCCCCGCATTCCGATCGACACCCCGCGCGTGGACGGCTCGATCTCGCTCGACGGCGCACGCATCGACGATCTCTCCCTCAAGGACTATCGCGTCACCACCGATCCGAAGAGCGCTGAAATCACGCTCTTGTCCCCGCGCACGACGGCTAGTCCCTATTACGCAAGCTTTGGCTGGGTCGCGGCGCGCGCGGACGCGGGTGCGCTCCCTTCCGTGGCGACACGTTGGCAAGCCGCGCCCGGACAGACGCTCGCACCCGGCAAGCCGGTCACGCTCACCTTCGACAACGGCGCGGGCCTTATCTTCACGCGGACGATCGCGCTCGACGAAAACTACATGTTCACGGTCGCGGACCAAGTCGAGAACCACGGCGCTGTCCCGGTCACGCTTTCCCCCTTCGGCGTCATCGCGCGGCACGGCGCGCCGAGCAGCCAAAGCTATTGGATTCTTCACGAGGGCTTTCTCGGCGTATTCAATCGAAAGCTCGAGACCTACCGCTATAAGAAGATCGCCGAAGACGGCGACGCTGGCTTCCAATCGACGGGCGGATGGCTCGGACTCACCGACAAGTACTGGATGACGGCCCTCGTGCCGGACCAAAGCGAGCCCGTCGACGCGCGCTTTCTAAAGCGAAGCATCAACGGCACCGACGTCTATCAGGCCGACTACACCGGACATGAGCAAACGCTTGCGCCGGGCGGCAAGCTCGAGGTGACGCGCCATCTTTTCGCCGGCGCGAAGGAAGTCGCGATCATCGATCATTACATGGACACGCTCGGCATCGCACGCTTCGATCTCGCGATCGACTGGGGCTGGTTTTATTTTCTGACGCGGCCGGTGTTTTGGGCGCTCGACCATTTGAACAATCTCGTCGGCAATTTCGGCCTGGCGATCCTGCTCCTGACCGTTCTCGTCAAGCTGCTTTTCTTTCCCCTCGCAAACCGCTCCTACGAAGCGATGAGCAAGATGAAGAAGCTGCAGCCCGAGATGCTGAAGCTTCGCGAGCGCTACAAGGACGACAAAGTCAAGCAGCAGCAGGGGCTCATGGAGCTCTACAAGAAGGAAAAGGTAAACCCGGTTTCGGGCTGCCTTCCCGTCTTCATCCAGATCCCCGTTTTCTTCGCCCTATACAAAGTCCTGTTCGTGACCATCGAGATGCGGCATGCGCCGTTCTTCGGATGGATCAAGGATTTGTCGGTGGCGGACCCGACAAACATCTTCAATCTCTTCGGGCTCATTCCTTGGGAACCGCCACTGGCGGTGGCATTCCTGCATCTCGGCATTTGGCCGCTCATCATGGGCGCCACGATGTTCCTGCAGACGAAGATGAACCCTGCGCCCGCAGATCCGATGCAGGAAAAGATCTTTCTGTGGATGCCGATCATCTTCACCTTCATGTTGGCAAGCTTTTCCCGCGGGTCTCGTCATCTACTGGGCGTGGAACAATCTGCTCTCGATCCTCCAGCAATACGTCATCATGCGGCGCATGGGCGTCGACATCGAATGGGGGAAGAAGTTCGGCTTCCTTCGCCACCTCAAGGCGCGCAGCGAGAGCGCAAGCAGGCAAGGCCGGCTCGCGGGGGCCTGCCGGTGAATGACACGGCAGACATCGCAACCGGGCATCCGCGGGCTCATCCGGCTGGCTCCACACCTGCGCGCGGGCTATAAGGCGCCCGACGAAGGCGAGACGAAGAGGGGCGCCATGAAGAGCGAGCCGGGCGAGGGCACAAAGCCTCAACAGCGGCTGGTGCGCGAATGGCTCACCACGGGGCGCGTGCTGACCGAGGCGCTGCCCTTCATCCTGCGCTACGACAACAAGACGGTGGTGATCAAATATGGCGGCCACGCCATGGGTGATACCGTGGCCGCACAAAGCTTCGCGCGCGATATCGTGCTCATCAAACAGGTCGGCATCAATCCGGTCGTCGTGCATGGCGGGGGGCCGCAAATCGGCGCCATGCTTGACCGTCTGAAAATCGCTTCCTCGTTCGTTGACGGCCTGCGCGTGACCGACGCCGCCACGGTCGAGATTGTGGAGATGGTCCTGTCGGGCTCGATCAACAAGCAGCTCGTCACCGAAATCAATCACGCCGGCGGCCGGGCGGTAGGGCTTTCGGGCAAGGACGGCAATCTCGTGGTGGCGCGCAAGCTTCACCGGACCAAGCGCGATCCGGACTCAAACATCGAGCGCGTGCTCGATCTCGGCTTTGTCGGCGAGCCCGAGACCATCAATCCGCAGGTCCTGCAGACCATTCTGAGCTCGGACCTGATTCCGGTCGTTGCGCCGATCGGTACAGGAGGAGACGGCCAGACTTACAACATCAATGCCGACACCGTGGCCGGCGCGATCGCGGGCGCCATGAAGGCTACTCGGCTCGTTCTGCTCACCGACGTGGCGGGCGTGCTCGACCGCAACGGCAATCTGTTGAGCAGGCTCTCCGTCGCGGAAGTGCGGGCACTCATCGCCGACGGCACAGTCGCAGGCGGCATGATCCCGAAGCTCGAGACTTGCATCGCGGCGCTGGAACAGGGGGTGGAGGGTGTGGTCATCCTGGACGGCCGCGTGCCGCATGCGATCCTTCTCGAATTATTTACCGAACATGGCGCAGGTACGCTCATCCGATAGGTGCCAGCTGTGCCGCGCGGCTCGAACTCTTTCTTTGAAAAGGCTAGAATTGGCTTCTTCTTACGGGGGCAAACCCCCCGGTCTGGGGCGACTGACCGCCCAAGTGAACCGAGTGGCGCCATGAGGGCCGACCGCGCCGAGTTTTGCGCGCGACGCTTGGCCGCCGCCGGGCTCAAGCTCGCTTGCGGCATACCTGTTCTTGCCATCATTCTCGCGCTGATGCCGCGCCCGGCGCATGCGGCATACACGTTTTGCAACCGCACAAGCTACGTGCTCGCAAGCGCAATCGCGACCGAAGCCGGCGCGCAAACGGAATCGCGAGGCTGGTTCGTGCTTCAGCCCGGGCAATGTCAGGCTGTGTTGAAGGAAGCCTTGCGCAACCGTGTCTATTACACCTTTGCCTTTACGCTGCCGGTGCATTCGGGCGGCGTCAAAAACTTCTCAGGCAACAGACTGCTGTGCTCTGGCCCAGGTCTTGCGAGGTTCGCCATCGTGGGTCAAGAGGACTGCGAGCGACGCGGCTTTGTCGCGCGCAAATTCGCGACCATGAGGATCGGAAATACCACGGACTGGACGACATCCTTCACCGAACCCACGGAATACACGCTCGAGGAGGCGCGCGTCGCCGGCGTTCAGCGCCTGCTTCGCGATATCGGACTCGACGCCGGCGACATCGACGGTTATCTCGGCGCCAAGACGCGCCGCGCACTCGTGAATTTCAAAGAGGAGCACGGCATCGCCCCCGACCTCACGCTGCCCAATGCGCTCTATGACGCGCTCGTCAACGCCGCCCAACAAACGCATGAGGATGTGGGCTATAGCTTTTGCAACGACACAGGCAATGCCGTGTGGGCCGCGATCGGCTATGAATCCGACGGTGAGGTCGTGGCAACGGGATGGTTTCGTGTCGGCTCTCGGCGCTGCGCCAAGGTCATCAAGGGCCGGCTTGAACCGAGAACACCTATTTCACATTTGCCGAAACCGAACAGGGCGTCGGCCGCCATTTCGTCTGGGGCGGCGATCGCCTTCTCTGCACGATGGAAAATCGATTCACGATCCGCGAGCACATGGACTGCGAGAAACGTGGCTATGTCCCCATCGGTTTCGCGCGCATAGAGGTGGGCAAGGAACCGGGCCATGTCCAGCGACTGACCCCCGAATCCGCCTCGAAAAGCCGCGGCGCCTCTCGCTAGCGGCGTCGCTAGCCCTTCCCGGCGAAATACTCGAGGTGCCATTCCAACTCGTCTTGTGTCAGGGGATAGTGAACCCCGTCGCGCGCGAGAAGGAGATGGTCGCGCGGCACGAGCGCGATCCGCGTCTGGATCGAGAGCGCGGTGCGCATGGTCAATTGGGCCTTCCACGCCAGCGCCGTGATTGCCTTGCCGTTGCGCGAAACGAGAATTCGTCGGACAAGGCTCGGGCTGAAGGCCGATTTTAGCGCCAGCGCTTGGATCACGACCTCGCGCTTGGCGGCCTCGGCCGCCTCGTGAACGTAGGCATCGTCGAGCCGTCCCTCCGTCTGCGCTTGGGAGACCTCGGTTTCCGCCGCGGCGACTTCCGCGGCGTAGTCCGGTGAAACGGGCTCGACGTCGAGCCGCGAGCGCATCCGCCCCTTAAGATCACGTATGGTCTCTTCGTCGAGAGCGTGGCGCGCACAAAGCTCGTCGACCAGCGAACTGGCAACAAAGCCCGCGACCCGCCGCATGGCGCGCAACGACAGGTCCGGCCGCAGCACGAGCGGTCTGTGCCAAGCCTCGATCTCGCCCGCATTCTCGATGATGGCGTCGAGCGCCTGTTCGCGAATTTGGGCGTTGGGATTGGCAAGCAGCGCAGCCACCGCCGGAATATCGAGCGTTGCCACGACCGCGTCGCAAACGCGCTCGCTCACCTGCGGCCGGCGCGAGACCGCCTCAAGCACGCCGTCGACCTTGCTCATGGCGATGATCTCGATCAGATCGTCGTCGCAAAGAAGCGGCGAGTATTCGATGATCGGTACACAGACGACCTGCTCGACGTCTTGAGCGAGCAGGCGGACGACGGCATGCGGCACCTTGTCGGAATGCTTGATCTCCTCGGCGAGAATTTGGCGCACGCGGGGGAGATGATCGGCGGCAAGCCGCTCCATGACCTCGATCGCGCCTTCGCGCAGACGCGCCTGCTCCTCGGGATCGAGCCCGGGAACAAGCCGCGCAATCTTGCGCGCGAGCTCGCAGCGCACTTCCTCGGCGGTGTCGTCGCACAGGATCAAGTTGGCCTTGTGCGGCGTCGACGAATTGCCCGCGACGAGGCTCCGGATTTCCGACGACACGTTCTCGGCGAGATAGTAGAGGATTTCGGGCGGTGCGTCGGTCCGTTGTGCCAGTTCACGATGCAGCTCGTCCGCCTGGGACGCGAGCGCGTCACGCGCCTGCTCGTAGCTGAGCTTCTCTTTAAGCTGCTGCTTGGCCTGAGCGCGGCCGAATAGACGCCTCAGCATGACTTCACCTCGCTCGCTCGTTCGGTGGCCGCCGGATTTGCGAGCACCCAACACCCCTTGCCGCGCCGTTTGGCCTCGTAGAGTGCCGCGTCTGCACGGCGCAGCAACATCTCGATATCCTCGTGCGATGCGCTTGTCGTGACGGCAATGCCGATGGAGAGCCCCAGACCCTTGTCCGCGGTTGCGCCGACGTCACCCATCTCGCGCGCAGTCTTGAGCAACCATTCGGCAATCGACACGGCGCCGCTCGTGCCCACACCTTCGAGCCACAGCGCAAACTCGTCGCCACCGAGCCTGATTGCGACGTCGCTTCCGCGCGAGGCGCGGCGCAAGACGCTACCAAAGCCGTGCAGCACCTCGTCGCCGGTCGCATGGCCCGCGCAATCGTTCACCGCCTTGAAGTCGTCGAGATCGATGTAAAGCAGCGTTGCCTCGGCGGAGGAGTCCCGCCGCCGGAGGCGCCAACGCGCATAGGTTTCGTGGAAGCCGCGGCGATTGGCGAGACCCGTGAGCTCGTCCGTATGCGTAAGCTCGCTCAAGCTGCGCAAGAGCTCCGCCTGAGCCGATCGCAACCGCGGTGTGACGCGCGACGAGCTCGACGAGGGCGCGTGCCTCCTCGACCGAACGGCGAAGCTTGCGAAGGTATGGGCAATGCAAATCGCACCGTTGACTTCGTTGTGGAGGCGCGTCGCCGCACCGAGATAGGTGCAAGCCGCCGATTGTCGATTTCACGGGCGCCGCGGCCGCGACCAAGGCATCCGCAATCGGCTGCGGCAACTCGAGCTCGGGGCCTGGACCATCGCTTCCCATAGACCGCGCCGATGGCGTAAGGTGCAATCGGGCTGCCGGCACAGGATCCACGCATGTGGGCTATCGGTGGCGCGGGCCAGCGCCCGCGCGGCCACCGCGAGCATGTCGTGAGAATTGCGCTCGGACAGCACGGCGTCGACAACCGTACGCCCCACGCGCTCGCGGGCATGCGCGCGTTCGAGCTCGCGTTCGCGCATGCGCAGCGCCGTGATATCGCGGCCGACGCCGCGGGCGCCCCGCCAGCGTCCGCCCGCATCGTGCACCGGCAAAGCCGAAATGAGAAAACCGTGAGATTGCGCCAGTCCTTGCCTTTGAGCCATGTCTCCACATCCTCCACAGGATCGCTTGCGGAGAACGGCATCTGAGCGGGATGGCCGGTCAAAGCCGCGTCGTGGGTGGTGTCCAAGAGACTGCGTGCCTGGCGGCCGTTGAGCTCGCTCGCGCTGAAGCCTATGGCGCCGCGCGGGCTGACATAGACGAAGGCGCCGGTCGAATTCGGTCTCCCAGGCAAAATCCGCCGAGCAGGCCACGAGGTCGCGAAAGAAATCGCGCGAGGCGACGAGCGCCTCGGTCAAGTTCCACTCGTGGGTGGTCTCGATGCCGAGCAAGAGCACCGGATAGGGACCTTTGCCCGTCCGTTCGCAGGGCAGAACCGTGACAGTGAAGGTCCTGCGGGCCCGGCCGACGGCGCCCGTCTCACCCGAGATCGAGGCGCGCCCGGCATGGGGACGTCCGAACAGCGAGGCCTGTCGCGCCAGACGGAGCAGGGGTCCGTCCCCGCGCGAGACCGTTTCCCGCTCGATGGCCAAGGTCAGAGGCTCGGCCGCCGCATTGGCGCCGATGACGCGGCCGCCGGCATCGATGAGACAGATCGCGCCCGGAAAGGTCGCGAGCATTCTGGCAGCGTCAAGAACTGTGTTCTCGGCGCGGCTCGTGGCTGAGGAGCTCGCCAGCGCCTCTTCGCCGCCACTTGTCCCGATCATGCGGGGAAACCCCCCAAAGTCACAGACGCGGGCTTGGGCCCGTAACCACGCTATCGGGGGCGGCTTAATACCGAATTAAGTGAAAGTTGACGAAAGAGGCAAAGCGCGCATTGCAGGGTGATTGCGTTGACGCGGGCGTTCGGCGCGCTAAGGTGCCGCGCCATTCCGGCAGCGAAGGGAGAATCGATGGAGATCGAGGCGCTCAAGGCGACGATCGAAAAGGCTTGGGCCGAGCGCGAGCGCATCGATGCCGGCACGCAGGGCGCGGTGCGCGACTGCGTCGAGGCGGCGCTCGCGGGTCTCGACAGCGGAGCTTTGCGCGTCGCGGAAAAGGAAGAGGGCGCCTGGCACGTCAATGAATGGCTGAAGATGGCGGTGCTGCTCTCCTTCCGCCTCAACGACGCCGCGCTCATCCCGGGCGGTCCGGGACAAAGCGCGCATTGGTTCGACAAGGTGCCGTCGAAATTCGAAGGCTGGGGCGAGCCGGAATTCCGCAAGGCGGGCTTTCGCGCCGTGCCGGGTGCAATCGTTCGCCGCGGCGCCTATGTCGCGCCGGGCGCGGTGCTCATGCCGTCCTTCGTCAATATCGGCGCCCGCGTCGGCAAAGGCACGATGATCGACACCTGGGCGACGGTGGGCTCTTGCGCGCAAGTGGGCGACGAATTGCCACATCTCGGGCGGCACGGGGCTGGGCGGCGTGCTCGAGCCGTTGCAGGCGGCGCCCGTCATCATCGAGGACAATTGCTTCATCGGCGCGCGCTCGGAAGTGGCCGAAGGCGTCATCGTGCGCGAAGGCGCCGTGCTCGCCATGGGAGTCTATCTCGGACGCTCGACGCGCATCGTCAAACGCGACGGGACGCTTGTGAGCTATGGCGAAGTGCCCGCCTATTCGGTGGTGGTGCCGGGCGCGACGGGCGGCCACAATGCCGGCGTTTCGCTCTATTGCGCCGTGATCGTGAAGCAAGTGGACGCGCAGACGCGCGCGAAAACCTCGATCAACGACCTCTTGCGCAGCTGAGCCGTCAGCGGCCGCTCCAGCGCTCGGGGTCGACGAAGCGCGCGAGAATGTCCTCGAACGGCCCTTGACCGCCGCGTCCGCGCGACCCCGCCGTGAGCGCGCCGTCGATGACGAGCGCATGTCCGGAAATGAACGAAGCATCGTCGCTGGCGAGGAATGCCGCCGCGGCCGCGACATCTTCGGGGAGCCCTGCGCGCGGAATGGGTTGCAGCTTCTTGAACAGCGTGCGCAAGCCCTGCCGCCGATTGTTCGGCCGCAGCCGGGGAAAGACCATGGCTCAAGCCGAAGATCGGCGTCGCGATGCCGCCGGGGCAGAGGCAATTGACGCGAATGTTGTACTCGCCAAGCTCCAGTGCCGCCGTGCGCGTGAGCTGAATGACGGCGGCCTTCGCGGCGCTGTAGACGTGAGAGCCGTAGCCCGCCTGCAGGCCGGCGACGCTCGAGGTCGAGAGGATGACCCCCTCCCCTTGCGCGCGCATCACGGGAATCGCGTGCTTGAAACCGGCAAAGACGCCGCGCAGGAGCACACCCATCATCCGGTCGTAGTGGGCAAGGTCGAGCTCTGCGAGCGGATCGCGCGCGGCGCCGAAGCCCGCGTTGTTGAACAGGCAATCGAGCCGCCCGAAGGCTTTGACGCAAGCCGCGACGGCGGCTTTGACGTCGGACTCGATGGCGACATCGGTGCGCAGAAAACGCACCGCATCGCCCTGCGCCGCGGCCAGCGCCTTGCCCTTTTCCTCGTCGATGTCGGCGGCCAGTACACGCGCGCCCTCGGCCACGAAGCGCTCGACGCTCGCCCGGCCGATGCCGCTCGCTGCGCCCGTGATGAGTGCAACTTTGCCTTGAAGCCGTCCCGCCATGACCAAGCCCGCTCGGGTAACGGCGCTCCATAGCACAGGGCATGCCCGCGCGACACGGGCCAAATGTCCGCTTGCGTTGACGCATGCGCTCAGGCGGTCTAAACCGCCCGCCATGCCCGCTCCCGCTGTCGATCCTTTGGCGCTCGCGCAGGCGCTTATTCGTTGCCCGAGCGTCACACCCGCCGACGCGGGTGCGCTCGACGTGCTCACGGTTGCGCTCAAGGAAATCGGCTTTGCCTGCGAGCGGCTTGCCTTCGGCGAAGGCGAGGCGCGGGTCGACAATCTCTACGCGCGGATTGGTTCCGGCGCGCCGCATTTTTGTTTCGCCGGCCATACCGACGTCGTGCCGCCCGGCGACCGGGCCGCTTGGCAGGTGCGATCCTTTCGCGGGCATCGTGCGGGACGGAAAGCTTTATGGCCGCGGCGCCGCCGACATGAAGGGTGCCATCGCAAGCTTCGTGGCGGGTGCGGCAGTCTTTCTCAAGAACGCGGGCGCGCGCTTCAAAGGCTCGTTGAGCCTCATCATCACGGGCGACGAGGAAGGTGCCGCCGTCAACGGCACTTGCCGCGTGCTCGAATGGCTGGCGAACAAGCGCGTGCGCCTCGACCACTGTCTCGTGGGCGAGCCCACCAATCCCGATGCGCTGGGCGACATGATCAAGATCGGGCGCCGCGGCAGCTTGTCGGCGCTCCTCACGGTCACAGGCGAGCAGGGCCATGTCGCCTATCCCCAGGAGGCCGACAATCCCATTCCGCGCCTTCTTGCGGTGCTCGCGCGGCTCACCGCAAAGCCGCTCGATTCGGGCACGGCGCATTTCGAGCCCTCGCGCCTCGAGATCACATCGATCGACGTCGGCAACTCCGTGCCCAACGTCATCCCTGCCGAGGCACGCGCGCGCTTCAATATCCGCTTCAACGACAACCACACGAGCGCAAGCCTGAGGACGATGATCGAGGACGCGGCGCGGGAGCTTGCGGGCGCCCACCAGCTCGAGTTCCAAGCCTCGGGCGAGGCCTTTCTCACGCCGCCCGGCCCCTTCAGCACGCTCGTCATAGATACCGTGCGCGCGGAAACAGGTCGCACGCCCAAGCTTTCGACGACCGGCGGCACGTCGGATGCCCGCTTCATCAAGTCCTACTGCCCGGTCGTGGAGTTCGGGCTCGCGGGGCGCACCATGCACAAGGTGAACGAGCATGTGCCCGCGGATGACCTTCACACGCTGGCGCGCATCTACGCACGCGTGCTCGAGCGTTATTTCGCCGCGCCACTGCCTACGGCTTGACGCCTGCCATGCCGAGCACGCAGGAAATCAGGGCTTCGCTACGCGGTGCGTTTCGTCTTTTCCTTTTCGATCCTCAAGGCGTGGCCTCGTTCAACGTCTCGATCGAAGGTTTTTGGCATTCCTTCTTCGCGGCGGTCCTGATTGCGCCCGTCTACGTCGCGGTTGTCATCATCGAGCGCGATTTGGCGAGCGGGCTTATCGATGCCTCGCTCGTAAACGGTGCTTTCTCGGTGCCATCTCTCGGACAGACGCTCGTCGCGGAAGCATTCGCCTATCCGGCCTATGTCGTCGCCTTTCCGATCGCCATGGTGGGCCTCGCCCGGCTTCTCAAGCTGACGGGCCGCTATGTCACCTATGTCATCGCTTACAACTGGTCGAGCATCGTCGTTGTTACATTGCGGCTTCTTCCGCTCGTCTTGTATTCCTCCGGGCTACTCGGCGCGGAGGCTGCCGCGACGCCGATTTTCGTGAGCTTCCTCGCGGTGTTGATCTACCGCTGGTATCTGGCGCGCGTGGCGCTCGGCGTTGGGGGCGCGACGGCCTTCGCGCTCGTCCTCATCGATCTCATGCTCATGCTTTTGATCGAGAGCGTGACGAAAATCGCGTTC
Organism: uncultured Alphaproteobacteria bacterium; assembly: GCA_963845385.1. Lineage (GTDB taxonomy): Bacteria > Pseudomonadota > Alphaproteobacteria > CAWJRW01 > CAWJRW01 > CAWJRW01. The sequence continues at coordinate 1,721,681 of CAWJRW010000006.1, forward strand.
ACTTGAGCGCCGGATAATCCACCCGGACGAGAAAGAGCCCCTCGGGCGGCGCGACGGGGCCGCAGGCCGTGCGATCGCGCGCGGCGAGCGCCCGTTCCAGATCGCGCTTTGCCCATTTGCCCAAGCCGACAAGCTTGAGCGAGCCCACCATGGAGCGCACTTGGTTGTGCAGAAAGGAGCGCGCGGAAGACTCGATGACGACGCAATCGCCCGTGCGCGCGACGGCGAGCCGGTCGAGCGTCTTCTCCGGGGAGCGCGCTTGGCACTCGGTGGAGCGGAAGGTCGTGAAGTCATGATGGCCGACGAGCGCTTGCGCGGCCGCGTGCATTGCCTCCGCGTCGAGAGACTGGGGTACGTGCCAAACGCGCCCGTGTTCGAGCGTCGGCGGCGCGCGGCGATTGAGTATTCGATAGCGATAGTGGCGCGCGGTGGCGCTGAAGCGCGCATGAAAATCATTGGGCGCAAGTTCCGCCACGAGCACCGCCACCGGATGCGGCCGTAAGTGCGCGTTGAGCGCGTCACGCAGCGTGTCCGTCTCCACCGTTCGCACCAAATCGAGATGCGCGACCTGGCCCAACGCATGCACGCCAGCGTCCGTGCGTCCGGCGGCAACAAGCGTCGTCTCCTCGCCGCAAAAGGCCAGGACCGCGCGCTCCACCGCCTCTTGCACCGAAAGGCCGTTCTCCTGCCGCTGCCAGCCGACGAAAGGCGTGCCGTCATATTCGAGAATGAGCCTGTAGCGCGGCATCAGGCGAGCTTCGCGCCCGGCGCGATTGCGAAGCCGCGCAAGAATGCGTCCGCGCTGACCGGCGCCTTGCCCGCCCGCTGCACGCGGCGGAGCCTGAGCGCGCCCACACCGCAGGCAATCGTGAGTGAATCTGCCGAGAAGCGTGCCGGGAGCGACGGCGCCCTCGACCACTTCGGCTTCGAGCACCTTGAGCCGCAAATCGTCCAGCATGCACCAGGCGCCGGGCGACGGTGACAGCGCGCGCACTTGCCGTTCGAGGCTTGTCCGCATCGCGCGACCAGTCCAGGCGCATGTCTTCCTTCGTGAGCTTTGGCGCATAGCTGGCGCCCGTTTCCGGCTGCGGCGTTGCGCGTGCGTTCCCGCGCTCAAGCGCCGCCAGCGCCTGCACAACGAGGCGCGCACCCAATGCCGCAAGGGCGTCGTGCAACGCGCCGCCGGTCATCCGCGGACCGATTGCCACCCGCTCGGCAACAAGTGTGGGACCCGTATCGAGCCCCTCATCCATCTGCATGATGCTGACGCCGGTCTCCGTGTCGCCCGCCATGATGGCGCGTGCGATGGGAGCGGCACCCCGCCAACGCGGCAAGAGTGAGGCATGGACATTGAGGCAGCCAAGGCGCGTCGCGGCGAGAAATGCAGCGGGTAGAATGAGGCCGTAAGCCGCAACGACCGCGGCATCGAGGGCAAGCGCAGCGAAGGCCCTTTGCTCGGCCGGGTCTTTCAAAGTCGCGGGGGTACGCACGGCAAGCCGATGGTGCTCGGCCAAGCCATGGACCGGCGAACGCTGCTCTTTCTGTCCTCTGCCCGCGGGACGCGGCGCGCGCGTGTAGACGGCCGCGATGTCATGCCCCGCCGCGATCAGCGCAGTGAGGCTCGGCACCGCGAATTCGGATGTGCCCATGAAGGCGAGGCGAAGAGTCACCCGATTTTCCTCCCTTCGCCAGTCTAGCGCGCTTTAGACAGTGACACCCTGCCGTCGCGACCCGGGGCAACAAACGTCAGACGCTTGCTGAATGGGTGTCCCTGCAAGGACGCTTCTTTGTCGATTGGAGCCATTTTCGCCCACTCGGCGTCGCATGATTGTCCGGTTCTTCCGTGTCGCGATTAAACTCATCGGCCTGTGACGACGAAAGGGCTTAATGTCTGAGCCGGGGGGAATCCAACATGAGACTGATCAAAACAGCGCTGCTCGCAAGCATGGCGCTATTTCTCACGTTTGCTGTCATCGGCCATGTGACGATGCCCAATATCGGCTTCAACGCCGTGGCCACCGCCTTGAGCATGGAGGGCACATTCAAGGAACCGGCAGCCATGGGACGGGCGATCACAGAATCCTGCCTTGGTCTGGAACCTCTTTTGGCTAATTGCAGCGGTCGAGGCGATTGCGGCCGCGCTGTGCTGGCTTGGCGCCCTCAATCTCGCGCTGCGGCTCGGCGATGCGGCCGCCTTCAACCAGGCCAAGCGGTTCGGCCTCTGGGGCTTGGGCCTCACGGCTCTGCTCTACATTGCCGGATTCCAAGCCATCGCCGGTGAGTGGTTCCTCATGTGGCAGAATTCACAGATCAACGTCCTGCCCGACGCCTTTCGAAACGCCGCGACGGCTCTCTTGTTGATGCTGCTGATCGGCCAAGAGGATCGTTAGGCGATTGGAAGATCGCACAAGGTCACTCTGGAGACGATGTCGCAAACCAGGAATTACGATTCGAGAGACAGCAGGGCGAGCAGCGGCACGGCGCGCGTCCCGCGGCTTACGCCGAAATCTCCTGACGCTTCGCCTTGACGAGCTTGCGCAGGATGATGTCGCGCTTGAGCTTGGAAATGTGATCGATGAAGAGAACGCCTTCGAGGTGGTCCATCTCGTGCTGCAGGCAGAGCGCCAAGATGCCGTCGGCCTCGATCTCGCGCGTGGCGCCGTCATAGTCGAGATAGCGCGCCCGGATACGCGCGGGCCGCTCCACCTCCTCGTAGAAGTCGGGCACCGAAAGGCAGCCCTCCTCGCAACGCGCCAGATCCTCCGAGTGCCACAGGAGTTCTGGATTAACGAAAAAGTGCGGGGCGCGCGGCTCCTCGTCCCTTGCGAGATCCATGACGATGACGCGCTTGGGGATGCCGATCTGGACCGCGGCAAGGCCCACGCCCTTGGCCGCATACATGGTCTCGAGCATGTCGTCCATGAGCTCGCGCAGGGCGTTGTCGACCCGCGCCACGGGCTTGGATTTCGCCTTCAGGCGGGGGTCTGGAGCGACGAGAACGGTGCGCAGGGCCATGGGAGGGACATAGGAAAGCCGCCGATGCCCGTCAAGCGAGGCAGAGCATCAGCGATGCTATAGTCGCGGCTCGAATCGAGGCTTTTTGGGCTAAAATCGACGTGTCGGACGGCTCTTTCCCGGTATTCGAAGCGCTTGCACTGGCGGGCTCGTTGCTCGCCCTTGCCGCCATCGTCTTTACCCTGCTTTCCCGCGGGCGCGGGCGGGGGCGGGGGCGCGAGGACGGGCAGTTCGAGATGCTGGCACAAGCCATGAGCGAGCTTCGCGCAGCAGAGGGCGAGCTCGCGGGCCGCTTGAGCCAGCTCGCACAGAGCCAGGTGAGCCAGCAGACGGCGCTTGCCCAGACCCTCGATGCGCGGCTCGAAGCCCTGGGCCGCGGCATGACCGAGACGCTTGCCAACTCCGCCACCAAGACCGCCGAAACGCTCACCCAGATCGCGACGCGTCTTGCGGTGATCGACGAGGCGCAGAAGAACATCACGGCGCTCTCCAAGGACGTGGTGGGCCTGCAGGATATTCTCGCCAACAAGCAGGCGCGCGGCGCTTTCGGCGAGATTCAGTTGCGCGATCTCGTGACCCAAGCGCTGCCGCCTTCGGCCTACAGCTTCCAGGCGACGCTCTCGAACCAGCGGCGCGCCGATTGCCTGATCTATCTGCCCAATCCGCCGGGACCGATCGCCATCGACTCCAAGTTCCCGCTGGAAAGCTTCCATGCCTTGCGCGCGGCGCAGAGCGACACGGACCGGCAGGCAGCGGTGCGCGCGCTCCGCGCGGCTGTCGTCAAGCATGTCGAGGACATCGCGTCGCGCTACATCATTCCGGGCGAGACGGCGGAGAGCGCGCTGCTGTTCCTGCCCTCCGAAGCCGTTTACGCCGAGATCCACATCTCCTGTCCGGATGTGATGGACAAATGCTCGGCCTTGCGGGTGTGGATCGTCTCACCCACCACGCTCATGGCGACGCTCAACACGGTGCGTGCGGTGCTGAAAGACGTGCAGATGCGCGAACAGGCCTCGCGCATGCAGAGGGAAGTTATGCATCTCGTGGACGATGTGACGCGGCTCCAGGACCGTGTCGAGGCGCTGCGCAAGCATTTCAATCAGGCCGAAAGCGACATCCGCCAGATCGAGACCTCCACCGAGAAGATCACGAGCCGCGGCGGCCGCATCGCCGAAGTCGATCTCGGCGAGGCGCTGCCCGAGGCCGCAACACCGAAGCTCGTCAGCAATAGCTAATTCGGACATTCCCTTTCGCCTACGCGCGTTGCCCTGGATCGCCGGGACCTGCCTGCGCGAAGCCGGGGCTTCGCTCCGGCGAAGGCAGGCAAGCCCGGCGATGACATGCTTCTGTGAAGTGCGAAGCCGCGCAGCACACAACGGATTGTCATGCCCGGACTTGTTCCGGGCATCCAGGGCCACTTGCGTTAGCGTGATGAGACCGCTTGCTTGCGCGCCGACATTACACCGGCTTCCGCGCGCGGAAGGCCGCGTCGAGCGTGCCTTCGTCGAGATAGTCGAGCTCGCCGCCGATGGGTACGCCGTAAGCAAGACGCGAGACTTTCGCAGGAAACTGCTGCAGGCGATCGGCGAGATAATGCGCGGTCGCCTGGCCGTCCACCGTCGCGTTCATAGCGAGCACGACCTCCTCGATGCCGCCTTCGGCGACGCGCGCGATGAGCCGTGGAATGGAAAGATCGTCGGGCCCCACGCCATCGAGCGCAGACAGCGTGCCGCCCAGCACGTGATAGCGCCCCTTGAAGACGTTCGCGCGCTCGATGGCCCAGAGATCGCCCACTTCTTCAACCACGCAAAGGCGCGTGCCGTCGCGCCTCGGATCGCGGCAGAGCCCGCACGGATCGACCGTATCGACATTGCCGCAGCGGCTGCACACGCGCACGTTCTCCGCCGCCGCGGCGAGCGCGGCCGCAAGCGGCGCGAGCAGCGCCTCGCGCTTCTTGATGAGCGTGAGCGCCGCGCGCCGCGCCGAGCGGGGCCCCAGCCCCGGAAGCTTGGCGAGCAGCGCGATCAGCGTTTCGATCTCGTTGCCGGTGGGCGGCGTACTCATCTGCTTATCGTTAGCAAGCGACGACCGGAGGTAAAGAGCCGTTCACGCATATTCTAGCCGGGGGTGTCGCAGTTGCTCTTGATGGTCACCCGTTTCTTGCGTCGAAAATCCGAGGGCGCGTGCCCTGCGACTCGGTCGTGGATTGCGGCATGAGTATTGCACTTCTCGCCTCGCCCCTCTCTCGTCTCCATGGCTCTGCATCATGGGCAGGCGAGAAGGGTGTGCGAATTTGAGGCGTGACCGTGGAGTTTCTCACGCGTCCCATCAAGAACGTCGTCCGCCGGGAGCTCAACCGGCGCGGTTACTATCACGTCCACTCTTTGCGCCATCAGGGAGACGCCTTCAACGACTTCGAAACGCGCGCCCGAGCCATCATGGCCCGCCATAACCAGCAGGACGTGGAGACCATTTCCGCGCTGGAAAAAAAATATCAGCAGCCGATATTTGGCGAGATCGAGGTCTATAGGCTGCTTGAACTCATGGCACAGGTCATAGACCCCACCAACACTTTCCTCTACTGCACAAGCCAGCTCACTCACGCGCTTCAGGTCGTGGAAAGCATGGAACAGGCGGGCATATCGGATCCCGATATGCTTCTCGTGGGGCTCCTCCATGATGTGGGCAAGCTCACCTTGCTGAAAGGCGAAGCTCCGGAATTGGTGGAAGGCGGCGGAAAGACGCCAGTCGGCCACAACGAGGAGGGAATCGGCCTCGATAGCTGCGTGCTCACTTGGGACCATGGCGACGTCGCCTACGCACGCCTGAAGCCCTATCTGCCGGACCATGTCGCGTGGCTCATTCACTATCACTCCATTGTTCCCGAATGTGAGCCATTGATGGATGAGCGCGATCGCACCTATTTCGAACGGTATTTCAAGCCGTTTAAAGAGTTCGATATCACCTACCTTTTCTGCCGGTTACCCTCGATCAGCCTGGAGAAGTACAGGGGTCTGATCGAACAGACTTTTCCCCAGCCGGTCCTGTTCTAGCCGTTCTCCCGGCAAGTGCCCCCCGCAGCCAAGGAACGCCGCTCCTGGGCCGCGCTAGAAGGGCAGCTTGAAGCCCGGCGGAAGCCCGAGCCCTTCCGCGATCTTTCGCCATTTCCTCCTTCACGCGCGCCTCGAGCTTCATCTTGGCGTCGTTATGGGCGGCGACGATCAGGTCCTCGAGCACCTCGATTTCTTCGGGCTTGATCAGCGTGCGATCGAGCGCGACGCGCCGCATGACACCTCGTCCCGAGAGCGTCACGCGCACCATGCCCCCGCCGCTCGTGCCTTCGATTTCCAGACGATCGAGGCCTGCTTCCACTTCGGCCATCTTGGTCTGCATGTCCTGGGCCTGCTTCAGGAGGTTGCCGAGGTTTTTCATGCGTCCTCCTCGTCTTCATCGGGGATGAAGCCTTCGTCCTCCGGTGCTGCCGGAAACACCGTCTCGAGCTCGCGGATGCGCGTGATCTCGGCCCCGGGGAACGTTTTCAGCGCGGCGGCCACCAACGGATCGCGCGCGACATCGGCGCGCAAGCGCCCGTTCCTTGCGCGCGCGTTCCGCGCTCAAGGTCGGCGCACCGTCGGTGCGCACGACGCTCAAGCTCCAGCGCTCGCCGGTCCATTTTTGCAGCGCGGCCTGAAGGCTGCCGGCGAGATCGGCGGGCGCGCCTTCGGCCGGACGAAACTCGATGCGCGGCGGCTCGAAGCGCACGAGATGAACGAAATCCTCGAGCTGCGTCTTGAGCACCACATCGCGCTGCTCGGCCGCGAGCGCCACGACGTCCTCGAAACGCTCGAGCTTCGGGACGGGGCGCGCTCTGGGCTTCGGCGCGTTGAGGCGCTTCCGCCAGAGAGAGCGCTGTCGCGCCCGAAGCGCGCGGCGCGCTCGAAGAGGGGCGCGGCGGCTCGCTCGCGGAACTCTTAGGGAGAATCTCGGTGCCGCTTCCAAGCAGGCGCAGCGCTTCATCGGGGGTCGGCAGATCGGCGACGAAGGCGAGCTTGACGAGCACCATCTCGGCCGCCGCGCGCGGCTCGGGCGCGCTCTGCACCTCGTAGAGCCCCTTGAGCACGATGCTCCAGGCACGCGTGAGCACGTTGATCGGCAAAACGTCCGCGAGCGCGCGCCCGCGGGAAATCTCGGTCTCGCTCGCGGTCGGATCCTGGGCCGCCTCGGGCACGAGCTTGAGCCGCGTCACCCAATGCACGAGGCCGAGCAGATCCTGCATGACGACGAGCGGATCGGCGCCGCCGTCATATTGCGTGGCGAAGGCCGAAAGCGCTTGGGCCGTCTTGCCGGACATGGCGGCCTCGAAGAGATCGAAGAGACGTCCGCGATCGATGAGGCCCAGCATGGCGTGAACTTGGGCCTCGCTCACCGTGCCGCCGAAGCTCAAGGCTTGATCGAGAAGCGAGAGCGCGTCGCGCACCGAGCCTTCGGCGGCGCGAGCGATCAGCGCGAGCGCGCCTTTTTCGACTTGCGCGCCTTCCTCCGCGGCCACGCGCGCCAGATGCGCCATCAAGACCTCGGCCTCGATGCGCCGCAGATCGAAACGCTGGCAGCGCGAGACGACGGTCACCGGAACCTTGCGGATCTCCGTCGTTGCGAAAATGAACACGACATGCGGCGGCGGCTCTTCCAGCGTCTTCAAGAGACCGTTGAAGGCGGCCTTGGAGAGCATGTGCACTTCGTCGATGATGTAGACCTTGTAGCGCGCGGCGACCGAGGCATAGCGCGCGCCTTCGATGAGCTCGCGAATGTCCTCGATGCCGGTGCGCGAGGCCGCGTCCATCTCGAGCACGTCGATATTGCGGGATTCGGCGATGCTGACGCAGGGCTCGCACACGCCGCAGGGCGCGACGGTCGGCGCGCCGTCGTCTTTGTCGGCCCTCGGGCCCGATGCAGTTCAAGCCCTTGGCGATGATGCGCGCGGTCGTGGTTTTGCCCACGCCGCGCACGCCGGTGAGGATGTAGCCATGGGCGATGCGGCCTTGCGCGAACGCGTTCTTGAGCGTCCGCACCATCGCGTCCTGGCCGATCAACGCATCGAAGGTCTGCGGGCGGTATTTGCGCGCGAGCACGCGATAGGCGCCGGCGTCTTGGGCGCGCGTCATCGGGGCGCCGGACTGAAGCGCCGATTGCCCGTGATCCGGCGCGGGCACGCCGAGCGCATGCCTCGGCGTGTCCCCGCCCTCGTCAGAAGCGTCCATGATGTCCGACGGCTTGAGGTTTCGGGTCCAAAGGCGGGAGGCTGAACGGCGACCCGCGGCCAATCGTTACGGCTGCTTCCTTCCGGACCTGACCGGGTTAGCGACGAACGCGTCCACCGCCAACCTCCCGAGGAAACTATATCAGATGCGGCCATCCGAGGGGCAAGAATGGCAGCGGTTGTCGAGGCCTGTAGCCCGTGCGACTGTGCCGAAAACGGGCACGGACAAGCATGTCTTTGATGCGCATTCCCATCGGCTTCGCCGGAAGCCCGCTCGACCGCGCGAGCGCGCTGCGCACGGATGCGCCCCGCTTAGCGCAGATGCTGCGCGGGGCTCGCGCCATGATCGCGCCCTTGTGGCAACTCAAGCCCTACTTCCGGCTCGCGCGCGACGAAGCCGAGCCTCTCTCTGCGGCCTTTCTGCCCTGGAGCGCCATCGAAGCCCTGAACTTGAGCGAGCCCACCATCGTTTTTCTCGGGCTCAAGGGCGAGACACCCTATTTCGCGCTCGACGTGAGCAGGCTCGAAGAGCCCGAGGCGAAAGGCCCGCTCGCGGGCCTCGGCCGCTTCGTCGATCTGCGCATGGCCGCCGTCCACGCTTGCGGCCGATGACGGCGCCATTCTCGCCCAGGCCAAGGCGCTCATCGACTGGCACACGCGCCACCGGTTCTGCGCCAATTGCGGCGCGCCCACAGCGCTCGCCGACGCCGGTTACCGGCGCAATTGCTCGGGCTGCCAAGCCGAGCATTTCCCGCGCACGGATCCCGTCGTCATCATGCTCGCCGCCCATAAAGGCCGCGCCCTTCTCGGCCGCCATGCGCGCTTTCCGCCACGCATGCTTTCGACGCTCGCGGGCTTCGTCGAGCCCGGCGAATCGATCGAGGAAGCCGTGGCGCGCGAAGTAAAGGAGGAAACGAGCATCGCCGTCGGGAGCCGTGCGCTATGTCGCGACACAGCCTTGGCCGTTCCCCTCCTCGCTCATGATCGGCTGCCTCGCCGAAGCGCTCACCGACACGATCGAGTCGACGGCGCGGAGCTCGCCGAAGCGCGCTGGGTCACGCGCGAAGAGCTCAAGGCCGCGCTCGAACGCCCCGATGGCACCGAGACCCTGCGCGTGCCGCCCTCCTTCGCCATCGCGCATCAGCTCATGCGCGTGTGGGTCGAGGAAACGCAAGAAGGACGGCGCTAGGCTTTCGCCTTCTCGTGCCGGAACGGGTGGGCGGGATAGACGCCGAGAATCTTCAGATACGAGGTGAAGAACTCGAGCTCCTCCAAGGCGAGCCGCACATTGCGGTCTTCCGGGTGGCCTTCGACGTCGGCATAGAATTGCGTCGCGACGAACGAGCCGCCCAATTGATAGCTCTCGAGCTTCGTCATGTTGACGCCGTTCGTGGCAAAGCCGCCGAGCGCCTTGTAAAGCGCGGCCGGAACGTTCCGTACACGGAAGACGAAGGTGGTGATCGCAGGCTCGCCCTCCGAGGGCATCTCCCTGGGCTCGCGCGCCATGACGAGGAAGCGCGTGGTGTTGTGCGGCTCGTCCTCGACATTCGCCTTGAGAATCTCGAGCCCGTAAATCTCGGCCGCGAGCGTCGAGGCGAGGGCGGCCTCCGTCGGGTCGTTTGCTTCCGCGACGAGCCGCGCCGAGCCCGCGGTGTCGGGGCCGGTGATCACCTTGAGTCCGAGCGCGCGGATGATCTTCCGGCATTGGCCGAGCGCGGGCGCTTGGCTCATGACGGATTTCAGGCCTTGGAGCTTCGCGCCGCTGGGCGCCATGAGCTGGTGATGAATGGGCTGAAAATGCTCGCCCACGATGTAGAGGCCCGATTCCGGCAACAGGTGATGAATGTCGGCGATGCGGCCCGCAAGCGAGTTCTCGATCGGGATCAGGCCATAAAGCGCGCGGCCTTCGCTCACCGCCTGGAAGACATCCTCGAAGGTCGGTTGCGGCAGGGCCTCGTGGTCGGGATAGAGACTGTGGCAGGCGAGATGCGAGTTGGCACCCGGCTCGCCCTGGAAGGCGACTTTCGAGCGCACGCCGCCGTCATTTGCGACGTTTCGTCATGATGCGGATCGATTCCTCGGCGCGCGGCGCGCCATGTCGCGCCGCGCCCGCTCGAGGTCGGCGGGAGTATCGACACCATAGGGAATCGAGTCAACGCGCACGGCATCGATGCGCATGCCGGCTTCGAGCGCACGCAACTGCTCCAGCCTTTCGCGCTTCTCGAGCGGCGAAGGCGCAAGCGTGACGAAGCGCGCGAGCGCCGCGCGCCGATAGGCATAGATCCCGATGTGGTGAAAGAGCGGCCCCTCGCCCGCCGGCACCGCCGCGCGCGAGAAATAGAGCGCGCGGCCGATCTCGGCTTGAGGCTCGCTAAAGCTCACGACCGCTTTGACCACGTTCGGATCGCGCGCCTCCGCCTCGTCGGTGATCTCGGCGACGAGGGTCGCGATGTCGACCGCGGGCAGCGCGAGCGGCAAGAGCACGCGCCTGATCGCATCGGGATCGATGAGCGGAAGATCGCCTTGAAGATTGATCACGGCATCATGCGTGCCCGGCGGCGTCGAGCGCTTGCACCGCCTCGTAAATGCGATCGGAGCCCGAAGGATGATCGGCGCGAGTCAAAACGGCCTCGCCGCCGGCACGCCGCACGACCTCCACGATTTCGGGCTCGGCGGCCGCGACCACGACGCGTCCGACGCTCCGCTTCCACGCCACGCCGCCAGACATGCACGATCAAAGGCTCGCCCGCGATGTCCGGCGAGCGGCTTGCCGGGAAGCCTGCTCGCCTTGAGTCGCGCTGGAATGACGACAATCGGACGCTGCGGCGCGCCCTGTGGCGTCGGCGCGCCTGCGCGCATTTCGTGCTTGGCTCCGCTCATGGACTCCTCGATGCGACTCTTCGCCGCAAGACCGTGAGCCTCGTGGCAAGACCTTGTTACATCAAGTAATCCAAGGCGCGCCAGTAGCGGGCGGGAAAGCCGGAGCAGGGCATGGACTCATTCGAGCTCAACAAGATCGCAGGCGCGCTGTTGGGCTCGCTGCTCGCAATTCTCGGCATCAACAAGGTCATGGGCACGATTTATGGCTCCCCCGAGGAGGGCGCGACCAAAGCCTACATCGTCGAGGGCGTGACGACGCCGGGCGCGCCCGCCGGCGGCGAGGCACAACCTGAGAAGTCCCTCGCCGAGCTTCTCGCCGAAGCGACGCCGGAAGCCGGCAAGCGCGTCTCGGCGAAATGTGCATCCTGCCATACCTTCGAGCAAGGCGGCCGCGAACAAGACCGGTCCCAATCTTTGGGGCGTGGTCGGCGGACCCTTCGCGCATAAGGAGAACTTCAGCATCTACTCACCCGCCTTCAAGGAATCGCGCGCCCAGGGCCGCAAATGGACCGACGAGCTCTTGTTCCAATATCTCGAGAACCCGCAGAAGTTCGTGCCCGGAAACAAGATGCAGTTCGCGGGCCTCAAGAAGCCCGAGGAGCGCGCAAACATCATCGCCTACCTTCATCAGCAGTCGAACGTTCCGCTCCAGTCCAGCTAAGCCCCGGCCGCTCAAGCCGCGCCCCGAATAATCGCGCTGATCATGCGCGCGGCCGTGCCTTAACTCGGCCATCATGAAGGCGTCATAAGTTGGCTCCGGGCGCCATGCGCGCTCTGGGGCCTTCCCGAGGTAAAGGATGCTGCGCCCGCTTCTCGCCGCACTGGTTGGCCTGGCGCTTCTCGCCGCGCCCGCGCGCGCCGCCGAAACGCGAATCAGTCACGGGCTCTCGCTCTTCGGCGAGCTCAAATACGGCAAGGGCTTCAAGCACTTTGATTATGTGAATGCCGGCGCGCCCAAGGGCGGCACGGCGACGGCTGGTGGCCATCGGCGGCTTCGATAATCTCAATCCCTACATCACGAAGGGCGTCGGCGCCGCGGGGCTCGGCTTCACTTATGACACGCTTCTCAAGGAATCCTATCGACGAGCCGGGCTCCGAATACGGGCTTATCGCGCAATCCGTCGAAGTGCCGTCCGATTCGTCCTACGTGATCTTCACGCTGCGCCCGGAAGCACGCTGGCATGACGGCGAGCCCGTGACGGCGGACGATGTCGTCTTCAGCTTCCAAACGCTTGAAGGACAAGGGCGCGCCCTTCTACCGCTTCTATTATGCGAACGTCGTCAAGGTCGAAGCGCTCTCGCCCACCCGCGTGCGCTTCACCTTCAATCGCGCGGGCAACCGCGAGCTGCCGCTCATCGTGGGACAGATTCCGAGTTCTGCCAAAGCACTACTGGAAAGGCGCGACTTCACCAAGACGACGCTCGAGCCGCCTCTCACCAGTGGCCCTTATCGCATTGCGAGCGTCGATCCCAACCGCGGCATCAGCTACGCTCGCGTCGAGGACTATTGGGCCGCAAAGACCTCCCCGTCAATGTCGGGCAGAACAACTTTGCGCAACTCTCCTTCGTCTATTTCGGCGACATGCGACATTGCGCTGCAGGGATTCTTCGCCGATTCCTATGATTTCCGCGCCGAGAACAGCGCCAAGAATTGGGCGACGCGCTACGACGTGCCGCCGGTGAAGCGAGAAACGGATCGTCCGCACGACCATCACGCAGAAGACGCCGGAACCGATGCAGGGCTTTGTCTTCAATCTAAGGCGAGCGGAGCAAGTTCGGAGATACGTCGCGTTCGCGAAGCCTTCGACTTCGCCTTCGATTTCGAATGGGCGAAGAAGAACCTCTTCTACGATCAATATGTGCGCACGGTGAGCTATTTTCCGCGTTCCGAGCTCGCCGCGACGGGACTGCCGAGCCAAAGCCGAGCTCGAGCTTCTCGAGCCCCATCGGAAAGCGCTCCCGCCTGAATTGTTCACGAAACCATATTCTGCGCCTAAGACCGACGGCTCCGGCAACGCCCGCGCGAATTTGCGCAGCGCGGACAGCACTCCTCAACGGCGCGGGCTGGGTGGTCAAGGGCGGCAAGCGCGTGCAACGATAAGACGGGCGCCCCGCTCGCCGTCGAATTCCTCTTGTTCGAGCCAACTTTCGAGCGCGTGGTCCAATTCTATAAGCAGAACCTGGACCGCCTCGGCATCGCGAGCACGATCCGCATCGTGGACGACGCTCAATACACGAACCGCTTGCGCAATTTCGACTTCGACATTGTGATCGGGAGCTTCCCGGAGTCACTTTCTCCCGGAAACGAGCAGCGCGAGTTCTGGGGCTCGGAAGCCGCCGACCGGCCCGAGAGCCGAAACATCATCGGCATCAAGAATCCCGTGGTCGACGCGCTCATCGACAAGATCATCTTCGCCGAAAGCCGCCAAGGCCTCGTCGCCGCGACCCATGCGCTCGATCGCGTGCTCTTGTGGAACCATTATCTCGTGCCGCAATGGTATATTCCCTATGAGCGCGTCGCGTATTGGAACCGCTTCGCGCATCCGGCGACGCTGCCGCCTTATTCGAACGGCTTCCCGACCATCTGGTGGTTCGACAAGGCCAAGGCCGCCGCGATTGCCAAGGCGAAGCCTTGAGCCATGCGGCGTGCGCGCATTCTTGCTGCCCTCATCCTGTTGCTGTCGGCGGGTTGGCGCATGAGGCGCACGGCGGCGGAGCCGAGCTACGGGCTTTCCACCTTCGGCGAGCTCAAATACGCAAAGGACTTCGCGCATTTCGACTATGTGAACCCGAAGGCGCCCAAGGGCGGCACGCTTGACGCTCATGGGGATTTCGGGCACGACCACCTTCAACAGCCTCAATCCGTTCATCCTCAAGGGCGACAGCGCGGAAGGACTGACGCTGCTCAGCGACGATTCGGGCGGCAGCCTCGTCTTCGATCCGCTCATGGTGCGCGCGGGCGACGAGCCTGATGCGCTTTACGGCCTCATCGCGCAATCGGTCGAGGTCGCGCCCGATCGCTGCTTCTGTCATTTTTCATTTGCGGCCCGAGGCGCGCTGGCACGACGGCACGCCGATTACCGCCAAGGACGTCGTCTTCACCATCCTGACCTTCAAGAAAAAGGCCCATCCGCTCATTCGCATTTCGCTGCGCGATGTCGCCTCCGCCCGCGCGCGCGATGCGCACACGGTCGAAGTTCGCTTCAAAGGCGACAACCGGCGCGATCTGCCGCTCATCGTGGCGCAGCTGCCGATCGTCTCGAAGGCCTATTACACCACGCACAATTTCGAGGAAACGACGCTCGACCCGCCCTTGGGCAGCGGACCGTACAAAGTGGGGCCGTTCAAGGCCGGAACCTATATCGTCTATGAGCGCGTGCCCGACTATTGGGCGAAGGATTTGCCGGTCAATCGCGGGCGCTGGAACTTCGACCGAATCCGCTACGAATATTATCGCGACCGGGCGGCGGGCTTCGAAGCGTTCAGCTCGGGCACCTACGACTTGCGCGAGGAATTCACCTCCAAGACTTGGGCGACCGAATACGATTTTCCCGCGGTGCGCGACGGCCGGGTCAAGCTACTCACGCTGCCGGACAACACGCCCTCGGGCGCGCAGGGCTATTTCCTCAATACCAGGCGCCCCGCCCTCAAGGACCCGCGCATCCGCCATGCGCTCGACCTCGCCTTCGACTTCGAATGGCTGAACAAGAACGTCTTCTACGGCCTCTATAAGCGCACCGCTTCCTATTTCGAGAATTCGGACATGGCGGCGGCGGGCAAGCCCGAGCGCGGCCGAACTCGCGCTTCTTGCGCCCTTTCGCGACCGGTTGCCCGAAGAGGTGTCCGAGGCCGCTTACGTGCCGCCGGTGACGGATGGCTCGGGCAACAATCGCGCAAATCTGCGTGCGGCCCGTGCGCTCTTGACCGACGGCGGGCTGCAAGATCGTGAACGGCAAACTTCTCGATCCGCAAGGCAAGCCGTTCGCACTGGAGTTCGTCGGAGACGATCCCCGCGGATGTCGAAATCCTCGCGCCCTATCTTCAAACGCTCAAGTCACTTGGCATCGACGCCACCGCGCGCCTTGTCGATCCCGCGCAGTATGAGCGCCGGCGCAAGGCGTTCGATTTCGATGTGACGACGGCTCCGCTTTTCCCAAGGCCTCACGCCCGGTGTCGAGCTGCGCACCTATTTCGGCTCCGAGGCGGCGGAACGCGCAAGGGACCAACAACCTCGCGGGCATCACCGATCCCGTGGTTGATGCGCTGATCGAGAAGGTGATCGCCGCGCGCTCGCGCGAGGAGCTCGTGACCGCGGCGCGCGCGCTCGATCGCGTGCTGCGCGCCGGCCACTACTGGGTGTCGCATTGGTACAAGGCGACCCACCACTATCGCCTATCTGGGACAAATTCGGAAGGCCGCGATCCAGCCACGCTATCAGCGCGGCATCCTCGACACATGGTGGATGGATCAAGCCAAGGCCGCGCGGCTCACCAATCGTAAAGCCCGCTGAAATTCTTGAAGCCCGCGCTTTCGCCCAGGCCGCCCACTCCTGGCGAAGATGCTCGGTGAACGCCGGTCTGTTGGCGCCCACGCCAAACCCAAGAAGCTGGAGGTCTTCGCAACCCTCGAAGAGCTTCTTGCGCCGGTGCCGGCAAATGCGCTTTCTCCGTGGTAAGACGTCGCATAATCGCTGTCCTCGATGCCGTCCGAGACGAGCACGATGGCAGTCTTGTTTTTCTTGCAATCGACGCTCTGAGCCATGGTCTCGAGAAAGGCCACGATATTCGTCTTGGGCTGCGCCTTGAGCTTGCCGCTCGCGACCATCGAAGGCACGCTCGCGATGATCGTCTCCACGGCGCTCGCCACATCCGCCGCGCGATTGATCGACGAGATTTGCTTGTCGAAGCGCAAGGGATTGGCGGCGGGATCATAGACGCCGAAGGTCCGCAACGTCACGAGCGAGCGCGGCGGAAAGTCACGAATGGCGGGCGCAACGCGCTCGGCCACGCGCTTGGCGAACTGCTCGCTGTCGACCAAGGGAAAGCTCATGGACAGATCGAGGCCGATGACGATGCTGGCGCGGCTTCGCCGCTCCCTCCGCCGTCGCGAACGAGAACGAAAAGAGCGCGGCTAGCATCGCCGCGGAAAAGCCGAGGTAACGCCGTGCGAATGTCCGTCTCATGGCCTTGGCGGCAGCCGCGCGAGCCTTAGCCGTCCGTCCCCGAGTGCTCGTCGCCGCGGCGACGGAAGCCCAAGATCTTGCCGCTCTTGCCGATAGACGGCTCTTGCCGCTCCTCCGACCCCTGCTCGTCGCCAAGCGCCTCTCCCGCGCCTTCGCCGCTGAGACGCCTGCGAACCATATCCTCGGTCCACTCTCTGCTTGACGTAGGCGAGCGATTGATTGAGCGCGTCCAATCGATTCCGCGCTCTTTCCTCTCGTCGCATGAGTTTGCTTAAGTACCCCCAGGCGGTCGCATATCGATCGATTCCCAGGTGATAAGACGTGACAAATCGGGAGAGATATCCCTGAAGGATATTGTGACGCAATTTGGGATCTCTGAAATGTTCAATCGTCTGCTTCACGCGCAGTTGTTCGCCGGCGCGAAAGCTTAGTTGTGCTGAACCGGAATGGCGCGCGTCGAAAGTAACATCGCCAAAAATCCCATGTACGCCGCGAATTCCAATACCCATACATAAAGCTCCTACACCAGTCACGATGAGAAAAATGAGGCTGAGTGAGCCGAGCCATAAGAGGGTTTGTGCGGTCTTCACGTCGCTTTCCGTAATCGGACCCGAGGCAACGGCGTTTGTCACAGCGTCCGCCGCCGGCGCGCCAAGGCCGATGTTCGCCAGCATGTCCTGGCTCGATTCCGCGGCTTGTGTGAGATCGATACCGAAAAGCTGGCTGCCTGCCGGCATCCAGCGATTGGCGATGAGGATACCGATGCCAAGGAGCATGATAAACGTGAGCGTGAAGATGAAGACGATGAACGCCTTGCGTCCCACTGGACCGATGATTTCGATGAAAAAATGGAATGCCAGCGTAGCAAAGATAACCTGCGCAGACTTGAAGAAGACACTTGATGCCAGTGAGCGTGGCACTTCGCCGAACTCGTCGGCCAATGCGCGCGACCAAAACTCGTGAATGATCGAGTAATCGACTCGCAAAGCGAGGGCAAGAATGAGGAAGCCGACTACGATCGCCCCAATGTGTCCGCCCCAGGCAAAAGGGTCTTTCTTTTGACGATCGAGTTCCGCCTCGTGCGTCTTGAGTGCCAGAATGCGGCCTGAAATGGAGTCGTCGTAAGCCTCAAGCTTTGCGTCCAAGAATTGTGGCCATACTTGGAACGCGCGTCGGCCCAAGCGAAATGCATCGACATCCTTCACGCCGCGCGGACGTCCGCTGAGCAATCGTTGGAAGACGCCGTCTTTCCCGCTGTCGCCGTACCCTTCAAGCTCAGCGAGAAGCTCTTCGTCGACGATCCTGTTTTTCATGGCCGCCTCCTCGGTGACTTCGCCTAGCGCAAGTCCCACTCTTGCCGCTGCCTCAGGCTCATCCGAAAAAGGGGCGGCCCAAGGCGGGCCTTTTCTCTCGTTTTTTGAGGCGTGGCAGTTCCGAACGGCGGAAGTCGCCCCACCCCTAAGCGACGCACACGGACCAAAAGCTTAGACACAACGCTTTAGCCCCGGCTACATGATTTTCACACGCAAAAAGGCACAAATATGGCGATGGCGAGATTTTGGGCGCCTGGGCGCAATTTTCTTGCGCTGTGGCGCCTCTGGATGAACCCTGGCTGAATGTCCGGCCGCCCACCGCGTGCTATAAAGGCTCGTGGGTCCGTTCTTCCTCATACTGATCGCCGTGGCGCTCGCCTTGGTGGTGGCCTCGCTCCTCATGGGTCTCGTCGTCATGGCCCGGGGCGGCGAAGTCGCCAAGAAGTATTCCAACAAGCTCATGCAGCTCAGGGTCGTGCTGCAGGCGATCGCTATTCTGATCATCCTGATCGCCGTCTTTCTTGCGCGCGGATCGTGATGGTCAGGCTCAATCGCATCTACACGCGAACGGGCGACAAGGGCGACACCGCGCTCGGCTCGGGCTTGCGGGTGTCCAAGGATGCCCTTCGCATCGAGATCTTATGGCGCCGTGGACGAAGCCAACGCGGCGCTCGGGCTTGCCCGCCTTTCGGCAAAGCCGCCGCTCGACGCCATGATCGCGCACATTCAGAACGATCTTTTCGATTTGGGTGCCGATCTGTGCGTACCTGAAAAAGGCGATGCCACACCCCGCCCGCCTCTGCGCATGAGCGATGCGCAAGTCGAGCGCCTCGAGCGGGAGATCGACTTGCTCAACGCGGAGCTCGCGCCGCTCACCTCCTTCGTCATGCCGGGAGGTACGCCGACGGCCGCCGCGCTTCACCTCGCCCGCACCATCGTCCGGCGCGCCGAGCGCCGCATGGTGACGCTCGCCCGTGCCGAAGCGGTGGGCGGGCCCGCACTCCGCTACGTCAACCGCCTCTCCGATCTCCTCTTTGTGGCGGCGCGATACGCCAACAAGGCCGAAGGCCAAGGCGACGTGCTCTGGGTGCCCGGGGCGAATCGCTAGACGCCGCGCCTCCGGTGCGTAATGCCTCGGCCACGCGCAGGCGTTGTGCCCAAGCACTAGGCAGCGAATGACACTTCATTGACACCCGCGGTTGCCGGCCTTACCGTGCCGCATTGCACAATTCTTGCCGCGCTGCGGGGGCCGCGCGGAGTATCCCGCCAAGGGACGGCGGCAGGGCCAGAGAGAGCGGCATGAAGGTCCTGGTGGCCGTCAAGCGCGTGGTCGATTTCAACGTAAAAGTCCGGGTCAAGCCCGATGGCAGTGGCGTCGATCTAGCCAATGTCAAGATGTCCATGAATCCGTTCGACGAAATCGCGGTGGAAGAGGCTGTCCGACTGAAGGAAGCCGGCAAGGCGACCGAGGTCGTGGCGGTTTCCGTGGGTCCGCAGCAGGCCCAGGAGACGCTGCGCACGGCGCTCGCCATCGGGGCCGACCGCGGCATTCTCGTCAAGACCGATCAGCCGACCGAGCCGTTGACGGTCGCGAAGATCCTCAAGGCGATTTGCGTGCAGGAAGAGCCGAGGCTCGTGATTCTGGGCAAGCAGGCGATCGACGACGACTGCAACCAAGTCGGACAAATGCTCGCGGCGCTCCTCGGCTGGCCGCAAGGAACCTTTGCCTCGAAAGTCGTGCAGAGCGACGGCACGCTCGATGTGACGCGTGAGATCGACGGCGGTCTGCAGACCATCCGCCTTAGGCTGCCCGCGGTCGTGACCACGGATTTGCGCTTGAATGAGCCGCGCTATCCCTCATTGCCCAACATCATGAAAGCCAAGAAGAAGCCCATGGCGGAGAAAACCCCCGCCGATTACGGCGTCGATCCGACGCCCCGCTTGCATGTCATCAAGGTGAGCGAGCCGCCGCCGCGCAAGGCCGGGATCAAGGTCAAGTCTGTCCACGAGCTTGTCGACAAGCTGAAGAACGAGGCGGGTGTCCTCTGATGCCGTCCCTCGTCCTTGCTGAGCACGACAACAAGAGCCTCAAAGAGGCGACGGCACGGACTGTCACCGCTGCGGCGAAGCTCGGCGAGCCCGTCCACGTTCTGGTCGCGGGCGAGAACGCGGGCCCGGCGGCGGATGGCGGCCGCGAAGCTCGCCGGCGTCGAGCAGGTGCTGCTTTCCGAGGCTCCATATTACGCGCATCAGCTCGCCGAGCCCCTGGCCGCGCTCATTGTGAGGCTCATGGATCGCTACGGCGCCGCTCTCGCGCCCAACACGACCTCGGGCAAGAACGTGATGCCGCGCGTGGCCGCCCTCCTCGATGTGGCGCAAATCTCCGAGATCAGCGGGATCGAGGCGCCCGACACTTTCGTGCGGCCCATCTACGCGGGCAACGCATTCCAGACGGTGAAGTCGAAGGACGCCAAGAAGATCATCACGGTGCGCACCACCGCCTTCAAACCGGCGGGCGCCACGGGCAAGGCGCCGATCGAGAAAGTGCCGCCGGTTGCCGATCCTCACGTCTCGAGCTTCGTCGGCGAGGAGCTGTCGAAATCCGAGCGGCCCGATCTCGCCTCGGCGCGCGTCGTCGTCTCGGGCGGACGCGGGCTCCAGTCGGGCGAGAATTTCAAGCTCATCGAGCGCCTGGCCGACAGGCTCGGGGCCGCGATCGGCGCCTCGCGCGCCGCGGTCGACGCGGGCTTCGTCCCCAACGACTACCAGGTGGGCCAGACGGGCAAGGTGGTGGCGCCGGAGCTTTACATCGCGGTCGGCATCTCGGGCGCGATCCAGCATCTCGCCGGCATGAAGGACTCGAAGGTCATCGTCGCCATCAACAAGGACGAGGAAGCCCCCATCTTCCAAGTCGCCGATTACGGGCTCGTCGCGGATCTCTTTCAGGCGTTGCCCGAACTGGACGCGGAGCTCGAAAAGCAGGGGCTCGGCGCGCGCAGAGGATGAACGAGCGATTCTGAACCAAACGACCTTTAGCTTCATGAAGCGGCGGCAACCCCGGAATGGGCGCGTTGGTCGCCACAGCGAGCAGGGCAAGCAGGTGTAGCATGGACATACGAACGGTCGGTGTCATCGGCGCGGGCCAAATGGGCATCGGCATCGCCCATGTGTTCGCGTTCGCGGGCTTCGACGTCCTCCTTCACGACGTCAAGGCCGATCAAATCACCCGCGCGCTCGCGGCAATCGACGCCAACATGACGCGCCAAGTCACACGCGGCAAAATCTCGGAAGACGAGAAGAAGAAAGCGATGGGGCGCATTCGCCGCGCCGACAGTCTCGACCAGTTCCGCGACGTGGACATCGCCATCGAGGCCGCGATCGAGGACGAGCGGGTCAAGCGCGAAATCTTTCAGGCGCTGTGCCCCAAGCTCAACAACCGCGCCATCATCGTCAGCAATACTTCGTCGTTTTCAATCACGCGGCTCGCCTCGACGACGGATAGGCCCGAACGCTTCATGGGCGCTCATTTCATGAACCCCGCGCCCGTGATGCAGCTCGTCGAGCTCATTCGCGGTATCGCGACCGACGACGAGACCTTCGAGACGGTGAAGGCGGTGGTGAATTCACTCGGCAAGACCGTCGTCAATTCCGAGGATTTTCCGGCTTTCATCGTCAACCGCATTCTCGTGCCCATGATCAACGAGGCGGTCTACACGCTCTATGAGGGCGTGGGCACCGTGCAGGCGATCGACACCGCCATGCGGCTCGGCGCAAACCATCCGATGGGGCCGTTGCAGCTCGCCGACTTCATCGGTCTCGACACGTGTCTGTCCATCATGCAGGTGCTGCATGACGGGCTCGCCGACACGAAGTACCGCCCCTGTCCTCTGCTCGTGAAATATGTCGAGGCGGGCTGGCTCGGCCAGAAGACCAAGCGCGGCTTCTACGACTATCGCGGCGAAGCCCCGGTGCCGACGAGGTAGCAGGACGCCAGCGGCAGTCATCGCTCTCATCCTTCGAGACGCCCTCGCTGCGCTCGGGCTCCTCAGGATGAGGGCGTTAAAGGAATCACATAAGCCCTCATCCTGAGGAGGCGCGCCAGCGCCGTCTCGAAGGATGAGGGCGACAGTTCCCATTCAATCCGAATGAATCGTGCGCTAGAAGAGCGTCATGGAATACACAACGCTCGGCCGTACCGGATTGCGCGTGAGCGTGGCGGGCTTGGGCGGCGGCGGACACAGCCGCTTGGGCCAAGCCTATGGCGCTTCGCGCGCGCAAAGCGTCGCGGTGGTCAAGCGCGCGCTCGATCTCGGCATCAATTTCATCGACACGGCCATTGTCTACGGCACGGAAGATATCGTCGGCGAAGGCGTGCGCGGAAGGCGCGAGAAGGTCGTCCTCTCGAGCAAGGCGCTTGTTCGGCAGGATCGTGCCGATTCCGCCCTCATCACGGCCGAAGAATTCACGCGGCGCCTGGACCAAAGCCTCGCCCGGCTCGGCACCGATTACATCGACGTCTACAGCCTGCACGGCGTGACCGTCGATGAGCTCGACCATGCGCGCAGAGTGATCCTGCCGGTCCTGCTCGAGGCGCGCGCGAAAGGCAAGATCCGCTTTCTCGGGATCACCGAACGCTTCATCATCGACACGACGCACGCCATGCTCCAAGAGGCGTTGAAGGACGACGTGTGGGACGTGGTCATGGTGGGCTTCAATTTGCTCAATCAATCGGCGCGAACGCGCGTCTTTCCCGTCACGCGGCAAAAGCGCATCGGCGTGCAAAACATGTTCGCGGTGCGCCGCGCCTTGAGCGACGAGCGCGGCTTGAAGGAGGCGCTCGCCAAGGCTCATGCCGCGGGGCAGCTCGATCTCGGCGCGCTCGACGCGGGCGATCCCTTGGGATTCCTCCGCGCCCATGCGGGAAGCCTCATCGAGGCCGCGTATCGCTTTTGCCGGCATGAGCCCGGCATCGACGTCGTGCTCACGGGCACCGGCAAAATCGACCACCTGACCGAGAACGTGGCGGCGATCAACGGCCCGCCTCTGCCGCCCGCGGCGCGCGAACGGCTTGCGGCGCTGTTCGGCGCCGTGGACTGCATTTCGGGCGATTAGTCCACGCTATTCCTCTAGGGGCGGCTTCGCACGCAGGCCTTTTGCGGTCGAGCGGCGGCGTTTGCCTTCGAGGCGTTCCAGGCGCGAGGCGCGCGTGGGCCGCGTGCGCCGGCGCACCGGAACGGGTTTGGCCGCACGGCGAATTAGATCGACGAGCCGCTCAAGCGCATCCGCGCGGTTTCTCTCCTGGGTGCGGTACCGCTGCGCGGCGATGACGAGAACGCCCTCGCGCGTGAGCCTTCGCCCGGCGAGACTTCTCCAGGCGTTCGCGTACCGCAGCCGGCAGCGAAGGCGAACGGCGCACGTCGAAGCGAAGCTGCACCGCGGTCGAAACCTTGTTGACCTTCTGTCCGCCCGGTCCGCTCGCGCGAATGAAGCGCTCCTCGATCTCGCGCTCATCGAGCACGATGGCCTTGGTCACTCGAATCATCGGTCGTTCCCCGAACGGCTTGGCGGAACGCGTCGCATTCTAGCTCCCGATCGCTGCATTGACTTCACGCAAGGCGCCTGCTCCACACTGCATCGTTGCGGCTCCTGCGGGCGATTCGGTGCGCGCCATGGCAATGTATAACTGTGCGAAATGTCCGGGCTATTGCTGCTCCTATCCCGTCATTCCACTGACCAAGCGCGACGTCGCGCGGCTGGCGAGACATTTCGGCATCGGCTTTCGCAAGGCCAAGAAAAAATTCACGGTCCCGCGCGACGGCGACGACTACACCATGCGCCGCAAGGCCGACGAGATTTTCGGCAAAGTCTGCCGCTTCTTCGACACGGAGAAACGCCGCTGCACGGTCTACGAGGCGCGGCCCGCCATGTGCCGCAGCTATCCGGGCGGCGGCCGCTGCGGCTATTACGATTTCCTGTCCTTCGAGCGCGCGGCCCAAGACGACCCCGAAGCCATTGCCACGACCTGGGGCGGGTAGGCGCGCGCGGCGCCTTCGCTTCGCCCCACAATACCAGCCACTGTGAGATCGGTTCTTCTGGCGCATCGCGCAGAGCTCGAACGCATATCTCGACTTGAAGTCTTGTGATTGAAGCGTCACGCACCGTAAGGAAGCGATTGTCGGCGCTCAGGGACCCGACGCCGCTCTGTCGTGACTTGTCTCGTCAATCGCCTCCTCGATCACTTTGCGCGCCGCGGGGCCGTCCCAAGCGGCGGGGCCGGCGAGGCGTCCGATGATGCGGCCTTCCCGGTCGATGAGAATGCTCAAGGGTAGCCCTGGGACGTTCAGGGCTTGGAAAAGCGCCAGCTTGTCGTCGTGATAGAAGGCAAGGTTTCGGATGCCGCGCGCGCGCAGGAAAGCACGGCCTTCGGCCGGGTCGCGATCGAGATTCACCGCCACGACCTGAAAATCCGCCCCACCGAGCCTGCCTTGTAGGCGGCTCAGCGCCGGCATCTCGCGGAGACACGGCTCGCACCAGGACGCCCACAGGTTGACCAAAACCACGCGGCCCCGAAAATCCGAGAGCCGTTGCGCCTCCCCCGCAGGCCCCAAGAATGCCGCCTCCGGTGCCAGATGCGGCACCACGGTCACGAAGCGAACGCGAAAGTCGCGCTCGAGCTCGGCGGGCCGGGCATTGTCTTGGCGCGCGAGCATGGCGTATACCCCGCCGAAGGCCGCAAGGAGGGCCATCGCGAGGCCCGCAATCTGATCTCGCGTCATTGTTCTTCCGCTGGCCCTGGATACCGTCATGACGAGCAGCAAGCTGTGGGGCGGGCGTTTTTCGTCCGGCCCCCACGAAGTGATGGAGGCGATCAACGCCTCGATCGACGTGGACCGGCGCCTCGCCGGGGAAGACCTCGCGGGTTCGCGCGCCCACTGCGCCATGCTGATCGCCACCGGCATTATCGCACGTGAGGACGGCGACGCCATTCTGAAAGGGCTCGACCAGATCGCGGCCGAGATCGGCGAAGGCCGCTTCCCCTTCCGGCGCGAGTACGAGGACATTCACTTGAACATCGAGGCCCGCCTTGCCGAGCTCATCGGGCCCGCGGCCGGACGGCTGCACACCGCGCGCTCGCGCAACGATCAGGTAGCGACCGATCTGAAGCTCTTCACGCGCGACGCCTGCGACGATCTCGACCGGAAGCTCAAGACACTGATCGGCGCGCTTCTCGGCCAGGCCGAGACGCATGCGGAAACCATCATGCCGGGCTTTACCCATCTGCAGACGGCGCAGCCCATCACCTTCGGGCACTACGCGCTCGCTTATATCGAGATGTTCGGGCGCGACCGCGCGCGCTTTTCCGATGCGCGCCAGCGCCTCAACGAATGCCCGCTGGGTGCCGCGGCGCTCGCCGGCACGTCGTTTCCCATCGATCGCGCCATGACCGCGAAAGCCTTGGGCTTCGCGCGGCCGCAACGGAACGCGCTCGATGCCGTTTCCGATCGCGACTTCGCGCTCGAAGCACTCTCGGCCGCGGCCATCTGCGCCATGCATCTGTCGCGGCTCGCCGAGGAGATCGTGCTCTTCGCCTCGGCCGAGTTCGGCTTCTTGAAGCTGCCCGACGAATGGACGACGGGCTCCTCCATCATGCCGCAAAAGCGCAACCCCGACGCGGCCGAGCTCGTGCGCGCCAAGACCGGGCGCATCAACGGCGCGCTCATGGGACTTCTCACGGTCATGAAGGGCCTGCCCCTCGCCTATGCCAAGGACATGCAGGAGGACAAGGCGCTCACCTTCGACGCCTTGGATACGCTCTCGCTGTCGCTGCAGGCCATGACCGGAATGATCAAGCGCTCGTGCTCGACAAGGCGCGGTTGCGCGAGGCCGCCGCGCGCGGCTATTCGACGGCGACCGATCTCGCCGACTGGCTCGTGCAAAACCTGAAGCTGCCCTTCCGCCAAGCCCATCACGCGACGGGCCAGCTCGTGGCGCTCGCCGAGAAGAAGGGCGTGCCGTTGGAGCAGCTCGCGCTCGCCGATATGCGGCGCATCGAGCCGCGCATCACCGACGCCATTTTCGGCGTGCTGAGCCTCGAGCGCTCGGTCGCCTCGCGCAAGAGCGAAGGCGGCACCGCGCCCGAGAGCGTGCGCCGGCAGACCGCCGAGTGGCGCAAGCGGCTTGCTTCCGAGGAGACAAAGCCATGACGGTCCGCATGCTCGTCGTTGCGCTCATCGCGGCGCTCGCGCTGTCGGCTTGCGGCAAGAAGGGACCGCTCGATCAGCCGCTGCCCAAAGAGGAAAAGCACAAGGAGCAGACGCCTGCGCAGTAGATCATGTACGAGCAGTCCTGAATCCTCATGGTGAGGAGCGAAGCGAAGCTTCGCGTCTCGAACCATGAGGATGTTTTTTGCCGTTGGCTTGTTCAAATCTCTCCTCATCCTTCGAGACGCCGCCTTCGGCGGCTCCTCAGGATGAGGTAAGCTGTAGGCATGCACCACTTCGCCTATCGGAACGGTGTTCTCCACGCGGAGGACGTGCCCATCCCCGCCATCGCGGAGAAAGTGGGCACGCCGTTCTATTGTTATTCCACGGCGACGCTCGAGCGCCATTATCGCGTCTTCAAGGACGCGCTGCCGGATGGCTCTCTTGTCTGCTATTCGCTGAAGGCCAATTCCAACCAGGCGGTCGTCAAGACGCTTGCTGTGCTGGGCGCGGGCGCGGATGTCGTCTCCGGCGGCGAGCTCAAGCGCGCGCTTCTCGCGGGCATTCCCGCTTCGCGCATCGTCTTCTCGGGCGTCGGCAAGACCAAGGACGAGCTCGGCCAGGCGCTCGATGCAGAGATCTATCAGTTCAACGTCGAGTCCGAGGCGGAGCTTGAGCTTTTGTCGTCCGTCGCCCAGGCGAAAGGCAAGCGCGCGCCCGTCGCGCTGCGCATCAACCCCGACATCGACGCCTTGACCCACGCCAAGATTTCCACCGGCAAGTCCGAAAACAAGTTCGGCATTCCCTGGCGGCGCGCGCGCGCGGTGTTTAGCGAGGCGGCGAGGCTGCCGGGACTCTCGATCCTCGGCGTCGATGCGCATATCGGAAGCCAAATCACCGCGCTCGAGCCTTTCGCGGCGGCCTTCGCTCATTTGCGCGACCTGGTCATCGCACTGCGCGCGGATGGCCACAAGATCACGCGGCTCGACTTGGGCGGCGGCTTGGGCGTCCCCTACGAGAGCGAAGGGCCGCTTCCTCCGCATCCGGAGGAATACGGCAACATCATCCGCAAGGCCGTGGGCGATCTCGGGCTGCAGATCATCACCGAGCCCGGCCGTCTCATCGCCGCCAATGCGGGGATACTCGTCGCGCGCGTCATCTATGCGAAGGAGGGCGAAGGGCGGCGCTTTCTCATCATCGACGCGGGCATGAACGATCTCATCCGCCCCGCGCTCTACGACGCCTTTCACGAGATCATTCCCGTGCGCGAAGCCAAGGACGCCGCCCGCACGCAAATCGATGTCGTGGGTCCCGTCTGCGAAAGCGCCGATCTCTTCGGCCGCGACCGCCTCTTGCCTGCGCTCGAGCCGGGCGCGCTTGTTGCGATTCTCACCGCCGGTGCTTATGGAGCTGTGCAGACCTCGACCTACAACACGCGCCCCCTCGTGCCCGAGGTCTTGGTAAAGGGCGGCGCGTTCGCCGTGATCCGCCCGCGCCTCGATTTGGACGCGATCATCGCCCTCGATAGACTGCCGCCTTGGCTTGCGCAGCCCTGAACGCGTGCGTGACGTGACCGAACCGAACGCCTCGGCTCCCCATCCCCGCCCCCGCTACAAGGCGCGGCTCCTGCGTGCGCGCCTCGTGCTCCTGTGGGAGCAGCTCTGGCGCGGCCTGTGGCCCGGGACCGGTATCGTGGCGCTCGTCCTCGCCGCCAGCCTCTTTGATCTCTGGTCCGTTCTGCCGAACATCCTGCACGGCCTTCTCCTGCTCGTCGCCCTCTGCGCACTGGGCGCCGCGCTGTGGCAGGGATTTCGCAGATTCCGCTTTCCTTCGCGCGAGGAGGCCATGCGCAGGCTCGAGGCGGACAGCGGGCTTTCCCATCGTCCGCTCGCGGCCCTTGATGACCGCCTTGCCGCGGGTCGAGGCGACCCTGCTTCCGAATCGTTATGGCAAGCGCATCGAGCGCGGCTCGCGGAAAACTTGGAGCACTTGCGCCTCGCCAAACCCGCGCCTTTGCTTTCCCGGCGCGATCCCTTCGCGCTGCGCTTCCTCGTCCTGCTCGTTCTGGGCACGGGGGCGCTGGTCGCGGGCCGCGACTGGGATCAAAGGCTCGATCAATCTCTGCGCTTCGGCTTTGGCGAAGGCACGGGTCAGGCCATCCGTCTCGACGCTTGGATCAATCCGCCGGCTTACACCGGCGCCGCACCGGTCTTCTTGCTCGAAGGTGCGGAGCCGAATGCCTCGGCTGCGCCCACGCCGGTTGGAGCACCCCAGGGATCGACCTTGGTCGTACGCGTCTATGGCGCACAGCGCGCTCCCCGGATGAGCTTCGTGCCCTCTGGCACCCGGCGCGCGACCGAGAAGCGCTTGAGCGCGCAGCAGGAAGGGGTGTTCGCCATCGAGCAGGTGCTGCGCCAGGATGGCGTCGTCACCGTGCGCAGGGGTGCGCGAACGCTGGCGCGCTTTTCGCTCTCGCTCAAGCCCGACTTGCCGCCCAAGGTGGCGCTCACGGAGCCTATCCGGACGACGCGCCAAGGCGTGCTTCGCCTCGATTACCGCGTCCAGGACGATTTCGGCGTGACGGCCGTCGCGCTACGCCTGCGCAAAGCGGATGCCGAGGCGCGCGCGGCCGAGGTCGTGCAGGTGCCGCTCTCGCTTCCATCCCAGCGCACGCGGGACGCGAAGCTTCAGGCCTATGTCGACCTCACCGCCCATGCCTGGGCGGGACTACCGGTGACGCTCGAGCTCGCAGCCAAGGACGAAGCGGGCCAAGAGGGGATTAGCGCCCGCGTGACTCTCACCCTGCCGGAGCGGCAATTCACCGATCCCTTGGCGCGGGCGCTCATCGAGCAGCGCAAGCATCTCGGGCGAGACCCCTCGCGCGCGCATGAAGTGGCGCGCTTTCTCGAGGCCGCGACCTTGGCGCCGGAACGCTTCATTCCCGACGCCTCGCTCTATCTCGGTTTGCGTGCGGCCTATTGGCGGCTCACCGAGCGCAGCGACAAAGAGGCGATCGCCGAGACCGGCGATCTTCTCTGGCAAATCGCCGTGTCGTTGGAGGAAGGAGATCGCGCGCGCGCCGAAGACGCGCTGTCCGCCGCGCGCAAGGACCTCATGGATGCGCTCGCCCGGAACGCGCCCGAGGATGAGATCGAAAGGCTCATAAGCGCGCTCAAGGATGCGCTCGATCGCTATCTCGCCACCCTGCAAGAGGAAGCGCAGCGCGCGCTTGCCGAGGGCCGTATGCCTGCCATGCTGCCCTCTGGCGCACACGTTATTTCGCGCGCGGACTTCGATAGGCTCCTCGAGGCCATCGGCAATCTTTCGCGGACGGGCGCGCGCGATGCGGCGCGCGAGCTTCTGGCAGGCCTCGACGACGTCTTGCAGAACTTGTCCACGAACTTTGCCTCGGGGCCCGCACCCGGCACGCCGGAGGCCGCTGCCAACGATGCGCTTCAAGCTTTGAGCGAGCTTATCGGCAAAGAGCGCGGGCTCATGGACGACACGTTCCGCCAGAGCATGACCTCGGGTGAAGACGGCAAACCCGCACCTCAGCAGAACCGCAAGCTCGGCGACCGCCAGAACGAACTGCGCCAGACGCTCGGCGGCCTCTTGCAGGGCTTAGGAGAAGCCGGCGCAGAAATTCCGGAACTCTTTCGGCCGCGCCGATCGCGCCATGCGCGACGCACATCAGGCGCTCCGGCAAAGCCAATGGCCGCACGCGGTCGAAGGCGAGAAAAAGGCGATCGAAGAGCTCCGTGCCGGTGCGCAGGCGCTTGCCCAATCGGCCTTTGCGAACGGCGCGGGGCAAGGCGCGGCAGGCGGCGAAGCGCGGGGAATGGGGATGCCGTCGACCGATCCGTTCGGGCGTCCGACCTCGACGCCGGGCACCGATTTCGGCGGCTCGGTTAAAGTGCCGGAAGCCATGGAGCTTCGCCGCGCACGGGAGATTCTCGACGAAATCGAGCGGCGTGCGAGCGAGCGCAATCGCCCGGCCGAGGAGCTCGATTATCTTCAGCGTCTCTTGAAACAATTCTGAGCGTCAAGCGACGTCTTGCGTCGCGAGCGTCTCCTCGACGTGACGGCAGATCTCGTCCAACGTGAACGGCTTCGAGACGACGCGCGCGACAAGCTCGTGCAAGTCCTCGGCACGCGCCTTGGCCGAGAGGAAGCCCGTCATCATGATGATGGGGAGCTTCGGGTGATCGCGCGAGACTTTGAGCGCGAGGGCGATGCCGTCTAGCTCGGGCATCACGACGTCGCTCAAGAGAAGATCGAACTTTTCCTGCGTCAGAGCTACCAAGGCCTCAATGCCCGCTTCAACGGTCGTCACATGGTGACCGCGCAATTCGAGCGCCCGGCGAAGGAAGAGCCGGAGCGATTCCTCGTCATCGGCCACGAGTATGCGCGCCATATTCGGCATCTCCCCAATAGCCGCGTACCGCAATGGCACGCCGCCTACCCAACACAGCAACCCGCGTGCCGTGGCTCGGATTTATTTCGCTGTCGCGAACCTAAGCTCGAGCTCCTTTGCGCCAGCTGGAAGAGGCACATGCGGGCTGGCGAAGGCGCTGACCTCTCTTGGCCCCAGGCTGTCGGCAAATGCTTCGAAGGTCCAATGACTAAGCTCGCGCCCCTTCGCGTCCCGCAAGCTCGCACGGAGCTCGGGCACGGCCACTCTATGCCCGCTCTTGTTAACGATCTCTCCTTCGAGCTGGAGGGAGGGCATGCCGTTTTCGATGCCGCTCCCCGTCGTCACGTTACGGAAATCGATGCCGACGACGTTCACCTCGAGACCCAGGAGGCCATAGAGGGCGGCAGTCTTGGGAAAGCTGCGCACGATGTCGAGGCGGAGGAAGTAGCCGATACTCAAGCCACAAATCACGATCGCGAGCAGGGTGGCCCACCCCGCGCGCAGTGCCCATCGGCCGAAACCCCGCAGTGCTTCGGACGCGGTTGCGAAGGAGGGCCGGCTCGGCGCGAAGGTCTGGACCTGTTCGCGCGCGCGCTCCGCGCGCGGCGGAGGCAACTCGAAATGCCGCTCGGGCTCGGCTTGCCTGGGCTCGGGCGGCGTGAAGGGCTCTGCCACACGGGGCGCGGGCGCGGGCTTTGGCGCGAGCGCAGGCTCAAGTGCGGGCAGAGGCTCAGGGGCAAACTCCGGGCGCTGCAGCCAGACGTGGCTGCAATTTGCGCAGCGCACCTTGGCACCCTTGGACGGAATCCGGGCGGCGTCGAGCTTGAAGCGTGTTGAACACGAGGGACACGCGATGATCATGGCCGGCTTCTTGCCCGTCTTGCCCGTGCTTTATTGGCATAGGCCACGCATTCGAGGCAAGAATGG
Organism: uncultured Alphaproteobacteria bacterium; assembly: GCA_963845385.1. Classification (GTDB taxonomy): domain Bacteria; phylum Pseudomonadota; class Alphaproteobacteria; order CAWJRW01; family CAWJRW01; genus CAWJRW01. Next base: position 1,752,870 of record CAWJRW010000006.1, read on the forward strand.
CGCAGGCAAGAGCGCCCTCCCCAGGTCCGTGCAGAACCGTTACGATCCCTTGTGGTGGCACGCTCTGTGGCGCGCTTCACCCGTCGGAGTTCGATGCCCAGCGATAAGGCCGTGATTCGCTTCGATAATGTCGGCATGCGCTACGGCATGGGCACCGAGGTATTGCGCGACATCACCTTTCAGCTTGCCCCGGGCTCGTTCCATTTCCTCACCGGTCCCTCGGGTGCGGGCAAGACCTCGCTTTTGCGCCTTATGTTCCTTGCTCAGCGGCCCTCGCGGGGCCTGATCTCGCTCTTCGGCCACGATCTCGCGACCACGCCCGCCCACGCGTTGCCCGACCTGCGCCGGCGTATTGGCGTGGTATTTCAGGATTTCCGCCTCATTAACCATCTTTCGACCTACGAGAACGTGGCGCTTCCTCTTCGTGTCATGGGAGGACGTGAAGAGGCCTATCGGGACAACGTGATCGAGCTTCTGCGCTGGGTGGGCCTTGGCGATCGCATTCATGCCCGCCCGCCCACGCTGTCCGGCGGCGAGAAGCAGCGCGCCGCAATCGCGCGCGCCGTGGTCACCAAGCCCGATCTCCTCTTGGCCGACGAGCCCGCGGGCAATGTCGACCTCGAGATGGGCTTCAAGCTCTTGCGTTTGTTCGTCGAGCTCAACCGCATCGGCACCACCGTCGTCATTGCGACCCACGATCTCGCATTGGTCGAGCGCGTGCCGGCGCCGCAACTCAAGCTCGAAGACGGCCGGATGCGCTTCATGCCACCCGTGCGTCGCCCGATGGCGGGCGAGGCGAAGCCACAGGTCGCGCGGCCCGCATAATCGAATGGCAGAGTCACACTCGCTTCTTCCCAAGGACCGTGCAGAGCGCGCGCCGCTGGTCGCGGTGATGGCGGTCATGTGCTACCTCGCGGGACTTTCGCTGGCCGCAAATTTGATGCTCGCGCGGGCGACGGCAAGCTGGAGCGCCGATCTTGCCGGCGCCGTGACCGTGCAGATCAAACCGCGCGCGGACATCAAACCGCAGGATCAGATCGCGGCCGCGCTGGCGCTGTTGCGTGCGACGCCCGGCGTCGCCGAGGCCAAGCCTCTTCCCGACGCCGAAGTGCAGCGCCTCCTCGAACCTTGGCTCGGTAAGGGGGTTGCGCTCTCGGATTTTCCGGTGCCGCGGCTCATCGCTGTCGAGCTTCAGCGCGACGCTTCGCTCGATCTCAAGGCGCTGGCCGACGACCTCGCCCGTCAAGTGCCGGGCGCGCTGCTCGACGACCACCGCACTTGGAATGAGCGCCTGATGCGCTTCGCGGGCCGTCTCAGCGGGATGGGCATCGCCGTCCTCGTGCTCGTGACCATAGCGGCCATTGCCATCGTCGTCTTCGCCACCCGCGCAGGCTTGCACAGCAACAAGGAGACGGTGGAAGTGTTGCATCTCGTGGGCGCGCGGGCCGGCTTCATCGCGGGGGAGTTCGAGCGCGACTTTCTCTGGCTTGCGCTGCGTGCGGGCTTTCTCGGTGTGGCAGCGGTGGCGCTTACGCTTGTAGCCCTGGGGCTTCTGACGCCCGAGCGTGACTTTTTCCTGCCACGCACGACCATCTTTCTCACCGACGGCATCTTTCTTGCGCTCGTGCCGGTCGTCTGCGCGCTCGTCGCCATGATCACGGCGCGGCTCACCGTGCTCAACGTTCTGCGCCAGACCACCTGACCGTCATGCTCGTGCTCATGGATCGTGACGGCGTGCTCAACGAGGAGCGCGCGGACTTCGTCAAGTCGCCCGGAGAGCTGCAGATGATCCCAGGCGCCGCCGCCGCCGTCGCGCGCTTGAACGAGGCGAGCCACATCGTGGCCGTGGTCACGAATCAGTCCGTGGTCGGCCGCGGCCTCATCGACGAGGCGATGCTTGCACGCATCCACGATGCCTTGCGCGACGCGCTCGCCCGCGCCGGCGCGCGCCTCGACCTTCTCCTCGTGTGCACGGATCCGCCCTGGGCCGCGGGCCCCCGCCGAAAGCCCGCACCGGGCATGCTCCGCGAAGCCATGCAGCGGTTTCACGCGGTCCCCGCCCAAACGGTGATGATCGGCGATTCGCTGCGCGACCTCGAAGCGGCGGCCGCAGTTGGCGCAAGACGCCTTCTCGTGCGGACCGGGAAGGGAGCCTTAACTCAAGCGCAGGGCCTTCCGGCCAAGATCTTGCCCGTTTGTGTCTATAATGATCTCGCCGAGGCGGCGACGGCCCTCACCGCACCGTCCGGCGGGGCGACGTCGACGATGGGACAGCCCAGTCGATGAACAGACGGCGCCTTTTCGCCACCAGGCCTGCACGCGGCAGGCGGCTCAGCGCGCAGCTTGCCTCTGCGGGCGCGATCTTGTTCGCGCTCTGGCTCGGCGGATTTCTCGCCTTCGTCGATTCCTTGCCCAAGCCGCCGACGAAGCCGCCTCCCCAAGCGGACGGCATTGTCGCGCTCACCGGCGGCAAGGATCGCTTGATCGCCGCCATGGCGCTTCTTTCGGCGCATAAGGGCCGGCGCCTTCTTATCTCGGGCGTGCATCAAGCAACGTCGCGCGAGGACCTGAAGCATCTTTTGGATGACCCCAACAATCAGTTCGATTGCTGCGTCGATGTGGACCGCATCGCGCGGAATACGGTTGGCAACGCGGAGGAGACGGCGCGCTGGGCGCACGACAACGGCTTCCGCTCGCTGATCGTGGTCACCGCGCAATATCACATGCCGCGCAGCTTGCTTGAGCTCGGCCGTGCGTTGCCGAATTGCAGGCTCACGCCCTATCCCGTGATCCCGAGCGATCTCGAAGCCAAGCCCTGGTGGTATCCCGGCGTCGCCCGCATTCTTGCCGCCGAATACACGAAATATCTCTTGAGCGGGCTACGCATCGCAGCCTTAAGTCCCTTCCCATCGGGCGCCTCCGCCGATGCCGCCCAAGGCGGCGCGCGCAAGAATTGAATAGGCGGCAAACCTGAAGCACCAGACAATCGCTGCCATGGTCCTGCGCTCGATCCTCTTTGCCGCCTATTTCTGGGTGCTATCGGCGGCGATGACGATCGCTTATCTCCCTGCTCTCTTTTTCGGCTCGCGCGACACGATTGTGCGCGGCATCCGACGCTGGGCCGCGCGCGTCATGTGGGGCTTGCGCACGATTTCCGGCACGCAGATGGAGGTTCGCGGCCACGCCCATATCCCGCGAGGGGCCGCGCTGGTCGCCTCGAAGCATATGAGCATGTGGGAGACGATCGTCTTTCACCTTCTGCTGGAAGACCCGGCCGCGGTGATGAAGCGCGCGCTTCGCTTTGTGCCCCTCTATGGCTCCTACGCGCGAAAAGCGCGCATGATTTGGATCGACCGTTCCGCCGGCGCGCGTGCACTCAAGCAGTTGGTCACCGAATCTGTGGCGCGGCTCAAGGAAGGGCGCCAGATCCTGATCTTTCCCGAAGGAACGCGGCGGCCACCCGGGGCGGCGCCCAATTACAAGTCCGGAGTGGCCGCAGTTTATGCCGCGCTCGATGTTCCCTGCACACCGGTGGCGCTCAATTCAGGCGTCTTCTGGCGGAGGCGCTCCCTGCTGCGCCGGCCTGGCACGATCGTCATCGAGTTCCTGCCGCCCATCCCGCCGGGCCTTCCGCGTGAGGCATTCATGGCCGAGCTTCAAGCGCGCATCGAGGAGGCGACGCAACGCCTCCTGGCCGAGGCGAGAGGCGCGGCGTGAACGAGATGGCTAGTGCGCGGCTTCCCAGGTCGGACCGCTCTTGGCTTCGACCACGATCGGTACCGTGAACGCCACAGCGGGCATCGGCGCCTTGGCCATGATGTCGATCGCGAGAGCCTTCACCTCCGCCACCTCCTTCTCGGGGACCTCGAACACCAGCTCGTCGTGAACCTGCAGCAGCATCCGCGTCTTGAGGCGGTGCTTCGCAAGCGCGGGCGGAATGCGGATCATGGCGCGACGGATGATGTCGGCCGCCGTGCCCTGGATCGGCGCATTGATGGCCGCGCGCTCGACGAAACCGCGCTCGGCCGGGTTTTTCGAGTTGATGTGCGGAAAATTGATGCGCCGCCCGAACAGCGTGCGCACGTAGCCGTCCTTGCGGCAACGCGCCTTCGTCTCCTCCATGTAGTCGCGAATGCCAGGGAAGCGCTTGAAGTAAGTTTCGATATAAGCCTGTGCCTCGCCGCGCCCGATGCCGAGCTGATTGGCAAGGCCGAAGGCCGAGATGCCATAGATGATGCCGAAATTGATCGCCTTGGCGCGGCGCCGGATCATCGGGTCCATGCCTTTCTCCGGCACGCCGAACATTTCGCGACGCCGTCATGGCGTGGATGTCGTGGCCTGCTTCGAAGGCCCGCCGGAGCGCCGGCACGTTGGCCATGTGGGCGAGCACGCGCAGCTCGATCTGGCTGTAGTCGGCGCTCATGAGCACGGAGCCCTCTTCCGCCACGAAGGCCTTCCTGATCTCGCGCCCTTCGCTCGTCCGAATCGGGATGTTCTGCAGATTGGGCTCGCTCGACGAGAGGCGGCCGGTCGAGGTCGCGGCAAGCGAATAGCTCGTGTGGACGCGCCCCGTCTCGGGGTGAATGTAGCTCGGCAAGGCCTCGGTATAGGTGCTTCTGAGCTTGGCGAGCTGGCGCCAGTCGAGCACGCGGGCAGGAAGGTCGTGGCCTTGCGCCGCGAGCGTCTCCAGCACATCGGCGTCGGTCGCAGCGGCGCCCGTCGCCGTCTTCTTGGGCGGCGTGAGTCCCATCTTGCTAAACAGGATGTCGCCAAGCTGCTTGGGTGAGCCGATATTGAAGCTTTCGCCCGCGAGCTTATGGACCTCATCCTCGAGCGCGGCCATGCGCTGGGCGAAGTCGCCGGAAAGCCGCGCGAGCACCGCGCGGTCGACCTTGACGCCCGCGTGTTCCATCCCGACCAGCACCGCCACGAGCGGGCGCTCGAGCGTCTCGTAGACGGTCATGAGACGCTCGGCGACGAGTCGCGGCTTCAACAGTCGCGCCAGGCGCAGCGTCGCGTCGGCGTCCTCCGCGCCATATTCGGTCGCGCGCTCGATGGGCACCTCGGCAAAGGAGATTTGCGTGCGCCCCACGCGCGTCACCTCGTCATAGGTGAGCATGGCGTGGCCCAGATGGCGCTTGGCGAGCTCGTCGAGGCCGTGGCCGTGCCGGCCGACATCGAGCACGTAGGACATGAGCATGGTGTCGTCGATGGGCGCGATGTCGATGCCCAGGCGCTTGAGCACGATCATGTCGTATTTGATGTTCTGACCAACCTTGAGCACGCCCGGATGCTCGAGAAGAGGCTTTAGGCGCGCAATCGCTTTCGCGCGCTCGAGTTGCTTGACGCCGCCTGCGCCGTCGAAGTCGAGGGCGCCGCTCTTGCGATGTCCGACCGGAATGTAATGGGCGTCGCCCGTACCGAGCGCGATCGAGACGCCGACGAGCTCGGCCTGCATCGGATCGAGCGACGTGGTCTCCGTGTCGACGGCGATGAGTCCCGCGTCGAGCGCGCGCTCGATGAGCGCGTCGAGCGCGCTCTCCGTGAGGACGGCGGGATATTTCGTCCGGTCGATCGGGGCTGTCAGTCCTTCGGGCACCGCGCCCGGCGTGCCGGCGCTGCGCCGCTTCGCCTGCGGGCTTGCCCGAGGCGCGGGCACCGCGCGGCGCCGCGGCGAGTTTCTCGTCGCGGTGAAGGCGTTGACGTCCTCGATGCCGAGCTCCTCGGCAACGCGGCGTGTCAGTGTGTTGAACTCGAGCGCGCGCAAAAAGCCGATCAGCGCTTTGGCGTCCGGCTCGACCACACGGCATTCGCTCAAGCGGCACCGGCACGGGCGCGTCCGTCTTGAGCTGGACGAGCTTACGGGAGAGCTTCGCCATATCGGCGTGCGCGGCGAGATTTTCGCGGCGTTTGGGCTGCTTGATCTCATCGAGATGCGCAAGAAGCTTGTCCAGGCTGCCGAAGGTCGTGATGAGCTCGGCCGCCGTCTTGACGCCGATGCCGGGGACACCGGGAACATTGTCCGTCGAATCGCCGGCGAGCGCCTGGACCTCGATGACCTTGTCCGGCGGCACGCCGAAGCGCTCTTTGACCTCGGGCTCACGGATGGTCTTGCCCTTCATGGTATCGAGCATTTCGATGCGGGGGCCCACGAGCTGCATCAGGTCCTTGTCCGAAGAGACAATCGTCACCTTGGCCCCGGCATCGGCCGCATCCCGGGCATAGGTTGCGATGAGATCGTCGGCCTCGTAGCCGGCAAGCTCGATGGAGGGCACGTTGAAGGCGCGGACGGCGTCCCGCATCAGCGGGAACTGCGGCACGAGATCCTCGGGTGGTGGCGGGCGGTTCGCCTTGTAGTCCTTGTAGATGTCGTTGCGAAAAGTCTTTTCGGCCGTATCGAAGATCACCGCGATATGCGTCGGCCGCTCCGTGCCCTTCGTCTCGCGCAGGAGCTTGTTGAGCATGGCGCAGAAGCCGTGCAGCGCGCCTGTGGGCAGCCCGTCCGATTTGCGCGTAAGCGGCGGCAACGCGTGATATGCGCGGAAGATGTAGCCCGAGCCGTCAATAAGATAGACGTGGTCGCCCTTCGCGATCCCCGCGGGCTTTGCGTCTGCGCGTTTGGTTGTGGCTTGTTTTGCCATCAGGCGAGTGAAGCCTTCGTGGCCGTGTGAAGCAAGTGAGCCTTAGGCGGGCTCGGGCTTGACTTCCGCCTCGGCCGCGACAAAGACGCGCGAGCAGTATGGGCACATGACGCGTCCCTCCTCGCCGAGCTCGAGATAGACCAACGGATGACCGAGCGGCCCGCCGCCGTCGCAGGCCACGCGATGCGATTCGACGACAATGGTTTCCGGCGGCGGGAGCTGCATCGGTGCCGTTATAGGCAAGGTCGTGCGCTCTGCCAATCGTGGTCAGGTCGCATTGACCGCCCCACGCAAACGGGTATAGGCACTGGCATCGTGCGTGAGGGGCAAGACCATCGCTCGATCGACCCAGTGAGGCCATGGTGACCAGGGTAAGCGTGCGCGACGAGGCTTCGGCCTTCGAGGCGCCGCTTGTGGCGGCCGTGCGTGAGCCCGTGCCCGCCTGGACATCCGATACCGCTGTTACCGACGCCATCGCCGCCCATGGCTTGCGCAAGGTCTATCGCGGCAAGGGCGCACAGCCACCCAAGGAGGCGCTCAAGGGCGTCGATCTCTGCATCCCGCGCGGCTCGTTCTTCGGCCTCTTGGGTCCCAATGGCGCGGGAAAATCGACCTTCATCAATGTGCTCGCGGGTCTCGTCCTCAAGACGAGCGGCACCGTGTCCGTCTGGGGACACGACATCGACAAGGAGCCGCGCCGCGCGCGCGCTTCGATCGGCGTCGTGCCGCAGGAGCTCAATCTCGACCCGTTCTTCACGCCCTACGAAGTACTCGAGTTCCAGGCAGGCCTCTACGGCGTGCCGAAACGGGAGCGCCGCACACGCGAGATCCTTGCGGCCCTGCACCTCTCGGCCCAGGGCGAAGCCTATGCGCGCACGCTTTCGGGCGGCATGCGACGGCGGCTCCTCATCGGCAAGGCCCTGGTGCACAACCCCCCCGTCATCATCCTCGACGAGCCCACCGCGGGCGTGGACATCGAGCTGCGCCACCAGCTCTGGAACTACATGAAAAGGCTCACTGCCCAGGGCACGACCATCGTGCTCACCACCCACTATCTCGAGGAGGCCGAGGAGCTTTGCGATCGAATCGCCATTATCGACAAGGGCGAGGTCGTGGCCTGCGATACCACGCCGGCGCTCGTCCGGCGCATCGACGAAAAGACGCTCCTCGTGACGCCCGAGACCCCGCTTGCGGACGTCCCGGCTGGGCTTGACGACTTTCGGCCCGAGCTCAAGCCCTCAGGCGCGCTCGCGCTCCACTATCGGCCGAGCGAGGTCGGAATCGAGACCATGCTCGCGCGCGTTCGCGCCTGCGGCATCGCGATTCGCGACCTCTCAACGATTGAGTCGGATCTTGAAGATATCTTCGTGCAACTGATTCGGAGCCGTTAGGACCCCTCGATGAATGACTTCGATCCCGCCTCTTTCTTTTTCGCGCCCTTTGCCGAGACAAAGGCGACGTTCTCGGACAGCATGGAGACCTTGGCCCAGGGCACGAGAGCCCTTCTTTCCGGTGTCAGCGCCCTCAACGAAGAGCTCAGCCGCTTCGCCAAGGAACGGTTCGAGCGGCATATGAAGGTCACTTCGGCGTTTCTGGCGGGTCCGTGGCCGGCGGGCGCGATTGTTCAGCTGACGGACTACGTCCTCGAGTCGGCGGAGGCCTGGGACGCGGAGCAGTCGCGGCTCGCCGGCATCCTGGCCGACGCGCTCACCGAGTCGCTGCTGGCTGAAGAGGTCATCGGCCGTGTCGTCGCACCGGCCCTGCCCTACTCACCGTGGCTCGAGCGTCACGATGACACGCGTTAATTTCGCCGCTCCGGAGATACGACGCATTTCACAATTGACATTCGGCACCAAATTCCTAAAACGCAAAACCGGGAAGTGGACTCAGTCGGTCCGCGCCGGGGAGGCGCGGGGATCGACGCGGGAACGCCCAGAGCGCGAGCGCGCCCACACCCGCCCATGCGGGGCGGAGAGGATGGAACCGTGAAGACCGGGGCAATGGGAGACGGCCCCACACCTACTCCCAGGACATCGACGACGATGAAGAAGCCTGCTTTGGCCAAGCGCCGACCGGCCGGGCGCATGCGCGCTTGCCTTGGACCCGTTGCGGACCTCGAGTTCCATCTGCCGCAGGAATGGTGGCGCGAGCTGTTCGACTCGCTCTACCTGATGACCGACGGCGACGTCGTGGAGAACGACCTCAACACCCAGCGCGAGGTCGACGCGCTCATCGAGGCCACGGGGCTCACGCCCGCCGACCGCGTGCTCGACCTCTGCTGTGGCCAGGGCCGCCACGTCATCGAGCTTGCCCGCCGCGGCTTCGGCCACATTACCGGCGTCGATCGCTCGCGCTATCTCGTGAGGCTTGCCCGCAAGCGCGCCCAGGAAGCCAACGTCTCGGCGAGCTTCCTCGAAGGCGATGCGCGCAGGATCCGCGTGCCGGAGACGAGCCAGGATTGCGTCACAATTCTCGGCAACTCCTTCGGCTATTTCGCGACCGAAGAAGAGGATGCGCAAGTTCTGGAGGTCGTGGCACGGACGCTTCGTTCGGGCGGCACCCTCGCGCTCGACATCACCGACGCGCAATGGGTGCGTGAGCATTTCGAGAAACGCTCCTGGGAATGGATCGACCAAAATCACTTCGTCTGTCGCGAGCGCTCACTGTCCAACGATGGCACGCGCCTGATCACACGCGAGGTCGTGGTCCACGACGAGCGCGGCGTAATCGCCGATCAGTTCTACGCCGAGCGGCTCTATTCCCGCGAACGCCTCCAGGAGCTGTTGACCCAGACCGGCTTCAAGAACTTCCGCCAGCACACGGTATTGGAGGCCGAGTCCGAGCGGGGCCAGGACCTCGGCATGATGGCGCGGCGCATGCTCCTCACTGCCGCCGCGCCGCGGCGCGAGATACGCGCCGCCCGCGGCGCCAATATGCTCGAGGTCGCCGTGGTCTTGGGAGATCCGCGGCTGCCCGACGAGGTCAAGCGCGACGGCCATTTCAACGCCGAAGACTTCGATACGATTACACGGCTGAAGGACGCGCTTTCGGAGGTACGCGGCTATCGCTTCCGCTATCTCGACAATCACGCGGCGCTCGAGCGCGATCTCACGTCACAGCGCACGGATTTCGTGTTCAATCTCTGCGATGAAGGTTGGAACAACGACGCCTTCATGGAGCTGCACGTTCCGGCACTGCTCGAAACCATCGGCATTCCCTATACCGGCGCGGGGCCGGCCTGTCTCGGCGCCTGCTTCGACAAGGCACTCGTGCGCGCCCTTGCCGCCTCGCTCGAAATCCCGGTGCCCCTGGAAACCTATATCCGTCAGGAGGACATCTCAGCCACGCTGCCGTCCACCTTCCCCGCGATCTTGAAGCCGAATTTCGGCGATTCGAGTCTCGGCATCACCAAGGACGCCGTCGTCCGGTCGCCTAAGGAGATGATCGCGGCGCTCGACCAGATCCGCGAGCGTGTCGGCCGGCGTCCCATCCTGGTGCAGGAATTCTTGAACGGCTCGGAATACACCGTTGCGCTCTTGGGTAACCCCGATACCGGGCTTCGCGCGCTCTCCATTCTCGAAGTCGACTACAGCGGTCTGGATCCGAGCCTGCCGCCAATCCTGGGCTACGAATTCGAAGTGGCATCCCGAAAGCGCGTACTGGAATCAGATCAAGTACAAGGAAACGACGCTCTCCGCAGCCACTCAGCGCATGCTCATCGAATATTCCGGCAATCTCTTCGAGCGCTTGCGCTGCCGCGACTATGCGCGCTTCGACTTCCGTGCCGATGCCGAGGGTGAGATCAAGCTCTTGGAGGTCAATCCCAATCCCGGTTGGTGCTGGGACGGCAAGCTCAATCTCATGGCGGGGATGTCCGGTTATCGCTATCCGGAGCTCTTGGGCTTCGTTCTCGATGCGGCCGCGCAACGCCTGCGTGACGTGCTGTCGCCGCAAACGGCCATGCCGATCGCGCGCGTGGTGGCCTCGGCCTGAAGACGCTTAGGCATCAGGCTAGGGCGCGCGCGGCTCATAGCCTTCGAGCGCGTAAAGGTATGTCGTGCGGAACCGTTTCAGGTCGAGCGCGACGGTCACCTCGCCCAGAGGCTCCACAGACTTAAATCGCCTGAAGATGTCGCCCATTTCCATCGATGTGCTCACGAAGAGCACGCGCTCGCCCGACACGGCATCGATGCGCATGCGCATCTCATAGTGGTTGCGCGGCGGCCAGGGCCAGTCCCACATCACCACGGGAATTTGGCGCGGCTGCGCGTAGTAGAGGAGCTCGCCCATGAGCTCGCGGTCGCCTGTAAGGATGGCCGTGTAAGCCCGCTCCCCCAGACGTCCAGCAACGGCGCGGCCCAGCTCGTCCCAGCCGCGTAAACGCTTCATGACGTTGCCGAGTCCCAATCCGTCGGCGAGCGCGGGCACGGCCGCGCCGACCGGCAAGATCACCGCAACGATCACATGGAGCGCGAGCGAAAGCCTCAAGAGTAATTTGCGGCGTGCCGCGACCAGCCAATGGAGAACGAGCGGCGTTGCCGCCACATAGGCGGGTGCAGCCCAGTTTGCGTGCGCGCGACTGACGAAGGCGATGACGCAGCCGACGGCAAGCGTTGGCACAGTGAAGCAGACGAGAAAGCGCGTCGCCTCGCTGTCTTGCGCTTCTGGCGCCGCCGCGCGCGGCTGCCGTGTTGGGAAGAGGCCAATCGCGAGCGCCACGAAGAAAATCGGGCCGAAAACGCCCACTTGACCGAGGAGAAATTTGGCAAGCTCGCGGACGTCGAATTGGGTCCCGCTGAGATCGGCATTGGCGGCCGTGTGCCGCAGCGTGGCGAGGCCGTTCGTTAGGTTCCACACCACATTGGGCGCGACGATTGCCGCAGCTAAGAGCCCGGCGAGAGCACCCCGCCAAGACACGAGAAATTCCCTGACCTTCGGCAGGGCGAAGGCTGCGACCGCCGCCGAAAGCACAAAATACATCATGGCGTATTTCGCGAGCAGCCCGAGCCCCAGGGATATTCCGAGCAGGAACGCGGCAGCGAAGGTCGGCTTCGTCATGCCCTTAGCGACCGCGAGCAGCGCAAGCGCCCAAAAGAAGAGGAGCGGAACGTCGGTCGTGATGAGTTCGGCCGACAGCGACACGCCGGGCAACGTCAGATAGGCGAAGGCCGAGAGGAGCCCGATGCGCGCATCATAGAGCGCGCGGGCGACAAGAAAGAGGACGAGCGCCGTGGCGCCGTGCAAGAGCGGTGAGGCGAGCCGCACGCACGCCTCTCCGTCGCCACAGACGAACGTCGTCGCTGCGATGATCCAGGCGATGAGCGGCGGCTTGGAGAAGTAGCCGAATGAGGGGCTTTGGGCCCAAACCCAATATTGCGCTTCGTCCGGGCCGAGATCAGCGGCGCTGAAGTAAAGCGCGGCAAGCCTGAGCGCCGTGATCGCGCCGATGATGAAGAGAGCGTGACGCAGCGTGGGCGCCATTAGCGAACCGCTTCGCGCGCGCGATAAAGCGTGATCGAAACGCGCTTGCCGCTGGAATAATTGAACCCATCCACGCGGCCTTCGTTCGTTACGCGAAGCCCGCTCATCCGCGCCGCATTCAGAAATGCCGCCCGCTCGGCCTCCACCACCGCCGCGACAGCGCCGGGCGTTTGCGGAAATCATGGCAGCGACCTGTTGCGGCGGCGCGAGCAATGTCTCCGTGCCCGCGAGAAACACAAGGCTCGGCTCGCTGAATCCGCTCGCGCCGAGCCGCGGTAAAGAACCGTCTTCCGCGCGCGGCAGCGCTTCGACGAGCCGCTTTGAAACCCAGAGCGAGTTGAGCTGCGGCGCGAGCAGTCCGAAAAGACTTAAACTAAGCACGACGCTGCACATGACGGCACCGGCGGCGGCGGCGGCGTGGCGCCCCTCGAGCGCGTACCAGATCGTGATCGCAGCGATCGCATAGACCACCGAGGCAAGCCCAAAATCGAGAACCGACATCGCGCCTTGGACGAAAGGACGCAAGAGCGCAATCGCAAGGGCGAGCGCAAGGGCAGTCAGAGCCCAAAGACCGATGGCGATCTTTCCCCAAATGCGCCCGAGCGGCGTGCTCACGCTTTCCTCATTGGCGACGATCACCGCACCCATGAGAAGCGCGAGCGCCGGAAATGTCGGAAGCACGTAATGGGGCAGCTTGGTCGGCACGATCTCCAGCACGAGCCATGTCGGCACCGCCCAAGCGAGCGCGAAGCGAAAGCGCGCATCATGGCGAAACTTGAACGCATGCACCGTTGCAGGAAGAAAAAAAAGCGCGCCCGACCAGAAGGTGACAACGGCTGCGACAAGATAGAACCCGGGCGGCGCGCCATGGGCTTCTTGCGCGCCCAAGAGCTTCGGCAAGAGGTCGCCGGTGAGCGCGTCGCTGAAGAAATGGCCTCGGGTCTCAAGCCAACTCGCAATCGCCCAGGGCGAAACGATAAGAAGCATGAGCGGCACGCCCAAGAGCGGCTTAAGTTCCTTGAGCCAGGCCGCACGCCGATCCCACGCCACAAGCGCGAGCACCGTAAGCCCAAGGACGAGTGGCGCCATCGGTCCTTTGACGAGAACGCCCGCACCGAGGGCCGCCCAAAAGGCAAGCGCCAGGTAAAGCGAACGCTCGCCAGCCGCGCCGACATAGAGACGCGCCAACACCCCTTGGGCGGCGACGATCGTGGCGAGCAGCACGGCGTCCGTTTTCGCGAGCCTCGCCTCGACGCCGAGGAGAAGGCAGGACGCGAAGAGTGCGGCGCCGATGAGGGAGGCCCTGCGGCCAAAGAGCGGCAGTCCCGCCCAATAGGTGAGAAGCACCGCCGTGCACGCGCCGATCAATGAAGGCAGCCGGTAGGCCCAGATCCGGTCGTGACGCTCGCCGCTGAAGAGGGCGGCGGTCGCCGCTTGCATCCAGTAAATGCCCACGGGCTTCTTGTTGCGCGGCGTGTCCTGAAAACGGATCGCGACGAAATCGCGCGTTTCGAGCATTTGCTTCGTGGCCTGGGCGAAGCGCGGCTCGTCGCGGTCTACGGGCGGGATTGTGAAGACACCCGGCAAGTAGAGACACAAGCACAACAAGACGAGCGCGAGCCAAGGTCGCCTATCTGCAGCCTCCCACACCAATCGTCTCCCCGGGCGCGTGCCCGCGCCGCGCTGCGCGCGGGCGGCGGAGCCTAGCTCAGGCTGCCCGCTTTGTCTTGCACCTTGAGGTATGCCATGGCTAGGTGACGGTGAGCCGCGTCAGGGCCGTGGCGCGGGCTCTTATTCGTGCGGAGCATAGGATTGAACCCGGAGATTTCGGTGGTCGTGCCGGTCAAGAACGAGGCCGACAACATCCGTCCACTGATCGAGGAGATTTTGCGCGCGCTTAAGGGGCGGGAGCGCTTCGAGATCGTCTATGTCGATGACGGCAGCACGGATGATACGCCTGCCGTGCTCAAAGCGCTGCGGGCCGCAGTGCCCGAGCTCCGCGCCGTCCGCCACGCCAAGAACAGCGGCCAGAGCGCAGCCATCCGCACCGGCGTGGATGCAGCGCACGGCACCCTGATCGTGACGCTCGACGGCGACGGACAGAACGATCCCGCCGAAATTCCGGCGCTCATCGACTGCTTTCGCGCGGAGTCTGCGCGAAACCCCAGGCTCGGGATGGTGGCGGGCCAACGCCTCAAGCGTCAGGACAACTTGAGCCGGCGCCTGCAATCGCGTATCGCCAATCGCGTGCGCCGTGCGCTACTCAACGACGGGACGCAGGACACCGGCTGCAGCCTCAAGGTATTTTCGCGTGAGACGTTCATGAGGCTTCCCTATTTCGACCACATGCATCGCTTTCTTCCGGCGCTCGTCAAGCGTGAAGGTCTCGAGGTCGCTTTCGTCACCGTAGGCCACCGTCCGCGCCGCGCCGGTCAATCGCATTACGGTCTTTGGGGCAGGCTTGCCGATGCGCTCGCCGATCTCATCGGCGTCATCTGGCTGATGCGACGGTGCCGTCTGCCGGGCGATGTCGCGGAGCTGTGATCGCATGGACATGCCGTTGCTTTCGGGGCTCAAAGCACGCCTTCGGCGCGTGACCCACGCACAGTGGTCTGCAATCGGCATCATCACATCGTTCGTTCTCGGCGTCGCGCTCTTGGCCCTCGCCTACACATTCGGTGGCGCACTGCTGCGCTTGGAGGGCCAGGGCAGCGTCGAGGCGCTCATGAGCCAGTGGGCGAACGGACCTTTCGCCTCCTTGGGCGTGATGTTGATCTTCTCGATTCTGGCCCTTATCGGCATGCCGCAATTCATTTTGATCGCTGCGACCGTTGTGGTGTTCGGACCCTGGCTGGGCGCCCTCTATTCCTGGATCGCCACCATGGCGAGCGCGCTTTTCGGCTTCGCGCTGGGCCGCGTCTTCGCGCAACGCATGCTTGCGCGTTACGGCGGCCAGCGTCTCAACGAGGCGAGCCAATTCATCGCCGATCACGGCATCTTGTCCAGCGCGCTCGTGCGCAACATTCCATCTGCGCCTTTCATCGTGCTCAACGTCGCCGCCGGCGCGAGCGTCATATCGAGCGCGAAGTTCATCATCGGCACGGCGGTCGGGATCCTGCCCAAGATCGTTTTCATCAGCCTCATCGGAACGGGCGCGCTCGCGCTTTTCACCCGTTGGAACCCCGAGGACTTCTTCCTGATTGTGGCGGTGGCCGCACTGTGGGTCGGTCTTGGGCTCGTCGCGCGCCGACTTGCGGCGCGGCCACGGCCGGCGCGAGGCGGCAAAGGGCCCAAGAAAGACCCAGAGAACCAGCCCACCACGGATTGAAGCCGATACCGGCAATTATTCGGCTGTGATATTATTCAAGCTGAGAAGAGCGCCGGCGCCGCCGGCGAGAAAGTACAAGGGGGTCGCAATGTTGGGGTTCATCCCGCTGCTTGGGCTCATGGTCGTCGCTTACAATGTCTTGGCCTTTGCCGGAGCATCCTTAGTAGGCGATTGGTCAGGTATGGAGCCATTTCTCGGGAAGTCGGTCTTCGCGATCCACATGGCATCCGGTGACACATGGCAAATGCTGCGCAGCGACCTTATGCTCATCGTCGCGCTAATTTTCTTGTTTCTCGAGATCATCCGGGCGGCAAGTTTCGGGCGGTCTGAAATTCTTAATCATGCACTGTCGATGGGCGTGTTCATTATTGCCCTAATCGAGTTCCTTATTCTCAAGGGATTTGCGACCTCGACCTTCTTCCTCATCACGTGCATGACGCTCATCGACGTTGTGGCGGGCTTCACAATTGGCATCATCTCGGCACGACGTGACATCGGCCTTGCGGGCGGTGTCGCCAACCAACTCTGAGGGAAGACTGCCCGCGATTCGCGTGGTTTAGCGCGGCGTTTGCACAACTGCTCTAGGCGCGGACTTGCACCGCGGCGGTGGATTCGCTCGCAAGGCGGCGCGCGGCGCGATAGCGGTGCGCGGCACGGCCAGCGTGAAAGCAGGCGTCTTGGTGACATGCCGTGCCCACGAGTTGGGCGACGAGAAGCGTTATCGGCGTCGCAACCCGCCATGTGCCGGACGGACATGCATTCGGCTCGGCATCTGACGCACTCGCCATAAGCGTATTGGGTCGCGGCAATGTCTGTCGCAAGCCCGCCGCCAACGCGACCGGTACAAGTGCGCCCTTCACGCGCGGGCTCTTTCGCACCTCGTCAACCGACATACGTTTGCTTAAGCAAATTCGGTGCCGTGCCGAATCGGCACAAGCGCACGGGATTGCTCCGCGTAGCGCGCATCGTTAAGCGCCAGCGCCGCAATCCTCATTTTCTTAACTGGCCTTGTTTAAACTCACGGAAGAGCCGACGCCACCGCCATCGTTAATCCGCTCGAGGCCAACCGTGACCAATCGAGCCTACGCACGAAAGCTCATTGTCCGCCAACCACTCGAGGATCTCGAGCGGTTGCGTCTGGCGCTGGCCTGCGCGCGCTCTGCCATTTGCGAATGGACAGCCGAGGACGACAAGCTCGTCTGGTCGGGGAACGCGGCGGAGCTTCTCCATGCGGCGGACGGTCAAGCGCCGGAGACGGGCCAGGCTCTGATGGCGTGCCTCAGCCAGGACATGCGCGAACTCCGCCGGCGCACGCTCGCGGCACCGGCCTCGGGCAATGACAGCTTCGCTCTGGAATATCCTTTGGAGCGGGTCGACCGCGGCGTCACCTGGATCGAAGAGCGCGGCATGCGCGTGCGCGATCAGAATGGAAAGGTCGCGCGCGCAGTCGGAATGTTGCGCGACGTCACGGACACGAAGCGGACCGAAGCGCGCTTGCGGTTTTCCGCGACCTACGATGAGCTCACCGGCCATCTCAACCGCGCGAACCTGCGAAAGGCCTTGCAGGGCGCCATCGAGGAGCTTCGCCGCAGCGGCGGCGGCCAATCCGCCTACTTGGCGGTCGCCGTCGATCATCTCTCGCTCATCAATCAAACCTACGGATTCGATGTCGCAGACCAGGTCATCCTCGCCACCGCGCAGCGCATCGTATCGCACTTGCGCGCGGGCGATCTCCTCGGGCGGGCGGCCGGCAACAAGCTCGGTGTCGTGCTCGTGGACCGCTCGTCGGATGAAATCGTGCAATTTGCCCGCGCGATACGCGAAGCCGTTCGCGCCTCAATCATCGAGACGCCGCTCGGCGCCGTCTGCGCCACCGTGTCGGCGGGCGCGGTGTTGGTGCCCCAGGGCGCGTCGTCGGCCGAAGAAGCCATGATACGCGCCGAGGAGGCCCTCGAATACGCCAAGCGCTGCGGCCGCGACTCGTTCCGGCTTTACGAGCCGTCCGAGCATCAGGAATCCCTCCGTAGACGGATGGTGTCGATCGCCGACCAAGTGGTCGAGGCGCTGAACGAGCGGCGCCTCACGCTCGCCTATCAGCCGATCGTCGACGCCAAGACCGGCGAGGTGGTTCAGTATGAGTGCCTCTTGCGCATGATTCAGCCGGACGGTCAGCTGATTTCCGCGGCGGAATTCATCCAGGTCGCGGAGCGCGTGGGCCTCATCAGCCTTATCGACCAGCGCGTGCTCGAGCTCGCGGTCGACACGCTCAAGCGTCACTCGACCGTCAACCTTGCGCTCAATGTGTCTGGAATGACCGCAAGCGACGGCACCTGGCTCGAGGCATTCCTCGCCCATGTGCGCGCGAATACCGATATCGCGAGCCGTTTGACCGTCGAGCTCACCGAGACGGCCATGCTCCACGATCTCGAATACTCGGCGCATTTCATCTCGAACCTGCGCAGCCTCGGCTGCAAGGTCGCGCTCGACGACTTCGGCGCGGGCTACACTTCATTCCGGAATCTCCAGGTGTTCGAGCTCGAACTCGGTGAAGATCGACGGCTCCTTCGTCACGGGACTCGCCAAGAACAGCGACAATCAGCTCTTCGTCCGCACGCTCGTCAATCTCGCCGACAATTTCAAGCTGAAGTCGGTCGCCGAATGCGTGGCAAGCGCCGAGGATGCGGACATCCTGCGCGGCTTCGGCGTCAACTATCTCCAGGGCTTCTATTTCGGGCGGCCGGAAGTCGAGCCGTCTTGGCTGCGCGTGCCCGAGAGCCGTATCCGCCTCAACGCGTAAGCCCTCAGCGCTTCCCCGATAGCGTGTCGAGTTGGCGCTGCATGGCCTCGAGGCGCTCCTTCAAGGCATCGAGCTCCCGTTCACGCGCCTCTGGCGTCTTTTCCTCGGGCTTGCGTTCGGCTTCGCCCGCTTGGCCCATAGGCGCACCGAAGGGAGAGAATATGCGCATGGCCCGCTCGAAGACGGCCATGTTGTTCCGCACATGACTTTCGAATTCCTTCAAGGCGTGCGCACCACCGCCGAAGGCCTGGGAAAGCTGCTTGCGAAACTCTTCCTGATTGCGCGAAAAGGCCTCCATGCTGAGGTCGAGATAGCCCGGCACGAGCGCCTGCATACTGTCGCCGTAAAAGCGGATGAGCTGGCGCAAGAAACGGATGGGCAGAAGGCTTTGGCCTTTGCCTTCCATTTCGAAAATGATTTGGGTGAGAACGGAGCGGGTGATGTCCTCGCCCGTCTTGGCGTCGTAGACGACGAAATCGTGGCCCGTTTTCACCATCTCGGAAAGATGATCGAGGGTGACGTAGCTCGAGGTGGCCGTGTTATAAAGGCGGCGGTTCGCGTATTTCTTGATGGTGATCGGACCGTCCGATCCGACGTTTCTACGGCTCACTTGCGCTCGGCCTCCTTCAGTCACATCCGATGGCGATGGAGCGCCCGAGCTCGTGGTATCGTGCGACCGTGAGTACATCGTAGCATCGGCAGCCAGAGTGAGCGCGTGAGGGGCATTCTTGCCTTGGCAGGTCGGTTGTTGCAAGGCCGCCCTCCCAAGCCGAGAAAAAGCCGCTATAGACCGGGGCGCGCTGCGGCGTTTCGCTTCGGGACGGTCTTGGGCCTCCATCTTGAGGTCGGCGGCGGTCCCGCCCATCTTGGCTCTGGTGCGTTTTACCCGTGGCGCGTACCGGTCTTCAACGACAGGAGAGCACATCGATGACGAAAGTGGTGATCGTCTCCGGCGCACGCACGGCCGTCGGCTCCTTCAACGGCGCCTTCGCGTCGCTTCCCGCCCATAGGCTTGGTGCTGTCGCGATCGGCGAAGCGATTAGCCGTGCGCGGCTGGAGCCAAAGGAGATTTCCGAAGTCATCATGGGGCAGATCCTGACGGCCGGCGTCGGCATGAACCCGGCACGCCAGGCGTCGATGGCGGCCAGCGTGCCGAAGGAAGTGCCGGCTTGGCTCGTGAACCAAGTGTGCGGCTCGGGATTGAGAACCGTGGCGCTGGGCGCTCAGGCGATCGCCAGCGGCGATTCCGCCATCGTGGTGGCGGGCGGCCAGGAGTGCATGAGCCAGGCGCCCCACTGTGTGCACCTCAGGGCGGGCACCAAGATGGGCAACACCGAACTCGTCGACACCATGATCCATGACGGCCTATGGGACATCTTCAACGGCTATCACATGGGCGTGACGGCCGAGAACGTGGCGCGGCAATGGCAGATCACGCGCGAAGAGCAGGATGCCTTTGCCGTCGCCTCGCAGAATAAGGCGGAGAAAGCGCAAGCCGAAGGCCGCTTCAAAGAGGAGATCGTCCCCGTCACGGTGCCGTCGCGCAAGGGTGATGTGATCGTCAAAGACGACGAGTATCCGCGAAAGGGCGTCACCATGGAGGCGCTATCCGCGCTCAAGCCTGCCTTCGACCGGACGAACGGCACGGTGACCGCCGGCAATGCCAGCGGCATCAACGACGGCGCGGCGGCACTCGTCCTCATGAGCGACAAGGAGGCCGAGCGGCGCGGCATCGAGCCCTTAGGGCGCATCGTTTCCTGGGCGCAAGCCGGCGTCGATCCGGCGCTCATGGGCTCCGGCCCCATTCCGGCGAGCCGGGCGGCGCTCAAGAAGGCCGGCTGGTCCGTCGCCGACCTCGACCTCATCGAAGCGAACGAGGCTTTTGCGGCTCAAGCCTGCGCCGTGAACAAGGATTTGGGGCTCGACCCCGCCAAGGTGAACGTCAACGGCGGCGCGATCGCCATCGGCCATCCCATCGGCGCCTCGGGCGCGCGCATCCTCGTGACGCTGCTGCACGAGATGAAGCGCCGCAAGGCGAAGAAGGGCCTGGCGACCCTGTGCATCGGCGGCGGCATGGGAATCGCACATATGCGTCGCTCGCGACGCATGATTGGAAGGTGGTGCGTCGCGCGGGAGGCATAGCGAGAACGTTCGGCGTGGCGCGCGGCGGGTGTGAGACGCGCCACCCTTTCATGAAGTGTGAACGCAATCCAAGAGAGGAGAGGCGTCGAACATGTCACGCGTGGCTTTGGTTACCGGGGCGACCCGGGGCATCGGACAGGCGATCTCGCGCGCGCTCAAGGAGGCGGGCTATCGGGTCGCCGGAAATTATGCGGGCAACGAGGAAGCGGCGGCGCGCTTCCGCAACGAGACGGGCATTCCCGTCTACAAATGGGATGTCGGCGATTTCGATGCTTGCGTACGCGGCGTGCAAGCGGTCGTGGCGGACCTGGGCCCCGTCGAGATTCTCGTCAACAATGCGGGCATCGCGCGCGATGCCATGCTGCACAAGATGTCGCTCGAGTTTTGGCGCGACGTTTTGCGCACCAATCTCGACTCGATGTTCAACATGTCCCGCCAGGTGATCGAAGGCATGCGCGACAGGGGTTTCGGGCGCATCATCAACATCAGCTCGATCAACGGCCAGAAGGGCCAAGTCGGCCAGACGAATTATTCGGCGGCCAAGGCCGGCATCATCGGCTTCACCAAAGCGCTCGCGCTCGAATGCGCGAAGAAGGGCGTCACGGTGAACGCGATCGCGCCGGGCTATGTTCGCACCGACATGATGGCCGCCATGCGCGAGGACGTGTTGAATTCCATTATCGCAACGATTCCCGTGGGCCGGCTCGGCGAAGTGGACGACGTGGCCCGCTGCGCGGTCTTCCTCGCCGACGACAAGGCCTCCTTCATCACGGGAGCCACGCTCACCGTCAACGGCGCGCAATATATCGCGGGCTGAATTTCGGCCGTCTTCCTTGCGAAAAAAACTGGCTCACGCGGCCGTGCGCTTCTTCATGAAAACTTGACGCCGGCACTCGGCCACCAGCACGTCCTTTTGATTGTAGGCGCGATGGTGGAATTCCACGATGCCCGCGTCCTTGCGTGAGCGCGATGGGCGCTTGCTTACGACTTCGGTCGTTGAGTGAACCGTGTCGCCTTGGAACAGCGGATGGGGGAATTTCACTTCGGTCATGCCGAGATTGGCGATGGTGGTGCCGACGGTGAGATCGTTCACCGAGATGCCGATGAGGAGTCCGAGCGTGAACAGGGAATTCATGAGCGGTTGTCCCCACTCGGTCTCTTCCGCGCAGAAATGCCGGTCGATATGCAGCGGCTGCGGATTGAGCGTGAGATTGGAGAAGAGAATGTTGTCGGCCTCGGTGACGGTCCGCCGTAGCCGGTGCTCGAAGAGCTGGCCCGGCTCGAAGTCCTCGAAGTAGATGCCGCCTCGCTTGTGGCGGCGGGCATCGTCGATCATCGGTGCATTCCTCCGGGCGTGAAGCCATTAGGGGCGAGTTCGAAGCCCGCATACTCGAAGCCCGGCGCCATGGTGCAGCCGACAAGCGTGAAGGCGCCGAGACTGCGCGCGCTTTGCCAGGCGCGTGCGGCTACGACGAGCTGGGGCCGCGCGCCGCTTGAAAGATCGGGGCCCAGCACATGCGATGTCACGGGACCCCGTTCGGATTCCGCGATGTCGAGCTTGAGCGGCGCGCCGGCATACCAGTGCCAAACCTCGGTTACGTCCAAGCGGTGCCAGCGTGATTCTTCCCCCGCGCGCAGGAGATAATAGATCGCGGTCGAGGCCGCGCGGCCGTTCACGAGGCGCGGGTCGCGAAACGTCTCGCCAAAGTGCCCGCCCTCGGGATGGGGCTTAAGGCCGAGCATCGCGATGACCTTTTCCGCCGTCATGAATCTGCCGAACGCTCGTTCAAAACCGGTCCTTGCGCTTGCGCGTCTCGGCGAACACGGTGACAGGATCGGCACCCTCGAGGCCCAGGACTTTCTGAATCTCGGGGCTCGTCGGGCGCAAGAACGGATTGGTGCGCTTTTCCAATCCAATGGTCGAGGGCACGGTGGGCTTTCCCGCCGCACGCAAGCGATCGACTTCGGCCGCGCGCTTGCGCAAGTCCGCGTTTCCGGGCTCGACCGTGAGCGCAAAACGCGCATTGGCCTGCGTATATTCGTGCCCGCAATAGACGAGGGTGTCGTCGGGGAGCGCCATGAGCTTGCCGAGCGAGTGCCACATCTGTTCGGCCGTGCCCTCGAAGAGCCGCCCGCAGCCGAGCGAGAACAGCGTGTCGCCGACGAAAGCGAGCCCGTCCTCTTGGAACCAATAGGCGATATGGCCCCGCGTATGAGCGGGCACTTCGATGACGCGCGCGCGGTGACCGCCGAGATCGACGATATCGCCTTCGCCCACGGCGCGATCGATGCCGGGTATGAGCCCCTGTTCGGCGCGGGGGCCGATAATGGTGCAGTGGTGACGGCTCTTAAGGGCGAGGTTACCGCCGGCGTGGTCTGGATGATGGTGGGTGTTGAGGATATGGGTGAGGCGCCAGCCCGTCTCTTCGAGCGCCTGATCGATCGTTCTGGAGTCGGGCGTATCGACGGCGGCCGTCAAGCCCTCGCCGCCGCCTTCGCCCGCGACATGGACGAGATAGCCGTAGTTGTCGGTACGGCAGAGGAATTGGTGAAGGGCGAGCGGCATCGGCATTCGGGAGCATGGCAAGGGGTGTGCGTATGAGACTAACATCCTGCGCGCGGCGCTTGAAGCCGCGGTTTTCGGAGAGCGCCTGATGGCGATCGACGTCATCGAGCTTCGCGATTTCTACGCGTCGCCTTTGGGCCAAGTGGCGCGGCGCATGATCCGCCGCCAGATCCGCGCGCTGTGGCCGGACGCCACGGGCTACGACGTCTTGGGCCTGGGCTACGCCATCCCCTATCTTCGGCCCTTCCGTGACGAGGCGCGACGCACCATCGCGCTGATGCCCGCGGCGCAAGGCGTCACGCGCTGGCCCGAAGAGGACTTAGGCCTTGTCTGCCTCGGCGAGGAAACGGAGCTGCCGCTTGCCAATGCGAGCTTCGAGCGCGTGCTTCTCGTCCACGCCCTCGAGCACAGCGAGGCCGTGCGCCAATCCTTGCGCGAGATTTGGCGCGTCCTGACACCCGAGGGAAAGCTTCTCATCGTGCTGCCCCATCGGCGGGGCCTGTGGGCGGGCAGCGAACGCACGCCTTTCGGCCATGGCCATCCTTATTCGCGCGCGCAGATCACGCGGCTTCTCAACGATTGCCTGTTCGCACCGGGCGGCCGCGAGGCCGCGCTCCATTTCCCGCCCTTGTCGCGGCGCTATCTCTTGCGCACGGCAGGCTGGTGGGAAGATGTGGGACGCATGCTGTGGCCGGGCTTATCGGGCGTCATCATGGTGGAGGCGACCAAGCGCGTCTTCGCGGTGACGCCCAAGCGCGTCAAGAGGCGGGCGTTGGCGCCCGTGACGGCGCCGGCCTATGCGCCCACGCGGTGATGGCCGCCGCGCGCCAAGAGAAACACGGCTTGCACACCGAAGAGATTGGCGAAGGTCGCGCGGCCGCCCACATCATGAGAATGACCGCGCCGGTCGAGCGCAATCGCGCGTTCCACCTTCGCGCCGAGCGTGCCCGATAGCTCGATGAAGTCGCGGATCGTGCAGAAGTGAAGGTTCGGAGTTTCGTACCAATGCTGGTCGAGGACCTGCGTGTTGGGCATGCGGCCCGACAACATCAGTCCGGACCGCACCTGCCAGTGGCCGAAATTCGGGAACGAGACGATCACGTGCGTGCCGATGCGCAAGAGGTTCTCGAGCACGCGCTTGGGCGCCAGCGTCGCCTGAATCGTCTGACTGAGAATCACGTAATCGAAGGCGCCGGTGGGATAGTCGGCGAGATCCTCGTCGGCATCGCCTTGGATGACGGAAAGACCGCGCGCCACGCAGCTGTTGACGCCCGCTTGGGAGAGCTCGATGCCGCGCCCGTCGACTCTCTTCATCGTGCTCAAATAGGCGAGCAGCTCCCCGTCGCCACAGCCGACATCGAGCACGCGCGTGTCGGGCAGCACCATCTCGGCCACGATCGCAAGGTCGGGGCGCAGCGGGCGGTCCGCCTTGGCGAAGCCGGACGGCGCGCGATCGTGCGGTGCGTTCATCGCGGATCAAGCCCGCGGTGGCGCGCGGCGGAATTGAGAAAGCCCGCAAGCGTGGCGTGAAACTCCGGCTCGTCGAGCAGGAAGGCGTCGTGGCCGCGGTCGGTCTCGATCTCGACGAAGCTCACATTGGCCGCCACCGCATTGAGCGCATGCACGATGGTCCGGCTCTCCGAGGTCGGAAAAAGCCAGTCGCTCGTGAATGACACGACGCAAAAACGCGTCTTGGTGTCGCGGAACGCGTTGGCGAGCACGCCCCCGAAATCGGCCGCGAGATCGAAATAGTCCATGGCGCGCGTGATGTAGAGATAGCTGTTGGCATCGAAGCGATCGACGAAACTCATGCCTTGATGCCGCAAGTAGCTCTCGATCTGGAAATCCGCGTCGAAGCCATACGAGATCGCGGTGCGATCCTGCAGATTGCGCCCGAATTTCCGGTGCAGCGCGGTCTCCGACAGATAGGTGATGTGCGCGGCCATGCGCGCCACCGCGAGCCCTTTTTTGGGATTGGTGCCATGGATCAAATAGTCGCCGCCGCGCCAGTCGGGATCGGCGCGAATGGCTTGGCGGCCTACCTCGTGGAAGGCGATGTTCTGCGCCGAATGGCGTGCCGCGCCCGCGATCGGCACGGACGCGAAGACGCGCCGGGGATAAGCGGCCGGCCATTGCAGAGCCTGCATCGCCCCCATGGAGCCGCCGAGCACGCAGAAGATGTCGTCGATGCCGAGGGCATCGAGCAGCATGGCTTGCGCGCGCACCATGTCGCCGACGGTGATGACCGGAAAGGCGAGGCAATAGGGCTTGCCGGTCTGCGGGTTGATGGACATCGGTCCCGTCGTGCCCATGCAGCCGCCGATGACATTGGCGCAGACGACGTAGAAGCGGTTGGTGTCGATGGGCAGTCCCGGCCCGACCATGAGATGCCACCAGCCGGGCTTGCCCGTGATGGGGTGCGTGCTTGCCACATGCTGATCGCCCGTCAGCGCGTGGCAGACGAGCACGACGTTCGAGCGCGCCGCGTTGAGCGTGCCGTAGGTTTGATAGGCAACGGTGACCGGCTCGAGTGTGAGGCCGGAATCGAGGCTGAGGGGCTTGGGCAAGGTGATGATGTGGCCCGTGCCCAGCCGGTCCACCTGCGTCTCCGCGGTCATGCCGCCCGCCTGGCTTTTCTCGATCGTCTCGGTCATGGCGTTGTGGATATAAGGCGAGAGCGCGCCCAACGCCAAGGACTTGCCAGCGAAGGTCCCCCCAAGGCAGGGTGCGGCCCGCCCCGCCGAGGGTGGAAAGAAGGATTTTTCCCGTGAGTGCGCCCAAGCCACGGCCATCGGTGTTGAAGATCGTGCCCTATGTGGGCGGCCGGGCGCTGAGCCACGACGGCCGGCCGGCCATCAAGCTCTCCGCCAACGAAACGCCCTTCGGCCCGAGCCCCAAGGCCGTCAAGGCCTTCGAGGCGGCGGCCGCACGGCTGCACATCTATCCCGACGGCTCTTCTGCGGCCTTGCGGGCGGCGCTCGGCAAGCAGCACGGGATCGATCGCGAGCGCATTGTCTGCGGCTCGGGCTCGGACGAGTTGTTGCATCTCTTGGCTCAGGCCTATCTCGGCCCGGGCGACGCCATCCTGCACAGCGCCCACAGCTTCATTGCCTATCCCATCGCCGCGCGCGCCGCGGGCGCCGACGTGATCGTCGTGCCCGAGCCGGCTCTGAAGATTGACGTGGACGGCTTGCTCGCCCGCCTCGAGCCGCGCGTGCGCCTCCTGTTCATCGCCAATCCGAATTGCACGGGCACTTATCTCGCGCAAGACGAGGTCCTGCGCCTGCACCGCGGGCTGCCGCAGGACGTGCTGCTCGTGCTCGATGCGGCGTATGCGGAGTATGTCGAGCGCAACGACTACGAGCCGGGCCTCGTCCTCGCCTCGCGCTTCGACAATGTGGTGATGACGCGCACATTCTCGAAGGTCTATGGCCTTGCCGCAGCCCGTCTTGGCTGGGCTTATTGCCCGCCCGGCGTCGCGGAGATGCTGAACCGCATCCGCGTGCCGTTCAACACCTCGACAGCTGCGCAAGAAGCGGGCCTTGCCGCGCTCGCCGATCAGGCTCATGTCGCGCGCTCCATCGCCCACAACAACGAATGGCGCCCGAAGCTCGCCGAGGCGCTGGCCAAGCTCGGCATCGAGGTGACGCCCTCCGTCACCAATTTCCTCGTGCTGCGCTTCCCGAAGACCGCGGGCAAGACGGCGGCCGAGGCCGACGCGTTTCTCGACTCCCGCGGGCTCATCTTGCGGCGGATGGAGAATTACGGCCTCCCCGATTGTTTGCGTCTCACGGTCGGCTTGGCGGACGCGAACCTGCGCGTCATCGAGGCGCTCACGGAATACATGGGCAAGCGGCCGTGACCGGCAAGCCGCATTTCGAGCGCGTGGCGCTCTTGGGCCTCGGGCTCATCGGCTCTTCGCTTTCGCATGCCATGCGCCGCCACGGGCTTGCGCGCCACATCACGGGGCACGCGCGCAGCGAGGCGACGCTCAAGACCGCCCAGCGCCTGAAGCTTGCCGACCATCTCTACGCCGACGCGACGGAGGCGGTGAAGGGCTGCGACCTCGTCATGCTGTGCACGCCGCTCGGCGCCTACGCTGCGCTCGCCGAGCGCATCGCGCCGCATCTTGCGGCGGGCGCGATCCTCACCGATGTGGGCTCGGTCAAGATGGCCGTGATCCGCGACGTCTCGCCCCATGTGCCGGCCCATGTGCATTTCATTCCCGGCCATCCGATCGCCGGCACCGAGCATTCGGGGCCGGAGTCGGGCTTCGCGGAGCTCTTCGAAAACCGCTGGTGCATCTTGACGCCCGATCCGGGCGTCGCCCCAGAGCCGCTCGAAAAGCTCAAGGCCTTCTGGGAAGCCATGGGCGCGCGCGTCGACGTCATGGAGCCCAAGCACCACGACCTCGTGCTCGCGGTGACGAGCCACCTGCCCCACCTCATCGCCTACAACATCGTGGGCACGGCGGCCGATCTCGAAACCGTCACCGAAGGCGAGGTGATCAAATACTCGGCCAGCGGCTTTCGCGACTTCACGCGCATCGCCGCCTCCGATCCCACCATGTGGCGCGACGTGTTTCTCAACAATCGCGAGGCGGTGCTCGAAGTGCTCGGCCGCTTCAACGAGGATCTCGCTTATCTGCAGCGCGCCATCCGCTGGGGCCGCGGCGAGGACCTCTTCGAGCTCTTCACGCGCACGCGCGCGATCCGCAAACGCATCATCGATGCGGGCCAGGATACCGCCGCGCCCGATTTCGGCCGCCGCGGCGGCACGCCGCCTAAGACCAAGGCTTGACCGCGCCGACATCCACGGGACCGACAACGAACCTGCCCTGGCGCAGCATAACCGGCACCGACAGCCGCCTGTGTTCGTCATTGCCGGACGCGGGCGCCTGATCGAGCGCCAGCGCGAGCCGCGCGGCCTCTTCCACCCTCAAGCTGCCGTCGGCCACGAATTGGCGAATAAGTCTGCGATGACCGTCGATGAAGAGGGTGAATGCGCCCTCGGGCCTTTGCACGCGATCGAAACCGAGCGTTCCCGACGCCAAAATGTCGAGCGCGCCCCAGGTGACGCCGAGTTGCGTCAGCTCGATCAAGCCGCCATCGCGCATCCAGGCCGCAAGCTCGGAGTCCGCCTCGCCGGCCGCTTCCCAAGCGCGCGCGGCGGCGCGCACCTTGGCGCTGAGCGCGAGCTTCGGGATCCGGTCGCCAAGCGAGGGCACGATGCTTGCCGGCACCACGATCCCCTCACCCGCAAGGGCGAGCGCGCGATCGTCGGGCGCGAGCGTGGGTTCTTCGTCGGGTCCCCAGAGGCGGAGCAAGAGGTGCTCTGCGCGCACGGGCCAGCTCTGCGTCGCGCCCGCGGCGCGCGCCTTGCCGACGAAGCCGGCGACCACGATCGAGAGCTGGCGCGGCGTGCCGTTGGCGAGGGAAAATTCGGCCCGCGCTTCCTTCGCCGCGCCGCTTAACGTGCCCGTAGCGCCATCCGCCACGACGAACTGGCCATCGAGCCAAAGCGTGATGTGACGCGGCGCCAGCGGATTGACGTGCGCGCGCAATCCCTCGCCGCGAAAGCCCCAGCCGTCCGGTGTGCAGAGCTCGGGCGCCGCGACGCGCGATGTCCAGCGCCAGCGGAAAGCCCGATGTCTTAACCGTAGCCGTGCTTGAGGGAGAAGCCTTCGGTTTCGCCTGCCGCGGCCCAGGCCGCAATCTGCGGCTCAACCTCGCTCTCGAGCCACAGCCAATAAAGGCCATAGACACCCGCAAGGGCGAACAGCAGCAAGACGACGCGACACAACGCACGCATAGCAAACCATCATACGCCTGATCGCGCGCAGACGGAACGATGAAGGCGTAAAACGATTAAGTCCTAATCGGCGCGGAACAGATCGAGCGTCGAGTTGTAGGCGTAGGTCTTCCAGCGCGGACGGTAAACGAACGCCTCGTCGCCCCAACTCGTCCAACCCGCGCGCGATCCCGCGTGCGAACAATTCGAGATAAGGCCCGGGGCTGCACGCCTCGATCACGCGGTACTGCTCGTCGGGCTTCTTCGAATGCTCGCGCTTGCGTGCCGCGATAAGGTTAACTTGACGCCGGCCTGGTTTCAGGGTGCGCGCGTTTTTGCCGCGCACGCCGAACAGCAAAAGCTCCGTGACGTTGCGGAAATAGAAGCCGACGCCGCGGCCGTCGGAGCCGCCGTCCTTGCGCACTTTGTGCCAGACGAGGTTCGTCTTGTAGGCGAAGCCCCAGGCCGCCATCACCTTGAGCGCTTCCGGCAGAAGCGCGTTCGGCACCCAGAGATAAAGATGCGCCGTGTCGGCCGCGATCGACGCCACCGGCAGCGCGCCGATCTCCTCGCTCGTGAGCGTCGCGTAGCGCGACGAGCCTTTTGTGCTCGGGCGCCATCTTTCCGGTGCGGTTCTGGAAGCGCCAGGGCGGATCGGCGAGAAAGGTCGCAAAGCGCGTCGCGCCCGCAGCGTCCAAGAGCGATTGGGAAAGATCGGTCACGCTTGGGAGTGAGGCGCGATTCGCGGGCGTGGTCAAACGCTCACGCGCATTTCGAATAGCCGCAGGCGACGCAGACGTCGCAATTCTCCTGGCGCACGACGCCGGGCGAGAAGCAGCGCGGGCAGGAGCGCATGGGGATGCTCGGCTGCGCGCCCGCAGCCAGAACGAGCGGCGGCTTTTCGGCGCTCGCCTCGAGCGCTGGCACGGCCGACGGCGCGAGAAAGCCGATCTCGATCATGTGCTGCTCGATGATGTTGCCGATGGCGGCCAAGAGCGAGGGCACATAGTGGCCTTCCATCCACTGCCCGCCGCGCGGATCGAACACCGCCTTGAGCTCGTCGACGACGAAGGAGACGTCGCCGCCGCGCCGGAACACGGCCGAGATCATGCGCGTCAGCGCCACGGTCCAGGCGTAGTGCTCCATGTTCTTGGAGTTGATGAAGATCTCGAAGGGGCGGCGGCGGCCGTCCTGGACGATGTCGTTCAGGGTGACGTAGAGCGCGTGGTCGGTTTCGGGCCAGCGGAGCTTGTAAGTGCGCCCCGGAAGGACCTCGGGCCGCGCCAAGGGCTCGGTCATGTAGACCACTTCGCCCTCGCGCCTGACCTCCGCCGGCGCGCGCGCCAAGGGTCCGGCCACCGGGGCCGGCGACCGGAGCGCGGGCCGGCGCCAAGGCCGGTCCCACCGCGAGCACGGCGCCCGTCACCTTGTTCGGCCGATAAGTCGTGCAGCCCTTGAGCCCGAGCGCGAAGGCCCTGGCATAGACGTCCTTGAAGGCCTCGAAGGAAATCCCTTCCGGCACATTGATGGTCTTGGAGATCGAGGCGTCGACGTGAGCTTGCGCGGCCGCCTCGATCAACAGGTGGTCGTCCGGCGAGATCGTCTGAGTGCTGACGAAATAATCCGGCAAGGGCGCCTCGGGACCCTTGAGGCTCTTGTAGAGCCGGAAGGCGTAGTCCTCGACCTCGTCTTCCTCGTGGCCGCCGTCGGGCAAGAGCACGCGGCGCGTGTAGGAGAAGCTGAAGGGCGGCTCGATGCCTGAGGAGACATTGTCGGCGAAGAGCGAGATGGTGCCGGTGGGCGCGATGGAGGTGAGAAGCCCATTGCGGATGCCGTGCGCCGCGATCGCCTGACGCAGCTCGGCGTCGAGCCTCTTGACGGTCTCGCCCGCGAGATAAGCGTCCGCGTCGAAGAGCGGAAAGGCGCCTTTCTCGGCCGCGAGCTTGGTCGAGGCGAGATAAGCCGCGCGCTCGATCGTCTTGAGCCAGCGCCCCGTCAACGCGCGCGACTCGGGTCCGCCATAGCGCACGCGGCACATGATGAGCGCGTCGGCGAGCCCCGTGACGCCCAAGCCGAGGCGGCGCTTGGCCTGCGCCTCCTGGCGCTGGGCGTCGAGCGGGAACGGCGAGACCTCGATCACATTGTCGAGGAAGCGCACCGCGACTTCAGCGAGCGCCGCGAGCTCGGCCTCGTCGACCTCGGCTTCATCCGTGAACGGACGTTTCACGAGCCGCGCCAGATTGATGGAGCCGAGAAGGCACGCGCCATAGGGCGGCAGGGGCTGCTCGCCGCAATTGTGGACGAAGAAGCCGTTGGCATCGAAGGCGTTCACGCCGGGAATCGAGACGTCGTAAACCGCTCTCCTCCCCGTCGGACTCGATGCGCTCGATGGTGGCCACGAAGCGCTCGCGATTGAGCTTGCGCGCATAGCCCGCAAGCGCCGTCCTGAGCCGGGCGGCCTTGAAGCCATCAACAAAACCGATGCGCGCCCCGAAGCGTGCGATGTTGTCGCCGCTGATGACGAGCTCGTGTTGCGCACGGATGGCATACGGCGCGCTGCCCCCTTTGCCGTCCGGCAAGAGATGCATTCCCGCCGCACGCCGGTCTTCGTAGATGGTGCTTGCGACGCCGAACCGCAGCAGCATGCGCTGCACGGTTTCGAGCAAGACCGCATCGCTCTGGGCCAGCCGGATGCTCACACCCTTCTGCTGCGTGCCCTGCACGGAGCCATCCGTGTCGAAGAGACCGCGCAACAAACCGGCATGGAAGGCGGCCGAGCGCCGTTCCATCGTGGCGGTGATCGCCTTGCGCCCCCGCCCCGGTGCCAAGCCATGGGCTCTTGCAAGACGTGTCAGCGCCGCCGTCGAAAGCCGCCATTCGTTGCGCCCTGCGACCGGCCACCAGCCCGCGAAATCGGCGCGGTGTTCCAGGCTCCGCGCAGCCTTCAGCGCGCGCTCCATGACGGGAGCGACGCCCGACACCGGGTCTCCGTTGACCACCGCCGCAGGCGTCCACACGCTCAAGACGGCCTTGTCGGCCTTGAGCGTTCCGTCACCGATGAGAAGCCCGAGCAGGTAGCCTTCGGCTTCGTCCGCTTCTGCCTGCACGGGATCGCCCCAGAGCGCCAAGTCGCCGTGGTCGTGCAGGACGATCTCATCGCCCGGATTAAGAGCGCCGGCCTCGACCCATGCCGTGTCGGCGGACCATCTCGTGCGCCTGTCGAGCTTGCGCACGCGATGATTTGACGTGAGGCGAAGAACATGGCCTTCGCGCGTGACGAGCCGCAGGAGTGGCCTGACGCCGGTGGCGAAGAAGCCCTCGCCG
Organism: uncultured Alphaproteobacteria bacterium; assembly: GCA_963845385.1. Lineage (GTDB taxonomy): Bacteria > Pseudomonadota > Alphaproteobacteria > CAWJRW01 > CAWJRW01 > CAWJRW01. Next base: position 1,784,939 of record CAWJRW010000006.1, read on the forward strand.
GCGCTCTCGTGGCAGGCACCGTCGACGACGGCGCGAAACGAGCGACCGATCAACTCTGCCACCTGCCGCGGCCCCTCGGCCGTCGTCACCCATGTATCGGCGGGGACGCAGGGATTGGTCGCGCTGATGGTCTCGCAGTAATAGAGATTGTTCAGCCGGTTGATGCGATCGATGAAGACGACGCCCGGCTCGGCGTAATCGTAGGTCGCGTGCATGATGCGCTCGAACAGCGCGCGCGCGCTCACTGTCTTGTAGACGGTGCCTTCGAAGCTCAACTCCCAGGGCCGGTCCTTCTCGACCGCCTCCATGAAGGCGTCGGTGACGAGCACCGAAAGATTGAACATGCGCAGGAGAGAGGGATCGCGCTTGACGTCGATGAAGGCCTCGATGTCCGGATGGCTGCAGGAGAGCGTGCCCATCATGGCGCCGCGGCGGTGGCCGGCCGACATGATGGTGCGGCACATGGAGTCCCACACATCCATGAAAGACAGCGGCCCCGAGGCCACCGCGCCGATGCCGCGAACGGGCGCGTCCTTGGGGCGCAGCGTCGAGAAATCGAAGCCCACGCCGCCGCCGCGCTGCATGGTCAAGGCGGCTTCCTTCAGGCTCTCGAAGATGCTCCGCATGTCGTCTTCGATGCGGCCCATGACGAAGCAGTTGAAGAGCGTGACGGTGCGGCCGGTCCCGGCGCCGGCCAAGATGCGGCCCGCGGGCAGGAAGCGGAATCCGTCCATGGCCTCGTAGAAACGCTCGGCCCAGTGCGCGCGCGCTTCGGGCGCCTCGGGCTCGGCGGCGGCCTTGGCCACGCGCCGCCAAGTGTCCTCCACCGTGCGGTCGAGGATCGTGCCGTCCAGCGCCTTCAGCCGGTACTTCATGTCCCAGATGCGCGTCGCGATGGGACTTGGGGTGAGCTTCGGGCTCGGATCGGGATGAGGAGGCGCCATCGGGGGTCTCGCTCGGCCCCGCAAAAAAGCGGGGGCCATGGGCTTCCGTTCTCGAAATGTACTCTTTCTTTCGCGCCTTTGTCTAGCTTTTGCCGGGTTATCCACAAGCCCAAACAGCTTCGGCGCCGCGACGATCTTGCGTCCGGCGGGTTGCTTTTTTCTTTGCCCCCTCCGACGAGGGGGCTTTGTCTTCTGCCCCCTTTGACGAGGGGGCTTTGTCTCCTCCCCCTCGCTGTGCGAGGGGGCGGGGCGCCGCAAAGCGGCGTCTAATTTTTTTGTAGGCCGCCTCACGGCGCCCACGCGCGGCTTTTCGCGGTCCAGCCCTCTCCACCCGCCGGAGGTTGACACAGTCGCCCGTGGCCTCCGACCCGGGTCGTGTTGCCCGGTCCCTCACGCTGGCCCCGCCCCGAGTCACGGTCGCGTTACGGCCGTGCCGCGAGTGCCGCCCTCTCGTCCCATGGAGCAGTCGGTCTAGAACCACAGCCCCTCAACGACGAGAGATGCAGACATTGTACGCGCGTTTTTCCGGGTGTGGATAAGGGGGGCGCGCGCCGCGTTAACGCGCGCGCCACTTACGCTTCTGCGTTTGGCCCTGGACCCCCGGCGCGAAGCCGGGGGTGACATGCACATGTTTGGTGCGAGGCCATTGCATCAAACAAAGACCTGTCATGCCCGAGCTTGCGCTCGGGCATCCAGGGCAACACGCTCATGCGCTTGCAGCGTGCGCGCCGCCCACCAAGAGAAATCGCCAACAACACATTGCGCGAATTTCCCGGCCGCGGGCTAAGCTCGCGCCCCATGAGCGAGCCTCTGGCAGAAACGGCAACGGCGCGCGCGCGCTTCGGCGGACGCGCGAGCCGGATTGCGTGGCTCACCTTTTGCGCCATGCGCCGCGGCGGCGCTCGCGGCGCTGCCGCTCTTCTCGGTGCTCGCCAATCTATTTGCCGGCGCCTCGCCCAATTGGCCGCATCTGTCGCGCACGGTGCTGCCCCTCTATCTCGCCAACACGGGCGCTCTCGTGCTCGGCGTCGGCGCGGGCGTGGCGCTTATCGGCGTCACATCCGCATGGCTCACCACCATGTGCGCGTTTCCGCTGCGCCGTGTTTTCGACTGGGCGCTCATCCTGCCGCTCGCCGTGCCCGCCTATGTCATGGCTTATGCGTATACGGACTTTCTCGACGCTTCCGGCGCCGCGCAATCGGTCCTGCGCGCACTCACGGGCCTTGAGGTCGGCGAATATTGGTTTCCCGCCATCCGCTCGCTGCCGGGTGCCGCCGTCATGCTCACGCTCGTGCTCTACCCATACGTCTACCTTCTCGCGCGCGCCTCCTTTCTCGAGCAATCCGCGAGCATGCTGGAGGTGAGCCGCAGCTTGGGCCACGGGCCTTGGAGCACGTTTTGGCGCGTCGCGCTGCCGCTCGCGCGTCCCGCCATCATCGCGGGCACCGCTTTCGCGCTCATGGAAACGCTCGCCGATTTCGGCACGGTCGCCTATTTCGGCGTGCCCACCTTCACCACCGGCATCTATCGCGCCTGGTTCTCCTTGGGCGATCCGCTCGCCGCAAATCAGCTCGCAGCACTCTTGCTTGTCTGCGTCGCGCTTCTCCTCATCGCCGAGCGCGCAAGCCGAGGGCGGCGCGGCTTTCAGCACACGACGACGCAGCTTCGCCCTCTGCCCTCTTTCGAGCTCACAGGCATCCGCGCGGGCTTGGCCTTGCTCGCCTGCGCGCTGCCGCTCTTCTTGGGCTTTCTTCTGCCCGCGGTCCTTCTCGTCGCGCTCGCCGTCAAGAGCGGCGGACTCTTGCTGCGCGCGAATTTTCTCCATGTGCTCGGCGACAGCGCGACGCTTGCCATCTGCGACGGCGCTCGCGGCGCTCGCGCTCGCACTTCTCCTGGCGCTCGCGACGCGCCGCCAAGGCGGCCGCGCGACCCGGAGCGCCACTGCCGTGGCGAGCCTCGGCTATGCGGTGCCCGGCTCCATCATCGCGGTGGGCGTGCTCGTGCCCTTCGCGGCATTCGACCGCACGCTCGACTCTTTCGCGCGCGAAAACTTCGGGCGTCTCCACGGGTCTTCTGCTCACGGGCTCGCTCATCGCGCTCGTCTATGCCTGCGTCGTGCGCTTTCTCGCGGTGTCGCTGCAGACGGTGGAGGCGAGCTTTGCGCGGCTGCCGCGCTCCATGGACGACGCCGCGCGCGTCTTGGGCGCGGGCTCGCTCGGCACGCTCTTTCGCGTGCACCTGCCGCTCATGGCGGGCAGCCTCTTCACGGCCGCGCTCATCGTCTTCGTCGACGTGCTGAAGGAGCTTCCCGCGACGCTCCTCATGCGGCCGTTCAATTTCACCACGCTCGCGGTCGAGGCCTACAACCTCGCCGCCGACGAGCGCCTCAAGGAGGCGGCGAGCGTCTCGCTCGTCATCGTCGCCGTGGCGCTCCTGCCCGTTATTCTGCTGGCGCGCGCCATCGCGCGCGGGCGGCCCGGTGCGTCCACGCCGCCCTTGCCTTGACGGGCGCTACTGCCAGCCCGCGTCGTCGAAGATTTCCTGCGCCTTGGGCTGGTTCTCGCCATAGACCGCGACCGCGAGCGGATCTTCGCGGAAGGACCCGAGCGCTTTCAGCGCCGGATTGTGGAGATCGGCGGCGACCGCCGGAAACTCGTTGTTGCCTTGGGCGAAGACGCGCTGCGCGTCGTCGCTCGCGAGATATTCGAGGAAGAGCACGGCGTTCTTCGGATGCGGCGCATAAGCGAGCACGCCCGCGCCAGAGATGTTCACATGCGCGCCCGTCGTCGCCTGATTGGGAAAGACAAGACGCACGGCATCGGCCGCCGCGCGGTCGTTCTTGTCCGCCGAAGTGAGGAGCCGCACGTAATAATAGTGGTTGACGAGGGAGAGATCGCAGACGCCCGCCGCGATCGCCTTGATCTGCTCGATGTCGCCGCCCTGCGGCGGACGGGCGAAATTCGCCACTACACCCTTTGCCCAACTCAGGGCTTTCGCTTCGCCGAGCCGCGCGATGAACGCACCCATGAGCGAAAGATTGTAGACCTCGCTCGAGGAGCGCATGCAGACGCGGCCCTGCCATTTGGGATCGGCGAGATCTTGGTACGTGGTGATGGCGCCCTCGGGCACGCGCGCGCTGCTCGCCGCGATCACGCGCACGCGCTTCGTGAAGCCGAACCAGTGGCCGTCCGGGTGGCGCAGGTTTGCGGGGATGCGCGTCTTCGAGCAGCGCCGAATGAATGGGCTTGAACAGGTTCTTCTGATCGGCGCGCCAGAGATTTCCCGCATCGACCGTGATGAAGACATCGGCCGGGCTCAAATGCCCTTCATTGACGAGGCGCGTCATGAGCTGGTTGCCGTCGCCCTCGATGAGATTGACGCGGATGCCCGTCTTCTTCTCGAAGCCCCGGTAAAGCTCGTCGTCGCTCGGATAGTGGCGCGCGGAATAGATGTTGAGCTCGCGCTCGGCGTCCATGTCGGCGGCTGAGGCGGACGAAAGGGCCAGCCCCAACGCGCAGGGGCGGCGGCGGCAAACGCAAACAGCGAAACGGCGGCCCATGGGCTATCTCCTGCGAATGCTTCTCATTATCGGATCTGGGCGGCCGGGTCAATGCGGCAAGGCGCCCGGGCGACGGCGGACCAGGCCGCACGAGACATCCTTTCCCAAACGCCGCCGACGCATGGCATGAGAGGCCGCGACCGAGAAGCGAGCACGCATGATTCTGCTGGTGGGCTTGGGCAATCCGGGGCCGCGCTATGCGGGCCACCGGCACAATTTCGGCTTCATGGCCGCCGAACGCCGATTGCGCGGCGCCATCATTTCGCGCCCTTCCGCAAGCGCTTTCACAGCGAGATTGCCGAAGGGGAGCTCAGGCGAGGTCCGCACCATCCTCCAAAAGCCCGCCACGTACATGAACGAGTCGGGCAAGCGGTCGGCGAGGCCATGCGCTACCTCAAGCTCGCGCCCTCCGAAGTCATCGTCTTTCACGACGAGCTCGATCTCGCCGAAGGCAAGGTGCGCGTGAAGCTAGGGCGGCGGCGCGGCCGGGCCATAACGGCGTTCGCTCCATCATGCAGCATATCGGCGCCGGACTTCTGGCGCGTGCGGCTTGGGGATCGGCCATCCGGGCGACAAGGATCTCGTGCTCGCTTATGCCTTGAGCGATTTCTTTGCCGAGGAACGGCCCTGGCGCGACGCGGTGATGGAGGCCGTGGCGGATGCGGCGCCGTTGCTGGCTGCGGGCGACCGGGCCGCTTCATGAATCGCGTCTCCGTGCTCACGCGCCCGCCCGCGCCGAAGCCCGAGACGCCCGCGCCTCAAAGCCGGCGCAGGACGCTTAAGCCCATGGGCTTCAAGCTCGGCATCGTCGGATTCCCGAACGCAGGCAAGTCGACGCTTTTCAATGCGTTGACCGAAAGCGCGGCGGCGGAGGCCGCCAACTATCCCTTCACGACCATCGAGCCCAATGTGGGCGAGGTGCCGGTGCCCGATCCCAGGCTCGAGCGCTCGCAAAGATTGCAGGCTCGCCGAAAATTATCGCCGACGCGCCTCATCTTCGTCGATATCGCGGGGCTCGTGCGCGGCGCCTCGAAGGGCGAAGGGCTCGGCAACCAGTTCCTCGCCCATATCCGCGAGGTGGACGCCATCGGCCTCGTGCTGCGCTGCTTCGAGGATTCGGACGTCGTGCATGTCGAGGGCCACGTCGATCCGATCACCGACGCCGAGATCATCGAGACCGAGCTCATGCTCGCCGATCTCGACAGTCTCGAGCGGCGCATCGTGACATGGAAAAGCGCGCCAAGACGGGCGAGAAGGAGGCGAAGCTTCCCTTCGCCGCCATGAGCGCGGCACTCGCGGCGTTGCGCGCCGGAAAGTCGGCCCGCACGCAAGGCAAACTCGCGGACGAGCTGCGTCCGCATTTTTCCGCGCTCAATCTCTTGACGGCGAAGCCCCTGCTCTACATCGCCAATGTCGACGAGGCCTCGGCCGCGACGGGCAATGCGCTATTCGGCGCGCGTCGAGGCGCACGCCAAGGCCGAGGGCGCGGGCTGCGTGCTCATCGCGGCCAAGATCGAAGCCGAGCTCGCGCTGCTGCCGCGCAAGCCGAGCGAAAGGCGTTTCTCGATTCGCTCTCGTTTGCCGAGCCCGGCATTCACAGGCTCCTCCGCGCGGGCTATGCTCTGCTCGATCTCGTCACCTTCTTCACCGCCGGGCCCAAGGAAGCGCGCGCCTGGACGGTGGCGAAGGGCACCAAGGCGCCGCAAGCCGCGGGCGTCAATTCACACCGATTTCGAGAAGGGTTTCATCCGTGCCGAGACCATCGCCTACGACGACTATGTGGCGCTCGGCGGCGAGCAGGGCGCGCGCGATGCGGGCAAGATGCGCCTCGAAGGCAAGGACTATGTCGTCCAGGACGGCGACGTGATGCATTTCCGCTTTGCGACGTGAGGGAGAACGCTGATGAGCCACAAGGGCCGCATGATTTCGATGAAGAGCGGCGACGGGGCCGAGATCGGCTGCTATCACGTGGCGGCGACAGGGCAAGCGCCGCGGCGGGCTCGTGGTCATTCAGGAGATCTTCGGCGTCAACGACCATATCAAGGAGATGTTGCGATGGCTTCGCCGCCGACGGCTACGAAGTGCTGTCGCCCGCGCTGTTCGACCGCATCGAGCCGGAACTTCGAGACGGGCTACACGCCGCGCGAGGATTTCGAGCGCGCGCGCGCAAGTGCGCGCGAAGAACCCCATCGAGACGCGGTCATGGACACGCAAATGTGCATCGACCGGCTGCGCGGCGCGGGGCCCGTCTTCATGATCGGCTATTGCTATGGCGGCACGGTGGTGCTGGGCCGCGGCCTGCCGCGCATCGGGCCTGGCCGCGGTCTCGGGCTATTACGGCCCGGAATCAAGGATTTGCTCGCCGAGACGCCGAAATGCCCCACCATTCTTCACTTCGGCGCGCTGGACAAAGGCATCCCGCTTTCCGACGTGGAGAAGATCAAGAAGGCGCATCCGCGAAGTGCCCTGCTACGTCTATGAGAACGCAGATCACGGCTTTAGCTGCGACCATCGCCCGCAATACAATGCCGAAGCCGCCAAGCTCGCGCGCGAGCGCACGCTTGCGTTGTTCAAGAAACATGGCGGCTAGAAGGCTGGAGCGCGATCACGAGGCCTCACCCCAACCCTCTCCCCGGAGGGGAGAGGGAAGTGCCTTGCACGCCCCTCGCGTCCCCTCCCGGATCGGGCGAGGGATCGCAGTCGAAGCATTATTGCTCCATGGGGTTTCCACGCTCGCTTTAGGCGATTACGCCGCCGAAGCACGCGCGGAGCACTCGCGTTCGCCGCCATTCCCGCCGATCGATGCCGGCAAGACTTGGTCATCGGCAAAGGAACGGATGGGACTTCGCTCGGCACGCTGACGCTCGCCGACACGCAAGGCGGCTTGCGCATCACGCCCAATCTCGCGGGGCTTACGCCGGGCGTGCACGGCTTTCACATTCACCAGAACCCGGACTGCGGCGCGGCCGAGAAGGAAGGCAAGATGACGGCCGGCATAAAGGCCGGCGGGCATCTCGATTCCGCAAATACGGGCATGCATGAAGGCCCGTTCGGCAAGGGCCATCTGGGCGACCTGCCCTATCCTCAACGTCGATGCGAAAGGGCAAGGCTGACGATCGCCCGTCACCGCGCCGCGCCTGAAACTCGCCGATGTCGTGGGCCACGCCATCATGATCCATGCGGGCGGCGACAATTATGCCGACCAGCCCGACGCCCTTGGGCGGCGGCGGCGCCCGCGTTGCTTGCGGTGTGGTGGAGTAGCAGCGCGGCTCAGAGATCGAGGTGATGCATGGCGGGCTCCGGATAGCGGAGCCCCGCGACCGCTTCGGGCGGGAACATGGCATCGAGCTTCGCCACTTCGTCCTTCGACAGCGCGATGTCCACCGCCGCCGCGTTCTCTTCGATATAGCGCTTGCGCCTGGTGCCGGGGATGGGCACGATGTGCGGCGCCTTGGCGAGCACCCAGGCGAGCGCCACCTGCGCCGCGCGTGACACGTGCGCGCCTTGGCGAATTCGGCCAAGCGCATCGGCGAGCTTCTTGTTCTGCGCGAAGGCCTCGCCCTGGAAGCGCGGCAGCATGCCCCGGAAATCGCCGGGCGTGAAACGAGTCCGGCGACTTGAACATGCCGGTGAGAAAGCCGCGGCCGAGCGGGCTGTAAGCGACGAAGGTGATGCCGAGCGCGCGGCAAGCCTCGAGCATGCCCTTCTCGGGATCGCGCGACCATAGGGAATATTCGCGTCTGCACGGCCGCGATCGGATGGATTGCATGCGCGCGCCGCAGCGTCGCGACCGAGACTTCCGAAAGCCCGAGGGCGCGCACCTTGCCCTGCTTCACGAGCTCGGCCATGGCGCCCACCGACTCCTCGATCGGCATCTCCGCGTTGCGGCGGTGCATGTAATAGAGATCGATGGTCTCGATGCCGAGCCGCTTCAGCGACGCATCGCAGGCGCTCTTGATATAGGCGGGCGAGTTGTCGATGCGCATGGCGAAGCGAGCCCGGCGTGCGCACATTGCCGAATTTGGTCGCGAGGACGAATCTTGTCGCGCTTGCCCTTGAGAAAGCGCCCGACGAGCTTCTCGTTGTCGCCGATGCCATACATGTCGGCCGTATCGAAAAAATCGATGCCGAGATCGAGCGCGGCCGCCATGGCGTCGAGCGACTGGGCCTCGTCGGTCGGGCCGTAGAATTCCGACATGCCCATGCAGCCGAGGCCGATGGCGGAGACGGTGCGGCCGGTCTTGCCGAGTGGGCGACGTTTCATGGCGCTTTCCTTGGAATGGCGTGAGATACGCGGACATTCTGTCGGCGCGCGCGCGCCAATTCAAGCGCGTATCCGCGGCTCGGACAGTTGTCGTCTCCTGACGCCTCATCCTTCGAGACGCTCGGCGCTTAAAGCGCCTCGCTCCTCAGGATGAGGCCCCAAAGAAAACGCCCCTCATCCTGAGGAGCCCGAGCGCAGCGAGGGCGTCTCGAAGGATGAGGTTGCATAGTCTACGTCGCGCGCTCGGGGTAAGCGCGAGCAGGCCTGCGCGGCTCGCGGCTGCGACACCGCGCTCGGTGATAAGCCCCGTGACGAGGCGCGCGGGCGTGACATCGAAGGCGGGATTTATAGCGGGGCTTCCCGGCGCGCCGAGCGAGACGGTGGCAAGCGTGCCGTCGGCGAAGCCGCCCCGTGATTTTCAGCACTTCGTCCGCGCCGCGCTCCTCGATGGGGATGAGATCGCCGCGCTCAAGCGTCCAATCGATGGTCGTGTGGGGCAGCGCGACATAGAAGGGCACGTTGTTGTCGCTTGCGCCGCGAGCGCCTTGAGATAGGTGCCGATCTTGTTCGCGACGTCGCCGTTGGCCGCCACGCGGTCGGTGCCGACGATGCAGAGATCGACTTCGCCCCGCTGCATGAGATGGCCGCCGGCATTGTCGGCGATGATGGTGTGCGCCACACCGTGCGCGCCGAGCTCGAAAGCCGTGAGCGCCGCGCCCTGATTGCGCGGGCGCGTCTCGTCCACCCAGACATGGACCGGGAATCTTCTCGTCGTGCGCCATGTAGATCGGCGCCAGCGCCGTGCCCCAATCGACGCAGGCGAGCCAGCCCGCATTGCAATGGGTGAGAACGTTCACGGGTCCACTCTTTTTCTCGGCGGCCGCGCGGATGAGCGCAAGCCCGTGCACGCCGATCTTGCGGCAGGTCTCCACATCCTCGTCGCAAATCGCGGCGGCGCGCGCAAAGGCACGGCGCGCGCGCGACCCATGCGGATGATTGCGCACGGCGGCCACGATCTCGTCGAGCGCCCATTTGAGATTGACCGCCGTCGGCCGCGTGGCCAGCAGCAGGGCATAGGCGCGCTCGAGCGCGGCGTCGGACGGATCGCGCTTCAGCGCCAGCGCAAGCCCGTAGGCCGCCGCAGCGCCGATGAGCGGCGCGCCGCGCACGCGCATGACGCGGATCGCCTCCGCCACGTCGTCGAGCGTCTCGAGGCGCCGCGTCTCGAATTTGTGCGGCAAGAGCGTCTGGTCGATGATGCGCACGCTTGCGCCGTCGTCATCGAGCCAGATCGTTCTGTAATGCTTGTCGCCGATGCGCATGATCTCAAGACCACGCGCTCGGCTGAATTCCCCCCTCCCCCGCTCCCTCCCCCTCAGGGGGGGAGGGGGCACGCTTTTCAGCGCCTCGTTTTTCCCCTCCCCCCTTGAGGGGGAGGGCCAGGGAGGGGGGTCGCTCGTCGAGAACATCAATGCCCCTCGAACGCGCAGAGGGTGCGCACGATCTTGCCGAGCTTGCGCAGCTTGTCGGCGCCGCCGAGATCGGGCAGATCGATGACGAAGGAAAGCCCACGACGATGCCGCCCGCGCGCTCGATGAGCTTGATCGCGGCTTCCGCCGTGCCGCCGGTGGCGACGAGATCGTCCACGATCACCACCTGATCGCCTTTCGAAATCGCGTCCGCGTGGATCTCCACCTCGTCGGTGCCGTATTCGAGCGCATAGTCCTGGCGCATCGTCTTCCAGGGCAGCTTGCCCTTCTTGCGCACCGGCAGGAACCCGGTGGAGAGCTGATGCGCCACCGCCCCGCCCAGAATAAATCCGCGCGCCTCGATGCCCGCCACCTTGTCGATGCGGATGCCGGCGTAGGGCTGCACGAGCTCGTCCACCGCGCGGCGGAAGGCGCGCGCATTGCCGAGCAGCGTCGTGATGTCCCGGAACATGATGCCGGGCTTCGGATGGTCGGGAATGGTGCGGATCGTTTCGCGGATGTCCATCATACGCTCCGTATGCACATCGTCCTCATGCTTCGAGACGCCGCCCCTCGCCAGCTCGGGGCGGCTCCTCAGCATGAGGACATTTAATCTACCTCATCCTGAGGAGCCATCCGAAGCGCAGCGAAGGATGGCGTCTCGAAGGATGAGGCGGCTTTGTCAGCCATTCACGCACGCCCCAGCACGCGGCCGGCGACCGCGTCGAGCTTCTTCATGAGCGCGGGATCGCGCTTCTCGGGCGCGGTGATGAGCGCGGTGTCGAGCGCATGCTCGATGCCGAGCGGCGAGGGCGTGCGCTCGGGCCCAAGCTTGCCCGCCACGCGGCGGACGAGCCTGCGCACCTTGTCCGCGTTCTCGTTCAGCACGCGGATGACATCGGCGACCTGAACGTGGTCGTGCTCCGGATGCCAGCAATCGTAATCCGTGACCATGGCGACGGTCGCATAAGGCAGCTCCGCCTCGCGGGCGAGCTTGGCCTCGGGCATGTTGGTCATGCCGATGACGTCGCAGCCCCAGCTCCGGTAGAGCGTGCTCTCGGCGAGCGAGGAGAATTGCGGGCCCTCCATCACGATGTAGGTGCCGCCCTCGACGCAGGGAATTCTTTCCGCACGCGCGGCTTCCGCGAGCGCGCGCGCAAGCCGCGGGCAGACGGGATGCGCCATCGAGACATGGGCGACGAAGCCCGCGCCGAAGAAGCTTTTCTCGCGCTTGACGGTGCGGTCGATGAACTGATCGACCATGACAAAGGTGCCGGGGGCGAGATCCTCGCGCAGCGAGCCGCAGGCCGACATGGAGATGATATCGGTGACGCCCGCGCGCTTCAGCGCATCGATATTGGCGCGGTAATTGATGTCCGAAGGCGAGTGCACGTGGCCGCGCCCATGGCGCGGCAGGAAGACCACGTCGACGCCGTCGAGCACGCCGAAGAGAAATTCGTCCGACGGCTCGCCCCAAGGCGAGGCGATGGCCTGCCAGCGCGCATATTCGAGGCCGTCCATGTCATAGACGCCGCTGCCGCCGATGATGCCGAGAACGGTCCGTGCCATGCCGCGCGCCTCTTGCTCCGTCGTCTAGAATAGGTGGCAAGCGAGCGACGTTAAAGGACCAATCATCGTCGTCCCGGGCGCAGCGCACTCTGGTTAGAATTCGCCCTCATCCTTCGAGACGCCCTCGCTGCGCTCGGGCTCCTCAGGATGAGGGCTTATTCTTGAAGTCCTCATCCTGAGGAGCGAGGCGCGCATGCGCCGCGCGTCTCGAAGGATGAGGACTAATGTGGAAGGCGCTTCGCTCCGTGCCGCGCTGCGCCCGGGATGACGTGTACGGATTAATCGTCGTGTCAGTGCTGGTCGCGCCAGACGCGCCGGTACGAGAAGTAGAGAAGCCCCGCAAGCACGACGAGATAGGCCATGACATTGAGGCCCAGGCGCTTGCGCTCTTCGAGCTTGGGCTCGGAGGCCCAGGCGAGGAAAGTCACGACGTCGGACGCCATCTGCTCGGGCGTGGCCTCAGTGCCGTCGGTATAAGTCACGCGATCGGCGTTGAGCTGCAACGGCATGGCGATTTGTCCGCCCGAAAAATAGGGGTTGTAGCTCATGCCGTCGCGCATCTCGACACCCGCCGGCGGATCGCTGTAGCCCGTGAGCAGACCGTACAGGTAGTCGGGTCCGCCTTTGCGCGCCTTCACGATCAGCGAAAGATCGGGCGGCAATGCACCGCTGTTCGACGCGCGCGCCGCCTGCTCGTTCGGAAACGGATCGGGAAAGGCGTCGGTGGGCACGCGTGGCACTTGCTTCAAGTCGCCCACATCGTCGATGACGTCCTTCTCATACCCGGCGGCGATGACCTTGACTTCTTCTTCGTTGAATCCGGGCCCGCCCGGCTCGGAGAGCATGCGGAACGGCGCGTAATGCAGCGTATGGCAGCTCGCGCAGACTTCCTTGAACACCTGAAAGCCGCGCTGGAGCGCCGCGCGATCGTAGTGACCCGAGGGGCCTTGCCAAGACCAGGCGTGCTTCTCGGGCGCCTTGGCCTCTTCGAGCGCGCGCGCCGAGGGCACGAACAGAAGCAGCGCAAATAAGCCGGCGAGCGGCAGCGGGAATTTGCGCATGTTTGTCCATGCCCCCATCGGCGCGCTCACCCGGCCGCCGCAGCCGAAGCGGCTTGAGCGCCTTGCGGCAGCACGGCTTTGGCGATGCTTTCGGGCAAGGGCTTCGGACGCTCGATCAAGCCGATGACCGGCAGAATGACGAGGAAGTAGACGAAGTAGTAGGCGGTCGCGACGCGGCCGATGGGCAGCCACGCGCCTTCCGGCGGATGCGCGCCCACCGCGCCCAACACGAGGCAGGCGACGACGAGCAGCCAGAAGAAAATCTTGAACAGCGGCCGGAAGCGGCCCGAGCGCACGCGCGAGGTGTCGAGCCAGGGCAGGAAGAAAAGCACGAAGATCGAGGCAAAGAGCGCGATCACGCCCATGAGCTTGTCCGGGATCGAGCGCAGGATCGCGTAGAAGGGCAGAAGATACCATTCCGGCACGATGTGCGGCGGCGTCACCAAGGGATTGGCGGGATTGTAGTTGTCGGGCTCGCCGAGATAGTCCGGCGCGAAGAAGACGAGCCCCATGTAGAGCAGAAGAAAGACGCTGAGGGCGAAACCATCCTTCGACGTGTAATAGGGATGAAACGGCACCGTGTCCTGCGGCCCCTTCACGTCGATGCCGAGCGGATTGTTGTTGCCGGGAACGTGCAGCGCCCAGATGTGCAGCACGACCACGCCCGCGATCAGGAACGGGAAGAGATAGTGCAGGCTGAAAAAGCGGTTGAGCGTGGGATCGCCGATGGCAAAGCCGCCCCACAGCCATTTCTGGATAGCGCCGCCGACAATGGGGATGGCCGACAGAATGTTGGTGATGACGGTGGCGCCCCAAAAGCTCATCTGCCCCCAAGGCAGCGTGTAGCCCAGAAACGCGGTCGCCATCATGAGCAGGTAGATGATCACGCCCAGGATCCACAAGACCTCGCGCGGCGCCTTGTAGGAGCCGTAATACATGCCGCGGAAAATGTGGATGTAGACCGCGAGGAAGAACATGGAGGCGCCGTTCATATGCAGATAGCGGATGAGCCAGCCATAGTTCACGTCGCGCATGATGTGCTCGACGCTCGCGGCGGCCTTGTCGGTGCTTGCGACGTAATGCATGGCGAGCACAACGCCCGTGACGATCATCACGACGAGCACGAAGCTGAGAATGCCGCCGAAGGTCCACCAGTAATTCAGGTTCTTCGGCGTCGGATAATCGACGAAGCTGTCATAGGCGAGCCTGGGCAGCGGCAGGCGCTGATCGAGCCAGCGCATGAAGCCCGATTTCGGCACATAGGTCGAATGCGCGCTCATGCTTTCCCCGGTCAGCCGATGAGGATCGCCGTGTCGGTGGTGAATTTGTAGGGCGGAACGATGAGGTTTTCGGGCGCCGGGCCTTTGCGCACGCGGCCCGCGGTGTCGTATTGCGAGCCGTGGCACGGGCAGAGCCAGCCGCCGAATGGGCCCTGATGGCCGAGCGGCACGCAGCCCAGATGCGTGCACACGCCCACCACCACGAGCCATTCCTGCTTTGATCACGCGGTTTTCGTCGGATGCGGGCACGCCGTCCTTGAGATTGTCGTTGCGCGCCTTGGGATCGATGAGCTCGTCGGTCGGCACCGCGCGCGCCTCTGCGATCTCCGCGGGCGTGCGGTGGCGGACGAAGACGGGCTTGCCCTGCCACAGGACGGTGACGATTTGCCCCGGCTCGATGGGCGCGAGATCGACTTCGGTGGTGGAGAGCGCGAGCACGTTGGCGGCGGGATTCATCTGATGGATGAACGGCCAGACGGCCAAGGTGGTGCCCATCGCGGCGAAGGCGCCGCTTGCCACATAAAGAAAGTCGCGCCGTGTCAGGTCTTGGGCTTCCGCCACCCTTCACTCCCCGGACGCCGGCCTTGCGTACCCGGCCACGCGTCCCTGTTGAGGCTGAACTGCGCGCAAACGAACGGCCCCCGCGCGCCCGAATCGAAGCCGGAACGGCCTATAATGCGGGCGGTAAGATAGTGACTCGGGTCCCCAGGGTCGTGCGGCACGATGCCGCACAAGTGGCTCACGGGACAAGGTTTTTTGGACTTTCCGCCGATGCGCCTGGCGCTCTTCGAGCCCGACATTCCGCCCAACACCGGCACGCTTTTGAGGCTCGGCGCCTGCCTCGACGTGCCCGTCGACATCATCGAGCCCTGCGGCTTTCCCTTCTCCGAGCGCACGTTCCGGCGCGCCGCCCTCGATTATCTCGAGCATGCCGAGCTTCCGGAGCCACCGCTCCTGGAACGACTTCCTCGCCGCGCGCACGCCGGGGGGACCGGGGGCGGGCGCGGGGGCGGGACGCCTCGTGCTCCTCACCACCCAGGCGACAGGCGCGCACACGGACTTTGCTTTCGCGCGCGACGACACGCTCTTGCTCGGGCGCGAGACGGGCGGCGTCCCCGATTTCGTCCACGCCTGCGCCGACGCGCGCCTGCGCATTTCCATGGCGCCGGGCCTGCGCTCGCTCAACGTGGCGCTGGCCGCCGCCATCGTCCTCGGCGAGGCCTTGCGGCAAACGGGCCTCTTTCCCGGCGCGCAGGAGCGCGTTCAAGATGCGCGCGCATTCGGACGCGCAAGGCATGTCTCGAAACCCAATGACCGCAACACCCGAAGAGAAAGAGCGTGCAGCGGCCTGGTTCTCAGGCTTGCGCGACGAGATCTGCGCGGCCTTCGAGGCCATCGAGCAAGACTACGCGGGCGCACCCGCCCATCTGCCGCCCGGCCGCTTCGAGCGCAAGGATTGGACGCGCGGCACTCTCGACGAGAACGGCACGAGCGATCAAGGCGGCGGCACCATGGCCATGCTGCGCGGGCGCGTGTTCGAGAAGGCGGGCGTGCATGTCTCGACCGTCCACGGCGAGCTCTCGCCGGAATTTCGCAAGCAAGTGCAGGGCGCCGCCGACGACCCGCGCTTTTGGGCGTCGGGCATCTCGCTCATCGCCCATCCGCGCAATCCCCACGTGCCCGCGGTTCATATGAACACGCGCATGATCGCGACCACCAAGCGCTGGTTCGGCGGCGGCGCGGATTTGACGCCCGTGCTCGATCGCTATCGGACGCCCGATCATCCGGACACGGTGGATTTTCACGCCGCGCTCGAGCGCGCTTGCGCGCGGCACGATACGAGCTATTACCCGCGCTTCAAGAAGTGGTGCGACGAGTATTTCTTCCTGCCCCATCGCGGCGAGGCGCGCGGCGTCGGCGGCATCTTCTTCGATCACCTGGACTCGGGCGACTTCGCGCGCGATTTCGCCTTCGCGAAGGATGTGGGCCGCGCCTTTCTCGAGATTTACCCCAAGCTCGTGCGCGCGCACATGAACGATCCGTGGACGGAGGAAGAGCGCGAGGAGCAGCTCGTCCGCCGCGGGCGTTATGTCGAGTTCAATCTCCTCTACGACCGCGGCACGCAATTCGGCTTGAAGACCGGCGGCAACGTGGAGTCGATCCTCTCCTCCATGCCGCCCGAAGCGAAATGGCCGTGAGTGAGGCGTGCTGCTTCCGAGAGCCCTCTCCTTGGGGAGAGGGCGCGCGCGCAAGCGCGCGGGTGAGGGGTGCACTGCTCAATGAACACCGCACCCTTGACCCCCTCACCCCGACCCTCTCCCAAAGGGAGAGGGAGATCGAGTGACTGCGGCCCAGCGCATCAATGCGACGAGGAGCGTAAGCTGCACCGCATCCGGGACGACGCCGTTGTGTTGGGCCGAGCGTTAGGCGGGACGGATTGTCTTGAGCTTCGCCAGCAGCGCCGCGCGGTCGGGCGTGAAATCCTCGGCGATCCACCAGGCTTCGAGCTCGGCGAGCACGCGGCCGACCTCGGGGCCTTGCGCCACGCCCGCCGCCACGACATCGCGGCCCTGAAGCGGGAAGACGGGCTTCTGCCAGCTTTGCGCAAAGGACAGAAGCGCGCGCCAGCGCCCGTCGCGCGCGGGCTCCGGATCGTCCGCCCAACGCAGCAAAGCAACATCGATAAACGTCTCCCAGCCCAAGGCATAAAGCGCGCGCCTGAGCTCTTTCTCCATGGTTCCGGCGGCAAGCGCCGAGAGATTGGCGGAGATCGCCATCGAGCCGGTCGCGGTCGTGCGCGGAAAGTTTCAGGCGCGACGCGAGCGCGCTCACGCTCGCGGCGGAAAGCGCAACCAGCGCGGCAAGCCGCCGCACGCCGTCATCGCCAAGATCTTCGCGCGACTCGATAGCGCACAGCCGCTCCAGGCGATCGAAATGCGCAGCCTCGGGCAACACGCGGGCGAGCACATTCACCGCCGCCATCTGGCGCAGCACGGGCACGGGCACCGGCGCCTCCAAAAGCCGCAAGAGCTCCTTTTGCACGCGCTCGGCCGACAGGCGCGCCAAGCCGTCGGCCGCCGCGGCACAAGCTGCAAGCCCTTCACGATCGAGGGCCCCGCGCCCATACCAGGCGTGCATGCGGAAGAAGCGAAGAATGCGCAAGTAATCCTCGGCGATGCGCTGGCGCGGCTCGCCGATGAAGCGCACGCGCCCCGCCTCGAGATCCGCGAGCCCGCCCACGGGATCGAACAGCGTGCCGTCGGGCGCGGCATAGATGGCGTTGATGGTGAAATCGCGCCGCGCCGCGTCCTCGGCAAAGTCGCGCGTGAAGGCGACGACCGCGCGCCGCCCGTCCGTCGCGACATCGCGGCGAAGCGAGGTGACCTCGAAATGACGGTGATCGATGACGGCCGTCACCGTGCCGTGCTCGATGCCCCGTCGGCACGACGCGGATGCCGTCCGCTTCGAGAAGCCGCGTCACGGCCTTGGGCTCGTCGGGCGTCGCGATATCGATGTCCTGCACCGGCGCGCCGAGAAGCGCGTTGCGCACGCAGCCGCCGACGAAGCGCACCGGTGCGCCCTCGCGCGTGAGCGCTTCGAGCACGCGCTTCGTCTCGGGCGCGCTCATCCACGGCTGATCCTTGAGACCAATTTTCCGAGCGTGTCCGCGTTCGGCCATTCTTGCAGCCTTTTAGGGACGGTAGCGCCCCCCTCACCCTACCCTCTCCCCCCGCAAAGCGGGGGGAGAGGGATGCGAAGGGTTGGCGCGTCGCAAGACGCGCCTACCCGGAGCTGGGTGAGGGGGGTCACTCTATCGCGCTTCATCTTCGGCGCCATAAAGCTTCGTGTACAGATCGACGATCATGCCGGCGGTGGCGCCCCAGATGTAATGGCGGTCATAGGGCATGGCGTAGAACTCGCGCTCCTTGCCGCGCCAGACCATGCGATGGCGCTCATGGTTGCGCGGTTCCATCAGAAACGCGAGCGGCACCTCGAACACCTCGGCCACCTCGCGCGCGTCGATGTCGAGCGAAAACCCTTCGCGCACCAGCGCAACCACCGGAGAGATACGAAATCCCGTGCCTGTTTCATAGGCATCGAGCCTGCCGATGATCTCCACGTAATCGCGCTTGAGCCCGATCTCCTCCTCGGCCTCGCGCAACGCGGCCTCGACGGGCGAGGCGTCGGCGTCCTCGATGCGCCCGCCGGGAAAGCCGACCTGGCCGCCATGCGCCGGGAGGTGATCCGCGCGCCGCGTCAACAGGAGCGTAAGCCCCTGCGGACGCTGGACGATGGGCACGAGCACGGCGGCGGGCTTGAGCGGCGCGGGCGAAGCGGGCCGCAAATGCGGATTGAGATCGTAATCGCTGCGCGGGCTTTGCGCCTCTTTCAATCGCGTCCGCAGCCTCTGCGTCAGGTCATCCATGTCCGCGTCTCGGCCAGGCCGCGCGCGGCCATGCTTTCGCCTTGTTCGCCGCCAACATCGCGCGCGCGCGGCGCATTTGAGAAGAGTATAATCGGCTCCATGCAACTCATGAACGAAGAGGAACGAGACGTCGTCGGCGAGATCGAGGCGCTCTCGGCGAAGCTTGCCCGCGTCCGCGAGGCGATCGGGCACACCATCTTCGGCCAGAGCGAAGTCATCGAGCAGGCGCTCGTGACGCTGCTCGCGGGCGGGCACGGGCTCTTGGTCGGCGTGCCGGGACTTGCCAAGACGCGGCTCGTCGAAACGCTCGCCGTCACCTTGGGCCTCGAGTCCAAGCGCGTGCAATTCACGCCCGATCTCATGCCCGCCGACATTTTGGGCTCGGAGGTGCTGGAGGAGAGCGAGAGCGGCCGCAGGAGCTTCCGCTTCATCAAGGGTCCGGTGTTCTGCCAGCTCCTCATGGCCGACGAGATCAATCGCGCGAGCCCGCGCACGCAGTCGGCCCTCCTGCAAGCCATGCAGGAGCGCCACGTGACGGTGGCGGGCGTGCGCCACGAGCTGCCGGCGCCCTTCCACGTGCTCGCGACGCAAAACCCGCTGGAGCAGGAAGGCACTTATCCGCTCCCCGAAGCGCAGCTCGACCGCTTTCTCATGCAGATCGACGTGCCCTATCCCGATCTCGAGGCCGAGCGGCGCATGCTCATCGCCACGACGGGCGCGGACGAGGCTCTGCCCGAGTGCGTGCTCTCATCGACGGACTTGCAGGCCGCGCAACGTCTGCTCCGCCGCATGCCCGTGGGCGAAACCATCGTCGAAGCCATTCTCAAGCTTGTGCGCGCAGGCAGGCCGGCAAGCGAAGGCCAAGCGGCCTCCGAGGCCGCCCGCCACATCTCTTGGGGCCCCGGCCCGCGCGCCTCTCAAGCCTTCATGCTCGCCGCACGCGGGCGCGCGTTGATCGAGGGACGCCTTGCGCCCTCGGTCGAAGATGTAACCGCGCTTGCGGGTCCCATCCTCCGGCATCGCATGGCGCTCAACTTCGCCGCCCGTGCGGAGGGCGTCACCCTCGAGGATGTGATCGCGCGGCTTGTGGCTCTGATCGCGTGAGGCAATTTATGCGCGCGCGCCAGCACGCGGAGGAGCGGGACGTCCGCAAAGAAAGCCGCTGGACCGCGCTGCGCAGCCAAGCCGAGACTCTGAGCGCCGCGTTGCCGCCGCTGCTCGTCGAGGCCGAGCGGGTGGCGTCCACGGTCGCGCAGGGCGTGCACGGACGGCGCCGCGTCGGCACGGGCGAGACCTTCTGGCAGTTTCGCCGCTACAGCACGGGCGATCCCGCGCAGCTCATCGATTGGCGCCAATCGGCCAAGTCGCGGCATTACTTCATTCGCGAGAACGAGTGGGAGGCCGCCGAAAGCGTGTGGCTGTGGCGCGATTCCTCGCCCTCCATGAGCTACGCCTCGCGCTGGGCGCCGACATCCAAGCGCGACCGGGCAAGCGTGCTGGCGCTGGCCTTAGGCTCGCTCCTCGTGCGCGGCGGCGAGCGCATCGCGGCGCTCGAGGAAGCCGATCCCCCCTCGGCCAACCGTCTTGCGCTGCGCCGGCTCGCGCTCCGCTACATGAAGGCCGACGAGGACGGCATAAGCCTGCCGCCCGAGCGCATCCTGCCGCGCTACGCGCAGCTCGTCCTCTTCAGCGATTTTCTCGTGCCCCTCGACGACTTGAAGCGGCGCCTGGAAGCTTTCGGCGCGCGCGGCATTCGCGGCCATCTCATGCAAATCCTCGATCCCGCCGAGGAGGATCTGCCTTTCGAGGGACGCACGCGCTTCGAAGGCGTGGAGGAGCCGTTGACTCTCGTCGTCGGGCGGGCCGAGGAGCTGCAAACCGATTACCGTGCGGCGCTTGCCGCGCAGCGCGCGGCACTTGCGGACACGGCGCGGCGCTTGGGCTGGACCTTCCTCACCCATCGCACCGACCGGCCGCCGCAGCTTGCGCTGCTTGCGCTTTACGGCGCGCTCGCGGGCGAGGCGGGTTTGACGCGTACGGCGGCAGGCGGAGGCTGAGGTGCTCAACCTAGGCGCTCTTGCCTTTGCCTCGCCTTGGCCGCTGCTCGCGCTCGTCGCGCTGCCGCTTCTGTGGTGGCTCTTGCGCTTCACGCCGCCGGCGCCCCGGCGCGAGCGCTTCCCCGCCATCGCCCTTCTTCTCAATCTCAAGCCGCGCAGCGAGGAGCCCGCGCGCACGCCGCTGTGGCTTCTCATCCTGCGCGGCGCGATTGCGCTTTTCATCATCCTCGGGCTCGCCGAGCCCGTCATCAATCCGCCTGCGGAGCGTTTCGGCACGCGCCCGCTTCTCTTGGTCGTGGACGACGGCTGGAGCGCCGCCGCGCACTGGCCCGAGCGGCGGGCGGCCATGACGAGCCTCGCCGAAGAGATGGCCCGCCACGGCAAGGGCATCACCCTCGTCACCACGGCGCCTCGCGTCTATCCCGCGGCCATCGAGCAGCAGGCGCCCGCCGCTTTGCGCGGCCGTATCGAGGCGCTCGAGCCTCTGGCTTGGGCGCCGGACCGCAAGGGCACGCTCGCGCGCCTCGCCGCTCTGCCGTCGACGGAGCGCATGGACGTCGTTTGGCTGTCGGACGGCCTCGATTACGGCGATGCCACAGCTTTCTCGCAGGGCTTGGCGAAATTCGGGACCTTGAAGGTCGTGGCGCCGGAACCGACCGCTATGCCTTTGCTGCTCGCGCCGCCCGATGTTGCGGCAGACGCCATCGGCGTCGGCGTGCGCCGCGCGGACGCGAACCTGCCGCTGCAAGGCCGCGTGCGCGCGCGCGCCGGCGACGGCCGCGTCTTGGGCGAGAGCCGCTTTGCTTTCGCCGTCGGCGCGCGCGAAGCCCGTGCCAAGCTCGCGTTGCCGCTCGAGCTGCGCAACGCCATCACGCGTCTCGAGATCGCGGGCGAGCGCTCGGCGGGCGCCGTGCAGCTCTTGGACGAGCGCGACCGGCGCCGCAGCGTCGGCCTCGTCTCGGGCGCGGGCGGCGAAGTGCAGCCCTTGCTCTCCGATCTCTATTATCTCGAGCGCGCGCTGCAGCCTTACGCCGAAGTGACCAAAGGCTCGCTCGACGAGCTCATCGCGGCCAAGCGCGCGGTCATCGTGCTTGCCGATGTGGGTGAGCTCACGGGCACGACGCGCGCCACGCTCGCGGCCTGGGTCGAGGCGGGCGGCGTGCTCGTCCGCTTCGCGGGCCCGCGGCTCGCCGCCGCAACGACACCGAATGGTGATGATCTCCTGCCCGTCGCGTTGCGTCAGGGCGGCCGCACGCTCGGCGGCGCGCTGTCCTGGGAAGAGCCGCAGACTTTGAGCCTCTTTGAGGCCGGAAGTCCGTTTCACGGTCTTCAAGTGAGCAAGGAAGTGACGGTCTCGCGTCAGGTTCTGGCCGAGCCCGCGCCCGATCTTGCGCAGCGCACCTGGGCGCGGCTTGCCGACGGAACCCCGCTCGTCACCGCAGCCCCGCGTGGACACGGGCTCATCGTGCTCTTCCATGTCACCGCCAATCCCGATTGGTCGAACCTGCCCCTGTCCGGCCTCTACGTGGACATGCTGCGCAAGGTCCTGTCGTTTGCGCACCAGGTTCGACCAATTGGCATGAAGGGCAATGCGCCGCAGGCGATCTCGACCGCCGCGCGCGAACAGCGCCTGGACCCGCAAGTGACGCTCGATGCCTTTGGCGCGCTCGGCACGCCGCTCGCCCGAAGCGCTGCCCTTGACGCGCGAGGAGGCCGAAAGCCCGCAAGTGGGCCCGCGTCATCCGCCGGGACTTTATGGTCCCACCGACGGCGCCATCGCCCTGAATGTCGGGCGCGCCGAGAGCGCGCTCGCCCCCTTGCCGCCGTTGCCCGCGGGCGTGTTGGAGGGCGCGCTCGGCACGCTCCATGCGCTCGCACTCAAGCCCTGGCTGCTGCTTCTCGCGGCAATGCTCTTGCTTGCCGATGCTGTGGTCGCGCTTGGATTAGCGGGTGCCTTCGGCCGCTTGCAGGCCATGGTCCCGCGCTTGCGGCGCGTGCCTTTGGGCGTGCTCTTCGTGCTCGCGCTTCTCGTGCCCTTTGGCGCGCGCGCGGCGGACGAAGCGCCGTGTCAACGATGCCTTCGCGCTCGAGGCGACGAGCGTGTTTCGCCTCGCCTATGTGCGCAGCGGCAATGGCGACGTCGACTCCATGAGCGAAGCGGGACTTTCGGGCTCAGCCAGGCGCTCACCGAGCGCACGGCGGTCGAGCCCGAGAGCCCGCTCGGCGTCGATCTCGAAACGGACGAGCTTGCCTTCTTTCCCCTGCTCTACTGGCGCATGACCAAGGATCAACCGACATTGAGCGACAGAGCGCTGAAGAAGCTCGCGCAATTCATGAGCGGCGGCGGCACGCTCTTCATCGACACCGCCGATCAGGACCAAGCCATTCCGACGGCGCCCGGCGCGCCCGGCATCGGTCCGGGCCAAGACGCGTCTGCGCGAAATCCTCTCCCTGCTCGATCTGCCGCCGCTGGAGCCCGTGCCCGCCGACCACGTGCTCACCAAATCCTTCTATCTCATGCACGACTTCCCGGGACGCTCCGTGGGCGGAACATTGTGGGTCGAGGCGACGCGCGGCAGCGCGGGCGCAAGCGGCGCCGATCACGACGGCGTCGCCGCCCTCGTCGTGGGCTCGAACGACTGGGCCGGCGCTTGGGCGCGCGACGCGAGCGGCAGGCCGCTTGCGCCCGTCATGCCCGGGGGCGAGCGCCAGCGCGAGCAGGCCGTGCGCTTCGGCATCAATCTCGTGATGTACGCGCTCACCGGCAACTACAAGGCCGACCAGGTGCATGTGCCCGCGCTGCTCGAGCGTCTGGGGCAATAGATGTTCCGAGGCGAAGAAATATCCCCTCTCCCCCCGCCTCGGGGGAGAGGGTTGGGTGAGGGGGGCGTCGCAGGCGTGCGTCCGCACGGCCCCCTCACCCTGCCCTCTCCCCCTAAATCGGGGGAGAGGGGAAATTAGCGCGCGAGGCCCGGCGTGACCTGGTCCGTGCATTTCGCGCCGCTGCTTCCCGTGTGGCTGCTTGTTTTGCTCGCGGCGTTCGGCTTGAGCTTTGCCATCGCGGGCCTTTTCCTGCGCGCGCGTGGCGCGCTCTTGCGCCTCTTCGCCTTCGCCGCGCTCATCGTCGCGCTCGCTCATCCCGTGCTGCTCGAAGAAGAGCGCGCGCCCGAGCGCGATGTGGCGCTTGTCGTGTTCGACCAATCGGCGAGCCAGACCGTCGGCGACCGCCTTGAGCAAGGCGAGAAGGCGCTTGCGGCGCTCACGCGCGCGCTCGACGCGGACAAGACCCTCGAAACGCGCGTTCTGCGCTTGGGCCAGGCGCCCGACGGCACGATGCTCTTCGGCCCCGCAAGCGAGCGTCTTGCCGATGTCTCGCGCGACCGGCTCGCGGGCATCGTGCTCATCACCGACGGCGAGGTGCACGACGTGCCGGAGGACGCGCGCGCGGCGGGCTTGGATGCGCCCGTCCATGCGCTCATCACGGGCAAGAAAGGCGAGCGCGACCGCAAGCTCACCGTCTTGCGCGCGCCGGTCTTCGGCATCGTGGGCGAGCCCATCGAGCTTCAGCTGCGGGTCGACGATTTCGGCGCCGACGCGCGTCTGCGGGTCTCGCCCGCCTCACTATCCATCGTCGACGGGCGCGAGCGCGAGAGCCGCTATGTGGAGGTGGGCAAGAGCGAGGCCGTGCCGCTCGTCCTCGAGCACGGCGGGCAGAACGTCATCGAAGCCGAGGTCGAGCCCGGGCGCGGACGAGCTCACGCTCGCCAACAATCATGTGGCCATCGCCACCCATGGCGTGCGCGACCGCTTGCGCGTGCTGCTTGGTGACGGGCGAGCCCCATGCCGGCGAGCGCACCTGGCGCAATCTTCTCAAGGCCGATCCGTCGGTCGATCTCGTGCATTTCACGATTCTGCGCCCGCCCGAAAAGCAGGACGGCACGCCCATCGACGAGCTTTCGCTCATCGCCTTTCCGACGCGCGAGCTCTTTGCCGAGAAGCTTGATGAATTCGATCTCATCATCTTCGACCGCTATCGAAGGCGCGGCGTGCTTCCCCTCGTCTATCTCGCCAATGTCGCCGATTACGTGGAGAACGGCGGTGCGCTTCTCGACGCCGCCGGGCCCTCGTTCGCCACCTCCTTGAGCCTCTACCGAACCCCGCTCGCGGCCATCCTGCCCGCTCAGCCCACGGGCGACGTCGTCGAGCAGGGATTCCGCATCAAGCTCACGCGACAGGGCTTGCGCCATCCGGTGACGGCAGGACTTGGGCGGCGGCGCGGCGGACGCGAATGCGGAACCGAGCTGGGGGCGCTGGTTCCGGCTCATCGGCACCGACGCGATCTCGGGCACGACGCTGCTCGCAGGGCCGGAGGAAAAACCCGCGCTCGTCCTCGATCGCGTGGGCCAAGGCCGCGTGGCGCAGCTTCTGTCGGATCAGAGCTGGCTGTGGGCGCGCGGCTATCGAAGGCGGCGGTCCGCAGGCTGAGCTTTTGCGCCGGCTCGCCCATTGGCTGATGAAGGAGCCCGAGCTCGAAGAGGAAAGCCTCGCCGCGGAAGCCCGCGGCGGCAGTCTCTACATCACCCGGCGCACCATGGCCGACAGCCCGCCGCCGGTGCAGGTGACGCCGCCAACGGGCGCCGCGCGCACGGTCTTGCTCACGGCTGTCGGAGCCCGGCCTCTTTCGCGGCTCGACGCCCGCGGTGGAGCAGGGTCTCTATCGCCTCGACGACGGCATGCTCTCCGCCGTGGCGGCGGCGGGGCCGCTCAATCCGCAAGAGCTTCGCCGACGTGCGTGCGACGGAAACAAAGCTCGAGCCCGTCGCGGATGCCACGGGCGGGGGCGTCATCTGGCTCGAGGACCTGGCGCGCGACGCGCCGGCGCTCCGCCGCGTCCGTCCCGGCCGAGACGCCGCGGGCAAGGACTGGATCGGCTTGCGCGAGAACGGCCGCTACACGGTGAAGAGCGTGTCACAGCGCGCGCTGCTTGAGCCCTTGGCCGCGCTTGCGCTGATCGCTCTTCTGCTCGTGCTCGCTTGGCGGCGCGAGAGCCGCTAGCGCCGCGCCGCGATAGGGTTCGATCGCACCGCTTACGCCGGAAAGCGCATTGGGCGCGAGCTCGCGTACGAGCAGGCGGCGCTCGTCCACCGGCCCGCAAAAGGTGAACGCGCCCGTCTCCACGCGGCGGAAGCCAACGCGTGCATAATAGGGCTCGTCGCCCACGAGAAAGACGAGGCGATGACCTTCCGCGCGCGCGCGCGCGAGCCCGCTCAGCATGAGGCCGATGCCGACGCCCCGGCCGCGCAGCGCGGGCTCGACGACGAGCGGCCCGAGAAGCAGCGCGGGCGTCTTTCTTGCCACCACGATGGGCCAGAAGCGCAGGCTGCCGATGAGGCACTCGTTCTCGCGTGCGACGAAGGACAAGGATGCCACGGGCTCGACGCCTTCGCGCAAGCGGTAGGCGCTTTTCGCGCGCCGTCCGGGGCCGAAGGCTTTGTCGAGCAGGCGCTCGATCATGGCGCTGTCGCCCTGCGCCTCGGCTTCGATGTTGATCATGGCTCTTTGGGACGCTCAACGCTTGGAACGGGGACTTGGCTCAAGCTCGCATCCGGCGCTCAAGCCGGCCGGCAAAAGCAGACCTTATGAGCGTTTCCCCGGACGCGACGCCGCGCCGCGAAGGCGCGTTCCACCTCGTCGTCGCACCGGCTTATGGCCCCCGCTCGTCCTCATCGGTCCCCTCGATGCGTCCCTGACGCATACTCTTACAGGCGCGCGCGGATATCACAGCCAAATTTTCGTGTCCAGTCCAGTGGCCCTGGCACACCGTTTGCGCTGACAACCTCATCCTTCGAGACGCCACCCTTCGCTGCGCTTCGGGTGGCTCCTCAGGATGAGGTTCTTGGTTTGTTGCCCTCAACGCCGCTCGACCTTCGACTCACGTCCTCATCCTGAGGGCGAGCGGCTTCAGCCGCGAGCGTCTCGAAGGATGAGGACATGGCTCAAGGATGAGAGAGATCCTCTCAATTCCTGAGAGCAACCACGCGCGAGATGCGAGCGACACTTCAGGAATACGCGGCCTTCGGCTAGCTTGCTGCGCGACCCGTGCAACAGGAGAGCAAGCGATGGTGTTCTTCATCTCCAAGTTTTTCTGGCTCGTCGCTCAGCCACTCAACACCATCGTCTTGCTGTTGATCGCGGGCCTTGCCTTGCGCGCGGCGAGACGCGCGCGGGCGGGCCTTCTCGTGCTCGATGCGGGCGTGCTCTATCTCCTGCTGGCCGCCATTCTGCCCGTGGGTCAGCTCCTGCTTCTGCCGCTCGAGGACCGTTTTGCGAAACCGGCGAGCCTTCCCGAAGCGGTGGACGGCATCATCGTTCTCGGCGGCGCGGTCTCGATCGATCTCTCCTCCGCGCGCGGCGAGGTGGCGCTGGGCGAGCCGGCCGAGCGCGTCACGACCATGGTGGCGCTCGCCCGCCGCTATCCGCAGGCGCGCCTCGTCTACAGCGGCGGCAACGCGGAGTTTCTGCGTACGCCACGCGGCACCGAAGCGGAGATGATGCGCGCCTTCCTTCGCGATCAAGGTGTGGCCGATGCGCAGGTCGTGCTCGAGGATCGCTCGCGCACGACCTGGGAAAACGTTCTCTACGCCAAAGAGCTGGTCGAGCCGAAGGCGGGCGAGCGCTGGCTCCTGGTGACGTCGGCTTCGCACATGCCGCGCGCCATGGGGATTTTCCGCAAGCGGGGCTGGGCCGTTATTCCGTTTCCCGTGGATTACAGAACGGAAGGCCGCATCGACTTCGGCAATCTCGCTCTCGTCGCGCGCTTGAACGAGCTCGACCTCGGGCTCAAGGAATGGGTGGGCCTTGTCGCCTATTACGCCCTGGGCCGCACGACGAGCCTCTTTCCGGGGCCTTGAGCGCTCACCAGCGCCCGTTTCGGGCTGCTTTCCCCTTCAGCTCGGCGAGACGCCGCGCGGTGCCGGGCGAAATATCCGTAGGCGGATCATCGGCCGGGAAAAAAGCCATGCTCGGCGATCTCGGGGCTTTCGCTTGGGCCGATGTCGTAAGCCGGCACGCGGTAGACGAGCACGTGATCGGATTTGTATTCGTGAAAATTCACATAGGCGCCGAACAGCGCGAGATCGCCGCGCGGCGTGACGCCCAC
Organism: uncultured Alphaproteobacteria bacterium; assembly: GCA_963845385.1. Lineage (GTDB taxonomy): Bacteria > Pseudomonadota > Alphaproteobacteria > CAWJRW01 > CAWJRW01 > CAWJRW01. The sequence goes on from CAWJRW010000006.1 coordinate 1,812,727, forward strand.
CTCTTCCAAGAGCTCGCGCCGGATCGCCTCTTCGGCGCTTTCGCCGCGCCCGACTCCGCCGCCCGGAAGATGCCAGCCCGCTCTGTATGTGTGCCGCACGAGAAGCACGCGGCCCCGGTCGTCCATGACGAGGCCCCGCACGCCCAGCGTGATCGGCCGCCGCACCCAGAAATAGGCGAGCTGAAGCCTGTAGGCGAAACGGTAGAGCGCGGGCGGGACCAGTGTCCGGATCATGCAAATCCGCGGCAATTCCTTAACAAATCCTCAAGCGAAGTCATCTACATCAGTTCTTTCATCGGAGGGAAGCGCCCCTATGCGTCTCACGCGTAAACGCGCGCTCGCGCCGGAGGCCTTGTCCCTCGGCCAAGCGCCGCGCAATCAGAAGCAAGCGGCGTCGGCGTCGTCGCTCGATCACGCCCAAGCGCTCGATACGCTCGAGGCCACGATTCTCGGCATCAACGCCATCGAGCAGACGTTGTCGGAGGCGCGCGAGCTGGTCGCGGAGGCGGCGGGCAGCGAAGCGCGCGGCAAGCGTGCGCTCCTGGCGGAGCGCTTTTCCTTTCTTCGTCGTCACATCGACGAGCTCGCCCAGGCAGGCACAGGCCCGCTCAATCTCATCGACGGCGGCCGCGACACGCTCGAGCTTGCGCTCGATGCCGACGGCCGCGAGCGTCTGCTCGTCGCACATCTCAATTTGACCGCAGGACGCGGCGGCCTCGGCCTGTCGCAAGTGAAGGGAAAATTCGCCCAACCGCCGGAAATCGAGCGCGCCTCGAAGGAGCTCGACGCCGCGCGAGCGCGCCTCCAAGCCGTGTCCGAGGTCTTGCGCAAGAGTGCGATGCGCATCGCCGATCAGCTCGAGCGCGCGGCGCCGGCCCCGCCCGCCCAGAGCACGAATGGCACGGGCATCGCCGCGGTCGCCAAAGCGAGCCACGGTCTCAAGCGGAAGCCGATTACCCCGTAAGATCTCGGCTTAGCGCTTCACGACAAGGCAGTCCTGACCAACGGACTTGAGCGCCGTGCACAGGACTTGGGCCTCGCTTGCCGTGTCGAAACTGCCGGCGCGCAAGCGATAAAATGTGCCCCGTCCCGCGATCTCTGCGCGCACGATCTCATGGGTGGTTGCAGCCAAGAGCGTGGCGTGCTGTTGGGCGAGCTTTGCCCATTCCTGCGCCGCCACATTCTCGCTGCGCGCGGAGGCGAGCTGCACGGCGTAGGCGCCGGACAACGCCGCGACGGGTGCGGTCGCCGGCCGCGCTTGGGAGGGCGGGCGCGGTGCTTCGGCCGCGGCTTGCGGCGGCGAGCCACTCGGGGCAGGTCGTGACGCGGCCGGGCCGAGTGGCGCCACGACGACATCGCGGCTCGGTATGGCCGGCGTGGCCTGGGCGCCGGGTTGGAGCGTGGCGATTGCCGCCGGTCCAGATGGCGCGGCCGGGCGTTCGTCACCTCCGAGCCATAGCCCGAGCAACGAGCCGAGCACAGCAGCGACGATCACGAACAAAAAGCTTCGCGCTCTCAGCGTGCCCTCGCCGGCCGCGTCCGGAACGGAGCGTTGTGGCGCCGGTGCTCTGCCAAGATCTTTCATCTCGCGGGAGGACCGTTGCGCCCATTCCGAAAGCGTGACGCGCGCTCTCACTTCGCGCCAGGACGGAGACTTCTCCGATGTCTCAATGCGGGGCGTTGGCTCACCGACTTGAAGGGCCGCGGCCTCATCGTCGTCGGACGCCTCGGATGAAGGGCGCGCCGCAAGCTCTTCATGCTGAACCTGCATCTCGGGGCTCTGCGGAGTTTGGGAACCGGCTTCGGGTTCGACGTCCGGAGACGCGGCCGGCCGCGCCCCGCCCAGGCGCGCGAGCAGCGAGCTCGACAAGGATGCCGGCTTTTGAGTTTTCATGCCGCGCCCTGGACCGCGACTTCTCCGGAAAAGACAGAGGGCTGACTGTAAACGCCGCCCGGCGCGCCAACCCGCAAGCGCACGCGGCCTTCGAGGCAATCCTTGAGAAAGGCCCACAGCGCCGCGATCTCCTCCGCGGAGCGCGTCTGGCTCGCAATCTCCATCACCGTGCGCCCGTCGATCATGCTCGAGGCGAAGTCGACACGTTGATGGACGACGGCCGGCGCCACCGCGCCGTGATGGGAAAGCGCGATCACCGCCTCGGTCGTGATGCGGGCGCGCGGCGTGGCGCCATTGATCGCGAAGATGATGGGCTTCTGAAGACGATCGCAAAGCTGAACGGTAGCGCCCGCGGCTCGCAAGTCATGAGGGCTCGGGCGCGTCGGGATGACGACGAGATCGGCCGCCGAAACGACGCGGCTGATGGTGGCCGTGATCGCGGGCGGTGTGTCCACGACCACGAGCTGCGTACCGTCTTTCTCCAGGCTGGCGAGATCTTCGGCGAGCCGCGCCTCCGCGGTGCGCAACAGGGACGGCACCTCGCTTTCACGCGCCTCCCACCACAGCGTGAGGCTTCCCTGGGGATCGAGATCGAGAAGGGCGACGGGCCCCGCGCCGCTGCGCTGGGCTTCCACGGCCACGTGTCCGGCGAGTGTCGTCTTACCCGATCCGCCTTTTTGCGAGGCAAATGCCATCACTTTCATCGCGCCTACGAGCCTCCTTTGCCCCGTCTCGGAATTAAATCGCGTGCCGCAAGACCGAACCTTGCGGCTCCACGCCGTCCGACTTGCCGTCGTCGGCGAACTTCACATGAACAAATCACATTAAAGGGTAGCGAGTGAGGGACTTCTTCTCAACAAGTCTAATGGAAGCGCGACAATAATCAACGCACACGAATTTGCGAGCGACAGCTCGCTCCGCGCTCCGCAAGGCGGGGGCACAATACCCCCAAGGCATGTCACGCCTTACAGGACCTTGCCCGGATTCATGATGCCTTTGGGATCGAGCGCAGCTTTAAGCGTGCGCATGAGATCGAGCGCCACTTTATCTTTCACGCGGGCGACCTCCGCGCGGCGCATCTGACCCACGCCGTGCTCGGCGGAGATGGAGCCGCCGAGTGCAAGCGCGACACCGTGCACCGCCTCCGAAAGCTCGTCCCAGCGCGCAAGGAACGCCGCCTTGTCCACACCCTCAGGTTGACTGAGGTTGAAATGCACATTGCCGTCGCCGATGTGTCCGAAGGGCACGGGCCTGATGCCGGGAATCAGCACTTCGACCGCCGCGCTTGCGCGCGTAATGAATTCCGCCGCCGCCGACACCGGCACGGATATGTCGCATTTGATCGAGCCGCCTTCGTGCTTCTGCACTTCGGAGAGACTGTCGCGCAAGCGCCACAGAGACACGCGCTGCGCCTCGCTGTCGGCCAAGACGGCGTCCTCGAGGAGCTTTTGCGCATGAGCTTCCTCGAGCAAGCGCTCGAGCGTCGCGCGCAAAGGCCCGGCCGCTTCGCCGGACGAAAGCTCGACCAGCACATACCAGGGATAGCGCGCGCCCAAGGGATCGCGCGCCCCCGGCAGATGCTTGAGCACAAAGTCGAGGCCGCGCCGCGACACGAGCTCGAAGGCTGTCACCTGGTCGCCCGAGATCGCGCGGGCGAGCCCCAGAAGCGCAATGGCGTGTTCCACATGGGAAAGACCGAGAAAGGCCGCCGCTTGCGCGCGGGGCCGGGGAAAGAGCTTCAGCACGGCCGCCGTGATGACGCCGAGCGTGCCCTCGGCGCCGATAAAGAGCTGCTTCAGGTCGTAGCCCGTATTGTCCTTGCGCAAGCCTTTGAGGCCATGGAAGACGCGGCCATCGGGCAGCACGACTTCAAGCCCGAGCACGAGGTCGCGCGCAGTGCCGTAGCGCAGCACGTTGGTGCCGCCCGCGTTGGTCGAGATATTGCCGCCGATGGTGCAGGAGCCTTCGGCGGCCAGGCTCAAGGGAAAGAGGCGGTCCGCCTCGGCCGCGCGCGCCTGGACGGCGGACAGGATGCAGCCCGCTTCGGCGGTCACGGTGTCGTTGGCGGGGTCGAGGGCGCGAATGCGGTTCAGCCGCTTGAGGGAGAGCAGGATCTCGCCCTCTCTCGGAATTTGCCCGCCGACAAGGCCCGTATTGCCGCCCTGGGGCACGAGGCCCGTCGCCGTCTCAGCGCAAATGGCGACCACACGCGCGACCTCCTCGGTCGTCGCCGGCATGACGACGAGTGGCGTCGCGCCGCGATAGCGCTCGCGCAATTCGACGAGGAAGGGCGCCATGTCGGCCTTGTCGTCGATGAAGCCCTTCCGCCCCACGGCCTCCTTGAGGCGCGCGAGCACGGCCGCGGTCGGTGGGCGTAGGCTCCCGGTCATGGGCGGATTCTAGTCCAGCTTGCGCATGGCTGCGCGGCGGAGCCTGATCGTTGATGGCCTCGCCCAGGCCCTCGTCGGGAATGGGCATGACCGCGATGGCCGAAACCCCGGGCCGGTCGAGCGCGCGCAGATAGGCGAACAGATTGGCCGCGGCCTCCACGAGATCGCCGCGCTCGCTCAAGTTGAGGACAGGGGCTGCCCCGTGCATGCGCGTGGGCCCGAAGGCGAGCAACGCCTCGCCCTCGCGGACCGAGGAGACATTGAGCCGAAGCGGTACGCCCGGCGCGTAGTGCCGGGGCAAGCCGCCCGGCGCCTGCGGCGCCGCGTGCCGTGGCGGCGCGCTCAAGGGGCCGATCAGCGCTTCGAGCGCCTCGCGCGGCATGCCGCCCGGGCGCAGCAGGAGGGCCTGGGGTCCGGCCAGGCTCACGATGGTCGAACTCGATCCCGATGCGGCAGGGACCGCCATCGAGAATGAGATCGAGCTCCGCGCCCAGGCCCTGGGCGACATGGGCCGCGGTGGTCGGGCTCACCGCGCCGGAGGGGTTGGCGGATGGCGCGGCGATGGGCCCGCCGAACGCCTCGAGCAGATCGTGGGCCACGGGCTCGGCCGGCACGCGCAGCGCGACCGTCTCGAGCCCCGCGCAGGCAAGGAGCGAAACGGGCGAGTCCGCGGCGCGCGCGAGCACGAGCGTGAGCGGCCCGGGCCAAAATGCCTCGGCCAAGAGCTTCGGCGCGCGCGTCGAACACGGCCAAGCGCTCCGCGCCGGCGCGCGCGCGAATATGCACAATCAGGGGATTGAAGCGCGGCCGCTTCTTGGCGGCGAAGATGCGCGCCACCGCATGGTCGTTTGTCGCGTCCGCGCCCAATCCATAGACTGTCTCGGTGGGGAACGCCACGAGTCGCCCCGCGCGCAGGAGTCTCCGCGGCGCGCCGGAGGGACGCGTCCGTCGGCTTGACGATGAGGGGCGTCTCGGGGGCGCGGGGGCGGCGGCCATTGGCGCAGCTTACTGCGCGGCGCGGAATTGAGCGATGGCGAGCACTCGCTTGCGGTAGGTGTGCGATGACGTTCAAGGCGCCGCTCGACCATATGCGCTTCGCGCTGGAGAGCCTCGGCGCCTTCGAGCGGCTCGCGCGCACCGGCGCCTTTCCCGAGTTCTCCGACGAGCTCACCGAGGCCGTGCTCGCGGAAGCCGGGCGCTTCGCGGCCGAGGTCCTGGCGCCGCTCGATGCCGTGGGCGATCGCGAGGGCTCGCGGCGGGTCAAGGGCGCGGTCGTGACGCCAAAAGGCTTCGGCGAAGCCTATCGCCGCTTTGTCGAGGGCGGCTGGTGCGGGCTCGCGGGCGATCCCGCTTTCGGCGGCCAAGGCCTGCCGCGCGTGCTGGGCACGGCGACGCAAGAGCTGTGGTACGCGGCCAATGTGTCCTTCTCACTGTGTCACGTGCTCACCAAAGGCGCGGCGTTCGCGCTTCGCGCCGCACGGCTCGGACGAGCAGAAGAAGCGCTATCTGCCGAAGCTCACAAGCGGCGCATTGGACCGGCACGATGAATCTCACCGAGCCGCAGGCGGGCTCGGACTTGGGCGCGCTCAAGACACGCGCCGTGCCCGCCGGCGACGGCCGCTTTCGATCTTAAGGGCACGAAGATCTTCATCACCTGGGGCGAGCACGACATGGCCGAGAACATCGTCCATCTCGTGCTCGCGCGCCTGCCCGACGCGCCCGAGGGCACGCGCGGCATCTCGCTTTTCGTCGCGCCCAAGTTTCTCGTCGAGCGGCGACGGAAGCCTCGGCGCGCGCAACGACATCGCCTGCGTGCGGCTCGAGGAAAAGCTCGGCATCCACGCGAGCCCCACTTGCGTCATGGCCTTCGGCGAGAAGGATGGCGCCATGGCCGAGCTCGTGGGCGAAGCGCATCGCGGCATGGCCGCGATGTTCACCATGATGAACGATGCGCGGCTTGCCATCGGCGTGCAGGGCTTGGGCATCAGCGAGCGCGCGTTTCAGAAGGCGCTCGCTTATGCCGGGGAGCGCCGCCAGGGCAAGCTTTGGGAGCGCCGCCACGAGGAGGGCGAGTCCGTGCCCATTATCGCCCATCCGGACGTGCGGCGCATGCTCGCCACCATGAAGGCGCATATCGAGGCGATGCGCCTTCTCGCCTACGCCAATGCGCTGGCGCTCGATCTCGCGGAGGCCGCGCCCACCGAGGAAGAGCGCCGGGCCGCGCGCCTGCGCGCCGATCTCTTGACGCCCGTCTCCAAGGCCTGGTGCACGGATCTCGGCGTCGAGCTCGCTTCGCTTGCCATGCAGGTCTATCGGCGGCATGGGCTATGTCGAGGAGACGGGCGTGGCGCAGCATTTTCGCGACGCGCGCATCGCGCCCATCTATGAAGGCACGAACGGCATCCAGGCGATCGACCTCGTGACGCGCAAGCTGCCGCTGGAAGGCGGCGCCGCAATCGCGGGCTTCCTCGCCGACGTCATGGACACCACGCGCGCGCTCACGGAAGCGAAGGACGAGAAGCTCGCCTTCATCGGACGCGGGCTCGCCGATGCGCATGCCGTGCTCGCCCCCACGACGACTTGGCTGCAGGACAAGCTCAAAGCCTCGCCTTCGGACGCGCTGGCGGGCGCCACGCCTTATCTCAAGCTTTTCGGCACCGTGGCGGGCGCGCATTTTCTTGGCGTGGCCGCGCTCCACGCCGCGCGCAAACAAGCCGAGATCGGGCGCCTCGCCCTTCTTCGCCGCGCGCATCGCGCTCGCGCATTTCTATGCGGCGAATGTGCTGCCGCTTTCGGCGGGCCTTGCCGCATCGGCCATGGCGGGCATGGGCGATCTTGCCGCGCTCGACGCGCGCTGCGCTTGCGAGTTGAGGCGCGAGCGGACGACAACGATGGACGGCGAACAGGCGTCGGAAAGAGCAGGACGGGCGGCGGCTCGACTATCCCTTCGGGCCGGCGCCCGAGCCCGGGCGACGACGCGCGAGGTGGCGCCGGGCGTGACGTGGGTGAGGCTGCCGCTGCCCTTCCGGCTCGACCACATCAATGTCTGGCTCATCGAGGAGCAGGACGGCTTCACCGTCGTCGACACCGGCATCGACGAGCGCGCATGCGCGAGGTGTGGGAAAACATGTTCGCGAGCGTGATGCGGGGGCGCCCGGTCGGCGCGTCATCGTCACGCATCTCCATCCCGATCACGTCGGGCCTTGCCGGCTGGCTCTGCGAGAAATTCGACGTGCCGCTTATTATATCGCGTACGGAATATCTCCTGTGCCGGACCATGGTGGCCGACACGGGCCGCGAAGCGCCGCCCGAAGGCATTCGCTTCTACAAGGCGGCGGGCTTCTCGGAAGAAGCGCTCGAGCGCTATCGCAAGCGCTTCGGCTTTTTCGGCTCCGCTGTGCATCGCCTGCCGCAAAGCTACCGGCGCATCGAGGAGGGCGCTGCGCCTCTCGATCGGCGGACACGAATGGCAGGTGATCGTCGGCCGCGGCCATTCGCCCGAGCATGCTTGCCTCTTCTGCCCGCGCTCAACATTGTCATCTCGGGCGATCAAATCTTGCCGCGCATCTCGTCCAATGTCAGCGTGCATCCGACCGAGCCCGAAGCCAATCCGCTCGGCGATTGGCTTTCCTCCTGCGCGCGGCTCAAGAGCGTGCTGCCCGCCGACATTCTCGTGCTGCCGTCCCACAACGAGCCCTTTCACGGCGCGCACATACGGCTCGATGCGCTGATCCGCGGCCACGAGGCGGCGCTTGGCGAAACTTGCGCGATTTGTGCCGGACGCCCAAGCGCGCGGTCGATGTCTTCGGCGCGCTTTTTCTCGGTGGGGTTTCGAAGGCCACCACCATCATGGCGACGGGCGAAAGCGTCGCCCATCTTAACTATCTCGTCGCGGCGGGACGCAGTGCGACGTGAACGCGACATGAATGGCGTCGACTGGTATCGCACCGTCGCATAATTTTTCGACCGCCCCCGCCCTGATTTCGCCACCGTCCCGCCTTCCCGCGCCCACAGTGAGGCGCGAGCTTCGCGCCGCGCATCATCGTCGAGGGGAGGGACCTCCATGAATGCGCCAATTGCCCCGCGCGGCCCCCTCGCCCGCAAGTCGACGCCACGCTTGTTCGCCACGCTCACTGCGGCCGCCGCGCTCGCGCTCGTCACCGTCGGCTGCGAAGAGAAGACCACGCCCACCGGTAAAGAGACCGGCGGCCAGACCACGGCCGGCACCGAAGAGCCCGCGACGACGGGCGAGAAAAAGCCCAAGCAGGAGGCCGACGAAACGACGGCCGCGGAAAGTCCCTTACCGGCGCCCTCGCCCGCCGGCGGCTACACCATGTCGGGCAGGATCGCGTCCACGAATGGCGCGGCAGCCGTTGCGGCCATGGATGGGGCGGCATCGTCGCCTTACGCGCTGCCGCCCCAGATGACGGCGCCGGAAAATACCGAACGCTATCCCAACGCCACGCTCCAATCCGGTGAAGCTGGTGGCGGACGAGCCGGTCTCGACCTTCTCGATCGATGTCGACACGGCGTCCTACGCCGTCGTGCGCCGCTATCTCGACCAAGGCACGCTGCCGCCGCACGATGCGGTGCGCATCGAGGAGATGGTCAACTATTTCGACTACGCCTATGCGACGCCGCCCGACAAGCGCGCAGCGCCGTTCGCCACCACGGTCGCAGGTCTATCCGACGCCGTGGAACACGGACACGCAGCTCGTGCATATCGGCATCAAGGGCTACGACATCGCGCAAGCCGAGCGGCCCGCGCGCCAATCTCGTCTTCCTGATCGACGTCTCGGGCTCGATGGACGAGCCGAACAAGCTGCCGCTGGTCAAGCAGTCGATCCGCATGCTGGTCGACGAGCTGAACGCCGAAGGACACGCGTGTCGATCGTCGTCTATGCCGGCGCGGCCGGCACGGTGCTCGAGCCGACGCCGGCAACGACAAGGCGAAGATCCTCGCCGCGCTCGACCAGCTCGAGCGCGGGCGGCTCGACCGCGGGCGGCGAAGGCATCCGCCAGGCCTATCACGCTGGCCGAGCAGAGCTTCGACCAAGGACAGGCGTCAACCGCGTCATCCTGGCCACCGACGGCGACTTCAATGTCGGCATCACCGATCCCGACGCAGCTCGAAGGACTTCGTCGCGCGCAAGCGCGAGACGCGGCGTCTACCTCTCCGTGCTCGGCTTCGGCGGCGGCAATTACAACGACGCGCTGATGCAGAAGCTGGCGCAGAACGGCAACGGCAACGCCGCCTACATCGACACGCTGAACGAGGCGCGCAAGGTGCTGGTCGACGAGATGTCCTCGCACGCTCTTCACCGATCGCCAAGGACGTGAAGATCCAGGTCGAGTTCAATCCGGCGCAGGTCGCCGAGTACCGCCTGATCGGCTACGAGACGCGGCTGCTCGAACCGCGAGGACTTCAACAACGACAAGGTCGATGCCGGCGATATCGGCGCGGGCCACACGGTGACCGCGCTCTACGAGATCACGCCGGTGGGCTCGGCCGCGCGTCTGATCCGATCCGCTGCGCTACGGCAAGCCCGAGGCCACGGCGCCGACGGCAAAGGCAGCGAGATCGCCTTCCTGCGCATCCGCTACAAGCTGCCGGGCGAAAGCGAGAGCAAGCTGATCGAGCGCCCGGTGGGCAAGGCGGACGTGCTCGCCTCCTTCGATCAGGCGCAGGAGGACATCCGCTTCGCCGCGGCGGTGGCGGCCTTCGGCCAAATCCTCCGGGGCGACAGCCACATGGGCAAGATGACCCTCGCCGAAGTGGGCGACATCGCCCAGAAGGCCAAGGGCCAGGACCCCTTCGGCTACCGGGCGGAGTTCGTGAACCTGGTGCGCACGGCCGAGAGCGCCCAGGCGCTGACGCCCTTGGAGAGCCCCAACCCCGTGCTGCCGAATTAGTGTGCGTAAGTTGCGTCGCTTGGCGCCCGGTCTGCCCAGCGCAGGCCGGGCGTTTTCTTTTCGGAGTCAGCTAGTTGAACAGCGTTCGAAAATAGGAACGGAGGTCTGCATCTCCGATTCCGCCGCGCTGAACCACCGGATCCTGAACAGCGTTCAGCGGCGCATGGTTTGTCTTTGGTATCAAACAGCGTTCATCCTTCCGAACATGGCCCGCGATTCGACCCTCCGGCGCAGGGAACCGCCGCGCCAAGCTTCAAGACTTCAAGCGCGCGGAGATTCTCGCCGCCGCCCGGCGTTTGCTCGCGGCGGGGGCCGAGGGCGGCTTTTCGCTCCGCGCCATCGCCAAGGAGGCGGGCTATCACCCGGCCGCACTTTACGCCCACTTCGAGAACATCGACGGCCTGATGGTGGCGCTGGCAGGCGAAGGCTTGCGCGCGCTCGCCCGTGCCCTCAAAGCGGCGCAGACGGAAAGCGCGCGGGCGGAGGACGCGGCTTGCGGCGCTCATCGAGGCGGCCTGCGAGCGCCGCAAGCAAAACGCCCCTCGAAGCGCCGCTGCTTGCCGCCCTCATCGATCCCAAGCGCCGCAATCGCGACCGCGCGCTCGCGCGGCAATTCAACGGCCGGCTCATCGCGGCGCTTACGGCGCTCGGCGCCGCAATTCCCGAAGAAGGCATGTCGCGCGAAGCGCGCGCGCAAGCGGGCGTGGCACTCGCCGCCGCCGTGCTCGGCCTCATGCTCTTGGAGCGAAGCGGACTTGCTCGCGACTTGGACCTCGAGCGCGCGGCGCTGATCGACGCGCTCAGCGCGCGCTTCGTGCGCGCGCCTTAAGCGAACGCCGCGCTTTTCAATCGAGCTTGGTCGCTGCCATCTGCGCTTCGAGACGCTTCGACAGCGTGCGATAGCGCGCGTTGTCCGCAAGCGGCACCGCGAAGATCGGATCGCGCGTGATCTCGGCGGGGCCCGAGCCCGGCATTGACGGTTGCAAGCTGCTCCAAAAGATCCATGGCTTCGTCCTGCGCGCCCGCCCAAGCAAAGACGCTCGCGGCCGACGCGGCGGTCGAATGCCAAGTGAGCACATCCTGCGCACGGGGAGCGAGCGCAAGGCACTCCCGTGCTGCCGCGATCGCCTCCGCCTTCTCGCCCGCAAACAAGTGCGCTTCGGCGGCGAGCGTGCGCAAATACCAGCCATTGGTCGGCAGTCTGGGCGCGGCGGCGATGAAGGACGTGAGCGCGCGGGCTTCGGCGGCCGCCGATTGCGCATCGCCTAAAAGAAGTGCCGTCCAGCCGCGCATTTCGGCCACAGGCTGAAGACCGGCGCCAAGGAAGAAGAGGTAGAGATTCCAGCCCAAAGAGCTCGCGTCGAGCGAGGTCTCGCCGAGCAGCCGTTTCAGGTCCTCATAGCGTCGCTCGAAGCGCAGCGCATCGAATTCTCTTGTGATCTTGACGTCGGGCGCAACAATCGATCCTTGGCGATCGATCGCGGCGCGCAGATCCTTGATCTTGCCCGTGTAGGCGAACAGGGTGCGCGCGCGAACCGCGGCATAAAAATCCGAATCCGAGCGGGCATTGACGAGATCATAGATGCGAAGCGCCTCTTTCGGCTTCCTGACGAGGGCAAGCTCGGACGCGTAAAGCTGAAGAATCAAAATACTCGCGGGATCGAGCCGTGCCCACCGCTCCACGAGGGCGAGGCTGTCGTCGAAACGGCCGGCCTGAACCAGTGCGATGTCCAGGTAATACAAATTGAGCGAGTCTACGCCGGCTTGCGCCGTCGCCTCGATGATCGGCTCGACCGTTCGATCGGTTCCCATGATGTGGCGATAGAGCACTTCCGTGGCCTTGAGCGTCGCGTCGCCCGGAATGAGGCGCTCGGCGGCATCGAGATTGGCGCGCGCCTGGCGCAAGCGATCTTCGGTCGTGGCATCACTGATCAAAGTGGACAGGTAATTCGAGAGCGTGTGGTTGGCCAATTCCACATAGGCCATGCCGAAATTGGGATCGCGGGCGATGGCGCGCGACAGCAAGCTGTCAATTCGCTGAATGTCAGCCAGAAAGGAAACGGGATTGAGCTGCTTTCGCACCAGCCGCGCCTTGAGATAAAGATCGTAGGCCTCGGGGTCCGTGGTCGGCGCGCGGGCCGGCTCGTCGCCGCCCGCCAATTGAACAGCCAATTGCGATGCGACCTCCAAGGCGACATCGGATTGCAGCGTCAGCGCATCCTTGAGCGTGCGGTCATAGGTCTGCGCCCAGAGGTGATTGTCGGTGCGCCCGTCGATGAGCTGCAGCGTGAGCCGCACGCGGTTGCCCTCGCGGCGCACCGAGCCTTCGATGACATGGGTGGCGCCCAATTCCTTGGCGACCTCCAAGACAGGCTTCGGCGCCGCGCGGTAGAGCATCATGGTGGTGCGCGAGATGACTTCGAGGCCCGGGCGCGCGGCTGGCGAGCGTCGAGATGATGTCCTCCTGCAAGCCGTCGGCGAAGAAGGCGTTCGCCGGGTCGGGCGACAGATTGTCGAAGGGCAGGATGGCGATGCGCGGCTTGCCGGACGAAGGCGGCGGCGCGAGCGCGGCCATCGTCGGAGTGGTGGCGGGCGCCGCCGCGATTTGGCCAGCTTGCGTCGCGGCCGCCGCGGCAGGACCTGTTGCATGCTCGCCCGGCGCCCGCACGAAGACCACGAGGAGCCCCGCGGCAATAAGCATAAGCAGTGCGATGATGGTGAGCTCGGCACCGCTTATATGCTGCTTGCCGCGGTCGCCGTGATACCAGGCCAGCGTCACCGCCACGGGAAGTCCGAGAGCGAGGAGCGCGATGACAATGCGCGGCACGATTTCCGGCCAATCGAACGCATGGCCCGTGAGCTCCGTGCCGTGGGCAAGGCTCAGGGCGAGCGCGAGATAGGCGATGCTCCACTGCACCACCTTGCGCTCTTTCGCGCGCGCCCAGAGCATGGAGAGCGTTGCGACCAGCGCGTTCGCGGCGGGCTGTGCCGCCGGTCTCTGAGGTGCCTCCGGCTTCGCGCCAGCCAATTCCGGCAAGTCTGTCATTGCTGGCCGCCCGGCCGTGTTCGCCCCATCACGTCCAGCTTATCAAATGCCCTGCGCCGACGACAGATCACAGTGTGATTGTCTCTGCCCGCTTGAGGCGCGGCCGCAGTTCTTCGCGGATCCGCGCTCTATAGTTGCGATACGATCGGCAGGATGCTCTGCCACTTGCCCGTCTCGTTGAAGCGCGGAAACGGCGCGTCCGGCACGGGAACGCCGAGGAAGCGGCAAAGCGGCGCCCAGCCTTGCGAGACTTCAAAGACGAGCAGACGCGCGGCCGGAATCGTCCGGCGAACTTCCGCGTTATGAGCCTCGAAGCCCGCGACCGCCGCGCGCGATTAGGCGGTGCGTCCGGCGTGGCGGCACCGGACATGCTCATGCCGCGCTTCTTTGCCGCGTAACCGAACATTTTCGGCATGAAGCCGGCGATCGGCGTTTGGGCGACTTTCTCCTGATGTCCTTTGGCGAGCACGGTCGCCAGCATCGAGTTCGAACCAGCGGTTCGGGTCTCGTACCGTGAGAATAACCTTGGCTTCCGGGTAACGCTCGGCGATTTCGCGGTAAAAGAAGCAGCTCGGTGCGTCGACGGTCGCACCGAAGCCTTGAAAGATCTCTTCCCATTCGACGGGCTCGCCGTCGAAGGCGCGCTCCCAGAGCGGCCAACGGTCCGGATTACGCGCGAGCTCGGTCATGTGATGGCAACGCCCGAAGCCGAGCTGTTCCAGCGCATGCTTCAACGACAGCGTGCCCGTGCGCGGCAGGCCCGCGCCGATGACTTTGAGCGGCATGAGAGCCCATCTCCTCAAGCTTGACAATGGTTGCCGCGAAGACGGACCTCAAGTCAATCGCGCGCGGTCGTGGGGTGCGGTGAAATCGACCGGCGTGCCTTTGGGAATGACGCCCGAAGGGTTCACGCGCAACAGCGAATAGTAGTTTTGCACGTACTGCCTCGGCTTCACCGTGGCCGCGACGCCGGGAACCGCGTAGATGTCGCGCGTGTAGCCCCACAGGCTCGGAAAATCGGCGATGCGCTGCCGGTTGCATTTGAAGAGCGTGAAATAAGCGACGTCGAAGCGCACGAGCGTCGGGAAAAGCCGCAAATCCGCTTCCGTGAGCCGGTCGCCCACGAGATAGCGGCGCTTGGCAAGACGCGCCTCGAGCCGGTCGAGCGCCGCGAACAGATTGTCGTAGGCCTCGTCATAGGCCGCTTGCGAGCGCGCGAAGCCGCAAGCGTAAACGCCGTTGTTGACGTTGGGATAGACGAAGGCGTTGATTTCGTCGATCTCCGCGCGCAGCGCCTGCGGATAAAAGTCCTTGTCGTTTCCCGCCACGCCCACGAATGCGCTGTTCAGCATACGGATGATCTCGGACGAACTCGTTGTTGACGATGCGCTTGGTCTTCTTGTCCCAGAGCGTCGGCACCGTGACCTTGCCCGTGTAGCGCGGATCGCTCGCGGCGTAGGCCTCGTAAAGATAGTGAAAGCCGTTGATCTCGTCGGCCGTCGCAGTCGGGATAGTCGGCGCGCTTCTCGAAGGTCCAGCCGTTCTCGCGATACAAGGGCAGGCAGTAGGAGATGCTGATGGCCTCTTCGAGACCCTTCAGCGCGCGGTAAAGAATGGTGCGATGCGCCCAGGGACAGAAATAGCCGACATAGAGATGATAGCGCCCGGCCTCGGCCGGAAATCCGGAGGAGCCATCGGCGGTGATGGTGTCGCGAAAGGCCGAGTCCATGCGCCGGAACTCGCCGCCTGCCCCCGTCTCCGGCGGCTCGTCGTCCGTCCACTTGCCCTCGATCAGATAACCCATGAGACACTCAATGACATGCTCAATTCGCGCCGCGCATGATCGAGGTCACCCTTGCGTCTCACGGAGACGTCGGCGGCCAAGAAAGTTCTCCGTGCTGTTGGTGCGCGGAAAGGGCGCGTCCGGAACCGGAACGTCCAAGAATTGACAGAGCGGCGGCCAACCTTCTGAAACCTCATAGACGAGCAGCCGTTCCTTCGGAATGGTGCGCATCACCTCTTCGTTGTGGCGCTCGAAGAGTGCAATGCAATGGGCCCGATCGTGGATGCGCTGGCCGAACTTGGACCAAATCACGTCCGCCATGAATTCGTGCATGGGGCTTGCGCGAAGATGCTCGACGTGGTCGGGCGCGAAAATCGTTGCCTGCGTCGAGTTCGAACCACTGCTCCCGATCGCGCTTGGTGAGGATCACCTTTGCCTTGGGATAATAAGCCGCGAGCTCGCGATAATAGCTGCAGCCCGGAGCATCGGTCGTCGCTTTATAAGTCTTGAAGATTTCGTCCCAATCGTCGAGCGCACCCTGCGCCGCGCGCTGCCAAAGCGGCCGAAGGGACGGATGCTCGAAGATCTCGGCCATGTGATGGCAAGGCCCGAAGCCCAATTGCTCGAGCGCCAATTTGAGCGCATGCGTTCCCGTGCGTGGAAAGCCGGCGCCAATGACGGCGAGTGACATGTGTCTGACCTCTAAGCCGACATGGGAAGGGCGGGCAGACCGAGACGCAATTGGCCCGCGGTCGCGTAATGCCGCAGATGCGCCATGACATGCTGGCTACCCGTGTGAATGTCGCGCAGGCGCCGTTGCAATGGTGCAGACTCGTAGAGTGCGCTCGCGCCGGCCAGCGTGTAGCAGAGATCAATCGCCCGCGCGCAGGTCGCCGTAACCCAGATCTCCATTTGCTGCGTCTCGACAAAACGCGCGGGATCGCCGGGCACGCGCGCCAGCGCGCGCTGCCACTCGAGCGCCGCGCGGCTTTCCAGAAACGCGCGCGCGGCACGAATGTCGGCGTCGATGCGGCCGACCTCGTATTGAAACGTCGTCGTATCGCGAAGCTGCGTGCGCGCGAAAAGCTGTTGCCTGCCAGAGCCCGCCAGAGCGACCAAGTCCGCAAGCGCGCCCTCCGCGACGCCGAGCGCGAAGGCGGCATGCAGAAGCGGAACGGTCGCTCCGATGAAGTCGTACAAAGGTCCCGGAATGCACGAGGCTCCCATGACAAAGTCGAGAGTCTGCGCTTCGGGCACGAAGGTGTCGGCGAGATTGACGTGATGGCTGCCCGTGCCCTTGAGGCCCATGGCGTACCACGTGTCCTCGATTTGCCAGTCGCTTGCGGGCAAAACGACTTGCCGCTCCAATGGCCGTCCCGCGACAGGCCCCTCGACGGGAACGCCGCCTTTGGTGACGACGCAGCCGCCGAGAATCCAGTCGGCATGCAGGCAGCCGCTCGCAGTCTGCCAACGGCCGGTCACGCGATAACCGCCCTCGACCATCTCCGCTCTCCCCGACGCCTGCACGCCGCCCGCCTGAATGACGTCGGGCCCGCCCGCGTAAATCGCGTCGAATGTCGCGCGCGGCAAGCGGGAGAACATGGGCGCGGAGTAAACGCCGATCATCACGGTCCAGCCGGCCGAGCCGTCGGCGGTTGCGACCTCGGTGACGACTTTGATCGCGTCGGGAAGCGCAAGCTCGAGCCCGCCATGGCTCTCGGGCGCGAAGATGCGAAAGATGCCGATCGCGCGCAGCTTGTCCACGAGATCGCGCGGCAGCGTCCGATTGGCCTCGCTCTCGCCTGCGCGCGCGGCGATCTCCGGGGCGAGCGCGCGCACATCGGCTAAGAGACGTTCGGCCGCATCGCCCATCGCGATATCCTCCGGACCAAGCTCAAGCAGCTTCGGCTTTGCGCGCTTGCGGGGCGAAGCGGCCGTAGAAAGTCTCGCCCTTCGCCGCCATGTCGCGCAACAGCTTGTTGGGCCGGAAGCGCTCGCCATATTTGCGCGCGAATTTCGCGCATGTCTCGACGAACGTCTTGGCGCCCATGGTGTCGATGTAGGAAAGCGGCCCGCCGGTATAGGGCGCAAAGCCCCAGCCCAGGATCGCGCCGACATCGGCGTAGCGCGGATCGGTGACGACGCCCTCGGCGACGCAGCGCGCGGCTTCCAGCGCCTGGCGGCAGAGGAGCCGCTTCTTCAGCTCGTCCACGAGCGCGGGCTCGGCCTCGAGCACCTTGGGCGCGGCGAACGTCTTCAAGCCCGGCCACAGGCGCTTCTTGCCGCCTTCGAGATAATCGTAGAAGCCCTTGCCGTTCTTGCGCCCGAGGCGGCCGTGCTTTCACGACGAGATAATTCCAAGAGCGTGTCGGTCGCGGACGGCTTGTAGGCCTCGCCCAGATCGCGCTTCGTCTGCTCGAGAATGCGAAGCTGCAGATCGAGCGCCACGTCGTCGCTCACCTCCAGCGGCCCGCGCGGCATGCCGGTCATGCGCCCGACATTGTCGATGATGGCGGGGGCGATGCCTTCGGCGAGCATGATGGCGCCCTCGTCGACATAAGTGGAAAAGCAGCGCGAGGTGTAGAAGCCGCGGGAGTCGTTGACCACGATCGGCGTCTTGCCGATCTTGCTGCACATAGTCCATGGCCTTGGCGATGGTCGCGGGCGCGGTCGCCTTGCCCTTGATGATCTCGACCAGCGGCATGCGGTCGACGGGCGAGAAGAAGTGGATGCCGATGAATTGCTTGGGCCGCGACGCTCGCCTTGGCGAGGCCCGTGATCGGCAAGGTCGAGGTGTTGGAGCCGAAGACGGCCGTCGGCGGGAATCAGCGCCTCGGCCTTCTTGATCGTCTCTTCCTTGACCGCGCGATCTTCGAACACCGCCTCGATGATGAGATCGCACGCCCGCGAGATCCTCGAAACGCGCGGTGGGTCTTATGCGCGCGAGAACCTGGTCGCGGCTCCTCGGGCGTCTGGCGGCCGCGCGCGATCTGCTTGTCGAGCAGCGACGCCGAATGGGCCTTGCCTTTTTCGGCAAGCTCCTGGGTCGTGTCGAGCAGCACGACGTCGATGCCGGCGAGCGCCGAGACATAGGTGATGCCTGCGCCCATCATGCCCGCGCCCAGCACGCCGAGCTTCTTCACCTCGGACGGCGGAACGCCCTCCGGACGTCCGGCGAGCTTGTTCAAGTCCTGCATGGACAGAAACAGCGAGCGGATCATGCTGCGCGCCGAGGGCAGGCCCATGAGATGGGTGGCATAGCGCGCCTCGATGCGCAGGCCCACGATCGATCGGCACCATGAGCCCCTCATAGACCGCGCGCATGATGTATTCCGCACCCGGATAATTGCCGAAGGTGCGCTTGCGCAAGAGCGCGTTGCCGACGATGAAGTTCGGTGTTCGCCTCGTCGCTGTAGGGCCCGCCGCCCGGAACCTTGAAGTCCGGCTTGTCCCAGGGCTGCACGCCCTCGCCGCCGTTCTTGATCCAGCGCTTGGCCGCGGCGAGAAGCTCCGTGGGCGGAACGACTTCGTGGACGAGGCCCGCCTTGAGCGCGCCCGCGGGATCGAAGCTCTTGCCCTCCAGAATGAGCGGCAGGGCGGCGGCGGCGCCGATCCATGCGCGAGCACGCGCTGCGTGCCGCCCGCGCCCGGCATGATGCCGATCTTGGCCTCGGGCAGGCCGATCTGCGCGCGCGGATTGTCGGCGGCGATGCAGACGATGGCAGGCGAGCGCGATCTCGAAGCCCGCCGCCCAGCGCCGTGCCGTTGATCGCGGCGACCACGGGCTTGCCCACCGTCTCGAGCTTGCGCAGCATGGCGTGCGTGGCCATCATCATGCCGAATATCTTTTCCGCGCGCGCGATGGGGTCGCCCTCCATCGTCGCCCAGCTTTGCAGCATCTTGAGATCGGCGCCGGCGCAGAAGGAGGATTTGGCGCTCGCCAGCACGAGGCCCTTGATCGCGGCGTCGGACGAGACGCGCTCGATGATCTCGTCAGATCTCGCGCATCACCTCCTCGGTGATCACATTCATCGGGCGGCCGGCATTGTCCCAGGTCGCGACCGCGATGCCGTCGGCGTCCACCTCGAATTTGAAATTTCGCAGCGCCATGGCCTCACTCGTTCTCGGAATAGGGCTTGCCCGACTTGTGCGAGAAGCGATAGCCCTGTTCGGTTTTTTCGCCCATGAGATCGACGTCCGAATAGACAACGCGCTCGTGCGGGCTGCGCGTGCCGATTTCGAGAAGCACCGCATCGCGCGTCGATCTGTTGACGAGGTGGTGGCCGTTGGCGACGCCGGCCTTGAACGTCGCGGCATCGCCCGCCCTGAGCATGGTCTCGCCTTCGTCCTCGACGAGCACAAGCTCGCCTTCGAGCACATAGACGAGCTCGTCTTCAACCTCGTGCCAGTGGCGGTGCGCGGACGCCGCCCCCGGCTTGAGCCGCGTGAGATTGACGCCGAATTGCGTGAGCCCGCCCGCATTGCCGAGCGGCTGCCTCATGCGGCCTTCGACCAAGCCGCGCAGCGCGGCGCGGATAGGCGGAGCCTGCGCGGACGGGAATTGCCGAGATGTCGATCTTGGGCATGGCGTCCTCACACGCGCTCGATGATGGTGGCGGTGCTCATGCCGGCGCCGACACAGAGCGCGGCAAGCCCTACCTTGAGATCGCGCCGCTCGAGCTCGTCGAAGAGCGTGCCGAGAATCATGGCCCCCGTGGCGCCCAAGGGATGGCCCATGGCGATCGCGCCGCCATTTACGTTCACTTTCTCGCGCGGGAGGTCCGAGCGCCTGCATGATGCGCAGCACGACCGAGGAGAACGCTTCGTTTAATTCGTAGAGGTCGATGTCGCTCGTGTCCATGCCGGCGCGCTTCAAAACCTTGCGGAATGACGTCCTCGGGGCCCGTCAGCATGATCGAAGGCTCGGAGCCGATCGAGGCGAAAGCGCGAATTTTCGCGCGCGGCTTCAGGTCTTGCGCGCGGCCCGGCCGCCTTGTTGCCGAGCAGGATGGCGGCTGCGCCATCGACAATGCCCGACGAGTTGCCCGCCGTGTGCACGTGATTGACGGTTTCGATCTCCGGATAGCGCTGAATGATGACGTCGTCGAAGGCGAACTCGCCCATTGCCGCGAAGGACGGCTTCAGGCTCGCAAGCGACTGCATGGTCGTCTCGGGCCGCATATGCTCGTCCTTGTCGAGGATCGGAAGCCCGTTGATGTCCTTCACCGGCACCACCGATTTCTTGAAGTAGCCCTTCGGCCCACGCTTCGGCCGCGCGCTTCTGGCTTTCCACGGCATAAGCGTCCACATCGTCGCGGCTGAAGCCGTATTTCGTCGCGATGAGATCGGCGCTGATGCCTTGGGGCACGAAATAGCTCTTGAATGCGGGCTCGGGGTCGGTCATCAGCGCGCCCTTGTCGGCGCCGATGGGCACGCGGCTCATGGACTCCACGCCGCCGCCGATGGTGAGCTTGGCTTGCCCCGCCATGACTTGCGCGGCCGCCATGTTGGTGGCTTCGAGGCCCGAGGCGCAGAAGCGATTGATCTGCACGCCGGGCGTCGTCTGCGCATAGCCCGCATTGAGCACGGCGGTGCGCGCGATGTTCGAGCCCTGCTCGTTCACCGGCGAGACGCAGCCCATGACCACGTCTTCCACCAGCGCGGTGTCGAGCCCGTTGCGCTCGCGGATCGAATTCAGCACGTGCGTCGCGAGCCCAAGCGCCGTCACTTCGTGCAGCGCGCCGTCCTTCTTGCCCCGCCCGCGCGGCGTGCGCACGGCGTCATAGATGAAGCAGTCGGTCATCTCGGACTCCTCACTCCGTCATCGCATCGCCGAACTCGCTGCACGCATGATTTGCGCAAGGCGCACTTCGCCGCTCTGCTCCAGACGCGGCGGCAATCCGGCCGCGATCGCTCAGGGATTTGTTCTGACTCAATTTTGCCTTGCCCTCTATGCGCGCGACCGGGAGCCGAAAGGCGACAATCGCGCGCCGAAGCTCGGCGCGCCGCCTTTCAGCGATCTCGGACTGACGCCACCCATCGACGGCCGGCTCGTAACGCGCGAGGAGCCGATCCAGCAGTTGTTCCACCTCACCTTCCTCGTCAATCACCACGGGCCGGCCGTAAACATGGACGGCGAGATAATTCCAGGTGGGCACATTGTTCGTGCGGTCCTCGTACCAACGGGGCGAGACGTAGGCGTGCGGACCCGAAAACACGACGAGCACGTCGGAGCCTGCACGCAAGTCTTCGACCTGGGGATTGGAGGCGGCGAGATGGGCATAGAGCGTACCGTAACTCCCCTCGTCGGGATCCAATAGGAAGGGGACGTGCGTGGCAAACAGCCCGCGCGTGCCCGTGCTCACCAAGATGCCGAATTCGTGACCGCGGATCAGCGCGTGCTGTTCGGCGAGTGCATTCACTGAAAACGGCTTTGGAATGTACATATCTTGCTTGTATCGCCTGGATCGAATTGAAGCTAGAACGCCTCCGCGGGCAGCGCGAGCATGGCCTCGGAGCCCGCCTTGAGGCGCGCGAGGTGTAATGCGGCATCGGGCAGAACGCGGTCAAGGAAATAGCGGCCGGTCTTGATCTTGTTTTCGTAGAAGGCCTTGTCGGACGCGCCGTCCTCGCGCTTCTCTTGCGCCGTCATCACCATGCCGGCCCAAATGGCGGCAAGCGCGGTGAGCGCCGTGAGATGGAGATAGTCCATGGCCACGGCGCCCGCATTGTCGGGATTGGAAAGCCCGTTCGCCACAAGCCATTGCGTCGCCTCGTCGAGCGCCTGGCGCGTGTTTGAAAGGCCGTCGCGCCAAGGCTTCAGCGCTTCGTTGCTCTTGTTGTCGGCGATGAACTGATCGATTTGCTTGAAGAACGCCAAGAATCGCGCGGCCGCCGTTCTGCGGCAGCTTGCGGCCCACGAGATCGAGCGCCTGGATGCCGTTCGTGCCTTCATAGATGAGCGCGATGCGGGAATCGCGCACGAACTGCTCGAGCGGGTAGTCCTTGACGAAGCCCGCCCCGCCCAAGACCTGCTGCGCGGTCACGGCATTGAGAAAGCCTTTCTCCGAGAGATAGGCCTTGATGACCGGCGTGAGCAGCGCCATGAAATCCGCAGCCCTTCTCGCGCGTCTCGTCGTCCTGCGACTTCGCTTCGAGATCGCCCTGCGAGCGCCGTCCACAACAAGAAGCGCGCGCGCGCCTTCGTTGAAGCAGCGGATGTCCATGAGCATGCGCCGCACATCGGGATGCACGATGATGGGATCGGCGGGCGCGTCCGGATTTTTCGGCCCCGTGAGCGAACGGCCCTGCAGGCGCTTGCGCGCGAAGTCCACCGCGTTCTGATAGGCGATCTCGGAGATGGCGAGACCCTGCATGCCCACGGCAAGGCGCGCCTCGTTCATCATGGTGAACATGGCGCGCATGCCTTTGTCCGCCTCGCCGACAAGAAAGCCGGTCGCGCCCTCGTAATTCATCACGCAGGTGGCATTGCCGTGGATGCCCATCTTCTTCTCGAGGCCGCCGCAAAACACTTTGTTGCGCGCGCCGAGCGCGCCGTCCTCGCCCACGAGAACCTTCGGCACGAGAAAGAGCGAAATGCCGCGTATGCCCTCCGGCGCGCCGTCGATGCGCGCGAGCACGAGATGGATGGTGTTCTCCGTGAGATCGTGCTCGCCGCCCGAGATCCAGATCTTCGTGCCCGTGATCTTGTAGCTGCCGTCGGCTTGCTCTTCCGCGCGCGTGCGGATGAGCCCGAGATCGGTGCCGCATTGGGGCTCGGTGAGATTCATCGTGCCCGACCATTCGCCCGAGATGAGCTTCGGCAGGTAATTTTTTTTCTGCGCCTCAGTGCCGTGTTGGACGATGGCCGAATAGGCACCGTGAGCGAGCCCCGGATACATGGCGAAGGCCCAGTTGCAGGCGGTGAAGATCTCGCTCGTCGCCGTGGCGAGCGAGGCGGGCAATCCTTGGCCGCCGAATTCCGTTAGCGCGGCAAGCCCTACCCAACCGCCTTGCGCGAAGAGGCGATAGGCGTCCTTGAAGCCCTTCGGCGTCGTCACGGTCTTGGTCTTGGGATCGTAAGCGCAGCCCTCGCGATCGCCCGTCTCGTTCAGCGGCAGGAGCACTTCCGTTCCGAGCTTGTCGGCCTCGGTGAGCACAGCGTCGATCACGTCCGGCGTCGCGTCGGCAAAGCCCGGCAAATTCGAGTGCTGCCCGATGTTGAGATACTCGTGAAAGAGAAAGCGCATGTCGCGCAACGGAGCCTGATAGACGGCCATCCCACTCTCCTTACGGGAGGATTCACTGCATGGCGGCGCGGCGATCGAGCGGCCTGAAGCCCAGAATGGGCTCGAAGAGCGCGCTCGTCCATTCCCGGCCCGGCACGATGCCGCGCCGGGGCAGAGCCTTGAGCCGCTGATCGAGAAAGAGGCGCAAGACCGCCGCCTTGCGGAAATCACCGCTGACCGCCGATGCGCTTGCCTCTTCGAGCAGAAGTGCCGCGGAAAGCACATCGGCCATGAAGGCAAGGAGCCGCCGCGCATGGCGCGCGGCCTCGGCGGGATTTGCCGAGACGTGGTCGAGCGCGGCTTCGAGCTCGGCCTGCTCGTCACGCAGCGTCTTTGCGAGCGGCCCGAGTGACTCCGGCGCCGCGTCCAGCACATTTGAGACGCGGGCGCAGAAAAGCGCGCGCCCGCCCAGACGATTGCCGAGCAAGCGCAAGAGCTCGAGCGCCTGGATATTCGCCGGGCCTTCCCACACGGTGAGCACCTGCGCGTCGCGCACGAGGCGCGCGGTGACATAGTCCTGCGTATAGCCGTTGCCGCCGATGATCTCGAGCGCGCGCCGCGCGCTTGCGATCGCGTCCTCGGCGGTCATGTATTTCGCCAGCGCCGTGACAAGCCTGAGCCAGACGCGTTCGGACGCCTCGCTGTCGAGGTCGAGGCCATAGGCCGCGTCGAAGGCGTGCGCCGCCTCCATGGCGAGCGCAAAGCCCGCCTCGCAGGACACGAGAATGGCGAGGATCTCGTCCTGCACCATGGGATAGCGCGTGATCGTCTGGCCGAAAGCCTCCCGCTCGCGGGCATAGCCCACGGCTTCCAGAAGCGCGCGCCGCTGCACGCCGGCCCCCGACATGGCGTTGTGGATGCGGCTGAATTCGAGCGCCTCCATCATGAGCTTGAAGCCTTGAGGCGGTGGCGCGACCTCCAGCGCGTAGGTGCCGTCGAGATCAATCTCGCCGGTCGCGATGCCCTTCGTGCCGAGCTTGTCCTTGAGCTTTCGGATGCGAAAGGAATTGAGACCGCCGTCGGGCAAGCGCGCCGGCACGAGATAAACGCCGAGCCCCTTCGTGCCGTCGGGCGCGCCATCGGGCCGGGCGGTGGCGAGCGCAAGCCCGCCATCGGCATTGCTCGTGAACCATTTGAGGCCGTGAAGCCGAACATGCTCGCCCGCGGCGACGGCGCGGGTCGTGGTGGCTCCGACATCGCTGCCGCCATGATGCTCGGTGACCCAAGTGCCCGCCGAATGCGCCGAACCATCCGTCGCGATGAGAAGCGGCAAATAGCGCGTCTTGACGGCCGCGGGCGCGAAACGGTCGAGCACATAGGCCACGGCGCCGGTCATGGTGACGGGGCAATGGAGCGACACGTTGGCTTGGGACAGGAGATAGCCCATGGCGAAGGTGAGCGCGAAGGGCGCGGGGTCGCGTCCGTAATTCAGGCCCACCATGCCGCGCCGATAAGCCTCGCGCGAGGCCGCCTCCCAGAGCGGGTTGACACGGATGTGGTTGACGAGCCTGCCGTCGCGGTCATAGGGCTCGAGCACGGGCGGCGCGAATCGGTCCGTATATTCCGCCTCCTCGTCGGCCGCGCCGCCGGCCCAGGCGCCGAAGGATTCGAGCACGGGGCGAAAACGCGCAGCGGCCGCAGGCAAGTTGCGGGCGAAGTGGCTCTGCAGATTGCCGTCGAGAAGAAAGAGGTTCTGCCCGCGCACAATCCGCGGATAGAGCGCGGCAAGCGCAGTCATGAGGCGGCCCCTTTCTGAGCGGGGTCCCGGGGGATGAAACGTCCGATTACGCGAGACTCCGCAGAGCAGCACGGCGATGCGAGAATTGGCTTGCCGCGCGCGGGCCACGGTGTCCCATCCCAGCGGTTTCGGCGAAAGACCGGAAGAGCGCGCAATCTACTTAAGTTTGCTCCACCGGCAAAGCATGGCGGGCTGCCTCCGCCCACACTCGGATCTCGAGATTCGAACGACGATATTTAGGGGTCGTGCCGTTCACTTTACACAATATCCATTGACTCCTAGAGTTGTGATTCGTTCGCATGCGCAGGCGCTTGCATGAAGGCTCAGATCCCGTGGAGCGTGAAGGGTGTCGAGCCCGGGGCACGCGAGGCGGCGAAGGTGGCTGCGCGACGCGCGGGGCTGACGCTCGGGGCATGGCTCAATCAAGTCATCCGAGAGACGGGCGCGCCGGGCTCTCCGATGGTTGAGGTGAGCGAAGAGCGGCGCGCGCAAGGCTTTGCGCCGCTCGGCGATCCGCGCGCGCGGCCGCAGCTCGTGCGCTTCGAGACCGAGCATCGATCCGAAGCCGCGCCCAGCATGGAGAGCGCGGCCGCTATCATGCGCCGGCTCGACCGGGTCGAGGAGAAGAGCGGGCGCATCGTCCAGGCGCTCGAAGCCACGCTCAGGGACATCGCGGGACGGCTTTCGCACGATGCGCGAGACCATCCGTCCGCGGACGACGGAGCGCTCCAGGAAAGCCTCGCACGGTTTTCGGCACGCTTGGATGCCATCGAGTCGAGAACCGAAGCGCGCAGCCAAACCTTCGAGCATGATCTCGGCGAGATCGCCCAGCGCTACAGCGACATCGAGGCGCGCCAAGAGCGCGGGCGCCAGGACATCGTGCGCTCCGTCGAACGGCTTACCGAGCGCATCGGCCAAGGCGGCGCGAGCATCGCAAGCGAGGTCGAGCCCTTGCGCGGCGCGCTCTCCTCACTCGAAGCGCGCATCGACGATGTGAGCGCCGACAGCCGCAAGACCGCGCAGGCCGTGGAAAGCGCGCTCAATGCGCTTTCTTTGCGCTTGTCCACGGCCGAGCGGCGCCAACGCGACCAGGAAACCACGCTCGAGCGCGCGCTCAACCTGTTCAACGAAAGGCTGCAAGAAGCTCTGGCACGCGAGGACAACGGTCAGTCGGAAGCCTTGCGCGCGCTCGAGCAGGCGGTAGGCGACATCTCCCAACATTTCGAGGCCATCGAGCGGCGGCGCGAGCAGACGACCCGTGCGGTGGAGGACTCGCTCCGGGTGATCGTCTCCCGAATCGCGGAGACCGACCGGCGCCAGGCCGAAGAGACTCGCGCGCCTATCAACGCGGTTGAGAATGCGCTCAACCGCATGATGAAGCGCCTGGAGGACACCGAAAAGCGCTCGGCGGAAACCGTCAGGACCCTCGATGCCCGCGTGGGCGAGCTTCGCGATCGCTACGAGCGCACCGAGACCGAGTTCCGCGCCTCTCGAATGGCCATCATGCGCGCCATCGACGACGTCTCCGACCACGTGGGAACGTTGGAGACGGTCCGCGAGACCGAGCCCCTGCCCTCCTTTCTCGGCGCGCCGAGGGAGCGATCCGGCTCGCCCGCGGACGACCGCGAGCCTGAGGCATTCGCGGACGAAGAGGTGGAGTCGCACGATAATGAGCTCGCCGAGCGAGAGGTGCAGGCGCTCGTCGAGCGTGCGCGCCGGCGCACACGTCTCGGAGCGACCGAGCCCGGCGCGGAACCCTCGCCCGAGCCCGAAAGCGGCGACATCCAGCCCGGCTTTTACACGCCGCGCTCCCTCGGATCGCCCTCCGTGGGCCTGCGCGACGCGGACGATCTATCCGCTCAAAGGCGGCGAAGGCGGGTGTTTCACCTGTCCTTGGCGCTTGCCGCCGGCATCGTCGTGTTCGCCGTCGTCGCACTCGTCGAGTGGTCCGGAGTGAACGGCATTGGCGCCGTAAGTGGGCGGCCGAGCGCGCTGGAGAGTTTCAAGACCGCGCTCGGCGTCGCGCAGACGCGCATCGAGAAGATGGTGGACGCTGCAGCCGCGCGCGTGAAACGCGAAGAAGCGCCATCCGCCCCCGCGCAACCCGAGAAGCCCAAGGCCGAAGATACCGATCCCAAGGCTATTTACGACCAGGGCATCGCGCTCGCGCGCAAGGCAACGACGCCCGAAGCGAGTGTCAAGGCGGCGGCGCAGATCGGGCGCGCCGCGGCGCTCGGCGAGGCCGATGCGCAATTCGCTCTCGGCCGGCTGTTCGAGACCGGACGCGGCTTGACGAAAGACAACGCCGCCGCCGAGCGTTGGTACGAAGAGGCCGCCGCACAAGGTCACGCGCTTGCCATGTACAACCTGGGTGCGCTTGCGGCCTCATCGGGCGACCAAGAGGGCTATGCGCGCGCGGCCCGTTGGTTCGAGCAGGCGGCGAACCGCGGCGTGGTTGATGCGCAATTCAATCTGGCACAGCTTTACGAGCAGGGCCTCGGCGTCGCCGCCGACCCAATCGAGGCTTACGCATGGTATGCGGCCGCTGCAGAACAAGGGGATGGGGACGCGACGCAAGCCCGCGACCGGCTCGCGCAATCCATGAATCCGTCTGAGCGGGCCGAGGCCATCAAGCGGGCGCAAACAACAAAGGCGACGGGAGGCTAGTCAGGCTTATCGCCTGTGTGCTAGCAGCTTCTCGTCTCCGCAAGATGTCCGCTTGCCGTCTCGCCGGGTCTTAAGCCCCGTGTCGTTCGCACGAGCGGTCTGCTCGCAACAAGGCCCGGCCCATGGAGATCTATCTACCCATCGCCGAGATGCCGGTGAACATGCTGCTCATTCTCGGCATGGGCGCCGCGGTGGGATTTTTGTCCGGACTCTTCGGAGTCGGCGGCGGATTCTTGATGACGCCGCTTCTCATGTTCGCCGGCATCCCGCCTGCGGTCGCCGTGGCCACCGCCGCCAATCAGGTCGTCGCTTCGTCGGTCTCGGGCGCTTTTGCACACTGGCGGCGCCAGGCGGTCGACTTTCAGATGGGATGGCTCCTGGTCGCGGGCGGCATCGTGGGGTCGGTCGCCGGCATCTACCTCTTCGGTCTGATGAAGGCGACGGGGCAGATCGAGCTCATGATTTCGCTGTCCTATGTCGTGTTCCTGGGCAGCCTCGGCAGCCTCATGCTCTATGAGAGCGTGCGGGCCATCCGGCGCCGGCACGCGGGGACGCCGGCGCTTGGCCGCGAGCACGGCCATCATTTCTGGCTGCACGGCTTGCCGCTCAAGATGCGCTTTCGCCGCTCGCGGCTTTACATCAGCGCCATCGGCCCCGTCGTCATCGGCTTCAGCGTCGGGCTTCTCACGGCCATTATGGGCGTCGGCGGCGGCTTCATCATGGTGCCGGCCATGATCTATCTCCTGCACATGCCGACGAGCATCGTCGTCGGCACGAGCTTGTTTCAAATCGTCTTCGTGACCGCGTTGGTGACGCTGCTTCATGCGGTGAGCACCAAGACCGTGGACGTCGTGCTCTCGCTCCTGCTCGTCATCGGGGCCGTGATCGGGGCGCAATTGGGCGCGCGCTTTGGCGTGCGCCTGCGCGGCGAGCAATTGCGTGCGCTGCTCGGCATGCTCGTGCTCGCGGTGGCGCTCAGGCTCGCCTTCGATCTCGTGACGCCGCCGGCCGACACCTATTCCATCGTGACGAGGGAAGAGTGATGGGACGCTCTCGTCTTGCGCCGCCAGCGCTGTTCCTGCTCGCGCTACTTTTCCCCGGGCCGCTCCGTGCCGACGGGCTCGTCGCCGATCTCTCTCCCGGGACGATCTCCATCACTTCGAGTTTCACGGGGACCGAGATCACGCTGTTCGGCACCGTCGAGCGCGATCCCTTCGAGCTCCTCGATCTTCTGTCGCGCCACGACCGCCGCCCGGACCTGCAGGCGACCGCGACCCGCGGCGACATCATCGTCGTCTTGCGCGGCCCAGCCGAGGAAGTCGCCGTGCGGCGCAAGGCGCATGTGGGCGGCGTCTTGTGGATGAACGTGGACACAGTGGCCTTCATCGACGTGCCCGGCTTCTATTATCTCGCCTCCACGCGGCCGCTCAGGGATATCGCCTCTCCGGCCGTGCTTAAGCGCGGCGAGTTCGGCATGTACAACGTGCAGCTCAAACCCAAGACCGACGCGGAGTCGCCCCTGCTCGCGCCCTATCGCAAGGCGCTCGTCCGCAACAAGGAACACCAGGGCCTTTATGTCGAGGCGATCGGCGGCGTGAGCTTCAGAGGATCGCTCTTCAGCGCCACCGTGCATATTCCGGCCAATGTTCCGGACGGCCCCTATAGCGCGGAGGTCTTTCTCATCCGCGACGGCGCGGTGGCCAGCGCACAATCCTGGCTCTTGCTGGCCGAAAAAAAGGGCTTCGAGCGCTGGGTTTTCCGGCTCGCGCATCAGGAGCCCTTCGCCTACGGAACGCTCGCGGTCGTGCTGGCGCTCGCCGCGGGCGCGGCCGCCTCCGCGCTCCTGCGCACGACTCAAACGTAAGCAAATCTGCCCAGGGCATGCACGCGCTTGCGCCCGATGAGCCAGATCTCGGGCGTTCGCGCGAAGAGCCCGCGGAAGGCCGGGTCCGAAAGATCGAGCCCGCCTGTAAAGGCGCCGAACGCCGGCAAGATCGCGCGCGCGCCGTCGCTCACAAAGCAACGGCGGCGGAAATGCCGCCCGCGCAAGACGAGGCGCGCGCAAGGGTGCAGATGGCCCACGATCTCGGCTCCATCTCTTCGCTCGCTCGGCTCGTGACGGAAGGTGATCGGACCCAAGCGCACGGCATCGCTTTGACGGCCACCGAGAGTCTCGCAGCACGCGGGATCGTGATTGCCGCGAATCCAGATGAATTCGCGGCTCTTTGAGAGGCGCGTCAAAGTCGCGCGCTCCGGCGGCGCGAGACGTTGCGGCGCGTCGCCGTCATGGAAGCTGTCGCCGAGCGCGATGACGCGCTTTGGCGCATAGCGCGCGCAAGTCTCCTCGAGCAAGCCAAGCGTCGCCCGGCTGTCATAGGGCGGCAGCAAGATGCCCCTGCGCGCGAAGGACGAGCCTTTTTCGAGATGCAGGTCGGCGACGATGAGCGTCTTCTCGTCGGGCCAATAGAGCGCGCCCGAGGGGTCGGGGAGGAAGCGCGCGCCGGCGACGGCGATGGGTTGCAGGCTTTGCATCGGCTCGGGCGACGTCTTGCGATTCGCGGGGCGGCAAGCTTAGCCGGTCGCGCTTGAGCCTGCTCAATGAATCGTGCGCGAGCCCGCAGCCTCCGCGGCAAGGAGCGCAGCCGCCTCCGCGAGCAGGCGGTCGGTCGCCTCGCCATAGACGGGCTCCTTGCCGATCTCGAGCATGACGGGCACGGCAAGCGGTGAGATGCGCGCCAGGCGCTTGAGCACGATGTGGCCCCGAATGCGCGCGAGCATGTCACCCAGTCTCTTGATGTCGAGCAGCCCCGTCGCCGCATCCTCGTAGGTTGCCTTCAAGAGAACGTGGTCGGGCTCGTGCGCGCGCAAGACATCGTAGATGAGATCGGAGGACACGGTGAGCGCGCGGCCCGTCTTCTCGTGATCGGGATAACGGCGCGGGATTAGCCCCGCGATGATCGCGCAATTGCGGAACGTGCGCTTCAGCAGCGCGGATTCATGCAGCCAAGCTTCGAGATCGTCGCCCAGCATGTCCTCGTCGAAGAGGCGGCCCATGTTGAGACGCCCCATGTCATGGAGCGCCCAGACGGCGAGCGCATATTCATTGGCGACGAAACCCAAGGGGGCGAGCCCCGCGCGCTCGAGCCTGCGCGTCAAGCAGCATGCCGAGCGTCTGATGCGCGAGCCTGCCCTCGAAGGGATAGCAGACGAGATAATGCCGCGTGCCGCGCGGGAAGGTTTCGACCAGAAGCTCGCCCGTGCCGCGGCAGAAGCGAGTGGGCGCGCTGCAGCATGAGCCATTCGCGCACTTGCGGCGGCAGCTCAGCGCTCGCCCCGCCGTCGGCGATGATGGCGCGCACGCGCGCCGCGAGATAAGTCGAGAGCGGAAACTTGCCGCCCATATAGGAGGGGATCATGGGCTCGTCGGCAGCGCCGCGCGTGACGAGCGCTTCTTTCTCAACGAGGCGCGCGAAGCGCAGCACTTGCCCCGCGAATTGGAAAGTATCGCCGGGCTTGAGCTGCTCGATGAAATACTCCTCGAGCTTGCCGAGCACGCGCCCGCCGCGCGCCGGGCCCCGATCCCGCGGGCACGCGCTTGACGAGGCGGATCGCCACCATCGGCTCTTCGATGATGGTGCCGACATTGAGACGGTAGTCGGTGAGGAAGCGCGGATGGGCGATACGCAAGCGCCCGTCCGCCATCGGCGCCAGCCGGCGATAGCGCTCATAGACGCGGAGCGCATAGCCGCCGGTGGCCACGAGATCGACCACGCGGTCGAAGTCGGCGCGCGAGAGCTCGGCATAAGGCGCCGCGCCGCGCACTTCGGCATAGAGCTCGTCCGGCCGGAAGGGCCCCGCGCAAGCCGTGCCCCAAATGTGCTGGGCCAGCACATCGAGCGCACCCTTGCGCTCGGCGGGACCATCGAGCGCGCCTTCGCTCACCGCCTCGCGCGCGGCTTCGCATTCCAGCACCTCGAAGCGGTTGGAGGGCACGAGGAGCGCGCGCGAGGGCTCGTCGAGACGGTGGTTGGCGCGGCCGATGCGCTGCAGGAGGCGCGAGGCGCCTTTCGGCGCGCCGGCATGAATGACGAGATCCACCGCGCCCCAGTCGATGCCGAGATCGAGCGTCGAGGTGCAGACGACGGCGCGCAGCGTGCCTTCCGCCATGGCGCGCTCGACCTTGCGGCGCTGCTCGGCCGAGAGCGAGCCGTGGTGAAGGGCGATCGGCAGCCCCTCGTCGTTCAGCCGCCACAGCGCCTGAAAGATGAACTCGGCTTGGCTGCGCGTATTGACGAAGACGAGCGAGGTTTTATGCGCGCGGATCGCGGTGAGGATCTCCGGCAGCGCGTGGCGCGTGGAATGACCGGCCCAGGGAATCTCGGCTTCGCTGTCGAGGATGGCGACCTCGGGCCTGGCACCGGCCTCACCGACGACGAGATCGGCTAAGGCTGGCGTTCGCATCGCCTCCCTGCGGCACGAGATAGCGGCGCAGGCGTAAGGGATCGGCGACGGTCGCCGAAAGCCCCACGCGCCGGTGGCCTGGCGCGAAGGCCGAAGCCGCGCGAGCCCGAGCGCCAAGAGATCGCCGCGCTTGGAGGGTTCCAGCGCGTGCAGCTCGTCGAGAATGACGCATTCGAGATTGGCGAAGAGGTTCGGCGCCGCACGATCGGCAATGAGAAGCGCCAGCTGCTCGGGCGTGGTGAGCAGGATATCCGGCGGATTGAGGCGTTGGCGCCGGCGCTTATGGGCCGATGTGTCGCCCGTGCGGATCTCGAGGCGTGACGGATAAGCCCATCTCCTTGATGGGCGTTTCGAGATTGCGCGCCACGTCGACGGCGAGCGCCTTGAGCGGCGAGATATAGAGCGTGTGCAGCCCGCTGCCATCTCTTGCCCTCCCCCTGAAAGGGGGAGGGACAGGGTGGGGGTCCGCGCCGATACGCGGCGCATTGCGAGTTGGCGATCCCTCCCCGGATCGCCGGTCGGCGATCCGACCCTCCCTTTTCAAGGGAGGGTCGCTTGGAATTTTTCGCCCGGCGAGTTCGATCAGACTTGGCAGGAAGCCCGCGAGCGTCTTGCCGCCGCCGGTGGGCGCCACGAGCAGGACCGAGCGTTTGGCTTCGGCACGGGCAATAAGCTCGAGCTGGTGCGAGCGCGGCGTCCAGCCGCGCGCCGCAAACCATTCGGAAAACGGCGACGGCAAGCTTCGCGCCGTCCCGATCTCCTGTCGCGTGCCATGCATCAACGAATTATAACGCCGCTAGCGGCGATCGCAGCGAACACGCCTTGCTCGAATGCGTGTTCGCCGTGAACCGACCGCCGGAGCGAACAACCGCGCGCGCGCGTCAACGGTTGGGCTGCGGGGTAATCCGCAGATAGGGCTTGATCTCCTTCCAGCCTTTGGGAAAGAGACGCTCCATCTCCTTCTTGTCGGTGAGCGACGGCACGATGATGCAATCGTCGCCGTCCCTCCAGTTGACCGGCGTCGCCACCTTGTAGTTGTCCGTGAGCTGCAGCGAGTCGATGACACGCAGGATCTCGTCGAAGTTCCGTCCAGTCGACGGCGGATAGGTGATCATGGTGCGCAGCTTCTTGTTGTTGTCGATGATGAAGACCGAACGCACCGTCACGTTGGGCGCCGCCTTGGGATGGATCATCTGATAGAGCGTGGCGACCTTGCCGTCGGGATCGCCCAGGATCGGATAGTTGATCTTGACCTTCTGCGTCTCTTCGATGTCCCCGATCCAGCGCTTGTGATCGGCGACCGAGTCGACGGAGATCGCGATCACCTTGCAATTGCGCTTCTCGAATTGGGGCTTGAGCCTTGCCACGACGCCGAGCTCGGTCGTGCAGACGGGCGTGAAATCCTTGGGATGGCTGAAGAACACCGCCCATTTGTCGCCAATCCAGTTGTGGAACTTGATCCGGCCTTCCGTCGAATCCTGCTCGAAATCCGGCACGATATCGCCAAGGAGAAGGGTCATCGCACGTGCTCCTGTCGCATAGAGTTTGACACCTCTGTCTCGTCCAATGTGTCTACTATAAGAGCGCGACAAAACAAAGGCGGTGCCCCAGCCCGCATATCGCAAGCGAGCGCACCGATGAAGGAGCTTTTCGTCTTACGCCATGCCAAGTCGAGCCGGGACGATCCCACGCTCGACGACCACGACCGCCCGCTTGCCAAGCGCGGCGAGCGCGACGCGCGGGCGATGGGTGAGCACATGCGCGCGCAAGGCTTCGCCCCCAAGCTTGTGCTATGCTCCAGCGCGCGCCGCACGCGGGACACGCTGGCGTTGATAGCGCCCTTTCTATCGCCCACGCCCGAGACGCGCTTCGAGCGGAAGCTTTATCTCGCGAGCGCACGCGTGCTCATGAAGCGGCTGCACGAGGTCGAAGACCGCGTGCCTTCGGTCATGCTCGTCGGCCACAATCCGGGGCTCGAAGAGCTCGTGCTCCTTCTTGCGCGCAAGAACGGCGCGGGCGGCGAGAGAAAATCGAGATTGGAGATCGAGGAGAAATTTCCGACGGGAGCGCTCGCGGTGCTGCGCTGTCCCGCGCTCCACTGGCCCGCGCTCGCTCCGGGTACAGGCACTGCTTCTCGCGCTGGTGCGTCCGAAAGACCTCGAGGCGCGCGACGCCTAGGACCTAGCGGCCGTTGTGGGCGCCCTTGCCGTTCAAGAAGACTTTGAGATCGGGCCAGCCATACGCCACCTCGTGGATCGCCACACCCCACTGACGGCCCTGGCGCGTGCCCGCGATGACTCCGCCCAAGGCCTTGTAGAAATGCCTTGAGGGATTTTCCGTCAGCGCCCAGACAAGGGCGGACGGCTTGCCCCGATCCTCGAGCTTGTCGAAGAGCGCGCGCATCAATTGCGTGCCCACGCCCTGACCCACATTGTTCGGATGGACGTAGAGGGTGTAGACCTCGCCGCCGAAATCGAGCGACCGGTCGCGCGACGGGCCGCAGCTTCCGAGCCCGACCAGACCATGCTCGGAATCTTCGGCAACGAGAATGGCCTCGTCACGGCCGGCGGTACGGATCGCGCGGTCCCAGGCGCGTGCGAGTCTGCGATAGGACATGCCGAGCAGCACCCAATCGGGAATGAGCCCGGCATAGGACTCGCGCCAGGAGTTGACATAGACGCGTGCGATCTCCGCCGCATCCTTTCTTGTCGCGCTCCGGATAATGGTCATCGTCCGTTCGTCCCGGTCTCGACCGGGCTTCCGGCGGCGCATACGCCCACGGTCGGCGCCGCCGACGCGAAGCGCTCAGTAGAGTTCCAGTTCCTTCATTGTTGCGGGGCCGGCATCGCGGCCGGCGCCCCTGTTCTGCAATTCTTGAAAAGCTCTTACCGACTCTGCGCCACACCGGGCACGGGCGCCGTCAAGCTGCGCGGTATCGGAGCGCACTCGGGGCAAAGCCGCCTGCCCACGCTCGGACACGCCACCGCCTCCGCATTGCCAGACGAGACGCCATCGCCCTTCCGGCTTCACCCGATAGAGGCGTTGTTAGTGGATTTGAGGTAGGAACGCGCTGCCTTTGGCGCAAGCGCCGCGGTCAGCATGTCGCGCTCGCCCGTCAGCGACATCGGCATACCGCTCACGCGCGGCACGTTACGCTGCGTCTTTTAGGCTTGCGCCAAAAATATCCGCACGAGCTGGCTCATTTGCAGCTCGGCCCCCCGGTGAACTCCCGCCTCGAATAGACGTACCGCCTCGTCTTGTCCACGCTCGCTCTCCGCCAGCGCTGCTTTGACGGCCACTCTCTTGATTAACCGCTCTTCGAGCCTCTGCCTCCGTTCCCTATTACGCGACATTCAGCGTCGAAATTGTGAACCTCGGGCCTCGCCCCGTCTAGACACGATACCTTGCGGCTCTCGGGGTTGTTCGGCCCAAATCCTTGTGAGTTGGACGGGCAAGCCGAGGCGGAGGTGCCGATCTGCCCTGCACAACGAAGCGCCACTCCCACGCCTGGCGTAACGGCGTTCGGCGCCCTCGGAGCAGCGCGAAATTCCACCGCCTCCAGCTCGTTGCGCCTCGCCATGCGGATCACGCCATGGTGCAAGGCGCCCCGACAGCGCCCTTTGGGCGCTCGAGCGAGCCCGCGCGTCATCTGATCGGGGTAAGCGCGGGAATAATAATGAGAGCCACTCGCGTTTCCGGCTTTGTCCTTCACCGCATCCTCGTTGTCGTCGCCTCCGTGACCGAGCGGCGAGATGAGCACGCCATAGAGACTGGATATACGCACGGACGCACAGGCAGGATGCGCTGAAGAGAAGCGCCGAGCCACCAAGGGCATCGAACAACGGGAGCAAGCGGGCGACTCCTGTCGCGCTTGGATCGCTTGATCGGGACCGCGCCGTGGTGGTCTTTGACGCCCGCTATCGTCTCGCCCGCAGCTCGCTCTTAGCATCGGGCTGCAAATTTTCGATTAAGCGCCTTAGAGGCGGATTGGCGGGCCCGCAGTCACACACGGGACCTGGCGCGATCGCCGATCACGGACGTCGCGCTCCTCATGATCGAGGCCAGGTCGCGCGCGCTTCAGAAATCAGCTGCACGCTCCGAGCTGTCAGCAGGGGATAGGCTGGGAGGCTGCGGATTGACCCTGCCCGTGAAGGACGCCAGCGCGTCCGACCCCGCAGCGCTCCCTTCGCCCGTCGCGGCTTGTGCCTCGATGACGTGCGCCGCGCCCACGACCGGAGCTGCCCGCGAGCGCGCTTCGGCGGCGCGGTTGTATTGCCGCGCAGCCGTTAAGACCGAAGCCCGTGTCCGCAAGGCATTCTCCCTGGCTCGGCATGAGGCGCGGCGTTTCGTCTCCATTTTCCACCGCGGCCGGGTTGCCCGCCGCGGAGCGCTCGCACCTCAGAGCAAAGGGTCGATCCCATTGTGGCGGCTTTCTGAAGAGTTTGCGGCGGCATATTGGTCGGCGCGGTCCCCTCGCCGGCGCAGCCGAGATCGATGCGCAGCGTGCGGCGCGCCATCCCGGGCGGGCCGCGCAAAGCTTATGCACACGGGCGCTAGTCGTAGTATCCTTCTTCGTGATGTCGGTGATTTGCGCGTCGAATTCGCTCTCGCTCTCGACGCGCATGGAACGAGCCCCGGGGCTCCCAGAGAGTAAGGCGCGAGACGTGTGGTGTTGGCAGCGTTAATTCGACATCTGAACCGCCGGGACCCGGCGGGAAGACTGTGGCCCGGAGCGGCGCTGTGTCTTCGATCCGCAAGACCGTGCCTTAATGTGGCCCCAAGACCCCTCGATAATGCTTCGGGGGGCCTTGCGCGCGGTCTTATGCGTTAGGATTAACGAATGCTTTCCACTTTGGCACCTACGCTAGGTCGCCGCACATAGAAAGCGAAATGAGAGGGCGCGAGATGGTTCAAGAGCTTGATGTCTTCGAACGATTCTCGGAAGCCTACGGGCGCGAAAAGCAAGAGGCGATGTCGCTGCGCGACTATCTGCTTGCCTGCCGCGACGACCCGATGATGTATGCCACGCCCGCGCGAGCGATTGGTGGCGGCCATCGGCGAGCCCGAATATGTCGACACGAGCAAGCATCCAAGACTGTCGCGCATCTTCTTCAACCGCACGATCAAGATCTATCACTCCTTCGACGGCTTCTTCGGCATGGAAGACACGATCGAGCGGATCGTGGGCTACTTCAAGCATGCCGCGCAAGGCTTGGAGGAGCGCCGGCAGATTCTCTATCTCCTGGGCCCCGTGGGCGGCGGCAAGTCCTCGCTCGCCGAGCGGCTCAAGGATCTGATGGAAACGCATGCCGATCTACGTGCTCAAGGCGGGCGATCAGATCAGCCCGATATTCGAGACGCCGCTCGGGCTTTTCAAGCCGCAACAGATGGGCGAGCTGCTCGAAGAGAAATACGGCGTCGAGCAGCGACGGCTCACCGGCATCATCAGCCCCTGGGCGGTGAAGCGGCTCGACGAGTTCGGCGGCGACATCTCCAAATTCGACGTCGTGCGCATCTTTCCCTCGAAGCTCCGCCAGATCGCGGTCTCCAAGACCGAGCCGGGCGACGAGAACAATCAGGACATCTCCGCGCTCGTCGGCAAGGTCGATATCAGAAAGCTCGAGCATTACAGCCAGCACGATCCGGACGCCTACAGCTATTCCGGCGCGCTGTGCCGGGCCAATCAGGGACTTCTCGAATTCGTCGAGATGTTCAAGGCGCCGATCAAGGTGCTTCACCCGCTGCTCACGGCGACGCAGGAAGGCAATTACATCGGCACCGAGACGCTCGGGCCCGATCCCGTTCCAGGGCATCATTCTTGCGCATTCGAACGAGGCGGAATGGCAGCAGTTCAAGTCCAACAAGAACAACGAGGCCTTCCTCGACCGCATCAGCGTCATCAAGGTGCCTTATTGCCTGCGCGCCATCGAGGAGACGAAGATCTACAAGAAGCTGCTCGACCAGAGCGAGCTCAGCGACGTCCGTTGCGCGCCCGAAACGCTCGAGATGCTCGCGCGCTTCTGCGTCATGACGCGGCTGAAGGAGCACGAGAACTCGAACGTCTATTCCAAGATGCGCGTTTATGACGGCGAGAAGCTGAAGGACACCGATCCCAAGGCGAAGTCCGGCCAGGAATACAAGGACGCGGCCGGCGTCGACGAAGGCATGAACGGCATCTCGACGCGCTTCGCCTTCAAGGTGCTGTCGGAGACCTTCAACTTCGACACCGAAGAGGTGGCGGCCGATCCCGTGCATCTCATGTATGTGCTCGAGCAGGCGATTCGCCGCGAGCAGTATCCCGAAGAGATCGAGAAGCAGATATCTCGAATTCATCAAGGCGGAGCTGGCGCCGCGCTATGCCGAGTTCATCGGCAAGGAAATCCAGAAGGCTTATCTCGAGAGCTATAGCGAATACGGACAGAACCTGTTCGACCGCTATATCTCCTATGCCGACGCCTGGATCGAGGATCAGGATTTCAAGGATCCCGACACCGGCCAGATGCTCGACCGCGAGCTGCTCGACCAGGAGCTGTCGAAGATCGAAAAGCCCGCCGGGCATCGCCAACCCGAAGGATTTCCGGAACGAGGTGGTGAAGTTCGCGCTGCGCGCGCGCGCGGCCAATGCCGGCAAGAACCCGTCCTGGACCTCCTACGAGAAGCTCCGGAACGTCATCGAGAAGCGGATGTTCAGCCAGGTCGAGGATCTGTTGCCGGTGATCAGCTTCGAGTCCAAGAAGGACGGCGAGATCGCAGAAGAAGCACGACGATTTCGTCGAGCGCATGCTGACCCGCGGCCTATACCGAGCGCCAAGTGCGCCGGCTCGTCGAGTGGTATATGCGGGTCAACAAGGCGGGTTGATCCGGCGGTGACATGATGGTCCAATTCATCGACCGGCGCCTCAATCCCAAGGGCAAGAGCCTCGGCAATCGTCAACGCTTCCTGCGCCGCGCGCGCGGCGAGATCCGCGAGGCCATCCAGAAATCGCTCAAAGACCGCAAGGTGAGCGACGTCGCGGGCGGCGAGCAGATCTCCATTCCCGCGAAATCGACGCGCGAGCCGCGCTTCCGCTCCTCGTCGCTCGGGCGGCACGCGCGACTTCGTGCGCCCGGGCAACAAGGAGTTCGTGCCCGGCGACCAGATCAAGAAGCCGCAAGCGGGCGCGGGCGGCTCGCAGCAAGGAGGCCTCGACCTCCGGCGAGGGCGAGGACGATTTCCAGTTCACGCTGACCCAGGACGAGTTTCTCGACATCTTCTTCGAGGACCTCGAGCTGCCGAATCTCGTCAAGACCGTCGCTCAAGGAGATGAAGAGCACGTCGCCCGCGGCGCGCGGGCATCACGACCGCGGGCTCGCCCACCAACATCAACATCCTGCGCACCATGCGCAATTCCTATGGCCGGCGCATCGCGCTCAAGCGCCCGAGCAGCGCGGAGCTCGACCGAGCTCAAGGCAGCGCATTTTCGCGCTTGAAGCGAAGTCCGAGAAGACCGCCGAGGATCGGGAAGAGCTGAAGCGCCTTCACGCCGCGCTGCGAGGTGTCCGAGAAGCGGCGGCAGTGGATTCCGTTCATCGATCCCGCTCGACGTGCGCTTCAACGCCTTCGAGCCCCAGCCCGTGCCGAGCGCGCAGGCCGTGATGTTCTGCCTCATGGACGTCTCGGGCTCGATGGGCGAGCGCGAGAAGGATCTGGCCAAGCGCTTCTTCCTGCTCCTGCACCTTTTCCTGAAGCGCCGCTACGAGCGCGTCGACATCGTTTTCATCCGCCACACCCATGATGCGCAGGAAGTGGACGAGGAGACGTTCTTCTACTCGCCGCAATCGGGCGGCACGATCGTCTCGACCGCGCTCGAGGAGATGATCCGCATCATGGGCGAGCGCTATCCGGCCAGCCGATTGGAACATCTATGCGGCGCAGGCCTCCGACGGCTACACGCAGTCGGGCGACGCGGAGCGCTGCGTCAAGCTCCTCAATACGGACATCATGCCCTACTGCCAGTACTACGCCTATATCGAGATCCTCGACGAGCGCGAGATGGAGGTGTTCGCGAGCGAGGAGACCGGCGCCGAGCTCTGGCGCGCCTATGCCCGCATCCGCCAGGCTTGGCCGAACTTCGCCATGAAGCGCATCAGCCAGCCCGCGCACATTTTCCCGGTCTTCCGCGAGCTCTTCGCCAAGCACTTGCAGGCCGCGTGAGGCCATGCTCGGCGGTGACCGACCGTAACTCAAATGCGCAAAGCCGCTCTTTGCGGAGGCGGATTGGGATTTCGACATTCTGCGCCGCACCTTCGACGCGATCGAGGAAATCGCGCTCGAGGATCTCGGCCTCGACGTCTATCCCAACCAGATCGAGATCATTTCCTCCGAGCAGATGCTCGACGCCTATTCCTCGCACGGCATGCCGCTCATGTACCGCCATTGGTCCTTCGGCAAGCTCTTCGCGCGCCAGGAGCATGATCTATCGCAAGGGCTACAGCGCGCTCGCCTACGAGATCGTCATCAACTCCAATCCCTGCATCAGCTATCTCATCGAAGAGAACTCGATGACGATGCAGGCGCTCGTCATCGCGCATGCGGCATTCGGCCACAACCACTTCTTCAAGAACAACTATCTCTTCCGCCAGTGGACCGACGCCGACGCCATCCTCGATTATCTGAACTTCGCCAAGCAATACATCGCGCGCTGCGAGGAGCGCTACGGGCTCGAGGCCGTCGAGCTCGTTCTCGATTCCGCGCACGCCATGATGGATCAGGGCGTGTTCCGCTATCGCGCGGCCGCCGCGGCCGTCGGCGAGCCGCGCTCGAGCAGCGCCGGCAGGAGCGCGTCGACTACGAGCAGCGGACCTTCAACGATCTCTGGCGCACGCTGCCGCAACGCGAAGACGGGCGAGCCTCTGGCGCAAAGCCCGGATTCCGACGAGCCGGTGCCGGGCGAGATGCATCTGCCGGAAGAGAACCTTCTCTACTTCCTCGAGAAGAAAAGCCCGGTCCTCGAGGCCTGGCAGCGCGAAATCCTGCGCATCGTGCGCAATGTCGCGCAGTATTTCTATCCGCAGAAACAGACCAAGGTGATGAACGAGGGCTGCGCCACCTTCGTCCATCAACTACATCATGAACAAGCTGCTACGACGACGGGCTCATCACGCGAAGGCTCGATGCTCGAGTTCATGCACGCCCACACGAGCGTCGTCTTCCAGCCGGCCTTCGACGACCAGCGCTTCTCCGGCGTCAATCCTTATGCGCTCGGCTTTACGCGATGATGGAGGACATCAAGCGCATCTGCGACGGCGCCGACGGACGAGGACCGCGAATGGTTTCCCGATATCGCGGGCAACGAGGATTGGCGCCGAGTGCTCAGGACGGCCTGGGCCAATTTCCGCGACGAAAGCTTCATTCTTCAATACCTAAGCCCGAAGATCATGCGCGATTTCAGGATGTTCGGCGTCCATGACGAGGCCGACGACGCGTTTTTCACGATCTCGGCCATCCACGACGAGCGGGGCTATCGCCGCATCCGCGAGGCGCTCGCCGCGGGCTACGACATCGGCGTGCTCGAGCCCGATATCCAGGTCACGTCGGCCGATCTCTCCGGCGACCGCGTGCTCGTGCTCACCCACCGCATGCATCGCGGCGTGCCGCTCAGCGAGACCGCGCGCGAGCACGTCTTGAAGCACATCGGACGGCTCTGGGGACACGAGGTCCGTCTCGAAAGCGTGACGGACGACAAGCCCACCTAAGAAGATGGAGCGGGCGAGGGGAGTTGAACCCCTGACATCCAGCTTGGGAAGCTGACGTTCTACCGCTGAACTACGCCCGCGCGCGCCTAGCATGCACAAGCCGTGCCCAAGGCACAACGGGTTAAGACGAAACAACAGGGGGCGCCGCGGCCGTTGACAGCCGCCTAGGTGCCGCGCGACAAGCCTCGCCATGAACGAGCGCGTCACGGTTTCGGCGGGCGCAAAGCGCCTCAATCTCAAGAAGTTTCGCGATCCCCACCGTACCGCAAAGGGCGAGCCGCGGGCGAAAGTCGCGTTTAGGAACTCTTAACACGCTTTGGTTCAATACGGGCACGCTCTGCAACATCGCTTGTGCCAACTGCTATATCGAGAGCAGCCCCGAAAACGATCGCTTGGTTTTTCTCAGCCTCGAGGATGTCCGCGCCTTCCTCGACGAAATCGCGGCTTCGGGCCTCTCCACGACCGAGATCGGCTTCACCGGGGGCGAGCCCTTTCTCAATCCGGCCTTTCTTTCCATGCTCGCGCTTGCGCTCGAACGCAGCTTTTCGGTGCTCGTGCTCACGAATGCCATGCAGCCCATGATGCGGCCGCGCGTGCAAGAGGGGCTCGTGACGCTCGTGGAGCGCTTCGGCGACCGGCTCACCATCCGCGTGAGCCTCGATCATCACGGGCGGGTGCTCCACGACATGGCGCGGGGCGCGGGAAGCTACGACAAGACCATCCGCGGCCTCGAATGGCTCGCTTCCAATCGCTTCCGGATCGCGGTGGCGGGCCGGACATGCTGGGGCGAGACCGAGGCCGAAGCGCGCGCGGGCTATCGGGCGCTGTTCGCGCGTCTGTCGCTTTCTCTCGACGCGTTCGACCCCGCGCGCCTGGTGCTCTTCCCGGAGATGGATGCGCGCCGGGACGTACCCGAAATCAGCGAAGGCTGCTGGTCGACCCTGAACAAGAGGCCAGACAGCGTGATGTGCGCGACGAGCCGCATGGTGGTGAAGCGCAAAGGCGCCGCGCGCGCCTCGGTCGTGTCCTGCACGCTTCTTCCCTACGACGCGCAATTCGAGCTGGGTGCGACGCTCAAAGAAGCCTCGCGCGCCGTGGCGCTCAATCATCCCTTCTGCGCGCAATTCTGCGTGCTGGGCGGGGCGAGCTGCAGCGCGTAAGACGCGTTCAGCTTCG
This sequence comes from uncultured Alphaproteobacteria bacterium, assembly GCA_963845385.1. Taxonomy (GTDB): domain Bacteria; phylum Pseudomonadota; class Alphaproteobacteria; order CAWJRW01; family CAWJRW01; genus CAWJRW01. The sequence goes on from CAWJRW010000006.1 coordinate 1,855,818, forward strand.
CTTGAAGTGCTTCGACAGCGCCAGGCCCTGGCGCTGATAGGACGAGCCGATGGTCTGGCCGTAAAGCGCGGACGGCGCGCCCGCAAGCCGCTCATAGACGAGCCGGCCTACGATCTGCCCGTCCTCGAGAATGAAAGGCACTTCGTGGCTCCGCACCTCGAGCACGGCGCGCGCGCCCTGCCCGCCTGCGCCCGCGTGCCCAAAGCCCGGATCGAAGAAGCCCGCATAGTGCACGCGGAACTCGCCGACGAGGGGGTTGAACGGCACCATCTCCGCCGCGTGGGTCGGCGGCACATGCACGGCTTCCTTCGAGGCCAGGATGTAGAACTCGTGAGGATCGAGAATGAGCGTGCGCGCGCCGCGCGCGAAGAGCGGCTCCCAATAATCCAAGGGGTCATAGGCCGCGATACGGTCCACATCGATGAGGCCCGACATGGCGCTTGGCGCGGAAGCCGATCAAACGCGTGACCGCATCGCCCGCAAGATCGGCGCGCAGCGCGATGCCACCCTCGATATCGGCCTCGCCGTCGACGAGGCCCACTTCCGCATGCAGCGCCTTGAGCGCCTCGTCGTCGAGCAGCGCGCGCGCGCGGCGGAAGCGCATCTGATTGAGCCGCGAGCCCGCGCGCACCAGAATGGAAAAGCTCCGTGGGCTGATTTCCGCGTAGAGCGGTCCCGCATAGCCCGCCGCCACGCGGTCGAACGCCTCGCCGCGATCGGTGATGAGCCGCGTGAACACGTCGAGCCGCCCCGTGGAGCTCTTGGGATTGGCGATGCCGGCGATGTCGGGCGGCAGGGCGAGCCGTTCCTTGAGCGGCACGAGATAGACGCAGCCCGTCTCGAGCACGGCGCCTTCCCGCAGATCCATCTCATGCATGACGAGCGACGAGAGCTTGTCCTCGACCGTGCGCTCGGCGCCGGCAAGAAAGCTCGCGCGGATGCGATAAGCCCGCGGCCCCAGCCGCAGATCGAGGCTCGCCGGCTGAACCTGCGCGAGCTCGACCTCGCCTTCGGCCACGATCGCGCGAGCCTCGATCAACGCCTTGAGAGCGCTGTCGGGCAAGATGCCCGCGCCCGCGCCCGCGGCCGTGCTCGCCGGTCGCATTTTGGGCTTCGGGCTCGAAAGGGGACGTGTTGCCGTCATCGGAAGTGCCACTTCGAGGATCTCCTTCTTATAGGCTGCGAAGACGCGTCCCTGAAAGAGCCCGTCTCGATTTGGGGGGGCGCTTGACGGCGCTGCCTGGAACGCCGTAAGAACGCCGCACGTGGTGATTTGGCGACCGGCTTGCGGCCACGTTAAACAAAGCGCTAAAAGGTCGAGCCCCAAGGCTGAAGCTGATGGGACCCCGACCTTTTCTTGAGGCCGGGGTTTTTTGTCGATGGGGTGATGCCATGAAAAATCCCGACGCGGCCAAGAGCTGGCGCGCGCGCACGCGGGCCGTGCGGGGCGGCACGCGGCGGACGCCCAATCAGGAAACGTCCGAAGGCCTGTTCCTCACATCGGGTTATGCTTACAACTCCGCCGAACAGGCCTGGGCGCGCTTCAAGGGCGAGGATCCGGGCTTCCAGTACAGCCGCTTCGGCAATCCCACCGTCTCCATGTTCGAAGAGCGCATGTGCCTGCTCGAAGGCGCCGAAGCCGCGCGCGCCACGGCGAGCGGCATGGCGGCGGTCACGGCGTCGCTTCTCTGTTTCCTGCGCGCGGGCGACCACGTGGTCTCGGCGCAAGCGCGCTCTTCGGCAGCTGCCGCTATGTGGTGGAGGAGGTGCTGCCGCGCTTAGGGATCGCCGCGACCCTCATCGACGGCCGCGACCTCAAAGCGTGGCGCGCGGCGGTGAGGCCCAACACGCGCGCCTTCTTTCTCGAGACGCCGTCCAATCCGACGCTCGAGATCATCGATCTTGCCGCCGTGGCGCAGATTGCGCAGGAAGCGAAGGCACGCCTTGTCGTCGACAATGTGTTCGCAACGCCCATCTTGCAGCGGCCGATGGAGCTCGGCGCCGACATCGTCGTCTATTCGGCGACCAAGCACATCGACGGTCAGGGCCGCTGTCTCGGCGGCGTCGTCCTGTGCGATCAGGCCTTTGTCCGCGACCATCTGCAGATGTTCGTGCGCAACACGGGGCCGAGCTTGAGCCCGTTCAACGCCTGGGTGTTTCTGAAGAGCCTGGAGACGCTCGAGCTGCGCATGGGGGAGCACTGCCGGAATGCGGCCGCGATCGCGGATTTTCTGGCCGAGCAGAAGCAGGTCACCCGCGTCCTCTATCCGGGCCGGCGCGACCATCCCCAGCATGCGCTCGCGATGAAGCAGATGAGCCAGGGCGGGAGCATGGTAGCCTTCGAGATCGCGGGTGGTCGGGAAGAGGCGTTTCGTTTCGCCAATGCGCTTCAGATCATCGACATCTCGAACAATCTCGGCGATGCCAAGAGCCTCATCACGCATCCAGCGACGACCACGCATTGGCGCATTGGGGCCGAAGCGCGCGCGGAGCTCGGCATCAGCGATGCCATGCTCCGGCTCTCGGTGGGCCTGGAAGACATCGAGGATTTGAAGGAGGATTTGACTCAGGGCCTTGCAGTGATCTGACGCGTGAGCTGTGCGCATGCCGGGGAAGGACATGCTTAAATGCTTAAGGCGAAAGGCGATGGCCTAGGCCATGCATGGAGGCGGGCCAATGGCTCAGCCTGCCCGAGAGGGGGGTGCGTACCATGTATGTAAGCGTGACGCGGGACATTAAGGTTCTGGTCGAGCCGAATTATCTCGATGACCAATCCTCGCCCGAGGACAACTATTACGCGTGGGCTTATCGCATCCGGATCGAGAACAAGGGCAAAGAAGTCGTCCAGCTCCATAGCCGCTACTGGCAGATCACCGACAAGCATGGCCGCATTCAAGAGGTGCGGGGCTTGGGCGTCGTGGGCGAGCAGCCCGTGCTGCGTCCGGGCGAGGCGTTCGAGTATACGAGCGGCGCTCAGCTTTCGACGGAAAGCGGCATCATGGCCGGCGACCTACGAGATGCAGGGCGAGAATGGCGAGATGTTCCGCGTCAACATCCCGACCTTCTCGCTGGACAGCCCGCACGAAATCCGCAGTCTCCAATAGGGGCCTGCATTAAGCATCTGTTTTAGTGCACGAATTTGTGTGCCGGGCGCAGAGAGCCGCGGCTGGCCCGCCCCCGCCCCCTTGAGCTACGATCAACCCGTCGCCATGTCCCCAAGGCACGCGCGAGGGAGATCGCCTGTGAAATCGAATAAACCGACACCGACGCCCGTACCCGCACCCGGTCAGCGCCCCTCTCGGGAAGAGGCCGAGGAGGCGGTTCGCACGCTCTTGAGCTGGGCGGGCGATGATCCCGGGCGCGAAGGGCTCACCGACACGCCGGCGCCGCGTTGCGCGCGCCTTCGAGGATTGGTTCTCGGGCTACGACCAGGATCCGGTGGAGTATCTGCGGCGCACCTTCGAGGAGGCCGAAGGCTACGACGAGATGGTGCTCTTGCGCGACATCCGCTTCGAATCCCACTGCGAGCATCATTTGGCGCCGATCATCGGCCGCGCTCATGTCGGCTATCTGCCGAGCAAGAAGATCGTCGGCATCTCCAAGCTCGCCCGCGTCGTCGACACCTATGCGCGGCGGCTCCAGGTGCAAGAGAAGATGACGGCCCAGATCGCCAACGCCATTCAGCAAGTGCTCGAGCCCAAGGGCGTCGGCGTCATCATCGAAGCGACCCATCAATGCATGACGACGCGCGGCGTGCACAAGCCGGGCGTCACCATGGTGACGAGCACGATGCTCGGCGATTTCCGCACCAATCCGCTCACGCGGCGCGAGTTCTTGACCATCGTGGGCAGTCCCACCGCGGCGCTCGACGCCTGACGCGGGTCAACGACCGGAACGGGCATCTGCTTGCTCTGGGCTGAGGTCCGCCGTAAGAGCATGACATGAGCGGGCCGCGCTACACGCCCAAGGAGATGATTGCGAAGCTCGTCGCGTTCGACACGACGAGCCGAAACTCCAATCTGCCGCTCATCGAATTTGTCGTGGATTACCTGAAAGCGCACGGCGTGGCGGCCACGCTCGTGCCCAATGCCGAGCGCACCAAGGCCAATCTCTACGCGACGGTCGGGACCCGCCAAGCCCGGCGGCATCGTGCTCTCGGCCCACACCGACGTCGTCCCCGTCGACGGCCAGGACTGGCACACCGATCCCTTCCGCGTCGTCGAGCGCGACGGCAAGCTTTTCGGCCGCGGCACCACCGACATGAAGAGCTTCGCGGCCGTGGCGCTCGCGCTCTTGCCCGAGTTCCTGGCGCGCGGCATGCAAATTCCGCTGCACATCGCGCTCTCTTATGACGAGGAGGTGGGCTGTCTCGGCGCGCCATCCCTGATCGCGCATCTCCTCGCGCACGGGCCGAAGCCCGAGGCCGTCATCGTGGGCGAGCCCACCAATATGAAGGTGGTCGACGCGCACAAGGGCATCCGCGCATTCCGCACCACCGTGCGTGGCCACGAAGTGCATTCGAGCCAGACCCATCGCGGCGTGAACGCCATCGAGTGCGCGGCCGAGCTCATCGCTTATCTCGGCTCTCTCGGGCGCGAGATGGAAGGGCGCGGCGATGCCGCGTCACGCTTCGATCCGCCCTACACGAGCGTGCATGTGGGCATCATCGAGGGCGGCACGGCGCTCAACATCGTGCCGCGTCTATGCCGCTTCGCCTGGGAATACCGGCCTCTGCCCGGAAGCGACGAGGAGGAAATCATCGCTCGCTTCGAGAAGCACGTTGAGACGAATGTTCGTCCGCGGCTCAAGGCGCGCGCCGCAGAGGCCGATATATCGACCGAGCGGGGCGCGCGGGTGCCCACCTTTCGTGCGGCAGAGGGCTCGCCGGCGCGCACCTTGGCCCTCAAGCTCGCAGGCCAGAACGCGACGGCGGCCGTTTCCTATGGCACCGAGGCGGGCCTCTTCGAGGAGCGCGCGCTGGCGACCATCGTCTGCGGGCCGGGCGATATCGCCCAAGCCCACCAGCCGAACGAGTTCGTCAGCCTCGAGCAGATCGAGGCCTGCACGCGCTTCTTCCGCCGGCTGATGGATCACGTCTGCGCAGGCTGATCAGAAGCCTGTGAGCGCCGCGCCCACTTGCGCCGTCATGACATTGTCGAAGCGGCGCGCGAGCTCGTTCATGAGCGCGTCGTTCTCGGCTTCGAGCTCTGGAGGCGGGAGCGCGCCTCGGATGCGTCGTTCGGCGGTGGCTTCGCCCAGCGCGCGCTTTTGCTCGCCCAAGCCGTCGATGACGAGCTCCACCCGAAGCCGGGCCACAAGCGTTCGTTCCTGCCCGCTCGTCCCATAGCCGCCGATCCTGGTTGTCGCGGGCAGCGTCTGTTCGACAACGCTCGATTCCAGAATGCGAAAGTGGGCGACGCCCGTCGCGCCTGTCGTGGCGATACGCTGGCGCGCCCAACTCAGCGCAACGTCCACCGGCTTGAGGAAATCCGTGGGCAAGGCTTGCGACTGAATGTTCGCCTGCGCCGCGTCCTCGATCTCGAGCTTCGCGGTCTTGAGCTGCAAGCGCGGCTGGTCTCCGAACGAAATAGCGGGAACCGCGCCGGGCTTCGGCAGCGACCCGCACGCCGCAAGCATGAGGAGTGCCGCGAGACCGACAAGCTGGCGCATGCCCATTTGCCCTTTGCGCTCAAGCAGGCGCGGCGAGCGCCTTTGGATCGACCTTGTAGACGCGGCTGCAGAATTCGCAGCGCGCATGAATTGAGCCGTCGGGCTCGATCATCTCCGTACGCTCGCTCTCCGAATAGGCACCCAAGATGCGGACGAGCCGCTCCTCGCTGCAACGGCAGGCGAAATGCAGCTTCTTGGCTGCGAAGACGCGCACGTCCTCCGCGGGGAAAAGCCGAACGACGAGGCGCTCAGGCGCGAGCAAGGGGTCGACAAGCTCGTCGTCGCCCACCGTGTCCACGACCGCCTCGGCGTAGCGCCACATATCTTCCTCTGCCTGTCCCGCCGCAATGCCGCTGGTTTCGGGCATTTTTTGCGTCAAGAGACCGCCCGCGCGCCAACGCGCCCCCGGTCCTGCCTGAGGATCGAAGTGGCGCGCGACCGCAAGCTTGAGCGCGGTGGACAATTGCTCGGATTGCACGAAATAGGCGCGCGCGCAGAGGGCGAGCGTGCGGCCCTCCAAAGGCACGACGCTCTGGTAGCGCTCGCGCCCGAATTTCGGATCGAGCGTGAAGGCGAGCACGCCCTTGCCGAGCAACGATGAAACCGGCGTCTTGTGTATCCTGGCGGGGTCGAGCGCGGCCAGAGCGCGACATATCGAAGGAGGCGTAGCCGCGAAGCGCGCCCGGCGTGGCAAAGTCCGCGACGAGGGCCGAGACCGGGCCGTCGCCCTGAAGCTGGAGCGTGATGATGCCCTCGAATTTGAGCGTGGGCCCGAGCATCGCCACGAGCACCAGGGCTTCCCCCAAGAGCCCGGACACCGCTTCCGGGTAGGCATGGGCGCCGAGCACCGCATCGACCGCGGGCCCGAGGCGCACGAGCCGCCCGCGCACGGGAAAGCGCTCGAGACGAAAGGGCAGGACGAGGTCGTCCCGCTCGCCCTGCCCTGCCGATGCGCCGGCGCGCTGCAAACGAATTTCCGTCATCACCCGAGGCACCATGCCAGCACGGCCTTCTGGGCGTGCAAGCGATTTTCGGCGGCGTCCCACACCACCGATTGCGGTCCGTCGATGACCTCGTCCGTCACCTCTTCGCCGCGATGGGCGGGCAGACAATGCATGAAGATCGCGTCGGGCGCGGCCTTGGACATGAGGCGCGCGTCGACGCGATAGGGCACGAGCATGGCGCGCCGCCGATCTCGCGATCCTCGTCGCCCATGGACACCCAAGTGTCGGTCACCACGCAGTCGGCGCCCTTGACGGCTTCGATTGACATCGGTCGTGACAAGCACGCGCGCGCCTTGCTCACGCGCGCGCTCGAGCCGCTCGGCGCGCGGCGCGAGGCCGGGCGGACAGGCGAGCCTGAGCTCGAAATCGAAGCGCGCGGCCGCTTCGATCCATGAGACCGCGACGTTGTTGCCGTCGCCCGACCAGGCGATGACGCTTTTCTTTATCGGGCCCTTGTGCTCCTCGAAGGTCATGACGTCGGCGAGAATCTGGCAAGGATGGGAACTCGTTGGTGAGACCATTCACCACCGGCACCAACGCATGCGCCGCGAGCTCGATGAGCTTGGCATGGCTCGAGGTGCGCAGCACGATGGCATCGACGTAGCGCGACAGCACGCGTGCGGTGTCCGCGATCGTCTCGCCGCGTCCGAGCTGCAAATCCGCGCCGCTGAGAAACAGCGCATCGCCGCCGAGCTGGCGCATGGCAACATCGAACGAGACGCGCGTGCGCGTCGACGGCCGCTCGAACACCATGGCGAGCAGCTTGCCGGTGAGAAGCGGCGCGCGATCCACCGCACCGCGGCTCAAGCCCTTGCGCGCCGCTTTCATGGCACGCGCGTGGTCGAGCATGCCGCGCAAAGTGGCCGCGTCCATGAGACCGATATCGAGGAAGTGTTTCGGCGATTTGGCCTTCGGGACTCATGCGGCGCCTTTCGCCATGCGCGTGCGCAGCGCCATGAAAGCGCGCTCGAGCTTGTCCATCGCCTCCCGAACCTCCGCGTCGCCGATAATAAGGGGCGGAAGGAGGCGCGCGCCGTTGTTGCCGCCCGCGATCAGGATGAGCTTCTCATCAAGCGCCGCCTTGACGAGATCCGCATTCGGCACGCGGCACACAAGCCCGATCATCAGCCCTTCGCCTGCAATGCCGGCGACCAAATCGCCATACTCGTCGACAAGACGCGCGAGGCTCTGCTTCAGAAGAAGCGCCGTTTCGCGAACGCGCGGCAGGAAATCGGGTGCGAGCACGACGTCGAGCACCGCATTGCCGACGGCAACGGCAAGCGGGTTGCCGCCGAATGTCGAGGCGTGGCTCCCCACGGTCATGCCCGAGGCGGCGTTTTCGGTTGCCAGGCAAGCGCCCATGGGGAAGCCCCCGCCGATGCCTTTGGCCAGCGACATGATGTCGGGCGCGACGTTCGACCACTCGTAAGCGAAGAGCCGTCCCGTGCGGCCGATGCCCGTCTGCACCTCGTCGAAGAGAAGGAGCAGCCCCTGCTCGTCGGCGAGTGCGCGCAAGCCGCGCAGGAACTCCGCTGGCGCGACACGAATGCCGCCTTCGCCCTGCACGGGCTCGATGAGAATGCCCGCCGTCGCGGGCCCGATCGCCGCGCGCACGGCCTTGAGATCGCCGAAGGGCACTTGATCGAAGCCGTCCACCTTGGGACCGAAACCGGCAAGATGCTTTGCCTGGCCGCCCGCCGCGAGCGTCGCGAGCGTCCGGCCATGAAACGCGCCTTCAAACGTGATCAGCCGGAAGCGCTCCGGCGCGCCGCGCGCGGCGTGATATTTGCGCGCCATTTTGATCGCGCATTCGACCGCCTCGGCGCCGGAGTTGCAGAAGAACGCCGTGTCCGCGAAAGACGCGTTGACGAGACGCTCCGCAAGTCGCTCCTGGCCCGGAATGCGATAGAGGTTGGACGTATGCCAAAGCTTGCCGGCCTGCGCGATCAGCGCCGCGACAAGATGGGGATGCGCGTGGCCCAATATATTGACCGCGACCCCGGAGCCGAAGTCCAGATAACGCCGGCCGTCGGTCGTCATCAAATAAGCACCTTCGCCCCGATCGAACGCGAGATCGGCGCGCGCATAAACCGGCAATACGGGCGTATTCACTTGTCCCTCCGGCCGCCTCAAGCCGCTAGGCTCGCAACACCGAGCCAAGCTCACGCTTTTTTCGTTTCCCGGCGGCGTACAAAGTAACTTTCAATTGTAGGGGCGAGACGCTCACTGTCAATGCTCGCCTCAATTCTTGAGCCGATAGCCCGTGGCGAAGATCCGGTAACAGACGAAATACAGGGCGATGTTCAGTGTGAGGATGAACAGGACCCCGATGCCGATATCGCTGTCGGATATACCGATAAATCCGTAGCGAAAGCCGTCAATGAGATAATAGAACGGGTTGGCGCGGGTGACGGCGTGAAAAACGCCGCCCAGTTGCTGCACGCTGTAAAACGTTCCCGACAAGAAGGTGAGCGGGGTCACGATGAAATTCGTCACCAGCGCCATTTGGTCGAATTTCTCAGCCCAAACGCCCGCCAGGACGCCGATCGCCGACATCATCATCGAGGCCATTACGGCGAAGAAAACGATCGCCCACAGGTGGCTCACCATGACCATCGGATACGGTAAGATGAGGAGCGAAACGAGGCTGATCACGGCGACCAAAAGTCCGCGCGTCGTGCCGCCGAGGATGAAGGCCACGGTGAGCTCGCCCGGCGAGAGCGGCGGCATGAGGCAGTCGACGATCGTGCCTTGGACCTTCGACATCATGAGGGACGACGAGGTGTTGAGAAACGCGTTCTGCAGAATGGCCATCATGACGAGGCCGGGCGCCAAGAAATACTCGTAAGCGATGACGCCCTCGAGCGAGCGAGCGCCCGACAGGGCGACGTGAAAGACGACGGCGAACAGAATTGTCGAGATCACGGGCGCCAAGATGGTCTGCGTGATGACCTTGAAGAAGCGCTTCACCTCTTTCCAATAGAGGGTGAAGACGCCGATCCAGTTCACGCCAAAGAGACCGAAAGGCGACTGATGCGCCGCAGCCGTTACCACTGCCATTCTCGAATTCCTCTGCCCCGCCCCGGGCGTTGTTAGGAATAGAGCCTTGGGCAAGCTCCCATCAAGGTAGGTTCGCGGCTCCGTCCAATACGCCCTGATCGTTGCTCACAGCCTTATCCACAATTTTCTGACCCATAGTTCTTGCGGAGCTGGGAGCTGCGGCTACGATATCTAGTCGCTTCGGATCGGTTAACCATTTTTTAACGGTCCCCGGCCGTAACCTTCTCTTAACCCTGTACGCCGCCCGCGCGCCCATCAATTCGATGGCTTGAAGCATGAGAGGGGTGGGGCGGCGTCCCTTCAAAGAGGTCAGATCATGGGTTGGACGGACGAACGGGTCGAGCAGCTCAAGAAGCTGTGGTCGGAAGGGCTCAGCGCTAGCCAAATTGCCCGGGTCTTGGGTGAAGTCACCCGCAACGCGGTGATCGGCAAGGTGCATCGCTTGGGCCTTTCGGGCCGGGCAAGCCCCGCGCGCAGCGATCGCCCGCGCTATCCGAAAGCGCCGCGGCGCATGCTTCGCGCGCTCCTGCCGGAGCCCGTCATCATCGAGGAGGAGCCGGAGCCCGAGCCCGGCGAATGGACCACCGTGCTCACGCTCAAGGAGCGGATGTGCAAATGGCCGATCGGCAATCCCGGCGAGCCGAACTTCCGCTTCTGCGGACGAAGGGCAGGCGAAGGCTTTCCCTATTGCCCGGACCATGCGCGCAAGGCCTATCAGCCCGCGCATGTGCGCCGCGATCGTCTGCGCAAGCTCGGTGCGGCTTGAGGGAAACTCTCAGGCGCTGGGGACGGTCTCGTTGAGGGCGTAGCCCGCCGACCGCACGGTGCGGATGGGATCGGGCTTGCCCTGCTCGCTCAGCGCCTTGCGCAAACGCCCGATATGCACGTCGACGGTGCGCGTCTCCACATAGACGTCCGAGCCCCATACCGCATCAAGGAGCTGCTCGCGGCTGAAGACCCGGCCGGGGGAGCGGATGAGATGATCGAGCAGGCGAAACTCGGTGGGTCCGAGATGAACGTCGCGCACTCCGCGCCGGACGCGGTGGGATGCGCGATCGACGGTGATATCGCCGAATTGGAGCAGCTCGCTCGCAAGCGCCGGCTGCGCGCGGCGTAAGACCGCGCGAATGCGCGCGAGCAGCTCCGAAACCGAAAACGGCTTGCAGATATAGTCATCGGCGCCCGTATCGAGGCCGCGAATGCGGTCGGCTTCCTCGCCTCGCGCCGTGAGCATGATGATCGGCACATGGCGGAGCTCGCCGCGCATGCGCACGCGGCGGCAGACCTCGATCCCCGAGACCTGCGGCAGCATCCAATCGAGGATGATGAGATCGGGCGTTTCCTCGCGCAGCAAGAGAAGCGCTTCCTCGCCGTCAAGGGCCTGCGCCACGCGGTAGCCTTCCTTTTCGAGGTTGTAGCGCAAGAGCGTGGCGAGGTCCCGTTCGTCCTCGATCACGAGAATGAGTGGCTTGGTCAGTCCTGACATTGCTCAGACCTGCTTCGATGACGGCTTCGGAAACTCGATTTGGGTGAGGCTGGTCACGTCGCTCTTCGGGCGCTCCTGATCCAGATACTGGCCCGTGACGAGAAAATGCACGGTTTCGGCGATGTTGGTGGCGTGATCGCCGATGCGTTCGAGATTCTTGGCGAGAAAGAGCAAATGCGCGCACAGCCCGATGGTGCGCGGATCTTCCATCATGTAGGTCACGAGCTCGCGAAAGAGACTGTTATAGAGCTCGTCGATGTTCTCGTCGCTCCGCCAGACCTCGAACGCGCGGCTGGCATCGCGCTGGCCGTAGGCGTCGAGCACCTGCTTGAGCTGATGCAGGCACTGCCGGCCCATGCGGCCGATGCTCTGGGTGAGGCGCACCGGGTCCTCGCGGTTGAGCACCAGCGCGCGCTTGGCGACGTTCTTGGCGAGATCGGCGATGCGTTCGAGATCGATCGCCATCTTGATGGCCGCGAGCGTCTCGCGCAGATCGGAGGCCACCGGTTGGCGCAAGGCGAGAAGGCGCACCGCCGTCGCCTCCACCCTGTGGCCGAGCTGGTCGACCCGCACATCCTCGGCGATGGTGCGTTCGGCGAGCGGCGTATCGCGGCGCACGACAGACTCGATCGCCGCGGCAAGCTGGGCCTCCGCAAGGCCGCCCATCTCCGTCACCTGGGCCGCAAGCGCCTCGAGCTCGGTGTCGAAAGCCTTGACTGTGTGTTCCGTCATCGCGCCGCGTGGGTCCGCACTTTCGGGCGCGAGTGTAGCTGAATCGCCAAGCGCTGTGGGCCCGGATTTGCCGAGCCTCGGAAAGGGTAAACGCGACTTGGCCATGCTCGGTCCCGGGCAGACCCCGCAAGAGCGAACCCCGAACGAGGCCCTGAGGCTTGGTCCTGCGAAGCGTGTTCCTACGTGAAGCGAGCGGAGTGTCTGAGTGCCACCGCGCACCTGCAAGCGCGGCACCCTAAGGGGCTTGGGCAAAACGGACATGACGCTTCCACGACAATTTTTTTACATGCTCAGGCTTGCGCCGTGGACTTGAGGACCGTGGTGCCGGGTTGGGCGGCTTGAGGGGTGGAAGCGGGTTCCAGGGTGGGCAACACGACGGTGAACGTGCTTCCTTCGCCGAGCTCGCTCTTCACGATGAGCTTGCCGCGATGGCGGCTCACGATGTGCTTGACGATGGCGAGCCCGAGCCCCGTGCCCCCGCGCTCGCGGCTCTGCTTCACGTCCACCCGGTAGAAGCGCTCGGTGAGGCGGGGAATATGCTCGCGCGCGATGCCTTCGCCATGATCGCGCACCGAGAAATAGACCGACGGCCCCATGAGCCCGCCGACATTGGGCGGGGCGCCGGCGCCGACCATGATTTCGATATCCCGTCCGGGCCGGCCATATTTGATGGCGTTGTCGACTAGGTTCTGGAGAACCTGGACGATCTCGTCGCGGTCGCCGAGGGCGGCGGGCAGGCGTGGCTGCTGCTTGCACTTTGATGTCGGTTTGCGCTCTCGCGCGCCAGCGGCTGAAGGGCGTCTGCGACCTCGCGCGCGGCGGCCTCCAGATCGACGGCGCCCGAAGGCGCCACATGCTCATTGAGCTCAATGCGGCTCAAGGACAGAAGGTCGTCGATGAGGCGGCGCATGCGGCGCGCCTGCTCGTCCATGATCCTGAGGAACTGCTCGCGCGCCTCGGCATCGTCGCGCGCGTGTCCGCGCAGGGTTTCGATGAAGCCCACCAGCGAGGAGAGCGGCGTGCGGAGCTCGTGGCTCGCATTGGCGATGAAGTCCGCGCGCATCTGCTCGATGCGCTTGACCTCCGTGAGGTCGCGGATCACGACGAGAATGGCCGCGCCCGAGCCTTCCAGGCGCGGCACGCGCGTCACCAAGGCCTTGTAAAAGCGATCGACGGGAACGAGGTCGGCGAATTCGACTTCTTCGGCGACGCCGCTTTGACGCACCCGCTGCACCGCCTCGAGGATGACCGGCCGGCGCAAGCGACGCCGAGAGATAGCGGCGCTCGGCATGCTCGCCGGTGAAATGCACGCGCGCGGCCTTGTTGGTGCCCACGAGCCTGCCGTCGTCGTCGACCAGAATGACGGCATCGGGAAGCTCGTCGAACAAGGCGCGCGCAAGTGGTCCGAAGCCTGTGAACTCGCCCGTGGGCGCCGACGGAGCCGAGCGCCGGCACCAACGGCCCGCCGCGGCCCGAAAGAAGGGCATCGAGCCCCAAAGCCGCCGCGCCGACGACGGCTGTGCCGATCAGCACGGCAGGCCAAGCCAAAGCGCCGATGAACGCGAGGAGCGTGAGGCACACGGCGACCGAGACGAAAAGGAGAAAGAGACTCCGCCGCCGGTCTTCCCTGATTTGTTGCGTGAGCAAGCGCGTCACACGCTCACGCGATGCCGCTTCGCCTTCCGGCATGGAGCCTTTCCACAGTGTTCGGCGCGGTCTTCGGTTACCCGGCGCGCCGCCATAATATCCGAGCCGCCGATGTTCGAGGAGTGGCGCGCGACTGCGTTGGCTCGTAATGCGGGCGAGCAGCATGCGCCCGCGACGCGGATTTGGGAGACGGCCGGAGCTTGCCTGCCTGCCGGCCTAGTCGTTACTGTCCCGGCCCTCACCACGCAAGCGCCGGTAGCTCAGCTGGATAGAGCACCAGACTACGGATCTGGGGGTCGAGGGTTCGAATCCTTCCCGGCGCGCCATCGCTTGTGCAAGGGATTCGCAACCTATCACTTCACCGGCAGCGTAAACGGAAGCGTGAGCATTTTAACGGCTTTGCAACGAGACCGCGTCTTGAATACCGCCCAAGGGAGACGCCCATGCGGCGGTGGATCGCTTTCTCTTCGCTTTGCTTTGCGCTCTTCGTCGGCGCGACGCCTGCATTGGCCGACAACTGCAGCGGCAATTACTGGCAGCCCAGCTTCGTCCATGATCGCGAGAATGAAGACGGCCCCTGGTTCGTCTTTCCCGGCGGCGGCTTCAAGCGGCTCGACGGCGATACGGCGGACGGCTGGAAGCGCGAGGCTTGCGATCTCATAAGCCGCTTCGGCCTGCGCGACGCGCGCGGCTTCACCGTTTGCGAGGATTATACGCGCGTGCAGTGCGGCTGCTCGCGGGCGGACACGAGCAATTCGACCTGCGCCACATTTCTCGCCGGCCGATCGATCACGCCGCGCGGCGCAAGCGCGAGCGGTGGATCGGGAGGAAATGTCAGCACCTCCGGTCCCAAAGGCGCGAGCAGCGCCGGCGGCGGCGGCGGCGGCTCGCAGGGTTTCGGCGTGTGGGCCTACAAAATCGGCCAGGACGAAAGGTCCTGCAACATTCACTATGTCGTCGCGGCAATCGATGGCAATCGCTTCGACGACGATCCCGGCTACACGCGCATCGCGGTCGCCAGCACATGGGCGCAAGCGAGCGACATTCAGAGCTTTCACGCGCCGGAATTCGACGACCAGCCCGACGGCATCGTGAAGCTCGCCCCCTGTTATCAAGATACGCAGATCCTGCGCAACGATCCGCGCGCACGCGCCGGATTGCAGACGGCGGGCGGCGGGCACGCGCCGGGCGCCGTCGGCCCTCTCGAATGGGGCACCAATCGCTACGGCTCCGATTACCGTCATTTCGAGCTCAGTGCCGAAGACCCCGAGCAATGCCGCGCGGCCTGCGGGAGCGAGGCGAATTGCCGGGCCTTCACCTATGTCAAGCCCGGCGTGCAGGGACCAAACCCCGTTTGCTGGCTCAAGAGCAGTGTTCCAGACCCGACGCCGGAAGATTGCTGCGTCTCGGGCATGCGCGAAGACGGCGACGACAACCGCACCGACGGCGTGGGCGGCGGCGGCGGGGGTGCCATCCAGGTGATCGCCGGAACCTATGGCGGCAATTGCGGCGTGGCGCACGCCAATGTCTCGGAGCCGCTTGCCACGACCTGCAACGGCCGCGAGGAATGCGACTACACGATCGATTACAAGGTCATCGGCGATCCGAGCTTCGGCTGCGCGAAGGACTATGTGGCCGAATGGCAGTGCACGGGCAACTCGCAAGCTTATTCCGCACGCGCCGAGCCCGAGGCGGGCTATCAGAAGGTCGTGTCGTTGTCTTGCCGGTAGGTGCCCTCTTACAGCTCGCACTCTGAATTCCGCCGGCGCAGGACCGAATTTAAGGCCCCCTCACGATCTTGCCACGGCACTGTTTCCAGAGCCGCGCGGCACGTCAGCGCTCTGAGTTGCCTTTCATCCGTCCACGGAGCGTTTGCCAACCGGCATCGCCGCGCTCGCCATCGCCGGAGCGCGGAGCGTCTTGCCAAGAGTGCGGCGCCATTTTGGCTATTGAAGCGGTCAAAGCCGCCGCGGGAGCTTTGCTCTCCGCTCGCGGACGGTGCTGCGGGCGGCTCGGGAGGCGCAGGTGGCGGCTCTGGCGGAGCGGCGAAGCTCGGCTCCGGCGCGGACGTAAAGCTCGGCTCGGGCGCGGGCGTAAAGCTCTGCTCAGGTGGGGCCGAAAAACTCGGTGGCGCCGTCTCCGGCTCGGCGGGCGGCGTGTAAGACGGCTCGTAAGACGGCGCAGGTTCGTACGAAGGCCCCGGGCTCGGCAGCGAAGCTTCGGGCGGCGGCCCATAAGACGGTTCTGGACCAGGCACCGTCTCGGGTGCCGTCGCGTAGCTCGGCCCGGGCTCCGCCGGGATAGCTTGGCTCAGACGCGGGAGGCGGCAACGCCGCTTCGCTCGGCGGCTCGTAAGACGGCTCGTAAGCGGGCGCGAAGCCGGTGCCGTCACGGCGCTCGGCTCCGGTGCCGGCGGGGGCGGCAGAGGCGACGGCGATGGGGGAAGAGCAGCCTCGGCGGGCGGCGTCTCGAGCGGCTCCGGCCCGGTTCCAGGCATGGCTTGCGGTGCGGCCGGAAAGCTTGGCTCTTCGGGCGGCGGCGGCAGGCCGGCATCCACGGGCGGCGCGGCGGATGGCTCGGGCAAGGGCGAAACGCCGGGAAGAGAACCCATCGCGGGCTCGTCTGCCGGCGGCAAGCTTGCTTCGGCCGGCGGCGTGTAACCCGGCTCCGGTTCCGGTCCTATCGCCGATCCCGGCGCGCTCTCCGTCGCAGCGGGCGTAGGAGCTTCATCCGGCGCGGGTGGAGGAAGCGCAGCCGTGGGACCGTTGTCGGGTCCGACCTCCGCCGGGCTCTGTTCGGTCGGGCCTTGCATCGTCGGGCCCGGCACGGTGGGTTCGAGCACGGGCGCAATCGCCGCGACACTCTCAAGCTCGGCCGGCAGCGACTGGCTTTCCGGTTCTGCGGCAACCTCGGACGGGGCAACGCTCGCGGACGGGTCCGGCTGAAACGCATTGACGACGACGCCTTGCGGTCCTTCGCCCGCAGTGGCGCGCGCCGGCGGCACATCGACCGCATTGATCTCGGCGCGCGGCACGGACGTGCCCGCTTCCCGCTCGAGCGCAGCCACATCGATGCCGCGGTTGACGATGGTCTGATTGACGATCGTCGTGTTGTACACCGTCGTTGACTGGTTGATGTAGGTGATGTTTTGCTGGACGGGAACGATCACCTGCGCCGCGTGACGCGCGCCAATGTTCCGCTTGCGCGTAAAGCACCAGGCATTCGAGTTGCGCGAATACCGATCGTCCCAGCGATCGAAGACATCGTAATAATGGCGCCCCCAAACGAAGTGTGCCGGGATCGGCGCCCAGCCGATGAAGTCGAAGCCTGAGCGCCAGACGACCCAGGAGGGTGCCCAATCGTAGCCAGGCACCCAGAACCAGCCCCAGCGCGGATCGTAATCCCACCAGCCGTAGTGGAATGTCGCCCAGCCGAAAGGCTCATCCGAAACCCAGAGCCAGCCGTAGCGCGCGCTGTAAGTCCAGCGCCCCAGCGTGTAAGGGCGCCAGCCCAGCGAAACGCGGGGAATGAACACCCAGCCATAGGGCTGGTACTTCGCCCAGTGACCGTACGGCCTTAAGGAATCGAAGAAGAACGAGAATTGAATGACGCTGCGCCCATAGGCATGCGCCGGTGCCGCAAACGTGAGGCGCCAGGGACGGGCGGGATCGGAGCTGGAATCGAACGTGAGGACGGACGCGGCCAAGGCCGCGGTGAACAAGGCCAGGCGCTTCATCGAGGACAGTGCCTCCAAAGGCTCCGGCGCATGGCGGGCCCCGATCCGCCGCGCCCGGACGGTTGCAAGTCTCGCGCACTCAAAATGACTGGCACATGAATGAAGCAAGGCCCGCGCGATTGCAGCCCCTCGTAACGAGCAAGCTCCAAACCGTCGTCAGGAACCGCAGCCTAGACTATACTAATCCGTCTCGGTCAACGCCGCCGGCAATGACAGACCGGCTCGGCCGAGGGTGCGTGAGGGGAACGAACATGCAAAAGATAGGCATTACGGTGGGCGCGATTGCGATCACCTATTTTCTCATCGGCGTGATCATCAACGTGGTGCAGGCCTATACCGGAACGCCATGCAATCCGCTCTTGGATGAAGTCCACAAGGTCGACTTGAGCGAGCCGACCG
Organism: uncultured Alphaproteobacteria bacterium; assembly: GCA_963845385.1. GTDB lineage: Bacteria > Pseudomonadota > Alphaproteobacteria > CAWJRW01 > CAWJRW01 > CAWJRW01. Next base: position 1,873,552 of record CAWJRW010000006.1, read on the forward strand.
GCGGCCTGCACGCGCTCTGGTGGCTGCCGAATTTCTACGAAGAAGTCGTGGAGCAGAAAGTCGGGCTCGGCGAATATTTCTCGCCCACCGTTTGCGTGACCCGCGAGAGCACCGGCGCCCGCCGCGCCCGCCGCGCCCGAGGGCACGGAAAACTGATCGCCCGAATGGCTGCAAGGCGGGACAAGACGCCCGCTGCCGGTTGCGTTGCGTCCGGGTCGCCAGTGTGATCCAAGACGGACAAAGGAACCGCGGACGGCGTGAGCTCGGCGCACACGCGGAACTCCGCGACCGGGACCTACACGGGCGTCTGCTTGGCCACCGAGACAGAGAGCGAACTCTGGAACCGCCCGCTTGATCGGGTGTTGGCTGATTTGGGCGCCACACCGCGCGGTCTTGCGAGCGAGGAGGCCACGCGGCGCCTTCGGCTTTACGGCCCGAACGATGCGCTGACCCGGCGCCGCCGCCCGCTTTGGCTGCGCTTCCTCGGCCGTTTCGGCAACCCGCTGATCCTCATCCTCTTATTCGCGAGCGCGCTATCGGCCGCGACCGGCGACGTTGCGAGCTTCGTCATCGTGGTCACGATCGTGCTGCTCAGCGTCGTTATCGACTTCACCCAGGAAGTGCGCGCGGAGAACGCCGTCGAGGCGCTCCGCCGTTCGGTTGCGTTGCGCGCCGAGGCGCTGCGCGACGGACGCGTGACATCGGTTTTGGTCGAAAAGCTCGTGCGCGGCGACGTGATCGAGCTCTCGGCCGGCGACATCGTCCCCGCCGACTGCCGTTTGCTCAAGTCGCGCGATCTGTTCGTGAACCAGGCGCTGCTGACGGGCGAGCCCTACCCGGCCGAGAAGCACATGGGCGACTTGCCCGCGCCCGTTCAAGCGCCCGCGGCGGCAGTGAACACCGTCTTCATGGGCACCTCGGTCATCAGCGGCACGGCGAGCGCGCTCGTCTGCCGCACGGGCCGGGCTTCCGCGCTCGGCGCGCTCGCCGGCACGCTCGCCGCTCAGCGGCCGGCGGACGCGTTCGAATTGGGCATCCGCCGCTTCGGGCTGCTCATGCTGCGGCTCACCGTCTTTCTCGTCTTGTTCTCGCTCGCGGTGAACGTCGCCTTCCATCGTCCTTGGCTCGAGTCCCTGATGTTCGCGCTTGCGCTTGCGGTCGGCTTGACGCCGGAGCTCTTGCCGATGGTGGTCACTGTCACGCTCGCGGGCGGCGCGCGTCGTCTCGCGCGCCAAAAGGTGATCGTGAAACGGCTTGCCGCCATCCACGATCTCGGCGCCATGGACGTGCTGTGCACCGACAAGACGGGCACGCTCACCGAGGCGAAGATCAAGCTCGCGCGTCACATCGATTGGCGCGGCGAGGACAGCGAGCGGGTGCTGCGCCTGGCTTATCTCAACAGCTTCTTCGAGAGCGGCATCAAAAGCCCGCTCGACGAAGCAATCTTGGCACACAAGAGCTTCGATATGACGGGCTGGCAGAAGCTCGACGAAGTGCCTTTCGACTTCGAGCGGCGGCGCGTGTCGGTGCTGGTCGCCAATGACCAGGAACGCCTGCTGGTGGTCAAGGGCGCGCCGGAAGACGTCTTGCGCCTGTCCACGCTGTTCGAGACGTCGCCCGGACGCGTCGAGCCCTTGAACGATGCGGCGCGCAAACGTTTGCACGCTCTCTTTCTGCGCTTGGGGGACGAGGGCTATCGCGCGCTCGGCATCGCTTCGCGCAATGTCGGCACGGAGCACGACACCGCCGCCGTGAGCGACGAGACGGAGCTCGTCTTCGCGGGCTTCGCCGTGTTCATGGATCCGGCCAAAGAGAGCGCCGCCACCGCGGTTCGCGCCCTTGCCGAGGCGGGCATCGCCGTCAAAATTCTCACCGGCGACAATGAGCGCGTGACGCGCCATCTTTGCGGCGAGCTCGGCCTGTTCGGCACCGACATCTTGACCGGGGACGAGCTCTCCCAGATGAGCGACGAGGCGCTGCTCGCACGGGTCATGTCCGTGAGCCTCTTCTGCCGCGTCACGCCGCAGCAAAAGCGCCGCATTTTGCTGGCGCTCAAACGCTTGGACAAAGTCGTGGGCTTTCTCGGCGACGGCATCAACGATGCCTCGGCCCTGCACGCCGCCGATGTCGGAATCTCGGTGGACGATGCGGCCGACGTCGCCAAGCACGCGGCCGATCTCGTGCTCATGGAGCACGATCTTTCCGTCGTGCATCGGGGCGTGCTCGAGGGCCGCCGCACGGTCGAGAACGTGACCAAATACATCCTGATGGGCTCGAGCTCGAATTTCGGCAACATGTTCAGCATGGCCGGCGCGGCACTGTTTCTGCCTTTCCTGCCGATGCGGCCCGTTCAAGTTCTGCTCAACAACCTGCTCTACGATTGCTCCGAGGCAGGCGTGCCGCTCGATCACGTGGATCCGGAGCCCTTGCGGCGACCGGCGCGATGGGACTTCAGGCTGATCGAGCGCTTCATGCTGCTGCTCGGGCCGGTCAGCTCGCTGTTCGATTTTCTCACTTTCGCGGCGCTCATCTACTTCTTCAAAGCCAACGAGGCGCTGTTCCAGACGGGATGGTTCATCGAATCCCTCGCCACCCAGGTGCTGGTCATCTTCGTCATCCGCACGCGCGGCGTGCCGTGGCGGAGCAGACCGCATCCCGTACTGGCCGCCTTGTCGCTCACCGTGGTGGCGCTCGGCATTCTGCTGCCGCTCACGCCCTTGGGCGCGCCCTTCGGCTTCGTCGCGCCGCCGCCCGCATTTTACGCCTTCCTGCTCGTCACGGTTCTGATCTATCTCGCGCTGATCGAGATCGCCAAACGACTCTTCTATCGACACGCAGCGCCGCGCCCGGCGCATCCGGCGTCGCGATAGTGCGCAGGGGCGAAGACCTCGTGCGCCATCTCGGCTAAGCTCGGGGCTCGAGCGTCCAAGAAGCCCAGTGCCCGCAGGCACACGCGGCCAGACCAACGAGGAACGCAGGGATGAAAAGGGCCGCAGACGTCGTCGTGGTGGGCGCGGGGCCGGCGGGCGTGATCACCGCGCTCGGCCTTGCCCGCGCGGGGCTCGAGGTCACCGTGCTCGAAAGCGAGGCGGGCATCGTCAACTCGCCGCGCGCCATCGTCTATCACTGGTCGGCCATTCAAGGGATGGACGCGCTCGGCATTCTCGAGGACGCACAGGCGCAAGGCTTCATCAAGCAGGATTACCAATTCCGCAGCTTCGCGACGGGTGAGATTTTCGCCTTCAGCCTTTCGCTTCTCGAAGGCCACACGCCCTACCCTTACAATCTGCATTTGGGCCAACACGATCTTGCGGCCATCGCGCTAAAGCATCTCAAGCGCATTCCCGGCAACACCGTGCGGTTCAATACGCGCGCCACGTCCGTCTCGCAGGACGAAGAAACCATCACCGTGAGCGCCGTGGGACCCGAAGGGCCGGAAGATTTCCGCGCCCGCTTTCTGATCGGCGCGGACGGCGCGCGCAGCACGATGCGCGGCGCCCTGGGGCTCGGCTTCGAGGGCTTTACGTGGCCTGATCGCGTCGTCGCCACCAATGTCCGCTACGATTTCGAGAAGCACGGCTTCGCCCGCTCGACCATGTACATGGACCCTGTGCATTGGGCGGTGATCGCCAAGATCGACGACACAAACCTTTGGCGTTGCTCATACGGCGAGGATGCGAGTCTGCCGGAAGAGGAAGTGTTGCAGCGCGTGCCTGAGCATTACAGAGCGCTGTTCCCGGGCGATGAGCCTTATGAGCTCGTGATGGCCGCGCCTTATCGCATGCACCAGCGCGCGGCCGAGCGCATGCGTGTCGGGCGCGCGCTTCTCATCGGCGACGCGGCCCACGTCACCAATCCGGTGGGCGGACTCGGGCTCACCGCCGGTCTCTTCGATGCCTACGCGCTCGCGCCTGTGCTCGCAGCGGTCATTCATGGCGAAGCCCGTGACGCGGTGCTCGATCGCTGGGCGGAAGACCGGCGGCGCATTTTTCTCGATCTCGTCTCGCCTGCGGCATCCGAGAACAAGCGCCGCCTCGCCGAGAGCGATCCCGAGCGCCAACGCCAGGACTACGCGCGCATGCGGCGCATTTGCGAGGATCCCGAATTCGCCCTCGAGGCCATGCGCTTCACCGCGAAGCTGCACAGCGCGCCCTTCGTCGCCCGCAAGCTCGGAGCCCCGGCATGACAAGAGTCTTCACGCCAAAAGCGCTGCACGCCGCGGCAAAGGAGCCGCCCTTGGTGATTGCCGACCAAGGCTTCTTCTGGGTCGGCGTCGAGCGGAAGACGACACCGCAAGGAACGGTGGCCGCGGGGCCGATGTATGTCCGCTATCAAATTCCCCACGAGCTCGCCCATCCCTTCCCCATCGTCATGGTGCATGGCGGCGGCGGCCAGGGCCTGGACTATCTCGGCACGCCGGACGGCCGTCCCGGCTGGGCGACATTCTTCTTGCGCCAAGGCTATGCGGTCTATGTCGTCGACCGGCCGGGCCTCGGGCGCTCGCCCTTATCATCCCGAGAGTGCTCGGGCCGCATGACGCCGCTGCCGACATACGAGCTCACGCGTCGCCTGTTCACAGAGCCGGCGGCAACGCCCGATGCCTTTCCTCAAGCGCGCCTGCACAACCAATGGCCGGGCAAAAGTACAATGGACGCGGACGACGTGCTCGATCAACTCGTCGCCGGGTTCGGGCCTTCCATCGGCGATCTGACGGGCGCCCAGGAAAGAGAGCGACGCTGCGGCGCCGATCTCCTCGATCGCATCGGACCTGCCATTCTCGTCACCTGTTCGGCGGGCGGGCCCTTCGGCTGGCTCGCCGCCGATGCGCGTCCCGCGCTCGTCAAAGCGATCATCGCCATCGAGCCCGTTGGTCCGCCGTTCTCGGCTTCCCCGATGGGAAAGCTGTCTTGGGGCCTCACCGCGGCACCGCTCAGCTTCGATCCGCCGGCTGCATCCGCCGACGAGCTGAAGACCGAGCTCCGGCCCGCGCCGCGCATCGGTCTCAAGGATTGCCTCGTCCAGGCCGAGCCCGCACGGCGGCTCGTGAATTTCAAAGGCATTCCAATTCTTGTGGTGACGGCGGAGGCGTCCTTCATGGCGCAGGACGGCCACGGCGTCGTCGATTTCCTGGTCCAGGCCGGCGCGCAGGCAGAGCAGGTCCGCCTCGAAGACGAGGGCATTCGCGGCAACGGCCACATGATGATGCTCGAGACCAACAGCGATGAGATCGCAGCGCTTCTCCAGCGCTGGCTTTCGCAGCACGGCATCGATGCCGACACCAGATGAGTGCGCCCGCGTCCCAAACGATGTCGAATAGTCTCTCCGCGCGCCTTGCTTCCGCCCTCGCCCTGCATGGCGAGCGCCGGTGCCTCACATGGCCCGGCAGCGCGCCGTGGCGTTATGCCGATCTCGCCGAAGCATCAACGCGCCTCGCAAGCGCGCTTGAAAGCCTCGGCGTCGCAAAAGGCGACCGGGTGCTGGTGCAGGTGGATAAATCGCCCCACGCGCTCGCGCTCTATCTCGCCGTCCTCCGGCGCGGCGCGATTTATGTGCCGCTCAACACGGACTACACCGCGGCCGAGATCGCTTATTTCCTCGCCGATGCGGAGCCGCGCCTTGCCGTCTGCCGGCCGGGCGGCGAAGCCGCATTCTCCGACGCGCGTGCAGTGGCCTCGCTTGGCACGGACGGCACGGGCTCGCTCGCCGCGGCGGCAGGCCCATCCGTGTCACACGTCTCCTGCGATGAGAGCGACCTCGCCGCGATTCTTTACACGTCGGGCACCACCGGACGGCCCAAGGGCGCGATGCTGAGCCATGGGAATTTGCGCGCGAATGCCGAGACACTCATCGAGGCTTGGCGTTTCACCGAGCGCCGACAGGCTCATTCACGCGCTCCCCATCTTCCATACCCACGGACTCTTCGTCGCCTGCCATTGCACGCTGTTGAGCGGCGGCTCCATGGCTTTCTTGCCGCGCTTCGACGCCGACGCCATCATTGAGCTTCTGCCGCGGGCGAGCGTGCTCATGGGCGTGCCCACCTTCTATACGCGGCTCATCGCGCATGCCGGCTTCACCCGCGAAGCCGCGGCGGGCATGCGCCTCTTCATCTCCGGCTCGGCGCCGCTCTCTGCGGAAACTTTCCGCGCCTTCGAGGCGCGCATCGGAAAAACCATCCTCGAGCGTTACGGCATGACCGAAACGAGCATGCTCGCCTCGAACCCTTACGGCGGTCCGCGCCGCGCGGGCAGCGTGGGCCCGCCGCTTCCAGGCGTGCAGATCCGCATCACCGATCCCGCAAGCGCGCGGTCGCTCGCGCAAGGCGAGATGGGGATGGTCGAGGTCAAGGGCCCAAACGTCTTTGGGGGCTATTGGCGCGCGCCGGAGAAGACGGCCGCCGCATTTCGCGCGGATGGCTTCTTCATCACGGGCGACTACGGCTTCATCGACGAGACGGGCCATGTGCAGCTTGTGGGACGCGCGAGCGATCTCATCATTTCGGGCGGGCTCAACGTCTACCCCAAGGAAGTCGAGAACGCGCTCGAGGCGCTGCCGGGCATTGCCGAGGCCGCGGTCGTGGGCGTGGCGCATCCGGATCTGGGCGAGGCGGTGATCGCAGCGGTCAGGCCCGCAGCAACCTCTCGCGCCGACGAGGAAAGCTTGCGCGCCGCACTGCGCGGCGTCGCTCGCGGCCTATAAGCTTCCCAAGCGCATTGTTTTTGTCGACGATTTGCCGCGCAATGCCATGGGCAAGGTGCAGAAGACGAAGCTCCGCGAGATCTATCGCGACCTGTTCGCAAGCCGCGAGAATTAGGGGCAGCATTGCCGAAAGCGAATGCGCCGCCCACCGCGAATCACAACGATGTGACCGAGGCCGGAAAGCGGCATAATTCGCCCGAGGTACCGGTCCGGCTCCAAACAATGTATGGTGGCGCGACACATTGGGCGGGGCGCTGCCCGTCTTGAGGCACATCGTGCCGCGGGCGGCCGACACATCGCGGGCAATTCATGGGGAGACTCCACAGATGACATTAGGCAATGCAAGAAGCGCCACGAGCTTGGTCGCAGCAGTCTGCCTTGGTTTCGCGGCGCTCGCGTGCGGAGGCGAGGCAGCCCACGCCCAGGCGCCGATCACCGATCTCACGCAAGTTCCAGGCGGCAAGTACAAGCTCGATGCAGTCCCACGCCAACGTCGTCTTCCTCATCAGCCATGGCGGGTATGTTCCACCTATGTCGGCCGCTTCAACTCGGTTGACGGCGCTCTCAAGTTCAACGTCAAGAACCCGACCAAGAGCACGCTCTCCGTGACGATCGATGCAAACAGCGTGGACACACCGAGCGAAGCGCTGGACGAGCATCTGCGAAAGCGGACTTCTTCAATGTCGAGAAGTTTCCCACCATCACGTTCAAGAGCACGAAAGTTCAAAAGATCGACGATCAAGACCGGCAAGGTGACGGGCAATCTCACGCTGCTCGGCGTGACGAAGCCCGTCACGCTCGACGTGACCTTCAACGGAGGCGGCCTGTTCGGACCGATCAAGAGCCTATCGGATCGGCTTTTCGGCACGCACCGCGATCAAGCGCTCGGACTTCGGCATGGCGGCGCCCATGATCTTCCTCGGCGACGAGGTGAGCCTCATCATCGAAGCCGAATTCCTGGAAGCCAAGTAGCGCGTCGGGAGGCGGGAAGATCGCCATGGAACTAGAAGCCAGCCGCGCCGTTACAGTGCGACGGCGATGCTGTTTCATTGGCTCGTCTTCGGGCTCGTGGCGGTCATGTTCGCGCTCGCCATGGATCCTCTTCACGAGCCCAGGCGACGATCCTTCCATCATCAAGACGATCTCTTGCACAAATCGATCGGCATGACCGTGCTCGCGCTTGCCGTCTTGCGGCTCGCCTGGCGCCTCATCAACCCGCCGCCGCCCCTGCCCGCCGATATGCCGGCTCTTCTGCGCCTTGCCGCGCGCGCCACGCATTGGCTGCTTCTATCTTCTTCTGATTGCCGTCCCGGTCGTAGGCTGGCTCGTGTCTTCGAGCGCCGGCATCACCGTTACACCCTTCGGTCTTTTCTCGCTTCCCGATCTCGTCGGAAAGAGCAGACCCCTCCATGAGCAACTCGAGGAGCTGCATTTGGCTTTGGCGTTGATGCTGCTCGCGCTGATTGTCTTCACGTGCTTGCGGGACTGTTTCATCACTTCGTCCGCCGCGACGACATACTAAGCCGCATGGTGCCCGTTCATTCGTCCGCCAAAGGCTATGATCCGTGAAGTACGCAATCTTCCTCTTGGCTGCCTTATTGGCGAGCACCGCCTCGCCCGCCATGCGGCGACGGCTGGACGATCGTGCCCGGCGAAAGCCGGGTCACGCTGGCGGGCGAGCTCGAAGGCCAGCCAACGGAAGTCGACCTCACGGGCCTTGCGGGCGAGATCATCTTCGATCCCGCGGACCTTCCCGGCAAGCCGCGTGAAGATTGTCGATCGATCTCGGCGAAGATCGCCGCAGGCTATGATGAGATGATTGAAAGGCTCACGAGCGCGCATGGTTCAATGTCGCAAAGTTTCCTTCCGCCGTCTTCACCTCGCAAGTCGATCACGAAGCGGCGGACGGCCGCTACTCCGCCGCAGGCACCTTGGCGCTCAAGGGAGCGACGAGGCCCGTGAGGTGGTTCACTTGTGTTGTGCCGTCGGAATCCAATGTCAAGCGTGCCGTCGCCAAGGCGAGACGGTCGTCAATCGCAAGGCGTTCGCCATCGGCACCGGACGACTAGGACAAGACGTGGCGAATGAAGTTCGCGTGACGTTCACGGTTGTCGCCGAGCGTGCCGCCGGCCCTTGATCTGGCGGCGAGCAAGGCCCCCGCAACCGGGCCCCTGCTCGTGTATACACTAAGATCAATATCGCGGCCGGGAGGTGCCATGGCCGAAGTTGTGCTTTTGTTCGCCAAAGACGATGTTCGTGCGGCGAAACCAGTTGCGGGCTTGCTGCGCCGCGAGGGCGTGACCGCATGGAGGCGCTTGACCTCGCAGCAGGCGAAGAGGCGCGCGCGGCAAGGTATTGAATCCGCGGGCTGCGTCGTCACGCTGTGGTCGGCGAAACTGCTGCGCGATCCGATGCTCGTCGAATTTGCGCGCACCGCCGACCGCAGACGCGTCCTCGTCTCGGCCAGCCTCGACGGCACCGAGCCGCCCGTGGATATCGAGGCGATGCACATGGCGGAAGTTCCCGGCACCGGCAGGGCCCGAACGCGGACCCGAACGGCACGACGGGCGCTCTTGCATGCGGTGCGCGACACGCTCGACCGTTCTCCGGAGCTCACGCGCGAAGACTTCCTGCGCTCGTTCTTCTTTTTCGGCGGACTTCACTTCGGCAATACGCTCGACGATGTCGTCAAGCGCTTCGGCCTGCCGAGCGAGAGCGCCGAGAGCTGGGCGGCCTATGAGAACAGCAATGCCGAGGGCCTCGGATTGTTTCTCGTGCAAACCCATCCCGACACCAAGCTCATCGGCTATATCGTCGTCCACGGTAAGGGCGGCATCGACTTTCTTGCCCGGAACGAGGTCGCCGATCCAAGGCTCGCCTTCATCGGCATGCACAAGGACGAGATTTTCAAGGTGTTCGGCGCGCCGACGCAGAATATCGGCGAGCTGGAGGACGGCCGGGTCTGCTTCGGTTATCACACTCTCGTCGGCGTGGAAGCGACGGCCCCGGACGGCGAGAGCGCGCGCTTCGGACTCGTGATTTATGTTTTGTTTTATCTCACGAGCCGCGACATCCCGTTCTGCGTCGCCATGTCGGTGCAATGGGACCCGGTGCCGCTCGCCGAAGAGAGCGCGCAAGACGGCTAGCGGATTAGGCCTTGCGGCGTAAGCAGCGCCATAGGTGACTTTCCGCACGAAGCCGCAGTCGAAGCGCCGTGTAAACCAGCATGTTCGGGCGTCTCGAGCCGGCAGCATCGACGCGCGGCAGGGCGCTGATGCGATAGTCGACCGCGCGCACGGTGTCGCGACTTCCGGCTGCGGATTCGTGGCGGATCAAGATGCGGGCCACTTCGATCGCGCCCGCCTCCGCCAGCGAGGTGGGCACGACCGCGCCCGTCCATTCGGGCCGCGCGCTTTTCACCGCACCCAAAGGCGCGGGGTGAGGCAACTGCGCCAGGCGAACGTGACGGATTGGCAGCGCATGGCCCGCGGGCAAGTGGCGGCGCCAGTAAGGGTTCGTGTGCCTTAGGGGCTGGCGCGGGCAGGCGCGGCGGTGACGGCTGCAGCCGGAGCCGGCGCCAAGTCCTGCGTCGGCCTTTCATGCCAAAGACGGCTCCTCGCGGCCATGGTCGGCAAAAGCGAGCCCGCGCGCCCTCAGGTCCCCGACCGGCGGCGGGCTCCCGGGTGCGGACTCATGCGCCCCGTGCAGGCGCCCCATGACCAAACGCGCGGCAAACAAAAGCAGCGCCCAGCAGATGCCAATGCCAAGGAGGCCGAGAAGCGTCACCAGGAAAAGGCGCGCTAAATCGCCGTCCAGCGACGTCGCGCCGAGCGTCGTGCCCAAGTCCGCCAAGCTATTGCCCAACATCGCAACCATCTGATGAAGCGTCCACCACATGACGCATAACCCCAGCATCGATCTGACTCGCCATCATAGGGCGAAAGGGCCGGCTTTGGCCAGGATGCGACGGGCGGATTTCAGGGGCGAAACCAATGGAGTATCTCGTCGCCGAAGCCATAAGACAGCGCCCCGAGCCCAAGGACGATGACAATGACGACACGAGGTTTCCGACGGCGCTGAAGAAGGCGAAGAAAGCTTCGCCCATGGTGCGCTGCGGCGCATGGTGCGGCGCGCGGGCTGGTCGTCCAAGGGCACCGGGATCGTGCGGCGGCGGGTCCTCTGGTCCAGGCGAAGGCGCGGAGCGGCGTGGCGAAGATAAGGGGCAGCCCGATCAAGAGCCCCGCCGCGGCATTGCCGATGGCCAATTTCGAGGCGACAGTCTGAAAGGCATCTGCCGCGCGCAAGGCATTCGAGCCCGACCCATCCCGAGATGAAGAGATAGTTGAGGCCCAAACCCAGCCTCGCCCAACTGTGTCCACCATACGCAAAAATCATGAGCACGAATGGAAGAGCCGAAGGCGAAGGCCGCGCGAAGCGCTTCGGGAGCGATGAAAGGCAGCGTACCGGCGGGCAAGATCGTTCCCGGTGCAAGAAACCCGTCGCGAGACCGACGACGACTGCGATCTCCTTGGCGACGATCCCCGTGAACAGAACGTGCGTGAGGCGCCGGCCGTTTCTTATGTCGCGGTCGGACCAAATCTCCACGTACCTGTCTCCCAACGCCGGCCGCAACGCCCGAGCTTCTATTGCTGCGACTGCAGGCGAACCGCGCTTGAGCGCGGCTTGCAACAGAATGTTGCTTGTTGGTCTGAGCGGCCGCAGGCTCGCGGCGATGCGAGGCCCTCTTGACAGATGATCGAAAGCACCGCGAGCATTGTCAATTGCGTCGAGCAGGGCCGCAGAGCCTCAAGGACGTAGAATCCGGGGCTGTCATCTGACTGTGGCTTTTGGGCCATGGAGGCTTTTTCGCGCATTTGGCCCGCTCCGACACACCTCCAAGCTTGTCCTAACGATCGGAGCAGCCTTGCTTTCTGCGGTTTGCACGAGACAACGGCACGCTGACCGCGACGCGGAGAGGCGATGAAGCGCGACCTCGATGGCTTGGCGCGCCGCAAATATGACCTCGCCGTCGTGGGCGGCGGAATAACGGGGGCGGCGATCGCGCGCGATGCGGCGTTGCGGGGTCTCAGCGTCGCGCTCCTCGAAGCACGAGATTTCAGCCACGCGACGAGCGCGGCCACGTCCAAGCTCGTTCATGGCGGCTTGCGTTATCTGAAGACATTGGATCTTGGACTGGTGCGCGAGTCGCTTGCCGAGCGGCGGATCTGGCTGCGCATCGCGCCGCACATGGTCTATCCGCTACCGTTTGTCCTGCCCATCCACGGTGGTCTTGCAGCCGCGCTCGCCTTTCACGCGGGCCTCACGCTTTACGACCTCTTTGCCGTCGATTGGGAAAGCTTTGGCGATGGTGGGGAGCCCATTCCGGCGCATCGCTGGCTCGGCCGGAAAGAAGCGGTGGCTCGCGCGCCAATCTTGTCCGGAAGTGGTCTTCGCCGTGCAATGCTCTATTTCGATTGCCAGATGTTCGCGCCCGAGCGCTTGGCGCTCGAATGTCTGGCCGACGCGGAAGCCCACGGCGCGCAACTCGCCAATTACGCCGAGGTTGTTCAAGTGCACCTCGCATCCGGCACAAGCGCGGTTGAAAGCATCACAGCCGAAGATCGAATGAGCGGCCGGCGCCATGACTGTGCATGCCGAGATTGTCGTCAACGCCACCGGGCCGTGGGCCGACATCGCGCTCACCAAGTGGAATGTGGATGCAAGCGCCGCGAAGCTTCTTCGCTCCAAGGGCGTGCACATCATCACGCGCGCGCTGACGACGGACCACGCGCTCACGCTGCCGACCGAGAACGGGTCATCTCTTCGTCATACCGTGGCGCGGATGCTCGCTCATCGGCACGACGGATGCGGCCTTCGAAGGCTCGCCGGACAGCGTGTATCCCACCGCGCGCGGAGCTCGAGGGCCTCCTCGCCACGCTCAATCGCGCCTTGCCCGGCGCGCATCTCGCCCTCGCCGACATTCGCCACGCCTTTGCGGGCGTAAGGCCGCTGGTCGCGCCGGTTTCGGCCGTCTCGACCTACAAGGCGAGCCGGCGCGCGGAAATCATCGACCATGCGGCACGAAGGCGGTCCGGCCCGCTTGATCTCGGCGATCGGCGGCAAGTGGACGACGGCGCGCCATCTCGCCGAACAGACGGTCGATCTTGTCTGCCGGATGCTGGGACGCCCGCGTCTTTCGGCGCGCACGGCGGAGCTGCGCTTGCCGGGCGGCCGTATCGGCCGTTTCCTGTCCTTTGTCACCCGCTTGGCGAACGCGCATCCGAGCTGTCGCCCGCGAGCGTCCTCTTTCTCGCCCGAAGTTACGGCAGCATGGCCGAGGACGTGCTTGACCTATGTCGAGAGGATGCCGCGCTTCTCGAGCCGCTGGCGCCCGAGCAGCCACAGATCGGCGCGCAAGTGGCCTATGCCGTCGATCACGAAATGGCGCTCACGCTCGAGGATGTCGTCTTCCGCCGCACGGGGCTCGGCACGTTGGGCTTTCCCGGCGAGGCGGCACTTGCGCGCGCCACCGCGCTCATGGCGGCGCGCTTGGGCTGGGACGAGCGGGAATGCGTGCGCCAGCGGGAAAGCGTTCGCGCGCGCTTGGCTGCGATGTCTCAAGCAAATGCAGCTTTCAGCGCCTGACCCGCGCGCTCGATGGCGACACGGGCGGTCTCGACCAGCGCCGACATATTGATGAACCCGTGCACCATCTGGTCGTAGCAGATATATTCGACGGGCACGCCAGCCTCGCGCAGGCGGTCTGCATATTGGCGGCCCTCGTCGAGCAAGGGATCGCAACCTGCGGTGAGCACGTAAGCCGGCGGCAAGCCCGCAAGATCGCTTGCCGCGAGCGGGGCCGCGCGCGGGTCATCCGGCGAGACTTCCGGCCCGAGATAGTGTTCGCGAAACCAGGCGAGCGCTTGCTTGTGAATGATCACATCGTCGGCGAAGCGCTGCCGTGACGGCGTGTCGTCACGCAGTTGCGTGACGGGATAGAACAGAAGCTGATAGACGAGCTTGGGCGCGCCTTTTGCCTTGGCGAGCTGCGTCACGACGGCCGCAAGCGTGCCGCCCACCGAATCGCCGCCCACCGCGATGCGATTGGGATCGATGCCGATCGGGCTCGCATTGTCTTCCACCCATTTCGTCGCGGCGTAGGCGTCCTCGACGGCCGCGGGAAATTTGTGCTCGGGCGCGAGCCGGTAGTCGACCGAGATCACCTTGCAACCGGCTTCGGCGGCGAGCGCGCGACACAATGTGTCGTGCGTATCGAGATCGCCGAGCACGAAGCCGCCGCCGTGGAAGTAAACGAGCGCGGGCAACGGCGCGCTGCCGGCCGCGACGGGCGTATAGAAGCGCGCGCCGATCTCGCCCGCCCCACCCGCGACGGTGCGCGTCTCGACCTTGCCGACGGGCACCTCGCGGCTATCGGTCATGCGCGCGAGCGCGCGCAAGCCCTCGCGCGCCTCCGGCGGCGTTTGCTCCCAAACCGGCGGCCGGCCCGCGCCCACGATCTGGTCGAGCAAGAATTTGATTTGCGGATCGATGGCCATGGCCGTCTCCGGTCAGGCGAAGCCCAAGCCTTCATAATGCGGGGATGACACCCGTGCAAGGCAGGGAAGTCTTGGAGAGATTCAGTGAATCGTCAACTTGCCCGGCGGCAGGCGCCCGGCGAGAACATCAGCAACGACGCTCTTGAGTGCGCGCCATGCATCGGCGCTTTCGACTTCGCCTTTCGCCTCGAGCTCGCGCACGGCGCTCTCGGCAAGGCTCAAGGCCACCGTACCATGACGGCCGACGAGACGAAATGCGAGCCTTCGCAGATCATTGCGGCGTGATCATGACGCAGAGTCTTGCAAAGGCCGGGCCAGGCAGCCGCCGCTCAAGTCCTTGATTTTGCTGCTCAAAAGGGAGGCCGCGCGGCGGCACCCGGCAGAATTTTCCGGACCCTGGAGGCTTCTTCCTGCCGGGCGCTCAAATCGAACATTACAGGCGCACTTCGCCCACTTCGATGTCGCGAACCACTTGCTCCGTAAGCGGAACATAGCCGTGCATCTTCGGATGATCGAAAAAGAGCGGCTCCTTGACACGGCGCGGGTCGAAGCCCTCGTTCGACGAGCTCCAGCTTGCGCTGCTTGAAGGTGCTCGTGGCCGAGATTTCCGGCTGCACGCGCAAGGAAGAGCGGCCGCGCATAAGCCGGCAGCTCGCGTTCGAGATGCTTATGCAAGCCGTTGAGGTCGATCGTCTCTTCGACGACGAGCGCGGCCATGCCTGCGCGGCCATCGGCGCCGGGCACGCGGACGCCGTAGACATTCGCTTCCTTGACGCCCGGAAAGGCGGACAGCACTTGCGCCACTTCGCTGGTCGAGACGTTCTCGCCCTTCCAGCGGAACGTGTCGCCGGCCCGGTCGACGAAATAGTAATTGCCGTCCTTGTCCTTCTTCAGGAGATCGCCGGTGCGAAACCAGGCATCGCCCTTCTCGAAAACGTTGCGCAGAATCCTCGTTTCGGTTTCGGACGCATCGGCATAGCCCTCGAATCGCCCGCGCGCCGCCTCGGGATCGCTCGTAATCTCGTCCCAATAGCCTCGCCCACTTCGCCCGGCGCGCATTCGATGCAGATATCCCTTGGTGTTCCGGACGACTTCCTGGGCCTCGATGTCGAATTTGACGAGCTTCACACCGAACAGCCGCTCGAGATAGCGCGGCACCCGGCCAACCGAGCCCGGCACCCCCTCGAAATTGATGATCTGCACATTGCCTTCGGTCGAGCCGTAGAACTCGATGATGCGCCCGATACCGAAGCGCTCCTGAAAGCGCGCGCCAGATCTCGGGGCGCAAGCCGTTGCCGATGATGAGCCGGAGCTTGTGCTGCTCTTTCGAGCGGATGGGTCGGCGAATTGAGAAGATAGCGGCAGAGCTCGCCGATATATTCGAAGAGCGTCGCGCCATGGGCCTGGCATTCGTCCCAAAATCGCGAAGCCGAGAACTTTCGCGTGAGAATGACGGCGCCACCGACGGAAAGCGTGCAGCCGATGGCGCAGATGCCGCCAGACGAATGATAGAGCGGCAGCGCCACATACATACGGTCGCGGCGCGTGGCGCGCGTGATGGCCGAGAATCCGTTGGCCAAGACGAAAAAGCGCAAATGGCTGATATTGGCGGCCTTGGGCAGGCCCGTCGTGCCGCTCGTGTAGATGTAGAAGCATTTGTCCTCCGCCGTCATGCCATCGCGGAGCGCAGGGTCGAGCAGCTCGGGCGAGAGGCAGGAAAGCTCCACATCGAGATCCATCGTGCCCTCGACGCTGGCACCGGTCGCCCACACCGTCATCGGCCGGCCCACCAAATCCTTGGCGCCCGCATAGGATGGGGCGAGCTCCGCCCCGAGAATGAGATGCTTCGCGCCCGAAATACGCAGCGAATGGGCGAGCGGCTCGCCACGCAGATTGCTGTTGATGAGCGCGGCGACGCGCGCCGATCTTCACGATGCCGAGCCAGGCAAAGAGAAACTCCGGCCGGTTCTCCATGAGGAGCGCTACGAACTCGCCGCGTGCGATGCCCAGGGCTTGCGCCCAGCGCGCATATTGGTTGCCGGCCTGATCGTATTGGCGAAAGGTGTAGCTGCGATTTTCGAACAAGACGGCGGTCGCGTCGGGCGTCTGGCGCGCCCAGCGCTCGATCATGTCGGCGGCTGTCCAGGGGCTGTCGGGCTTGATGCGGTCGACGCGCCGCAAGGTGCGAACGATGCCCGAAAGCTCGCTATACTCGCGCCCTAGTCGTTCGAACAGTCCCACGAATCGTATCTCCCTTCGGGGATGGGGGAGAATAATGGCGGGTCCGCAAGGGTCAAGCGATAGCCGGAAGGCCGGCGCCGTGCTTGACGCGCGCGGGCTTCAATGCCCCATGCCGGTGCTCAAGACGCGGAAGGCTCTTGCCACGCTTCCGCCCGGCGCCTTGCTCTCGGTCACGGCAAGCGATCCCGCGGCGCGGATCGACATGGCGCATTTTTGCGCCACGAGCGGGCATACGCTGCTGTCCGTCGACGAAACCGGCGGCGCGCTCACCTTCCTCATTCGCAAAGAGAAAAGCGGCTAGCGGCCGAGCAACTTTCGAAGCTCTGCGCCGGTGATGTCCTGGCGCTCCAGCAGCACGCGCACAATGCGCTTGAGAAGACCGCGGTGGCGGCGAATGCGTCTCTGCGTCTCGCCGATAGAGACGGCCGAGCACCTGGCGGACTTCCTTGTCCACATCGTCGGGAAGACGGTCCTCGGCGCGCCCGCGCCACACGAGCCCACCGCGGCGCGAGAAGCCGTAATGCGCGGCCATGGAGCGCAAGAGCGTCGTCGCCTGGGCGAGATCGGCCGCGGGCGAAGGGCCACCGGCGCCCGAGGAGACATTGTCCTCGCCGAACACAACCGCTTCCGCCGCACGCCCGCCCAACAGCACGCGCACCATCTCTTCGAGCTCCCCGCGCGTGCGCGTGTAGCGCGCATCGGGCGCATTGAAGACAAAGCCCAGCGTGCCGTCGGCCCGTGGCGTGATCGAGAGATAGCCGATATTCGCGCCGCGCGTGGGGCCGGCAATTTGGATGAGGGCGTGCCCCGCCTCGTGAACGGCCGTGCGGCGCATTTCAGCCTCGCCAAGGCGCATCGCGCCCGAGCCGCCCGCGGGCGACTTCATGATCTCGGCCACGAAGTCTTCCTGCTGAATGATAGCCGAGCCGCCAGTCCCTGCGCGCATGCGCGCGCGCCGCGCGGCGCCGCGAACATACACTTCGACGTCGGCGCCCGTCTGCCCGAAGGTGAGCCGCGCGAGCTCCTTGAGATTGAGCGTGCCGTGCTCGAGGCCGAGTTTCGCCTGCTCGCCGATGTAGTAGCGATAGATGTGCTCCAAGGCGTCGATGGTGGGATAGTGGATCTCGACTGTGCGGTCGAGCCGGCCTGCCCGCTTGAGCGCGGGATCGACGGCATCGGGCCGGTTCGTCGCCGCGATCACCATGACGCCGTCGCGATCCTCGAATCCCTGCAGCTCCTCGAGCACGCAGTTGACGACGGCCGTGTGATAGAACTCGTTCTGCGCGTCCGTGCCGCGCCGGCCGATGGAGTCGAACTCGTCGATGAACAAGAATCGACGGCGAGAAACGGCGCGCGAGACTGAAAGAATTGCGTATCGCCCGAATGTGCTCGCCCAGATGGCTCGAAGCCTGCCATTCGGCGGCGGACGCTTGAATGAAGCGGACCCCCGCCTCCTTCGACATGGCCTTGGCGAGCATGGTCTTGCCCACCCCCGGCGGACCGATCAAGAGCATGCCGCGATCGACCTCGCTCCAGGGAATGCGGCCCTTGAGATAGGCTTCGAGATCGGCGAGAATGATCCGGGCCTGCTCCTTCGCGAGACCGAGCCCCTCGATTTCGGAAAGGCGCAAGCCCTTGGTCGCGCCCATGCGCTCGAGCCTGGATTTCACGCGCATGGGACAAATCCGCCACGGCTTCCGCGCCGCGCACGCCGGCGAATGGCTACTTTTTCGAAATCGAGCATCGAGGCATAGCGCGACCAAGCATCGTCCGCCGACGCTCGAGCGGGCGTCGACACCGTAGAGCGACGTGAGGACGGCTTCGCGCACCGCGACCCACGATCTCGGGAAGCCTCATCTCGAGATCGCGATTGTGGCGCAGGCTCGGCGGCAAGGTGGTGAGGCTGTCCACGACGACAAGGCCGATGGCGCCGGCTTGCGCGAGGGCGCGCAGGCGGCTGTCGGTCTCTTTGTCTTCTTCGCCGAAGCCGTAAGCAAGCGCCGCACCGTCGATCAGCATGATGCGTGGCTGCGACCGGCCATCGGAATGGGAGCCGGACAAGCCGTCGCGTGGGGGCGGACCCATGATGCTCGCGATGACCGTCGCGATGTTGGGCGCGAGCTCGGCATGGACGGTCTCGATCAGAATGAGCGGGCGCTTCTTGACGAGAAAGCGCGAAAAGCGTGCAAGCGGCTCGCCCTCGTCCTCGTCGACTTTGCCCAGACCGCCCCGCTCGACCAAGCTCGTGATGGCCGTGCGGGTGAGGATGCCGGCCATCATGTCGGCGATCGCTTCGGGCGCGGGCCCTGTCGGCGGCAATAGGTTTCGCGCTGTCGTCCAGGACTTGTTGCGTGCGGGCGGACGGAGGCGCCGAGCGCTCCTCGCGCAACGCGGCCGGATCGACAGATTCGATCTCCCCGTGGCCTTCGAAGAGCGCGATCGGCTCCAAATGGGCTTGCTCACGCAAGAACACCGTGAGCGCGGGCCCGAGCGCGTGCGGCAGGAGCACGCGCATGCGCGCGATCTCGCCGTCGCGCCGGTCGCGATAGACAAAGGTGAACTCGCCGTAACGGGGCCGCGCGCGGTGCGGCACGTCGGCCGCGCGCGAATACCAAGACGTGGGCGCAAGCCGTGCCCGCGCCAAAGTGCGACGGAGGCGGCTGCTTGCGCCGTTCCCCCGCAAGCGTTTCGGCGTCCAAGAGCCGCGGACCGAAACCGCGGCCCGTGAGCACGAGCTCGGCGCCCGGATCGGCGCCTTCGCGAGCGTCGCGGCCCGCGCGCTCAACGTCTCGCCGTTCTTGTCTCTCCGCCGGCCAAGGGCCGCAGCCAAGAGCGAACCACCACGTCGCGATGATCGCGCGCGCAAAAGAGCGCAAAGCCCGGGCTCATCCCCCGCCTCCTCAAGAAGACCATTATGGCGGAGGCGCTGGCGCGCGCAACCGGCGACTCTACGCCTCGCGGAAGCTCCGGCGCAAGACGTTGAAGAAGGGCTGGAGGAGATAGCCGAGCATCGAGCGCTCGCCCGTGGCGATGAAAACCTCGGCCGTCATGCCGGGCTGAAGCTCGATAATGGGCGCGATCTTGTCCAGGCGTTTGCGGTCGACCTCGACACGCGCCGTATAGAAGCGCTCGCCGCTCCGCTGGTCGGTCAGCGCGTCGGCCGAAACCTGTTTGACCACGCCCTCGATCTCGGGAAGCGTGCGCTGGGTGTAGGCCGAAAAGACCACACGCGCCTTGAGCCCGGCGCGCACCTGGTCGATGTCCTTTGGCGAAACGCGTGCATCGATGACGAGGCTGTCCTTCGTCGGCACGATGTCGACGACGTCGTCGCCGGGACGGATGACGCCGCCCGGCGTCTTGAACCTGAGATCGAGAACGATGCCCGCCACAGGCGCCGCGATCTGAGTGCGCGCGAGCCGGTCGCCGCTTCGCGCAGGTGTTGGTCGATCTCCATCTTTTGCGCTTGCGTTTGCGCGAGCTCCGCATCCACCGTCTCGACGCGATCGGTCTTCGTCTTCATGATCTCGAGCTCGGTTTCGCCGATCGCCTCGTTCGACTGGCGACTCGCGCCTTGAGCTCGCCCAGTTGGCCCAGAAGATCGGCCTTCTGGCACGCTCGAGCGCCAAGAGGCGGGGCTTCCGCTCCAAGCCCTTGCCACGAGCAGGCGCACGCCGCCGAGCTCATCGTCGGTGCAGATCCATTGGTGCTGGACGCTCGTCCAGCTGCACGTTCAGAGACCATTGATCTGCTCGCTGCAGCTGGGCGATCCGCTGCGCAAGGATCGCGCGCTTGCTTTCGTCATTGCTGCGCCGTGTCTCGAATTGGTTGACTTGCGCGTCGATGATCTGGCGCACCTCCGGGTCGCTCAAATTGCCGAGCAGATCGTGGCTGAATTCGATCGTACGGCAGGTCGTCCCGCTCGGCCTTGAGCCGCGACTCGGCGGCATCGAGAGATTGCGCTCGCGCCCGGTCAAACGCCTTGACCTCGCTCTGCGTGCCCACATCCTCGAGCGTCACGAGCACTTGGCCCGTCTGCACCTGATCGCCTTCGCTCACATTGATCTGACGAATGATCCCGCCTTCGAGATGCTGCACGGTCTGGCGGCTGCTTTTCGGGCTCACGACGCCCATGGCGATCGCGGCGCTCGACAGCGGCACGAACGAAGCCCAAACACCCCCGACGACGAAAAAGGCAAAGACGATGGCAAAGCCCAACTTGCGCGGACTCAAGGTCGCCGTCTCGATATCGTTGAAGCAGGTCTTGATCGTCGTTTCCCGCTCGTCGGGCTCGCGCGCGGCATAGGCATTCGAGCGCGCTGGTGCAGATGCGGCCATTCCCGCTCGAACACGCGCGCGGAGCTTCTGGACTTGCGCCTTGTAGCCCTTCATGGCGACGAGGCCGCGACCGACCGCGCCCGCCACCCGCTCGTCCGGGCCTCGCTCGCCCGCCCCCGCTGGTCTTCGAGCCGAACCTGGATGGCGCGCGTACGCGCCTTGGGATCGCCCGTGGCCTCACGGTGGCGCGTTCGTCATGAACGCACCTCGCGCGTCGCGGCAAGCGCCGGCCGCGCCGTTTCGTCCGGACGCGGCTGCACGCTGCGCAGCTGACCCATGAGCTGATCGCGCGGACCGAAATAGCGGATCTGCCCGTTCATGAGGAGCAGCATCTTGTCCACCGGCCGCAGGATTCCCGGCTGGTGGGCGACGACGACCAGCGTGGCGCCCCAAGCCTTTGCGGCGATCAGCGCCTCGTGCAGCGCCTGCTCGCCCTCGCTGTCGAGATTGGCGTTGGGCTCGTCGAGCACGATGAGGCGCGGACGGCCGTAAAGCGCGCGCGCCAGACCGATGCGCTGGCGTTGTCCACCGGACAACAGACCGCCATCGAGGCCGATCTCGGTGTCATAGCCGCGCGCGAGACTGAGGATCATCTCGTGCACGCCCGCGAGCTTGGCCGCCTCGACCACCGCCGTCGGATCGGGGTCGACCGCAAGGCGGGCGATATTGTCCTTGATGGTGCCGGCAAAGAGCTCCACGTCTTGCGGCAGATAGCCGACATGCTGGCCGAGATCGCGCGGCGCCCAATTGCGCAATCCGCGCCGTCGAGACGCACATGGCCGCGCGTCGGCTCCCACACGCCCACGAGCAGGCGGCACAGCGTCGACTTTCCCGCCGCCGAGGGTCCGATGATGCCCAGCGCCTCGCCGGACTCGAGGGCGAAATCGAGCCCTTGATGATCGGCTCGGCCGCGCGCGGCGGCAGAAACACGACCTGCTCGAGCGTGACCCGGCCCTTGGGCGCCGGCAGCCGCATGGGCTGGCGCGTGGAGCGCGTCTTGGTGAACAAGTCCTTAAGGCGTGCGTAAGCGTGGCGCGCCGCCGACGAAGCCCTTCCACGCGCCGATCGATTGCTCCACGGGAGCGAGCGCGCGGCCGAGAATGATCGACGCCGCGATCATGCCGCCCGAGGTGAGCTCGCCCTTGAGCACGAGAAATGCGCCGAGCGCCGAGAATAAGAACTTGCACCGACAGGCGCAGAAACTTGGACAGCCCCATCACGATCGCGCCGCGCTCGCCGGCATCGAGCTGGGCGGCGAGCGTCTCGGTGTTGCGCTCGGCCCAGCGCGTGAGAAAGCCCGGCAGCATGCCCATGGCTCTCAACGCCTCGGCGTTCTTGAGCGCCTGCTCGGCCGTCTCGCGATCGGTGATCGAGGAACGCGCCTCGTCGCGCAACGGCGCGCGCGACAGATATTCGTTGAGCACGGCGAGCGTGAAGAGCGCCAAGGCGGAGACGATGGCGAGCGCGCCGAGCTCCAGATGCATGCTGAGCAAGAGAAGCAGGAAGAACGGCGCGCAGGGCGCGTCGCACAGCGCGAGCACGCCCGTGCCGCCGATGAAGCTGCGCAGCGTGCCGAGATCGCGCAGCGCCTGGCCCGTTACCTCGTTGCCCATGAGCCGCGCGCTGCAAGACACATTTCAAGGACATCGGGCGCGAGCCGCTTCTCGAGCCAAATGCCGACGCGCGACAGCATCTTCATGCGCACCATGTCGAGCGCGCCGAGCACGCCGAGCGCGATCACGGCGATCAGCGTGAGGAAGACGAGCGTCTCGGGCCTGCCGCTCGTCAGCACGCGGTCGAAGACCTGCATCATGAAGATAGGCGACGTGAGAAGCAGAAGATTGATGCCGGCGCCGAACAGAATCAGCGGCGCCAAGATGCGCCGCGCCTCGCCGAGCGCCAACTCCAGCGGCGTGCCGGCGTAATTCGCTGCGCCTGCGCCTCATGCACGACTCCTGCGACCAACGCACCATGGGTGCCGGCGCGAATAGGCAGGCGCCAGCCCCTGTCGACCTTGTTAACGCCGCGACTCTTGTGAAAGGATTAATCCGCGCGAATTTTGAAACATTTCGTGAGAGCGCGGGTCGCGCGATCGCCCCGCGCCGCTTGCGCGCGGGCCTGGGCCCGGTTCGACGCCGTGCCGCTGTTGCGCGTGGTCTTCTGCATCTCTAGTCTTGATCGGCTTGCGGGCGATCGAAGCAACGAGCCCGCACGCAAGCGTTTAAGTCATCGGTCACATCCGGCTCTCACGCCGCCATCGACAGCCGCTCGGAGAAAGATGAAAAAATGAAAGCCGCCGTATTCAAGGGCATTGGGCGTCCGCTCGCCATCGAAAACGTCCCCGAGCCCGAAGCCCGGCTCGCGACGAGGTCTTGATCAAGGTCGGACGCTGCGGCATTTGCGGCAGCGACCTCCACATGACGGCGGAAGCCGCAGTTCGGCGCCAAGCCCGAGACTGATCTCGGCCACGAATTCTCGGGCGAGGTGGTCGAGGCGGGCGCCGAGGTGCAGCGCCTCAAGAAGGGCGACCGCGTCGCCGTCGCGCCGATGCGCGGCTGCGGACGTTGCGCGAGCTGCCTTGCGGGGCGGCCCGCCTGGTGCAGGGCCTTCATGCTCCAAGGCGGCGGCTATGCGGAATATGCCACGGCCACCGAGCGCCAATGCCGCGTGCTGCCGAAGAGCGTTTCGCTCGAAGACGGCGCGCTGGTCGAGCCGCTGGCCGTGAGCCTGCACGGCGTCAATCTCTCTGGGCTCGAGCCGGGGCGCGCGTCGTCGTGCTGGGCGCAGGGCCCGATCGGGCTTGCGGTGACCTTCTGGGCGCGCCGACAGGGGCGGGCAAAATCGTCGTGCGCGATCTCACGGAGGCGCCGCGCGCGCTCGCTCACGACCGTGGGCGCGAGCGCCTTCATTCCGGCGAGCGAAGAGATGGCCGCCGTCAACGATGCGCTGGGCGGCCCCGCAGACATCGTCTTCGAATGCGTGGGCAAGCCCGGCATCATCGCGCAGGCGATCGAGCACTGTGCGCCCGCGCGGCACGGTCGTCGTGCTCGGGCTCTGCACGCTGCCCGACACATTCGTGCCCTTCCGCGCGGTGGCGAAAGAAGTTGCGCATTCAGACCTCGGCGTTCTTCGAGACGCCCGACTTCGAGACGGTGTTGCAAACGCTCGACGCCGGCGCCACCGAGCCGCATGCGCTCATCACCGGCACCGTGCCGCTCGCCGACATGCCCCCAACCTTCGAAGCGCTCCGCCACCGCACCACGCAATGCAAGGTGATGGTCGCGGCGTAGCGCGCGGCTCACCGTGCTCTTGACTTTTCATCAGGATTATGGGAATATTCCCATAAATGCCGGATGAGCTCCATCACGGAATCAATGAGGCCGCTTTTCTGGGTCGGTTCGAGCCGCGCGGATCTCAAGGGATTTCCGGCGGAGGTCCAGGACGAAGTAGGCTACGCGCTTTATCTCGCACAAACCGGCAAGAAGCACGGCCATACGAAGCCCTTGAAAGGCTTTGGCGACGCCGGAGTTCTTGAAGTGCTCGTGGCACATCAGGGCGACGCCTATAGGGCGGTCTACACGGTGCGCTTCGCGGGCGCGGTCTATGTGCTGCACGCATTTCAGAAGAAGTCGAAACGCGGCATTGCCACGCCGCAACGTGAAATCGACCTCCTCCGGACCCGGTTGCGACAGGCGCAGATTCACTACGAAGCATCCCGAGAGGGCGAAAAGTGACCAAGAAAGTCGATATTGAGCGGAGCAGCGGCAATGTATTTGCCGACATCGGCAGGCCGAATGCCGAGGAACATTTTCTCAAGGCTCAGCTCGTAAGCCGGCTTTCCGACCTGATCAAAGCGCAGAAGCTCACACAGGCCGAGGCCGGCCGGCTTTTGGGCCTAGGGCAGCCCGATCTGTCGAAGATTTTACGCGGGCATTTCCGCGATGTCTCTGTGGCCCGGCTCCTGCGCTTTCTCATGGCGCTCGACTGCGATGTGGAAATCGTGCTCAAGCGCAAACGGAGCACGAAGCGGCCGAGCCGCCTGACCATCAAGGCTGCTTAGCCAGTGTGGGATTGAAGTCGCGACTCCAGCGATTACAACGTTTGGCAATCTTTTGGTGCCCCTGGCCGGACTCGAACCAGCACGTCCTTGCGAACAACAGATTTTGAGTTTGCCGCGTCTACCAATTCCGCCACAGGGGCTTTCCGAAAAAGTGGGCGCGCATCTTAGAGACCGTTTGAGAATGCGCGTTTGATGCCTCATGGTTCGAGACGCCTCGCAGTTTATCCTGAGGTGCGCGGCGCAGCCGCGCCGCGAAGGGCGAGGCTCCTCACCATGAGGCAAACAAGGGAATACCTCATCCTGAGGAGGCCGCAAAGCGGCCGTCTCGAAGGATGAGGTGAATTATCAAACGGTCGCTTACAGGGCGGGCCACGCGGGAGCAAAGCCCGTCAACGAAGAAGCAAGGCGTGCTATAGGACAAAGGCATGGCGGCTGCATGGCCGCGTGGTCATGGGTGACAACTTGCGTGACATGAGGGGCGCGTCGTGAGCGAAGGGCAGACCACGGCTCGCGCAGGGCTGGCTCCGGCGGCTCTATCATTGGGTGCTCGCGCTCTCGGCGAGCCGGCATGCGGGCCGCGCGCTCGCGGCCGTGTCCTTCGCCGAAAGCTCATTCTTTCCCATTCCTCCCGACGTGATGCTCGTGCCCATGGCGCTCGCGCGGCCGGAGAAGGCCTGGGGATACGCCGCGATCTGCACCGTGGCCTCGGTCATCGGCGGACTTTTCGGCTACGCCATCGGCGCGCTTCTCTTCGAATCCCTGGGCCGCCTGATCATCAATGTCTACGGCTACGCGCAGGAGATGGACCACTTCCGCGAGCTCTACGCCAAATGGGGGCTGTGGATCATTCTCATCAAGGGCTTGACGCCCATCCCTTACAAGCTCGTCACCATCACCAGCGGCTTTGCGGGCTTCAGCCTGCCCGTGTTCATGGCGGCCTCGATCGCCACGCGCGGCGCGCGCTTCTTCATCGTGGCGGCGCTCTTGCGCGTCTATGGCGAGCCCATCCGCGATTTCATCGACCGGCGCTTGGGGCTCGTCGCCTTCGGCATCGCCGCGGCAATCGTGGGCGGCTTTCTGATTGCGCGCTATGTCGTCTAAGCGGACCGTCGGCTGATGAGTGCCGGGGCTGAGCGCGAGCGAACGCTTCTCTGGTGCGCGCTCGGCATCGCCTGGGGGAGCGCGCTCCTTCTAGCCGGCGCCTTGGGCTTCCAATATCTCGGCCACCTTCCGCCCTGCGAGCTTTGCGTCTATCAGCGCGTGCCCCATGCCTTGGCCATTCCCCTGGCGCTGGCGGGGCTCGCGACACGAAAGCGCCCCGGCGGCAGCGCCGAAGGTTTCCTCGCGGCGGCAGCCCTCGTGCTCGCGGCGGGCGCCGGCCTTGCCGTCTATCAACTAGGCATCGAAGAGCATTGGTGGGCGGGGCCACAGTCCTGCACGGGCACGGGTGCGGCCTTTCCCGCCTCGGTCGAAGAGCTGAACGATGCCATGCGCAGAGCACGGATCGTCGCCTGCGACGTCGTGGCCTGGTCTTTGTTCGGCATCTCGCTCGCCGGCTACAATGCTATCTTCTCCGTAATCCTTGCGGGGCTCGGCTTTGCGCCGGTCTTGCAAAGACTCTTCGGGCGAAAGAGCCATGACGGAACGCGCGAGGCCGAAAGCAAGCAAGTGGTCTGAGCCGCCGCTTCCCGGCGGTCCCGACATGCGCGAACGGCGCGCCGCCATGATCCGCGTCGATCACGCGGGCGAGTATGGCGCGGTGCGCATCTACGAAGGCCAGCTCGCGGTGCTCGGCGCCGCCGCGCGCACGAACCGGAGCGCGGATCCTCATCCGCGCCATGGCGGCCCAGGAAAAGCGTCACCTCGAAACTTTCGACGAGCTCATGCGCGACGCAGAGGCGCGGCCGACCGCGCTCCGCCCGCTCTGGGATGTCGCGGGCTTTGCGCTGGGTGCCGCGACCGCGCTCATGGGCGAAAAGGCCGCGATGGCCTGCACCGCGGCGGTCGAGGAAGTGATCGACGAGCACTATGCGCGTCAGGCCGAGGCCCTGCGGGATGTCGATCCCGCGCTCAAGTCGGTGGTCGAGGAGTTCCGTAAAGACGAGGCGGCTCATCGTGCGCAAGCGCTCGATGCCGGCGCCGCGGAGACGCCGGGCTACCGGCTCCTCTCCACTGCAATCAAGGCGGGCTGCCGGCTCGCCATCAGGCTTTCGGCGCGCCTGTGAGCTCGGCCGGAGACGGCGGGGGCGGCGGGGGCGGGGGCGGGGGCGGAGCAGGACCGAGAAAGCGCTGGAGAAAACCGCCCAGCCGGCTCAACGCCTCGATGCGGACGCTCTCGTCGCTCAGTTGATGATCGCCACCGTTCAAGACATCGAGCTCGACGGTCTTGTGCGCGCGCTTGAGGGCCTTGGCCATGGCGAGGCTGTGAGAAACAGGAACGATGGCGTCTTCGCTGCCGTGGATGAGGAGCACGGGTATCTTGATGGCTGCTACGGCCTCGATGGGTGACACGCCCGCGACGCTCTCGATCGCGGCGGGATCGGCGATCGGCGGCACGCGAATCTCCGCGAAGCGATAGTTGCGCATGTCGCTCACGAAGCGCTTGAGATCGGCGATGCCTTCGATGCTCACGGCGCAAGCGTAAAGATCGGGCGTGCGCACGGCGCCCATGAGCGCCGCGTAGCCGCCATAGCTCGCGCCGACAATGCAGATGCGCTTGGGATCGGCGACGCCGTCGGCGATGAGCTTCAGCGCGCCGTCGGTGAGATCGTCCTGCATGGCGCGGCCCCATTGGCGGTCGCCGAGCGTCTGGAACGCGCGCCCAAAGCCCGTCGAGCCGCGGAAGTTCGGCTGCAGCACGATATAGCCGAAGCTCGCCATGAACTGCGCGACGAAATCGAAGCCTTGGCTTGCGCGCGCGTTCGGCCCGCCGTGAGGAAAGACCACGAGCGGCCGCTTGGCGCGGCGCGCATCGGCAAGCGTTAGCCCCGGCGGCAGCGTGATATAGGCGGGAATGGAGAGACCGTCGCGCGCTTGATAGACAAAAGGCACGACAGCGGCGATCGCAGATGGTTCGAGTCTCTGGATAGCGCCGGCCGACAAGGGTGAGCGCGCCGGTCGCGTCGTCGTGCAGATAGAAGCGGCCGGGCTCGCCCGCTCCGATGGCAGCCACCAGCTGAAAATGATCGTCCATGCTCTCGCTCACCACGATGTTGGCGGTCTCGGGAAGTCTCGCGTCGACCGCCTTTTGGCGCTCGCTTCGGATCTGATCGACATAGTGGATGGACGGCATATCGATCGTGGTGAGAAAGCCGACGGCGCGCCCGTCCGCGCGGGCTTGAATGATGCTGTCGACATCGACCTTGGGATCGGAGAACAAGGCGGGCGCGATGGCGCCGGTCTTCACGTTGACGGTATAGGCCGCCACACGGTCCGTTCCGCGCTCGGACAGAGCGTAGAGAAGATCGGGATTTTCCGGCGCGAAGAAGCGCGGCTCGAAGAATGGTCCCTTGAGCATGTCGTAGCGCAAGAGAAGGCGCCAAGGCAGTTCCGGCGCGTCGCGCACCCATATCTCCTTGTCGACGCCGACGGCGTCGATGCGCAAGCGAACCTTGCCGTTCTGGTCGACGAGCCAACGGAATACGTTCGGCGTGCCGGCCTCGATCTCTTGGCTGCCCCCCGTGTGAATGTCGACCTCATAGAGCGAATACACACCCTTTGAGTCGCCATCCCAAGCCATCAGCACATGGTTGGGGTCATGCGCCCGAAGCGACATGAGCATGCTGCCGCTTTGTGACGACGCGATTGGCCTTACGCGGCGTGAGCAACATCACGGGATCGCTGCCGTCGCGATTGACGGCGTACATCCGCGTCTCGATGGTCGGCGTGCCGCGCCAGCCGTTGAAGCTCCACTCGACCAAGAGCCGCTTGGAATCGACCCAGGCAAACCAAGACAGGCGCCCCGTGTCCTGCGCGAACGCCACATGTTCGTCTTCCGGCTTCGTGCGCGAGCGCACGACGAGCGCATTCCGCCCGTTCACGGGCTCCAAGTAGGCGATCCAGGCGCCATCGGGCGAGAGCTCGGGAATGACAAAATGCGGCAGGCTGCCGAAAGCCGCCGCCGCGCGCGCAACTTGATCCTCGGCCTCGGCCGCGCGAGCGGGAAGCGCGAGACAGAAGAGCAGAAGGGCGCCCAAGACAATGCGCGCAGTGGCGTTCGTCATGGCAGTCATGTCGCTTGCGAGCTTGGCAAGCGCGCTCCGCGCGCGCAAATCGCGAGCGCGTGAACGCGGGCGCGGGCGCGGGCGCGCGCTAGGGGTCCAGCTCGCTGTCCCAATAGAGATAGTCGTGCCAACTGTGATGCAAATAGTTGGGCGGGAACATGCGGCCGTTGCGGTGCAGGGCTTGCACGGTCGGCCGCGCGGGCTTGGTCGACGGATACATATTGGATTCGTGGGGGAGTCTGCCGCCTTTCAGGAGATTGCAGCCGCCGCAGGCGGTGACCACGTTGTCCCAGGTGGTGCGCCCGCCGCGCGAGCGCGGCACCAGATGGTCGAAGGTGAGGTCCTTGTTGCCGCCGCAATACTGGCAGACGAAGCGGTCGCGCAGAAAGACGTTGAAGCGCGTGAAGGCGGGCGAGCGCGCAGGCCTGACATAGGTCTTGAGGGAGACGACCGAAGGCAGGCGCATGGCGAGGCTCGGGCTCCTCACCACCTGCTCGTATTCGGAAACGATGTTCACCCGCGCCAGAAACACCGCCTTGACGGTGTCCTGCCAACACCAGAGCGAGAGCGGGAAATAGGAGAGCGGCCGATAGTCCGCATTGAGGACCAGGGCAGGACAGCTTTCGCGGGACCGGATGCCGGGCTGCACGCTTTAACTCCGAACCTTCGAGCCTTTCTATGGCGCCTTCTCGCGTTCCCCCGCGGCGAGGCACCTTTCTTGTCTAGCCTTGCGGCGGCGCGGGATCAAGACCACCAGCGGTAGAGCTACAAGATCGAGCGTTGAAAATCCTTCACAACACGAGAGATTGCGGCATTCCCTTAGCGCTTCATTGCCGTCAGGGCATCGACGAGAAAGCGGCCGGCCATCTCGAGACTTTCCTGATCGATCCCGTGGCCCACGCCTTCGGCCACATGCCACTGCACCGACAAGCCCGACGTCGCGAGCATGGCGAGCGCGGCGTGTAGGGCGCCGACGGGGATCATATCGTCGGCATCGCCGTGAACGAGGAGAATCGGCGGACGCCGCCCGCCATGAGGCGCCTGTGGCGGTGGCGTCGCGAGCGCGCCCGAAAAGCCCACGATCGCCGCGGGCGCCGGACTGCGCCGCAAGCCGACATGGAGCGCCATCATGGCGCCCTGGCTGAAGCCCACCAGCGCGAGCCGCGAGCCGTCGAGGCCATGGCGCGCGAGCTCGCGCTCGACAAAGCGCTCGAGCACGGGCGCCGCCGCATTGACGCCGCGCATCACCACCTCCGGCGCGAAGGTCTCGAGGGCGAACCACTGAAAGCCCGCGCCCGCAATCGGGCAACGCTCGGGCGCGTGAGGCGCGACGAAGGCCGCCCGCGGCAAGCAGCCGCCGCCAGGCGCCGGCCAGCGCGATCAAGTCGTTGCCGTCCGAGCCATAGCCGTGACAGAGCACGACGAGCGCATCCGCGCGCCCGCTCTGCGGCGCGACGCGCGGGCCGTCGAGATCGCGTAGTTGCATCCGTGATGTCTCCGCGGGCGATATTGCACAAACCTCACCCGCGCCGCGATGGCGATCCATCCGGCGGGTTGCTTTTCTTTCTGCCCCCTCCGACGAGGGGACTTTTTCTTCTCCCCCTCGCATAGCGAGGGGGCGGGGCGCCGCAAAGCGGCGTCTAATTTTTTTGTAGGCCGCCTCACGGCGCCCACGCGCGGCTTTTCGCGGTCCAGCCCTCTCCACCCACCGGAGGCTGACACGGTCGCCCGTGGCCTCCGACCCGGGTCGTGTTGCCCGGTCCCTCACGCTGGCCCCGCCCCGAGTCACGATCCCGTTACGACCGTGCCGCGAGTGCCGCCCTCTCGTCCCATGGAGCAGTCGGTCTAGAACCACAGCCCCTCAATGACGAGAGATGCAGACATTGTACGCGCGTTTTTCGGGGTGTGGATAAGGAGGGGCGGTATGGTTAACGCCACCTCTTGCCCTCTTCCCGTTGGGAGAGGCGCGGCGCGCGCAAGCGCGCGCGGAGTGAGGGCTCGCGCGATTTGTTCGGTGCACGCGAGCATCCATCACGCGCGCGTCCCCCTCGACCCCATCCCTCTCCCAAAGGGAGAGGGAGAATCGCTTGGCAAGCGCAGCGGTATCAACAAGCGCACTTGCTTCACCGCCTTTTGGCATGTGCCTTACGCTTTCGCCCTTGGCCTCTGGATGCGCTGACATAAAGTCGGGCATGACAAGCATGCGTGTGACGCGACGCGCGCCTCCCAGCCTCTCCGCTGTCATCGCCCTGCTTGTTGCGCTCCGACACGCCGCACGGTGCGAAGTGGGCCCGCGACGGGAGCGATGCGCGCTTCGGCTTCCGACAGCGGTTCGATCACCACCGCCATGTGAAAGGCGCTGGCATGAACGAGGCTCAAGCCGTCGAGCATGACGCCGCCATGTCCGTCCCAGAACACGAGATCGCCGCGCTTGAGATTTTTTCGCGCCGATGACGTGTCGAGAGCGGTGCCGACGTCCTTCTCCTGCAGATCGGTGTCGCGGGGCGCAGCGATCCCGGCGCGCGCGAGCGCAAGCTGCACGAGGCCCGAGCAATCGAGACCCGAGCAGGTGCGGCCGCCCCAGAGATAGGGCACATTCAAGAATTGGGCTGCGGTCCCTGCGATATCGCTCACCACGGTGCCCGCGGGCATGAGATGGCGCGCGATGGCAAAGCCGCCATCGGAGAGCCGCGCGAAGGCGTCCTCGATCCCGACCACCGTCACCCGCGCCCCAAGGAAGAGCGCATAAAGCGGCGTAAGCTTGATGTCGGGCGCGGGAAAGACGAGGCTGCGCGGCACGGCGACATCGTGGGTCGGCGTCCAGCCCGTCGCGTCGCCGAGTTTTTCCGCTGGGACATAGCCCACATATCCGTCTACGGAGGATTGCCCCCAGGCCCAGCCTTCGTGCTCGTCGTAGACCGTGAAGATCTCGCCGTGGAGCAGCTCCGTGTCTAACCCTTCATCGCCGCGCGGTGCGCGCCGCAAACCGGCGCACGGCGCCACGACGCGTTTCGTCACCCCCGCCACATAGCGCGGCGCGTCGATCTTGCCTTTCAGATGGAGGGCCGCGAGATCGGCGCGCGCAGGCGTGAGCCTCTTGTCGAAAGCGCGCCTCCGCCGTCACGCGAAACGCTCCAGGACGAGCGCGTAGAGCGCGCGCATGGCCTGCGCCTCGCCGCCCACGGGCCTGCCGGGGCGCGCCTTGGCATTCCAGGCATAGATGTCGAAATGGACGAAGCTCCGCGCACGCTCGACGAATTTTGCCAGAAAGAGCGCGGCGACGATCGAGCCCGCGAAAGGCGTGTCGGAGATGTGGTTCGTGTCGGCGATGCGGGACTCGAGAAGACTCTGATAGGGCTTCCACAGCGGCATGCGCCACAAGGGATCGGCCACTGCGGCACTCAAGCGCATGAGCGCTTGGGCAAGCGCTTCGTCCTCGGTGTAGAAGGGCACGACCTCGGGACCCAGCGCCGCCCGCGCGGCGCCGGTGAGCGTGGCAAAGCAGGCGAGAAGCGCGGGCGCCTCTTCGTCGGCGAGCGCCAAGGCATCGGCCAGCACGAGACGGCCTTCCGCGTCCGTGTTGCCGATCTCGACCGTGAGGCCTTTTCTGCTCTTGAGGATGTCGCCCGGGCGGAAGGCGCTGCCCGAGATGCTGTTCTCGACCGCCGGGATGATGACGCGAAGCCGCACATCGAGCTTGGCGCCCATCACGAGATCGGCGAGGCCCAGCGCGCACGCGGCACCGCCCATGTCCTTCTTCATCAGCGCCATGGCGCTTGCGGGCTTCAAGTCGAGCCCGCCGGAATCGAAGCACACGCCCTTGCCCACAAGCGTGATGCGCGGCGCCTCGGCGCGGCCCCAGCTCATGTCGATGAGGCGCGGCGTGCGCGCGCTCGCCGCGCCCACGGCGTGCACGAGCGGAAATTCGCGCGCCAAGCGCTCGCCCTCGGTGACGGACACTTGCGCGCCATGCGCGCCGGCAAGCGTGCGCGCGGCGGCCTCGAGCTCGGCCGGCCCGAACGCATTCGCCGGCGCGTTGACAAGATCGCGCACGAGCGTCACCGCCGCAAACATGCGCTCGACACGCGCGCGCTCGCAAAGGGCCGGCACCTGCAGCCGCGGGCGATCGTTCTTGCGCGCGCGGTAGCGATCGTAAACGTAAGCGCCGAGCAGGAAGCCCAAGAGCGCGCGCTCGGCAGCCTCGGGCGCCTGCTCTTCGTCGATGCGCCAATCGCCGGCCGGAAGTTTCGTCGCCAGCGCGCCGTACACGAAAGGCTCCTCGCCCTCGCCCAGGCCCAGCACCGCGCCCGCCACACCGCCCTCGCCGTCCGGCACCACCATCACCTCGCCCGCCTCGGCGCGGAAGCGGTTGGCGCGGAGCCAGCGGGACAGCGCTTCAGGGCGCTCGGCTTGCCACTGATCGAGACGCGCGCGCTCGACGGGCCAAACGGGTTTCACCGTCTCGGCCTGCCCCTCGAACAACGGCAGGTTGGTCGTGGAAGA
Organism: uncultured Alphaproteobacteria bacterium; assembly: GCA_963845385.1. Classification (GTDB taxonomy): domain Bacteria; phylum Pseudomonadota; class Alphaproteobacteria; order CAWJRW01; family CAWJRW01; genus CAWJRW01. The sequence goes on from CAWJRW010000006.1 coordinate 1,907,166, forward strand.
ATTCATCGCAGCTACCGTCTCACTCCGCGACACGACAAGCGAGACGAAAATAGCTGCTGAAGCGCGGCGGCATTCGAGCGCGTTCCTGAACCGCGCCTATTGCATCGCCTGCCGTGCCTCGCGCCGCGGGGGCCGCATGCGCGGCGTCGGCACGACGTCGCCGGGCGAGGCACCCGCCCCCGGGCCGGTGGCGCCGGAGGCGAGCACGCCTGCGCGCAGGTAGAACTTCGCGGCCCCATCCTGCAACGGCACGGGCAAGCCGTGGACGGCCGATTCGAGATCGATCAACGCCGCGATGGGATGGGCCGAGGCGATCACCGGCCGATTGGAACCCGTCCAAAGCGCTTGGCAGAGCGCATAGACGAATGCCGGCGAAACATTCTCGCGGGTGATCCAAACGGTATCGGCGCCCATGGTCTCGATCTCGCCCATACCGGCATAGGTTTCATCCGGGATGGCGACGGCATGCAGGAAAGGCTGCTTGGCGTACAGCGCCGCCAGTCTGGCTTCGGGCAACGGGACGATCTTGGCGGCGCCGCGCGTCGCGAGATCGGAGACGACATCGACCGGCCAGCTTCCCATGACGAAGAATGCGTCGAGCGTGCCGGACAAGAGCATCTCGGCCGCTTGCGCCGCATCGACCTCGTGAAGCTTGAGCGCGCCGAGCGGCACGCCGAAGTAATCCAAGACCAAGCGCGCATCGACATTGGCGCCCGAGCGGGAACGATCGATCGACACGCGCTTGCCTTTGAGGTCGCGCACGCCGGCGATGCCGGCACGGCTCGCCACCACGAGATGGAGCGCCTCCGGATAGAGATTTGCGATGGCGCGGAGATCGGTGAGCGGGCCGGTGCGCTGGAAGGGACGGCGGCCGGCTGCGGCATCGGCCACGATATCGGCCTGGACGAGCGCCAACTCGGCAAGGCCCGCCGCCACGAGCTGCACATTGGCGACCGCGCCATCGGAGGCCATGGCGACGGCGGAAAGTCCGGGCACGCCGCAACGGCCGCCCTTCTCGCAGGGCTGCGAGCCCATGGGCTGGCTCACCAGCCGGGCGAGCGCGCCGCCCAGGCGATAATTCGTGCCCGAGACCGAGCCGGTGGCGATGCGGAGATAACTGATTTCGGGCGCGCCGTTCTCTGTTTCGCCGAGAAGCGGGCGCGCCATGCCGACGACGAGGCCCGCCATCAAGAGGACCAGCACGGCGAGGAGGCCGCCGCTCACCGGCACAAAACGGCGGTGCAAGAGTAGACCACCTACGAAATGCCGATCGAGCACAGCCATGCACCACTATATGTCCACCATTAAGCAGCAGAAAGCTTTGATCTCGCGTTGCGGTCACTGTGGTGGCGCGCGTGACACAGAGTCGCGGGCGCTTTTGCGTCAAACAACATCCGCATGCTTAACAGTCCGTTTAGGGCTCGCCGCTAGCCTTTTCCCCGAGACGCGATTGGCGTGAATCCAACGCCCGAAGGAGAAGCTCACATGGCGATGGTCACTGTCACCGAATCCGCTTCCTCGACCGCGCGGCTTCTCGGCCGCGGGCTCGCCGCCACAGCGATGGTCCTGATCCTGTCGGCCTGCGCCACGCTGCATAAGAGCGCCGACAAGGGCGGCAAGGAGGCTGCCACCAAGGAGGCCGAAGCGACCGAGCTCAAGGCGCAGGAATCCCGGGTGAACGATCTCATCAAGGAAGACCCGATCGCGGCCGCAGCCTATTGGGGCTCGATCTATGACAGCAATCCAACCAATCCCGAGGCCGCGGCCCGCTATGGCGAGGCGCTGCGCAAGGTGGGCTCCATCGAGCGCGCGCTCAGCGTCCTCGAACAGGCTTCCCAGAAAAACCCGCAAAACGCTCTGGTCTTGAGCCAGTACGGCAAGACGCTCACCACCGCCAACCGCGCCGCGGAGGCGACGCCCATTCTCGAGCGCGCGGCGCAGATCAATCCCAAGGACCCATCGATCCTGTCTGCGGAAGGCGTGGCGCTCGACCAGACCGGCGACCATGCGGGCGCCAAGGAGCGCTACAAAGCCGCGCTCGCCATCGATAAAGACAACCTCACGACGCTCAACAATTACGCGCTGTCCTGCGTGCTCACGGGCGACCTCCCGCAGGCCGAAAGCTTGCTGCGGCAGGCCGTGGGCGAGCCGGGCGCCCAGGCGCAGATGCGTCAGAACCTGGCGCTCGTGCTGGCGCTGCAAGGCAAGTATGACGAGGCGCAGAGCCTGGCGAACCGGGACCTGCTGCCCAGCGCCGCGGCCAACAACATCTCCTATGTGCGCGAGCTTCTGAGTCAGCCGGCGCGCTGGAACGACATGAGCGGTGGCGCGGCCGCGCCTGCCGCGACGCCGGACAGCAAGGCCCAAGGCAAGCCGGCGGGGGCGGGCAACGTCAAGAACAACAGCCAAGGCAGCACGGAAACCAAGGACAAGGCGGGCGCGCCGACGCCGCTCATTCCGTCGGACACGGCGACGCCCTGACGTCCCGACCCAACGGCGTTGTCACCAAGAAGGTTCGGCGGGTCCGAGTACCGCAAGGGTCGCGTGCGCGTCTTGCGCGCGGGCCGAAATTCCGCAACGCCCGCAAGAGGCTCACTGCGGGACCGGCAATCAGGGAAAACAATAGTCCGGGGATGGGCGCCTAGAACGCCTTCATGACGTTGATGACCGCCGGGCCGATGATGATCACAAAGAGCACCGGCAGGAAGAAGAGCACCATGGGCACGGTGAGCTTGGCGGGCAGCGCACCCGCCTTCTTCTCAGCAGCCTGCATGCGCATATCGCGGCTTTCCTGGGCCATGACGCGCAGCGCCTGACCGAGCGGCGTGCCGTAGCGCTCGGCTTGCCCAAGCGAGGTCACCACGGCCTTGACCGCGGGCAGATCCGTGCGCTGCCCGAGATTGTCGAAGGCCTGCCGCCTGTCCTGCAGATAGGACAGCTCCGCCGTGGTGAGCGCCATCTCCTCGGCGAGCTCGATCGATTGCGAGCCGATTTCGCCCGCCACTTTATTGATCGCGGCCTCGATCGACATGCCGGATTCCACGCAGATCAGCAAAAGGTCGAGGGCATCCGGAAAGGCGCGCAGAATGGACTGCTGGCGCTTCTGGATCATGTTCTGGACGAAAATGTTCGGCGAATAGAAGCCGAGCAAGGCCGCGCCGGCGGAGATGCCCAGGCGAGCAAAGCCCGAGAGCCCATAATCCTTGATGAGAAACAGGTACATCAGCGTGACCGCGAACAGGATGAACGGCATCACGAGCCGGAAGAACAGGAAGGTGATGAGCGGTCCCTGGCCGCGCAATCCGGCCTGGGCGAGCTTCATCCGCGTTGCCGGCGACTCGAGAAGCTTCTGCACCTTGAACTGATCGACGGTCCGTTGCATGAACTCGGCGGGCGTGGTGGTCCGCAATTGACCGCGCGGCGCCGCCAACGCTTCGCGTTGCCGCTGCTTGAGCTCCTCGCGGCGGGTGGCCACGAGCTTGAGCCGCGCGCCCAGGCGATTGCGCTCCAAGAGCGGTCCGCCGACCGTAATGATCGTGATGAAGGCCGCGACGGCGGCCACCGCCGTCAACATGAACTGAAGGTTGAAGAGATACTCGACGATATGACTCATGGCGCGGCCCGGATCAGAAATCGAACTTGATCATCTTCTGCATGATGAAGATGCCGGTGAGCATCCACAAAGCCCCGCCGATCAACATCATATTGCCGAGCCGCTCGTTGAACAGCGGGTCCAAATAGGTGGGCGAGGTGAGATACAAAATCAGCGTCACCGCGATCGGCAACGAGCCAATGATCATGGCCGAGGCCTTGGCTTCGGACGACATGGACTGAATCTTCGCACGCATCTTCTTGCGCTCGCGCAGCACGCGGGCAAGATTTCCGAGAGTCTCGGCGAGATTGCCACCCGTCTTCTGTTGGATCGTGAGCACGATCATGAAAAAGTTGACCTCGGAGACCGGCATGCGCTCAAAGAGCTTTTGCAGCGATTGATCGAGCGGCACGCCCATGCGCTGGCCGTCGACGACCACGGCAAACTCCGGCCCTACGGGCGGCTGGCTTTCGGTGGCGATGATCTTCAGGCACTCATTGATGGGCAAGCCTGACTTTACGCCGCGCACGATGATGTCGAGCGCATTGGAGAACTCCTGAATAAACGCGTTCTGGCGGCGCTTGATGAGAAAGCTCAAGATCCAGCGCGGCAATCCGAGCCCCGAAGCGAAGCCCGCGAGCAGACCCACGATATAGCCGTAGCCGAACACGATGATTAGAAGCGCCACGACGACGCCCAAGACGGCCGAGCCGATGTAGAATTGCTTGGGCGTGAAGGTGAGCCCTGCGCCCTCGAGGCGGGCGCGCAACGAAAGCTTGGGCCGCGCCTGAGCTTGTTTGGCCTCGAGCTCCTTGAGCGTCTCGGCGACCTGCTTGCGCCGCGCAGCGGTGCTGTCGGCCACCACCATTTTGCGCTTGACGCGTTGGCCGCCCGACACGGAGCTGAAACGACGCAAAGTCCGGTCGTGAATATCGATCTTGCGGCCGAGCAGCGCATAGCCAAGCGCCGCCATGGCAAGCGCCGCGATGATGGGAATGATAATCGAGACTTGCGAGATCGCCATGGGCCGCTCCTCAGCCGCCCGCGGCTTCGAGTGCCTCGGCGAGCTGGCGCTCGAGGCCGAAATAGCGCGCACGATCCCAAAAGGCCGGTCGCGCGATCCCGGTCGCCTTGTGCTGGCCCACGACGCCACCTTTCTCGTCTTCGCCTTCGACGTCGTACACGAAGAGATCCTGCGTAATGATGACATCGCCTTCGGTGCCCACCACCTCGGTGATGTGCGTCACTTTGCGTGTGCCGTCGCGGAGCCGCGAGGTCTGAATGATGACGTCGATCGAGGCGCAGACCATCTCGCGGATGGTCTTGCTCGGCAGGCTGAAGCCGCCCATGGTGATCATGCTTTCCAGGCGCGACAGGGCCTCGCGGGGGCTGTTGGCGTGCAGCGTGCCCATGGAGCCGTCATGGCCCGTGTTCATGGCCTGCAGAAGATCAAAGGCCTCCGGCCCGCGCACCTCGCCCACGATGATGCGCTCGGGACGCATACGCAGACAGTTGCGCACCAGATCGCGCATGGTGATCTGGCCGACACCTTCGAGGTTCGGCGGGCGCGTCTCGAGCCGCACGACGTGAGGCTGCTGCAGCTGAAGCTCGGCCGCGTCCTCGCACGTGACGATGCGCTCGGTCGGATCGATATAGGCCGTCAAGCAATTCAAGAGCGTCGTCTTGCCCGAGCCCGTGCCGCCCGAAATGAGCACATTGCAGCGGCATTGGCCGATAACGCCGAGAACCGTCGCACCCGGAGCCGTGATGGAGTTGTAGCTGACGAGGTCGTTCAGCGTGAGCTTGTCGCGGCGGAATTTGCGGATAGTGAGCGCCGGTCCGTCGAGCGCGAGCGGCGGGACGATGACGTTGACGCGGCTTCCGTCGGGCAAACGCGCGTCGCAGATCGGCGAGGATTCGTCCACGCGGCGGCCGACCTGGCTCACGATCCGCTGGCAGATATTCATGAGCTGCGCGTTGTCGCGGAAGCGGATCGGCGTGAGCTGGATGCGGCCCGTCACCTCGATGAACACGCGGTCCGCGCCGTTGACCATGATGTCGGCGATGTCGTCGCGCGCGAGCAGCGGCTCGAGCGGCCCGTAACCCAAGACGTCGTTGCAGATGTCCTCGAGCAGCTGTTCCTGCTCGGCGATCGACATCACCACGTTCTTGATGGAGATGATCTCGTTGACGATGTCGCGAATCTCTTCGCGCGCGCTCATGGCGTCGAGCTGCGCGAGCTGCGCCAGGTCGATCGTGTCGATCAGCGTGTTGAAGATCGAGGTCTTGACCTCGTAATAGGCCTCGGAGCGCTGGTCGATCTCGACCGCGGGCGCGGCGGGCGGCGGCGGCGCCACTTTGACCGCTGAGGCGGACGCGCGCCCGCCGCCCGAGGATGGCATCGCGGGCAACGGCTTTTGTTGCCGTGCAGGGGGGGTTATGGGGGCCGTATCCAGATGCCCCCGGACGCTTGCCAAACATCATGCGCCGTCAAACTTAGCTTTGAGTTGCGACAAAACCGCCTTGAGGCCCGTCGCCTTGGGCGGCGGCGCCTCGCGACCGGTGAGCAGTCGGGCCAGACTGCGCAAGCCTTCCGCGGCACGCGATTGCGCGGCGAGCTCGCCCACCATCTGACCGTTATTGGCCGCCGTTCCGAAGATGTGCGGCTCGAAGGCGAGCACGAGCGCCGGCTCGATGCCGACCGCTTCGGCGAAGTCCTTCGCGGGGATTTCCGGCCGCTTCGGTACGCCGGTTTGATTGAGCACGATGCGCGGCGGGGTGTCGTTGGGCCGCGCCGCACGCACCAGATCCAGCATGTTCTTGGAGTTGCGCAGCGAGCTCAGATCGGGCGTCGCGGTCAGCACCACCTCGTCGGCCGTATAGATGAGGTGCCGCGTCCAGGGCTGCCACAGATGCGGAATATCCATGACCACGCAGGGCACCGACTGGCGCACCACGTCGATGACGCGCTCGCAGGCCGAGGCATCGAGCTCGAAGTCGCGGTCGACAACGCCCGGCGCCGTGAACAGGTTCAAGTGATCCGTGCATTTGACAAGCAAGCGCTCGAGCATCACGTCGTCGAGGCGCTCGGGCGAGGTCAGCGCGTCCGCGACGCCCTGCACCGGATCCTGGTTGAAGTCGAGGCCCGCCGTGCCGAAATTGAGATCGAAGTCGACGATTGTGACGTCTTCATTGAGCTCGTCAGCGATGTACCAGCTTACGTTGTGCGCGATCGTGCTCGAGCCCGTGCCGCCGCGCGCGCCGAGAAAGGCATAGGTGCGGCCGATGGGCGGCGAGGTCGGATCGACATAGAGCGTTGCGATCGCATCGATCACCTGCGGCGCTGTCAGCGGGCCCACGAGATATTCGTTGATCCCCTGGCGCATCAGTTCGCGATAGAAGGTGACGTCGTTCGCCTTGCCGACGATGATGACCTTGGTTCCCGGATCGCAGACCTCGGCAAGCGGCGTCAAATGGCCGAAGATCTCGGAAGGCGGCGACATGTCCTCGACGATCAACAGATTGGGCGTCGGCGCCTGCGTGTAGTGCTGGGCCGCGCCGATGAGGCCCCCCTCGTTCACGCTTACATGCGCTTTGGACAGCCTGCGGTCGGCGGCAGCCGCGCGGACCGCGTCCGCCGATTCGCGCGACTCGCAAAACGCGTGAATGGTGACGCGCGGGACAGGCCGGTCGACCGTCGGATACCTTTGCTCGGAGGCGGCGAGCGGCGGTTCGACGACGCGTTCGGGCTGCAGACGCTTGGCCTCTTCGGTCATTGTGCGACCTCGCTGACATTGGCCTTTTCGTCTTCCGCGCGCGGCGTAGCCGTCGACTCGCCCTTGTGGTACTTGTCGAACACGACCGCGCGGCGCTCGGCGTCGGCCGCACCCATGGGCCGCGGCTCGATGAGGTCATGCGGATCCTCGACCATCGCCGCCAGGTTGTTCTGCGTGGCGCAGCCGAAATCGGGCATCGAGCGATTGCGTAGCGAACGGCCGTAGTTCTTCGACCAGTCGCCGCACGGGCTCGCCGACGCCACGTAGCGCGTGAAAGTCAGGATGACCGGCGCCGAAGCCTCGTCAGCCGAGACATTGTAGCCCTGGGACACGACCTCTTCGTCCGTGAGTCCCGCATCCCGCGCAACCTTCTCCGCGTCGCGCGCAACGCGTGCTGCGTTCGAGGCATTCGCCGAGCCCACGGGCGCGGCGATGGTGAGCGGCCCGTGGCCACGCATCTGATAGCCGGCGGCGAAAGCCTTGATGTCCGCCTCCATCTGCGGCGTGAGCTGCCTCGTCTTGGCGTCGACTGCGAGCGTGAGGCTCGCCGTATCGCTGTCCACGGCGATCGGGTGACGCTGCGCGGGGGACAACCCGTCGCGTTCCTTGTTCACGAAGGACGCGCAAGCGGCGGTGGCCGCGGCCAACGCGAGCACAGTGATGAGGGTGGAAAGACGCGTGGTCATGGGTCTACTCCAGAATGAAGCCGATGGGGCCATCGAGACGACGCGCGGCCGATGCCTTATCGGACTTGCCGTACATCGCATTGAGCCGGCCCAGGAAAATGGTCTCGAGATCGGTGGGCTGCACGAAGCCGTCCGTCGGCAGATGGAGGTCTTTCTCCTTCACCGCGCCCACGAGATACGGCGTGACCATGACCACAAGCTCGGTCTCGTCGTTCTGGAAGTCGCGGCTCTGGAAGAGCGCGCCGAGCACGGGCAGCTCCTTCAAGCCGGGAAGGGCGTCGATGTCCTGCTTGGAGGACTGTTGAAGAAGCCCCGCCATGATCAGGCTGCCGCCGGACGGCAGCTCCACCGTGGTCTGCGCTCGCCGGACGCGCAGCGCCGGAATGGTCAGACCCTTGATCTCGACGAGCTGGCCCGTGGTGGGATCGGCGATGAAGGAGGAAGGCGCGACGAACGAGCCCTGTTGCTGCAGCTCGCTCACTTCGGTCGAGATGCGCAAGGAAATACGGCCCTCGCTCAAGACCACGGGCGTGAAGGCGAGGCCCACGCCGAAGGGCTTGTATTCGATCGTCACGTTGCCGTCGCGGTCGCGCGATTTCGGGACCGGAAACTCGCCGCCGGCGAGAAACTTGGCGTTCTCGCCCGAGACGGCGGTGAGGTTGGGCTCGGCCAGCGTGCGCAACAGCCCGTGGCGCTCGAGCGCCTGAATGGTGTTTTCAACCCCCTTCTGCCGCTGCTCTTTGGTCGTGACGGAGTTGACCGCGTTGGACAGCGACTGGCCGACGATGCTGAAGGGGTTGGCCGACGCGAGATCGAGCGCGACCTCGCCCAAATTGAAGACCTGCTCCATGTTCACGCCGAGCTGCTTGGCGATGGTGCGCTGCATTTCGGCGACGCGCACGCGCAGGAGCACCTGTTCGCCCGCGGCAATGGTGAGCATGCTGAAGACGCGCTTGTCGTCGCCCAGGAAGCGCACGGCGATCGAGCGCGCTTTGTCGGCATCGGAGGCCGAGGCGACCGAGCCCGTGAGCACGATCGAGTCGTTCGAGCGACTCGATCTTGACGCGCGACTTCGGAAGATAACGCTTGAGCGCCCCTTCGATCGCCGATACGTCGCGCTCGACCCTGATCTCGACGTTCAGGATCTGCTTGCCGGCGGCGTCGAAGAAGAACGCGTTGGTGGTGCCGACCTTCTGGCCCAAGAGATAAGTGCGCGTCGGCGTGCGCACCACGGCGTCCACGATATCGGGATTTGCGACGAGCACGTCCTTGGCCTCGGCCGGCAGCTCGACGATTGCGGCCTTGCCGAGCCAGAGCACGATCGACCGCGTCACATGGCCGTTGCCGCTCGAGATCTGAATGGGCTGCGCTTCCTCCTGCGCCAGGGCGTAACTGAAATTGCAGAGCAAGACGCCTGCGGCGGCAACAATGCCGGCCGCGAGCACGCACCGCCGAAAGAGCATAGTCATTGGTCAACTCCGCTCAGCGTGACGCGCGACGGCGAGCCGTAGCGCAGGATCGTAATCGAGCCGCCTTGGGAAGCGTCTTGCTCGGTCTTCTTGGGGTCGATATCGGCGAGGCTGCGCAGCGCAAGGCTGACGACGCCCGTTGCTGACGCCCGGGCAAGCACCTCGGCCTTGTTGGGCGAGAGCTCGACCGTCGCGGTCTTGCCGATCACGACTTGCTTTCCGCCTTCCTCGCGATAGGTCTGATCGATCGCGAGGATGCGGACATTGGTGAGAATTGTGCGGCTGTCTTGCTGACTGCTGCCCGAGCCGCGCGAGGTCAAGATGACGTCGACGCGGTCGTTGGGAAGAATGAAGCCGCCGGCGCCCGTCTCAACGGTGATGGCGACCGAGACGGCGCGCATGCCCGGCGCAAGAATGGCGGACATGAAGCCCGCGCCGTCGGCATGAACGACCTTCTGCGCGGTCAAGGGCTCGCCCGCGAGCATGTTTTGGCGCACCGTGCCGCCGACGGCTTTTTGCATCGCCTGTGCGTCCTGGGACTTGACGAAATAAGCAGGCGTGATCGCGCCTTCCGGCCATGGCTGCCAACGCACGTCGCTCGGTGTGAGCTGTTGGCCGAGGTTCAAGTCATGCGCTGCGACGAGCACCTCGGTTACGTTGAGAGTGGTACTAATGCCCTTGTCGGACTTGTCGCCATCGCTGGAGATGAGCCCCTGAACCAGGAAGGCCGCCACGCCGGCGGCTAACGCCGCCAAGGCAAGGATCGCAATTCGTGCAACACCCATAGTCTCGTCGCCTTTCGTCTGGACGCTCGAGCGGCGCGGCGTGATGTGGTCCGCTCTTCTTCGCGGTCATAGGGAGCATGCCGAGGATTTGTTTCGTCGTAGTTAATGCTCGCCAAATTTGTATCGTTGTCGATTCAGCTAACGCGTCAGCGCGAGAAAGAGGTCGGTGTGCGGATAGGCAATAAGCGCGCCGCCGGAAAGCGCGACCGCGTAGGGAATGTGCTTCGTGCGTTGCTCGATGCCCTCGAGCCAGGGCCAGGGCGGCGCATAAGCGGCGGCTTTTCGCGCCAGCAGGAGGCTCACGGCGAGCACGCCGCCGATCAGCGCCGCCACGACCGCGAATTCGCCCGCGCCCGGCCATCCCATCCACAAGGCAATGGCGGCAAAGAGCTTGGCATCGCCCGCGCCGATCCAGTTGCGCGTAAAAAGCAAGAAGCCCACCACGAGCCCGCCGGCGCCCACCGCTGCATTGCAGGCCGATCGCGTCCCAGCTGAAGCCCAGCGAGCGCCGCCGCCGGAAAGAACAAGAGCGCGAGCAACGCCGAGACCAAATTTGGAATTTTGAGATGCGCGATGTCGTTCGCGGCCGCGACCACGAGAAGCGGCGGCAGAACGCCAATCGCCGCAAGCAGGCCGATGATCCCTTGATCCATGGCGGATGCGAGGATTTCCAATGAGCGCGAGTGAGCGCGAGCAGAATGCGCGCAAGACTTAACGAATGTGGCTTAATGCGTGATTAAGAAGCGCCGCTCGCCGGTACAAAGTTCATGCAGCGTCGTTCCCCGCGGGTGCGTGTCAGCCGCCGACGAGACTGGCCGCGGCAAGGCAGACAAGTCCGATGCCCGCGGCGATGAGCCCGTACTCCATGACAGTGGCGCCGCACTCCTCTCTCAAGAACGACAGGAACGACGCACGCATGGAACTCTCCGGAAGAAATTCCAAGACCGGCCGCGCTTCACCGTTGCGGGAAGGCGGCTCTTCTCGCTCCCGGCGCGCCGCTGCGGCTTGCGCGTCAAGCGCAAGCCGCTGGCAAATGGCGCCGCGAGAAGAAACTGCCGTTACGGCTAAAGTTCGCCCGCGATTTTGGTCTTGAACATCGTGTTCAGCTTGGTGCCGACCGTCGTCAAACCAACGATGATGACGACCGCAATCAGCGCGGCGATCAGGCCGTACTCGATGGCCGTCGCACCCAACTCGTCTCTCACGAAACGTGCAAGCGTATTCATCAACTGCCTCCTACGCAAAGGAACAACCAACCAAACCTGCTCATCGCGATTCGGCCACGCGGCGCCGCCTCGATGAACCATGCCATCCTAGGCGGAACACTTTAACAGGGCGTTATCCCAGACGATTGGTGCCGGTTCGGACTCAGCGCGAACTCGTCGGGGATCTCAGTCTTGCCCTGCGGCTTACACTCGGATGCGCGTACGAGGCATCACGCCGCAAGATGCGTGCCGGTCGCTGCGCGGACCAAATTGGCGCAACAGCGACCGGAATCGCAACTAGAGCTCTCCCGCGATCGTGGTCTTGAACATCGTGTTCAGCTTTGTGCCAACCGTCGTCAAACCGACGATGATGACGACCGCAATCAGCGCGGCGATCAGGCCGTACTCGATGGCTGTCGCGCCCAACTCGTCCTTCACAAAACGAGCAACAAGGTGATTCATAAAATGCGCCTCCTAAGCAGATCCGAGCACACATTGGCTCATCGCGCGTCGGCCACGCGCCCTTCGATGAACTCTGCCATGCTAAGGGCCAGATCTTTCCAGATCGTGATCGAAAGCCCTCGGAATTGAATGAACCATTAAGAGAATGATCGAGACATTTGTCTCAAAACGAGCGCAGGCCGCCCCGATGCCGGTCCGCCCGATCGCTCAGTGCGGCCCGTTGCGTGCATCGCGGAAGGCTCGGCACGACAGCCGTTGGCAATTCGTTCAGGAAATCGCGCTAATTGGGTTAAGCCATGCGGTCCGCGGGGCCGCTTTCGAGATGGAGTTCATCCATGACGCTGAAGCGCAAAGCGCGCCCCCTCGCCTCCGCCCTGATCGTGGGGGTCGCGGCACTTTTCACCTCCGGGGCGGCGCTGGCCGCCGATCTCACGGTTGGTATCGACCAGACGCGCCCGGTTCGCCTGTCGAGCCCGGTGTCGACGCTTTCGATCGGCAATCCGGCGATCGCCGATGTGAGCATGCAGAACGGCAACGTGATGTTCGTGATCGGCAAGACGTTTGGCAATACGAATATCATCGGCCTCGATGCGAAAGGCGACACGGTCCTCGACCTCATTATCCATGTCACCGAGCCGGGCAACGGCAACGTCACGGTTTTTCGCGGCACTCAGCAGGTGAGCTATAACTGCGCGCCCAACTGCGCGCGCGTGCTGATGCCGGGCGATTCCGGCGACGCGTTCGGCGCGCTGTCCAGCCAGTTCGCGGACAAGTCGGGCAAAGGCGAGAGCGCCTCAAAAGGGGAGTGATAAGCGCCTCCCATCGTCGGCGGAAAATCAAAGAGCCCGGCCGAAAGGCCGGGCTCTTTCTATTGGGCAAACCCGCTACTTGCTGAGGCGCAGATTGGTCAGATCCTGCGCGATCGCCGTGAAGGCCGCGTCGAGCTCCGCCGATCCGCCGCGTCGTAATAGAGGGACGTATCGGTGGCGCAGTCGTCTTCGAGCAGGTCCTTGATATTCTGCGAGGTCGACGTCGAAGGCGACGGTGTAAACGCGAATGCCCGCAGCCTTGATGTTGGCGCAGACGCGCTTGAGGCTTTCATCCATCTCGGTTTCCATTTCGGCCGAGGTATCTATGCCTGCACCCATGCGTGCCTGTTTTGCGTAGCCATAGGCCGTGTAGCGCGAGCCGTTGAGCGAGGAATTCTGCGGTGGGAATGGTGTTCTCGCCGTCGGTCATGAGCACCATCGCCTTGATCCACAACGGGGCGTTGTACGCGACGCCCTCGGTGAAGGGCGCCGTCGGCGAGAGCAGGCGCAAGCCCCAGCCCGCGCCCAGCGGGATATGGGTATTGCCGCCGGATTGAGCGCGTTGATCTTGTCGAGAATGTCCTGCTTGTCATTGGTTAGGGGGAGCACGGTCTGCATGGCGCAGGCGCGATAGGCCCGCTCGTGCCTGCATAGCTCTTCCCGACATATTTCTCCCAATTGTTCTGGCGGTTTCGCTGCGCTGTGAGATCGGTGCCAGCCGGGGATTTGGAGAACGAGCGCGTGCCGCTGCCATTGTTGGTGATGTTGACGCGGGTTCCAGCGAGGGCGTTCGCCTTGCTTGTCGCAAGCCTGATCGTGTCGTTGTCGAACCGGATGACCCAATAGTCGGTCGAGTTCACGAGGGGCGCCGGAAGCGCGCCTGCGGCCGAGGAGACATAGACCCGGATTGGGCCGTCGCCCGTCTGCAAGTTGTGCGAGGTGGCATTGTTGCTGTTGTTGAGCGTCGTGAGCCGGTCGCCCGCCAGGCTCTCGACGGTAATGTTGAGATTGGGAATGGTGATGTAATCGTCGTTGCCATTAAAATTGGAATTGAGACTTGGCTGGTTGGTATTGACGACATCCGTCGAATGCGGATTCTCCGGATCGTTGATATTGGGCTCGGCGGGCTGGAACATCGGGACCCACAGCGTATCCGGGTTGCCATTGGATGGCGCCGTGTCGTCCTCTTCGAGCGCGCCCGGCCGCGCCTCGACGCAGCCGAGCCAGGGCGTGTTGGAGAGACCGCCGGCATTGGTGTAAAGCCAATAAGCGTACTTGCCGCCGCTGAAGTTCAATTGGGCGACGCTCGACTGGCCGTTGGTGTCGATCCAGCCGCCGTTGACGGCGGTCGTCGGATCGAGGTGCACCGCCTCGGCGAACGGCACGACGCCGATTTTGATATTCGGCGAGTTGTTGGGCCCGAAGAGCGTGTTGACGAGAGTCGTGGCCGCAGCTCTTCAGCGCGTCGATCTTGACCTCGCCGCCGGCCACCCAGGCCATCGAGTCCGTGGTGTCGAGCACGAGCGCGAGCTCGAGCCCGTTGGTCTTGCGCGTGACCTCGTTCGCCGCGGTGACCGTGAGGTAATTGAGGCCGACGATCCGCATGATCGCGGTGTCGACCTGCGCCGTCGCAGACAAACCGATGACGCTGTTGTCGGCATTGGGTGTCACAATCACCTGGCTCGGTGCGCCGAGCTCCGTCGCCGGATAATTCGCCGCGAAAAAGGCTTGCGCGGCCTGGGTCAACTGTTGCTGCGTCACGAGCGTGGCGTCCCGGCCGATGGCGAGCCCCGCAGCGTCGAGCGCATGGCCGAGTCTTTGGCGCACGACGAGGGCCCGCGAGAGATCGATCGCGCAGCCTGCCGCGATCAGCATTGGGATTGCCGCGAGTCCGAATATGATCGCCGTGTTGCCGCGGCGGCTCACAAGAAAGCGGCTGGCACTTCGGCGAAGCCCGTCAAGCGCGCTGATGCTCGCGCGTATTCTGGCATTCGCCGCTGCGTCGAAGGCGCCGTACCAAGTTCCCTTGTCCATCGAAAATTCCACGGCCGGCGTCGCGGCCGCAGCTCCCTGAAGCGAAGTCCCGAGCCGGTCATGCAAGCAGTCGACCGCGATGGGCCGAAGTGCCCGCTCGCGTTCCACAATCGTCGGCGCGGGTTAACAGGGCATGAATACTTCAAGGCGACATATTCCAATTTTAACCAAGAAAAGAATATTTACTTGGTATTTACCAAGACAGCCAATTCGACTTGATGATTAAAGTTGTGTTCGCCAAGCTGAGTGCGGTGGGCGTCGCGCCACGTCGTGCGGCGGCGCGCCTCGTCTCGTCCAACGGTGGGTCATGGTGACAAATCCGTTCAAACGCTTTCTGCGCTCGCGGAAGGGGGCAGCGGCGGTCGAATTCGCGCTCGTTGCGACGCCGTTCTTTCTGCTCCTCTTCGGCATCCTCGAGACCGTTCTGGTCTTCTTCGCGAACGCCGTGCTCGAAAACGGGCTCGAGATCGTCGCGCGCAAAATCCGAACCGGCCAAGTCCAGGCGCAGAACATGACCGAGCAGCAATTCAAGCAGCTTCTGTGCGCTGAGATCTCGGCGCTGCTCGCCTGTGATGCGCACCTTGCGTTCGACATTCAGCCGACCTCGAATTTCTCCAGTGTTCAATTCACGGATCCGCTCGACAGCAACAAGAATCTCCGCACCGATTTCGTCTTCGATCCGGGCCAAGCGGGCGACGTCATTGTCGCGCGCGCCTTCTACCGCTGGGACGTCATGACGCCCTTGATCGGCGCCACCATGTCCAACATGGCCAATGGCGAGCGACTGCTCGTTTCGAGCGTCGCCTTTAAGAACGAGCCGTTCTGAGGAGCATGGCCATGGGGACGTTCGAGCTCTTCCGTTTCTTGGCGCGGCGAACGCGCGGTCTCGGCCGTCGAGTTCGCCCTTGTTTGTCCCATCATGCTCATTCTCTTCTTCGGCGGGGTCGAGTGCGCGAGTGCGCTTATTGCCGCGCGCAAGGCGCAGACGGTCGCCTCCTCCGTGGCCGATCTCGTGGCGCAAGGCAAGACCATCAACGACAATCTGATGAACGACATCTTCACGGCGGCCGACGCCCTCATGGTGCCCTACGATCCGACGCAAATCACGATCGTCGTCTCGAGCATCTATTACGACACCGCGAGCCAGAACACGAAGGTGCGCTGGAGCAAGGCGACGCCCAATGCCTCGCCGCTCGCCGCCAACACTGTCGGTCGACGCTGCCCACGGGCATCCTCACCAACAACACGACCAGCGTGATCATGTCCACCACCACCTATTTCTATAAGACGGACTTCGGCCGGTTCCTGACCCAGGGCGTGACCATGTATGACACCTTCTATTCCCGCCCGCGGCTCTCCGTAGAAGTCGTCTACCAATAGCGTCCGTTTGAGGGCCGTTGGCTATGGGGCCGCGCATAGGAGGCGGAAGGCCTCGAACGGCCCCGCAGGAAGCCATCTGGGTGGCCCGGCTTTGGGCCGAATTTTTTTCGTCAAGCCCTGCGGCACGGGTCTTGTCTTTTGGCTATGATGCGAGTTGGGGAGTGGGGAAAAGAAGAACGCCCGCGAACGTCCATGGTGCCGACCGATACGTCTGACCCGGACTATTTCCACCGGGTCGTGGACTGCCAATGGGCCTGTCCGGCTCATACGGCGGTTCCCGAATACATCCGCCTGATCGCCCAGGGCCGGTTCACTGACGCCTACATGCTGAACCGTGAGTCCAATGTCTTTCCGGGCATTCTGGGTCGCGTTTGCGACCGGCCTTGCGAGCCCGCCTGCCGGCGCGGTCGCGTGGAGAAGGAGCCGGTCGCGATCTGCCGGCTCAAGCGCGTGGCAGCCGACCATCGCGACGACGTGCGCCCGCTCCTGCCCAAGGCGCCTTCGCAGAAGAACGGCAAGCGCGTGGCGCTGGTGGGCGGCGGCCCTGCCTCGCTCACAGTCGCCAACGATCTCGTGCCGCTCGGCTACGCTTGCGTGCTCTTCGAAGCCACGGACACGCTGGGCGGGCTCATGCGCTCGAACATTCCGGCCTTCCGCCTGCCGGGCTCGGTCATCGACGAAGAAATCGCCTACATCACCGACATGGGCGTGGAGCTGCGGCTCAACACCAAGGTCGAGAGCATGCGCGCGCTCTTGGGCCAGGGCTTCGATGCGATCTTCGTCGGCACCGGCGCGCCCAAGGGCAAGAACCTCGAGCTTCCGGGCCGCTACGACACGGACCGCATCCATATCGGCATCGAATGGCTCGACTCGGTCGCCTTCGGTCACACGAAGAGCGTGGGCGAGCGCGTGCTCATCATCGGCGTCGGCAACACGGCCATGGATTGCTGCCGCACCTCGCTCCGGCTCGGCGCCAAGGACGTGAAGGTCATGGCGCGCAAGCCGCGCGGCTTCTTCAAGGCCTCGCCCTGGGAGCTCGACGACGCCGAGGAAGAGAACGTCGAGATCGTGGTCAATCACGCGCCCAAGGCCTTCGTGGTCGAGGAGCGCCGTCTCAAGGGCATGCTGTTCGAGAAGCTCGATCACACACGGGACGCCAAAGGTCGCATCGTCGACACGAAAATCTTGGGCGAAGTCTTCTTTCCCTGCGACGACGTGGTGCTCGCCGTCGGTCAGGAAAACGCCTTTCCCTGGATCGAGCGCGATTTGGGCCTCGACTTCGACAAGGCCGGCCTGCCCGTGGTCGATCGCACGACCTTTCAAGCGACGCGCGAGGGCGTGTTCTTCGGTGGCGATGCGGCGTTCGGGCCCGAAAACATCATCTGGGCGGTGGAGCACGGCCACCAGGCCGCCATCTCCATCCACCGCCATTGCGCGCGCGAGCCGGTCGAGGATCGCCTGCCGCGGGGCATGAACCTCATCTCGACCAAGATGGGGCTGCAGGAGTGGAGCTACTCCAACGATTACGAGCCCGCGCTGCGGCGCAAGATGCGCCATGTCGAGCTCGTGAAGCGCTTCAAGAAGCTCAATGTCGAGGTCGAGCTCGGCTTTACGGCGGAGGAGGTGGCGGTCGAGGTGGAGCGCTGCCTCAACTGCGACATCCAGACGGTGTTCACGCCCAAGCTGTGCACCGAATGCGACGCCTGCATCGACATCTGCCCGGTCGATTGTCTGACCATTGCGAAAGGCGGCAGCGAAGCCGAGATCCGAGACCGCCTGACGACGCCGGCGCTCAACCCGGATCAGCCGTTTTTCGTCTCCTCGCCCTTGAAATACACCGAGCGCGTGATGGTGAAGGACGAGAATCTTTGCGTTCATTGCGGGCTGTGCGCCGAGCGCTGCCCGACGGCCGCCTGGGACATGCAGAGCTCGACGCTCTTTATTCCCTACGCCGCCGACCATTCCGGAGAGCAAAAGTCTTGTCCGCAGAAGAAAAGGGCCGGCTGAACGACTTCGTCGTCAAGGTCGCGACCGTCAACGGCACGGGCTCGGCGAGCGCCAATACGCTGCTCATGAAGGCCATCTTCCGCATGGGTGTGCCCGTGGTGGGCAAGAATTACTTTCCCTCGAACATTCAGGGGCTGCCCACCTGGTACGAAATCCGCGTCTGCGCCCGCGGCTACAATGCCCGCCGGGGCACGGTCGATCTCATGGTGGCGATGAACAATGCGAGCTACCGCGCCGATTTCGCCGAGGTGAGCCCCGGCGGTTATTTCCTCTACGACTCGAGCTGGCCGCGCGACAAGGCGCTCGCGCGACCGGACGTCACCGTGCTCGGCGTGCCGCTTGCCGCCATGTGCAACACCCACTTCAAGGATGCGCGCGCGCGCATTCTCATGAAGAACATGGCCTATGTCGGCGCGGTGGGCGCGCTCATCGGCCTCGATATGGAGAGCGTGCGCGGCCTCGTCGAAGAGATGTTCGCGCGCAAGGAAAAGCTGATTCCGTCCAACATGGAAGCGATCGCCCTTGGGGAGAGCTACGCGCGGGAAAATTTCAATTGCCCGCTGCCGTTTCACCTTTCGCCCATGGACAAGACGAAGGGCCACATCCTCATCGACGGCAACACGGCAGCGGGCTTGGCCTGCGTCTATGCAGGCGCGACGTTCGGCGCCTGGTATCCCATCACGCCCTCCACCTCGCTCATGGACGCATTCAAGAGCTATTGCGAGCGTTACCGCACCGATGCCGAAACGGGCGAGCGGCGCTACTGCATCGTGCAGGCCGAGGACGAGCTCGCCTCCATCGGCATGGCGGTCGGCGCGGGCTGGAACGGCGCGCGCGCCTTCACGCCGACGAGCGGCCCCGGCATTTCGCTCATGACCGAATTCTTGGGCTTTGCCTATTACGTCGAGATTCCCGTCGTGCTCTTCGACATCCAACGGGTCGGCCCCTCCACCGGCATGCCGACGCGCACGCAGCAGGCCGATATTCTCTCCTGCGCCTACGCTTCCCATGGCGACACCCGCCACGTGCTTCTATTTCCCGCCGATCCCCGCGAGTGCTTCGAGCTTTCCGTCAAGGCCTTCGATCTCGCCGAGCGCCTGCAGACGCCGGTCATCGTGCTCTCCGATCTCGACATCGGCATGAACGACTGGATGTGCCCGGAGCTCGCCTGGGACGACGCCTATCGTCCCGACCGCGGCAAAGTCTTGAGCGCCGAGGAGCTGGAAAAGACCGAGCAGTTCTTCCGCTTCGTCGATATCGACGGCGATGGCATCCCCTATCGCACGCTGCCGGGCGCGAGCCCAAAGGGCGCCTACTTCACCCGCGGCTCGGGCCACAACAGCCTGGGCAACTACACCGAGGACCCGGGCGAATATCAGGAGGTGATCGACCGGCTGCTCAAGAAGTGGCGCACGGCCGCGAAGCTCGTGCCCGCGCCCGTCGTGAGCACGGCGGCAAGGCCTGCGCGCTTTGCCGTCATTGCCTGCGGAAGCTCCGACGGCGCGGTGCGCGAAGCGCTCGACCGCCTGGCCGAGAAAGGCCTTCATCTCGACTACATGCGCATCCGCGCCTTTCCCTTCGATGACGCAAGTCGAGCGTTTCGTCGCGAAATACGAGCGCGTGTTCGTCGTCGAGCAGAACCGAGACGCCCAGCTCAAGCATCTCATCGTGGGCGAGACGGCGGCTCCGCAAGGAAAAGCTCTCATCCGTGCTGCATTATAACGGTATGCCGCTCACGAGCCGCTTCGTGGAAAAGGAAATCGAGGCGGCGCTGACCGCATCCGCCCGTGGAGAAGCCGCCGAATGACCTCCATCGCCAAGCCCAAGATCTTGCATGAGGGCATCGAGCGCAACGCGCTCAAGCTCACGCTGCGCGACTACGAGGGCGCGCTGTCGACGCTGTGCGCGGGCTGCGGGCACGATTCGGTGACCGCGGCGATCGTGCGCGGCTTTTTTCGAGCTCGACATCCCGCCCCATCGCGCGGCCAAGGTGAGCGGCATCGGCTGCTCGTCCAAGACCACGGCCTATTTCCTCGGCAAGTCCCACGGCAACAACACCGTGCATGGGCGCATGCCGTCGGTCATGACGGGCGCCTCGTCCGTCAATCGCGGACCTCTATTACATCGGCGTGAGCGGCGACGGGGATTCGCTTTCCATCGGGCTCGGGCAATTCGCCCATGCCATCCGCCGCAACATCAACATCACCTATATCGTCGAGAACAACGGCGTCTACGGCCTCACCAAAGGTCAGTTCTCGGCCTCGGCCGATGTCGGCACGAGAACCAAGACCGGCGAGCTCAACGAGCAGGCGCCTATCGATCCCGTGAAGCTCGCGCTCACGCTCGGCGCGAGCTTCGTCGCGCGCAGCTTTTCCGGCGACAAGAAGCAGCTCGTGCCGCTCATCAAGGCCGCCCTCAAGCATCGGGGCTTCGCGCTCATCGACGTGCTCTCGCCTTGCGTGACCTTCAACGACCACGAGGCCTCGACCAAGAGCTATGCCTACGCCTTCGGGCATTATCATCCGGCGGTGCATGCGGATTTCGTGCCGCCTCAGGAGGAAATCGACATCGACTACGACAAGGGCGAGGTCCAGTCCGTGCGCATGCATGACGGCAGCGCGGTGCTGTTGAAGAAGGTGGATGCCGACTACGACGCGCGCGATCGGGGGCACGTCTCGACTATCTCATCGCCCATGAAGGCCAAGGGCGAGATCGTGACGGGCCTCTTTTCATCGACGAAGGCAAGCCCGACATGCACGCGCATGAACAAGACGGTCGCCGCGCCGCTCAACGCACTGTCCTTCGAGCAGCTGTGCCCGGGCTGCGGCCACGCTCAAAGCGCTTCAGCACGAGTTCCGCTAGTCTTACTGAGTCAGAAAGCCGCGGGCTGGTGGTGTAGAGACTCGCGTATTTTGAGGAGATTCGTTTTTCAGCATGTGAGGGCTGAGATGGATCTTCGGATGGAGAGCAGTGAATCGCGGTTTTCGGCCTATGTCGAGGGGCTTGTGAGCGTGATCGGCCATGCCGACCGGGCCGAGCCGCTGCGGGATTATTGCGTGGGGCTGCTGATGCCGGGCGAGCGCAAGAGCGTCGAGCCGATGGCGGCGGTGACGGCGCCGGCGCGGGTGGCGGCGCAGCATCAATCGCTGCTGCATTTTGTCGGCGAGGCGCCCTGGTCGGACGAGAGGGTGCTGGCCAAGGTGCGCGAGCTGGTGCTGCCGGCAGATCGAGCGGCACGGGCCGATCGAGGCCTGGATCATCGACGACACCGGCTTTCCCAAGAAGGGCAGGCATTCGGTCGGCGTGGCGCGGCAGTATTGCGGCCAGCTCGGCAAGCAGGACAATTGCCAGGTCGCGGTGACGCTGTCGATCGCCAATCATCAGGCCAGCCTGCCGATCGCCTATCGGCTGTATCTGCCGGAAGAGTGGGCGGCGGATGCCGCAGCGCCGGGAGAAGGCGGGGGTGCCGGAGGAGATCGGCTTTCAAGACCAAGCCGCGAGATCGCGCTCGAGCAGATCCGCGCGGCCTGTGCGGCGGGCTTGCCGCGCGGCGTCGTGCTGATGGATGCCGGCTATGGCGCCGACACCGGGCTGCGCACGGAGATCACGGCGCTGGGCCTGACCTATGTCGCCGGCATTCAGCCGAACACCACGGTGTGGCCGCCGGGCATGGCGCCGTTGCCTGCCAAAGCCTGGTCGGGCCGCGGCCGGCCGCCCGACGCTCCTGCGCCGCGACGGCGAGCACCAGCCGGTCTCGGTCAAGGACGCTCGCCTCGGCCTGCCGGCCAAGGCGTGGCGGACGATCACCTGGCGCGAGGGATCGGCCGAGCGGCTCGCCTCGCGCTTTGCCGGCTGCGCGTGCGCGCCGCCGCATCGCGATTACAAGCTCACCACGACCGCGTCCCGGGAATGGCTGCTGATCGAATGGCCGAAGGGCGAGGCGGAGCCGACCAAATATTGGCTCTCCACCTTGCCCGAAGACATCGCCTTCGCGCGGCTGGTCGATCTGGCCAAGCTGCGCTGGCGGATCGAGCGCGATTATCAGGAACTCAAGCAGGAACTCGGGCTCGGCCATTACGAAGGGCGCGGCTGGCGCGGCTTCCACCATCACGCCACGCTCTGCATCGCCGCTTACGGATTCCTGATCTCCGAACGGGAGACGATTCCCCCCTCAGGACCTCGTGCCGCCCCGCTGTTCCAAACGCCTGCCGTTCCCAGGGTTACCGACCCCGAGGCGCCGCCGATCCGGCCCGAACGCCACATCCCGAACTCGATCGCGACAATGCGCCGACGCCTCACCGTCGCGCTCGCCAAACGCCTGTCCGCGATGTCCGTGCTGTACACGGACGATCAAGCCCATCCAAGATCACGAAATTTATGACGCAGTAAGACTAGCAGACTGTTGAAATTCACCTTGGGACTGTCCTCATCCTTCGAGACGCGAGCGATGCTCGCTCCTCAGGATGAGGGTTCTCAAAAAAACTACCTCACCCTGAGGAGGCCGCGTCCTTCGCCTGTCGGCCTCATCCTGAGGTGCGAGCGCAGCGAGCCTCGAAGGATCGAGGCCGACAGCTCAGGATGAGGGGACCGTCTCGAAGGGTGAGGGCGGTACAGAGTTGGACTTCGAGAGACTGCTAAGCGCGCTGGGCGCTCAAGGCCGTTTCGTCGGATTTGACGATCGCGAGAAAGGCCTCCTCGTTCACCGCGGGCGAGAAGAGATAGCCTTGAGCGTAGTCGCAGCCGAGCCTTTTCACGACATCGCAAGCCGCGCGCGTCTCGACGCCTTCGGCCACGGCCTTGAGATCCAGCGCGTGGGCGAGATCGATGATCGCGCGCACGATCGCCACGTCGTCGGAATACTCCGAAAGGCCCTCGATGAACGAGCGGTCGATCTTGATCTCGCTGATGGGCAGCTTCTGGATGCGGTGAAGCGACGAATGTCCCACGCCGAAATCGTCGATCGCGATGCCGACCCCTTGGAGCCGCAGATGGATGAGGCGCTCGGCCAGAGTCTCGAAGTTCGTCGTGGTGTCGGTCTCCGTGATTTCGATGATGAACTGATCAAGAGAGATGTTGAAGCCCTCTCTCAAGCTGGCGAGCTTTGCGCCGAGATCATGGGACAGGAGGGTATCGACACTGAAATTGACCGCAAATTGAAGCTTGCGAGAAGCGCGCGTGACTTTCTGGCAGGTGGCCGCCGTCTTTTCCAAGATCATGTAATCGTGGGCGCTCTGCTTGCCCGCCCTCTCGAGGCTCGAAAGATAATGCGCCGGCGAAAGCACGCCGCGCTGCGGGTGCGTCCAGCGCGTCAAGGCCTCCGCGCCGACGAGGCGTGCCGTCCGCAAATCGTAGATCGGCTGAAAGAAGGGCTCGATCTCCCCGCGCTCCAGGGCTTCGACAGCCTCGCCGTCGGAGACGGAGGTGGACGACCGCTCCTTGGCCGACCCCAGCATGGAGATGAGCTGCGAAGCGCGAAACGGCTTGCGGAGCTGGCCTAAGATTTTGAGGCCGTAATTCGCGCCGATGCGCCGCGCCGTCTCGAGCGTGTGCTGACCGCTGCCGCTGATGAGGATGACCTCTCCGCCGAAGGACGCATCGCGCAAGCCCCGGAGGATTTCCACGCCGTCGAGCGCCGGCATGGCGAGATCGATGACGACGACATGAGGCTTGAGTTGTTTCTGGCGCTCGAAAAACGCCACGGACTTCGCTCGTCGTCTCGACGCCGAAGCCTGCGGTGCGCAAGGCAAGGCTCACGAAGTTCAAGATGCCTTGCTCATCGTCCAAGACGAGGACGCGCATGGACTCCGGCTTCGCCCCCGAAGGCGGAGGCGAATAGGGTTGCCAAGTCTCCGATGGGCCGGTCTCGGTTCCCATGCTCGTACCCGTCCAGTCAGCGCGCCTCGTCGCGCGAGCCCCAGAGTTGCAGCGGTTGTTCTTGGGATTTTCCCGATCGTCGCACGTGTACTCTTAACGCCGGGCTAATCGTGAGACGCAGGAGCGATGCGGACGTCAGCCGTCGCGCGCGTTCGCTGCCATGGCGTGCGAGGCATCGTGATCCTGCCAACCGCCGCCGAGCGCGCGATAGAGCCCGACCAGAGCCTGAAGGCGGGCAAAACGCGTTTGCGCGAGATCGTCCTGGGCTTGGTAAAGCGTTTGTTGCGCGTCGAGCAGGGTGATGAGCGTGTCGACGCCCGCCCTGTAGCGGACCTCGGAGAGGTTGAAGGCGCGCCGGGCCGCGCCGGGCCGCGTCGCGCGCGGCGCGAGAGCCGCGATGCCGCTGCACTCTATCTCGAGGGCGTCGTTTGCATTTCGCTCAAGCCTTCAAGAGCAGGACCCTTTCGAGCGCATCGCGAAGGCTGGTCTCCGGAGAACGCGCCATCTCTTTGGCGCGCCACGCGACGAAACCGTCGGGGCGAATGAGCGCCGCGCCGGAAGGCGACATGCCATAGGCCTGCGCGAAGCGTTTCTCCGGATCCGCCAAATCCGTGCCGACGCAATAGGCGTCCAGAGGTAGACGGAGCGCATCTGCCGCTCTCTTTGCGGCGGTTACCCAATCCGCGCCGTCAGCGCCGGCGAGCAGCAAAAAGTTGCCGGTGAGATCGATGGTCGAGATGTCTTTGCCGTTCTGCTTGAGCCAGACGTGGGGCGCGCGCGAACCCGGCATGGCGAAAGTCTCGCGCGGATCGGCATTGCCCGCGGCACCGCCGGGCTCGGCGATGACGGCCGGCGAATGATAGAGATAGCCGATCTCGATATTGAAGTCGTGGACGAGCGGGGCGATCTTCTGCGTTGCCTGCAGCCACGGCGCGGTGCGTGTGACATAACGCGAGAAGGCCTGCTCGACCGTGAACTTGGCGACGGGCTTGCGTTCGGTCTCGTAAGTGTCGAGGAGCTTTTCGTCCGCCACGCCTTTGAGAACGAGCGCAAGCTTCCAGGCGAGATTATGCGCGTCGTGAATGCCGGTGTTGCCGCCGAAGCCGCCATTGGGCGGCATGAGATGGGCGGCATCGCCCGCGATGAAGATGCGCCCGTCGCGGAACTTGCGTGCGACGTCGGCCGTGGCGCGCCAGCGCGACACGCCGTCGATCTTCACTTTCAGATCGGGAACGCCGACGCCGACGCGCACATATTCGACGAGCTTTGCCTCGCTGATATCGTGGGCGGCATCGGCAGCCTTCACGGGATCGGCTTTCGCATCGCCCACGGTATTGACGACGAGAAATCCCCGCCGCGCGGCCCTGTCCATGCGGAAGAAGCCGCTCATGACTGGATTGTTGACGTAGATGATGCTCCAGGCGTGGTCGGCGATCCAAGCCGAAAGGTCGGCGGTGAAGTAGATGGTGATCGAGTTCGAGAACACGCCGCGGCCGTCACAGGGAATGCCGCGCAGCTCTCTGATCTTCGAGTGTGCGCCGTCGGCGGCGATGAGATATTTGCCGCGCAGCGTGCGCTCGGCGCCCGTATCGACGTCTTTGACCTTGAGCGTGACGCCACCGGCGCCCTCCTCGACTCCGACCACCTCGGCGCCTTGCAGAACCTGCGCGCCCGCCTCGCGCGCCCGATCGCGCAGGATGGGCTCGAGGCTCGGCTGATTGAGGAACAAGCGCCGGCAGGGACTGAGCGCGTCCACGCCTTCGTTGAGGCTCGGGATGATGTCGGCGAGCTTCCTGCCCGCCACTTTGTCCATGACGATGATGGCGCCTTCGGGGACGAAATCCCGGTGCGAGCGCTCGCGGACGCGGGCCTCGATTCCGGCCGAGCGGAACATCTCGAGCGTGCGCATGTGAAAGAACGCGGCGCGCGGCAAAGGCGAGCTTTCCTTGAGGCGCTCCACGGCAAGCGAGGCAATGCCTTGTTGGGCGAGAAACATTGCAGCCGAAAGCCCGATCATGCCGCCGCCGGCGATCAAGACCGGCGCCTCGCCGGTCTCAATCGAAAGTCCATCCCCACCGCCCATGGATGTTCATCCTCTTGTTCTGACGAAAGACGCGGGGGCCCTCGCGCCCCTGCGGCGATGGTCCCGTGTCGATTATGCTGGGAGCTTCAGAACCTGCCAAGCGCGGGCTTGAGCCGACACACATTTGTGTCCGCGCGGACTGCTAAGCGAACATTCTCGCCGCGACGAGAACGAGAACGGCCGCAAGCAGGTAGCGCAATACAGGCTCGGGCGCGCGCGGCGCCAGATTGCTCGCAATGACGATTCCGGGCAGTGAGCCAACCAGGAGCGAACCCAGCATCGCCATGTCGACGCTGCCGAGAAGCCAATGGCCCGCGCCCGAGACGAGGGTGAGCGGCACGGCGTGCGCGATATCGGAGCCCACGATTCGCGCGATAGGCAGATTGGGGTAGAGGAGGATCAAGGCGGTGACGCCCAACGCGCCCGCGCCGACGGAGGAAATCGTAACCAGCGCGCCGAGCACCACCCCGGTCGCGATGGTGAGATTGCGCGTATGCTCGGGGCTAAAGCCGCTGACGCGCTTCGCATAGAAACGCGCGAGCGGCCGGCGCAGGACGAGCGCAAGCGCCGTCAACATAAGCGCCGGACCCAGCACCATCGTCACCAAATCCTTGGCGGCCGTGCTGTCGATGTCGAGCAATTGCAGCGCGCCAAGCGTGAGGGCCGCCGCGGGAACGCTGCCAAGCGCAAGCCTGCCCACGACGCGCCAGTCGATCGTCCGGTGAAAAGAGTGAACGAACGAGCCGCCCGTTTTCGTCACGCAGGCATAGAGCAGGTCCGTGCCCACGGCGGTGACGGGGTGAACGCCGAACAAGAGAATGAGAATCGGCGTCATCAGCGCGCCGCCGCCGACGCCGGTGAGGCCGACGAGGAAGCCGACCCCAAAGCCGGAGACGACGTAGAGCCAGTTGATGGCGTGCAGAATGGTCATGTGCGCTCTGGCTTCAGCACGTCGATCGCTTGTCGAAATATGCTCATCAGAGTCTGTTCACGCGTCGCATGCTTCTGTTGATCAATGTTACGTGGGCTATTGCTGCAAGTACTGCGAAGTCTGCGCGGCGCCGATGCGGGTGATCCACCTCATTGCGAAATCCGATCCTGTTCGGAGGTTTTCTAAGGCCTCGCCACGACTGCGGCGCTTACGCGCGCGAGACGGCGGCAAGCTGAGGAATACACGGCACTTCGACCCCGCATCGTAAGGGATCGCAAGTGAATTTGCCCGCCAAATGAGGCGGCGTCAAATTCCTCCCGCGCACCGCGCGCGTTCCCGGACCCGAATGTCCTTCCGGCATGATCCGAAACGGGCGGGCAAGCCCGGGTGCTTGACACTCGCAAACGTTGCGTCATGGCGTGCTCGACCCTAGGTTGGGTCCGGTCATGGCACCCCATTATCACTACTAAGTCAATAGACATTATCGTATTGTACAAGAGAATGCCGGAAAATGCAGGCGCCGCGCGCAGGCGAAGCGTGTTCCCGCGGTGAGGGCGAAACGCCGCATGCGCCATCTCAAGCGTTAGTACGCGATTTCCGCGCCGCGCGGCGACCGGGGCGCAGCACATCCGTGAGCATGGTGCGATCGAGAATGGCGGCGGTCGCCTCGCGCACGCGCGCCATGACGGGACGGATCTCGCAGGTCTTCTCGTCGACGCAATCCTCGCAAGCCCGGTAGAAGTTCTTGGACACGCAGGGCACGGCGGCCAGCGGGCCGTCGATCTTGCGCACGATCTCGCCGAAGCTGATGGTTTTGGGCTCGCGCGACAGGTTGTAGCCGCCCTGCCTGCCGCGACGGCTGTGGATCAAGCCGTGGCGCTTCAAGTCGAGCAGGATGAGCTCAAGGAATTTCTTGGGCACGGCCGCTTCCTCGGCGATGGCCTGGATGGTGAGCGGCTCCTCGCGCGGCGCCCGGGCCAGCACCAGCATTGCGCGCAATGCGTATTTCGCCTTGGATGACAACATGACGGCTGCGATTCGGATGCTCTTCTACATAAATTAGATAGGGAAATCGGTCTATAAGGCCAAGGGGAGCCCGGTCTCCCGCCACGACCGTCATGCTCAAGAATCTTCTCTCGGTCAGCGGCTTCACGCTGATAAGCCGCCTCACGGGCTTCCTGCGCGACGCGGTGCTCGCCATCCTCCTCGGCGCCGGCCCCGTCTCCGACGCCTTCTTCGTCGCCTTCCGGCTGCCCAACCATTTTCGCGCTTTCTTCGCCGAAGGCGCCTTCCAGGCGGCCTTCGTGCCGGAATTCACCAAGGTGCTGACACTGCGCGGGCGGGAGGACGCGCTCGATTTCGCCGGCCGCGTGTCCGTCTTTCTGTTGGCGGCGAACCTCGTCCTGCTCGCCTTGATGATGGTGTTCGCGCGCGAGACGGTGCTCGTGCTGGCGCCCGGCTACGCGCGCCATCCCGAGCAGCTCCACTTGGCGGCGAGCCTTCTGCGCATCACGACGCCTTATCTTCTGTTCATAAGCCTCGCCACGCTTCTGTCGGGCGTGCTCAACGCCATCGACCGCTTCGGCGCGGCGGCCGCGGCGCCTATTCTCCTCAACATCTGCATGGTGGCGGCCATTCTCGGTCTCGGCCCCTATGTCGCGACGCGCGGACACGCATTGGCCTGGGGCGTGCTCGCCGCCGGCATCGCGCAATTCGTCTTTCTCGACATCATGGCGCGGAAGGCGAAAGTTGCCGTTCTGCCACGCCTGCCCCGCTGGACGCCCGACATCGCGCGCTTCTTCAAGCGGCTGGGCCCCGCCTCGCTCGGCGCGGGCATCGTGCAACTGAGCCTCTTCATCGACACGATCATCGCCTCGTTCCTGCCCGCGGGCGCCATCAGCTATCTCTACTTCGCCGACCGCTTGAATCAATTGCCGCTCGCGGTGATCGGCATCGCGCTCGGCACCGTGCTCCTGCCGGAATTGTCGCGCCTCGTCGCCGCGGAGGATAACGAGAAAGCCGCGCGCTCCTTGAATAACGCGCTCGAGATCGCCTTTCTCTTCGGCCTGCCCTCAAGTCTCGCGTTGGGGCTCATCGGCGATGTTCTGATCACGGGCCTGTTCCAACACGGCGCGTTCACGGCAGACGATACGCGCGCGACCGCGAACACGCTTGCGGCATACGCCATCGGGCTCTTGCCGTTCATCGCCGTGCGCTGCCTCGTGCCCGCCTTCTATGCCCGCGGCGATACGGCAACGCCGGTCAAGGTGGCCGGTGTCGCGCTTCTGCTCAATATCTGCCTCAAGATTGCTTTGACCGGCCCCTTTGCCCAATCGGGCATCGCCTTTGCGACCTCGCTCGGCGCGTGGACCAATGCGCTCGTGCTGGGCTTCCTGCTCTGGCGCCGCGGGCAATTCAAGCTCGAGCGCGTCTTCCTGATCAGGCTCGGCAAGGTCAGTCTCGCCGCGCTCGTCATGACGGTGGCGCTTCTTGCGCTCAAGAGTTACGCGCTGGGCGCGCTTTCACACATGCACACGGTCGCGCGCCTCACCATGGTCGCGGGTCTCTGTGCTTCGGGTGCCTTCTTCTTCGGCGGAATGCTGCAGATCCTCCGCTACCGCTCGTTTGCCATGTTGCGCGCCACCTTGCGCCGTGCGCGCTGACTTTTCCCGACGGCCGCCGTCCATCAACCGCTCTTGCCCTCATCGGAGGCGCGCAGAAGCGCGCGCACAAGCTCGGTGAGAATGGCCGGATTGCGCGCGGCGACCATGCCGAGCCCCGCGAAGAGCGCGATGCTGCCCAGCGGGTTCTTGCGCACGATCTCGTCGATCGTCCGCGAAAGCTGCGGGACAAGCGACGCCAACACCTCGAGGAAGGCGTCTTGCTCCCGCCGACCGCGCGCGCCGGTCGCGAGCAACCACAAGCCGAGCGCGCCGAGCGGCAGGAGCGCGGCGGCGCCGGTGATCGCACATGCCTCGAGCTGCCCGAGCGAAGGCTCGATAGAGAGATAGAGCGCCGCGCTGAGCCATGCGATGCCCAAGAGCGTCATGCCGGCGACGACGATTGCCCCAAGCAAGACGAGCCCGAACTTGGTGGCGAGTTCCATGGGCGCGCGCATAGCCAACCTCGATGAGATGCGTTTCGCTCGCGCGAGCCTGCCGGATGGGTACGCCGATGTCCATGTCTGCGGCGCGGCCCGAGCGACCTTTCGTCACAGAGGCGCGGACCGTCCCGGCGCCCGGCGAGCTCCCGAAAAAGCGCCGGGTTCGCCGCATATGGCGTGTCGGCGGCAGGTGTGGGAACATTGTCCGACGTATGGAAGCGCGAGGCAAAGCTAATCGCGCATGGCCGTCGCGCCCGCTCCCACACGTAACATCTGTACACGGAACGGCGGGGTCGCGAACGCGATGCGGAGAGAGATATGAACCGAAGCGATGTTGCAGACTACGAGACGGTGAAAGAGGATATCGCGGCGCTCAAGCATCAGATGGGCGAGCTCTTGGCGCATGTGAAGACGGCCGCCGCAGGCAGCGCGGAGGGACTCTACACAGACCTGCGGCGGGAGGCCGAGGAGCCGCTCCGGTCCTTGGCCGAGCGCGTCAAGAAAAAGCCCGTCGAGAGCGTGCTGGTGGCCTTCGCCGTCGGCTATGTGCTCGCGCGGATCACGCGTAGCTAGCTGATTGGGCGCGATGCTCACGTGGGCGGCAAAGCCGCGCCACGTGCCCACACGCGGACGAGGCGCGGGCGCGACGGCGCTTTTGCCCACGGGCATGCGAGTGCTAAGGTCGCGCCTGCAAGACGCGGGTCATCGCGTTAGGCAATTCTACGGCAGAGTTGGGAGGAATCCCCTGAACGAACGAAGCCACGTGGCCGATCCCGCGCAGGACGAGGTGCGCGCCATCTGCGACGCCCACGGCAACCGGCCCGATGCCCTGATCGAGATCTTGCACGCGGTCCAGAGCCGGCTCAACTACGTGCCCGAGATGGCGGTGCCGGTGATCGCGGAGGCGCTCAATCTGTCGCGCGCCGACGTGCATGGCGTGGTGAGCTTCTACCACGACTTTCGCCGCACGGCGCCCGGCCGCCATACGCTGCGCCTCTGCCGCGCGGAAGCCTGCCAATCCATGGGCGCGCGCAAGCTTGCCGCGCATGCCGAGACGAAGCTCGGCGTCGCCTTCGGCGAGACCACGCCCGACGGCGCGGTCACGCTCGAAGCGGTCTATTGCCTCGGCAATTGCGCGCTGGCACCCGCGGGCCTGATCGACGGCGCGCTGCAAGGCCGCCTCGACGAGAAGAAGCTCGATGCCCTGATCGGGCGCTTGCGCAAGGGCGCTGCCGCATGACGGAAGGCAAGGTCACGCTCTTTATCCCCCGCGATTCCGCGGCCGTCTCCGTCGGCGCCGACGACGTCGCTTCCGCGATCGCGCGCGAGGCGGAGAAGCGGAAGGCGAGCCTGCGCATCGTGCGCACGGGAAGCCGCGGGCTCTTCTGGCTCGAGCCGCTGGTCGAAGTGGCGACCGCGAAGGGCCGGGTGGGCTACGGCCCCGTGACGGCCGATGACGTTGCAAGTCTTTTCGACAAGGGCTTTCTCGAGGGCGGCCGTCACACGCTGTCGCAAGGGCTCGTGGACGAGATCCCCTATCTCGCCAACCAAGAGCGTCTCACCTTCGCGCGCTGCGGCGTGATCGATCCGGTTTCGGTTGAAGATTATCGGGCTCACGGCGGCTTCAAGGGACTCGAGCGCGCGCTGTCGATGACGCCGGAGGCCATCATCGCCGAGGTCACCGAGTCCGGATTGCGCGGCCGCGGCGGTGCGGGCTTTCCCGCCGGCATCAAGTGGCGCACCGTGCAGGGCGCCGCGGGCGATACGAAGTATGTCTGCTGCAACGCCGACGAAGGCGACAGCGGCACCTTCGCCGACCGCATGTTGATGGAAGGCGATCCGTTCCTTCTCATCGAAGGCATGACGATCGCCGGCATCGCGACCGGCGCCAAGACGGGCTACATCTACATCCGCTCGGAGTATCCGTACGCCGCGCGCGTGATGGGCGAGGCCATCGCGGCGGCGGAGCGCGCAGGCTTTCTCGGCGCGCGCGTCGCGGGCAGCAATCACGCCTTTCGCATCGAGATCCGCTTGGGCGCGGGCGCCTACATCTGCGGCGAAGAGACCTCGATGCTCGAAAGCCTCGAAGGCAAGCGCGGCGTGGTGCGCGCGAAGCCGCCCTTGCCCGCGCTCGCGGGTCTCTTCGGCAAGCCCACCGTCGTCAACAACGTGCTCACCTTCGCCGCCGTGCCCACGGTCATGGCGGAGGGCGCTGCCCACTATCGCGACTTCGGCACGGGCCGCTCGCGCGGCACGCAGCCCTTCCAGCTTGCCGGCAACGTCAAATTTGGCGGCCTCGTGGAAAAGGCCTTCGGCGTCACGCTTTCGGATCTCGTTTACCAGTATGGAGGCGGCACGAAGAGCGGCAAGCCCGTGCGCGCCGTGCAAGTGGGCGGGCCGCTGGGCTCTTATCTCACCGAAGACGAGCTCCGTTTGCCCGCGGATTACGAAGCCTTAGCCAAGGCGGGTGCCATGTTGGGCCATGGCGGCCTTGTGGTCTTCGACGACACGGTGGACATGGCCGAGCAGGCCCGTTTCGCGATGGAGTTTTGTGCGCTAGAATCCTGCGGCAAGTGCACCCCCTGCCGGATCGGCGCCGTGAGGGGTGTGGAGGTCATCGACCGCATCGTTGCGGACGAGGACCGCGAGAAGAACTGGACGCTCTTGGAGGATTTGTGCCGCCTGATGGTCGACGGCTCGCTGTGCGCCATGGGCGGACTCACGCCGAACCCGGTCATGAGCGCCATGCGGAACTTTCCGCAAGATTTTCGCCGCATCGAGAAGCGCAAGCGGGCCTGAGACGTTGCTCTTGAGATCGTGCGAGGATTAAAGCCGTGTTGATCAAGGAAGCCGATTACGGAACGCCCCGCGTCGACAGCGACAAGCTCGTCACGCTGACGATCGACGGCACGCCGGTCACGGTTCCCGCCGGCACCTCGGTGATGCGCGCCGCGGCCGAGCTCGGCGTCAAGATCCCCAAGCTCTGCGCCACCGACAACATGGCTGCCTTCGGCTCGTGCCGGCTGTGTCTGGTGGAGATCGACGGCGCCAAGGGCACGCCCGCCTCCTGCACGACGCCGGTCGCCGAAGGCATGCGCGTCCATACCCAGACGCGGCGGCTCGCCGACATCCGGCGCGGCGTCATGGAGCTCTACATCTCCGATCACCCGCTCGATTGCCTCACCTGCGCCGCCAATGGCGACTGCGAGCTGCAGGACATGGCGGGCGCGGTGGGCCTGCGCGAGGTCCGCTACGGCTATGCCGGCGAGAACCATCTCGATGCGGAGAAGGATCGCAGCAATCCCTATTTCGACTTCGATCCGTCCAAATGCATCGTCTGCTCGCGCTGCGTGCGCGCCTGCGAGGAGGTGCAAGGCACCTTTGCGCTGACCATCGAGGGGCGCGGCTTCGAGTCCAAAGTCGCGGCGAGCGCGAACGAGCTCTTCCTCGATTCCGAATGCGTCTCCTGCGGCGCCTGCGTGCAAGCCTGCCCCACAGCGACATTGATCGAGAAGTCCGTCGTGCAAGCGGGCCAGCCCGAGCACAGCATACTCACGACGTGCGCTTATTGCGGCGTGGGCTGCTCCTTCAAGGCCGAGATGCAGGGCGACCAGGTGGTGCGCATGATGCCCTACAAGGACGGCGGCGCGAACGAGGGGCATTCCTGCGTCAAGGGGCGCTTCGCCTGGGGCTATGCCACCCACAAGGACCGCATTCTTGCGCCCATGATCCGCGACAAGGTCACCGATCCCTGGCGCACGGTAAGCTGGGATGAGGCGATCACATACGTCGCCGACCGCTTCAAATCACTTCAGACGAAATACGGACGCGGCGCCATCGGCGGCATCACCTCCTCGCGCTGCACCAACGAGGAGGTGTTCGTCGTCCAAAAGATGGTGCGCGCGGCCTTCCGCAACAACAATGTCGATACCTGCGCGCGCGTCTGCCATTCGCCTACGGGCTATGGCCTGAAGACGACCTTCGGCGCCTCCGCCGGGACGCAAGACTTTAAGAGCGTCGCCAAGGCCGATGTCATCATGGTGATCGGGGCCAATCCCACGGACGCGCACCCCGTCTTCGCCTCGCGCATGAAGCGCAGGCTCCGCGCAGGGCGCGAAACTCATCGTCGTCGATCCGCGCCGCATCGATCTCGTGCGCATGCCCCATGTCGAGGCGAGCCACCACCTGCCGCTCAAGCCCGGCACGAATGTCGCCGTCATCAATGCGCTGGCCCATGTGGTGGTGACCGAAGGGCTCGTGAACCGGAAATTCGTCGAAGAGCGCTGCGACCCCGCGGCATTCGAGCAGTGGGCCAAATTCATCGCCGAGCCTCGCAACTCGCCGGAAGCGCTGGAAGCCGAGACTCAGGTCCCCGCGGCGGAAGTCCGCGCGGCGGCCCGGCTTTATGCCGGCGCCAAGAACGGCGCGATCTATTACGGCCTCGGCGTCACCGAGCATTCCCAGGGCTCGACCATGGTCATGGGGCTCG
This sequence comes from uncultured Alphaproteobacteria bacterium, assembly GCA_963845385.1. Classification (GTDB taxonomy): domain Bacteria; phylum Pseudomonadota; class Alphaproteobacteria; order CAWJRW01; family CAWJRW01; genus CAWJRW01. The sequence continues at coordinate 1,941,851 of CAWJRW010000006.1, forward strand.
CCAATCTCGCCATGGCGACTGGCAATCTCGGGCGCGAGGGCGTGGGCATCAATCCGCTGCGCGGCCAGAACAATGTCCAAGGCGCTTGCGACATGGGCTCGTTCCCGCACGAGTACTCCGGCTATCGCCATGTCAGCGACGACACGGTGCGCAACATCTTCGAGAGCGTCTGGCAGACGGAGATGGACTCCGAGCCCGGCCTGCGCACGCCGAACATGCTCGCCGCGGCGCAGGATGGAAGCTTCAAAGGCATGTTCATTCAGGGCGAAGACCTCATCCAATCCGAGCCCAACACCAAGAACGTCATCGCGGGCTTAGAGGCGATGGAGTGCGTCGTGGTGCAAGACCTGTTTCTGACCGAGACGGCGGCTTTCGCCCACGTCTTCCTGCCCGCCACGTCGTTCCTCGAAAAAGACGGGACCTTCACGAATGCGGAGCGGCGCATCAACCGCGTGCGTCCGGTGATGCCGCCCAAGACCGGCCTTTCGGAATGGGAGACCGCGTGCCGCATCGCGACTGCCATGGGCTATCCCATGAGCTACGGCGCGCCCTCCGAAATCATGGACGAAGTCGCGCGCGTGACGCCGACCTTCGCGGGCGTGAGCTTCGACAAGCTCGACAGGCTCGGCAGCGTGCAGTGGCCTTGCAACGACAAGGCGCCGGAAGGCACGCCCATCATGCATATCGGCCAATTCGTGCGCGGCAAGGGCAAGTTCATGCTCACCGAATATGTGCCGACCGACGAAAAGACCTCGCGCTCTTATCCTCTCATTCTCACCACGGGACGCATTCTCACCCAGTACAATGTCGGCACGCAGACCCGGCGCACCGCGAACGTCGTCTGGCACGACGAGGACGTGCTCGAGATTCATCCTTCCGACGCCGAGGAGCGCGGCATCAGCGACGGCGATCTCGTTCTCATTGCGAGCCGAAAAGGGGCCATCACGCTCAAAGCCGGGATCACCGATCGCGTGCCGCCGGGCGTGGTGTACACGACCTTCCACCATCCCGCGCTCGGGACGAACCTTGTCACGACTGAATACTCGGATTGGGCGACCAATTGCCCCGAATACAAAGTCACGGCCGTCCAGGCGACAAAGAGCAATCGTCATGCGGAGTGGCAGGACGAATTCGAGGAGCGCGAGCGCACGCATAAGCGGATTGCGGTAACGCCGGTCGCGGCGGAATAGCCGCGCCATGAACGACCACGACCTGGTGCGTATGGCGAACCAGATTTCCGACTTCTTCCGCGCCTATCCCGCGGACGAAGCCAAGCGCGAGACCGCCAATCACATCCGCAATTTCTGGGCGCCGCGCATGCGGCTTCAAATCTACGCTTATGTGGAAAAGGGCGGCGAGGGCTTAAAGCCCCTTGCGCGCGATGCCGTGCTCTCGCTCGCCGCGACCGACACCGCGCGCGCGAAGGCCTCCTAGAGCAAGATGATTTTAGGTCGGAGCGCCCGGCCACATCCTTCGAGACGCCCCGCTCCCTCATCCTGAGGAGCGCGGACCGTTCGGGCCGCGCGTCTCGAAGGATGAGGGAGCAGGGCTCCTCAGGATGAGGCCTCTTTGATTTACCCCGAAGTCATCTCGCTTTAGCCTCTAGGCGGTATCTGCGAACAAGCCGAACGGATCAGACAGACAAAGCATGCTGTCCTTCCGCGCAAGCGCCAGCAGCGTGAGCTTGGCCTCTTGCGCGATCTCGACGGCGAGCGCCGTCGGCGCCGAGATGGTGGCGAGCAGCGGGATGCGCGCCATGACCGTCTTTTGCACGAGCTCGTAGCTGCACCGGCTGGTGAGGAGCACGAAGCCTTCCGACCGGTCGACGCGCGTGCGGACCAGATGGCCGATGAGCTTGTCGAGCGCGTTGTGGCGGCCGACATCTTCGCGCACGGCGACGATCGCGCCGTCGCTCCGGCAAAACGCCGCGGCATGGACCGCGCCCGTCGCCTTGTTCAGGCTTTGCCACGGCTCCAGGCCGTCGAGCGCCGCAAAGACCGCCGCGCGGCCGATCCGCGGGCAGCCGCTCAAGGGCGCGAGTGCGGGCAAGGCCTGCTCGAGGTCCGCAATTCCGCACATGCCGCAGCCGGACCGCCCGGGTATGGCGCGCCGTCGCCCCTCGAGCGCGCCCCTGTGCTCGGGCGGAATCTCGACGTTGACGACGATCCCCTCGGCGAGCGTCTGCAGCTCGATGAGCAGGATATCCTCCGCCCTCGGAACGATCCGCTCGGTGAGAGAGAAGCCCAAGACGAAGTCTTCGAGATGGTCGGGCGTCATCATCATGACGGCGTGGGGCTCGCCGCTGAATGCCACCGACACCGGCACCTCGTTGGCGAGCACGCGCGAGCCCGCTTCCGTGCTCTCACGCCCGAGACGCAAGACGGGCGCCGTCACAGCCTGCGGACGGTCTGGCTTGGGGCCCGTCCCCGCCTGCTTGCCGGTCTCAGCCACTTTCTTGTCGCGCGGTGCGCTCACCTTGTCCATTCGATCCTGGTACGGAGCAATGACTTGGAAAGTTCCCGCATCATGATACTCCCCGGCTCGCCGGGCGGATAGCAGGCTCAGCGCGCGATCAGTCTTTCGGCCACCGCCAAGTCCTCGGGCGTGTTCACGTTGAAAAATGGGTCGAAGTCATGCACGGCGAATTCGACCTTGGTGTTCGGGAACAGCGCAAGCCCGGCATCGACGCGGCGGAGCCCTTTCTCCTCGAATATCTCCTTGGGCGTAACGCGGATCGCCGTGCTCCACACCGCAAAGACCGGATAATGTTGGCCGGCCGACACCGCGCTCGCGACAAGGGCCTTTTCCTCGCGCGCGGCCGCGATGAGGCGAGCGACGAGGGTCTCCGGAAAGAAGGGGCTGTCATTGGGGAAGGTCGCGAGCCATTCGGACTCCGGATGGTGGCTCTTCGCCCAGGCAAGGCCCGCGAGGATGCCGGCAAGCGGTCCGAGAAAGCCCGGCACGCAATCGGGCACGACAGGAAGACCGAATTCTTCGAAGCGCGCGCGGTCGGCATTCGCATTGATGATGAGATGGTCCACTTGCGGCTTTGCGCGCGCGATGACATGCGCCAAGAGCGGGCGTCCGGCGAGGCTGAGGAACGATTTGTCGGCGCCGCCCATGCGCCGGCCGCGCCCTCCGGCGAGAATGATCCCTGTGACCTGCGTGCGTTTCGGCATGCGGTGGCGGATCTCCAATCTGCGGCGGCCGCTTCCCGCACGCGCCCGGAATTCTAGCCCGGGGCCGGGAAACCGGAAGTGCCTACGAAATCATCCGTGTCCCACGCCGCGGCGCCTGTCGAATCCTGCCTCGGGCAAGCTTGCGCCAGCAGCGCGCGGCCGCTGCGGTCATGCTATCTTAGGCTTCGAGCAGACGCCGCGCACGCCATGAGGGCCGCAGCGGGGTCTGTCGCCGCAGCATATGAGGACGCAATGTTGGACCCCGCCGTGGAGTCTCTCCTGCAGGAATTGGACAAGCGTGAGGAAGCCGAACATGAGATTCGGCGAGGCCTCACCACGGAGCAAATGCTGGCGCAACGTAACAACTTCCTCATCTCGGTGGGGCGCGAAACGGGGACAATTCTCAACATTCTCGCCAAAGAGGCGGGGGCCCGGCGTATTCTCGAGCTCGGCACGTCTTACGGCTATTCGACCATCTGGCTTGCCGAGGCCGCCCGCGCGACGGACGGCAAGGTCATCTCGATCGACATCGCGCCGAAGAAGCAGACCTTCGCACGCGAGGCTTTGGCTCGTGTCGGTCTCGCGGGCTTCGTCGAATTCAAGGCCGGCGACGCGCTGAAGATTCTTCCCGAGATAGGGGGGCCATTCGATTTCGTGCTCGTGGATCTGTGGAAAGATCTCTACGTGCCCTGTCTCGATCTCTTCTATCCCAAGCTCGCGCCAGGCGCCCTCATCGCCGCGGACAATATGCTCATGCCCGACTATGCGCGGGCCGACGCCGCGCGCTATCGCGAGCACATTCGCGCCAAGCCAAACATTGAATCTATTCTCCTTCCCCTGGGCAGCGGCGTGGAATTGAGCCGCTATACCGGCTGACCGCGCGGCAGGTAAGCGATGCCGGACCCTGACACGAAACTTGCTGCCCGCTTGCGGCAGGATGCCTTCGTCGTGACAGCGGAGCTTCCGCCGCCGGTTGCGACCGACCCCGAAGCGTTCATTGCGCGGGCGCTGCCTCTCAAAGGTCTCGCGACGGCCGTCAACGTGACCGACGGCGCGGGCGCGAAGCCCCATATGTCGAGCCTCGTCGCCGCGCACTTCCTGCTCTCCGCGGGCATAGAGCCTATTCTTCAAATGGCGTGCCGCGACAAGAACCGGCTCGCGCTGCAAAGCGATCTTCTCGGCGCCATGGCGCTCGGCATCCACAATGTGATGTTTCAAACGGGGGATGATCCATCCGCCGGTGATCAACCCGAAACCAAGCCCGTCTTCGATCTCGACGCGATCGGGCTTCTTTCCATCGCCCAACGCATGAAGGTGGAGAACAAGCTTCCCTCTGGCGCGGAGATCAAGGGCGACGTTCAGCTTTTTCTCGGCGCGACCGACAGCCCCCTGGACCCGCCGGCGCATTGGATACCGGAGAAGCTCAAGAAAAAGATCGATGCCGGCGCCCAGTTTCTGCAGACGCAGTTCTGCATGGACTTGGGCATTGTGAGGCGTTATGCCGCGCGTCTTCTCGATCTCGGATTGGCGCAGCGCGCCGCCTTTCTTATTGGCATCGCGCCCATTCCCTCGGCCCGTTCCGCGCGGTGGATGCGCGAGAAGTTGCCCGGCACGATCATCCCCGACGCGCTCATCGAGCGTCTGGAAGGCGCCCTCGACCCCAAGGCCGAGGGACGCAAAATCTGCACCGAATTCCTGCAGGCGCTCACCGATGTTCCGGGGATTGCGGGCGCGCATGTCATGGCGCCGCAAGACCCCTCGGCTATTGCCGAGGTGATCGAAGCCGCGCGTGTGATCCTCAAGAAGCGGCCGCCCATTGCCTGACCGGCCTCGGCCGTTTTTTCCAGTGTTCAAGCATGCGCCGATAGGCTAGTTTTGGGGCGCTTGCCGCAGCGCGGTCGACCGTAGCGAACCGGCAACCCAGCAGAGAGCGCCAGTCCATCCCGAGGCGATTGTTCTGAAGCGATTGTCTTGGAGGCGTTGGCGCGGACTGATTCTTCGAAATGAAGCCCCGATGCATGCCCGAAAGAACCTCCAGATTGAGGAGAATGGTTGATGCCTAAGAGCGACATCGAGATCGCGCGTACCATACCCATGCGGCCCATCGAGGAGGTCGCGGCAAAGCTCGACATCCCCGCGAAAGCGCTGCTCCATTACGGGCCGTACAAGGCGAAGATCTCGCTCGATTTCCTCAAGGGCCTCGCCGCCAAGCCCTCGGGCAAGCTCATTCTCGTCACCGCGATCACGCCGACGCCCGCAGGCGAAGGCAAGACGACGACAACCGTGGGCCTGGGCGACGGTCTCAACCGCATCGGCAAGCGCGCCGTGATCTGTCTGCGCGAGCCGAGCCTGGGGCCCTGCTTCGGCGTGAAAGGCGGCGCCGCAGGCGGCGGCTACTCTCAAGTCGTGCCCATGGAGGACATCAATCTCCACTTCACCGGAGATTTTCACGCCATCACCTCGGCGAACAATCTTCTCGCGGCGCTCGTCGACAACCACCTCTATTGGGGCAACGAGCACAACATCGACGTGCGCCGGGTGAGCTGGCGCCGCGTCATGGACATGAACGAGCGCGCCCTGCGCTCGATCGTTTCTTCCCTCGGCGGCGTCAGCAACGGCTTTCCGCGCGAGGACGGCTTCGACATCACGGTCGCCTCGGAAGTCATGGCGATCTTTTGTCTGGCCAAGAGCCTCGATGACCTGACGGAGCGGCTCGGCAACATCATCGTGGCGCAGAGCCGCGACCGCAAACCCGTGCGCGCGCGCGATCTCAAGGCCGACGGCGCCATGTCCGTGCTTCTCAAGGACGCCATGATGCCGAACTTCGTGCAAACGCTCGAAGGCAATCCGGCCTTCGTCCATGGCGGCCCGTTCGCCAACATCGCCCATGGCTGCAACTCCGTGATGGCGACCCTGGCCGCGCTCAAGCTCGGCGAATACGTCATCACGGAAGCGGGCTTCGGCGCTGATCTCGGCGCCGAGAAATTCTTCGACATCAAGTGCCGAAAGGCGGGATTGAAGCCGGACGTGGCCGTCATCGTCGCAACCGTGCGCGCGCTCAAGATGCATGGCGGGGTTCCGAAAGCCGAGTTGTCGAAGGAAAACCTTAAGGCCCTCAAGAAGGGCTTCGCGAACCTCGCCCGCCACGTGGAGAATGTCGGCAAGTTCGGCGTGCCGGCCGTCGTTGCCATCAATCGCTTCGACGCCGACACGGCCGAAGAGCACGACCTCATCCGCCAGCATTGCGCCGAGCTCGGCGTGGAGGCCATTCTGTGCAGCCACTGGGCGGAAGGGAGCAAAGGTACCGAGGCGCTCGCGCGCGCGGTGGTCAATCTGGTGTCGAGCCGCGCCGCCAATTTCCGCTATCTCTACCCCGACGACATGCCGCTCTGGGACAAGATCCGCACTGTGGCGCAATCGATCTACGGCGCCCAGGGCATCATCGCCGACCAGCGCGTGCGCGATCAGATCAAGGGCTATCAGGAGTCGGGCTTCGGCCACTTCCCTGTCTGCATCGCCAAAACCCAGTACAGCTTCTCGACCGATCCCCAGCTCGTGGGCGCGCCCTCGAACCACGTGGTGCCCGTTCGCGAGGTGAGACTGGCGGGGGGTGCCGAGTTTCTCGTGGCCGTCTGCGGCGAGATCATGACCATGCCCGGACTGCCGCGCGTGCCCGCTGCGCACAACATAAGGCTGAACGAGAAGGGTCAGATCGAGGGCCTGTTCTGAAACAGATCACCGCGCGCCGCGATCCGACGGCGAATGCGATCTGCGTAGAGCCGGGCATGTGCCCGAAGCGCGCCTATCGCCCATGAAGCCCATGGCTGAGCCGCAGCCACAAGTCTCCGTTCGCGGTCTCACGTCCGAAGCGCTCTCGCGCGCGGAGGCGGCGGGCGCTGGCTTGCGCCTGACCATCGCCGTTCTTCTTCCCTGCTACAACGAGGAGCGCACGATCGCGGCGACGGTCGCGGCCTTCCGCGAGGCGCTGCCCGGCGCCACGATCTACGTCTACGATAACAACTCGCGCGACCGCACCGTCGAGGAGGCGCGAGGCGCCGGCGCCATCGTGCGCCACGAGCGCTTGCAGGGAAAAGGGCACGTCATCCGCCGCATGTTCGCCGATGTCGACGCCGACATCTATGTCCTCGCCGACGGCGACAACACCTACGATGCCGCAAGCGCGCCGATGCTCGTGAGCAAGCTCCTGGAAGAGCGATTCGACATGGTCGTGGGCGCGCGCGCGCCGACGGATGATCCCGCCGCCTTCCGGCGTGGTCACCGCTTCGGCAATCGCATGATCACGGCGGTCGTGGGCTATATCTTCGGCGACACGTTTGACGACATGCTGTCGGGCTATCGCGTTTTCTCCAAGCGCTTCGTCAAGTCGTTCCCCGCCATGGCGCCGGGCTTCGAGACGGAGACCGAGCTCACCATTCACGCCTTGCATCTCAACATGCCCGTCGTCGAGGTGCGGACACCCTACGCGGCGCGGCCCGCGGGCTCGGCGAGCAAGCTGTCGACCTTTCGCGATGGATTTCGCATTCTCAAGACCATTCTCGTGCTCTTCAAGGAAGAAAAGCCCTTCGTCTTCTTCACCTTGATCTGCATCGTTCTCGCAGCCGTCTCCGTCATTCTCATCATTCCCATCGTGCTCGAATTCTTGCGCACGGGCCTCGTGCCGCGGCTGCCCACGGCCGTGCTGTCGGCCAGCATCATGCTGCTCGCTTTTCTTTCTCTTGCTGCAGGCCTCATTCTCGAGACGGTGTCGCGCGGGCGCCGCGAGCTCAAGCGCCTCATCTATCTGAGCTACCAGGCGCCCGGCGGCGTCCCGGAAACGCGGCCGGACAAGGACAATGCTCCCTGAGCGCGTCGTTAAGTTCGCGATCGTCGGCGTCATCGCGGCCGTTGTGGACATGGCGGTGGTCGAGTCCCTGATCCGCTTCGTCCGGCTGGACTACTACTCGGCGCGCGTTTTTTCTTATCTCGTGGCGGCAACGGCGGCTTGGGCGCTCAATCGCCGCATTACCTTTTACGATGCCGATCGTGCGCGGGCCCAAGCGCAGTGGCTGCGCTATCTCGTGCTCAACGCCTTCGGCGGCGCCATCAATTACGCGCTTTACGCCGGCCTCGTCACGGCCTTTGCCTTCTTCCGGAGCTATCCCTTCATCGCGGTGGGCTTCGGATCGCTCGCCGGGATGACATTCAACTTCATTGCTTCGCGAAAGCTCGTGTTCAAGACATCGAGGAGCTGACCCGCCGCCGATTGCGCGGGAAATACGATGCACCGCTCATCAAGCCTATCTGTTGAAGAGGTGCGCGGTCATGCATTCTTGACGGCCGGGAGGCCGAGCGATATATGCGCCCGGGGGCTCGAGGGCGCGAGGGTGGGTGCGCCGCGCGCGTCGGTGGAACAGACGGCAAACTGTGATGCCTGCAAAATCCGCGGCGCGGCGAGCCGCAAGATCCAAAGTCTCACCTAAGGCGTCCGCCGGCTCGCCGGTGGAGCGAGCGGGGCTCGACGAGCAAGTGGGCTACCTGTTGCGCCGCGCGCAACTTGCGATCTTCAACGATCTCATCACCTGCTTTAAGCCTCTCGCGATGCGCCCCGCGCAATATGCCGTGCTGTCCGTGATCGAAGCCAATCCGGGGATCAATCAGCAGCAGCTCGGCGATTGCCTGGCGATCCAGCGTCCGAATCTCAGCGCGCTCTTGGACGAGCTCGAGCGCGACAATTTGGTGCGGCGGGATCGAATGCGCCATGACGCGCGATGCTTTGCCTTGAAGCTCACGAGCCACGGTGCGCAACGACTGAAGGATCTTCACGCCGCACACCTCGTGCACGAGCGCCGGATCGCCAAGATCCTGCGACCTGCGCTAAAGGCGCAGCTTCTCGAGTCGCTGGCCAAGCTCGCCGCCTTGAGCAACGTCGAAACGGATTAGAACGCGCCCAACGGCGCGCGTCTTGTCGTCTGTCACTCGGCCCTTATCGAGGCGGCAGGCGAAGCGCGCCGTCGATGCGAATGACCTCGCCGTTGAGCGCCGGATTGGTCACGCATGCCACGACGAGCGCGGCGAATTCTTCGGGCTTGCCGAGGCGGCGCGGAAACGGGATCGAGGCGGCAAGGCTCTCTTGCACGGGCTTGGGCAAATTGTGCAGGAGCGGCGTGAGGAAGAGACCCGGCGCCAGCGCCATGACGCGGATGCCGAATTGCGCGAGCTCGCGCGCCGCCGGCAGCGTCATGGCGACGATGCCGCCCTTTGACGCCGAATAGGCGGCCTGGCCCACCTGGCCCTCGAACGCCGCGGCCGATGCGGTGGAGATGATAACGCCGCGCTCGCCGTCCTCGAGCTCGGAAAGCTGCGACATGGCGTGCGCCGCAAGCCGCATCATGTTGAACGAGCCGATGAGATTGACGCGAATGACGCGCTCGAAATCGGCCAGTGCCATGGGACCCTCGCGGCCGACAATGCGCTTGGCGACGCCGATCCCTGCGCAATTGACGAGAATGCGCGCGGGACCGTTCGCATCGGCGGCCTTCTTGATCGCCGCTTCCGCAGATGCAGCGTCGGCGACGTCGCAGGACACGGGAAGGAGCTTGGCCTCGGCGCTGGCGCGCTCGAGCTGCTCGGCGTTGATATCGAGGATCGCGACCTTGGCGCCGGCCGCGAGGAGCGCTTTGGCCGTCGCAAGCCCTAATCCCGACGCACCGCCGGTTACAAGCGCCGCGTGTCCCGTGATCTGCATGGTCGTGTCCTCGATGTGGCCGCCCCTTCGAGCCAGCATCGCGCGCATGGCTCGGCAGGCGGATCGTTATGTTGGATAAGTGCTAGCCAGAGCCTGCCGCCGCGTCAATGAGGAGGTCCGAGCCAGCGCGTTCTACTTTCCGCTGGCCGATCATGCGCCGCCGGAACATTTGTGCCCTTGAAAGTGAGGGCGACATTGGCAAAGCATGGGCAAGAACACCCGAGGCCGACGGATCGAAGTTGGAAAGGCCGCACACAGAGGAGGAAAAGACATGGTCGAGGCAGCAAATCTTCAGGAGGAAGTTGCGCAGCTCAGGACGCGGATCGCCCTGCTCGAGGACGTTCACGCCATTCGAACGCTGCAGTTCAAATACGGCTACTACATGGACAAATGTCTCTATGACGACGTCGTGGACCTGTATGCGGATGACGGCGAGGTGCATTTCGCGGGCGGGATTTACCGCGGCAAGGCGGGCGTTCGCCGCCTCTATTTCGACCGCTTTCGCAAGACCTTCGCGGACGGGCGCAACGGGCCGATCTACGGCTTTCTTCTCGAGCACCTCCAATTGCAGGACATCGTCGACGTGGCCCCCGACCGCAAGACGGCATACGGGCGGTTTCGCGCCCTCATGCAGGCGGGCTCTCACGTCACAAAGAAGGGGCCGGTCGTGCCCCCGGGCTTGCAGCAATGGTGGGAAGCGGGCGTCTACGAAAACACCTATGTCAACGATCGCGGCACATGGAAGATCAAAGTTCTCGACTACAATTTGACTTTCCACGGAACCTACGAGAAGGGATGGGCTTACTGGGACAGGCCCGATATGGCGCCGGCCACCATGACCTATCCCGAGGATCCGCTTGGGCCCGACGCGCTGATCAACTCCCCAAGACCTGGCCGCATACCTCCGTCGTTCCCTTCCACTATCCGCATCCGGTGACGGGCAAGCCTTGGAAAGGATAGCGCGCCCCCGGGGGAGCCGCGTTTCAGCAGCAATTTTCATGGTTAGAGGGGCCAAATCCGGCGCTCGCAGCCTTGAACGGCGGAGCCCTGTGGACAATGCTCGCTCCCAAGACAGGGCAAGGAGACATTGATGAACGCGCCAGCCTTTTCGGACAAAGTGCAAGCCGACGTCGGCAAATTTCTCGAACGCAGCCACGCGCTCTTCATCGACGGCAAATGGCTGCCCGCCCAGTCGGGCGAGACGTTCGACATCATCAATCCCTCGACCGGCAAAGTCTTCGCCAAGGCTGCGGCCGGCGGCGCGGCCGATATCGATCGCGCGGTCAAGGCCGCGCGCAAGGCGTTCCAGAGCGGCCCATGGCCCCGGATGCGATCGCAGGAGCGCGCGGCGCTGCTCAACCGGCTCGCCGATCTCGTCGAAGCGAAGGCCGACGCCATCGCGCTCTTGGAAAGCATGGACGTCGGCAATCCCGTGGGCGCCCTGCGCCACATCGACGTCGCGGGTCGCCATCGCGATGATCCGGGAGGCCGCAGGCTGGGCGAACAAGATCATGGGCGACGTGCCGCTTGCCGGCGCCGATGCGCCCGGTTTCGCCTACACGTTGCGCGAGCCCGTCGGCGTCGCGGGACTGATCACGCCCTGGAACGCGCCCTTCTTCCTCGCCGTCAACAAGCTGGCTTCGGCGCTTGCCGTCGGCTGCACCTGCATCCTCAAGCCGGCGGAGCTTGCACCCTTAAGCGCCATTCGCATCGGCGAGATGATCGAGGAAGCGGGCTTTCCCGCCGGCGTCGTGAACATCGTCACGGGCTTCGGCCACACCGCAGGCCAAGCGCTCGCCGATCATCCGGACGTCGACAAGATCTCCTTCACCGGCTCGACGCGCGTCGGCAAGTCGATCGTCGCCGCGTCGAGCGGCAATTTGAAGCGTGTCACCTTGGAGCTCGGCGGCAAGTCGCCGATCGTCATTTTCCCGGACGCCGATCTCGAACGGGCAACGGAGGGCATCGCCACCGAGATCTTCTTCAAGACCGGACAATTCTGCGCGGCGGGCACACGCATGTATGTCCACAGGAAGGTCTTCGACAATGTCGTGGGCGGCATCGCCGAGCGTGCGAAGAAGGTGAAGGTGGGACCGGGCCCCGAGCCCGGCACCGAGATGGGACCCATCATCTCGCAGAAGCAGATCGACCGCGTCATGAGCTACATCGAAGCGGGCGCGAGCCAGGGCGCCGAGCTCGTCGCCGGCGGACACCGAATCCCGCGCGAAGGCTATTTCGTCGAACCGACCATTCTCGCCAACACCCGTCCCGACATGAGCGTCGTCAAAGACGAGATATTCGGCCCGGTGCTTTGCGCCATGCCGTTTGCCGACGCGAACGAGATCGACCGCATCGCGGCCATGGCCAACGATACGTCCTATGGGCTCGCGGCGAAGATCTGGACGCGCGATCTCGCCACGGCGCACCGCCTCGCGCGGAAGATTCAGGCGGGCACGATCACCATCAATGGCGGCGGCGGCGAAGGCCCGCTCCCCTTCGGCGGCTACAAGCAATCGGGATTGGGCCGGGAATTCGGCCGGGAGGGCGTGCTCACCTATACGGAGTTGAAGTCCGTCTCCGTCGGATTCTGACGCTTGTGGCCGCGGATGCGCGGCGCCTGAACGTCAAAGGCTGTTTCGCAAGCCGGTTCGGGGCTATATCATCCGCGCGCTGCGAGCGCGTGGCTGGCTTTCCTTACGGCGCATTTCAGCGGGAGGCCTGACAAGACAACCCGATCGCCCGCGTCACCGACGGGACGCGTGGAAAGATCGGTTTACCGAAACGGGGCTGATGTATGGCTGACAAGAAGTGGAATCTCGTTCCGAGCGATGAGCAGCTGCGGGCGATGTATGAGCGGATGCTGCTCATCCGGCGCATGGAGGAGCGCCTGTGCGCGGACTTCGCGGACGGCAAGCTGCCGGGCGCGGTGCATCTCTATATCGGCCAGGAGGCGGTCGCCGTCGGCGTCTGCAACCATCTGCGTGACGACGACTGGATCACCAGCACTCATCGCGGCCATGGTCACTTCCTCGCCAAGGGTGGCGACCCCAAGGCGATGATGGCGGAGATTTGGGGCAAAGAGAACGGCATCTGTCACGGCATGGGCGGCTCCATGCACGTCGCCGACATTTCCAAAGGAATTCTCGGCGCGAACGGCATCGTGGGCGGCGGCTTCGCCATCGCCACCGGCGCCGCCTTCGGTTCGAAGCTTGCACGGCGACGGCCGCGTTTCGGTCGCCTTCTTCGGCGACGGCGCCGCGAACCAGGGCGTCTTCATGGAGACGCTCAACGTCAGCACGCTGTGGAAGCTGCCGCTCGTCTATATCTGCGAATACAACCACTTCTGCGAGTTCACGCCTTCGGCGCAGGTGACGTCGGGCAAGCATTTCCGATCGCGCGCGCGCTTTCGGCGTGCCTTGCGCGGTGGTGGACGGCAACGACGTGGTCGAAGTCTGGAAGGCCGCGGGCGATGCCATCGAGCGCGCGCGCAACGGCGAAGGCCCGCAATTCGTCGAAGCCACGACCTATCGCATCCGCGGCCACCTCGAAGCCGAAGAGTTGTTCTTGCAGGGCGGCCAATATCGCGAAGCGGCAGAGATCGACGAATGGCGCAAGCGCGATCCGATCGAGCGTCTGAAGAAGCGCCTGTCGTCGGCCGGCGCATGCGACGAGCGCGAGCTCGAAAAGATCGATCAGAAAACCAAGGGCATCATCGAGGACGCGGCGGCCTTTTCGGAGGCGGGCGCGCCTGCCGACACGAAGCTCGTTTTCCGTCTGATGCGCGCCGGGCAGCAGGCTTAAGGGGGGCGCCATGGCACGCAGACGCTATATTCAGGCGATCAACGACGCTCTGGTCGAGGAAATGGAGCGTGATCCGAAAGTGATCGTGTATGGCGAGGATGTCGAGCTTGCCATCATGGGCGACACGCGGGGTCTGCTCGCGCGCTTCGGCCGCGACCGCATCCGCAACACGCCGATCTGCGAGGCGACGCTCACCGGCATGGCGGTCGGCGCCGCCGCGAGCGGCTGCCGCGTCGTGCTGCACATGATGTTCTCGAATTTCATCTATACCGGCTTCGACGCCATCGCCAATCAGATGGCAAAGCTCCCCCTCATGACCGGCGGACAGCTCAAGTTGCCGATCACCGTGATCATGGGTTACGGCGGCGGACGCTCGACGGCGGCTCAGCATTCGGACACGCCTTATCCTGTCGTCATGAATCTCGGCGGCATCAATGTGCTGATGCCGGCCACGGCGGCCGACGCCAAGGGACTCTTGAAACAGGCGATCCGGACCGACAGCCCGTCCTTCTTCTTCGAGGCGAGCGGCCGGGGTGGCGACATGGGCGAGGTGCCGGACGGAGATTGGCTCGTGCCTTTCGGCGAAGCTGCGATCGTCAAGGAGGGCCGCGACGTCACCGTTGTTGCCATAGGCCACATGGTGAAGCTTGCTCTCGGCGCGGCGGCCGACTTGGCCAAGAAAGGCATCGATGTCGAGGTGATCGACCCGCGCACGCTTGTGCCGCTCGACGTGGAAAGCCTCGTCCGCTCGGTGGAAAAGACCGGCCGTCTCGTCGTCGTCGACGAGGCGCGCGACTGCTGTAGTGCGGCGAGCCAAATCGCCGCGGTGGTTGCCGACAAGGCCTTCCACGCTCTCAAGGCGCCGATCAAGCGCGTCACGGTGCCCGATGTGGCGATGCCCTATGCGCCGAACGCCGAACAGTTCGTTCTGCCGAACTCGGACAAGATCGCGAGCGCCGTCATGAGCGTCGCCAAAGAAAAGCGATAGCGTCCGAGCGCCGCCATGAAGATCACCATGAAGCTTCCGCGCATCGGCATGAACATGGAGGAAGCCACCATCGTGAAGTGGCACAAGCGGCCCGGCGAGACATTCAAGACCGGCGACGTTCTCTACGAGATCGAGACCGAGAAGGTGAGCCAGGAATTCGCGGCGACGGCCGACGGCACCTTGCTCGAGCAGTGCGTGGCCGAAGGCGACAACGTGCCCGTGGGCGGGCGCGTCTGCGTGGTGGAGGTCACGACGCCGGGCAAAGCCTGAGCGCGGATCATTCGGCTTCCACCGGCTCTATCTTGATCATCACGTCGCGCGTCGTCGCCTCGAGCTCCGCGCGCAGAAAGCGCTGCGCCGGGTCCTCCTGATGGCGGCGGTGCCAGACGACATACATGGGCATAGCGGGAATCTTGCACGGCAGAGGCGCGACGCCGAAGCCGCGCATGATCCCGGTGCGCATCAAGCTCGGCAGGCTCGCGAGCATGTCCGTGCCACGCAGGAACTCCGCGACTCCCGAGAAATTCGGCACGGTGGCGCCGAGCTTGCGCGCGACGCCGCGGCTTTCGATCTGCTGATCGAACAGCGTTTTCCGCCCGCCTTCATACACGACCGTCACATGCAGCGCGGCGGTGTATTCGCCGAGCGTGCGCGGCGCCGCGCGCGCCTCAGCGTCGTAGAAGCACGCGATGCGGTCCACGAGCAGCCGCTTCTGCAAGATGTCCGAGCCCTCGGGCGGCCTCGGCGTGATGATGAGATCGCAATGACGCTCGCGCAGAAGCTCCGCCGTGGGCGCAAGCGAGGGGATGACCCGCAAGCAGGAGGCTGCGGACCTTCGCCGCGACCCGTGCGCGAAAGGCGGGCAAGAGGAGGTCGCGCTGAAAGTCGTTGGCCGCCACCGTGAGCACGAGGTCGGCCTCTTTCGGCTCAAAGCGTGAGCCGCGGGTGAAGGCGGTCATGTCGTCGAGCAGCCGCCGCGCGGGCTCGGCGAGCGCCGCGGCATGGGCGGTCGCGACGATGCCCCGGCCCGACTTGACAAAGAGCGGGTCGTGCAGGAGCCCTCTCAGCTTCTCCAGGGTGTGGCTGACCGCCGACTGGCTCACACCCAGGGCTTCCGCCGCGGCGGTCACCGACCCGGTCTCCAAGACCGCGAGAAAGACCTGCAGGCCATGGCCGTCTAGGGCCAGCGGAGCCAGCTGTGATCGATCGAATTCATTCATGGAACCTATGATAATCCATTCGTAGATTCATTTGAAGGGCGGGCGCATGTTCTAGGCGCCGGTTTGAGAAGGAGAAGCGGCCATGACGAGCACATCCGAATTGCGCGAGCCAGGAAGCGCTCAAGAGACTCCCGGGAAAGGCTCCGGGGCGCAGGGCGTGAAGGCCGGCCAGCACCTCAGGGTCGTCGAGGCCCCGGCGGTCAAGCGTTCCGCGAAGGAGGAAATTCCGGGCACGATCATGTTCGACGGCCATCAGGCCATGAAGGGCTACGCCCTGAACAAGATGTGCTTCTCGTTCAACGAGGCGAAGAACCGCGAGGAGTTCAAGAGTGACGAGGACGCTTATTGCCGCAAATACCACCTCACGCCCGAGCAGACGGCGGCGATCAAGAGCCGCAACGTGTTGAGACTGCTCGAAGCCGGCGGCAACATCTACTACCTCGCGAAGTTCGCGGGGATCTTCGGACTCAACGTCCAGGACATTGGCGCCCAGCAGACCGGCATGACCGTCGAGGCGTTCAAGGCGATGCTGGTGGCGCACGGAAAGGAAGGAAACTAGCCATGGCGCAGATCGTCGGTGGAATCACCACATCCCACATTCCGGCTATCGGGAATGCGATCAGCCGCGGCTTGCAGAACGATCCCTATTGGAAGCCTTTCTTCGACGGCTATCCGCCGGTGCGGGAGTGGCTCCACCGGGTTAAGCCCGACGTCGCCGTCGTCGTCATCAACGACCACGGTTTGAACTTCTTCCTCGACAAGATCCCGACCTTTGCTGTCGGCGCAGCCGAGGAATACCGCAACGAGGATGAAGGCTGGGGGCTCGAGGTGCGGCCGCCCTTTGCCGGCGATCCCGAGCTTTCCTGGCACATGATCGAGAAGCTCGTGGAAAGCGAGTTCGACATCACGATGTGCCAGGAGATGAAGGTCGATCACGCGTTCGTCGTGCCGATGGTCTTGCTGTTCGGCGAGGACGCGGGTAAGGCAATCAAGTCCGTTCCCGTCTGCGTGAACACAGTCCAGCATCCTTTGCCTAGTCCGGCGCGTTGCTACAAGCTCGGCGAGGCGATCGGACGGGCCATCGAGTCTTATCCGAAGGACCTGAAAGTGGTGATGATCGGCACGGGCGGGCTTTCCCACCAGCTCGACGGAACGCGGGCCGGATTCATCAACAAAGAGTTCGATCTGATGTGCATGGACAAGATCGTCAACGATCCGGAGTCTCTGTTGCACTACTCGACACATGACATCGTCCGGCTCGCGGGTGCCCAGGGCGCCGAATTCTTGAATTGGCTTGTCATGCGCGGCGCGTTGACGGGGCGCGTCTCGAAGCTCCACAGCAATTACCACATCCCGGTTTCCAACACGGCCGCCGGACTGCTGTTGCTCGAGAACGCGGCCTAAAAAGTCGCGGTGACTAGGCGGCCGCGCGCAAACGGCGCGCGGCCGCTTTGCATGGTTGGCTTACTGGCTCATGCGCATGCGCAGATTGACCGTCTTGATGCGCGTGCAATCAAGAAGCTCGTCCAAGGTTTCCTCCCGGCCGAGCCCGGATTGCTTGACCCCGCCGAAGGGCATGCCGAGATAGTGCGTGCCGACATCATTGATCCAGACATAGCCGGCATCGACCGCCATCATCGTCTCGTGTGCCAGGGCGAGATCGTTCGTCCAGATCGAGCAGGTCAAGCCATAGTCGAGCTCGTTCACGACCGCGATCATCTTTTCGTACTCCGTCCAGCGCATCACGCTGAGCACCGGTCCGAAGATTTCCTCGCGCGCGATGCGCATCTCGGGCGTGACGTCCGCAAAAACAGTGGGCTCGATGAAAAAGCCGCGGGGAAGGCCCGGATCGTCGGGACGCTTGCCGCCGTGAACCAAGCGCGCGCCATCCTCGCGGCCCCAGGCGATGTATGTCATGACTTTGTCGAATTGCGCGGCGCTGATGAGCGCGCCCATATTCGTTTCGGGATCGGCGGGATTGCCCGGCTTGAGGCTGCTGACCCTCTCGACCACGCCCTGCAGGACGCGGTCATGGATGTCGGCGTGAACGAGCGCCCGGCTCGTCGAGCCACAGGACTGGCCGCACCAGGTGAAGTTCATGCCGCGCACGACGGCCGCCGCCACGACATCCGGATCGGCATCGGGAAAGGCGATGAGCGCATTCTTGCCGCCGAGCTCGAGCGAAACGCGCTTCACCGTCTCCGCGGCCGTTCGCAAGATGGCTTTGCCCGTCGGAACGCTGCCGATGAGACTGACCATGGCGATCCCGCGATGGCCCGACAGCGCCTCGCCGCATTCGCGCCCGCCCGGAAGGACGGAAAGAACGCCGGACTGGCAAGAATATCGTGGAAGAGCTCGGCCATGCGCAACGACGACAGAGGCGCCTGCTCGGGCGGCTTGACGATCACGGTGTTGCCCGCCGCAAGCGGTGCCGCGATCTTCGAGGCGGAAAACAGCAAAGGATGATTGAAAGCCATGATCTTGGCCACAACGCCCAAGGGCTCGCGGATCGTGTAATGCAATTGACCGGGCGCGAGCGGCACCGTGAAGCCCTTCATTTCGCTCACGAGCCCGGCAAAGAATTCCAGAGTCTGCGCGGCGGCGATGGCGTCGCGCGCCATTTCGCGCACGGGATTTCCGGAATCGATGGCATCGATGAGCGCGAGATCGGCGCGTTCGCACGCAGCGCCGCGGCGCAGCTTTTCATGCGCTCGGCCCGCTCGGCGGGCTTCGTGCGCCGCCATTGCAGGAATGCGGCGCGCGCCGCCGCCACGGCCGCATCCACGTCGGCGGCTCCGGCCTCGGCGACCGAGCCGATTTCCTCGCCCGTGCCGGGATTAATGACCGCTTTTCGTTCGCCGGAGCGCGGGCTATGCCAGCCGCCCGCGTAATAGAGGTCTCTATGGCTCGGCAGGACGGCCGGCAGTGCCCGACTCTTTCTCCGGCGTGGCCATGCATGTCCTCCTCGATTTTCGGCGGGCCCGAGCGAGGCCCGCGCGGATGCTAGTGGAGCCGTGCGTTGGCCGCCAGAGCTTGCAATGGGCCGGGCGCCGACGGAGCTCGCGATGCGGCTGCCATTATGCCGCCGCTCCCCTATGATCGGGAGCACAGGGCGGTTCGACGGCTGAGGCTCACCATGGCGAAGCTCACGCTTTCTCTTGCAATCGGCGACTACGACCGCGTCCGTCCCCTCGTGGACGGAACGGTTTAGATCGACGGCGTCACGCCGATCGTCATGCATCTCGAGCCCGAAGAGATCTTCTTTCGCGCCTTCCGCCATCAGGCCTTCGACATCTGCGAGCTTTCGCTTTCGACCTTCGCGATGAAAACCGCGACGCGGCGACAATCCGTATGTCGGCGTGCCCGTGTTCCCGTCCCGCGTCGTTTCGCCATAACTGCATCACCATTCGAACCGATCGCGGCATCAAGAGCCCCGAGGATCTGCGCGGGCGGCGGATCGGCACGCCCGAATACCAATTGACCGCCAATGTCTGGGTGCGCGCGATCCTCGAGACCGAGCATGGCGTCACGCCGTCGGACATCGTTTGGGTGCGCGGCGGGATCGAGGAGCCGGGACGCGTGGAAAAGACCACGCTCGCTCTGCCCAATGGTGTGCGCATCGAGGACGCACCCCCGGACGCGACACTATCCCAAATGCTCGCGGCAGGCGAGATCGACGGTCTGATCAGTCCACGCGCGCCTTCCTGCTTCGAGCGCGGCGATCCCCATGTGGGCTATCTCTTCGCCGATCCCGTCGCCGCGGCCGCGGCATGGTACCGGCGCACGCGCATCTTTCCGATCATGCATGTGCTTGGCGTGCGGCGCACGCTGGCCAGGCGCATCCATGGCTCCCCATGGCCTGTCTCAAGGCTTTCGATTCCGCCAAGTCCTTGGCGCTCGCGCGCCTTGCCGACAACTCGGCCGCCAAGGTGACGCTGCCCTTCGTCGAGGACAGCGTGCGCGCGGCGAGAGCGCTCATGGGCAACGATTACTGGCCTTACGGTCTCGGGCCCAATCGCCACGCGCTCGACACGTTTCTCGACCACCACCACCGTCAGGGGCTCTCGGCGCAGCGGCTTACGCCTGAAGCGCTCTTCCATCCCTCGACGCTCGAATCGCATCGCATCTGATCGACCTGGTCTCAAACGCTCCACACAGCCATGAAGCAGCGGTCATTCGGTTCCACCAAGCGCGACGTGGCTGTGATCGGCCAAGGGACCTGGAATATCGAGAATGACGACCGTGCCTCTGCCGTCGCCGCATTGCGTCGAGGACTCGACCTCGGCATGACCCACATCGACACCGCGGAGATGTACGGATCAGGCCGCGTCGAGGACATCGTCGGCGAGGCCATCGCCGGCCTGCGCGACGAAGTCTTCCTGGTCTCCAAGGTGCTGCCCGAAAACGCTTCGCGCACAGGCACGCGCGCGGCCTGCGAGCGGTCGCTTGCCCATCTCAAGACCGACCGGCTCGATTGCTACCTGTTGCATTGGCGCGGCCGGTATCCGCTCGAGGATACCTTCGCGGCCTTCGACGAGCTCACGCGCGCGGGAAAGATACTGTCCTGGGGCGTCAGCAATTTCGACGTCGCCGATCTCGAGGAGGCTTTGGCGATCGCGGGCGAAGGCCGCATCGCCTGCAATCAGGTGCTCTATCATTTGCAGGAGCGGGCGATCGAGCACGATGTCATGCCCTGGTGCGAGCGGCATGGCATCGCGGTCACCGCCTACAGCCCGTTCGGCAACAACCGCTTTCCCGGTCCGCACACCAAGGGAGGCCGTGTGCTCGCCGGCATCGCCGCGGCGCACGGGACGACCGCCCACCAAGTGGCGCTTGCTTTTCTCACGCGCCGGCCTTCCGTCTTCGCCATTCCCAAAGCCGCGCGGCGCGAGCACACCGAAGAGAACGCGGGCGCTGGTGCACTTGGTCTGTCCGATGCGGAGATTGCGCGCATCGACAAAGCCTTCCCGCGCGGCCGGTCGCGTTCGCTGCCGATGATCTAGTTGTTCATTTCAGGCCAAGACGTCGATGGTCGGCTAATAGGGCCGGTCACCGTTGATGGAGACGCGCTGCATGCGCCGCCGAAAGCCCCGATAGTCGTTCAGCGCATAATGCAGCGTGCATCGATTGTCCCATATACCCACAGTGTTCTTCGACCAATGGAACCGGTATGTGAACACCTCGCGAAGAGCATGGTATTTCAATTGCTTCAAGAGCGGAGCGCTCTCCTCTTCCGACATGTCCTTGAACCGGCGTAGATAGCCGGGCGAGATGGCGAGGATCTTGCGGCCGGTTTCCGGATGGGTTCGCACCAAGGGGTGTTCGACCTCTTGGGCCGCCTCGTCCTTCTGATCGATCTGCATCGACATCTTGCCGCCGAAGCCGACTCCGCCAACCTTCGGGGAGCCATAGAGCATCACCGCCGAATGAACGCCGATGAGCCCGTCGACGAGCTTCTTCATGCCCTTGGATAAAGTCTCGTAGGCGAGATAGAGGTTCGACCACAGCGTGTCGCCGCCGACCTCGGGCACGTCCTTCGCATAAAGCACCGAACCCAGCGGCGGCGCTTCGAGAAAGGTCAGATCCGCGTGCCAAGCGCCGCCAAAATTGGTTTCGGCTTCGGGCTCCTTAACGACGTCGAGAATCTCCGGATAGCCTTCCAACGCCTTGACGTAAGGGTGCACATTGAGCGTCCCAAACCTGCGGCCAAACGCCATTTGCTGCTCTGGCGTCAAATGTTGATCGGCAAAGAACAGGACCAAATGATCGAGAAACGCCTTGTGCACGGCCGCCCAAGTCCGATCGTCAAGAGGCTCCGAGAGGTCGACGCCGTGCACCTCCGCGCCCAAGGCGGGCGACAGCGGCCTGACCTCGATTGCCTTAAATCCGTTCTCTGGCACTTCTCTCCTCCCTTTGCGGCCGGCGCGCTTTGGAGCGCCAGGTCGCGGCCCCGGCTTGGCCTCACGCTTTCGCTGCCGCGGTCCGGACTGCGCCCCGCGGATGGCTGAGGATAATAAGTGCACCAAGCGCCGCGGCCAGGACCGAGCCGACGAGGACGCCGATCTTGGCGATCGCCGAATTCGGGCCTCCTGCGGAAAGGCCTGATCGGCCATCAGCAGCGCCACCGTGTCGCCGATGCCGCACAGGCAGGCGGCGCCGATGAAATTGCGCAGCGTTATGCCGTCCGGCGCCGTGGCGACCCGCGCCTTGATGGCGAGCAGGGACGCGAGCGACACGCCCAGAGGCTTGCCGATCACGAGCCCCAGGATGACGCCCCACAGGATCGGCGGGCGCCCGGCGACGAGAGATCGACGGCGAGGCTGACCCCCGTCGCCGAGAAGGCGAAGAGCGGCAGGATGACATGGGCGGCTCCACGGCGCCACGGCCCGCTCGATGCGATCGGCCGGCGACAGCAGCCGGTCGCTGGCGGCCGAAAGCTGGCGGCTCGCCCAATCCCAGATCGGCTCCTGCTCGATGCGGCGCTTCTCGTCTCCGGCCTGCTTCGCTTCGGTCTCGGCATGCTCGAGCGCCGCCAGCGCCGTCGCCGCCTGGGCGAGCAGGGGCCCGGCCGCCGGCGCCGGCCGGGTCGGCAGGAAGGCGGCCAGGAAGACGCCGGCGAGGGCGGCATGCACGCCGGCCGCATGCAGCGAGAGCCAGAGCGCAATGGTGATCACCGCATAGGGCCAGCTCGCATAGACGCGCCAGCGGTTGAGCGCGAACAGGAGCGCGACCGCGGCGCCGCTGGCGAGCAGCCAGATCGCCTCGAAGGCGTGCGGATAGAAGATGGCAAGCGTCAGCATCGACAGGATGTCGTCGACGACGGCGAGCGCCGCCACGAACACCCGCAAGCCCACGGGAACGCGCTCGCCCAGCAGCGCCAGAATGCCGAGCGCGAAGGCGATGTCGGTCGCGGTCGGCACCGACCAGCCGGGCGCGGTCGGCCCCGGGTTCAGCGCCAGATAGATCGCCGCCGGCGCCAGGCAGCCGCCCACGGCGGCGATGACCGGCAGCAGCGCCGCCCGCGGCTCGGCGAGGGCGCCCGCCGTCATCTCGCGGCGGATCTCGAGCCCGACCAGCAGGAAGAAGAATCGCCAGCAGGCCCTCGGAGAACCACGCGCCCACGGTCAGGGTCAGCAGCCCGCCGGGCGGGCCGATGCTGAACGAGGATTCGATGAAGAGCCGGTAGTAGGGCGCCAGCGCCGTGTTGGCGCACAGCAGCGCCGCCGCGGCGGCGAGAATCAAGACCAGGCCGCCCGACGCCGGCAGGCTTGCGAACACCCGCGCGGAGCGCTTGACCAGCGTTCCGACCGGGCGCTCCAGCGCCTCCAGCATCGAATAGAAATCCCAGGCGCCGTCGTAGCGAATGCCGTCGATGAAGATCGTCGGCGTCCCCGTCACGCCGTTGCGCCGGCCCTCGGCCAGATCCTCGTCGACGCGCCGGCGCGTTTCGTCGCTGTCGCGATCGCGCTGGAAGCGCTCCATATCGAGCCCGAGCGCGCGCCGCGATGTCCAGCAGCCTGCGTCTTCGCTGATCGGCGGCTCCTGTCCATAGAGGCGGTCATGCATCTCCCAGAAGCGGCCCTGCCGCGCGGCGGCCTCGGCGGCGCGGGCGATGACGGTCGCGCCGGGGTGGGCGCGCTCGTTGGGGAAGTGCCGGAAGACATAGACGAGCCGCTCGCCCAGGGCCTGGCGCAGCCGGGCGAGCACGAAGCGCAAGGCGACGGCAATAGGGGCAGTGATAGTCGCCATAGACGACGACGCTGACGACGCCGTCGGCGGCGCGCCCGCCGCGCACATGGTCCCGCGCCGGGATCGATGGCTCTTTGAAGCTTGAACGGGGCGCCCGCGCGGGCCGCATGCTCATTCGCCATCGCTCGCTTGCCTCGATCAGTTCTCAGCCATGCGCGGATTTTACGGCAAGGGCGGGCTGTCCGGAGCGGGGATGTACTCTCGATCATCGCCGGGTGGGAGCTTCATGCGTCCAGCGACCCAGGCCTCCTTCGCCGCGCGAATGCGCTCGCGGCGAGACGAGACAAGGTTCCACCAGATGAAACGCGGCCCAACGGGAGCGCCGCCCAAAAGCATCAGCCGGCTTTGTTCTTCAGCGCTTAGTTTCGGCTCACCGCCTTTGGCGAAGACAAGAAGTCGGCCTTGATCGTAAACCCGGCCTTCATGCGAGACCCGTCCCTCGACGATGAAGGCGGCGCGCTCCTCGTGCCCGCTTGGAAGCGCATCGCGGCGCCGGGCTGCAAATCCGCGTGCAGATAGAAGAGCGGCGAATTGGTCCTGACGGAATTCTTGAGGCCGTAGGCCTCACCCGCGATCAGCCGGGCGAGACGCCGGCATCCTCCATGACAGGCAGATCGGACGCCGGATGATGGGAGAAATTCGGCTCGGTTTCCTCATCCTTGTCGGGGAGCGCGACCCAGCTTTGAATGCCGTGCATCGCGCCGCCTTGGCGCGGACGGCTCTTTCGGTGCGCTCGGAATGCACGATGCCGCGGCCTGCCGTCATCCAGTTCACCTCATGAGGGCGGATTGCTTGCGCCGAGCCCAAGGAATCGCGATGGAAAATCTCGCCCGCGAACAAATAGGTGACCGTCGCGAGCCCGATATGGGGATGAGGCCGCACATCCATGCCGCCGCCGGGAGCAAAATTCGCCGGTCCCATGTGATCGAGAAAGATGAAGGGCCCGACCATGCGTCGCGCGGCGGCCGGCAGGATGCGGTCGACCTCGAAGCTGCCGATGTCGCGGCGCCTTCCTTCGATCAGCCTTTCGATCATCGTCCTACATCGGTTCCGTTGAAGGGTTCGGCGGTGCTCTGCGCGCCGGGGCCGTGGCCAGTATTCGAGCGCTGCGAAATCCCTAGCCGCGCCCGATAAACGGCATTTTCGTCGCCATCACCGTCATGAATTGCACATTGGCGTCGAGCGGCAAATCGGCCATGAAGAGCACGGCGTCGGCGACATGCTGCACGTCCATCGTGGGCTCCGGCGAGATCGTCCCGTTCGCCTGCATAGCCCCGCTGCGCAGGCGCGCGGCCAACTCCGTCTCGGCATTGCCGATATCGATTTGCCCGCAGGCGATGTGATAAGCCCGCCCATCGAGCGACAGCGATTTGGTCAAGCCGGTGATGGCGTGCTTCGTCGCGGTGTAGGGCGCGGAGAGAGGCCGCGGGACATGCGCGGAGATGGATCCGTTGTTGATGATGCGGCCGCCTTGGGGACGCTGCTCTTTCATCAGCCGAAAGGCCTCGCGCGCGCAGAGGAAGCTGCCGGTCAGATTGACCGCGACCACGCTATTCCACTGTGCCGCCGTCAGCTCTTCGAACGGCACAGGCGGCGCAGCGGTTCCCGCATTGTTGAACAACAGGTCCAGCCGGCCAAATTGCTCCTTGACCGTTTGGAACAGCGCCACAACGGCGCCTTCGTCGCTGACATCCGTCGCCAGGGCAACGCCCCCACCGGCCTCGGCGATGGTGCGCTCCAGCGCTTCCTTCCGTCGTCCGGCCAGCACGACCGCGTAGCCTTTGCGAATGAGGGCTGTGGCGGCGGCTCGCCCGATGCCGCTGCCTGCCCCGGTCACGACCGCAACCTTCTTCATTGGCGGGCTCGTATCATGGGATAGTATGGGACCGCATCAGCGCGTGGCGGTGGAGGCGATCACGCGCGAACCGCCCGCAGCGCCGAGCTTGGCTCGAATGAGGGAGCATACCGGGCCGATGCGCGCAGATGCAATCTACTGAAGGCCATGCCTCAGGTCGTCCCCGCGCCCAATCTCCCAAAGAGAATCGGACTGCCGGTCCCTGCGGCGTTTCGCGCCTGGCCGAAGTTGAGCGCGCCCGGATGTTGCACGCATGCCCGTCCGATGTCCGCGATTGTGCGGGCGCCGATCTGGCCCATGGCCGCGCGCAGGTCGGTCTCGAAGAGCGAGACCACATGCTCGCCGCCCGCAGGGCCTAATGCGGTCACGCCATAGAGAAACGCGCGGCCGGCAAAAGCGCCTGCGGCACCACAGGCAAGCGCCTTGAGAACATCCAAGCCCGAGCGCACAGAGCCATCGACAAACACGGTTGCTCGCGTGCCAATTCGCGCAACGACCGCCGGCAGAACGTCGATGGCTGCCGGCGCTGCTTCGAATTGACGCCCGCCATGGTTCGAGACAATGACGCCATCGGCGCCGAGGGAGACCGCCCGCTCGGCATCGTCCGGATGCAGAATGCCTTTGACCACGAGCGCGCGCGGCCAGCGCTCGCGCAAGCGCGCGAGAACATCCCAAGTCAGCGCACCTTCCGTGTTTTCATAGGTGAACGCCGCGAGCGCTCGCGAGGTCGCGCGCGCTCCGAGATAAGCGGCGAAGTTTTCAAAGCGCGGCTGGCCATGTGCGAGCGTGCCAAGCGCCCATCGCGGCCGCATGGCGACGTCGCGGACGATTTGCCAGCGCAATTTGAGAGGGAGCGCCAAGCCATTTCGGATATCGCGGATTCGCCGTGCGCGCGCCGGAATGTCGAGCGTCACGACGAGCACATGGGCACCTGCGGCCTCCGCCCGGCGCACCAAGTCGAAGGAGATGCGGTGATCCTCCGCCGGCGCGCCGTAAAGCTGAAACCAGAAAACGTCGGGCGCGAGCTTGGCGATGCGCTCGATGGTGACGTTGGCCACGGTGGAGAGCACATAGGGAATGCGCGCCGCTTGCGCGGCACGAGCCAAATGCTCGTCGGCGCCCGGCCAGCAGAGGCCCGCGCCGCCCATGGGTGCGACGCCAAAGGGCAGCCGGTAGCTCCGGCCAAACAACGTCACTTCGGTCGACAGTCCGTGCAGGTCGATGCCGTAGCGCGGAACGATCTGGATGTCGTCGAGTGCCGCACGATTGCGCGCCACGGCGCGGTCATCGCTCGCACCGCCGGCGACAAAGTCATAGGCAAAGCGCGGCGTTCGGCGCCGGGCCGCCCGCTCCAGATCATCGACGGTCGGAAAGCGGCGCAGACGCGCGCCGCGCGCGTCCGCTGGGCCGCTGCCCCAGCCCAAAGCCGGCTCAGTGGCCTTTGTCTTGCTCATCTCCCGCCTGTTCCGCTCAGATCACTTTCCCCGGATTGAGGATCCCCTTCGGATCGAGCGCCGCCTTGAGGACGCGCATCAAGGCGACCTCCTCAGGGCTCCGGGAATAATGCAGAAAGTCCCGCTTCTTGGTGCCGATGCCGTGCTCGGCCGAGATCGATCCTTTGCGCTCACCCACGGCGGCGTAAACAAGCTCGTCAATGGCGTGTTCGAGCGACGGGTCGGAGGCGATTTTCACCGAAATATGGAGGTTGCCGTCGGCAACGTGTCCGAAAAAGACGGCTTTGGTGTTGGGCCAGCGTCGCGCGAGCGCGTCACGGCACAGGACGACGAAGTCGCCGATCTCCCCCGTCGGAATGCTGATGTCGAAGCTGACTTGCGGCCAATGAACCCGCTGGAATTCGCCCGGGCAGTCGCGAATCTCCCAAAACGCGCGCGTCTCTCTGCCCGACTGCGCCACCACCGCGTCGGCCGCGACGCCGTCGGCGATCGCCTCGGCGATAACGGTCTCGAAGCGGGCTTGGTCGGCCGCATGATCGTTGCCCATCGTTTCCATGAGCACATAAAGCCCATGCATGGGCGCGATCGGCGGCGTGCTGCCGAGCGCGCGTGGTGCCGAGATGATAGAACTCGGGCCACATGGCCTCGAATGCCGAGAGTGTGCCGCCAAAGCCTGCTCTCGCGCGGCGCAACAGCTCGACCACGCCTTGATAGTCCTTGAGCGCGACAATTCCCGTCGAGACGCTCACAGGCTTCGGGTGGAGCTTCAGCACGAGGCGCGTAATCACGCCGAGCGTGCCCTCGCTGCCGATGAAGAGATGCTTCAAGTCGTAGCCCGCATTGTTCTTGATCATCTTGTTGAGCGCGGTGATGACCGTGCCGTCGGCGAGCACGGCCTCCATGCCCAGCACAAGATCGCGCATCATGCCATAACGCAGCACGCGGTTGCCGCCCGCATTGGTGGAGGCGTTGCCGCCGATCTGGCAGGAGCCGCGTCCGCCGAGATCGAGCGGGAACAGAAACCCCGCCTCGTCGGCGGCGTTCTGCACGGTCTCGAGCACTGTTCCCGCTTGCACGGTGATCGTGGCGGCTGCCGGATCGAGCTCCTCGATCGCGCGCATCCGCTCGAGCGAGAGCACGATCGAAGGCACGATGGGCACGCCGCCACCCACAAGACCCGTCATGCCGCCTTGGGGCGTAACGGGAACGCCGTCCTCGTGACAAATTCTTAGAATCTGCGAGACATCCGCCGTGCTGCGCGGATAGGCCAGACCCAAGACCTCGACGGAGGCGGGTGCTACTTCGATGAAGTCCTTCAGGTGACGCGCGACGTTGGCCGCGTCGGGCGCGAGCACCACCCCCGCCGCCAGTCTCTTCTGTAGCTTCGCCAGCGTTTCCATCCACCGCTCCGATTTTCGCACTTATCGACGCGCCGCCCATCGCGGGCGCCGATCTTGCGACTGGCGGCGCGGGCGGGCAAGCTCCTGTGCGGCAGGGCCTGGACAACTCACCTGACCAAGCGGGAGGACAACGTGAACGTCGGCGCAGCCATCGCCGAAATTCTGAAGCGCGAGGGGGTCGACGTCATCTTCGGCTATCCGCGCAACCCGCTGCTCGAAGAGGCGGCGATTGCCGATATTCGCCCGATCATCGTGCGCCAGGAGCGCACGGGCTTGCACATGGCCGACGCGCTGTCTCGGCTCACCCGCGGACGGCGGATGGGCGTCTTCTGCATGCAGCACGGGCCGGGCACCGAGAGTGCCTTTGGCGGCGTGGCCCAGGCCTATAGCGAGTCCGTGCCGGTGCTCGTGTTGCCGCAAGGCTATCCGCGCCGGCTCGCGCATGTGCCGGACAACTTCAATGCGACGCGCGCCATGGCGCAAATCGCCAAGCATGCCGAGCCGATCACCTCGGCGGCCGAGACGGCGAACGTCCTGCGCCGTGCCTTCACCCAGCTCCGTAACGGCCGGCCGCGGCCCGTGGTGGTCGAGATACCCTCGGACATCTTTGCGGAAGAGCTGCCGGGTCCGCTCGTCTACACGCCCGTTGCGCGCACACGCTACGCACCGGAGCCGCAGGCCGTCGAGGCGGCAGCGCGCGTACTCGTCGCGGCCAAGCGCCCGGTGATCTATGCGGGCCAAGGCGTGCACTGGGCAGAGGCCTATGCCGAGCTCAAGGACTTGGCCGAGCTCCTGGCCGCGCCCGTCTGCACGAGCCTCGAGGGCAAAAGCGCCTTCGACGAGAGCCACCCGCTTTCGCTGGGCGCGGGCGGCGTCGCCATGCCCAAAGGCGTGCATCACTTTCTGCAAAAGGCCGACGTGATCCTCGGCGTCGGTTGCAGCTTTTCGGAGACCGTGTTCGGTGTCGCCATGCCTAAAGGAAAGGCCGTCGTGCATGCGACGCTCGACACGGCCGACATCAACAAAAGCGTGGCGACCGAGCACGCGCTCATTGGTGACGCCAAGCTCACTTTGCAGGCGCTGATCGCCGCATGCGCCGATCTCATTGGCGCGGTGCCGCGCGACCGATCAGCGGTGATCGAGGAAATCCGCAAGGTGCAAGCGGACTGGATGAAGGCATGGCTACCGAAGCTCACCTCGGATGCAGTGCCGCTTTCGCCCTATCGCGTCCTGTGGGATTTGCAGCGAACCGTCGACGTGGCCGAGACCATCATCACGCACGACGCCGGCAGCCCGCGCGATCAGCTCTCGCCGTTTTGGAAGTCCAATTCACCCTTGAGCTATATCGGCTGGGGAAAGACGACCCAGCTCGGATACGGACTCGGTCTCGCCATGGGCGCCAAGCTCGCCTGTCCCGACAAGCTCTGCATCAATGTCTGGGGTGATGCCGCGATCGGCTTTACCGGCATGGACTTCGAGACTGCCGTGCGCGAGCGCTTGCCGATTCTTTCGATACTCCTGAACAACGCCGGCATGGCGATCGAGCTCAACGTCTTGCGCGTGGCGACCGGACAAGTACCGGGCGACCGACATTTCGGGAGATTATGCGGCGTTAGCCCGCGCGCTTGGCGGCTATGGTGAGCGCGTGCTGAAGCCGCAGGACATCGTGCCGGCGATCAAGCGCGGCATCGAGCAAACACAGCGTGGCGTGCCCGCCCTGCTCGAGTTCATGACTGCGCAAGAGACGCTGATCTCTCGCTATTGACCACGGCCACAGTGGGCTGGGCGCGGCCGAAATTGTCTAGGCGAGCTTTTGCCGGCTTGGACAAAAATATGTCGTCCGGCCACCAAGTTTGATGCTCTTCACCGTGCCGCCGCCGGGGCATCGGTCACCGGCCTTGCGATGCGCGAGCAGCCAATCATCGGGCGGCCGTCTTGACGGACGTTTCCGATGCCAGTCGCCGCTTGATCGCCGCGCTCAGCACCCATTTCGCCGCGCGAAAGAGCCTCTTGCGTTCAGTCTCCGTCAGCGCCTCGAGCCTCCGCCGCGGATGTAGTGCCGCGCGATACAGAATCTCGTCGGAAAAGACATTCCCGGCTCCGGCAAAGAGCGTTTGATCCATCAGCGCCGCCTTGATCATGCCGCGGCGGCCGGAAAGACGAGCCTCGAACGCGGCCCAGTCAAGGGAGGCGTCGAGCAAGTCAGGGCCGAGCCCACAAGCTGCGATGAACTTGTCGGCCTCCTTGCGCGAGCCCGACGCGGCCGAGCACACGGCGATCGACAAAGCCCAAGTGACCACCGCCCTCGAGATCGAAGCGAATGCGATCATAATCCGGCTCGTCTTCAAGCTTTTTGAAGAAGGTGGGGGCGCCGGTCATGCCGAAATGGAAAGTCGCCCAGCCCCCGCGAGCAAGACGAACGAGAAGGTGCTTTCCGTGACGCCGAACAGCCTCGAACCGATTTCCGCGCAACGCACGGCGAAACGCTTGCGCCGAGACGCCGTCAAGGATGCGGCCATCAGAAACCACCACGTCGACGACCTTCCAGCCAAGTCCGTGACGCTCGATCTCCTTCTTGAACCGCTCTACATCGGGAAGCTCGGGCATTCTGCAGCCACGAAGACGCGCGACCCCAAGCTCAAGCGAGCTTCAGCTCGTACAGGCCTTTGGCAAGATGGTCGTGGAGGTCTGCATCCTCCTTCAGTGCCGCGGCAATCGTTTCATCGCCGAGCGTTGCCGTTTCGGACAGGCCACGAGCCCAATCGCCGGCCGCGAGATCGCCCCGGCCGATTCGCATCAATGTGAACAGCTCCGAACGCGCCGCGGGCGTAAGGAGCGTGATCGCCTCGAGCAGCTCGACGATTTGCGGCGTGTCCGGGGGGAGTGGATCAAATCCAAGCACGGACGCTGGATTGTGCTCACCGCGCGAAACCGGCGGCTCGCCCAGAGCCATGTCCGCCACGTTCCCCAGAATGGCATCCCGAGCCTCGCGCGCGGTCTTGGCGAGCGTGGCGACGCGGCGCGCGCGCTCGACGGTCAGCTCTCGAAGCATGTGTCCTCCTGCTTTCAAAATTTCAGCCATGACGGTCAAGTGACGGTCGGGGAAAGGGTCTTACGGCCGATCAACTCGGCCAGAAGTGACGCAAGGCTTCCGGCGTAACCGCTTTCGCAGCTTCGAGCTCGGCCGGCGGCAATCGCTCGGCAAGAAGTGCAAAGACCGCGTGTGCGACCTGTTCCGTGTCTATGCCCGGCTCTTGATGGACGCCGTCGTGAATGCGCTCCAAGAATGCCCGGCGGCCCCTCGTCGCAGCCCGACCGAGCGGATGCCATCCCTCATAGTAAAGTCCCCGCAAGAGCGGCGGGAGCTGCGCGCCGATGTAGACTGCCTCATCGCGCGGCAAGCAGTCGCGCAATGCATGCAACGTAGCAAGCAGCGCCCCGTAGGCTTTTTCCCGACTACGCCAGCCAAGGCGCCCCATGAAGTCGGCAATCCAAGTCTCGACGGCAGGTATTGCCTCATCGAGCTCTGGGATCCCTGTCGGCGTCGGTACGTCGCGGCTCACTCTTGTGCTCCTTCCCGCTCCATGGGCCTCATCAGACACACGCCACCGAAAGTTTGGCGACGCAACACCAGAGAGCTTCATTTACTGGCGGAAAAGCAGCATTGCGACAGATCAATTCCACTCCGGGAAACCCCGCTTTCAAGGCGACGATGCGCCAATGGACGTATGAGACCACGAGCTACAATCATGCCTGAGGAAGCTCGGGCTTGTCTCCAAGCGAAAGGGAAGCAAGAACGAGATAGCCGCTCTCACCTCGAGCGGGGGACCGAAAGAGCTCGACAGATTGGACTTGTTGTGTGAGCGAAAGCGTCTGATCCATTGGCAGCGCGCGGGCGATTGCGCGCCCGCCTTTCTTGATGCGTGCGAGCGTGACATGGGGCCGAAAGGCCCGCTCGTCTCTCCGCCCATAGGCTTTGAGCAGCGCGGCCCGCAGGCTCATGAGCTCTTCACTCGCGCCGCATTCCGCCCATAGCAAATGCGGCCGTCTCAGCGTCGGGCCGTAGCACAAGCGCTCGAAGGTGAGCGAAAAAGGCTTGGCGCCGATCATGGCATTGCGCAGTTTCTCGATGGCTTCGGGAACGCCGGTTTCAAGCCAGGGCGGCACGAGCGTGAGGTGGATATCGTCCACGGCGAGGAGGCGCGCGGGAAAGCGCTCGAGGGGCCGGGCAAGCTGCCACAGCTCTTGGGCGATCTCGCGCACAATCTTGAGGCCGACAAAGACGCGGACGCGCTCAGGGTTGTTCATCGGTTGCCGGATATCAAATCCAAACCCTCTGATCCAGCGGCAGACTTATTTGAGCTAAGGCCTTGCGCTTCCTTGATCCTCGTCAACGCGCATTTGCGGCATGGTCGTATCTTTCGAAGCCTGACGAGGGAGGATCGAGCCATGCAGGTGAAAGAAGTAATGACGAAAGACGTCGCGTGCATCGAGCCCAAGACGACGATCGCCGAGGCCGCCAAGATCATGCGGAGCCGCGACATCGGTGCGCTACCTGTTGCGAAGAAGGACGGCCTCATCGGCATCGTGACCGATCGCGACATTTGCTGCCGCGCGATTGCGCAGAATCTCGATCCGGAGTCCGCGACGGTCGACGAGATCATGTCGAAAAATGTCGCCACATGCTTTGAGGATCAAGAGCTCGCTGAGGCGGCTCATATCATGGAACAGAAGCAGATCCGGCGCCTACCGGTGCTGAGCCGCAAGAGCAAGCTCGTTGGGATCATGACGGTCGGCGACATAAGCCAGCACGCAGGCCGTAATCTCACAGGTGAGGTTGAGGAGCGGATTACGCGTCACTGATTGATGCAGCCTGGCCTCGCCCAAGCCTGCGCCGGGAACAGGTGAATCCCATGGATACCCGGCTCGAGGTTGTATCGACGGTCCGCCGAGCGCTCGCCAGCGAGCCTCGCATCGGGGCGCTCGCGGCAAGGGTGGAGATTTCGCTCGACGAGCAGAGCACTGCAACGCTCGAGGGTGAGCTGCCGAGCCTCGCCCTGAAGAAACTCGCGCTTCGCCGGGCCGCGGCAGTTCCGGCTGTTTCAGGTCTCGTGGATCGTCTGCGCGTGGCGCCCGCCGTGCCCATGGGCGATGCGGAAATCCGCGATCACCTTGCGCACGCCTTCTTGCAGGAACCGTCCTTCCAGGAATTCGAAATCTCTTCGCGGTGGCGGGGAGAAAAGACTGCGCTTCGCCGGCCCGTCACACAACAGAAGGGCCTCCTGGAGCTGGAGGTCTCCGATGGCATCGTCCTGCTGAACGGCAGCGTGCCGGGTCTCGACTACAAGCGTCTGGCCGGCGTGCTCTCATGGTGGCTGCCCGGCGTTCGCGACGTCGTGAATGGGATCGCCGTCGATCCTCCCGAAGACGACAATCCGGAGTTGATCGAGGATGCCGTGAGGCTCGCCCTCGAAAAGGATCGCCTCGTCAACGAAAGCCAAATTCGCGTCGGTGTCCGGGACGCGACCGTGCGCCTGACAGGGTTAGTGGCAACCGCAGCCGAACGCGAAATGGCCGAAAGCGACGCCTGGGCGGTCTTCGGCGTCGACGACGTCATCAATGAAGTCGAAGTCCACAGACCCGCCGGCTGAAAAAAGCAAGGACGTTGATCATGGCAACCTACATCATGCTGACACGCCTCAGTCACGAGGCGCTCAAGTCGCCCAGCTCGCTCGAAGAGCTCGAGCGTGAAGTGATGGCGCGGATTCGATCCGAATGCCCGGGTGTCAAGTGGAACGCGAGCTATGTCGTGCTCGGCCCCTACGACTATCTCGACATTTTCACTGCACCTGACAACGAGATTGCGACAAAGGTCGCGACCGTCATTCGAACCTTCGGCCATGCGGTGACCGAAATCTGGCCCGCGACGGAGTGGGACCGCTTCAAGGAGCTCGTGCGCTCTATGCCCCCGGCACCTTCCACAAGCGCCGCAAGCCGCTGAACGGACCGCGCGCGTCTCGAGCCCTTGTGCAAAGCGTGAACAGAACTTCAGTTAGGCTGCTTCCTTGCTCGGCCAAAGAGCGCGGATCGGCTGGGGGAAGCTCTGCTTCACATCCTTGATTTCGCCCGGCGTGACGTGGTCGACGATCACGGACAGAACGGCCCGCACGACCGCCTCCGGATCCGGGTTCGGATCCTGAAGAAAGCTCTCCTCGATCACGTCGACGAAAGCCTTTCTATCCCGAAACTTGAGCGGCTTATCGGCGGGATGCCATCCTTCGTAATAGATGCCACGAATGAGCATGGGAAGCTGGGCCGCGAATTTTGCCGCAAGAAATGGCGGCAAGCGGTCGCGGACCGCATGCAGCGTCGCGCGGAGTGCGCGATAGGCGCGCTGCCGATCGCTCCAACCAAGTCGCTCCATGATCTGTTTGAGCCAGAGGTTGGAAAGATGAACCGTCTCGTCGAAGACGTGAAGGCCGGTGGTGCTCATGCTGGTCGATCCTTGTCCCTCGCCGCCGGGATGAGGCAAATTACGTTCGATGCCGAAATCCGGCCTTGACGCAGGTCAAGCTCGGGAAGCGCCTTAGCCGATAGCCGTCTGTGCGCCGGGCGAGCAGAGATGCCACAACATCACCACGCGGTTCCTTCTCGATTTGGTCGAGGGGCACCATCTGAGCCCTTGGAGATCGACGGCAGCCATGGCGAGGGCGGCGGTCAGATCCTGCGCACGGCCTTAAGCCTCGCTGCACTTACGGGACGGACCGTTCAATTCAGAAATATACGCGCTGGCCGGCGCTATCCGGGCCTCGCGGCCCAGCACTTGACCAGCGTCCGTGCCGCAGCGGCCATATGCGACGCACGCCTTGAAGGCGATGTTCTCGGCGGACAAGATCTCCTGTTTGCACCGCAGCGTGGCGTACGCGGCGGCGCATACGCCTTCGATGTCGCAGCCGCGCGTGAGGGCCGAAGCGCCGGTGCGGCAAGCCTCGTGTTGCAGACCGTGTTCCTGCCGCTTGCGTTCGCATCAACGCCCAGCGACATCATCGTTGAAGGCGGAACGCACAATCCCATGAGCCCGCCCTTCGACTATCTCCGTGACGTGTGGTTGAGAACCTTGGCTCCGATGGGCATTCAAGCAGAGATCGAGCTCGAGGCCTGGGGCTTCTATCCGGTGGGCAAGGGCCGCATCCGCGCCCGCTTGCCGGCCTGGACCGGCGATATGCGCTCGCGCCTCCGAGCTTTCGACCTTCGTGAGCGCGGAGCCTTCTTGCGTGTCCATGGCCGCGCTGTCGCCGCCAATTTGCCAAGTCATATTCCCGAACGTATGGCGGCGCGGGCTCGGGCACTGATCCTCCCGCTCGGCGCAGAGGTCAGCATCGAGGCGCAATGCGTCGAAGCCGCTTGTCCCGGAGCCGGGATTTTTCTCGCGGCGGCCTATGAAAACGTCGTGGCCGGGTTCGGTGCTTTGGGTCGGCCGGGCCGGCCTTCAGAGGAGGTGGCAGAAGAGGCCGCTTTGGCTCTCGTCACACATCACGCCGCCAAAGCCGCGCTCGATCCTCATCTGGGCGACCAAATCCTCTTGCCCGCGGCTCTCGCCCACTCCCCATCGCAATTCTCGATCCATCGGATAACGCGCCATCTGCGCACCAATGCCTGGGTCATCGAACAATTCGGCCTTGCGAAGGTCGAGATGAGTGAGCACGCGGATGGCACCGGCGAGGTGAGGATCGTTCCTGCGCGAGCCTAGCCTCGCGAGCCGCGACAAGCGGGAGCCTCAGTCGACCTTGAGGAAGGGGTAGAGAACGAGATCGTCGCGCGTCCACAAGGACATGCCGGCGCGATGGCCGACCGACTCGACATCGATCACCGCATCCGGGTCCTCGAAAGATATGCGACCGGGAGCGTGGGCTTCCTCGAGCGCTGCAAGCAGCGCCTCATCCAAGAACCGCTCCTCTGTCGGGCTCATCAGAGCGCCTTTGAGCCCGCGACGATGCAAGCGAACGTGAAACGAAAAACCCTTGAGGCGAGGCACCCATGAAAGCGCAATCTTTCGGGCCTTGTCTTCGAACTCTTGCCGGTCATGGAACTCGAAGGTCTCCGTCAACGGGATCACGCGCGAGATGTCATTTTGGATACCGGGCTCGACAGAAACCATGGCCGAGAAGTCACGCAGGAAGCCCGCGATGTTCTCCACGCGCATCACGAGCACGTTGTGGAACTCGGTGGCCGAAACCTCGCCGAGCTGACGCAAGATGTTTCGTGCCCTTCGGAAGCTCCTCGGGTCCTGAAAGAGCGTGACGACGACGTTCCAATCATTCATGACCGAGGATGATCCAACTTGATGTGACTATTCCGAAGCGGCTGCGACGACGGATCCCCGTCACGAGCTGTGCTCGTTCAACCAGGCACTGATCTCGGGCCAAATCTGCGCACGGGCTTTCTTCCCGACGAGGACGGCCAAGTGCTGCAAGCCTACACCTAATTCTCCCGGATACTTTATGATTCGCGCGTCGCGCACCGGCGCGGCGTCAAGAAAGGGCGCAACCGATGACAGCGGCGCGATTTCGTCGGCGGTGTTGACGACGGCCAGCGTCGGACAACGGAGGCGAGACGGGCCTACGGCTTCATCGCCGATCACGAGCGTTTGCTGGCAAAAGCTGTTGTCGCGATAGAGAAGATACAAGATGTCCTCGACAAGCTTGCCGGGGAGGGGAACCTCATCCAATGTCCAGCGCTCGATGCGCGCGAGGGTCTCGAAGGCCGTGCGATCCGAAATCGCGAGCGCCGCATCGACAAGCCTCGACCAGATGAAGGTCCGAGGAGAAGCAACGGCGCTGATGTGCGATAGGAGCGAACCGGGTATCACATCAACGTCAGATGACAAGCGCGGCGTAAGCAAGACGAGGGCGTCACGAAACTTGCTTGTCCCTGGTGCGAAGCACAACGGCGCCCCAAGAAGCACGAGACCCCGAAGATGGCGCGGGTCCAGCGTCGCGTAGATTGCCGCCAGAGTACCACCGAGCGAGTGGCCCATAAGGAACAGCTTCGTTTCGCCGGTTGCCTTCAGAACGCATTGGACGGCCTCCGAAATGGAACGGCCCGCGTAATCAGCCAGGCCCGCATTGCCGTTGCCGTTCCAAGTTGGTGTCCATTCCAAGAGATAAATTCTTTTCCCCTCACTCAAACAGTAGCGAACGGCGCTTCGTTCCGGCGTGAGATCCCAGACATAAGGCTTCTTGATCGGCGCCGCGACGATCAGCACGACCGGCCCATGACGGCCACCGACGTACTCGCGCAATTGCCAGAAGCGCCCCGAGCCGACGCGATGATAGCGACACTCCTTCGAGGCAAGACCGAGCGCGCCCAGGGCTTCGGCTTGTGCACGGCGCACCACATCCGCAGCCGCGAACATCTTTATCCACATATCCGCGGCCGCGAGACCGTCGAGACCGAGCCCGGAGGTGCGATCAGCGATTGCCTTCTGATGCCGCGGACTCACCTTGCTAACCGAGACCGGCGGACCCATTGCGTGCTTATGCCTGTTGCGTCGACATTGAGCGCATCTTTGCCCACAGCTAGGCGCGAAAGAGCACGATCTCCCAAGTGTCGCGCTCGACGTCGTGGCGAAGGATGTAGGTCGCGCCGCTTTCGGTGCCTATCTTGAAGTAGCGATGGTCTCGGGCGAGCCAGCGATCGGAAATGTCCGCTACAGCCACCGTTCGCTCGCCGAGCCTGAACCGCACAGGCACCGCCTCGCCATCGGCTTCACGGCGGCACTCGACCGTGATCCGAAAATACTCGCTTTCTTTCAATCCTTCTTCGTCTGGGATCACGGTCTGCCACCAGCTAGCAGGAATGTTCGCAGAAAACTGACCCAAGCCATCATGCATGCGCTCTTTCGGGCCGAGACACGATCAGCTTGGTCTTTCCCATCAGCTCGGATGAAGGCTTGAGCTGCCCCACGAATTCGACCTCGAGCTTGGCGCCCACAGCGCCGGCCGCGCTCAGACTGCGGTTCAATCGCTCGATCAAAGCCTTGGAGAGACTTGCTTTGTCTACACCTGCGCGGGCTACGAGCTGCACGCAAATGCCATCCGAGCCGGCAACAATTTGAAATTGTTTGATCCCTTCCTCCGCTTCGATGGCATCATAAAAGTGCAGCGGGTGAATGGGCACCGTCGCTCCGCCAATGCCGCGCAAATAGATGATGTCGTCGCTCCGCCCACCAATTTTCGACACGAGACGGAAGGGTCGGCCGCAGGGGCACATCTCCTTCCCGATCGTCAGCATGTCGGAGACTTCATAGCGTATGAGCGGCTGCGTGAAGTTATAGAGGTTCGTCAGCAGAAGCTTAAGGCCGGATTCTCCCGCCGGCACGGGACGATTGCGGTCATCGACGATTTCGGCGATGAAGAGATCCTCGAACAGGTGAATACCCTTTCGATATTTGCAGGCACAACCGCAATTGGGATGTTCGCTCAGCCCGTAATGGTCGAAGGGCGCCTGCCCCCACGCCTTCTCCATGATTACCGCCATGCCGGACGATAAGGTCTCGCTGTGGGTCGATATGATCTTCGGCTGGATTTTCAGACGTCCCTCGAGTTGCTCGGCGGCAAGCAATGCGCCGACGGAGGGATAGGGCAAGAGCACCTCGGGCTGAAAGTCATTGAGCGCGCCGACGAGCTCACCGATGCTCGCCGTGGCATCCAGCATGCGGATGTTGAAGAGACCAACATCGCCGCTCGCCGTCATTCTGTAGCTCACATGCGCCGGACTGCCGGCTCCGATGGTGGCGATGCGGAGGCGGTTGGGCAGACGCGGGCTCACACCGACGACATGTTGCCAGCGCAACGTGTCGGCCAATACAAGGCTCCATTCGCGCCTTCCGTAGACAAAGATGCCTTTAAGGCCCGTCGTTCCAGACGTGCTTAGAGCGCGGTATTCGCCGCGGTAAAGGGCGTCGCCTGCCGCATGCGCGATGTAGTCCTGTATTTCGGAGAGGCGAAGCTTCGGGTCGGTCACCAGACGATCAAAGTCCTCCATGACCATGGCTTTGGTGATCACCGGAAGAGTTCTTCAATTGAACCGGCTGATCCGGACGGATGCCTTTATAGAGGTCCCGATAGAACCGGGAGCGCGTCGCAGCATGCTGTATCAGCGCGCGCAGCCGCTCGGCCTGATGCGCGGCAAGCTCTTCACTCGACCACCGGTCATGCGTCAAGAGCCGGCGCGAGAGGACCCATGCGCGCAGAACATCCTGATATCGCCGGAGCTCCGTCACAAAATCGCCCTCCGACCATTTCAGCGAAGGCCGAGAACCAAGGTGCCGGCCGTTTCACAAGTCAATGTCCGGCTCGGTTCACCGAGACTCTGCTCAAGACATACGCCGGGCGCGCGTTAGTCGCCTCACCGGGAAACCGCATCGCGGACCGGTCACCGGCTCGAGCCCTCAAACTTCGGTCACGTCAGCGACAACCCGCCATTGACCTCGATCAAGGCGGACAGCGAGCCCTTGTCCATGATCGCGACGTCGTCTCGCATTCATATCGAAGCCTCTATCGGAGTCGGCCATGCCTCTCTGGAAACTTCATCCGGTCGACCTCGAAGACCCGTCTTGGCAAGCAAGCTCCCATCGTGGCCTCGTCATCGTGCGGGCGCCGGACGAGGAGCGTGCGCGTGAAGCCGCTCAGAGAGCGTTTGGCGTCAAGACGGGCTTTCCGCTCCGAGGAGGAACCCGGGGAGGAATCATCGCGCCGCCGTGGACGCGGCCAAACCTCGTGTCCGCAGAGATGATTAAGGATCCGCGCTTCGAGGCGGAAGGACCCGATGCCGTGCTCGTGCCGAGCTTCGAGAAAGACATCGAGCCGCAGCCGCGAAAAAGTTGACCACGGCGTGACTCCTGGAAGGGCATGCGCCGTAGAGCGCCCTTTGTCCTGCCTTCAATCTTCGTCGTCGCGATGCCAGGTAGCGCGGGCGAAGTGTCCCTGCTCATCGTAGTGAAGGTCCGTGACGCCGTGAAAGGCCTTGGCGATCGCGTGTGCGATGCGATGGGGAAGATGAACGTCCGTGGTGGTGATTCGAATGCGGCCTGCCTCTTCTTCAATCGACATGATCCTGTTCAACGGGTGTTCCGCGTTCTCGGCCTTCTCTTGGTGTCGCGCCAAATGGACGATCTCATCCTTATGTCCGGCGAGGAAGCGGCCCGTGAGTATCAGCTCGCCTGCGGGATAACGATCATTGATCCGATGGCACGCTTGGCACAGCGCCGATGCGGCGTTCTCGGGTTTAACCTTCGCCCACTGCCACCGGCCTTCGTGAAAGACGGCTCCACATTGCGGACAGAGCGTCGGCCCATGCGCTTTCTGCAGGGCCTTGTATGGGTCGTGAACGCGCTCTTGGATTATCTGGTCGCGTCGCCGTTTCCGGACAGGGATGTACCGTTTCACGTTTGCCTCTCTGGTTGGCGGCCGGTTCTCGCGAAGATATCAAGATGCAGACGAATGGGTGAATAGAAATTCATAAGGCCCTTTGATCGGTAGGGAGACATTGATCCGAATCAAGCGCGCCTTTGGCTGCTGTGCTTATTTTGCTCGGGTTATGCCCTCGTCACGACCGAGCCGATCAGGACGACACGACACCGGACCCGGGGTTCAAACGCGCGAGCTGCGCATTCCGCCCATCGGGCTTGCCGGAACCCTGCATGTGCCGCGCGCGGCTCGTTCACTTGTCGTCTTCGCCCATGGCAGCGGTTCGAGCCGCTTCAGCCCGCGCAATACAGCCGTGGCACGGGCATTGAATGAGCGCGGGATCGCGACGCTCTTGTTTGATCTTTTGACCGCGGAAGAGGAAGCCGATCGCGCCAACGTCTTCAATATCGCGCTGCTTGCCGAGCGGCTCGTAGACACTGTGCGTTGGCTCGCCCGCGAGCCGCTTGCGAAGGACCTTGCGATCGGCCTGTTTGGCGCGAGTACCGGCGCAGCCGCCGCCTTGGTGGCGGCAGCACGACTGGGCGACAAGATTGGTGCCGTGGTCTCCCGCGGCGGCCGCCCCGACCTTGCCGGCGATCTGTTGGAGAAGATCGACACACCAACGCTCCTGATTGTCGGCGGCGCGGATTTCGTTGTCATCGAGCTCAATGAGCAAGCCTTCGCAAAGTTGCGCGGACCGAAGGCGCTCGAGATCGTCCCCGGCGCGAGCCATCTTTTTCCCGAGCCGGGAGCTCTGGAGGCGGTGATCGAGCACGCCGCGAGATGGTTTGAACGCTATCTCGGGACCCCTGCGCCCGACGCGGCCACCCCTGCGAACGCGAGCGGCAAGGCGTAATGTGGTGCTCCGGCTACGCGCGTGTGCGGCCGAGAGAATGCGTCACCCTTCCCGAGACCAAGACAGCGCAAATCTGCCGTCCGGCTTCGCGGCGACGCGTGCGCCGAATGGGCGGCATTCCCGATCGAGCCGTTGCCTCAACCAATCGGCGTCCTCGCTTGATGGGCGCGCGAGCTGGAAGCGGCGTATCTGAAGCGGCACGAGCTCGAGGTCGACAAGGCGTCCGCTTGCAGGATCACAGGCGGCGAAGTACATCAAGACGAGATCGTCGCGATAGGCTTCATAGCCTTTGATTCCCTCATAGTCGTTGAGGAAATCGCCGCAGCCATAGAGAATGAGACGGCCCTTGTAGACTTCCATCGCCTTGGCGTGATGGGAGGAGTGGCCGTGCACGATGGAGACATCGGCTTTATCAACGAGGGCGTGCGCAAACCGCCGCTGGGTGCCGGGAATTTCGTATCCCCAATTGGGTCCCCAGTGAATTGACACGAAGACGAGATCGCCAGGCTCTTTGACGCGCGCAATTTGCTCGGCAATCCGCGCGGCACCGGATTCGGAAAAGTCACTCAGAAGATTGAGCCCGGGTGCATCTGCGCGTCGCGGCCCAGTCCGCAGGAACGCCGCTCGTCGTCGAGCCAAACGAAAACACGATCAACCGTCCCTTGTTCCTCAAGTTCAAGACTGCGGGAGCACTCGCCTGAGCGAGATCACGGCCTGCGCCCACGGCCTTGATCTGCAAATGCTCGAGCCTCGCCAAGGTGTCCAGCAACCCCCCGCGTCCCCAGTCAAGACTGTGGTTGTTGGCGAGCGCACAGCAATCGACACCCGCTGCGCTGAGGCAGCCGGCGTTTTCCGGGCTCATCCTGTAATTGATGCCCTTCGGAACGTAGTCTTCGCTGCGGGTGATGCTGGTTTCGAGATTGATGATGCGCGCGTCCGGCTGCACGCGATGAAGCTCTTCCAAAGCGGCGCCCCAGATGTAAGGAAATTCGACCGGCGCCGGGATTGGACCGTTCGCCTCTTCTGCAAGGCGAACGTAATCTGTCGCGGAGCGGAGATAGCTCTCGTGAAGGCGCGGCTCACACGGGCTTGGAAGGACTTGGTCGATGCCGCGCCCCGTCATGACATCTCCACAGAAGAATATCTTGACGACCTGTGCGTCCGGGATGTCGAGGCGGGACTCCGGAGCCGCGCGGATGCTGTTCGTGTTTGGCATCGATCCGACTGAAGACTATAGCTTGGGGTACGATTGCCGAGGTTATCGCGGATGGTGTCTGCTCAGCGCTGAAATTCTCTGTTCTGCAGGAAAATTGCGGGTTTCCCGCCCGGATGATGGCATGGGTCGCGCCCATGATCTGCGTCAAGGGGCATGGTCCGGTGAACCGCTAGGAATTTGGACGGCGATTGAGACCGGAGATCGATTGCATACGGAGAGATAGAACCGTCTTCTCGATCGCCGACCGGTCGGCTGCACAGTTTTGGGTTCCAACAATGAGATCGATCGTCTTCCGCTGCGAAATACCCTTCAGCTCATATTTGGACGCAGAGGGAAATGCATCGGATGCTTTGCCAGATTTCGCACGAGATCCAAAGAACCTCATAGCGCTCTATCGCATCATGGTGCTGACGCGCACACTCGATGAAAAGGCGGTTTTCCTGCAGCGCACCGGGCGTCTGGGGACCTATGCAACCGCACTTGGCCAAGAGGCGATCGGGGTGGGGGTCGCGAGTGCGATGCGCAAAGACGACGTGCTGCTCCCCTCATTCCGCGATCACAGCGCCCTTCTCTGGCGTGGTGTAACCCTCTTCGAGCATTTTCTCTATTGGGGAGGAGACGAGCGCGGCAGCGCGTTTTCGGGTCCTAAACGCGATTTCGCCGTGTCGATCCCGGTTGCCAGCCATTTTCCGCATGCGGCCGGTGTCGCACTCGCGCTGAAAATTCGTGGCGAAGACGCTGCGGCCGTCGCGATCGCGGGCGATGGCGCGACCTCCAAAGGCGATTTCTATGAAGCCTTGAATGTCGCAGGCGCCTGGCGATTGCCTTGCGTCTTTGTCATCAACAACAATCAATGGGCAATCTCGCTTCGTCGCAGCGATCAAACCGCGGCGGAGACCCTCGCGCAAAAGGCCGTGGCGGCAGGCATTGCGGGCGAAGAAGTCGACGGAAACGATGTGATCGCGGTGCGTGACGCCGTTGCACGCGCTCTTGATCGCGCGCGGGGCGGCGAGGGTCCAACATTGATCGAGGCGGTGAGCTATCGTCTGGGTGATCATACGACCGCGGACGATGCCAGCCGGTATCGCGACGCGGACGAGGTGCGCCCGCATTGGAAGCTCGAGCCCCTCGTTCGCCTGCGGACTTATCTGACCCATCAGGGGGTCTGGACCAAGGACGACGAGGAGGCGCTGCTGAAGGAATGCAGCGTCAGGGTCGAAGAGGCCGCGAGCGCATTTCTCGCTTCCGAGCCTGAGCCGCCAACGACGATGTTCGACTTTACTTATGCCCACTGCCCCGCGGATCTTCAGGCCCAAAGAGAAGACGCCGCGAGCGCCTGGGGAGCGAGCAGTGCCTGAGCTTACTCTGGTCGAGGCTGTGCGGTTGGCCCTCGAGCACGCGATGTCGGAAGACGATCGCGTGTTCATCATGGGGGAGGATGTCGGCATCGATGGCGGCGTCTTCCGAGCCACCGATGGCCTCATCCAACGCTTTGGGTCGCGGCGGGTTCGGGACACGCCCTTGGCCGAGACCGCCATCGCCGGGATGGCCGTG
This sequence comes from uncultured Alphaproteobacteria bacterium, assembly GCA_963845385.1. Lineage (GTDB taxonomy): Bacteria > Pseudomonadota > Alphaproteobacteria > CAWJRW01 > CAWJRW01 > CAWJRW01. Next base: position 1,986,338 of record CAWJRW010000006.1, read on the forward strand.
GGGGCGGCGGCTCTTGGCCTGCGGCCCATCGCCGAGATCCAGTTCACGGGCTTTATCTATCCCGTCATCGATCAGATCGTGAACCACGCCGGGCGATTGCGCACGCGCACGCGCGGACGGCTAACCTGTCCCATGGTGTTGCGGGCGCCCTTTGGTGGCGGCATTCACGCGCCCGAGCATCACTCGGAAAGTTGCGAGGCGCTCTTCACCAATGTGCCGGGAATCCGCGTCGTCATTCCCTCCTCGCCTCTACGCGCTTACGGGCTGTTGCTCGCCGCCATTCGCGATGATGACCCTGTCATCTTTCTCGAGCCTACGCGGATTTACCGAAGCGACAAGGAGCCGGTCGAGGACGACGGCGTTGCGCTGCCACTCGACCGTGCGTTCGTGCTGAGAGAAGGGGGCGACCTTACGCTTGTGAGCTGGGGCGCCATGATGAAGGAAACGCTCGCCGCAGCCGTTGCCTTGGCCAAGGAAGGCATCGAGGCCGATGTCATCGATGTGGCGACGCTGAAGCCCCTCGATTCGGCAACTATCCTCGCCTCGGTCGAAAAGACCGGACGCTGCGTCATCGTTCATGAAGCGCCTCTCACCGGCGGCTTCGGCGCGGAGATCGCCGCACGCCTCGCGGAAAAGGCTCTGCTTTCGCTCGTGGCCCCCATCCGTCGCGTCACCGGCTACGACACGGTCATGCCGCTGGCGCGGCTCGAGCGTTATTATTTGCCATCCATCGAGCGTATCTTGCGCGCCGCGCGAGAGCTCTTGGGATACGCATGACCACGTTCATGCTTCCGGACCTTGGCGAAGGGCTCACGGAAGCCGAGATTGTTCATTGGCATGTGACCATAGGCGACCGCATCGCGGCCGATCAGCCCTTTGTCGCTGTCGAGACCGAGAAAGCCGTCGTCGAGATCCCCGCCCCTTCGCCCGGAATCGTGACCGCGCTTTTCGGCAAACCCGGCGAGATAATCAAAGTGGGGACGCCGCTTGCCGAGATAGAGAGCCAAACGTCGGTCGATACGGGCACGATGGTCGGCACTCTGGCCGCGCCATCCCGAGCGACGAAAGCCGCAAGTCCGAAACAGCAGAGCATTCCTTTGCCGGCGCCCGGCGGTTTTCACTTCAAGGCGGCGCCCGCGGTTCGCGAGCTTGCGCAGAAGCTCGGCGTCGACCTTTCGACCGTATCGGGAACAGGTCCCGGTGGCGCCATCACCCGTGCCGACGTTGAGAAGGCGGCGGCGGGCGCGACGATCTCCCCACCGACTGTCGCGCTTCCCGCCGGATGGGAGCCTTTGCGCGGCGTTCGCCGAGCCATGGCCCGCAAGATGACCGAGGCTCGCCAATCGATCACACCCGCCACCGTGACAGAAGAAGCGGATGTCTCGGCCTTGCCGCCAGATGGTGAGATCACCCATTTCATGGTCGAAGCCTTGATCGCCGCGGTCAGGTCGGAGCCCGCCCTCAACGCGTGGTTCGACGACAAGAAGGACGCAAGGCGGCTCAACCCGCAAATCGACATTGGCGTTGCCGTCGATACGCCGGACGGCCTCATCGTTCCTGTCTTGCGCACCGGTGCTCATGGGAGCCGCGACGCCCTGAAATCTGAACTCCACAAATTGATCGATGGCGCGAGAACGCGAACTCTCACGCGCGAGCAAATGGCAGATCCTACGATTACGCTCTCGAACTTCGGACATCTTGGCGGGCTTTTCGCCGCTTTGGTCGTCGTGCCGCCTCAGGTCGCCATTCTCGGCGTCGGCAGAATGCGGGAATCGCCAAGTGTCGCGGGCGGAAAACCCCGACGCCTGTTGCCCTTGTCGCTGACCTTCGATCACCGCGCAGTGACCGGCGGCGAAGCCGCGCGCTTTCTCACGAAAGTGAAAGCCGAAATCGAGCAACTCCGGCAGGGAGAATGAGGTGAGCTTCAGCTATACGGACGATCTCGGGCCTGAGAAGACCCTCGAACTCTATGATCCGCAATCGGGGCTAAGAGCGATCGTCGTCGTCGACAATACCGCAGCCGGACCCGCCGTCGGCGGCGCCCGTATGGCGCCGGACGTGAGCGCCGCCGAGTGCTTCCGTCTTGCCCGCACGATGACGTTCAAGAATGCCGCAGCGGGCCTTCCACATGGCGGCGCCAAGAGCGTGATTTTCGCGGATCCCGCGATGCCCAAAGACAAAAAGGAACGGCTCATGCGCTCGTTCGCGCGCGCGATTGACGAGATCGAAGACTACATCGTGGGTCCCGACATGGGGACCAACGAGGAGGCGATGGCCTGGGTACATGACGAGATCGGCCGTGCGGTCGGCCTGCCGCGGGAGATCGGAGGCATTCCGCTCGATGAGATTGGCGCGACGGGATGGGGCCTCGCGGCCGCGGCCGAAGTTGCGCAAGACTTCTGTAGGCTGAAGGTTTCCGGTGCTCGCCTCGCCATTCAAGGCTTTGGCGCAGTCGGCGCGCATGCTGCGCGGTTCCTGGTACAGAAGGGCGCGGTTCTCGTTGCAGCCGCGGACTCTCGTGGCACCGTGAGCGATCCCCAAGGCCTTGACGCAGATGCGCTCGTCCGACTGAAGCGGGAGGGTAAGAGCGTTGTTGATTATCCGACCGGCCAAAAGGGCTCTCGTGACGCGGTGATCGGCGTCGATTGCGACATTTGGATTCCGGCCGCGCGGCCCGACGTCATCAACGCCGCGAATGTAGACAAGCTCTCGACGCGGCTCGTTCTGCAAGGGGCCAACATTCCGATCGAAGAAGCTGCCGAACGGCGGCTGCATGGGCGTGGCATCTTGTCGGTTCCCGATTTCATCGCCAATTCCGGCGGCGTCATCTGCGCGGCGGTGGAGTATCGCGGTGGATCTCAGACCGAGGCTTTCGCGATGATCCACGAGAAAGTCACGGCCAATACGGCCGAGGTTCTAGAGACCGCCCAACGCAAGGACGTGCTGCCCCGGCATGCGGCCACGGCGATGGCGCGCGACCGCGTGCTCCGCGCCATGAGCTATCGGCGAAAGGCGTGAGAGCTGCCGAGTGGCGCATTGGACCTCTTCTGTCGATGCGCCTTGAATTGGGGCGAAGACCGGAATGACGGTGTAACGGGAAATCTCAATTATCACAGCTTCCGTTCCGGGCTGGCGCGTCTTGTCAGTCCCGAAGAGATTGGGAAGACCCCAATCCCTTCGGGAATGACACGCTCCTGCCATCGCCAGACGACCGGTTTGCGACGCCCGGAGTGACGCTCGATTTTCCTCGTCCCGTAACTCCGCACGGCGCCAGAATGACGAGAGTTCATCGCACATGCTTCTGTGCACGCACCCGCTCCTGGACAATGGCCCCCGACCAACGGCGGTCCTCCGGCGTGAGCGTGATGGTGTCGCGTGCCTTCGGGCACAACGCGAGAACCGCTTCGCCCCATCGGGGACTACTCCAAATGGAACTATCCACTAGGAGCGAGTGATCGGAAAGGCTAGCGTTACCCGTTACTGATTTGAGTCGCTGAGGGGAGCGTCCCCGTCACGATGCACCGTGAGCCCATTGCGATTGTGGGAGCCAGTTGCCGGTTTCCCGGCTCTGAGGGTCTGGCCCAATTCTGGAACTTGCTTATTTCTCAGGGCAACGCCGTCAGCGAAATACCGGACGGGCGGTGGTCGAAATCCTATTTTTATCATCCCAACACCGGCGAGCGCGGCAGGAGCTATACCTGGGCTGCTGGCGTCATAAGGGGCGTCGATGAATTCGATGCCGAGTTTTTCGGCATTTCGCCGCGTGAGGCCGAGCAGATCGATCCCCAGCAGCGTCTTCTGCTTGAGGTCGCCTGGGAGGCGATCGAAGACGCAGGCATTCCTTCTCGGCGGCTCGTCCGAAGCGGGGCGGGCGTTTATGTCGGCGCCTCCAGCACCGACTACGCCTATATCCGGACCGCGGACTCGGCAGCGGGCGACGCCTTTTTCATGCGTGGCAATACGCTCAGCATTCTGGCGAATCGCCTCTCCTTTTGCTTCGATCTCCATGGCCCGAGCCTGGTGGTCGACACCGCCTGCTCCTCGTCGTTGGTCGCTCTCCACCTCGCTTGCGAGGCTATTCACAACAGTCGGGTGCCCTTGGCCATCGTCGGAGGCGATCAATCTCCTTCTGTCACCGTTCCCGTACATTGGCTTTTGCCAAGCCACCATGCTGTCGCGCGCTGGCCGCTGCTTCGCATTCGATGAGCGCGCGGATGGCTATGTGCGCGCCGAGGGCTGCGGGGTCGTCGTCCTAAAGCCGCTCAACGCTGCGCTTGCCGACGGTGATTCCATCCGCGCCGTCATTCTTGGCACGGGGGCAAATCAGGACGGCCGTTCCCTGGGCCTTTCGTCGCCTAGCAAAGCCGGTCAGAGCGCCCTCTTGTGTTCGGTTTACGAAAGCAGCGGCGTGGCTCCCGATGCTCTCAGCTTCGTCGAAGCGCATGGCACGGGAACGCCGGTGGGCGATCCGATCGAGGTTGCGGCTTTGGGCGAGGCCCTGGGTCGGCACCGGGCCGTCCCTCTTCCCATCGGCTCGGTCAAGACCAATGTCGGCCACCTCGAGCCCGCCTCCGGCATGGCCGGGCTCATCAAGGCGATGTTGAGCCTCCAAGCGCGCACTCTCCCACCCTCACTAAACTGCGACACGCTCAACACGCGGATTCCCTTCGACGAACTGAATATCAAGGTCGCAAGGGAGTCCGTTCGTCTGCCCGATCAAGGCGTGCTCAAGGCCGGCATAAACTCGTTTGGCTTTGGCGGCACCAACGCGCATGTCATTCTCGCTTCCGCCCCGCCAGAAAAAGTGGCGCCTCACGAAACGTGCGAGCCAGAGCCGCCGCTGTTCTTGTCCGCGGGCAGCGAGAAGGGCCTTCGCTCACTCGCGCTCGCCTGGTGCGAACGGCTCAACGCTGCGTCTCCTGAAACTGCCGCCCCCATGATCCGCGCAGCCGCGCGGCGGCGGGATCACCGCGCCTATCGCCTCGCGATCGGCGGTCCCGCGAGCGGAATGATTGCGCCGCTCAAGTCCTTTGGATGCGCGGAGTCCTCTCCGGGCGTCCTTTCCGGCATGGCCGTGCCCGAGGGCAAGCTTGCGTTCGTCTATTCGGGCAACGGCGCTCAGTGGGTCGGCATGGCGCGTGATGCGTTGGCTGAGAGCCCCTCCTTCCGACGCACCATTGAGTTGGTGGATGCGGGCCTCAGACCGATGCTCGGCTGGTCGGTCGTTGAACATCTGACCGCGGAAGATCCGGCGCTGCTCGCCCGTACCGATATAGTGCAGCCTCTGTTGTTTGCCGTGCAGGTCGCTATCACCACGGCGCTGCGAGAGGCCGGTATCGAGCCTGCGGCGGCTCTCGGCCATAGCGTTGGCGAGATTGCGGCCGCCTGGGCGGCGGGCGCGTTATCCCTGGCCGACGCAATGCGTGTGATTGTGGTGCGCAGCTGCCTGCAACACCGTACGCGCGGCGCGGGAACGATGGCCGCGCTCGGCCTCGCAGAAGACAAAGCCTTGGAGACCATCCGGCGCATAGGCGCGGGGCTCGAGATCGCCGCTATCAATAGCGATACCGCAGTCACCGTCGCGGGCCCGCGACTGGCAATTAACGTGCTCGGCCAAGAGGCAAAACGGCAGGGATGGCACTTCGTGCCGCTCGACCTCGACTACGCCTTCCATTCGATCGCAATGGAAGAGATCCGCGCAGATCTCATAGCAGAGCTTAAGGGACTTCAGCCTTCGGACTGCGGCGACCGCTTCATTTCCGCGGTCACCGGCGGACCAATCGACGGTCGGGCGCTGATTGCCGACTACTGGTGGCGCAATGTCCGCGAACCCACCCGTTTCAGGGATGCACTCGATTCTCTGATCGCCAACGAGTTCCGCATCTTTCTCGAGATCGGACCGAGCGCGATTCTACAAAGCTACATTGCCACGCAGCTGCGCGCCGCGGATGCACAGGGCCGCGTGCTTTCAACATTGACCCGCCAACCCGCCGCAAGTGATCCATTCCCCGCAATAGCGGCGAATTGCTATCTGGCGGGCTATGACCTCACACACGCACCGATCTTTGATGGCGCCACAAATCCTCACAGCTTGCCCATATATCCCTGGCAGCATGAGCGCTACTGGTTCGCGCCGACGACTGAAGCCGTGCCTATTGCCGAGACTTCTTGCGATCATCCCCTGCTCGGCACGCGGCGCGGTGGCGAGCGCTTCGTCTGGCACAATTGCCTGGACACCGCGCTTCATCCGTGGCTCGCGGACCATGCGATCGACGGATTGGCCATTCTGCCGGCGGCGGCGATTATCGAGATCGCTCTTGGCGCTGCGCGGGCGAGCTTCGGTGACCGACCCGCCTTCGAGCTGACCGACTTGGAGATCCCCCGCGCGATGGTGCTCGAGCGCGACAAGCCGCGCGAGCTTCGCGTCACACTGTCAGGCTGAAGGCAGGGTCGAGATCGCTAGCCGCTTGCGCCTTCTCGAAGAGCCTTGGTCGTTGCATGCAGCGGGCCGCGCGGCCGCCTCCGAGGCGCGCGCCTCTCCGGCCCGCTTTGATCTTTCGCCCACGCATGTGATCGAGCCCCAAGCGCTCTATGCCCTCGCCGAACGGCTTAAGCTCAACTACGGCCCATGCTTCAGGACTGTTTCCAAGCGTCGAAGTTTCAGGGACGGAGGCCTTGGTTCATTTGCAGGCGACGAGCTCGGAGCCGCGCGGCTTTTTCGTGCATCCCGCGCTGCTCGATGGCGCCTTGCAGGGTTTTCTAGGCCTTCTGTCCGTGCAGAATGCGGAAAGCGTGCGGGATCCTCTTCTTCCCTCGCGTTTTGGGCGTGTGCGCATCTTCGCGCCCTATGGACGCGTGCCCGTAACAGCCCGGCTCAGCCTTGGCCGGGTGGGCGGACGGTCCGCCTCCGGTTCAATCGCTTGGCTCGATGCACAAGGCGGCGTCGTGGCAGAAGCGACGGATTGTGTCTTTCGCCGGGCTCGCCTCAGCCGGACGGCGGACCTCGATAAGCGCAGCTTCCACTTCAAATGCGTGGCGGTGCCGCGCCCGGAAGATCAGGCAAGCCCGCCGATTGACCTTGCCATGGCCCTTGAAGCGGCGAGCCCCTGGACCGACGGGACACGCGAGCCGGACGAAATCGCCCCGCTGTTCGACGCGCTGTCCGCCGCAGCGGCGCATGAGTTCCGTAACCGCGCTTATTGCGGCCGATGCTCCCTTCTCTATTTCGGAGCTCATCTCCAAGGGCGTGTTGGCGCCGGACGCGACACATCTCTTGGCCGCCCTTCTCAGTGCCCTCGAACGACATGGACTTGCAAGCGAAACCAACGAAGGCTGGCGGCTTCGAGCGGAAAGTGGATTTCCCAAAGCCCGCGCGATCTGGCGCACGCTGCTCGATGATCGGCCGGACCTCGTCGCTGATCTTGCTCTTTCGGCGGAGGCGGTCGCAGCGCAACCGGGATTCCTCCGTCATGGCGACTCGTCGGCGGCGACTCTGTCTTCGGCGCTGCTCGATCAGTTCCTCTTCACGACGCCGGCAGGCGAGCGAACGATTGCCGCCGCCTGCCAGGCGGTCGTGGCTCTTGCGGAACGCTTTCCGGAAGGCCGGCCGCTCCGCGTGCTCGAAATCGGAGCCGGCAGCGGAATTCTCACACGCCGCGTTCTCGACAATCTTGGCGGCCGTAACCGGACCCTTGTCTATGTGGCGACCGATCCTGATCCCGACGCGGCTGCGCAGCTCGCCGCTGTCACCTCGGCGCGCGCTGGGGCATCCGCCTGCCAATGGGATCCACGAGCGTCTGCGGACGCCGAGCCGTTCTCTGGCTCGTTCGATATCGCACTTTCGGTCTCGAGCTTCACCCGGCTCGCGCTCGACCGTGACGCGCTCGCGGCGATCCATCGTCGCCTTGCATGTGGCGGTGTACTTCTCACGGTCGAGCCCGAGCCCAACACGCTTTGGGAGATCATTTTCGGTCAACAGCCTGCCTGGTGGCAGGCGAGTCTCGCTTCGGAGTTTCCGGTCTCGCCTATGCGCGACGACGAAGAGTGGAAGGCCACGCTTAAGGAGGCCGGTTTCACCGATCCCGCGTCGGTGCTGCTCGCACCAGCCCATTGGCCGGCGCGGTTGTTCGCGGCGCGCGCACTCCGCAGCCCAGCCAGCCTGCAGCCGCCAGCCTTGACTCAGCCGGTGATTCTGATTGCGAAGGCAGGCGATCCTTTGGCGTTGGCATTGGCCGAACGTTTGTCGGTGGCGGGCATGCCGATAGAGATTCTTGATCCGCCAGCCATCACGGACGGCAATTCTCTGTGTGCCGCGCTTGAGCAATCTGAGGAGTCGATCCGAGAGGTCATTCTTCTTCCGCCGCCTTTGGCAGGAGATGATGAACCAACCGCTGCTGCAACAGCGCGCATGACGACTGCGGCCACGGTGGCAAGGCTTGTCGCGAGCAGCACCAAGCACGCGCGCTTCTGGTTTGTTACGAGGGACGCGCAACAGGGCGTGGCCGCGCCCGAGGAAGCAGCGCTGTGGGGCCTGGCGCGGACAATTGCAAACGAGCTCTCCCAATTTCCTTGCCGGCTGGTCGATCTGCCCGGAGGTCATGACAGCGACGAGGCGGCGGACTGCCTGGCGAAGGAAATCTTGGCCCCGGACGACGAGACCGAGATCGTCTGGAAGGCATCCGGCCGCCACGCCTTGAGGCTCGTCCGGGGTCTGCCCGCAACCGCTGCCGAGGACGAAGCGGTAACCCTTGCCGTGACCGAGCCGGGGTTGCTCAACAGCCTTCGCTGGGCAGCCGGGAAACCGCGTGCACCGGGACGCGGAGAGGTCGCCATCGAGGTGAAGGCGACCGGCCTCAATTTCCGCGATGTCATGTGGGCCATGGACCTCTTGCCCGAGGAGGCGTTGCTCGACGGCTTTGCGGGCGCCACGCTGGGACTGGAATGCGCGGGCGTCGTGAACGCAGTTGGCCCCGGCGTCGAGGGCCTTGCGGTCGGCGACCGCGTGTTCGGCTTTGCCCCGCAGGCCTTAAGCTCGCATGCCGTCACGGCGGCGCATGCCGTACTTCCCGTGCCGGACGGGATGAGCTTTGTCGCGGCGGCAACAATTCCCGTAGCCTATCTGACGGCGGTCTATGCTCTCGGCACGATCACCAAACTGAAGCAGGGCGAACGCATTCTCATCCATGGCGGAGCGGGCGGTGTCGGGCTCGCCGCCATCTACTATGCGCAACATTGTGGTGCGGAAATTTTCGCCACCGCCGGGTCGGATCTCAAGCGTGCATTCTTGCACGGGCTCGGCGTCGAGCACGTGCTCGATTCGAGAAGCCTCTCCTTTGCCGACGACATCATGGCTCTCACCGATGGCGAGGGCGTGGACGTCGTGCTCAACTCGCTGAGTGGCGAGGCGATGGAGCGCAGCCTCGGCCTCTTGCGACCCTTCGGGCGCTTCCTCGAGCTCGGCAAGCGCGACTTTTATCTCGATACCCGTATCGGGCTCAGGCCTTTGCGCAAGAACATCTCGTATTTTGCCATCGACGCCGATCAGCTCCCCGCCAAGAGGCCCGATCTCGCGCGCGGCGTGCTGACTGAGGTCGTGGAGCTGATGGAACGAGGGATTCTTCGGCCGCTGCCGCACCGGAGCTTTCCTTTCGCCGACGTGTCAGACGCATTCCGTCTGATGCAGACGTCGGGCCATATCGGGAAAATAGTTCTCGTACCGGACGAGAAGCGCCGCGGCGCGGCTCGACCGCCGCGCGCGTTCCCGATCCATCCAGACCGGACCTATCTTGTGACCGGCGGGCTCACGGGCTTCGGCCTTGCGACGGCCCGTTGGCTTTGCGAACAGGGCGTGCGCCATCTGGCGTTGGTAAGCCGCCGCGGCAACGCGACACCAGGAGCCGAACAGGCGCTCGCGGCGCTGCGCGACGCGGGGGCCGACGCACGGGCCTTCGCTTGCGACGTATCCGACCGGACCGCCTTGACCTCAACACTGCGCGACATCCGGTCGACCATGGCTCCGCTTTGCGGCGTCATCCACGCCGCCATGGCGATCGATGACGGCCTCGTGACAGACCTGACGAGCGAAAGGCTCGCCCATGTGCTCGCGCCGAAGGTCACGGGCGCCATCAATCTCGACCAGTTGACGCGCAAGGATCCGATCGAGCTTTTTCTGCTTTACAGCTCGGCCACGACGATATTGGGGGCGCCCGGCCAGGGCGGCTATGTGGCGGCGAACCTCGCGCTCGAAGCTTTGTCGCAGGCGCGCATGGCCAGAGGGCTTCCCTCGCTCGCCGTGGCATGGGGCCCGATCGCCGATGTCGGCTATCTCGCACGGAAGGAAAGTGACCGCGAAGCGCTCGCGCGCCGCCTCTCCGCCATTCCGGTACCGGCGCGTGAGGCGCTCGAGAGCCTGCCTTCGCTTTGGGCGAGTGGCTTGCCGGTGGTAGCCTGCGCCGCGGTCAACTGGCATGGCACGCGCCAACGTTTGCCGGTACTCGCCTCACCGACTTTTGCGGACATAGCGGGAAGCGCCTCCAGGACGGACGGAACCAATTTGCGTGACCGCCTGAGGGGCCTGTCTGCGGAAGAGGCGAAAAATCTCGTTGTTGCGCTTCTGCTCGAGGAAATCGCGCGAAATCTTGATGCTCGCACCGGATCGGATCGATTCCGGCAAAGCGCTCTCGGAGTTCGGGATGGACTCGCTGATGGCCGTCGAGCTGCGCTTGGCGCTCGAGTCGCGGCTCGGAGTCGACCTCCCGACGCTCTCGCTTGCCGACAACACGACGGTCGTGACGCTGGCAAGGCGAATAGTCAACATGCTCTCGGGAAGCATCAAAGACGCCGATGTGACGACGACGCTGATCCTCCATGAGGCGGCAGAATCCCTCCCCAGCAGATGTCGCTTCCGACCGGGTCACCGCGATGAGGGCGGCGAAGCGATGAGCAAAGACGATAAACCGTTCGGCCTTTCTGCCGCGGCCAAGGCGAGTTTGTTGGCGCGCCTTGCAGAGCATGAGCCCCGCAGCCGGAAAGACGCTCCCAAGCGCGCCAAGACAAGGACACTGCCAAGCGACGATATCGACAAGCTTGGCCCCTATCGCGAAATGCAGATCGTTCGCTCGGCTGGCGAGTTTCTCGGCATCGAGAACCCATTCTTTCGGGTGCACGATGGCAAGGCCGGCGCGGAAACTTCTATCGACGGCCGGCGGTATATCAACTTCTCATCATACGACTATCTCGGTCTCAACGGACATCCTCGCGTCGTCGCGGCCGCCAAGGCGGCGATCGACCGTTACGGAACGTCCGTCTCGGCGAGCCGGCTCGTCTCGGGTGAGCGTGCAGTCCATCGCGAGCTCGAGCACGGACTTGCGGAAACTCTGGGAACGGAAGATTGCGTTGTTCTCGTAAGCGGCCACGCAACGTTCGTCACCGTCATCGGCCACCTTTTCTCCCGGAACGATCTCATTCTGCACGATGCGTTGATTCACAATAGCATCCTGTGCGGAGCGATGCTTTCCGGTGCCCAACGCGTGAGCTTTCCGCACAATGACGTCGAGGCGGCGGGGCGCCTGCTTGCCCAGCATCGCGCGCGCAGTAGCAACGCGCTCATCGTCATCGAGGGGCTCTATAGTATGGACGGCGATGTGCCGAACCTGCCGGCATTCGTCGAGCTTGCTGAGCGGCATAATTGCTGGATCCTCGTGGACGAGGCCCATTCGCTCGGCGTATTGGGCCGGCGTGGCTTCGGAATCGCGGAGCATTTCGGCGTTGATCCCGAAAGCGTCGATCTTTGGATGGGCACGCTTTCGAAGACACTTGCGAGCGCGGGCGGCTACATCGCAGGCCGAAAGAAGCTCATCGAGTATCTGAAATATTCAGCGCCCGGCTTCGTCTATTCGGTCGGCATGCCGCCGCCGGTTGCCGCGGCCGCCCATGCGGCGCTCGAGGTGCTGTGTCGAAGAACCCGAACGCGTTCGGCGGCTCAACGCGAATGCACGCCTGTTTCTCGAGAATGCTAAAACCGAGGGGTTCGACACGGGCACTTCGGATGGATATGCGATAGTTCCCCTCGTCACCGGGAGCTCGGTTTCAGCCGGGCGGCTGTCGGATGCTCTCTTCCGCCGCGGCGTCAACGTTCAACCGATCCTTTATCCGGCCGTTCCGGAACGGGCCGCGCGGCTGCGCTTCTTCTTATCCGCCTCGCATACCGAGGACCAAATCCGCAGCGCGCTCGCCATTACAGTGGAAGAAAGCGCGCGCCTTAGGGAAGAGAAAGTCGATTTGCAGGCGCTGGCACAAAGGCTTGCGTCCTCAACGTCCACGATCTAGCGCCGACGGCATCAAGAAGCCCATCGACAATGGCGAAGTGATCGCCCCAAGAGGGCGCGCGCCAATGGGTCATGCGTTCGAGCTGAGCCAGCCTGCGGGCCGATGTGTCAGTCATGTAGTCCAGAATCGCAGCCTGCCAGCCTAATCCGTCCAAGGGATCCAGGTATTCCGGCACATCCTGGCCAACCTCACGCAAGGCAGGCAAATCGCTGCAAAGCACCGGCACGTTCATGGCGAGTGCTTCGGCCACGGGCAATCCGTAACCCTCCGCGAATGAGGGCAGCAAGAGCGCCCGCGCGCCGCGAATAAGCCGAATCAACGCCTCGTCCGAGACGGAGCTGTGCTCTTCGACGAGCCCCTTCAGAGCCGTGCAGCGCTCCATCATGTCTATGACGTTCTCGTTCTCCCAGCCCCTCTGACCGATGATCAGAAGACGCGGTGCCGTTGTGCCGTGGTCATTTGCGAAACGCCGCCAAATATTGAATAGAAGAAGATGATTCTTGCGGGGCTCGATCGTGCCGACACAAACGAAATAGGGCGATGCCGACGAAATCCCCGGCGCAACACCCGGCGCGCGCAGACTGATGCCGAGCGGCGCCACGACGGCACGCGGATTGCGGCCAGCCCGCGCCAGAAACGGCGCGAATGCATCGCGTGTGGCAGCGGAGTTGAATATGACGCCATCAGCATGGCGCGCCACAGTTTGCATCCGGACCGCGTGGCGCCGGTCGTGCCCCGCTCGCGCATATTCCGGATATTCGCAAGGAATGGCGTCATGCACAAAGCAGACGAAGCGCGCTTCCGTTCTCTCCTTCAAGCGCGCGATAACCGATGCGCGATCGAGATGATGATGCGAGACGAGGAGATAGGTGACCGGCTCGCCCAACGCGCAGACGCGCGCGTGAAGCCTGCCTTCGCCTGACAAAAGAAGCTCGAGGCGCAGGCGCTGGGCAAGCTGGGATGCGCTGCGCGCGCTGGCCGCACCGTGACCGCTCCATAGCTCGGAAACCGTGCGCACGAACAGGCGCGCGTGATCGTCCGAGAGCGCGCCGAATCGTCCCCCGGACATCATGGCGGCAAAGCTCAGCCGATCGGGCGCCACGTTCATCAGATGCTCGGCATGGGCAAGCTCGACGCGCTCGATGCCCGTGGGAGCGAGCCGTCCCGCGCGCCAAAGAAGGCGCGACAAGTCGAGAAGAACATGCGCGCTCATAAGACCGTCCGGGCCCGTGCGTGTCTCCGAGACCACTCGGGCTTCAGTCTGGCCGAGGCGACCAGGGGGACGTCAGCCAATCTCCGCCGCTCACTCGACAGACGATCGTGCTGGCTGCTCAGCGCATCGAGCGAGCGCAGAATGGCGCCGGGCAGTTCGTGGGCCACGAGATCGCGGCGGGGGCCATCACCGGCTTCTGTTTGCCAGATCAGGTAATCGGTTCGATTGTCGGTGAAGCCCTTCGCCTCGAAGGCACGGGGCAGACTCGGCAAATGATCGCCGTAGAACACGAGCTGACCGGGACGCGCCTGCCGGCGAAACGCCTCTGTCAGTATGTCGAGCATGGCGTCCGCGCCCATAAGTCCCTTGAGATAGCGGCCGAGCGCCACGCCATCCCTGCCCGGCAGAAGATCCGAAACGCGATCCGTAGCGCCGGCAGGGTCCGTCGGGACCATGCCAAGGGCCGTGGTTTTCCATGGTGATGATGAAGAGGAAAACGGGCGCGCCCGGACCTTGCACAATCTCCGCGGCGAAGCGCGCGAGCTCCTCGTCGCTCACATAGGCGCCGCGACGCGATGCGCCGGCAAACGCTTCCTCTCCCAGGAATTCCTCAAATCCCAAATTTTTCAGTGTGCGATGGCGGCCGTAGAAGGTGCGGTCGAACGGATGCAGGCATACCGTTCGATAACCCGCGGCACGCATCCTCCATGCAAGAGAGACGACCGGCGCGCGCGCAAAAGCAAAATAGGGATTGAACCGGTCGAAGCCCAAGGCGCGCTCGGAAATCCCGGTGAGCACGGCAAACTCGGTGCGCACCGTGTTGGCGCCCCACCCCGGCACGGTCAGATGGCCTGATTGAACGGCACTGCGGCAACAGGCATCGAAGTTCGGCAGGATCTCCGAGGGAATTTCCGGATGAAATCGCCGGGCGTCGAAGAAGGACTCCGATTGGACGACGACCAATGAGGGACGAACCGCGGACGGCGTCGCTATGGAAGGAAATGCGATTGTCGACGCCGAGGCGCGCCGTTCGCTGCGTTCGGCCCGCGCAATGAACGAGTAAGCGAATTGAAGCGCAAGAGGCCCGAGAGCGGCCGCATCGCAAAAGGGATCACCCGTGACGCCCAGCCGTCGCACGGCCGTTGCCATGCGGCGGCAAAGCGACGACCGGTAGAGCGCGCGATGCACCCCCCCGAAGACCGAAAACGCGATCAAGGGATGCCATGGCGACCATTCCCAGAGGGGATGCTCGACGATGATCACGGCAAGGGCGGCGGCGGCGGCGGCGAGCGCGCCTCCGACCACCAGCCCCGTTCCCGCGAATGGCAAGTAGAGCTGCGGGTGCCGGAAGACCTCCGGCAACTCCGAAATGTCGGAAAAGACGATGGGCTCCCGCAACGCGATGCGCTTGGCCCAATCGGCGAGCGCGAAACCCGACAAGAGCGCAGCGACAATGGTGCCGGCGAGGAGCGGTCTTGCCGACGCCGCCGCAAACAAAAGCCACAGGACAACCGCCGGGGCGACGTCAAACGCCAACGCCGCGGGACGCCGAAAGGGCGCGGCCGCCACTTTCCGCGCGACGAGCCAACCCGCGAGCGCGAGCGCGAGGCCTATGCCCATTCTCACCCAAAACTCAGACATAAATCTGCCCGGATGCGTAGGCGGCGATGGGGGCCGAATCCGCAAATCTCGTGCTTGCGGCGCCATTCGCCGTCTTCGCAGGCGTCTCGCTCACCCAGCTAAGCGGCGCGGCCTCGAGCTTCGCGACGGCGCCTTGCACGGCGGTGTCGAGCCCTTCTTCGCTGAAGAACCCGCCCCGAATGACGCTGCGATCCACAACGACTCGGCGAAACGCGTCGAGCAACGCCGAGTCCGGCTGTGACGCGCCAGCCCAGAAGTCGTCCAACGACCCCTGGAAGGTGAGGCCGGGCATATCGTAGATCGCATGCCCCAGCGCAATGACCGGGCGATCGTAATTGAGCGCAAGAAGCCCCACCGTGCTGTTGACCGTCACCACGCCGCTCGAATGCTTGATGAGGCTTTCGACAATTCCGGCCTCGAGATAAATCACGCGCTCGCTCAACCCATGCGCCTCTGCGACACGCCGGGTCAGCACACGCCAATTCGTGAGCCCATTGTCGAGCGGGTGCTCTTTCAGCACGAGCATGTGCTCGGGCGGCGCATGGCGGGCGAAGGACGCGATCAGATGTTCGAGGGCGGGACGCATGCGCCCAAAGGAGGAGTGGTGCCGGATCTGACTGTCGCAGTCGAGCTGCAGGGGGAAGAAGAAGTACGGCTTGTCCTCTTCGAAGAGCCGTTGGATTCCTTCCGCGGCCCGGCGCCTTCTGCTTCGTGCTTGAACGAAACGCCAGAGCCATCCGGCATATTCGATGAAGGCATGCCAAGGCCTATGGCTGCGGTAGCGCGGATAGAGCGGCGCAAGAAACGTCGACACGACATTGTACAAAACATCTTCCGTGGCGCGGCGCAGGAAGCTGCCGCCCATCTGCGTGCCCTTCTGCCAAGGAGGAAGATCTTTCGCCTGCTCGAGATAGAAGCGCGGGTCCCTCGGCAGAGGCGAGCGGCCGTTCACGCCGCCCTGCTCCAGCGTGATCCAGCTCGGCCGCAAGTAGCCCTCTTCAAAAACATGGACGCGAATATCGCGCTGCGTCGCCACTTTGATTGCCGCCTGATGAAGTGGCCGGCAGTCGCCGAAGAGCACAATGTCCGTGATCGCGCGCTGGACGAGCAGCCGTTCGAGAAACGCCGGCCAGCTCTCGGCGCCGCCGCGATAATCGACGGCACCAGGAAGGCGCCAAAACAGGCGATCGCCGGCATTGAAGTTCACGCGGGAGACGCCGTGCCCGCGCGCCAGCAAGACTTTGGCGAGCCTCGAAAAGAAGGTACCCGGAAGACCCTGGAGGAATAGGAATTTGCGCTGTCCCGCCGCGGCGTCGGTACGGGCGTCCGCTGCGCTCGATTTGTCGCGGGAGAATTGAAAGTGTGGCTTCAAGGCCCCTTGGAGACGCCGCAGCAGGACGAGCGGCTCGGGCTGCCACAGCGCCGCATTCGCCAGGCGTTCGACGATGAGCTCGGGACCGCAAGGCGCTCGGGTCACCGGATCGAGATAGCGGGGGTAGAGAATGAGCGCACCCGCAACGAGCTCCTCGATTGAGAGACGCCTTTGCCGCCTTGGCGGCGGTGCAAGATCCGTCGTGAGCCCCCAACCGGCATAGAAGGGCTGACCGTAGGTCACGACACGGCGCTTGCGGAGCAGGGCCTCGAACCCTGTGAGCGACGTCAAGGTGTGGACCTCGTCCACTTCCTCGAGGATGGCCGCGGTCGACACGTGCCGGACGATCGCATTGGCAAGAAGACTGGCCTCGGCGTCCGGAATGACCCCGGGGCGGTGGCCCGCTTCGACGTCGGGATGTGGTTTATAAATGATGTAGGCGTCCGGATTTGCGGCGCGTATCCGGCGCAAGAGCTCGAGATTGGAGCGGATGCTCGCGCCGCCACAGATGATCGAACGGTCGTTTTCCACCTGGCCGGGCACGAGAATGCGGCGGACGCCCTTGGGGACGTCAAGCGCAGGCAGGGGGCCTCCCGTGTTGTACTTGGATATGCCGCGGGAAACGATCTGCTCGATGAGGGTTCGCGCGCGCGCGATCAGCGCCGCGCCGAAGTCCGTCTCGGTCAAGATGACCTCGAGATCGCTCTGCGCGGCAGGATCGTAATAGATTCCCCGGCTGTCGGCGATGATGGAGACCGCCTGCACGAAGTCTGCGCCGAGCCCGACCGAGCGCAGAAAGCCGTCCTCCACCCGCACGATGGGCACGCCCGCCGCCTGGGCCTTGGCGGCAAGGTCGGGCGGCTCTTGGGACGCCCATACGCCGATGGCGCCGCCGCGGGCACGCGCTTCGCCAATGGCCTCGGCGCTCGTGCGACAGAAGACAGGCTCGCCATCCTGGCAGCGAAGGAATTCGCCGATACGGCGCTGCTTCCAAAAAGACATGCCGAGGCAGGCTGCAATGGGCCGGCTCGCCGCCGCCGCCTCGCGCGCGCCTTCGGTGTTTGTCTCACTCTGAAACGAATCCGCGCGGGCGATTGAGGGAAATTCCCGCACTGCACGCCTCCGTCAACGCTTTATTACTTGCGTTACATACCCCGGTGATTTGAGTTTAGTTCAACATATGGACGTGAATTCCGTGTAAATGAGCTAATGCATCATCGAACGGACTTAGTGGGACTTAACCAGTTTGCGTGCGTTTCTGATCCGAATGGATCAAATTGGCAGCCGATTCGCCGGGGTCACCGTCCTGCCATCGTCTCGCGCGCAAGGACCAAACAAGCAAATCGTTTAGTTTTTTGCCGCTGTCATCGCATTCGAGCTTGAGCTATTGACACGCCGAGCGCGGCAAGCGAGGACACGCGATTGGTGAAACACGCAAGCGTAAGATTGGCTGATCCGGATGGCACAATTCCTCTGTGCTGGGCAGCCGCGGGCAGCGATCAGAGCTACATCAATTTGGGCGATGCCTTGAGCCCAGTGGTGGTGGCCGCGGTCAGCGGCCGCAAGGTTCGTCATGTCGACGCCGAATCAGATGCGCGCCGCCTTGCCGCCGTCGGCACGATCGGCCACTCCTTGCGTGGCGGCGAAGTCTGGATCTGGGGTACGGGTAGCTCGCGCTTCAGCAACCCGCTCGCCGCCGCGAAGGAGCGCCGATCCTTTTCCGTCCCTTCCGACACGGTGTTCCATGTGCGCGCGACGCGGGGGCCCGTGTCGTGGACGATCCTGACCGGATCAAAGCCGGGGCCCGAGGCGGTTTTCGGCGACCCGGTCTGGCTCTTGCCGCGGTTTTATCGGCCGAAGCTCGAGAAGCGCTTCGAGCTCGGCGTCATCCTGCATCTGTCCGAGCTTTGCGACCGTGCGACCGAGGCGCATCCCCTGCCGAGCCATCGGCGCTATCGCATCCCGGCCGATCTCGCCAAGGCGGTTAAGCTGATCAACACCGTGACGGCGATTTCCCCGAGCGCTATGCGCGAGCGTCTCGATGATATCCTCTCCTGCAAGCGAATTGTTTCGACGAGCCTGCACGGTATGGTGTTCGCCGAGAGCTACGGCATTCCCTGCCTCTACTTTCCGCCCCGCGGCCGCAAGGCGGGTCCGGCACGCGTCGCCCTCGGCCCGGATGACGATATCAACCTCCGCTTCACCGATCTCTATCTCGGGTTGCGCGAGCCCGAGCTCTTCCTTTATCGCCAGCCGCGCGCGATCGAGACCGATTGGGAGGACGTGTGCGTCGAGATCGATCGGCTTTGGACGCCCAAGACGCTCGACGAAGAGCGTTTAATCAACGCTTTTCCGCTGCCGCCGCGTCCCCTGCCCGTTGCCCGCGACCGTTTGCTCTTTGCAGAGCCCATCGTAACCGCGATCTCGTTCAAGAGCTGAGACGTGCATGGCGCCACAAGAAAAATCGATGTGTCGGCCGATGCCAAAGCCTTTGCTTTCGAGAGCAGGGCCCCGTTGAGCGGCTGCGCGCGATTGTCCGGGCCAAGCGCATGCTGATCCGCCGCCCTTCCACTCCGCCTCAACGCGTGACCCCCGCGTGACCGGAAGGAACGCGTTTTCTGCGCTCAAGGCCATCGTCAACGACGCAGGAAGCGTGCCGCTCTCCTGGGCGGGCAGCACGCGGGCCATGGACTATCTCAACCTCGGCGACGCGCTGAGCCCGGTCATTGTGGCGCTGTGTTGCGGCCTGCCCATCGAGCGTGTTCCGGCGCGGTCAGGGCGTCCCCGTCTCGCAGCGGCTGGAACTATCGGACACGGCATGGAGAGGGGTGTCGTCTGGTTCTGGGGCAGCGGAAGCTCGAATGTCCGCAACCCTGGGGCTCCCGCCGAACAGCGCGTGCCGTACCGGCCGCCGGCGAATACGGAAATGATCTTATGCGCGACACGGGGGCCGATTTCTCACGCCCTTCTTCGCGGCGGCCCGCCGGCCTCCGATGCGGTTTACGGCGATCCCATCTGGCTCTTGCGACGCTTCTATCGACCGGCGGTCGAAAAACGCCGGGAGCTCGGTGTTATCTTGCATCTTTCCGAGCTTGCCGATCGCGCGACGGAAGCCCACCCTCTGCCCTCCCATCTGCGCTATCTAATCCCCGGCGATCTCTCCCATGCCGTCGCGCTTATCAACACCGTGACGTCGATCTCGTCGGAGGCCATGCGCCGCCGAATCGACGACATTCTCGCGTGTAAGCGGATCGTCTCGACGAGTTTGCACGGCATGGTTCTTGCCGAGAGCTATCGCATCCCTTGCCTTTATTTCGCCCCCCATGGCGAAACGCGTGGGCCCGCCACAGTGCCGCTCACCGTCGGGTCCGGGCTCGATCTGAGATTCATCGACCTGTATCGGGGCTTTGGGCTGGACAGGTTGCGCGTCTATGTGCAGCCTCGTAGTGAATACACCGATTGGGACGCCTTGATTCGCGCGATCGACGAAGCTTGGCAGCCCGTGTCGACGGACGAAGACGCGCTCATGGCAGCTCTGCCTCTCGAGCTGAAGCTCTTGGCGGCACCGCAGGGACAAACGGTGTTCGAGCACCCGCTCATCAGGGGGCTGAGGTTTCAGCACGATGTCGCGGAACTCGTACGGCAAGATCGAATGCAGGGGCCGCTCCGGCTGCCGATCTAACCTCTGGGGCCGCGAAAATGAGCTGGGCTCGGCCAGTTATCTTCTGTCTCCTGTTGACAGGCTGCATATTGCCCCGCTCGGCTCCCACGGCCAATAAGCTCGAGGGCAAAGTTCTCGGCGGAAACGAGGTCAAGTTCGATATCGTGCAAGTGACGCCGCAGGTCGCCGGCGTCATTGCTGATGAGGTTGGGCCCGGACTGCGCGATGCCTTCGAAGGCACACAAGAGCCGACCCAGTATGTCCTCGGTCCCGGCGATGTTGTGGCGATCACAATTTACGAGCCCGCCGTCAGTGCCGAGCCGGGATCGGGCATGCCAGGCTTTGCCGGGCGTTCTACGGTCTTGCCGCCGCAAGTGGTCGGAAAAGACGGGCGGGTTGTGATCCCTTATGTGGGTCGGGTCAACATTGCCGGCCGATCTCTGGCGGATGCTGGACGCAAGATTGGGCGGAGTCTCGTGGGCAAGGCCATTCAGCCCCAGGTCATCGTCTCGCTCGAGAACAGCGTGTCAAACGTCGCCATCGTCGGCGGCGATGTGAACGTGCCAGGGACCGTTCCCCTATCGCTCCAAAACGAGACCCTGTTGAATATTCTCGCCAAGGCAGGCGGCACGAAGCATCCCGCCTATGAGTCCCGCATTCGGATCATACGTGACAATGTCGCGCGTGACGTTCCGATGCTGGCCTTGCTTGCGGATCCCGCAAACAACGACATTGCCATTCACAGCGGGGACAAGATTTTCGTCACGCGAAATCCGCTCACCTTCACTGTGCTTGGCGCCTCCGCACGAGTCGACCAGTACGATTTCAACGCGGAGCGCATCACGCTCGCGGAGGCCCTGGCCCGCGCAGGAGGGCCCATCGATGCGTTGAGCGATCTCAGGGGGATATATCTCTTCCGCTACGAGGCCCCCGCGATCGCCGACAGCGTTCGCGGCGGTTCAAAAGCGCCAGAGGCCGGCAACGGCGAAACAGCAGACGTGTTCGTCCCCATTTTGTATCGGATCAACATGAGTGATGCGTCAGGTTACTTTCTCGCTCAAAAAGTCACGATTCGCGACAAAGACATTATCTTGATCGCACAGGCGCAAGGCCCGCAGCTGCAGAAGCTGTTCAGCCTCATTCGGGGAGGAACGGGCATCTTTTATGACGTGAAGCGTAGCACCTCCCTCCCATAACACAGCGTCAACGTTTCCATTTCTTCGTTGGCGCACAAGAGCCTGCGGCCCGGACAAAGCGGCCGCTCGCCCCTTTTTCGACCTCCCCACGGTCGGGCAATTGGTCGCTCTTTTACCAATTGGCAAGCATTCTCCTAACTATGATCCGTGCGGCCTGGATCATAAAGCTTTGATTGCCACGGGCACTCGAAGCGCACCGGATGGCGAGCAAGAACCTTGTCGATTTCATGAACGGTTCCAGGTTCAAGAGTGGGTGCGTGAAGGTGTACACGCCCTCTCACCTTACCGCACTCGCAAGAACGCGTTCCTCCTCGTCGTGGTCCTGCCCACGGTCGCCGCCTTCCTTTATCTTCTTCTCTTCGCCACGAACCAGTATGTGACGGAGTTCCGGTTTTCCGTCCAAAGCACGACGCTGAATTCCAGCTCCTCGGGAGGAAGCGGCGGCAGCAGCACGCTGGCGCAGTCCCCGGTGAGTTCCGGTGCAGACACCAGCCTCTTTGTCGCCAACTACATGGTGATCGATTATCTGCTGAGCCGACAGGTCGTCTTAGATCTGCAGAAAGAACTGGACCTTGTCGCAATGTTCGACAATTCGAAGGTCGATCTCTTACACCGTTTCTGGTGGTACGACGGCTCATCGGAAAGTCTGACGCGGTATTGGCGCAATTTCATCATCGATGCCTGGTTCGATCCCACGACTGGCTTGGCAAGTGCGAAGGTCAACGCTTATTCCCCCAAAGAGTCGCTGCAAATTGCTCAGGCCCTGGTGACTTTGAGCGAAAAACTGGTGAATCAGCAGGCGCAGCGACCACGGCTCGACGCCATCAAATTCGCGGAGGAAGGACTGACGCTCGCCGAGCAGCGCTTGCAGAAGGCCTTGGACAGCGAGCGCAAGTTTCGCACGGAGCATCAAAGCATCGACCCGGCCCTCAACGGTTCGGCGACGATGGCCCTGGCCGCGACGCTCCAGCAAAATCTCGCGGCGATGCGCGCGCAATATTCGGTGCTCGAGAAGTATCTCGAGCCCGATGCGCCAAACCTCGTCTATCTGAAGTCGCAAATACAAAGCACCGAACAGCAAGTTGCACAGGTCTCCCGCCAGATCGGCAACGGCGACATCAGTCAGGGCGCCAACACAAAGGGCGTGTCGATCGCCGCCGCCATGAACGAGTATCAGGCCGTTCAGGACCAACGCAACATTGCCATGATGAATTACAACAGCATGATGCTGATGCTCGCGCAGGCCCGAACGGATGCACTGGTTCAGCATGCCTATCTCGAGCCCTATGTGAAGCCGACCATCGCCAAGGCCGCACTCTATCCGCGGCCGATCATCGGAACGATTCTCGTGTTCATTACGGCATTCGTAATCTGGGGGATCGGCACGCTGCTCTACTACTCGATCCGCGATCACATGGCGTAGTGCCCGGCCTTCAAGCGCTTTGCGCAGTGATGACATGAATGTGGGAACAGCGTTGGGAGCTCTGGCGTTTGCCGCGGTCGGTTGCGTGACGGCAGCGTTTTCGTTTTCCCGTCCCGATGCGCGCGACGACATTCGCGATTTTATGATCATGGATGTGTGCGTCGATCAACGCGACCGCGTGCTGTCGGGCCTTTCTCCCACCGATCCGGGGTGCGAACGGCACCGCGACATTCGCCCGAACGAGATCGCGCCTTATCATCTGCACAATTTTCCGGCAAACAACGCCCCCTGCGCCGCGCGTCTCGGCACGATTTTGAAGGACAATTTTCCGGTGGTGAAAGGGGGGGTCAAGCGAATCGTGAGCTTTTACAATCACGGCGTCGACGGAAGCTGCCCGGGTAAGGGCGGCTCAGCCCTTCCCTTCGGCACACTCAACAATCCGGACGATGGCGGCTCCATCCAGTGGTATGACGACCAATACGGCTTCATCATGGGGAGCTGGAGCCCGGTCGATCTTTCGAGCTTTGTGGGCTCGAAGTGCTCCTCCCATCCGCATTCGTCCTTGCGCTATGCGCGCGGCTGGGTGATTGGGCCGAGAACGCTGCCTTCTTTTCGCGGCACGTTCGACTATGCGCTGTTCGCCTCCAAGCTCGAAACGGGAAGGCCTGACCTCTCAAGAGTTTCCTGTCCCACCCGCGTCAATCGCGCTTTGACAACCTGGGTGCGCGACGCGTTCGTTTATAAGTCCGGTCTCACGCTCAACTCCCTCATTTCCGATCACTATTCGCGCGGCGATGCGCGCGGCGATTCGCCCGGCAAAGCCGAGCAGGTCGAGCGCACCTATTGGACCCGGGAATTCGGTCTCACGCGCTGGGAAAAATGGGCCCGGAGCGATTGGGTGAACCCCAGAACGAAAAGACCCGCGCGCGAGGCTGCGGAGGCGCTCTATCGCTCCGGCCGCTGCAGCGGCTCTTATGTGAAGCCCGCAAAGATTTCGCCGGCTTTCATGGTCAAGCCGCTCCCCATGGACGGCGTGTATGCCAAGGAAGTGTATCTGCCGCGAACACGCGAACGGCATGTCTGGTACATGACGCTTTGCGAAGACTACTCGAACATCGCCAAGGTCAAGAACAAAGGAACCGTCCCCCGCTGGGGCGATCAGATGGACGCAACATATTGGATCGAATGATCCATATTCCGAAAGATTGCGATGAAGCTTAGCAACAAAGCTGGGGTGTGGGCGGCGCTCATGTTGCGGGAGATCGAGACCCGCGCGCCGCGCTCGCGCATGAGCTACCTGCTCATCCTCCTGCAGCCGTGCTTTCAGCTCTTGATGATGTATTTGATCTTTTCCTTCATCAATCGCCATGCGGATTTCGGCACCAGCCTGTTCTTGTTCCTGTTTTCCGGCGTATTGCCCTATTTCCTTTTCACTCACGTCGCTTCACGGCTCATGTCAGCCATCAATAGAGCCCAGCCGCTAAGACCATTGGGGGTCGTAAGTGCCGTGGATGTCGCATTGGCGTCCCTCGTGGTCGAGCTGTGCACGATCATCTTGATCGGAAGTCTCGTCCTTTTCGTTGCATGGTGCGTGGGCTTACGCGATGCCGTGCCCTACGATTACGGCGAGCTCGTGCTCTCGATCATCGTTCTGTCACTGATGGCGTTCGGCGTTGGCCTGTGCAATTCGGCCCTGTCCACGTTTTTTGGCGCATGGCCCATGATCTGGGGCGTGATCGCGAAATCGCTGATCTTCTTCTCCAACATATTCTACGTGATCGACTTCATGCCCACGCCGATCCGCGACGTTCTTTGGTGGAATCCGCTATTGCACGGCATCATTTGGTTCCGTGTTGGGTTGTTTCGCGATTATCCGACCCTCACATTCAGTCCAGCTTACATTCTCACAGTGACGCTCGCCGCCATTCTTCTCGGCCTCGCCCTTGAGCGAACCGCAAGGAAGAACGCCTGATGAGAACAGAGTCATATGACGGGATCGTTTTCGATCGCGTGACGCGCGTCAACGGGCGCACGTCACGCCACCCGCATTGCGTCCTCGACGACGTCAGCATCTCCTTTCCGCGGAACAGATCCGTCGGCATTCTCGGTCATCGTGGAAGCGGCAAGAGCACACTGGTCAAGCTCCTGACGGGCGCCGTCGCGCCGACGCGCGGCACGATAAGGCGGCACTGCTCGGTTTCCTTCCCGATTGGATACACGGGCGGCATGAGCCGCCACATGTCCGGATTGGAGAACGTGACTTTCCTCGCGCGGCTCTACGGCGTCGACATCGACGAAGTCGTCACGTTCGTCAGCGAGTTCAGCGGCCTCGGCAAGGTTCTCCATGAGCCGCTGGCGAGCTATTCCGGCGAAAAGCGCGGGCGTTTCATCCTTTCTGCTTCTTATGCTCTGCCCTTCGACATCTATGTGGCGGACGGCACGATCATCGGTGGC
This sequence comes from uncultured Alphaproteobacteria bacterium, assembly GCA_963845385.1. Lineage (GTDB taxonomy): Bacteria > Pseudomonadota > Alphaproteobacteria > CAWJRW01 > CAWJRW01 > CAWJRW01. Next base: position 2,011,625 of record CAWJRW010000006.1, read on the forward strand.
CCGCCCAATTTTCGGGAGAAATGCAAGGTGTATGTCCAGGAGCTGAGGACGCGCGCCGGCCTCGTCATTGTGACGGGCAATACGAACGTCGTACGCCAGTTTTGCGACGCTGTTGGCGTGCTTCATGATCAGAGAATTCACTTCTTCGACGAGGCCCGCGAGGGCCTGCGCTATTTTCTCTCGCTTGGTGCGGACGAACCGCCCGCCACGGTCGACAATCTTGATCTCGAGGAGACAAGCGAGCTTGAGCAGGAAAGCCCATTCTGATGCCGGGCGGCCGGTGTCGCTTGCTGATAGACGCGCCATCATTGCCCTCGACGATATCCGGTTCTCGGCGGCGCTTTACGGGTCTTGGAAAGTTCTGGCCAGCGATTCCCGCTTGAAGGCAAGGGGTGAAGTTCCAGGCCGTCTCGGCTCGCTGGAATTCTGACTTTCTTAAGCACCGCCTGCCAAGGTGCCGAACGCGCATGGACCTCGGGTCCCTAAGCCCTTGGGGGGCTGCACAAAAGTGACGCTTGCGGCTATCAACGAGTACTCAACGGCGCGTCAGCACGCAAACAACGCGGAGCTGACAGAGCCGAGCGCATCTTTGCAACGGCCGGTCGTCATCAGCTTTTGCTGCGGCGATTCCTACTACTTCGACGCTGCCGTTCGCTTGCGCGAAGATTGCCGCAGGCTCGGGATCGATTGCGATATCGTCGAGTTGTCGTTGGCGCCCGGTCAGACCTGGATCGACACTTGCCGGAAGAAGATTCCGTTCTATCTCGGACATGCTGCGCAAGCATGATCGACCCTTGCTCTGGCTGGATGTCGATTGTCGCTTGCTGAGACGGCCGGATTTCTTCGACAGCAGCGGGTTCGACCTTGCCATCTTGCTTCGCGGCTTCAAATACATTCGTGAGTTTGATCCGCAGGCCAGCGCGCGCTTTTTTCAACCTTCGGTTCTGTTCTTCAACAACACGCCGAAGACGAAGGCGTTTCTTGAGCTCATGTGCGAAATCGAGTCGGAGTCGGAACTCTCGGCGACGGATGATTTCTTTCTCCAGGAGGCGTGGGTTCGCTTCGAGCACGCAGCTTTCCCTATTGCTGGTTCCGCCGAACTCGGTCAGCTTTGACTGGCCCGCGCCCGCCGGGAGCACTTTCTATTTTGGCAGCAGCGGGAATGTCTCCCTTTTCAAGAAGCATGCCGTTCAGCACGAACCGGAGCTCTTCACCCCGACGCGTCGGAGAGCAGTGCTCCTGCATGAGGCACGCAAGACGCGGAATTCAAGGCGCCAGCTCGGCTTTTTGCACGCCGCTTTTGATCTCGATCCCAAGAGCGAGGCAATGGCTTACAGGGTCGCGCGGGCACTACGGCGCGCCGGAAAATTGCCCCAGGCCCTCCTTTTGCTGCGGCGTTTCCAAGGCCAGGTCTTCGAAGTCAACCATGCTCGGCGCTTTCTCGCGGACTCCGGAGCTTGATGCCGGGAACCTGGATCGAGCCGAGGCGATAGCCCTCGATCTTGTCGCTCGAGGAACGCAGTCGGATCAAGCATGGGCGCAAAGTCGCCTTGTGCGCATCGGTCTGGATAAGCGCGCCCAAGCTCTGGGGCTCGCGGAAGCCGAGCGACCGGCGCTGTGGTGGATGGAAACGCCCTATCCCGGCAACTTTGGCGACATTTTGAACCCTTATATCGTCGAAAAGCTGAGCGGAAAACCTCCGCGCTTCGTTCCGCGCGGCAAGGGAATTCTGGCGATCGGATCTGTCATCAAATTCGCCAACGAGAACAGCGTGGTTTGGGGATCAGGCACGCCGCGCATGTCCGACCGCCTGAATCCAAAGGCAAAATTCAGCGCGGTACGGGGCCCTTTGACTCGTAAGCTTGTCATTGAGAGTGGCGGCACGTGCCCGTGGGTCCTCGGCGATCCCGCCTGGTTCCTTCCAAGCCTCTACACACCGAAGTCCACGAAAAAGACCCATGAGCTCGGCCTCATCCTGCACCACGCCAATGCGCAGGATCTCGAGGTGGACGATGGTGTCAAGCTGATCTCGGTCATGTGCAACGGCTCTGAGGGCATCGAAGCGTTCATCGACGAAATGAACAGCTGCGAGCGCATTCTCAGCACGTCCTTGCACGGGCTGATTGTCAGCCATGCCTATGGCATCCCGGCGACGTGGTGCGAGGTCCCCGACGCCGAAAAGCCCTTGGCCGGAGACGGCACGAAATTTCACGACTACATGTTGTCCGTCGGCCTGGAACCCGAGGCGCCCGTTCTATTGGCCGAAGGAACGCGGATCACGCTTGCGGACACGGCTCGCAAGTTCACTGTGGCGCGACGGCAAATCGATCTCGATGCACTCGCGGAAGCCGCCCCCTTTGACATCACGAGCGACTGGCGGAAATAGGCGCGAGCCCGGACGCGGCCTTCTCCGCGCTGCGCGATTTTCCGGGCTGGCGGCGCTCGCTCTTTTCCTTACGCTCATCCAGCCGAGTTGGGGCAGCGAGAAAAAGGGCGTCGCGATCGCGGATCCTGCGGGAACGCGGGTCACGGCGCTCAACGTGGCCTGGTACTACAATTGGCAACTATCCACTTCTGCGGAGTCGCTGTCTGGGTGCTTTGTCCCAATGCTTTGGGGAAGCAAGTCCCAGGTCAATGCAGTGGTGTCCTCTGCGGCGAGGCAAGTCAAACCCGCGCCACCGGCTTTGCTCGTCTACAACGAACCGGACTTCGCAGAATCAATCAAATCGGAGCGTCGGGGAGGTGGTTGCTGAGTGGCCGCTTGTTTCGAGCCTTGCAACCGGGTCAGTTCGCCGGCGCCCGCGCGTCCATTTGATCCATGGATGCAGACGTTCATGGCCGAAGCCGCGAGCCGGAAGCTCAATATCGGCTTCATCGCCGTTCACTGGTATGGCGGCCCCGACAGCAATCGTTTCCTCGCTTTAATCGACCGCGTCCACGAGTTTTACACGCTTCCGGTCTGGGTCACGGAATTTGCCGTGGCGGACTGGAAGTCGACGAAATTTGGCACGCCAAATCGCTTCACGGAAACCGACGTGATCGGCTTCATGAAGGAAGTCGTTCCCGAGCTCGAGCGGCGGGACTATGTCGAGCGCTATGCCTGGTTTGGCGGAACGACAAAGAAAGAATCCCTTAGGCCTTCGCTGTTATTCGACGACGAGGGTGGCCTGACCGCCGTCGGAAGAGCTTACGCGCAACTGGAAATGAGCAAGAGCTGCAAACTCCATTAACGACTGCCGGCAATCCTGTGGTCAGACGAGCGATCGATCTGCACTCATGACGCGACCATTGAGCAAACGAATGCCGCAGTTTCCGTGGGGCGACGACCACTGGGCGAGCGCTGCGGGATTTTGCATTGACGCGGGGCTTCTGTCGCAACATGCGCTCGCGCCTCTCGAATTCGGGCAGTTGTCGCAATCCTTCAAGCCCATGATCTATTCCCTTTTCGATCAACCCGCGCCGCCCGACGTCCTGGTCGTGCACAAGGGGCTCTTGGGTCACTACGACTTCGATCTCCTCTTCGCCTTTCGACGGGCCGGGGACTATGTATATGGAAACAGCGTATTTGTAATCCTGACCAGAAACCTGCCTCATAAACAAGAAGGTCCATCCGAGCACATCACCGTTCTTGATCGGTACATTGAGAACGGAACGTCGGAAAGCGCCGGCTCTCAAGCTGACAACACGTGGTTCTTTGATCGTTGGCAGCGGCACGAGCCCCGTCCGGATCTCCCAATCGGCGACGGCAAACGGATCGCAATCGTGTCCGCCAATAGAATGGGAAATTTTGGCGACGATCTTCTCACGCTTGCGACGCGCAATATCCTTCTTCGGGCGATCGAGGGCTCCACTGTTCGGGTCTTGGCGCCGCCCGTGGAAAAGGAGGCGCTCACATCGATTGATTGCTTGGTGATCGGAGCGGGCGGCTTGCTTTACGACGGGAGCCTGGAAAATGTTGTGAACTACATGCAGCCGGTTGCGCTCGCAGCAAAGGCGGCTACAAAAACCATCTGCCTAGGCCAAGGCGTGCAGGGGATTTCAACGCCTCTGGGCAGGGACATTTTTCGTCGCGCGTTGAGCACCTGCGCGGGCGCTAACCACCCGCGACGCGGAGAGCACGCGCGTGCTGACCGAAGAGGTGGGTGTGACCTGCGCCGTCCATACTCTGCAGGACCTCGCCTTTTCGCTCGGCCCACACATGGACGCGATTGCAGGAAAAATGCCGCCCCCGGCAGCGCGCACGAAACCGCGCGTGCTGGTTTCGCTCTCCGATCCGCAGCGTCTTGGCGCGATAAAATCGGCCGGATCCGCCGCGGCTCTCGACGCGCTTCGGCGACGTGAACCGGTGGTTTGCTTCGACATTCTCAACGGAATTCGATCTGAAGTTTTTCGTCCAAAGTCAGAGACGACTTGGCTTTCTACCAAAGCGTCCGGGCGTCAACCGATGTGGAAATCATCGATCCAAATGACGCACCGGTCGAATACGGCTTGCGTCAATACTTGGAAGCCGACCTCATTCTCACATCGCGCCTGCATGGACTCATCTTGGCGTGCTTGGCACGAAAGCCCGTCATTGCGGTATCGTCCCGCGGAACCAAGATCGATCGGCTGATTACAGAAAGCATCCCCTCGCTTCGCGATAATCTCATACTACTCGCCGACTACAGTGCCGATGCCTTGAAGGCGAAGATCGACATGTTCGCGCACGGCCGTCTGCCATCGATTTCGGAAGACGATCTCAAGCGAGCGACGGAGAAGGCCCTGGAGACTATCCCGTTCGTGCGGGACGTTCTTCGCTAATCCTTAACGCGCTCCGCGCCTGTAAGGAACTCGTCGGACCGGGATCTCGGTCTAAGATTCAATTCATTATTTCCTTTCTGTTAAATCGAAAGCTCTATCCATGAGGAGGTCCAGCCCGGCGGCGCCTGCGGCCAAGGCAATCGGGGTGGTGCGCCCCGGGCATCCTGATGATGCCGGCGATGCTCGAGTTTATGCGCTGACCGATCCATTGGGGGGTTTTCGGATTCATGGCTGGTAGCACGGTCCTTGGTAGGCCCGCAATGTTGAACGTCATTCCAGCAAAGGTCGAGCTTCCATGCGCGGACACTCTCGATGAGTCCGCATCGTGTTCCACGCGCCGGAAGAAAATCGCCATCGACGGCTACAATCTCAGTCTCGAGGCCGGCACCGGTGTCGCGACCTATGCGCGAAATCTCAGCTTTACAGCCCATGACTTGGGGCATGAGGTGCATGTGCTCTATGGAATGCGATCTTCGCCACGGAACCCGCTTCTGCGGGAGATCGCATTCTTTGACTCCAATATGCGTCCGCAGCATCCACTCGTCAGACTAAACCAGTCGGCCAAGCGGCTTTTCACATCATTATGCGGCTTGCGGGCTCGCTCAATTCCCGTGACTGGTCGTGTGATAGCGACGCCATTCCAAGCGCGTTTGCCCTATTTCGACCAGATATGGAACGTTCCGATGCTCTTTTCTCGGGCGCAAGATTATTTCGACTTGGTCCGCAAGCCTCTCAATGTGACTTTGCCAATCCGGCCTGACCTCATGCATTGGACCTACCCTCTGCCGATCAAGTTGGATGGCGTAAAGAACATCTACACTGTTCACGACCTCGTCCCTCTACGACTGCCATACACGACGCTCGACGTGAAGAGCCGGTATTTCCGGCTGCTCCGACACATCGCCCGCAAGGCCGATCACATCGTCACAGTCTCGGAGTGCTCGAAGAGGGACATCATCAATCTTCTCGGTGTGTCCGAGGATCGTGTCACCAACACTTATCAGGCCGTCGATATTCCGGAGAAATACGCCAAAAAGCCGGAGGATGTGGTGAAACGCGAGGTGGCAGGCTTCAATTTGCCTTATCGCGGCTACATGTTGTTTTTCGGTGCGATTGAGCCCAAGAAGAACATCGGTCGTCTGATCGAGGCGTATCTGAGCAGCAAAATCGAAGCACCATTGGTGTTGGTGGGCAAGCGAGCCTGGAAGGCAGAGCAGGAGCTACGCTTGTTGAATGCCAACACCCGTGATCGAATCATCCACATCGACTACGCACCATTTCCGTTGCTGGTGAGCCTGATCAAGGGCGCCAAGGCCGTGCTCTTTCCCTCGCTCTATGAGGGATTTGGGCTTCCCGTTCTCGAGGCGATGAAGCTCGGCACGCCGGTGCTCACGTCGACGCAAGCATCCTTGCCGGAAGTGGCCGGCGATGCGGCCTTGCTCGTGGATCCCTATGATTGCCGCGAGATCGCGGAAGGAATCCGGGCCCTCGACGGAAACAGCAATCTCCGGAGGGAGCTCGCGCACAAAGGTCTTGAGCGCGCCGCGCTGTTCTCGCGGGAAAACTACAAGAGACGCCTCAATGAGCTTTACAGTCGTCTGCTTTAGCGAGCGTTCCGGCGCGATATGCGCCGCGGTCCCGTGTGACGCTACCGTCTCACCGGATGCGACGCCGACCGCCGCCGTCGGCTGAAGCCTGGTCATCAGAGCAATCTAACGACGCCGAGTGCTTTGCTTGGACATCGGGTCCGCCCGCCTTGGAAGCCGGGCGCGCAACCGTGAATTTCCAATGCGGCGCGTTCTGTCCGCAGTTGGTCCGGTCAAATCTTGAATTTGATGCCGACCTTCACTTCGTCTGACGCGACTTTGGCCTCGCCTCCGTTCCCGAGATCGACACCGCCTCCATCGAAGTGGCGGCAGCCGATGGACAGCGCGGTTTTCTTGCCGAGAGCAATGTTGAGACCTGCTCCGATCTGCCACCCGAAGTGCGTTGCGTTGTTCCACGCCACGCCGTTGCCTTGCTCGACATACACCGAAACCGGACCACCCACAGGAATCTCGTATGAGATATTCATCATCAGCGCAAAGACCTTCTCGTCGGCCTTGCTGCTGATCGCCGTGGTGACCGTCTGTGGGACCGGCACTGGAATAGTAGCCGTTGCCGCTCCGCTCACATCGATGCTCGCGCGCCGGAACGTGCCCTCGAGGCCAAGCCCCAAGCCGTTCTTGAACTGGTAGCCGACGATCGCACCGACGGCGTACCCCGTATGCGGGGTCAACGTGACATCGGTATTCCATGCGATCGGCACACCGCTGGTCGTCGTGCTCACGATCATTGAAGCCGTGTCTTTGCGGAGAAAGCTTGGGCCGCCGAACAATTCCACGGTCGTGCCGGCAGAAGCGCTGAAGGTAAATGCAAAAGCGGAAATTCCAGCCGACAGTGGAAGGAGCCAACTCTTAAGCATAGGCTAACCAGGGAAGAGCCGCATAGCGGCACAGCCATTAACGAATGAGTTACCAACTGCAGAACCTGTGCCAGCTACCGGTGAACTCCATTGCCGCGTCGCCAGCACGGCGCACAAGGGAGGGCTATCGCCGCGGCCGCAACGCGACCTCCGATGTCGCAAAACTTGAAATTGGTGGTGCGAGAGCGAGGGTTTGCCCGGCTGTCGCCGAGGCGCTAATTGGCGGCGACAGAAATTTGGTCAGCGTCCATTCATTGGGCGATGGCTTTTGCTGATGAACATCGCGATGCTGCGTGACTCAAACATCTGCACGTCGAGGCGAGTTCGGTTAAGAACAGCACCGGCGAGCTGGCGCGAGGCGTGGCGTGCCCTTTGACGCGGGCCCGGAGACAGCGGGCGCCCACTATCGCGGTGCAACGTAAATCGAGCGCTCGCTCGGCATGGGTCAGCCGAAGGCGCCGCGGTCCATTCTGGAGCGCCGCGTAAGCTTAAAGGCGCGGGAGCAATACATCCCCGCGCTCAGCTGGATAGAGCACAAAATTCCTAATCTGGGGATCACAGGTCCGTTCGGCAGACGATTGATTCACCCGATCAATCGCGCATCCGCCTCACCCAGTCGGGGACGCCATGCACGACGACGGCAAGGCAGCGCCCGCATTAAGAACGAATTTTCGCCTGCGTTTCGAGGAGCGCCACGAGCCCCTGCAAGAGCGCGGTGGGGCTCGGCGGGCAGCCGCGGATGTGAAGATCGACGGGCACGACGGCCGACACGCCGCCGATGCAGGCATAGCTCCCAGCGAAGATGCCGCCGTCCGCCGCGCAATCGCCGACGGCGACGACCCATTTGGGATCGGGCGTTGCGGCGTAGGTCCGCTCGAGCGCTTCGCGCATGTTCTTCGTGACGGGTCCCGTCACGAGCAGCACGTCGGCGTGGCGTGGCGAGGCGACGAAACGCAATCCGAAGCGCTCCAGATCGTAGAACGCATTGGCGAGCGCGTGGATCTCGAGCTCGCAGCCGTTGCACGAGCCGGCATCGACCTCGCGAATGGACAGGCTGCGTCCCAGCTTCTTGCGCGCGGCACGCTCGAGCGCCGCGGCAAGCTCCTTAAGCGCCTGCTCGTCTGCTGCGGGGGGCGCCTCGGTCAGCGGTCCCCGCAAAAGGCTCTCAACAATCGTTTTCCGCATGGCATGCGCCTAGAGATCGTGCCCCGAATAGGAGCAGTTGAACGATTTGTTGCAGAGGGGAAAGTCGGCCACGATGTTGCCTTCGATCGCCGCCTCGAGCAGAGGCCACTGAAACCAGGATGGATCGCGCAAATGGCAGCGCTCGATCTTGCCGTCCGCGCCGAGCCTCACCCACACCCAGATGTCGCCGCGAAAGCCTTCCACGAGCGCGGCGCCCTCGGCCCTCTCCGCAAGCGAGTTTGAGAGATCGACCCGAACCGGCCCCTCGGGCAGGCGCTGCAGAATTTGCTCGATCAGAGAGAGACTCTGCTCCACCTCGCGAATTCGAATCCAAACGCGCGCATTGACGTCACCCTCTTTGCGGACCGGAACCTCGAAGCCGAGACCGTCATAAGGCGCATAGCCAAGTGTGCGCCGCGCATCGAAGGCGCGTCCCGATGCGCGGCCCACATAGCCGCCGGAGCCATAGCGCTGCACGAGATCGGGTCGCGACGCGCCCGGTGCCCACGGTGCGATCCTGTAGCGAGGCCGTGTTGTCGTAGAGCTCGATCAGCGCCGGAAATCGTCTTCGAATCTCTTCGATCAGTACGCGAAGCCCCGATGCGCCCGCGGCGTCGAGATTCGCCGCAACGCCCCCCGGCACGATGCGGTCCATCATCAAGCGATGACCGAAACAAGCGTCCGCCGCGCGCAGCACACGTTCGCGCAAGATTGCGCAATGGGCATGCATGATGGCGAAGGCCGCGTCATTGCAAATGGCGCCAATGTCGCCGAAGTGATTGGCGAGCCGCTCGAGCTCGGCCATCAGCGCACGCAAGAAGACCGCGCGCGGCGGGATCGTGATATTCGAAGCCGCCTCGACGGCGCGGGCGAAGGCAAAGGAATAGGCCACGGTGCTGTCGCCGGAGACGCGGCCGGCAAACGCGCGGCACGCTCGAGATCGGCCCCGGCCATCAGGCTCTCGATGCCCTTGTGGACGAAGCCCAGCCGCTCTTCCAAACGCACGATGGTTTCGCCATTCGCCGTGAAGCGGAAATGTCCCGGCTCGATGATGCCGGCATGTACGGGACCTACCGGGATTCTGATGCAAGCCTTCGCCTTCGGCCGGAAGGAAGACATATGACAGAGATTGCGTCGGCGTCTCGCCACGCGCGCCCAGGGGATGGGCAAGACCCCAGCGTCCGTGGTCGAGCCAGGGCCGCGGATCGGGCAGGCCCACTGGTTTGAGTCCGAAGAGATCACGGAGCGCACGCTCGAGGCGGCTTGCAGGCGGGTACCGGTGTCCGATCGACGGATAGGTTCCGGAAGGACAGTCAAGGCTCACCACGGCGATGCCGGCGGGCTCCTCCTCGAGAAGAGCCATGTGCACGGCCGCTGCATCGCCCCAGAGGCCGAGCAAAGTCAAGCGACCTCGCGTGAGATGATCACCGGCAAGGCGCCACACATCCTCGCTTACGACCGCGCGCGGCCAAGGCCGATGCATCGCCAGCACGCGGCCTTGCTGCACTATTTCGGTCAGGGTCGGCATACGGAGCTGCCCGCCTTATCCCAAGAGGCCCGCGATGTGCTGGAACCACGCGACGAGCGGCTTTGGAAGGTAAAGCCCCGCTGCCAAGACAAGACCGAGATGAGCGAACATCGGCACATAAGACGCGCGCGCCGGCGTGGCGCTGCCGTTCGGCGCGCCGAAGGCAAGCCCGTTGAGCCTGTAGAGGAGCGCCCCGAAGGCGATCAGGATGCCAAAGACGAGCGGCAGGGCAAGCAACGGATCGCGCGCGAAGGTGGAGCTCACCACCAGAAACTCGGTCATGAAGATGCCGAGCGGCGGCAGGCCTGCGATAGCGACGACGCCAAGCACGAGCCCCCAGCCGAGCACGGGATGACTTTCCGTGAGCCCGCGGATGTCGGCGATCTTCTGCGTGCCCTTGACCTGCGCGATATGGCCGACCGAGAAGAAAATCGCCGACTTGGTGAGGCTGTGCATCGTCATGTGCAACAGGCCCGCGAAATTGGCGAGCGGCCCGCCCATGCCGAAGGCGAAGGTGATGATGCCCATATGCTCGATCGAGGAATAGGCGAAGAAGCGTTTTATGTCGCGCCGGCGGTAGAGCATGAAGCTCGCAAAAATGAGCGAAGTGAGGCCCATGGTCACCATGAGCGGGCCCGGCGCGATGGCTTGAAGATTGGCCGCAAGCAAGATCTTGAAACGCAACACGGCATAGAGCGCGACATTAAGGAGAAGCCCCGACAAGACGGCGGAAATGGGCGTCGGGCCTTCGGCGTGCGCGTCCGGGAGCCACGCGTGGAGCGGTGCCAAGCCCACCTTGGTGCCGTAGCCCAAGAGCAGGAACACGAAGGCCACATTGAGAAGCGCCGGATCGAAGGCCGCCGCGTGCTTGATGAGCTCGGTCCACACCATGGCGTCGAGGCCTGCGCCCACCACCGGCTGCGCGGCCATGTAGATGAGAATGGTGCCGAAGAGCGCAAGCGCGATGCCGACGCTGCCGAGGATGAAGTATTTCCACGCCGCTTCGAGCGCCTCATGGGTGCGATAGATGCCGACCATGACCACGGTCGTGAGCGTGGCAAGCTCGACCGCGACCCACATGAGCCCGATGTTGTTCGCGACGAGCGCGAGATTCATGGCGAACATGAGGAACTGGTACATCGCGTGGTAGAAGCGCAAGAAGGCGGGCGTCAGCCGTGCCGTCTCGAGCTCGTGGGCGATGTAGCTCGCGCTGAACACGCTCGTCGTGAAGCCGACGAAGGTGCTGAGCACGATGAAGACGATGTTGAGATCGTCGACCAGGAGATAGTCGCTCGGCGCGGGCCGTTTGAAGAGCAGAAGCGAAAGCGCGGCGAGGAGCGTCGCCAAGGCCGCCAGCACATTGAGGCGCGCCCCGAGCCGGTAGTCCGGAACGAAGGCGAGCAGTGCCGCCGCGCCGATCGGTATGAGCAAGACGGCCGCAACCGGATCGAAGGAAAGCGCCGTCATTCCCGTTCGCCCCGGAAGCGTTCGAGCGCCCGAACATCGACCGTGTCGAAGCGCTCGCGAATGCGGAACAGGAAGATGCCGATAACGATGAAGGCGATGAGAACGGAGAAGGCGACACTGATCTCGACGACAAGCGGCATGCCCTTGGCGCCGGTCGCAGCCAGAACGAGCCCGTTCTCGAGCGACATGAAGCCGACCACTTGGCTCACCGCGTTACGCCGCGTCACCATCATAAGGAGCCCCAACAGGACGACGGAGAGCGCAAAGGCGAGATCTTCGCGCGCGAGCGGATCGGCTTCGGCGGCGGCGCGCAGCATCACGACCATGGCGAGCGCGACAAGCCCGATGCCTGCGAGCATGGTGGGACCGATGCCCACCACCGTCTCGATCTCGCGCTGAATGCCGAGACGCACGATCATCCTGTGCAGCGCCACCGGGATGATGATGGCCTTGAAAAAGAGCGCAATCGCCGCCGTCACGTAGAGGTGCGGCGCGTGCTGAATGGCGGCTTGCCAGGCGACCGAGAATGCAAGGACCGTCGCGTGCGCCGCGAAAACATTCAAGAGCGAGTAGAGCCGATCCTGATAGAGCTCGAGAAAACTCACGAGCACGAGGCAGCCGGCGAGCAGATGCGCGTAGTCATAGAAAATGCCGCGCATCGTCATTGGCCCCGCGAGACGAAGAGCAAGAGCGTGGCAATGAGGCCCAGCATGAGCGCCGCGCCGAGAAAATCCGGCACGCGAAAGACGCGCATCTTTGCGACCGCCGTCTCGAACAAAGCCAATAGGAAGCCTGCCACGGCAAGCTTGCCGACATAGAGCGCGGCGCCGAGAAGATAGGCGGCGAATCCCACGCCGCCTGCCGCGAGCCCCCATGGAAGAAACACGCAACCGATCAGCGACAGGTAGAGCAGGAGCTTGAGCGAGGCCGCGAGCTCGATCATCGCAAGATGGCGGCCCGAATATTCGAGCACCATGGCCTCGTGCACCATGGTGAGCTCGAGATGGGTTGCCGGATTGTCGATGGGAATGCGGGCGTTCTCGGCGATGGCGACCATGATGAGAGCGATGAGCGCGAGCGCGAGCGAGACACGAACACCCACCTCCGGCGAGAGCATGAATGCGGCGATCGTTGACAGCGTGGTCGAATGGGCGAGCAGCGCCAGCGTGAACACGATCACGAGCATGGCGGGCTCGGCGAGCGAGGCGATCATCACTTCGCGGCTCGAGCCGATGCCGCCGAAGCTCGTGCCGACGTCAAGACCCGCAAGCGCGAGAAAGAAGCGCGCGCTGCCGACGAGCGCCACGATGGCAATGAGATCGGCCGACCAGCTGAAGATCAGGTTGACGGCAAAGGTGGGTACGAGCGCGGCCGCGACCCAAGTGAGCGCGAAGACGAGATAAGGCGCCGCGCGGAAGAGCCAGGAGGCGTTCTCGGCCACCACGGCCTCTTTGCGCAGCAGCCGCAGAAGCTCGCGATAGGGCTGCAGGAGCGGCGGTCCCTGGCGGCGCAGGAGACGCGCTTTCACTTTGCGCACGAAGCCCGTGAGCAGCGGCGCCAGCGCGAGCACGAAGAGCATTTGTGCGCTCTGTATGGCGAGCGCGGAGGTCAGCGCCATAGCGCGAGCACCAGCAAGAGCGTGACGAGAGCAAGGAAGACGAGCGTGAGGTAACGGCGAATGGTCAAGAATTGCAGAACATTGAGGCGGTCGGCCGCAAAGCCCACGGCGCCGGCGACAGGCGCATAGAGGAAGTCCCACACGAGGTCGCGGAGTTCCGACTCGAAAGCGTGCCGGCTGCGTGGCGCCTGGCGGCGGCATGTCCACGTGCTCCCGTGCGCGGAAGATGATGGTGCCGAAGACGCGGCGAATCGGCTGAGCGAAGCTGCTCGCGGTGTATTGCGTCGCAGGGCTCAAGTCCGGATAGCCGCAATCCCAGGGCGGGGCGCGACGTATGGCGGATTGAAACCAGTGCGTGACAAGGATCGCGAGCGAGCCCGATGTCACGATGAAGAGGAAAAGAAGTAGCCCGTTATAGGAGCTGCGGCTCTCGGTGATGGGCACGATCGAGAGCCACGGCACTGTCGCCTGCACCGGCATGCGGCTGCCCGTGAGATGTTGGACCACGGGTGCCAAGCCATCGATGAATACGCCGGGCAAGATGCCTGCGATCAGACACAACGCAGCGAACACGAACATGGCCGCGAGAGAAAAGCGATCCGTCTCCTTCGCCCGTGCCACCGCCGGCGTGCGGGCGCGGCCGAGAAATGTGATGCCGAAGGCTTTCACGAAGCAGGCGGCCGCAAGCGCAGCCGACAAGGCAAGCAAGGCTCCCACCGCCGGCACCAAGAGCTTCAAGCCCCATTGCGGAAACTGAGGGCTCACGAGAATGGCTTGGAATGTCAGCCATTCCGACGCAAAGCCGTTCAGGGGCGGCAGAGCCGAGATGGCGACGCAGCCGATCAGGAAGGCGAATGCCGTAAGCGGCATGCGGTGGATGAGCCCGCCCAGATGCTCCATGTCCCGCTCGCCCGTCGCCGTCAGAACCGCGCCTGCGCCGAAGAACAAGAGACTCTTGAACAGCGAATGATTGAAGACGTGGAAGAGCGCCGCCGTGAGCGCGAGCGCCGCGGCCCAAGCCACATGATTGGCCTCGAATGCGAGCGCAAGCCCGAGGCCGATGAAGATGATGCCGATGTTTTCGACCGTGTGATAGGCGAGCAGACGCTTGAGATCGTGCTGCATGAGCGCATAGAGCACGCCGAGCATGGCGGTCGCGCCGCCGAGCGCCAGCACCACCATGCTCCACCACCATGCCGGCTGCTCCGAGGAGATCGAAGACGATGCGCACGAAGCCGTAGACGGCGACCTTGGTCATGACGCCGCTCATGAGCGCCGAGACATGACTGGGTGCCGCGGGGTGGGCGAGCGGCAACCAGACATGGAGCGGCACGAGGCCGGCCTTGGAGCCCGCGCCGATGAGAACAAGAACGAGCACGAGCGCGGACGAGCACGGGCGATGGGCTCGCGGCGCGGATCGAGGCAAAGTCATAACCGCCGCCGGGACCGGCGAGCAGTCCGAAGGCAAGCAGAAGCGCGAGCGTACCCATGCTCGCCATCACAAGATAAATGTAGCCCGCGCGCCGGTTGTCGCTGTCGCGATGATGCGCCATCACGAGCGCCCAGGACGAAAGCGACATGAACTCCCATGAAAGAAGAAAAGTGAATGCGTCGCCCGCCAAGACGACGAGATTCATGCCGGCGAGAAACGCAGGGAAAAAAGGAAGCACGCGCAACGGCGCCGATTCATGCCTTCCATAGCCGAGCGCAAAAAGGCTTGCTGCGGCGCCGCCGAGATTGACGACGACGAGAAAAAATGCCGAGAGCGCGTCGAGCCGAAAATGCGCCCCGATCCAGGGCAGACCGAGCGGAAGCACGACGCCCGGATTGTTCGCGGCGCCCGTCAGAAGCTGAAACAACGCGAGCGAAAGGGCGACAAGCGAGGCGAGAAGACTTGCGCCATAGACGATGAATGGGGCCGCGGAGCGCCGGCCGATGACGACTGCCAAGAAGGCCCCGGCGAGCAGAGCGGCGACGCACCAGAGGCCTGTTACGACCGGCATCGTAATCATTCCTTGGCGAGCCCGTTGCGGAACGGCAGAAGCCAACCACTCGAACTCTTGCCGCCCATCTCGGCTTGCATGAGGGGCCTCACGACTTCAATCGCACGCCGCGACCGCCCGCCGAGCTCAACGCACCCTCGGCGATGAACTCGATGCCGGCCGCGTCCAGAGCACCGATCAGCTTCATCAGCGAATCCACATTGCCGCGAACGACGTCCTCGCTTGCCTCCATGCGCTGGATGGTCGGCACCGAAAGCCCCGACAGCTCGGCGAGCTTGCGCTGGTCGAGGCCGAGGAGCGCCCTGGCGGCGCGAAGCTGGGCCGCCGTGATCATGTCGGACGCATCATATGTGATTCGCAAGATCCAATTTTGAATACATAGCGCATGAATATTACAGGCGCAATGTGAGTAAGACATCGATGAATGGTGAGACGCACAGAGTCTGCTGAGACTTCATGGCGGTGGACGCAGTCACGCGCAAACCGCTCTCAGCCCAAACTTCCCTGAGATCAGGGAGCGATCGAGTCCTGTGCGCGAGACGTCCCCAAATTCTCATGAGGGCATCATGCGAAGTCGGAGATTTCAGGACATCGAACCTCGGGTTCCGAGATACCGGCGCCATCCTCCGTAGTGTGTGATCTCGGTCGCGTCTTCGACAGCATGGGCTTCGCAAAGAAACCCGCTGACCAAGCTTCCATCCTCGAGCTCCACCTTGCCGATACCGAGCGGCGCGGGAATGCGCGCCACGAAGCGGCCGAAAGCCGCCGCCTCGAGGCTCCAGACTTCTCCCTCAATGCCGGGACCCTTGAAGCCGGGCGCGCGCGCAAGACCGGGCTTTGCGGGCTTGGCATCGGGCAGAACAAACAAGCGATAATCCTTGGCCGTGCGGATCGAGCGCTCGAGAGTCGCATCGAGTTGGTGGAGCTCGCGATTGAGGGCCATGCCCGACATATGCGCGCCGACGACAAACAAGAGTAGGCGATCCTCCCGCGACGCATTGGCGGCAACGGGGCTTCCTTGCGGGAGCGCAAAGTCGCGGGCCACGCCCATGCCACATGAGCCCGCGCGATGCAAAAGATCACCAAGCCCGGCGAGCGCGCGATCGCAAAAGAGGGGCGCCACGAGCGTGACGCCGAACGCCAGCCCATCCGCGCGAAAGCCGGCCGGGACCGCGACCGCGCAACAGTCAAGAAGGTTGACGAAGTTCGTGTAGCGCCCGAGCCGCGCATTGAGGGCGATCGGGTCGCCCATAACCGCCTCGACCGTGTATTGGGTCGGCGCCGTTGGCAGCAGCATGACATCCATGCGCGCCCATTGCGCGGCGGCCT
The DNA here is from genome assembly GCA_963845385.1 of uncultured Alphaproteobacteria bacterium. Taxonomy (GTDB): domain Bacteria; phylum Pseudomonadota; class Alphaproteobacteria; order CAWJRW01; family CAWJRW01; genus CAWJRW01. The sequence continues at coordinate 2,028,019 of CAWJRW010000006.1, forward strand.
CGCGTTTGAGCGCGGCCAGGCGGTAACGCCCTTCAAATGCGTCGGCGGCGGTGAGCGACCTAGCGCCCGCGATGAGCGTGCGGACCGCGGCGTCCATCGCGTCTTCGTGATGCGCCATGAAGCTCTTGAGTGCCGCGAGCCGCTCCGCGACCCAGGGCCCCTCGTAGAGCAGCGCTCCGGCGGCGCGAAAGGGCGCGAAATCGATCTCGACCGCGTGTCCCCCTAAACCGGCGAGCCGCCCGATAGCCGTGTCGTAAAGCCGTGCACTCTCAGTGTCGCCAAAAAACTCGCGATCGGACGGCGCGAGGACGCCGAAACGAAAATTCGTCTGCGGGGATGGGAACAGTTGCGGCCTTGCGCGAGAATGGATCGGATTCATCCTCGCCCTGCGCGTGGCTTAGGACCTCCACCGCATCGCCCACAGTGTGAGCGAACACGGAGACACAATCGAGGCTTCGGCAGGCGGGAACGACGCCGCTCATGCTGAGAAGCCCACGCGAGGGCTTAAGGCCGACAATGTTGTTGAAGGCGGCGGGCACACGGCCAGAGCCCGCGGTGTCGGTTCCAAGCGCGAAGGCGACGAGCCCCGCTGCCACCGCAACGGCAGAGCCCGAGCTCGAGCCGCCCGAGATGTAGCGCACATCGAACACGCAGCGCGGTGCGCCATAGGGAGAGCGCGTGCCGACAAGCCCGGTCGCGAACTGGTCGAGATTGGTCTTGCCCATGAGAATCGCGCCGGCCGCGAGAAGCCGCGCGACCACATGCGCGTCACGTTCGGGCGTATAGGCGAAGGCGGGACAGGCGGCGGTCGTGGGCAGGCCGGCGCAATCGATATTGTCCTTCACGGCGAAAGGAATGCCGTAAAGCGGCAGTCTGCTCAATCTTCGAGATGTCCGCCGCAAGCGCGTCGGCGCGCGCCATGACGTCCGCATCCGTCACGCGCGTGATCCAGACCGCCGCATCCGGATAAGCGGCAATCCGGCGCAAGGACGCAGCCGCAACATCGACCGGCGTGAAGCGGCGCCGCCAAGAAGCCTGCGCGCAGGCGCGCGATGTCGAAGCGGCCCCTCGATCATGCACCTTCCTCGATAAGCGCCACGATCTGGCCTGCGCGCACGACCCGGCCAGGCTCGCAGCGCAGCTCGCGCACGACGCCCGACGTGAGCGCAGTGATTGCGATCTCCATCTTCATGGACTCGATAACGACGAGGGTTTGGCCTGCGATCACGTGCGCGCCATGCTCGACTTCGATCTTCCAGACTGTTCCCATCGCCGACGCGTGGACCGGGCTCGTGCCTTCGGGCCAGGGTTCGTCCTCGATGACGGCACGGCCCTTTGTCTCGTCGGCGATGAAAGTGTCGAGGCCCTCGTCTCGCCAGCGTTGCCGCTCGGCCTCGAAGGCACTTTGCTGACGTGCCTTGAATGTCGCGATCTCAGGGGCATTGGCTGCGAGAAACGTCTCATGCTCGGCGAGCGTGAAGCGACTCTCCTCGATCCGCAGCGGATATGGGCCATGCGGAAAAGCGGCGCGCGCCTCGAGCAATTCCTCGCCCGAGACCGGAAAGAAGCGGATCTGGTCGAAGAAACGCAAGCAGCCAAGGCTTGCCCAGTTCGAAGCAATCGGTCGTGACGCCAGCTGTTCCACATCTGAATGGTGCGGCCGACGAGCTGATAGCCGCCCGGCCCCTCCATGCCATAGATGCAGAGATAGGCGCCGCCGATGCCGACTGCGTTCTCCGGCGTCCAGGTGCGCGCGGGATTGTACTTGGTGGTGACAAGCCGGTGGCGCGGATCGAGCGGCGTCGCCACCGGCGCGCCGAGATAGACATCGCCCAGGCCCAGCACGAGATAGCGCGCGTCGAAGACGATGCGGCGCACATCGTCCGTCCGAGCGAAGGCCATTGATGCGCCGGATGAACTCGATGTTGGAGGGGCACCATGGCGCATTCGGGCGCACGAGCTCCTGATATTTGCGCATGGCGAGCTGCGCCTGCTGGTCGTTCCAGGAAAGCGGCAGATGCACGATGCGGCTTTCCACGGAGACGCGAGCGCGGATCGGGCAGGCTCGTGCTCCAGCGCGAACGAGCGCGTCCAGCAAGCGCGTCGCCGGAAGCGCGCTGCTGTCGTAGTGCACCTGCAGCGAGCGGATGCCGGGCGTGAGATCGATGAGCCCGGGAAGCCCTTCCGCCTCGAGCGCCTTCATCAAGAGATGCGCGCGCAAGCGCAAGCGCAAGATCGAGCACCATCGGGCCGTATTCGACGAGAATGTTGTCGTCGCCCGCGCGGCGATAGGCGACGGGCGTCGGGCGCTCGTCGAGACGCCGCAGGATGTCGCCCTCGAGCACGTGCGGCGAAAGGATGGCCGGTGCGCCGCGATTGCAGCGCCGCGGCCTGTTCCGGCGTCATCGCGCGGAAGCGAAGCTTGTCGCCGGGCTCGAAGCTGGCCGAGCTTCCACAGCTCGCTCGCGCGCAACGACGGCCGGGCAGACGAAGCCGCCGAGGCTCGGTCCATCGGGGCCGAGGATGATCGGCATGTCGCCGGTGAAGTCGATGCGCGCCGACGGCATAGGCATTGTCGTGAATGTTGGAGGGATGCAGGCCCGCCTCGCCGCCATCGGTGCGCGCCCATTTCGGGCTGCGGGCCGATCAGCCGCACGCCGGTGCGCGCGCTGTTGAAAGTGCACCTCATATTCGGCCGTGAAGAGGGTCTCGATGTCCTCTTCGGTGAAGAACTCCGGCGCGCCGTGCGGGCCGTAAAGAACGCCGATCTCCCAGCGATCCGTCGAGGAGCGGAAGATCGTCCGGAGCAACGCGAGCGGCGGTCGCGTTTCTGCGTCGTGGCCGATATGCAGCGTGTCGCCGGCCTTGAGCGCGCCCGTCGCATGGCCGCCGAAGCCGCCGAGCGAGAAGGTCGACCGCGAGCCGAGATAGAGCGGCGCGTCGAAGCCGCCGCGCACGGCGAGATAGGTGCGCATGCCCGGGCCCTCGATCGCGGCCGAGCGCGAGCGTCTGCCCCGCATTGACCGAGACCGCCTGCCAATAGGGTATCGGCGTGCCGTCGAGCCTTGCCGCCATCATGCGCGCCGCCGAGCGCGATCATGGCATCGGTACCGAAACGCAAGCGTCGGGCCGGTCAAGCGTGCATTCGAGCACGGCCGCGCGTTCCGCGATTGCCGACGATGCGATTGACCAGGCGATGCGAGCGGTCGTCCATCGGCCCCGATGGCGGAACGCCGACATGCCAATAGCCGAGCCGTCCCGGCCAATCCTGCAGGCTCGATTGCGCGCCGGGCATCGAGACTTCGATCGAGCGCGGACGGAAGACGAGAGTTTTCGAGCGTCGCCGTCGTCGTGCGCCCCGATCGGAATTCGTCCAGGCGCGCAGCTTCGGCAAGATAGGCGAGGTTGGTCTCGACGCCCCAGACCCTGGTTGTCCGAGAGCGCCTGATCGAGCTGCGCCAGTGCATCGGCGCGGTCCTTGCCGTGTACGATGATCTTGGCGAGCAGCGGATCGTAAAACGACGATATTTCCGCTCCCGTCTCGATCCAGGTCTCGACGCGCGCATCTTTCGGTAGGGACAAATCGGTGATGACGCCCGCTTGCGGTCGGAACTCGCGCGACGGATCCTCGGCATAGAGGCGCACCTCGATGGCGTGACCGCGCGGGACGCAGCGTTCCTTGCGGCGGCAGCGCGAATTCGCCCGCCGCCTGACGGATCATCCATTCGACGAGATCGATGCCGAATACGTCCTCCGTCACGGGATGCTCGACCTGAAGACGCGTGTTGACCTCGAGGAAATAGGCCTCCTCGCGCGCGACGTCGTAGATGAACTCCACTGTGCCCGCCGATTCGTAGTTAACCGCGCGGCCGAGCGCGATGGCGGCGGCGTGCAAGTCGCTCCCGCAGAGCCTCGCTCAAGTTTGGCGCCGGCGTTTCCTCGACCACCTTTTGATTGCGCCGTTGCAACGAACAATCGCGCTCGCCCAGCGCAACGACGCCGCCCTTGCCGTCGCCGAAGATCTGCACCTCGATGTGGCGCGCCGCCGCGACGAAACGCTCGAGGTAAAGCCGCGCATCGCCGAAATTTGCCGAGGCAAGGCGGCTCACGCTCTCGAAGCGTTCCGATGCAATTCCTCGGGCGTCCAGCAAAGCTGCATGCCGATGCCGCCGCCACCCGCCGTGCTCTTGAGCATGACGGGATAAGCGATGCGCCGGGCTTCGCGCAGCGCGCGCCTCGCTGTCTGCAAGGAGGCCGCTTCCCGGCAGAAGCGGCACGCCGCTTTCGGCGGCGAGCTTTCGCGCCTCATGCTTGAGGCCGAAGGCGCGGATATGTTCGGGCCGCGGCCCGATGAAGACAATGCCTTCTGCCGCCAGGCGCTCGGCGAAATGCGCATTCTCCGAGAGAAAGCCATAGCCTGGATGAACCGCTTCCGCGCCAGCCTCATGGCATGCTTCGATGACCGCGTCGACATTGAGATAGGTCTCGGCCGGCGCGCCGCCGGGCAGCCGCACTACTTTGTCCGCAAGCCGCATCGGCAGGCGTGAAGCGGTCGACATCCGATGCGATGCCGACCGCTTCGATGCCGAGCTTATGGAGCGTGCGGATGATGCGCGCGGCGATCTCGCCCCGATTGGCGACCAAGACAGTCTTGAACATCGCTGCCTTCAGGCTTTCGGAGCGTCCCAGATGAGCACCCGCACGGGCGTGGGATCAAAACCGTTGCAAGGATTGTTGACCTGCGGGCAATTGGAGATGACGCACAGGACATCCATCTCCGCGCGCAGTTCGACGTAATCGCCGGGCTTCGATGTCGCCGTCGACGATGGCGAGCTCGCCGTCCGGCAAAATCGGCACATTCATGAAGAGATTGATGTTGCTCACGATGTCGCGCTTGGACATGCCATGTTTGGCAAGCTCGACGAGAAAATTTTCCCGGCAGGCGTGCATGTAACGCGTATGATGGCCGAAACGCACGGTGTTGGCCTCGCAGCTGCATGCGCCGGCAGAGGTGTCGTGATCGCCGACCGTGTCGGCCACCATGGTGAGCATCAAGCGGCCTTCGTTCGAAAGAATGCGCGTACCCGCGCCGATATACGCCGCGCGTTGTGCGGCCAAGGTGTCTTGCGCGCTGTAGCGCTCGCCGAAATTGTCGGCGCGGTAGAAGAGCGTATCGACGGCCTGCTGGCCCTCCAAATCGACGATGCGCAGATGCTGCCCCTTGCGCACGTAGCCCGACCAAGGCGTGCGTGCGGCAACAATATGATCGTAGATCGCAGCCGCAGGATCGAGTGGAGAGGATATCGGCTTGGCGGGCATGATTCTCTCCTTCAGACCCGGAACAAGGCATCGGTGTTTTGGAAGGCACGCACGGCTTCTTCAGTCGCCGTGCGGCAAAAGTCATTGGGCTCCGCCGCAGGCGAGGCCCAGACGATCGCGCGCGCCGGACGCGCCTGCCATCTTGTGGCGGGGCTTAGAGGATGCGGGCAGTTCGAGAGCGCGACGAGAAGATCCATCTCCGCCCGCAGATCGACGTAATCGCCCGGCTTCAAGAGGCCATCCTGCCAATGGAAGCGCCCCTCGGCATCCGTGCGGACGGGCGCAAAGAAGGTCACACACGGTCCGACATCGCGGACGCCCATGCCGTGCTTTCCGGCGGCGAGAATGAAATTGTCACGCGAGTTTCGACGGTCCGGATTATCGCGTTCCATGGCCCCATATTTTTCCGAATCGCTTGCGCGCGTGCTGCCGCCGAGGACGAAGTCGTGCGTGCCGCAAGTGTCATCGGTGATCGAGACCAGCACGCGCCCCATGTCGGACAGGAGGAGCCGTCCGCGGGAAATGCGCGACGTCCATTGCACCTTGACCGTATCGCCAGCGTTGTAACGCTCACTCGTCTCCTGTGCGTTCCAGAAGAGCGCGGACAAACCTGCTGTCGCATGGTCGTTGACGATGCGAAGCGTCTTTCCACGCGCGAGCCGCGCCGTCCAATACCAGCCGGCCGGAATGGTCTCTTCCGTCGCGATCAGCTCGGGCGGAATGATAATCGGGTTCGCCTTCAGCTGTGCCGGCAGTCGACGCGCATTGTTTTCCTGCGCACGCCGTTTCAGCTCGAAATAGCGCTGCCGGTAACCTTCCGGCGTCAGTCTCTCGGACACTTCCGTCTCTGTCATTGTTCTTGCTCGCGATGTCGTGTGCCGGGCCGTCCCGGCGATGCCGCTGCTGACCGGGCCGTCCCGGCCAGCGTGAAGGGGCTCAAGGGCGCGTGGTGGACTCGCCGTTTACGGCACTGCTCGTGTCGTGGATTTCGCGCTCTCGGAAAACGGGTGCAGTGGCGGGATCAGCGCCGCGATCAGATGCATCTTTCCTGATATTACGCCGCGGCTAGAGATCATCTCGTCGGCGATAACCTGCAGCATTCCTCCCGGGCCCTGTATAAGGATTACCTCCATGGTCTGATTGTGCATGAGATGCACATGCAGCGAGCTGATCACCTCGTCGATGTGCTGGTACTGCACGTCTGCGAGCCGTTTCTGCAAACCGGGGACGGAATTGTTATAGAAGAGCGTGATGATCCCGACCATCACTTCGTCCCCCAGATCGCGCTTATGTTCCACCAGAAACTGATGCAGCACGTCGCCGATCGCCTGCGAACGGCTAAGAAAGCCCCGTGCGCTCACCATGCGATCCAGGTCGCTCAGAAGCTCCTCGGGGAGCGACATGCTGATCCTGCTCACGGGGGAACGGGCCCGGCTGCGAGCGAGAGCGAACATCACGGCCTCTTAGAACAGGTGGCTATAGCGCTCGATCTCCCATGGACTGACCGCAAGGTGATAGGAGTCCCATTCCGCCGACTTGTATTTGATGAACTCATCGCGCAGCTCCTTTCCCAGGATTGCCTCCATCAGTGGATCGGTTGCAAAGGCCGTCACGGCTTCCTGAAGGGTCTGGGGCAGGAAGTCGATATTGCGTTGGCGCCGGTCCGCTTCTGAAATCGTATAGAGATTGTCTTCGTTGGGCTCTCCTGGATCGATCTTGTCGCGTATCCCTTCAAGACCCGCGGCAAGCGCAAGCGTCGCTGCGAGATACGGGTTCACCGCGCCGTCCGCGTTTCGCGATTCGCAACGGCCGCCGCCGGCCGGCACGCGCACGGAATTGGTGCGATTGTTCGAGCCGTAGGAATTGAACACAGGCGCCCAGGAGAAATAGCTCATCGCGCCCTGGCGGACGAGCCGTTTATAGCTGTTGACCGTGGGCGCGAAGGCGGCGCAGAGGGCGCGTCCATGACGCAGAATGCCGCCGATGAAGTGATAGCCCATCGGCGTCAGGCCCAGACCGTGCCGATCCTCCGAAGGCGCGCAGGCGAAGAGATTACGCCCGCTCTTCAAATCGTAAAGCGACATGTTGAAATGCGCGCCCGTGCCTGTCTTGTTGGCAAAGGGCTTGGGCATCATGGTGGCGATGAGGCCCTCCTCCCGCGCATAGTGCTTGGCCATATATCGGAAGAAGGTGAAGCGGTCGCACATCCGTAGCGCGTCGCAATAGGCGAAGTCGAATTCGTATTGTCCGTTCGCGTCTTCGTGATCGAACGAGTAGAGGTCCCAGCCGAGGTCGTGCATGCAGGTTGCGACCTTGTCGAGCCAAGTGAAATTGTCGAGGAAGCCGCGCACGTCGTAACAGGGCTTGTTGAGCTTGTCGTCCGCGTTCGGGACCGTAAGCGTGCCGTCGGCGTTCTGCTTCAAGACAAAAATCTCGCACTCGATGCCAAGGTTGAAACCAAGACCCAGGGCCGCCGCTTCGGCGAGCATCTTCTTCAGTGCCACGCGCGTGTTCAGGGGATAGGGCTTGCCTTGGAAGATGTTGTCGGCCGGCATCCAGGCGATCTTCGGCTCCCACGGCAATTGAATGATGTGGTCGAGATCGGGAACCGAGGCGATCTCGTCGTCGTGAGGCTCTTGGCCAAGACCGTCGAGCGCATAGCCGGTGTATCGCTCGGAGCCCTGGGCCATATGTGCCAGATGTTCGAGGGGCACGACCTTGGCCTTGGGCACACCGTGGATATCGACATAAGCGCCAATGCAGTACTTGACTCCGCGTTCGCGCAGCGCCTGTTCGGTGACCTTGATCGTTTCTGCCGTGTACATCGTCAGTCGCATCCTTCGCCGCTGTGGCGTGTCGGCGCCGCGGATTTCATCTGCACGGGACGAAATAGGACCGATCGAGCGGCGGGCTCTCCGCTATGCCGCGCCGAATGAGTGCGCACAGGTCCTCCACCATCCACTCGAACCAGACGCGCCCGTTTTCCGCACTCGCCCGGCTCGGCGTTCCGGTCACGCCGTTCAGGCTCGTGCGATTGACGGGATGAGCGAAAACCAAACCGTCTGTCCGATCAGGGTCATCTGAGATTTTCGCAAGCTCCGGGCGCACCATTTCGGGTGCGATCGCGAGCATCAAGGATGTCTCGGCATCGTTTGCGTGCCAGTCATCGCCGTCGGCGAAGTGCACCTTGCGCAGGCGCTCGCTCAATGTCGCGGAGTTGAACAGCGCTACCATCATGTCGTCGTGCTCCGCGCGCAGCATCTCGAGGGCACAGCGCAACGGCGCCGCATTGGTGACGTGGGTGTTGACGATAAAGAGGCGCCGGACGCCGCCGTGATAGGCCCAGTCGCCGATCTCCTTGACGAGACCGATGAGCGTGACCGGCCGAAGCGCGAGCGTGCCCGGCCAGCGCCGGCTATGCCCGAGCGAGCAGCCGTAAGGCAGCGTCGCGAGCATGGGCACCTCGGTCCGCGCCGCGACTGCAGCGCAGAGCTTGTCCGCGAGCACGGCATCCACGCCGCACCCCATATGCGGGCCATGCTGCTCGATCGCGCCCACGGGAAGAATTGCGGAGCCGCCGACCGCTTCGAGTCTCTCCGGCAGCTCGGCCCAGGTGCGTTCCGACCACAGCATGGCGTCCTCTATTCGACCTCGTCCTCGACGGTGGTCAGACGCGCCACGAGGGGATACTCCTCGTTCTCGTCCGTTGGCTTCGAGAGATAGATGAGCTCCTCAAGTCGCGCTTTGGTGGCGAGGAACTCGTCCGAGCTGAATTGGCTCGGATCGCGCGGACGCGGCACCGGCACTTCGATCAATTCCTGCATTTCGCCCGGATGTGCCGAGAGCACGAGAATGCGATCGGCGAGAAAGATCGCCTCGTCGAGATCGTGGGTGATGAAGATGATGGTGATGTCGATCTTGCGCCAGATTTCGAGGAGATGCGCCTGCATGCGGGCGCGGGTTTGCGCATCGAGCGCACCGAAGGGCTCATCCATCAGAAGAATGCGCGGCTGATTGGCAAGCGCGCGCACGATGGCCACGCGCTGCTTCATGCCGCCCGAAAGCTGATGGGGATACGCATCGGCGAATTTCTCGAGGCCCACGAGCTGCAGCCATTGCAGCGCGTGGCGCTCGGATTCGACTTGACCGCGGCCATTGATCTCGAGCCCGAACATCACGTTCTTCTTGACCGTGAGCCAAGGAAAGAGCGTGTAGCCCTGAAAGACCATGCCGCGGTCTTTGCCGGGACCGAGCACGGGCTTGTTTCCCAGGAGCACGTCCCCGGACGTTTGTTCTTCCAAGCCCGCCAAAATGCGCACAAGGGTCGACTTGCCGCATCCCGACGGTCCCACCACGCACAGGAATTCACGGCGGTGCGTGCGGAAGTCGATGTCGTGCAGCGCGACGGTCGTCCGCTTGGGCGAGCGAAACGTCTTCCCCAATTTTCTCACAGTCAGAACGATGTCGCGCGCCTTCAAGCGATCGAAACGCGCACGCACCTCCACGCTTTGCTCGAGGTAGGAAGGCAGTGGCTTCTGAGCAGGCATGAGCTGGTTCATTGAGAATCCCAATCGCCTCAAACCGGCTCCGCAAGTGAACGGTCCCAGGGGAACAGGCGCCGGCCCAGCAGCGCGAGAAGCATGTCGGTGCCGAGACCGAGAATGCCGATCATGATGATCGCCGAATAGACGTTGGCGAAATGCTGGTAGCGCGCCTGCTGCGTGATGAACCAGGTGATCCCGGACGTCGTTCCGATGAGCTCGGCAACGATGAGGTACGTCCAGGCCCAGCCGAGCAGAATCCGCTGGTCTCGGAAAAGATCGGGCAATATGCCCGGAATGACGACGCGGGAGAGTATCTGGAGATTCTTCGTGCCGAGAGTGAGGGCCGCCTCCACCAGCGCGACATCGAGCTTGCGCGTGGTATTGGCGATGATCAAGACCTGCTGGAAGAGGGTGCCGATGACGATGATGGCGATCTTCGGGCCGTCATAAATCCCGAGAATTGCCACGGCGAGCGCGCCGAAGGCGGGCGCAGGCAGATAGCGGAAGAACTCGATGAAGGGCTCGTTCAAGCGCGCGACCCCGGTATAGGCGCCGCACAAGACGCCGAGCGGCACGCCGATCAGCGACGAGAAAACGTATCCCCAAAATATGATCGTGACGCTGTGCCACAGGCTTTGGTGCAACCATTTGCCGTCCCGCGCTTGGGGCGCAGTCGTGAAAGCGGTGAAAAAAGCCTTCAAAACCTCATCGGGCGCCGGAAGGTAGATCGGGTTTGCCGGAACACCTTGTGGCAGAGCCTCGTTTCTTTGCGCGGCATCAGCTACTTCGCTTTCGAACGCTTGCCGGTTCATGCGCATGCCGGGCTCGAGATAGTCCACCGAGCCTGGCGCCGTAATCAGGATTTGAGGGTGCCACAGCGACGTGTCATAGCTCACCGCGCACCAAAGCGCGATGGGCAGCACGAATGACATGATGCCGAGAAAGACCCTGACGCGCGGCGAGAGCGACTTGAGGATCGCGAACCGATTTCGCCGCCGCCATCTCATCGAAGTCGGGTTCCGACCGTTGATCGCCCGGCGCTCTACGGGATCTCGTTGGTCAGCGACGGATCGATATAGCTGTCGATGTCCTGCGGCTCCTTGTAGATCGCGTTCTTGACGTTGAAGTCGTCGGCGATCTTGGACGAGCCATAGAGGGATGAAAGACCATCGCCCTTTTGAAAGGTTTTCTTTCCTTCGGCGACGTCAATGAGATGTGTGCCCTTCAGGAGCGGTTTGTAAGCCTCCGGCGTGAGCCCTACTCGTGCGGACATGAACTTGACGGCATCGTCCTGGGTCTTGGGATCGTTGATGTAGCTCACGACGCGATCCCAAACCTTGATGAGCTTCACGTAGTCGGCGCGGCGGCTATTCAGGCTCGTTGGCGTTACGATCAGGACGTCGTAGATCAAGCCCGGCGATTCTGCCGACGTGTAGACCGGACGCGCGCCCGGAACGACCTTCATGGCCATGCCTGAATTGGGCTGCCAGGCGCCGATGGCATCGACTTGGCCCGAGCCGAGCACTTGCGGCGTCTCGTTGGTCGGGGTGTTCACCAGGGTGACATCGCTCTCCTTCATGCCGTTCTTCGCCAGTCCGTCAAGCAGCAGGAGATGCTCCACGAATCCTACCTCGATACCGATCTTCTTGCCCTTGAGCTCTTTGAGGCTCTTGATGCCGGGCTTGGCGACGATCATGTCGTTGCCGTCGGAGTAATCGGTGAGCATGATCATGATGCCCTTGCCGCCGCTGGCACCGGTGACCAAGGCGTCGCCATTGGTCACGAGAACGCCGTCGATTTTTCCGGCGGTGTAGGCCTCCATCGAGGCGACATAGTCGAACCACTGGAAGGTCGCGTCGACCCCCGCCTCCTTGAGCCACCCTTTGTCGATGGCCACCTGCCAGGCAACCCATCCCGGCCAATCGCTGTAGCCGATCTTGAGCGACGCAGCCGAAGCCGGCCGCGTCCCAATCATCACGAGCGACAATAAGAGCGCCAATGCCAGGCCAAAGCTTGCTTTGCGGCTCATCGCGATCTCCAGGGCTGGGTACTACGAAACGCCGAATTCGTAATACCCATCAGCAAGTGATGTGCCAAACCGGGACGAGCGCGCTTTCCACGCGAATTCGCGCCGGCGACGAGACTTTTGCGACCGAAGGATATCGATTTGCACGCTAAGAGGGCAGCTTCTCGCGCAGAAAGCCCAATTCTTGGTCACTCGAATGACGCGATGATGGGTTGAGGTCGGCAGGCCCCTTATCCAAGAAATGCCCCGACGGGAACAGGGATCCTGGCCGGACGGATCCCGTTCCCGTCAGGATCGTGAAATCCTCAGAGACTATCAACCACCTTGCGAAGTTTAGCCTGAACTTGCTCGGCGGCTTGTTTGAGGCGTGGGTTGTCAATGGCCTGCATGGAAGCAACGGGGTCGATAGCTGCGACCTCCGTTTTTCCGCTCTCAATCTCTTGAACAACAACATTGCAGGGTAGCATCGTCCCGACCTTGTCTTCGAGCTGAAGCGCTTCGTGCGCGAGCGCCGGATTGCAGGCGCCGAGGATCCGGTAGTTGCGGAACTCGATCCCGAGCTTCTTCCGGAAGGTCTCCTTCACATCGATTTCGGTGATGATCCCAAATCCCTCCTTCTTGAGTGCGTCAACGGTGCGCTGTACCGCCTCATCGAAGCCGACCGGTAGCGTCTTGGCGAAATAGTAGCTCATCGGGCTCTCCAGTAGGAGCGACTGGCAATGTTCATTCGTTGAGGTCGCGCTTTTTTGCAAATATTCCTCGCGATTGATCTCACCCTTCGCATAGCGCTCGTCCAGAGCCTTGAGCCCCGGCGAGCGGCCGCCGGTAGGAGCACCGCGCGCGCTGCCGCGCCGGCTGATATCGCGTGGGCCTCATCTCGACAACGGGAGGCTCCATGGAAGCGCTGGCCCGGAAACAAGAAACTGGCGCATGGCTCAGGCGACACGGATGACCCCCATCATGCCACCCTCCTGATGATCGAGAATATGGCAATGGATCATCCAATCGCCGGGATTGTCGGCTACGAAGGCGATGTCGGCGCTCTCGCGCGGCGCAATGAGCACCGTATCGCGCCACTCGCGATAGCGGGTTGACGCCCCGTTCCGCGCGATCACGCGGAACGAATGACCATGCAAGTGGATCGGGTGAAACCAGGCGGTGTCATTCTGGAGAGAAAGAATATAGGAGCGCCCGCGATCGAGCGTGAGGAAAGGCTCCATAGCGGGGCCGGTTGCGGCGACGCCGTTGATGGTCCACATGGCCCCGCGGCCCATCATGCCGCCCATCATTCCGCCCATTCCGCCCATTCCACCCATACCGCGGCCCATCATTCCCATCATGCCGCCGCCGAAGGCGACCGTGTGTCGCTCGGCCTTGTCGAGATCCGGCTCCGGCATCGTGTTGGCCGGCAGCTTAATCACAGCTTCGGGTGGTCAACTCCTCAGGGGTTTGTCCTTTGTGTAGGCAAGCTCGGCCAGTTTGTATGACTGGCCGGTGTAGAACGAGTCACGTACGGCATAGCTCCCGCCAGAATCGCCTGTCATGTCGATCACCAAGTCGGCGCGCATTCCAGGCCCAAGAACGACCAGACCTTGCTCCGGCTCGTGGGGTTCCACGGGCTGGCCGTCCAATGCGATAACCCGCGGGCGATGATCATCGAAGGAAAGCGCGAAGAGGCGCGCGCTTGCCGTGTTGATGATGCGTAATCGGATCCGCTCGCCCGCGCGAACTGACCACGAGCCGGGCATGCGCGCATTGATCGTGACCGTATTGCCGATGCGGCCGGCCATGCTCATGTCCATGAAGTTCCCGAAATCGGGGCTGATCTGCGCATCTCGCGTTAGGCGCCAATCGCTCAGCATCCAGGTTAGATCGCGATCGACGGGGATCGGCTCGCTCTCGTCCACGATCAACGGCCCAAAGAGGCCCATCGGCACCTGAACGTTGCTGTGATCGTGGGAGTGGTACAGATAGGTCCCGGCGTCGCGCAGCTCGAACGCGTAAGTGAAATCGCTCCCTGCCTTGATTGGGGGCTGCGTGAGGTGTGGCACGCCGTCCATGGGATTGGGCACTCTGAGGCCGTGCCAATGCACGGTCGTTGTTGGCTCCAACCGGTTTTGGACGACGATGCGAATGCGCTCGCCCTGTCGCGCCCTGATCACCGGGCCGGGCACGTCGTCGCCGTAGCACCACACAGCTGTCTCGGAAAAACCCGGCCCGAGCAACGGAATCCGCCCTGCCTTGGCAATTAGACGAAATTCGCGAATTGCCAGTGCTGCCGCTCTCGCGGGGAGACAGCGCAATGAGAGTGCTGTGAGGCTTGCCCCCATGGCGGTGAGCATCCCTCGACGCGACAACATAGGGCTGTTCGGCCACATGACCTCTCTTACTCCGCCTTTCTAGTGCTCTACCGGCCGGATGATCAGCCGTGCTTGAGCTTGCCGCGCACGAAAATCGCTCGGGTCCCCTCGGTGGATTGAGACTTGAGAAGGGGTCCTCGGCCTCTACATCATAAAGCCGACCCCCAACATCAACTGGTCGGCTTTCTTGCGCTGTTTTGCGGACAGCGCGCTGTACAGCGCGTCCGTCGCGGGCTTAAGTGCCTTCATCGCTGCCAGCCGATTCTCCATCATGGAGATTCGTATGTCGAGCATCGTGGTGACGCTCGGCATTCCTTGGCCCATGGCTCCCATCATCTGCCCCTGCATGTCAGACATGCTTCGCGCGCTTGCCCGCATCGCGTCGGCAAAGGCGTTCCATGCTCTCTTCTGGGATCTTGTAATTCCGAGCTCGGTCTTCAGAAATGCGAGGCGTCCCTCGACATGGGACTCCATCATGCCGCCCGGGCCCATCATGCCCATCATCCCCATCATGGGACCACTGGTAGCCGGCGTGCCCGTGTTCTTCTGAGCTCCCATCTGCTGCATTCCGGAGCCTGTCACTTGGCCACTCTGCATCATGCCTTGGCCCGGCATCTCTTGACTTCCGGTTCCCTGCGTTTCTTCGGAAGGGTGGTGGTCATCGGCCGGCTGACCAAATGACGGACTCGCAAGCGTGATCGCCGCTAAGAGCACTGGTGTCCATGTCATGCGAAGAAGCTTCATCTAACCCTCCATTTCGAGTTCAACCTATTGGTCATTCCAGCTACGCCGAAACAACACGAATGCGCTCGCAAACAGCGCGATACCGATAACGAGAAGGTGGAGCACTTGCGACCACAGGTCCTCAATGCCCACGCCCTTCATGAAGACGCCGAGAATGATCTGGAAGTAGTAGAGCAAGGGGCTCGCTTGCGCGGCGATCTGCAGCGCTTCGGGCATGCTCTCACGAGGCACCATGGTGCCCGATAGAAACAGCATCGGAAACAGAGCGAAGAAAACCAGGAGCAGCGCCTGTTGAAGCGTCCCGCTGATCGTGCCGATAAACACGCCAATCGACATCGCGCTGAACAGGAAGATTGCGGTCAAGCCGAGAAACAGGAGAAGGCTCCCACGCATCGGAATATCGAACCACCAGGCGATCAAAAGGCTCGGAAAAACAGCCGCGAGACCGATGAGCATCGGCGGTGACATCTTGGCGACAAACAGCTCGGCTGTTCGGATCGGCGCCACCCTGAGCTGTTCGATGGTGCCGAGTTCCTTCTCACGGACAATTGACGCGGCGGGCAGGATGACAGCCGTGAGCGTCGCAGCGAGTGCCAGCATCGATAAAACCATGAAGCTATCGTAGGAGAGGCCCGGATTGAACCAATACCTGCCGATAGGTGCGACGCCGCGGGAAACGGAGGCTTGGCTCATCGGGTGAGACCGTGCGAGCCGCTGCATGATCTCGAAGACATAGCTTCTGGCCTGCGCCGCAGCATTCGAATGAACGCCATTCAACAGCACCTGGATTCCTACGGGCTCGGCGCGAGCCAAAGATGCCTCGAAGCCGTGTGGAACGATCACCGCAATGTCGACCATGCCCGCCTGGAGCAATTTTTCCGCTGCCGCTTCGGACGTGGGTTGCGCCGTTCTCTTGAAAGCGTCGGTCGCAAATAGGTGGTCGGCCACCATGCGGCTTGCCGTCGACCGATCCAGATCGACAAAGGCGGCGGACATATTGCGAACGTCAAACGACAGGGCGTAGGTGCACAAAAAAGCCTCGATCAAGTAAAACCACGCGATCAAGAAAAGCATGACGGGGCTGCGAAACGTCTGGAGCGTTTCTTTCATGACCAAACCGCGCAGCCGGATCCACATAGTCAGGCGACCTTCTTGCGGAGACGCAGCGCCGCGATGGAAAATGTGACGATCGTGTATGCGACCAGGACCAACAGCGGAAGGGCGACATTACTCAGTCCGACCCCTTTCATGACCACGTCGCGCGACAAGGTCACGAAATAAACCGCAGGGAATGCTCTCGTGTAATATTGGAGCACCACGGGCATCGTGAAGATCGGAAACAAGAAGCCAGAAAAGAGAAATGCGGGCATCAGCGTGAGCTGCAATGCAAATAGCATCGCAGCCAATTGGCTGCGCGTGATTGTCGATATCAGGAGACCCATCGAAACTGTGCACACCGCGTAGACGGTTGCAGCGGCGAGGAGAACGGCCAGGCTGCCAGCGACAGGGATGTCGAACCAGAGAAAACCGACGGTGAGGATCGTCAGCATCTGGATCACGGCGATGACGCCGTAGGGCACGAGCTTTCCCAATACGAATTCAAAAGACGTCAAGGGCGAGGCGAATATCTGCTGAATGGACCCGCTTTCCTTCTCGCGCGTCATCGCGAGCGCGGTCAGAAGCGGCGGGATTGCCATGAGAATTACGCCAATTAGTCCCGGAATGATGTAGTGCGCGCTGCGCAGGTCGGGGTTGTACCAAATGCGAGCGACGATGCTTACGGCATTCCCGGTCGGTGCGTGAAACGACAGCGCGACCTGTGTCGCGTATTTCATGACGAGGCTTGCGCTCGCCGCGTAGCTTCCATCAACGAGAAGCTGAATCGGAGCTTCCGGGCCAAATTCGAGATGCCGAGAAAAACCGGGCGGCACAACAAGAACGAGCCGGACGTCGCCGCGCTTCAGCGCATGTTCAACCTCGCCGTCAGTGGGATACGCCTTGGCGCGCTGGAAGAAGCCGCTGTTCTCGAACGTCTCGATCAGCTCTCGGCTATCGGCGCTCCGATCCTGGTCGAGCACGCCGAAAGGCATGTTCTCAACATCGAGGGAGATCGCGTAACCGAAGAGGAACAGCATCACGAGTGGCATGACAAGCGCGACAGAGAGCGTGATCGGATCGCGGATAATTTCTATCAGCTCTTTCTCGATTACGGCTCTTATGCGTCGAAGCGACAATGCGAGACCGCTCATGCCCGGGCTCCTTCGCGTGCTCGCGCGACGTGGGTCATGAAGACTTCCTCCACGGTAGGAGGTGCGCCGGTAGGAAGAGTTTGAAAGAGCGCCTCGAGCGTACCAGCGGCAATCAGCTTGCCGTCATACATGAGGCCGAGGCGGTCGCAGTAGCTCGCCTCTTCGAGGTAATGCGTCGTGACCAGAACAGTTGTGCCTGCCGTCGCTAATTCCTTGACCAAGCGCCAGAAGCGATAGCGCGACAAGGGATCAACGCCCGATGTCGGCTCGTCGAGGAAGAGCACGGACGGCCGATGAAGAAGGCTTGCGGCGAGCGCGAGCCTCTGGCGTTCGGCGCCCGATATGTTCGCGACGCGTTTGCCTGCGAGACTTTGCAGTCCGGTCTTGCCCTTGACCCAGGCCATCATTGTGCGCGCATTGTCGCCCTTAAGCGCGTAGGCGTGGGCGAAACAATCGAGATTCTCGTCCACCGACAAGTCGGGATAGAGCGAAAAGCGCTGCGACATGTAGCCGATGTGCTTGCGCACTTCGTGCGATTTCCGCGCAACGTCAATGCCCGCGACGACAGCGGTTCCATCGCTCGGCCTCAACAATCCCGTCAGCATTTTGATGACGGTGGTCTTGCCGGCGCCGTTCGGTCCGAGAAAGCCAAAAATTTCGCCCGAGCGTATGTCGAGTGAGACAGCGTCGACCGCCGTGAAGTTACCAAATCGGCGGGTGAGCTTATCCGCGCGAATGGTCCCATCCGTGTTGCCACCAATCTCGCCAGAGGTCGGCAAAACGCCCGCATCGAGCTCCTGGCTTTCGGACTTAGGCCGGCCGGCCCGTAGCACGAACACGTCCTCCATGGTCGCGTTCGTCGGACTAATCGTGGCATCCGCCGGCAAGAGCTCCCGAAACGAGCCATTCATGGGCTTAGTCGTCGAAAGCTGAAAGCGTATCGTCCCAGCGCGCCATTGAACTCCGGTGACGGAGCGATCGGCGCTCAGCGCGCGCTCCGCTAGGAGGGGTTGCGAGGTCGTCAGCTCGTAGACGTGGCCCGCGATTTGCTCGCGAAGCTGTTTCGGTTCGCCCCATGCAATGAGGCGCCCCGCGTCCAGCATGCCGACGCGGTCGCAAAGATCGGCTTCGTCCATATACGATGTGCTGAAGACGATCGTGACCCCTTGCTTTCGAAAGGCGCGAAGAATTTCCCATAGCTCCCGGCGAGAAACAGGATCGACGCCGAGGCTCGGTTCATCGAGGAGAAGGAGCGAGGGCTGGTGGATGAGATTTGAGCACAGCGCGAGCTTCTTGCGCATTCCGCCGGAAAGCTCGCTCTCGAGTTCAATTCCCGAACCGCTCCAGACCAGCCATGGCCAGCAAGCGGCCTGAGCGTTCTGCAAAGCTTGTCTCATCCACATTCCGGATTTTTGCGGCGAATCTCAGATTTTCCGCGACTGTCAGGCGCGGGTACAGCGTAAAGCCTTGCGACATGTAGCCAATGCGCGAGGTGACCGCGGAGGACTGGCGGACCGTGTCAAAGCCCAGGACATGACAGTGACCTTCCGTCGGATCGAGGATCGCCGCGAAAATCTGCAGCAGGGTGGTCTTGCCGGAGCCGTCGGGTCCGACCAATCCGACGATCTGACCTGAACCGACCTCAAGACTTACGTTCGCAAGCGCAACGACATGTCCGAAGCGTCGCCCTATTCCTTGGGCGCGGATCACTGCCTTTCCAATCGGAGAGGGTGCGGAATTGGGCTCAGGGGACAATCAACGCCTCCGGCCAGCCTTTTGCGCCGTCCCAAAGGATCCAGGCATCGGCGGGCATTCCCGGTTTCAAAGCACCATCTGGATTACCGAGACTAACACGACGCCAAATACCATTCGGCTTCGTTCGTCAGGCATGTGTACCTCGCGTGGTGTGAACTGGGCTTCTTGTTCGATCCGCGAGACACGCGCGTCGAAGTGCCGTTGGGGAAAAGAATTCGACACGGACTCTCGCGGCCGCCCCAACCTTGATCTTCGCCAAGTCTTTCTCCGCGATGAAAACTCTGAGCTCGAGCCGGGACATATCGACGAGGATCGCCAGAGTTTGCCCGGGCGCCACGACTTCGCCGGGTTCCACGCCCTTGACCGTGATGACGCCTTTGGTGGGTGCGCGGATGATCGACTTCTCGATTTGTGAAGCGGAAAGCGCGACAGCTTGTTCCGCCGCCTGTTCTTGCGACGTTGTCTCACGGAGCTGGGCCTCCAGAGCCACAACTTTCGACGCGGCTGCCGTTGCAGCATTCTCGGCTTGCTCCTCTCTTTGGGCTGATGCAGTCCCGCTGCTGCGAAGGGAGCGGTAGCGCTTCAAATCATCTTCCGCAGTTTCCGCATGATGCCGGGCGGCCTCGAGTTCGGCCTGGATCTGAGGCAATGCGTTGCTCAGCGCCTCGCGTCCAGCCTCGGCTTGGCGGCGCTTGAGCTCAAAGTCGGACTCATCAATTCGAACCAATACCTCTCCTTGCTGAACCTCGCGGCCTTCAATCACGTTTGATTCGATCACCCGGCCAGCGACCTCGCCGCCCACCTTGACGTCGGTGCCTTCGATGCTGCCGTTGCCATAGAGAACGCGCGGATCAAGACTTCGGCCCTTTCAAGAGAACGAAGAGTCCATAGGAAACAAGGATAACGGCCGCCACGGCGGCGAGCGTGATCAGAAACGGCCTTCGCATGCGAATTGCCCCTTTAGTTCAATTGTTCCGCGATATCGGCGCGCCTATGCAAAAATGATCTCCCATCCGGCTGCGTCGATCTGCACTTGCAAGGTGTAGGCGGCGGTGGTCATTGTGTTTCTTACGATCCAAAGGCAAACGGAGACGCGGATCCGCAAGGATCCACGCCGGCACAGGTCTTGGATGTGAGCTAGATCAAAAGGCGGGCAAGAAGCGCGAGTCGTGCGCGCTGTGCGATGGGTGGCGGAACTGAGGGGCGATCAATGAAAGCCGCCATGCGTCGAGCAGCCGTTGCTGAGGCTTGGATAATCGGTTGCCAATTGGGATTTTGCTTTCCAATTGCGCTCGCAAACGTTGCGGCAAGTCCATCCTGCGAAGCAGAAGCAAGGCAGATGTCCGAGCGGGGTCCCTTGCCGTGCTGATGACCATCGCTTCCCTCCCCATTTGCGGTAAGCGATCCTGTAAGTGCTGAATCATGGGGGGAGAAGTCGAGACAGTGCTGCGCCACTGCGCCAGCGAGAACGCTGACGACAAATGCGAGAAGAAGCGGAACTCTCAGGCGTCGCATCGTTGTGGACATCCGTGCCTAGGATGCGACAGCGCACCGAAGGAGGTCAATAGCCACCGAACTCATGGTCAAACCCTCCGGCTATATTCGTGTGCCGCACGATGAGCGATATCCCGTTGGGGGACGAGACTCCCGAGTTGTAGAGTGACAGCTCAGGCCACTCAACGGAGACGTAACCTATTCGGATGCGGGATCGTCGAGCGCCAGCGTCTTGACGCCTTGCGCGAGTAGCCCCGAGACGTCGATCCCGTTCGTTGCGTGGGGGATGGAGTTGGTCGTAACGACTTGCTCGGCGCCGCTCGCGACGAGGTCCTCGTAAGCGTGGTCTGCAAAAATTCCGTGTACCGCCACGCAAATCGCAGGCTTCACTTCGGCCCTCTTGAGGTGTCTCACCGTTTCGATCATCGTGCGTGCGGTGGAGATGATATCGTCGACCAGCACCGGCTGGCGGTCGCGCCATTTCGCAATCTCTGGCACTGAAACTTCCACGTCCCGGTCGCCGCGGCGCGTCTTCTCGAGAATGACATAGGGCGCCGTCGCCTGGCGAGCAACCGCGGCGACCCATTGTTCGCTTTCCCGATCGGGGCCAATGATCAGCGGCTGTCTTACCGTCTCGCGAATCCAGCCGGCGATGAGGGGCATCGCGTGGAGTGCTGCCGCCGGGACGGAGTAAATCTGGTTCAGCGCCTTCAGCCGGTGCAGGTGCGGATCGACGGTAACGAGCCAGTCGATTTGCGCCGACAGGAACTTCGCAAAGTATGCCGAGGTGATCCCCTCGCCGGCCGAAAGCGCCCATCCTGACGCATATAGGCCAGATAGGGACAAATGAGGCCAATGCGCCTCGCGCCCAAGTCGCGCGCGGTCGCAGCCGCAAACATCAGCGGCATGATTTTCTCGTCGGGACGGTCTAGCGTGCAAAGAAGGATAACGGCTCGATCTTGAATGTCGTTATCGAAACGCAGATAAGTCTCGCCGTCGGGGAAGTGACGCACTTCGAGTTGCCCGACTTCCATGGCGAGCTCGGACGCAATCCTGACTGCCATGCCCTCATTCCCTGGAAGCGGGACCAGGAGCGGACTTGTCATCGCTCGACAAGCTCGAAGATATGGTCGTTTGTCTTGGCGAACTCGTGCGCGTAGGCAAGCTCGCCCGGCGTCTCCGCGTGAATTGTGTAAAGCGGCTGGCCAATCTCGATTGCATTGCCGAGCCGCGCATGAACGTCGACGCCAGCCGCCTTCGCATCCGGAGCGCCCGCGAGCTTTGCCACTTTGGCGAGCTTGCGATTGTCGATTGCCCCGACGTGTCCGGCGCTTCCCGAAACAATCGGGCGCCGAAAGAGCGATTGCGGTGGCGTGCGCATGCCGCCCTGCGCTTCGCAAATTCTCTGAAACTTGGACCAGGCTTCGCCGCCGTCGAGAACGACTTTCGCTCGCGCGTCGCCATTGCCAATTGAAGCAACGCCGCCCATTTCCAACAGAGCGCCAGCAAGCCTCAGAGCCCGATCGCGCAAGTCCGCAGGCGCATCCTCTTCCCCCCGCAGGACAGAAAGCACATCACGCGCCTCGAGCGCCGGTCCAATGCCACGGCCAACGGGTTGACTCCCGTCCGTGAAGAGGCTCGTGGTCTGCAATTCAAACGCCTGGCCGACGGAGCTCAGACTATCCGCCAAAGCCTTGGCCTGCCGCAGTGCCACGCACCTTGGCCGTCGCGCCAATCGGGATATCCACGATGAGACGCGTTGCACCAGCCGCAAGCTTCTTCGACAATATCGAAGCGACGAGCTGGCCTTCGGCATCGAGGTCGAGAACCCGCTCAATGCGAATGAGGACGTCGTCCGCCGGACTGAGTCGAACTGCGCCGCCCCAAACGATACAACCGCCCTCCTGCTCGACGACGCGCCGCATTGCCGGAACATCCAGATCCACCGGCGCCATGGTCTCCATCGTATCGGCCGTGCCCGCGGGCGAAGTAATGGCGCGCGACGAGGTCTTGGGCATGAAAAGGCCACAAGCGGCTGCGATTGCGACAACAATTGGCGTCGTTCGATTGCCGGGCAGCCCGCCGACGCAATGCTTGTCTACGACAGGGTCCGACTTCCACCTGATTCTTTCACCCGCGACGAGCATCGCCTGCGTGAGGGCGATCGTTTCGTCGCGATCGAGCGGCCGCGTTGCACATGCCGTGACGAAGGAGGAAAGGTGGATGTCGGAGTAGTCGCCTTGAACGACATCATTGATGATCGTGCTGCATCCCTCCTGATCGAGACGTCGACCGAAGACCTTCCCACGGATCAAACGAAATGATTCGAGAGTGTCAGGATGGCTGACCGAGACCTCTTCGCCCCCTGCAAGCCCCAGCCCCTGCCAAGCAACATCGGACAGTCCCATCTCGCCCATCGCCAGGATGTCGGATGTTACCTGATAGAGCGTTGCAATCAGTGAACGGCTCTTATGGCGAAGGCGAACACGCGTATGAGCCGAAAAGCCTTCGGCGCGGCATACATGACACTCCTTACGCATGAAGACGACAGCCTCGTCATGCGTGTCGATGCCAAGACGTCGAGCCTTAAGAGAGTGATGACCCACATCAGCGTCCGCCCCGGCCAGCGCATTGCCCGCCTCACTCATGTCAGTACAACCTCTTCTCGCTGTTCCGGAACCGAGCACGCCCAGCCAAGCTCTTCTTGGATGCGGCGTCGAAGGGCGTCCGATCCAGTTGGTTCACCATGCGTGACAAAGGTCATCTTTGGCGGCGATTCGAAGTTACGCAACCAGCCCATGATCTCGTCCGCGTCGGCATGCGCGGAAAGCATTTCCAGATTTTGAACCTCGGCTCGTACCGGAACGTATTGACCGTGGATCTTCACCGATTCCGCGCCATGTGTCATAGCCTCTCCGCGCGTGCCGCCCGCTTGAAATCCGGAGAACAGGATGGTGTTCCTTGGATCTGGAGCAAGGTGCTTAAGATGGTGAAGAACGCGACCGCCGGTCGCCATTCCGCTCGCCGAAACGATCACTTTGGGCATCAGGTTGGTATCGAGCGCCTTGGATTCCGCGCTCTCGCGAACATAGCGCGCGACCGAGCATGTGGCACGGCACTCGGTGGGGCTAAGCCTGTGATCCTTGATGTGCTTACAAAAGATGTCGCTCGCATCGATTGCCATGGGGCTGTCGAGATAGATCGGGAGGTCGGGAATGCGGTCCGATTTCTTCAGTCGATGGAGGTGAAAAAGAAGCGCTTGCGCTCGACCAACCGCAAAAGCAGGGATGAGGATGGTGCCGCCCCGGGCAGCAGTCCTCTTGATGATCTCGGCAAGCGCGTCCTCTGGATCCCGCGGAACATGCTTGCGGTCACCATAGGTCGACTCGACGAGAAGATAGTCAGCGCGCGAAACCGGCGTCGGATCGAGCATCGTCGCGCTCTTCGGGCGGCCGAGGTCGCCCGAGAACACAATCTTTATCGGGCCAAATGAAAGCTCGACGATAGCGGCACCCAATATGTGGCCCGCGTGAAAAAAGCGCAGTTGGATGCCGCCCGGAAGCTGCTGAGCTGCGTCGAAAGGAGCCGGGGAAAACTGCTCGAGCGCCATCTCGGCCTCTTTCAACGTGTAGAGCGGCAGCGCCGGACGATGCTTGGAAAACCCATACCGATTGGCAAAATCGGCATCCTTCTCCTGCAAATGGCCGCTGTCGGGGAGGAGGATCGCGCAAAGATCGCGCGTGGCCTCCGTGCACAGCACGCGTCCGGCAAAACCGTTCTTGACCAGCAACGGCAGATAGCCCGAATGGTCGAGGTGGGCATGTGTCAGGATGACGATATCGATCGTCTTCGGATCAACAGGGAGCGGCGCCCAGTTTCGCAAGCGAAGTTGCTTGAAGCCCTGAAAGAGCCCGCAGTCGATCAGCATTCGCTTGCCCGCCGCTTCGAGAAGGTACTTTGATCCCGTCACGGTTCCGACGCCGCCCAAGAATGTGAGTTTCGTCATGACCGATGCCTCAAGGGATTCTCTTGCCCGCGAAGATTGGGCAGGCGCGTCGAAGAGATCGAATCACTCGCGAATTCTTGACATAGCGATATGGCGAGTCGGTCAATTGGCCAAGCCGAGCACCACGTTGGTCGTCTTGAGGCTCCGGTAACACACTCCGAGCAACAGGGCGCCACAAGACGTGAAACCTCGCCGATTGCGCGGTTGATGCCCACCTGTTCTATCCTCGGCTTGGGTCTTCTGCCCGTTCTTTGGCGGCTCATCTCACCGCCCCTGACCGTATGGCTTGCGCGGCGCAAATCATCGGCATGACATATATCAATGATTAACCCCCCGACGTTGCCGAAACTTGGTTCGGAACCCCGGCCATGGGCATAAGCCGGCTAAATCCTTGGCTCTTGCATCCCTGATGTTTGAGCGGCTAAGTTTGATGAGCATGCGCAAATTGGCCACCATCGTCTTAGGCCTGTTTCTTACGAGCGCTCTGTTGGGCGCGATCGCTCCGCACTGCGTGCCGGGCCTCGAAGAAAATGGCGCGAGCGGAGCGCTTGTTGCGCTGTCGCACGACACCGATGAGTCTCACCATCATCCCGGCGAGCTTCCGGACAAACAGGACTGTGTCATCGCGGGAGATTTGACGCCCGGGAGCGCCGTTGCGATGAGCGCCGTTGCGGCGCCCAAGCTCAAGGCCAGTGTCGTGCTTTGGCCTGTGCCGTCGCCCGCGGAGGCTTTAGGTTCGGCTGTGGCAAGTCAAAAGCTGCCTGTTCGCCTCGCCGCGCGTGCCTCGCCTTCCTACGCCACTGCCTTTGCGCGCACTGGCCGCCTTCTGATCTGAGCGTTGTCCACGAGATCCGCCTCCGGCTGTCTGTCACAGCTGGGGTGAGGCTCATCTTGCTTTCGTGGAGACGCAATTATGCCGTCCAAATTCAAGCACTTGCTTGCCGCGTTCGCGCTAAGCGTCAGTTTTGGCGCGAGCCAAGCTGCACGTGCCGGTGAATACGACCTCGTCATCGACAGAACGGCAGTCCATGTCACCGGCCGCCCGGTCGAAGCGCTCACGATCAACGGCCAAGTGCCGGGCCCAACATTGCGCTTCAAGGAAGGCGAGAACGTCACGGTTCGCGTTACAAACCGCCTGCCCGAGACGGCGTCGATTCACTGGCACGGCTTTCTGATACCGGCAGAGATGGACGGCGTGCCGGGCTTGAACGGCTTTCCCGGCATCATGCCGGGAGAGACCTTCACCTATCGCTTCACCGTCCGGCAAAGCGGCACCTACTGGTACCACTCCCATTCAGGAACCCAGGAACAGGGCGGGCTTTATGGCTCCATCATCATCGAGCCTGCAGCGGGCGACATCGTGGAACCCGAGCGCGACTATGTGGTCGTTCTCTCGGACTTTACCGCAGAGAATACGGACCGCATTCTACGCAACCTCAAAGCCAACTCCGGCTACTACAATTTCCGAAAGCGCACAGTCTTCGACTTTTTCGGCGACGCCAAACGAGAAGGCCTCGGCGCCACCGTCCGCGACCGCTTGGACTGGGGCAAGATGCGGATGGATCCGACCGATCTCTCCGACGTGTCCGGCTACACCTTCCTCGTCAACGGCAAGTCGCCCGCTGCGAATTGGACCGGGCTCTTCAGCCCGGGTGAGCGCGTGCGCCTGCGTTTCATCAATGCGTCCGCCATGTCCTATTTCGATGTGCGCATTCCCGGTCTCAAGCTGATCGTCATACAGGCCGACGGGCAGAACGTGCAGCCCGTGCCGGTGGACGAGTTCCGCATCGCGGTTGCCGAGACTTACGACGTCATCGTCACGCCGAAAGAGGACAAGGCTTACACAATCTTCGCAGAGTCCGTCGATCGCACGGGCTATGCGCGAGGCACCTTGGCGCCGCGCGAGGGCCTAACCGCCGAGATTCCCCCACTGCGCCCGCGCACGCTTCTCACCATGGCCGATATGGGCGTGAGCGGGATGGAAGGCATGGACATGGCGCGATGGGACAAATGGCGCGGATCATGGCTCGATGCAAGGGATGCCCGGAATGGATCACGACGTCATGGGCGACATGGGCGACATGGGCGACATGGGCGACATGGGGAGATGGGCGACATGGCGGGAATGGCTCATGGGAACGGCGCAAACGCCGAAGACGAAGGCCCGCCTCGAGGTTGGGCGGATGCCTCCACCCCCAAAGGTATGAAGGCGCTTTCTTACGCCGATCTCAAATCGCTCTCGCCGCAAAAGGATACGCGCGAGCCCGGCCGCGAGATCACGGTCAAGCTCGGCGGCAACATGGAGCGCTTCATCTGGACCATCAACGGCAAGAAATTCGAAGACGCCGAGCCCATTCAACTCCGCTACGGCGAACGCGTGAAGCTCACCTTCGTCAACGACACGATGATGGCCCATCCGATGCATCTGCACGGCATGTTCGTGCAGCTCGTGAACGGTCAGCCCGCCGAGCGCCTGCCGAATAAGCATGTCGTCAACATCGCACCGGGCCAAACCTACTCGGTGCTCTTGACGGCGGACGAGCCCGGCGAGTGGGCGTTCCACTGTCACCTCCTCTATCACATGGTTGCAGGGATGATGACCAAGGTCGTCGTTGCGCGCCTGACTGCCGAGGTGGCGCAATGAGCGCGCGTCTCGCGGCCGTTCTCGCTGCCGGCACGGCGCTCCTCGGCGTCCCGGCCGCCGCTATGGATTCCGATGAAGGCAGTCGCGTGTTCCATGCAGTGCGCGCGGAGATCGACTGGACGACGATCGACGGCGACAATCTCCTCACCTGGGACACGAGCGGCTGGATCGGGCGCGACCGCGATAAGGCCTGGTTCCGCGCCGAGGGCGAGGCACGCGGCGGCCATGTGGAGGACGCGGAGCTTTGGGCACTCTATAGCCGCAACATCGCCACCTTCTGGGACGTGCAGATCGGCGTCCGCCAGGATGTCGAGCCGCGATCGACGACCTACGCTGTCATCGGCGTGTCCGGGCTTTCGCGCTACTTCTTCGAAACGAACGCGCATCTTTTCGTGAGCCATCGCGGCGACGTGACGGCGCGGCTTGAGCAGACTTACGATTTGCTCATCACCCAGCGGCTGATCGCCGAGCCCCATCTCGAGCTCAATTTCTCGGCTCAAGATCTGCCGGAGCTCGCACTCGGTGCAGGCTTGAACAGTGTCGAGGCGGGCCTCCAGCTTCGCTACGAGATCCACCGCAAATTCGCACCTTACGTCGATTTCAACTATGTGCGCGCCACCGGCGAGACTGCCGGCCTGCGCCGTGCTGCCGGCGAGGATCCCGAGGAATTCACAATCAGAGCAGGGTTGAGAGTGTGGTTTTGAGACGCGTGAGGACTTCTCACTTGCGATGTGCGCGTGAGGAACCGAAGTGACGTTCAATCAGAGGAGAACTTAGAGATGCGTGCCAATGTACTTTTCGTGTCGCTTGTTGGCGCAACGCTGATGGCCACCCCCATCCTTGCCGCCTCGGACCACAGCGGGGGCGAGGGGAAGAGCGCGGGCATGAGCATGGATACGCCGTTCGGCAGGCCGGGCGATCTCAAGAAAGTCGTGCGCGTCATTCAGCTTTCGGCCACCGAGATCAACTTCAACCTTCACGCCCTCACGTTCAACAAGGGAGAAACCGTGAAATTTGTTCTTACCAACAAGGGCGAGCAAAACCACGAGCTCACGATCGGCGATGAGGCCATGGAGATGGAACACCGGGAGATGATGGCCAAAATGGGGAGCATGAGTCACGAGGAGATGGACAAGACGATGCCAGGCCACAAGATGTACGGCAACAGCATCGACACGAAGCCAGGCGAAAAGAAGGAGCTCGTCTGGCAGTTCACTAAGCCCGGTACCTTCGAGTTCGCTTGCAACTACCCGGGCCATGCGGAAGTCGGCATGGAGGGCAAGATCGTCGTGAAATGACGCGTGCGCTATCTCGGCGGAATGCAAGCGCGGTATCGAACTTAGATGGAAAACCAAAAGATGATCATAGAGCGGCGCAACTTTCTCAGTCTGGTCTTGGGCGGCGTTTCACTCCTCGGCGGCAAGGCGACTGCCGCGCCGAGAGTAGAGATCAAGGTCTACAAGGATCCGTCTTGCGAATGCTGCGCAGCCTGGGTGCGGCACCTCGAAGCCAATGGCTTCTCCGCGAGAGTCGAAGTTCGCGACGATCTTCCGGCCTTAAAGCGCGCTCTCGGCGTGCCCGACGCGCTCACCTCCTGCCATACGGCGACGATCCATGACTACGTGCTCGAGGGACACGTGCCCGCACGCGAGATCACGCGACTTCTAGCCGAAAAACCCAAAGCACGTGGCCTGGCCGTCCCAGGCATGCCGATTGGCGCGCCGGGAATGGAGATTGCCGATTTAGCTGCAGAACCATACGAGGTGTTGCTCCTTCTGAATGATGGATCGCACGAGATTTTTGCGTCCTATTCGTGACAGAGCCTCGGAAACTGATGAAGGGAGAGCCCGTGAGCAAGAGCTGGATTTGGTCGCCGGTCGGACTGGCTGGGCGCCACGCCCTTGATCAGCCCGCTCCACTGTCAACGCATGGGCCGCGTAATGCCTAAGACGCAAATAGATGAAGGACGGGGCCCAAGGCCGCCACAGACGACTGTAGAGTCTGCGCTCTTGCGAAGCCGAACTATGTTTAATGATTTTCTCGTCCGCCGTCTCGGTTCGGTCGATGCCGCGGACGACGTCTTTCAAGACTTCTACCTCCGCGCGGTCGCCAAAGGTTCCGAGCTGAAAAAGGACGAGAGCGTCATTAGCTGGCTCTATCGCGTTTTGCGTTCGACGCTCGTTGATTACATAAGGAAGGAACGGCGGCGACAACAGCACGAGGCAACGTTTGCCAGAGATGCCTTGGCGGGGCTTACCGATGATCGATCCATTTGGACCAGATTAGAAGCCGAGCTTCACGCCCTGATTTGCGAGTGTTTCTACGAGCTCTTGCCGACTCTGAAGAACGAGTATCGCCAGGTCCTGTGGCGGGTTGATTTCCTCGGTGAGTCACGGCGGGTTGTTGCTCACGATCTTGGCATCAAGGCAAATGCCTTGGCGGTCCGGTTACATCGAGCGCGTGGCACACTTCGGGAGGCGCTGCTCCGCCTCTGCCAGACCTGTCCGGAGCACGGTTTCGACGCATGCAGCTGCGATCGGAGAGAGATTGCCGCACAAGCCCGCCGTCGCACGGGCAGCATCACCATCAAGAACCGAAAGCGAGACAGCCACAGACGCTCGGGGGAGCCGGGTCGATGACCGCGCGGCCTGCTTCTCGAATTCGTTGGCCCGGCGCGTCACTGGCCCTGGGCCGAAGTCTGATCCCCGCATGGTGCACCCCAGCAACCGTCCCTAGTCGACTGGCGACCGGCGGGGAAGGTGGGCAGTGAGATCCAAAATCTGACCCGTAATATTTCGCCGAAGCCAACGTCTTTATATGTGTGGCCCTTGCGCAATGGGCTCGTCGACCTTGCGTAAACGCAGATAGGAGCTGGTGTTGCCAGATGAAGCGACCGAAATGATGCCCAAGGGAGAGAAAGCTGTGTTCGGCGCGATTGAGCTTGCGCGTAGAGGGCTGGTCTCTTGCCTTCTCTCGATTTTTGCGCTTCTGGCCATCGCCTTCGCACCTACGGCGCAGGCCCAACCCATGCTCGACGAAAGCAGCAAGACCGCAGGCGGCCTGCTCGTCTATGTCGGCTTCCTGCCTGCGGAAATGCTCAAGACTCACGCTCCTGCGCACGCAGAAAAGCAGATGCACGGCGGCGTTCCGAAGGGCAGACATGAATATCACCTCGTCGTTGCCGTCTTCGACGAGAAAACGGGTGACCGCGTCAGCGACGCCGAAGTGTTTGCAAGGATTTCTCCGCTCGGCCTTTCGGGCTCACGCAAAAAGCTCGAGCCGATGGAGATCGCGGGGACGACGACATATGGCGAGTTCTTCGATCTGCCCAGCGCTGACATGTACACCATCGCTTTGGAGATCAGAGGCGCCGGCACGCGCTCACGCGTCAAGTTCGACTTTACTTTTCACCACTACCCGCCAATAGACGATGAACAACCATGACACTCGAGAACGCATTCGCTGACCCTGCAGGTCAAGACCCCTGGACCTTCGGTAATTCTTCGCGCGTCGAACGGACGCGCTCTGCGCCCCGGTGGCTGGCGAGGGCGACAAGGACATTGCTGTCGGGACTCTTGAGCAGGCTCGTGCAGATCGGGAGACTGACGGTCATCGATCCGTGGGAGCAACGTCATCACTTCGGTCCAGGCGGAGATCCTGCCGTCACGGTCCGGATCCGCACAGCATTTGCGCTTAGCCGCATCTTGTGGAATCCGGAGCTTTACGCTGGCGAGGCCTACATGGAGGGCTCGCTCACGGTCGAGGAGGGAGAGCTCCGCGACTTCCTCCACATCTGCACATCCAACTCGGAGACTTCGGACGGCTACCTTCCACAAGCGGCCTTTCACTGGCTCGATCGGTTGTTCCGCGCTATTCACCAGTTCAACCCGGTAAGCAGGGCCCGGGCCAACGTCGCACATCATTACGATCTGTCCGGCACCCTTTACGATCTTTTCCTCGACCGAGACCGGCAATATTCATGCGCCTACTTTCCAAACGGGAATGAGAGCCTGGAGGAGGCGCAAGACAAGAAAAAGCGTCTCATCGCAGCCAAGCTCTTGCTCAAGCCCGGTATGAGGGTGCTCGATATCGGCTGCGGCTGGGGTGGTCTCGCCTTGGACCTAGCGCGCACCGCTGGTGCAGAGGTGACAGGGATCACCTTATCGCGGGAGCAGCTCAAGGTGGCGCGCGAACGGGCTACGGCCGCTGGCCTGTCCGATCGCGCCAACTTCTTCTTGCGCGATTATCGAGAGGAACACGGTAAATACGATCGGCTGGTTTCGGTCGGCATGTTCGAGCATGTCGGCGTCGCGCATTATCAACGCTTCTTCGCAGTGTGTCGTGACCTCCTCAACCCGGATGGTATTGGCCTTCTCCACGCCATCGGCCGCATGGAGCCGCCCGGGGGAACCAGTCCCTGGCTCCGGAAGTACATCTTTCCCGGTGGCTATTCTCCGGCGTTGTCCGAAGTGCTCCGTGCGATTGAACGCTCAGCATTATGGGTCACCGACGTCGAAATCCTCCGCGTGCACTATGCGGAGACACTGTGCCATTGGTGGGATCGCTTCCAGTCCAACCGAGCCGCAATTAGGGCTCTTTACGACGAGCGCTTCTGCCGCATGTGGGAGTTCTATCTCGCCGGTTGCGAAATGGCGTTCCGCAATGGGCCGATGATGGTCTTTCAAATTCAGCTCGCTCGGCGTCGCGACGCCGTGCCGCTCTCGCGCAGTTACCTCACAAGTCGGGATTTGACAGAAGGCGCTGTGCAAGATGATAGGCGAAACGTGGCGAGCGCAATACTTTGCAATCGCATGAGTGCATGACATGAGCGCTGGGAGTGATGCACCTCACAATGGACGCTGAGGCAGGCGGCAAAACCAGTGGAAGCACAGGAGGACGAATGATGAGCGCAAAAGATAATGCCATGACGACTGTATTTGATCGATTATGCGGTTTGCTTGGCTGGTGGGGACTTTCCAGCTTGAGCGGAAATGGCAGCCTCGAAGCGCGCGTCGAGCGCTTCCGAACTTTTGCATTCGACCTGCAAAAGGCTTACGCCGAGGCGTCTGAGCATGAGATGAAAGCCTTGCTCACGGCGAACGAGCGCCTCGCCACCTCGCTGCTGGGCCTCTTACGCAGTCGCAGTCCGCAGGAAATGACGGCCGCCCAATCGGACATTTTGGCTGTCCTCATGGATGGCGTCTCGCTGCGCGCAAAGGCGTGGACCGATCTGGCGGAAAAGACCCAGGCATGCTGCATCGCGATGACTCGCAATTCGCCAACAGAGGTCGACAAATCAACTGACGGAGGGGGCAATATTAAGCTGTCAGCAAAACCAGCACATCGCTCTGATCAGCGTTTGCGACCACGCTCTCTTGCGGGCACGTGACGGCAGAGCGCAATGCCAAAGGACGAGATTATGCGGCCAGCGAGGGACGATATGGCGCCTGAGAATGTGCTGACCAGCTTCGATCAGCCGTATCGTGCGGCAATGGGCGCTGCGCAGGGGAGCCATGTGGGCTGGGCGAAACGCCGGGTACCCGAGTGCTGGCGCCGCGAGAGCTAGCGTGAGCTTTGCTGAGAACCGCATGGACACTCGACACGTGGGAAACGAGCCGGTGACGATCGTTGGTGCAGGACCGGCTGGTCTCGCCTGCGCGATTGCGCTCGCTCGCGCCGGCAGGCCTGTCGTCGTGCGGGAGTGGCACAGCCGGGTCGGCGCGCGGTTCCACGGCGATTTCCAAGGCCTCAAGAACTGGAGCCACGAGCAGGATGTGCTCGATGAGCTGCGTGCGGACGGCGTCGAGCCCACGTTCGACTATCAACCCGTCTCCGACGGCACCGTGTTTGATAATCGCGGCACGCGCCATTCCATTCGAAGTGAGCGTCCACTCTACTACCTCGTGCGCCGCGGACAGGGCGACGGGACGCTCGACCAAGCGCTGTTCCAGCAAGCGGAAACGGCCGGGGCCAAAGTCCATTTGGGCGACCGCGTCGACCGGGCTGATGGCCTCGCGGTACTGGCCGCCGGCCCTCGCCGTGCCGATGTGATCGCCGTCGGCTATCTTTTTGACACCGACATGCCGGACGGCAATTGGCTTGCCCTGGACAACCGGCTGGCGCAGCGGGGCTACGCTTATCTGCTCATCCATCGCGGGCGCGGCATGGTCGCGAACGGCATGTTCACCGGGTTCAAACGGCAGTCTGAGCATGTGGAACGAACGGTCGCGTTCTTCCGCGATCGGGTCGGGCTCGAAATGCGAAACTCTCGGCCATTTGGCGGCTTCGGGAATTTCCGATTGCCGCGCACGGCGATGCAGGGCAGCCATCCGGTGATCGGCGAGCACGCAAGGTTCCAAGACGCGCTGGCCGGCTTCGGCATGCGCTATGCCCTGCGGTCGGGACTGCTCGCCGCGCGGAGCATCATCGAAGGAATGGATTACACCCGCCTATGGCGTCGCGAGCTTCTACCATTTTTGCGCTCCGGTACGGTGAACCGAACTCGTCTTCAACATAATCGGCGAGCGCGGCTCGCGGCTTGCAATTCGTAAGCTCAGTGATGGGGACGCAGGTGTGACCTTGCGCCGGTACTACCGATCGGGGGTATTGAGGCGGCTTCTCTTTCCGGCCGCCCGGCTCTGCACACCGTTGCGCGACCGCACCTGCAATCACGTCGACTGCCAGTGCGTTTGGTGCCAGTGCCAAGCCGAGCAAAGACTTCTCATGACGGGGTGATTGGAGATTCCGAAAGAGTCCTGGAATCGATGACAGGAGGTCATGATGACCGCGACAATTTACTTTCTCGTGTGGGCCGTGCTCATCGTCCTAATGATGCGCTTTGGCTGTGGCGCTCACGTCATGGGCCACGGCGGACATGGGCACCGGCATGATCAAGGAGATGCCCCTGGCGGTGGCGATCTTGGCGTGACTCCGCCCGCGAAGGCCGTGGACCCGGTCTGCGGCATGACGGTCGAAACGGCCAAAGCAAAGTCGAGCGTCTTGACCGGCGCATCTATTACTTCTGCTCGCAGAGCTGCCGCGAAAAATTCGAGGCTGCACCCCAAACCTACATCAAAGGTGCGCGCTGCACCGCAGATGCCAAAGGAGGCTCATCATGGCTCACACTGAACCACACAAAGCGCACACGGCGCCCCACACCTTTCCGATTGCCGCGCTCGGACTGAGCTTAAGCCTCTTCGGCGCGATCTCCTATTCGCTCTGCGTCCTTTTCTATGTGCTCTTTCCGACCGCGTTCGGGAACCATGCCGTGCTCTAAGTTATTTCTGCCTTGGGTTGAGGTACTCACATGGCAGGGATTTCTCGTGGGGCTCGTCGCGAGCTTCGTCGTGCGGCTGGTATGTCGCACTCGTTTTCGGGCCGCTCTACAATTTTTTCGCGACGCGACGAGGCTGATCGGAGAAACTGCTGATGGTCGCTACGGTCGTCTCCACGTCCAATCGACGCTTGAAGGTCGGGCGAAAGCCCGACAGCGTTTCGACGTCGAGAAAGCATGCCGCCCGAGGGGCCGGGCACGACCTTGCCCCGGGAGCGCGATTGGGCTGCGCATTTGGCACCACAGACGCTCCAGGAGCTTCTCGAGTATCAGCGCGACTTTCTGGAACGGGCGGTTCTCTTCCTTGGACGCCGTGCGACAGCGAGCCAATGACATGCTCGCGCATGAGCGAACCGGCAATGCCGGCCGTTGCTCGAATTCAAGTACGAGACTTTGCTGCGATGCCCGGATGTTTGAACGGCCCGCGAACTATGCCCTGTTACAGCATCACTCGAGGCAGAGGGACGACTGCGCTCGAGGATCTGTCATCGACAAGACCAAACCGCCGGTCATCATCGTCGACCCACGTGCCGGCCATGGCCCAGGCATCGGCGGGTTCAAGCGCGACTCCGAAGTCGGCATGGCGTTGCGCGAGGGCCATCCGACCTATTTCGTCGATCTTCTACCCGGAGCCCTGTCCGGGCCAGACACTTGACGGATGTGCTTCATGCGCTCCGCGCGTTCGTTGAAGAGGTTGCGCGCACGCCATCCGGGAAAGCCGCCGGTCCTCTACGGCAACTGCCAGGCGGGGTGGGCGATCACCTTGCTCTCGGCGGATTGCGAAGGGCTCTTGGCGGCCCGGCGGTCCTCAACGGATCGCCTCTCTCCTATTGGGCGGGCGAACCCGGCGTGAATCCGATGCGCCTTGCGGGCGGACTTGGTGGGCGGCGCGTGGCTGACGCACTTTCTTGGCTGACCTCGGCGACGGGCGGTCTCGACGGCGCCTGGCTGGTCCAGAATTTCGAGAACCTGAAGCCCGGCAATGCCCTCTGGGAGAAATACACCGAGCTATTCGCCAAGGTCGACACGGAGCGCGAACGCTTCCTCGAATTCGAGCGATGGTGGACGGTTTCTATTTCCTGAGCCGCGAAGAGATTCTCGCCACCGTCGAAAACCTCTTCATCGGCAATCGAGCTCGAGCGAGGGACGCTTCCGGATTTGCGACGGCTGCTACGCCGATCTTCGGCCGAATACGCAATCCTCTCGATCATCTTCGCGTCCTTTGGCGACAACATCACCCCGCCGCACCAGGCGCTGGGGTGGATCCCGGCGGTCTATAAGGACACCGACGATCTCAAGCGCGCCGGACCAGCGAATCGTCTATCTCGCTGAACCCTCATGTAGGCCATCTTGGCATCTTCGTCTCGGCTCAGGTCGCCCGGTTCGAACACCGCGCCATCCTGGAAAGCCTCGACGATATCGAAGTCCCTTGCCACCGGGTCTCTATGAGATGAAGATCGACAATCCGACCGAACAATCCGGATTGCCACAAGCCACATTACGCTGTGCGTTTCGAGGAGCGGAAGATCGAAGATGTTGGCTTCGATTATCCGCGCAAGGCATTTGAGCGCGTACGCAAGGTCTCGGAGATCAACGAGGCCCTTTATCGCACTTTTGTGAGTCCCGTGGGTCCGTGCTGTGTCCAATCCATGGTCAGCCGCAGCGCTTAAGTGGCTGCATCCGATGCGGACGAGCCGCTACCTCTACTCCGAGGCGTTTTTGCCCTGGATGTCTGTCGTCGCTGCCGTCGCGCCTGCCGTCGAGCGGCATCGGCATCCGGTGGACGAGGAAAATCCATTTTTTGTGAACGAGAGCAATCTCGAGGCTGAAGGTTACCAAGCAATTCGAGCTTGCCCGCAAGCTCCGGGATCGTGCGACTGAGTACGCATTCGGGAGGGTCTTCAATTGGTGAATAAGACATGACTTACGGGGCGCACGATGGCTGAGCACGCGCATCTGAGCGCGACCATTGGCAGTGCAGGCGAACTGGCCAAGGACCCCATCTGCGGGATGATGGTGAGCAAGGCGACGGCGCTCAAGTCGGAGCGCAACGGCCGCCTTTATTACTTCTGCAGTCCGGACTGCCAGCGCACCTTCGAAGATCCCGAGCGCGAGCTCAAGGCGATGCGCACGCGCGTGACGGTCGCGCTCACCGGCGTGCTTGCGCTCGCGGTGCTGAGGGCCGGCGCCTTCATCGCGCTCGCGGCCGGCGCCACGCTTCTCACCTGGGCGCCCATCCCGCAGCTTCCGTGGTTCACTTGGGGCGTGTGGCTTTTCATTCTGGTGACGCCGGTTCAGTTCATCGGCGGCTGGGGCTTCTACAAGGGCTCCTTTTCGGCGATCCGCACGCGCACGATCAATATGGACGTTCTGATCGCGCTCGGAACGAGCGTTGCCTATCTCTACAGCGTCGCGGTCGTGTTCTTTCCCGGATGTCTTGCCCGTGAAGGTGGAAGAGCGGGAGGTCTATTTCGAGGTCTCCGCCGTCATCATCGCGTTCGTGCTCCTCGGCAAGTACATGGAGGAGATCATCAAGAAGCGCTCCTCCGCGGCGGTGCGCAAACTGATGGACTTGCGCCCGGCGGTCGCTCACGTCATCCGTGACGGCAAGGAAGAGGAGATTCCGGCCGAGGCGCTCATGGTCGGCGAGACGGTCGTGGTACGGCCAGGCGAGCGCGTACCCACCGACGGCGATGTCGTCGAAGGCGCGTCATCGGTTGATGAATCGATGCTGACCGGCGAGTCGATGCCGGTCGAGAAGGCGCCCGGCGCAAAGGTCATCGGCGGCACGCTTAATCGCAGTGGCATGCTGCGTTTCAAGGCAACGCGTGTCGGCAAGGATACCGCCCTATCGCAGATCATAAAGCTGGTCGAGGAAGCGCAGGCGAGCACGGCGCAAGTGCAACGGATTGCCGATCAAGTGACGGGCTATTTCGTACCCGCGGTGGTCATTATCGCTTTTGTCGCCTTCTTCGGCTGGTGGATCGCGGGCAATTTTCCGCAGGCGCTCCTCTCCTTCATTGCCGTGCTCATCATTTCCTGCCCCTGCGCGCTTGGCGTCGCGACACCCGCCGCGCTCATGGTGGGCGTGGGCAAGGGGGCCGAGGCGGGAATCCTCATTCGCGGCGCCGAAGTCCTCGAGCGCGCACGCAAGCTTCAAGTAGTCGTTTTCGACAAGACCGGAACGCTAACCCGCGGCGAGCCCAACGTCACAGACATTGTGCCACTCGCCGACGTTGGGGAGTCCGACATCTTGCGGGTTGCGGCCGCGGTCGAGCAAGGCTCGGAGCATCCGTTGGGCGAAGCGATCGTCCGCGCGGCGCAACATCGCGGGCTCGAGCTTGCCTCGATTTCCGACTTCGAGGCGATTGCCGGTCATGGCATCCGCGGCCGTGTGGATGGCGCCCTCGTGCTGCTCGGAAACCGGCGCCTCTTGAAGCAGCATGGCATTGACACTTCTTTGGCCGAAGCCCCGATGCTGCGGCTCGAGCAGGAGGGTAAGACGGCCATGCTTGTCGCGCGAGACGGCAAGCTTGTGGGCATCGTCGCCGTCGCCGACACGCTCAAGCCCGAAGCCAAGGAAACGGTCTCGGCATTACGGCGTGAAGGAATAGAGGTCGTCCTTCTCACCGGCGACAACGAGCGCACTGCACGAGCGATCGGCCGAGAGCTTGGCATCGACCGCGTGATCGCCGAAATCCTTCCCGCCGATAAGGCCAAGATCATCAAGGACATTCAAAGCCAGGGAAAGATCGTCGCGATGGTCGGCGACGGCGTGAACGACGCGCCGGCGCTCGCCACCGCCGATATCGGCATTGCCATCGGCTCGGGATCCGACGTCGCCAAGGAGACGGGCGGAATCATCCTGATCAAAGATGACGTGCGCGAGGTCGTGCTCGCCATCCGGC
The DNA here is from genome assembly GCA_963845385.1 of uncultured Alphaproteobacteria bacterium. Classification (GTDB taxonomy): domain Bacteria; phylum Pseudomonadota; class Alphaproteobacteria; order CAWJRW01; family CAWJRW01; genus CAWJRW01. The sequence continues at coordinate 2,066,401 of CAWJRW010000006.1, forward strand.
TCTCCCGCATGACTCTGCGTAAGATCAAGCAAAACCTCTTCTGGGCCTTCATCTACAACACGATCGGCATTCCGATTGCGGCACTGGGCTTTCTGAGCCCGATCATCGCGGCCGCCGCCATGGCCTTGAGCTCGCTTTCGGTCATCGCCAATTCCGCGCTTGCTCAAGCGAACAAAGTTGACGCTCTCATGAGCTGCCAAGCTCGATTTGTCTCGCGCTCTCGATCGGTCTCGCCATGGCGGCAGACGCTCTCTTCGGCATGTCGATTGGGACGGCCGTCGCTTAGCGGGGCTGCTCACCTACCCGTTGCACTCCTTAGAGACCCACATCAGGGGCGCATGCTCGCCGCCGGTTCGCATTGGAACGACTTCGGAAGCTGTGCAAGCACTTTGGGGGAGTAGCGTGCTCACGATCTGGAGCGCCCGCAAACCAGCATTGGAGCGATTGCGATGACACCGAATAATGCACACCAGGCGAGATCCTTCTGGCGCTCGCCTACGGGCATCGTTTTGATCGGCTTTCTTGCCATCGCGGCATTTTTTCTGATCGCGGAGCACCGCGCCCACATCTTCACTGGAAGCTGGGGATTGGCTCTTCTTCTCGGAGCATGCATTGCGATGCACTTTTTTCACGGCGCTCACGGACGCCATGGACCTCATGATGAGACCAAGCCCCCGCGCGATATCGGAGAGTGAGCCATGACCACAGAGGCGCCTGCTTACGGGCTTTGGCTGCTTGTCGTCATCAATTCGGCCATCTTCATCCTCTTTGCCTTCAGCTTCTTCAAGCCGAAGACAAAGCGTGATTGGCGATCGTTCGGCGCCTTCAGCGCCTTCATCATCGCGCTCTTCACGGAAATGTACGGTTTTCCTCTGACGATTTATCTGCTTTCCGGCTGGCTGCAATCTCGTTACCCACAGGTCAATTGGTTTTCCCATGATGCGGGCCATCTTCTTGAAATGCTCTTGGGATGGAAAGCGAACCCCCATGCGGGTCCATTTCACATCTTGAGCTTCATTTTCATCGGCGGTGGTTTCATCCTGATCGCGGCAAGCTGGCGCGTGCTTCACGAGGCGCAACAGCGCCATGCCCTCGCGACCACCGGCGCCTACGCCTATGTGCGCCATCCGCAATATGCCGGCTTCGTGCTGGTCATGTTCGGATTTCTGCTTCAGTGGCCGACGCTTCTGACGCTCGCGATGTTTCCGATCCTCGTTTTCATGTATGTGCGCCTAGCCCGGACTGAGGAGCGGGAGGCGCTGGCCGAATTCGGGCCGGCCTATGAGCGCTACATGCGACGACGTACCGGCGTTCGTTCCACGGCTTGGTGGCCCGAAGCAAAAACGAGCCTGACGGCAGTTCTGGAGATTGCAATGGAGATCAAGCGCGAGCACCAGTTCAGCTTCTGGTACATCATCGCCGCCTTCTTGGCGGTGCTGTTGGTCCAAGACCTGATCTTCCAGTCGGACCACGTCAAGACCATTCCGTAAAGCGAGTTTCAGCAACTCCTCGACCAGGGCAAGGTCGCTGATCTCGTCATTGGGCCCACCCGGATCACAGGCACCTACAAGGAGCCTGTGGACGGCAAGGTGCAGCATTTCTCCACGATTCCTTGGGACTAAACACCTAGTCTCGCTCTTACGACGCGGGCGCCGTCAACCATAGCTTTCATCTTAGCAAACGCGACTTGGCGCGGCAGGTATTTGAGGCCGCAGTCGGGCGCGACGACAATCCGCTTCGCGTCGACATAAGGCAGGGCCCGCCCGATCCGCTCGGCGACCGTTTCGGGCGTCTCAACCTCGGGCGTCGAAAGATCGAGCACGCCGAGAATGATCGTTTGCTTGGACAGCGTCTTCAGAACCGAACAGTCGAGGTGGGACTGCGCGGTCTCAATGGAGATCTGCTTGACTGAGCTCGCTCGCCAATTCGGGCAGAAAGGAATAGCCGCTGGGTCGTTCGTGGATGATCGCGGCGTAACCGAAGCAGATATGCACCGCGGTCATGCCCTTCACGCCATCGAGTGCGCGCTCAAGTGCGGCGACACCGAATTTGCGGGCTTTTTCGGGGCGCGCCTGCATATAGGGCTCGTCGATCTGAACCACGTCGGCGCCGGCGGCAAAAAGGTCCTTGATCTCCGCGTTGATGGCGGCGGCGTAGTCCTGCGCCATGTCCTCTTCGCGGTCGTAGAAGTTGTTCTGGGCTTGCTGCGCCATCGTGAACGGCCCGGGCACGGTCATCTTCACGGGTTTGTCCGTGTGCGCCCTGAGAAATTCCAAGTCGCTGACCTGGACGGGCTTGCGCCGCCGGATGGGCCCCACGACGCGCGGCACGGGGTTCGAATGCCCGCTGCGATCGAGCGCGGTGCCGGGGTTGTCCAGATCGACGCCTTCAAGCTCGGTTGCGAAGCGGTTGGAATAGCTCTCGCGCCGGATTTCGCCATCGGTGATGATGTCGAGCCCCGCACGCTCCTGGTCGAGGATGGCCAGGCGCGTCGCGTCGTCCTGCGCTTCGGCGAGCCATTGCGGATCGATCCGCCACAGCTCGCGGGCGCGCACGCGCGGTGGAAAACGCTTGGCAAGCTTGGCGCGGTCGATCAGCCAATCGGGTTGGGCATACGACCCGACGAGGCTGGTTGGCAGCGTGGGTATCATCGTGTTTCTTCCCTGTGGTAGGTAGGGCAGCGTGCTTCAGGCGCCAAACCATCTTACACTTTTTTCGATATTCGGCGATACCTTCGAATAGCGAAACTCTACGCCGTCACACGGGTTCTCGGTCATGGACAAGCGCAACGTCCCTGCCTCTACTATGCGCCGTGTTGCGCGACGCAGCCGGCCCGGCCCGGACCCGGACATGGATTCCGAGAAGAAGAGGCACGCCGATTCCGAGTATCTTTCGACGCTCGAACGCGGCCTGTCTGTCTTGCGGGCCTTCGGCCGCGAAAATCCACAGATGACGCTGAGCGAAGTCGCCGAGTTGACCAAGCTTTCTCCGGCCGCGGCGCGGCGCTGTCTCAACACGCTGGTGAAGCTCGGCTATGTCGCAAAGCACCGCAGACAATTCCTGCTGCGCCCGGAAGTCATGAGCTTCGCCTCCGCCTATCTCAACTCCATGAGCTTGGGCGAGCTCGTGCGGCCGCATCTTCAGGCGGTGCGGGACGAGACGGGCGACAGCTCCTCGCTTGCCGTGCTGAGCGGCTATGACATTCTCTATCTCGTCCATGTCTCGACGAACCGCATGGTGCGCCTGGCCGCCGGCATCGGCACGCGCTTCCCGGCTTACGCGACCTCGCTCGGAAGGGCCATGCTCGCCTTCGAGAGCGAAGAGGTGAGGGCCCATTACCTCAACACCTGCGCCTTCGTCTCGTTCACCGAGCACACCGTCACATCAAAGGTGGAGCTCAGGCGCATCCTCAACGAGGCACGCAAGAACGGTTATGCGGCGACCCAGGACGAGCTCGATTACGGCTTGGTCTCGATCGCGGTCCCCATCCTCGACGAAAGCGGAAGAGCGCTTGCGGCGATAAACTGCTCGACGTCCACCTCGCGGGTGAGCAAGGAAGAGTTGGTGCGCACGCGGCTCGCCGTGCTGCAAAGCGCCGCGCGCCACATCGAAGCGGCGCTGCGCCGCCAGCCTTACCTCCTGCGCTCGGTCCATCCGGGCTGAAGGCTGCGGACGCGCGCATCTGCACGCCAAGCTCCTCACTCAGATCGCAATCAAAGCAACCGCTGGCGGCAATCGCCGATGGCAGCAGGCGGGGCGTCTGCCGCCAAAAAGCGCGCCGGCTGTTCCCAGCCGGCCGCGCAATTCAATGACTGACGGCTCGCGCCGCTTTGGCTTGATCAGAATTTCTTGGTCAGATCGATACCCCAGCGCCGCGGCTGTGCCTTGAACAGGAAGCCGCCGGTCGAATATTCGGTGTTGTATATCTTGTTGTTCAGGTTTTTCGCCCAGAACGTGAGCGACCACGTCTCGCCTTGGAGACCCGCCCGCAAGTCGACCAAATCCACCGGGCGACGAGCGATGGGAACGGGCTCGCCAGCCGCCGGAACCGGGATGACGAACGTTGTCGGCCCGAGCCGGTTGTAGTCCACACGGACCAGCCCCTTCACCTCTCCGAAGAGCGTCCCGAGCCATTGCGCCCCGACACTGACGGTGTAGTCGGACACCAGCGGTGCCTTGGACCCGACCACAAAGGCACTCGAAGGTCCAGGAAACTCCTTGACTTCGCTGTCGGTGTAGCCGAAGCCCGCGTTGAAGGTCAGCTCGTCCGTGATGCGCGCGTTCAAATCGAGGTCGAAGCCGACATACTGCGTCTCTTTGATATTGCCCAGGTTTTGCGTCGAATTCGAGGCTATGAAGATGAAGTAATAACCGCCCTTGTCCTTCGTATAGTAGCCGCTGCCGTTAAAGCTGACGCGGTTGCCAAACCAAAGGCTCTTGAAGCCCACTTCGTAGGTGTCCGTCGTCTCTTGATCGAACAAGTCGCCGACATTGTCAAACCCCGCTAACACGGCAGCCGCTCCGACCCCGGTCTGATTGAAGCCGCCGCTGCGGAAGCCGCGGCTGTAGCTCGCATAGAGATTGAGGTCGTCGGTCGCCTCGAAACGAAGGATCGCTTGTGGCTGCCAATCGTCCCATGTGTTCGAGCGCTTGTCGCCAGTGAGCGCAGGGATTGCCGCGCGTGGGATGAGGGGATTGGCATCGAGGAATTCCTGGGGGGTCTCCGTCGTGTTCGTGCGGCGATCATTATCGTAACGAATGTTGAGTGATAGCTCCAAGCGGTCGGTCAGGCTCGTCGAGGTATCGAGATAAACCGCCCATGCGAACTGATTCTGCGAAGTCTGCCAAATAGCTGATCTGTCCATGTGGTCCGAAGAAAAAGGCAGGGGGCGTTACGATCTGAGGGAATGGCACCTTATACTCGGGCGACACACCTTCGTCGGCGAAGTCAACCATGTTGCCCGTGGAGATGTATCGATCGGTGCTGTAGATCTGCCCGCCGAAAATCCAGCGGAAGCGGCGATCCTCAGGCGAGGTGAAGCGCAGCTCCTGAGTCAATGTCTGGACGTCGAGGAACTGGCTCTGATTGAAGTTGAAGCCGATCCTGTTGATCGGGAAGGGACCGAACGGATCAAACGGATAGCCGTCGCCGGTGAGGATTTCCCAGACGCTATTGTAACCGGTGGTCGAGGAGAACGTGCCCCAATCCGTGTCGTAGGCCAGCCTGAGGGCCGCGTCGTAGATCTTTCGATCGTTCTTGCCGGAGTTGTTGAGATTGATCGGCCGGCTGACGAAATTCGGATCGTTGAACGTCGGCGAGCCGAAATCATCGATGACGTAGTAGAGCGCCCGCGTCTTCAGAAGGTCGGCCGCCAGCCGCAAGTCCGCCGAGAAATTGGCGGTCGGTTCAAAGAGGAACGACACGCGCATGTTCAAATCCTCGACCGGATCGACGTCCTCTTCCGCCGAGGCATCAACTGTATTGACGTTCTTCAGGTGACCCTCGGTGTCGAAGTAAGAAGCGGCCACACGGACTTTCAATTTCTCGAGGAGCGGGCCGCTGATGACGGCTTGGGCCCTGCCGCCCGGGCCGGATTCGTAGCCCGCCGTCACGCGCCCTTCCCACTCGTCGGTCGGCTTCTTGGTGTTGATGAGGATCGCGCCGCCGATGGAATTGCGTCCATAGAGAGCACCCTGCGGCCCTTTGATCACTTCGATCTGCTGAATGTCGATCATCTCTTGGTTGAACTGCGCCGGCTGGGTGAGCGGCACGCCGTCAACCACGATGGCCGCCGTCGGTTCGCTGTTGCGCGCTTGCGAGATGCCGCGAATGACCAGGAAGCTCGTCCCGGCATTCTGGGTCTCGACGAATGTCACGTTCGGCACGGCGCTGATGAAATCTATCGGCCGCTGGATGCCCTTCGCTTCGATCATCTCTGCCGTAAAGGCGCTGACCTGCGCAGGCACGCGGTGGATTTCCTCTTCGCGCTGGCGCGCCGTGACGAGGATCGTTTCGACCAACTCGTCTTGCGCAAACGCTGGCACCGCCCCGAGAAACGTGCCGGCGAGCACCGAGCTGCCGAGGAGAATTGTCCCCAGCCTGCTCAAAGTCCGTGGATCAAGCCACTTCATTTTGTGTCTCCCCCATTTGGCGGGCGCTGATTCTCCCGCGCCGCGATAGCAACCCGCGGCGCTGGTTGCGCCGCGAGGAGTCCGCCTGGCATTTGCCCACTTGAAATAGAAAAAACCCCGCGGCGCCCCTTTAAACCCGCCGCTGAACGCCCCCACAAAACGGACGCGTGCAGAGCGCGCCTTTGTCGCCTGCCCGGGCGCGGCAAACCGCCTTTGCGGATCTCCTCCTCGAGCCGACTCTAGGTATTTCGATTTTCGAAGTCAATTTCGCTATTTGAACGGAAAGGCAGTTGTGCGGGGGGTGAGGCTATTCTGCCGCGTCCGCGGAAGTGGGCCGGCGATCGCGCCAAATGCGGCCGGCCTTGGCCCGAATGGACTCGTCGTGCTCGCCGAGGGTGGGAGGCGGCAGGATCTCGGAAAGGCGCTGCCCGTCGAAGCTTACCGGGAACCTAACCGTGCGGAACCTCCCCATGGTGGGGTGCCTCGCCTCGACCTCGATGCCCAGATGCTTTGCCTGGCGATCCTGGAGGGCCTCGCTGGAATCATAGACCGGCGAGAAGGGAACGCCATGCTTGTCGAGCCGCACGCACCAATCGGCGCGGCTCAAGCGCTTGAAGATCGGCGCCATAAAGGCGATCAGAATCTTCCTGGTGCTTGATGCGGCTCGGCCTGTCCGCGAAGCGTGGATCCTCGAACAGGTTGGGCCGCTCGATGGCCATGGCGAGCCCCTCCCAGAACTTCTCCGGCGAGGACATGTGCAAGGCGATCCACTTTCCATCCGCGCATTCGAAGACGTAGGACTGCGAAACGCTCGGACGGCTGTAAGGCCCCATGATTTCGTTGGCGGAGAAATAATGGGTGAAGTCGTCGAGATTGAAGTGACACATCGCTTCGAGCATGGAGACGTCGACGCGCCGTCCATGGCCCGTTCTTTGGCGCTCGTGCAATGCGCCGAGAATCCCGAACGCCGCGTAAAACCCCGTCACCGCGTCGGCGATCGCGGGCCCGATCACGCGCGGGTTCTTCGGATTGATGAGCAAGCGCAGCCAGCCGCTCGCCGCTTGGGCGACCGTGTCATAAGCGGGACGGCCGGCATCGGGCCCATCGGGCCCAAAGCCCGAAATACCGCAATAAATGAGCGACGGATTGAGCCCCTGGAGGCGCTCGGCTCCGACATTGAGTTGCTCGGCCACGCCCGGCCGGAAGTTCTGGATGAAGACATCGGCGTCCGAGACGATTTGGTCGAGAAACTTGAGATCGGCGGGCTCGCGGGTGTCGAGCGTGAGGCTGCGCTTGTTGCGATTGTAGGTTTGATAATGCGGGCTGTAGAGCCCCCCCTTGAAAGCGCGGAACGGATCGCCGGTTCCCGGACGCTCGATCTTCACGACATCGGCGCCCATGTCCGCAAGATACATGGCGGCCGCCGGGCCTGTGATGAACGTGCCCATTTCCAGAACACGCACACTTTCGAGAACCTTGACCATTCCGTCTCCAAAGAGAACCGGTGCTGCCCTATATTGGCGGCCCTGACAAGCTCGCCGTCACCATCGCGGGCCGTTTCTCGGTCCCGGATGAGGCGCAAAGAGCTTAGATATTTCCGTATGTCGAAGTCAATTTCGATATTTGGTAAGTTGCTTTCCAGGGCGTTGGCTGCGCAAGCGCGCGCGCCCGAGCTTGCACCGGCGAGACGAAATTTCCATGGGAGGACGACGATGCGTATCGGCAAACAGGATGCGCCATTCACCGCGATTTCCACCGCCGACGCGTCGTCGATCACCGTGCGCGGCCGGGATTTGTGCAACGAGCTGATCGGAAAGATCGATTTTACCGACTACTTTTTTCTGCTGCTCACGGGAAGCGACCCAACTCCGGACCAGCGTTTCTTTATCAATGCGCTGCTCGTCGCGATTGCCGAGCACGGGCTCGTTCCGAGCGTCCAAGCCGCGCGCATGACTTATGCCGCCGCGCCTGAAGCCATCCAAGGTGCCGTCGCCGCGGGATTGCTCGGCTCGGGCTCCGTGGTTTTTGGCAGCTCTGAAGTCGCAGGCCGCTTCCTTCATGAATTGGTCAAAGCATCCGAAGGCCGGAAGCCCAGTGAAGTTGCGCTGGAGCGGATTCGCGAAATGCGCAAGACCAAGACGCCAATACCCGGGTTCGGACATCCGCAGCATTCGGGCGGCGATCCACGCGCCAATGTCTTGCTCCGTCTCGCCCGTGAGCGCGGCCTCAGCGGCCCCTATCTCGGCATGCTGCTAACGGTCGCCGAAGCCTTGCCCGAAGCGCTTGGCCGGTCACTGCCGATCAACATAAATGGAGTGATCCCGGCAATTCTCCTGGAGATCGGCTTTCCGTTGACGGCGCTCAAAAGCATTTCCATCCTCGCGCGCACCGCGGGCCTCATCGCGCATTTGCAGGAAGAGGCCGAGCGTCCGATCGGCTTCATCATGTCCCACGCGGCCGCAGAATCGATCGGTTACGACGGCAAGAAGGGGTGACGCGAGACTCTGTGGGCCGCGAAACCGCTCCCGCCGCATCAAAGAGAGCAACCGCGGGCCGACGCGGAGCACGCGCTTCACGCGTGTCGTCGAGCCGTGCAACACTTGCATGGCGACGCGTTATCCACGCGCGCGTAGAGGATTGAGGCGTGCCCTGAGGCGTGCGCAGTAGCGGCCTCGGCTGCTTTACAACAACGCCTCAAGCGTGGATACTCTGCTATCCGAATTTTGTTTCGATATACGAAAATTTTGGATGCTGCGCAGCACCGACCGCATATTGACGACCCACACGGGCAGCCTGCCGCGTCCGGAGGATCTTGTGCGAACCATGTTCGCCAAGGAAGAAGGCGTGCCGATCGACCCTGATGCTCTCGATGGCCGCATTCGCATGGCGGTTGCGGAGGCCGTGCGCCGGCAGGTCGAAGCGGGCGTCGACATTGTCAATGACGGCGAGATGTCGAAGCCGAGCTATGCGACTTATGTAAAGGATCGGCTGAGCGGCTTTGGCGGAACCGGCAACAGCTTCGTGTTCCAGGATTTGGTAGAGTTTCCGAAGAGCGCGGAGCGCGTGTTTGGCGATCCCGGCCGCAGGGCGCGCAAAACGCCGGCGTGCAATGCCCCAATCAGCGTGAAGGATCGGCGATCGCCCAAGATCGACATGGAGAATTTGACCACCGCCACGGCAAGCACAAAGGCGTCGGGCGTATTCTCGAGCGCGGCCTCGCCCGGTGTCGTCTCGCTGTTCTTCCGCAATGACTACTATAAGTCGCATGAGGAGTATCTTTTCGCGATCGCCGAAGCGATGCGATTCGAGTATGAAACCGTCACGGCGGCCGGCGTAACGCTGCAACTCGATTGCCCCGATCTCGCCATGGGCAGGCACGTTCAATATGCCGATCTCGATTTGCCGCAATTTCGCCAACGCATGCGCCAGCACATCGAGGCGTTAAATCACGCGGTGCGCAACATTCCGGCCGAGCAGCTGCGCATGCACGTCTGTTGGGGAAACTATCCGGGACCCCATCATTGCGACGTGCCGTTCGCGGATATCATCGACGTGTTGTCGCTCGCAAAGCCCGCGGCGATTCTGTTCGAGGCGGCGAACCCGCGCCACGCCCATGAATGGAAGATGTTCGAGACGGCCAAGCCGCCCGAGGGGAAGATTCTCGTTCCAGGCGTGATCGAGTGCCAGTCGAACTACATCGAGCACCCCGAGCTCGTCGCGCAACGCATCGAGCGCTACGCGAACCTCGCCGGCCGGGAGAATGTGATGGCTGGCGTGGATTGCGGTTTCAGCATACATGTGGGCCAGGGCGGCGTTGATCCGGACGTCGTCTGGGCGAAGCTTGCAGCCCTTTCGGAAGGCGCGCGGATTGCCTCGGAAAGGCTGTGGTGATGACCGCGAGGACGGAATTGATCTGCGGGCCGCCGCGCCAGCGATGAACCGGCAGCTGCTTGTGAACGCAGCGCCAAGACCACGATTGAAGATCTCGTAAACCACGTAACGCAGACAGGATCACGAACAATGGGCAAGGAAGCGAAACTCCCCAGTCGCCTTCACCACACGGCTTATGTCACCAAGGACATGGAGGCGACCCGAAAGTTCTACGAGGAAGTGATCGGGCTCCCGCTTGTCGCCACATGGAGCGAGTCCGACGAGCTCTTCGGCGCCATGCGGACATACTGCCACTGCTTTTTCGGCCTGGGAGACGGCGGCGCGCTCGCATTCTTCCAATTCGCGAACGCCAACGACCAAGCCGAGTTCGGCCCGAAGATTCCGTTTACGCCCTTCAATCACATTGCGCTCAACGTCGATGCCGAGACGCAGACGGGCATCGAGCAACGGCTGAAGGCGGCAGGTTACAAGGTGCCGCAGACCTACGTGCTGGAGCACGGTTATTGCAGGTCCGTTTACGTCGTGGATCCCAATGGGATGATCGTCGAATTCACATTGGACGCGCCCAATGCCGAGGCGATCAACAAGACACGACGCTCAGATGCCCGTGCCACGCTCTCTCGTTGGCTCAAGGGCGATCACACCTCGAACAACATCTACCGCTAAGTTCCGTCACATACGCGGTCGCTGCCCTGCACGACGCGCCAAGGCGAGGAGCATCATGGTCGCTATCCCGAAGCCGCTTCAGCCCTATATCAATGCTGCGTTTCCCGATCATTTCTGCTTGATCGGAACCGTGCTCGACAACGGTTTCGCGCAGATCACACCGCGCGGCAGCACCCAAGTCTATGACGACGGGCACATTTCACTTTGGGAGCGTGGTCGCGGAACGACCACCGTTCAGCTCGTCGACGGAACGAACGTGACGGTTTATTTCGCCAATCCGGAGCTGCGGGCCAACGGCATGTTGCCGATCGGCGGCATCGCCCAATTCTACGGCAAGGCATCCATCCACAAATCCGGACCCGTATACGAAAATGTGTGGCGGCGTCTGATCGAGCCGGAAAGGAAGTGGGACCCTGACAAGAAGGGATGGGCCGTTCTGATCAAGATCGAACGCGCCGAGGATCTCTTTGGGCAGCCCCTGAAAATGGAGTGAGAGAGGGGTAAGAGGAGGACGTGTCAATGAAGGTAATCAACGCGCTTTGGGTGCTTGCGGTTTTGTGGGGCGTTGGAATGGCGGCCAAGCCCGCCTGGGCCGACACGTGGACCGGCGCTTACAAGGGCACGATCGTGTCCACCTATACCGACGGCCGCGTGGTCAAGGTGTATGTGGAGCCGGACCACACTTACTCGATCGATCCTGGAAACGGCGGTGCCATGATCAAGGGAACCTGGAATGACGCGAACGGCCAAAGCTGCTTCACGGCGACCGATCCGCCGCCCACGCCCGATGCAAAGCCCATTTGCTTCTCCATCAAGGAATACAAAGTGGGCGACACCTTTGACGGCGAGGATGCGAGCGGCAAGTTTACCGGCGTGATCAAGGCCGGCCGCTAAGGACTTAAAGCGCATGCCGCACGCGCGGATTTCCCACGCGCCGCTTAAGCCCGGCTCGCTTGAGCCGGGCTTTTTCATCTGCGCGTGTTGCACCCCCATTTCAATCGCCACTCGCAGAGCAGACGCTATGCAAGGCAAGAGCGCGCTCCGTGCGACGAGTTTCGCGGCGTCGCAGAACGGGCTCCCGAACGGTAGGGGCGTCTGCTCTGAATTCGGTGTCCAGGATTCGGTTGATATTCTTGCGTGGGTCTCCTATGGCAGTGCCTGTAAGGCTTCTCAGCCAAAGGGGCGCCGGCTAATTTGATTGAGAGCAAAGAAGAAGCTTCAGGAAGGAGGCACGCCCATGAAGCGCAGCGAAAATCGCATCCTCACCACTCATGTGGGCAGCCTGCCGCGGCCGAAAGAGCTCCTTGAGCTGTCGAGCTTCGACAGCGGGCCGCCCGCCGATCCCAAGGAATACTTCCGGCGCGTGAAGATCGCCGTCGCCGACATTGTCCGGCGCCAGGCCGAAGTGGGTCTCGACATCATCAATGAAGGCGAGTTCGGCAAGAACAGCTGGGCCAATTACATTCTCGAACGCATTACGGGCTTCGAAATCCGCCCGGATCAAATGCGCGAACCCGTGTGGCTCGGCCGCGATCGTCTCCGCTTTCCCGAAGAGGCGGCCAAATCGTTTCCGCAGGCGGTGGTCGGGCGCGCCACCGAAGCCTGCATCGGACCGATTCGCTATCAGGACAAGGAAAGCATCGTGCAGATCATCGATGCGCTCAACGCCGCGCTCAAGAACGTGCATGTGGAAGAAGCGTTCATGACTTCGGTCGCGCCGGCCTCTACCGCGTTTGACGGCGTCAACGAGTACTACCCTTCCGACCGCGATTACATCTTCGCCATCGCCGATGCCCTGCACGAGGAATATATGGCGATCCACAAAGCGGGCCTCGTGCTGCAGGTGGACGACGCCGTGCTCGCCAACATGTACGACGCGCTCGTCGAGAAGAGCCCGCAGCATTATCGCGAATGGGCGGAGCTGCGCGTCGAGGCCCTAAACCGTGCCCTGCAAGGCATTCCCGAGGACCGTGTGCGCTATCACCTGTGCTTCGGCAGCTGGCACATGCCGCACATCTCCGATGCGCCGCTGGAGGAGATGGTCGACCTCATCCTCAAGGTGAAGGCCGGCGCCTATTCCATCGAGGCCGCCAATCCGCGCCATGAGCATGAATGGCGCGTGTGGAAAAAGGTGAAGCTGCCGCCCGGCAAGATTCTGATCCCCGGCGTGATCACGCATCACACGGGCACCGTGGAACATCCGCGGCTCGTCGCCGACCGCATCATCCGCTACGCGGAGATCGTGGGACGCGAGAACGTTATCGCGGGCGCCGACTGCGGTTTTGCTCAAGCCGACTTTTTCGAGCGGGTGCAGATCAAGGTCATGTGGGCGAAGTTCGAGGCTCTGGTCGAAGGCGCAAAGATCGCAAGCGCGGAGCTCTGGGGCAGGAAGGCCGCTTAGGGGGCAATCGGTCATGGCAAGAGCAAATTACCTGTTCACGAGCGAGTCGGTCTCGGAGGGGCACCCGGACAAGGTCTGCGACCGCATCTCGGACGCGATTGTCGACACCTTTCTGGCGGCCGACCCTCACGCCCGTGTCGCGCTGGAGACGCTGTGCACCACGAACCGCATCGTGCTCGCCGGCGAAGTGCGGGGGCCCGCCTCGATCACGCACAGTCTTTTGGAGGACGTCGCGCGCGCCGCGGTCAAGGACATCGGCTACGAGCAGGCGGGCTTTCATTGGAAGAACGCGGTGGTGGAGAATTATGTCCACGCCCAGTCCGCCGACATCGCCCAAGGGGTGGATGCCGCCGGCAACAAGGACGAAGGCGCGGGCGACCAGGGCATCATGTTCGGCTACGCCTGCCGCGAGACCGAAACGCTCATGCCCGCGCCCATCTACTACGCGCATCAAATTCTGAGATCCTTGGCGCTGGCGCGCCATTCGGGGGCGGAGCCCGGTCTCGGCCCCGACGCGAAATCCCAGGTGACGCTCGTCTACCAGAACGGCAAGCCCGTGCGCGCGGCCAACGTCGTGGTCTCGACCCAGCATGCCGAGCATCTCAGCCAAGACGACGTGCGCGAGATCGTGCGCCCGCACGTGCTCCAGGTGCTGCCCGAGGGCTGGATGTGCCCGGAGAGCGAGCTCTACGTGAACCCCACGGGCCGCTTCGTCATCGGCGGCCCCGACGGCGACACGGGCCTCACGGGCCGCAAGATCATCGTCGACACCTATGGCGGTGCCGCGCCCCATGGCGGGGGCGCCTTCTCCGGCAAGGACCCGACCAAGGTCGACCGCTCGGCCGCTTACGCCGCGCGCTACCTCGCCAAGAACGTGGTCGCAGCCGAGCTCGCCGAGCGCTGCACCCTCCAGCTCGCCTATGCCATCGGCGTCGCCAGGCCCTTGGCGCTCTACGTCGATCTCCACGGCACGGGGCACATCGACGAGGCGCGCCTTGAGAAAGTGCTGATGGAGGTGATGAGCCTGTCGCCGCGCGGCATCCGCGAGCATTTGAAGCTCAGCCGGCCGATTTATGCCAAGACATCCGCTTACGGACATTTTGGCCGCGCGCCCGAGCCCGACGGCGCCTTCTCCTGGGAGAAGACCGATCTCGTCGATCCGCTCCGCCGCGCCTTCTGAGCCCACGCGGGCCCGCGCCGACGCGCGCGCGCCCGCAAAGCGGCTCTATGGCCGGCGCCTGGGCCACAAGCTCAGCCTCCGCCAGCAGGAGCTCGTGGCGCGCGCGCTGCCGCGCTATGCGCTTGCGCCCGGCGAGGCCCGTCTCGATCCCGCGCGCCTCTTTCAGCCCGGGATCGCGCACTTCGCGCTCGAGGTCGGCCGGTCCGCCGCGATCCAGTCCGCGGCAAGCGTTCCATTCCAGTCAGGAAAATTTCAGTAGCAGACGATTCCTCCGGGACGCCTCAACGGGCCCTCGCGCCGGAGCGTCCGGGCTTGTCCCACTCCAGCTTGCCCATGTCTTCACCGGCGACCGAATAAAGCACCTGCGTGTTCCGCGTTTTCTGGAAGTCTTCCAGCGTTTGGCCGCGCATGGCCGCATAGATGTGAAGGTTCGAGACGCCGATGACCGCACCGAGCTTTTCCAGCATGAAGAAGATGACCCCATAATGAATGAGCGCACGCCAATCGCGCGTGCGCACCATTTGGCGCTCTTCCTCGGTGAGGCCCGCCTCCGCGAAGGCGGCTTCCGGATCGTTCAGGAACTTCGTGCGGCGCGCCTTGTCGATGAGATCATGCAGGAACTTGTTCAGCCGATAGGCCTTCACGCTCCGTGCAAAGGTGAAGGGATAAGTGCCCTCGAGCTTTTCGACGCCTTTGAGCTGGTGCCCCATATGCTCGAGATAATCCGACTTCGTATCGGTCGACATCGGTTGGATTGTCTCGTTCTCGTAGACGGCGGTGGCGATGCCCGTCATGGAAGGCAAATAGTAAGCCTGATGGACCTTGCGGACATTGGCCGAGAGCGCGCCTCGCATGATGAGCCACATGACGACTTCGGCGCCTTCAAGGCCGCCAAGCCGCGCGAAGTCTGCATGAGTCATTTCCGTCAGCTTCAGCGGGTCCTTCTCGATCAAGTCCAGGAATTGCATGTCCCAAGCCGTGTTGTTGAACCCGGCGCGCTCGCCATGGACCTGATGCGACAATCCGCCGGTCGCAACCACCACCACCTTCAGATCCTCGGAATAGCTTTCGATCGCCTTGCGCAAGGAAAGGCCGAGCTTGTAGCAGCGGAGCGCCGAGGGAATCGGAAATTGAAGCACGCCCACTTGAAGCGGCACCACCTTTGCCGGCCAATCGGGCTTGTGCGGCCACAGCATCGACAAAGGCGAGAAGAAGCCGTGATCCATCGCCTTGTCTTGGAAGAAGGACATGTCGAATTCGTCGGCGACGAGCGCCGCGCCGATGTGATGCGCAAGTCCGGTATGCCCTTTGGCGGGCGGCAGGGCACGCGGACCGCCCCCCTCGTCGGCCACCGCATAGGATTCCCCGATGCCGAGCGCGAAGGCCGAGTAGTGATCGAAGAAGAACGAGGTGACGTGATCGTTATAAATGTAGAAGAGAACGTCCGGCTTGTTGTCGGCGAGCCACTGCTTGACCGGCGCATAGCCCTCGAAGATCGGCTTCCAAACGGGATCGTTTTCCTTCTTCTGATCATACGCAAAACCGATCGTCGGCGTATGAGACGACGCGATCCCACCGATAATTCTTGCCATGACTTCCCTCCGGAACGGCTCCAGCACTCACTCCGCAACATGCGGCGGCAGCGGACATTGATATTGATCAAGTGGTCATCGCCACTCGTTTCGCGCGCGTGAAGCTGATCCGATTTCGCTTCATCTGGCTCAAGAAGAGCCTCGCGGCGCAGACAATCCCAAGCAAGCCGCTTTCCGTCCGCCTTCGCCAAGGCTTCGGTGGATACCCGGCATTGCTGAACCTTCGCCGGGTGGCGGTGCAGGCAGTCTTGAGCGAACCACTTTCCGTCCGCCTTCGCCAATGCTCCTGCCTGCGAGAAGCCGAAGCTTCGCTTCGGCGAAGGCAGGTCGGCGAACACCCGCCTCTACGTTCGGAGCCAACCCGCCGAAGCTTCAGCGAAGGCGGGTGGCGGAGAGGGTGGGATTCGAACCCACGGTACGCTTACGCGTACAACGGTTTTCGAGACCGCCGCATTCGACCGCTCTGCCACCTCTCCGCGAAGGGGCATCGTTAGAGGCCGCGACGCTAAGATAGGATTACCGCGCCCGCAAGAACACCGCCCAAACCGGCACGGCCGAAAGCACGCGGGCCGAAAGCAGGTGATCCCCGCGCGCGGCCCTCTTCGTTGGGGCCTTAGGCTTGCGCGGCCGGTTTCCTTGACAGCACCCCTTCCCCGGCTATGATGCGCGCCTTCCCGGGCCGGGGGCCGAAGGCCGGCCCCGCCCGGGACAAGGGTTTCCTCAAGCGTTGGGTGACGGCCGTGTTCGCTGTCTTTCAGACGGGCGGCAAGCAATATCGGGTGCGCGAGAACGACCTCATCGAGGTCGAGAAGCTCGCGGCCGAAAAGGGCAAGACCGTCGCCTTCTCCGAGGTGCTGATGGTGGCGGGCGAAGGCGCGCCCAAGGTGGGCGCGCCCTATGTTCCCGGCGCGCGCATCGACGCCGAGGTCGTGGATGAGACGCGTGGCGAGAAGGTCATCGTCTTCAAGAAGAAGCGGCGCCACAACTACCGGCGCAAGAAGGGCCATCGCCAGCGCCACACGGTGCTGCGCATCACCTCGATCCGCGCGGAGTAACGGCGAGATGGCACACAAGAAAGCAGGCGGCTCCTCCAAGAACGGCCGCGATTCCGCGGGCCGGAGGCTCGGCATCAAGTGCTTCGGCGGCGAGCAGGTCTTGGCGGGCAATATCATCGTCCGCCAGCGCGGCACGAAATGGCATCCGGGCCCGAATGTCGGCATAGGCCGGGATCACACCTTGTTCGCGCTCATCGACGGCGCCATCGGCTTCAAGACCAAGCGCGGCGGGCGCGTGTTCGTCTCGGTGATGCCGACCCCGCCGGCGGAATAGCAAGCGGCGCAATCTCCCGGCGCCGGAAAGACGGCGACCGGAAAAACCCGAGGGAGACGGACCGCCGTCTCCCATTTTGTTTCCTCGGGTTGAGCGTTGCGATGTCGAGAAGATTGAAGACAAGCCGCCTCGTCTTGCGCCCGCCCGCCGCGTTCGACGTGGAGCGCATTGCACTTCTCGCCAACAATTGGCAGGTCGCCCGTCAAACGGCGCGGCTGCCCTTTCCCTACACGCGCGCCGACGGCGAGGCTTTTCTCGCGATTTGCCCGGAAAGCTGTTTCGCCGTGACGCAGGACGGCGTCTTCATCGGCATGATCGGTCTCGAGGATCGCGCGAAAGATCGGTGGGAGCTCGGCTATTGGCTGGGCGAGCCCTATTGGGGACGCGGCCTTGCGACCGAGGCGGGAGAAGCCATGCTCAGCTTCGGCTTCGAAACGCACGGGACCCTCGCCGTCGCGTCCGGCCATTTCATGGACAACCCGGCCTCCGGCCGCGTGCTGCAGAAACTCGGCTTTCGCTATACTGGAACCGGAATGCGCCCCTGCCTGGCGCGCGGCTGCGAGGTCGGGAGCCTCGAGATGGTGCTCGAACACGCCGATTGGGAGCGGCGATGAAGTTTCTCGATCGCTGCAGGATTAACGTGAAGGCCGGCGACGGCGGCGACGGCTGTGTCGCCTTCCGGCGCGAGAAATACATCGAGTTCGGCGGGCCCGCGGGCGGCGACGGTGGGCGCGGCGGCGACGTCATCATCGAGGCGGTGGACAACCTCAACACCCTCATCGATTACCGCTATCAGCAGCATTTCAAGGCCAAGCGCGGCGGCCACGGCATGGGCAAGGAGCGCACGGGCGCAGCTGGCGCGGATGTCGTGCTCAAAGTGCCGGTGGGCACCGAGATCTACGAGGAAGACGAGGAGACGCTGGTCGCCGATCTCGATCATGCGGACGCGCGCGTCCGCGTGGCCAAGGGCGGGCGCGGCGGCTACGGCAATACGCACTTCAAGAGCGCGACCAACCGCGCGCCCCGAAAATTCACCCGCGGCGCGCCGGGCGAGGAATACGCGCTGTGGCTCAGGCTCAAGCTCATCGCCGATATCGGCATTGTGGGCCTGCCCAATGCCGGCAAGTCGACCTTGCTCGCCGCGCTTTCGCAGGCCAAGCCCAAAATCGCGGCCTATCCGTTCACGACGCTTTCGCCGCATCTCGGCGTGGTGCGTACGAATGACAGCGAGTTTGTGATGGCCGACATTCCGGGCCTCATCGAGGACGCGCATAAAGGCGAGGGTCTGGGCTACCGCTTTCTCGGCCATGTCGAGCGCTGCCGCGCGCTTGTCCATCTCGTGGATGGAACGAGCGAAGACGTGGGCCGCGCCTATCGCACGGTGCGGCGGGAGCTCAAGGCCTATGGCCGGGGCTTGAGCACGAAAGAGGAAATCGTGGTCCTGACCAAGATCGACGCGCTTTCGCCGGAGCTCGTGAAGACGCGGCGCGCGGCACTCGCGCGCGCATCGCGGCGCAAGGTCATGGCGATTTCCGCCGTCACCCATGCGGGCCTCGACGAGCTCGTGCACGCGCTCGCGGCGCTCCTTGTCCGTTCGGATGAAGCGCGCAAAGCCGGTGAGGTCGACGCGGAGGCTTGGCATCCATGAGCGAGCGGCTTCGCAAGGCGCGCCGCGTGGTGGTCAAGATCGGCTCGGCGCTCCTCGTCGACGCGGCAACGGGCGAGCTCAATCGCACGCTGCTCGAAACACTGGTCGCCGATCTGGCGAGCATGCGCGGGCGTGGACAGGACGTGCTCGTCGTCTCCTCCGGCGCGATTGCGCTCGGCCGCCGCTCGCTCGGCCTGCCTACGGGCGCATTGCGTCTCGAGCAGGCGCAGGCCGCAGCCGCCGTGGGCCAGATCAGGCTCGCGCATGCTTATCAGGAGGCCTTCAAGCCCCACGGCCTCACCGTCGCGCAAATCCTGCTTACGCTGTGGGACACGGAGGAGCGGCGGCGTTACCTCAACGCGCGCTCGACCATCGGCACCTTGCTCAAGCTCGGTGCGGTGCCCGTCGTCAACGAGAACGACACGGTGGCGACCGCCGAGATTCGCTATGGCGACAACGATAGGCTTGCCGCCCGCGTCGCGCAGATGATGGGCGCGGATCTTCTCGTGCTTCTCTCGGACGTGGATGGCGTGTACACCGCCGATCCCGCCCTCGACAAGAATGCGCGCCATGTGGCCGAGATCCACGCGGTGACGCCGGCGATCGAGGCCATGGCGGCGCCGAACGCGGCAAAGACCGCGGCGCGCATGGGCTCCGGCGGCATGGCGACCAAGCTCGCGGCGGGCAAGATTGCGCTCAACGCCGGCTGCCACATGGTGATCGCGAGCGGGCGCGTGCCCCATCCCGTGCGCGCCATCGAAGAGGGCGCGCGCGCCACATGGTTCGTGGCCTCGGGCAGCCCACGCGCGGCGCGCAAGCAGTGGATTGCGGGAAGCCTCAAGCCGCAGGGCACGCTGACGTTGGACGACGGCGCCGTGAAGGCGCTTCTCGACGGGCGGAGCCTCTTGCCCGCCGGCGTGACAGCGGTGAGCGGCGATTTCGAGCGCGGCGATGCCGTCATCCTTCTCGACGCACAGGGCCGCGAGATCGGACGCGGGCTCTGCGCCTATTCGAGCGCGGACGCCCATGCTATCAAGGGGCACAAGAGCCGCGATATCGAGGCCATTCTCGGCTACCGGGGCCGCGACGAGATGGTGCAACGGGACGATCTCGTGCTGAGCGAGAGCCCGAGCGGACCCGACAAGAGCACGGAGGCCGCGCCATGACCGCCGAAGCTTCGCTCTCCACACGCGAGCCGAATTCGCTCGACGCCACCATGAACATGCTCGGGCACGAGGCGCGCGCGGCCGCGCGGATGATGGCCCATGCCGACACGGCGACCAAGGACCGGGCCTTGCGCGCCATGGCGCGGATCATGCGTACGCGGAAGAAAGAGCTTCTTGCCGCCAATGCCCGCGACATGGACAAAGCGCGCGCCGAGAAGCTCGCGGCGGCGCTGCTGGACCGTCTCGCCCTCGACGACAAGCGCATCGAGGCCATGGCCAAAGGTCTCGATGACATCGCGAGCCTGCCCGATCCCATCGGCAAGGTGATCGCGTCCTGGACGCGGCCGAACGGTCTCAAGATCGCGCGTGTGCGCGTGCCGCTCGGCGTCATCGGCGTCATCTATGAGAGCAGGCCCAATGTGACGGCCGACGCGGGGGCTTTGTGTCTCAAGTCGGGCAACGCTGCGATCCTGCGCGGCGGCTCGGAGAGCTTTCATTCTTCGCGCGCGATTCACGAATGCCTGGTCGCGGGGCTCGCCGAGGCCAATCTGCCCGCCGGCGCGATTTGCCTCGTGCCCACCACCGATCGCGCGGCGGTGGGCATGATGCTGTCCGGCCTCGACCATACGATCGACGTCATCGTGCCGCGCGGCGGCAAGCCGCCTGATCGAGCGCGTGCAGCGCGAGGCGCGCGTGCCGGTCATCGGTCATCTCGAAGGCTTGTGCCACGTCTATGTCGACCGCGCGGCCGATCTCGCCATGGCGCGCAAGATCGTCATGAACGCCAAGATGCGCCGCACCGGCATTTGCGGCGCGGCCGAGACCTTGCTCGTCGATCGCGCTTGCGCGGCCACGCATCTTCAGCCGATCGTCAAGGATCTTCTGGATGCCGGCTGCGAGGTGCGCGGCGATCCCGCGACATGCGCGGTGGACAAGCGCGTGAAGCCCGCGACGGAGCAGGATTGGCGCACGGAATATCTCGACGCCATCATCTCCGCCAAAGTGGTCGACGGCGTCGATGCCGCGATCGATCACATCGAACGCTACGGCTCTCATCACACAGACTCGATCGTCACGCAAGACACGAAGGCCGCCGAGCATTTCCTGCAGGAGATCGACAGCGCCATCGTGCTGCACAACGCTTCGACGCAATTCGCCGATGGCGGCGAGTTCGGCATGGGCGCCGAGATCGGCATCTCCACCGACAAATTCCACGCCCGCGGACCCGTGGGCGTCGAGGAGCTCACGAGCTACAAATACGTCGTGCATGGCGACGGGCAATGCCGCCCGTAATGACACCGCGCTTTGTCCGGGAACCCTCCCTTGAAAAGGGAGGGTCGGATCGCCGGTAGGCGATCCGGGGAGGGATCATTTCCCTGCACGCTTCCAATGCCGACCCCCTTCTTGATCCTCCCCCTTTCAGGGGGAGGAAATTCGAACTGCCCCTCGCATTTCCCGGCATGCGCATCGGGCTTTTCGGCGGCTCGTTCAACCCCGCGCATGAAGGCCATCGCCATGCGAGCCTCGTTGCGCTCAAGCGCTTGGCGTTGCACCGCATCTGGTGGCTCGTCTCGCCGCAAAATCCATTAAAGCCCGAGCGGGGAACCGCGCCGCTCGACGTGCGCCTCGCGCACGCAAGAGAAGTGGCGCGTCATCCGCAGATCGTGGTGACCGACATCGAGCGTACGCTCGGCACGCGCTACACCATCGATACGATTCGCGCGCTCAAGCGGCGCTACCCGCGTGTGCGCTTCGTGTGGATCATGGGCGGCGATAATTTCGCCGAGCTTCGGCGCTGGAAGCGTTGGCAGGCGATCATGGCCGCCGTGCCAATCGCCGTCATCGCGCGGCCGGGCTACGGCTTCGCGGCGCTCGCAAGCCCCGCCGCGCAGCGCTACGCGAAGGCGCGTCATGGGGAGCATCGCGCGGTTACGCTTGCGCGATCGAGGCCGCCCGCTTGGCTCTATCAGCACGCCCCTTTGAATCCCTTGTCCTCGACGGAGCTCCGCGCGGCATCCGATTGGCCGCGCCCCGGCGGCGGAGCCCAGACCGGGTCGAGCCCCCCGCGTGGAGGGGACGCAAGCGCGGCGCGCAGTCCGCTGGCCCCCGAGCCCATGGGCGCACGGCGCGGCAGAAGCGGGGGCAAAGCCAGGCCCGGCGGACGCGGCAAGAGCACCTGACAAATCGGCTGGTATTCTCTATATTAGAGGTGCCGCCAGAATCGGCGGCCGGAAGCGAAGCCCCGGTGCTCGCCGCTTCCCGCGCGTAGCTAGGGAGAATGAACTCTGACCAGTCAGCGGCGCGGCCGCAAAAGCGGCCAAGGTCTACTCAAGCTCATCCTCCAATCCCTCGACAAAGACAAAGCCGAAGATATCGTCGCGATCGACCTCAAGGGGAAAACCTCGATCGCCGACGAGATGGTCGTGGCCAGCGGCCGGTCGAACCGCCATGTGGGCGCGCTCGCCGACCACGTTCTGGAGCGGATCAAGGAGGCGGGCTTCGGCCAGGCCCGCGTCGAGGGTCTGCGCCATGGCGATTGGGTGCTGATCGATGCGGGCGATGTGATCGTGCACATCTTCCGGCCCGAGGTGCGCGCCTTCTACAGGCTGGAGAAGCTGTGGCAGGCCGATCTCGAGCCCGAAGCGCTGGCGGCGCAAGCGTAAGGCGAAAGGCGCTCCTTGCGCGTCATCATCGCCTCCGAGGGCCGCTGGCATGCGGGCCCGGAGCGCGCCCTTTACGAACATTTCGCGACACGATTTGAGGCGCTCGCTCCCCGTGTGGGGCTCGATGCGCTCGAGCTGATCGAAGCGCGCGACAGCGAGCGTCTTGGCGCCGCCGCGCCCAAGGGCTCTTGCATCATCGCTCTCGACCGCCCGGGCAAGGCGCTGACGAGCGAGGGCTTCGCAAAAGCGCTTCAAGGCTTCCGCGCCGAGAATTACACAGCGCTCGTCTTCTTCATCGGCGGTGCCGCGGGCCTGCCGAAGACGCTCGTCGCCAAGGCCACGCTCTCGCTTTCTCTCGGCGCGCTCACATACCCGCACCTTCTCGTCCGCGGCCTCTTGGCCGAGCAGCTTTACAGGGCGGCGACCATTCTTCTCGATCACCCCTATCACCGCGCGGGCTAAACTCGCCTGCCCTGGGCATAGCTGATGAGAGAAAGAGAACTGCGCGCGGCCGCGCATTTCGTGGAGGAAGCAACATATGACAGGAACGACGAAAGCGGTCGGCAAGCGGGAAAGCCTCGACCGCTCCGCATTGATCGGTCTGCTCGACCGCTACGGCAAGGCGCTCGTCGCTCACGACGCCAAGAGCCTGCCGCTCGCGCCGAACGTCCGATTCACGGAGAACGGCCAAGCGATTGCCCTGACCGAAGGGCTCTGGTGCACGGCGAGCGGCATTCACACGCCTCGCTATGCCGAGTTCGCCGACCCCAAGAACGGTGCCGCGGGCTTCTTCGGCGTGGCCGAGGAAAACGGCGTGCAAGTCCTTATCGGTGCGCGGCTGAAGACCGAAGGCGGGCTCATTTCGGAGATCGAGACGCTTGTCATCCGTCCCCACGGTCTTCTCTTCAATCCGGCGGCGATGCTCAAGCCGGCGCATGTCTACAAGAAAATCGCGCCGTCCGCGCGCGCTTCGCGAGAAGAGCTCGTCGCCGCGGCGAACGCTTATTTCAACGGTATCGAACGATCGAACGGCCGCATGATTCCCGTGCTGCCCGATTGTCTGCGCATCGAGAACGGCACGCAGACCGTGCTCGCCGCGGGCGCCGACTTCGTCCCGCATCGCGAAGGCTTCAGCGTGTTTCCCCTGGGCGTCGCCGATCAGATCGACAGCGGGTTCTTCGCCTATATCGCGCGCATACGCGACCGCCGCTTTCCGGTGATCGACGAGGAGCAAAGCCTGGTTCTCGTGATCGGCTTCTTCGACCATCCGGGAAACGTGAAGACGGTCGAGGTCAAAGGCGTCGGCACGGTGGACCTGCCGCCCTTCACGCAATCGCCGTTCAGCCTGATGTTCATGGAGGCTTTCCAGGTCGAGAACGGAAAGATTCGCGGCATCTCGGCCGTGATGGAGTTTGTCCTTATGGCTACAGGACCGGCTGGGAGTGATCCCGGGCCCGGCACGGCGCGCGCGTCTTCGGGGCGGGAGCGGCGCCGGGGCTGCAAAGTGGACAGCGCGCCGAATGCAAGGTTAGGTTACCCCGCCGCGAACGGCCTTTCGGTACATAGGGTTAACGCTTCGTAATGACCGCTTCTGCCCCCGCCCTCAAGCCCGTCGTTTTGTGCATTCTCGACGGCTTCGGCTGCCGCGCCGAAAGCGAGAACAACGCCATCGCGCTCGCAAAAAAGCCGAATTTCGATCGTCTCTTTGCCACCTGCCCGGTCTCGAAACTGGAGACCTCGGGCCGGAGCGTCGGCTTGCCGAAGAACCAGATGGGCAATTCCGAAGTGGGCCATATGACCATCGGCGCGGGCCGCGTCGTTCTGCAGGATTTCCCGCGTATCGACGACGCCATCGACGACGGAAGCCTGGCCAAGAACCCGGTCCTTCTCGCCTTTGTCGCCAAGCTCAAACGGGTGGGAGGAGCCTGCCATCTCATGGGGCTCGTCTCGCCGGGTGGCGTCCATTCTCATCAGCGTCACATTGCGACGCTCGCCGTTCTCCTCGCCCATGAAGGGATTCCGGTCTGGGTCCATGCCTTTCTCGACGGCCGCGACACGCCGCCCGAGAGCGCCGGCAGCTTTCTCAAGGAGTTCCTCGAGGATGTGGCGAACGAGCCCGTGATCCGAATGGCCACGATTTCCGGGCGCTACTACGCCATGGATCGCGACATGCGCTGGGAGCGGACGGCAAAGGCCTACGCGGCGCTTGTCGATGCCGCGGGCAAGTCCGCCGCGACACCCGCCGAGGCGATCAACAACTCCTATGCGCGCAAGGTGACCGACGAGTTCGTCGAGCCCGCGGTGCTTGCCGGCTACCCGGGCATGAAGGACGAGGACGGAATTCTCATGGCCAATTTCCGGGCCGATCGCGCGCGGCAGATTCTGCGCGCACTCCTCTTGCCCGAATTCGACGGTTTCAAGCGCAAGCGCACGCCCAAGTTTTCCGCAGCCCTGGGCCTCGTCACCTATGCCGATGATTTGAACGCGCACATGGCAACGCTTTTCCCGGCGGAGGATCCAACACATATGTTGGGCGACGTTCTCGCCGAGCATGGCTTGAAGCAGCTCCGGATCGCCGAGACCGAGAAATACGCCCATGTCACCTATTTCTTGAACGGCGGCCGCGAGGAGCCCTATCCCGGCGAAGATCGCATTCTCATTCCGAGCCCCAAGGTCGCGACCTACGACTTGCGGCCCGAGATGTCGGCGCGGCCGGTGACGGATGCGCTCGTCAAGGCGATCGCCGGCGGCACGTACGATTTCGTGGTGGTGAATTATGCCAACCCCGACATGGTCGGCCACACGGGAGTCATTCCTGCCGCGATCAAGGCGGTGGAGGTCGTCGACGAGTGCGTGGGCCGGATTGCCGCCGCCATCGAGAACGCGGGCGGCGTTCTTCTCATAACCGCCGATCACGGAAATATCGAGCTGATGCGTGATCCGCAAACCGGTGAGCCGCATACGGCGCATACCACGCTGCCCGTGCCGTTCATTCTGGTGAACGGCGCGCGTCTGGGCGCCTCAACGACAGTGCGAGACGGAACGCTCGCCGATATCTCGCCGACCGTGCTCATGCTTCTCGGTCTCGACAAGCCGCGCGAGATGACCGGCCAAACGCTTGTCATCCGAAAAGACGCCGAAGAGCCTCGCCGTGCGACAGCTTAATCGCGTGACATCGAGCCCCGCGTTCTGGCCTTCGCTTGCCATCTTGTCCGCTGTGCTCGTCGCGGGGCCTGCCGGCGCGCAAAATCATGCGCCGCAGACACAGAGCGGCGAGCTCAAGCGTTTGGAAGCCGAGATCGAATCGGGCCGCGCCAGGATCGACGCCTTGAGCGCCGAAGCCACGCGTCTCGACGAAGAATCCAAGACTCTCAAAGCGCAGCTCATCGAAGCCGCTGCGAACGTGCAGGATTGGGAGAGCCGCCTCAACGACGTCGAGGCGCGCCTCTATGCCCAGCTCGCGCGCGAACATGCGCTGATCGAGCGCCTCAAGGCGCGGCGCGCCACCATCGCCGAGCTGCTGGGCGCGCTCGAACAGCTCGAGCTCAATCGCCCGCCCGCTCTCGGCGTCACGCCCCAAGATGCGACAGCGGCCGCGCGTAGCGCGATGCTGTTGAGCGCGCTCATTCCGGCGGTGCACGAAGAGACCGACGCCTTGGAGCGCGAGCTTAAGTCGTTGCAGAACGTGCGCGAGCATATTCGCCAAGAGCAACATGGCGTCATCGTCACGGCGCAGGCGCTCGAAGACAAGAAGAGCGCACTCGAAACGCTTCTCGACAATATGATCGGAAAGCGCGACGCGCTCATGAGCACGGCCGAGGAAGAGCAGCAGCATTTGAATGCGCTCGCCGCGCAGGCCAAGAATCTGCGCGGCCTCCTCGACGCGCTCGCGCAAGGCACGGCGGTTAACGTCCTGCCGCGGCCGAAGCCCAGTGTCGAGAGCCTTGCCGAGGTGGCGACGCTCTCTCGAGGGTTGGGGTTCACAGCGCTGCGGGGCAAGCTCAAGCGCCCGGTGGTGGGCGAGATCAGCCAAACCTTCAGTGCAAAGACGGCATCGGGCACGAAGAACCGCGGACTCGTGTTTACCACGCGCGCCGGCGCCCAAGTCGTTTCGCCCTGCGACGGCTCGGTCGCCTTTGCCGGCCCTTACCTTGACTATGGCCTACTCTTGATCATCGCGGCAGGCGACGGATATCATGTCCTGCTCTCCGGGCTGAGCCGGATCGACGGCGTCGTCGGACAGCGGCTCCTGGCAGGCGAGCCAGTGGGCCAAATGGGCGGAAATCCGGGAGCTTCCTCTCAAACGGCGCTCGAGCTCTATGTCGAAATCAGGCGCAACGGCGAGCCAGTCGACCCATTGCCGTGGCTCGCCGAGAGCAATCGGAAAGTGAGTGGCTAACATGCGCAGGGCATTTGTGTTGGGTTTGGCGAGCGGTGCGCTCGCGGCCACCATTGCGATCTTCGCGTTGAGCTATTCGCCCTCGCGTGCCGAGAGCACGACCTCGGATACGTATCGGCAGCTCGACCTCTTCGGCAACGTCTTCGAGCGCGTGCGCTCGGACTATGTCGAGCCCGTGGACGATGCCGAGCTCATCGACTATGCGATCAACGGAATGCTCGCTTCGCTCGACCCGCATTCGAGCTACCTCAACGCAAAGAATTACCGCGACATGCAGGTCCAGACGAAGGGCGAGTTCGGCGGATTGGGAATCGAAGTCACGATGGAGGACGGCGTCGTAAAGGTGGTGACGCCGATCGACGATACACCCGCCGCGCGCGCCGGCATCCGGAGCGGCGACCACATCACCCAGCTCGACGGCGAGCCGATCATGGGCCTTACGCTCAATGACGCCGTCGAGCGCATGCGGGGGCCCGTGAACACGCAGATCACCCTCACCATCGAGCGCGCCGGCGTGACCGAGCCGCTCACCATCAAGCTCACGCGCGACATCATCCGCATCCAGGCGATCCGCTACCGCACCGAAGGCACCATCGGTTACATCCGTGTCACGACCTTCAACGAGCAGACCGAGGACGGCCTCGAAAAGGCGATGTCGAGCCTCGCCAAGACTCTCGGGCCGAAGATGACGGGCATCGTGCTTGATTTGCGCAACAATCCAGGCGGCTTGCTCGAGCAGGCGATCCGCGTCTCCGATGCCTTCCTGGAACAGGGCGAAATCGTATCCACGCGCGGGCGCAGGCCCGAGGATATCGAGCGCTACAATGCGCGGCGCGGCGATATCGCCGAAGGCAAGCCCATCGTCGTTCTGATCAACGGCGGCTCGGCGTCCGCATCCGAGATCGTGGCCGGCGCGCTCCAGGATCACCGGCGTGCCGTCGTGCTCGGCACGAACAGCTTCGGCAAAGGCAGCGTGCAGACGATCATTCCCTTGGGTGGCGGGCTCGAGGGCGCGATGAGGCTCACGACCGCCCGCTATTACACACCGTCCGGCCGCTCCATTCAGGCGCGCGGAATCGATCCCGATATCGAAGTGTCGCAGCCCGAAGACAAGGACAACAAGATGGGCGAGCTCCGCAGCGAAGCCGCTTTGCGGGGTCACCTGAAAGGCGAAGGCGAAGAGCGCAGGGTCATCCAGGCCGGACCCATCGGCGAAGGCGTGGCGGATGCGCAGCTCACCTACGCATTGTCGTTGCTTAGAGGCGTCGAGCTCGCGAGCCAAACTCAGCCGAACTGATCCCTGATCGATGCCCGCGGGCCGCGGAATGTCTTTTGGAGCGCCAGTCGCGAACGGGCCCGGTGGCGGACTTCGCCGCGGCGCGCAGATCTTTCTTGCGGCAACTCTGTTTGTCGCGATCTTGGCGATCGCCGCGAGCGCGTTCGTGCTGGTGGCAGGGCGAGCCGACGGCGGCAGCCCGCGCGTCGTTTTGAGCGTTGCCGAGCCCACCCGCGCGCTACCACCGCCCTTCTCAGCCCCCGAGCCGCCCGCGGCGGACAACGCGGGAGCACTGGAGCCGCCTCCCGCTGCCCCGGATGGGAGCGCCACCGGCGACCAGTCCATGACGACGCCCCCCACGCCGGGCTCCGAGGCGTCCGACGACACGGCGGCATTGCCCGACGAAGCGGGTGAAGCGCCCGAAGGAACGGAGGCAGTGTCTGCCGAGGGCGCGGAGGAGGCGCCGCCCGCGCCGCCTGCGCCGCCCGCAGCGTCCGGCGGCGAGAGCGCGCCGTCAGATGCCGTGGCGCTTGCGGTTCCCGGGGCCGGGTCATTGCCCGAAGCGGCGGCGCAGGTCGACGCCCTGCCGCCAGCGCCGGATCCGGCGCTTGTCGCCTATGGTCGGCACGGGCCATTGCCGGTCGTCGCGCCCGATGGCCGCCGCCCCCTCGATGTCTATGCCCGTCCCTTCGACCGGCGTGACAAGCGGCCGCGCATCGCGATCATCGTGGGCGGACTTGGCTTGAGCCGCACCACCACGGAAGCCGCCATCGCCATGCTGCCGGCGGCCGTGACGCTCTCCTTCACCCCCTACGCGAAAGACCTACAGCGCTATCTCAACTCGGCGCGCGCGGCGGGACACGAGGTGATCCTCGAATTGCCCATGGAGCCCTTCGACTATCCGCACAACGATCCGGGACCGTTCACGCTGCTTACGCAAACGGCGTTCGAAGAGAACGAGGACAAGCTCGAATGGCTCATGAGCCGCTTCACGGGCTATGCCGGTGTCGTCAATGATCAGGGCGAGAAAATGTTGAGCACGGGCGAGGATTCTGAAGCCGGTGCTGAAGGACATCGACGACCGGGGCCTTTACTTTCTCGACCGTGGCACCGCCAAGAACAGCGCCGTCGCCGAGATCGCCCGCGCGCTCGGATTGCCGTTCGCCACAGGCTCGGGGCCGATCGATGCAAAGGCGTCCCGCGAGGAGATCGAATTGCAGCTGCAGCGCTTGGAGGCGATAGCGCGCCAAAAGGGATCCGCGATCGGCACCGGCTTCAACTATCCCGTGACCCTCGAACATGTGCGCGATTGGTCGGAAACTCTCGACAAGAAAGGGCTTGTCTTGGCGCCCGTGTCGGCGGTGCTCGCCAATCCGAAAGCATCGGGGGCGACGTGACGCGCGAGGCGCCGCCGCCGCCGTCGCGGCCGACGCGACGTGCGAATGCCGATAGCGAGCTTCCCTACCGCGCCGGCGTCGGCGTCATGCTGATCAACCGCGCGGGCCTCATCTTCATCGGCCGGCGCATCAATCAAGAGACCGAAGCATGGCAGATGCCGCAAGGCGGCATCGATCCGGGCGAGACTCCGGAACAAGCGGCTTGGCGCGAGCTGCATGAAGAAGTGGGCACCGACAGGGCGGTGATCCTCGCCGAGAGCGCAAGTTGGCTCACCTACGATCTGCCGCGGCATTTGGTGGGCAAGGTCCTGCACGGACGCTATCGCGGCCAGCGCCAGAAGTGGTTCGCCTTCCGCTTCGAGGGCGAGGATCGCGACATCAATCTCGCCGCGAGCCCCCATCCCGAGTTCGATGCCTGGCGTTGGGTCGCGCTCGAATCCCTGCCCAAGCTCATCGTTCCCTTCAAGCGCGCGGTTTATAGGGCGTTGCTCGAGGAATTCCGGCCTCTGGTTCGGCCCGCGGATTGAAAGTCGCAGTGCCGCGCGAGGCGGTGGCTTCGCCGCCCGAGCGCGAAACCAATGCAATGCGTTCGGAGAAGATGCGCTCAGGCCGCCGCGTGGAAGCGCCCGCGCGCCTGTATGGTCCACCAGAGCAGGCTTCCCGCGCAGCGCGCGGCGGGGCCTTGCGGATCGAGGCCCACGGCCTTGGCGATCATGGACACAGCCTTGTGGATGTGATGGGGGCGATAGAAGCGCAGGATGCGCCGATTATATTCGCGCGAGAAGCGCGCGCGGTCGTAAGCCGGCGTCGCGCCCGGAACGGCGGGCACATTTGCACAGTAATAAGCAAAGGCGAGCTCGTCGTCCTCGGCTTCCAGCACGCGCGTCAGCGCAACGCGCAGGCGCTCGATGAGATTGGGCTGCTCGATCGGCCTGTATTTGAGGAACCCCTCGTAGAACAGGCGGTAATGCGAATATTCGTCGGCCGCGATGTTGGCCGCGATTTGTTCGAGCACGGGCTCTTCGGTCGCGTCGCGAATGGCCGAGTAATAAGACGAGGTGCCGCTCTCCACCACGCAGCGCGCGATCATCTCGCCCGCGCGCCCGCCGCGCGCCGTCAAGCCCGACTCGAAATGCGGCGGGCGATAGCCCGCGCGGAAGCGCGCGAAGGCGCTGTCGAAGTCGAAGCTTGGATCGGCGAGCTTGGCCCAGGCGGCAAGCGCCTGGCCGTGCTGGACTTCCTCGCGGCCCCAGCGCTCGATCGAGGCCGTCATCTCGGGGTCCCCCGGAAAGACTTGCCGGAGATAGGCGACGTAGTCGGTGGCGTTGAACTCCACCATCGAGGCCGCCTTCACCGCTTTCACCGTTTCGGGGTCGACCATCGTCGAATCGAAGCGCGACCACGCAATGTCTTCGAGCGTCCAATGCGGCTTCATGGGAAAGTCTCGAGCCGCGCGACGCGGCCCCCCTTTTCGACGCCTCCGTGGCCGGTGCCCCCCGGCCAACGATCTTCTGTGCAAAAGTTATATCAGGGCCGCGCGGGTTCCCGCTACAGCCGCGACCGCTCGCCCAGCCCCCGCCCCCCGCCCCCGCCCCCGCCGCGGGGCCGGGGTCCAAGCGCTAGCTCGAGGCGTGGCTGAGACTGGTCTTGAGCTCGCGCAGATGGTCGAGCCGCTCCTGCGCGCTCCGGCGCGCCTCGTCGGAGGTGGCGTCGGCCACATCTTCCTCGGCGTCCTTGACGGCGCGCTCGAGGGCCGCGGCATCGAGGTCTTCGAGGGGGATCGCCTCCTCGGCCAGCACCGTGAGGCCCTTGGGGGTCACCTCGGCGAAGCCGCCGCGCACGAAGATCTTGTCGGGCCCCTCGCTTCCGCCTGTGATCTCCACCACGCCGGGACGCAGGGTGGTGATGACCGGCGCGTGGCCGGCCATGATGCCCATGTCCCCGTCCGCGCCGGGCACCGTCACCATGTCGGCTTCGGCCGACATCAGGAGCCGCTCCGGCGAGACGAGATCGAAGGCGAGCTTGGCCATCGTCGATATCTCCGGCGCCGCTTACGCCGCTTCCCTGGCGAGCTCTTCGGCCTTCTTCACCGCCTCCTCCATGGTGCCCACCATGTAGAAGGCGGCCTCCGGAAGATGGTCGTAATCGCCTTTGCAGAGCGCATCGAAGTCGCGGATCGTGTCCTTCAGATCGACGAAGACGCCGGGCTTGCCGGTGAAGACTTCCGCGACATGGAAAGGCTGCGACAGGAAGCGTTGAATTTTCCGCGCGCGCGTGACCGTGAGCTTGTCTTCTTCGGAGAGCTCGTCCATGCCGAGAATGGCGATGATGTCTTGCAGCGCCTTGTAGCGCTGCAGAATGCGCTGCACTTCGCGCGCGACGCGATAGTGATCTTCGCCCACGACGCGCGGATCGAGCACGCGCGAGGTGGAATCGAGCGGGTCCACCGCGGGATAGATGCCGAGCTCGGCGATCTGGCGCGACAGCACGGTGGTCGCATCGAGATGCGCAAACGACGTTGCGGGCGCGGGATCGGTGAGGTCGTCTGCCGGCACATAGATCGCCTGCACCGAGGTGATGGAGCCCTTGGTCGTCGTCGTGATGCGCTCCTGGAGCGCGCCCATGTCGGTGGCGAGCGTCGGCTGATAGCCCACCGCCGAGGGCATGCGCCCCAAGAGCGCCGAGACTTCCGAGCCCGCCTGGGTGAAGCGAAAGATATTGTCGACGAAGAAGAGCACGTCCTGGCCCTGATCGCGGAAAAACTCCGCAACCGTGAGACCCGTAAGGCCCACGCGCGCGCGGGCGCCGGGCGGCTCGTTCATCTGGCCGTAGACGAGCGCGCATTTCGAGCCCGCCCCGCCGCCCTTCTTGTTGACGCCCGATTCGATGAACTCGTGATAGAGGTCGTTGCCCTCGCGCGTGCGCTCGCCCACGCCCGCAAATACCGAATAGCCGCCATGGGCTTTGGCGACATTGTTGATGAGCTCCTGGATGATCACGGTCTTGCCGACGCCGGCACCGCCGAAGAGACCGATCTTTCCGCCCTTGGCGTAAGGCGCGAGCAAATCGACAACCTTGATGCCGGTGACCAAGAGCTCGGTTTCGGTCGATTGGTCGACGAACTCGGGGGCCTCTTGATGGATCGCGCGCATTTCCTTGGCGCCGATGGGGCCCGCCTCGTCCACGGGCTCGCCCACGACGTTCATGATGCGGCCGAGGCATTCGGGCCCGACCGGCACCGTGATGGCGCCGCCCGTGTCGCGCACCTCCTGGCCGCGCACGAGGCCGTCGGTCGTGTCCATGGCGACACAGCGCACGGTCGATTCGCCCAGATGCTGCGCCACCTCGAGCACGAGGCGCTGCTTGTTGTTGGTGGTCTCCAGCGCATTCAAGATGGCCGGCAGATTTTCATCGAAGTGGACGTCCACCACCGCACCAATGACCTGCGTGATCGTGCCGACGCTATTCGTGCTCATGCCGTATCGTCCTTTGTCGATCGGGTGCCTAGAGCGCCTCGGCGCCCGAGATGATCTCGATGAGCTCCTTGGTGATGACCGCCTGGCGCGTGCGGTTGTAGACGAGCGTGAGCTCGTCAATCATCTCGCCCGCGTTGCGCGTCGCGGCGTCCATGGCCGTCATGCGCGCACCCTGCTCGGAGGCCGCATTCTCAAGCAGCGCGCGCAAGATTTGCACGGCGACGTTGCGCGGCAAGAGGTCGTGCAGAATCTCTTCTTCCGACGGCTCGTACTCGTAGACCGCGCCGCCCAGTTGCTCGGCGATGGTCTTGGACGTCTGACTCTCCGGCAGTTGCGCGGGGATGAGCTGACGCGCCGTCGGAATTTGCGTCACCACCGATTTGAACTGCGCGTAGAAGAGCGTGGCGACGTCGAACTCGCCCGCCTCGAAGCGCGCGATGAGATTGCTCGCGATGGCCACGGCGTCGGCGAAGCTCAAGCGGCGCACTTGCGACATGTCGATGGTCTCGATGATGCGATTGCCATGGAGACGGCGGAGCTGGTCGCGCGCCTTCTTGCCGATGCACAGGATCTTGACCGCTTTGCCTTCGGCGAGAAGCCCGTCGAGGGTGCGCCGGGCGAGGCGGACGATCGAAGTGTTGAAGCTGCCGCAGAGGCCGCGCTCGGCCGAAGCGACCACGAGCAGATGCACCTTGTCCGAGTCCGTGCCGACGAGAAGCCGCGGCGCGCCGGGATTGTCGCGCTGGCTCGACGCGAGATTGCCGAGCACGGTCTCCATGCGCTCGGCATAGGGCCGCGCCGCGAGCGCCGCCTCTTGCGCACGGCGCAGTTTCGCCGCGGCCACGAGCTGCATCGCGCGCGTGATCTTGCGCGTCGACTTCACGCTCGCAATGCGCATGCGCAGGCTCTTGAGGCTGGCCATTGCCGAAGGCGTCCGTCAGGCGAAGCTCTTGGCGAAGTTCTGCAGCACGCTTGTGAGATTCTTTTCGGCCGTCTCGGTCAAGGTGCGTTCGCGCCGTATGGTGTCGAGAATATCGGCGTGCTGGCCCCGCACGAGACGTAGAAGCTCGGCCTCGAAGCGGCGGATGTCGGCCACCTTGATGCCGTCGAGAAAGCCGCGCACGCCGGCGAAGATCGAGACCACCTGCTCTTCGACGGGCATGGGCGAGAACTGGTCCTGCTTCAAGAGCTCGGTCAGACGCCCGCCGCGCGCAAGAAGCCGTTGGGTCGAGGCATCGAGATCGGAGCCGAACTGCGCGAAGGCCGCCATCTCGCGATATTGCGCGAGCTCGAGCTTGATCGTGCCTGCCACCTGTTTCATCGCCTTGATCTGCGCGGCCGAGCCCACGCGCGACACCGAGATGCCGACATTCACCGCCGGCCGCACGCCCTGATAGAAGAGCTCCGTTTCGAGAAGATCTGGCCGTCGGTGATCGAGATGACATTGGTCGGGATATAGGCCGAGACGTCGTTCGCCTGCGTCTCGATGATGGGCAAGGCCGTGAGCGAGCCCGCGCCGTTCTCCTCGTTGAGCTTGGCCGCGCGCTCGAGCAGCCGCGAGTGCAGATAGAAGACATCGCCCGGATAGGCCTCGCGTCCCGGCGGCCGGCGCAAGAGCAGCGACATCTGGCGATAGGCAACGGCCTGCTTGGAAAGATCATCGTAGATGATGAGGGCGTGCATGCCGTTGTCGCGGAAATACTCGCCCATGGTGCAGCCCGCGAAGGTGGAGAGGAACTGGAGCGGCGCGGGCTCTGAAGCGGTGGCCGCGACGACGATCGTGTAGTCCATCGCGCCGTTGTCCTCCAGCACCTTGACGAGCCGGGCGACGCTCGAGCGCTTCTGGCCGATCGCCACATAGATGCAATAGAGCTTTTGCTTCTCGTCGCCCGTCTGGTTGACAGAGCGCTGGTTGATGATGGTGTCGATGGCGATCGCCGTCTTGCCGGTTTGCCGGTCGCCGATGATGAGCTCGCGCTGGCCGCGGCCGATGGGGATGAGGCTGTCGATCGCCTTCAATCCCGTCTGCATCGGCTCGTGCACGGAGCGCCGTGGAATGATGCCGGGCGCCTTCACGTCGACGCGGCGGCGCTCCGTCGCCTCGATCGGGCCCTTGCCATCGATGGGATTGCCGAGCGGATCGACGACGCGGCCCAAGAGCGCCTTGCCCACCGGCACGTCGACGATGGCGCCCGTGCGCTTGACGGTGTCGCCTTCCTTGATGGTGCGGTCATCGCCGAAGATCACGACGCCCACATTGTCGCTCTCCAAATTGAGCGCCATGCCCTTGATGCCGCCGGGAAACTCCACCATTTCGCCGGCGCGCACGGTGTCGAGGCCGTAGACGCGGGCGATGCCGTCGCCCACCGACAGCACCTGGCCCACCTCGGACACTTCAGCCTCGGTGCCGAACTCGCGGATCTGTTGTTTCAGGATGGCGGATATCTCGGCGGGTCTGATGTCCATCGGTCACGCCTCTTTCATGGCGAGCTTCAAGCGGTCGAGCTTGGTGGCAAGCGACGCATCGATCATGCGGCTGCCCACGCGGATCACGAGGCCGGCGATGAGACGCTTGTCGACGGAGGCATCGAGCTTCACATCGCGCTTGAAGAACGACTTGAGCTCCTCGACGAGTCTTGCGCGTTCGCCCGCATCGAGCGGCGTCGCACTGACGACCCTTGCCGTAATCTCGCCGCGCCGGCGCGCCGTCAGGGCCGCGTAGAAGCGGATGATGTCGCGCAGCGCAAAAAGCCTGCGTTTCTGAGCAAGAACGCCGATGAACTTGCGCGTCAGCGCGTGCGCCCCAAGCCGCTCGAGAAGCGCGGCCCAAGCCCGGCTCTGTTCGGCTCGGCTATAGACCGGGCTCCGCATCAAGCGTGATAGATCGGCGCTTTCTTGGATCAACGCGCTGATCTGCGCGAAATCGCGCTCCACGGCCTCGAGCGCATGTTCCTCGGCGGCAAGCTCGAAGATCGCCGTCGCATAGCGGCCGGCCACGCCCGTCCCGATCGGTCCTTCACTTGGCACGTTTCGTCCTGACCCTTGGCGGCCGTCTTAACGATGCGGCAAAAAAAAGTGCGCGCCCCGGCGGCTTTGGACGAAGCGGAGCGCTTGGCCCGAGAGACCCTTGGCGGGCGGCCCCGCGGTGGCCGGTTGACTAACACAGCCCCTTCGCAAGCGCAACGGAACGGGCATTTTCCGGACAAGCGGCGCGGCATCCTGCCGCAAGACGGCGCCCGATTGCCCACGACGCCCATCACGGCTCATACTGGAGATGTGAGCGGGCGAGCAATGCGATGATCAGAGGAGGCTGGCGCAGGCTGAGGGGGCTGTTGCTGCGTGGCGGCATCTTGGCGCTCCTTGCGGCGGCGCTCGTTCTGGTTGTTCGCGAACGCCCCGGTCTCGGGCACCTCCTGCCCTATGGGCGCTCCGCCCTCGAACAAGGGCTTCGAGAGGCCTCGGCAGGGAACCTCAACGAAGCCTACGACGCCTTCGGCCGCGCGGCGGCGTCGAACCAGCTTTCCAAGGAAGGTCGCGCGCTCGCTTTTCTCCTGCGCGGGCGCATCCGGAGCCTGCAAGGCGCCGATCAGCAGGCGCTGTCCCAGTACAACTACGCTCTCAAGCTCGATCCGGCCAATTCCGAGCTGTTCCGTGAACGCGGCGAGGTGCTGGCCCTGCTCGGCCGTTACGCCGACGCGCTCGCCGACTTCGATGCGGCGCTCGCGCTCGAACCGGACTTCCTGCCGGTGTTGCGCGATCGCGCCGACGCGCGCCTCAACAGCGCGGACTACGACGGTGCGCTTTCGGATTACACCGCGGTGCTCAATGCCGATCCGGGCGACGCGTCCGTGCTCAGCAATCGCGGCCTCACGCGCGCCAAGCTCGGCGACATCGCGGGCGGGCTTGCGGACTCCGACGCCGCGCTTGCGCTCGCAACGGCCCAGTCCTGGCCGCTCATCGACCGCGCGCAGATCTACATCGAGGCGGGGCGAGCCGACCTTGCGGAAGCCGCCTTGAACCGGGCCATCACCATCAACGCTGTCGACCCGCTCGCGTTTCACTGGCGCGGCTGGCTCAAGCTCGAGACGGGCGATCTCGACGGTGCCGCGACCGATCTCGATACGGCCGTGCGCTTCGGACTTCGCAGCGCGAGCCTGCATCTGACACGCGGCCGCCTGTTCGAGCTGCGCGAGGAGCCCGATCTCGCGTTTCGGGAATTCGACCTTGCGGTCGCGCTGAACCCAAACGATGCGTTGGGATTCTATGGCCGGGCGCTCGCCCATGAAGCGCGCGGGCGGGACAGCGAGGCACTTGCCGATTTCGATCGTGCGCTCAGCCAGGATCCCAATCTCGGCGAAGCATGGCTCGGGCGCGGCTATATCCGTTACAGCGCGGAGAATTACGGCGGCGCTATCGCCGACTATACGCGCGCCATCGCGCTCCAGCCGAGCAACGCCTCGGCTTACACTTATCGCGGGCTTGTCTATTTCGCTCAGCGCGACCGGACGTCGGCGCTCGCCGACTGGGCCCGCGCGACGACACTCGAGCCCAATGCACCGCTGCCCTTCGTGAGCCGCGCCCGCCTCTATGCAAACGAAGGCAACTTGAAGGGCGCGCTCGCCGAGTTCGACCGGGCGATCGCGCTGGCACCACAGGATTCATCGGTCTTTACGGCGCGCGCGCTTGTCTTCGTCGATGCGGGCGAGCGCCAGCGCGCCATCGCCGATTACGACCAAGCGCTCTCGCTCGCACCGGAAAGCGAGCGCGCGGCCCTCTATCGCGAGCGCGGCATGGTGTGGTTCGAGAGCGGCGAATTCGCGCAAGCGGTCGCGGACTACGACCAGGCACTCGTGCTCGAGCCGCGCGATCCGTTGGCGCTCAACAATCGCTGCTGGACGAAAGCGCGCATGGGCGCGCTCGCGGCCGCGCGCACCGATTGCGAGGCCGCGCTCAAGCTCGCACCCAATTCCGGATATATCGTCCACAGCCTCGCTTTCGTGCTCGAAGGCTTAGGCAAGAAGAGCGAGGCGGAAATCCTCTACGCCAGAGCTTTCGCGCTTTCGCCCGAAAATCCCGACATCCGCGCCGACTATGAGCGCACGCATAAAGATGCGACGTCAGAGGAAGCTTTGCGGGTCGACGTCGATCGCCAGCCGGACGGAACCGGGCAGCCGTAACGACTGAGTCCAACCGCGCAGATAGGCCGAAAGGTCGACACTGCGGCGCGCCTTCACGAGAAACCGCAGGCGATGACGCCCGCGCAAGAGCGCAAGCGGCGCCGGCGCGGGCCCGAGTACCGTGACGCCTTTCTCGCGCGGAGCCTTGGCCGCAAGCGCGCGCGAAAGTTTGCCCAATTCCGCCGCATCCGGACCCGACAGCACGAGCGCCGCGAGCTTGCCGAATGGCGGCAGCTCCGCTTCCTTGCGCGCCTCGGCCTCGGCGGCGAGAAATCCGTCCCGGTCGCCCTTCACCAGCGCGCGGATGACGGGATGATCGGCCTGATAGGTTTGAATGAGCGCGCGTCCCGGCCTTTCGCCGCGGCCCGCGCGACCGGCGACTTGGTGCAGAAGCTGAAACGTGCGCTCGCCCGCGCGGAGATCGCCGCCTTCCAAGCCTAAGTCCGCGTCGACGACGCCCACCAGCGTGAGCATCGGAAAGTGGTGACCCTTGGCCACAAGCTGCGTGCCGACGGCCACGTCGATCGTTCCCGCTTCCAGCGCGGCGAATGTCTCGCGGATCTCCCCCGCCGGCCGGTCGCTCGAAAGCAGCGCAAGGCGCGCATGCGGAAAGCGCTGCGCCACTTCCTCGGCGACGCGCTCGATGCCGGGGCCGCAGGCGACGAGCCTGCCCTCGGCGCCGCAGGCGGGACATTGCTCGGGCTCCGGACGCTCGTAACCGCAATGGTGACAGACGAGCTTCCGCCAATAGCGATGCTGCACGAGCCATGTGCTGCAATTGGGACATTTCAGGCGGT
The DNA here is from genome assembly GCA_963845385.1 of uncultured Alphaproteobacteria bacterium. Lineage (GTDB taxonomy): Bacteria > Pseudomonadota > Alphaproteobacteria > CAWJRW01 > CAWJRW01 > CAWJRW01. The sequence continues at coordinate 2,105,591 of CAWJRW010000006.1, forward strand.
GGCCGCAGGCGCGGCACAGCGTGAGCGGCGCATAGCCCCGCCGATTGAGAAAAAGCAAGACTTGCTCGCCTGCGGCAATCGTCTCGGCCATCGCCGTGACGAGAGGCGGGGCGAGCCACTGGCCTTGCTCGGGCGGCAGGACGCGCAAGTCGATGGCCGTCAATTCGGGGAGCTTCGCCGCACCATGCCGCTCCGGCAGATGAAGGTGCCCGTAGCGCCCGCCTTCCGCATTGACGAGCGTCTCGAGGGAGGGCGTGGCCGAGGCGAGCACGATCGGATGATCGCCGAGCTTCGCGCGCACCACCGCCATGTCGCGCGCGTGATAGATCACGCCGTCCTCCTGCTTGAAGGCGCGCTCGTGCTCCTCGTCGACGACGATCAGGCCCAGATCGGGAAAGGGAAGAAAGAGCGCCGAGCGCGCGCCGATGAGCACGCGCACCTTGCCCTCGATCACCGCGCGCCACGTCCGGCGCCGCTCGCGCGGCGGAAGATCGGAATGCCATTCGGCAGGAAGGCAGCCGAAGCGCCGCGCGAAGCGTTCGAGAAATTGCACCGTCAGCGCAATCTCGGGCAGAAGCACGAGCGCTCGGCCGCCCTGCCGCAGCACTTCGGCGATCGCCTCGAAGTAGACTTCCGTCTTGCCTGCGCCTGTCACGCCGTCGAGCAGGGTTACTGAAAAGCGCGCGGCGCGAACGGCCGCGCGCAGGGCTTCTGCCGCGTGCGCCTGGGCGGGCTCGAGAATAGGTGGCGCGAAATCGGGTTGAGGCTCCGGAAACGGCGGGTCTGCGGCAATCTCAACCGATTTGAGCGCGCCGCAATCGACAAGCTTTCGCACAACTTCACCGCTCACATGGGCTTCTCTTGCGAGCTCTGCCACGCTGCGCGCCGCGCCGTCCTCTGCGAGCTTGAGCACGGCAGCGCGCGCCTCGGTCATGCGCGCGGGTGCTTCCTTACCGCGCACGAATGCAAGCCGCGTCGCAGGCGGCTCAAGGGCCGCGCGCGTGCGCAGCGCAAGGCGCAAGACCGCACCTTGCGGCGCGCAATTATAGGCCGCGACCCAATCGACGAAGCGTCGAAGAACCGCCGGCAAGGGCGGCAGATCGAGCTTCGTGCCGACGGCACGCAGCCGCACCTTGGGCGGCGTGCGTCCCAAATCGGTGTCCCACACGACGCCCAAGACCTCGCGCGGACCCAAGGGAACCGCAACGAAATCGCCCGGCCCGACTGTTAACGCCTCGGGAACCACGTAGTCGTAAGGTCCCGAGAGCGGCAACGGCAGAAGAACGGAGATCCGCCGCGTCTCCGCTTGAATACGGGCTTTTGTGGCGGCCTTGGTGGGCATCAACTACACTTCTCCGCGAAGATCGCCGCGTCGGACAGGAAAGCCACGAGCCCCATGAAATTCTTTCTCGATACCGCCGAAATCAAGGAGATCCGCGAGCTCGCCGAAACGGGCTTGGTCGACGGCGTGACCACGAACCCGAGCCTCGTTGCGAAAGCGGGTCGCGACTTTATGACCGTGCTCGCCGAAATATGCGAGGTCGTGACGGGACCGGTGAGCGCCGAAGTCACCGCGACCGATATGGCATCCGATGCTGGACGAAGGCCGCAGGCTCGCGCGCGTGGCCAAGAACATCGCCGTCAAGGTGCCACTCACCTGGGACGGGCTCAAGGCGTGCCGCGCGCTGTCGCAGGCCGGCATCATGGTCAACGTCACCTTGTGCTTTTCCGCCAACCAGGCGCTCCTCGCCGCCAAGGCCGGCGCGCGTTTCATCTCGCCCTTCATCGGCCGCCTCGACGATGTCGGCCAAGACGGCATGGCGCTTATCGCCGACATCAAGGCCATCTACCGCAACTATCCCCATTTCAAGACCGAGATCCTCGTGGCCTCGATCCGCCATCCGATGCACATCGTGGAGGCCGCGAAGATCGGCGCCGATATCGCCACCATCCCGCCCGCCGTGCTCCGCCAGCTTGCGCGTCATCCGTTGACGGACAAAGGGCTCGAGGCCTTTCTCGCCGATTGGCGCAAGACCGGCCAGACCATTCTCAAGACATAGCGCGGGGGAGCGCGACACGCCTTGAGCCAGACACGTGATCAAGCGCGCACACAAACGGCGCTGACCGTCCGCGAGGTCAAGGCATTCGTGCTGGCCAATGCCGAGCATTTCGAGGGCGATGCCGAGATTCTTGCGGTCTTGCTCTCCCATGCCGACAACGGCGGCAATGTGGTCGACCTGCAACGCTTCATCATCGCACGCCTGCGCCAGGAGCTTTCCCTCGTGCGCACGCAAGGCCAGGCTTTCATCGAAGCGGCCGCCGGCAATCTGCTTGCTCAGGAGCGTATTCATTCCGCCATACTGCGCCTGCTCGAGGCACGCTCGTTTCGCGAGCTCATCCGCATCGTCTCCCAGGATCTCGCGGCGCTCGTGGGCGCCGACATTGCCGTGCTCTGCGTCGAGGGCGCAGCCGACCAAGAGCTGCCGAACAACCCGCCGCCCGGCATCGCCATGCTGCCCGCAGGCCTCGTCGAGTCCACCTTGGGCGAGGGTGCGCGCCATCTTCTCAACGCCGGCCGGAAACGCTTGCCCACAGTCTACGGCCGCCTCGCGCGCAAGGTGCGCTCGGAAGCGCTCGTCCGTCTTTCCTTTGGCCGCAAAGCGCCGCCGGGACTCCTCGTTCTCGGCAGCTACGATGCCGAGACCTTTGCGCCCGATCAGCGCATGGAGCTTCTCGAGTTTCTCGCCCGCACGCTCGAGCGAGTCATGCGCGCCTGGCTCGCGCGCGACTCCGAATAGTCTGTCCTCCGGCGCGGGGCACGGGGCCCGGGGCGCGAGGCCCTGCGCCGCGACGGAAAATTCGCTCTAAACTCGACGCCGTGATTCGCGGGAGCGCCGCTTGAACGCCGATCCGACTTCTTGCGATGCGGATACCGCCCGCTTGCGCGCGGCTTGGCTGTCCCATCTTTCCGCCGAGCGGCGCATGAGCTTACGCAGCATCGAGGCCTACACGCGCGATCTGGACACTTTCTTCGCCTTTCTCGCGCCCCATCTCGGCGGCCCGGTGACGCGGCGTGCGCTCGAAGCGCTCGAGCCCGCGGACATTCGTGCCTTTCTCGCCGCGCGGCGCACGGAAGGATTGGCCCACGCCTCCCTTGCGAGGGCGCTCGCCTCCTTGCGCTCCTTCTTTCGTTTCGGCGCGCGCGGGCATCATTTCGAGAATGGGGCGCTGGAAGCCGTGCGCGGCCCGCGTCTGAAACCGAAGCTTCCCCGGCCGATCGCGGCCGACGATGTGAGCAAGGTGCTCGAAGGCGCGGAGACACTTGCGAGCGAACATTCGACGCCGGATGGCGTCCGCCATCGATGGATTGCGGCGCGCGATGCGGCGGCGCTCACGCTCATCTACGCCACCGGCTTGCGTATCGGCGAAGCCTTGAGCCTCGATGCGACGGCGCTCGATGACAGGGATACGCTCGTCATCCGCGGCAAAGGGGGCAAGGAACGCTTGGTGCCTATCCTTCCCGTCGCGCGCGAGGCCGTGGCGCGCTACAAAGAGCTCGCGCCTTTCGCCTTCGAGCGTGGCGCACCGCTCTTTCGCGGCGCGCGCGGCGGCCCGCTATCACCGCGCGTTGTTCAGCTTGTCATGGCGCGCTTACGCAATGCGCTGGGGCTTCAGGACAGCGCGACGCCCCATGCGCTGCGCCACGCTTTTGCCACGCATCTTCTGGAAAATGGCGCCGACCTGCGCGTGATCCAGGAACTCTTGGGCCATGCCTCGCTCACCACGACGCAACGCTACACCGCGCTCGACGAAAAGGCTTTGCGCCGCGTGTATACGAAGGCTCATCCGCGGGCGTAAGAATGGCTGTGATGGTTTGACGTACCCGCTTGCGTCAGCCTCGCGGCCAAGATACGCAATTGTTAGGGAGCAAGAATGACGCGACAAAGCATAAGGCGACTTTGGTGCGCCCTTCTGGTCGTGCTTTCGCTGCCGCTCATGGCCGCACAACTCCTCGCGGCGGAGAACCCGACGGCGCGCGCGGCCTATGACCGAGCCAAGGCCGCGATCACCGACAAGAAATATGACGACGCGATCAGCGCTTTGGACGAGGCAATCAAGGCCGACCCGCAATGGTCCGACGCCTATTACGAGCGCGCCTGGGTCTATAACGAAATTCGCCAATCAGACAAGGCGATCCCCGATCTCAACCGCGCGCTTGAGATCGATCCGCAATGGGGCAGGGCCTATGCCGAACGCGGCTGGGCCTATAAGGAGCTCGGCAAGTACAACTCGGCGCTCGCCGATTTCAACAAGGCCATCTCGCTCGACCAAAAGCGCGAGCGATTTCCGCGACCGCGGCTGGACTATAACAGCTCGGCAAGTACGATTTGGCGCTCGCCGATCTCAACAAGGCCATCTCGCTCGATCCGAACAACGCCCATCAATTCCGCGAGCGTTGTGGAGCACGTCGATCAGCCCAACACCGCCGTCTCGGACTGCACCGAAGCTTTGAAGATCGAGCCGAACAGCGCCGGCGCCCTGCAAAGCCGCGGCGACGCCTATTTCTCGCTGAAGGATTGGGACAGCGCGATCGCCGACTACAAGGCCGCTCTCGCCATCGCGCCGGACGACGAAACGATAAAGAAGTCGCTCGAGAGCGCAGAGGCCGCAAAGAGCGGCGCGAACTGAGATGCCGAAAGTCACGATCGGTAGATGGGGCAAGAATTCTCGCGGTTCGTATCCCAAGCGAGATCGTGGAAGTCGCAGGGCTGAAGGACGGCGAGCGTGTGGAGATCGAGGCCCGAGACAGCGACATCGTCATCCGCCGCCTCGTTCCGCGCATGACGGCCGGGGAGATGTTCAAAGGCGCGGCGCCCAAGACATGGCGCAAGGCCTATGCGGAGGCGTTCGACTGGGGCCCTGACAAGGGCCGCGAGAGGGTCGAATGACCGCGGGTGAAATCTTGGTGGGCCAATTTCGTAAGCCCGTCCGCGCGAAGCTCGACGCGCTGATCACGATCTGAGACGCCGCTCAGGCCTCGATGGTCCAGCCGCCGACGCCCATGGCGGCCTGGCGGATGGCTTCGGCGAGCGTCGGATGCGCGTGGCAGGTGCGCGCGATGTCTTCGGCCGCGGCGCGGAACTCCATGGCGAGCGCGGCCTCGCCCACCATGTTGCCGACATCGGGGCCCAACATGTGGATGCCCAAGACCTCGTCGGTCTTGGCGTCGGCCAGCACCTTCACAAAGCCTTCGGCCGCGGCATTGATGCGCGCGCGCGCATTGGCGGCGAAGGGAAATTTTCCCGTCTTGTAGGCGCGGCCCTCGGCCTTCAGCTCTTCTTCGGTCTTGCCCACGCTTGCCACCTCGGGCGCGGTGTACACGACCGAGGGGATGGCGTTGTAGTTCACGTGCCCCGCTTTGCCGGCGAGAAGCTCGGCAAGCGCGATGCCCTCGTCCTCGGCCTTGTGGGCGAGCATGGGCCCTTCGCGCACATCGCCGATGGCGTAGATGCCCTGTACATTGGTGCGAAAACCCCTGTCGCTCACCACGCGGCCGCGATTGTCGAGCTTCACGCCGGCGCGCTCCAAGCCCAAGCCTTCCGTATACGGACGCCGCCCGATGGCGACGAGCACGACATCCGTCTCAAGGACTTGCGCGGCCCCACCTTGGGCTGGCTCGATCGTCACCTTGAGCGCGCCGGCGGCACGATCGACTTTGGTGACCTTGTGGCCCAAGTGAAATTTCATGCCCTGCTTCTGCAGCACGCGCTGGAATTGCTTCGCGACTTCGAGATCCAGGCCCGGCGTGATGCGGTCGAGAAACTCCACCACCGTGACCTCCGCACCGAGCCTGCGCCACACCGAGCCCATCTCGAGGCCGATATAACCGCCGCCCACGACGAGCAGGCGCTGGGGAATTTGCCTGAGCGTGAGCGCGCCCGTCGAGGAGACGATGCGCTCCTCATCGATTGCAACGCCGGGAAGCGGCATGACGTCAGAGCCCGTGGCGATGACGATGTGCTTCGCCTCGATCGTCTCGCTCGCGGCGCCGTTTCGCCGCAGCTCGACCTTGCCGGGCGCCGCAATCGCGCCTGCGCCTGCGATGTAAGCGACATTGTTCTTCTTGAAGAGAAACTCGATGCCCTTGGTGTTCTGCTCCACGACCTTGTCTTTGTGCGCCATCATGGCGGGTAGATCGAGCGCCACGCCGTTCGTCTTGATGCCGAAGGTCGCGAAGTTTTTTTGCGCCTCCTCATAAAGCTCGGACGAGTGGAGCAGCGCCTTGGAGGGAATGCAGCCGATATTGAGGCAGGTGCCGCCGAGGCGCCCACGCTTTTCCACGCAGGCGACCTTGAAGCCCAATTGCGCCGCGCGAATGGCGCCGGTGTAGCCACCAGGGCCGCCGCCGATGATGACGATGTCGAAGCTTTGGGCCATGCGTTAGAGCCCGAGCAGGAGCCGCTGCGGGCCTTCGAGGCTTTCCTTGACGCGCACGAGAAAGGTCACGGCCTCCCGCCCGTCCACGACGCGGTGATCGTAGGAGAGCGCGAGATACATCATCGGGCGGATCTCGATCTTGCCGTCCACGACGACCGGCCGCTGCTCGATCTTGTGCATGCCGAGAATGCCGGACTGCGGCGCATTGAGAATGGGCGTCGACAACAACGAGCCGAAGACGCCGCCATTGGTGATGGTGAAGGTGCCGCCCTGCAGCTCTTCGAGCTTGAGCTTGCCGTCACGCGCGCGCACGCCGAAGTCGTAAATGCGCCGCTCGATCTCGGCCATGCTGAGCTCATGGGCGTCGCGCAGCACCGGCACGACGAGGCCGCGCTCGGTGCCGACCGCCACGCCGATGTCGTAGTAGTTCTTGTAGATGATGTCGTCGCCTTCGATCTCGGCATTGACGGCGGGAAACTCTTGCAGCGCCTGGGTGCAGGCCTTGACGAAGAAGCCCATGAATCCAAGCTTGACGCCGTGGCGCTTCTCGAAGGCCTCCTTGTATTCGTTGCGCAGCTCCATGATTGAGCCCATGTCGACCTCGTTGAAGGTCGTGAGCATGGCGGCCGTGTTCTGCGCGGCTTTGAGGCGCAAGGCGATGGTGCGCCGGAGCCGCGTCATGGGCACGCGCTCTTCGCGTTCGCTGCGCGGCCTCTCTGAGGGCAACCGCATCTCTTCGCGCGCCGCCGGACGCGCGCGCGCTTCGAGGGCTTCGAGCACGTCGCCCTTGGTGATGCGGCCCGCCTTGCCTGTGCCTTCGAGCGCGGAGGGCGCGATGCCGCGCTCTTCGGCCAAGCGCGCGGCCGATGGCATGAGTTTTGGCGCTTCCCGCGCGGCTGCGGCCACAACTGGCGCTTGCGCAGGTTTTGGCGGCAGCTCCGTCTTTGGCGGCTGCGCGGCGGGGGCGGGGGCGGGACGCGGTGGAGTCGCTTGCGCCGCGGCGGGCTTGGGCTTTTCCACTGCCGCACCATTGCCTTCGCGGATGGCGCCGAGCACGGTGCCCACCTCGACGGTCTCGCCCTGCTTGACCCGGATATCCGACAGCACGCCGCCCGCGGGCGACGGCACTTCAACGGTTACCTTGTCCGTCTCGAGCTCGCAGAGCGGCTCGTCGGCTTTCACCGGCTCGCCCTCGCTCTTGAACCATTTGGCGACGGTCGCCTGCGTGACGGACTCGCCCAAAGTCGGAACGCGGATTTCGGTCGTCATGGCGCTCGTCTGTCCTCAGGTGCCTCTATCGGTCTTGCACCGCTAGAGCGTCAAGGCCTCGTCCATAAACGCCTGCATTTCGGCCAGGTGCCGGCGCATGAGACCCGTGGCGGTGGCCGCCGAGGCCGAGCGTCCGACATAGCGCGGCCGCGGATTGTCGGCGCCGATGCGGTTCAGCAGCCATTCGATATTGGGCTCCATGAAGCTCCAGGCGCCTGCATTCTTGGGCTCCTCCTGGCACCAGATGAAGTCGGCTTTCGGGAAGCGTGACAGCTCGGCGATGAGAGACTTCGCGGGCACCGGATAAAGCTGCTCGACGCGCAAGATGATAATGTCGTCGATGGCGCGCCGCCCGCGCTCCTCGAAAAGATCGTAATAGACCTTGCCCGAGCACAGGATGACGCGCTTGATCTCGGCGTCGGGCTTGAGCGTGCGCGGCATATCGGGCCGCGCCGCATCGTCCCAAAGCACACGATGAAAGGACGAGCCCGGCCCCATATCGGCAAGCGAAGACAGGACAAGCTTGTGACGCAGAAGTGACTTGGGCGTCATCAGAATGAGCGGCTTGCGGAAATTGCGGCGGAGTTGCCGGCGCAGAATGTGGAAGTAGTTGGCGGGCGTCGTGCAGTTCGCGACCTGCATGTTGTCTTCGGCGCAGAGCTGCAGAAAGCGCTCGAGCCGCGCGGAGGAATGCTCCGGCCCCTGGCCTTCGTAACCGTGCGGCATGAGCAGCACGATGCCGGAGAGTCTCAGCCACTTGCGCTCGCCCGAGGCAATGAACTGATCGATGATGACCTGCGCGCCGTTGCCGAAATCGCCGAACTGCGCTTCCCACAAGACAAGCGCGCGCGGCTCCGCCAGGCTGTAGCCGTATTCGAAGCCGAGGACGGCCGCTTCCGACAGCATGGAATCCACCACCTCGAACTCGGATTGTCCGGGGCGAATGTTGTTGAGCGGGATGTAGCGCGCTTCCGTCTCTTGGTCGACGAGCACGGAATGGCGCTGGCTGAAGGTGCCGCGGCTCGAATCCTGTCCCGAGAGCCGCACCGCATAGTCTTCGAGGAGGAGCGAGCCGAAGGCCAGAGCTTCAGCTGTCGCCCAGTCGATGGGACCGCCTTCGGCAATCGCCTTGCGCTTCTGATCGAGGATGCGCGCAATCGTGCGATGGACGTGAAGGTCTTCGGGCACGCGTGTGATCGCGCGGCCGATCTCCTGCAAGTCGGCCAACGGCACGGACGTGTCGCCGCGCCGGTCGTCGTCGCCCGGCTGATGGAAACCCGCCCAATAGCCGTCGAGCCAATCGGCCTTGTTCGGCCGATAGCTCCCTGCTCCCTCGAGCTCCTCTTCGAGACGCGCATGGAACGCGGCTTTGCTCTCTGCAAACTCTTCCGCGCTGATCAAGCCTTCCGCGACGAGCTTCTTGCCGTAAATCTCGAGCGTCGTCGGATGGTCTTTGATGCGCTGGTACATCAGGGGCTGCGTGAAGGCGGGCTCATCGCCTTCGTTGTGCCCGTGACGGCGGTAGCAGAACATGTCGATGACGACGTCCTTGCGGAATTTCTGGCGGAATTCCGTCGCGACCTTGGTGACATGGACGACGGCTTCCGGATCGTCGCCATTGACGTGGAAGATCGGCGCCTCGACCATTTTCGCCACATCGGAGGGGTAAGGCGAGGAGCGCGCGTAGATCGGGCTCGTCGTGAAGCCGATCTGATTGTTGATGATGATGTGAATTGTGCCGCCCGCGCGGTGGCCCTTGAGCCCCATGAGACCGAAGCATTCGGCGACGATGCCTTGGCCCGCAAAGGCCGCATCGCCATGAAGGATCAGCGGGATGACACTCGTGCGCTCGCGGTCCTTGTGCTGGGCCTGCTTGGCGCGCGCCTTGCCGAGCACGACGGGATCGACCGCCTCGAGATGCGACGGGTTTGCGGTGAGCGACAGATGAACCTTGTTGCCGTCGAACTCGCGGTCCGACGAGGCGCCCAAATGATACTTCACGTCGCCCGAGCCCGAGACCTCGTCGGGACTGGCGGAGCCCCCCTGAAACTCGTGGAACAGCGCGCGATAGGGTTTCGCCAGCACATTGGTGAGCACGTTGAGCCGGCCGCGATGGGACATGCCGAAAACGATATCCTTGGCGCCGAGATGCCCGCCGCGCTTGATCACCTGCTCCATGGCGGGGATCACGGCCTCCGCGCCATCGAGTTCGAAGCGCTTGGTGCCGGTGAACTTGACGTGCAGAAACTTCTCCAGGCCCTCTGCCTCGACAAGCTTGTTCAGGATCGCCTTCTTGCCTTCCCGTGTGAAGGTCACTTCCTTGCCGCGGCCCTCGATGCGCTCCTGCAGCCAGGACTTCTGCTCCGGATCGGAGATGTGCATGAACTCGACGCCGATCGTGCCGCAATAAGTGCGCCGCAGGATGTCGAGCATCTCGCGCATCGTCGCTGTCTCGAGACCCAGCACATAATCGATGAAGATCGGCCGGTCGTAATCGGCGGTGGAAAAGCCGTATGACTCGGGCAAGAGCTCCGGATGCGGCCCCTTTTCCTCGAGCTTCAAAGGATCGAGATCGGCCGCGAGATGGCCGCGCACGCGATAGGCGCGGATGAGCATGATGGCGCGGATGGTGTCGAGGGTGGCTTTACGGATTTCCGCGGGCGTGGCGCCGACTTCGCGCGCTTCGATCTTGGCCTTGAGCGCGCCGTGCTCGGCGGGGAATGCCGCGGCGAACGCTTCGAGGAAAAGCTCGCCATTTGGCCGGGGGCTCACATCGGCGCGCGCAAAGCTCGCACCGCGGGCGTCGCGTACCACGCGCGCCGCGTCCTCGCCCAGCGAGTCGAAAAACGCGCGCCAGCTCTCGTCGATGGAAGCGGGATCCTGCACGTAGCGCGCATAGAGCTCTTCGATGAAGACGGCGTTGGTGCCGTAAAGGAAAGACGTCTGATCGAAGACTGCGTTCGGACGATCGCCTGACATTTGTCTCTGCTCTCTTGGGCCTCGCGGCCGCTCGTTCGCTAAAGTCTCAACCGTTGAGCACGCGCTTGAGCGTCGTGCCCAGTGCCGCGGGCAACTCGGCGACCGTGATGCCGGCCGCACGCATCGCCTCGATCTTGCTTTGGGCCGTGCCCTTGCCGCCCGAGATGACGGCGCCGGCGTGGCCCATGCGCCGCCCGGGCGGCGCCGTGAGGCCCGCGATGAAGCCCACCACCGGCTTCTTGACGGGCGTGCGCTTGAGAAAAGCCGCGGCTTCTTCCTCGGCGCTGCCGCCGATCTCGCCGATCATGATGATGGCCTCGGTCCCCGGATCTGCAAGAAACAGTTCCAAGACATCGACGAAGCTCGTGCCGTTGACGGGATCGCCGCCGATGCCGACGCAAGTCGACTGGCCGAGGCCTGCTTCGGTCGTCTGGGCCACTGCTTCATAGGTAAGCGTACCCGAGCGCGAGACAATGCCCACGCGGCCCGGCTTGTGGATGAAGCCCGGCATGATGCCGATCTTGCACGCACCGGGCGTGATGACGCCCGGGCAATTGGCGCCGACGAGCCGGGTCTTGGAGCCTTCGAGGGCACGCTTTACGCGCACCATGTCGAGCACGGGGATGCCTTCTGTAATGCACACGACAAGCGGCATTTCCGCATCGACGGCCTCCAGAATCGCATCGGCCGCGAAAGCCGGCGGCACATAAACGCCCGAAGCCGTGGCGCCCGTCGCGCGCATGGCTTCGGCCACCGTGTCGAAGACGGGACGGTCGAGATGGCGCGTGCCGCCCTTGCCCGGCGACACCCCGCCCACGATTTGGGTGCCGTAGGCAATGGCCTCCTCCGAATGGAAGCTCCCTTGGTTGCCGGTAAACCCTTGCGTGATGACGCGTGTGTTCTTGTCGATAAGGACGGCCATCAGCGCGCGTCCTTCAGAGCGCCGACGATCTTCTTCGCCGCGTCGGCGAGATCGTCGGCAGGGATGATCGCGAGCCCCGACTGCGACAGAATTTTCTTGCCGAGATCGACATTGGTGCCCGCGAGCCGCGCCACGAGCGGAATGGATAGCTTCACTTCCTTGGCGGCTGCGACCACGCCTTCGGCAATGACGTCGCAACGCATGATGCCGCCGAAGATGTTGATCAAAATTCCCTTCACGTTCTTGTCGGAGAGAATGATCTTGAAGGCGGCCGTCACCTTCTCTTTCGACGCGCCGCCGCCGACATCGAGAAAATTGGCCGGCGCCGCGCCGTAGAGCTTGATGATGTCCATGGTGGCCATGGCAAGGCCTGCCCCGTTCACCATGCAGCCGATATTGCCGTCGAGCTTGATGTAATTGAGATCATGGGCGGCGGCTTCGCGCTCGATCGGATCCTCTTCGGTTTCGTCGCGCAACGCCTTGATCTCGGGATGGCGATAAAGCGCGTTGTCGTCGAAGCCCATCTTGGCGTCGAGGCAAAGGAGCTTGCCCCCTTTCGTCACGATGAGCGGATTGATCTCGATGAGGCTGGCATCGGTCTCGATAAAGGCGCGATAGAGCCCCGAGAGCAGGCCTGCCGCCTCTTGGGCTTGCGTCCCTTTGAGCCCGAGCGCCGATGCAAGTCTTCGCGCGTAAAACGGCTGATAGCCAATCGCGGGGTCGATCGTCAGTGTAAGGATCTTCTCCGGCGTCTTGGCGGCCACCTCTTCGATGTCCATGCCGCCCGCGGTCGAGGCCACGGCCGCGATGCGCGAGCTCGCGCGATCGATGAGAAGCGAGAGATAGAGCTCGCGCGCGATCTCGGCTCCCTCTTCGATATAGAGCCGATGCACGATCTTTCCTTCGGGTCCCGTCTGACGGGTGACGAGGCGCATGCCGAGCATGCGCTTGGCCTCGTTTTCGACCGCCTCCAAGGAATTGACGAGCTTGACGCCGCCGCCTTTGCCGCGGCCGCCGGCATGGATTTGCGCCTTGACGACAAAGGGCGCGCCGGACAGTCCGCGCGCCACCTTGACCGCTTCTTCGACGGAGAATGCGACGCCGCCCCGAGGCACAGGCAGGCCAAAACGGCCCAAAACGCCCTTCGCCTGATGCTCGTGAACATTCACGGGGATTCCCCTTCGGCCCGAGCGGCCCCCCCAAAGCCGCCGGCGGGGGACGGTTATAACATTCGAGTCGTGCGGCGCAACAACGACCCTCCCGCACTGCAATGACCAAGAAGTAAATCAGCCGCCGGGAACCACGGTGCCGATGGTGGGCGTGGCGACAACCTCCGGCACCCGGAGCGCGGCGAGCGGCGCGCTTGCCACCGGCTCGACGACGCGGCCATCGACGTCGCGCAACTCGAGACGCACCGTCTGGCGTGCCCAATCGATAACCACGAGGCCGAAATTTGCCTGATTGAAGAGCCCGCCCAGGCGATTGTCGCCGGGCTCGTCGGTGATGTCGGTCGCTGGACGATTGAGCGAGCTCGCGGTCAACTCGAATAAGGGATAAGGCACGTCATCGGCTTGCCGATAAAGCGCGCCGACGTGACGATCGCCGGAGACGATGACGACGCCGTTGGCCTTGGTCTTGGCAATCAGGTCGATGAGACGCCGGCGCTCGGCCGGAAAGTTTCCCCATTTCTCGTAGCCGTGCCCATCGGCGAGGACTTGGATCGACGAGACGAGAAGTCTGAGCTCCGCGGGTTTCTTGAGCTCGGCTTCGAGCCACGACCATTGCGCGGTGCCGAGCATGGTCCGGATCGGATCGGGATCGGGCAGATAAACCTGCTTGCCCGGCGCGCCACGTTGATCGGTCGGCTTGAAGGGATCGCGGAACCAGCGCAAATCGAGCAGGATGACTTGGACGCGCGCGCCGGGCGGTCCAACGATCACAGAATCGTAGAGCCCGGGCCGCCTCGCGCGCGGGCTGTCCAACGAAACATTCCAGAAGGACATGAACAGCGCTTTCGATTGCGCCTTGAAAGCGAACGTCCGATTGCCGTCGTTCACGCCATAATCGTGGTCGTCCCAGATGGCGAGAACGGGCGTTTCCTTGCGCAGCCGGACGAAGCCCTGAATCTCGGCGAGCCTGCGATAAGCTTCCGAAAGCTCCGGCAGCGCGGGATCCTTTCCGCTCACGTCGCCATAGACGTTGTCGCCCATGAGGACGAAGAGGTCGGGCCGGGCGCCCAGCACGGCATTCCAAATCGGCTCGGCCAGGTGTTGATCGGCGCACGAGCCCACGGCAATGCGCGTAAGCGGGCGGACGGCGCTCGGCACCGCGCGCGGCGGTGGCGCCGATGCAACCTGTACGGGCGCATGCTCGGCCGTGCTGCGGGTGAGGGCTACGCCCACAAGGACGAGCACGGCCGCCGCCATGAGCGGAGACCTCACTCCCATGGCGCGTTTGTCCGCCGGACGCGGCGCCCCGTCAACCTTTGAGCGTCGGGTCGATCTTCCGGCAGGCCTCGATCAGGCCGTGCACTGCAGCTACGGATTTGTCGAACATCGCCTTTTCGCTCTCGCTCATGGCGATCTCGACAATGCGCTCGACGCCGCCCGCCCCGATCACGGCGGGCACGCCCACATAGAGGCCCTTCACGCCATAGGGCCCGTCGATATGGGCGGCGCAGGGAAGCAGGCGCCGTTTGTCCTTGAGATAGGACTCCGCCATGGCGATGGCGGAGGTCGCCGGCGCATAGAAGGCGGAGCCCGTCTTGAGGAGGGCCACGAGCTCGGCGCCCCCGTCGCGGGTCCGCTGCACGATGGCGTCCAAGCGCTCCTGGCTGATCCAACCCATTTTGACGAGATCGGGAAGCGGTATGCCGCCCACCGTCGAGTAACGCACGAGCGGCACCATGGTGTCGCCATGGCCGCCGAGCACGAAGGCCGTCACGTCTTCCACCGAGACGCGGAATTCCTCGGCGAGGAAATAGCGGAAGCGCGCCGAGTCGAGGACACCCGCCATGCCGACAACCTTGTGATGGGGCAGCCCGCAATAGCTGCGCAGCGCCCACACCATGGCGTCGAGCGGATTGGTGATGCAGATGACGAAGGCGTTGGGTGCGTGCTTTCTCAGCCCGTCGCCCACCGCCGCCATGACTTTGAGATTGATGCCCAAGAGATCGTCGCGGCTCATGCCGGGCTTGCGCGGCACGCCCGCCGTGACGATGACGACATCCGCGCCCTTGATATCGGCGTAGTCCTGCGTGCCCTTGAAGGCCGCGTCGAAGCCTTCGACGGGCGAAGACTGCGCGATGTCGAGCGACTTGCCTTGCGGCAGCCCTTCGACGATGTCGAACAGAACCACATCGCCGAGCTCCTTCAGCCCCACGAGATGGGCGAGCGTGCCGCCGATCTGGCCGCCGCCGATCAAAGCAATTTTCCTGCGTGCCATGGCTCGCTCCGTTTCAGGCAGACGGACGAAAGACTCGGAAGGACTTGGCCCTCGTAGCGCGATTTCAATCCTGCATCAAGCAATCTTACTGAAGGGCTTATGCGCTGACATGCGCGGCGCATGCGGCTCGGCCATGTAGTCCGTCGATTGCATTTCGATGAGGCGCGAGACGGCGCGCTTGAACTCGAAAGCGCCGTCGCCTGCGGGATAGAGCAGCCCGGGCGGACATTCGGCGGAGGCAACGAGCTTCACGCGGGCTTCGTAGAGCGCATCGACGAGCGTGGCGAACCGGCGCGCCTCGTTGCGCCGCTCCGGACCCATGCGCGGCACGCGGTCGATGAGCAGCGTATGAAATTCCCGCGCGAGCGCGAGATAATCGGCGGCACCAAGAGGCCGCGCGCAAAGCTCGGCAAAGCTGAAGCGCGCGATCCCGCCTATGGCCTGAGGCACGACAAGGCTGCGCCCTTGCATCTCGATCACGCGGCGCTCGCCGCCGTCGCGCCCGGTAAGCGCACGCCACGCCGCGTCCATGGCGCGATCGGCATCGCCTCCCAACGGCACATGATAAACCTCGAGCTGCTTCGAGCGCTCAAGCCGGTAGTCCACGCTCCCGTCGAGACACAAGACGTCAAGCTGCTCTTTCAAGAGCGCGACGAACGGCAAGAAGAGTTGCCGGTTCAGTCCCTGCTCGTAGAGCCTCTCGGGCGCGTGATTGGACGTCGCGACCACGATGACGCCTTGCGCGAACAAGACCGAAAAGAGCCGGCCCAGAATCATGGCATCGGCGATGTCTCTCACCTCGAGCTCGTCGAAGCAAAGTAGCCTCGCTTCGCGTGCGATCAAGCGGCCAACGGGCGGCATGGGATCATCGAGCGCGGCCCCACGCGCCTTGAGCTTGAGAAGGGCCGCGCGCTCTGCGCGTTCCTTCGCGTCGAGCTTGCGCCAGGCATTGATGGCCGCGTGGGTCTCGAGCATGAAGGCATGGAAGTGCACGCGCCGCTTCAAGCGCAGCGGGGCATGGGCGAAGAAGAGATCCATGAGCATGGACTTTCCCCGTCCGACGCCGCCATGGATGTAGAGCCCGCGTGGCGCGGCGCCCGCGCGCCCGAACGACGAGAAGGTGCGCTGGCGTCCCGGCCGGTAACGACGCAAAGCCCCCTGCAGCCGCTCGAGAGGCTCGACGACGCGGAGCTGCGCCTCGTCGGCACGCAATGCACCTTGCTCCACAAGCGCGTGGTAAGCTTGGCGCAATCCTTCTTTCATGCGCGTCCCCGCCTTCCCTCTCACGCCGGCAACGGCAGCAAGGGATAGCGCGCGGAGGCTTTCGGATCAGCTAAGATTTCGTGACGCGGTCAGCGCCCCATGGCAGCCACAGCGCGGCGCAGCCCGTCCGCGCCTGATTTGGAGACGGCGTGGTTGAACAGAATGTCGCTGGGACTCACCGTCCGGCCGTAATAGCTGTCATTCCATTCCCGCCGCGTCGAGACCACGGCGCCTTCAACATTGAGCCCGCCATAGAGACCCTTGGCGCGCGAAAAGGCCACCACATCCGCCGTCTGCGCCTTGGCGCCGACGCCCACGGGGCCGGCCGCCACGCTGACATCGCCGCCAAGCTTGAAATCGGAGGAGCGCAGCGCGTCCATTCCCTTCTGCGTCATGATCAGAAGCACGATCTCCGCGACTTGGCCGCCGATTTGCAGCCCGAAGGTAGCGGAGCTCATGGTGTAAAACGCGGGATAGGACCACACCCCGGTCTGCGCATCGCGAGCGAGCAAAACGCCCGAGCCGTTCGAGCCGCCGAAAATAAATCCGGCTTTGACTTGTTGGGGCACGATGAAGATGCCTTTGGCGCGCCCGATATTGTTGTGCACCCATTCAAGGCTCGAATCGCCGGCGAAGCGGTCGGCCACATACTTTGCGTCGTCGACCAGCTTCTGCTGTTTGCTCTGGGCCAAGGCGGGGACTGCAATCACCGCGGCAAGCGACGCAACGAACAGGAAAAATGCAACCCGGTGTTGAATGCGCGTGATCATGGACTTCTCTCCTCGTTCCGCCCCGCAGCCAGTTTAGCGCGGCCGGCGCTCCGCGGCTATGCGTCCGCTCAAAGGAGTGCTTCGACTTTTTCCGGCGGGCGGCAGAGCGCCGTGCCCTTCTTGGTGACGACGACCGGGCGCTCGATGAGAATGGGGTGCTCCACCATCAGCGACAAAATGCGCTCGTCGCTCACGTGCGGGTCGCCGAGGCCGAGCTCTTCGTAGGGCGTACCGCGCTTGCGCAAGAGATCGCGCGGACGCATGCCCATCGCCTTGAGAAGTGCCTTGAGCTTTTCCTTGGACGGCGGCTCGTCGAGATAGGGAATGATCGTGGGCTCGATGCCCTTGGCGCGGATCATCCCGAGCACCTTGCGCGAAGTGCCGCAGCTCGGATTGTGATAGATGGTGACGCTCAAGGGACGAGCTCCTCCGAAAATTCTTCCACGCGCGAGGCTGGCGCGCGGATAGCCATCTTTGCCTGCGCGCGCGTGGGCACGGTCTTCAAGAGCCAGCCGAAAACCCCCATCGCGGCGAGCGCCCCGGAAAACTCGGCCAACATGAACAACGGCACGTCGGCCGCGCGAATGCCGGAAAAGCTCTCGGTGAACATGCGGGCAAGCGTCACCGCAGGGTTCGCGAAGGACGTCGAGGACGTGAACCAATAGGCCGAACAAATGTAGAGGCCCACGGCATAGGCGATCGCCTGGGGCTTGAAGCGCGAAAGCGCAAGCACGAGGCCCACGAGGCCGAAGGTCGCGACGAATTCGCCGAGCGCCTGGCCCGCGCCCGACCGCGGCAAGACATAAGCCGAGATGGCCGGCGCGTCGAACATGAGATGGGCGAGCACGACGCCCAGGATAGCGCCCGCGACCTGCGCCGCGACATAACCCAGCGCCAGGCGCGGCGCGAGGGCGCGATTGAGCGTCATGACGAGGGTCACGGCCGGATTGAAATGCGCGCCGGACAAAGGCCCGAAGACGAGAATGAGCACGACGAGCGCCGCGCCCGTCGCCAGCGCGTTGCATAAGAGCATGAGCGCGAGATTGCCGCCGCCGGTGAGCCGCTCGGCCATGAGGCCCGAGCCCACCACCGCCATGAGAAGAAAGCTCGTGCCCAAGCCTTCGGCCAGCAAAGCGCGCGCGGGCGAGGGACTCATGAGACGCGATGCGGGGCGTTCGAGTGGCGGCCGATGGCGTCGAGCTCGCGCTTGAGCGCGAGACGGTCGAGGCTTGCCATGGGCAAGCTCAAGAGAAGCTCGATCCGCCTGCGGATCTGTCTAAAGACCTCATAGAAGACGGCGCGACGCTCGATATCCGTGCCAGTTGCGGCCGCCGGATCGGGAAAGCCCCAATGCGCCGTCATGGGCTGGCCCGGCCACATGGGACAGACCTCGCCCGCGGCCTGATCGCACACGGTGATGACAAAATCCATGGCGGGCGCGCCCTTGCGCGCGAACTCGTCCCAGCTCTTCGAGCGCAAATCGGCGGGCGACGGAATGCGCGCGGTCTTGAGCGTCTCGACGGTCAACGGGTTGACCCGGCCGGTTGGATGGCTGCCTGCGCTGAAGGTGCGGAACCTGCCCTTTCCCAGATGATTGAGCAGCGCCTCGGCCATGATGCTGCGCGCCGAATTGCCGGTGCAGAGAAAAAGCGTGTTGTAGACGCGATCGCTCATGAGACGAGCGCTCCCCGGCGCGAACGGGTTTTGCGCGCTTTCGCGTGCTTGCGGCGAGACATGCCCTGCAGCGTGAGACCGCAGATTTCGGGATTGCCGTCGCAGCAATCCAAGGCGAGAAACTCCAACAACGCGCGCATGCGCAGGGTGTTCACCGCATAGATGATGTTTCGCCCCTCGCGTCGCGCCTCGATGAGCCCGGCATGAGCGAGCTCCTTCAAGTGAAAGGAGAGCGTCGCCGGCACGACGTCCACCGCTTGCGCAAGTGCGCCCGCCGGACGCCCGACGGGGCCCGCCGCCACGAGCGCGCGGAACACGCTAAGCCTTGTCGGCTGGGCGAGCGCCGAGAGAACCGCAGCTGCGCTCTCTTCATCCATAGTTTGATACTTGTATAACTATCGAATTATGTCACGAAAAAAAAGCGCGGCGCCTGACCAGCGCGCGCGCCTGCTGGCCGCGCCGGAAGGGACGCGGCCAGGGTGAAGGGCGGGCCGAGCCCGCCGCCTCGCTTACGGGAGGTTTACCGCGCCCCCCGTCAGTCCGACCACGACGGCGACGGAAACGGCCGCGGTGACGATCACGCTCAAGCCTGCGGCGGCTAGGCGCGCCAGCATGGGCAGGGAGCTCTCGTCCTGAGTATGGGTGTGGGTGTGGGTGTGGGTGGCATGGGTCATCGCTCTATCCCTCCTTCGAGGCAGCTCGGGCCCTCGCCCGCGCTGCCCAACCTTTGCGCCCTGACCGTGGCCTCAGGGCCTGGCCCGGGGCGCGATTGACTATATAGCGTGTCCTAAACACAAATCAATGAACGATTTGTATTTTATTCATTACGCAGTTGCGAAGGAGCCGGACCCGGACGGGGGGTAGGCTAGTAAGCCATGGATAATGAAGAGGAAAACCTAGGCGTGGCGCTCGGCGGCCTGGGGCTGCGCGGCACCCCTGCCCGAGGTCCTGAGCCCGGCGAGGATGGCCTCAGCCACGCGGTCGAGCTGGTCCTCGAGCTCGGCTAGGGACGTCTCGGTCCAGATGGGCGGATACTGGAACTTCGCGGTCGCGACCTGGAGGCATTTGGCGCTTTGCTCGGGACTCGTGATGGCGAGCTCCCCGCTTGCTTTTCCCGCGGCAAGGATGTCCGCCAGAATCGCCCCGTGGGACTCGACATACTCCTGGGCGAAGGCCGGCCGGTCACGCATCACCTCTTGGACCATGGCGTGAAGCCGCGGGGTATCCTTGGCGCTGTGATAGGTCGCCTCGAGGAGCTTGTGCAGCACGGCCTTGAGCCGCTCGGCCGCCGAAAGATCGGAGCGGCGCGCCGACGCGCGCAGCGCATTCAGGGTCTGCTCGAAGAGATCCCGAGCAATTGCCTCTGCGATGTCGAGCTTTCCCGGAAAGTAGCGATATAGGTTTCCCGGCGACATGTTGCAGTCGCCCGCCACCTCGGCCATGGTGGTCTTGCCATAACCGTAATGGGCGAATCTCTCCCGGGCAGCCTCGACGATCTTCTGACGGACCGTCTCGTCCTGCATGCTCTTAAGGTAGGCGGTGAGCGGTGAAGAATCGAACGAAGGATTCAGGCCTCAGCCCCTCGCCCTGCGCGCCGCGGAGCGCAGGGTTAATGCGCATCGCCGTCGTGGGCGCAGGCGCCTGGGGCACGGCGCTTGCCACCGTCGCCGCGGGCGGCGGCCAAGCGGTCACGCTCTGGGCACGCGAGCCCGAGGTTGCAAGCGCGATCACATGCGAACCACGAGAACACGCATTTTCTGCCGGGCGTGACGCTCCCCGCAACGCTCAGCGCGAGCAACGATCTCGCGGCCGTGGTCGCGGCGGACGCGCTTCTTCTTGCGGTGCCGGCCCAGCATTTGCGTGCGGTCGCGGCGGCGCTCGCAACGCACCGCGCCGCCGGCAAGACAGTCGTCATCTGCGCCAAGGGCATCGAGCAGAAGACAGGCTTCCTGATGAGCAAGGTCTTGGGCGAAGCTTGTCCGCAAGCGGTGCCCGCCGTGCTGTCGGGGCCGAGCTTTGCCGCCGAAGTGGCCGCGGGCAAGCCCACCGCCGTCACGCTCGCCATCGCCGACCGGAGCTTCGGCGAGCGGCTCGCGGCGCGCATTGGACGGGCGACCTTCAGGCCCTATCTCACCGACGATCTCGTGGGCGCGCAGATCGGCGGCGCGGTCAAGAATGTGCTCGCCATCGCCTGCGGCATCGTCGACGGACGGAGCTTGGGCGAGTCCGCGCGCGCGGCGCTCATCACGCGCGGCTTTGCCGAGATGACGCGGCTCGCGCTCAGCTGCGGCGCGCGTCCGGAGACGCTCGCGGGTCTCTCCGGTCTCGGCGATCTCATTCTCACGGCAACCAGCGCGCGCTCGCGCAATTTCCGCTTCGGCCAGGCGCTCGGCCGCGGCGCGAGTGTTGCCGCGCTCATGGCCGACACCTCCGTGCTCGCCGAAGGCGCCTTCACCGCAAGCGCGCTCATTGCGCTCGCGCAGAGACAGAACGTGGACATGCCGATCTCGGCCGCCATCGATGCGATATTGAGAGGCACACTCACCATCGACGGCGCCATCGACGCGCTGCTCACGCGGCCGTTCCGCCAGGAAAATTGAGCCCGGCGCGCGTCCGCGTTAGACTTGCGTGAACCAACTCAAGCTTCAAGAGCATCTCATGCTATTTGCATCCTTCTGCCTCGACGATCCCGACAAGCTCGACGTAAGGCTCGCGACGCGCGCGGCGCATCTCGAATACATCGCAGCAAGCGGCGCCATGGTGAAGACGTCCGGTCCCCTCTTGAAGGACGATGGCGAGACCATGATCGGCAGTCTGTGCATCTTGGAGGCCAAGGACCGCGCGGAGGCGGAGCGCTGGCAACGCAACGATCCTTACAGCAAGGCGGGTCTCTTCACGCAGGTCGAGCTCAAAGCCTTCAAGTGGAATTTCGGCGCACCGGCGGGCGTCAAGACCGCGTGATGAACACTTGGCTCCTCAAGTCAGAGCCCGAGACATGGAGCTGGTCCGCGCAAGTTGCGCGCGGCGAGAAGGGCGAGCGCTGGGATGGCGTGCGCAATCATCAGGCTACGAATTATCTCAAGGCGATGCATAAAGGCGACCGCGCGTTCTTCTATCATTCGGGGAAGGAGCGTGCCGCGGTCGGCATCGTCGAAGTGATCCGGCCCTTTTACGCGGACCCGCGCGACGAGACCGGACATTTCGGCATGGTGGACGTAAAAGCCGTGCAAGCCTTGCCGCGCCCGGTGACGCTTGCCGCGATCAAAGCCGAGCCCGCGCTCGAGGATCTCTTGCTCGTGCGCAACTCGCGGCTCTCCGTCATGCCGGTGCCGGCGCGCGCATGGAAACTCATTTGCCGCATGGGTGGACTCTCGTCCGCCGCGTGACGACACGCATCACTTTGGTTAGCGACATTAACTCTCGCGGTGGCACGCATTTGGAATTTGTGCTCCACTGTTCGTGTGGGGTTGCAAAAAGGAGAAGGGGCTGCGTTTCGAGAGCCGCCCGCGAGGAGCTTCAGCGCCGCAGCGCGCGACAGCGCGCTAGAGGCGGCTCGAGCTTCGGCCGTGGCGATCGCACGCGGTCTCGGCTCTGAAGCGGGAAAGTTTTGGCAATTCCTTAAGCCGATGGTGAGGTCGACAGCGCAAACTCCCGCTTCCCGGTAGAGCTCGGCCAAGGCGCAGGATGCGTACGACACGGTCATCTTGACAAATGAACAGCTGTTCATATGATAAGGTTGTGTTGACCACACCCCAAAGCGCCCAGCTCGCCGAGATTTTCAAGCTCCTCTCGGATCCGACACGGCTTCGCATTGTGTTTGCCTGCCTCGACCGCGCCGTCGCCGTGGGCGACATCGCGGCCGAGCTCGCCCTCTCGGGCTCGCTGGTGAGCCACCATCTGCGCTTGCTCAAGGCGAGCCGGGTGGTGCGCGCCGAACGCCAGGGCAAGCACGTCTTCTACATCGCCAGCGACGACCACATCCGCTCTGTGCTGAAGCAGATGGCGGTCCATGTCGGCGAGCCCCCTGAAGTGGAAGAAGACGAAGCCCCAGACGAGGCGGTCGCAGATGCTGTCCGGCGATGAGCGGCGGCGGGTCCTGCGCGCACAGCGCTCCTGAGGGCGGTAGCGACCCGGCGTTCCGGCGCGCGTTGATCGCAGCGCTCGTTCTCAATCTCATGATGTTGCTGGTCGAAGTGGGAGCGGCGCTCGTTTCGGGCTCGCTCGCGCTCTTCGCCGACGCCGTCGACTTTGCAAGCGACAGCGCGACGCTCGCCGCCACGCTGTTCGTCCTCGGTCTCGCGCTCAAATGGCGCGCGCGGGCGGCGCTCGCCAAAGGCATCTCCATGGGCGCGCTCGGGCTCTTCGTGCTCGCGGGCGGCTTTTGGCGCGCCGCGCATCCCGATCTTCCCGATGCGCCGGTGATGGGCGGCGTGGGCGCGCTCGCGCTCGCGGTCAATTTCGGCGTCGCGGTCATGCTCATGCGTCATCGCGGCGGCGACGCGAACCGGCGCTCGGTGTGGCTGTGCAGCCGGAACGACGCGCTGGGTAATGTGGCGGTGATGATCGCGGCCGCGGGCGTCGCGCTCACCGGCACGCACTGGCCCGATCTTGCCGTGGCCGTGCTCATCGCGGGCGTGCAAATCGTCTCGGCCATACATGTCGTGGGCCACGCCTCGGACGAGCTCGCACAGGTGCGCGTTCACGCGCGCCAAGTGGCCGCCGAATAAATCAGGCGCAGTTCAAAATTTAGCTCTTCATGAAACGCGCGTAATCGGCGCTCACCGCGCGCGCGGCGATCTCGATAAAGCGCGCGCCGTGCTCGGGCCGCGCGAGCGAGGGATCGGAGCCGATGCGGCCGTCGGGAAAGCGGCGCCGGTAATCCTCCGCATCGTTGATGGGGCCCGATGGTGCGATTTTCTCGGAGAGGGCCGCGCTCTTGATCGCTTGCGGATAAACGCTTTGCGTCACCGCCACCTCCGAGGGCGTGGCGTGGCTTCCTTCGCTCTTGCCGTAAAGCTCGCGCGCGAGTTTCGCGACCTCCTCCAATTCCCACCAATTGCGCAGCTTGAAGGAAAGTGCGGGCGCATTGCTGCCCGCAACGAAGCTCCGGCCCGCATGGATCTCGGCGAAGGCCGTGGTGACGGGGGCGGTGTTGCCGCCATGGCCGTTCAAGAAATAGAAGCGCGTGAAGCCGTGGCGGGCGAGGCTTGCCACCCAATCGCACACGGCCGCGATGAGCGTCGAGGGGCGGAGTGTCATGGAACCCGGAAAGCCCAGATGATGCTGCGCGGAACCGACATTGAATGTGGGGCCGACGAGAATGTCTGCCTCATCGCCCGCGCGCGCCGCGATCGCCTCGGCGCAGATGGCGTCCGTGCCGATGAGGCCCGTGGGGCCGTGCTGCTCGGTCGAGCCGATCGGGATGATGATGCCTTGCGAGCGCTCGAGATAACGCTCGACCTCGGGCCATGTGGAAAGATGAAGTTGCATTGAACGTTCCTGCTCTGGATCAAGAGAGCCGCGCGCTCACCGGCTTCCGGCAAGGCCCGCTTAACATCGTTTTCATAAACGCCTCATAACAAGGGGCAGCCGTGATTTCAAAGCCAGATCGATGAAACTCGCGTTCTACTTGCTTCTCGCCATCTTTCTGGCTTTCCTCGCCCCGGGACTTCCTTTCTTTTACACCCATATTCGGCGCTACCGGCGCCTGAGCTCCGAGGCCGCGCTCAACGGGACGGCGCGCGTGTTCAAGAAGACGCAGCGCAGCTATGCAAAGGGCACAGGCTACGAGATCGAATGCGAGTTCAACGATTGGCGGGGCGAGCGGCAAGAGTATTCCTTTTTCGCCGATGCCGCCGATGGAGAGAAATACAGAGAAGGCGCAGAGATCGCGATCAAATATCTGCGGAACGATCTTTCGGAGGTGTGCTCGACGGCCGATCTCGAAAAGGGGCGCAAGCTTCTCCAGAGTCTCGCCGTCGCCTTGGCTGCTTTCATTCTTTTCATCGCCGCCGAGCTCGGCAGCCTGTAGCGCTTGCGGCTCACATCAAATCCGCGTCATCCAGAAAGACGTGCCGAAGCCCGAGCGGCCTTCCTTGTGTCGTGCATAAACCGGAATCTCGACGCGAAAGGCCTGCCCGCCCAGCAGCAGCGCCGCGAGCAAATACTGCTCGTTGTAGAAGCGCCCCGTGAACAATGCATTGTATTCGTAAGGCAGGCAGATGTCGTGGACGTGCACGACAACGCCCGGCGGCAACAGGGGCAGAATTTCGAGAAAGAGAAAGGTCGCGTCGGTGCCGTTGAAGACATGGTGCGAGCCGTCGATGAAGAGAATGTCTGACGCCGACAGCGCCGCGAAAATCCCGCGGTCGAGGCCGACCACGCTTTTTTCGATGATCGTGTCGGCTGCCGAATGGATGTCCGCGCGCGGAGCGGGATCGATGGCGGTGAGCGTTGAGGCAAAGCCCCCGTCATGGATCGCTTCGCGCATGATGCGCGTCGAATAGCCCGAGCCCACCTCGACGATGCGCTGCGGGCGCGTGTGCCGCAGGACGCTATAGAGCGTTTCGCAATCCGCCGGCGGGAAATAACCGTTCCGGTGTGCGGCCGCCACGACCTTTGCCCGCGCCGCGACGTCGTCTTCCGCGTGGACTTTCCTGGCGAGCGCGCTCTCTTTCGCCTGCCGCTCGATGATGGGAGCGAGCGCCTCGAAACGATAGGACGGAGGCCTTTCGGCCAGCATCTCGCGCGGCTTCTTGGCGATGAGGATGAACGGGTCGCGCCGCAGGAGAAGCTTGCGCACCGCTCTCAGCCGGTCACCAAAGGAAGGCGGCAAGTCTTGCTCCCGTGCGTTCTCATTGCCACGGCTTGTCCCCCGCCGCGCCGCTTCCCATAATGCCCCACCATAATCGCGATAGGGCGGCAGAAGATGGCGGACAATACGTTGTTTCCCGTGCCGGAAGAATGGGCCAAGCGCGCCTACATCGATAATGCGGGCTATCTCAGGCGCTACCGGCAGTCGATCGACGACCCGGACGGGTTCTGGCGCGAGGAGGCAAAGCGCCTGGACTGGATCAAAGCGCCGGGCAAGATCTGCGACGTCTCCTACGACCTCAAGGACTTCCGCATTCGCTGGTTCGAGGACGGCGTGCTCAATGTCTCGACGAACTGCGTCGACCGTCACCTGAAGACGCGCGCCGGTCAGACGGCCATCCTCTGGGAAGGCGACAATTCCAAGGACTGCCGCAGGATCACCTATCGCGACCTCTACGCCGAGGTCTGCCGCTTCGCCAATGTGCTTAAAGCGCGGGGCGTCAAGCGCGGCGACCGGGTGACGCTCTACATGCCGATGATTCCGGAGACCGCCTTCGCCATGCTCGCCTGCGCGCGCATCGGCGCCGTCCACTCGGTGGTCTTCGCGGGCTTCTCGCCCCATTCGCTCGCGGGACGCATTCAGGATTGCCAGTCGCGCTGCGTCGTCACGGCCGACGAAGGCTTGCGCGGCGGCAAGACCGTGCCGCTCAAGCTCAACACCGACGAAGCGCTGCAATCTTGCCCCGAGGTGGATAGCGTCATCGTCATCAAGCGCACGGGCGCTTCCGTGCCCATGAAGCCCGCGCGCGACCATTGGTATCACGAGCTTGCCAAGTCCGTTCCCGCCGAGTGCCCGGCGGAAGCGATGAGCGCGGAAGACCCGCTCTTTATTCTCTACACGTCCGGCTCGACGGGTAAGCCCAAGGGCGTGCTGCACACGACCGGCGGCTATCTCGTCTATGCCGCGCTCACGCACCAATATGTCTTCGATTATCACGACGGCGATGTTTTCTGGTGCGCGGCCGATGTCGGCTGGGTCACGGGACACAGCTACATCGTGTACGGACCATTGGCGAATGGCGCGACCTCGCTCATGTTCGAGGGCGTGCCCAATTATCCGAGCTCGTCGCGCTGGTGGGAGATCATCGACCGGCACAAGGTGAACATCTTCTACACGGCGCCGACGGCGCTGCGCGCGCTCATGCGCGAGGGCGACGGGCCGGTGAAAAAGACGAGCCGGAAGAGCTTGAAGCTCTTGGGCACGGTGGGCGAGCCCATCAATCCGGAAGCCTGGCTCTGGTATCACCGCGCGGTGGGCGACGGGCGCTGCCCCATCGTCGACACCTGGTGGCAGACCGAGACCGGCGGCATTCTCATCACGCCGCTTGCCGGGGGCGACCGCGCTCAAGCCCGGCTCGGCCACGCGGCCCTTCTTCGGCATCGTGCCCGCAGATCGTCGATGCCGACAGGAAAAGTGCTCGAAGGCGAAGGCCTCGGGCAATCTCGTGCTCGCCACTTCGTGGCCCGGGACAGATGCGCACGGTGTTCGGCGATCACCAGCGCTTCATCGACACCTATTTCAAGACTTATCCCGGCAAGTATTTCACCGGCGACGGCTGCCGGCGCGACGCCGACGGCTATTACTGGATCACCGGCCGCGTCGACGACGTGATCAACGTCTCCGGCCATCGGCTCGGCACGGCGGAAATCGAATCCGCGCTCGTGGCGCACCCCAAGGTGGCCGAGGCCGCGGTCGTGGGCTACCCCCACGACATCAAGGGCCAAGGCATCTACGCCTATGTCACGCTCAATCTCGGCGAGCACCCGAGCGACGCGTTGAAGAAGGAGCTTGTGGCCTGGGTGAAGAAGGAGATCAGCCCCATCGCGGCGCCGGATCTTTTGCAGTTCGCGCCCGCGCTGCCCAAGACGCGCTCGGGCAAGATCATGCGCCGCATCTTGCGCAAGATCGCCGAGAACGATTTCGCAAATTTCGGCGACACGACGACGCTCGCCGATCCCGGCGTGGTGAAAGATCTTCTCGACAACCGCGCGAACCGATAGCCCATTCACGTTTCCAAACACCTTCGTCGCCGCGATGGCAATCCATCCGGCGGGTTGGCATTTCTTTCGTTCCCCTCCGACGAGGGGGCTTTGTCTCTGCCCCTCTAACGAGGGGGCGGGGCGCCGGAGAGCGGCGTCTAATTTTTTGTAGGCCGCCTCACGGCGCCCACGCGCGGCTTTTCGCGGTCCAGCCCTCTCCACCCACCGGCGGTGACGCAGTCGCCTGCGGCCGCCGACCCGGGTCGTGTTGCCCGGTCCCTCACGCTGGCCCCGCCCCGAGTTCACGGTCGCGTTACGGCCGTGCCGCGAGTGCCGCCCTCTCGTCCCATGGAGCAGTCGGTCTAGAACCACAGCCCCTCAACGACGAGAGATGCAGACATTGTACGCGCGTTTTTCGGAGTGTGGATAAGGAGGGGCGGTGTGGTTAACGCTGGCTTGCCGGCGCGCGCGTTCGTCCGTGAACGGAGCGTCTTTGATCGTATCCTTCGGTTGGAGAGTCCTACGCGCTTGGCCCCTGGACCCCCGCGACAAGCGCGGGGGTGACACGCCTGTGTTTGGTGCAATGCGCTCGCCCAAACAAATGCCTGTCATGCCCGGCGCAAGCCGGGCATCCAGAGCCACGCGCTGCATCATCTCCGCAGATGCTTCATCGCATTTGCGCGAATGTGCTGCGGCCAATGCATCGGGAATGCTCACTTGCGGGAAGTGCTTGCACATCAAGAGTCCGATCTCGATGTTCGCGGCATGGGCGGCGCGAACATTGTCGAACATGGCAAAGGTCGGCGTGAACCCACCGATCGTCCAAGCGATCGGTCTCCTGTTGAGCTCTTCGACACTATAGGTCCGGAGGGGTCCATAGCGGCGGACCCAGGTCACGTAATTCTTCTCGAGGCGGCGGTGAAAGTCCTCGCCGAGATCGTCCCAGGCCTTCGGGTTCTCGTTCAACTCGTTGCGAAAGAGCCCCTTGCATATGGCAACGATCTTGGCGTCGTCCGTCGCTTTCAGGCTGGTGAAGAAGTCGGCCGTTGCGAGGGGCACCTCGTGCACGATCGCGTTGCGCACGATATTCGGATGGTCCGCGACGAGACTTAGCGCCGCCTGTCCTCCGGAGCTGCAGCCGTAAAAGCTGGCGGGAGCGAGGCCCATCAACTCCACGAGCGCCGAAACCTGATCGGCAAGCTCGCCTGCCGTCACGTCTTGAAAGGTGGGCGGCGCGCTCGAGCGCGAAAAGCCCGGCATGTCGAATGTCAGCACCGTGAACTCGTCCGCGAGCGCGCTCGACACGCGCGCGAAAGAGCCGCAGTCGCCCTCGCCGGAGGGAATGAGAACGACGGCGGGTCCCTTGCCCTGCATTTCGCAATACCAGTCGATACCGGCCGCGCTGGTGGGTGAAGGATTTCGTCGTCATGCAATTCGTGCCTCGATTGATGATGCAATTCTTAGACCACGCCCGGAATCACGCGATCGGGCGGCCTGTGGCCGTCGACGGCCGTGCGGATATTGATCAGCACCTTCTCGCCCATGGCGACGCGGCCCTCGATGGTGGCCGAGCCCAGATGGGGCAGAAGCACGACGTTCGGCAGCGCCAAGAGCTTGGGATTGATGGCGGGCTCGTTCTCGAAGACGTCGAGGCCGGCGCCGGCAAGCGCCTTTTCCTCGAGCAGGCGCGCCAGCGCGACTTCGTCGATCACCTCGCCGCGCGAGGTGTTGACGATATAGACATGAGGCCGCAAGAGCGCGAGGCGGCGCGCATTGAGAAGATGATAGGTCGCCGGCGTGCGCGGGCAATTGACCGAGACGATATCCACGCGCCGGAGCATTTGATCGAGGCTCTCCCAATAGCGCGCCTCGAGCTCGCGCGCGATCACCGCGTTCACCGGGTTGCGGTTGTGATAATTGATCGCGATCCCGAAGGCCCGCGCCCGGCGCGCCACCGCTTGGCCGATGCGCCCCATGCCGATGATGCCGAGCGATTTGCCGCTGAAGCGGTGGCCGAGCATGAAGGTGGGCGACCAGCCGCGCCACTTGCCTTCGCGCACGAGGCGCTCGCCTTCCACGATGCGCCGCGGCACGGCGAGCATGAGCGCCAGCGTGAGATCGGCCGTGTCCTCGGTGAGGACGCCCGGCGTATTGGTGACCGTGAGGCCGCGCTCGCGCGCGGCCTCGATATCGATATTGTCGACGCCCGTGCCGAACTGCGCGATGAGCGCAAGCTTTTCGCCGGCGTTGGCGATGAGATCGGCGTCGATGCGGTCGGTGACCGTCGGCACCAGGACCTCGGCTTCCGCCATGGCGGCCGCGAGCTCGGCCCGCGACATCGGATGATCGTCGGCGTTGAGCCGCACGTCGAAAAGCTCGCCCATGCGCTCTTCGATCGTCTCGGGAAGCTTGCGGGTGACGATGACGAGCGGCCGTTTGCTGAGCATGATCTTCGGGGGACACGGCCGCGCGAGATGTATTCTCTGGCGGCACGGATGTCGCAGAGTGATTCGGTGGTCGAGACTCCGCGCGAGACACGGAAAGCCGACCTTTGTCTAGCAGATGGGCGCGCCGAAACAAAGGCGGATGGCGCGAGCGCGCGCGCCCGCAAACGCTTTGGACCGCAAGGCGTGGCGCGCGGCACGTGGCGCAAGCGGACTTGACGCTTGCCTGCTCATGCCGCCATAACCCGAAAATCGCGCCGCCGACGCGTGGGCCTTCTCGGGATGTGGAAAGAGCAAGCGATGCGAGCTTCGCAGCTGCACAAGTCCCGAGCTCTCCGTCTCGTCATGGCGTTCGCGCTCTGCGCCGCGATCGCGAGCGCCGTGCCGGCAAGAGCGGCCGAGCCGCGCGAGACGCCGTCGGGGCTTCCGGTGCCGCGTTTCGTCAGCCTCAAGGAGGACCGCGTCAATGTGCGCGAGGGCCCCTCTAAGGATCACCGGGTGCTCTGGATCTACACGCGCAAGGCTCTGCCCGTGGAGATCATCGCCGAGCACGACATTTGGCGCCGCATCCGCGACAAGGACGGCTCGACGGGCTGGGTTCACGGCAATCTCTTGGACGGCCGGCGCACCGTGATCGTGGAAGGTGTCGCGCTCGCGGCGCTGCGCGAAAAGGCGGAAGGTGACGGCCGCCCCGTGGCCTGGGCCGAGCCCGGCGTCGTGCTCAGGCTCAAGAAATGCGTTCCCGTCTGGTGCGAGGTCGAGCGCGACAATTCCGACGGCTGGATCGAGCGCGCGCGCCTGTGGGGCCTCTACGCCGACGAGATCGTGAAGTAGCGCGAACGGACCAAGCTTAAGCTAGTTGGTTCAGGCGAAATCTTCCGCGAGCGCGGCGCGCGTCTCGGGCGTGAGCGCGGCCATGTGCTGATAGCGCTCATGGCCGATGCCGAGCAACACGCGCTGCGCGGGATCGCGAAAAGCGCGCAGTTGCGCGTCGGTGAACGGAAAGTGCAGGAAATGCACCGAGGAGGTTTTTCCGTCGGCCTTGGTGCGCTCGACGTCGGTTTCCGCAAGCGCGGCAATCCGCTCCGCGCCCACTTCGATAAAGACGGTGGTTTCGACGAAGGTGAGCTCCCGCAACAGCCTGTCGCGCGTCACGGCATCCTCGATCTCGAACATGAGCGTGGCCACGAGCTCGCGTCCTTGCGGAATGAGCGGATTGTAGGCGGAAAGCTCGTCGGCGATCTGCGCCGCGCCGCCCTTCTCGATGCGCAGCATCTCGTGCACCTGCAGCCACATGGTGTCGTAGCTCTCGAAATAGAAGGTGGCGTGCGGCCCCACTTCGACGCGGCGCCACGCCTTGACGGCGATGATGCGCGCGCGCTCGGTCGCGCGCACGGCTTCATAGGCCTGGGGCGGCAGGATGTCGGAGGCCGTCAAGTTGGCGCAGCGCACGCGGCATGGCTCAAAGCTCCCGGGCGAGGCCGTAAGCCTCGGCGAATAATTCGATCGGGTGCGCGGCCCCCGCGGCCTGAGCGGGCGCGTGCGCGCCATCTTCGACCCGCTCGTGCATCACTTGCACGAGATGCTTGCCGGCCAGCGGGCAATCGGAAACGAGCCGCGCGTTCTTCTGGCCCGCCGCTATCCGGGCGGCGGGCTCGCCCACCTTCATGGCGATCTCATGAGTGCCTTTGAGCACGCCGAAGGTTCCTCCGTGTCCGGAGCATCGCTCGACGATGTCGACCTTGGTGCCGGGAATGAGGCGCAGCATCTCGGCGGCCTTGGGTCCCATGTTCTGCGCGCGCGCGTGGCAGGCAAGATGCACGCTGATGCCGCCTTCGATCGGCTTCAAGCCCGGCGCAAGCCCCTCTTTCTTCGCGATATCGACGACATATTCGTCGATGTCGTAAGTCGCCTCCGCCAGCGCCTTCACATCCGCGTTCTCGGGCAGAATGAGCGGCCATTCGAATTTGAGCATGAGCCCGCAGCTCGCCGTCAGCGTGACGACGTCGTAGCCCTTGTCGATCCAGGGCTTGAGCGCCTTGGAGATCTTTTCGGCTTGCGCTGGCGACGCGCGAAAAATCCGCCTGCTCGAGAAACGGCATGCCGCAGCAGCCGGGATAGACGACTTCGCGTCTCGACGCCGTTCTTGGCGAGCACGGCGAGCGCGGCCTCGCCGGTCTCGGGCTTGTTGTAATTGACGAAGCAAGTGGCGAAGACGATCGGCTTTGCGCGCGTGAGCGGGCGCCTCCGTCTCGCGCTTGGGCGGAATTTGGCGCGCCGCCATGACGAAGGTGCGCGCGTGATATTTCGGCAGCTCCGCCTCGGCGTCGATGCCGAGCAGCGCCTCCATCACGCGGCCGCGTCAAGCGGATTGCGGCGCGAGGCGAGATTGGCGAGCGGCGCCACGGGGGCCGCAAGCTTGCCGTTGCGGTCGGTCTTGGCGAGCTCGCGCGCCACTTTGTTGAGTCTTGCCCGATTTGCGCTTCGACCGCGCGGTAGCGCAGCATCAGATGGGGAAAATCGATGTTGAAGGGATGCGGCGGCACATAAGGACACTTGGTCATGAAGCACATGTCGCACAGCGTGCAGGCTTCAACGACCGAGGCGAAATCTTTGGACTGGACGCCGTCGAGCTCGCCCGTCGGCCCCTCGTCGATGAGATCGAAGAGACGCGGGAAGGACTGGCAGAGATTGAAGCAGCGCCGGCAGCCGTGACAGACGTCGAAGACCCGGCGCATTTCCGCATCGAGCGCCCCTTCGTCGTAGAAGGATTCCTCGCGCCAGGCGAGCGCATGACGCATCGGCGCTTCGGTCGAGCCTTCTTTCATGACAGCGCTCTGGGGCAGGAGTGGCCGCGGGCCGCCTGCGAACAGGGGCGGGCGGCCCTTACCGCAGCCGAAGGGAGGCGCCGTTACTGGTCGAGCGCGTTGAGCGCCTTTTGGAAGCGCCCGGCGTGGGATTTTTCCGCCTTCGCGAGAGTCTCGAACCACTCGGCGATCTCGCCGAAGCCCTCCTGGCGCGCGGATTTCGCCATGCCCGGATACATGTCGGTGTATTCGTGGGTCTCGCCCGCGATGGCCGCCTTGAGATTCAGCGACGTGGTGCCGATGGGCTCGCCGGTGGCGGGATCGCCCACCGCTTCGAGGAACTCGAGATGGCCATGGGCATGGCCCGTCTCGCCTTCGGCCGTCGAGCGGAAGACGGCGGCGACGTCGTTGTAGCCTTCGACATCGGCCTTTTGGGCGAAATAGAGATAGCGGCGGTTGGCCTGGCTCTCGCCGGCGAAGGCCGCTTTCAGATTGTCCAAGGTCTTGCTTCCCTGCAGCGATGGCATGGCTGTCCTCCTGGGTGGCTCAGGCGTTTACCCTAGAGGCCGCTGGCGGGCGCTGTCAACAAGATTAGAAGTATTCTAGAAAAAAAGATAAGCCTTGGGGCTGAAGACCTAAGCTCGCTCAGCGTGGGCGCTTGCGCGAGACGCGGACCACGACATCGACCCGCTTGGGCTCAAGCCCCGCGGGTGGCGGGGGCAGCCCCGCAACCGTGATGCCGCCGGCCGGGATATCGAGGAGCGTGCCCTCGTCCTCGATATAGAAGTGGTGGTGGTCGGAGACATTGGTGTCGAAATAGGTCTTGGCGCCGTCGACCACGACGCGCCGCAGGAGATGGGCGTCGGTGAACTGGTGCAAGGTGTTGTAGATCGTGGCCAAAGAGACCCGGACGCCCGCGGCCAGAGCCTCGGCATGGAGGGTCTCGGCGGTCACGTGGCGGTCGTGGTCGTCGAACAAGAGGCGCGTCAGCGCGAGCCGTTGGCGCGTCGGACGCAGCTGCGCCGCACGCAGCCGGGCGAGCGCCCGAGCGAAGGGCCGGTCCTCGCTCACCATGTTACGCCTGCCACTCACTCTTCCTTGACCTCCCGCTCAGCGAGCGCTTGTCGTAAATCGGCCCCTCATGGTACCTCATGGCCGAGGCTTATGCCGCTCGAACGAGAGGTGGGCCCAGCCCCCTTCTTTGGAATGCCTCAAAAGAGCGGCCGATCGTCAGATCGGGCTTTTCGCGATCCTTGTCAAGGGTATTACAGTGCCTCGCAGTCAATTGAGCCGGAAGGAAGAGGAACGCTTGAGAGCGGAAGCCAAGGCCGAGTCTGCACCTGCGACGGCGTCGCCTTCGCCCGCACAAGCGCAGGCGTCCGACGCCCCGGCTGAGACACGCCGCGCGAGCTTCGGCTATGACGAGCTCATCGCTTGCGCCGAGGGCAAATTGTTCGGCAGCGGTAATGCCCAGCTGCCGCTGCCACCGCTCCTCATGTTCGACCGCATCACGCACATCAGCGAAAGCGGCGGCAGCCACGGCAAAGGCGAGGTCGTAGCCGAGCTCGACCTAAAGCCCACGCTGTGGTTCTTCAAATGCCATTTCCTGGGCGACCCGGTGATGCCGGGCTGCCTTGGACTCGATGCCTTGTGGCAGCTCGTGGGATTCTTCCTGGGCTGGCTCGGCGCACCCGGCAAGGGACGCGCGCTCGGCGTCGGCGAGGTGAAGTTTTCGGGCATGGTGTTGCCCACCGTAAAAAGAATCTCCTACCACATCGATTTGAAGCGCGTGATCATGCGCAAGCTCGTGCTCGGAATCGCGGACGGCATCATGAAGGCCGACGGCATTCCCATCTACACGGCATTGGATCTGCGCGTGGGCCTGTTCCGGCAGGAAGCCCCGCAGACTTGAAGAGCCACAGGAGGCCCTGATGCGGCGGGTCGTCGTGACGGGCATGGGGATCGTATCCTCGATCGGAAATTCGACGCAGGAAGTATTGGCCTCGCTGCGCGAGGCGCGTTCCGGTGTCGAGAAGAGCGACGTCTACGCCGAGATGGGCTTTCGCTCCCATGTTCACGGCGCGATCAAGATCGATATCGATGCCATTATCGACCGCAAGCTGCGCCGCTTCATGGGCGATGGCGCGGCTTACAACTACATCGCCATGGACCAAGCGATCCGCGACAGCGGGCTCGAAGAGAAAGACGTCTCCCACGAGCGCACGGGCCTTATCATGGGCTCGGGCGGGCCGTCCACGAAGAACATGCTTCTCGCCTGGGACACGGCGCGCGAGCGCGGGCCGAAGAAAGTGTTGCCCTTCATGGTGCCGCGCACCATGTCGAGCACGAATTCGGCGACGCTCGCGACAGCCTTCAAGATCAAGGGCGTGAGCTACTCCATCAGCTCGGCCTGCGCGACCAGCACACATTGCATCGGCAACGGCTACGAGCTCATCCAGTGGGGCAAGCAGGACATCGTCTTCGCGGGCGGCGGCGAGGAGCTCGATTGGACGCTCTCGGTGCTGTTCGACGCCATGCCCGCGCTCTCCTCGCACTTCAACGACACGCCCGCGCGCGCGAGCCGCGCTTACGACAAGGACCGCGACGGCTTCGTCATCTCGGGCGGCGGCGGGGCGCTCGTGCTCGAGGAGCTCCAGCACGCCAAAGCGCGCGGCGCGCGCATTTACGGCGAGATCGTGGGCTACGGCGCCACCTCGGACGGCGCGGACATGGTGCAGCCTTCGGGCGAGGGTGCGGCGCGCTGCATGCGCATGGCTGTTCGCGGTCTCGACGACCCCATCGATTACATCAATCCGCACGCGACCTCGACGCCGGTCGGCGACATCAAGGAGCTCGAAGCCATCCGCGACGTCTTCGGCAAGAAAGTGCCGCCCATCAGCGCCACCAAATCGCTCACGGGACACGCGCTGGGCGCGGCCGGAGTGCACGAGGCGATCTATTCGCTTCTCATGCTCAACAGCCGTTTCATCTGCGCCTCGGCGCATATCGACAATCTCGATCCGGCGGCGGCCGACATGCCCATCGTTCGCGAGCGCAGGGACAATGTCGAGATCAACAGCGTGCTCTCCAACAGCTTCGGCTTTGGCGGCACGAACGGCTCGCTCGTGTTGAAGCGCTTCACGGGCTGAGTTGACAATGGCGCGGCGCTTGCGGTGAGGCGAGGGCGGCGCGCTGGTTTGGGGGACTGAGAAAGATGACTTCTGGTTCGCTGATGGAGGGGAAGCGCGGCCTCATCATGGGCGTCGCGAACGACCATTCCATCGCTTGGGGCATCGCGCGTATGCTGCATGCCCAAGGCGCAAAGCTCGCCTTCACCTATCAAGGCGAGGCGATCGG
This sequence comes from uncultured Alphaproteobacteria bacterium, assembly GCA_963845385.1. Classification (GTDB taxonomy): domain Bacteria; phylum Pseudomonadota; class Alphaproteobacteria; order CAWJRW01; family CAWJRW01; genus CAWJRW01. The sequence goes on from CAWJRW010000006.1 coordinate 2,141,811, forward strand.
CAAGCGTGTCCGTCCGCTTGCGGAAAGTCTGGGCGCCAAGCTCACGCTGCCTTGCGATGTCGCCGATGAAGCGAGCATCACGGCCGTCTTTGCCGCGCTCAAGCGCGAATGGAGCGCGCTCGATTTCGTGGTGCACGCGATTGCCTATTCCGACAAGCGCCAGCTCAAGGGCCGCTATGTCGAGACCACGCGCGACAATTTCGTGCGCACGCTCGACATCTCCTGCTATTCCTTCACGGCGGTCACGCGCCACGCGGCGCCGCTCATGACGCGGGGAGGGAGCCTCATCACGCTCACCTATTCCGGCGCCCAGCGCGTCATGCCCAATTACAACGTCATGGGCGTGGCCAAGGCCGCGCTCGAAGCATCCGTGCGCTATCTCGCCTCCGATCTCGGCCGCGACGGCATTCGCGTCAACGCGCTCTCCGCAGGCCCCATGCGCACGCTCGCGGGCTCGGCGATTGCCGATGCGCGTTTCGTCTTCCGCTGGAACAGGCTGCACGCGCCCTTGCACCGGAACATGGAGCTCGACGACGTGGGGGGCGCTGCGCTCTATCTCCTGTCGGATCTGTCGGCGGGCGTCACCGGCGAAGTCCATCACGTGGACGGCGGCTTCAACATCGTCGGCATGCCGCAGTCGCAGGAATTAAAGCAGGGCTGGCCGAGCTCGAGCAGAACGGCAACGGCGCCGAAGAGCCCGAGGCCCTTCCCGCCGCGCAGCGCGGAAGGCCCGCGGCGGAGTAAGCGACCTTTCGAAATTGACCTCATCCTTCGAGACGGCCCGCTTCATCCTGAGCCCACCTCCTCATGCTTCGAGACGCGCCAATGCGCTCCTCAGCATGAGGAGGTGGGTCGAAGGACGGGCCTCCTCAGGATGAGGAGTCTCGAGAAAAGCCTCATGGTGAGGAGCCACCCGAAGCGCAGCGAAGGGTGGCGTCTCGAACCATGAGACGTCGCGGCAGCAATTGAGTACAGACACTCGAGAAAAGGACAGTCTTCGATCAGACCGCTGCGAAGCGGCGCACCTTGACCCGCTCCCCGCCCTTTTTCACCTGCCATAGATCATAAGCCATCTGTAGGCCAAGCCAGGTTTCCGCGCTCGAGCCGAAGGCTTTGGCAAGCCTTATCGCCATCGCGACGGAGACGTTGGCTTTCTCGTTGACAAGGTCGGACAGCGCCTGCCGCGTCACGCCGAGACCTTCCGCTGCCTCGGTGACCGACAGACCAAGCGGCTCCAGACATTGGCGGCGGAGGATGCCGCCGGGATGAGGAGGATTATGCATCGCCATATTCGCCATCGTCTTCTGACGCCGCGCGGCCGTGCGCCGACAGATGCGGACCGCGCTCATCCCTGCTCGGCGCGGCGCGGGCGGCGCGGGCGGTCGTTTCGTCCGCCCTCGCTGCGTCCGCCGTCGTCGTCGTCGACGTCGGTGAGAAGCTGGCCCGTCTGCTGGTCGACCACCTTCATGGACAGACGCACCTTGCCGCGCTCGTCGAAGCCCATGAGCTTCACCTTGACCGTGTCGCCTTCCTTGACGACATCCGTCACCTTGGCGACGCGGGTCTTGGCGAGCTGGGAGATGTGCACGAGGCCGTCGCGCGGCCCGAAGAAATTCACGAAGGCGCCGAAATCGACCACCTTGACCACCTTGCCGTCGTAGATCTGCCCGACCTCGGGCTCGGCCACGATCGACTTGATCCACTTCTTCGCCGCCTCGATCGACGTGAGATCGGGGCTCGCGATCTTGATCGTGCCGTCGTCGGCGATGTCGATCTTGGCGCCGGTGGTCTCCACGATCTCGCGGATGACCTTGCCGCCCGAGCCGATGACCTCGCGGATCTTGTCGGTGGGAATGGTGACGATCTCGATGCGCGGCGCGTGCGCGCCGAGCTGGCCGCGCGATTCGGAGAGCGCTTTGGCCATCTCGCCCAGGATATGCATGCGCCCTTGCTGCGCCTGAGTGAGCGCGACGCCCATGATCTCCTCGGTGATGCCCGCGACCTTGATGTCCATTTGGAGGGCGGTGATTCCTTCCGAGGTGCCGGCCACCTTGAAGTCCATGTCGCCCAGATGGTCCTCGTCGCCCAGTATGTCGGAGAGAACCGCATAGCGGCCCTCTTCGAGAATGAGCCCCATGGCGATCCCCGCCACCGAGCGCTTGATGGGCACGCCCGCATCCATGAGCGCGAGCGAGGCGCCGCATACCGTCGCCATGGACGATGAGCCGTTGGACTCGGTGACCTCGGAGACGACGCGGATCGTGTAGGGAAAATCCATCGGCCCCGGCAGCACGGCGCGCACGGCGCGCCAGGCAAGCTTGCCGTGGCCGATCTCGCGCCGTCCCGCGCCCGTCATGCGGCCTACTTCGCCGACCGAATAGGGCGGGAAATTGTAGTGCAGCATGAAGCGCTCTTTGTAGGTGCCTTCGAGCGCGTCGACATATTGCTCGTCTTCGCCGGTGCCGAGCGTCGTGACGACCAGGGCTTGCGTCTCGCCGCGCGTGAAGAGCGCAGCACCATGGGTGCGCGCCAGAAGCCCCACTTCGGCGACGATCGGACGGACGGTGGTGAGATCGCGCCCGTCGATGCGCCGGCCGGTGTCGAGAATTTGTCCGCGCACCACGTCCTTCTCGACATCCTTGAAGAGCGTTCGCAGCACCTGCTCGTCGACAGGCTCGGCCGCCTCGGCGCCCAAGGCTTGCGCAAGCTTTTGCTTGGCCGCGGCGAGCCGCTCGTGACGGACGGTTTTTTGCGGCAGGGCGTAGGCCGCGCGCAGATCGGCTTCGACGAGCGCGCGCACGCGCCGGGCGTCGGCGGAGAGCTCCTTGTCTTCCAGAGCCCAGGGCTCGCGCGCGCATTTCTCGGCGAGCTTGATGATGGCGCCGATCACCGCTTGCATCTCTTTGTGGCCGAACATCACGGCGCCGAGCATCACCGGCTCGGAAAGCTCCTTGGCTTCCAATTCGACCATGAGCACGGCGTCGGCTGTCCCTGCGACCACGAGATCGAGCGCGGAATTGGTCATCTCGTCGATTTGCGGGTTGAGCTTGTAGTCGCCGTTGAAGTAGCCGACGCGCGCAGCCCCGATGGGACCCAGAAACGGAATGCCCGAGATGGTGAGCGCAGCCGAGGCCGCGACCAGGGCGATCACGTCCGGATCGTTTTCGAGATCGTGGGAGAGAACGGTGATGATGACCTGGGTCTCGTTGCGGAAGCCGGACGGAAAGAGCGGACGGATGGGCCGGTCGATGAGGCGCGAGACGAGCGTCTCCTTCTCGGTCGGGCGGCCTTCGCGCTTGAAATAGCCGCCGGGGATCTTGCCCGCGGCGTAGGTTTTTTCCTGATAGTTGACGGTGAGCGGAAAGAAATCGATGCCGGTCCGGGGCTCGCGCTCGGCGACGACGGTGGCGAGCACCGCCGTCTCGCCATAGCTCGCGAACACGGCGCCCGTGGCTTGGCGGGCGAAGCGCCCGCTCTCCAGCGTGAGCGTGCGTCCGCCCCAGTTCAGCGTCTCTTTGTGAATTTCGAACATGAATTGAATCCTTCGGGTGTGCGGATGGCCGCGGCCAGCGCCCCCATGGCGCCGGGCGGCATGAGGAACTAACGGCGCAGGCCGAGCTTTTGGATGAGCGTCTCGTAGCGCGCGGTGTCGGTTGCTTTCAAATAATCGAGCAGGCGCCGGCGCTGGCTCACGAGCTTGATCAGGCCGCGCCGGGAATGATTGTCTTTTGCGTTGTCCTTGAAATGCTCGGTCAAGTTCGCGATGCGCTCGGAGAGAATCGCGACCTGGACTTCCGGCGAGCCCGTGTCGTTGGGCTTCGCGGCGTAACTCTTGATGAGCTCTTGCTTGCGTACGGCGGTAATCGACATCGGGGGCCCTTTGCCATCAGTGAAGGTTGAATACGCGCATCGGCCGAAGGAACCCCGCCTCATAGGCACAGAGCGCCACCGGCCGCCCGCGTCCCTCCGTGCAGAGAACAGCCGAAACCTCGTCCGCGCTCGGCGCGGGGGAAGGCACCGGCATGCCAGCACGCAGGTGAATCGCCTGGCCGCTTCTCAAGCGGCCCGCATCGTTCGCCGTCACCGGCACCGCCGGGATGTCGTCCAGCGGCGTCTCGACGGCGAGAAGATGCCTTGCGGCGGCCGCATCATGGCCCAAGGCCAGAAGTTTATCCAGTGGGATCGCGTCCGCCTCGCCGAAGGGGCCGACCCGCGTGCGCCGGAGCGCGGTCACGTGGCCGAGCGTGCCGAGGCGCAAAGCAAGGTCGCGCACCAGTGCGCGCACATAGGTTCCCTTGCCGCACTCGACCTCGAACAGCGCGTGATCGGCGTCGGGCACGTCGAGGAGCGCAAAGCGATAGACCTCGACGGGACGGGCCTCGAGCGCCACCGTCTCGCCCTCGCGCGCGAGATCGTAAGCGCGCGCGCCGTCGACCTTCACGGCCGAGAAGCAAGGCGGGGTTTGCATGATCCTGCCGGTGAATTCGGGAAGCGCCGCGCGGATCGCTTCCGCATCGGGGCGCACGTCGCTCACGCCGCTCACCGCGCCCTCGGCGTCGTCGGTCGCGCGCGCCTCGCCCCAGCGCGCCGTGAAGCGATAGATCTTCCGGCTGTTCACGAGATAGGGAATGGTCTTCGTCGCCTCGCCGAGCGCCAAGGGAAGAATGCCCGTGGCGATGGGATCGAGCGTGCCGCCATGGCCGGCTTTCGCGGCGCCGAGCGCGCGCCGCACCGCCGTCACCACATTCGTCGAGGTCATGCCGAGCGGCTTGTCGATGGCGAGCCAGCCATGGATGGGCAAGCCTTTGCGCTTCCTTGCCATCGCCTAGTCGTCTTTCTCGTCGTCGGGCGCGCGCTCGAGATCGGCGCGAACCTCGGGCGAATGCAGAAGTTTGTCGATGTGCGCGGCCTCGTCGAAGGTGGTGTCGTAGCGGAAGCTGAGCTCGGGCGTGTAGCGCGTGCTGAGCCCCTTGCCCACAAGCCCCCGCATGTAATTCTTGTGGCGATTAAGCGCAGCGACAACCGCCTCCGCGCCCCGTCCGCCCAAAGGCGTCACGAACGCGGTCGCATGCTGCAGATCGGGCGTCACGCGCACTTCGGTGACGGTCACCGACATGCCCTTGAGCGCCGGATCGCGAATGTTTCCTTCCGCCAGGATCTCCGCAAGCACATGACGGATCTGTTCGCCCACGCGCAACTGGCGCTGGGTGGGGGCTCGCGAAGAGGGACGGCGCGACATCGGAATGGGCTCATGCGGTTGTCAACCTCTCCTCGGGGAGAGGCAGAGCGCTACAGCGTGCGCGCGATCGTCTCGATCTCGAAGCACTCGATGACGTCGCCTTGCTGCATGTCCTGGTAATTCTCGAAGGCCATGCCGCATTCCTGGCCGGACTGCACTTCGCGCACCTCGTCCTTGAAGCGCTTGAGGGTGGAGAGCGTGCCGTCGTGGATGACCACGCTGTCGCGGACGAGGCGCACCTTGGCGCCGCGGCGCACGACGCCTTCCGTCACGCGGCAGCCCGCGACTTTGCCCACCTTCGAGATATTGAAGACCTGGAGAATTTCGGCATTGCCCAGGAACTGCTCGCGCAAGGTGGGCGAAAGAAGCCCCGACAGCGCGGCTTTCACGTCGTCGACCAAGTCGTAAATGATGGCGTAGTAGCGGATCTCGACGCCCGCGCTCTGGGCGTGCTCGCGCGCTTGCGCGTTGGCGCGGACATTGAACGCCAAGATCGGCGCGCTGTTCGCCTCGGCGAGCACCACATCCGATTCGGTGACGCCGCCGATCGCGCCGTGCAGCACGCGCACGCCCACTTCTTCTGTGCCCATCTTCGTGAGCGCGCCGATGATGGCCTCGACCGAGCCCTGCATGTCGCCCTTGATGACGAGGGGCAGCTCCTTCAACCCGCCCTGCTCCAGGCGCGTGAACATCTGCTCCAAGCTCGCGCGCGTGCCGAAGGTCATGCGCGTCTCGCGGCGCTTGTGCTGGCGATAGGCCGAAATGTCGCGCGCGCGGCTTTCGCTCTCCACGACCTGGAATCTGTCGCCCGCTTCCGGCGATGAGGAAAGTCCGAGAATCTCCACCGGCACCGAAGGCCCCGCCTCCGTCACCGTTTCGCCGCGCTCGTTGACGAGCGCGCGCGCGCGGCCCCATTCGGCGCCCGCGACCACGATATCGCCTTGCTTGAGCGTGCCGCGTTGCACGAGGACGGTCGCCACGGGCCCGCGCCCGCGATCGAGCTTGGCTTCGATCACCGCGCCGTCCGCGGGTCTGTTGGGATTGGCCTTGAGATCGAGAATCTCGGCCTGCAGAAGAATTCCTTCCTCGAGCTTGTCGAGGCCCAAGTGCTTGGTCGCCGAGACTTCGATCGCCTGCACCTCGCCGCCCATCTCTTCCACCACGATCTCGTGCTGCAAGAGATCCGTCTTCACGCGCTGCGGATTGGCGTCGGCTTTGTCGATCTTGTTGATGGCGACGAGGATGGGCACGCCCGCGGCCTTGGCATGGGCGATGGCTTCCGCGGTCTGCGGCATGACGCCGTCATCGGCCGCCACCACGAGCACGACGAGATCGGTGACCTTCGCGCCGCGTGCGCGCATGGACGTGAAGGCCGCGTGGCCCGGCGTGTCGAGGAATGTGATCTCGGCGCCCGATTTCAGCCTCACCTGATAGGCGCCGATATGCTGGGTGATGCCGCCCGCTTCGCCCGCCGCCACGTCGGTCGCGCGCAAGGCATCGAGCAGCGAGGTCTTGCCGTGATCGACATGGCCCATGACGGTGACGATGGGCGCGCGCGGCACGAGATCCTCTTCGCGGTCGGGCGCGCCTTCCATGCCCTCTTCGACGGCCGCTTCGCTCACGCGCTTGGCCGTGTGGCCGAACTCCTCGGCGACGAGCTGGGCCGTGTCGGCATCGAGCGCCGAGTTGACGGTCGCCATCATGCCCTGCTTCATGAGCTCCTTGATGACGTCCACCGCGCGCTCGCTCATGCGGTTGGCGAGCTCCTGCACCGTGATCGTGTCGGGGATGATGACCTCGCGGTAAACCTTGGCGGCGGGCTCGGACCCGCGCGCCAGCCGCTTCTCGCGCTCGCGCGCGCGTCGGAAAGCGGCGAGGCTGCGGACGCGCTCGTCCTCGGTCAGCGCTTGGTTGATGGTGAGCTTGCCCGAGCGGCGGCGCGGCTCGGCGCGGCGTGCGCTGGGGGCGCGTGGCGGGGGGCCCTTGCCGCGCTTGGCGCGCGCTTTTGTCTCCTCGTCTTCCTCCTCGACGGCAACAGCCGCAGTGCCGGGCGCACCCGCCGCAAGACCGGTCCGCTTGTCTTCTTCGAGCCTGCGCTTGGCTTCGTCTTCGGCGCGTTTGCGCGCCTCCTCTTCCGAGGCCTTGCGCGCTTCTTCGTCAGCGCGCCGGCGCGTGCCCTCATCGCGCTCGCGCTGCAAGCGCGCGTCTTCGTCGGCACGTTTGCGCGCATCGGCTTCGGCACGCTTGCGCAGTTCACCTTCGGCGTACCGCGCATCGGAAAGCGCACGCGCGCGCGCCTGCTTTTCCTCTTCGGTCAGCGACTTCAGAACGACGCCGCCGCGCCCGGTGGCGGCGCGCGCTTGCGCCGCGGTTTCGGCTTGCCGGACTGGCTCCGGCGGGGGCGCGGGCCGCGTCTCCGGCTCCGGCGCACGCGCCTCGCGCGCCTCGCGCACCTCGCGCTCTTCGGCGCGGCGGGGCTCCGGCGCGGGCGTCGCGGCGGGCGTTGGCCCGGCGACGGTGCGCTTGCGCTTCTTCTCCACCACGACCGCTTTGGAGCGGCCATGGGAGAAGCTCTGGCGCACGGTGCCGCCGGCTTCCCGGCGCCGCAAGCTTGCGGGCCGCGGGCCGCTCGCGCTCAATGTCTTGTCTCGATCCTTCGTATCCGTCATACCGTCATTCGCTCGGGACCGGGCGCTGTGCCGAATGGGGACGCGCCGGGGCTCTCATCTCCGCACCGCGGAAGCCGCCAAGACGCACCGTTTCGTCAAGAAACCGCTGCGCCAGCGGCCCTGCGCACAGGGCTGCATGTACCACATTTTCGCGGCCGAGTGCCAAACCCAATTCGGCCGCCGAAAAGCACTGGACAAGCGCTAATCCTTGCGCTTCTGCACGGGCTCGCAGGCGGGCGGCCTCGCGCGGCGAAGCATCCGCTGCCTCGATCAGAAGCGCAGCGCTCCGGTTGCTCAACGCCGCCTCGACTTGCCTCGCCCCGGCCGCCACGAGGCCCGCCTTGCGCGCGAGTCCGAAAAGATCGAGCGCATAGCGCAGGATGAGGCTTTCCACGAGCGCCGCGAGATCGTCCGGGATCTTGACCGCCTTGCGCGCGGCCTTGGCGAAGAGGCCGCGCTGCGCGGCAGCTTCGACATCCGCGCGGCGCGCGCTCACCCAAAGCCCGCGGCCCGGAAGCCGTTCGCGCACATCCGGAACGATTGTGCTCTCGGGACCGACAACGAAGCGAACGAGCGCGGACTTTGGCTTGACTTCGCCCGTGACGAGGCAACGGCGGTGAGGACCGTCCTCCTCGCCCATCTCGTCCGGGGATGTCAGGGCATCAACCTGCGGCAGGCTGCGCCTCCTCTTCGGCCGCCGCCGCCGCCGCGGCCGCGGCGTCCTCTTCGGCGAACCAGTGCGCCCGCGCGCGCATGATGAGATCATCGGCCTCTTCGGCGCCGAGGCTGAAGCCTTCGAGCACGCCGGGCACTTTGCGCCGCTCGCCGTCCGCGGTCTCGTAGCCGCCGATGAGCTCGTCGCGCGCGAGATCGGCGAAATCGTCGAGCGTCTTGATGCTCTTCTCGCCCAAGGCCACGAGCATCGCGGGCGTCAGCCCCTCGAGCGCGGCCAAATCGTCGCCGACGCCGAGCTTCCGCCTCTGCTCGTCATATTCGGCGTTGAGCTTGTCGATATAGGCTTGCGCGCGCTCCTGAAGCTGGCGCGCGTGCTCCTCGTCGAAGCCCTCGACTTCGGCGAGCTCGTTGAGATCGACGTAAGCCACCTCTTCGACGGAGGCGAAGCCTTCCGAGGCCAGAAGCTGGGCGGTGACTTCGTCGAGCTCGAGCGCCTTCTGGAAGAGCGCGGTGCGCGTGCGGAACTCTTCCTGGCGCCGCTCCGATTCCTCGGCTTCGGTGAGAATGTCGATGTCCCAGCCCGTGAGCTGGGAGGCAAGCCGCACATTTTGGCCGCGCCGGCCGATGGCGAGCGAAAGCTGGTCGTCGGGCACGACGACCTCGATGCGCTCGTTGTCCTCGTCGAGCACGACCTTGACCACCTCCGCGGGCGCCAGCGCATTGACGATAAAGGTCGCATGATCGGGCGACCAAGAGATGATGTCGATCTTCTCGCCCTGGAGCTCGTTCACCACCGCCTGCACGCGGCTGCCGCGCATGCCGACGCAGGCGCCTACGGGATCGATGGAGGAATTCTTCGAGATGACCGCGATCTTGGCGCGGCTGCCCGGATCGCGCGCCACGGCCTTGACCTCGATGATGCCGTCATAGATCTCGGGCACCTCCTGGGCGAAGAGCTTGGACATGAATTGCGGGTGCGAGCGCGACAGGAAGATCTGCGGGCCGCGCTGCTCGCGGCGCACGTCGTAGATATAGGCCCGGACGCGGTCGCCATTGTGGAACATCTCGCGCGGCAGAAGCTCGTCGCGGCGCACGATGCCCTCGGCGCGGCCCAAGTCGGCGATGACGTTGCCGTATTCGACGCGCTTGACGATGCCGTGCACGATCTCGCCGATTCTGTCCTTGTATTCGTTGTACTGACGCTCGCGCTCGGCATCGCGCACTTTCTGCACGATGACTTGCTTGGCCGTTTGCGTCGCGATGCGGCCGAACTCGACCGGCGGCAGGGGCTCGGCGATGAAATCGCCGATCTGGGCGGCGGGATTGCGCGTGCGCGCATCCTCGAGCGCGATCTCGGTGGCGTCGTTCTCGACTTTTTCCACGACCGCGAGCAGACGCGTGAGCCTGATCTCGCCGGTCTTGAGGTCGATCTCGGCCCTGATCTCGTTCTCCGCGCCGTAGCGCGAGCGCGCGGCGCGCTGGATTGCCTCTTCCATCGCCTGGATGACGACCTCGCGCTCGATGGATTTCTCGCGCGCGACCGCGTCGGCGATCTGAAGAAGTTCCAGCTTGTTGGCGCTGACTGCCGTAGCCATGCCTTGCTCCTTAATTTGCCGCCTCGGGCGCATCGTCAGGCGCCTGCCTTGCGCGGCGTTCCTTTTTCAAGCTCTCCGCCACCTGCTCGGGTGTGAGCACGAGCTTCGCGTCTTCGATCGAGGCGAACGGCAGGCGGACGATCACGCCGCCCTCCTCTTCGATCAACACATCCCGGCCTTCGATCCCGCGCAACACCCCGCGAAAGCGCCGGCGTCCGTCCTTGAGGCCCTTGAGCTCCGCGCGCGCGGCCCGCCCCGCAAAGCGCGCGAAATCCTCGAGGCTCGTCAGCGGCCGGTCGATGCCGGGCGAGGAGACCTCGAGCGTGTATTCGCCGTGGATCGGATCCTCCACATCGAGCACCGCCGAGAGCGCCCGGGACAGGCTCGCGCAATCGGCCACCGTCATGCTGCCGTCGGCGCGTTCCGCCATCACCTGAAGGCGCGGATGCCCGCCGCTGATGAAGCGCACGCGCACGAGCCTGAAGCCCATGCCGGCGACGACGGGAGAAACAACCGAACGCAGCCGCTCGGCCCGTCCGCCCTCGCTCTGCACCAAGACTTGCGACCTCCGCATAATGAAAAAGCGGGCTCGCGAGCCCGCCATGTCCTCGGATCGCACGGTCTCGTTTTGGAAGTGAGACCGCTACTGAATGTTATCTTAGCCCTTCACGGCCGCCTTTCAAGGGCCGGCCTGCGCCTTTTGAAAGCGCAAATGGTAGATCGCGCGCCCCGCGCGCCGGGCCTTGGCCTCGTAACGCGTCTCGGGCGAGCCCTCCGGCCGCATGCGCCAATCGTCGGGACGTGACGCGAGCCATGTGAAGCCGCGCCGGGCCAGGACTTTTTCAAGCGTCCACTGGGCATAGGCGCCCGAATCGGTGGCGATGCGGAGCTCGGCGCCCTCCCGCATGACCCGCGCCAAGCCGTGGAGCGCCTCGGGCGTGACAAAGCGGCGCTTCCAATGGCGCCGCTTGGGCCACGGATCGGGAAAGAGAACATAGACGGCGTCGAGCGAGGAGGGCGGAAGCCGCTCGATCACCTCCCGCGCATCGCCGCGATGAATGCGGATGTTGTCGAGCCGCGTCTCCTCGATCTTCACGAGGAGCTGCGCCACGCCGTTGAGATAAGGCTCGCAGCCGAGGAAGCCCCAATCGGGATTTGCGCGCGCGAGCGCGGCCAGATGCTCGCCGCCGCCGAAGCCGACCTCGAGCGCGAAGTGCGCGACCTCGGGCCGAAAGAGGCGCGCGGGATCGAGACAGGCCTCGCCGGGCGCAAGCGCATAGCGCGGCAGCGCGCGCGCCACGAGCTCCTGCTGGCGGAGCGCTGAGCTTGTGGCCCAGGCGCCGGCCATAAAGGCGCTTGCCACAGCCTTCGGCATGTCGCACTTGCAGGTCCGCCAACCACTGTTCCTTTTGCGTTCGATCGACACGGCACCCGGCGATCAATGCGCTCTCGCCCGTGTCGTGGCCCGGCTCAGAATGTTGTTGCAAAAGCGCGTCCGCTCCGACACGTGTATGCGCCGCGATGCGGAATGGGGCATCGGAGGCGATGCCATGATCGTCCCGACGCTATGAGAAGGTCACTTCGAAAGTCAAATTGCGCGAATTGACCTTCCGTCCCGAAGGGTGCCCATGGATTCGGAGTTCCTCCTCTTTCTTCTCGTCGGTTTTCTCGCCCAATGCGTCGACGGAGCGCTGGGAATGGCCTATGGCGTCACGGCGAGCACCGTGTTGCTCTCGGCTGGCGTCCCGCCGGCTCAGGCCTCCGCGATTGTGCATTTCGCCGAGCTCTTCACGACGGGCATATCGGGCGGCTCGCATCTCTTATTTAGAAACATCGACCGGCGGCTCTTCCTCCGGCTTGCGCCTGCGGGAGTCCTAGGTGGCGTGCTCGGGACCTACCTCCTGACCTCGATCGATGGAGCAACATTGAGGCCGTTCGTGGCCGCCTATCTCGGACTCATGGGGCTTTTTATTTTGGCCCGCGCTCTCCGATTTCCGCGACCGCGGCAGATCGGGGCTCATGCGCTCTTTCCGATCGGAACGATGGGCGGGTTCATGGATGCGGTTGGCGGCGGCGGCTGGGGACCAATTGTCACCAGCACGCTGATCGGCGTGGGCGAACAGCCGCGCTACGTGATCGGCAGCGTCAACGCTGCGGAGTTCTTTGTCACGGCGGCGATCTCGGGCGCCTTTGTCACGGCACTCCTTACCGGTCATTGGACTGAGGGCGGCGACGTCAGGAGCCACGGCATGGCCGTGCTCGGCCTCATCCTGGGCGGCGCGGCCGCGGCACCGTTTGCCGGCTATCTCGTAAAGATCGCCCCGATCCGGCTCCTTGGCGGTGCGGCAGGCCTGCTCGTCCTCGGCCTTTCTATCCGCCAGATCTGGCTTCTCTTGGGCTGACGCAGACGAAAAAAGGAGAGGCGCCTCGCCTCCCCTCCCCTTAATTCACAATCTGGCGTCCTGCTCAGAAGGCGCGGCGGAGCGGATCGACGAGATCGGTCTTCTCCCAGGAGAAGGCGCCGTCGGGCTCGGGCGCGCGGCCAAAATGTCCGTAAGCCGAGGTCTTGGCATAGATCGGCCGGCTGAGCTTCAAATGCTCGCGGATGCCGCGCGGCGACAGGCTCATCACCTCCATCAGCACTTTCTCAAGGCGCGCCTCGTCGATGTGCCCCGTGCCGTGGAGATCGACATAGAGCGCCAAGGGCTTGGCGACGCCGATGGCATAGGCGAGCTGGAGGGTGCAGCGCTCGGCGAGCTCGGCTGCGACCACGTTCTTGGCGAGGTAGCGCGCGGCGTAAGCGGCCGAGCGGTCGACCTTGGTCGGGTCCTTGCCGGAGAAGGCGCCCCCGCCATGGGGCGCGGCCCCGCCATAGGTGTCGACGATGATCTTGCGCCCCGTGAGGCCCGTGTCGCCGTCGGGGCCGCCGATGACGAAGCGGCCCGTGGGGTTCACGTAGAGCTCGCTCTCCGGGCACATCCAGCCCTCGGGCAGAACCTGGAGCACGTGCGGGCGCACGATCTCGCGCACGTCGTCTTGTGAGAGATGCTCGGCATGCTGGGTCGAGACGACGACGTTGGCCGCGCGCACGGGCTTGCCGTTCTGGTAGACGAGCGTCACCTGGGATTTCGCGTCGGGGCCGAGACCGGGCTCCGCCCCCGAATGGCGCGCCAGCGCCAAGGATCTCAGAATTTGATGCGCGTAGTAGATGGGCGCGGGCATGAGCGTTTCGGTCTCGCGGCAGGCGTAGCCGAACATGATGCCCTGGTCGCCCGCGCCTTCGTCCTTGTTGCCGGCCGCATCCACCCCTTGGGCGATGTCGGCGGACTGGGCGTGGACATAATTTTCCACCACCGCGTTCTTCCAATGAAAGCCCGCCTGCTCGTAGCCGATGTCCTTGACCGCGGCGCGCGCGACGTCCTCCATAAGACTGTGCGTGATCGAGGCGGGCCCCCGCACTTCGCCGGCGAGCACGATGCGGTTCGTGGTGCACAGCGTCTCCAGCGCGACACGGGCGTGAGGGTCGGCCGCCAGAAAGGTGTCGACGATCGCGTCCGAAATGCGGTCGCAGACCTTGTCCGGGTGCCCCTCCGAGACCGACTCGCTCGTGAACAGATAATTTGCTCTTGCCATGACCGATTGCCCCGTCCTCACCACATCAGCTTTGTCGAATTAAGCGCGCTCGCGGCCTGCGTCATGCCGCTGGCTTGAGCCTCGTATTTTGAAGGATCAGCCCCCCAGGCGCCAGCGTTCCGCCAGCGTTCCGCCAGCGTTCCGCCAGCCTCAGCCTTCCGCTTCGCCCGCCAAGGTTCTGATCAGATCGAGCACCCGCCGGCGCAGGGTGGGGTCTTTGATGCGGGTGTAGGAGCGATTGAGCGCCAGACCCTCGTTCGAGCTCACGAAGTCCATGACGTTTTCGGCGCCGTCGGCTTCGGCGAAGCCGGCCGTCAGACGCGGCATGGCTTCGCTCATATCGTCGTAGAAGAATTGCACGGGCACGGAGAGAATTCGCGAAATCTGAAAGAGCCGGCTCGCGCCGATGCGATTGGTGCCCTTTTCGTATTTTTGCACTTGCTGAAAGGTGAGCCCGAGTTGCTCGCCGAGCTTTTCCTGACTCATTCCGACCAGCATGCGGCGCAAGCGCACGCGGCTGCCGACATGCACGTCGATCGGATTTGGCGGTTTCTTCAACGCAGGCTCCTCACTGTTCGCGTCGTACACCGCCTCGCCACAAGAGCGCGGCTTTACGATTCACGTCTTATTCGCACTGTCCCGCTTCGCACTGTCCCGCAGGTGCCGTTTGGTCGAGCAGGCTGCATCGCGCGGGAATAGCTAAAGAACCAACGCGCTCCTTGCGCTCGGGCGCGCCGTTTCGGTCCCACCGCCCGCGCCTTCTATAGGGCGTGCCCAACAGGCGGGTCAAGCATATCGATCCCTTATGGTTGCGCCTGCAAGCGGTCAGCGCCCGCCGCTCCGCGGGATTCTGAGCCCGAAAATCAAGAGACCGCCAAGCAGGATCGCGAATGGTAAATCGCCAAGGCGCGCGTAGAGCGTCGCGGGATCGGCCATGGGCAACGGCCCGTCCAATGCGCCGACGGCACTCTGCGGGCTCGACGCCACCATCTCGCCCTTGGGTCCGATGATCGCGGCCACGCCCTTGTTCGCCGCGCGCACGACGGGGAGTCCCTCTTCGATCGCGCGCACGCGCGCTGCGTCGAAATGCTGCAAGGGGCCGGCGCCCCTGCCGAACCAGGAGTCGTCGGTAAGGTTTACGAGCCAAGCAGGGCGGTGGGCGCGATCGACGGCGGCATCGGGAAAGATGATCTCGTAGCAGATGAGGGGGCCGACCGGCGGCGCGCCGGGAACGGGAAGCGTGCGCGGACCCGGACCGCGCGCAAAGCTTCCGAGATTGCCGGCAAGCTGCTCGAGGCCCAGCGCGCTCGAGAAGCCGCTGCAGGGGCAAGTATTCGCCGAACGGCACGAGATGGGCCTTGTCGTAAGTCGCGACGATTTCACCGTGGCTCACGATGCCCATGGAATTGAAGACGTCGACGACCGTGTCGTCGGCACCGCGCGCCAAGCGCGGCGTGCCGGTGACGAGCGCCGTGTTCGGCCCGAGCACGGCGGCGATGTCGGCTTGAGCCGCGGGCGCTTCTTCGAGCGGGAAGGGAATGGCCGCTTCCGGCCACACGACATGAGTGACGCGATTTAGTCCGGGCTCGGACGAAAGCGAGAGATAGCGCATGAAGATCGACGTGCCATTGCTGCTGTCGCCAATCAGGCGCTGATCGACGCGGGCTTGCACGATGCGGAGCCACACGCCATCCACGTTGCGCGTCGCGGCTCCGTCCAGACGCGCGAAGCCGAGCGCGAAGAGAAGGACGAGCAAGCCCAAGAGCGCTGCGGGAATCCGCAAGCGCTTTTCCGGCGCGGTCTCGGCATCGCCGAGAAGAGCAAAGCTCGCCGCGGCGAGCGTCGTGACAAGGCTCAAGCCGTAGATGCCGACAAACGCCGTCGTCTGCAGCATGGGCAAGGCCTTCGCCCAGCCGTAACCGAAGAGGTTCCAGGGAAAGCCCGTGAGCACATGGCCGCGCAGCCATTCGGACAAGCTCCAAAGGCCTGCGAAGGCCAGCACGCGCGCAGGCCCCGTGCTCCAGAAGGCGCGCGCCAGCGCCGCGGTGAGCGCGGCAAACACGCCCAATCCGGCCGGCAGCAAGACGGCCACGAACGGGATCATCCAGGCGAAATGGTCGGCATCGACGAGAAAGGCAAAGCCGATCCAGTAAAGCCCGCACAAAAAAAAGCCGAAGCCGAAGCCGAAGCCCGCGATCGCCGCACGCCGCACGCCGCGCGCGCCTTCGCCCGCGCCGTCGATAAGCCAGACGAAGAGCGGCAGCGTGACGAAAAGAACGGGTACCGCGTGCAGCGGCGCCAAGGCGCCGGCCGAAGCGCCGCCGGCGACGACGGCGAGCAAGAAGCGCCGCAGGGGCCCGAGCCTGCGCACATGAGCGGCGATCAAAGCGACATGATGCAAGAGCGCGCGCAGGGGCGCGAGCGCGCTTGTGCGCAGCGTCTGCACCGCCCGGACCGCCCCCGCCCCCCGCCCGCGGCCATTCATGCGGTGCGCTTGTCCTTCTCGGACTGTCCCCGAGGCCCTTCGGGTGTTTCCGAGCTCCCCTCCCCGCCCGGCGCCTCCGCGGGCGCGGCTTCTGTGGACAGCCGATGCACGCGCACTTTCTTCACGCGCCGGGGATCGGCATCCAGGATCTCGAACTCGAAGCCGCTGGGGTGGGAAATGAGCTCGCCGCGCTGGGGCACGCGCCCGACAAGCGAAAAGACGAGACCGCCCAGCGTCTCGTGGTCTTCCACGTGCTCGGGCAAGGCGAGCGAACGGCCGAGCACCTGCTCGAGGTCCTCGATCGGAATGCGCGCATTGACGTCGAAGCCGCCGTCCGCGCGCGGCGCGATGAGCGCCGTCTCTTCCACGTCGTGCTCGTCCTCGATTTCGCCCACGATTTCCTCGATGAGGTCCTCGATGGTCACGAGTCCGTCGGTGCCGCCATATTCGTCGATGACGAGCGCCATGTGGATGCGGGACTTCTGCATCTTGATCAAGAGATCCATGACGCGCATCGACGGCGGCACGAACAGCGTGTCGCGGCGCAGGCGCTGGAGCACGTTCTCCACGGGTTGAGGCGCGGGTGTCGCCGGCACGAGCAGGGCCAGCACATCCTTGATGTGCACCATGCCGATGGGATCATCGAGCGTCTCGCGATAGATCGGCAGCCGCGAATGCTGCGCATCGCGAAAGATCGCGGCGAGCTCGGGAAGCGGCGTGGCAACCTCCACCGCCACGATGTCGGCGCGCGGCACCATGACGTCATCGACCCTGAGCTCGCCGAAGCTCAGGAGATTGATGAGCATCTTGCGCTCGCCTTCGCTCAAGGGATGGGCGTCTTCGAGATAGCTCTCGAGCAGCGCGTCGAGCGCCGGCGATCCGTCGGCGGAGCGTCCAAGCAGAAGATCGACGAAGCGCGCCAGGAACGGCAGCGGGCGGCCGCGCGAGGGTGATCGGGAATGGGGATCGTTCATGGGATCAACGCGGGGCTCAAGCTTCAAGCGCTGCGAGGGGGCGGGCGTGGGGGTGGCTCACACCGAGCGCATGGAGGATTCTCGGCCTCCTCGGCTTCCATGCGCCGCGCCGCGTCGTCCTCCTCATGGCTGAAGCCCAAGAGGTGAAGGGTACCATGGACCAAGAGATGGGTCGTGTGATCGGCGAGCGAGAGGTTTCCCGCCTCGGCTTCGGCGGCCACCGTCTCGTAGGCCAGAACGATATCGCCGAGGGGCGTTTCGGCGGCCCCGGTGGCGAAATGCTCCGGCATCGGGAACGACAGGACGTTTGTCGGCTTGTCCGTGCCCCGGTGCGCCGCGTTCAGCGCGCGCACGAGCGCATCGTCGCCAAGCACGACGCTCACCGCCACCGCGGGCGTCCGCGGCAAGCGCTTCCGCTCGGCTTTCAGCGCCGCGCGCACGGCCCGGCACGCATGGGCAGACGCATCCGGCCAAGCGCGCTGCCAGCCCGGATGCGCGAGCCTCAGTTCGATGTCGATGGATATCTCGCTAGGACGAGGGCCGTCGTCAGGCACCGCTTTGTCCCTCGGGCGCCACGCTCCGCGCACGCGATGCACCGCCTTGGCGCGCTCGGCCGCCGCGCCCGCCACGCCCGCCGCGCCCGCGCGTCTTGGCATTATAGGCCTCGACGATGCGCGTGACGAGGGGATGGCGGACGACGTCGGCTTCGGTAAAGCGCACCACCGACACGCCCTCGACACCGCTCAAGATTCTGCAGACCTCGTCGAGACCGGACGGCGCGCCGCCCGGCAGATCGACTTGGGACGGATCGCCCGTCACCACCATGCGCGACTGCTCGCCCAAGCGGGTGACGAACATCTTCATCTGCACCGGCGTCGCGTTCTGCGCCTCGTCGAGAATGACATAGGAATGGGCGAGCGTGCGCCCGCGCATGAAGGCGAGCGGCGCGATCTCGATCTCGCCGGACTCGAGCTTCCGGTGCACGGCCTCGGGCGGCAGCATGTCGTAGAGCGCGTCATAAAGCGGGCGCAGGTAGGGATCGACCTTCTCGCGCACATCGCCGGGCAGAAAGCCGAGCCTCTCGCCCGCCTCGACCGCGGGGCGCGACAGAATAACGCGCTCGACGCGGCCTTCCACCATGAGCGTGACGCCGGCGGCGACCGCAAGATAAGTCTTTCCCGTTCCCGCGGGCCCCACCGCGATGACGAGATCGCGGCTGCCCAGCGCTTCGAGGTAATGCGCCTGCATGGGCGAGCGCGGCTCGATCATCCGCCGCGGCGTGCGGATCGCGCTGCCTTCGCGGCGCACCTCGGTATCGGCCATGCGCACGGCGGTGGCGAGCGCCGCCTCGTCCACATTGCGCCCGCGCTTCAAGTCCGCGTAGAGGGTGCGCAAGACGGCTTCCGCGCGCTTGCGCTTGAGCGTCGAGCCGCGCACGCCCAAGCGATTGCCGCGCGGGGAGAGCTCGACGTCGAGCAGCACTTCGAGCTCGGCCAAATGCCGGTCGTGCTCGCCGTAAAGAGTCTTCGCGAGCCGGTTGTCCGGAAACTCGATGACGCTGGTGTTCGCGCGCCCCGCGCGGGCCGCTTGCGCGCCGTGCCTATGCGGGCCCGATGCGGTCAAGGGCGGAACGCTCTCGGGCCTTCGCCCGCCGAAGCTTCGGCGCGCGGAGGCGTCAGCGGAAAGGCTTCGGCGCGTGGAGGCGTCAGCGAAAAGGCTTCGGCCCGCGGAGGCGTCAGCGAAAAGGCTTCGGCCCGCGCAGGCGGGCCGCGCCGCTACGGGAACAAGATGCGCGGCGAGACTATTGGACAGCGCGGCGTCGACGACGACGTCGCCCACCGTGCCGATGAGGCTTTCGTCGCCTTCGACATGAACGGCCTGCAGATAAGGGCTGCGGCCCCCAATCTGTCCCGGATGGCGGCCAGGGCCTTCGAAGAGAACCGCAAGACGCCGGCCGACGAGGCCTGCGTTGAACGAGGCCTGCTGCGCGGCGAGACGCTCCTGCAAGGCGCGAAGGCGCGCTTCTTTCACGGCTTCCGGCACTTGGCGCGCCATGACGCTCGCCGGCGTGCCGGGACGGCGCGAATATTTGAACGAGAAGGCTTGCGCGAAACCCACTTCGTCCACGAGCGCAAGCGTCGCCGCGAAATCGGCGTCGCTTTCGCCGGGAAAGCCGACGATGAAATCCGACGACAGCGCGATGTCGCCCCGCGCCGCGCGCAAGCGCTCAACGAGACGGCGGTAGTCGTCGCCGCTATGGCGCCGGTTCATGGCCTCGAGCACGCGATCGGAGCCCGATTGCACCGGCAGATGCAGGAAGGGCATGAGCTGCGGCACCTGCGCATGCGCCGCGACGAGATCGTCGTCCATGTCGCGCGGGTGGCTCGTCGTGTAGCGCAGACGCAAGATGCTTGGGATTTCGGCGAGGCGGCGTAACGAGGCGGCCGAGCGTCCAGACGCGGCCGTTCCCGTCCTCGCCGCGATAGGCGTTGACGTTCTGGCCGAGCAGCGTGATCTCGCGCGCGCCGCGCGCAACCAAGCTTTCCGCTTCCGCGATGACGGCCTCGGGCGGACGCGAGGCTTCGGCGCCGCGCGTGTAAGGCACGACGCAAAAGCTGCAGAACTTGTCGCAACCCTCCTGCACGGTGAGAAAGGCGCTCACCGCCGAGGGTCCTTGCGCCCGCGGGCAGAAAGTCGAACTTGTCCTCGGGCGGAAACTCCGTGTCGAGCGCCTGGCCGCCTTCGCGCAGCACCCGGGCCACGAGCTCGGGCAGACGGTGATAGCTTTGCGGCCCCACCACGATGTCTGCCGCGCGCGACGGCCGCGTCAGTTCCCAGCCTTCGGCTTGGGCCACGCAACCGGCGACCGCGACCAGCATGGGGCGCCCAGTTCCCGCGCGCGCGGCTTTCAGTTGCTTGAGGCGGCCGAGCTCGGAATAGACCTTCTCGGCCGCCTTCTCGCGGATGTGGCAGGTGTTGAGGATGACGAGATCGGCGTCGTCCGGCGCCAGCGCACTTCGCTGTAGCCCAAGGGCGCCATGACATCCGCCATGCGGGCGGAGTCATAGACATTCATCTGGCAGCCATAGCTCTTGATGAACAGCGTCTTGGCCAAGGGGCGGGGGCGCGCGGGCTTTTCGGACATCAGGCAAGAGTTATGGGGCGCAGGCGTGACCGAAACAAGACGGCGCCCCATTCAGCCCGCCCCGGCGGGCATTTAATAACCCGCCCCGGCGGGCAAGGGCTCGGCCTCGGACGCTTCCGGCAGCTCCTCCTCCTGGGGCATGCCGCTCGGCCTCGGGCCGGCCCGCCAGCGCATTGGCGATGCCCGTGCCGATCACGCGCTGGCAATGCTGGGAGAGCGCCTTGCGCGAGCCGAACAGGCGCATGGCCACCGGCGCATGGGCGACGACCACGACATCGATGGGCCCGAGCCCGAACACGCCCAAGAGATGCGGCATGAGGCCCATGTCGCCATACCAGGCGAATTTCGGCCGCAAGCGGCGGCCCATGGGCATGCCGTGATAGCGCACATAGGCGAGCGAGATGGGCTGCACGACGACGGGGCGCTTGCCATCGGCGTTTTCGATGTCGCGCTCGGCAACGCTGAAGAGCGCGCTGTTGAAGGGCAGCACGCGGTTGCCGTCGCTCGATGTGCCTTCGGGGAAGAGCACGAGGATGTCGCCGTCCGCGAGGCGGGCGAGAATGCGGTCGCGTTGCGCGTCGGTTTGGCTGCGCTTGCCGCGCTCGATGAACAGCGAGCGCTGGAGGCGCGCCAGCATGCCGAAGAACGGCCAATCGCGCACCTCGCGCTTGGCGACGAAGGAGACCGGCGCCAGGGCGCTCAAGACCGGAATGTCGAGCCAGGAGGTGTGATTGGTGACGTAGAGAACCGGCCCTTCCTTGATCAGCGAGCCGTAGAGCTCGACGCGTACGCCGAGCAGCGCGCAGAGCAAGCGGTGATAGACGAGCGGGATGAGCTTCGCCCAAGGGCAGCTTCAATTTGAGCGCCGCGGCCTGCAGCGGCATGATGCAGACGCTCATGGCCGCGAAGCACACGAACGCCACCAAAGCTTGAGCGCTGTTGCCGGTGGGACCGGCGCGAACCTTGCGGCGGGAAGACTGAACCATCATCGGCCTTGCGCGTTACGCCTTTGCCTTCTTCTTGCTTTCCAGCGGCACGCCGTAAAGCTCGAGCCGATGGTCGACGAGCTGGTAGCCCAAACGCTCGGCGATCTGTGCCTGCAGGCGCTCGATCTCGTCACTGCGAAACTCCACCACCCGGCCCGAGGCGATGTCGATCAAATGGTCATGATGGTGCTCGGGCACTTCCTCGTAGCGCGACCGCCCGTCGCGGAAATCGTGGCGCTCCAGAATGCCGGCCTCCTCGAACAGGCGCACAGTCCGGTAGACCGTGGCGATCGAGATCTTGGCGTCGATCGCCGAGGCCCGCTTGTAGAGCTCCTCCACGTCGGGGTGATCGCTGGCCTGCGACAGAACGCGCGCGATGACCCGCCTCTGCTCGGTCATGCGCAGGCCCTTGTCGATACAGCGCTGCTCGATGCGATGCATGCCATTCCGCCCCTTCACCCCCACGCCTGAAGCGACCGTGGGACGATAATCGATCAAAGGCGGCCGGACAACGGCGGCCCCTTCAGAGCGCGCGGCGCAAGTTACCGCATCCTCGTTAAGACCTGTTGGATTGCGGTAATAGCCGCGCCTGCAGGCCGATCTCGACGAAGCCCGCCCGCTCATAGAGCCGCCGCGCCGGGGCGTTGGCGAGCCCCACTTCAAGAAAGACGGCCGTGCCCCCTCCGCGCGCAATGCGTCGAGCGCGCCCTCGAACAGGCGCCCGCCGATGCCCTTGGCGCGCTCTTTCGGCAAAACGGCAACGGTCAAGATTTCCGCCTCCTCGGCCGCAAGACGCATGAGGATAAAGCCAACCGGCACTTCGCCCTACGTGCTTGCTTGCCATGGCCAGAAGCGCCGAGACGCCGGGCGAGGCAAGAAGCTCGCAAAGGCCGCCTCCGCCCACCGCTCGGCAAACGATTGCGCATGGAGCTCGGCCAAGAGCGGCGCGTAAGGAGGCGGCGCTTCGCGCAGCGCGATGGCGCGCGCCGTCACGGCGTCGTCTCGTCGCAGGCGCTTGGCGTCGGCGGCGCGCAGGTAAAGCGGGCGCGGCGGATTTTCTTCCGGCACGGCGCGCGCGACAAGGCCCAGCATATGGGCGGCATCGGGCCACACGGCATTCTCTACGACGGAGGCTTTAAGACGCGCGGCGGCGAGCGCCGATGCCAACGCTGCCGCGGCCGAGCCCGCGACGCGCCATGACTGCGTCCGTGTCCGGACAAGAAGCGGCCGCGCATCGCCAAGCGCAAGCGCGCGCGCGGGAAGAGTTTCTACACCCTTGCCGTCAAGGCCGAAAGATAAATCTCGCCGCGGCGCGCATCGATCGCGACCGCGAGCGGCGCGCCCGTGCGCGACGCCTGCGGCGAGCGCAGCGCAGGTCGTGATGCCGATGGCGGGGCAAGCAAGCGCAAGCGCGAGCCCGCGCGCGGCGGCAAGCCCCGTGCGCAGCGCCGTGAAGCTTCCCGGCCCCACCGTGACGCCGATGCGCGTGACGGCCGAAGATGTCGAGGCTCGCCTCGCCGAGCGCGGCCTCGATCATCGGCATCAGCACTTTCGGCATGGGCTCTGCCGCACTCTTCATAGCGGCGCGCGAGCAGGCGGTCGCCGTTTCCCAGCGCAACCGAGCAGGCTTCAAGCGCCGTGTCGAGCGCGAGCACGATCATCCGTGTATAGCGCGAGCTAGAGAATTTTGCAGGCTTCTTCGAAGGAGAGCCGCGGGCTCCGCGGACAGGACGGCCTTGGGATCGCCGTGACCGATGGAGCAGATGAAGTTGGACTTGAATCTTGCCGTCGGGAAAGAACTCGCGGTCGACGGCTTCGTTGTTGAAGCCCGACATCGGTCCGCAATCGAGCCCGAGCGCGCGCGCCGCGATGATGAAATAGGCGCCTTGCAGCGTGCCGTTGCGGAAGCGCGCTCGTCTCGGCGAATGGCTTGTTGCCCGTGAACCAATTGCGCGCATCGGGATTGTGCGGGAAGAGCTTGCGGAAGCTTCTCGTAGAACTCGGTGTCGGTGAGCGACGATGACGCAGGCCGGCGCCTTCATCACCTTGTTCACGTTGTTCGCGGACAGATGCGGCTTGATGCGCTCCTTCGACTTTTGCGAGACGAGAAAGACGAAGCGCGCGGGCGAGCAATTGGCCGAGGTGGGCCCCCATTTGGTGAGGTCGTAGACGGCGCGCAGCAAGGTGTTGCCGATCTCGCCGTCGAGTCCAAGCATTTTGCGAGCGCGCCTGGCGGAAGATCGTGTCGAGTGCTTCATCGCTCAGCATCTTGGCCATGGAGAGACCCCTCCGACCGGCATGTTGCGCGCGGCCCCGGCCCGCCCTTGCGCATGCCTTCGCGTACCTGAATTCCCGCTCAGACCGAGCGGACTTCGACGACGTCGGGAATGTAGTGGCGGAGCAAGTTCTCGATGCCCTGCTTGAGCGTCATGGTCGAGCTCGGGCAGCCGGCGCAGGAGCCGCGCAGATGAAGATAGACGACGCCCTTCTCATAGCCCCGGAAGACGATGTCGCCGCCGTCCTGCGCCACGGCAGGCCGCACGCGCGTGTCCAAGAGCTCCTTCACCTGCGCCACGATCTCGCCGTCCTCGCCGTCATGGGCGGCATGGACGAGAGCGGTCGGCCCCGGCGCCCTCCGCAAAGAGCGGCTCGCCCTTCTGGAAATGCTCCATGATGGCGCCGAGAATGGGCGGCTTCAGATGCGCCCACTCGCCCGCCTTCTTGGTCACGGTGACGAAGTCTTGCCCGAAGAAGACGCCCGACGACGCCCTCGATGGCGAACAGCGCGCGCGCAAGGGGCGAGCGCGCGGCCGCTTCCGCGTCCCTGAAATCCGCCGTCCCTTCGCCCATCACCGGCTTGCCGGGAATAAACTTGAGCGTCGCGGGGTTGGGCGTTGCTTCCGTCTGGATGAACATCGCGCTTCCATCTCGGCTTCAAGAGCGATCCAAGCTTATCACAGATGAGCATCAACGCCCGGCCCATCAAGCGCCAAGACGAAGCCCTTAGAGTCCGCGTGAAAAATCGCCTCTGATCCTTCGAGACGCCCTGTCCCCTCATCCTGAGGGCGCTTTTCAGCGCGTCTCGAAGGATGAGGGGACAGGGCTCCTCAGGATGAGGCGATTTTTCAAACGGCCTGTCAGGCGATGGCGTCGATCTCGGTCTCGCTCATGGTGCCCGGAACGATGGTGACCGGAATAGGGTAAACCGAGGCGATGTCGCTCGAAAGACTGGAAACGAGCGGGCCCGGGCCTTCGCGTCCGGTGCCGGCGCCGAGCACGAGGAGCGCGATCGAGGGGTCCTCCTTGATCAGCGCCGCGATCTCGTCCTTCTTCTGACCCTCGCGGATGACGAGCTCCGGGAACATGCTCGCCACTTTGTTGACTTCGGCGGCGAGCGCGTGGAGGAGCTTTTCGGCTTCCTCGCGCGCTTCCTCGCGCATGCGCGCTTCCACGGCCATCCAATGCTCGAAGCCCGACGGCACGATGACGTAAAGAAGGACAAGCGCCCGCCCGTGTGCTGCGCGCGGCGCGCGGCGTAACGCAGCGCAAGCCGGCACTCCGGCGACTCGTCGGCGATGACGAGGAGTTTGCGCATGCGAGGCCCTGGGGCCTCGGGCGCTGTGGGAGTGGCCCCTTGGTCGGCCGCCATGGGCGCGATGCTGCCACAGCGTTCCCCGGCGCAGCAAGCGCGCTAGGAGGCGAGCTTCGCCACCACGCGCTCGAGCGCCCGGCGGGCGCGGAAGATGCGAAAGCCTTCGCTCAAGAGATGGGAGGGCAAGAGGAACGCGTCGGGCGCGCCGTTCATGACGAAAAGCGGCTGGGCGCGGACTTTCCTGCAAGGCGTCATCGGCTTTCTGCCAGTCCGCGTCCGAGGCCGCGGCTCTTGATGAGCGCCGCATAGTCGCGTTTCAGGCCCCTTGAGCACGATCGAGTTGGCATAGGCCACGCCCTTGGCGAAGTAGAGCGCGTCGTCCGCGCTCGAGCTGAAGACGGGCGAGGCCGTCTCGGCGGTCGCGGCCAGGCGGTCGGAGGCGTCCGCAAGACCCGCCATCATCTCCTGCAAGAATGGCGCGCAGCGCGGCCTGGCTTTCGGGAAAGCGCGCTTTGCCTTCGGCGAGCGCGACATTGTAGCTGTCGAGCGAAACAGCGCCTCGCGGTATTGCGATTCCGAGCGGCCGATGAATTTCAGGGGCTGCGACCAATCCCAAAGCCACACCGTGCCCGGGCGCATCAAGCGCAGGCTCGCGGCCTTGAGATTGGAATCGTCGACGCCGTCCTGGGCGAGCGTGCGGTAGAGCGCATTGGAAAAGCGCGCGAGACCCGCCACGATGCCGAGCTGAAAATTCGCCATGTTGTCCAACAGCGACGTCGGCAGGAAGAACGGGTCGTTCGCCACCCAGCCGTGCTTGTTGAGCTCGCGATCGAGCAATCCCGCCGCGAGCGCCACCGAATGCGTTCGCCCTTGAGAAGCTCCGTGCCGCTCACGGCAAAGCTCGGATCGTCGTCGATCCGGCTCATCAAGAGCACGCCCAAACCGTAATAGAGAGCGATGAGGAGCGGGATCGCGATGACGAGAAGGCGCAAGCGCTTGCGCAAGAAAGGCGCCGAAGTCCGGCTGTCGCGGATCCGAATTGCGTCAGGCTTTCCGGGCGCGGCGCGAAGCCAGCGCGCGAGCGTCGTGACAGAAGGCCTTGAGCGGCATTCCGAAAGGCGCCTGATGGCTTGTCCGAATTGCATCGCCCTATCCCCGCACGAAGCCCACGATGTCGTAGACCTCCTTGAGAACGGGCTCGGCCAGCGCGCGCGCGCGCGCGGCGCCAAGTCACAGAGCAGCCGATCGATATGAGCGGGGTCGGATTCCAGGCGCGCCATCTCGCGGCGGATCGGGTCCATCGACAGCGATCGCCAATTCCGTGAGCGCGTCCTTGAAGGCTTGGAGAAGGGGGCGCCTTTGAAGCGCGCGATCACCTGCGCCTTGTCTTCGCCCGCAAGCGCGGCATAGATCGAGACGAGATTGTCCGCTTCCGGACGGCCTTCGAGGCCTTCGACGCTGTCGGGCAAGGGATGCGGATCGGTGCGCGCCTTCTTTGATCTTCTCCGCGATCTTGTCGGGCTCGTCGGTGAGATTGATGCGCGAGAAATCCGACGGATCGGATTTCGACATTTTCACCTGCCCGTCGCGCAAGGACATGACGCGCGTCGCGGGTCCCGTGATCAAGCGGCTCGGGCAAAGGAAAGAAACCGGGCACGCCGAAGTCGTTGTTGAACTTCTGCGCGATGTCGCGCATGAGCTCCAGATGCTGCTTCTGGTCCTCGCCCACCGGCACGTGGGTCGCCTTGTAGAGAAGCACATCGGCCGCCATGAGATTGGGATAGACGAAGAGTCCGGCCGAAGCGTTCTCGCGGTGCTTGCCCGCCTTCTCCTTGAACTGGGTCATGCGGCCGAGCCAGCCCATGCGCGTCACGCAATTGAAGATCCAGGCAAGCTCGCGCATGGGCCGAGAACCTGGATCTGATTGAAGATGATGGTCTTCTGCGGGATCGATGCCGCTTGCGATATAGGCCGCGGCCACGCGTCGCGTCGCGCGCTTGAGCTCGGCGGGCTCCTGGAAAATCGTGATCGCGTGCATGTCGACGACGCAGAAGATGCAGTCGTGGCGCGCCTGCAGCGGCACCCAATTCTTGATCGCGCCGAGATAATTGCCGAGATGCAGGCTTCCCGTCGGCTGCACGCCCGAGAAGACGAGCAGCTTGTGCGAACCGTCATTCTGACGGTCGGACGCCGTCCGGCGTCGTGGGCAGCCATGGAACGTCACTCCGAACGGACGTGGGAAACGCGGCGCTTTATCGCGCGTGAAGGCGCCGTCGCGCAAGGGGATCAGGTTTGGGGCCTCGCCGCGAACGCGCGGCGCAAGTCGCGCCACGCGGCGGCGCCGGTGAGCACGCAAGAAAGAACGTAGACGACAAACCCGAGACCCACCAGGCCCGCAAGCGCGAGCGCGCGGGGGGCGAACGGCGCGCCATGGGGCCAGAGCGTGGATGCAGCCAGAAGAGCGAGCCCCATGACGAGCGCTTGCGAGCACGATGCGGGGCAGGCGCGTGACGAGCCGCCGGTCGAATCTCAGAAGGCTTGCGCCGGCGGAGCGTGAAGCCCAGAAGCGCCGCGTTGACCGTGCTTGCGAGCGTGGTCGCGACCGCAATGCCGAGAGAGCCGAGACCCAGGACGGAAAAAGAAAAGGAGGCTCAGCGCAATGTTGATGGGCGATGCTCGTGCCCGCATAGCGGAGCGGCGTCACCGTGTCTTCCTGGGCGAAGTAGCCCGGCGAGAACACCTTGACGAGCACGAAGGCCGGAAGCCCGAAGCCGAAGGCCATGAGCGCCCGGGCCGTGCGCGTGGCATCCTCGGGGGTGAAGGCGCCGCGCTCGAACAGCACATTGGTGATGGGGCCCGGAATGACGATGAGCGCGACAGCGGCGGGCAGCGTCAAGAGCAGCGCGAATTCGAGCGCACGGTTCTGGCCGTCTTGCGCGCCCGCGCTATCGCCCGAGCGCAAGCGGCGCGCAAGCTCGGGCAAGAGCACGATGCCGATGGCGACGCCCACGACGCCCAAGGGCAGCTGGTAGATGCGGTCCGCATAATAGAGCACCGAGGCGGCGCCCGGCTCGTAGGTCGAGATCATCGTGCCGATGAGAATGTTCACTTGCGTGATGCCGCCCGCGACGACGCCCGGCACGCCGAGCTGGATCAGTCTCCTCACGCCCGGAGTCAAACGCGGCCGCACGAGCCGCGGCATCATGCCGATCCGCGACACGCCGTAGACCGTGACCAGAAACTGCACGAGCCCGGCGAGCGCCACGCCCGCGACGAGCGCGTGGCCCGCGCTCGGCACGAGCGGCGTGAGAAAGAGAAGGGCGCCGATGAGCACGACGTTGAGCAGCATGGGCACGGCCGCCGCGAGCGCAAAGCGGTGGAGCGAATTGAGCATGCCGCTCATCAGCGCGATCAAGGAGATAAAGACGAGATAGGGCAGCGCGATGCGCGTGAAGAGCACGGCGTGGCGGAATTTCGCGGGCTCCGCCGCGAAGCCCGGCGCGATGACGTGCATGAGCCAGGGCATGGCGATCTCGGCGACGAGCGTGACGACAACAAGCGCCGCAAGCAGCGCGGAAAAGCTTTCCTCGGCGAAGCGCTTGGCGGAGGCCTCGCCCTCCATCTCCAGGCGGCCCGCGAAGAGCGGAATGAAGGCCGAGTTGAAGGCGCCCTCGGCGAAGATGCGGCGAAAGAGATTGGGGATGCGGAAGGCTACGACCCAGGCGTCTGCAAGCCCCCCGGCACCCAGGCTCGAGGCGATGAGAACGTCGCGCACAAAGCCCAAGACACGGCTTCCCAGGACATTTGCACCGACCACGAGGAAGGAGCGGACGAGCGCCATGACGTGTAATCCAGGCAAGGATTGGTAGAGAAATGGTCTCTAGCATACAAGCGTTGGCTCGGGCGCGCGTTTACCATGGTTGCGGCGGGGCCGCGCTTTGGCCATAGTCTCGGCCGAGCCGCCGGGTTTTTGAGGGGACAAGAAGAGGCTCACGAGGGGATCATCATGACGCGTGCGATTGCATGTGCGGCGCTCCTTGCGCTCGGAGTGGGAGCTGTGATGACGGCGCCGGCGCGCGCGGCGGCGCTCGTGCCCGTGTCGGAGGTGAGGCTTGGCGTTCTCGCCCATGACGTGGGCCCGTTCTCGAGCCGCAAGGAGGAGGGCGCCGACCTCAATGTCGAGCTCTTGTTCAACGATCTCGCCTGGTTCAAGAAGTTCAGCGTGCGGCCCCATATCGGCGCCTCGATCAATACCAGCAGCGACACGAGCCAGGGCTATTTCGGTCTGACGGGCACGGCGCCCATCGGCCGCCGCCTCTTCTTGGAGCTGAGCGTCGGCGGGGCGGTCCACAACGGCAACAAGGACGAGAACGAGATCGGGCGCAAGGATCTGGGCTGCCGGGTTCTGTTCCGCGAATCGGTCTCGGGCGGCATTTATCTCGGCAAGCACTCGACCCTGTCGATCATGCTCGACCACATCTCCGACGCCAATCTCTGCGAGAAGAACGAAGGCCTGGAATAGCGTGGGCGTGCGCTACGGCTACCGCTTCTGAGCCAGAGCGGCATTGCTTTGAATTGAACCACCCCCCTCAGCCCGACCCTCTCCCCGGAGGGGAGAGCGGGGAGCACAGTTGCGCGCCCCACGCTTCCCCTCTCCCCTTGGAGGAGAGGGACAGGGCTGAGGGGGATTTCGTAATCACACCTAAACCAATCCCGATTCAGGGCGCGGCTTAAGCGGGCGATTGCAGGCAACTTTCGAGCGAGCTCGCGAGATTGTCGAGCAGCGTGAAATAAAGCTCGGGCCCCGGCGCGAGCGCAGCACCTTCGGGATCGAGCGTGGCGCGGCGCGTGCGCGTGCCTTCGGTCAAGGTGCTCATGAGCTTGGGCTCGAATTCCGGCTCGGCGAAGGCGCACACGACCTTCTGCGGCGACGAGCTTGTCGCGCAAAGTCTTGAGCTTGCGCGCGGAAGGCTGCAGCTCGGGATTGATGGCGAGCGCGCCCGCGCCCGCAAGCCCGTAGCGCTTCTCGAAATACTGATAAGCGTCGTGGAAGACGACGAAGGGCTTTTCGCGCAGCGGCGCAAGACGCGCCTCGAGCGCGCGATCGAGCGCTTCCAGACGCTTGACCGTCGCAGCGGCATTCTTGGCGAAGATCCCGGCACGTGGCGGGATCGGCGCGCGAGAGCTCCTCCGTCATGCGCCGGACGATGACCATGGCATTGCGCGGATCGAGCCAGATATGGCCGTCGATGCGTTCCGGCATTTGCCTCGGCGTCCGCCGGCATCGAGCGGGAGGCGGCGGCGCGCCCAGCCAATCGAGCTTGCGCACGAGATAGCGCGTGAGGCGCGGCTCCTCGACCAGCGTTACAACGTGTACGGAGGGATCGAGCGCTTTGAGCGGGCGGATGAGAAAGCTCTCCATGCGTGGGCCCGACCCAGAACACGAGATGCGGCATGGGCGAGCGCGCGCGCATCGGAAGGCTTCAGCGCATAAGTGTGCGGGGATGGCCGCCGCTCACCAGGAGCTTGGGCTCGGCCACGCCCGCCATCACCGCGGCGGCCAAGGCATGGATGGGCTTGATGCTCACGACCACGCGCGGACCCTCGCCCGCGAACGCGCGCGCGCAGATGAGAAGCGATAGGAGCAACGCGGCCGAAAGCCGCAATCTGTCTCTTCATCGCCCACTTCCTCTTCGCGATGTTCATGCTACAGGAGGCGTCAAGCCCTGGGCGCTCCTTTGAGCGCTTGAGCGGCGTGACTGTGAGATATACTACACCCCCTCACCCCGCCCTCTCCCCGGAGAGGTGAGGGAGAGCGCATGGCGCGCGTCTGCGATTGCCCTCTGCCTGAAAGGGGAGAGGGTAGGGTGAGGGGTCACGGGGTCGTGAAGGTGAACGCTCCGGACGTCGGCCCGCGCCGCAGGCGCGAATTCGGTGGACAATCATGTGTTACTCGGCGGGCTCGGGGACGCGCTTGCGCGTAGGCTTCGGCAGCTTGCCTTCGAGGGCGGCGAGCAGGTTCTTCTCGATCTGCTCGAGCTTCTATCGGCGCCTCCACTTTCAGGCCGTAGGCATCCTTGACATAGAAGACGTCGACCACGCGCTCGCCATAGGTCGCGATGCGCGCCGAGGCGATGGAGAGACTCAAATTGAAAAGCGCGCGCGTGACGTCGTGCAAGAAGCCCCGGCCGGTCGCGGCCGTTGACCTCGATCACGGTGTAGGCGTCGGAGGCCGTGTTGTCGATGATGACCGCGGGCTCGACGGTGAAGGCCTCCGCGCGCCGGCGCGGGCGCCTGCCGGCCACCACCTCGTGGGCGCGCACCTCGCCTTTGAGCGTGCTCTCGATGGCGCGCGACAGGCGCTGAAGCCGCGCCTCGTCGTCGAACGATCCGCCTTCCGCATCCTGGATGGTGAAGAGATCGAGCGCCATGCCGTGGGTGGTGGTGAAGATCTTGGCGTCGACGATGGAGGCGCCGCACATGGCGAAGGCGCCCGCGAGCTGCGAGAAGAGTCCCGGATGATCGGGCGTGTAGACCGTGACCTCCGTGGAGCCCGTGGCCCGATTGGGCTCGCTCTCAACGGTGAGCGTGCGTCCGCTGGCATCGGCTTCCACCATCATGCGCGCGTGTTTTTCGTGGGTCGCCGCATCGAGCGACAGCCAGTAAGCCGGATAATGCCGCTCGAGCAGGGTCTCGACGAGAATGCGCGGCAAATCCGATAGCCGCTCCTTGAGCGCCGCCTTCGCCTGGGCGAGCCGATCGACATAGGTCACGCCCGCGTGCCCGCCCTGCAGCACGGCCTCGGTCTCGTAATAAAGCTCGCGCAGGAGCTGGCCCTTCCAGCCGTTCCACGTCCCCGGCCCCACGGCGCGGATGTCGGCCACGGTGAGCAAGAGCAGAAGACGCAAGCGCTCCGGTCCCTGCACGACCGCCGCGAAGTCGCGCACGGTCTTGGGATCGTTGACGTCGCGGCGCTGGGCGGCATCGCTCATGGTGAGATGCTGCTTGACGAGCCAGATCACGAGCTCGGTCTCGGCCGCCGAAAGCCCGAGCCGCGGGCAAAGCTTTTTCGCGATGTCGCTGCCGATGTCGGAATGATCGCCGTCGCGGCCCTTGGCGATGTCGTGGAGCAGGATCGAGACATAGAGCCCGGCGCGGTTCTTGATGTGCTTGAAGAGCTCGTGCGTGAGCGGGTCTTCGGTCGCGAAATTCGCCGCGCTCGACGCGCGACAGAAATCCCACCGCGCGGATCAAGTGCTCGTCCACCGTGTAGTGGTGATACATGTTGAATTGCATCTGGGCCACGATGCGGCCGAAATCGGGAACGAAACGGCCGAGCACGCGCGCCTCGTTCATGGCGCGCAAGCCCCGCTCCGGATCTTTCCGCGACGCCAAGACCTCGAGGAACAGGCGGTTCGCCTCCTCGTCCTGGCGGAGCTTTTGATCGACGAGCTTGAGCGAGCGCGTGACGAGCTTCAGCGCATTCGGATGAATGTCGAGCTCGTTCTCCACCGCGACGTGGAACAAACGGATGAGGTTGACGGGGTCCTTCTCGAAGACGTCCGCCTGCGCGACATCGAGCCTGCCCCCTTCCGCGACGAAATCGCCGAACGCGCGCCGGCGCCCGAGCCTCGGGAGAAAGCGCCCCAAGGAGCGCCTGTGCTTCTTGTTCTGCATCTCGAGCGCGGCGCAAAAGATGCGCGTGAGGTCGCCCACGTCCTTCGCCACGATGAAATAGTGCTTCATGAAGCGCTCGACGTCGGTGAGCCCGCCGTGACTGCCGTAGCCCAGCCTTTTCGCCATCTCGCGCTGCACGTCGAACGAGAGCCGTTCCTCGGCGCGGCCGGTGAGGAAGTGGAGGTGGCAGCGCACGGTCCACAGGAAGCGGTGCGCTTTCTCGAAAGTGCGATATTCGTCGGCGTTGAACAGGCCGAGCCCGACGAGCTCGCCCGGGTCCTCCACGCGATAGACGTATTTCGCGATCCAATAGAGCGACTGCAGATCCCGTAAACCCCCCTTGCCGTCCTTGATGTTGGGCTCGACGAGATAGCGGCTTTCGCCCGCTTGCTTGTGGCGCTGATCGCGCTCGGCAAGCTTGGCCTCGACGAAGTCCCAGCCGCCGCGCTCGCCCACCACCTCGCGCGCAAAGCGGCGCTTCAGGCTGTCGAAGAGATCCGCCGAGCCGCAGAGATAGCGCGCCTCGAGCACCGAGGTTCTGATCGTCATGTCGCTCTTGGAGAGCCGCAAGCATTGATCGACCGAGCGCGTCGCGTGTCCGACCTTGAGCCCCAGATCCCACAGCGCATAGAGAATGAATTCGACGACGCTTTCGCCCCAAGGCGTCTGCTTGTAGGGAAGCAGGAACAGAAGATCGATGTCCGAGCCCGGCGCCAAGGCGCCCCGGCCATAGCCGCCCACCGCCACCACCGAAAGCGCTTCGGCGTCGGTCGGGTTGCGCGCGAGATAGACCTTCTCGATCGCCAGCCGATAAAGTGCGGTGATCGCCTCGTCGAGGAGCCCGCTCAAGGCGCGCGAGGTCTCGACGCCGTCCCAGTGCCCGGCCTCGAGCTCTTGGCGCGCCGCCATCCGCCCCTCCTCGATCAAGGATTTGAGGCGCGGAATGACGGCCCGGCGCATGGCGTCGGGCCCCTGCTCTGCCGCCGCATGGGTCGCCAGCAGCTGCTCTGCGATCCCGAGTGCGGGCGGGGCTTTTGGTTTGCGCGCGGTCCGCGGCATGCGGATGCTCTCACCTCCCAGAGGTCGTTCGACCATATCAGGTCGACAAACCCTTCGCGACGGAGCGCCGATGAAAGCCATGGTTCTCGAGCGGGCGCGGACCCCGCTCAAGCCGGTTGAGCGCGCGACGCCCGTGCCCGGCCCGGGCGAAGTGCTGATCAAGGTTAAGGCCTGCGGCGTCTGCCGCACGGATCTGCACATTCTCGATGGCGAGCTCGCCCATCCGAAGCTGCCGCTCGTGCTCGGCCACGAGATCGTGGGCCAAGTGGCCATGCTGGGGCCGGGCGTCGAAGGCTTTGCACGGGGCGCGCGCGTCGGCGTGCCCTGGCTTGGGCGCGCGTGCGGGCATTGCGGCTTCTGCATGCGCGGGCGCGAGAATTTGTGCGAGGGCGCGCGCTTCACGGGCTACGACATCGACGGCGGCTATGCGGATTACGCGCTGGCCGACGCGCGCTTCGTCTTTCCGCTGCCGGCCGCTTACGGCGATGCGGAAGCAGCACCGCTTCTTTGCGCGGGCCTCATCGGCTACCGGACGCTCCGGCGCGCCGACGAGCATCTGGGCGACAAGGCGATGCGCCTCGGCATCTACGGCTTCGGCGCCGCGGCCCACATCATCGCGCAAGTGGCGCGCGCGCAAGGGCGCGAGCTTTACGCCTTCACGCGGCCGGGCGATCGACGCTGCGCAGAGTTTTGCGCGGAGCTTGGGCGCGGTGTGGGCCGGCGGCTCGGACGAGACGCCGCCGAAGCTTCTCGATGCCGCGCTCATCTTCGCGCCCTCGGGCGCGCTCGTGCCGCAGGCGCTTGCGCGCCGTGACCAAGGGCGGCGCCGTCATCTGCGGCGGCATCCATATGAGCGACATTCCGAGCTTTCCTTACGCGCTTCTTTGGGAAGAGCGCGTCATCGCCTCGGTCGCCAATCTCACGCGGCGCGACGCGCAAGAGTTTCTCGCGCTCGCGCCCACGATTCCCGTGAAGACGGACGTCAAGACTTATCCGCTGAGCGAAGCCAATCGCGCGCTCGAGGATTTGCGCCGCGGCGCCTTCACGGGCGCCGCGGTGCTCATCATGCCATGAGACACCCGAGTCCACCTCTCCCTAGGGAGAGGTCGCGCGCGCAAGCGCGCGGGCCTTCGCCCCGCCGAAGCGGCAACTGGCTCAGGAGCGGACATGGCTTCGGCCGCGCAGGCGGGTGAGGGGTGCGATGGTGCGGCATCTCACGGAGTTAAAGCCCCTCACCCCAACCCTCTCCCAAAAGGGAGAGGGAGAATGCTCAGCGACCCTTCTCGATCGTCATGGTCATCTTGCGTCCGTCGGTCAAGTCTTGCTTCCAAGTGTCGCCGATATGATGCGAGGCTCCGCCATCGCTGCCGCAGAATTGCGCGGCGCGCTCCGGCGGCGTCGGTGCGGTTGTAGCAAATCTTGTCCGCCTCGAGCTTCCAGGTGCCTCCGATCTTGACACCGTCGGCCGCGACGCCGGTGTAGGTGCCATCGGCGCTGTAATAGATCATGGTCTTGGCGCCATTGGCGTCGGTCGCAACCACGGTGTTCGTATAGGTCGTCGGCCATGGGATCGTCCGCTGCCCACGCGGCGCCGGCCAAAGCCGCAAGCGCCACGATCGCCATCCATGCATATTTCATTGCGTGTTCCTCCGCTTCTTGATCTTGAGGTGAACGGCGCGCGACGATGCGCCGACCGGCCGCTCAAGCAAATGATTGCGAGACCGGCCGATCGGGCAATCGCATTTCATCAGACGGCGCTACTGACCCGCGACGAGAGTCCAGGAGACCGTCGCGCCGGTGTTGGTGTCCTTGGTTTCCCACTTGTCGCCGACCTTGTGGGCGGGCCACAGTGGCTGGCAGGCTTCGGCCACCGGCGGCTCGGTCTGGGTGTTGCAATAATTTCCGTCCTTCACCGCCCAGGTGCCTTTGACCGCCTTGCCGGCGGCATCTGTCCCCGCATAGCTGTGATCGGCTTTCACCATCGACTTCGTCGTGGTGCCGTCGGCATTCGTGCCGACAATCGTATTGCCGTAAGACCAGGCCACCGGATCGTCGGCCGCCAAGGCGCTGCCCGCCGCAAGAGCAAAGGCGAGCGCAAGACCAGTCGTCAGGAGCTTCATGGGTTTCCTCGCTTTATTGGGTGACGCGCTGAAGGCGCGCTTTTGGGACGCGTAAGTTGGCGGGCGCAAGCTGAACCGCGGATGAAGGCGGAATGCCAGTCAAGCTTCTGTGACAGCGCCCTTGTCGCCTTCACGCAACAGGGCGCGCAAGCGATAGAGAGCCTCGAGCGCCTCGCGGGGCGAGAGCGCATCTGGATTGATCTCGCTTAAGAACGCTTCGAGCGCGCTTTCCTTGGGCGCGGCGTCGTCCTTCGCCGCCGCGGCAAAGAGCGGCAGCTCGTCGACGAGCGTTGCTTTGCGCCGGCCCTGATCGCCCGCTTCGAGCGCCTCGAGCACGGTTTCGGCGCGCGCGATGACGCTCGAAGGAAGCCCCGCGAGCTTCGCAACATGGATGCCGTAAGAGCGGTCGGCCGCGCCGGGCACCACCTCATGCAAAAAGACGATGTCGCCCTTCCATTCCTTGACGCGCATGGTGACGGCGCGCAATGCGGGAAGCCGGGCCGTGAGCGCCGTAAGCTCGTGATAATGGGTGGCGAAAAGCCCGCGCGCGCGGTTGACCTCGTGCAGATGCTCGAGCGTCGCCCAAGCGATGGAAAGCCCGTCGAAGGTGGCCGTGCCGCGGCCGATCTCGTCCAAAATGACGAGCGCGCGCGCGCCCGCCTGATTGAGAATGGCCGCGGTCTCGACCATCTCCACCATGAAGGTCGAGCGCCCGCGCGCGAGATCGTCGGCCGCGCCCACGCGGCTGAACAGGCGATCGACGACGCCGATATGGGCGGCTGCCGCGGGCACGAAGGCGCCCATCTGCGCGAGAATCGCAATGAGCGCGTTCTGGCGCAGGAAGGTCGACTTGCCCGCCATGTTGGGGCCGGTGACGAGCCACAGCCGCCCTGCTGCGCCGTCGCCGTCGCCGTCGCCCGAGAGATCGCAATCATTGGGCACGAATGCGGTGGCGTTGCCCTGCGCGAGCGCCGCCTCCACCACCGGATGGCGGCCGCGCTTCGATGCGGAAGGCGAGCGTGGAATCGACCTGCGGCCGCACCCAGCGGCGCTCCTTGGCGAGCGCGCCGAGCGCGGAAGCGACGTCGAGCACGGCAAGCGCATCGGCGGCGGCGGCGATGGGATCGGCGCGCGCCAGCACCTCATCGCGCAACAGGCGAAACAGCGCAAGCTCGCGCTCCAAGGCTTGCGCGCCCGCGCGCGCGATCTTCTGCTCGAGCGCGGAAAGCTCCGTGGTCGTGAAGCGCACCGCATTCGCCATGGTCTGGCGATGGATGAACGTCGAGGCGAGCGGCGGCTGCAGGAAGCGATCGGCGTTCGTCTGCGTCACCTCGATGAAATAGCCCAGCACATTGTTGTGACGGAGCTTCAGGCTCGCGACGCCCGTCTCTTCTTTCAGCCGTGCTTCGAGCGCGAGCAGCACGCGGCGCGTCTCGGCGCTCAAGCTCTTGAATTCGTCGAGCGTGGCGTCGTAGCCCGCGCGGATGAAATTTCCGTCGTTGAGCTCGAAGGGCAGCTCGTCGGCGAGCGCGGATTTGAGGAGCGCCACGAGATCGCCGAAGCCCTCCATGCGCGAAAGCGCCTGCGCCACCTGTTGCGGAAGCCCCGCGAGACTGCGGGCGCTCGAAACGATCTTCGCGAGCGCGCCCGCCGCGGCGAGCCCATCGCGCAAGCTTGCGAGCTCCCGCGCACCGCCGCGGTCGAGCGCCAAGCGTTGCAGCGCGCGTGCGACATCCGGCGCGCGCCGCAAGTGATCGCGCACGTCTTGGCGCAGCCCGTCTTCGTTCACGAAGAAATCCACCGCGTCGAGCCGCCGGTGAATGGCCGCGACATCGGTGAGCGGCGCGAGCAGCCGCAGGGCGATGAGGCGCGCGCCCGCGCTCGTCACGGTGCGGTCGATGGTGGCAAGAAGGCTCGTCCGCCGCTCGCCGCCCAAGCTTTCCATCAGCTCGAGATTGGCGCGCGTCGCGGCATCGATGACGAGCGTCGTGCCCGCAAGCTCGCGCCGCGGCGGTTTCAGGCGCGGCAGGTGGCCCTTTTGCGTCAGCACCACGTAATCCAGGAGCGCGCCCAGCGCCGCAAGCTCGGCGCGCGCAAAATCGCCCAAGCCCTCGGCCGCGGCGACGCCATAGATTTCCTTGAACGAGCGCGCGGCATTGGCGCTGTCGAAGCGCGCGGAGGGCAGCGCCGTCTGCGCGCGCGCGCCCTCCTTGATGAGCGCGAAGAGCGCAAGCTCGCTCGCGAGCGTGTCCGCGTAGAGAAGCTCGCCCGGGCGGAGCCGCGCGAGATCGGCGGACAAGCGCTCGGGCGCCGAGCCCATCACATGGCAGTCGCCGGTGGAAAGATCGAGCCAGGCCAGCGCGTAGTCGCCGCCGCGTCCGCCCACGCGCGCGAGCGCCGCGAGAAAATTGTGCCGGCCGGGCTCGAGCAGCGCATCCTCCGACAGCGTGCCCGGCGTCACGATGCGCACGACCTCGCGCGCCACCACGGCCTTGCCGCCGCGCCGGCGGGCCTCGGCCGGGTCTTCCATCTGCTCGCAGATGGCGACCTTGAAGCCCTGGCGAACGAGGCGCGCGAGATAGCCGTCCACCGCGTGCACCGGCACGCCGCACATGGGAATGTCGGCACCCTGATGCTTGCCGCGGCGCGTGAGCGCGATGTCGAGCGCGCGGGCGGCTTCGGCCGCATCCTCGAAGAACAGCTCGTAGAAATCGCCCATGCGGAAGAAAAGGAGATAGTCCCGATGCTCGGCCTTGAGCGCGAGATATTGGGCGATCACCGGGCTCGCGCCTTCGCCGGTGGCAGCGGCGGCGGCGGCGGCCGCGCTCTCGCCGTTCTCTTGCACCGCTTGGGGCAGGGCGCGGGTCATGGTCGTTCGTTCGGTTTGGCTCATGGTGCAGAGCTAGGCAGCAAGGCTTCAAACGCGCCCAAAAAGAGAGGCGCCGGGACGGCCGCTTGAGCGCGTCCGCAAGCGCAGGCTATTGGAGTCGTGGTCCAGGGCGCGCCGGCGACGACGAATCATAAGGACGGTTTATGCCCCAGAGAAGACGCCATTACACGGACGAGGAGGCGCTCCGCTTCCACGTCGAGGGCAGGCCCGGCAAGCTCGAAATCGTTCCCTCCAAGCCCATGGCAACGCAGCGGGATCTCTCGCTCGCCTATACGCCGGGCGTGGCCGCCCCCGTGCGCGCCATCGCCAACGACCCGGACGCGGTCTTCGACTACACCACCAAGGGCAATCTCGTGGCCGTCATCTCGAACGGCACGGCGATCCTGGGGTTCGGCGATCTCGGCGCGCTCGCCTCCAAGCCCGTCATGGAGGGCAAGGCCGTTCTCTTCAAGCGCTTCGCCGACGTCGACGCCATCGATCTCGAGGTCGACACGACGGATGCGGATGCCTTCGTCAATTGCGTGCGCTATCTCGGCGCGACCTTCGGCGGCATCAATCTGGAAGACATCAGCGCGCCCGAACTGCTTCGTCATCGAGCAGCGCCTGCGCGAGCTCATGGACATCCCGGTCTTCCACGACGACCAGCACGGCACCGCCATCATCACCTCGGCCGCGCTCATCAACGCGCTCGAGCTCACGGGCCGCGACATCCGCGAATGCCGCCTGGTGGTGAACGGCGCGGGTGCTGCGGGCATCGCCTGCCTCGAGCACATCAAGGCCATGGGGCTGCCGCACGAGCACGCCATCCTGTGCGATTCCAAAGGCGTGATCTTCCGCGGCCGCGCGGACGTCAATCAATGGAAGTCCGCCCACGCCGTCGATACCAAGGCGCGCGGACGCTCGCCGACGCCATGAAGGGCGCGGATGTCTTTCTCGGCCTTTCGGTCAAGGGCGCCGTGACGCAAGCCATGGTGAAGACGATGGCGGACAAGCCCATCATCTTCGCGCTCGCCAATCCCGGATCCCGAGATTTCGCCGGAAGAAGTTCAGGCGGTGCGCGACGACGCCATCATGGCCACGGGACGCTCGGACTACCCGAACCAAGTGAACAACGTCTTGGGCTTTCCCTACATCTTCCGCGGCGCGCTCGATGTGCGCGCGCGCGCCATCAACGAAGAGATGAAGATCGCCGCGGCCCATGCGCTGGCCGAGCTCGCGCGCGCCGACGTGCCCGACGAGGTGGCGACGGCTTACGCCGGCCCGCGCCCCAAATACGGGCCGGAATACATATTGCCCGTGCCCTTCGATCCCAGGCTCATCAGCCATGTGCCGCTCGCGGTGGCGCGCGCGGCGATGGATTCGGGCGTGGCGCGCCGGCCGATCGTCGACCTCGAGGCCTACGAGAACCAGCTCTCCCAAAGGCTCGATCCGACGGCAGGGCTTTTGCAGATGATCACCGAGCGCGTGCGGCTGTCGCCCAAACGCGTCGTCTTCGCCGAGGGCGAGGAGGAAAGCGTCGTGCGCGCGGCGCTCGCCTTCCGTCACGCGGGCCTCGGCACGCCCATCCTCATCGGGCGCGAGGCGCAGGTGCTCAGCAATCTGCGCGCGCTCGGCGTGCCGGAATCCGAAGAGATCGAGATCCACGACGTGCGCACCTCGCCCCGGGCCTACGAATACGCCGACATGCTCTACGAGAAGCTGCAGCGCAAGGGCTATCTCCACCGCGACTGCCTGCGCCTCACCAACAACGACCGCAACGTCTTTTCCGCCTGCATGCTCTTGCTCGGGCAGGTTGACGCCATGGTGACGGGCGTGACGCGCAGCTATTCCGTGGCGCTCCAAGACGTGCAGCGCGTGATCGAGCCGCGCGACGGCGAGCATGTGATCGGCGTGTCGCTCTGCTCTCGCGCGGGCGCATGCTCTTTGTCGCGGACACCAACGTCAACGAGATGCCGACCGCGCTCGATCTCGCCGAAATCGCCGCAGCAGACCGCACGCGTGGCGCGAAGGCTAGGCGCCGAGCCCCGCGTCGCCTTTCTCGCCTATTCGAATTTCGGCCATCCGCCGGGCGAGCGCTCGCTGCGCATCCGCGAGGCGGTGAGCATTCTCGAAACGCGCGGCGTCGATTTCGAGTTCGACGGCGAAATGTCGCCCGACGTGGCGCTGAAGCCCGAAGCGCGCGCGCTCTATCCCTTCTGCCGGCTTTCGGATTCGGCGAACGTGCTCATCATGCCGGCCGATCCACTCGGCCTCGATCTCGACCAAGCTCGTCCAGCTCCTGGGCGGGGCGACCGCTCATCGGACCGATCCTGGTCGGCCTCGGACGGCCGGTGCAGATCGCGCCCTTGAGCGGCTCGGTCAACGACATCCTCGCCATGGCGGCGCTCGCCGCCTTCGAGATTTAGGGCGCGATTGACTTAAAAGCGATCGCGCACGCCCTAACCCTGTCCCTCTCCCCAAGGGGAGAGGGCAAGCGAGTGGCGTGCACACCGCTCCTCCTCTCCCCACCCGGGGGCTTTGCACAAGAACCCCAAGCTGCACAAAAACAGGTGAGGCTGCACAAAAAGGCCCGCCGCTGCGCCGGGGCCAATATATTTTCGGTTATATTTTTCGTTGACAACTTTCCACGTGGGGCACATCCTGAAAGTGCAGATGCGAGGGCGCTCTATGGACCACGATGGCGATCCCGAACAAAACGAAATTATGGCGCTCTTGAAGCCGCACCTCGGGCGCATGTATCCCATCTTTGGCACTGCCATCGACCTGTACAACGCCGAATACACGCCGAAGGCTCGGGCTGAGCATACCGATCGGGCCACGGCAAACAATGTGTACTGCCATGTATGGCAAGGTATCGAGCGCGAGTTTGCCGACGAGCCCGGATTTCACTTTCTCAAGATTCGCAATTCCCTCAACGTGCTCAACATTCGGGACTGTCTATTGATTTGGGCGAAGAAAGTCGATGCAAACGGTCGCTGGCGCAACCATACCTCCGGACAACAGGCAGAGTTCGACGCGCAGAGGGATTTACCGGGCGTACCGTTGGCCGCTACCAGGTTGGTTCTCGGCTACCAACCGGATGCTGCATTCTCGTGCGTGGAACGTGTGACTGTGCGCCGCCCCCGTGGTCTGTGGGTTTCACAGATTGTGGAAGGTGACACTGAATGCACTTGGGTTGACATAACGCCGAAGAGATTGCCGTTCAGGGAGGAGCGCCGCAAAACCGGCGACTGAACGTACTCATGACAAGAGCATTCAACCGCGCCATGTTTCGGGTAGCGCGGGCCGCTCGAGGATTTACTCAAGGTGAGCTTGCAAATCAGGCAGGCGTTACGCAGGCGCTGATCTCCAAAATCGAGAACGGGCTCACGCCGGACCCAACAGCCGAAACCGTCGATGCTCTATCCGGTGCCTTGGGATTTCCTGAAGAGTTTCTCTATTCTGCTGAAACACCTCACGGGCTACCGCCATTTCATTATCGGAGACGTGCAAGTTTGGGTGCAAAGGTGCTCGCCAAGATAGAGGCGGACATAAACATCCGCCGTATTCATCTTGATCGATTATTGAAGTCGTTCGAAGTGCCGATCACTAAAGAGTTTCCAATCGTCGATCTTGAAAGGAACCAGTGGTCACCTCGTGACGCCGCCCGACACATAAGGGGCCACTGGATGCTTCCGCGCGGTCCCATCGAAAATCTTACTGATGTCGTGGAGCAGGCTGGCGCCGTTGTCATCCAAATCGATTTCGGAACGCCACGGCTTGACGCGTTGAGCTTTCGACTGCCTGGAATGCCTCCACTCATATTTATGA
The DNA here is from genome assembly GCA_963845385.1 of uncultured Alphaproteobacteria bacterium. Lineage (GTDB taxonomy): Bacteria > Pseudomonadota > Alphaproteobacteria > CAWJRW01 > CAWJRW01 > CAWJRW01. The sequence continues at coordinate 2,184,360 of CAWJRW010000006.1, forward strand.
ATTCAATTATGCCAGGCGACAGATATAGATTTACCCTGGCGCACGAAATCGCACACCTAATCTGCCATAACCATCCAGAAAATGACGATGCAATGGAGGAGCAGGCGGACGAGTTTGCTGCTGAGCTTTTGACGCCAGCAAAGGAAGTGCGCTCGTATATCGCCTATCCGACGCTTCCAAGACTGGGACGCGCGAAGCAGTACTGGAAGGTTTCCATTAAGGCGCTGATCGTTCAAGCCAGCCGCTTGAAGGTGGTTACACCGAATCTCTAACATGCGACTAAACGTTCAATACAGTAAGGCCGGATATGGGAAATTCGGGGAGCCGTTCCCGCTGCCTGTCGAGAAACCATCCACCCTGTCTGAGGCAATTGCCCATCATATGAAAAAATTGCGTTACTCTCCGGATGATATGGCACGCCTGTTGATGCTGACAAAAGACGAATTCGTCAGTCAGTATACTGAGCGTCCGCGCCTCAGGCTCGTAGGCAAAGACTGAGCTAACACTACCGCTGTTTTTTCTTCGGCCCATGACCTCGGCATTGGCCACGCGGCGATCTCGTCGAGAAAATTAGCTTGATCTATCGCAAGCGCAGTTCGCCTCCAACGCGCTGTAGAAAGCTCTGTTTCTTGAGGACGATGTCAATATCCTCTTTCTTGTAGATCGATTTCATCGCCACCAATTCTGCGCGCCTCGGCAATCAATTGTGCGCGCGTAAACGTTGCGCCAGGGACTGTCGTTAGCGACAGCGCAGCAACTTCCAAAAGAGTTATAATGGCCTCCAAGTCTCTTGATTGGACCGGTTCATTTCTGAGTTGCGTACGCTTTCCATTTTCATACGTAAATGACTCTCTGGACAGCATCCAGGTCGTAGGCCATGGCAAGGTTCCTCTTGCTGTGCAGTACCGAATTTCGTGCGCCCGTTCGGTCCTGGGCGAGCAGTCTTGAGGCAGTCTGCTCCACCAGTCTTAAGACTTCTGATCGTGGTTGGTTTATCGCCCTTCTCCCGCGCGGTAAATAGTGAAACTCTCGGCTGTCTTGTCCCAAGTCTAGAATTTCGGACCAGGAATTGAATTTGAGAAGTGCCGATAGCATTTTTCCAGGAAGACTCCCACCGTGCGCAGCCGCCCTGCGAACGCCGAGCGCAAGAACCTCATGAACGGGTTCCTTGATATCGGAGACCTTGGAACTTTCGATTCTCACAGAGCGCTGCAACGACCATCATTCCAGAACGCGGCCCTACGACGCAGTTAAACACATCCGGACGATAGATCACCCGCAGATTGTCTGCTGCCTCAAGTCGTCGTAACGGAAGAGGGTGATGGTCGATAAGGAAGAACTGCTTGTCTCGATGCTCGTTGACGAAGTCCACAAGCGCTTTCGATTCTTCCACGCAATTCTTGCCGGTGCAAACATCATGTCGACGAAAAAGACGATGTCGGAGTCGTCGATTTCCGTGAGCGTTTCTAATTTCATCCATGCCTTGTGGTCCTTCGTCCGCAATGGATCAACGACCGTTTTGACATCGAACGTGTCAATAAGTGCGAGATTTCTCCGGACTTGTTCTGTGATGATATGACCGTCGGCGTCGGCGTGGCCGACCACCAGAACAGAGTGTCTCATCAAGCGCATCCCAATTGCTGTGCAAGCGGTAAGGGGATCACAAGGGTGATCTTCGCTTTCGCTCGATTATCCTCTTTGTCACCGAGCGACTTTAAGCGCCCGGCGATCGAAATTGACCACATGTTCTCGAACGCAGCGTGGGTCGGCAGGTTCATTTCCATGTGAGCCAAATTCGCCTTTGTTGTTGGATCGCCGGTCTTTGGATCAAATTCTCGCGGAACACCCACGTAAATCTCAAACGCGGCTATGGGCGCTCGGCGAGTTGGTGGAAATTCTGCAAACGGTCCGAGCACCAACGCCTCGGACGGGCAGAATGTGTCACCAAATGGAATCGCGCGAGCGACACGAAGGGCAATCATGTTGCCGACCGCGTTGTTTTCAAGTGGCGACGGGGTCACAGTCCATCCGGGACGGCCTCCAAGCTCAAGCATAGCCCGCGCAAGGACCTCAAGAGATGGCCGGTCGGTGAAAAGGATGACTGCCGCTGAAACCGCCGGGTCTTGGATAAAGCTTCGGACTTGGCAGCAATCTCCGCCGCGAGCGCGGCGGCGCCACCGGCTGTCTTCATCAGAGCAAACTGCTGACCGTAGTCGGCAGGACGCAAAGCTATAGTTCGGGCGAAAGAACAGCCCACGTGCGGCAATTTCCGCCACGCAAGATACTCCGCTTCTGGAGACATGCCACGAATTGCCCCGTCCGCAAGCCATGGTATACGAGAGCTTGCGAAAATCGCGATGGTTGCGTTCGCTTACCTCGTCACGTTTTTGTGCAGAGATCCAATCCGCACAAAAACTCAATGGGCTCCGACTCTTATTGTGCAAAGCCCTACCGGGGAGACGGCCGGGGTGAAGGGGAATTCAACCGGGTCGATGTCGTGCGAACCCTCGAAGGGCCCAGCCC
>CAWJRW010000007.1:0-7693 GCA_963845385.1 uncultured Alphaproteobacteria bacterium
TCGTTCTTCACCCTTCGAGACGCTCGGCGCTTGCGCGCCTCGCTCCTCAGGATGAGGGAATAAGCTTCATCGCCTCATCCTGAGGAGGCGGCCTGAGCGCAGCGAAGGGCGCCGTCTCGAAGGATGAGGTGAATAATCAAACCAGCTCCAAGAACCGCCTCGCACGCGCGGCGGTTGCTGCGCGTCGCATTGTGGGCCTTCGCGTTTTCTGCTTACGTGGGCGCCGCCATCACAACGGGGGGAACTCGTGAAGCTCTATGACGGCCTTGGACCCAATCCAAAAGTCGTGCGCATGTTCATGGCCGAAAAGGGCATCGACTTGCCGAAGGTCACAGTCGATCTCAGAACGGCGAAAACCGGCAGGCGGCGCACCTGAAGCGCAACCCGACGGGCCAGCTTCCGACGCTCGAGACCGACAGCGGCCGCTGCGTTTCTGAGGTCACCGCGATCTGCGAGTATCTCGAGGAGAAGTTTCCGCAAAAGCCGCTCATCGGCACGACGCCCGAGGAACGCGCGGAGACGCGCATGTGGACGCGCAAGGTCGATCTCATGATTGCGAGCCCATGGCCAACGGCTTCCGCTTCGGCGAGGGATTGCAGCTCTTCAAGTCGCGCATTCACACCGAGCCCGACGCGGCGCCCGGCCTGAAGCGGCAGGCGGCCGACAATCTGAAATGGCTCGACACGCAGCTCGAGGGCAAGACCTGGATCGCGGGGAGCCGCTTCAGCCTCGCCGACGTGCTGCTTTACAGCATGATGTCCTTCTTCACGACCATGGGCCAGCCGCTCGATCCGGCGCTGAAAAACGTCACGGCCTGGTTCGAGCGCGTCAAGGCAAGGCCCTCGGCCGCCGTTTGAGGTGCGGGGCGGGCGGCCAAGGCTTACCGGCGGTAATCTCCGCGGATATCATCCGCATACGGACGATAGTTGACGCGCCCCCGCCCTGCGCTAACCTACTTTGGTCACAGTCTTGGACATGGGAGGTTAGGAATATGACTCCCCCGGACAAGCGTTTGTAAGTCCCGACAGTCAGGACGAAAGACGGCCATAGCGTGCGGCGCACGCAGCCGTGATATTGGCATCAAGCCGAAAAAGTGGAGCCTGAGGCTCCAAAATCGAGCCCCGCAGGCGCTTGCGAGCGCGCGGGGCTCAACTTTTGCCGCCCCGCCCCCCGCCCCGGCTTTCCTACTTGCTATTCTCTGTTCGCGATTCGGCGCGCGCGGTCAGCTATGAGCATGAACGAGATGAAGCGCATGTCCCGGGGCCGGGGCCGGGGCCGCGATCTTTTCGACGCGGCCGGCAAGGTCGGGAAAGACCAGAGTTACACCGCCAAGGACATCGAGGTCCTGGAGGGCCTCGAGCCCGTGCGCCGCAGGCCCGGCATGTATATCGGCGGCACCGACGAGCGGGCGCTGCATCATCTGGCCGCCGAAGTGCTCGACAACGCCATGGACGAGGCGGTGTCGGGACACGCCTCGCGCATCGAGATGACGCTCGGGGAGGACGGCACGCTCACGGTGAGCGACAACGGCCGCGGCATTCCCGTCGATCCTCATCCCAAGTTCAAGCCGAAATCGGCGCTGGAAATCATCCTCACCACGCTCCATTCGGGCGGGAAATTCTCGGAGAAGGCCTACAAGACCGCGGGCGGGCTGCATGGCGTCGGGCTCTCCGTCGTCAACGCCTTGTCCGAATGGCTCGAGGTGGAAGTCGCGCGCGACCGCAAGCTCTATGTGCAGACTTACGCGCGGGGCGGGCCGACCTCGAAGCTCAAGGACAAGGGCCCGGTGCAAAACCGGCGCGGCACGCGCGTCGCCTTCAGGCCCGATCCGCAGATCTTCAAGGCGCAGCACTTCGATCCGCGAAGGCTTTACCGCATGGCGCGCTCGAAGGCCTATCTCTTCCGCGGCGTCGAGATCCGCTGGAGCTGCCCCGAGAGCCTGCTCGAGGGCAGCGATATTCCGCCTACGGAGGTTTTGCACTTTCCCGGCGGGCTCGCGGACTTTCTCGCCGCGAGCCTCGAGGACACGGAAACCGTGGTGCCGCAGGCTTTCACGGGCGTGAGGCGCAACAACGACGGCGAGACCGTCGAATGGGCGCTCACCTTCCTCGTCCATGGCGAGCCGTTCCTCAATTCCTATTGCAACACCATCCCGACGCCCGAAGGCGGCACGCATGAGGCGGGCTTGCGCGCGGCGCTCGTGAAAGCCCTGCGGGACTATGGCGAGCGCGCGCAGAACAAGAAGGTCGGCCTCGTCGCAGCCGACGACGTGATGGCAAGCCTCGCCGGGCTCCTCTCCGTCTTCGTGCGCAATCCGGAGTTCCAGGGCCAGACCAAGGAGCGCCTGTCGAGCGCGGAGGCCCAGCGCCTGGTCGAGACCACCATCAAGGACCATTTCGACCACTGGCTCGCCGATGCGCCGGGGCAAGCGGGACGGCTTCTCGACTTTCTCGTCGAGCGCGCGGAGGAGCGCCTGCGCCGCAAACAAGAGAAAGACGTCGCGCGCAAGACGCGCAACGCGCAAGCTCCGCCTGCCGGGCAAGCTCGCCGATTGCACGCAAGCCGCGGCCGAGGGCGCCGAGATCTTCATCGTCGAAGGTGATAGCGCCGGCGGCTCGGCCAAGCAGGCCCGCGACCGCGCGACCCAGGCCGTGCTGCCGCTGCGCGGCAAGATCCTCAACGTGGCGAGCGCCACGGCGGGCAAGCTCGAGCAGAACCAGGAGCTCAACAATCTCCTTCAGGCCTTGGGCTGCGGCACGGGCGCGCGCTACCGCGAGGCCGATCTGCGCTACGACAAGGTAATCGTGATGACGGACGCCGATGTTGACGGTGCCCACATCGCCTCGCTCCTCCTCACCTTCTTCTATCGCGAGATGCCGGACCTCATCCGCGGCGGGCATCTCTTTCTCGCGCTGCCGCCGCTCTACCGGCTGACGCAGGGCGCCAAGTCGCTCTACGCCCGCGACGAGAAGCATCGCGAGGCGCTGGTCAAGAGCGAGTTCAAGGCGAGCGCGAAAGTCGAGGTGAGCCGCTTCAAGGGGCTCGGCGAGATGCTGCCCGCCCAGCTCAAGGAGACCACCATGAAGCTCGGCAGCCGCACGCTGCTCCGCGTCGTGCTCGCCAAGGACGCCGCCGGCGAGACGGCCGATCTCGTCGAGCGCTCATGGGCAAGAAGCCCGAGCTGCGCTTTCAGTTCATTCAGGAGAAGGCGCCCTTCGCCAAGGCGCTCGACATCTGAGCGGCCGATGCGCAATCGACAACTATACGGCAATGCCGTATAGTTGCCGGAGCTGCCCATGGGCGAGTTCGAATGGGATAAAGCGAAGAGCGCTCGTTGTTTCCGTGAGCGCGGCTTTGATTTCGAATTTGTTTCCGCCGTATTCGAAGACCCCAATCGGCTTGACCGTGTCGATGCGCGAAGGGACTACGGCGAGACGCGGCATCAGGTGATCGGCATAATCGAGGGCGACGTGTATTTCGTCGCCTTCACGACGCGCGGCGTCAGGATTCGAATTATCTCGGCGAGGAAGGCCGATGACCAGGAAAAAGACGCCTATCGTTCGGGCGATCCGTGGCGCTGACGGCAAGCTGCGCATCCGGGGGCGCGTAGTCAAGCCGCGTTTCGATCCAACCAAAGCCGACAGCCCCGCGGCCTACAAGCCCGATCGCGACGTGCCAAAGCTCACCATGCGCGAGCTCAGGCAATTCCGACCCTGGTACGAGGTTGAGCCCGTCAATGTGGCGGCGCTCCGCAAGCGTCTTAAACTATCCCAAGCCGTCTTCGCAGCGCGCTACGGCATTCCGCTCGCGACACTGCGCGATTGGGAACAGGGCCGCCGCGAGCCGGATGCGACCGTGCGTGCCTATCTCCGGGTCATTGCGCATGAGCCGGAGATCGTCAGGCGCGCGCTCGAAGCCGCCTAGAAAGCGCCCTTCGCCAAGGCGCTGGATATTTGAAAATGCTGAGGCGGCCGCGAGAGGGCCGCCTCAACGTTATCGACAGACGTTCCGCTAATGCGCGGCGGCCGGGGATTGCGCGGCGGGCGCCGACGATGCGGCTTTCTTCGCGCCAGGCTTGGCGTGGCCGAACATCGCGTTCCACAGAATGCCGAACACCATGCCGATGACGAAACCGACACCGAAGGTGATGCCGACGAGCGTGCTCGCCGTCACGAAGGAGAAGGCCTGCACCTCGAGCGGATTGCTCAGGAAGTGCAGCTTGAAATAGAAGTCGAGCAGCGCCTGGGCCTTGCCCGCCCAGACGAGCGCGGACCAGCCGGCATGCATAAGCCCAAGCAACAGACCGAACGCAAAACCCACGCGACCAACGTGCAATTGCCCCATATCCCCCTCCATGACCCATGCGTCCCGCCTTTATGGCGGAGCATCGCGACAGCCACGTTACACAGGCTCTCGGGCCCAGTCACCGCAACCGGAGGGCGACGGCCGGCGGACCTACAACATTGACTTCCGGCCAAAGCACCCTATGTTGCATGGCAATATGACGCGCAAGAAGCGCAAGGCTCCCTCCCCCCGGCATGGGCCGGGTGTTAACGAGTTGGGGCACATAATCGAGAAAGCATGAGTTTCGACAGTCTAGGCCTCAGCCCCGAGGTCCTGGTTGCGGTCAGGGATGCCGGTTACACGATCCCGACGCCGATCCAGGAAAAGGGCATCCCCGAAGTTCTCGCCGGCCGTGATCTCATCGGCATCGCCCAGACGGGCACCGGCAAAACCGCCTCCTTCTGCCTGCCCATGATCTGCAAGCTGTCGCGCGGACGGGCGCGCGCGCGCATGCCGCGCTCGCTGATCCTGGAGCCGACGCGCGAGCTTGCGGCGCAGGTGGTGGAGGAGTTCGAGAAGCTCGGCAAGAATCACAAGCTCACCGTCGGCCTCTTGATCGGCGGCGTCGCTTATGGCGACCAGGACACCAAGCTCGACCGCGGCGTCGACATCCTCGTCGCCACGCCCGGCCGCCTGCTCGACCATTCCGAGCGCGGCAAGCTCTTGCTCAGCAGCATCGAGATCCTCGTCATCGACGAAGCCGACCGCATGCTCGACATGGGCTTCATCCCGGACGTCGAGCGCATCTGCAAGCTCATCCCCTTCACGCGCCAGACGCTGTTCTATTCCGCCACCATGCCGCCGGAAATTCAGCGGCTCACCAATTCCTTCCTGCAGAACCCGGTGCGCATCGAGGTGACGCCGCAGGCGACCGCGGCCGAGACCGTGACGCAAAGCGTCTGCCTCGTGGGCGACAAGGAAAAGCGCGAGGCGCTGCGCCGCCTCATCAAGCGCGAGGGCGTGAAGAACGCCATCATCTTCTGCAACCGCAAGCGCGAGGTGGCGGCGCTCTACCGCGCGCTGGAGCGCTCGGGCTTTTCGGTGGCGGCGCTTCATGGCGACATGGACCAGCGCGCGCGCACGCTGACGCTCGAATCCTTCCGCAAGGGCGAGATCATGCTCTTGGTGGCGAGCGACGTCGCCGCGCGCGGCCTCGACATTCCCGAGGTGAGCCACATCTTCAATTTCGACGTGCCCATGCATGCGGAGGATTACATCCACCGCATCGGGCGCACGGGACGCGCCGGCCGCTCGGGCCGCTCCATCACGCTGTGCACGCCCCACGACCGGAAATCGCTCGCCGCCGTCGAGAAAATGCTCAATCGCACGCTGCCGCGTGAAGACGACCTCGGCATCGCGCCCTCCGCCATCGCCGAAAGCGAGCCCGCGCCGAAAAGCGGCGCGCGTTCGCGTGGCGGGCGTGGCGGGCGTGGCCGCAATGACGGTCGCCGCCGTGGCGAAGCCTCCCGCACGCCCATACCCGCGCATGAGGCAGATGCCTTACCTGCTGCGGGGCCAGCGCCTGCGCAAGAAGACCAACCCCTTGTGCATCCTGACCCGCGGCACGAGCCGCGCGTGCAGGAAAGACGCCCCGAGAGACGTCCCGAAAGACGACCTGAAAGACACAACGCTTCGGGCGCGCGTCACACCGCCGCGCCCGCGCAGCTGCATGGGAGACCTCGGCACGACCACGAGGCGCACCCGCCGCACAAACCGGGCGACACCATCGTGAGCTTCGGCGAGCACACGCCCGCCTTTCTGCTGCGCCCCGTCCGCCCCGCCGCCCCGCCCACGGAAGAGGAAGAGGCAGCGACTGTGCCCGCGGAGTGAGTGCGACGTTCGAAGCGGAAGCAGCGATGAGTAGACGGACCCTCAAGCTCGTTCGTGAGGGAAAATACGCGGCCGAGATTTCCGTCGACCTCATCGAGGACGAGGGTGGCTGGTCGCCCTATCTCTCGGTTCAAGACGCACAAAAGCTTGATGCGGTGCGCATTGCCCTCCGCAAAGGTGACATCGCCTCTGCAGCAAAGCACGGACGCGTCTTCGAGTTGCTCCCCGTAACGGCCTGACCGGCGACCGCAGCAGCAAGATAATCGCCGCTGGCGCACCCAATGTCTCAGGCCCCGGCGATCACACGCCTTTCTCCTGCGCCCCGTCCGTCCCGCCCACGGAAGAGGAAGAGGCGGCGGCAGTGCCAGCGGAGTGAGTATTTCAGGCGCGCTCATTCGTAGGGAGAGAAAGCGTCACGGAGCGCCTCATTGATCAATGAACGCGTGCGCTCTCCAATTCTCGTGACCAACTGGTCGAATTCCTCAGTGCGATCGCGAGCGACAAAAAACTCCCAGCAGCAAGTTGCAAATGTCTCGTTGATTTGTGGCGGGACGGCCTCGATATTGCAGTTTCGGCAACCCATGAGGAGTCGATCGTGACTCAGTGGCATAATAACAGCGCTTGCGGCGTCCTTCTCGGTATACGAAAGGGGCCGATAGGTCCCGCCGATGACGCCGATCGCTACGCAATCTGGAAGAACAAGTCCGGCGGGCGGTCCAGTCTCAATGTACCAAACAAGTCGCTGCAGGTCTTCAATACGAGCACTCGGAATGAGATTTTCTTCGAGAACTGAATTGTGAGCCTTTCGCGTCATCTCTGTTGTCCGGCTTTCCAGCCCGACTAAGAAGCCGCGCATCGTGAGTGCGATCTCACCGTGAATTCCTTCGAACTGGTCTCTCATGTAAGAAAACGCCCACCGTTCAAATTTTGATTTCGATACTCCACGTTGCTTAAGCTGAGTACGAAATTGGCAATAAAGCTTCCCAATCGCCTCCTTGATTGCTCGAGTTGGTGCAGCTCCCTCCAGGCCAAAGAGTTTGCGAGCACGGTGACTATCCAGCATCATAGATGTTGCGCCGTTAATTACCTCACCAGCAGCTACCGAGAATGAACTTCGTAAATGTGCGTTCCGCACACATAGATGGATCACGATTTCTGCAGCGGCACGAGGGTCTACTGCTCGACTCAACGGGCTTTCCCGAAATTCTGCTAGTCGACTTGCTAACTGGCTTTCATACTGGGTTATCTTGTCATCTAAAGTTTCTGTGCGCACATCTTCAGTAGGTTCTGAATAAAAGTCCCGCTGTGCAGCGATCCCGCCCGTTGAGCGCGTGAAGACGCCATGGCTTTTTGAATAGACGGCAACCTGCGTAAAATCCCCCTTTCGCTTTCCAAACCCGCGTAAGAGCGATTGAGGGATGTTGTGCTGGATTCGACCCGACACGTGCGATTCCTTTCCGGCCTCGCTGGCGGTCTAGGCCCTTACAATTTCGCAGGGCGTTGACTACGAACAAAACAG
>CAWJRW010000008.1:0-78052 GCA_963845385.1 uncultured Alphaproteobacteria bacterium
GCGCGGGCGCCGGCCTCGCCTTCACCTATCAGGGCGAGGCCTTGAAGAAGCGCGTGACCCCGCTCGCGGAGCAGGCGGGCTCCTCGCTCGTGCTGCCTTGCGACGTCACCGACGCCGCCTCCATGGACGCCGTCTTCGCCCAGCTTTCCGAGGCTTGGGGCAAGCTCGACTTTCTCGTCCATGCCATCGCCTTCTCCGACAAGGACCAGCTCAAGGGCCGCTATATCGAGACGAGCCTCGACAACTTCGCCATGACGCTGAACATCTCCTGCTACTCCTTCACGGCGCTCGCGCGGCGCGCGGAGGCCTTGATGGCGGAAGGCGGGAGCTTGCTCACGCTGACCTATCACGGCGTCCGAAAAGGTCGTGCCTCATTACAACGTCATGGGCGTGGCCAAGGCCGCGCTCGAGGCCTCCGTCCGCTATCTCGCCGAAGACTTGGGAAAAAAGCGCATCCGCGTGAACGCGATCTCCGCGGGCCCCATTCGCACGCTCGCGGCCTCGGGCATCGGCGACTTCCGCTACATTCTCAAATGGAACGAGCTCAATTCGCCCTTGCGCCGCAACGTCACCATCGAGGAGGTGGGCAACGCCGCGCTCTATCTCCTCAGCGATCTCGGCAGCGCGGTGACGGGCGAGGTGCACCATGTGGACGGCGGCTACAACATCGTCGGCATGAAGGCCGAGGACGCGCCCGACATCTCCGTCGTGCGCGAGGAATAGAGGCCGCCCGGCCCGGCGCGAAATGCGCTAGAACACGACATGTCGCACAACACTTTCGGCCATTTGTTCCGCGTCACGACCTGGGGCGAGAGTCACGGGCCGGAGCTCGGCTGCGTCGTGGACGGCACCCCGCCCGGCATTCCGCTCGTGGAGGCCGACATCCAGCATTGGCTCGACAAGCGAAAGCCCGGCGGCTCCAAATATGTGAGCCAGCGCCGCGAGCCCGACGCCGTGCGCATCTTGTCCGGCACGTTTCAGGACGAGCGCATGGCGGTACCGCTCACCACCGGCACGCCCATCAGCCTCGTCATCGAGAATGTCGACGCCCGCGGGAAGGACTACACCGACAACCGCGATAAATATCGCCCGGGCCACGCCGATTACACCTACGACGCAAAATACGGCATCCGCGATTATCGCGGCGGCGGGCGGCAATCGGCGCGCGAGACCGCCGCGCGCGTGGCAGCCGGCGCCATTGCGCGCAAGGTGCTCGATCACCTGTTGGGCAAAGTCACGATCCGCGGCGCGCTCGTCCAGATGGGACCCTTGAAGATCGAGCGCGCGCGCTTCGACTGGGCGGAGACCGCGCGCAATCCCTTTTGGTGCCCGGACGCGCAGGCCGCGGAAGCGTTCGCAAAATTTCTCGAAGAGGTGCGCGGGAAGGGCTCCTCCTGCGGCGCCGTGATCGAGGTGGTGGCCGAAGGCGTGCCCGCGGGGCTCGGCGCGCCCGTCTATGGCAAGCTCGATGCGGATCTCGCGGCGGCCTTCATGAGCATCAATGCGGTCAAGGGCGTCGAGATCGGCGCGGGCTTTGCCGCCGCGGCGTTTTCCGGCGAAGAGAACGCCGACGAGATGCGCGCCGGCAATAAAGGCCCAACCTTTCTCGCCAACAATGCCGGCGGCATTTTGGGCGGCATCTCGTCGGGGCAGGACATCGTGGCGCGCTTTGCGGTGAAGCCGACCTCGTCCATCCTGACGCCGCGCAAGACTATCGATCGCGCAGGGGAAGGAGACCGACATCGTGACCAAGGGGCGCCATGATCCCTGCGTGGGCATTCGCGCCGTGCCCGTGGGCGAGGCGATGATGGCCTGCGTGCTTGCCGATCATCTTCTGCGCCAGCGCGCGCAAACCGGCGCGCTCGGTCCCGCGCCACGCCAAGAGGGCATGCCATGAGCGATGAAAGAGCCTCCACCAACGCACTCTCGGCCTACTACAAGTTCGAGGCGGGCGCGCCGCTCGCCTATGGCGGGCTTGTCGTCGCCGTCGTGCTCGCGATCGCGGCGCAAGGCGCGAACAGCGCGGCGCTCTGGGTCGCCGCGGTCCTGGCGCTCCTCATCGCGCTCCACAACTGGCCGCTGGTGCGCCAGCTCGCAACGGCGCTGTCGGTGAGCGAGTACGGCTTCTTTCTCGACGGGCTCGGCCTCGTCGGCTGGAAGGGCATCAAGGCCGCGCGGGTGGAAGAGCGCAAGCTCGGCAAGACGACGCTGCCCGAGCTCGTGCTCGAGGTCGATGCCGAGGCGCTGAAATCCGTCATGACGGCGGCGCCCGCGGGGGGCTTGCGCCGCCTGCAATATCGCCCCTGGCGCGTGGCGGGCGGCCACCTCTTGCGTGTCGATCTCCAGCCTCTCGGCGTCGATCCGCAAGCCTTGCTCGCCGCCATCACGCCGCGGCTCGCGGCCAAGTCGTCCGTGAGCTGATTACATACGCATGCGCAATTGGCTCTGGATGCCCGACGTAAAGTCGGGCATGACAGGCATTTGTTGGATTCCACCACATCGCCCGACACCATCCCGTGTCATGCTCGGACTCGTTCCGGGCATCCAGGGCAACAAGCGAATGCGTGACAATTACGCTTTCTCGAACACCGCGACTTTCGACAGGAACGCCTGGCTTTCCTCGCGCAAGGGAAGCCCCGCGGCACCAAACAGCGCGGCGAGATCCTGGCGCGCGTAGGAGGCGTAATAGGGCTCGTGGAAGCTTGCGGGAAAATTCGCGAGCAGCTCGTCGAAAGCCGCGCGGTCGCCCGTCTGCAACGAGTCGAGCAGGATGAACGTGCCCTTGGGCTTCAAAAGCCGCGCAATCTCGCGCGCGGTTTGCGCGCGGATTTTTGGCGGCAGCTCGTGGAAGAGATAGAGCGCGGTGACGATATCGGCCGCGCCGGAAGCAAGCGGGGTGGCTTCGGCTTTGCCCTGAATGAATTCGACGGCGGGCCAGGACGCGAGCGCCTTCCGCGCTTCGCCGAGATAGTAAGGCGAGAGATCGAGCGCGCAGAGGCGCAAGCGCGGATAGTTGTCCTTGACGAAGGAGAGAAAGCGCGCCGTGCCGCAGCCGAGATCGACGAGGGTGAGCTGGCGCTGATCGCGCCCCTTGAGCGCGCGCGCGAGCGGCGGGAGACACGCGCGGCGCATGGCATCCGCCGCGCCGAGGAACAGCGTCTCGACCTGGAAGTCGTAAAGCGCCGCCGACTCCTCGGAGAGATAGCCGTCGGTCTGGAAGTGGAAATTCTGGCGGTAATAGGCGGGATAGCGCCGGCTTTTCTCGTCGCCGGGAAGCTCGCGCACGCGCCCTTCCGCCCGCCGCTCGGCCACGCGCCGCGCATCCTTGAGAAAGCGCCCCGAGAGCGCGAGCAAGCGGCGCGGATCGGCTGCAAGACCTTGCGGCGGCGCATAAAGCCCCGCCTCGATATTGCGCCAGTCTTCCTCGAAGAGCGCATAGAGGGCGCGGTAGAAGGTGGCGCTATCGGGTCCACGCGCAGCACGCGTGGCAGGCGTCTGCTTCGGATTCTTTTTCCCGGCGCGCGAGGCCGCGAGATAATGGCCGAAGAACCACGCCACGCGCGCCGATTGGCTCACGCCATAGCTCAACCGTTCGAACGCGCTCGCCATGCTCAGCGTCCCTTGCGCGAGAATTGCGCCACAAGCTCGATCTCGGCCGACCACAGAAATTGATCGACGGGCCGCGCCCAGTCTAGCCGGAAGCCGCCGTCCTTTAGAATGCGCGCGTCACGCGCGAAGCTTGCCGGATTGCAGGAGACGGCCACCGCGCGCGCCACCTTCGAGGCTGCGATCGTTTCCGCTTGCGCGCGCGCACCCGCCCGCGGCGGATCGAGGACCACGGCATCGAAGCGCGAGAGCGTCTCCGCATCGAGGGGCGCGCGGAACAGATCGCGCGTCTCGACCGTGATGGGCTTGAGACCCTGCGCGTGGCGCGCGGCTTTGGAAAGTGCTGCGATGAGTTCCGCGTTCGCGTCGACGGCATGGACGGAGGCGCGCTTTGCCAGCGCCAGGCTGAATGTGCCGAGGCCTGCGAAGAGGTCGGCGACGCGGCGCGCGGCGCCTACGCCCTCGAGCACGAGCTCGGTGAGAGCCTGCTCGGCTTCCGCGCTCGCTTGCAGAAAGGCGCCGGGCGGCGGCACGAGCGGAATGCCCGCGACATGCAGAATCGGCGGTCGCCGCTCGACAATCACTTCGCCGCCCAGAGCGACACGCGCAAGATCGAGTTTCTGCGCGCCTTCCGCCAAGGCAAGGCGCAGGCGGCGCGCATCTTCCGGCGCCCGCGACAGAGTGAGCGCGACATCAAGTCCGCCTTCCGTCTGCAGCAGCGCGAGCATGCCTTGGCTTCCGGGGGCGAAGATTTCCGCGAGAAAGCCCCGCAAATCCGCGAGCCGCGCCACGATGGCGGGCAGGAGCACGGGGCATTCTTCCACATCGACGAGATCGTGGCGCCGCGCCTTGTGGAAGCCGAGCACGGCGCCCGCCTTCGCGCGCCGGAAGCTCAACGCGGCGCGCCGCCGCGTGCCCGGCGGCAGCGACACGAGCGCGGCGACGGGTGCCTCCTCGATGCCGCGCTGGGCCAGCACATTCTCGATTTGCGTGCGTTTCCAGGCTGCATAAGCGGAGCCCGAAAGATGCTGGAGCTGGCATCCTCCGCATACGGAGAAATGCCGGCACAGGGGCGTTGCACGTTCGGGTCCGTCGGCGAGCCGCGCGAGCACGTGCCCGCGCGCGCCTTCGAGCGCGACGCGCACACGGTCGCCCGGCACGGTGAAGGGCACGAAAACGGGCCTGCCTGCAAGCTCCGCCACGCCATCGCCGTCATGGCCGATGCGCTCAATGGTGACTTCAATCGGCTCGGACACCGTCTTCAATTCTTTCCCCTTCACCCTAGCCCTCTTCCCAAGGGGAGAGGAAACGCGAGTGGCATGCCATCGCTTCTCCCTCTCCCTTTGGGAGAGGGTCGGGGTGAGGGGCACGAACGCTGTTTCGTAACTCGGGATTGTACCCCTCACCCGGCGCGCTTGCGCGCGCCGCCCTCTCCCCAAGGAGAGGGCTTCCGTCATCGGGTTGCCGCAAGGAGATACTCCACATTGCCGTCGCCGCCGGTGATCGGGCTCTCGGCGACGCCCAAAACGTTCAAGCCCCGCTCTTCAAGAACGCGCGCACACGGGCGACGGCCTCTTCGCGCGCGGCCACATCGCGCACGATGCCGCCCTTGCCGATCTTCGCGCGCCCGACCTCGAATTGCGGCTTGACGAGAATGACGAAGAGCGCATCCGGCGCGGCGAGCGCGAGAATCGCGGGCAAGACTTTCAGCACACTGATGAAGCTCACATCGACGCTGACGAGGTCCGGCGGTGCGGGGATTTGCGCCCGGGTGAGCTTGCGCGCATCCACGCCTTCGAGAGAGACGACGCGCGCATCCGCCTTCAAGCGCGGATGAAGCTGGCCGTGCCCCACATCCAGCGCATAGACGCGCGCCGCACCGCGCGCGAGCAAGACTTCAGTGAAGCCGCCGGTCGAGGCGCCGACATCGAGCGCGACGCGGCCCTTCACATCGAGCGCGAAATGGTCGAGCGCGTGGGCGAGCTTGAGCCCGCCGCGGGAGACGTAGGGAATAGCCGTGCCTTCGAGCGCGAGCGGCGCGTCTTCGGCCAGACGTTCGCTCGGCTTCTCCACCACACGCGCGCCCGACCGCACGTGGCCCGCCGCGATCTCGGCCTGCGCACGAGCGCGGCTTTCCACGAGTCCGCGCACCAACAGCAATTGATCTGCGCGCAAGCGAGTCATGCGATCAAAGATCAACTACGACGGCCGCTCGACCACGAAGCGCGCCACCGCGCGCAAGAGCGCCGCGCGCTCGCCGAAATGGTCGAGATGGCGCGCGGCTTGGCTTGCCAAGAGATTGGCCTGCGCGCGGGCGCGCTCGACGCCCAGAAGCGCCACGAAGGTCGCCTTGCCCGCCGCCGCGTCCTTGCGCACGGCTTTGCCGATTTGCGCCGCGTCGCCCGTGGCATCCAGAAGATCGTCGGCGATCTGGAAGGCGAGCCCCAGATCATGGGCGAAGCCCAAGACCGCGTGCATGGCCTCGCCGCGCGCATGGCCCATGATGGCGCCCATCTCGCAGGCGCAGGTGATGAGCGCGCCGGTCTTCATCTGCTGGAGGCGCGTGACGATGCGCTCATCGACCTCGACGTTCTCGCAGGCGAGGTCGAGCATCTGGCCGCCCACCATGCCGCGCGCGCCGGCGGCTTTCGAAAGCACCAGCACGAGATCGGCGCGCACGCGCGGATCGTCGTGGGTTTCCGGATCGGCCAGAATCTCGAAGGCGAGCGTGAGCAGCGCGTCGCCCGCGAGCACGGCGGTCGCCTCGTCATAAGCCTTGTGCACGGTGGCGCGCCCGCGGCGAAGATCGTCGTCGTCCATGCAGGGCAGATCGTCATGGACGAGGGAATAAGTGTGCACGCATTCGATCGCGGCACCCACGCGCAAGAGCCTGCGCCGGTCGACGCCGAACAGCCGGCCGCATTCGAGCGCGAGAAACGGACGCAAGCGCTTGCCGGGCCCGAGCGCCGCATAGCGCATGGCGTCGTAAAGCCGCGCCTCGGGCCCGCCGCTCGAGGGCATGAGGGCGCCGAGCCACTCGTCCACCTCGCGCGCGGCCGCATCGAGCGCGCGGCGCACGTCGAGCGCCACGGTTGTCCCGTCCTTATCGTTCATGTGACGTCGAACGGCTCGGTCTTGACGCCGCCTTCCGCAGTGACGACGATCTTTTCGATCTTGGCCTGCGCCGATTTGAGCTTCTGCTCGCAATGGGATTTCAAGGCGGCGCCGCGCTCGTAGATGGCGATGGATTCCTCGAGCCCCACCTGGCCCTTCTCGAGCGTCGCCACGATGCGCTCGAGCTCGGCCAATGCCTCCTCGAAGCTCAACTGCGGACTCTGCGCGACGTCCTTGTGCGCGACGTCCTTGTGCGCGCCGTCCTTGCCGGACTTTTCCTTGGCTTGCCGGTCGTTCGCCACGGGCTCTCCTCAAGCTTCCATCAAGGCGCCCACATGGGCGGCCGCGCTCCGGGCGAGCGCCGCAAGATCGTACCCGCCTTCGAGCGCGGAGACGAGACGGCCCTTGGCGTGGCGGGCGGCCACCCCGGCAAGCGCCTTGGTCGCCCAGGCATAGTCATCGTCGGAAAAATTGAGCTGCGCCAGGGGATCGTTCGCATGGGCGTCGAAGCCCGCCGAAACAAGGAGGAATTCCGGCGCGAATTGGTCGAGCCGCGGCAGCACGATCCCGCTCATGGCGGCGCGGAACTCGGCCGAGCCGGAAAAGGGCTTCAGTGGCACATTGACGACGTTTTCGGCGATGCCGGTCTCACGCGCGGCACCCGTGCCGGGATAAAGCGGGTATTGATGGGTCGAGGCATAGAAGAGGCTCGCATCGCTCTCGAACACGGCCTGGGTGCCGTTGCCGTGATGGACGTCGAAATCCATGACCGCCACGCGCTCGCAGCCGTGGGCCGCGCGCGCATGGAGCGCGCCGATGGCGATGTTGTTGAAGAGGCAGAAGCCCATGGCGGTCGCGGGCTCGGCGTGGTGGCCGGGCGGGCGGACGGCACAAAACGCGTTCTGCGCCCCGCCCTCCATGACGAGGTCGACGGCGCGCACGACCGCGCCCGCCGCGCGCAGCGCCGCCTCCCGGCTGCCGGGCGAAAGCACCGTGTCGGCATCGATATGGGCGAAGCCTTCCTCGGGAATGTGCGAGAACACATAGTCGACGAAGGCTTTCGGATGCACGCGCGCGAGCGCCTCGTCGCTCACACGCGGCGCTTCCTCGCGGCGCAAAGCGGCAAAGCGCGGTGCCTCGAGCGCGTGCAGAACGGCGCGGAGACGGTCCGGGCTCTCGGGATGGCCCAAGGGAACGTCGTGGTAAAAGCAGGCGGAATGCGTGATGAGCGCCGTCGTCACGCCGACAATCTCGCCCGGATCGCGCGATGAGACAAGTCATGAAACTCCTGCTGTCGCGCCGCGTGCTTTTGCGCTGGCTGCCGGTTCTGTTCGTCGTCGCGGCGCTCATTGCCTTGGGCGCCGTGTTCTTTTCCGCGCGCACCACCGAGGCGCGGCTTTTTCTCGAAGACGTGGCCGCGGGCGATGCGCCGTCCGCGCTCAAGGCGCGGACGAAGCCGCCGAGCAAGCGCGTCCTCGATTGGACGATCGACGGCAGGCAGGGCTTGGGCGACCTTTATCTGCCGGCGGACGAAAAGCCGTTGGCGCGCCTCGTGCTTTTGCCCGGGCTCGTCTCCGAAGGACGCACGAACCCGCAGCTCGTGGCCTTCGCGAATTCGCTCGCGCGCTTGCGCTTTGCCGTGCTCGTGCCGGAGATCGCGAGCTTCCGCTCGCTGCATCTTTCGCCCGCCGACGCCCGCGTCATCGCGGACGCTTTGCACGCGCTTTCGGAATGGTCCGGGACGCCCGCGCAAGTGGGCCTTGCCGCCGTCTCTTACGCGCTCGGGCCCTGCGCTCATCGCCACGCTCGAGCCGGATGTGCGCGGGCGTGTTGCCTTCGTGCTCGGCGTCGGCGGCTATTACGACCTCGACGCCGCCATCACTTACGCCACCACCGGCTGCTTTCGCAGCGATGCGAAGAAGCGCTGGACGTGCCGCGCGCCCAACAACTACGGCAAATGGGTGTTCGCGCGCATCAATGCCAGCCGCATCGAAAGCCCTCCCGACCGCGCCACCCTGCAGGCCATCGCGGCGCGCAAGCTCAACGATCCCAATGCCGATATCGGCGATCTCCTGCCCACCCTCGGGCCCGAAGGGCGCACCGTCACGGACCTGTTGCTCAACGCCGATCCCGACCGGGTCCCTGCGCTCGTTGCGCGCCTGCCCCGGCCCGTGCGCGCGGATTTCGAGCGCCTAAGCCCCGCGCACTATCCCTTGGGCGAGATTTCGGCGGACGTCTTTCTGATACACGGACGCAACGACGGCCTGATCCCGCCCACGGAAAGCAAAAAACTCGCAAGAGTTCTTCCCCACGCGCATCTGACGCTTGTCGCGCATATCGCCCATGTGGAATTCACGGGCCCCCTTGGGCTCATCGACGACCTCTCCTTGCTCGGCGCCGTGCGGCGTCTCATCGCGATCCGCGATCGCTTGGGCGCAGAGACGACACCGCTGCGTTAGGCCGTATTGACATTCAGGTGTCATCCCCGAGGCCGCCCCGGATTTAATCCGGGGCGAGCGCTCGGGGATCCAGGGCCGCTTGCTCTGAGCGTGGTGCCCTGGATTCCCGATCGCTGACTTTGCCGACCAAAATCCTCCCGGATTTTGGGGCAAAGTCGCGTCGGGAATGACAGTCCAAGACCAATGCCGACTGAACCTGACGTTCACATGCTGCGAGCCCCTTGCGCGCGCGTAAACGCCCGCGTAACTCTGAATGCCATGCCCGATCACGCCGTGAGCATCTTGCTCGAAGAGCGCTCGGTCCTTGCCGTGGCAGGCGAGGACCGGCTCACGTACCTGCAAGGGCTCCTCACCAACGACATCACGAAATTGTCGCCCACCCGCGCGCTTTATGCGGCGTTGCTCGCGCCGCAGGGCAAGATTCAGTTCGATTTCTTCGTGGCGCAGGATGGCGAGACTATTCTCTTCGACGTCGGTGCGCGGCGAGGCCGAAGCGCTCTTGAAGCGGCTCTCGCTTTACAAGCTCCGCGCCAAGGTGACGCTCTCCGACCGCTCCCCATCTTGGGCCGTCGTCGCGCTTGTCGGCGCGGACGCGGCAAAGCATCTCGCACTCGCGGGCAGCCCAGGCGCGGCGGGGCGCTTTGGCGATGCCATTGCCTTCGTCGATCCGCGCCATGCGGATCTCGGCGCGCGCTTGATCGTGCCGCGCGAGAGTGCCGAGGCCACGATCGCGGCGCTCGCGTTGCCGCGCGCGGAGGCGCTCGCCTATGACGAGCGCCGCATGCAGCTCGGCATCGCCGAAGGCCTTGAGCTCACGCGCGACGGGCTTTACGCGCTCGAGGCGAATTTCGAGGAGTTGAACGGCGTCGACTTCAAGAAGGGCTGCTATGTGGGCCAGGAGCTCACGGCGCGCATGAAGCACAAGACCGAATTGCGCAAGCGCGTGCTGCCGGTGCTGGCGGAGCAAAATTTGCCGGAGCCGGGAGCGCCGATTTCGGCGGGCGGCGAGACCATCGGCATGCTCATCAGCCGCGCCCACGGCAAGGGCGTGGCGCTTGTGCGCCTCGACAGGCTTGCCGCCGCGCAAGCGCGGGGCGAGAGGTTCACAGCGGGTGACATTGCGCTCAAGATCGAGCGCCCCGCATGGCTCATCGGATGATTTTCACAAGAGGAGACGACTGCGATGCTCCATCATGTCTCGCTCGGCGTTGCGGATGTGGAACGCGCCGCAAAATTTTATGACGCGGTTTTGGGCGCGCTCGGTTTCAAGCGCATGGCGGATTTTCTGCCCTACGCCGTGGCCTATGGCGACACGGGCTACAGCCTTTGGGTACAACTTCCGAGCGACCGCAATCCCGCTCGCGCCGGCAACGGCGCCCACATCGCCTTCAACGCCAAGACCAAGCGCGCCGTGCAATCGTTCCATCGCGTGGCGCTCGAGGCCGGCGGCACCGATGAGGGCGCGCCGGGTCCGCGGCCCGAATACTCGCCCGACTATTACGGCGCCTTCGTGCGCGATCTCGACGGCAACAAGATCGAAGCCGTGGTCGTGATGGAGGTCGTGCCCGCCTCCGCCGCGAAGCCGAAAGCGCGCAAGAAAGCGGCGCCGAAAAAGTCCGCCAAGGCAAAGTCCCGCACGCGGAGGAAGATGGCAAAGCCCGCCAGGCGCAAGGCCAAGCGGCGGTGAGCCGAAAGCTCGTCCGCTGCGCCTGGCCGGGCGAGGACCCGCTTTATTGCGCCTATCACGACAAGGAGTGGGGCGTGCCCGAATGGAACGAGCGCGCGCTCTATGAGAAGCTCGTGCTCGACGGCTTTCAGGCGGGGCTGTCCTGGATCACGATCCTGCGCAAGCGCGAGGCGTTTCGAAAAGCCTTCGCGGGCTTTCAACCCGAGCGCGTCGCTTCGTTCGGCGCGCGCGATGTCGCGCGGCTGCTCAAGGACGAAGGCATCGTGCGCCATCGCGGCAAGATCGAGGGCGCGATCAAGAATGCGCAGAGCTATCTCGCGATGAAGGAGCGCGGCGAGAATTTCGCCGAGTTTCTATGGTCGCATGTCGGCGGCGCGATGCGCGTCAACCGCCACCGCCGCATGGGCGATGTTCCCGCCGAAACCAAGGAAAGCCAGGCGCTGTCCAAGGCGCTGAAAGCGCAGGGCTTTAGCTTCTGCGGCCCCACGATCGTCTACGCCTTCATGCAGGCCACGGGCATGGTCAACGACCACGTCGTCACCTGCTTCCGGCACAAGGAATGCGAAGCGCTGGCGGAGAAGTAGCGCAGTTTGAATGGGATACCGCAGCAACAACAGACCCCCACCCTGCCCTCCCCCTTTCAGGGGGAGGAAATAAATCTCGTCCCCCTTGGAAGGGGGGACTGCAGGGGGGTCGTCCTGCACCAACCAAATGTCAAAATGAGCTAGCGCACGCGGGGGCTCATGCGCGCGACCTTGAAGGTGCGCGTCACGCCGTCATGCTCGGTGATGGAGAGATAGTCGTCTTGGCGGATGGTGTGGCGGTCGAGCTTGAAGATCGGCTCGTCGTCTTCGGCTTTTTTCGGATCGTAGTCGAAGCACCAGGCGCCGCGCCGATGCGCGAGGACGCCGTGCTCGTCCTCCTCGCCCTCCCAGAAGCGCCGCACCGTGCAGGCGCCGGCATTCTTCTTCCATTCCTCGGCGTCCAGGCGGCCGTCCTTGGTCAAGGGCGCGGTGAAATCATAGCCCCGCGCAATGCTTCCTTCGGGAAACTCGGGCGAGCGGGCAAGCTCCAAGCGCACGCGCATGAGCGTCATCAAAATCTCCCTCGTGTTCAGTGCGTCATGAGGACCGGCAGCTTGGCGTGCGTCACGATGTGACGCGTCGTGCCGCCGAGAATGAACTCGCGCAGGCGGCTGTGTCCGTAGCCGCCCATGACCAAGAGGCCCGCGCCGGCATCGACGGCCGCATCGAGCAGCACCTGGCCCACGGAGCGGCCTTGCGGCTCCAGAATATGCTCGGCCGCGTGCACGCCGTGCATGGTGAGATAGTCGGCGAGCATGATGCCCGGGCTTGCGGCCGCAGTCCCGCCCGGCTGCTGAGGCCCGGTGCGCACGGTGAGGATGCTCACCGTGCTGGCAAGCGCGAGAAACGGCAGGGCGGCGCTCACGGCGTGCGCGGCCTCGACGCTGCCGTCCCAGGCGATGGCCACGGCTTTCGCCACCTCGGGCGTCTTGAGATCCTGCGGCGCGACGAGCACGGGCCTCCCCGCATTCACGAGGGCGGCTTCGATCGTGACCATGGCGGTGGAGGAATCCTCGGGCTTGGCTTCGGCGAACACCACGAGATCGGCAAGCCTGCTCGCGCGCTCCACAACGTCGGCGAGACGGCCGGTGAATTCGATGAAGCGCGCCGACGCCCGCCCCGGGCCTTGCGCCGCGGTCACCACCGGCACATGCGCGGCGGCGGCGGCCGCGGCAAGATTGCGCTTTGCGGCCCCTGCGGCATCGGCGGCGGCTTCCTTCGCCGCCTGCATGATCTCTTCGATCACCTGCCCCGAGACGCCTTCGCCGAGATAGGGCAAAGCCTCGGTGGGGTCGGGCCAGACGAACAGCGCGTCGAGATGGGCCTTGAGCTCGCGCGCCACCGCAAGCCCGAGCGCCAAGGCGCCCCCATCGCCCGTGCGCGAGGACATCGGCACCAGAATCCGGCGCATGGTCATGGCTTACCTCCACCGTTGAGCAAGTCTAGCTTAGAAAGCCCGAAAGGGCATCGCAGGGAATGACCGATGTCAACGACGAGCGCCTCCTCGACGTGTCCTCGAAAAGCATGACGAAAACGCAAGCGCGCGCCTGGCAGCGCATGTTGAGCGGAAGGCGGCTCGACCTGCTCAACCCCTCGCCCCTCGACATCGAGATCGAGGACATCGCCCACGGGCTCGCCCGCGTCGCGCGCTGGAACGGCCAGACCCGGGGCGATCACGCCTTCTCGGTGGCGCAGCATTGCCTCCTGGTCGAGCGGCTCGCGGCGGCGCTGAAGCCGGGCCTGTCCGTCCGCTTTCGCCGCGCGGCGCTGTTGCACGATGCCTCGGAATATGTGGTGGGCGATCTCATCAGCCCGTTCAAGGCGGCCCTGGCCCTCGACTACAAGGACTTCGAGACGCGGCTCTTGGAGGCGATCCACATCCGCTTCGGCTTGCCCGCGCGCTTGCCTCAAGAAATCACGCGCCTCATCAAGAAGGCCGATCGCGCCGCGGCTTATTGGGAAGCGCGCCTGCTCGCGGGCTTCTCGGCCGAGGAGGCCTTGCGCTATTTCGGTCCGAAGCCCAAAGGCGAGCCGCCCAATCTCGAGCCGCTTCCGGCCAAGGAGGCCGAAGCGCGTTTTCTCGCGCGCTTTGGCACCTTAGAGCTGCGCGCTTGAAACGGAGACAGCGGCTCGCGCGCTATCATCGGCCATGTCTCAAAGCAAAACCGCTCAAAGCAAAACCGCGCAGAGCAAGATTGCGAGCGTGACGCCGCCCGCCGAGGCGCCCGCCGTCGTCATCGGGCTGCATGCCGCGATCATCGCCGTCTTCGAGGAGACGCCCCACGTTCTCGTCGTCCATCACGCGGCGGAAACGGGCTCCATGCACGGCACGACGGGCGTGCCCGAGGCCGATCGCGCGCGCGAAGGCTTGCCCTTTGGCCCCTTCGAGCCGCTCACCCATCGCACCATGGACATCGGCTTGCGGGCGTGGGTTGCCGAGCAGACGAAGCTCACCTTAGGCCATGTCGAGCAGCTCTACACTTTCGGCGACCGCGGGCGTCACGCCACCCCGGGCGGCGAGGAGCCTCATGTGGTGTCGGTAGGCTATCTCGCGCTCACACGGCGCACGCCGCTGCCGCCGCATGCGGGCGCCGTGTGGCGGAACTGGTATCGCTATTTTCCCTGGGAGGATTGGCGGGTCGAGCGGCCCAAGGGCATCGGCGCGCTGATCGAGCCCTTGCTCGCGGAATGGGTACAGCGCGCGCAAGGCGCCGAGGACGCGGCGCGGCGGCGCGACCGGGTCAATCTCTGCTTCGGCCTTTCGGGCCTCGCATGGAACGAGGAGCAGGTGCTCGAGCGCTACGAGCTTCTCTACGAAGCGGGGCTCGTTTACGAGGCGCGGCGCGACCGGCCGCATCTTCATCAGGGTCTCGAGCGTCGCTTGGTCGAGCGCGGCGCGAACCCTTCGGTGCTCGGCGAGCCCATGATCTTCGACCACCGCCGCATTCTTGCCACCGCCATGGGGCGCTTGCGCGGCAAACTCAAATACCGGCCGCTCGTCTTCGAGCTCATGCCGCCCACCTTCACGCTCTTGGAGCTTCAGCGCACGGTGGAGGCGATCTTGGGCGTGCGCTTGCACAAGCAGAATTTCCGCAGGCTCCTCGCGCGCACGGGGCTCGTCGAGCCCACGGGCCAAGTGACCACCAAGACCGGCGGCCGGCCCGCCGAGCAATTCCGCTTCCGCCGCGAAGTCTTGCGCGAGCGCCCCGCTCCCGGCATGCGGCTTCCCCAGCCGCGCGCAGCGCGGAGATGATGAGCGCACAACGACGCGCGTGCCCCACGTCGATGTTTACTCGCACTCACGCTCTTGGCCCTGGATGCCCGAGACCTGCCTGCGCGAAGCCGGGGCTTCGCTCCGGCGAAGGCAGGCAAGCTCGGGCATGACAGCGGAGAGAATGGGCAAGCGCGTCACACCAAACTAAAGCCTGTCACCCCCGGGCTCGGCCCGCGGCTGTCCGGTTTAGGGTTCATCGCAATCAGGAAAGTCGTTATCTGCGCGAGCAGATCGAGCCATCCCGGTTTGGTGCGACGCGAATCCCGACTTCCTCTGACTGTCGTCCCCGGGCGCCGCGCAAGCGGCCTTCCGGGGACCCAGGGTGGAAAACGCTTGCGCTTGTGGCCCTGGATTGCCGGAACTCGCGCTTCGCGCGGCCCGGCAATGACAGCGGAAGAAAATCGCCGCTAAACCGGCAGCCGTGAGCGCCCGGGGGTCCAGGGCAACACACTCTTGCGCAAGTGACGGCGGGCGCTATCTTACATCAACCCTTCCGCCTTCAGTGTCTCCTGCACCTTGGGGCGTGCGGCGACGCGCTGCATATAGGCGCGCACATTTGCAAAGGAGAAAGCTCGACTTTGAGGAAGTCCGCGGCGTTCAACGCCCAGAAGCAATAGGCATCGGCCACGGTGAATGTGTTGCCCATGAGATAGGTCTTGCCGGCCAGCGCTTTGTCGAGATAGGCCAGCCGCACCGCGAGCGATTTGCGCGCGATATTCTTCGTCTCTTCCGGGATGTGGGGTGGGAAGATCAAGCCGTTGGACTTGTGAATCTCCGAGCCGACGAAGCTCAGCCATTCCTGCAGGCGGTAGCGCTCGGGCGAGCCCCATTCCGGCGCAAGGCCCGATTTAGGCTTCAGATCGGCCAAGTATTGCACGATCGCCGCGCCCTCGGTGAGCACCTCGCCGTTGTCGAGCTCGAGCGCGGGCACGTAACCCTTGGGATTGACCTTGTTGAAGTCGGCGCCGCGGTCGGTCTTCTTGGACGGGTAATCAACCTTCTCGAGCTCGAAGTTGAACCCGCCTTCGCGGAGAACAATATGGGGCGACATCGAGCACGCTCCGGGCATGTAATAGAGCTTCATGGGACGTGACCTCTTCTCACGGGGAGGGAATAGGATTTAAGGAAGCCCACTTAAGCCAAAGCCCCGCGGCCCCGCAATCACGAGGCCGTCATCGGGGCTTTCCTGCGGCGTTTGAGCCACATGGCCCCTCTTGGCAGGGGCTTGGGAAGATGCTTATGCTCAATAACGTTCTAAGCGTCGCCGGTGGGTCTTAAGCGGGTCTTGACCGGTGTTTTTTGAGCGCCTACATATGCTCAGTATGAGCATAACAAGATGGGCGCCGGAGGCGGGAGATGGGACGACGGGAACGCTTTGATCTTCCAGGCGACGAGCCGGAACTTTCCTATACATCCGAGATCGCGGCAGGCGACCGCGCCCCTTTACGAGCGGGTGCGCCATGTGGTGCCCGCGATCGAATGGCCGTTTTTCGCGCCCTATGTCTACGAGATCAACAAGCTCAAGCGCGCGCGGAATGCCGTCATCCTGGCGCACAACTACATGACGCCGGAGATCTTCCACACCATCGCCGATTTCCGCGGCGACTCCCTCCAGCTCGCCCAGGAGGCCGCACGCACGGACGCCAAGATCATCGTCCAATGCGGCGTGCATTTCATGGCCGAGACCTCGAAGCTGCTTTCGCCCGACAAGCTGGTGCTCATCCCGGATCTTTTGGCCGGCTGCTCGCTTGCCGCCTCCATCACGGCCGCCGATGTGCGATTGCTGCGCGAAAAATATCCGGGCGTGCCGGTGGTCACCTATGTCAACACCTCGGCCGCGGTGAAAGCCGAGTCCGACATCTGCTGCACCTCCTCCAACGCGGTCGCGATCGTCGAATCCTTGGGCACGGATCGCGTGATCATGATTCCCGACGAATTCCTCGCCAAATGGGTGGCGAGCCAGACCAAGGTGCAGATCATCGCCTGGCACGGCCATTGCGAAGTGCATGAGCGCTTCACCGGCGCCGAGATCCGCCGCTACCGGAAAGCCCATCCCGACATCAAAGTCATCGCCCATCCCGAATGCCCGCCCGACGTGCTGGCCGAAGCCGATTTCACGGGCTCGACCTCGGCCATGATCCGCTATGTGGGCGAGAAGAAGCCCAAGCGCGTCATCATGGTCACCGAATGCTCCATGAGCGACAACGTCGCGGCCGAGCATCCGGACGTGGAATTCATCCGCCCGTGCAATCTCTGCCCGCATATGAAGCGCATCACGTTGCCTAAAGTGCTTCGCTCGCTGCAAACGCTCACGCACGAAGTGACGATCGATCCCGCGGTCGCGGGCCGCGCGCGGCAGGCCGTGGAGCGCATGCTCGCGGTGAGTGCGGCCGCGCGCGCAAAGCGCGCCGCTTAAGCGAGCGGCGCGCCATGGCCGGACACGACGTGATCGATGCCGGCGACGTTCTCATCGTCGGCGCGGGGCTCGCAGGCCTCTTCACCGCCCTCAAGCTTGCTCCGCGCAAGGTCACCTTGCTCGCCGAGAACGGCGGCGGCCCCGGCAACGGCACCTCGAGCGCTTGGGCGCAAGGCGGCATTGCCGCGGCCATCGGTCCCGGCGACAGCGCGAGCCAGCACGCCGCCGACACCATCGCGGTGGGCGCCGGCATCGTCGACACGCACATGGCGCGTCTCCTCGCCGAGGAAGCCCCGGCGCGCATCGACGATCTCGCCCGCCTCGGCGTGCCCTTCGACCGCGACGCCGCGGGCCATTTCGTGCTCGGCCGCGAAGGCGCCCACAGCCGCGCGCGCATCGTGCGCGTGAGCGGCGATCGCGCGGGCAAAGCGATCATCTCCACGCTCGGCCGCACGGTGTCGGCCACGCCCTCGATCCGCGTGCTCGCGGGCCATCGTGCGCGCGCGCTGGCACTCCATGAGGGGCGCGTGTGCGGCGTCTTCGCCGAGCCCCATGGCAGGAACAAGGGCAAGCCGCGCGCGCTCGTTTTCATCCGCGCGGGCCATGTGGTGCTGGCGACCGGAGGCGTGGGCGCGCTTTACGCCGTGACCACCAATCCCCCCGCGGCGCAGGGCGACGGGCTTGCCATGGCCGCAGGCGCGGGCGCGCTCATCGCCGACGCCGAATTCGTGCAGTTCCATCCCACCGCCATCGCCGTCGGCCGCGACCCCGCGCCGCTCGCCACCGAAGCCTTGCGCGGCGAGGGCGCGATCCTCGTCAACGGCCGGGGCGAACGCTTCATGCTGGGCTGTCATCCCATGGCCGAGCTTGCGCCGCGCGACGTCGTGGCGCGCGCCATTCACCGCGAGCTCCGCCGCGGCGCGAGCGTTTATCTCGACTGCCGCGAGGCGGTAGGGCCGCGCTTTCCCGACGCTTTCCCAACCGTCTACGCCGCCTGCGCCGCAGCGGGCATCGATCCCGTGCGTGAAAGAATTCCGGTGGCGCCCGCCGCGCATTACCACATGGGCGGCGTCGCCGCCGACGATCGCGGGCGGACGACGCTGCCCGGGCTTTCGGTGTGCGGCGAGGTGGCGTCCACCGGCGCTCATGGCGCAAACCGGCTCGCCTCGAACTCGCTCTTGGAAGCGCTCGTGCTCGGCGCGCGCATCGCGGAAGCTCTCCGCGGCGAGACGCTGCCGCAGCCGCCGGCGCAGGTTCGCGCGCCGCATATCGGCAGCGTCGCGCCCGCCATGCGCCGGCGCTTGCGCGGGCTCATGACGAGCCATGTGGGACTCGAGCGCACCGAAGAGGGCCTTCGCGACGCGCTCAACATGTTGACGAGAACTCCGGCCCGAACGGCGCAAGATCGCGGACGGCGCGGTGATCGCGGGCCTTCTTATCGCGGCCGCAGCACTCGAAAGGCGCGAAAGCCGCGGCAGCCATTTCCGCGCCGATTTTCCCGACGCCGATGCGCATTTCGCGCGGCGCACATTCCTCACGCTCAAGGACGCGGAGACCATCGCCGAAGCCAAGCTCGAGGCGCGCGCCGAAAGGCTCGCGCAATGACGGCGCTGGAGCCGCTGTCCCCGCTCCTGCTCGAACCCGTTGTGCGCGCGGCGCTCGATCGAGGATCTCGGCCCCTTGGGCGATGTCACGAGCGAAAGCGTCGTGCCCAAGGGAACGAAGGCCCGCATGGTGATCCGCGCCCGCGCCGCGGGCCGCATCGCGGGGCTTCTCGCTGCCGAAACCGCCTTCAAGCTCGTCGATCCCGCGACGCGCGTGTCGCTCGAGCTGGAAGACGGACGCGACGCGCGCGCGGGCGACGCGCTGGCGCGCGTCGAGGGCGAGGCGCGCGCCATTCTCGCCGCCGAGCGCGTTGCGCTCAATTTTCTCGGCCACCTCTCGGGTGTGGCGACCGCGACCAAGGCGCTCGTCGATGCGACAGCGGGCACGCGCGCGAAAATCTGCTGCACGCGCAAGACGACGCCGGGCCTGCGCGCCATGGAGAAATACGCCGTGCGCGCGGGCGGCGGCGTCAATCACCGCTTCGGGCTCTCGGACGGCGTGCTCATCAAGGACAATCATTTGGCGGTCGCGGGCAGCATCGCGCGCGCGGTGGAGCGGGCGCGCGCGCGCGTCGGCCACATGATGAAGATCGAGGTCGAGATCGACAGCTTAGCGATGCTCGACGAGGCGCTCGCCGCGGGCGTCGATGCCGTCATGCTCGACAACATGTCGCTCGAAGACATGGCGCAGGCGGTGAAGCGGGTGGCGGGAAAAGTCGTGCTCGAAGCCTCGGGCAACGTGACGCGCGAGCGCGTGCGCGCCATCGCCGAGACCGGCGTCGATCTCATCTCCTCGGGCGCGATCACTCACTCCGCGCCCGCGCTCGACGTCGCCCTCGACGCGGAAGGCGCGTAGGCGCTCCGAGATTTCATCGCCGCAGGATGACCCCCCTGTGGTCCCCCCTTGCAGGGGGGACGAGGCTTATCTCCCTCCCCCTGCAAGGGGGAGGGCAGGGTGGGGGTCGCTTGTTGGCGCGGCGCAAGCAATTTGGCGTGATCGCGAATTCACCTTCCGCCCGCGAGCGCTTTCACCAGCCGGTATTGAAACTCCGCCGCGTCGTAGAATGCCGCGATGCCGACGCGCTCGTCCTTGCCGTGAATGCGGTTCTCGCCCATCTCCATGAAGACGCCGCTGTTGCCGTATGTCGGAATGCCCGCGTTGCGCAAGTAGCGGCTGTCGGTGTAGCCCGAGGACATGGAGGGGATCACGGGCGTGCCCGGCCACATCTGTTCCACCAGCGCGCGCGTCGCCGCCATCACCTCGCCGTTGATCGGCGAGGGCGCGCTCGAGACATCGACGAAGGCGAGATTGACCGCGATTTGATCGTCGGCCACGACGCGCTTCAACGCCGCCGTGACTTCGTCCGCGCTGTCGCCGGGCAGAAGCCGGCAGTTGACGAGCGCGCGGGCGAGTCTGCGGCAAGGCGTTGTCCGCATGCCCGCCTTCGAGACGCGTGGCGACGCAAGTCGTGCGCAGCTGCGCGTTGAGATAGGGCACTTGGGCGAGGCGCGCGACAGCCTTGCGCGCGGGCTTGGCTTTCGCCACCGCCGCCATGTCGCGCGCGCGCTGTCCCTCCTCGAGGCTCGCCATGCGCGCGAAAGTGGCGCGCGTCGTGTCGTTCAGACGGACCGGGAAGTCGAAGGCGTCGAGCCGGCCGAGGCCCGCGGCCAAGCGGTAGATCGCGGTGTCCTTCGAGGGCACGGAGCTGTGTCCGCCGGGCGCGTGAACCTCGAGCCAATAATTCACGTACAGCTTCTCGCCCGTCTGCACGCCGTAGGTGAACGGCTTGCCGTGTTTGAGCGCGCCGCCGCCGCCTTCATTGAGCGCGAATTCCGCGTCGATCAGATCGCGCTTGTTCTTGAGCAGCCAGGCCACGCCGTCTTGTCCCGACTCCGGCGTCTCCTCGTCGGTGGTGAGCGCCACGATGATGTCGCGATCGAATTTCGCGCCTTCTTTTTTGTAGCGGATGAGATTGGCGAGGAAGATCGCGCCCATCGCCTTGTCGTCGATGGAGCCGCGGGCATAGTAGAAGCCGTCTTTCTCGACGAGCGTGAAGGGATCGGTCGACCAGTCCGCGGCAGCGGCGGGCACCACGTCGAGATGGGCGATGAGTAGCAGCGGACGCTTGGTGCCGTTGCCGGTGAGCCGCGCCACGAGATCGCCCTTGCGCGGCGCCTGGACGAAGACCTCTGCGTCGGATTTGCGAAAGCCCGCGGCCCAAAGATGCGCCGCCATGGCGCGCGCCGCCTTGGCCGTGTCGCCGGTCGCAGCCGTGGTCTCGATTTCGACCAGCTCCTTGTAGATGTCGTGCAGGCGCTGCTGCTCACGCGTGAGATCAAACGTTTGCGCGCGCGCGTTCGGCGCCGCGCAAAGCGCGGCCGCAAAGACGAACAACGCGGCAAGGCGAGCAGGCAGGATCATCTCGGTCTCCCTGGGAGCGATGACTCATACTGTCACCGGGGGACTTGGCCCCGCAATGCGCGCGATATACCCACATCCTTCGAGACGCTCGGCGCTTGCGCGCTCGGCTCCTCAGGATGAGGGCAGACTGTTGTCGCCTCATCCTGAGGAGGAGCCCGAAGCGGAGCGAAGGGTGGCGTCTCGAAGGATGAGGCAAGAGAAATGCCCGACGCGGAGCCGGGCATAAAGATTCGCAGGTGAAACGAGTGCGCTTAGCCGCGGGGCGTTTGGCCGGGCGTCGAGTAGAAGATGTGGCGGCCGATGCGCGTGGTGCGCTCGAGCGAGGCCGCCCAATAAGGATCGACATAGGTCGCGTGGTAATTGGTGGCGGAGCCGACGACGCTCTGGCTGTGGCCGAGCACCACATTGCGCGCGAGCCGCTCGGCCTTTTGCCAAGCGAGCCCTTCCACCACCTTGTCGAGCGAGCCGTCGCAGGTAAAGCTGAATTGGCAACCCGTGACGCGCTCGGCGCCCTGATAGACGACGCCGCAGATCGAGCTCGCATAATTGCCGCTGCGCACGCGATTCATCACCACTTCGGCGACGGCGAGCTGGCCCGCGTTCGATTCGCCGCGCGCCTCGTAATAGATGGCTTGCGCGAGGCAGGTGGCTTCCTGCTCAAGCACGAGCGCGGCCAATCGGACCGTTTGCACCGAATCACTCATGACGGGAGCGGCGTCGGCCACGGTGGCGCGCACGTGCGCCAAGCCACGGCCCGGAAAATGATCCGACAACATGGCGCTGCCCACTGCGGCGATCGCCGCAGCCCAGGCCATGATAACGACGGCACCCGCAAGCTTACGATCAGCTTCGGTCATCTTGAGTCTGCTCTCCCCAGCCCAATGGTTCCAGCAGGTTGGCGCTCAAACTACCGGTGGAGCGACATTTGTCAAACCAAAACATTGCCGTTTCCTTGCGCCAACTTGTGGATAAATCGGCAAGAAGGGTGCCGGAAACGCTTGATTTGCGCGTATTTACTCTGATTCGCCGGACAAACCGCCCATGCCAAGTGCGGCTTGTGCCGCAGCGAGACGCGCAATTGGTACGCGATACGGTGAACAAGAAACATAATCCAATCCCGCAATTTCACAGAATTGTATCGACGCGGGATCGCCGCCGTGCTCGCCGCAGATTCCGAGTTTCAGACGCGGCACGCGCTTTTCGCCCGCGTTCGCAGGCGATTTTCATGAGCTCGCCCACGCCGTCTTGGTCGAGCGTCACGAACGGATCGATTTGCGCAACGCCGCGCGCGAGATAGTCGTTGAGAAAGCGCGCCGCGTCGTCGCGGCTAATTCCGAACGTCGTTTGCGTGAGATCGTTGGTGCCGAAGCTGAAAAAATCGGCCGCCTGCGCGATCTCCTCGG
Source organism: uncultured Alphaproteobacteria bacterium (assembly GCA_963845385.1). GTDB lineage: Bacteria > Pseudomonadota > Alphaproteobacteria > CAWJRW01 > CAWJRW01 > CAWJRW01. Next base: position 22,570 of record CAWJRW010000008.1, read on the forward strand.
CGCGCAGCGCCGCGCGCGGCAGCTCGATCATGGTGCCCACGAGATAATGCAGAGTTTGCTTGCGCTCCTTCTGCACGGCGTCGGCGACGCGCGTGACGAGCGCTCTCAGAAAATCGAGCTCGCTCTTCATGGCGACGAGCGGGATCATGATCTCGGGCGTGACGGGCTTTCCGGTCTCGGCTTTGGCGTCGAGCGCCGCCTCGAAGATCGCGCGCGCCTGCATTTCGTAGATCTCGGGATAAGAAATGCCGAGCCGGCAGCCGCGGTGGCCGAGCATGGGGTTGACTTCCTCGAGCTCGCTCACGCGCGCGCGGATGCGCTCGACATCGGTGCCCATGGCCGCCGCCATGTGGGCCATCTCCTCCTGGGTCTTGGGCAGGAACTCGTGGAGCGGCGGATCCAAGAGCCGGATGGTCACGGGCAGCCCCGCCATGATGACGAAAAGCTCCCGGAAGTCGCCCCGCTGCATGGGCATGATCTTGGCGAGCGCCTGGCGCCTGCCCTTCTCGTCGCGGGCGAGAATCATCTCGCGCACGGCCAAGATGCGGTTTTCGTCGAAGAACATGTGCTCCGTGCGGCAGAGCCCGATGCCTTCCGCGCCGAAGGCGCGTGCGGTGCGCGCGTCGGTCGGCGTGTCGGCATTGGCGCGCACCGACATTCTGCGCATGCGGTCGGCCCAGGTCATGAGCGTCGCGAAATCGCCGGAGAGCTCCGGCTGCACGGTTGCGACCGCGCCTTTGATCACCTGGCCGCTCGCCCCGTCGATGGTGATGAGATCGCCCTTGCGCACGGTTTCGCCGCCCACCGAGAACTGGCCCTTGGCGTAGTCGATGCGCAAGCTCCCCGCGCCCGAGACGCAAGGCTTGCCCATGCCGCGCGCGACCACGGCCGCGTGGCTCGTCATGCCGCCGCGCGCGGTGAGAATGCCTTTGGCCGCATGCATGCCGTGAATGTCCTCGGGCGAGGTCTCGACGCGCACGAGAATGACCGCGCGGTTTTGGGCGGCCGCTTCCTGGGCCTCGTCGGCGCTGAACACGACCTCGCCGCTCGCGGCACCCGGCGAGGCGGGTAGCCCCGTGGCGAGCACATGGCGCTCCGCGTTCGGATCGAGCGTCGGGTGCAGAAGCTGATCGAGAGCCGCCGCATCGATGCGCGCCACGGCCTCGCGTTCGTCGATGAGCTTCTCGGCCACCATGTCGACCGCGACCTTGAGCGCCGCGCGCACGGTGCGCTTGCCGCCGCGGGTCTGCAGCATGTAGAGCTTGCCCTTCTCGATCGTGAACTCGATGTCCTGCAGATCGCGATAGTGGCGCTCGAGAGTCTCGCAGACGCGCGCGAGCTCGGCGAAGGCGCGCGGCATCGCTTCCTCGAGGGACTTGCCCTTGCCGCCCCCTTTGGCGCGCGCGGCTTTGGTGAGCGCCTGCGGCGTGCGGATGCCCGCCACCACGTCCTCGCCCTGGGCATTGATGAGATATTCGCCGAAATAGGCCTTCTCGCCGGTCGCGGGATCGCGCGTGAAGGCCACGCCCGTGGCGCTGTCGTCGCCCATGTTGCCGAACACCATGGCCTGCACATTGACCGCCGTGCCCCAGCTCTCGGGAATGTTGTGGAGCTTGCGGTAGGTTTTCGCGCGCGCATTCTGCCAGGATTGGAACACCGCACCGATGGCGCCCCAAAGCTGCTCGTCGGGGTCTTGCGGGAAAGGCGCGGCCGCGCTCGGATTTCACGCGCTCCTTGAATTTCTTGACGATGGTTTTCCAGTCGTCCGCACCGAGATCGGTATCGAGCGTCTGGCCGTTCTCTTCCTTGTAGAACTCGAGTATTTCCTCGAAGCCGTGATGCTCGAGACCGAGCACCACGGAGGAATACATCTGGATGAAGCGGCGGTAGGAATCGTAGGCGAAGCGCTCGTCGCCCGCGCGCTTGGCGAGCCCTTCCACGGTCTTGTCGTTGAGGCCCAGATTGAGCACCGTGTCCATCATGCCGGGCATGGAGGCGCGTCCGCCCGAGCGCACCGAGACGAGGAGCGGGTTCCCCGCATCGCCGAAGCTGCGCCCGGCAAGCTCCGCCACGCGCGCGAGCGCGGCTCTCCACGTCCTCCTTGAGCCCGTCGGGATATTTCCCGCCGTTGTGGAAAGCCGTGCACACTTCGGTGGTGATGGTGAAGCCCGGCGGCACCGGCAGGCCGAGATTGGACATCTCGGCGAGCCCGGCGCCCTTGCCGCCGCAGCAGCGCGCGCAGCTTGGCCTCGCCGTCCGCCTTGCCGCCGCCGAAGCTGTAAACCCAGGCGGCGTGCCACGCGATCACAGCGCCTCCACATCTCCTTCGGAGAAATCCGCGACCTTGTGGAGCGTATCGCGGATTTGGGAGAGAAGGAGCAAACGATTCTTGCGCAAGCCCGCGTCGTCGGTGTTGACGGTCACCTTGTCGAAGAAGCGGTCGACGGGCGCGCGCAGCTTCGCCATGGCGCTCATGGCGCCGTCGAAGCGTTCGCGCTCGAGCTCGGCGACCACGAGCTCCTTGACTTCGGCGATGGCGACCGCAAGCGCCTTTTCTTCGGGCAGGCCTGCGCGCGCGATGAGCTCGGGATCGGGATGGCCCGTGTAGCTCGTCGCGTCCTTCTTTTCCTCGATGCGCAAGATGTTCGCCGCGCGGCGATAGCCCACGAGCAGGTTCGCGCCGTCGTCGGTGACGAGAAACTTCTGCAGCGCCTCGACGCGCTTCATGAGACGCACGAGATCGTCCTCGCCGCCGAGCGCGAACACCGCGTCGATGAGATCGTGCCGCACGCCCTTCTCGCGCAGCGCCACTTTCAAGCGGTCGGCGAAGAAGGCGAGAAGATCCTTCTTCACCTCTCCAACCGGAAGTCCGCCTTCGGTGCCCACTTCGACATTCAAGGCAAGAATGCTCGCTCGTCTGATCGGCTTTTCGAGCGCAATGCCGCAGATCGTTCTCCAGCACGAGCCGGATCACGCCGAGAGCGGCGCGGCGCAGCGCAAAGGGGTCTTTCGATCCCGTCGGCCGTTCATCGATCATCCAAAATCGAACCAGGGTGTCGAGCTTGTCGGCGAGCGCGACGGCAACGGAGACGGGCTGAGGACGGACATTCGTCGGACGGGCCTAGCGGCTTGTAATGCTCTTCGACGGCTTCGGCCACGGCCGGAAGCTCGCCGTCATGGAGCGCGTAATAGCGGCCCATGACGCCCTGCAGCTCGGGAAACTCGCCCACCATTTGCGTCGTGAGATCGGCCTTGGCGAGCCGCGCCGCGCGCTCGGCTTCCTCGGCGTCCGCGCCGACCACAGGCGCAAGCTCGCGCGCGAGCGCCGCCATGCGCTCGGCCTTCTCGCGCAGTGTGCCGAGCTTGGCGTGGAAGACGATGTTCTGGAGCGCGTCGACGCGGCTCTCGAGCTTCTTCTTGCGGTCCTGATCCCAGAAGAATTTGGCGTCCGATAAGCCGCGCGCGCAGCACGCGCTCATTGCCCGCGACGATGGCCTCGCCGCCGTCCTTCGCGTCCAGATTGGCGACCAGAATAAAGCGCGGCGCGAGCAGCCCGGTCTTCGGATCGCGCAAGGAAAAATATTTCTGATGCCGGCGCATGGCGGTGACGAGCACTTCGTGAGGAAGGCCGCCCCCCGACGCCGGATGGCGTCCGCCATCAATGTCGAGAGGCGCGACAAACGCGTCGTCGATCTTGCCCATGAGCACGACCGGCCATTCGACGAGGCCCGCGACTTCCGAGAGCAGCGCGTCGTCTTCCACCAGCGCATAGCCCGCTTCTTTCGCCAGCGCCTGCGCGCCCTCCAAGACGATGCGCCGCCGCTCGGCGGCATCGAGAACGACGCGCGCCTTGCGCAAATGCTTTTCGTAGTCGGCGAAATCCTTGACCGCGAAATTCTCCGGCGCGTGGAAGCGGTGGCCGCGCGTCTCGTTGCCGCTCTTAATGCCGTCGATCTCGATGGGCACGACCTTGCCGCCGAAGAGACAGAGCACCGAATGCAGCGGCCGCACCCAGCGCAGATCGCCCTCGCCCCGGCGCATGGATTTCGGCCAGGGGAAAGCCGCTCACGATTTCCGGGACGATACGCGCCGCGACCTCGGCCGCCGGCGCGCCGCGGCGCTCGATGACCGCGAAGAGATAGTCGCCCTTCGGATCTTTTCGCGTCTCCACTTGCTCGCGCGTGAGCCCCACCGAACGCAAGAAACCATCCACGGCTTGGGCGGGCGCGTCCACCCTCGGTCCTTTCTTCTCCTCGCGCCGGTCGGGCTGGCGCGCGGGCAAGTCCTCCATGACGAGCGCAAGGCGACGCGGGCCCGCGAAGCTCTGCACGGATTTCGCGTCGAGGCCCTCGGCTTTCAGGCGCTCGGTCATCAGGCGGGCGAGATCCTCGGCGGCGCGCCCTTGCATGCGCGCGGGGATCTCTTCGGAGAAGAGTTCGAGCAAGAGCTCAGGCATGGGGCTTATAGGCGCCGCGATCGGACGCAAGCCAGCGCTTCGCACGCGGCCTTGGCCAGCGCGCGCACGCGCCCGATATAGGCCGCGCGCTCGGTCACGCTGATGACGCCCCGCGCGTCAAGCAGATTAAAGCAGTGGCTCGCCTTGATGCATTGATCGTAAGCGGGCAGCGCAAGCTTCGCTTCGATGAGCGCGCGGCACTCCTTCTCCGCGTCCTCGAAATGGCGGAAGAGAAGCGCGGTATCGGCGCGCTCGAAATTGTAAGCCGAATATTCCCGCTCGGCCTGGTGGAACACTTGGCCATAGCGCACGTACTCATCGGCTTTGCCGGTTGGGGCGTTGAAGGCGAGATCGTAGACATTGTCCACGCCCTGGACATACATGGCGAGCCGCTCGAGCCCGTAGGTGATCTCGCCCGAGACCGGCCGGCAATCGATGCCGCCCACCTGCTGGAAATAGGTGAACTGCGTGATCTCCATGCCGTCGCACCAGACTTCCCAGCCGAGCCCCCAGGCGCCGAGCGTCGGGCTTTCCCAATCGTCCTCGACGAAGCGGATGTCGTGGATGGACGGATCGATGCCGATCTCGGTGAGGCTCTCGAGATAGAGATCCTGAAGATCCGGAGGCGATGGCTTCAGAATCACCTGAAACTGATAGTAATGCTGCAAGCGATTGGGATTTTCGCCATAGCGCCCGTCGGTGGGCCGGCGCGAGGGTTGCACATAGGCCGCGCGCCAAGGCTCGGAGCCGAGCGCGCGCAGCGTCGTCGCCGGATGAAAGGTGGCCGCGCCCATCTCCAGGTCATAGGGCTGCAGGATGAGACAGCCCCGCGCCGCCCAATATTGCTGCAGCGTCAGAATGAGCCCTTGGAGCGAGCGATCGGCTTTCTTCGAAGCGGTGCCGGGGCGGCCGGAGGGCATGGGGCGAGTGACGATCAGTTGTGGGACGCGCGGGACTTAAGCCCGGGTGCGCCCTGCGGTCAAGGCAAGGGAACCGAGAGGCCTGCCCGCGACGCGTTGTTCATGCCAAGTTCAGTGCCGGCAAGCGCAAATCCAACGACTCAGCTAGAAAGGCTTTGATGATGCTGCGGAGCTTCCCTGCGCTCGTCCTTTGTTTCCTCGCGGCCGCCTGCGCGACGCCGAGCGACACGATCTCGATCGCGTATTTCCCTCAAGCGGGCGAGCGCGTATCGAGCGCGCCGCGCGGCGAAGTTTACGTCACGGCCTCAGACGCCCGCGGGCTCGATGCGAGAGCCGTCGCCGCGCGCCTCGACAAGGACGGCAATGAGATCGGCACCATCCGCGCGGACAGGGACGTGGCGGAGATTTTCCGCAGCGCCGTCGAGAGCGAATTGAAGGCCCGCGGCTTCGACATCGGCTCGGGCGCGAGAGACGGCGCTCATGTCGATATCCAGGTCGAGCGCTTTTTCAACCGCGCGCATTCGGGCGTCTTCTCGGGCAAGGCCACGGCCGACGTCGCGCTCAGCGCGACCGTGTCGAGCACGCCCTCCGCGCCCTCCTACACGCGCCATGTCGCCATCGAAGGCAAGAAGCCGAGCGCCAAGCTTGTCGGCGGAGTCAACGACAAGCTCGCGCTGGAGAACGGCCTCGCCGACGCCATCGCCGAGCTCACGGACGATCACGCCTTCATGGGTGCCCTCGACGAGGCCGCTCGGCCGGGCCCTCTGAACTAAACCGCCGTCCGCCGGGTTCGGCCGAGCCGTCGCGTACGACGCTTTGGCCGCGGGCGCGCGGCCGCTCGGCCAACAAAACCCTCTGCCTCGCCGGCCTCGCTCCGCACCGTCTTGATTCGCGCGAGCTCCTTCCTCATGCGGCGCTTGGCGTGCCACAGGTCGTAGGCTTGCTGCATATTGAGCCAGAGGTCGGGCCCGTTGCCGCACAGCTTGCCGATGCGGAGCGCCATCTCGGGCGTCACCGGATGCGTCTCCGCCAGCACGCGATGCAAGTGCTGGCGCGTGACGCCGAGGCGGCGCGCCATCTCGGACACGGAGATCCCCAGAGCTGGCAGCACCGGCTCGCGTAAGAGCGCGCCCGGATGGGTCGGCTCCCGATCAGGCTCACCGCGAACGTAATAGACCTTGGCCATGGCCACTCTCCACGAATTCTCAGTGATAATTCACAAGGTCGATATCGAACGCCTCTCCGGTCACTTCATCCCAGCCGAAGGTAATGCACCACGGACCGTTGACGTGCATAGAATAGCGCACCGGCGTGCCGCGCAGCTTGTGAAAGCGGACTCCCGGCAAGTTCAGTTGTTCAAGAACCGAGGAGCGGGCCATCGCATCGAGTCGCGCAAGGCACCGCTTCTGCAAACTGGGCTGCACGCCCGCGCTCTTGCCGGTCCAGTAGAGCTCTCGCAAGGTCTTATGCCGGAAGCTGCGAATCATACTTGTAACAAGGCTTGTTACAGTTGTCAAGCCGCCGATCAGAGAACGCAGACAGCAGGCTGGCTATAAGCCGAAGCGCTGCCAGATGGCGCGCGCTTCCAGCGCCGAGAACGCATCGTCGAGGACGGCGGCGGGAGTCCAACGCGGGCTCGAAAACGCGCCCGGCCATTCGAGCACATTGAGGCGGCGCCGGAAGGGGCCGCGCTCGAGCGGCAGCACGCGAAATCTCACCTTGTCGCCGAAGCGCGCGCGCATGACGCCGCGCAGATCGCCCACGCCGTCGATGAGCCCGAGATCGCGCGCCCGCGCGCCGGTCCAGAACTCGCCGGAAAAGAGCTCCTCCTCCGTGGCCTTGAGCTTTGCGCCCCGCCGCTCGCGTACCAGCGCCTTGAAGGCCTCGTGCACTTCGCGCTGCACGGTTTGGAGCCTCTGCACCTCGTCTTCGTCTACGGGCTTGAAGGGATCGAGCAGAACCTTGCGCGCGCCGGCGGTGTAGAGCCGCCGCTCGATGCCGAGCTTGCTCATGAGATCCTGAAAGCCGAAGCCCGCGGCAATGACGCCGATGGAGCCCACGATGGAGCCTTCGGTGGCGTAGATCTCGTCCGCGGCGCAGGCGAGCATGTAGCCGCCGGAGGCCGCCACGTCCTCGGCGAAGGCAAAGACCGGGAATCTCCTTCTCGCGCGACAGGCTCCGGATGCGCGAGAACACGAGCATGGCTTGCGCGGCCGAGCCGCCGGGCGAGTTGACGGCAAGCGCCACGGCTTTGACGTCGCTCATCGAGAAGGCGCGCTCGATGGCGCCGCCCAGCGTGTTGAGATTGAGCGCCGTGGTTAGCCGCCCTTGCGCGGCGATGACGCCGGACAGTTTCAGCACCGAGACGACCGGCGCCCCCGGTCCCATCGGCAGCATGCTTCTCACAAACGGCCAGATCGCGCCCATGAATCCGTCCTCGGCGGCATTAAAGGCTTGCGAGCCGTGTGCTTGCAAGCGCACTCAAGCGAGCAACAGCGGCGCCCCGTGGCGCAAGATCGCCTCGGCTTCGGGCGTATAGCGGCCGTCCTCTTCGTGCAGCACGAGGCCCGGCAGAAGCGCGAGCGGCGCGCGCGCGCCTTTTTTCGCGCAGACGATGATGCGCTTGGCGGCGACCCCTCGACGCGGCCAGAGCGGCAAGACGCGCAGTGCCCCGGCCCGCGTCTCGAGGACAGAGAGGATCGTGGCCAGGCGCTCGGCGCGCTGGATCACGCTCACCGTGCCGCCGTCTCTCACATGGTCGAGACAGAAATCGAGCCACAAGGAAAGAAGCCCCGGCTCGCCGCGCCGCGCGCGATCAAGACCCTCGTCCGCCGCGGGCAGCGACTTGCCGTCCTCGTGAAAGGGCGGATTGACGAAAGCGTGATCGAAGCTTGCGCGCTCGAGGCCCGCAGGCGCTGTCGCGACGTCGCCTTCGAGGACGGCGATGCGCTCTTCCATGCCGTTGCGTGCGGCATTCCGCCGCGCGAGCGTTGCGAGCGCAGGCTCGATCTCGAGGCCCGTGATGTGCGTGGCTTCGACGCGGCGCGCGAGGCAGAGTGCGGCGACGCCCGCGCCCATGCCGGGCTCGATGAGGCGGGAGCCGGGCTCGGCCGGCACGCTCGCGGCCAAAAGCACCGAATCGGTGCCGGCGCGAAAGCCGCGAGCAGGTTGCAGCACCGAAAGCGCGCCGCCCAGAAAGGCATCGTCGGTGAGCGAAAGGCGCGCGTTCTCAGTCGGCAAGCTCTCTTTCAAGACCCGCCTCCACAAGAAGCTGCCGTGCGCGCGAAGCCTCCGCGTCGGCCACGAGAAGCCGCCGCGGCAGGAGTGCCAAGCTGCCTTCGAGCACGCTCATATGCGTGTCGGCGATCACGGTCTTAATTCCGGCCTCGCGCAGGACGGAGTCCGCGAACGACAAAACGACCACATTGGTTGTCTGCAGAAGCGTGACCATCGAAGCTCTTCGACCTTGCATTCCGTTCACGGCGGCGCGATCCGCGCCCGGCTGCCGCCCGGCTGCCCTTGACCGCCATTTGGGCGGCCACCTATGCTCGGCGCGTCACAGTCTAACGGAAAGCACGAGGCCGGGCTTGGATTTTGCGATCTCGGTAGAGTCCGGTAAGCGCAACGACGAGGCCGCCGTCGATCGGCTTCAGGCGCTCCTTGCCGCTGATCTCGAGCAGGTCAACGCTCTCATTCTGGAAGGGATGCAGAGCCCGGTGGGCCTCATCCCCGAGCTTGCGAGCCACATCGTGGCCTCGGGCGGCAAGCGCCTGCGCCCGCTCGTCACGCTCGCCGCGGCACGGCTCTGCGGCTATCAGGGCGAGCATCACTTGCGGCTCGCGGCCACGGTCGAGTTCATCCACACGGCGACCCTTCTCCACGACGACGTGATCGACGCGAGCGCGCTCCGGCGCGGACGGGCCACAGCCAACATCGTGTGGGGCAATCAGCCGAGCGTGCTCGTCGGCGACTTCCTGTTCAGCCGCGCCTTCCAGCTCATGGTCGAGGTGGGATCGCTCGACATTTTGCGCGTCTTGTCGAACGCCGCGGCGGTGATCGCCGAAGGCGAGGTGCTGCAGCTCGTCTCGGCGCACAATCTCGCCACCGACGAGGCGACCTACATGGCGGTGATCGAAGCCAAGACCGCGGCTTTGTTCGCGGCGGCCGCGCGCATCGGCGCCATGGTCGCCGGCCGCAGCGACGGCGAAGCAAGAACGCTCGAAGCCTTCGGCCGCGATCTCGGCATTGCCTATCAGCTCGTCGACGACGTGCTCGACTATGTCGGCCGCGAGGCCTTGCTCGGCAAGACCGTGGGTGACGACTTCCGCGAAGGCAAGATCACGCTGCCCGTCGTGCTCACCAATCGCCGGGGCAACGACGAGGAGCGCGCTTTTTGGCAACGCACGCTCGTGCAAGGCGCGCAGACGGCGGCCGACTTCGCCGCCGCCCGGCGGCTCCTCGAGCGGCACGGCGCCATCGACGACACCATGGTGCAGGCGCGCCGCTTTGCGCGCCGCGCCGGCGAAGCGCTCGCCACCTTCCCCGACAACATCTATCGGCGCGCGCTCGCCGATCTCTTGGATTTCGCCGTCGAGCGCGCCTATTAGGCGGGCGCCCTGCGCCGCCTTCCGTTCAGTTCCTGCTGACGCCGAACGTGCCGTAAAGGCTCGTGTTCATCTCGATGGGAATGCCGACGCTGTAGGCGCGGAGGTCCCGGCAGAGATTCTGATCGGCATTGGGACGGCCGCAGAACAGGATCCCGTCCGCCCAGTTGTCGCCGAACTTGGCGACGGCGACCGGCCCCGACGTCACCCAATGAAGCGTCTTGCTGTCCATGCGCAGGAAATAGACGGGCGACTTGCCCGCGGGATCGGGGCCGTTGCTGAAGGCCACGAGACCCTTGAAGCGCGGATCCTGGAGGTTGAACACCTCCGCCGAAGCCGCCGTCGCGGCGAGCGTGAGGACCAGCGAGGCGAGCGTGAATAATGCAAGGCGACGGTATTTGGGCGTTGCCATCGGGTTCACTCCTGTCGTGAGCAAAGCGGCAGGGCGGATACGAGCCCATATACCGCGCTTGGAGTTTTGCCCGAGGCGTCTCAAGGAAGGTAAAGAGGAAGGCCAGCGCGAGTAATCGTCCCGGTACGAGGCGCTCAGCTTTTCGCGAATACTTGGCGACCATTGGCAAAGCGGTAAGCAAGAAAGGCAAGGCCGCCCATCAGCGCGACGAGAAGGCCGAGAATAAGCGGCCCCTGGCTCGCATAGCGGAGCTGCACCGCCACGCCCGCCACGGCGCAAAGGAGCGCGAGCGAGAAGTAGAGAGCGCTCACTTGCGCGTGGCTCAAGCCCCGCGCGCACGAGAAGTTGGTAAACGTGATCGCGATGCGGCTTCGTCACGTCCTCGCCGCGGAGCGCGCGCAGCGCGAGCGTCAAGACCGCGTCGAACAGGAGCGGCAGAATAAGGATCGGCACGAGCCAGGCCGACATCTTGCCCCCCTCCTCGCCCGCGCCGATAACGGCGAGCGTCGAGAGCACGAAGCCCAGGAATTGGCTTCCCGTGTCGCCGAGAAAAATCCGCCCCCAGGGAAAATTGTGCACGAAGAAGCCCGCCGTGGCGCCGACGAGAACGAGCGCCGCGAGATAGACGAAAGGCGCGTCCGAGAGCAGAGCAAGGATCGCGAGCGTCGCCGCCGCGATGATGGCCGTGCCCGAGACGAGCCCGTTGATGCCGTCCATGAAATTGACGAGGTTCATCACGCCCACGATCCACAACACCGTGGCGAAGCTGCCCAGGAGCCCGAGATCGACGATGCCCAAGCCCGGCAAGCTCACGGTCTCAAAGCGCGCGACGGCGGTGGTGAAAATCCCGGCACAGAAGATCTGCACGGTGAGCTTGAGCGAAGGCGGCATCGGCTTCAGATCGTCGATCAGGGCCGCGACGACGAGAAGCCCCGCAAGCCCGAGATAGACGAGAAATCCGTGCTCGGAGAGCCTCACCGCGCTGCTCAAGAAAAAGAGCGCCGTGACGCCGAGGAAGAAGCTGAGCGCGACCGCGAGCCCGCCGCCTTTCGGCGTCGGCCGCGCATGGCTCGAGCGCGCATTGGGGATGTCGGCGATGTTGAGGCGGACCATCCCTTCAGTCAGCGCCGCCGACAGCAAGAAAAGCGCGAAGGTAAATCCCACATGAGTGGCGAGAACGTCGGCCGTCATGAGCTTGCCGCGGCCTCGGAGGAAAGCAGGCGCGCGGGTCTCACCCACCAGGCGGGCTCGGCCCGCGCAATGGCGTGGGCGGCGCGCTCGGCCGCCGCGCGTGCGGCAAAGACGCCGAAGCACGTGGCGCCCGATCCGGACATGCGCGCAAGCGCGCAATCCTCTTGCGCGCCGAGCGCCTTCAAGGCTCGCGCGATCGCGGGACAAAGCGCGATGGCCGGGGCCTCGAGATCGTTGCAGGTATCCTTGAGCCTTGCGATCAGCGCCAATTCGTCCGCCCACGGACCTTTTGGAAAAGCCCGCGCGGGCGACTTGTCCAAGGCGCCGGACGCCGCGAAGGCGCGGTAGACTTCCGGCGTCACCAAGCCCTGGCCGGGATTGACGAGCACGAGAGAAAGCGCGGGCAAAGCTTTGCAATCCTCCACCACCTCGCCCACCCCCGAGACGAAGGCGGGCCGTCCGCGGAGGCAGACGGGCAGGTCCGAGCCCAGCGTGAGGCCGATTTGCGCGAGCGCGGTTTCGGCGAGCCCGAGCGCCCAGAGGCCGTTCAAGAGATGAAGCGCCGCCGCCGCATCCGACGAGCCGCCGCCGATGCCGCTCGCCACCGGCAATTCCTTGTCCAGCACGAGCCTTGCCCCTGGCGTCGCGCCCGTGCGGGCCTGGAGGCTCCGGGCCGCGCGCATGACGAGATTGGTGTCGTGCTCGGATGTTGCTGCGTTGAGAGCGCCGGCGAACGAGCCCTGAACGACGAGCGAAAGCTCGGGCGCGCGCTCGGCGGAGAGCTCATCGCCGATATCGGTGAAGGCGACGAGGCTTTCGAGGAGATGAAAACCGTCGCCGCGCCGGCCGACGATGTGCAGAAAGAGATTGATCTTGGCCGGCGCGCGCCGCGTCAAGCGGAGTGCGTCACTCCCGCCTCGCGCGCGCTCCCCCGACATCACGGCGTGGGCAGAGGCGAAGCCTTGGCGGCCGCGGGCGTGCGCAGAGGCACCGCGTCCTCCAGGCCGTAATCGAGCTTGCGCTCGATGACGGGCACTTGCTTCTCGTCGGGACGCAACGCCAGCGCGTGGCGCCATTGGAAGCGCGCTTCGAGCTCGCGCCCGACGCGCCAATAGGCGTCGCCCAGATGATCGTTGATGGTCGGATCGTCGGGCCTCAGGCTCACCGCGTGCTCGAGATAGGCGGTCGCAAGCTCGTAATTGCCGATGCGGTAATGGGCCCAGCCCAAGCTGTCGACGATGTAGCCGTCGTCCGGCATGAGCTCGACCGCACGCTCGATCATGGCGAGCGCGTCCTTGAGCTTCTCTGCGCGATCCACCCAGGAATAGCCGAGATAGTTGAGGACGAGCGGCTGGTTCGGATCGAGCGAGAGCGCGTATAGGAAATCGCGCTCGGCTTCCGGCCAGCTTCCGGCCCGGTCGTATGCCACACCGCGCGCATAGAAGAGCGACCAATACCGCTTGTCGGACGGGTCGACGGTCGCAATGGCGCGGCTATAGGCGTCGACGGCCTCGGTGAAGCGATCGTGGTTGCGCAGCACGTCGCCGAGCGAGACGAGGGCGCGCAGATTTTGCGGCTCGCGGCTCGCGATTGCGCGAAGCTGCGCGATCGCGGCGTCTCCTTGGTCCATTTGATCGAGGTTCAACGCCGTCTGGATCGCCGCGTGGCCCGCGAGCGGCGACTCGCGGCCGATGCGCGCCAGCATGGCATTCGAATCAGCCGAGCGTCCGATGAGCTCGAACAGATCGGCCAAGAGCGCCTGCGCCACATCGAGCCCGGGGTCGATGTAGAGCGTGAGCTGCAGATAGGCGATGGGCAGGTCGACGCTGCGATCCTGGGCCAGCGCGCTCGCCAGATCATAGAGCGCTTCGGCGATGCCCTGCTCGGGCGTCGCGATCAGGGGCGCGGGTTTCGTGCCCTGGTCGAGCCGCGCAAGGGCTGCGGTAATCAGCGGATGATCGGGCGACTCGGCGAGAAAACTCTCGTAAAGCGTGCGCGCCGCCGCGGTGTCGCCCGTGCGCTCGAGAAAACGCCCATAAGATTCCACAACCCGGATCGCGCCGTCGCCGCCGGCCTCGATGGCCGAGCGATAGGCCACGCCCGCGCGATCGAGCAGGCCCGCGTGCTCGAGCACGAGCGCGGTGTGAAAGCGCAGGAAAAGCTCGAAGGCCGAGATCGAGGAGATTCGATTGAGCTCGACCAAGGCATCGTCGGTCCGCCCTTCGGCCTCGAGCGTCCAAGCCGAGATGAGCCGGCTCACCAGCGTATTGAAGATCGCGTTGTCGGCTTGCCCGAGCTGCGCGCGCGCCTCGGCGTAAGCGCCGCGCTTGACGTCGCGGAGCGCAAGCACAAGCGCCGCAAGCCGCATGTCGGGATTGGTCTCAATGACTTGCTCTGCGCGCGCCACCGCCGCTTCGATATCGCCGTTCGTGACCTCGAGGAGAAAGGCGCGATCGAGGATCGCCGCGTTGCCCGGGTCGTCCGCCAGCGCGCGGTCGAAATAGCGCACGGCGCGTCTGTTGTCGCGCATGCTGCCGGCAAAGCGTCCCGCGAGATAATTGCCGAACAAGGTGTCGCTCGCGGCGGGCGCATAGGGCATGGGCTTTTCCGCGCCGCGCGCCCGCCCCGGCTCATGCTTGAACTCGGCGCAGCCCGCGACAAGCGCCACGATCACCAAGGCCGAAGCGAGCCGGACGCCGCGCGCGCGGTGCGGCGCGCCCCTACGCGAACGCCTACATGTTGGGATAATTCGGACCACCGCCACCCTCAGGAACAACCCAGTTGATATTCTGCGCCGGATCCTTGATGTCGCATGTCTTACAGTGGACGCAGTTTTGCGCGTTGATGACAAAGCGCGGATTTTGGCCCTCGGCACCGCGCAAGACCTCGAACACGCCCGCCGGACAATAGCGCTGCGCGGGCTCGTCATAGAGCGGCAGGTTGCGCGCGATGGGCAGGCTCGGATCGGCGAGCTTGAGATGAACCGGCTGGTCCTCTTCGTGGTTGGTGCCCGAAAGATAGACCGAGGACAAAAGATCGAAGCTCACCACGCCGTCGGGCTTGGGATACGCAATCTTCCGCGCGCGGCGCGCCTCGATGAGCGTCGCGTAATCGGGCTTGCGATGGTTGAGCGTGATCGGCATGCCGAGGCCCAGATTGTTCATCCACATGTCGAGGCCCCCGAGCGCCACGCCGAGCATTGTACCGAACCGGCTCCATAAAGGCTTGACGTTGCGCACCCGGTAAAGGTCGCGAAACGCCCAGGATTGGCGGAAGGCCGCTTCATAGGCCTCGAGGCTCGCGCCTTGGCGGCCTTCGAGAATCGCGTCGAAGGCGGCCTCGGCGGCCAGCATACCCGTTTTCATGGCGTTGTGGCTGCCCTTGATGCGCGGCACGTTGACGACGCCCGCGGCGCAACCGATGAGCGCACCGCCGGGAAAGACGAGCTTGGGCAGCGATTGCACGCCGCCTTCGCTGATGGCGCGCGCGCCATAGGCGATGCGCTTTCCGCCTGCCAGCATCGGACGGATGGCGGGGTGTTCCTTGAAGCGCTGGAACTCACGGAACGGCGCGAGATAGGGATTCTTGTAGTCCAGGTGAACGACGAAACCGACGGAAGCGAGATTGTCATCGAAGTGATAGACGAACGAGCCGCCGCCCGTCTTGTCGTCGAGCGGCCAGCCCATGCTGTGCATGACGAGGCCCGGCTTGTGCTGCTCGGGCGCGAGCTGCCACAGCTCCTTCAAGCCGATGCCGAATTTTTGCGGGCTTTTGCCCTCATCGAGCGCGAAGCGCTTGATGATCTCTTTCGTGAGCGAGCCGCGCGCGCCTTCGGCGAAAAGCGTGTATTTGCCGAGAAGCGCCACGCCCCGCGTGTAGGTCTCCTTCTTGTGGCCGTCCTTGGCGAGCCCCATGTCGCCGGTGGCCACGCCCTTCACGCCGCCGTCCTCGGCGTAAAGAACTTCGGCGCCGGCAAAGCCCGGATAGATTTCCGCGCCTAAGGCTTCCGCTTGTTGCGCGAGCCAGCGGCACAGATTGCCGAGGCTCGCGATGTAATTGCCGCGATTGCTCATCAAGGGCGGCAGAAGAAAAGACGGAATGCGGACGGAGCTTGCAGGACCAAGATAGAGAAAGCGGTCGTCGGTGACGGGCGTGGAAAGCGGCGCGCCCTTTTCCTTCCAATCGGGAATGAGCTCGTCGAGCGCGATCGGGTCGATCACGGCGCCCGAAAGAATATGCGCACCGATCTCGGAGCCCTTCTCGATCACGGCGACGGTGAGCGCGCGGCCCGCGCTTTGCGCGAGCTGGCGCAAGCGGATCGCGGCCGCAAGCCCCGCGGGCCCGCCGCCCACCACGACCACGTCGTAGCTCATGGATTGGCGATCGAGGGTGTCGGCCATGTCTCTCCTGCGGCGCGGGCTTTATGGGACAGGCGCCGCGCGCGGGTCAATGCGCAAGCGCGGCACGTCCCGGCTCTCGGCCGGCGCTGAAAGCTTCGACAATCGGGATGCTATGCTCTATCGCTCCGCGCGCAGAAGCGCTGCGAATCGCAGTAGACAAACGCGGCAATTCCGCAAGAGCCGAGCCTCAAAGGCTCGTGTCAAGCCATAGGGAGAAGACGATGCATTCCATGCCGATCATCAGAGCTCTGGCTGTCGCATGCGCCGCGATTTTTCTCGCGCTGGCCGGAAACAGCTACGCCGCCGAACCGCAAGAACTGACGGTGGAGAAACTGCAGACCTGGCTCGGCGACTACGGAAAGGCCTGGGAGACGAAGAGCGCCAAGAAGGCGGGAAAGCTCTTTACCGCCGATGCGACCTATCGGGAGACGCCTTACGACGCGCCCTTCGCCGGACGCAAGGCCATTCAGGATTATTGGTCGGGCGTGACCAAGGACCAGGCGGATATCAAATTCACCTCCGAGGTGCTTTCGGTGTCGGACAACAAGGGCATCGCGCATTGGCACGCAACGTTTAGCCAGCCCTCCACCGGCGCAAAGAACACGCTCGACGGAATCTTCGTGATGGAATTCGCCGCGGACGGCCTGTGCCAGAAATTCGAGGAGTGGTGGCACTTCAAGTCCGAGGAGGCGTCGAAAGCCGCCAATTAGCTCCGCACTCGCGGCGCCGGACGTGGATGGATAAAGGTGCGCCATGACCGCGACTGGAGATCTCGACCGCCAAGCGCTCGCCAAGCTTCTTCTTTGGTATCGGGACGCGGGCGTCGAGGAAACGGTGGGTGCGTTCGCCTATGACCGGCTGAAGCCGGTCGCGGCCGCACCGCCTGCGATCTCCTCCGCGCCGCGTTCGCACGAGCGCGCGCGTTCGCTTCTTCCTGTCGGCCGCGAGCCGACGGCAACGCCGAGGCCTTGAGCGAAGCGCGGCGCATCGCGCAAGAGCTGCATGTCGGTCACGGCGCTCGCCGAAGCGCTTGCCCGCTTCGAGGGTTGCGCGCTCAAACAGAGCGCGACGAACCTCGTCTTCGCCGACGGCAATCCCGAGAGCGAAGTCATGCTCATCGGCGAAGCGCCGGGGCGCGACGAAGATTTGAGGGGGCTGCCCTTTGTCGGCCGCTCGGGAAAGCTCCTGGACCGCATGCTCGCCGCCATCGGCCTCGACCGCACCAAGGTCTACATCTCGAACATTCTGTTCTGGCGGCCGCCCGCCAATCGCAGCCCGACCAACGAAGAGATGGCCGTGTGCCTGCCCTTCGTCATGCGCCATGTGGCGCTCGTCAAGCCTAAGGTCGTGGTGGCGCTGGGGGGCGTGGCGGCAAAGCAGCTTCTCGACACCACCGAAGGCATCATGCGGCTGCGCGGGCGCTGGCAGACGCTCGCGCTGCCCGACGGCGCGAGCCTGCCGCTCTTGCCGACCTTCCACCCGGCTTATCTCTTGCGCCAGCCCGCGCATAAGCGGCTCGCCTGGCGTGATCTCCTGGCGCTCAAGCTCTTTCTCGAAGGCCGTCGCCCGTAAAAGCCCGCGGATCGTGCGAATGTCGTTTTCTTCGCTAAAGCATCCTTAAGAGGCCCGGGCTTCCACTCTGGCCCGGACTGCGGCATGCTCTCGAGGCTTTCCGTCGTCCCGTGCCGGCACATCGCGCCGGCATGTCAGCTTTAGATTGGTTCGATTTTTGAAGGGTGAGCCCGCATGTGGCGCTCTTTCGTTGGCGGCTTTCCCTTCCGTTTTTGGCGCGCGCTCGCCGTAAGCGCCGCACTCGCATTCGTCGCGCCGCACGCCACACACGCCGCAAGCGCAACCGATGCCGCTGCGCAAGAGCCGCAAGTCAAAGTGTTGAGCCCGCAAGACGCCGCGCGCTACGAAAAGATCTTCGCGCTGCAGGAGAAGGCCGCGTTCGCGGCCGCCGACCGCGAGATCGCCGAGCTCGAAAACATGGTGCTCATGGGGCATGTGCTTTATCAGCGCTATGTGCACCCCACCTACCGCTCGCGCTATGACGAGCTCAAGCGCTGGCTTCTCGTCTATGCCGATCATCCGGGCGCCGCGCGCATCTATACGCTCGCCTTGAAGCGCAAGCCGAAAGGCGCCGCGGCGCCCAACCGGCCCGAGCCCCGCGTCTGGCGCCAAGCGGCGGGCGAAGAGCTGGACGAGCTCGCGCCGCGCCGCGAGACCGGCGCCACGCGCAAGATTTTCGCCCGCGTGCGCGCTTTGGTGCGCGACGAGCGCCCGAGCCAAGCGCTGAATTACTTGGAGCAGCCCGACATCAAGCGCGCGCTGGGACAGAGCGGCGTCGACGAGGCGCTTCGCTACATCGCCAACTCCTATTTCGCCGAAGGCGTGGACGACAAGGCTTATGCGCTCGCGGCAGACGTTGCGACGCGCAACGCGCGCGAAGTGCCGATGGCGAATTGGACGGCGGGGCTTGCCGCCTGGCGCCTGGGCAAGCGCGACTTGGCCGCGCGTCATTTCGAGGCGCTGGCAAACGCCTCCGCCGTGCCGAGCCGCCACGCGCGCGGCGGGCGCTTTTTGGGCCGCGCGCGCCTATCTCGCGATCAAAGAGCCCGAGCGCGTGACGCCGCTGCTCGAGATCGCGGCCGTCCGCGCCGCGCAGCTTCTACGGCGTGCTCGCCACGCGCCAGCTCGGGCGGCCGCTCGTCTTCGATTGGCGCGTGCCGGACCTCGACCAGGCGAGCTATGCGCGGCTCGTCGCAATTCCCGCCGTCGAGCGCGCCATCGCGCTCGTCGAAGCCGGGCAACGCGACCTCGCCGAGGAAGAGCTCGAGCGCGCCCATGGCCGCACGCCGGCAAGCCTCGATCAGGCCATGCTCGCGCTCGCCGACAAGCTCTCCATGCCGCCGTGGCGTTGCAAGTCGCCGAAGGTCTGCCCGACATGTATGACGGCGGGCGCTATCCCGTGCCGGATTACGCGCCGGCGGGCGGCTTCAAGCTCGATCCCGCGCTCCTCTATGCCTTCATGCATCAAGAGAGCAAGTTCCAAACCGACGCCGAAAGCCATGCGGGCGCGCAAGGACTGATGCAGCTCATGCCGCGCACGGCAAGCCACGTCGCGGGCGACCGCGCGCTCATCAAACGCGAGCGCGACAAGCTGCTCGATCCCGCCTTCAACCTGGAAATCGCCCAGCGCTATTTGCGCGACCTCATGCAGCAGGTCGAGCCCGCGGGCAATCTCTTCATGCTGGCCGTGGCCTATAACGGCGGGCCGGGCAATCTTCGGCGCTGGCGCGAGAAGCTCGGCCTCGACGACGATCCCTTGCTCTTCGTCGAAAGCATCCCGTCCGCCGAGACGCGCGGCTATATCGAGCGCGTGCTGACCAATTACTGGGCTTATCGCGACCGGCTCGGCGAAGGCTCAACCTCTCTCGACCAGACGGCGGCGGGCGCTTGGCCGATCTACACGCCGGGCGAGATTCGCAACACCGCGCAGCCTTGAGCGCGCTTGCGCGCCTGCGGGCCTTGGGCTTAGCTCTCGGCCCATGCCCGGCATCGACGAAACACGCACATTCCGGCCGCTTGCCATCGCGGTCTTGACCGTATCCGACACGCGCACGCCTGAGACGGACACCTCCGGCCAGCTCCTCGCCGACCGGCTCACCGCGGCCGGTCACACGCTCGCCGCGCGCGCGCTGGTCAAGGACGAGGTGGCGGAGATCCGCCGACAGGTCGAGAGCTGGATCGCCGATCCGAAAATCGACGCCGTCATCACGACCGGCGGCACGGGGCTCACCGGCCGCGACGTGACGCCGGAAGCGTTACGCCCGCTCTTCGAGAAAGAGATCGACGGCTTCTCCGCAGTCTTTCATCAGTTGAGCTACGGCACGGTGGGCACCTCCACCATGGCCTCGCGCGCCTGCGCCGGCATTGTGCGCGGCACGCTTATCTTCTGCGTTCCGGGCTCGACGGGGGCCTGCAAGGACGCCTGGGACGGCATCTTCAAGCATCAGCTCGACAGCCGCCACCGCCCCTGCAATCTCGTCGAGCTTCTGCCGCGCCTCGAGGAGCATCGGCGCTAAGGCGCGCGGCGCGCGCTCGGCCGCCAACGCTCGTAATCCTCTACCGTATCGATGTCCGTCAGTGTGCGGAGCAAGTCGACGTGCGCGTCGGCCCGAGCGCCAGTCGCGTATCGGCAAGCGCGTGAGGGCTCGACCAGCGGATGGGTTTTTCGAGCGCGCGCGCGAGCTTGGTGCGCGCGAGTCCGATGAGCCAATAGCCGCCGTCATGGGCGGGGCCGAGCACGGCGTCGGCGCGACGCAAGGCGCGGAAGGCGTGGGCCACGTCCTCGGCGCGAAGATCGGGAATGTCGCTGCCCACGATGATTGCGGGGCCGGGCGCGAGCGCTGCGAAGATGCGCGCCATGCGCTGCCCGAGATCGCCTGCGCCCTTGCGCAATGCGTGCCACATCCGCAGGCATCAGATCGGACAAATGCCTTGGTCTTCGCGAAGCGATCGGGCGTCAGCGCGAGCACCGTCTGCCAGCGCGGATCGCGCGCGAGACGCCGCACCGTCTCCCGCACCAGCGCGCGATAGACGCGCATGGCGTGGACGGCGCCCAAGCCTTGCGCGAGCCGCGTCTTGGCGCGGCCCATGACCGGCGCTTTGACGAAGATGGCGAGCTTTCCCCGCGCGTGTTCAGCCATAGAGTCGTGCGAGAAACCTCGGTGAGACGCCCAGGAAATAAAGCGCGAGGAGAGATAGATTGCGCAGCGGCCGCATGACATAGCCCTCGCTCGCATAGCGCCCGGCATGGCTGACCGCCGCGCTGCGCAGCATGACAAGACGGCGGCGTGCCGACGCGGCGCACGAGATCCACATCCTCCATCAACGGCAGCGGCGAGAAGCCGCCGAGGCGCTCATAGAAGCGCTTCGGAATGAGCAGCCCCTGGTCGCCATAAGGCAGGCGCAACAGCGCGCAACGCAAAGCCACGAGATGTTCGAGGCGGCGCGCGGCCGGCGCGAAATCGTCGAGCGCGAAGCGAAACGCGGCCGCGCATTCGGCCATGTCGCCGACACGGGCCATGAAGCTTTCGACCTCGTCGGCCCAGCCCGCGGCGAGCACCGTGTCGGCGTGCAGGAAGAGGAGCCACGGCCCGCGCGCCGACTCCGCGCCCGCCTTGAGCTGCGCGCCCCGGCCGCGCGGCGCACGGAGAAAGTGCGCGCCCGTGGCCTCGGCGATGGCGGGCGTGAGATCGGTCGAGCCGCCATCGGCCAGGATGACCTCGCGCACGAGGCCCCGCACCATGGGCTCGACGAGCGGCGCGAGCGCCCTGGCCAGGGTGGGCTCGGCATTCAGCGTGGGAATAATGACGCTCAACACGGGCTCCATCCTCCGCGACTTCCGGCCGGTTGTCACCCGCGCCAATCCGCCTATGTTCTTGATTTGTTCAGGAGACCTGGTAGCATTCTTCCATGGAGCTTCGCGAGCAGCGCAAAGGCCGTGGCGCGGTCTCGAACGAGGCCGGGCGCTTCGAGCGCTTTGCGAGCGAGGCGTTGGACGACGGCTGGGGCGGCCTCGACGAGCCCTTGCCACCGCTCAAGACGACGGTGACGCGCGATGCCACGCGCACCATCATCGCGCGCAACAACTCGCCCGATATCGGCTTCGACCGCTCGATCAATCCCTATCGCGGCTGCGAGCACGGCTGCATCTACTGCTTCGCGCGGCCGACCCACGCCTTTCTCGGCCTGTCGCCCGGGCAGGATTTCGAAAGCCGCCTGTTCGCTAAGCCCGACGCGGCGCGGCTTTTGGCGGAGGAACTGCGCGCGGAGAACTATCGCTGCCGCGTCATGGCCATGGGCACCAACACCGATCCCTATCAGCCGATCGAGCGCGAATGGCAGGTGACGCGCCAAGTGCTGCAGGTGCTCCACGCCTTCCGCCATCCGGTGGGCGTCGTCACCAAGTCTCATCTCATCGCGCGCGACATCGACATTCTCTCGCCCATGGCCGCGCTGCGCCTTGCCCGCGTGGGCATCTCCGTCACGACGCTCGACCGGAAGCTCGCGCGCAAAATGGAGCCGCGCGCGCCCACGCCCGAAAAGCGGCTCGAGACGATCCAGCGGCTGTCGGAGGCGGGCATTCCCGTCACCGTGATGGCGGCGCCCGTGATCCCGGGGCTCACCGATCATGAGATCGAGGCGATCGCGGAAAGCGCAGCCCAGGCGGGCGCCACCGACATGGGCTATGTGCTCTTGCGCATGCCGCTCGAGATCAAGGATCTCTTCCGCGAATGGCTTTCGGCGCACGTTCCCGATCGCGCGGCGCGCGTCATCAATCTCATGCGCGCCATGCGCGGCGGCAAGGATTACGACGCGCGCTGGGGCGAACGCATGACGGGCAAGGGACCGTTCGCGGAACTCATCGCCGAGCGCGTGCGCAAAGCGCGCGCCCGCTTCGGTCTCGACAAGAAGCTCCCCGCCCTCGACACGCGCCAATTCCGCCCGCCGCCAAGGGCGGGCGATCAGCTTCGATTGCTCTGAGCTCTATGCCTCCTGACGCACGAGGAAATCGACACATGCCCTGGGCTGTCATTCCCGACGCGACTTTGCCCCAAAATCCGAAAGGATTTTGGTTGGCAAAGTCAGCGACCGGAAATCCAGGGCAGAACGCTCCGAGCAAGCGGCTCTGGATCCCTGAACGCTCGGTTTGCCGGCGAAGATCTTCGATCTTCGGGCAAACCGGCTTCGGGGATGACACCTGAATGTCGATTTGACCTAATGCGCGTCGACGGCCGTCACATAGAGCTTCTGCTCGCCATAGGCGATGTAGAGGTGCAGCTTGCGCAAGACATTGAGCCCTAAGACCAAATCGGCCGTTTTCAATTCGCCCGCACCATAGACCGGATCCATCCCCACCTTCGTGGCATTCTCTTTGAAGAAGCCCTTCTTCATGGCGTTGGTGAAGAGATCGATCATCGGATTTTCGACCGTGATGCCTTCGACGGAGAGCGACTTGAAGCGATGGCGATATTGAATGGGCGAATCCGGCGCTGCGTCGGAGATTTTCTCCACATCCGGCGAGCTTTCGTCGAGACCGAAGAGCTTGCGCGCCACCGCGCGGTCGAGCAGCGTGTTCGGCGCCGCCGTGTCGATCATGGCCTCGATGTTCTTGCCGTCGAGCGTCATCGGAACGATGATGTTGCCGTTCTTGTCGAGCTTGAATGCGACGTCGGCATAGGCGTTGGACCAATAGACGACGCGGCCCGCGCAATGCTTGGGCGACATGAGATTGAGCGTCTTCGCCGCAAAGTCGAAATCGACGTCGAAATTTCCCAGGATGTTCTTGGCGAGCGTGCCCGCGATCCGTGCATCGATGGCGCTGTCGTCGGGCTCGACCAGAAAATCGAAATTCTCGCCTTCGGCGCCACCGACATTCACCGAGGAGATCGTCGCCAACTCTCGAAAGCGGTTGCCCTTGAAATCGTAGACTTGCCTGCTCGCCGGCAGGTCTTTCGGCACCAGCCCGAATTCTTTGACGACGCGCTTGGTCACCGAGCTCAGCCCTCGTCCCGTGCTGACGAGGAAGAGCCTCGGCGTGTTGTTGAGCGCGGCCTGAACGACCACCAAATCGCCGAAGCCGTCGGCCATCGGCAGCGAGACTTGCTGGCCCAGCGTGCAATCTTCCGCGCGCGCGGAGAGGTTTCCCACGCACATGGCAACCGCAAATGCAAAGCCCAAAAGCAACTTGTGATGACCTGTCATTTCATTCCCCGGAAAGCGTGAACAAAATCGTTGCGTTATTATTCCAACCCCAGCTCCTTCAGCACCGTGGTCGCCACGTTGAAGCCTTCGGCGGCGGCAGGGATGCCCGCATAAAGCATGGTCTGCAGCAGGACTTCGCGCAACTCCTCGACGCTCACGCCGTTCTTGATGGCGCCCTGCACGTGATAGCGGAGCTGCGGGCTCTTGCCCAGGGCGGCGAGGATCGCGACCGTGAGCATGCTGCGGATCTTCGGCGTGAGCGGCGGCCTGTGCCAAATATCGCCGAAGCAAAGCTCGGTGACGACGTCCTCGAAGCGCCGCTTGAACTCGGTTGCGTTGTTCACGGCGTCGTCGGCGCCGGCGCGCCCGAACATGGTGCGCCGGAGCGCGAGTCCCGCCTCATAGGTCTTCGCATCTTTGCTGGTCATCGCTCCCTCTTTCATCGCTCGCGTTGGTCCTTGAAGGCAAGAAAGGCTTCCGACGTGTCGCGCGCCCCGCCCAACTTGTCGCGCGCGTAGGCCAAGCGCTCGCGCACGAGGCGCGACACGGGCGCCTCGACCTCGATCGCCTCGCCCAAATCGGCCGCGATGCGCACGTCCTTGGCGAGGAGCCCGATGGCGAAGCCGCTTGCGAACTTGCCCGTGAGCACGTGATCCTTCCACACCACCTCGGTGACGAAGGACCGGCCTGTTGCCGTATTGAGCACGTCGATCATGAGCTTCGGGTCGAGACCGAACTTCTCGCCGATGAGCAGGGCTTCCGAGACGGCGGCAAGATTGGTCGCGGCGAGAAAGTTGTTGAGCGCTTTCATGGCGTGGCCCGTGCCGAGCGCGCCCACCACGAACAGCTGATTGCCCATGGCCGACAAGACCGGGCGCACTTTCTCCACCACGCTTTCGTCGCTGCAGCCGATCATGATGGTCAAAGTGGCGCTTTCGGCGCGCGTGCGCGTGCCCGAGACCGGCGCGTCGACCAGGATCATGCCGCGCTTCTTGAGCGTGGCGCCCGTCTCTCGCGTGATAAGCGGCTCGCTCGAGCTCATGTCGATGAAGATGGTGCCGGGCTTGCACGCCTTGATCAGCGCCTGATTTTGCGCGCGGGTCAGCACGTCGGCCACGGCCTTGCCGTCCGGCAGCATGGTGACGATGAATTGGCAATCGCCGAGGCCCGCGAGCGAGGGCGCAGACCTGCATCCCCACAGCGCCGCGACCTCGGCGGCGCGCGCGGTGTCTTGATCGTAGAGCGTGACGTCGAAGCCGCGCTCGACCAGATGGCCGGACATCGGCCGGCCCATGGTGCCCGTGCCGATGAAGCCCACCTTCGTCATGATCCCTCCCCGTGCCTGTTCACGGGCACTCTCTTTGCCTTCTTGTAGCACGGAAGCGCCGATCTTTGGCCCTCCGGCGAGTGGCGCTTAAGCACGATTTTATTCTGAGTGACGGGCGCGCAAGAGCGCGGCACCATGAGCGTGTCCACGAGCCGAGTCGCACCCATGCCCTCCTTCGCGCTCGAGCGCGCGCATCTCAAGAATGGAACGACGCCCGTCGCGGGCGTCGACGAGGCGGGGCGCGGGCCGCTCGCGGGGCCCGTGCTCGCGGCCGCCGTCATTCTTCCGCTGCGGGGAATTCCGCGCGGCATCGACGATTCCAAAGCGCTTACGCCCGAGAAGCGCGAAGCGATCTACGCCATGCTTTGCGCCTGCGCCGAGATCGGCGTGGGTGCGGCGAGCGTCGCCGAGATCACGCGCCTCAACATTCTCAACGCCACAATGCTTGCCATGCGCCGCGCGGTGCACGCCCTGCCGCGCGTTCCCGCGCTTGCGCTTATCGATGGTAATTGCGCGCCGGAGCTTCCTTGCGCTTCGCTCACCGTTGTGCGGGGCGACGCCACCGTTCTTTCCATCGCCGCGGCCTCCATCATCGCCAAGGTGACGCGGGATCGAATCATGCGCGCGCTGGGGCGCCGCTGGCCTCAATACGGCTTCGAGCGGCATATGGGCTACGCGACGGAGGCCCATCGCGCGGCGCTTGCCCGCCTCGGACCGACACCACACCATCGGCCGGACTTTCACGGCGTCCACAACATCTAGTGTCGCGAGTCCCGTTAACTTCTTGAATCCATTTGGATTCTTGACGCGGGACTCCGCCCCGGCCAGGATCGCCCTCGAACCCGGGGAGGGGCCTATGGATGTCATATTGCGTCGGGGCGCGCGCGCCGTCCGCACTTTCGCTTGCCGACGTGCAGGACCAGGTGATCGAGGCCGACGCCATCGATCTCCTGCCGCTCATCCCCGACGGCGCCGTCGATCTCGTCTTCGCCGATCCGCCTTACAATCTGCAGCTCGAAGGCGAGCTTCGCCGTCCCGATCACAGCCGCGTCAACGGCGTCGAGGATGATTGGGACAAGTTCGAGAATTTCTGGAGCTATGACGGCTTCACGCGCTCGTGGCTTACGCAAGCGCGCCGCGTGCTGAAGCCCACGGGCTCGCTCTGGGTCATCGGCAGCTATCACAACATCTTCCGCATCGGCACGGCGCTGCAGGATCTGGGCTTTTGGATCTTGAACGACATCGTCTGGCGCAAGACCAATCCGATGCCCAACTTTCGCGGCCGGCGCTTCACCAATGCGCACGAGACATTGATCTGGGCCGCGCGCGCGCAAGACGCCAAGCGCTACACCTTCAATTACGACGCTTTGAAAACCGGCAACGACGATCTGCAGATGCGCTCGGACTGGCTCATTCCGCTGTGCACGGGCGCCGAGCGACTGAAGGGCGCTGACGGTGCCAAAGCTCATCCGACGCAGAAGCCCGAAGCGCTGCTCCACCGCGTGCTCGTGGGAACGACGAAGCCCGGCGATGTCGTGCTCGATCCCTTCTTCGGCACGGGCACGACCGGCGCGGTCGCCAAGCGCTTGGGCCGCCATTTCATCGGCATCGAGCGCGATGGAAATTACGCGGCGCTCGCGCGCAAGCGCATCGCGGGCGTGGCGCCCGCGGAAGCGGAGGCAATCGCCCATTGCGCCCGGCAAGCGCGAGGCGCCGCGCATTCCCTTCGGCGCGCTGGTCGAGCGCGGCCTCATCGCGCCCGGCACGATGCTCGTCAGCGCCTGCGGGCGGCATCGCGCGAAAGTGCGCGCCGACGGCTCGCTTGTCGCGGCCGAGGCCACGGGCTCCATCCACCGCATCGGCGCGCTGGTGCAAAACCTTCCCGCCTGCAACGGCTGGACCTATTGGCATGTGGAGAAGGCGGGCAAGCGCGTCGCCATCGACGTGTTTCGCCAGAAGCTGCGCGCGGAGATTCATTGAACCCTCTCCCCTTGTGGGAGAGGGTGGCTCTGCGAGCTTGCTCGCAAAGCCGGGTGAGGGGTCAAATCGACTTGCCGAGCGCAACGCAAATATTGTCAAGCACGGCGTCAAAGTTGTCATTCAGCTCATTGTTCCAATAGCGTTTCACCACGAACCCGTCCTCTGCCAAACGTGCAGATCGTTCGGCATCCCTCAGCTCGTTCTTCGGCAATCCGTGCTGCCCGCCGTCGAGCTCGATCACGAGCTTCTTCTCGAAGCACACGAAGTCCACAACATAGGGCCCGATCGGCTGCTGTCGGCGGAACTTGTGCCCCAGAAATCTCCGGCCGCGGAGCGCCTGCCAGAGTCTCTGCTCGGCGTCGGTCTGCTCACGACGAAGTTTGCGTGCGAGGTCGTGCTTCATCACCCCTCACCCGGTTCGCCGAAGCAAGCTTCGGCGAACCACCCTCTCCCACAAGGGGAGAGGGATGTTTGTTGGATGCTCGACGCCTTGCGCGGCGCGGTCAATCCGAATGCGCCGCATGCGCGAGCACTTTCTTCATGAGGTTGGGCAGCGCCAAGTCGCCGATGCTTGACGGCGCTACGAAGCGGCCTTGAGCATTCGCGCCATCCGTCGTGCGCGCGCGCCAGATTTCCAGCTCCAAGTCGAAATGGGTGAAGCTGTGGCGCACGAGGCCCGGCAGTGCACGCCAGCGCGCGTGCAGCGGCGCGTGCCGGCGCGCTGTGCCGGGCTCGACCGTGTCTTCGCTCCAAGGCGTCGAGGGCACTTCCCACAAGCCTCCGAGCAAGCCCTTCTCCGCGCGCTTGCGTAAGAGCACCGCCCCATCCGCGCGCTCGAGAAAGAAGGCGATGCCGCGTTTCAAGGGTTTCTGGCGTTTTTTCACGCGGCGCGGGAGAGTTTCGGTCAAGCCCTTGGCGTAAGCGACGCACGCGTCCTGCCACGGACAGAAGAAGCAGCGCGGGTTTTTGGGCGTGCAGAGGGTGGCGCCGAGATCCATGAGCGCTTGGGCGTGGTCGCCCGGGCGCTTTTCCGGCACGAGCTTTGCCGCGAGCGCCGCGAGCTTTTTCTTGGCGCGGGGCAAAGGCTCGTCCACGCCATAGAGCCGCGCCAGCACGCGCTCGACATTGCCGTCGACGGCCGCGGCTTGCTTGTCGAAGGCGATCGCCGCGATGGCCGCCGCCGTGTAGCGCCCGATGCCGGGCAGCGTGCGCAACAAAGCCTCGTCCTCGGGAAAGCGGCCGGCGAGCTCGGCCACCACTTTGCGCGCGCAAGCGTGGAGATTGCGCGCGCGGGCGTAATAGCCGAGCCCCGACCAGAGGCCGAGCACGTCGTCCTGCGAGGCGCGGGCGAGCGCCTTCACAGTCGGGAAGCGGGCGAGAAAGCGCGCGTAATAAGGGCCGACGGCCGCGACCGTCGTCTGCTGCAGCATGATCTCCGAGAGCCACACGCGATAGGGATCGGCCCGCGCACCCGGCGCCGCGCGCCAAGGCAGCGTGCGGCGATGCCGGTCGTACCAATGGAGAAGTCGGGGGCCGAGCGCCCGTGCCGTGATCATCGGCGGAGATCTAACGGATTCACATTGCCGGCACGAGTTCCGGCCTGCACAGTGGCGCGCCTTGGAAAAGTTTTCCCCATGAACACCTTCCGCGGTCCGAAAAAGGTCGCCGATCTCCTGGGCGGTGCCGCGGGCGCTGCCTTGCGCAGATACGGCTTTGCCGAGGAGCGCCTCATCACCCATTGGCAGGCGCTGTTGGGCGACGCACTGGGCGCGCGCACGCTTCCGGTCCGCCTGCGCTTTCCCCATGGCCAGCGCCATGGCGGCACGCTCTTCATCCGCGCCTCCGGGCCCACGGCGCTCGAGGTCCAGCATCTGGCGCCGCAGATCATCGAGCGCATCAACGGCTTCTTCGGCTATCCCGCCGTGGCGGCGCTCAGGCTCGAGCAGGGCCCGGTGGACCGGCCCGCGCGGGCGAGGCAGGTTCCCGAGCCGCCGCCGGCGGAGGTGGACGACCCCATGCTCGAGGCCGTGGCCGACGAGGGCTTGCGCCAGGCGCTCGCCCGCCTCCAGGCCAGTCTCCGCGCGCGCCGAAAGCGATAGCCCGGCCCTTGTGAAAGGCCACCAGGATGGCGCGCCCGCCTGGCCTGTGATAAGGCCTCGCGGCACGGAATTTGGCCCCTATTTCCGCCATCAAGCGCAGCGACAATGCTTCTTGGGAATGACGAAGCGTCGATGAGAGAGCGGACCGCAGCCATCGTGATGGCCCTGCTCGCGGCCGCGGGCATCCTGTGCGCCGTCCTGGTGGGCAGCGAGGGCGTGCCGATCGCTCGCCACGAGCAAGCCCCCCGTGGCCGCCCAAGTGAAGGGCAAGGTGGCCGAGCGGCCCGACGACACGGCGCTTGGCGACCGCAATGCGCCCATCCAGGTAGTGGAATACGCCTCGCTCGCCTGCAGCCATTGCGCAACGATGGACAAGGAAGTTCTTCCCAAATTGAAGGCGAAGTACATCGACACCGGCAAGCTGCGTTACATATACCGGGACTTTCCCTTGAATCCCTTTGGCACGGCGGCGGCCATGGCCGCCCATTGCCGCGGCGACGAGCATTTTTTCGACACCATTTCGATCATCTTCGATCTTCAAGCCTGGTGGCTTTACGGGGCGGCCGACGGCGAGGACGCCATAAACCGGCTCGCCACGGTGATGCGCGAAACGGGCATGAGCAAAGCCGAATTCGACCGCTGTATCCGTGACGAGAAGCTCCTCGCCCGCGTCGAAGAGGTCGCGAGCCAGGCGGAAAAGGAGTTCTCGGTCGACAGCACGCCCACCTTCATCATCAATGGCAAGAAGCACGCGGGCGAACTATCCTTTGACCGATTCGAAGCGATTCTCGCGCCGCTCCTGCCCAAACCCTGAGGCCGAGGCGGTACGAGTGATCGTGTGCGCGAGAAGGACCGGTTGTCCGTGAAGATTACGCGGTTGCGTCTATCCGGCTTCAAGTCGTTCGTCGACCCGACCGAGCTGGCCGTCGAGCCGGGCCGCAGCGGCGTCGTCGGGCCGAACGGCTGCGGCAAGTCCAACCTCGTCGAAGCCCTGCGCTGGGTGATGGGCGAAACCTCGCCCAAGAGCATGCGCGGCACGGGCATGGACGACGTGATCTTCTCGGGCACGGCGAGCCGGCCCGCGCGCAACATGGCCGAGGTGACGCTCGTCCTCGACAACGGCGCCCGCACGGCGCCCGCCCAATTCAACGACAGCGAGGTGCTCGAGGTCTCACGCCGCATCGAGCGGGAGCTGGGCTCTGTCTATCGCGTCAACGGGCGGGAGGTGCGCGCGCGCGACGTGCAGACGCTTTTTGCCGACGCCTCGACCGGCGCCCATTCGCCGGCCCTCGTCCGCCAGGGCCAGATCGGCGAGATCATCGCCGCCAAGCCGCGCGACCGGCGCCTCTTGCTCGAAGAGGCCGCGGGCATCATGGGGCTTCATTCGCGCCGGCACGAAGCCGAGCTCAGGCTGCGCGCGGCCGAGACCAACATCACGCGCGTGCAGGACGCGCTCATCAATCTCGAGACGCAGCTCGCAGGCCTCAAGCGCCAGGCGCGCCAAGCCTCGCGCTATCGCAATATCGCAGCCCAAATCCGCGCCCTCGAAATCGCACTCTTGAAGCGCCGCTGGCAAGCCGCCACGGCCTCGGTCGGCGAAGCCGAGCGCGCGCTCGGCGAGGCGGATCGGAGCGTTGCGCGCGCCACGGAAGCGGCTGCCCATGCCGCGACCGGACAAGCCGAAGCCGCGGCCGCACTTGCCGGCTTTGCGCGACGCCGAGGCGCGCGCGGCGGCGGCCTTGCAGCGCCTCACCGTCGAGCGCGAGAGGCTCGACGCCGACGAAGAGCGCGCCGCCGCCGACAAGGAGCGCGTTGCGCGCACCCTCTCCGAAATCGCGGCCGACCTCTCGCGCGCCCAAGAGCTTTTGGCCGACGCCACTTCGGCGCGGGCGAAGCTCGCCGATGAAGAAAGCGACATTGCGCGCGCGAGAACGCATGCGGCGGCCGATCTTGCGGCCTCCGAGGCGGCCGTCGCCGAGCGGGAGGCCGAGCGCCAAGCCGGCGACGCGGCGCTCGACGGCGCGACCAAGATGGCGGCGGAGGCCGCGGCCGAACGCACGCGGCTCGAGCGGCTTGTGTCGGAGCTTGCCGCGCATCTCGACGCGCTCAGGGCCGAGCTTCTTTCGTTGGGCGCGGCGCGCGGCGACGCCGCGGGAAGCGCCACGGACGATGCATCCCTTTCGGCCGCGCGCGAGACGATGCGCGCGGCTGTTGCCGCCGCCGAGTCCGCGCGGGCGCGCCACGGCGAAGCCGAGGCCGCGCGCACGGCGGCGGAAGCGCGCCGAGCTTTCCGAGCGCACGCCGCTCCAAGACGCCGACCGCAATCTCGCGCGCCTGCGCGCGGAAGCGGCCGCCTTGGCGAAGCTCGTGGGCGCGGGCGACGCCACGCTCTTTCCGCCGGTGATCGACGCGATCTCCGTGACGCCGGGCTATGAGCTTGCGCTGAGCGCCGCCTTGGGGCTCGATCTCGATGCCCCGGCCGACCGCGCGGCACCCGCTCACTGGGATGATCTCGGACCGCTCGCCGAGGCTGCGCCCCTGCCGCAAGCTGCAAGGCCGCTCGGCGAGTTCGTCAAGGCGCCGGCCGCGCTCGCGCGAAGACTGTCTCAGATCGGCGTCGTCGAGCCGGCGATGGGCAAGGCGCTTCAGGCCACGCTCACGCGCGGACAAAGGCTCGTCTCGCGCCGCGGCGATCTCTGGCGCTGGGACGGCTTCACCGCAGCCGCGGACGCGGAAAGCCAGGCGGCCAAGCGCCTCGCCCAGCGCAATCGGCTGCGCGAGCTCGATGGCGAGACCGCGCGCGCCGAGGACGAAGCAAACGCCTTGCGCACGCGCTATCACGCGCTGCGGCTCGCAGCCGAGACCGCCGCGATCGAAGAGCGTGCATGCCTTGCCGCCGCGCGCGACGCCGATGCCCGCGCGGCCGAGGCGCGCGAGGCGCTCTCGGCCCTCGAAACCCTGGCCGCCAAGGCCGGCGCCGAACGCAAGGGCTTGGACGATGCGCTGGCACGCCTCGAGTCCGAGCGCGCGGCAACCGAAACGCGTTTGCGCGCGGCCGAGAGCGAGCGCGCCGCGGCGCCTGCCCCTGAAGCTTTGGAGCGCGACGTGGCCACCGCACGCGAAGCTGCGCAGGCGGCGCGCCAAGCGCTCGTCGAAGCCCAGAGCGCGCGCGATCTCTTGCAGCGCGCCGAGGCGGGGCGCACGAGCCGCCTGGAAGAAATCGCGCGCGAAGCCGAAGGCTGGCAGGAACGCGAGACGCGCGCGAGAACGCAGATCGAGACGCTCAACGCGCGCGGCTTAGAGGCCGAGGCCGAGCGCGAAAAGCTCGAGGCCCTGCCCGCGCGGATCGCCTCCGAGCGCGTGAGGCTTCTCTCCGTGCTGCAAGAAGCCGAGCGCGCGCGCAACGCCGCCGCCGATACGCTGGCGCAAGCCGAGCAGCATCTGAAGGCGAAGGACGCCGAGGCCAAGGCCGCGAATGCCGCGCTGTCCGAAGCGCGCGAAGCGCGCGCGCGCCTGGAAGCCATGCTCTCCGGCGCCAAGGAGCGCATGGCGGAGCTCGCGCGTCACATTCACGAGACGGTCGACCTCACGCCCGAGGCGCTGCTCGCCCAGACCGACGAGGGGCGCCACGTTCCCGAGACGCCGGAAGAGATCGAGCTGAAGCTCGAGCGCTTGAAGCGCGAGCGCGAGACCCTCGGCGCCGTCAACCTGCGCGCCGATGCCGAGGCTCAAGAGGTCGAGGCGCAGCTCAATTCCATGCAGGCCGAGAAGAACGATCTCGAAAACGCCATCGCCAAGCTCCGCCAGGCCATCGGCAAGCTCAACGCCGAAGGGCGCGAGCGGCTCATGTCCGCCTTCGAGGTGGTGAACGGCCACTTCCAGCGCCTGTTTACGCATCTCTTCGGCGGCGGCATGGCCGAGCTCAAGCTCGTGGAATCAGACGATCCGTTGGAAGCGGGGCTCGAAGTGTTCGCGCGCCCGCCCGGCAAGCGGCTGCAGGTGATGACGCTGCTCTCGGGCGGCGAGCAGGCGCTGACCGCGCTCGCGCTCATCTTCGCCGTGTTCCTGTCGAACCCGGCGCCCATCTGCGTGCTCGACGAGGTGGACGCGCCCTTGGACGACGCCAATGTCGAGCGCTTCTGCAATCTTGTGGACGAGATGACGCGCGTCACCGACACGCGCTTCCTCGTCATCACGCATCATCCGCTCACCATGTCGCGCATGGACCGGCTGTTCGGCGTCACCATGGGCGAGCGCGGCGTCTCCCAGCTCGTCTCGGTCGATCTCGCATCGGCCGAGCAAATGCGCGCGGTGGGTTGAGGACGGCTGGCCGCGACCGATTGATTCTTCTTTTATGCGCCCTCGACGGCCTCGGGCTCTCGTTTCGGTCACAGCCGAGAGAATGCGCCGCCGCCAATTCGTGGCGGCGGCGTTACGGGCGCGCAGCGCTACTTCAGAAGATAAGTGAGCGCCGGACCAGGGCGGCCCACATAGCAAGTTTTCGTGAAGCCGAAATACTTGATGATCTTGTGGGCGCTCTCGGCCTCGGCCTTGCTGGCGCCGAAGTCGAACATCCAATGATCGCCGTCAACGATCTTCCAATTGCCGCCCGCCTCCTTCACCTCGATATTGGCGTTGTTGAAGGCGATGCAGTCCTCGCCGGCACCGCCGCTCGCCGCGCCCGCACCCGCGAGCCAATAATCGAACGACGGATCAGGCCGGCCGACAAAGCAGTGCTTGGTGAAGCCATATTTCTGACCACATTCAGCGACTTGACGGCCTCTTCCTCGTTGGCGCCGAAGTCGAGCAGCGAATGGCTGCCATCGACGAGCTTCCAACTACCCCCGACCTGTTGGGCTGCGACGGTGGCGTTGTTGAAACCGACGCAATCCTGCTTCGGCGCGAGCCCGAACGCAGCGGTCAAACCCGGGATGATGCCCACGATGTCGCCGATCCCCGCTTGTTTCGCAAAGGTCTCCGTGCGGACATAGTTGGCGCGCCCGCTACCGTCGGTAAAGCGCGTCAGGAATTTGGCTTTGAGCTGCCCGCCCTCTTTGATCAGGACGACGATCGTTTCCGCATAGCCGGGCTTGAAAACCGCCGTGATGGCCTCGGCATTCGCGAAGGCGTTGTCGGAGACGCCGGGGCCGTAGACCTCGGCATTCACGGTGCCCCAATCGCAGTCGCTCGGCGTGCAGCGGCCGAACACTTGCACCGTGACCGCATTGGTGACGCGCGTGACAATGATGCGCGTCGTGCCCTGGGTATTCGAATCGGTGTTGGCCCAGGTCCCTGTGAAGTCGTTGATCGCGGCCCGCGCGGGTGCCGCAGTCAAGCCAAGAGCCGCCAGAATGGCGATGAGAACCAGATAGCGCCTCATGAATAGTTACCTCCCTGTCGCGTAGGACGGCGCCGCCGGCCGCTGTCATTGCGTCGCGCAATGACAAGCTTTGCGGCGGCACATCCATCCCATCGGACCCCCTGGCACGAAGTCTGCGCCCAGGACTGCGGCGAGCACAAGGCGCCGTCAGCGTGCGCGCGGTCGGTTGACGCAGCCTTGTGCGGCGCGACAGAAAATCAATATTGTTCTTTTATTTCAATGACTTAAATTGGATACCGCTGGCTTGACAGGGATTCGGGCCGAACCTATGGTGCGCCCTGCGGGCAAGGCTCGGGAGCACGCGCGAAAGCGATCTCCGTCATGGCGAAGGACGCGCCCGGCCGCGGGCGGCGCGGGAATGATCCGCTCCCGGACGATTTCGACGAGCGGCTCAAGCGCGCGCGCGGAAGCGAGCGCCCCGCCGGGGCAGGGCCTGCGCCGTCGCTTCTCGGGCTCGCCTTCCGGCTTGCGACCGAGCTCGTGGCGGGGGTGGTGGTCGGCGTTTTCATCGGCTGGTTTCTCGACCGCTGGCTTGGCACCGCGCCCTTGCTGCTGATCGTGTTTTTCGCCTTGGGCACGGCGGCGGGCTTCATCAACGTATTCCGCACGGCGCGCCAGATGAATGTGCAAAGCGGGGCAGGCACGCCGGCGCCGGCGCCGCCGGTAGAGGAAGACGACGAGGACTGACGTGGCGGCGCAAGAAGGCGGGCTCGCGATCGATCCGATGCATCAGTTCGAAATCCAGCGTCTCGTGCCGCTGGAGATCGCGGGCATCGACATCTCGTTCACGAATTCCGCGGCCTTCATGCTCGCTGCGGTGGGCCTCATCACGCTCTTCATGACGATCGGTGGCGGGCAACGCGCGCTCGTGCCGGGACGCCTGCAATCCATGGCCGAGATGGCCTACGAGTTCATCGCCAACATGGTGCGCGACAACGCGGGCACGGCGGGCTTGCGCTTCTTCCCCTTCGTCTTTTCGCTCTTCATGTTCGTGCTCTTCGCCAACATGCTGGGGATGGTTCCGTACGGCTTCACGGTGACGAGCCACATCATCGTCACCTTCGCGCTCGCGGGATTTATCTTTCTCGCCGTCACGGTGCTCGGCTTCATCAAGCACGGCGCCGGCTTCTTGGGCTTCTTCGTGCCCAAGGGCGTGCCCGTCGTGCTTCTGCCGCTCCTCGTCGTCATCGAGCTCATCTCCTATTTCACGCGGCCGGTGAGCCTCTCGGTCCGACTGTTCGCCAACATGCTCGCGGGCCATACCATGCTCAAAGTCTTCGCGGGCTTCGTGGTCGGGCTCGCGGCGGCGGGGCTCGCGCCGCTCTCCGCGGGTCCGCTCGCGCTCATGGTGGCGCTCACCGCGCTCGAAATCTTGGTGGCCTTCCTTCAGGCCTATGTCTTCGCCATTCTCACCTGCATCTATCTCAACGACGCGCTGCACATGCATCACTGACGCAGCGTCAATCTCGCCGCTCAAAGGAGACAACACGTGGACGCAGAAGCAGCAAAGCTCATCGGCGCGGGGCTGGCCTCCATCGCGCTCGCCGGTGCCGGTATCGGTATCGGCCTTATCTTCGGCAACTATCTTGCGGGCGCCTTGCGCAATCCCGCCGCCGCACCGCAACAGTTCGGCAACCTCCTGCTCGGTTTCGCGCTCGCCGAAGCGACGGGGCTTTTCGGCCTCGTAGTGGCGTTCATTCTGCTCTTCGTGTTCTGAGGACGGACGAGGCGAAAGGTGCCCGAGGCAGAAAGCTCCGCACCGGCGCAGACCGAAGTGCCTCACGAGCGCGGCGGCATGCCCCAGCTCGATCCGGATTATTTCGCGCCGCAGCTCTTCTGGCTCGTCGTGAGCTTCGTGCTTCTCTACATGCTCATGTCGCGCATGGCGCTGCCGCGCATCGCGGGCGTCATCGAGGCACGGCGCGACAAGATCGCCCGCGATCTCGACAAGGCGGAAAGCCTGAAGAAGGAAGCGGACGCGGCGCTCGCGGCTTACGAAAAGGCGTTGGCAAACGCCCGCGCGCGCGCGCAGGCGATCGCCGCCGAGATGCGGGCGAAACTCAAAGTCGAGACCGACCGGCTGCGCGCCGAGCTCGATGCCAAGCTCGCGGCCAAGGCAAGTGAAGCCGAAGCGCAGATCCGCCGCGCCAAGGAAGCGGCTCTCGCCAATCTCAAGCCCGCAGCGAGCGAAGTGGCCGTGGCGATCGTGAGCAAGCTTCTGGGCGAAACCGTCGAGGCCGAAACGGCGGGCCGGGCGATCGAGGCCGCCCTCAAGAGAGAGTGAGAGACTTCGCCATGTTTGCCGAGCCGGAATTCTGGGTCGCCGTCGCCTTCGTGGCCTTTGTCGGCATCGTCCTCTATTACCGCGTGCCCAATCGCGTCACAGACGCGCTCGACGCACGCGGCGCCGCGATCAAAAAGGAAATCGAAGAGGCCCAGCGCCTGCGCGAGGAGGCGCAAGCCCTGCTTGCCTCTTATCGGCGCAAGCAGCGCGATGCGGAGAAGGAAGTCGAAAACATCGTGAGCGAAGCCCGCGCCGAAGCGGAGCGGCTTGCGAGCGAAACGAGAAAGGCGCTCGAGGCTCAGCTCGCGCGCCGCACCAAGCTCGCCGAACAAAGGATCGCGCGCGCGGAAGCCGAAGCTCTTTCGGATGTGCGCGCGCTCGCGGCCGAGGTCGCCATTGGCGCCGCCCGCCGCCTCATCGAGGAGCGCCTCGACGAGAAGAAATCTCGCGCGCTCCTCGACGGCGCCATCAAGGAAATCAAAGGCAAGCTCAATTAGCGCGGCATTGATGCGTGCGCCGTCACGCTTTCCTGTCATGCCCGCACTTGTTGCGGGCATCCAGGGCCGCTTGCAGAGACGCCTCCGCTTGGTGCCTTGGATGCCCGACATAAAGGCAAGGCTGTCCGGTTTAGCGGCGTTTTTCTCTCCGCTGTCATTGCCGGGCCGCGCGAAGCGCGAGTCCCGGCAATCCAGGGCCACAAGCGCAAGCGTTTTCCACCCTGGGTCCCCGGGACTCGCCGCTTGCGCGGCGGCCCGGGGACGACAGTCAGAGGAAGTTGGGATTCGCGTCGCACCAAACCGGGATGGCTCGATCTGCTCGCGCAGATAACAACTTTCCTGATTGCGATGAACCCTAAACCGGACAGCCATGGCTCTATGCCGGGCATGACGGTCAGAGGATTGGCGAACCTGATGCGTGCGACACTGTGTGGAGAGAAAATGCGCGTGCGCGTCAGCTGCCGTGCGCGCGGTTGTAGGCCGCCTGCTCGGGCGTGAGCTGAATGCCGACCAGAACTTCCACGGGCTCTTCGCCGGCCTCGAGCGGCACGGTGAGCCTCTTCACCTCCGCCTCGACGCTCGCCTGACGCGCCTCCTGCTCGAAGCTGACATCGGCGGTGAAATTCTCCTTGGAGAGAATGGCCTCGCCGCGCGTGACGGCAATGAAATAGGGCAAGGAGAGCGTGTGCGCGGGCGCCGCGGGCCCGAGCCAGGCCGTGAAGCTCACCGTGACGTCGACCGAGGCTTCGCCCTCGCCGCGGTCTTTGCAGCGCGATTTGAGCTGATTCACTTGGGCCTGGTATTGGATGTCGGTGAGATCGCGCCCCGTGCCCGGCTGGAACTGCACGACCGAGCGCGCATCGGCCAGCACTTCGGCTTTCGGACACGCGACCTTCGCTTCCGGCTCTTTCTGTGCTTCAGCTTTGTGGCGCGCGCTCGCGCAGCCGGCGAGGCCCCAGCAGGCAAGAAGCGCCAGAAGAAAGGCGGGCGTTTTCAGAGCTTGTTGTGTGATCCGTCGCATACGGGGCGCTTGTCGGTTTGCTTGCAGGCGCAAAAGAATACCCTGCGATTTGCCTCCGCCTTATACTCGACCGGCGTCAGTGCCGTCGCCTTATGGCTGCCGTCGCAAAAGGGCTGCTGCTTCGAAAGGCCGCAGGCGCACCACCAATATGAACGGCCCGCGACCACATCGACCGCGATGGGCGCGTTTCCGGCGACCTGGCCTTTACCATGAGATTGGCTCATCGGGCGTTCGGTCCTCGGTCGCCTTGACTTTCCAAGGGGTGGAACCCTCTATTGGAGGTGAGAAGTGAGCCGGGGCAGGACGGCGGCGACTGTATCCAAGCGGCCACCGCCCAGCAAGAGAGCCGAGCGCCCGAGACGAATGGCGCTGTCGTGTAAGTGCGGGTGTCCCGTGCTCTTGTTGTTCGTCTTATCGCGGCGCCGCGCGTATGCTCCGGATGAATGACGCGCGGCACTGGGCGATTATAGGCCGGCCTTGATGCCTAGCCCCCGTGGCACGAGCCCCCTGAACAAACCCCCGCTCAAGATTCTTGCTTGCGGCGCCGCGCGGCTTTTGCGCCGGCGTCGAGCGCGCCGTGCAAATCGTCGAGCGCGCGCTCGAGAAATACGGCGCGCCGGTCTATGTGCGCCACGAGATCGTTCACAACCGCTTCGTTGTCGAGCGCCTGGAGGCCATGGGCGCCTGCTTCGTCGAGGAGCTGGACGCCGTGCCCGAGGGCATGCCCGTCATCTTTTCGGCTCACGGCGTACCGAAATCCGTGCCCAGGGAAGCCGAGCATCGGGGTCTCGTCTATTTCGACGCCACCTGCCCGCTTGTCTCCAAGGTCCATGTGGAAGCCGAACGCCATCACGAGGCGGGCCGCGAGATCGTGCTCATCGGCCATGCGGGCCATCCCGAAGTGATCGGCACGCTGGGTCAGCTACCCAAAGGCGCCATCACGCTCGTCGAGACCGCCGAGGACGCCGAAGCCTTTGCGCCGCGCGACGGCCAGAAGCTCGCCTATATCACCCAGACGACGCTGTCCATCGACGAGGCCGCCGAGATCGTGGACGTTTTGCGCCGCCGCTTTCCCAGCCATCGCGGGCCCGCACAAGAACGACATCTGTTATGCCACGACCAATCGCCAGGAGGCGGTCAAGCGCATCGCGCGGCGCTGCACGGGCCTGCTCGTCATCGGCGCGCCGAATTCCTCCAATGCGTGCCGTCTCGTCGAGGTGGCCGAGCGCGAAGGCGCGGGCTTCGGCCGGCTCGTCGAGCGCGCGCGCGACATCGATTGGAGCTTGTTCGCGCCGGGCAACACCATCGGCATCACCGCCGGCGCATCCACGCCCGAGACCCTCGTCACCGAGGTGCTCGAAGCCTTCCACGACCGCTTCAGCCTCGATATCGAGGAAGTGCGCGTGCGCCCCGAGGAAGTGCAGTTCAAGCTCCCCAAGACGCTCACGGCCGCCTGACGTCCACTCCTGCAAAAGTCGAGTCCTTGAAGGATGGCAGAGGGCCCGGGCCAACGCCGCCTAATCGGTCGCTTCAAATCCTGGGCGCGGTCGGTTCAGCGTGACATCGTTGCGCTGTGGCTCGCGGCGCGAGATCGGCGAACGCCTTGGTACGCAAAGCTTGTTGCGGCATTGGTGGCGGCCTACGCGCTTTCGCCCATCGATCTCATCCCGGATTTCATTCCGGTCCTCGGCTATCTTGATGATCTGATCATCGTTCCGCTTGGGATTTGGCTTGCCATTCGCTTGATCCCGAAAGAGCTGATGGCCGAATTTCGGCGTGAGGCGGACAGCCGCGTCCCGAGGCCCGCAAGCTGGGCCGGGGCGGTCATCGTGGTACTGCTCTGGCTGCTGATCGTTGCGCTGATCGTGCGCTGGGTGTGGCCCGAGGCCTGGGGTGAGCGAATCTGACCCCGGCGTAAGCATTTGCTATAAAGCCGCGCCCATGGCCGTCTATACCGAAGTCTCCGATACGGAGCTCGAAGCCTTTCTCGCCGCTTACGACATCGGCGCGCTCTTGTCCTTCAAGGGCATCGCCGAAGGCGTGGAGAACTCGAACTACGCGCTGCACACCGAGCGCGGCTCCTTCATTCTCACGCTTTACGAGAAGCGCGTGGCGGAAGCCGACCTGCCCTACTTCCTGGGCTTCATGGAGCATTTGGCGGCCCGCGGCGTCGCCTGCCCCACGCCGGTGAAGGCGCGCGACGGCGCCGCCTTGCGCCGCCTCAAGGGCAAGCCCGCCGCCATCGTGACGTTTCTCGAAGGCGTGTGGGTGCGAAGGCCCAAGCTCCAGCATTGCGCGGGCCTCGGCCGCGCCTTGGCCGAGATGCATCGCGCCGGCGCCGACTACGCACGCGTGCGTGACAATGCGTTAGGGCCCAAGGGCTGGCGGAAGCTCGTTTCAGCCTGCGGCAACCGCGCGGACGAGTTGCGCCCCGGGCTCACGGCCGAGCTCGCAAGCGAGATGGAGGCGCTCGAAGGGGCCTGGCCCACGGATCTGCCGACGGGCCACATCCACGCCGATCTCTTTCCCGACAATGTCTTCTTCGTGCGCGACAAGCTCTCGGGGCTCATCGACTTTTATTTCGCTTGCCACGATTTCCTGGCCTACGACATCGCGGTCTGCCTCAATTCCTGGTGCTTCGAAGCTCGACGGCCAGTTCAACATCACGAACGCGCGCGCGCTCACCAATGCCTATGCGCAAGCGCGGCCCTTGACGGCGCGCGAGCTCGAGACCCTGCCTTTGCTCGCGCGGGGTGCCGCGTTCCGCTTTCTGCTCACGCGGCTCTATGATTGGCTCATGCCGCAAGAAGGCGCGCTCGTGCGGCCGAAGAGACCCGCTCGAATTTTTGCAGAAGCTTCGCTTCCACCGCAATGTCGAGGGGCCCTCGGCTTATGGCCTCGACTAAAGCCCACGCGGTCGACATCTATACGGACGGCGCCTGCTCCGGCAATCCGGGACCCGGAGGCTGGGGCGCCATTCTGCGCTTCAAGGATCGCGAGCGCGAGATCAAGGGCGGCGAGCAGAGCACCACCAACAACCGCATGGAGCTCATGGCGGCCATCGCCGCGCTCGAAACCCTCAAACGTCCGTGTACGGTGCGTATCCACACCGACTCCCAATATCTCCAGCGCGGCATCACCGAATGGATCAAGCGCTGGCGCGTCAACGGCTGGCGCACGGCGGACAAGAAGCCGGTGAAGAACGCCGAGCTTTGGCACGAGCTCGAGCGCCTGCTCGAGCGCCATGAGGTGAGTTGGCACTGGGTGCGCGGGCATGCGGGGCATGCGGAGAACGAGCGCGCCGACGCCTTGGCGCGCGAGGGGCTGGCGCCCTTCCTCAAGCACCGGCGAAGCGCGGCACATTAGTAGAATTTGCGATCAGGTCAATTCGGGCGCAATGCAACGGACACTGACCCCCACCCTGCCCTCCCCCTTTCAGGGGGAGGAAAATGTGTCTTGTCCCCCCTGGAAGGGGGGACAACAGGGGGGTCGCCGCGAAGCGGAAGGATCTCAAAGAAGATTATCTGCCGCGACGAAAGGATCGTGTCGCGGCCATGAAAGAAGATACTCACGCGCTCCGACTGAGTGGTGCAGAAGGCGCGTTTCTCGGCGCCGTCGTGCTTGCTTGGGGCGGGATCGCGCTCTTTCTCGGCAAGGACGCCGATTGGGATTTTTTCAATTACCACTGGTACAACCCTTACGCCTTCCTCAACGGACGTATGGGCATTGACGTCGCAGCGGGCCACCACGCGACCTATCTCAATCCGTTGCCCGACATTCCGTTCTATCTGCTGGCGACGGCGCTCTCATCCTGGGTCGCGGTCTTTTTTCTCGGCGCGGCGCAGGGCCTGAACGTCGTCCCGCTTTATCTCATCAGCAAAGCAACGCTTGCCTTGCCCTATCGCAGATGGGGCGCGGGCCTCATCGCGCTCTTGGGACTTGCGGGAAGCATGGCGGGGCGTCTCATCGGCAAGAACAACAACGACAATCTCTTGAGCGTGCTCGTCTTGTCGGCGCTCGCCATCGTCGTCTGCGCTCAGGCGAAGCTTGTGGACGGCGGGCGCAAAGGGCTCCTGTGGGTGGCGCTTGCGGGCTTTCTCGCGGGCGGCGCCACGGGCTTGAAGCTCGTCGAAGCGATCTTCGCCGTGGGCTTTGCGGCGGCGCTGCTCGTCGTTCCGGGCCCCGCGCCGGTGCGGCTTGCGCGACTGGCCGTGGGCGGTCTCGGCGGGATCCTCGGCGTCCTCGTCTTCGGCGGCTTTTG
Source organism: uncultured Alphaproteobacteria bacterium (assembly GCA_963845385.1). GTDB lineage: Bacteria > Pseudomonadota > Alphaproteobacteria > CAWJRW01 > CAWJRW01 > CAWJRW01. The sequence continues at coordinate 65,175 of CAWJRW010000008.1, forward strand.
GTTTGTTACACTCGCGAAGTTCACGGGCAATCCGCTCTTTCCTTATTTCAACGATCTCTTCGCCTCACCGCTCGTTCTCGATGCCTCCTACCGCGACATGCGCTTTCTGCCTCACGGCCTCGGCAATCTTCTCTCCTTCCCCTTCCGCTTCAGCTTCGATTACCACGTGGCCGACGACATGCCGTTCCGCGATTTTCGCGTGCTCGCGGCCTACGTCGCCGTGCCGCTCGCTTGCGGTGCATGGGTCTTGGGTCGTTCCGCACGCGATTCCTTCGTCTCGAAGAAAAGCGCGCGCATTCTTTTCGCCTTCGCCGGCGCGAGCTATGTCGCCTGGATTCTGACCTTCGCCATCTATCGTTACATCACCGTGCTCGAGATGCTGGCGCCCCTTCTTCTCGTCGCCGCGATCGGGCTCCTGCCGATTGCTCCGCGATGGCGCCTCGCCATCGCCGGCGCCATGCTCCTCGCCATCGCGGCGACAACGCGCTACGATTTTGGGCCGCGGGCGCCGCTCGGCGATCCCTATGTCGAGATCAAGGGCCCGGTCATTCCCGATCCGGCTCACACCATCATTCTGATGACTGGCTTCGGCGAGCCCGCGGCATTCATCATTCCCGAGCTTCCGCCCGAGATCCCCGTGCTTCGGATCAGCGGTTTTCTCGCCGGACCAAACGACGGCTCGAGGCTCACCGCCACGATGCAGGCCCGCGTCCGCGCGCATCGGGGCGCGCTTTATCTGCTCACCTCGTTCGGCGACAACGAGAGCACCGCAGACGCCATCGCCGCTTACGGCCTTGTCCTCGACGAAGCGCGCTGCGGCAGCATCGAGACCAATATCAGCAGGCCCTATCGCTTCTGCCCGCTCGAGAGGAAGCAAAGCGCCGCGCCCTAGCTGCCGCAACGAGGAGGATGTCTCGACCATGGACGCGGGCGCTCGCTCATTCCGCCTCAATGCGGCCGAGGCTCTATTCCTCGGCGCCATCGTTCTTGGTTCGGGCGGATTGGGGCTCGCGCTCGGCAAGGACGCGGGCTGGGATCTTCTCAATTACCATTGGTACAACCCTTACGCCTTCCTCCATGACCGCATGGGTTTCGACGTCGCGGTGGCCCATCACGCGACCTATTACAATCCGCTGATCGATGTTCCCTTCTACGTGCTCGCAACGGCGCTTTCGTCCTGGGTTGCAATCTTCTTTCTCGGCGCGCTGCAGGGGCTGAACGCCGTTCCCCTCTATCTCATCGGCAGGGCCGCGCTTAGAGGCGTGAACGCAAGGTGGGGCGCGGCCATTCTTGCCTTTGTCTGCATGACGGGAAGCACGGTGCTCGCCCTCACACGCGCTGCTTGCTACGACAATATTCTGACCATCCTCATCTTTGCGGGCCTTGCCGTTCTGATCGTCGCTCACGACCGCTTGGCCGCGGGCGGCCGCGCCGCTCTGGGCTTCGCAGGCCTTGCGGGATTGCTGGCCGGCAGCGCCGTGGGGCTCAAGCTCGTCGAAGGCTTCTTCGCGCTCGGCGTCGGCGCGGCGCTCTTGGCCATTCCCGGCCGCGCGCGGACACGGCTCGAGCGACTTTTTGCCTTCGGCGCGGGGGGTGTTCTCGGCGTGATTCTCTTCGGGGGCTATTGGTTTTTCGTGCTCGCGCGCGAGACCGGCAATCCGCTGTTTCCCTATTTCAACGACATCTTCCGCTCGCCGCTCATTCTCGAAGCGTCCCACCGCGACACGCGCTTCGTGCCCCATGGAATTCTCGCGGCGCTCACCTTTCCGTTCCGCTTCAGCTTCGACCACCGCGTCGCGGACGACATGCCCTTCCACGATTTCCGCGTGCTTGCGGCCTACGTCACCGTGATCGCGGCGAGCGTCCTTTGGGCGGTCGGCCGTCAAGCGCGCGATCCCCTGGTCTCGAAAGACGCGGCGCGCGTTCTCTTCGTCTTCGCAGGCGCGAGCTATGCCGCGTGGATCGCGATGTTCGCGATCTATCGCTACATCGTCGGTTTCGAAATGCTCGCGCCCCTGCTTGTCTTCGCGGCCGCGGGCCTCATGCCTCTTCCGCCGCGCGCGCGTTTGGCCGCCGCCGCTGCCGTTCTTCTCGCCGCAACCACAGCCTCGAGCTACCGCCTGCACAAAGGCCCGCCGCTCGGCGATCCCTATGTTCAGGTCAAGGGCATTGCGATCTTAAATCCGGCGCGGGCCATGGTGCTCACGACGGGTTTGGGGGAGCCCACGGCATTCATGATCCCGTCGCTGCCGCCGGAAATTCCCGTTCTACGAATTCACGGCTATCTCGCAGGGCCGGGCGACGGCTCGGCGCTCACCGCCACGATGCAAGCGCGCGTTCGCGCGCATCAGGGCGAGCTCTATCTTCTTGCCCCGTTCGTCGATGGCGATGCCACGGCGGGGGCCGTCGCGGCTTACGGCCTTGTCCTCGAGGAGGCACGCTGCGCCACCGTGACCACCAATCTCAGCGGGCCTTACCGCTTCTGCCCGCTCGAGCGCGTACAGCGAGAACGGAGCCGCTGCCGCCGAACTAGAGACGGCTCAGGATAGCCTCGGCGCCGCTTTCGACCGCTTGACCGGGCTGGGCTTCGACCGCGAGGTGCTTCACCACGCCCCTGTCCACGACCATGGCAAAGCGCTTGGCGCGCACGCCCATGCCGAATCCGCTGGCGTCGAGCTCGAGGCCGAGCTTCTTCGTGAACTCGGCATTGCCGTCGCCGAGCATCAGGATCTTGTCGCCGACATTCTGCGCCTTGCCCCAAGCGCCCATGACGAACGCATCATTGACGGCAAGACACGCGATGGTGTTCACGCCCTTGGCTTTGATCGCGTCAGCCTGACGCACGAAGCCCGGCAAGTGCTGGTTGGAGCAGGTCGGCGTGAAGGCGCCGGGAACGGCGAAGAGCACGACCTTCTTGCCGTCGAATATTTCTTTCGTGGTGATGGGCTGCGGTCCCTTCTCGGTCATCCGCATCAACGTGGCATCCGGAATCTTGTCGCCTGTCTTGATGGTCATGCTTCGCCTCCTCGTTGTTCATCTTCGATGCGTCGGGCGCGTGAGCCTTGGGCTCGTGCCTCGGTCGCCAGCAGGAAGATGGGGGTTTTCTCGCTATTTTTCGCGCCGTTCACCAAGGTGAAGGGCTCAGCTGCTAAGCCTTTGCTCGCGTGAACGTTCGGCGATATCCTTTTGCCATGGCAACGTCAATGGGCAAAGACCCCGACCTCACGCCCGGAGAGGGCAGGGGCTCCCTCATGGGCCAGATGCTGATCGCCATGCCCGCCATGAGCGATCCGCGCTTTCACGAGAAGCCTGATCTATGTGTGCGCGCATTCGGAAAAGGGCGCGATGGGGACTCGTCGATCAACAAGCCGCTTCGTCACATCACCTTCGACGAGCTCTTGGAGCAGCTCGAAATCGGCAAGGGCGGAGTTCACCGCCGCGTGCCCATTCATTTCGGCGGACCGGTGGAAACCGGGCGCGGCTTTGTTCTGCACTCGCTCGACTATTGCCTGCAGGAAGCGACGTTGCGCATCTCCGAAGCCGTCGGGCCTCACCGCGACCGTGGACGTGCTGCGCGCCATCGCGGGCGGTGCGGGACCCTGGCAGGCGTTGCTTGCGCTCGGGCTATGCCGGCTGGGCGCCGGGTCAGCTCGAAGGCGAGATCAGAGCCAATGGCTGGCTCAATTGCGCGGCCGACGAAGAGCTTCTGTTCGGCGCCGAGATCGCGCACGAAATGGCAGCGCGCCATGGGCAAGCTCGGCATCGACATCTCGATGTTGTCGAGCGCCGCCGGAACACGCCTGAGGATCAGCTCGACCAGAAACGCGCGATGAGGTTTTGCGCGTCCTCTGCGGAGAGCGGCGCGCCGAAATAGCGGCCTTGCGCGAATTCGCAAGCCTGTTCGCGCAGGCTCTTGACTTGCCCTTCGCTCTCGATCCCGCTTGCGATCACTTCCATATGGAGCCGGCGCGCGCGCTCGATGATGGCGCGCAAGGCTTTCATGTCGGCGGAATTGTCGAATGCCAAACGCGCGCAAGAAATCTTGACCGTGTCGAGCGGAAAGCGTTCGAGCGTGCTCAAGAGAGTGGCGGATGCGGTGTCTGCGTCGAGCACGATGCCGGCGCTGCAGCGCTTGAGCTGCCCCAGAATGTCGGCCGCTTGTGTGGCGTTGCTCGAGAAGCATGGGCTCGGCGAGTCTCAAGTCTCAGCGTGCCCGCCGTCAAGGAGGCGGCGGACAGTATGGCCTTGACGCTTGCCAGCAGCTCCGGCCCCAAAAGCTTGGCATCTCTGATGGCGACGCTGGCGAAAAGCGAGCGCGCAAGCGGAAAGAAGCTCTGCCACTGGTAAAGCTGCACGCAAGCCATGGCGAGCGCATATTTGGCGAGCGAGCCGCCGAGACCCTTGTCCTCGGCCACCGCCATGAATTGGGCGGGATCGAGGAGGCCACGCTTCGGATGCCGCCAGTGGAGCTCCACCTCGAAGCCCGAGACGCGCTTGTCGGCGAGCGAGATGATCGGCCGATAATGAAGCTCGAATTCCTCGCGCTCGAGTGCGCGCTTTAGTTCCGCCACGAGCGTTGCAGGCTCGATGGGCAGCGCACGCGCCGGCGGTTCCTCTTCAACCGGTAAAGCTGGCTCTACTGGCGCCTTCGACTGCGGCGCGGGCGGCGCGTGCGGCGCGAACGCGGCGGGCGCGGGTCGCGGAGCTGGTTCGGGAGCAGCCGGCGCGGACGCTTTGGCGAGCGCCGGGGCGGGCGCAGGCACGGCCTGCGCTTCGGACGGGGCCTCGCGCAAGAGTCCGACGCAACGGACGACGATGCCTTCCCAATTGGCGAAGCATGAGCCCTCGAGGCACAGCCTGCGCGCTCGCGCCGTTCTTCTTCACGGCAAAGCCGAGTGTGAAGGCGCCTTCGCCTTGCGCCACCCGCTCGGCCATCCGCTCGCGGAAGAGCTCGCGGTCGCTTTCCGCGATCGCCGCAAGAAAGGATTCCTCGGAGCCGTCGAAGAAGCCTTTTTCCATGCCGAGCATGATCTCCGTTTCCGGCGATACGGAGATGCGGCCCGCGGCGATGTCCCAATCCCAGAGACCATGGCCCGACACCGCGAGCGCGCGTCCGAGTTGGCGATCCTTCGTCACGGCAAGCCGCGCGGCCTTCGGCGTCGTGCCTTTCGCCTCGCGCTGCTTGCGCGGCGCCTCGGCGCTGGAAGAGCGCGCCGATGTGCCGGCCTCCGGCATGACGGGCGCGGGCGCGGGCGCGGGCGCCGGCAAGGCAAGATAGGAGGGCACGGGCTCGTTCCACGCATTGGTCACGGCAAAGGCGATGACGAGAAGCCCGATGACGAAGACGCCGTGCAGAAGCGGCACGAACACGGCTTCGCTCAAGCTCGGAATAACGAGGAGCGCGCCGGCGCCCAGAAGCGCCGCCGCGAGCACCACGAGCCCCGGAAGAAGAAAAGCCGACCGCATATCGCCCTGCCGCGCGTAAATGCCGGCGGTGCCGAGCGACCAGAGAAGCGCCGCGGCGAGCATGCCCTCGGCCGCGTTCTGCGTAAATTGCGGTTTGAGCGGCGCAATCAAGGCGAAAAGCACGGTGACCGCCATGAGAATGCGCGTTATCGCGCATGTGGGCCCGTCTTTCAGCTTGAGCGTGAGAAAGCCGTTCAAAAAGGCGAGCCCCGCCACGGCAACGCCGCACGCTGCAAGACCAGACAACATGAGCGACGGGCGCCCCGTGCCGACCAACGGCTCGTGCAGGCCGAAGGCCACATATTCGTAGACGAAGCCCGAGACGAGGAGCGCCGAAGCCCCGCGCGAGCCCGGCGCGCTGTCATAGACCTGGCGGCCGATGTGATAGGCGCCGATGGAGAGAAGAAGGCCGAGAAGAAGCCCGGGCAAAAGCCGGCCGTTGGGGAGCTGGGCTTGGCTTTCTTCGTGCTGTGCCGGCATGGCTTGCGCACCGGCGCTGTCGCCGGCGAGCGGTGCCGCTGCCGCCGGGCTCTCGACTGGACCCGCGGCAGGCTGCGCCTGAGCAACACCGAGGACGACGCCAACCAAGAAAAACGCAATCAAGATGGCGCGTCGTCCGGTACGCGCAAATCCCTGACCTTGGCCCCTTCTGCCCTTTGGACTCATTTTTTGATAATTCGCAGTTTTCCTTCGCCCCGGTGGCACGCGCCGGCGTCATTTCCGACAACAGAAACGACCTGTCTCAATGCCGTGCATCATCGGCAAGAAGTGCAAACAAAGTGTGGTCGCGCCAGGCCCCGTCGATCCGCAAATAGCCCCGCGCAAATCCTTCCTCACGGAAGCCGAGCTTGGCGAGAAGCCGCCGCGAGGCTTCATTGTCGGGTAGGCAGGCGGCCTCGATCCGGTGCAGATGGAGCTCCTTCAAGGCAAAGGGAATGAGCGCCCGCAAGGCCTCTGTCATGTAGCCCCGGCGCGCGAAGGGCGCGCCGATCCAATAGCCCAAGGAGGCCGTTTGCGCGATGCCGCGGCGCACATTGCTGAGCGTGCAGGCGCCCAAGAGCGCGCCGTCCTCTTTGCGAAAGATGAAGAAGGGATAGGCTTCGTCCATGTGCAGGGCGCGCGAAAAATGCCGCAAGCGCTGCCGAAAGGCCGCCCGCGACAGGTCATCGGGCGGCCAGGAGGGCTCCCAGGGCTTGAGAAAGTCGCGGCTCGTCTCGCGCAAGGCGGCCCAAGACCGGTAGTCCTGGAGCGCGGGCGGCCGGAGCAGGACTTGCGCGCTCTCGGCGCTCGGCGCGCGCGCCTGGGGCGAGGTTCCGTTGAGGCGCAAGAGCAGGCTCATGAAAGCCTCTGGTCGTTCGATTGAAACAGATGGTGCCCCATTCGTTTCAATCGAACCGCGAAGTCAACCACGACGTGGCTCGGCAAGACGGACTTGCATCGGTAGTCCGACTGATCCGCCTCAGCCGAATCTTGCCGCGAGCGTCTCATAAGATTTAAGTCGCGCGATGGGGCCGAGGGCCGCGACCGCGGGCTTGCCGCGCAGGAACAGCGCACGCGCAAAGCGCCGGATGGCCGCCGCATCCACGGCATCGACCCGCGCGATGATCTCGTCCACCGGAACGACACGGCCGAAGATCAGCATCTGGCGCGCGCTCTGCTCGCAGCGCGAGCTCGAGGATTCGAGACTCATGAGAAGCCCCGCCTTGAGCTGGGCGCGGGCGCGATGGGTTTCCTCTTCGCTCGCCCCGTTTGCAAGCGCCTCGATCTCGCTCACGATCACGGGCGCGAGCTCCGCGAGATCGGCCTCGCTCGTGCCGGCATAGATGCCGAGCAAGCCGGAGTCGAGGTAGCTGTTGGCAAAGGCGTAGATGGAATAGGCAAGGCCGCGCTTCTCGCGCACCTCCTGGAAGAGCCGCGAGGACATGCCCCCGCCCAGCGCGTTGACGAACACTTCGGCGACGTAAAAATCCGCGTGCTCATAAGGCACGCCTTCGAAGGCCAGAAGAAAATGGGCCTGCTCGAGCTTCTTCTTCTTGCGGAACTCGCCGCCCCGATAGCGCCCCGGCACGACCGGCCGCGGCTGGGAGGGCGGCAACGAACGAAACGCTTCTTCGGCGCGGCGCCGAATGTCCTCGTGATCGACGGCGCCCGCCGCCGCGAGCACCATGCGGGGTCCGTGGTAATGCTCGGCCATGTAGCTCAAGAGCTTCGCGCGGTCGAAGCTTTTCACGCGCTCGACCGTGCCCAGGATCGCGCGCCCCATGGGCTGGTCCGGAAACGCCACCTCCTGGAGATAGTCGAAGACGATGTCCTCCGGCGTGTCGAGGGTCTGGCCGATCTCCTGCACGATGACGCCGCGTTCGCGCTCGAGCTCGGAAGCCTCGAAGCTCGAGTGCTGAAGAATGTCGGCCAGGATATCGAGCCCGAGGCCAATATCCTCTTTGAGCACGCGCGCGTAATAGGCCGTGTGCTCGCGGCTGGTATAGGCGTTGAGATAGCCGCCCACGGCCTCGATCTCTTCGGCGATCGCGCGCGCGCTCCGCCGCTCCGTGCCCTTGAAGGCCATGTGCTCCAGCATATGGGCGACGCCGTTCTGCTCCGCCCGTTCGTGGCGCGAGCCCGCGTCGACCCAAATGCCGAGGGAGGCCGTCTCGACATCGGCCATGGTCATGGTGGCGATGCGCAACCCGTTGTTGAGGGCGGACAATCGCACGCTCATTTGAAGCTCCGGCTGCGCTCTTCGATGAAGGCCCGCACCTTCGCCACGTCGTTGGGAAGAACGCTCATCCGTTCGGGCTTGCCGCGGAGCTCGGCAAGACGCGGCGGCAGCGGCACCTCGACGCTCGTCGCCTTGCGCACGGCATCGGGAAATTTTCCGGGGTGCGCGGTGGCGAGACAAACGAGCGGCACCTCGCGCGCGGGCCGCATCTTCGCGCCGGCCGCGACCCCCACCGCCGTGTGCGGATCGATGAAGAGTCCCGTCTCGCCATGGACCGTTGCGATGGCGCGCGTCGTCTCGTCCTCGTCGACGCTCGCCGCAGCGAAGCTTTGCCGGATAGGGGAGAGCGCATTCTCGCTCAAGCTGAAGCCGCCCTCGCGCTCGAGCGCCGCCATGAGGCTTGCCACCGCCTTGCCCTCGCGCCCATGCACGTCGAACAGGAGCCGCTCGAAATTGCTCGCCACTTGAATGTCCATGGAGGGGCTCTGCGTCGCCTGCACCGCGGCCCGGCGGTAGGCGCCGGTGGCGAGGCAGCGCGCAAGAATGTCGTTGACGTTGGTCGCGATGACAAGCCGCACGATGGGAAGACCCATCTGCTTTGCCACATAGCCGGCATAGATGTCGCCGAAATTTCCCGTCGGCACCGAGAAGGCGATTTGGCGCTCCGGGCTCCCAAGCGCAAGCGCGGCCCAGGCGTAATAAGGAATCTGCGCCATCACGCGCGCCCAGTTGATGGAATTGACGCCGGCAAGCCGGGCGCGGTCGCGGAATTGGTGATCGTTGAAGAGCGCCTTCAAGATCGCTTGGCAGTCGTCGAAGGTCCCTTCGAGCGCGATGTTGTGGACATTGGGCGCCGCGACCGTCGTCATCTGGCGGCGCTGCATCTCCGAGATGCGGCCTTTCGGATGGAGAATGAAAATGTCGACGCGCTCGCGGCCGCGAAAGGCCTCGATCGCAGCCGAGCCCGTATCGCCCGAGGTGGCGCCGACAAGCGTGAGCGCGCCGCCCGATTTTCCCAGCACATGATCCATGAGGCGCGCCAGCACCTGCATGGCGAGATCCTTGAAGGCGAGCGTCGGCCCGTGGAAAAGCTCCATGAGCCAGTCATTCGCCTTAAGCTGGACGAGCGGCGTCACCGCGCGATGGGAAAAGCCCGCATAAGCCTCGCGTGCGAGCGTTTCCAGCGCGGCTTCCGAGAGCGCGTCGCCGATGAAGGGCGCCATGACGCGCGCGGCGAGCACCGGATAATCGAGCCCGGCAAGACGCGCCCACTCCTCGGGTGAGAAGACGGGCCAGCGCTCGGGCACGTAGAGCCCGCCGTCGCGGGCAAGGCCTGCGAGCAAGACGTCGTTGAACTCGAGCACGGGCGCAGACCCGCGTGTGCTCACATAGCGCAAGGCCGAAGTGCCTCCTCAAGGCGCGCGAAAACCGGCCGACACTAGCACAGAGCGCGAGCGCCTCAGCCGAGCCGTCCTTGCGCGCGGTGATAGGCGAGATAGACGAAGGTGAGCGCGCCCGCGAGGCCGAACCAGGTGAGCGCGTAGCCCAGATGCGGATTGCGGAGCGCGACCACGGTCTGGCCCCCTTGCGGAAAGCCGCCCGGATTTTCCGCGGCGTCGGCCTCGATGAAAAAAGGCTCGACTTGCGGGAACCCGACCGCTGCGCCCATGGCGGAGGCATCGCGCGTGAACCAGAGATTTTTTTCGGCTTCGTTCGCGGGCGTGAAGGGGCCGCCCCTTTCGCCTTCGCGCGCGATGCCGCGGAGCCTCACCTCGCCTTCGACATTGCCCGCCGCGCGCGTTGCGGGCTCGAGGCGCGTGGGCGGCACGAAGCCGCGATCGACGAGCACGGGCAAACCCTCGTCGCGCAAGAGGGGCGTGATGATGTGATAGCCCCCTTCGCCCTCGCGGCTCGGGCGAAAGAGGTGGAGCTCGCGTTTGTGGTCGAAGCGCCCGCGTGTCACCACGGGGCGGTAATTCACCTTCTCCCCGTCCGCACGCGCGCGCGCGAGGGTTTCGAGGGAGACGGGGGGCTCTGAAAGCTGCGCCGTCATCTCGGCGATGAGCGCGAGCTTCCATTCCCGCCGCTCGAGTTGCCAGACGCCGAGCGCGAGAAGGAGCGCTAAGGCCGGCAGAAAGGCGAGCGTGGCGCCCGTGAGCGGGCGGAATTTCATCGCCTCAGGACTGGTCCTCGCGGCGGCTCTCGGCGGCCTTGTGCTTGTATTGAAGCGCGATGAGCGTGGCCTTCACCGGGCGCAGGAGGCCCAACGTGACGATGAGAACCGCGGGCAGCCAGAGCGCGAGGTGAACCCAATAGGGCGGCTGATAGACGGCTTCGACGATCAGCGCGCCCGAGGCAACGAGCGCGCCGCCGATCAAGATGACGAAGACCTGCGGCCCGTCGCCCGTATCGATGGGCGAAAAGTCGAGATTGCAGCGCTCGCAAGACGGCCGCAGCGCGAGGAAGCCCTGGAAGAGCCGTCCTTCCCCGCAACGCGGGCAAACCCCGCGAAAGACCACCTTGAGCACCGGCACGCGCGGCGTGCCCTTTTCGAACCAGCTCGAATGGCCCTCGCTCATCGGTCGCTCGCGCCTACCTCAATGAGCCGTCGGCCCCGCGCCAAGGACGTAGATGCAGCTAAACAGGAACAGCCACACCACGTCGACGAAATGCCAATACCAGGCCGCAGCCTCGAAGCCGAAACGCTGCTCGGGCGAGAAATGGCCTTTCAGTGCGCGGAAAAAGCAGAAAGCCGTTCGGACCCGGGCAGGCCTTTCAGCGCCCAGCTCATTTCACCGCTGTACTCGCAGCGGCGCCCTAAGAAACCTTCTGCGATGGCGCGCTCGGTTCAGCCCGAAACAAGAGCGCGATCATGCCATCGGGATCGAATACGCCGCCCCGGGTGTAAGATCGTCGGCGTTCAGAATCTTTAATTGGCCGTTCTGTATAAAAGGGTTCACCTGCACCCCGTCTGCACGCAGGTAGGCCAGGATCTGCTCGGCGGTGTGGGCGTCGACAATGGTGAGCACCTTTTCATAGCGCTCCAGGCCGTGGCGATGAACGGTGCGAGCAGGGCCCGGTGCTCCGCTTCGGACCCAAACAGGCAGCAGATGTGGGCTCCGGGGTGAAGCGCCCAAAGCCGCAGCTCGAATTCGTTGTTTTTCGGGTGCCCCGTCATGTCAGTCGGCCGTGCCGATCCCTACGATGGGCGCCCATTCTGCACTACATTTTGATGACGACCAACGTTACGTCATCTTCCTTTTTAGCCCCTCCTTGGAATTATCCAGGGTGGATAGAATCGCTTCAAGAATTTCATTTGCGCCGCCATTATGGTGTTTTCAATGGCACATAAATCGGCTCCTTACCAAACATTTTTCCTTTTGAATCAACCGCCTCCCAGACGCCATCCGTGCCAAGTAAATGACGTGGCCCTTCGAAATACCGCTTGTCCTATTTTCGCGGTAAATCCAGTCCATATCCACGCCCATAGCCATTCCCGACCCGCCCATCTCTTTGAATGCGTCGTGCCGGGATCGTAAATCAGGCCGGGATCATGTCCGGCTCGCACCCATTCGAGTTCCTTCTTTGCGGTATCGATCACCAGCAGAAACATGGTTATAAATTCCCCGGAGTGCTCGACATCTTTTGCGAGCTGACGGTTGACATCGCGGATGATCTGGGCGGAACTGCCGGGATGCGAGGCCCGCTGCCGCAGGGACGAGCGGACATCGCCATCAGCAGCGCCGACGAAATACCATGTCCGGATACGTCGCCGACGGCCGCCCGAATTTTTGAGAGTTGCCGCCGACACCCTCTATAAAGTCATAGTAATCTCCGCCCGTTTCATCGCAGTATAGAATTTTTCCTGCCACGTCGAGCCCCTCGATTTTCAGTGTTTCTTTGGGAATTAAATTCTGCTGGATCTTTTTCGCTAAAGCAAGGGACTGCTTTATTCGATCACGCTCGATAAGGCCTTGGGTCATTGTGTTGATCACATCGCCCGTATACCCAATTTCATCGTTGGATGTCACTCGTACTTTGGTTTCAAACAACCCCTTCGTGACGTTTTGCAGCACGTGTGTGATCTCCTCCAAGGGTCGGGTCAGATTGCTGCTCACCAGGAAGGTCAGCCAGACACCGACAGCGAGGAACAAGAAAACACGACTGATAATGGCCACCTGCAACTGCGCGATGTCCTGATACGGGGCTTGATCGGCGAGAGATATTCCCCAAATGTCCTGAAGGATCGAAAGCAGCGGAATGATATTGCTGGCCAATAGCAGGGCGATGAGCCGGGTTCGGATGCGTATGCGCAAGGTCCGCGGTGTCGTCGACAGGCCGCCATTGGGGAAAAAGTGTGGGACCACCCTGGCGCTGGAGGAAAAACTCGAGTACCAAGAAAAGCGACGGTTAGCGTAATCAATCCGGTATAGAAGCTGCAAAAAAAGCGCTTAGGACGGCCTGCCCACCGGCGCCGTGAGCAAAAACAGGCCCGGATATATTACAGCGGCGGCCATCCAGATGCAAAAAGAAAGGCTGATGAGAAAAAACGGTTCATTGAGCAGTCTCTGGCGCGCCTTGAGAATGGTTTCATCCGATAACGGCGTCTTTTCAAAATAATCTTTAAGATAAACTCGAATCGGTCGCTCATAGAGTAGGATCAAGGCAAATCGGCAGTATGAAGGAGGCGGGC
>CAWJRW010000009.1:0-14681 GCA_963845385.1 uncultured Alphaproteobacteria bacterium
CGCGTCGCGGCGCGCACCTCGTGCTTTGCCTTCAAGGGCCAGGCGGCGGACGTCAAGCTTGTCGGCGAGAGGCTCGGCGTCAATCACGTGCTCGAAGGCAGCGTGCGCAGGGCCGGGAAGCGCTTGCGCACCAGCGCGCAGCTTATCTCCTGCGCTGACGGCTATCATCTGTGGTCGCAGACCTACGACCGCGAGCTCGATGATGTGTTCGCAATTCAAGAAGACATCGCGAAGGCGGTCGCCGAAGCCTTGAGCGTCACGCTGGGCGTCGGCGTGATGACGCGCGCCTCGGGCGGCACGACCGATCTCGAAGCCTACGACAAGATATCTGCGCGCCCGGGCGCTGGTCGCGCAGGGCACGCCTGCCGACCTCATCCAGGCCGCGGACATGTATCGCGAGGCGCTGGCGATCGACCCCGATTTTGCATTGGCGCGGGGCGGGCTAGCCATAACCTACGCTTGGTCGCTGATCTTCATCCCAGAAAGTAGTCAGCAGACGATCAGGGACCTCCATGAAACCGTCGAGGAAGCTTGGCCCGCGCGCCCGACCATTGGGCGAGCTATCTGGCCAATGGCGTATTGCAGGTGCTGCGCCGCGATTGGCGCGCGGCCGATGCGGCTTTCGCAAAGGTGCAAACCCTCGCGCAATCCTGCGAAACGAGCGCCGCTATTTTGTCCGCCTACTTTCTCACCGGCGTCGGGCGAAGCGCCGAGGGTGTTCAGGTGTTGCAGGCGGCCCGAAAGGCCGACCCTCTTTCGATGGACGTCTCGCAAGACTCTCAGATGTTCCTGGATATTGCGGGTCGCGCCAGCGAAGCCCAAGCCGAATATGAGCGCACCAAGGATTTGGCGAGAGGCAACCGCGAGAATCCGGAGCATGAGACGCTCTTGCGGATTTCGGATTCGGGCGACAAGGCGCGCATCAAAGCGCAGTTTCGCCGCTTTCTGGATAACCAGGCCATTCCCATTCCCGTCTTGAGCGATGTGTTCGAAGTTTACGATCAGCCAGCCGCCGCGCTGCGCTTAATCAGGGACGAAGTCGAGGACCCCGCCAATAAAGATCCTCGCGCATGATGATCCTGGCCTGGTATGCGGCGCATTTCGGCGACAACGAGCTCGCCCTTGCCGCCTTCCGCCGCGGCTTCGTCGACATTCGTGGGTTCACAGTGGAGGCGATCTGGTATCCGGCCTTGAGCGCGGCGCGCAAGCGCAAGGCTTCAAGGACCTCGTGCGCGATCTCGGCCTTGTCGACTATTGGCGTTCCTCCGGCAAATGGGGCGACTTCCGCGTCCCTTGGGTGCTGACGATTTCGAGTGCTGGTAGTCCACGCCCGCGTCGGCGACCTCGCCAAGAACACCGATCTGTCGAAGTTTATTTTGTAGCCACCAAATCCGTTAGCTGGACTTCTGCAACCAAGGCGCCGAGAAAGGATGACAACGGTGGACGATCAAAGCGCTGAACCCAAGGCAGTGCCACCCCCACCGGCCGCGGGAGAAGAGCCGCCCGACATCACGGCCGACGAGCTGTTCGCGCTCCTTGTCAAGTTCCAGTGCGACATTGCTCAGCATAATCGCGATCACCACACCACCGAAGAAAAGGGCGTGACGCTTGGTCTGCGCGGGGTGAGTGCTCACAATTTCACGGTGACGGAAGGGCCGCTAAACTTGACGGCCTTTGTCTTCCCGACGCCGGTCGAGCTCTCGGGGTGCAATTTCCCGAGCGAAATCATTCTCGACAATGCACGCTTGGGACCGCTTGACCTGTCCAGCTGCGACGTCCCATTCGTCAAGGGAGTTGCAGTCCATATTGACGGCAATTTGGGTCTCCGCAACCTCAAAAGGACCGAATGGATTGAGCTACTTGGCGCGCAAATCAGCGGCACTCTTCACCTCGGGGGCAGCACGCTAAATCCTGAAAACAAGGCGCTGAATATCACTGCCGGGCGCGCCCTGAATTGCAACACCGCTTGGATTCGCGGCGATGTCTTCCTGCGCGAAGGCTTCGCCGCGAACGGCGAGGTCAATTTCGTCCAAACGAAGATCGGACAATTATCTTGCGTCGGCAGCACGTTCAAGACGAACAAAGGCCGAGCTCTCAACTGCAACGGCGCTGAGATCGGAGCCAGTGTCTACCTGCGCGAACGCTTTACCGCCGAGGGCGAGGTCAATTTCGTAGGCGCAAAGATCGGCGGACAACTCGATTGCAGCGGTAGTGCGTTTATGAATGACGATGGTTGCGCTCTTAATTGCAATGGCGCGGAGATTGGCGGCAGTGCCTTTCTCTCCGATGGCTTCGCCGCGAGGGGGGAGTCAATTTCGTTCGAGCGGAGATGGGCGGAATCTCGATTGCCACCGCAGCATATTTGAAAACAACGTGGGATTCGCCCTGAGCTGCAGTGCTGCCGAGGTCGGCGCCAATGTTTTCTTGTTCACCAGCCATACGGCCAACGGCGAGATCAATTTTGTAGGTGCGAAGATTGGCGGGCAACTTTCTTGTATAGGTAGCACTTTCACCAACGATAAGAGATTCGACCTTAATTTCGACCTCGGCCAAATATGCGACGATGTTCCTGCAAGACGGCCTCACTGCGAAGGGCGAAGTCCGTTTCCGCGGCGCAAGGATCGGTGGGCAGCTTGCTTGCGACGGCAGCACTTTCTTGAACGGCAAAGGTCTTGCCCTGAACTGCAACTCTGCCCGAAATCGGGACTGACGTCCTCCTGCGTAGCAACGCTGCTGGCAACGGTGTCCGCTTCACGGCCGAGGGAGAGGTCAATTTCGTTGGCGCGAGGATCCGCGGACAGTTTAACTGCAGCGGCAGTAGCTTTAGGAATGACAACGGTTTTGCAGTTTCTTGCAGCGTCGTCGAAATCGGCAGCAGCGTGTTCTCATTGACGGCTTCACAGCGAGGGGCGCAGTTGTCTTCCGCGGCGCGAAAATCGCCGGACAGCTTGCCTGTGTTGGGGGTGCATTCACGAACGACAACGGTCGTGCGCTAAACTTTGATGCCGCGGAGATTGGCCGCGATGTTTTATTGAGCCGGGGCTTCGCCGCTGACGGCGAGGTGGATTTCATTCCGCGAGAATAGAAGGAAACGTTCAATGTTGGAGGGCAACTTTTTCCGCCCCGAACAATAATCTTGGCGATTTCCACGCGGGCCTGACTTTTCAAGGTGCCGCGATTGCGGGAACATTGGAACTCACACGTTTGACGAAACCGGTGCGAGGGAGACTTGATCTTCGAGACCTCACAGTGGAACGCTTCGCCGACGATGGGACCTCTTGGCCCGAGGGCAACACGTTGCACCTCGAGGGTCTCCGCTACGGCGCCTTGGTGGATGATACCCAGCTCGGTCGCAGCAAGGAGGCCAAGCGAACTGCGACCGATTACGAGAGAACTCGCAAGAAGTGGCTTGAGCGTCAGCCGCTGGCCGATCTGGGTGAAAACTTCAAGCCGCAGCCTTGGACGCAGTGCGCCGATGTACTTCGGCGAATGGGCCATTCTCACGATGCGCACGTTCTCCTTCATGCGCGGGACGCTTTATGGCTGAAGAGCAAACGCCAGGACTGGATTACACGGCAGTTCTACCGCTTCGTGCTGGGTCCTTTGGCAGGGTATGGGTACAAACCTTACTATGCAGTCTTATGGGCGCTATTTTTCGTCTTGAGTGGCGTTGCGGTCTTCTCTGCCGCCGAAGCAAAAGGGCTCCTTTGGCCTTCGTCAGAAATCGTTGCCAAGTCTCCGTCCCACGCTCTACCGCGGAGCCTCGCACCCCGCGCCTACGGAGATTTTCACGCGCTTGTGTATACGCTCGACGTGTTTCTTCCCGTAATTGATCTACGCCAGGAAGACTATTGGCTGCCACGAGGACGGGGCGAGGCAGAAAATCTCGCAAGCAGCACGGATCGCGCTGTCAAAGACCTCACTTCACTTTGCTTTGGTATAGACTTGTTTCCGCGTTGGATTGGAGCAACGCGGTCGAAGTTAGTCACGAGCTGCGAGATGTATTTTGACCCCACTTTCGCATGGCTCCGGCAAAGCTTGGACTGGGCGCTCGATCGGGGCTTCGCGCGTTTGTGGATGTGGGTCGAAATCTTCATGGGCTGGGTGCTTCTCGGTATCGTGACCGCGGGCCTCGCGGGCGTGCTGCATCGTAAGACGGAGTGAGGTCGGCGAGCCCTACGGCAGGCCAGTATCTCCCCCGCCCCGGCCGCGCCTCGGCACCCCCGTTGGCTTGGCCCTGGGTTAATGCCATATTAACGTTAGGGGAGGTCCGGACCGGGGTCCGGGACCGAAGCTTACGTGCGGCCGGGGCCGGATGGGCGTCGTCACCTTGAAGCAGAAAGGCTACATCAGCTGCCAGGGGGAGAGCGGCTCCTGCGCCTTTGGCGCGAGCCGGGCCCACCATTACGACAACCTGCCCGCGCCCCAGCCCTCCTTCGAGGACGTCATCCGCCGCGTCGCCGAGCGCGACGCCGTGCGCGGCATCCTGCCCATCCAGAACTCGCGCTCCGGGCTCATTCAGGATCCGGTGATGCTGCTCGCGCGCTCCGACCTCTTCGTCGTCTCGGAGCACTATCAGCGCATCCGCCATCATCTGCTCGTGCCGCGGCTGTGGGTCGAGGCGGTGACGAATGCGCAAGCCATCGCCGATCTCGAGAAGCTCGAGGCCGAGCCCGAGATGCGCAAGAACGATCCCGAGCTCGCCTTACGCTACGAGCAGCTCGTGCGCGCGCTCTTGGCGCAGATCACGGCCGTCTATTCGGACGAGCAGGGCTTCCGCCAGTGCGACCGGGGCCTGAAGATTTATCTCTCGGGCGCGGAGCGGCGCGTGACGAGCTGCACGGCGAAAGCGGCGCGCGTCATCGCCCACGAAGCCGACATGGCCAGGCTCGACAAGAAGAAGGAAATTCCGGCCTACGCCGCCATCGCCTCCGAAGAATGCGCGCAGATGTATCGCAATTTGCGCCTGTTCCCCGATCTCAACGACGACCCGCAGAACACCACGCGCTATGTCGTGGTCGAGCGCGAGGAGGCCAAGCCCTCGCACATTCTGGAAGACCTCGACGTCAAGTCGATCCTCTGCGATCTCGACGGCGAGCTCGACCGCGTGTTCGAGGCGGGCGAGCTCAAGGACGAGTTCGACGAAGCGCGCAAAGAATTCCAGCTCATGCAGTCGGATGCGGAGTCGAGCCAGCCCGGCCAGCTCCGCAATGCGCAGGCCCGTCTCCTGCGCGCCTTCATGGCCGAGCACGACAAGGGCGCGCTGCGCCGTCTCGTCGCGGGCGGCCGTCTCCTCGGCAAGCTCGAGAAGCTGTGGGACCAGGTCCACGCGCACAAGCTCAAGGGCGACGAGAAGACGGGCGAGATCAAGCTCCGGCGGCTTTTGAGCGATGCCAAATATCAGAGCCGTTTGCGCTCGGTCTTCATCATCCGCGCGGGCAAAGCCGAAGACGCAGCTCGCCGAGCTGCTAAAGCCCTTCTACGAGCGCCGCAAGAAAGGCAGCGCCTTCGATCTGCGCATCATCGCCGAGCTGCCGAAATCTCTGAGCGCTGGGGGCGCCGCGGGCGCGAAAGACGAGGAGCAGGGCATCGGCATCGTGGCCGAGGCCAACGGCTCGCTTTACGGCGCGGCCGAGCGCTTCAAGAAGAAGAAAGGCGGGGGGCGCTATTTCGCCGGCGGCTCTGCGCAATATGGCGGCGGCACGCCGCTCAAATCGCTGCTCCACGAGATCCAGCGCCACGATCCCAAAGCCGAGATCCGCGTGCTCGGCACCTTCGCCAAAGACCCGCTTGGCTTCACGGCCCAAGAGACCGCAACGGGCCTCACCGAAACCAAAGGCCTCTTGGGCGAGTGGCGCCCGCGCAGGCTCGGCGGCGAGGACGGCGGCGGCGGCGGCGGCGGCCTCATGGGCTCGTTCGCCACGCTCATCGGCACGCTCGCCATGCTCGCCGCGGGCGCCTACGCGCTCTATCACTTCGGCGGGTTCTAATCGCTTCTATTCGAGCTTCGTCGCCGCCATCTGCGCTTCGAGGCGTTTGACGAGCGCCTTGTAGCGCGCGTTGTCCGCGAGCGGAACGCTGTAGCGCGGATCACGGGTGATGTAGGCCGGGGCCAGACCGCCGTTCCCGGTCGAGAGCTGCTCCAACAGATCCGCCGCTTCATCTTGAGCACCTGACCAGGCGAGGATCGCCGCTGCATTGCGCGCGGCGTCGGACCAATTGTATCCGCACAGAGATCGCGGACACTTGGCAACGGAGTCTCGCGCCGCTGCGATGGCCGCGCCTTGCTCACCCTTCATCATGTAACCCTGGCCGGCCATTGACCGCACGAGCCAGCGGTTGCCGGGTGTTTCCTTGAGTGTCGAGACGAAATCCAGAACCGCCTGGCCTTCCGTGGCGGCGTCTTTGCGGTTGCCCTGCAGAAGCTTTGCCCAGCCGCGCAAACCTGCCACAGGTGCCGGCGCGGGCGAGAGTATGGTGGGCAAATAGGATTGAAGCGTGATTGTCGAGAGCATGTCGCTCGAGCTCGGCATAGCGATGCTCGAGCAGCAAGAGCTCGGTCTCTTGCGCCAGCCGAGTCCCCGGCGACAGCGCGGGAGCCACCTTGTCGAAGGCTGCGCGCAAGACCTCAATCCGGCCTGTATAGGCGGCGATGATTTCGGCTTGACCGAGCCTTACGCCGCCCGGGAATGTTGTGTTGAAAACAGGCAACCCGAAGACACGAAGCGCCTTCGCCGGCTGGCGCATGCGGCTCAGAAGGTTGCCATAATTCCCCAAGACGAAACCATTGCCGGGGTCGAGCGCGATCATGCGCTCATAAAACGCGCGCGCATCCTCGAAGCGGCCGAGCTGGATGAGCAAGAGAGGATGAAAGGTCGCGAGCACGGGATCATGCAGGCCGGCGGCATCCGCGGCTTCGATGATCTCGAGCGCACGCGGACCCGCTTCGTATCCGCCAGCCGAATAGGTCAGCACGGCGTCGACGGCCAGCACCATCGGGTCATCGCCCAAGAGGCGCCGGGCCGAGGCGAGATCGGCTTGAGCCTGCTTCAGCCTCGCCTCGTCTTGATTGTAGAAGGCGTAGTACCAATGGTTGATCCAGGCGCGGAGCGCGTAGGCGTGGCCGAATTCCGGATCGCGCGCTATGGCTTCGTTCAATTGGCCCTCGATCGACTGGAAGGCTTCGACCGGCGCCGCGAAATTGAGCGCCTGCATCGCGAGCCGCGCTTTGAGATAGAGATCGTAGGCAACGGGATCCTCGGTCGGCGGGCCGGAGGTCTCGTGCGCCGCCGGCAAGCTCGACGGAGAGATTCTGCGCGACCTCGGCGGCGACCTCCGACTGCAGCGTCATCGCTGAGACGAGCTTTCGGTCGTAATTCTGCGACCAGATATGGCCGTCGCTTCTTGCGTCGATGAGCTGGAGGGTGAGGCGCACATCATCGCCCTCGCGCCGCACCGAGCCTTCGAGCACATAGGTCGCGCCCAATTCCTTCGCGATCTCCGCGACCGGCTTTGGTGCCGCGCGATAAAGCATCATCGTGGTGCGCGAGATGACTTCGAGGTCCGGTGCGCGGCTCGCCAGCGTCGAGAGAATTTCCTCGTGCAGGCCGTCGGTGAAGAAGGCGTTGTCGGGGTCGGGCGAGAGATTCTCGAAGGGCAAGACGGCGATGCGCGGCTTGCCCGACACCGTCGGCGAAAGAGAGTCGCGCGGAGACGCGGGGGACAGCGAAGAGGCAGCCCCCTCACCCGAGCCGCTGGCGCGGCCCACCCTCTCCCCTTGGGGAGAGGGTAGGGTGAGGGGGTGCGGCTCCGCAAAGGGCCGCACGAAGACGACGAGGAGCACGGCGCAAATCACCATGAGCAGCGAGATGATGGCGGCCTCGGCGCCCGAGACGCGCCGCGCGCCCTTGTGGCCGTGATACCAGGCGAGCGTCACGGCGATGGGCAGGCCGAGCGCGAGCAGCACGATGACGATGCGCGGCGACGATGTGCGGCCATTCGAAGGCTTGGCTGACGAGCTCCGCGCCATGGGCGAGCGCCAAGCGCGGCGGCGAGATAAGCAAGCCCCCACTGGATGACTTTGTGCTCTTTGAGCCGCGCCCAGATGCGCGTGAGGGACTCCATCCCCGAGGGCCCAACGGCCGCTCCGCGCCCGCTTCCCCCGGCGTTTCGGTCATCGCTCGCCGCCTGGCAGTGTCCGGCCCATCGGGCGAAGACTAGCAAAGTAACCCTGCGCCCGACAGGCCGCGCAGTGGCAAGCCCAGGACGCTCGCATATGTCATTTGGCGGAGATTTTCTCTGTCCTTACCGCATACACGGATTTGCTCCCTCTCCCGTGGGGAGAGGGCCGGGGTTAGGGGCTTTGATTCTGAGAAATGCCGCAGGATCGCACCCCTCACCCGCGCGCTTCGCACGCGACCTCTCCCCAAGGAGAGGTTCAGAATTGCGTACGGCTTGCGCCCGGAAGAAGCTATATGCGAACGCGTTGCGCAAGCCTGGTGCGAATAGCTCTAAGGTTGGGAATTTGATGGCGCTTCGGCGGCGGGCGCGGGCGCGCGGCGCAGTCTTGCCGTCCGTATGCGCGCTGCCGAGGCTTGCCTGACGCGCGGGCTTTGCGTCCTCGGCGAGCCAAAATTCGAAGCGGTTGCGCAGCCCCAAGCCGTTCTTCTGCCAGAAATCGGCGTCGACCATGAACGCTTTTTCCAGATGCTCGGGCGCCGAGGGACTTGCGGCGCGCATCTCGGGGCTGATGCCCGAAAGCGCCGAGCGGCGCGCGGGGCCATAGGGCATCGCTTCGCCGAGCTGCGACAGGCGCGCGCTGTCGGTCGCGAACTTGACGAATTCGAGCGCGGCCTTCTGATCGCGCGCGGATTTGAGCACGCCCCAGCCGTTCACAGTGACGGGCGCTTTGTCCCACACGGCCGCGATCTGCGCGCCGCTCACGGCTGCCGCATAGGCGCGCGTGTTGTAAGCCGTGCTCATCACGACGTCGCCGCGCCCGACAAGCGTCGCGGGCACATCGCCTTTCTCCCACCACACGATCATCTTCTTGATCGACTCGAGCTTGGCGAAAGCGCGCGCGATGCCGTCCGGCGTGCCGAGCACGGTGTAGACGTCCTTCGGCGCCACGCCGTCGGCCAAGAGCGCGAGCTCGAACGTGCCCATGGCGTCGCGCTTCAAGCCCCGCTTTCCGGGGAACGTCGCGAGATCGAAAATGTCGGTGACATGCTGCGGCTTGCGCGCCGCGGAGACGCTCGCATCGTAGATCAAGACTTCGCTCGTGAGCGACGAGGCGACGGCGCAGGGCAGGCGCGTGGCGAAGTCGTCCGCCGCGGGCGTCTGATCGGCGCCGGCCGCGAAGCCCGTAAGGTCAAAATCGCTGAGAAGCCCCGCGGCACAGGCCGCCGCCGCGTCTTCGCCCGTGAAGTCGACGACGTCGAAGGCGCGTGCTGGCGCCGTTCGTCTCGTCGTCGCTGAGCGTGGCCAAGCCGTCGAGGCCGCCCGCATAAGGCACTTCCACCACCTCGATGCCGGTGCGGTTGGTGAAGGGCTTGAAGATGATCTCGCTTGCTTCCGCGCCATAAGCGCCGCCCCAGCTCGCCACGCGCAGCGGTGCGGCCTTCGCCGCGGCGCTCGCCGCAGTCTGGTTTTCCGGCGCCGCGCTGGAAGCAGGCTCGGCCGCGTTTCCCGTCACGGGCGCTGAGATTGCGAAGAGAAAAGCAAAGACGAGAAATCGAATTGTCATGGGACTCCCGCGCGCTTCATGCGTCGGCGCGCGAGAGCTTAAGCGGAGGGGAGTTAACGTCCCGTCGCGAGTGCAGGGCTATCGCATATGACATTGGGCGGAGGATTTCGCTGTCTCTGCACCACGCACGGACCGGCTCCCTCTCCCTTTGGGAGAGGGCTGGGGTGAGGGGCTGTCGACTCTGAGAAATGCTGCACCATTGCACCCCTCACCCGCGCGCTTCGCGCGCGACCTGCTCCCCAGGAGAGGTGATCGGAGCGTGCCGCACGCCCGCGGAAAAACCCGTATGTGATTGCCCTAGTCGCGAGGGGCTGCCGCCGCCGCGTCACTCTTGCTTGAAAATGTCTTGGAAGATGTCGCGCATTTGCTCTTCCGGCGTCGGCGCGGGCTTTTCTTCCGTGGACTCTGCGCCCTCTGGCGGCGCGGCGCCTTGGTCGGCTTGCGAGCCGGACGCCCAGCTTCCCTGATCGCCCGAGCTTCCTTGCGCGTCGGCTCCGCCCTCGGTCGTGCCGGTTGCGCCGCCCTCCTCTTTCGGCTTGGCGCCGGGCCGGCCGAAGAGCCCTTCCAGCGCGCCCTTGAGCGGGTCTTGGCCCGCGCCCCAGGCCTCCACTGCGCCTTTGAGCGCGCCTCCCACAAGGGCCTCGGTGTCGGGCGCGTATCTCGGATTGTCCCACGAGCCTACGACGCGCACGCTCAGGCTCCCGGTCTCCTCCGCACCGCCCTCGCGCCTCTCCACATATTGCGGCACGAGGCGGTAATCCAATGTGCGCTCCACGATGTTGGCCGTGCCCGCGCCCTTGAGCCGCAAGTTGGAGCTCACCAGCGACGAGATCCTTGTTCGTGAGCACGCCGTTCTGAATGGCGAAGGTTCCGCCGAGCTCGGAGAACTCGGTCTTGCGCGCGCCGCCCACGGCATCGCCTTGGTAATCGCCTTTGAAGGCGCCCATGCCGGCCAAGGGACTGATGACGCCCAAGATGTCGCGCATCATGGCCGTGAGATCGACGCCGCGCAGCGTGCCGTTCGTGACCTTGAGCGTGCCTGCGCCGTTCAGGTTCTGCACGATGGCGCGCTCGCTTGTGCCGCGGCTCGTCGTCGTGATCACGAGCGCGCCGGTGCCCGAAAGGTCCGTGTACTCGGCCGTGTCGCGCAAGAACGGCTCGAGCGCGATGTCGCTGAAGGCGAGATCGGAGCGCAGCGACGGTGTGCCGCCGCTGCCATCGAGCACGATCTTCGCCGCGCCCTTGCCGCCATAGAGCTTGAGATCGGGCAGATTGGCCGTCAGCACGCCGTCCCGCAGATGAACGCCAAGCGTCGCGTTGTTGAAGGTCATGCCGCTGAACGTCGCTTTGTCGGCGCTGAGCTTGAGATCCGCATCGGCGGATTTGAGGCCGGAGAAATCCATGCGCTCGTCGGACCAGCCGCCCGTAGCGCGGGATCGTTCCGCCGCCGCCACGCCACCGCCGCCGCTTTGCGCGGCGGGCGCGCTCGAGCCCTCGAGATAGAGAATCGACATCGAGCCGGTCGAGCGCGAAGTTGGCGGCAATGAGCGGCCGCGGCCGCGCGGGCGCGCTGTTCACGGAAAGCTTGCCCTTGCCGTTCATGCCGTCGAGGGACAAGACGGCATTGTCGATGCGCGTCACGTCGCCCTTGAGCGCGAGGTCGCCCTTGATCGCGAAGGCGCCGAAGGTCTTGCCCTCGCCACCCGAGTTTGAGGAGCCGGGCTCGGAAAGCCAGCTCAAGAGCTTGCGCAAGGACGGCGTCGAAAGATCGAGCGGGCCGGAGAGGGTGAGCGCGTCGCCCGTCTTGGCGTCGCCCGCGAAAGCGAGCTTCAAGAGAGCGGATTTCACGTCGAGCGCGACGGGGCTTGCTTCACCGTCGAACAGCGCGCGCGGCTTCTCGGCCTTGAGCGCCAAGCTCACCGCTTGGCCCTTCCATTTGGCGTCGCCGTCGACATTCAGCGGCGCGTCGAGATTGGGCAGCGAGACCGCAAGATTGATGTCGGAGGCCTGCCACTTTTCGCCGGACTGTTTGTTGGCGTAGCTCACCTGCCCGTCCACGAGCCGCATCGTGCCGAGGCTCAGCTCCGAAAGCTCGGCGCCCCCGCCATCTTCCTCTTCGGGCTCGACGGCTTTTTTCTCGGCCGTCTCGAAGGTCCAGTTGTTGTTGCCCTTGGCGTCGACTTCGAGCGCGATCTCGGGCTCGACGAGCGCGAAGCGCGCGATCTCGACTTTGCCGGAAAAGAGCGGCCACAGCTTCACGCCGGCGTCGAGCTCTTTCATGCGCGCGAAATAGGGCGCGGCGAAGCCCGGCGCGTTGGCGAGCGTGACGCCTTCGGCCTTCACGCCGAGCACGGGATAAAGCGAGATGCCGATGCCGCCCTCGATGGTGACGTCGCGTCCCGTGGCCTCATGGGCGGCCTTGGTGATCTCCTCGCGGTAGACGCTGTCGGGAATGAGCTTCAACGCCCCGAAGACGGCGACGGCGGCGACGGCGACAAGAACGAGGATGACGAGCAGGGCGCGGCGCATGGGAACCTCATGGCGTGACCGGGACGGAGTTTGGACCGGCTGGCGTTGACGTCAAGCAAATGGACGGCGCGCGGGCCTTGTGCTTTCGCGCAATTCGCGGTTTTCTTTCCTGTCACGGCAATGCAACGAGGCGGTCATGAGCAGGCTCGAAAGCGCGATAAATCAATTCAACCAAGCGCTTGACCGTCTAGAGGCGGCGCTGAACCGGCGCGGCGCGGCGGGCGCGGTGGCTGCGGGGACAGGCTACGGGGGCGCTTCGGAAAAAATCCTGCGCGAGATCCAGGCGTTGCGCGAGGATCGCGCCAAGCTCGCCCAGGCGCTTGATTCGGCGCGCGCCGACTATGCGGCGCTCGAATCCGTGGGCGACGAGGTGGACGAAAGATTGGACGGCGCGATTCGCGACATCAGACGCGTGCTCGGCAGCGCGTGAGTTATGGCCCGATAGCGAAGGACAAGAGAATGGCTCAGATCAACGTCACGGTGAACGGGCGCGACTACACGGTGGCCTGCGACGACGGCGAGGAAGCCCATCTCGAAGACCTCGCGCGCTATCTCGACAAGCATGTGCAAAGCCTCGCGGGCTCCGTCGGCCAGGTGGGCGACATGCGGCTCTTGCTCTTGGCCGGCCTTATCGTGGCCGACGAGCTCTCGGAGATGCTGGCCAAGTGCGACGAGCTTTCCTCCGAGCTCGAGCGTCTTAAACGAGGCCGCCCGCCCACGGTCGAGAAGCCGCAGAAAGCCGAGATCGTGGCCGCCGAGATGCTGGAAAAGGCCGCGCGGCGCATCGACGATATTGCCCGGCGCATCTAGTCTCCCTAAGTTCAACAACGGCGGGCGCTGGGCGGTTCGTGAGAACGCTGTTTCCCTGGGGCCTTAATTCTCCTTGGGAGCTGTCCCTGACCCGGGTTGTGGCCCGGGTCACACGGCGCCCACCTGCAAAGCAGGCCCGGGAGGATCCATGTCCCACGGCCGATCCGGTCCCGCCACCTCATGAAAGCTGCCTCAGGGAGACGTCCATCGCCGAGACTTGCCGACGCGCGCGTGGCCGCCCGCTTGAAGAAAGAGCTCCGCGCTCGCGCGCTCGCCACGCGTTCGCGCTGAAGGCCGACCCGCGCGCGGCCGAGCTGGTGGCACAGCAGGCGCTCCGGTACTTCTCGTTCACAAGGGCCGATGTCGTCTCGGCCTATCTTGCCATGCAGGACGAGCTCGACCCCGCGCCGCTTCTCCGAGCGCTCGATCAGCGCGGCATTGCGCTGGCCTTGCCTGTTGTCGTGGCGAAAGGCACGCCGCTCGCCTTTCGCCGCTGGCATTTCGGCGATGCGCTGGTGAGCGGCAGCTTCGGCACGCGCCATCCCGCGCCCAGCGCGGAAACGGTGCGCCCCACCATCGTGCTCGTGCCGCTGCTCGCCTTCGACCGCGAGGGCTATCGCCTGGGCTATGGCGGCGGCTATTACGATCGCACGCTCACGGCCTTGCGGAAGGATGGCCCGCTCATGGCGGCGGGATTGGCTTACGCCTTTCAGGAAATAGCCGCGCTGCCGCGCACGCCTTACGACGCGCGGCTCGATTGCGTCGTCACTGAGCAAGGCGTGCGCCGCTTCGGCGCGGCGGGACAAGCGCAACGATGAGGCTCCTCTTCATCGGCGACATCGTGGGCCGCACGGGGCGCGAGGCGGTGGCCACGCATCTGCCCGACTTGCGCAAAAGCCTCGCGCTCGATTTCGTCGTCGCCAATGGCGAGAACGCGGCCCACGGCTTCGGCATCACGGGAAAGATCTGCGAGGAGCTTTACGAGCTGGGCGTCGACGCCATCACGCTCGGCAATCACGCCTGGGATCAGCGCGAAGCGCTCACTTATATAGAGGGCGACGCGCGCCTGTTGCGGCCCGCGAATTATCCGCCCGGCACGCCCGGCCGCGGCAGCGGTCTCTTCGAGCGCCAGGACGGGCGGCGCGTGCTCGTGATCAATGTCTTGGGCCGCGTCTTCATGGAGGCGCTCGACGACCCCTTCGCCTCCGTCGAGGCTGCGCTCGAAGCGTGTCCGCTGCGCGAAGGCGCCGACGCCGTCATCATCGACGTGCATGCCGAGGCCACCTCCGAGAAGATGGCCATGGGCCATTTCGCCGACGGCAAGGCGAGCCTCGTCATCGGCACGCACAGCCATGTGCCGACCGCCGACGCGCAGATTCTCCCCGGCGGCACGGCGTTCCAGACCGATGCCGGCGCCACCTGCGACTACAATTCCGTCATCGGCATGGACAAGGAGGAGCCGCTCAACCGGTTCCTACGAAAGATTCCCCAAGGCCGCTTCACGCCCGCCGAGGGCGAGGCCACGCTCTGCGCCATCTTCGTCGAGACCGACGACGCGACGGGTCTCGCGCTCCGCGCCGAGCCCGTGCGGCTGGGG
>CAWJRW010000010.1:0-31614 GCA_963845385.1 uncultured Alphaproteobacteria bacterium
GGCCGAGCCCGGGGGTGACAGGCTTTAGTTTGGTGTGACGCGCTTGCCCATTCTCTCCGCTGTCATGCCCGAGCTTGCCTGCCTTCGCCGGAGCGAAGCCCCGGCTTCGCGCAGGCAGGTCTCGGGCATCCAGGGCCAAGAGCGTGAGTGCGAGTAAACATCGACGTGGGGCACGCGCGTCGTTGTGCGCTCATCATCTCCGCGCTGCGCGCGGCTGGGGAAGCCGCATGCCGGGAGCGGGGCGCTCGCGCAAGACTTCGCGGCGGAAGCGGAATTGCTCCGCGGGCCTGCCGCCGTCTGGCGGTCACTTGGCCCTGTGGGCTCGACGAGCCCCGTGCGCGCGAGCAGGCGGCGGAAATTCTGCTTGTGCAGGCGCACGCCCGAGATGGCCTCCACCGTGCGCTGAAGCTCGAAGAGCGTGAAGGCGGGCGGCATGAGCTCGAACACCACGGGCCGGTATTTGAGCTTGCCGCGCAGGCGGCCCATGGCGGTGGCAAGAATGCGGCGGTGGTCGAAGTCATGGGCTCGCCGAGCACCGATGGGTTCGCGCCGCGCTCGGAAAAGCGCCGCTCGAGATCCTCGATGAAGATGCGGCCGGTCGCGGCGCGCCTCGTAGACGAGCCCCGCCTCGTAGAGAAGCTCGTAGCGCTCGAGCACCTGCTCCTCGTTCCAGGGCAGGCCCGAAAGGCCGAAGCAGAGATTGTCCGGTCGCGCCGCCGCGCCGCCTTCGGCGCGGTCTGCCGGCTTGGCCCATTCCTTGAGCAGCGGCTCGATCACCGTGCCGATGCCCTTGGGCTCTCGACCCGCCAATCCTCCCAGGGAAAATACCGGTACCAGTTGCGCCAGAGGCGCCCGCATGGACGGGCAGGGGTGAGCGCCGTGTGAGCGCGAGATAGCCCACCGACACCACATGCGGCTCCCCGCCGCCCGTGGCCTGCCGGCCACGGTCGCCGAAAGTGTAGAGCTGCTCGACATGGCCGAGCGTGAGCTCCGTCTGCTCGGCGACCCAGGCGCGCAAGCCGATGTCCATCGTGCGGTGCGCGAGCGGCTCGAAGGGGCCAAAGGGTAATCCTTCATGCGCGCGGTCGGCCTCGGGGTGCCGGCGTCGTGCCGTGCATGCTTCCCGTCTCCGCCGCGTGATGGACGACCAGCACGTGAGGCGTCTCCTCGAAGACGGCGACGATCGCGGCGTGCAGGCCGATGACGACGGCGGGTCCGGGCTCCGGCGGCGTCACGTCGCGGACTGAACTGCGGGGACGCTTGAGCGGCTTGGCTCTGCGGCATGGCCAATGATAGCGCGCCCGCTTTCCCTCGTTTCAAGCGGCTCGTTCCAAAGCTGCGAAGCGCGCAAGAAAGCGCGCTTCGGCCTCCTTGGCGGGAAGCGGCTCGAGATTGGGCGGCTCGCCCTTGGGCTTCGGCCCGAAATAGCGCAAGGCCTCCTCGGCCGAGAAGCCCGCGAGCGGCGCGCTTCCCAATAAGCCGCGGCGCGATCGGCCTTCTTGATGAGGCGCGTGATTTCTTGAGGCAAGCGCGCGGGCAGGCCGAAGCGGATGTGGATCGCCTCCAAGAGCCGCTTCTCGAAGTCCTTGTAGTCGAGGGCAAGGGCCGCCTTGAAGGGGCTGATGAGATCGCCCACCACATATTCCGAGGCATCGTGCAACAGCGCCGCGCGCCGGAAGCGCACGGACAGGCCCGGCTTCTGCGCCGCCGCGAGCCGTTCGACCAGGAGGCAATGCTGCGCCACCGAGAAGGCGTGATCGCCCCGGGTCTGGCCGTTCCAGCGCGCGACGCGGGCGAGCCCGTGGGCGACGTCCTCGATCTCGATGTCGAGGGGCGAGGGGTTGAGCAGGTCGAGCCGTCGGCCGCTCAACATGCGCTGCCAGGCGCGCGCTTGCGTTTTCGTCATGCTTTTCGAGGACACGTCGAGGAGGCGCTCGTCGTTGACATCGGTCATTCCCTGCGATGCCCTTTCGGGCTTTCTAAGCTAGACTTGCTCAACGGTGGAGGTAAGCCATGACCATCGCAGGATTCTGGTGCCGATGTCCTCGCGCACGGGCGATGGGGGCGCCTTGGCGCTCGGGCTTGCGGTGGCGCGCGAGCTCAAGGCCCATCTCGACGCGCTGTTCGTCTGGCCCGACCCCACCGAGGCTTTGCCCTATCTCGGCGAAGGCGTCTCGGGGCAGGTGATCGAAGAGATCATGCAGGCGGCGAAGGAAGCCGCCGCCGAAGCCGCAGGGGCCGCCAAGCGCAATCTTGCCGCGGCCGCCGCCGCCGCGCATGTGCCGGTGGTGACCGCGGCGCAAGGCCCGGGGCGCGCGTCGGCGCGCTTCATCGAATAGACCGGCCGCCTCGCCGACGTCATGGAGCGCGCAAGCAGGCTCGCCGATCTCGTGGTGTTCGCGGAAACAAAGCCGGAAGATACCTCCACCGCCATGGTCGCCGTCGAAGCCGCCCTCGTGAATGCGGGGAGGCCCGTGCTCGTCGCGCCGCAGGATCTCAAGACGCCCGAGGTGGCGAAAGCCGTGGCCATCGCCTGGGACGGCAGCGTCGAGGCCGCGCACGCCGTGAGCGCCGCCCTGCCGTTTCTCGCGCTTGCGAGCAAGGTGAGCATCCTCACCGTGCGCACCGGGCCTCAGCAGCCGGGCGGGACTGCGGCCGCAAGCCCGGGCATCATGCTCGCCGACTATCTCACCATGCACGGCGTGCACGCGGCCGAGCATATTCTGGAGCCGCAAGGCCGCTCCGTGGGCCAGGTGCTGCTCGAGGCGGCCGTCGATGCCGGCGCGGGTCTCTTGGTCATGGGCGGCTACGGACACAGCCGCCTGCGCGAGTTCATTCTCGGCGGCACGACGCGTCACATCGTGACGCACGCCAAGCTGCCGGTCCTCATGACGCACTGAACACGAGGGAGATTTTGATGACGCTCATGCGCGTGCGCTTGGAGCTTGCCCGCTCGCCCGAGTTTCCCGAAGGAAGCATTGCGCGAGGCTATGATTTCACCGCGCCCTTGACCAAGGACGGCCGCCTGGACGCCGAGGAATGGAAGAAGAATGCCAGCGCCTGCACGGTGCGGCGCTTCTGGGAGGGCGAGGAGGACGAGCACGGCGTGCTCGCGCATCGGCGCGGCGCCTGGTGCTTCGACTACGATCCGGAAAAAGCCGAAGAAGACGAGCCGATCTTCAAGCTCGACCGCCACACCATCCGCCAGGACGACTATCTCTCCATCACCGAGCATGACGGCGTGACGCGCACCTTCAAGGTCGCGCGCATCAGCCCGCGCGTGCGCTAGCTCATTTTGACATTTGGTAGGTGCTGGACGACCCCTCAATGCAGTCCCCCGTGCCAAAGGGGGACGAGATTGATTTCCACTCCGAGAAAGGGAAGGGCAGGGTGGGAGTCTGTTGTCGCTGCGTATCCCATTCTAACTGCGCTACTTCTCCGCCAGCGCCGCGCATTCCTCATGCCGGAAGCAGGTGACGACGTGGTCGTTGACCATGCCCATGGCCTGCATGAAGGCGTAGACGATCGTGGGGCCGCAAAAGCTAAAGCCCTGGGCTTTCAGCGCCTTGGACAGCGCCTGGCTTTCTTTGGTTTCGGCCGGAACATCGCCCATGCGGCGGTGGCGGTTGACGCGCATCGCCCCGCCCACATGCGACCATAGAAACTCGGCGAAATTCTCGCCGCGCTCCTTCAGCGCGAGATAGCTCTGCGCATTCTTGATCGCGCCTTCGATCTTGCCGCGATGGCGCACGATGCCTTCGTCCTTGAGCAGCCGCGCGACATCGCGCGCGCCGAACGAAGCGACGCGCTCGGGTTGAAAGCCCGCGAAGGCTTTTCGGAACGCCTCGCGCTTGCGCAGGATCGTGATCCAGGACAGCCCCGCCTGAAAGCCGTCGAGCACGAGCTTCTCGTAGAGCGCGCGCTCGTCCCATTCGGGCACGCCCCACTCCTTGTCGTGATAGGCGCAATAAAGCGGATCCTCGCCCGGCCAGGCGCAGCGGACGATCTTTCGGCTCACCGCCGCTTGGCCTTGCGCTTGGCGGGCTTTGCCATCTTCCTCCGCGCGCGGGACTTTGCCTTGGCGGACTTTTTCGGCGCCGCTTTCTTGCGCGCTTTCGGCTTCGCGGCGGAGCGGGCACGACCTCCATCACGACCACGGCTTCGATCTTGTTGCCGTCGAGATCGCGCACGAAGGCGCCGTAATAGTCGGGCGAGTATTCGGGCCGCGGACCCGGCGCGCCTTCATCGGTGCCGCCGGCCGCGAGCGCCACGCGATGGAACGATTGCACGGCGCGCTTGGTCTTGGCGTTGAAGGCGATGTGGGCGCCGTTGCCGGCGCGAGCGGGATTGCGGTCGCTCGGAAGCTGCACCCAAAGGCTGTAGCCCGTGTCGCCATAGGCCACGGCGTAGGGCAGAAAATCCGCCATGCGCTTGAAACCGAGCGCGCCCAAAACCGCGTCATAAAATTTTGCGGCGCGTTCCACATCCGCAACGCCGAGCGAAACATGATGGAGCATCGCAGTCGTCTCCTCTTGTGAAAATCATCCGGTGAGCCATGCGGGGCGCTCGATCTTGAGCGCAATGTCACCCGCTGTGAACCTCTCGCCCCGCGCTTGCGCGGCGGCAAGCCTGTCGAGGCGCACAAGCGCCACGCCCTTGCCGTGGGCGCGGCCGATGAGCATGCCGATGGTTTCGCCGCCCGCCAAAATCGCCGCTCCCGGCTCCGGCAAATTTTGCTCCGCCAGCACCGGCAGCACGCGCTTGCGCAATTCGGTCTTGTGCTTCATGCGCGCCGTGAGCTCCTGGCCAACATAGCAGCCCTTCTTGAAGTCGACGCCGTTCAACTCCTCGAAATTCGCCTCCAGCGCGTAAAGCCCGTCGCGCGTGAGCTCAAGGCCTTCGGCGATGCCGAGCTGCATGCGGCGCTCGTCATAGGCGAGCGTCTCCGCGCGCGGCAAGGCGAGCGCCGCGATCGTGGCCTCCGCACTCTCGCGCGGCACGATCAAGCGCGCGCCGAGATCCGCATGGCGCGGATCGACGAAGGCAATGGCATCGCCAAAGCGCCCCGCCGCGCCTGGGCTGCCCGCGAGCTTGAGATGCTTTGCCGCGTCCGCGCCGACAAGCGCGACGACGGCCTAAGATGGGGAGCGGTCGGAGAGCGTCACCTTGGCGCGGAGCTTGTAAAGCGAGAGCCGCTTCAAGAGCGCTTCGGCTTCGCCGCGCACCGACGTCGAAGAGAATGGCCTCGCCATCCTGCGCCAGGAAGAAATCGAACTGAATCTTGCCCTGCGGCGCGAGCAACGCCGCATAAAGCGCGCGGGTGGGCGAAAGCCGCGCGACGTCGTTGGTGAGGAGCCCTTGCAGGACGAGAGCCGGTCCTCGCCTGCCACGGCAAGGACCGAGCGCTCTTCGAGCAAGATGCTCACGGCGTGATCGGGCATGGCATTCAGAGTTACGCGGGCGTTTGAGCGCGCGCAAGGGGCCGCAGCATGTGAACGCAGGTTCAGTCGGCATTGGGCTTGGATCGTCATTCCCGACGAGACTTTGCCCCAAAATCCGGGAGGATTTTGGTTGGCAAAGTCAGCGATCGGGAATTCAGGGCACCACGCTCAGAGCAGGCGGCCCTGGATCCCCAAGGCTCGCCCCGGATTAAATCCGGGGCGGCCTCGGGGATGACACCGAATGTCAATACGGCCTAACGAGCGGTGTCGTCTCTGCGCCCAAGCGGTCGCGGATCGCGATGAAACGCCGCGCGGCGCCGAGCAAGGAGAGGTCGTCGATAAGCCCAAGGGGGCCCGTGAATTCCACATGGGCGATATGCGCGACAAGCGTCAGATGCGCGTGGGGAAGAACTCTTGCGAGTCTTTTGCTTTCCGTGGGCGGGATCAGGCCGTCGTTGCGTCCGTGGATCAGAAAGACGTCCGCCGAAATCTCGCCCAAGGGATAGTGCGCGGGGCTTAGGCGCTCGAAATCCGCGCGCACGGGCCGGGGCAGGCGCGCAACGAGCGCAGGGACCCGGTCGGGATCGGCGTTGAGCAACAGGTCCGTGACGGTGCGCCCTTCGGGCCCGAGCGTGGGCAGGAGATCGCCGATATCGGCATTGGGATCGTTGAGCTTGCGCGCCGCGATGGCCTGCAGGATCGTGCGGTCGGGAGGGTTTTCGATGCGGCTGGCATTGATGCGCGCGAACACCCATTTGCCGTAGTTGTTGGGCGCGCGGCACGTCCAGCGCTTCTTCGCATCGCTGCGAAAGCAGCCGGTGGTGGCGTAAGTGATGGCGGCGTCGAGGTCGTAATAGCCGCCGACGCCGAGCACAAAGGCAACACGCCCACGCACATCCGGCTCGAGCGCGGCGATGAGCGCAGGGCCGAGCGCGTAAGAGACAGCGGCAAGGCCCACTTGCGCGGGCGTCCCGGACCATTCCGAAAGCGCGTGCACAGCGTCCGCGATGACGCGGGCGTCGGCGGGCGAAAGATGCAGCGAGCGGAAGCTCGCGATCTCCGGCACGAGCACCGCGAAGCGCAAGCGCGCGAGGGAATTCGCGAAGGCGATGAGGTGCGGGTCCGTGCGCCCTTCGGAGACGAGGCCGGGCAAAAGCACGAGGCGCGCCAACGGCTTTCCGTCCGCCGGCACATAAAGGTCGCCGAAGCCCTTTCGGCCATCGACCGTCCAATCGAGGACGCGCCTGCGCGGCGGCTTCGTCCGCGCCTTGAGCGCGGAAGGCGCATCGCCCGCTGCGACGTCTTCGAGAAAAAGTCGCGCCTCGGTGGTGCGCGCGGAAAATAACACGACGCTGAAGGCGATGAGCGCCGCGGCGACGAAGAGAACGGCAGCCAGCGCAAAAGCACGCGGCGCGACAGCAGGGGTTTCACGGCTTGTCTGATCGCGCGATCCGGGCGAGATTGTCGGCGTGACGACGGCGCTCATTACCCATTCCGCCTGCTTTTACCACGACGTTCCCTTGGGCCATCCCGAGAGCCCGGACCGTCTCCGCGCCGTTCTGCATGCGCTCGAGGCGCCGCGCTTTGCTAATTTGCGACGCGAGGAAGCGCCGCGCGTGAGCGACGAGGCGCTCGTGCGCGTGCATCCGAAGGGCTTCGTCGACATGCGTTCTGGCACGTCCCCGACGAAGGCTTCGCCCATATCGACGCCGACACGGTGCTTTCGCCGGGCAGCCGCGAGGCGGCGCTGCGCGCCGCGGGCGCGGTCGTGCACGCCGTCGACCTCGTGATGGAGGGCGGGGCGAAGAACGCCTTCTGCGCCGTGCGCCCGCCCGGCCACCACGCCGAGCCCGCGACCGCCATGGGCTTCTGCCTTTTCAACAATATCGCCATCGGCGCGCTCCATGCGCGCGCGGCCCACGGCTGCGAGCGCGTGGCGGTCGTGGATTTCGACGTCCATCACGGCAACGGCACCCAGGCCGTGTTCGAGAGCGATGCCGGGCTCTTCTATGCCTCGACCCATCAATACCCGCTCTATCCCGGCACGGGCGCCGCCCGGGAGACGGCATCGCCGGAAACGTGGTCAACGTCCCGCTGACGCCCTTTTCGGGCTCGGCCGAATTCCGCGCCGCCATGAGCGAGATCGTACTGCCGCGGCTCGACCTTCGCGCCCGAATTTCTCTTTGTCTCGGCGGGCTTCGATGCCCATGCGAACGATCCGCTGGCGCAGCTCAATCTCGTGGACGAGGACTATGCCTGGGTGACGGAGGCGCTTTGCGGGCTGGCCGCCCGCCACGCAGGGGCGTCTCGTCTCGACGCTCGAAGGCGGGTACGATCTCGCCGCTTTGGCAAGGAGCGCGGCCGCCCATGTGGGCGCGCTGATGGAAGCTGAGGAAAGCGGGTGGGGAACGAACGGCAAGCCAAGGAAAAGTCCGGCAAGGACGGCGCGCAGAAGGACCAGACGCAGAAGGATAGGATGCGCCATGAGCTTCGAGGAGGCGCTCGGCGAGCTCGAGCGCATCGTGGCGACGCTCGAGAAGGGTCAGGTTGGGCTCGAGGAGTCCATCGCCATCTACGAACGGGGCGCCGCATTGAAGGCCCACTGCGAGGCGAAGCTCAAATCGGCGCAGGCAAAGATCGAGAAAATCGTTGTCACTGCGGAAGGCGGCGCCAAGACCGAGCCGTTCGACGTGACGTGAACGAGCCGGCCCGGACCCCTCGCGCTCGACGTGCGCCGCGCGCTCGATACGGCCGCGCGCGAGGTGGACGAGTGGCTCTCCGCGCTCATGCCCTCGAGCGACGGGCCCGAACGCGGCTCTACGAGGCCATGCGCTATGCGGCACTCGGGCCAGGCAAGCGCTTGCGTCCCTTTCTCGTGCTCGAATGCGGCAGGCTCTTCGGCGTCGACCGGCGCG
The DNA here is from genome assembly GCA_963845385.1 of uncultured Alphaproteobacteria bacterium. Lineage (GTDB taxonomy): Bacteria > Pseudomonadota > Alphaproteobacteria > CAWJRW01 > CAWJRW01 > CAWJRW01. The sequence goes on from CAWJRW010000010.1 coordinate 8,357, forward strand.
GCTCTTCGCGCGGTGCCGCGATCGAATGCGTGCACACTTATTCGCTCGTGCATGACGATCTGCCGTGCATGGACGATGACGATCTGCGCCGCGGGCGGGCCACCGTGCACAAGGCCTATGACGAGGCGACCGCCGTGCTCGCGGGCGATGCGCTCCTCACCCTCGCCTTCGAGAATCTGTCGGACGCCGAGACCCATGACGATCCGCGCGTGCGCACCGACCTCGTGCTCGCGCTCGCGAAGGCAGCGGGCGGGCGTGGCATGGTGGGCGGCCAGATGCTCGATCTCGCCTGCGAGAACGTGGAGGTCGATGAGCGCATCGTCACGCGGCTTCAGCAGATGAAGACCGGCGCGCTCATCACCTGCGCCTGCGAGATGGGCGCCATCATGGGCCATGCGCGGGGCGAGGCCATGCACGCGGTCTTGGGCTTCGCCCATGATCTGGGGCTCGCCTTCCAGATCGCCGACGATCTTCTGGACGCGACGGGCGACGCGGCGCAGATCGGCAAGGCCGTGCGCAAGGATGCGGCGGCAGGGAAAGCGACCTTCGTCGCGCTCCTGGGCGTCGAGCGCGCGCGCGCGCAGGCCAATCTCTTGGCCAGCCAAGCCGCGCGCCATCTCGACCATTTCGGCGAGCGCGCGGCGCTCTTGCGCGCGGTGGCGCGCTTCGTGGTCGAGCGGCCGTCGTAGTTGCTCTTTGATCGCATGACTCGCTTGCGCGCAGATCAATTGCTGTTAGCGCGCGGCCTTGTCGAGAGCCGCGCCCGTGCCCAGGCCGAGATCGAGGCGGGCCATGTGCGCTCGGGCGCGCATGTGGTCGAGAAACCGAGCGAACGCTTGGCCGAAGACGCGCCGCTCGCGCTCGAAGGCACGGCGAACCCTTACGTCTCGCGCGGCGGGCTCAAGCTCGCTCATGCGCTCGATCATTTCGGCTCGGCGTGGGGGGCCGCATCGCGCTCGATGTCGGCGCCTCGACGGGCGGCTTCACCGAAGTTTTGCTCGTCGCGCGGTGCGGCGCGCGTCTATGCGGTGGATGTGGGCCACGGCCAGCTCCATCCGCGCCTGAAAGCAGATGAACGCGTGATCTCCATAGAAGGCGTGGATGCGCGCAAGCTCAGCCGCGCGCAAGTCTCCGGAAACGCCTGGCCTCGTCACGCGTCGATGTGAGCTTCATCAGCATACTGAAAGTGTTGCCCGCAATTCTCGCGCTCGCCGCGCCGGATGCGCTCTTCGTCATTCTCGTGAAGCCGCAATTCGAGGTCGGGCGCGCGAAGATCGGCAAGGGCGGCATCGTGCGCGATGCTGAGGCGCGCGAGGAGGCCGTGGTCCGTGTGCGCGCTTTCCTCGAAGAGCGGGGCTTGCAGGTTCTGGGCGTCACCGAAAGCCCGATCACGGGCGGCGACGGCAATGTGGAGTATCTCCTTGCGGCAAGCCGATGACGGCAGCCCTCTCCCAAAGGGAGAGGGAGAAGCGATGGCATGCCACTCGCGTTTCCTCTCCCCTTGGGAAGAGGGCTAGGGTGAAGGGGAAAGAATTGAAGACGGTGTCCGAGCCGAGAAGTCGTCATCGAGCGCATCGGCCATGACGGCGACGGCGTGGCCGAGCTTGCGGGCGGGGCCGTTTTCGTGCCCTTCACCGTGCCGGGCGACCGCGTACGCATCGCGCTCAGGGCGAGCGCGGGCGGGTGCTCGCGCGGCTGGCGGACGGACCCGAGCGCGCAGAGCCCCTCTGCCGCCATTTCTCCGTCTGCGGAGGATGCCAGCTCCAGCATCTTTCGGGCCCCGCCTATGCGGCCTGGAAGCGCGCGCAAATCTGAGAATGTGCTCGCCCAGCGCGGCATCGAGGAGGCGCCCGTCGCCGCGCTCGTGTCGCTGCCGCCGGGCACGCGCAGGCGCGCCGCGCTTGCCTTCCGGCGCGCGGGGCGGGCGCCGTGCTCGGCTTTCACAAGGCAAGGAGCCACGCGCTCGTCGATGTCGAAGAATGCCCCGTGCTCGTGCCCGCAATCGTGGCGCGGCTCGCGGATTTGCGGGGCTTGTCTCGCGGAAATCTTCGCTCCCGGGAGCCAAGGCATGCTCGCGCTGCTGCAGACGGAAGGCGGGCTCGATGTAGCGCTCTCTTTGTCGCGGCCGCCGGAGGATACGCGCCGCTTGCGTCTTTCCTTGGCGGAAGGCGCGCAGGAGCTCGATCTTGCCCGCGTGTCGCTCGGGCGGCGAAGTGATGGTGGAGCGGCGGCCGCCGGTGCTTCATGATCGCGGGCATTCCGGTCGTGCCGCCGCCCGGCGCCTTTCTGCAAGCGAGCGCGGAAGCCGAGCAGGCTCTCACCGAGCTCGTGCTCGAGGGCGTAGGCGCAGCGCGCCGCGTCGCCGATCTCTTCGCCGGCCTCGGCACCTTCAGCCTGGCGCTGGCAAAGCGCGCCTCCGTCCATGCCGTCGATGCGGACGGGGACGCTCATCGCAGCGCTTTCCAAAGCCGCGCGCCATGCGCAGGGTCTCAAGCCCATGACGGTCGAGACAGCGCGATCTGTTCCGCGCGCCCCTCGATGCGGAGACGCTCTCGCGCTTCGATGCCGTGGTCTTCGATCCGCCGCGGGCGGGCGCGCGCGCGCAAGCCGAAGCCATCGCGGCCTCGAAGGTGGCGCGCGCCGTGGCCGTCTCCTGCAATCCGGCAAGCTTCGCCCGTGACGCGCGCATTCTAAAGGACGGCGGTTTCCGGCTAGACTGGGCGCGGCCCGTCGATCAATTTCTGTGGTCGGCGCGAGATCGAGCTCGTGGCGCAATTCTCGCGTAAGGCGACATTGAGCATGGCGAGGGCGTTCGAACGATTGAGCTATGGCGTGAGCCAATCGGCGCGCGTGGCGTGGTTCTTCGGCCACTATCTCGCCGCGCTGCGCGCGCAGGGAAAAGAATCCGAAGCAGACGCCTGCCGCGCGCGCTGCGCGTGGACCCGATAGCGCCACCTTCTACCGCGCCCTCTACGCGCTCTTCGAGGAAGACTGGCGCAATATCGAGGCCGGGCTTTACGCGCCGCCGCAGGGTCTTGCGCCCGACCCGCGCCGCTTGCTTTCGCTCTCGTGGCGCTTTCTTAAGGATGCGCGGCATGTGGCCGAGCGGCGGGCGGAAGGCCGCGTGCGCGAGCTTCCCGGCGACGAGAAGAGCCGCGCGCGTATCCCGCCTATTACCGCCAGAATTTCCACTTCCAGACCGACGGCTATCTCTCCGAGGAGTCGGCGGCGCTTTACGACTTCCAGGTCGAGACGCTGTTCCTCGGCGCGGCGGACGCCATGCGCCGCGCGTGCCTGCCGCCGCTCGCGCGCGCGCTTCGGGGCCGCGACCAGCGCACGCTCACCCTCGTCGATCTCGGCTGCGGCACGGGGCGCTTTCTCTCCTTCGTCAAGGACAACTATCCGCGCTTGCCCTGTGCGCGCTCGATCTCTCGCCTTACTATCTCGGCGAAGCGCAGAAGGCGCTCGCGTCCTGGCCCGAGGTCGAATTCATTCAGGGAAAATCGGAAGCCATGCCGCTTGCTTCCGGCGCGGCCGATATCGTGACCGCGCTCTATCTCTTCCACGAGCTGCCGCCGAAAATTCGTGCGCAAACCGCGCGCGAGATTGCGCGGCTCTTGAAGCCCAAGGGCACGTTCATTCTGCTCGAACTCGTTGCAGACGGGCGACCGCACGGCTTTCGACGGGCTTCTCGCGGATTTTCCGGCAAGCTTCCACGAGCCCTATTACGCCTCCTACGCGCGCCAGGATCTCGCCGCGCTGTTTGGTGCCGCGGGGCTTTGCTTGCGCGAGGAAAGCCAGGCGTTCCTGTCGAAGGCCGCGGTGTTCGAGAAAGCGTAATTGTCACGCATTCGCTTGTTGCCCTGGATGCCCGGAACAAGTCCGAGCATGACACGGGATGGTGTATGGTGCGATGATGGTGGAATCCAACAAATGCCTGTCATGCCCGAGCTTGTACGTCGGGCATCCAGGGCCGATTGCGCAAGACGTATGATAATCAGCCTGACGGACGACTTGGCCGCGAGCCGCGGCGTGATGGCGGCAAGCAAGGCATGCGGATCGACGCCGAGCGGCTGAAGATCGACGCGCAAGAGGTGGCCGCCCGCAACGCGCCAGGGGCGATATTGCAGGCGGCGCAAGCCCCCCGCGGGCGCTCGCCGTCATGACGGATTTCAGCGCCTCGGCATCGACCTCGAGCACGAGCTCGGGCAGCGTCGTCTTGCCGAGCTTGCGCTCTTCCACCCGCGCGGCCTTGATGCCCCTCCAGCCGACGAGGCCGAGCCCGTCGAGAAAGAAGCCGTAATCGCTCACCGAAAGCGCCGTGGCGAGCTGGCGCACCAGGGGCCAGTTGTGGAGCGCGATGAGGAGCGCCAGCGGCTGCGGCGACCCAGAGCGCCGCATTGTTCGCGCCTTGCGCCGCGATCGCGAGCACGACGGCGACGACAAGCCCGCCATAGGCGAGCGGCGCGCCCGCCTCGAACTTGTAGAAGGCCGAGAGTGCGTTGGTGGAGGCTCTTTCATCGCTCATGGCATGCCCTCTTGGCGTGGCGCGGGCCCGAGCGCGCCGGTTTGCGCGCGCTGGCGCAGCAGATGATCGGCGAGCACGCAGGCCATCATCGCCTCGCCCACGGGCACGGCGCGAATGCCGACGCAAGGATCGTGGCGGCCCTTGGTCACGATGTCGGTCTCCTTGCCTTGCGCGATCGATGGTCTTGCGCGGCGTCAGGATGGACGAGGTGGGCTTCACCGCAAAGCGCGCCACGATGTCCTGCCCCGACGAGATGCCGCCCAAAATGCCGCCGGCATTGTTGGCGAGAAAGGTTGGGCCTTTGTTGCCGGCGCGCATCTCGTCGGCGTTCTCTTCGCCGGAAAGCGCGGCGGCGGCAAAGCCCGCGCCGATCTCGACGCCCTTCACCGCATTGATGCTCATGAAGGCCGCCGCGAGATCCGCATCGAGCTTGCCGTAGACGGGCGCGCCGAGCCCCGCGGGCACGCCTTCGGCCACGATCTCGATCACGGCGCCGCAGGAGGAGCCCTTCCTGCGCACCTCTTCGAGAAATGTCGCGAACGCTTCGGCAGCCTTCGCGTCCGGGCACCAGAAGGGATTGCGCGCGGTCTCCGCCCAGTCGAAGCGCGCGCGCTCGATCTTCAAGGGCCCCATCTGGACGAGCGCGCCGCGGATCGTGACTTTGCCCAACAGGTGATCGAGCACCTTGCGCGCAATGGCGCCGGCTGCCACGCGCGCGGCGGTCTCGCGCGCCGATTGCCGCCCGCCGCCGCGATAATCGCGGATGCCGTATTTGGCGTCATAGGTGTAATCGGCGTGGCCCGGGCGATATTTATCGCGGTTGTCGGTGTAGTCCTTCGCGCGCGCGTCGACATTCTCGATGACGAGGCTGATGGGCGTGCCGGTGGTGAGCGGCTACCGCCATGCGCTCGTCCTGGAACGTGCCGGACAAGATGCGCACGGCGTCGGGCTCGCGGCGCTGGCTCACATATTTGGAGCCGCCGGGCTTTCGCTTGTCGAGCCAATGCTGGATGTCGGCCTCCACGAGCGGAATGCCGGGCGGGGTGCCGTCGACCACGCAGCCGAGCTCCGGCCCGTGGCTCTCGCCCCAGGTCGTGACGCGGAACAGATGGCCGAAAGTGTTGTGCGACATGAATCAATTCTAGCGCATCCCCCTCACCCTTAGCCCTCTCCCCGAGGGTGAGAGGGAGGTCACTATGCGTGCATCACGCGTCCCCTCTCCCCTTGGGGAGAGGGCCAGGGTGAGGGGGCTTGTCTCATTAATCCTCGCGCACGACGGAGATGTCGGGCGCGTCCTCGGCCTTCATGCCGACGATGTTGTAGCCGCCGTCGACATGGTGCACCTCGCCCGTCACGGCGCTGCCGAGATCGCTCACGAGATAGAGCGCGGCGTTGCCCACCTCCTCGATGGTGACGTTGCGGCGCAAGGGCGAATTGAGCTCGTTCCATTTGAGAATGTAGCGGAAGTCGCCGATGCCCGAGGCCGCGAGCGTGCGGATGGGGCCCGCCGAGATCGCGTTCACGCGGATGCGCTTTTTTCCCAAGTCTTCGGCGAGATAGCGCACGGAGGCCTCGAGCGCGGCCTTGGCCACGCCCATGACGTTGTAATGAGGCACGACCTTTTCGGAGCCGTGATAGGTCAGCGTGAGCAAGCTCCCGCCTTCCGCCATCAAGGCCTCCGCGCGCCGCGCGAGCGCCGTGAAGGAGTAGCAGGAGATGTTCAGCGTCATGGCGAAGTTGTCGAGGCTCGTCTCGATATAGCGGCCCTTGAGCTGGTCCTTGTCGGAGAAGGCGATGGCATGGACGAGAAAGTCGAGCTTGCCCCAGGCCTCGGAAAGCTGGGCGAAGACGGCGTCCATGGACGCGGCGTCCGTGACGTCGCAAGGCAGCACGAGCGTGGAGCCCGCCTGCTCCGCGAGCGGGGTCACGCGCTTCTTCAAGGCCTCGCCCTGATAGGTGAAGGCGAGGCCGGCGCCCGCGCCCGCGCAGGCGCGCGCGATGCCCCAGGCGATGGAGCGCTCGTTGGCCACGCCCATGATGAGGCCGCGCTTTCCCGCCAGTAACTGCCCGCCCGCCGCCCTGTGACCCGTCATGTGACCGTTTTTCTCGTAGATTCAGGATCTTGCGATCCTACACGAAGGGCAGGGGCCGTCCAAGGCGGGGTGCATCCAAGTCGGCCGAACTGCCCCCACCGGTCCTCCCCCCTTTCAAGGGAAGGAAGAGACTTCATTTTCCTCTCCCTGCAAGGGAAAGGGCATTCTCTTCTTCTCGTTGTCCCTCCACGAGCAATTATATGCGTGACGTTTCCGAATTGTGGGCAACCCTGCAACCGACAGGGTGACGCTATTTCTGTGACTAGAAAAGACTTTTTTGAAACTGGTGAGCGAGGAGATCAAGCTATACTTTTCTGAAGCATCTGCTCAAAGTCTCGTTGAATTGTAGGTCAAGACAATAGCGCTCTTCACGTTTTCTTCTCTTTCCAATGCCTGTAGAGTGTAATCCTTAGGCGGAATTTGCCAATCAACAAAACGAAGGATTCCGGCGCTCCAAGGCAAGGCCGTAGAACTGACCCCCACCTATCCTCCCCCTTTCAGGGGGAGGAACAGTCTCAGTTTCCCTCCCCCTGGAAGGGGGAGGGCCAGGGTGGGGGTCATATCTCGCGAGGCTAGCTTTTGGCCCGCGGGTCGTAGGCGTGGCCGTCTGCCAGCCGGTGACGAAGGCTTTGAGCACGTCATCGGGCTCGGACGGCAGCACGACCTTGAGCGTCACGAGAAGGTTGCCGCGCGCGCTCCCCGACGCGAGGCCTTTGCCGGCGAGCTTGAGCACGGTGCCGCTGTTCGAGCCCGGCGGCACGGTGAGCACCACCGCGCCGTCCAGCGTATGCACGCGCACCTTGCCGCCGAGCACGGCCTCGCCGAGCGTCACCGGCAGCTCGAGCTTCAAGTCGAGCCCGTCGCGCGTGAACTCGGCGTGCGGCGCCACCGAAAGTCTCACGCGCACGTTCCGCTTTGCCGCCGCCCCCGCCGCCGCCCCCGCCGTTCGCGCCTTTGAGGCGCAGCACTTGCCCGTCTTCGACCGCGGGCGGCACGGTCACCACCACCTTGCCGCCGGAGGCGAGCGTCAAGAGCTTGCGCGTGCCGCGCGCGGCTTCCTCGAAGCTCAGCGTGAGATGCTCCATCGCCGGCGGCTTTTCTTCGTCGTCGCGGCGCGCGCCGCGTTTCCAGCCCGCGAGAAACTCGGAAAAGACATCGGCGTTGCGGGCCTTGACTTCGTCCGTGCGCTGGCGGCGTGCCAGCCTTGCTTTGCCGCGCCCACCCCCGCGCCCGCCCCCGCGGCTTCCGCCGCGCGGCGAAAATCGGGCTTCACCGAGCGGAAGAGCGGCTGGCCCTTGGCGTCGATCTCGCCCGCGTCGAAGCGCGCGCGCTGCGTCTTGTCTTTCAACAGCGCGTAAGCCGCCTGAATTTCGCGAAAGCGCGCGGCCGCGGCGTGATCGTCGGGATTGAGATCGGGATGGTAGCGCTTGACGAGCCTACGATAGGCGCCGCGGATCTCCGCCTCGCCAGCCTCGCGCGCGACATTGAGAACGAGATAGGGATCGCGCATGGCTCGAGCCTATTCGCCGCCGTCTCGGCAACAGGCTAAGCCCTGCCGTCTACCAAAGGCTTAAGGCTTCGTTCGCGGCACGCGGTGTGTCACGCGCTTTCGATGAAACGCGCAGTCGCGCCTGCGACCCCGACCGCTCTCCCCAGCAGGGGGGACGAAGCGCATGCTTCCGTCCCCCTGAAATCGGGGGAGGATAGGTAGGGGGTCAGTTTTCGCGTCATCTAGCCCACGATGCGCCAGCTGCCGTCGGGCTGCTGGCAGGCCGTGCCCTGGCGGCCTTCCTGCTGGCCGCTCGCGCTCACGGTTTGATTGAAGTTGCGGCAGGTCTGGCCTTGCGAGGTGGAGTAGTTCGAAGTCGGCGTCACGCTGCCCGAATTGCCGGATTGCGGATTGCTCCAGCTCGAAGTCTGGCCGGTCGCATTGTGCGCGAGCGCTTGGTTGGTGGTGCCCGACATCATGGCTTGGTCGCGCGCGTCGAGCCTTTTGCCGATCTCGCTGCCGATCCAGGCGCCGGCGAGCGTGCCGATGGCGACCGCGATGAGCTTGCCGGTGCCCGAGCCGATCTGGGAGCCGATGAGCGCGCCGCCGGCCGCGCCCGCACCATGCCCACCTGCTGCTTGGTGATGCCCGAGCCCTCGCAAGCCGCGAGCGACAGGCAAAGCGCCGAGACGGCGATGGCTTTGAAGCGCATGCAATCCCCCTTGGTTTCCTCTAAGCCTTCCCTAGAACTCCTGGGCGGCGATGACACGGACGACGATGCTCTCTTATTCATTATGCCCGCGGCGCGGCGGCGCGCAAAGCGCGGCCGTAGGGTCACGTTTTCGCCAATGACGAAGCACGACGAGCCCGCCTCGCAGGCGGACACCATCGAGGGCCACGACCCCTTCGCGCTGTTCGCGGCGTGGCTTGCGGCGGCCGAGAAGGCCGAGCCCGTGAACCCCAACGCCATGGCGCTCGCCACGGTCGACGCCGCGGGCGCGCCGAACTTGCGCATGGTGCTGCTCAAGGGCGCCGACGCGCGGGGCTTCGTCTTCTACACCAATCTCGAAAGCGCGAAGGGCCTGGAGCTCGCGGCGCACGCGGAAGCCGCGCTCTGCTTCTATTGGAAGGCGCTCAAGCGCCAGGTGCGCGTGCGCGGGCCCGTCGAGCCCGTGAGCGCGGCCGAGGCCGACGCCTATTTCGCCACGCGCCCGAAAGACGCGCAGATCGGCGCCTGGGCCTCGCGCCAGTCGCGGCCCTTGGACGGGCGCTTCGAATTGGAGAAAGAAGTCGCGCGCTACGCCGCGAAATACGCGCTTGGGCAAAGTGCCGCGCCCGCCCCACTGGTCGGGCTATCGCGTGAAACCCTTGGCCATCGAGTTCTGGCGCGAGCGACTTTTCCGCCTGCACGAGCGGCTGCTTTCACGCGGGAGAGCTGGAGGCGAGCGCGTGGACGAAGATGAGGTTGTTTCCGTGAGCATATTCAACGTCTCGCCAATTCTATTTGCACCTACTTTTGCCTGTAAGTCGTGATTGATACGATGTCGTCGCCCGAAGCGCCACAACGGAGGGCGGCATGATGGCAAGAGATACACACGAAGTCGTGTTTCTATTCGGGGCTGGTGCTTCGGTGAGCGCTGGCTGCCCGACGACGCCTACTGTCACTCAGGACCTTGTTAGGTTTTTGAAAGAGGACCCCTACATAAAGACTGAGCACCCCTGGGTGGAGGCTCTCTGGAGTTTCTCTTATGCGAACTTACGCGCTTTCCGCCGCTTGGACGCTTCGAGCCGACGTTCGAGGATCTCATCTTTGCAATTGAGCTGCTTGAAGAGCATGAAGTACGTTTCCAACTTGGGAAATGAATAGCGCGTTTTCGGATCTCTTAAAGCGAACATATCCACAATTTCAGTTTCGTTCTGAGCGGATGCCTTCAAGGCGCTCTCTCATGCGTTTAGCAGAATTGTGCCCAACAAAGCGAGCGCCGACCCCCTTTTTAGTATGGTCTCAATGAAGGGCTCCTCTGCCAAGTATATGTGGGCGCGCAAGGCACTGGTGACGCGTGTGTGTGATCGGATTAAGAGAGCATATGACCTGTCTGGATGGGACAAGTTTGTACCGAGCTTCAAGGATCCCTCCATCAAATCGACGATTGCGACACTGAATTATGACAGGGTTATCGAAGAGCTGTTTGAGCGCTCAGAGATACCCTACAGCGACGGATTTGCAGGCACACAGGAACTCGCGGCGTGGGTGGGATTCGACAAAGCCGATAGTCGGGTGCCGTATCTCAAGTTGCATGGATCACTTGACTGGTTTCAGATCAGAGACGATCAGTTTGCGGACAAGCCGGATCAAGTGGCAGCGAGCGGCGTTTACAAAGTGCCGCGGTGCGACATACGGCATCTTTTGAAGTCAGAACTGTTGGCTAAAGAGAACAAGGACGAGAAATACAAGTACGAGTTCAATACGCAGCACTTAATCATGGGCGGATGAAAAATTCAAAGACTTTTAACGTGCCGTTTCTGGAGGTTCATCGCGAGTGGCTTGATCATCTCTCCAAGTGCCGGACACTAGTCGTTGTCGGAGTGAGCAACGCAGATCAGCACCTTCGTAAGCAGATCGAAGGAAGCCTCATTACTAACTCTCAGTTCGAGAAGCTGATCCTAATCAATCCTGACTCCGCAACAAATAATGCGTTCTGTGCACATATGAAAAGGATTGCCGGGGAGAAAACGGAGCGACGCGTTTTCATAATTGATTGCAAGTGGGATGCCGACAAGATCGAAGCAACGATTGGCAAGCCGCTTTCTGAAATCATCAAAATGAGGCGAGCCGAGCTTCGCGATTGGTTTCAGCAGGATTTGGAGAAAGCGGCGACGTGATGGTCGCGCCGTTATCAGACAGATCGAAAGCGCGTGGTCTGCACTTGACACGCGCTTCCGCGCCTGATATTTAACCGATAAGTTATTTAACCGGACGGTGACATAAAACATGACCCCGATCGCCTGAGCGCGACCTTCGCCGCGCTCGCCGACCCCACGCGGCGCGCGATCCTCGCCCGTCTCGCCACGGGCGAGGCGACGGTGGGCGAGCTCGCCGAGCCCTTCGACATGTCGCTGCCCGCCGTCTCCAAGCACCTGAAAGTCTTGGAGCATGCGGGCCTCATCACGCGCGGGCGCGAGGCGCAGTGGCGGCCCTGCCGCCTCTCGCCGCGCGCGCTCAAGGACGTGGACAAGTGGCTCGAGCGCTATCGCCGCTTCTGGGAAGAGCGCTTCGACCGCCTGGAGGACTATCTTTACGAGCTGCAAGCCAAGGACAAGAAACCTGCGCGCAAGAAAAGGAAATGACGCGGCGCTTGAAACGAGTGACAGGGAAGGCGGCGCGTAGTGTGATGGCGAGGATTGAACCGCACGAGGAGGCCCAAACATGACGAAGACGACATTTATTTATCCGCCGGACAATCCGGCGATCCTCATCGCGCGCCTGTTCGAGGCGCCGCGCGCGCTCGTCTGGCAGGCCATGACGAAGCCGGAGCACATGGCGCGCTGGTGGGGCCCGCGCCGCTTCACGACCGAGGTGCGCGAATTGGACCTGCGCCCGGGCGGCAAGTGGCGCATCGCCAATCGCGCGGCGGACGGCCAAGCGTTCGAGTGTTTCGGCGCGTACTTCCTGGTCGAGGCGCCGCGGCGGATCGTGCAGACCTTCTGCTTTCTCGATTACACGCCGTCGGTCGAGTTCGATGACGCTCGAGGAGGTGGACGGCAAGACCAAGTTCTCGGTCGTCTCCGTCTTCGCCTCCATGGCCGACCGCGACGGCATGGCCGCCTCCGGCATGGAAGCGGGCGCGAGCGAGACTTACGAGCGCCTCGACGAGCTCTTGAAGACGCTTTGACAGGGAACACCGGCGGCGCTGCGAATTCATTCTGCAACCGCCTCTCAAGCGCAGTAGCGTGGTGCGCGCCGCGAGTTTTGCGGTGGCGCGCAGGCCCCGGGTATAATCACGCCATGCTGAGCCCCCCGACTCGCAAGAGCCCCTCGGCTGCCGCCACCGCCGCCGCCGCCGCGCCACACCGCGTCCGCCCCGTCCGCGCCCGCCGCGTCCGCCGCGCCCGCGCTCACCGGCCACGAGGCGGGAAAGCTCGCGCGGCTCGCGGCTTATGCGGCGGTGGGCGTCGCGCTCTTTCTCGTGGCGATCAAGCTCTTCGGCTATTTCGTCACCGGGTCGGTGGCGCTGCTCGGCTCGCTTCTCGATTCGGTGCTCGACGTCGCGGCCTCGAGCCTCAATCTCGTGGCCATCCGCCACGCCGCCATTCCCGCCGACCGGGAGCATCGCTTCGGCCACGGCAAGGCCGAGGCCGTGGCGGGGCTCGCGCAATCCATGCTCATCGGCGGCTCGGCCGCCTTTCTCACCTTCGAGGCCATCGCGCGCCTCATCAAGCCCGCGCCCGTCACCTCGAGCACGCTGGGCGTGATCATTCTCTCGTCGCGATCGCGGCGACGCTCGGGCTCGTCATCCTCCAGCGCCGCGTCATCGCGCGCACGGGCTCGCTCGCCATCTCGGCGGATTCGCTCCACTACAAGGGCGACATCATCATGAACGGCAGCGTCATCTTCGCGATCGTGCTCGCGGAGCTCTTCGCGCTGCCGCGCATCGACGCCGCGATCGGCTTAGGGGTCGCCGCCTATATCGCGAAAAATGCCTGGGACATCGTGGGCAAGTCCTTCGACCAGCTCATGGACCGCGAGTTCGAGGAGCCCGACCGCGAGCGCATCAAGGCCATCGTCAACGCCGAGCCCCAAGTGCGCGCCATGCACGATCTGCGCACGCGGCGCTCGGGCTTCAATCTCTTCATCCAATTGCATCTCGAGCTCGACCCCAACATGCGGCTTTCGAACGCGCATGAGATCGCCGACCGCGTGGAGGAGAAGATCAAGGCCGAGTTTCCGGGCGCCGAAGTCATCATCCACGAGGATCCGGCGGGCCAGGAGACGCCGCCCGTCTTTCCCCAGCGCCTGCATTAGAGTCTCTGCTTTGAAGTCGAGCCACCCGCTCCCCCGCCCAACCACCCACAAGGGTACCCTCAATGGGTGGTTGGGCGGGGGAGCGGGTGGCCAGGTAAATCCACGTCAGTGGAGAACGCTCTAATGCCGGCGCCGGCTGCGCAGGAAGAAGTCGTCCGCTTTCTCTCCTCGGCCGAGGCTTACGGTCTGCCGCGCGAAAAAATCGAGCGCATCGAGACCCACGCTTCCATCGTCTTTCTCGTGGGCGCGCGCGTTTTCAAGCTCAAAAAGGCGCTCGATCTCCGCTATCTCGATTATTCGACGCTGGAGAAGCGCAAGGCCTTCGTCGAGGCCGAGCTGGCGCTCAACCGCCGCACGGCGCCCATGCTTTATCGCGGCGCGGTGGCGGTGACGCGCGAGGCGGACGGGCGCCTGAAACTCGGCGGCGACGGCGCGCCCGTCGAGTGGCTGGTCGAGATGGCGCGCTTCGAGGAGGAGGCGCTCCTCTCGCGCATGGCGGCGCGCGGCGCGCTCACGCTCGCTCTCGTGGAAGCGCTCGCCCGCGCGGTGGCCGCCTTTCATCGCGACGCGGAAGTGAAAGGAGCGCCCTTCGGCGGCGCCGAGGGCCTCGCGCGCGCGCTTAAGTCCAATGCGCGCGAGCTCCGCCGCTTCGCAAGCGCGCTCGGCGCCGAGTGCGTCGAGCCCCTCATCGTCCAATCGCAAGCCGCGCTCGACGCGCTCTCACCGCTCCTCGACCGGCGGCGGGCGGAAAAATTCGTGCGCCGCTGCCACGGCGATCTGCATCTGGGCAATGTCTGCCTCATCGACGGCAAGCCCACGCTCTTCGACTGCATCGAGTTCAACGACGATTTCGCCACCATCGACATTTTGAGCGACTTCGCGTTTCTCCTCATGGACGTGCTTCATCGCGGCACGCGCGAGGGCGCGGGCGCGAACCGGCTCCTCAACTCTTACGCCGAGAGCACCCCGCTCGCCGAAGCCGATGCGCTGATGGAGAGCTTTCGCGCGCTGCCGCTCTTTCTCTCCTATCGCGCGGCCGTGCGCGCCCATGTTTCCGCGCGAGCGGCGCAAGACACGGACAAAGACGATGCGAAGAAGCTCGGCGACGCAAAAATCTATGTCGCGGACGCGCTCGCTCATCTTTCGCCGCGCAAACCAAAGCTTTTCGCCGTGGGCGGGCTTTCGGGCACGGGCAAATCGACGCTCGCGCGTGCGCTGGCGCCCCATCTCGGCGCAAGCTACGGCGCGCTCGTGCTGCGCACCGACGTGACGCGCAAGCGCCTGCACGGTGCCGAGCTTGCCGCGCGCCTGCCCGAAAGCGCCTACACATTTGCAGCGAACGAGGCCGTCTACGGCGCGCTTTACCGCTGGGCCGCGCTCGCGCTGCGCGCGGGAGAGAGCGTCGTGCTGGACGCGGTGTTCGCCCGCGAGGACGAGCGCGCGAAGGCCGAGGCGATTGCGAAGACTGCGGGCGTGCCCTTCACCGGCCTTTGGCTCGACGCGGAGGCTTCCGTGTTGCGCGCGCGCTTGGCCGCGCGCAAGGCCGACGCCTCCGATGCCGACGCCGCCGTGCTCGAGAAGCAGCTCACTTATGACTTGGGCGCCATCACCTGGCAGAAGCTCGACGCGCGCAAAGCTGCCGATGCGCTCGCCGCGGATGTGATGCCGAGCGTTCTTCCTCGCCGAAATTGACCCCCCTCCCGAAACTGCTCGCATGCGCTCGCCGTTTCGACCTCCCCCTCAAGGGGGGAGGTGAGAGAAACGGGTGCAACAGGCGATTCCCTCCCCCCTTGAGGGGGAGGGATAGGGAGGGGGGGTCACTCGTTCACGAGCGAGACGCTTGCGCCGTCACCGCGCCGCGAGCTTTTCCTTGTGAATCCAAGCCTCGAGATCGCCAAGCCCGCGCTCGAAGCGGTCGAACATCTCGTCGATCTCGCTTTCGGTGATGATAAGCGGCGGGCAGAGGGCCACGCGGTCGCCGAGCAGAGGCCGCGCGATGAGCCCCTGCGCCTGGCAAAACGCGGCGCATTTCGCGGCGACCGCGTGCGCCGCGTCGAAGCTCTTCTTGGTCTTCTTGTCGGCGACGAATTCGATGGCGCCCACGAGCCCCACGCCGCCCGCGTCCGCGACATGCGGGCGCTCGCCGAGCCGCTTGAAGCGCTGCAGAAAGCGGGGCGAGACGCGCCGCACATGGCCCACGATGTCGCGCGTCTCGTAAAGCTCGATGGCCTTGAGCGCCACCGCGGCCGAGACCGGATGGCCGCCATAGGTGAAGCCGTGGCCGAAGGTGCCGATCTTCTTGCTCTCCTCGCGCATCGCCTCGTAGATAAAGTCCGGAATGAGCACGGCCGAGAGCGGCAGATAAGCCGAAGTCAGCGCCTTGGCGATCGAAATGGAGTGCGGCTTCATGTTGTAGGTCTCCGCACCCCAGAAATTGCCCGTGCGCCCGAAGCCCGTGATCACCTCGTCGTCGATGAAGAGAATGTCGTGCTTCTCGAGGATCGGCTGGATCTTCTCGAAATAGGTCTTGGGCGGGAAGATGCAGCCGCCCGCGCCCTGAAACGGCTCCGCGATGAAGGCCGCGATGGTCTTCGGGTTCTCGCGCTCGATCAGCGTCTCGAGATTGCCGGCGAGCCGCGTCGCGAAATCCTCCTCGCTCTCGCCCGCTTCCGCGAAGCGATAGTGGTGCGGACAGTCCGTATGCAGAGCAAAGGCGAAGGGCGCGTCGAAATCGCGGTGGTTCGAGGCCAAGCCGCACAGGCTCGTCGCCGCGAGCGTCACGCCGTGATAGGCCTTGATGCGGCTGATGATCTTTTTCTTCTCGGGTTTGCCGCGCGCGTTGTTGTAGTACCAGAGGAGCTTGACTTGGCTGTCGTTCGCCTCCGAGCCCGAGCAGGCGAAGAAGACTTTCGAGACGGGGACGGGCGAGATCTCCTTGAGCTTCTCGGCGAGCGCGATGGCGGGCTCGTGGCTCTTGGCCGCAAAGAGATGCTCGTAGGGAAGCTTGCGCATCTGCTCCAGCGCGGCCTCGACGAGCGCTTCCTCGCCGAAGCCCAGCGCCGTGCACCACAGCCCCGACATGCCCTCGATATATTCGCGCCCCTCCGTGTCCCAGACGCGCACGCCCTTGCCTTGCGCGAAGACGAGCGGCCCCGTCGCGCGCAGCGTCTCGAGATTGGTGTAAGGGTGGATCAGGCTCTCCACGTCGCGGGCGGCCATGTTGGACAGCGGCATGAAATCCTCCGGTTCGGGAACGGCCCGTTGTCAAAAGAAGGCGCGGTCCATAGACTACACGCAAGCATTTCTAGAATTCGAGTGGGGAATCCGGGATGCAGGGCTTGATGCAGCACTGGCCGCTGCGCATGTCGAAGATCATCGACCATGGGGCGGCCAATCACGGCGAGCGGGAGGTGGTCTCGCGCCTCGTCGAGGGAACGCTTCACCGGACGACCTATCGCGAAATCCACAGCCGCGCGCGCAAGGTGGCGAAGGCGCTGAAGAAGCTCGGCGTCAAGCGCGGCGATCGCGTGGCCACGCTCGCCTGGAACTCGCACCGCCACATGGAGGCCTGGTACGGCATCACGGGCCTTGCGGCCATCTACCACACCATCAATCCGCGCCTTTATCCCGAGCAGATCGTCTATATCGCGGGTCACGCCGAAGACAGCGTGCTTCTTCTCGACCTCACCTTCGTGCCGCTCGTGGAAGCGCTCCAGGACAAGCTCCCCACCATCAAGCAGTTCGTTCTTCTGACCGACCGCGCGCATATGCCGGCGACCAAGTTGCGCAATGTCAGCTCTTACGAGGAGCTGCTCGCCGCCGAGGACGACGATTTCCAATGGCTCGAAGGCGACGAGAACGAGGCCGCGGGCCTTTGCTACACCTCGGGCACGACGGGAAACCCGAAGGGCGTGCTCTATTCCCACCGCTCCAATTTTCTGCACGCGCTGAGCGGCTTCGACGTTCGCGAGCAGGATTGCGTGCTCGCCATCGTGCCCATGTTTCACGCCAATGCCTGGTGCTTGGCGCTGACGGCGCCCATGTGGGGCGCAAAGCTCGTCCTGCCGGGACCGAAGCTCGACGGGAAGAGCATCTGCGAGCTCTTGGAGAACGAAGAGGTCACCTGCAGCGCCGCCGTGCCCACGGTGTGGCTCGGGCTCATGCAATATCTCGAAGCCGAGAACAAACGCCCGACCGCGCTCAAGCGCGTTTATATCGGCGGCGCCGCGGCGCCCGCGCCCATGATCGACACCTTCGAGCGGAAATACGGCATCGAAGTCGTGCATGGCTGGGGCATGACCGAGATGAGCCCGCTCGGCAGCCAATGCCTCGTCAAGCCCGCCATGGACGAGCTTGCCTGGCCCGAGAAGCTCAAGCTCAAGACGAAGCAGGGCCGGCCCATCATCACGGTGGAAATGAAGATCGTCGACGAGGCGGGCCGCGAGCTGCCCCGGGACGGCAAGACCTCGGGCATTCTCCTGGTGCGCGGAGCCGCGGTCGCCGCGCGCTACTACAAGGAGGAAGGCGATCCGCTCGCGGAGCATGACGGCTGGTTTCCCACCGGCGACGTCGCGACCATCGACGCGGACGGCTACATGCAGATCACCGACCGCGCCAAGGACGTGATCAAGTCCGGCGGCGAGTGGATCTCCTCCATCGAGATCGAGAACATCGCGCTCGGCCACCCGGCGGTGCGGGAGGCAGCCGTGATCGGCCTTCCCCACCCCAAATGGAGCGAGCGGCCGCTTCTCGTCATTGCGCTGAAGCCCGGCGCCAAGGCCGACAAGCGCGACATCTTGAGTTTTCTCAAAGGCAAGATCGCCACCTGGTGGCGGCCCGACGACGTGGTCTTCGTCGAGGAAATTCCCCACACCGCCGTGGGCAAGATTCAAAAGGCCGCATTGCGCGCGCAGTTCAAGGACCATGTCTGGCCCAGGGCGCGCGCGGCAGAGTGAGCGGCGCCGCGGCAGGAAAGCGAACTTCAATCTGGTCGAATCGATCATGGCTCAATGCCCCTCACCCCGGCCCTCTCCCTGCAGGGGGAGAGGGGCTGCACGGCTCACGGGAATGCTCTCCTCCTCCCCCTGAAAGGGGGAGGATGGGAGGGGGTCAAGGCGGATCCCGTTCAAGGCATGGAGAGCGGAGCGACAGACGAAAGCGGCGGGGGCGGGCCGCGCGCAACGCCCTTGTCCTGGCGCTCATCACGCTTGCCCTTGTCGCGCTTTCGCCGCTCTCCTTTCGTTTGGGGTTAAGCGCTTGGGGGGCGTTCATTCTGCTCGGTCTCGCGTTCTTGAGCGGGTTCGCCGCCATCCGCCTGGCGCTGCCGAGCCTCGTCGCGGCGGGCGATGGCCTCTCGGCGCGCAAGGGCGTGGCCGCGCTCGCGCTCGTGATCGCGGCGGCGCCGCTCGTCTTGCCCACGGCCTATGGCTTGCGCGCGCTCGCGAGCGGGGGCGGGGCGCTTCTCATCCACGACATTACGACGGACACGGACGATCCGCCGGCCTTCGTGGCGCTCCGCGCGCTGCACCGCAAGGGCGCGGATTACGGCGGCGGAAAAATCGCAGCCGCCCAGCGCAAAGCCTATCCCGACATCGCGCCCATTCTGCTCGACGAAGCGCCCGCATCGCGCCTTCGCCCGCGCCAAGGGCGCGGCGAAGAGGCTCGGCTGGCACATCGTCGCCGCGAGTCCCGACGAGGGCCGCATCGAGGCCACCGACACGACGCGCGTCTACCGCTTCACGGACGACATCGTGATCCGCATCCGCGCGGAGGGGAGCGGCGCCCGCCTCGACATCCGCTCGGCCTCGCGCATCGGCCGGGGCGATCTCGGCACGAATGCGCGCCGCATCCGCGCCTTTGCGCAGGCGCTCAACTCCGCGCCGTGAGTTCCTCGGGCGGAGTGCCGGCACGCCGGGCTTGCCCGAGGCCTCCAAAATGACTATTATGACCAATATGACCTTATTTCGGGAGGCGTGGACATGGACGCGGATCGTTGGACGGTCGCCGAGGCCAAGGCCAAGCTCTCGGAGGTGATCGAGCGGGCGCAAGAGGAAGGCCCGCAGACGGTGACGCGCCATGGCCGGGTGGCCGCCGTCGTCGTCTCGGCCGAGGAGTGGGAGCGCAAGACCAAGCGCAGCGGCAGCCTCGCGGACTTCTTCGCGGCCTCGCCGCTCCGCGGCGCGCGACTCAAGACCAAGCGCGCGAAGGATCGCCCGCGCCGCGTCGACCTGTGACATTTCTACTCGACACGAATGTCGTTTCCGAATGGACGAAGGCGCGTCCCAACGCGGGCGTCGTGACTTGGCTTGCTGAGACGGACGAGGACCGCGTCTTTCTCAGTGTCGTTACGCTGGCGGAGTTGCGCTATGGCATCGAGCGCATGGCCGTCGGGAAGCCGGCGGAACCGTCTGGGCGCTTGGCTCGGAGAATGAATTGCCCGCGCGCTTCGAAGGCCGGCTCTTGCCGATCGATACCGCGGTCGCCGATGCCTGGGGACGGATCACGGCGCGGCGGGAGGGCGCGGGCCGTCCCATCGGCAGCATGGATGCCTTCGTCGCCGCGACGGCCGAGGCGCACGATCTTGTCCTCGTCACTTGCAATGTGTCGGATTTCAAATCCGCCGTGAAGACCATCGTTAATCCGTGGAACACGGCGTAACGAAACTCAGACGGCGCGGTAAAACGAGTCGAGCTTGGGCTTTCCGTCGCAGGCCGCGCGGCCTTGCGCCACCATGCGGATGAGATGCGCATGCACGGTGCGCGCGGCGGCGGGATGGAGCGAGCGGATCGACATCGGTATAGATGCGCGCCACCATGTCGGGAATGCGCCCGATGCCGCGCTTGAGACACGCCGCGATCGCGGCTTCGCGCTCCTCGCGATGGGCGATGAAAGCGCGCAGGAAGGGCGCGGGCGCGCGCACCGGTCCGCCATGGGCGGGCCAGAGCACGCGATCCTTGCGCGTGAGCAGCTTCGCCAAGCTCTCCATATAGGCTTGCATGTCGCCGTCGGGCGGGGCCACGACCGAGGTCGACCAACTCATCACATGGTCGCCCGTGAAGAGGGCCTTTTCTTCGCAGAGCGCAAAGCAGAGATGGTTCGACGTGTGGCCGGGCGTGTGCACGGCCTCGATGGTCCATCCGGCGCCTGCGATGCGCTCGCCGTCGCCCAAGGCGCGGTCGGGCACGAAGTCGCGATCGGCGCCTTCCTCGATCGCAACATCTTCGTCTGCGCGCGCCACGCCGCCCTGCGGCCCAGAGCCTCGGGGGCGGGCCGTGGGGGCCATAGGCGCAGATGAGCGCGCCCGTCGCGGCTTTGAGCGGCCGGGCTGCGGGCGAGTGATCGTTATGGGTGTGCGTGACGAGGATATGCGTCACGGTCTCTCTTGCAGCGCGCGTGTCAGCGCCTCGACATGGTCCGCGAGATCCGGCCCCGGATCGATGACGGCGACGCGGCCTTGGCCCACGACATAAGAGTTCGTGCCGGCGAAGGTGAAGGGACCGGGATTGGGCGCCAGCATGCGCCTGATGCCCGGCGCCACTTCCTCCAGCACGCCCGCGCGAAAATCCCTCTCGCGATTGAACGGGATCTCGACCGCCATGGCGCCAGTATAGGCGCAAGCGCCGCGGCGGGGTCAGTTCTCCGTGCGGGCGAGATCGGCTTTCAGATAACGCGCGGCGCAGAAATAGTGATAGGCGGACCAGAGATTGACCAGGAGAATGACGGGAATGGCATAGCGCAACGACTCCACGCCCAAGCCCAAGCCGTTCGCGAAGAAGTCGCTCAACCGCCCGACCAGGACCGGGCCGATCCCGAGCCCCAACACGCTGATGATAAGAATGAGGATCGCCGTGGCCGTAGCGCGCATGCGCGGGACGACGAGGCTCTGGGCCGTGCCGAAGAAGGGCCCGAGATCGAAAGTCGTGAGCAGCGCGGGCACGAGCGCGAGAAGGATGGAAAGATGCACGGTCGGCGCCCAGTACTGCGCGAAGAAGAGCGGCGTGCATGCGAGAACCGCAGCGCCGGGCAGCCACATGAGCCAGCGCACATCGCGCTTGGCGAGCCTGTCGGCGAGCGCGCCGCCGAGATAAGTGCCGATGCCGCCCATGACGCCGATCAGCGCGAGCCAGCTTCCGACCTCGCCCGTGGAAAGGCCGTGTACGCGCCCGTAGAAGGGCGGATTCCAATTGAGCTGCGCATAGGTGACCACGGCGTGCAGCGAGCCGCCGAGCGCGAGATGCCGGAAGGCGTGCATGCCCCACAATGTGCGCATAACGGCGGGAAGCGAGCGTGCCGGCGCGACCGTCGCCGCGCGGTCCATGGCGCCGCGCTTGGGCTCCTTGAGCGTCGTGAGGACGAGGAACGAGAGCAGGAGCCCCGGCAGGCCCACGGCGAGAAACGCGTTGCGCCAGCCGAAAAACTGGTTGAGCCAGCCGCCCAGCAAAACACCCAGCACGGCGCCGATGGGAATGCCGAGCGTGTAGATGGCGAGCGCCGTCGAGCGCCGCTCGCGCGGGAAATAATCCGAGATGAGCGACTGCGCGGGCGGGCTCAGGCCCGCCTCGCCCACGCCGACGCCGATGCGGAAGAGAAAGAGCATCCGATAGCTCGTGGCTCGGCCGCAGAGCACGGTCATGACGCTCCACGCCGCGACGGCGATGCCGATGATGCGCTTGCGGTTCCAGCGGTCGGCGAGCCAGGCGATGGGAATGCCGAGCGTGACGTAGAAGACGGCGAAGCTGAAGCCGGTGAGAAGGCCGAGCTGCGTGTCGGAGAGGCCGAGCTCGCTTTGATCGGCTCCTGCAGGATCGAGACGACCTGGCGATCGATGAAGTTGAAGATATAGACGGCGACGAGAAGCCAGAGCGCATACCAGCGCGTGCGTGCGCGCGACGAGCGTTCTCCGCCGGCGAAGCCGTGTCGAGCTCTTGCGTCGTCAAGAAAGGCCCCCGGATGCTGCGGCGCTGTGGCCTTTCGCGTCGTCTTTAATTTCTATGCGCAACCCGGGGAGCGCGCCGGCACGCAGCGGACGAGGACGACATGGTCGGAGTGCCGAGATTTGAACTCGGGGCCCCTGCCTCCCGAAAGCAGTGCTCTACCAGGCTGAGCTACACTCCGTGGCCACGGCCCCGCGTTTATACGTGCTCGGCCAGGGCCCGCAACGGCGGCGCGGCGGCCGCGTTGCCTCATGGGGAGCGAGCCGTTATCGTCCCCCGCCCGGGTCGCCTGATGGGGCGTCGCCAAGCGGTAAGGCATCGGTTTTTGGTACCGACATTCGGAGGTTCGAAATCCTCCCGCCCCAGCCACCCAGTCATTCGCTAAGAGCATGCTCCGGCGCCAGGGCCCCAAAACGGCCCGAAAGCCCGGCTATGCTTGGACGCAGTTGGCGATCACCGCACGCGCCGCAGCGTTCTTCGCCGGCCGATGCTTGACCTTGGGCGATCAAGATGTCCACCCTCCACAGCTTCGCTCCGATCTCCCCAGGGTTGGCATCAGGATCCTCATTCGTCAGATGCCGGATCAAACCGGACCCCGTCTCTTTGGGTGCGCCATCGGCCAATTCACAAATGGCAGACGAAACACGACAACGCCGCAATGCCAAAAAAGCGGTATTGTTTAATTCCTCGGCCAGGGCCGCGCGTTGAGGGCATGCAAAGAGCGTGTTCTTGTGGCGCCCCGCGAGCAAGGGTAAACTGGTGCCTCGTTGCGGAGGCTTGCCGCATATTCGAAGAACTCACTCCTCCATGTGCTTTGTGTGAAGCCCTTGAGTGATAGCCCAGGAACTCTTCCGTTTGTGACAGTCCTGATTCCTGCCTATAGCGCTGCGAAGACAATTCGTCGCGCGCTCGATTCTGTATTCGCCCAGCATTATCCCAATCTTGAGATCATCGTCATTGATGACGGAAGCCAGGACGCCACTGGCGATGTCGTCCGGAGCTACGGCAAGCCCGAAATCCGGCTTGTCTCCCTATCTAAGAATGGCGGCGTATGCGCCGCGTTAAATGAAGGAACTCGCTGTCGCCAAAGGTGATTACATCGCGTTTCTCGACGCCGATGACGAATGGCGGCCGACAAAGCTTGCCAAGCAAATCGATGCGCTCGAACGAAATTCCGCCGCAAGCTTCGCGA